>NZ_CP012502.1:0-2400000 GCF_001721685.1 Salisediminibacterium beveridgei | reverse complement strand
AAAGATGATGACGGGAATGGGATGATCTCTGTCTCAGGGCATTCCATGGGTGGGTTTTCTTCCACTCATGCAGTAATAATGGATGAAATGTTTTATGAGGAAGCAGGGGTCCGAAAAATTGACAGCTATTTAACAATGGGGTCTGACTATCAATGGATCTATTCATTAGAGTATGAATTAGATGAAATCGTGAATGCATACGGGCCAAGAACTGCAGGGAAAATTGCTGCAACATATGACGAATTTTTCTTTGACCCTGAAGCTGCTGCAGAAGAGCGGCCAGTTGTGGAAAAAAATTATATAGAAACTGAAGAAGCACAGGCATTCTTAGGAAACCCGGATGATCCATCTGCAGATCAATTTTTTCAGGTTGATGGAGGCGAAAGAATCATTTATCAACCGGACGAAACGCACCCTTGGAATCATTTTTCGATGACGACCACCGGACACGTCGTTGAATTTTATGATGAAGCTTTCTCAGATTATGGTCATCTTGTTGAAATCGGTGAATCCGGTCAATCCTGGATGTTTAAAGAATGGTTTTCATTTGCTGCATTAATCGGTTTCTTTTTGCTTTTTGTTCCGGCGATCAAAATGCTCAGTGTACTGCCATTTTTATCGAAAGTAAATGTGAAACACCCTGAAGCACTTCCGGACTTGAAGAATACAGGTGAAAAAACATCCAATCTGGTAATCATCTTATTCAGTGCATTTTTCCCGGCACTGTTGTTCACTTCATTTTACAGTGCGGATGAAAGTGGCATGCGCATTGTGCTGCTGGTAAATATTATTATTCTGATTTCAACATTATCGAGTTTCATTTATTCATTGATGAAAAAATCAGATGACCACATTAAAAAAGCATCACTATCCATCTTTATTATTGGATTATTCCAGTTTGTTCTCATTCAAAATCAGGAAACGCTGATCGATGTGAATGAATTTCTGGGCGCTCCTACAGGGAACCCAATCTTGTATTGGGCTGTGAATGTTGCTTTGATTACGCTCATGATCTTTGTGGGAAGGCATTATATTTCCAATAAGCCAAAAGGCGTTACCCTCGATCATTATGGTTTGAAAATGAGACTTAGTTCACTTTTCTCTGCTCTATCGATTTCAATCATTTCAATTGTCATCGGTTATATCGTGTTATTTTTGGTAGATGTGATATTTAACACAGATTTCCGCTTATGGACCTTTGCAGTCAAGACATTTGATGTTCATCACCTGGTAGCATTGCTAAAATATGCTCCGCTGTTCTTTATTTTCTATTTTGTTGTGGGGCTTTCTGTCAATGTTAATACGAATAATCGATCATTTGATGGAATCAAAGGCTATATCACTGCGATTTTCATGTATGTCGGAGGTTTGGTATTCTATCTGATCTATCACTATGCCTCACTGTTTATCACAGGAGAAGCAGGGTTTCCTGCTGAATCGTTGTCTTCAATTGTTGTGATTGGCTTAGTTCCAGTACTCGCAATCGCTGCAATATTCAACAGGTATTTCTTCAGGTTGACTGGCAATATTTATCTTGGTCCGATTTTGAATGCTATTTTAATGACGATGATTTTGCTTGCGAACACTGCGTATCATGCAACGCTGTGATTTTAAACAAAAGGAAAGTGCTCAAAATAAGAACCTGCATCTTAAACTTTGATGCAGGTTCTTTGCGTATTACTTATGATAAATTTTTCGGTTCGCGCCGGAAAATAAATTTGTGAGAACTTTCATTCCCGTGACAGTCCCTGTCAGGGGTCCGGATACAATCGGGGTATCACATAAAATGAAAGGGGATTGATGGGAATGAATTTTTTCACAAAACAAGACATGGGCGGTAAACTGATTGTAGCGGGAGGGCTCTTGGCGGTGCTGTCGCTCTTTATGCCCTGGGCGGATCTTGGCTTTGTCTCTGCATCAGGTTTTCAGCAGGATGGCTACCTCTTTTTGCTGCCGCTGATTTACCCGTTTTACAAAGCCGTCCGATTTCAGGCGGTGAACAAAATCGCAGGCTATGTATTGACAGGGTTGACCCTCGTCGCCGGGATCGGCTTTGCCATGACCAAACAGGTGGATATGATGGGGACAGCAGTGAACGGGGCTGGCTCGGGGCTGTACTTGTTCATCATCACAGCAGCCGTCATGCTCTTTGGTGTATTTAAATATCAGCCGGCCATCAGTGATGACGCTTCAGCGTAAAAGATGTATAATGAAATGGTAAATGAACCCATTTCCAAGGAGGCAAATGCAATGGCAGAGATCAAATACGAAATCACAGAACATATTGGCGTCCTATCTGAAAACGCCAAAGGCTGGCGAAAAGAATTAAACCGCATCAGCTGGAACGAGCGGGAGCCGAAGTACGATGTAAGAGATTGGGCACCGGAGCATGCGAAGATGGGAAAAGGGATGACGCTGACGGATGAAGAGGCCATGACGCTGATGAGACTGCTGAAAGAAAGGGAGTAATCTGAATGCAGGAGCGGAGTTATTATTACAGTTTTCTGGAGGAATGGGATCAGGAGCTGGCAAGCCTTGCCCGTGAGCTTGAAAACAGCGTGTTCACCAGCCCGCGCATGATGCTGACCCATGCCCGGACGATGGTCGAAGGCGTCATCAAGAACATCATGAAAAAAGAAGGCATATCCGACATCAGCTGCACAGGGCTGAAAGATCGGATCATGCTGCTACAGTCGTATAAAATGTTTCCGAATGATGTCCAGGATGCGGTCCACGAGATCCGGAAAGCCGGGAACGACGCAGCCCATCAGACAAAGGGTTTCCGCTATTCGCAGGCGCTGAAATCCTGGGAAGCCCTGTATGTCCTGATGAAATGGTATATGGAGCGGAAGGGACCGCTGAAGTTCCAGATGCCCGTGTATCAGGAACCGGAAATTCAGGGTGCCGGTGACTACGACCCGATGGAGCTTGAAGTGCGGTTCAAGAGCCTTGAAGAATCGCTTCTGAAAAAGGTGGATGAACTGACCGCCAACCAGCAGAACGGGGCTGCCAAAGAGCCGGAACCGGATCAAGCGGAAGAACCGGCTGTAAGAGAGCCTCTGACCGTGCCATCTGCACCATCTGTTCCTGGAGAAACGCCGATCAGGACCATTCGATATCAAGACGGTTCACTGGATGTTCCCTATTTTCTCCGGGATGCATTTCTCCTGCCGCAGCGTTTTGAGAAATCGGAGCGGTTTCTGATCAAGCTGGGAGCAGAACAGCAGGCAAGGATCATGAGTGAATTACCGGCTCGGCTGGACGGGATTTCCGGCTATGTGAAGCGATACGGAGAAGGAAACGAAACGCAGTTCTTTGACGAATTACACCACTTTATCGAAGAGGAAAAAGTCCGCCGCAAGGTCATGCTCGAGCGGCCTGGAGAATTGTTTCTCTTCTTTCGCACGAAATACTTAATCATGACAAAACAGCTGGCAGAGTTGCCGCTTAACGGGGAAACATTCAAAGGAATCCCGAATTTTCTGAAGCAGCTGAATGAGGATGGGATTGATACCGTGGGACAGCTTCCACAGGAGCTGTTAATCCTGGCAAAATACGACCGCGTCGGTGTCGGCATGGTCGAAAAACTGTTCAACCAAATGAAAGATTATCAGGAAAAGAATGCTGAAAAGGTTTCGTCCTGACGTATTGTAAACGGCCCTGCCCAGAAGGAGATATCTCATGAACCGACTGCACTATATCGACAGCTTAAGAGGATTTTCATTATTTGGCATCCTGCTGGTGAATATGCTTGGGTTTCAATACGGCATCGACAACCAGCAGCAGCTCTCCTTCACAGGGACACTCGACAGTACTGTTTATTTTCTCATTCAGCTTCTTTTCCAGGGCAGCTTTTACCCGGTCTTTGCCATCCTCTTCGGCATCGGTGGCGCGCTCATGTACGAAAGGGCGCAAATGGGAGATGCGTCGTTTTTTAAAACCTATACGAGACGGTTACTGATTCTTCTTGGAATCGGTCTGTTTCACTGGGTGATCCTCTGGCACGGCGACATCCTCATCGATTATGCGCTCACGGGTCTGATCCTGATGCTTTTGATTCATTTGAATCCTTCGAAGCTTCTGCTATGGATTGCGGGTTGTTTTTCCTTTGTTGCCGTTCTTGGTCTTTCTCTCATCGGCGTGGGATCAGGCTGGATGAATCAGGGAACGGAGCGTGCTATCCTCTTGAACGGGGACTACCTGGAGCTTGTCGTTTTCCGGATCAATGAACTGTCCATAGATCCACTGATCATCATACAGATCCTCGGTCTGTTTCTTGTCGGAGCCGTGCTTGTTAAAAGCGGCTGGATCCAGGATGTTGCAAGCTGCCGCAGACAATGGCTGATGATCGCCTTGTTCGGGCTGATCGTGGGACTGGCCGCCAAGTTGCCGGGGATTCTGAGTGATGACGGTGCGATCACGTATTACAGTTACATGTTCGGGGGACCGATTTTCGGGATCGGAATCATTGCCTTCTTTATTCTCCTCTATCACCGTTTCAATGGTGGAGGGATCTTTCTCTGGCTGACGTACCCGGGCCGAACGGCATTGACGAACTACCTGACGCAATCCGTGATCATGGGGTTCATCTTTTACGGGTATGGTCTCGGTCAGTTCGAACAGATGGGCATGGTTGGCGGGTCGACCCTGGTTGTGCTGCTTTTTGCTGCCCAAGTGATGATCAGTAAACTCTGGCTGTCTGTTTTCACAATGGGTCCGGTGGAGTGGCTCTGGCGGATGGGGACGTATCTGAAACACAGGAATATCAAAATTGCGCGGCGATAGAAACGATGAATGTATCAAAGGCTGAATGATTTAAGCAACTGTTGATGTTAGTAAAGAAAGGCTTGAATCCAGCTGGATTCAAGCCTTTCGGAGTGTTCCATCAGGTTTTAAGAAGAGATCGTTTTTTTCTGCGAATGGTCATCAAGGTACGATACAGTGACCCTTGTTCCAAAAGCAATTGCGTCAATAATTTCAACGTGTCACCTGCGGCAAGGACATCCAGGGTTTCCTGTGAAGAGTGTTCATTTTGATATCCGGCTGAGAGATTGACACTGTTGATCCCATATGAAGACCAGATGCGGGTATCGCTGTTGCCACCCGGGACACAGCGCCAACCTGTGTGCCCGTGTATGCAGGCAACTGATTCAATCCACTTCCCATATTCATCATCACAAAAGACGTCGCCGAAGCTGTTCCCTGTAACGATGTCGGAGTTCCCCCGCCGGTCGATGACGATCGCAGCATCCACATCACGAAGGAAAGAGGGATCAACTGCTTTCGCCCCGCGGAGTCCAATTTCTTCCTCGACAGTGAAGATGACTTTAATGGTTCCGCTGGCCTTGAGAATTTGTTTGACACGACCAAGGGCTTCCAGAATGATCGCAACTCCAGCGCGGTCATCAGCCCCAAGAATACCAAGATTACTGCTCCAGATGTCATCGGTTTCAACGACTTTGCGCGAGGGGACCAGTTCTCTGACTATGTCCAGGTGTGCATTCACCAATATGACAGGACGAGACGGTTTTTCTCCGTAATGGATAGACCCTAATACGTTTCCGTAATCATCCACTTTGACGTCTGAAGTCAATCTTTTCAAAGCTGCCATAACATAGGTGCGAATTTGACCTTCATCACCACTGACACCCGGTATGGCAAGTACTTCCCGGAGACGCTGTTCCAATCTCTCTTGCATGAGTGATTTTCTTGAAGCTGGTACATCATCAGGCTGCAACTGTGCGAGGTACAAACCGGCATCGAGAAATACTTGTTGGTCATTTGACAGGAGTTCGATTTTCAAATGGTTCTGCTCTGATTTTTTTGCATAGATACCGGCAGCCTGCAGGAATGGGATCGCACGATCTGCAATCTCTTCCGATACGAATCGGATGTGAGGTAACCAGGATGAATGTCCTTCACAGCTCATGCTGGTTGTGAGACCGAGACGGTTCAACTGTCTGACAAGGCCTGCAATGGAAAAATCCAGATGCTCCAACATCACATCGTCAGCGGTTTCAAAAAGATACGAGTTTTCATGATTGCCCCGATAAGACCAGTTGAAAGCTTGTTTTATTGCCTTCTCCAATTCGGATTGCTCACTGAGTGTGAAGCATTTGTGCTGGCTGTCGACTGCATGTCCAAGCCCGGACTGACTGATGATCTGATTGAAAAATAATCGATTGACCTCGGATTCTTCCCGCATATCCAGAATGCCCTCATCATTGACCCGCACCATAAACCCATAAGATTGCAACTGCTGTTCGAGTTGTTTCATGAGTCATCACCCCTTACTTTTGATAACTCAATTATCTCATGGGGCGATGACAGCACTGTCATCGGTAAATGGTTTAAAAATCCGAACGAGAAAGGATCAGGCAATCATAAGTGTCGTTGAAATAATACCTTGTGTATGTGCCGGATTTTCCACCTGGCAAAATCACATCTTCAATCCCCAGTTGTGTCCTTAAGAACCGGCGAACTCTCCCCGCCTTTTGTATATTCGTATTATTATCAACATGTTTGGGGAAGATATGAGGGATCTCCTCGGCTCCCAAGGGTTGGTGAGGGTAGCTCTCTTCCATCAGTATTTTTAACAGACGCGCATAATCGATATGAATCTGAACTCGATTGTGACGGTACTGGACGAAAGTGGACTCAAGGTCAAAGAACAATACGAGAAGATCGGTACCAAGGGCCTGATTAAATTCATCCAGACAAGATTCATAGTTACACAACCATTCCCGTTTTTTAGTGAAAGCACGATATTCTTTTCTGCTGATCACATCTTCAATATCAGTTGCCAATTCATACCCCTCGACGCCAGAATCGTCAGTCAGAGAGTTACCTGGATTTAATTGATCCCGAAGGTGAATCATACTGCTGAGAAGATAAAGAGAGGCTAATTCCGATTGCCTGTCATTTAACGGCCATTGCTGTTTATCATGAGTTTGACTTTGGTCAAGGCTGTCATTGAAATAACGAATCGACTCGTGAAAAGCATTCTCCCTGTAATGCAGAAAACCAAGCCGGTATAATGCCACTGGATTGTTTTTGTCATACTTGAGAACCTTTTGTAATTGCGAAGCAGCCAGCTGGTGCTCTTTCTTTAATGAGGACTTCAAATAGAGTCCGTATTCAAGTAAATAGCGTACAAGCTTTTTTCGAACGGCCTCTTTTTCATCCTTGAAATGATCATCGGACCTGTATAATGTGAAAAAATCTTCATACAGCTCGATCCACTTGTGAAAAAGCGGATAGGGAAGATCTTGATTTTCCTTTTCGATCAGAGCATCCTCCCGTTCATAAAGCTGTTCTTCTGTATAAATAACCCTGGGTTGTCTCATCATAAGTCCCCTCCATCCTTTAATTAGTGTAATTCGACCATCTAGTAAAATTCCCCTCCATTTGTTGAGGCGTGTTAAACGTGTTATGATTATAATTGTTATCATGATAATTAGTGTCATCTAAAAATAATTCTTTATGAAAAAGGAGCGATTGAACATGATGAGTAAAAAGCTTGCAAAAGGTTTGAACGATCAGATGAACAACGAGTTTAATGCGGCCCATGTGTATTTGGCGACCGCAGCGTATTGCTCAAATGAAAGCTTTGACGGGTTTGCGAATTTCTTTTTGGCCCAGGCTGAAGAAGAACGGGAACATGCGATGAAATTTTACAACTTTATCGTGGATATGGGTGAAGAAGCATCGATTCAGGCGCTTCCGGAACCGAACAACAAATTCACATCAATTCTTGATACGTTTGAAAAGTCACTTGAGCATGAAAAAGAAGTCACAAAACAGATCTATAAACTGGCCGATATGGCCCTCGATGAGCGGGAACACGCAACCATGACATTCCTGAACTGGTTCATTGACGAGCAGGTGGAAGAAGAAGCGTCATTCGACGGGATCATCCAGAAGATCAAGCGCATCGAAAACGACAGCAATGCGTTCTACATGCTGGAAACTGAACTTGGCAAACGATCATCAGAATCGTAACCACAGTGCTACCAAAACGAATTGTTTCGTGCTATACTGAAATCAGCAATTATCAAGAGTGGACGAGAGAACTGGCTCAATGACTCCACGGCAACCTGGCCATATATTGGCGAAGGTGCCCCGACCAGCAGACGGATCCGTCCGTCTGGGTGATGAGTGATGACGGAATATGAGCGCAGGCTCCTGTTCACCGATCACTCGGTGAATGGGGGCTTTTTTGTGCTTGAATCGAACAGAAAGGAGGCACCCGCTTATCTCCAATGAACGATCTTGATGGTTGCAATAAACCAGAAGGAGTGTTGCACGGTGAGTTATGCAAATTATATGGGAAACAAAATGGCCACAGATGCCGAGGTCGTTGAACGATCCGTCAGAAGAATTGAGCGAGGCATGTCACAGCAATACGGGAAGTGGTCACTGACGTATGTTTTCGTTAAAGAGCCTTTACCGATTTATCACTTCCGTTTGGCAAGCGGCCCGGATTATGTCATTGAATTTCAGATTACGCAGGAAGTTGTCTTGTATGTAAAAGAAGCAGGGCCGTTTCGGTTCGACAAACATTTGTGGAGAACGATCGTGAATCATGGATTTCAGGCTCATGCTGATCATGTACCGTACGGATCATGAAATCCTGATATGCTCTCCATTTTTTACGAATATACGTTCGTTTTTGTATAATTAAAGTAACCTGATCGGCCGTGATGGAGAGGTTGATGAATGTGTTGGATTCGCTCAGTGGCAAGACTCCATTCCGGTATGCATCCCCACTTCGAAACATTTGGCAGGACCAGGAAAGGAAAGATCCTGAGAGGAAATGACGGGTACAATTGATAAAGGAGGACATCAAAAAGCTGCTTTTGTATCATGCAAGGTGATCTGTATTCGTTTATAATCAAATGGAATGGAGTGATCGGGATGGAAGAGCAAATCTTATCGATGCTGGTGAAGATGGATAAACGTCTTGATAAGATGGATGAACGTTTTGACCGGATGGAACAACGTATGGATAGCATGGAGGATGGTCTGAATGAGGTGAAGACATCGGTTTCGCAGATGGATCAACGCCTTGGTGCAGTGGAAGTAACGGTTTCACAGATGGATCAACGCCTTGGTGTAGTGGAAGCATCAGTGTCGCAGATGGATCAACGCCTTGGTGCAGTGGAAGCATCAGTATCAAAGATGGATCATCGCTTAAGCTCCATTGAAACGAAAGTGGATCAAATCGATCATCGACTATCTCATGTTGAAGAAAAAGTGGATCATGTTGACGGACGATTATCCCATTTGGAAACTGACATGGGACAAATGAAAGAACACATGGTCAGTATGGACAGTCGCCTGACACATGTGGAGAGTGACATGGTTTCGATGAAAGAGTTGATGGTGAATATGGATAAGTCAATTCAGCGCATCGAACTGACACAAACTGAGGATATTCTGATGCTGCTTCGGACAAATCAAAAGCGCTCAGATGTGGAAACAAGCTATGTAAACAACAAGCTGTCGGAGCTTGATAAGCGTGTTTTCCATCTGGAGCACAGTAAGCAGAATTAAGTTTTCCACCGATCATCACGATGAATAGCTAAAACGAAGACCTGGGATCAGCATATCCCGGGTCTTCGTGTTTATATACATAACATCGATATCAGTACTGTGCGGATTTGCTGTTTTGATGAACAAGGCCTCACTTTTGATGAGCAGAACGCAATGATTGATGATCAAAACCGCTGGGGTGATGAACAGCGTCCGACGATTGATGAACAAGAGCCCACTTTTGATGATCAAATACCGTCACGGATAAAAACACGACCAGTTCATGAATCGGTACAACAAATGCAACCGATTTTCTCCCGATTTGGGTATCAGTGCATCGGAAATGGATCGTAAATGGTCGCAAAAACGATCAAACATCATGCGTTCAGCCAAGCTTCTTTGTAATCCTCTGCGTATTGCTCGAAGCTGATCGGCTGACGCTTAAGAATCCTTTCAACCTCACCGGTTATGCTCTTTGCCGTTCCTGCCCAGGTCATGAGGTAAAGGAGCGTCATGACGTTCGCGAATGCTTTCGGTGTTTCTTCCCGGATTAAACGGCTTCGAAAGGCCAGCGGATTCTTCGGCGCGTAAATGACAGAATGTCCGAGGACACGGCTCAAGATATCCGCGACTTCCCTGTAGCTGATGGCGCGGTTGCCTGTAAGCGTGTATGCCTGATTCACGTGGTTTACATCGGTCAGACAAACCGCTGCAACACTGGCAATGTCCCGGGTATCGATGAAACTCGTCAACGCCTTACCAACAGGCACATCGAGGATCCCTTTTTCCGCAATGTCCTTTTGATGGGTGGTATTTAAGTTCTGCATGAAGAACGACGGTCGCAAAAAGGTGTAACCCATCCCCGACTCCCGGATCAGTGTTTCGATCTTCCGGTGGGGAACGACGGGGTTCTTCTCTACGCCGAGAAGAGAGACGAAGACGATCTGTTTGACACCCGCTTCTTTGGCAGCGGTAATAAACGGCAACATATCCTTTTCCGGCATAGCCAGTTGCGGTGGGCGCATGAGGAAGATGCCGTCAATCTCTTCAAGCCCCTCATTGAAAGTACTGTTGTCGAAGAAATCGAACGGGACCACCTCAACTTCTTTTTCCTTAAACGTATAGCCCTTCCTCTTCGGATCACGTATCCCCACCCTGACAGATACGCCTTTTTCAAGCAGGTCGTCCACTACAAAGTTGCCGATATTCCCTGTTGCTCCGGTGACAAAAACGCGGTGATTCACATCGATCACTCCTTATAATTTGTAGACCAGTCTATATAATCTGAAGGAAAAGAAAACGGCCCCTTCAGCCGTCGATGCCTCTCACAAGTGCTGGGATCACCTCAGCCATTTGTCGAAGGGGTTCAGCGTGGCCTTTCAGCCGTACCGTAATAAAAGCGCCTTCGACAAGCGCATTGACGGTGGCTGCGAGTGCTTTGGCCGTTTCATCCGTCAGACCGGATTGCATCAGTTGCTGCGCCAATAGGTCATGCCACTGCGTGTAGGCCTTGAGGCAAGCTTCCCGGATCGATTCACTCTGATCTGCCATCTCCAAAGCAACAGCTGCTACAGGGAGGCCGGCCTGATGCTGCCCTTCATCATAACTGTTCGCCAGATGATGAATAAACCCCTGAAGCAAGGTCACGGGGTCATCCGTGTTGACCGCCATACCTGTAAAGATCCGTTCACTAACGACGCCGACCGTTCTCTCAATGGCTGCCACGGCGAGCTGTTCTTTCCCATCCGGAAAATAATAATACAGTGATCCTTTCGGTGCCCCGCTCTCACGGATGATCTGATTGAGGCCGGTTCCGTGATATCCCTGGGTCTGGAAAAGACGGGCAGCGGTGTCGATCAAGATCGTTTTGGAAGCGGTCATGCTCGCCATACGTTCACCTCGTTCAATTAGTATAACAATCGGTCTATATATATGAGAATACATGATGGTTGCTCACTCGTCAACGTCATTGGGTTTTCCACGCTTCATAAGCGGGAAAAGAACGGCATACATCATCGACAAAAAGAGAGGGGCAACAGACAATGAATGATTTCAAAGACCAGATCGTCGTCATTAACGGAGGAACCTCCGGCATCGGCCGTGAAGCTGTCAAACAGTTTGCTGAGCGGGGGGCAACCGTGCATTTCACCGGCCGCCGCGAAAAAGAAGGAAACGACACGGAAAAGGCCACTGACGGGAACGTGATCTTTCATCAGGTGGATAACACGAACCGTGAACAAATTGCGAGCTGCATGGCAGAGATTCTCGAAGCAGAAGGACGGATTGACATTCTCTTTAATAACGCAGGCGTCCTGTCACTTGGCACAGGTCCCTTGAACCGGGTGAAAGAAGCGGACTGGGACGAACTGATTGCCACGAATCAGACAGCGTATTTCCTGTATATGAAGTACGCTCTGAACGCGATGCAAAAGCAAAAGAGTGGCGTTATCGTCAATAACGCAGCGATTCTCGGCAATGACAAAGTGAACCCGATGCTGCCGGCCTACAGCGGGACAAAAGCCGCCATTGTCGCGATGACGCAAAGTACTGCACTCCGCTTTGCCAAAATGGGTGTCCGGGTCAATGCCATATCCCCGGGACCGGCGGCAACCGAACTCTCTATGAAAGCATACGGGAGCCAGGAAGCCTTTGAAAAAGCAGCCAAAGACGCACCGCGCGGGTCTTACGCAGAGCCAGGCGAAATCGTCAACGCCGTCCGTTTTCTCGCGTCGGACGATGCATCTTACATCAACGGTACAGAACTGGTCGTGGACGGCGGCTATTCATTGAAATAACAACGTCAAGCTCTTCTTCGGGCCAGATACACATACAAAAGGGTCAAGGCAATCACCACAAGGCTTCCACCCGTCAAAAGCGTCATATTGTTCATGGCCTCTGGTCCACTGAGAAGGAGCACGGCAAGATACAGCATGAGCGTGCCACTGACAAGCTTCATGGTTTTGGCGAGGCCATTCGTCATGCTCATCTTTTGCATGGAGCGCCCGATCAACAGAAGAATCACCACTTCAACCAGGACATACATCATCAAATACAGACTGAGCAAGCTCATATACTGCAGACCACCGACGCCTGCAGAAGCCATCAGTCCGTTCCAGACAATCGGGTAACCGGCGGTGCAGGGCAGTTCAATCACGGAAGCGAACAGCCCGATCGTCACTGCAGCCATGGCAAGTTTCCACGGGCTCGTCGCCTGGTTCAAACGGCCGCGGCTGAAATGAATCCAGCGCTTTTTATTCGTATCGGAGATCGCGAGCGTCAAGTCCTCTTTCCCGGAAAAATAATCCCGGATATTGATAAGGGCAAACGCGGCCGCAAGTAAAAAGATCATGACTCTGAGCCACGTGACGGTGAGAATGTTCGTTACAATCGCAAACGTCCCGGCGATAAAGAGCCCGTAGATCGCTGTGATGGTCAAAATGAACACCGCTCCGGTCAGGTAGACAGCCTTTGGGTCTTTCAACCGCAACACCATCGACATGAGAAACATGAGCGCCCATAAGGAACAGGGGTTGAACCCGTCAGTGAGCCCGATCGTCACCGTTGTCCCCGTCAAGCCGAGCAGGTTCTGTCCGGCCTGGTCGGTCGTGTCAGGCGCTGTGTCGCTGCATTCTGCATTCTTGTTCTCCGCGGTTTCACTGCAGATCTCTCCCTGCCCGGTTTCAACCGTTGCTTCCTTCAGTACAGCGAACGGTTCATCCGCCCCGCCGTCGAAGCCTTGCATGACGGTATCGTTCAGCACAAATGTCGGGACGACCCGGTGCGTAATGTCATACGCATCATAGATGCCGGCAACGAGGTCCTGATTGCCGGGATCCTGCACATCAATGGGGATCAGGTCCACGGCAGCTGATTCGGCGAAGGCTTCAATTTCAGGGCTGGCCTGCACGCAGACCGGACACGTATCTGCGTATAAATATAGGAGTTCATTCTCCTCAGGGGGCAGACTGATCGATTCAGAAAAAACCGATTGTCCTGAAACCATGAGTACAAGCAGGAAAAAAATAAAGATGAATGCGAAACGGAACCTGGTCATCGTGAGTCCTCCAAAGGAAAATAGTAACGTCATCCGTATCATAGCAAAGTTTCAGTCCGGCGACTGTGACGAGGGTTACAAAACAGCCATGAGAGCGGGATGACATGTGTCAATATTGCGAACAGAAATGCGAAATAAATGTGAAACCCCGTGTGATGATGAACCGCTTCCAGAAGTCATGTGATATGATGAACATAAGTTAAAACGTCCTCTTGAGATGCTGAGGCCACAGGATGCCGTCCGGGTGTGAGAAACAGACCTGGACTGCGTTTCCTGTGGTCTTTTTTCGTTCTCATCATCAGTTACCCGCACCGTAGTGGACGTGATTCAGAAAGGGGAGAATGGATATGTATGATGTTGTCATTATTGGAGGAGGCATTACCGGTACGACGATTGCGAGAGCCTGCTCGACAAAGAATCTGAAGACGCTCCTGCTTGAAAAGGACAATGATGTAGCCAATGGCACAACGAAAGCAAACAGCGCTATCGTACACGCAGGTTTTGACTGCAAGCCCGGAACGAACAAGGCACGGACGAATGTGGAGGGAAACCGGCTGTACCCGATGCTCTGTCGCATGCTCGACGTACCCTACAGGCAAAACGGTTCACTGTTGCTCGCTTTCTCAGAAGAGGATCGGAACCACTTGGAACATTTGCTGAGACAAGGACAACAAAACGGTGTGCCGGATCTTCAAATCATCGAAGCGAAGGAACTGCAGGCGATGGAGTCAAACATCAATCAAGATGCGATCGCAGCTCTTTATGCGCCGACAGCGGGCATTGTCGGTTCGTATGAACTGGCGATTGCCTGCATGGAAAACGCCATGGATAACGGTGTGGAACTCGGTCTCAATCAGACAGTCACCGGGATTGATACAACGGAGAACGGCTACCGGATTCAGACTGGCAGCCGCATGATCGAGACGAAAACCGTGGTCAACTGTGCAGGGTTATACGCCGACGAGATTGACGCCATGATCCACGGCGAAGCCCGGTTCGATATCTTACCCTATGCCGGAGAGTATAATCTGTTCGATCAATCCACAGGGGATTTTACAAAGCGAATCGTCTTTCAGCCCCCTAAAGGGAAAACAAAAGGCGTCGTTGCCTTACCGACGGTGGAAGGGAATTACCTGATCGGCCCCACATCCGAAGGCCCGAAAGCAAAAGACGATCTGCGCACCACCCGTAAAGGACTTAAGGAACTCCGGGAAAAAGGCGGACGTGCCATCCCTGACTTCCCGTTTCAAAAAGTGATCACCTCTTTCACAGGTCTTCGGGCCAAGACGTCAGGCGGTGATTTCATCATTGAAGATTCAAGGCAGTTCCCAGGATTTATCAGTGCCGCCGCCATCGATTCCCCAGGGCTTACTGCTGCGCCGGCCATTGCTGAAGAGATCGTTACCCTGATTTCAGCACACGTTCCTGATCAAGAAGAGAACCGAATGTTCAATCCCACGAGACGACCGGTGAAACGGTTCATGGAGGCAACGCGAACCCAAATGCAGACCATGTTAGAAGAAGATGAGCGGTTCGGCCGGGTGATTTGCCGCTGTGAATCGATTACTGAAGGCGATATCGTCGACATGATCTACCGCTACGCAGGGGCTGAGACACTCGACGGTGTGAAACGGCGCATCCGCGCAGGTGCAGGGCGCTGTCAGGGCGGATTCTGTTCGCCGCGGGTCATGGAGATCCTTGCCAGAGAGCTGAATCGTGATATCACTGAGATCGTGAAAGATGGACAGGATTCCTATATTCTGACCGGCAAAACGAAGGAAGTGCAGCGTGAAACGTCAAAACAATCGGTAGCTTCAGAATAAAAGGAGGGGTTGACTGTGAAAGTAGATTTGGTCGTGATTGGCGGCGGTCCTGCAGGACTTGCTGCTGCAATCGAAGCGAAGGAAAATGGTGTAGACTCGATTCTGGTTCTCGAGCGGGACCGCGAACTGGGTGGTATTTTACAGCAGTGCATTCATAACGGCTTCGGTCTGCACCGGTTCAAGGAGGAATTGACCGGCCCGGAATACGCGGAACGATTCATCAACCAGCTGAAAGAAGAGAATATCGACTATAAACTCGATACGATGGTGCTTGATATTACGGAAGAAAAGCTCGTGACCGCAGTCAATACAACTGACGGATTAATGCAGATCGAAGCGAAGGCCATCGTGCTTGCAATGGGTTGCCTCGAGCGGACCCGGGGCGCGATCAATATCCCCGGTACCCGGGCGTCAGGCGTGTTCACCGCAGGCACTGCCCAGCGGTTTGTCAATATGGAAGGCTATATGGTCGGAAAAGACGTCGTCATCGTCGGCTCGGGGGACATCGGACTCGTCATGGCCCGGCGGATGACCTTGGAAGGCGCGAATGTGCATGCAGTGGTGGAACTGATGCCGTATTCCGGCGGTCTGGCCCGCAATATTGTACAGTGCCTGAATGATTTTGACATTCCCTTACTACTCAGTCACACCGTCACTGAAGTCAGGGGCAAAGAGCGGGTCGAGGAAATCGTCATTCAGCAGGTGGACGAAGCCATGCAGCTCGTCCCGGGAACGGAAAAGACCATTGCTTGCGATACGCTGCTGTTGTCCGTCGGTCTGATTCCTGAAAACGAACTCTCCAAAAAAGCGAACATCACGCTAAACCCATTGACGAACGGACCGGATGTCAATGAATCCATGGAAACATCAATCCCCGGCATCTTTGCCTGCGGAAACGTGGTCCATGTGCATGACCTGGTCGACTGGGTCACGGAAGAAAGCTGCCGTGCCGGTCGCAGTGCCGCCCGTTATGTGAAAGATGAGCTGACATCAGGAAGTGGAACGTTGTCTACCACCCCGTCAAGCGGTGTCCGCTATGTGGTGCCGCAGTTCATTGAACCAAACAACATTGACGGCAACAAGTTGACGCTCATGTTCCGAACCGATGCGGTTTATGAGAATGTGCGCATCGTATTGATGAACAACGGAACACGAATCAAATCCGTCAAGAAGCGGCATATGGTCCCGGCCGAGATGGAGTCTGTCTTATTGAAAGCAAAGGACCTGGAAAAAATCACAGCAGGCGAAATTTCCATCGCGATTGAACAAGAGGAGGCGGTGTTATCATGACAGTGCATGAATTAACCTGTATCACGTGTCCGATCGGGTGCCGTCTGGAAGTGACGGTGACAAAAAAAGGCGATCAGACGTCCTATGAAGTGAATGGAAACACCTGCAAACGCGGCGAGAAATACGCCATCGATGAGCTGACTAACCCGCTGCGAATGGTGACGACAACGGTGAAAATCAAAGGCAGTCATTTATGCCGGATTCCGGTCAAAACCCTCGAACCCATTCCAAAAGGGGACATCATGAACTGCATGGCTGAACTCAATGAGATCGAACTCGTGGCTCCGGTGGCCTGCGGGGAAATCGTCGTGGATCATGTCTCTGGATCAGGCATTCCGGTGGTGACGACACGATCGATGGAACGCATTTGATAAGGAATGCTCCATAAGCGTGACCCTTCCTGATGCGGAGGGTCACGTTTCTATGACACTTCATAGGACTGTGTACGTTCGCTAAAGGATTGAAGTGTAAACGCAACGAAGGCTTTCGCCAGTAAAGCTTGGCGACAAGCCTAGTTTTCGAAATATTTTGTCGAACATTGTCATCAATTTGTGCGAATCAAGCGGGATTTCATGTCAGGAAATCTGCGATAATTGGGTTAATGAAGTGAAATCAGGTGATGTGTGATGAATCATATCAATGAAACGACAGCGTCAGAAACGAGTCAATACCGACAGGAACTCCTGGAAATCCTTGCCTCCGGAAAAGGAGTTGCAGGATTACTGGAGGCTTTTTGCCGTTGGTTCGACGTTCGCGCGGTGATGACGGATGACATTTTCACACCGCTTGCAGTAAAAGGCGGGTATGCGTCCAACCGGAACACAGAATTAATCGACGTCCTCGACGGTTCACCATCGATCGTTCTCGATCGCCGCATGCAGTTTCAATGGGAAGCGGAGCGGTTTGATCTGACTGCAGGTGACGAAGTCTGCGGCTACCTCTACCTTGACCGGGTGCAAATGGCTGAGGTGAACCTGAACATGGTGAACGCCATTTTGCCGGACCTCGCCATGGCGGTGAAAGTGGAGCAAAAGAAGAATCAGGAACTCCTGCAGCAGGGACGCCGTTGGAAAAATGCGTTTTTGTTTGATTTGTTATATGGCAATGTGAAAGATGAGAACACCGTACGCTCAGCGGCGAAGACCTGGGAGTGGGATTTATCCGTACCCCACACCATTCTGTCTTTTCAATTGCAGGCATACGACCCTCATCTTGGGGATGAAGGACTGCTCGAACGGCTTTTGCGCCAATGGGAAACGGATCTCGTGAGACGCCTCAACAAGGGCATGATTTTGCATAAGCGTGACGAACTCATCGTCTTTATGCCGGTGAAGGAAACGGAGGGAAGCGGCAAGCGGGAAAAGGAAATCCGTACACTGATAAATACGCTCCTCGACTCCGCCAGGGAATTCCTGCATGACCGAGTCCTGTTTACGGGGGTCGGACGCCCGTGTCAGCGGGGCGTTGATTACTTCCGTTCCTATCAGGAAGCGAAAATGGCGCGGGATATCGGCATCCATGAAACCGGCGAGAACGTATCTTTTTTTCAGGACATCGGCTTACTGAAGATCCTCTATTCCCACGATCCGACGGAGCTGGCTGAATTTTACCACGATACAATGGATGTCTTGAATGAACATGACCGTAAGACCGAGGCAGAACTCTCGCTCGCTTTAAAAGCGTATGTGTCCAACAACATGGACGTCTCACAGACCGCCCAGTCGATGTTCGTGCACCGCAATACGATCCGGTACCGGCTCAGGAAGATTGAAGAACTGTTGCAGATTGACCTCAGCGACTTATCGGTTGTCATGAACTTTGTCGTAGCGTTTCATATCGAGTCTTTGAACCGGGTGGATCTCTCTGAGAGGAGGCGGTAACATGGGTCAGACGAATCATCGCGAGCGGTTTACGCGTACGACATGTCCACGAAACTGTTATTCGTCCTGCAGCATGATTGCTCATGTCAAAAATGACCGTCTCATTAAGGTCACAGGAGATCCGAAGCACGGATTTTCAAGAGGCAAACTCTGTGCGAAAGGGTATCAGTATCCGGAGTTTGTGTATGCGGAGAACCGTCTGAAGTATCCATTGCGACGTAAAGGTGAACGGGGCGAGGAGAAATGGGAACGTATTTCCTGGGAAGAAGCCTGTTCGACAGTCGCCGACAAGCTGATCGAAAGTTTTGATCGACGCGGTACGTTTCGCTCTGTCGGATACAATACCTTCTCTGGGAACCTCGGCTTCTTGCAGCACGCCATGCAGGGCTTTTTCTCGTACCTCGGTGACCACACGTATTCTGTTGGCAATCCATGTCTTGGAACCGGGAAACTGGCCCTTGAACGGCAACGGGGCGGCATTCCTTATCATGAACCGGTAACGATGGCAGACGCAGACTGTATTGTCATCTGGGGCGCGAACCCTGCCGTGACAAATATCCATCAGATGAAGTTCATTCATACAGCCAGGGATCAAGGTGCCGTGTTGATTGTCATCGATCCGGTATTTACCCCTACGGCGAAAGTGGCGGATATCTATATCCAGATAAAGCCCGGATCTGACGCAGCCCTTGCCGCTTTACTGATCAAGCACCTCAGTGAACAAAACGCCCTCATCGAACCGGAAACGATCGAAGGCTTTGACGTATTCCAACGGGATCTTAACCAGGCAGACGTCAATCAGCTGTTAAGCGAGACGGGCATTGGCGAAGAGGCGCTGCTGGCATTGGTAACGGCCTATCAGAATCCGGGGACGGTCGCCACCTGGATCGGCTTCGGGATGCAGCGCTACGCCTTTGGTGACAAGAGTGTGAGAATGGTGGATGCCCTGGCGATACTGACAGAAAATGCTACCCTTCAAAAGCGGCCCGTGTTTTACATTCATCCTGGATTTTTCACGTTTCACGACAGGGTCGATCATGAACTGACACCGGGGAAGAGTCCGGGATCACGGGGATTGTCGTACAATCGTTTCGCTGAAACCTGCCTTCAGTTTCAGGAGGAACCGCTCGATCTCTTGTGGATTTTTAACCGCAACCCGCTCAGTCAAGACGAATCGGTGGAAGCCTGGAAGGAACTGCTTGATTCCGTTCCGTTTCTCGTTGTCAGTGAATTGACGATGACGAAAACGGCGATGTATGCAGATCTGATTTTACCGGTGACGAGTCACTTTGAGCAGTATGATCTTCACGTCAGTTACTGGAACAGCTGGCTTTCTTTGAACGAACCCGCGATCACACCCTATCATGAGAGCCGAAGTGACCTGAGCATCGCCCGAGGCGTATCAGAAGCAATGAACGAACGACGACCGGGGATCAGCGCATTTCCGGAAGATCTGACAGAATTGAGCTGGATTAAGCAAGTGGCAGCCGTTTTGAGCGACCTGCAACCGGAGTTAAAAGACGCGATGGCCCTTCGCTTCAGCCCGTTGCAGCTGAAATCAGAAAAGGTTAAGGAAAAACGGTCCTTTCGGCATCACAACGAAAAAAACTGCAGTTTTCTGAACGGTTTTTTTCAGCACCGAACAGGCAATGAACCCTATGACTTTCAAGTCATCACGGCGCAATCGCTCCTGCACATCCATTCCCAGTTTGAGACGGGGATGATCATGCCGGATCACCTGCACCGGAACGAAGTGGCGATGTCAGAAAGGGTTGCTGAAAAAGAGGGACTCCAAGACGGTGATCCGGTGCTGATATTCAACGATGCCGGGGAGGTCAGAAGACATGTGAAACGGGACAAAACGATCGCAGACGGCATTCTGATCATGCGCCAGGGCGGGGAGGATCCGGTGAATCAGCTGATGAAAGAACGTCACTCCACGGAGATGAAGAAGATGAATTCAACATCCTTTTATGATAACCGGGCAAGCATGATAAAAGCAGGGAGGAGACTTTTATGAAACAACTGGCCTTCTATCTGAAAACCGACCGCTGTGTGGGTTGCTTTGCCTGCGTGTCTGCCTGTACAAACGAAAATCGCAGCCGCACCTCAAAGGCTTTTCGTGCTGTACGAAATGATTTAGACAGTTTTTATCTGTCGTTTAGCTGCCATCATTGCAGTTCGCCGGAATGCATGCGTGTCTGCTTGAAACACGCTTTCTCCAAAAGACGCGACGGTGCCGTTGTCATTGATGACAGTCTCTGCGACGGATGCGGAAAGTGTGAAGCCGTCTGTCCGTTTCAGATGATCCGGATCGAGACGACGATCAGCGGGTTGAAAGCGAAGAAGTGTGAGCTTTGCACAGATCGCCGGGAAAACGGCCAGGAGCCTGCCTGCGTGGAAGCCTGCACGTCCGGGGCATTGCTCTTTGGGGACATGGAAAGAGCACCTCTTGGTTCATCAGCGGATTGGCAGACCCTTGCGGAAGCGGGAATTACCCGGACCTATACGGACCCTTCTACGAGAGTGACGTTGCCGAAACCCAAAATTCGCTATTTCCTGTCAGACGAATGATGCCTTTTCCGTTCCGGAAAGGGTCTTTTTGTACTTTAGGAAAGTTTAACTTTGGTAAAGGAATATAGTATAAGTGCAACTAAGGCTTTCGCCATTTAACCTTGGCGATAAGCCTTAGTTTTCTTTATGGTCACCAATTCGTCACAGGTTCCTTGTCATCCTGTACAAAATTCTATTTGCAGATTTTCACTTTCGTCTGAATCAATTCGAAACGCAGTCGTATACACTTGACTTAAGCACTTAGAGAAAGGGGTTGATGAATTGGTTACGCTTCATCCATCCGTCAACGAAGAGATGATTGAAGATGTTCAGGAAGTCAGGCAGTTCTACTATGAATGGTTGACACAGTTGTTCATAGCCGAACCGACAGAAGAGCAGTTTGAATTTATTCAGCAATTAATAAAAGGAGAGCAGTTTCCTCTCGTGGAGGAAGAGAAGTTGATGAACAGCGGGATTCAAAAGATCCGTCTCGCCATAACGGAATGGGAGAAGGAACCGATGGATTCATTCGAAGCGATTCACTGGGACTATACCCGGATGTTTATCGGACCGTTTGAATTACCCGCACCACCTTGGGCATCGGCGTACCGCCATGACGGCCGCATGCTGTTTCAAGAAGAGACTGTACAGGTTCGTAAAGCATATGCGAAGTACGGCCATCAAGTGGCAAGGACGGGACAGGAAGCTGAGGACCACATCGGTTTTGAGCTTGATTTTATGAGTGATTTAGTGAAAGATTTCACAAAATCATTCAAGGACAATCCAGCTCAGGCAAAAACCATCTTGCAAGATCAGATCATTTTCCTCGAACAGCACCTGCATTCCTGGATCGCACCGTTCACAAAAGATATCCGGGAAGCTTCAGATACGCTGTTTTATGAAGGGTGCGCCGACCTGTTGGAAGGATGGTTAACCCTCGACCGGAAACTGCAGGACAATTTGTATCAGGCATTTCAACAATCAGAATAATGTGGAGGTGACGGTAAGATGTTTGAACTATTCAGTAAGGTGAAGGATTTCAAAATCAGCCGGCGGGCATTTCTCGGCACCGGGGCGGCAGTAACCGCTGGTGCCATGGTGCCAGTCACATCAAAAGGGTTGCAGAAGCTCTCCGCCGTTCAGGCTGAAGAACTTCGGGACAAAGAAGGTGAATGGATCCCGGCAGCGTGCTGGCATAACTGCGGTGGACGCTGTCTCTTAAAGGCGCATGTCGTCGACGGTGTGGTGCAGCGGGTGAAAACGGACGACACACGAGAAGACAGTGCGGATAATCCGCAGCAGCGCGCCTGTGTACGAGGACGCTCCCAGCGTCAGCAAGTATACGGCGTGGACCGTCTCAAGTATCCGATGAAACGAAAGCACTGGGAGCCAGGTGGCGGTGATAAGGCCCTTCGCGGTGAAGATGAGTGGGAGCGCATCAGTTGGGATGAGGCGACAGATATCGTTGCTTCAGAAATTGAACGGATCAAAGGCAAGTATGATAACCGCTCCATTCTCGTCACTGGCGGTGACATCAGCCGGGCATTGAACCTCGTCGGCGGCCACGTGGGCACATGGGGCACGACGTCCTGGGGTTCATGGCGCTGGGGTCCATCCTATTTCGGACTGCAGGAAGGCTACTTTGAGCACAGCATCAATGACCGGATGGATCTCAGGAATTCACAGCTCATCGTGCTCTGGGGACTGAATCCGGCCTGGAGTTCACCGGGATCTCCGACGTACAATTTCCTTCAGGCTAAAAAAGCAGGCGCTCGCTTCATCGTCATCGATCCGATGTACTCGGAATCTGCAGAACTGTTGGGCGATGAATGGGTACCGGTTCACGTAGGAACCGACCACGCATTGATGCTCGGCATGGCGCATACGATCATCACCGAAGATGATCCGGATGATAATCCTTTGATTGACTGGGACTTCCTGAAGAAGTGTTCCGTCGGTTTTGACCAGGACATGATGCCGGAAGGCGCCGATGAAAAGCAGAACTTCAAGGACTATGTGCTGGGCACCCACGACGGGGAACCGAAAGACGCTGCATGGGCCAGTGCCATTTCTGGTGTGGACGAAACCGTCATTAAACGGATCGCACGGGAAATCGGCAGTACGAACCGCGTCGCCCTTTTAACGGGCTGGGCACCGGCACGGATTAAGAATTCCGATTCGTGGCCACAGATGTTCATGACCTTCGGTGCGATGACGGGCCATATGGCAAAACCGGGACGCATGACGGGGGTAAGCTGTCACTTCGGTACCGGTAACGGCGGACACCGTCTCGTGATGGGTGGCGGAAGCGGCGTACCCGGAGGTGCGGAGAACGAAGTCGGTGAAAGCATCGTCCACGCAGAGATGTGGAAAGCGATTCAAAACGGTGAATACACCGCCGGATACAATGATAAGCGTGACATCAATATTCAAATGATTTACCACGGCATGGGGGCCACGCTTCAGACCCGTGACGGCCAGTCCTACGGCATCGACGTGCATAAGAATGTGGAGTTCGTCGTCACAAACGGCCACTTCATCACCACCAATGCCAAATACTCGGACATCGTTTTACCGGCCACGACCCACTGGGAACGAGAAGGCGGCTTCAACGTCGGGAACCGCGACGCGCTCTTCTATTACCGTCGCGTGATCGAGCCGATGTATGAAGCGAAAGATGATGCAGAAATCACGACGATGATCGGGGAGAAACTAGGGTTCACCGCAGAAGAAGTCTACGGCGACATCCCGGCGCGGCAGCAGCTCTTTAATCAGATCGCCGGCGCGACGGTCATCAACGAAGCCGGAACGGACTACGAACCCCTCGTGACCATTACACAAGAAGACATCAGTGAATGGGGCGTGGAAGGCGAACCGCAACAGGGCCGCATCACCATCGCCGAGCTCGAGGAAAAAGGGGTCTATCAGGTCGAGCGAAAGCCTGGGGACAACTACGGTTACATTGCCCAGGAAGCGTTCCGGGAAGATCCGGAGGCGAACCCGCTGGAAACAGCCACCGGAAAACTCGAAATCTACTCCGAAGCCCTGCAGGAATATGTGAAGAGCATCGGCTTCACGGAAATCGATCCGATCCCGACGTACAATCCGGCGATTGAAGGCTATGAAGACACGTACGACAATTTTGAAAATCGGGAGAAGGGTGACTACCCGCTTCAGGTGATCAATCCTCACTACTTGCGCCGGGCGCACACGATCTTCGATAACAATCCGTGGCTCCGGGAAGCATGGCCGAACGAAGTGTATGTGGCTGCAGCTGACGCGAAGGAACGTGGCGTGAAAGACGGCGACACGGTCAAGATTACCTCCAAGCACGGCGAAACCTTACGGATTGCCCACGTCACCGAACGACTGATGCCAGGAGTCGTTGGTCTGATGCACGGAGCATGGGTTGAAATTGACCCTGAAACGGGCATAGACCGCGCCGGATCCGACAACATTCTGACAGGATCCATTCCGACAGGACAGGCCATCTCCGGCTGGAACTCTGTCATTGGTGATTTTGAGAAATGGGAAGGGACACCGTTGAAAGAGGACAAATACTGGGAACCGAGAACCGTATAATTCGGTGAAGAAGGAGGGAACGAAACATGGGACAGCTAGGATTTTATTATAATCTGGAAAATTGTATCGGCTGTAAAGGCTGTCAGATCGTCTGTAAAGATAAAAACGATCTGAAAACAGATGAATTGTTCAGAACGGTTCATACGTTCGAAGGTGGCAGTTATCCGAATCCGTATGTGGACCACGTCACCATCAGCTGTAATCACTGCGATTCACCGAAGTGTGTGGAGAACTGTCCGACAGGGGCGATGCATAAAAGAGAAGACGGCATCGTCGACTATGACCACGAAAAATGTGTCGGTTGTAAGATGTGCCTCTGGTCATGTCCTTATGACGGACCGGTCTATCTGGAAGACGAAGGCAAAGTGGCCAAATGTGATTTCTGTAAAGACCTGATCGATGAGGGAGAGGATCCGGTGTGTGTGTCCGCGTGTACGATGCGCGCCATTGAATACGGGGATATCGATGAACTCCGTGCCAAATACGGTACGAACTCATCCATCCGCTATTTCCCTGAGCTTGATGTGACGAATCCGAATATAGTCGTCAACCAAAAGAAACGATAGGAGGGGATGACCAATGTTTGCTCAAGAATGGCCATTAATCTTTTTCACCTTGCTGGGGCAATTCGCAGCAGGAACCTTCATCTTTATGATGATCGCCAGGTATCAATTGAAAACAAGAGGAATGACAGACATGAAATGGGTCTCAAAAGGCCTCGTTTCCCTGATCGGGATCATGGGAGTCGCGATCATCCTGTCCATGTTCCACTTAGGATCTGTTTCCAACGCGATTTACACTGTGATGAACCTCGGCAGCTCATGGCTGTCCCGTGAGATTCTCTTTGCCGGTTTGTTCCTTGGTATGCTCGTTCTCACGTATCTGATGGAGCGCATCAATAAGCCTCTGGGCATCGTATCCATCGTGACGGGTGTCGTTGGGGCAGGAGCGGTGTTCACCATGGCAAGTGTGTATGCCACGACGATCATTCCGGCCTGGACCCATCTGAACACGTACGTGGGATTCTTCGGCACGATGATCGTGTTCGGGGCTATCGGCTACGGCATGATGGTGGCACTCTTTGACCGGCCGTCCATGGCAAAAGAGCCTTACGTTCTGTTTATGAAAAAAGCCGCATTCGCAGCAGCGGCGGCGATTGTCGTGCAGCTCGTGATGGTGCCGGTGTACCTGACAGGACTTGCCGGCGGCGGACCGGCAGCCCAGTCGAGCCTGGCTGTGCTCTTTGATGGCAACGTCTGGCTCATGGTGTCTCGCTGGCTCTTGACCATCGTCGGTGGTGCGCTCATAGTTGTCAGCTTCTACAAAGCCCGTGAACAAGTGGCAACGAAGATTCCGGCGTTCATCTATGTCGCCGTCGGATTCATCCTGGTCGGTGAATTCGCCGGTCGGTATCTGTTCTACCTGTCCGGCATTCCGATGAATATCGGATAATCGACCAAAACAAAACCCTCCCGGCAACCGTAAAAATTCGGTGCCGGGAGGGTTTTTATATGGTCGAGTCATGAGCGATACAATTATATCGCACGATTTTGTGATAACTATATCATCGTGAACGAGCTTTACGTAAAATAAAGAAATCGAAGAACCCTTGCACGGTAAAGAATCACAGAATTGAGAGGATAGCTATGAAGTGGCTTGAGAACTTAAATTTGATATCTAGAATAACCGTTTTGATATGTTGCGTCTTGATTGGGTCCCTTCTATTAACTGGCTTTTTAATTAGTCAGTTTATTGAACAACGGACCTATGACCAGATTGAACTGCGGGCCAATAATATTGCCGATGTTGTCTCTTTGTCTGAATTGATCAGTAGAGAATTAGCAACCAGAAATGAAGATAACAAGATTCAAGCCTATGCAGAAGTCATCAGGAAAGAAACCGGGGTAGACTTTGTCGTTGTACTGGATATGGATCGACTCCGACAATCACACCCTAATCCCTCACTTGTTGGCGAAACATTTCAAGGAAATGATGAAGAGGCGGTGTTGCAAGGTGAAAATTATGTCTCTATTGGGGAAGGTTCACTGGGCTTTTCTCTCCGCTCATTCAGTCCCATATTCTATGATGAAACTCAAGTAGGCGCAGTAGCAGTGGGGATACTACTTGATGAAGTCGAACGAGAGGTGCGAATCGGCCATATTATCATTATTACCGGGCTTTTGATTGGTCTGCTGGCTGGGATTATCGGAGCCTATATACTAGGCAGAAAAATTAAAAGAATTATGTTTGGACTGGAACCTGATGAAATCGCTAAAATATTAGGTGAAAGAAATTCGCTGATTCAGTCTGTGAAGGAAGGCATTATTGCCATTAATAAAGATGGAACAGTCAGTCTTGTAAACAGTGAAGCATATACATTGCTAAAGAAGACAGGCTTTAAAGATAATCCAGTCGGTGAGGATATTGAAAAAGTCTTACCAAGGTCAAGATTGAAAACGGTGCTTCACTCAGGCAAACGTGAGCTGGATGAAGAATTTTCATTTCCGGAAGTATCCATACTGGTTAATCGGGTACCGATCATGGTGAAAGGTGAGATTATTGGAGCCGTTGCAACATTTCGTGACAAGACGGAAGTGCAGCGGTTGGCTGAGGAACTGACGGGAGTAAAAACTTACGCGGAAGCGCTGAGGGCAAAGAGCCATGAATTCAAGAATAAACTGCAAGTCATCATGGCAATGTTGCACCTCGAAAGTTACGATGAATTGAAACACTACATGAAAAAAGAGATCACTGATCACGATCAGGAACTTGAATTCATTAAAAAGAAAATATATGACCCGGTAATTGCTGCAGTTCTAACAGGTAAACTCAGTTATGCTCGCGAGAACGGTGTGAAAATGATCCTGTCCGATGAAACCTATGTACCAGAGTCAAAAACCCCTGAAATCGCACATAAACTAGTGAGTATCATCGGGAATTTAGTGGATAATGCCATTGAAGCCAATTCGGATGAAATTTATGTGGAACTAGTTTATGAGCATTTTGAAATGGAGATCGTTGTATCCGATAATGGAACGGGTATACCCGATGAAATCCATAACCGGGTTCTTGAAAGAGGTATAACGACCAAAGGAGAACATAGAGGGTTTGGCTTGCCGATTGTGAACAGTAACATTCAATCGATGGACGGGACGATCTCGATCAGGTCCAGCGAAGAAGGTACGTCTTTTTATGTCAAAATACCTTATGTAGTGAAGGAGGATCAGCATGATTCGTACACTAATCGTTGAAGATGACCCAATGGTTTCGGAGTTTAATAAGCGTTTTCTTCAGAAAATTTCCGGGTTTGAATTGAGAGGAATCTGCAGTCAGGCTTATGAAGCGGAGGAAGTACTCAACTCTGAAACCATTGATTTAGTCTTACTCGATATCCATATGCCAGGCATGAACGGCTGGGACCTCTTAAAAAAAATACGTTCAACGAACTCTGAATGCGATGTGATAATCATTACGGCTTCTCATGACAGAGAGAGCATTCAAAAAGGGATCCGGTTAGGCGCTGTTGATTATTTGATTAAACCCTTTGAATTTGACCGGTTCAAAGAAGCACTGATCACGTATTATGAAACCAGGAAAGAGATCTTAAGTATCCACCAATGGAAGCAAGATGAAGTGGACAGACAGTTTAAATCTAAAACGAGCATTGCGTCGGAACAATCCAATTCAGATTTCCCTAAAGGACTTACAGAAGTAACGATGAAACGAATTGCTGAGAGCCTCCTGCTTCAGGAGGAACAAGCTTTCACAACAGAGGAATTTGCTGAAATCATTGGTTTGTCGAGAGTTTCTGTCAGGAAGTATTTAAATTATCTGGTTGACATGCATGTGATTTCAGAATCAATGAACTATCACAAAGTGGGCAGACCTGTATCCACATTCAAAGTCATCAATCGTGAACGAGTCAAAAAATTAATATAAGTGCAAGGAAGCAACTGTTAGAGCGGCCTTTCCTGATGAATCCTTCTTCTTTTGAAGAGGGATTTTTTGTGTTCTAAGAAGTACGATCCCTACACGCGCTTTCATTACTTACATAATGGTTTCGTTACTTACTGAATGTATTCGTTTCAAGAGATTTCTCATATTCTTATGGTGTAAGCAATCGATTGATTATGTGAAATAAAACACAAAGAGGAGGGTAAAGAATGGCCTTACCAGAAAGAAAGATTCAAGAACAACAAGAGTTGAAATCAGAAAAGACGAAAAGCGAAGTAGATTGGAAGAGACTGCTGCTTACGTTTTTGATTGGGGGTGTGATCTGGTTTCTTCCTGTACCACAAGGACTTGAACCAGAAGCATGGCGACTGTTTGCTATCTTTGTGGCGACGATTGCGGGGTTGATCATGAAGCCACTGCCAATGGGCAGTATTGCAATCCTGTCACTGACCATGACGGTGTTAACACAGACGCTCACATTGGGAGAATCATTATCAGGATTTCAAAACACAACGATTTGGCTGATTGTGATTGCATTTTTTATTTCCCGAGGATTCATTAAGACGGGATTGGGTTCACGGGTTGCCTATCTATTTGTGAAACGATTTGGAAAGAAAACACTTGGACTTTCTTATTCATTGATTGCCAGCGATTTGTTATTATCTCCGGCAATGCCATCGAATACTGCCCGATCAGGTGGAATCCTGTTTCCGATTGTTAAATCTTTATCAGAAAGTTATGGTTCCCGTGTTGGCGATGGGACAGAGAGCAAAATTGGAAGCTATTTGACCAAGGTGACCTTTCAGGGAGACATGGTCACATCTGCCATGTTCTTGACAGCAATGGCTGCAAATCCGTTGGCAGTTTCCATTGCTTATGATGTAACAGGGGAGACCATCACGTGGACAGGATGGGCAGTCGCTGCTTTTGTTCCAGGAATGTTAAGCCTGATCTTAATCCCGATGATTGTATTCAAGTTAAACCCGCCGGAAATTAAAGAAACACCGGCAGCAGCAACGTTTGCGGAGGAGAAATTAAAAGCCATGGGTCCACTGAAAAAAGCAGAGTGGTCGATGATTGCGGTTTTCTTTCTGATTTTAGGCTTATGGATTTTCGGCGATCAGTTCGGCATCAGTGCCACGCTTACGGCATTTATAGGTTTATCGATTTTACTCCTTAGCCAGGTTTTGAGTTGGAATGACATCAAAAAAGAGGAAGGAGCCTGGGATACATTAATCTGGTTTGCTGTATTGGTCATGCTAGCTTCATTTCTCAATGAACTGGGAATGATCCCATGGTTCAGTGAACTGATGGGCAACTCCATCACTGGTGTGAACTGGATGTGGGCCTTAATCATTTTGTCTATTGTTTACTTCTATTCACATTACTTCTTTGCAAGTAACACAGCGCATGTCAGTGCCATGTATGCGGCATTTTTAGCTGTTCTGGTGGCTTCAGGAGCACCTCCGGTAGTCTCCGCATTGATTTTGGCATTCTTCAGTAATCTGTTCGGATGTTTGACGCACTATAGTTGCGGACCAGCTCCAGTCTTCTTCGGTTCAGGTTATGTCACACAGAATAAGTGGTGGGGAATTGGATTGGTACTCTCCATCGTCCACATTGTCATTTGGCTTGGTGTCGGAGGCGTTTGGTGGAAAATATTAGGACTTTGGTAAAAGAGGAGAGGTTAATATGAAAACAATTCAGACGAAAACAATTACGGAACATGTCAGAAATTTATGCATTCAGGCAGCCTATGATTTGCCGGAGGATGTTGAGCAACTCATTGAAAAAGCATACAAAGATGAAGTATCAGACTTCGGAAAATACAGTTTGGAAAAGATTCTCTCGAATATCAAGTTGGCCAGAGAAGATCAAGTGCCTATGTGCCAGGACACGGGTATTACGGTGATTTTGGTGACACTTGGTCAGGAAGTGCATATTTCAGATGGTTCATTAATTGATGCCATAAATGAAGGAGTCAGACAAGGATACAAAGAGGGATATTTACGTAAATCAGTTGTTGGGGACCCTTTGATCCATAGAGTCAACACAGGAGATAACACACCTGCTGTGATTCATACGGAGGTCGTGGAAGGTGACGAGTTGAAGATTCAGATTCTTCCTAAGGGAGCAGGTAGTGAAAACATGGGAGCCGTCAAAATGTGCAAACCATCAGAGGGGTTGGACGGAGTAGCTGATTTCATTGTCAATACACTGACCAACGCAGGAGGAAATCCATGTCCACCGGTTATTGTCGGTGTGGGAATAGGCGGAACCATGGATCAGTGCACACTTCTCGCAAAGAAAGCATTGGCCAGGCATGCCGGTTCGCACCATATGACTCCAGAATATTCAGATTTGGAAGATCAGTTACTAGAGAGAATCAATAAACTTGGTATCGGACCTCAAGGGTTTGGCGGTAAAGTGACTGCTTTGGCCGTTCATATTGAAACCGCTCCAACCCACATCGCCATGCTACCAGTATGTGTGACCTTGAACTGTCATGCAGCAAGACATAAAGAAGTGATTTTGTAAACGAGGAGGGATTCAAATGGCAGAGGCAAAACAAATTACCATTCCATTAGATGAGAAACAGGTGGCTGAACTTAAAGCAGGTGATTTGGTGACGATTACCGGAACTATTTACACGGCAAGGGATGCAGCCCATAAGAAAATGATTGAAGCAATGGAAAATGGAGAAAAACTCCCTTTTGATGTCAAAGATCAAGTGATCTATTATGCAGGACCCACACCCGCCAAACCAGGCAAAATTATTGGTTCATGTGGTCCAACCACCAGCGGGAGAATGGATGCCTACTCACCTGCACTTCTGGAACACGGGCTAAAAGGGATGATTGGAAAAGGTCCGAGAAGCGAGACGGTGATCGATGCCATGAAGAAGCATAACGGGATTTACTTCGCGGCAGTAGGTGGAGCTGCAGCACTGATTTCGGATTCCATTACGGAAGTTGAGATCGTTGCATATGAAGATCTTGGACCTGAAGCTATAAGAAAAATGGAAGTGGTTGATTATCCTTGTGTGGTAGCCATCGATTCCAAAGGTAACAATTTATATGAAGATGGAGTAAAGCAATATAAAACGGTTTGAAAAAGGTGGGATTGAATTGATTTTATCATATGATGTGGTAGTCATTGGTGCAGGTGGAGCAGGAATGATGGCTGCTTTGAATGCCTGTGAAGATAAAGAGCTAAAAGTTGCTTGTCTGTCGAAAATTTTCCCGACAAGGTCACATACCGGAGCAGCTCAGGGGGGAATCAATGCTGCGATGGGGCATCTTGATCCAACAGATTCTCCTGAGAAACATTTTAAAGATACAGTAAAAGGCAGTGACTTCCTGGCAGATCAAGATGCCGTTGCTTTCTTCACGGAAAAAATGCCGGATGTTATTCATGAACTGGACTATTACGGAGTTCCTTTCTCAAGAGATGAAAAAGGGCATGTAGCCCAAAGACCTTTTGGAGGAGCGTCCTCACCGCGGACTTGTTTTTCTGCGGATAAGACCGGTCATGTCATCCTCCATTCCTTGTACGAGCAATGCCTGAAAAAGGGTGTTGATTTTCTGAATGATTCGTTTCTCTGTTCCCTCGTCGTTACTGAACAATCAGTCGACGGTCTGGTGGCCATGGATATACGTTCTGGAGAGATGGTGGGTATACAAGCTAAAGCGGTTGTAGTTGCCACAGGAGGCTTCGGCAGAATCTATTGGAATCGAACGACGAATGCCTTCAATATGACGGGGGACGGTACCGCCGCATGCTTTCATGCAGGTATTCCACTCAAAGATCCAGAGTTTATCCAATTTCATCCCACTGGCCTTGCCTCAACAGGCATTCTTCTGTCTGAAGCTTGTCGTGGAGAAGGTGGGTATCTCATCAATAAGCATGGTGAGCGTTTCATGTCTAAATATGCACCGGACAAGATGGAATTGGCACCGAGGGATTTGGTTTCCCGCTCAATTGAAATGGAAATCGAAGCTGGAAACGGATTTGGACAAGGAATTGATGCTTATGTATTGATGGATCTCCGTCACTTAGGTGAGGAGAAGATTATGGAGAGATTACCACAGGTTAGAGAATTGGCGATGGATTTCGAGGACGTGGATCTGCTCAAAGAACCGGTTCCGATCCGTGCGAGTTGCCATTATACAATGGGTGGCATTCATGTGAGCAACCCGGAGACACTCGCAACAGACATTCACGGCATTCATGCAGCAGGTGAATGTAGCTGTGTGTCATTGCACGGTGCCAATCGTTTAGGTGGGAACTCCGTTGCTGATGTGGTTCTTTTTGGTAAATATGCAGGGATAGGTGCCAGAAAAACTGCACAGACACGCACATTGGGTAACGAAGAATCGGTTCGGAACGAAAGAGAGAAATGGGAGACCATGTTTAACGACATACGAAAGCGAAATACGGGAATCCCCGCAGTTGATATCCGGGATCGCATGGCAAAGACGATGTGGGAGAACGTTGGAATATTCAGAACAAGAGAGAAAATGTTGAAAGCAGAATTGGAAATTGATCAACTCATTCAGGAATACGAATTTGTTTCCATTGATGACGATTCAAAAAAACATAATATGGCATTTGTGCATTATGCAGAACTTGGGAATCTATTAACATTGGCGAAAGGTGTGGTTATGGGTGCGCTGGCCCGGGAAGAAAGCAGAGGTTCTCATTCCCGCTATGATTTCCCTGACCGTAGAGATGACCAATTCCTGAAACACACGCTCATTCGCAAGCACGGGAATGAATACAAGTTATCCTACTTGGATGTCAAAATCACATCTTATCAACCGGAAGCGAGGGTTTACTAAATGAAAAAATTAACTCTCCAAATCAAACGAAATAATGGAAGTGAACAGTGGGTTCAGCATTACGTTCTTCCCTATGAAGAAGGAAAAACACTCTTATGGGCATTGACGACCATCAAAGATGAGATCGACCCCTCTTTGAATTTCACCTCTGCATGCCGTCACGCCATATGTGGGAGTTGTGCAGTGAAGGTGAACGGTCATGCATTTCTCGTCTGTAAAACAAAGATCGATGATTTAATCAATACCTTCTCTTCCATGAAGTTGTCCATTGAACCTCTTGGGAATTTCGAAGTAATCCGGGACCTGGTCATTGACTGGGAACCGAAAGTTGAGAAATTAATGCACGTCGATCCCTGGTTGAAGCCAAAATCATATGTTACGAAGCAAGATGGATCCGTGCAAAGTAAAGAAGATGCAAACAAAATTGCCAAACCGACGGATTGCATCTTATGTGGTTCATGCAGTTCAGAATGTAATCAATTGGACGTGAATGACGGCTCTTTTCCGGATCCATTTATCTTCAATAAAGCTTACCGTTTCCTTGTGGAGTCAAGAGACTCTGATACCACGGAGCGAGCAAGAAGCATTGCGGACCAGGATATCTGGAAATGCCTGCACTGCATGGAGTGTGTAACGAAATGCCCGAAGGCAATCCCTCTGACGGATGAAATCGCGTATCTTCGACAACAGTCGATTCAAGAAGGGAAGAAGCATAATCAAGGGGCACGCCATGCATTTGCCTTTTATAATGATGTACGAAATAAAGGAAGACTGAATGAAATGCTGCTTCCGATTCGAACGGATGGTTTCGTAAGCACAGTTGGAAGGAAGATTCCTTTTGCATACAGAATGATTGCAAAAGGTAAAATAAATCCTTTCCATTTTCCTGGAGAAGTGAACGGGATTCATGGCGTCAGAAACTTATTTATGCAAAACGAAAGGACTCGATAATATGAAATATGCCTTCTTTCCAGGATGTACGCTGGAATCCGCAGCGGAAGAACTCATGATCTCAACGAAGAAAGTCGCGGAAGCAATAGGCGTGGAATTAATCGAGCTGGATGGATGGACATGCTGCGGCGCCAGTCACATTCAGGATATTGATGAATCTCTAAGCGACTCTATTAATGCGCGTAACATTGCTTTAGCAGAGGAGATGAGCCTTCCCTTATTGACAGTATGCAATACATGTACCTTAATGCTGAAAAACTCCAAAACGAAGCTTGATAGAGATGATCAAAAAAAGAAAGTCATCAATCAACATCTTGAGTACAGCAGTAAAGCCTATCAAGGAACATCTGAAGTTACGCATTTTCTCTGGATGATCATAAAGGATTATGGATTAGACGAACTGAAAAAACTGATTCGAAGACCATTGAGCGGCCTGAAAGTCGCAAATTTCTATGGATGTCATATCATTAGACCTGCAGATGTTATGGGTTTTGAAGATCCGCTGAATCCTCGTTCACTTGAAATGGTTGTGGAAGCCCTTGGTGCTGAGGCGGTTGACTATGATCAGCGCCTTGCCTGCTGCGGGTTTCATTCGGTCTTCCCTGCAGAGAAAGAAGCACTGTCACTAACAGCTAAAAACTGCAATCTCTCTAAAGCATCAAATGCAGATTGTATTGTAACACCATGCCCATTATGTCAAATGCAATTGGATATGTACCAACCTGATGCACAGAAAATGGTGAAAGAAGAAATCACAATGCCAATTCTGCATCTCCCGCAGTTAATCGGATTGGCATTAGGGTTTGAGCCAGAAGAATTAGGAATCAAAAGACACATCATTGATGTAATGCCAAACCTGAAAGTGGCAATCGGAATAGTGTGATGAGCGAACTATAATCGCTTTCAATTCAACTTCTCAGAGACCGAAGAAATATGGGAGCCAGGAGAATAACTATTTAAGATGGTGTGTTGGTGTAATAAGTGAAACGTAAGCGTGGATATGCATTGAAAATTCTTTGAATCCAGTTGGATATAAAACAGAAGATACTCAACGTCATTCATTTAGGGTTACCATTGATTACGGTTCCAACGATTGTTGAATTGGCAGAAATCAGTGCAGGTTACCAATAAGATCAAACTGATATTCCACAAATTATGAAAAAAGCCGCGATTGTCGTGCAGCTCGTGATGGTCCCGGTGTACCTGACAGGACTCGCCGTCGGATTCATCCTGGTCGGTGAATTCGCCGGACGGTATCTGTTCTACCTGTCCGGAATCCCGATGAATATCGGGTAAAGAATGAAAACAAACCCTCCCTGCATCCGAAAAAAATCGGTGCAGGGAGGGTTTTGTGTTTGTCAGAAACCGTCTGACTCTATTTAATGGCGTTTTGCCAGTCGGCTGCGAACTTATCAATGCCCTGATCGGTAAGCGGGTGTTTCGTCAGTTGATCAATCAGCTTAAATGGCACCGTGGCAATGTCTGCCCCTGCCATGGCAACCCGGGTGATATGATCCGGATGGCGGACGGAGGCGGCGATGATTTGTGAATCGAGCTGATGAAGCCGGAACAGTTCGGCAATCTTCTCGAGAAGCTGTACGCCGTCTTCTGAGATGTCATCGAGACGCCCGAGGAACGGGGAGACGTACGTCGCACCTGCGCGGGCTGCGAGAAGTGCCTGATTGACAGTGAAAATCAGGGTGACGTTGACTTTGACCCCTTTTTCGGTAAGGTAGCGGCATGCTTCAAGGCCCGCCAGGTTCATGGGTACTTTAATCGTGATTTTTTCATCGCCATCGTTAATCTTGATCAGCTCTTCCGCCTGGGCGATCATGTCTTCAGCGGTTAACGCATCAGGTGTCACTTCGGCAGAGACCGATTCCAACTTGGGCGCAGCCTGACAGATCGCTTCGACCCGATCTTCGAATTTTACCCCTTCTTTGGCGACCAGGGATGGGTTGGTCGTGACCCCAGCCAGGATACCGATTTTATTCGCACGCTTAATGTCCTCCAGATTCGCTGTATCAACAAAAAATTTCATGATAAAAACCTCCTGATAATGTAGTAGAGCCTTTCTAAAACGTAACGTTAAGATTCAGTTGTTTTTCGGCTATTGCTTTTGAAGAACTGCCTGAGAGCGTTAAATACGCTCCAGGACAGTTATTCAGATTGAAGTAACCCTTTGACTTTGGTAACGATCTGATCTGTTGTAAAGCCGTATTCATTCAGCACTTTGTCCATGGCACCGGAGGCACCGAATCCGTCGATACAGTGCACGGCGCCGTGTTCACCTGTATAGTGGTCCCAACCGAGGGATGCGGCCATCTCAATGGCCAGGCGGGTTTTGACCTTAGGCGTGAGGACGGAGTCCTTATACGCTTTTGACTGGGCTTCGAAGAGATCCCAGGATGGCATGCTGACAACAGAGACCGGGATGTTTTCTTTCGCCAGTTCCTCTTTTGCATCGATGGCGAGCTTCACTTCTGAACCAGTTGCCAACAAAAGGGCTGCCGGTTCTTCTGCGTCCGGTGCGGAGACGACATATGCTCCTTTTTTGACGCCGTCACGGGCGTTTTCTTTCGTCCCTTCAATCGTCGGGAGATTCTGCCTCGACAACACGAGAGCCGTCGGCGTTTCAGTGGCTGTCATCGCCACTTCCCAGGCGGCGGACGTTTCATTGCCATCGGCCGGACGAATGACGTTGAGATTCGGCATGGCCCGGAGGGAAGCCAGCTGTTCCACAGGTTGATGGGTCGGGCCGTCTTCCCCGACGGCGACACTGTCGTGGGTAAACACATAGGTCACAGGCAAGTTCATCAAGGCAGCGAGACGAATGGCTGGACGAAGGTAATCCGAGAATACGAAGAATGTACCTCCAAATGCCTTGATTCCGCCGTGCAGTGTCATGCCGTTCAGTGCGGCCCCCATGGCAAACTCCCGGACACCAAACCAGATATTACGTCCGGCATAGTCAGTGGGGGTGAAGTCCCCGACGTCCTTAATCGTCGTCTTGTTGGATCCGGCGAGATCTGCGGAACCTCCGAAAAAGTGCGGCACGGCTTTGGCGATGGCGTTGATGGCTTCCCCTGAAGAAGCACGTGACGCAGGGTCGGTGCCCATTTCGTAGGACGGCAGTTGTTCCGTCCATTGTTCAGGGAGGGTGTCGGTGATGGCGTTACGAAACTGCTTGGCCGCTTCCGGGTATTTCTCTTCGTAGGACGACAGCAGTTGTTGCCACTGCGCTTCTTTTTGTTTTCCGGCTTCGATCACGTCGGATTGGAAGTGTGCATAGACTTCGTCCGGAACGAAAAAATCTTCTTCATAGGGCCAGCCGTAGGCTTCTTTTGTCAGTTTGATTTCCTCTTTACCAAGCGGAGCTCCGTGGGCGGCCGATGAGCCTGCGCGGTTTGGTGAACCGAAACCGATGGTCGTTTTCACTTCGATCATCGTCGGCTGTTCAAGATTTTGTTTGGCTGCTGTGATGGCCTGATCGATCTCATTCAGGTCATTCCCGTCCTCCACACGGAGGACCTGCCAGCCGTAGGATGAAAAACGATCAGCGACGTTCTCCGAGAACGAGCGGTTCAAATCGCCGTCAAGAGAGATGTCGTTGGAATCGTAGAGGACAATCAGCCGTCCGAGTTTCAAGTGTGCTGCCAGTGAAGCGGCTTCTGAAGCGACACCTTCCATCAGATCGCCATCCCCGCATAGGGCGTAGGTGTAATGATCAACGAGATCGAAATCCGGTTTGTTGAATGTTGCCGCCAGATGGCGTTCGGCCATGGCCATCCCGACAGCCATGCCGATCCCCTGGCCGAGGGGTCCGGTAGTCGCTTCCACGCCTTCAGTGTGCCCGTATTCAGGATGCCCGGGGGTTTTACTGCCCCATTGACGGAACTGTTTCAGGTCGTCTTTGGTTAAGTCGTAGCCGGAAACATGCAGCAGGCTGTAAAGTAACATCGACCCGTGACCGGCAGATAAGACGAACCGGTCTCTGTTGAACCAGTCAGGATTTTTCGGGTGATGATTCATATGCTTTGTCCAGAGCTGATACGCCATCGGCGCTGCGCCCATCGGAAGCCCCGGGTGACCGGAATTCGCTTTTTCAACGGCATCAATGGACAGGGTACGGATCGTGTTGATGGATAACCTTTCAATCGTTTGATGTTCTGCAGTTTGCATCTTTACCACTCCATATCGTTAGTTTTCTGAGGTACGGTTGATACAACAAACGGTAAAAGGGGGAGTGTGTCAGATCCCCCTTTTACCGGCATGTTCTCGTGTATCGATTCTGCTGCTTATTTCTTCTCCTTCAATTCTTCAATGAGATCATCCAGTTTAGGATCACCGATATAGTTCTCGATCGTAATGATTTCATTGTCTTCGAAAGTGAGTCTCGCACGGTCGAGCAAGTTTTTGTGGACGACGATGATGTCTGAATCAGTCGGCACTTCTTCAATGCGGTAGTGCTTGACTTCAATGCCTTCGATATTGGCTTTTTTAAGGTTTTTCCTGAACGTCGTGGCCCCTAATGCACTGCTTCCGGCACCGGCGTCGCAGGCAAACGAAATTTTGCTGACAGCATTTACATCTCTTTGTTCAGAAGAAGTAAATGCCTGTTTTCCTTCAGCCTTCATCGCTTTGGATTTCTCCATGGATGCTTCAAGATTATCTTTCTCCGCATCTTCCGGTCCTCTTGTGAACTTCAAAATCAGAGATGTGACCACGAAGGAAACAGCGGCAGCGATGACAACACCGGAGATGATGCCTACGAAGTTCCCTGGCGGCGTCAGTCCCAGATAAGCGAAGATGGAACCTGGACTTGGACCGGCAACAAGACCTGCATCAAAGAGCTGGAATGTGGCGATACCGGACATGGCACCGGCAATCATACCGAGCAGTGTCAGTGGTCGCATGAGTACATACGGGAAGTACAGCTCATGGATCCCGCCGAAGAAGTGGATGATGATCGCACCTGGTGCCGTACGACGGGCTGTCTGGGTACCAAAGAATGTAAAGGCCAGGAGCAGTCCCAAACCAGGTCCCGGGTTCGATGCGACCGTAAAGTAAATGGATTTTCCGAGATCCGCACTCTGCTGGAAACCGAGCGGGTAATAGATCCCCTGGTCAATAACATTGTTCAGGAACAGTACCTTCGCCGGCTCATTCAGTAATGACAGCAATGGCAGATAACCGGTTGCAACCAAGGCTTCAATCGCTACAGTCAGACCGTTATTTGCGCCTTCAATGATCGGTCCGATAATGGTGTAGGAGAGAATCAGTAAGAAGAAACCGATAATCCCGAGAGAGAAGTTGTTGACAAGCATTTCGAATCCGGCGCGGATCCGATCTTCAATCAGTTTGTCGAATTTCTTGATGATCAAACCGCCCAGTGGTCCGACGATCATCGCACCGAGGAACATCGGAATGTCAGCACCGACGATTAACCCCATGGCACCGATGGACCCCATAACGGCCCCGCGTTGTCCGCCGACCAGACGGCCACCCGTATAAGCGAGAAGGAGCGGGAGGAGGTAGGTGATGGTTGGTCCAACCATTTCCGCCAGGTGTTCATTTGGCATCCAGCCTGTCTCGATAAATAAAGCAGTTAAAATACCCCATGCTATAAATGCACCGATGTTCGGGATGACCATGTTGGTCAAAAAGCCGCCCATGGCTTGAATCTTCGCGCGAAACGACGATTTTGGTGCATTGCTTTCTTCCATACCAAATTGATTTGTCATGTCATTTTCCACCTTTCTTTTTGAAATGATTCACGTCTGACTCGATCATCCAATGAATTCGTCAGCTTTATGCGTCCCCTTGACAAGGTTGACATGAACCAACTTACTCAGCGCGTCTGATTAAACTGAGAATGTCGTCTTTACTGGTTGCTTGTTCGAGACTGTTCTTTATCTCTTCGTCACCCAATACGGAGGACAGGTCTGCGATTAAATCGAGATGTCCGTCACTGTCGGTGGCGGCGAGGACGATAATCACCGTCACAGCTTTTTCTTCCGGGTAGACAACGGGCTCTTCAAGTTTCAAAAGCGATACACCGTTAGCATTTACCCCTCCTTTGTTCTGAGCGTGCGGCATCGCGACGCCTGGTATAATAACGATATAAGAGCCGAATTCATGCACGTTGCCAATCATATCCTGTATATAACTTTCATTGATATTGCCGTGATTCAATAAGGGCTTTGCAGCAATCCGGATGGATTCTTCCCAGTTTGAAACCGTCTCTTTCAACTGGATTGTGTTTTCTAAATACGTACTAAGCATGTCTTTTAAGCCCCTTTCTCTACACCGGTAATTCCGGTTTTGATGCCCTTTGTTTCTGACGCTCGAGATCTTGATAATAATGAATGATGGCTGTTAATAGCTCTTGATCTTCGATTTCAGAGAAATGATTGACTGCTTTTTCAATCCCGTGATCCTGCACGTAGGTCTGTAATCTGACCGCTTCTTCATCTTCCGGATGAGCAAACAGATACCCGGCTGCAATGACGCAGGTGAGATGAGTGACCGGCAGACCGAGCCGCTTTAGCTCCCTCGCCGGCTTGACGAGACGTTCATCATGCCCAAGTTTTCGAATCGGGGCTCTGCCAACGCGGTAGATGTCATCACTGATGTTTTTGTTTTTAAAGCGCTTTAAAGTTTTCTGAATATAAGCGTCCATGTCGTCCTGGCTGACATTGAACTGGGTAATAAAGTATTGCGCTGTTTCATTCATCGTGGCTTGAATCATTCGTTCAATCTCCGGTTGATCCAGTGCGCTTTGGATGGTTGGTTCATTGAACAGGTTCGCAATATAGGCGGTTGCTGCATGCCCCATATTCACAGAATAGAGTTTGCGTTCGATAAATGGCTTCAAGTCATCCACATAGGTGGCACCGTAAATCGGTGGCAGTTCATGATTTTTTGCTTCCTTCTGATTAATGACCCATTCGAAAATCGGCTCCACTAACGCCGTTTCTTCCTCTTCGCCTTCTTTAGAGAGAGCGAGGCGGTCAATCGAAGCGTTTGGAAACCCGGTGTATGCCAGGATCGAATTCATCTCTTCCGGAGAAACGACCTTCTCGATTTCTCCTTGTAAAGCAGAAGAAGCATTGATGGCGTTTTCGTTTGCAATGACATCAATCGTCTTCTTGTTTGATCCGACCCGCTTTAAGAGCCCTTTGGCCAGAACCCCGGCAATCCGGGAGAGATTATCGACACCGACAGATGTTGTAATGATATCTGCTTGTTCGATCTGGTCAATCACATCTTGTTCCTGGGTCAGACTGTTCAAAGCTTTGACAGGGGAAACTTCTTCGACGGTGTGATGATCGTCGAGCATTTCTACAAAATACCGGTTGTGCTTGTTGAAGCGGTCAATGGCTGCCTGGTTCACATCGACAAGACAGATCTCATAGCCGGTTTTGTTGAGTAAATAACCGATAAAGCCTTTTCCGATGTTCCCGGCGCCAAAATGAAGTGCCTGCATCAGTTCTCCTCCTTTCCACGCACCCGAGAAACCCGGGTGCTGGTTTTGTAATGGTGATGTGGCATGTCTATTCGAGGTTTGCGTGATACTCCCACAAACTGTGCATATCAATATTCTGCTCACGAACCAGCATCAATGCGAGGGAATCACCCAATAAAAGCAGGCTCTGTTCGAACAGGCTGGTCATCGGCTGTACAGACGGCGTTTCATTCGGTAAATTAAACTTTGTCGCCACTGGAATGCGGACAAAATGATCGGAATAATCTTTCATCGAACAATCCGGGTTTGCGCCGATATGTGCGACCCTGGCATCGAATTGTTTGGCTTTTTTGGCAATGATCAGCGGAAATGCCGATTCACCACTGCCGGAGCCGACAATCAGTAAATCCTTATCGGTGATGGCCGGTTCTGTGATCTGACCGACGACGTATGTCTTGACACCGAGGTGTGCCAGGCGCTTGGCGACTGCCTGCAAAGACAATAGCACTCTGCCGACACCGACGAAGAATACTTTGTCTGCCTGCTTGATTTCTTTTAACAGTGTCTCCACGCTGTCATTGTCGATAGACTCGAGCGTATTGGAGAGCTCCGCTTTGATCTCGTTTTGCACGTCGTTGTAACTCATTATTTTACTTCCTCCCTTTGTGAAAGTCCTTCATTCATTTTCTCTTCCATAATGACTTTGTTTTCCGCGAGACTTCTGCCCTTAATGAACAGACTTGTGCTTCCGGCGACGAGGATATCGGCACCTGCACCCACTAATCCCGGGATCGTCTCTAAAGACACCCGGCCATCAACTTCTATCCGTGTATTCAGGCCATGTTTCTCGATCAGCTTCTTCAGGTCATTTACTTTCTGAACGGCGTATGCGACCTGATTTTCATTTTTATCTGTCGCAAACCCTGGATTGATCAGCATCAATAACACGGTGTCAACCTGCGGTAAGATATATTCCAGTGACGAAAGTGGTGTGGACGGTGTTAACGCGACCCCGACTTTTGCGCCACTCTTACGGATCAGGTTGATGTATCGGTCGACGTGAACGCTCGTTTCCAGGTGGAATGAGATTTGTTCAACACCGATATCAATCATCTCCTGGATGAAAAATTCGTTATTGTTTGTCATGAGGTGAACATCGAAGTTGATATCCGTTATTTTTCGGAGCTGCTTCACCGTATCGATCCCCAGTGGCATGCTCGGGCTGAATGCCCCGTCGATGATGTCAACGTGTAACGTATCGATCCCTTCTTGTTCAATGTCTCTGATACTCTTCTCCAAGTTGAGTAAATCTGAACTCATAATCGATGGAGAGATTGTAATAGTCTCCTTTTGCATGTTTCTGCCTCCTTACGCTTATTTAACGTGAAACGACAAGCATTTTACTGACATCCAGGCTTGATTACGAAGATAACAGCAGCGTTTCAGCCCTTTCTTGCCAAGTGAACATGGAATGCAGGCAATATCAGACTCCTTTCTGCATTATTTTATGCATGTTAGTGCGCTTTCTTGCTGTTAATTGAATTATAAAACGATTACATGCAAATGTAAATACCTTTATTGCGTTTTTTTGCACTAAAATTGCTTTTTTCTGCATGTTGTCAGATTTTTTGCGCGGGTATACGCGTTTATGGTAAACTATAGGAAATAAACGAATTTAAATGAAGGGTGAGGCATCATGCTTAAACAGGAGAGGCAACAGAAAATACTAAAGATTTTAAACGAGGAACAAAAAGTGATCGCCAGTGATTTGAGCCAGCGGCTGTCTGTATCGGAAGACACGATCCGGAGGGATTTGAAGGAACTTGACCGCAAGGAACTGGTCAAGCGCGTGCACAGCGGGGCGCTGCGGATCGGCCCGCCGGTCGTCGACTTCTATACCCGGCAAAACGTCAAAAGTGACATTAAAGTGCGCCTGGCCAATAAGGCGATGGAAGTGGTGAAGGAGAATATGGTTCTCTTGATCGACGGGGGAACCAGCAATTTAAATTTCGTCAATCAACTGCCCCTTTCATATAAAGGTACGGTCATTACCAACAGTCCGCCAATCGCGATGGCGCTGTCCAACCATAGTGAAGTTGAAGTGATCATGATCGGGGGCGGCTTGTTCAAGGAATCCATGGTCAACCTCGGGATTGAAACGGTGGAATCGTTAAATAATATGCGGGCGGATTTGTATGTGATGGGCATTCATAAAATTGATGCAAACATCGGGATCAGCCTGCCGAATCTGGCGGAGGCTGCGGTGAAACGGAAGATGGCGGCCGTATCGAATGAAGTCCTGAGCATGGTCACGTCCGATAAATTAAACACCTTCTCCAACCACATCGTGTCTCCGGCGAATGTGTTGACCTATTTAGTAACGGAAGACATTCAGCCGGATATTCTGAGGTTATACGGAAGCCAGGACATCTCCGTCCTGACGGTGTGAAACAGCCGAAACAGGATAAGAGGCTTTTACAGTCGCCCTTTTCATTGCGCCAGTTTGGATGAAGTGGCTTATTTTGATCCTGAGTTTCGCGATCATGCTGTTCATTTGTGGTGATGTATATGTTCGTTACAAGAGAGTTGTTTATTTAAATGAACCGATGAGTTGACAGCGGAACCTTCGGTTGCATTCCAAAACCGCCTGTGCTAGATTATAAAACACGAGGTGATCACCATGCTGTCACGCATGAGCCAAACCGCAACAATCCATCATCATACATCGTTGTCTTGCTAAGCGGTTTGTCAAAAACCGGCCATTAGGAAGACAATTTATCATGCACGCCCATTGATTAATAACCTTTGTTAATCAATGGGCGTTTTTTGTCGTTATAAAAAAAGAATAATAGGAGGCTAAATCATGAGAAAGATGGCTTATCAAAATGTGAAAGGCACGAAAGATTATTTACCGCAGGAAGCAGCGCAGCGATTAAAGGTGAGACGGATTTTGGAAGAAGTCTTTGAGCAATACGGCTGCAAGCCTCTGGAAACGCCGATCCTGAACGAAACGTCCCTGATGGCGTCCAAATACGCCGGGGGATCTGAAATTCTAAAAGAAATGTACCGCTTGACGGATCGCGGGGAGCGGGACTTGGCGTTACGCTATGACCTGACGATTCCATTTGCCAAAGTGGTAGCGATGAACCCGGCGATAGGCATGCCCTTTAAACGGTACGAAATCGGGAAGGTCTTCCGGGACGGGCCGATTAAAACCGGACGCTTCCGGGAGTTCACCCAGTGTGATGTGGACATCGCCGGTGTGAAAAGCCAAATGGCCGAAGCGGAACTCATGGTGATGGCGCTGGACGCCTTTGAAAAAATGCGTCTCGACATCACGATTCAATACAACAACCGCAAGCTCCTCACGGGCATGCTCGAGACCTGTGGCACGGATCTGGAACAGATCAATCCGGTGGTTCTTATTCTGGATAAACTGGACAAGGTGGGGAAGGAGGTAGTCATGAAAGACCTCCAGGGATTGGAGCTCTCACCTGATTCCCTGACGAACATCGCAGCCTTCTTAGACAAGGGCAAAACGATGACGCATGACGATTATGCAGCTTTCAGTGGAGGAAATAAACGGGTTCAGGAAGGGCTCGACGAATTGAAGGAGCTGGAAGGCTACCTTCAGGCACTGGATATGAACAAGCAATGCGTGTTCAACCCCTTTCTTGCCAGAGGACTGGATATCTACACCGGGACGATTTACGAAGTGTTTATGAAAGAAGGATCCGTTCGCTCAAGCATCGGGAGCGGCGGGCGCTATGACAACGCCATCGGCGGACTGATCGGCAGTGAGGAGGACTTTGCCACCGTCGGGATTTCCTTCGGCCTGGACGTGATCTTCACGGCACTGAGTGCAAAAGAAACAGACGAGGCCGAGGAATCCTTTGTGGACTACTGCATCATTCCGATCAATACCCCGAAGGCTTCCATGATGCTCGCCAGGGATCTTCGACGGCAAGGGTATAGGGTGGAACTTGAACTCACCGGCAAGAAGCTGAGAAAGGCACTGGATAAGGCCAATAAAGACAACATCCCCTATGTCATCGTGATCGGGGAAGACGAAGTCTCCCGGAATGAGTACCAGCTGAAGAATATGGCGACAGGGGAAGAGACGAACGTGTCGTTCAGCTTCAATCAGGGGCAAACGGAAGTCTGAACATACCTGATGGTGAGTAAAGTCCCGCTTCAGATAGCTGATCAGGTAATGAATAAAAATCCTTGTATAATCCATGAGCATTTAATACCAACCTAAAAATTTTCGTGATATAATACTCTGGGTTATAATCGAGGAGGATATTTGAAAAATGAATAAAGTGTTCCAATGGATATCAAGAGAAGAAGCGACCTATGAAATGTATGCTACAAAATTATTGTCCGTAATCCTGATCAGTTTAACTTTATTATCGTATCCAATTTTACTGTTGTTCAGCTACTATGATTTCATCAGCGGGGTCGAACTGACCAGCTACCTGGTGATATCAGCTGTTGTATCAGGCGGTATTTTGTTTCTGTTCCAATCCTTTAAAGAGCGTTCGGCAACAAAATACATGATCGTTATATTATCATATGTGATTGCGATTCTCGTCATTTCAATTCTGCCTTCCATGGTGACCTGGTCTGTGATTTTTATTTACCTCGGTTTGTCACTCCTTTACTTCAACCGGAAGATCGTTTTGTTATCCGGTGCCATCGGTTTGGCTGCGATCATCTATGCATCGTCAACGAACTTGATTCCATTCGAAGATGCGTTTGACTTAACATTGATCTATGTCCTCTTTTTGATGTCGTCATCTGTCCTTTACTTTGTCTGCTGGCAAGGGGAGAAGCTGATCGTGGCGTCGCAGGAAACGTCCGCAACAGCCGAAGAGAAATCAGCCATTCTTGAAGACGTTGTCGACAATGCCAACATGTCGATGAAGAGTGCTTCGAAGAGCTCTGAGTCCATTGCAGAGACATCGAAAAACTTGTATTCAACCTCAGAAGATGTCGCTCACGCGATTCATGAGATAGCACAAAGCGCCTCTGATCAAGCGGAAAATACCGATAAGGGCAATACCAGCCTTCATGAATTGAGTGACATACTGAATCAGCACGAGAAATATGTAGAAGAACTGATCCGCGTCAATCAAGAAGCCAATGAGCTAAAAGAAGAAGGGATCTTGACCTTGAATGATCTGATTGAGAAATCAAAAGAAAGCAGTTCATCCATCCAGGCGATCCAGGAAGTCATCGTAAATACAGAGAAGAGCGTCAAGACAATCGAAAAGGCAAGCTCGCAAATCGCAAGCATTTCTGATCAGACCAACCTACTCGCTTTAAATGCGTCGATCGAAGCTGCCCGTGCAGGTGAAGCCGGACGCGGATTCTCGGTGGTTGCCGATGAAATCCGGAAACTGGCCGAACAGTCGTCCACCTTTAACAGTGAAATTGCCGGCGTGATTGGTACATTATCCAACCAGGCAAAAGGTGCCGTTAACTCGGTCGAGAATGTTCGTGAACTATCCATCAATCAAAACAAGGCATTGGAAGAGACCACATCCTCCTTCGATCAGATCGCAGCGTCACTGAAAACGTCCCTTGATCTGATTGGTACGCTGGAACAATCGAAAGAAACGATGATTGATAAGAAGAATGCATTGATCGAGGTTATGGAACACCTGGCGGCTGTCTCCGAAGAGAACGCATCCACTTCGGAAGAGATCTCAGCATCCATTGAAGAACAAACCACTGCAACAAAACGCTTGTCTGAAGAAGTCGATGTCATTAAAGACGCGATTGACTCCATTTACCGGCAGCTTGTCAGCACCGAGTCAGAGAAGCGAACTTCCTTCAACTCAATCGAGAAAGCATCCTGACGCGATATAATAAAACGGCGCCCCTGTCATTCAGGTGCGCCGTTTGTCATTCCCCGATCGTTTTTGCTGGATCAGATGCATGATATGAAGAACAAAAATGATCATAAACAGGATGAAAATGATGGTTCCCACCAGATTCCCCGGTCCCCAAATCCGGCTCGACGCCCAGGAGGCGGCAATGAGCAGAAGAACGAGTGCTAATTTACTCTTCGGGAATTTATTTGGATCAGTCATGAAGTCTTTGATGTTGTTCAGCATAACAGCACCTGCTTTTTGTTAGGATCAATCGTAGTTATCCTGATTATGACAAAAGAAGTATCATGGCGCAAACGGGAAATAGCAATTCATTTCATCCAAAGATAAAATGTTCTGAAATAACAGGAAAACTCAATGATCATCTTGTTGTTCTAAATGTTTCATACTATGATTTATAAATAGAGCGTGAAAGAACATAACCATCACTTATTTACGGGTCATAAACGTCATGGATGCAAAAATAATGTTGGGTGAGATGAATGAGATCGTTTTATTATCAATAATCGGGAGGGATTGATTTGATTACAATTGTATTGGCAGTTCCTCATGCGGGATTTATAGAGAATGCCAAGTTGATTTTCGATGAACACAATACTTTTAATGAGTTTTATGGAAATGAAGAGAGTTTATCTTTTCAGATAATCGAAGAAGAAGTGTCAAATGAAAAAGGGTATGAAATTCAATCAAACGCAGATGTGATTATTTCCAGGGGGATCACATCTCAAATTCTTAAAAGAAATAACAAAGCTGTCCCTATCGTAGATATACCGGTTTCGGGAAATGATTTAATAGAAACATTGTATGATGCCAAAAAGAATTATAATTCTGTGAACATTGCTGTAATCGGTTCTCAAAATATGATTTTTGGAGCAGAAGGATTATCAAAAGTATTGGGTGTAAATATTAAGGCGTATATTATTGATAGCCTTGAACTTAGCGAAAATTATGTAGAAAGTGCCTACTCAGAAGGATTCGACACTATAATAGGAGGAGTTAAAGCATGTAAATATGCATTGTCGAAAGGGTTAAATACATTATTAATCAAAACCTCAAAAGAATCTTTTTGGCAATCTCTAACTGAAGCGAAACGATTAGCAATACTTCATAGAGAAGAAAAAGAAGAAACGCTGAAGTATAAGACTATTATCAGCAGTGCCCATGAAGGTATTTTAGCAATTGATAATTCAGGTACTATTACGCTTTTCAATAAAGCTGCCATGAATCTTCTAGCCATCAAAGAAAATACTAAAATCATTGGTAAAAATATTTCAGATGTTAAAACGAAAGAAATCTTAGAACTTAAATCATATGCATTGAAAGAAAGGGAAACGGACCAGGAAGTCATTAAAATCAATAATAAGAATTTGTTGTTGAACACCAGATTCATAAGTATGCAGAATAAAAAAGTTGGGGTGGTACTGAATTTTCAAGATATTTCAGGAATCGAGTATCAGGAAAATATCATAAGAAGAAAATTGCATTTGAAAGGTCATGTTGCAAAGATCCAATTTCACGATCTGCATTCAGAAAACGATTCTATGAATCGGACAATTCAAACAGCGATGAAATTCAGTGAAACAAATTCTAATATTCTCTTGGAAGGTGAATCCGGAACAGGTAAAGAAATGTTTGCTCAAAGTATTCATAACCATAGTAGTAGATGTGATGAACCTTTTGTGGCTGTTAACTGTGCTGCATTTAATGAGTCCCTTTTAGAAAGTACATTATTTGGATATGCGGAAGGCGCATTTACGGGTGCTACCAAAGGAGGCAAAAAAGGAGTCTTTGAATTAGCTCATAAAGGGACTATTTTTCTTGATGAAATAAGTGAAATGCCTATAAATCTTCAGGGCAGGATGTTGAGAGTACTTCAAGAAAAGGAAGTAATGAAGTTGGGCGATGATAAAGTCATTCCAGTTGATATCAGAGTCATTGCAGCAACAAATAAGGACATTAAAAAGTTAAGCAGTAAAAATGAATTTCGAATCGATTTGTTTTACAGGTTGAATGTCCTGAATATTCGAATACCCTCTTTAAATGAAAGACCGGAAGATATTCCATTACTAGCATCGAAATTCATACAAGAGTTTGCAAAAGAAAATAATAAAAAAATGATGGTATCAAATGGGGCATTGCAGCGATTGCAAGACGCATATTGGGAAGGGAACGTAAGAGAACTTCAGAATATCTGTGAGAGATTGACGGTGATTTGTAAAGAAGAAATATTTAATGAAGACGTCCGTTTAGTTCTTGAAAATGAAGTGACAGAAGACAAGAAAGAATTTTCGATGAAAGAAAAAATAAAAGAGTCATTGGAAAAAAATAATTATAATAAAACTATAACCGCCGAGGAGTTGGGCATAAGCCGAACGACTCTTTGGAGGTATTTGAATAAATGAAACAGGTTGAAACGTTCATGTTTCAACCTGTTTCATTTCTTGGTTGTCAGATGCAGTACCAAGAAATTTGTTCCTATCTTTGAAAGCGGTTTAATCGGCATTGAAAAAAATTCGAAGAAATCATTTATTTTGGCATGGAACTTGCTTATGTATATAGGGTGACAAAATAAAAGGAGGTTTTTTGATGAAATTAGGTTTGAGGCAAAGGTTAAAGAGTGGGGAGGTGCTTTTTGGAACTTTTATTAAAATGACAGATCCAAGTTCAGCAGAAATAATAGGATTATTGGATTTTGATTTTGCCGTTGTCGATAATGAACATGTCGCCATGAACAAAGAAAATATTGTGAATATTATTAGAGCTTCAGAAAATGTAGGCTTAAGTACGATTATTCGCACGAAAGATACATCCAAAACTGATATTTTACAATTTTTAGATTCTGGTGCGGTAGGAGTACAAGTTCCTAATGTGAATAAAAAAGCAGATGCGGAAAAAGTAATTGATGCAGTGAAGTACTCTCCAGCTGGATCAAGAGGCTTTGCCCCTTCTCACAGGGCAGCAAATTACAATCTAATCAATAAAAAGGAATTCATCAAAAACAGTAATGATAAAACCTTAACAGTCATTCATTGTGAATCAAAAGAATCGCTTGATAATCTCGAAGCAATTTTGACCGTAAACAATATAGATGTGGTCTTTATTGGTCCAATGGATTTAAGTCAAGCATTCAATGTTCCTGGAGACGTAAATGATTCAAATGTTGTTCATGCAATCGAAACGATCATTTCAATTACCAAAAAATATGGAAAAGCCTTAGGCACAGTTGCGAGTGATACTTCAGAAGCTGAAAGATTAATAGAAAAAGGATTTCAATATATCGCAATTAGCTCTGATCAGGGATTCATTATCAATGGTGCTAAAAGTGCAATTAATGAATTAAAAAGAAAAGTTAAACTCTGAATGAAATCATCTAGTTTAATCGTATAAAACTTAAATCAAAAGGAGCGAATATAAATGAAAAAAGCAATTGGGTCTTTATTGGTCGTGTCTGCAGTATTACTGGCAGCTTGCAATGATAATGCAGAATCACAGTCATCTGAGAATTATCCCGAAAAAGATATCGACGTAATCGTCACCTGGTCTTCTGGTGGTGGAACTGATATTACAGCAAGACAATTTCTGCAAGCAGCAGAAGAAGAGACGGACGCTTCATTTTTAGTAAGAAATGTAACGGGTGGAGCAGGTGCTGTGGGTTGGAATGAAGCCAGGCAATCCGAGTCAGACGGGTATACGTTAACCGTACTGACAGCCGATATACTTATTCACTCAGCCAATGAGGCGAATGTTACACTGGATGATTTTGAACCGATTGCTCTGATGTCTCAATATCCGGCTGTGATAGCTGTAGATGCAGATTCCGAATGGGAAGACCTTGATGATTTTATTGAAACAGCAAATGAACGTAAACTAAGCATAGCCAATGATGGATTGGGTCAGAATGATCATTTAACAGCTATGCAATTAGAAGAAGAAGCAAATTTGGACAATACTTTTGATCATATCCCTTTTGATGGGGGGGCAGAAGGAATTGCGGCGGTCTTAGGAGGAAATGTTGACGCTACCATATCCAATGTTCCTGAAATTGCCAGTCGGTCAGATATGAAAGTTTTGGCTATATTCTCTCAAGAGGAGAATGAAGAAATGCCTGATACACCTGTCATCAAAGAGTATGGAATGGATATCGATGCAGGGAGTTTCAGAATGATTGCTGCACCGGCAGGAACACCAGAAGAGAGCTTATCGTATTTAGACGATCTTTTTGAAACCGCTTATAATAGTCCAACGTATTTGGATTTTGCTGAAGAGTCCAACTTGTCACCTCAATATATGAACAGAGAAGATTCGAAGGAAATGTTGAATTCCAGGTTGGATGTCATGACTCAACTTCTTGAGAAAGTTGAATAATAAGGATTTTTGATCCGTTTACCCATCTTTTATAGTGGATTAAATTGATGACAATTTTCTTCTCCACTATAAAAGGTGGTTCCTTAAATTCTGGAACGTATTTTTTCGATGAAATCGTTTATTACAAAGTGGAGAAAACCTTTAGGGGGCGAATAAATTTGGGAGAGAAGATTTTTTCTGCAGCAATACTTTTGTTTGGTGTGATATTCCTTGTTGAAGGTTTAAATTATCAGGATGCCCAACATCTTTATGCTACATCCGCAACATTTCCTGTGTTTGTTTCAATTTTGTTAATTATATCTTCAACTATTCTTCTCATAAAGCAGTTTTATGTTGAATACAAATTACAAAATAAAATTCCGAACAAGATCACAGTGAAGACAATGGTTACAATTGCTGCAATTATTCTATTTTATTTAGTGTTGCCATATTTAGGTTTCCTGATTGCAGGAACACTTTTGACCATTGTGTTTGCTTTGATGATTCAAGTGAATGAGAAGAAAGTCTTCGACACGTTTGTTTTTCCAATTATTATCGTTACCATTATATTTTTCTTTTTCTCAATATTAGGGATATACCTCCCGGCTGGGGTTTTGTTTTAATGCATCTTATAAATACTAGTGGGAGGAATAATTAATGATTGAAAATCTATTGAGTGCTTTAATCGTTTTTTGGATTACAGAGTGATTCTGGCATTATTTTTAGGTGCAGTAATTGGTACATTTTTCAGTGCGGTGCCTGGGTTGACTGGTACGCTCGCTCTCGCTCTTCTTTTACCATTCACTTATGGTTTAGCACCTGAAACAGCTTTTGTATTTATTATCGGCATGCTCGGGGGAACCGTCTATGGGGGATCTCTGACGGCAATTGCAATCAATGTTCCAGGTTCTCCAGGCTCTATTTGTACTTCGTTTGATGGGTATCCTCTTTTCAAAGCCGGTAAAGGAGGAGAAGCGATTGGTTTAGCGACCATCTCATCTGTAATGGGTGGAATATTCAGTGCAACGATGTTGATTTTGTTAGGACCTCAATTGGGAAGAGTGGCACTACAATTTGGTTCTCCGGAATATTTTTCACTGGCATTGTTTGGTTTAATTGCTGTGATTACTTTAGGAGAAGATAAATTAAAAAGTGTCATCACAACGATGATTGGTTTATTGCTTGGAGCGGTGGGGGTCGACCTTTTCAGTACGTTCAGGTATAACTTTGGAGCCGATATTTTAAGTGTTGGTGTACCTTTAATTCCGACGGTGGTTGGCTTATTTGCGATCAGCCAAATCATTGATCACATCAACAATCCGCAAATTGATCCCCCAAGAAATAAATCAGACAAAGTGAAAGTCGTTCTCCCTGGCTGGTCAAAAGTTAAGAAATTATGGAAAACGTGGCTGAGGGGATCATTCGTTGGTTCTTTTATTGGCTTCTTACCTGGAGCCGGCGGAAGCATTGCAGCATTTGTAGGATACAACATGGAAAAGAAAGTATCTAAAACGCCTGAACAATTCGGGAAAGGATCTGAAGAAGGAATTGCAGTATCAGAGAGTGCAAATAATGCGACAGTTGGTGGTACATTAATTCCGACGATCACGTTAGGGATTCCCGGCGACCAGTTTACGGCAATCATGTTGAGTGCTTTTCTGATTCATGGTTTACCAGTTGGACCATTGTTATTCAGGGATAACCAAGAGCTAATTAATGTCATATTTATTAGTACATTTTTAACGAATTTTGCATTTTTGATAGTTGGATTGTTTGGGGCTAAATATTTAATCCGACTTGCTCTAGTAAGGAAGTCTCTTCTTCTGCCTGCTATTGGTATCATCGCATTGGCGGGATCCTTCGCTGCTGGTTCGTCTACTATTTTCATTGCATTTGGAATCTTCTTCGGCGTATTAGGATTTTTATTCAAGACGTATAATTTCGATATTGCCCCACTGATCTTGGGCTTAATATTAAGTGGCATTATTGAGAGCGCTTATGTCCAGAGCATGATGATTTCAAATGGCAATTTTGGCATTTTCTTCACAAGACCTTTCAGTTTGCTGTTTATTATTTTAGCTGCATTGTTCATTCTTAGCACAATTTTTGACTTCAAAAAACTATTTCTGAAAAAAGTGAGGTAAATTAATAATGGCCGAGAATACTCATTTACTCTATTCTGATTTCATCAGTGAATATCGCAATAATGAGATCTATGATCTGTTGGACGATAAAGTAGATCAATATATTGATAAAATGGATTATAAGGTGATCGTATTGGATGATGATCCAACCGGTACGCAAACGGTACATTCTATTCCTGTTTATACGGAGTATGATGACAAAGCCATAAATCATGTTTTTATGGAAGAGTCTAAAACGGTGTATATACTAACGAATTCCAGAGCGATGACTGAAAGCCAGACGGAAATCCTTCACTTGAAAATCGGCCAAACGATTGAAAAAATCGCTCGAATCCATGAGAAGAAATATTTGATTATCAGCAGAGGAGATTCAACGCTCCGAGGTCACTATCCTTTGGAATTAGAAAGCCTATACAAGGCCAGACCGGTTTATGAAGGTGAAATACTGATCCCGGCATTTTTTGAAGGAAACCGCTATACATGCAATGATGTGCACTATATCAAAAAGGGTGAGTATCTAGTTCCTGTTAATGAAACTGAATTTGCAGATGATAAAACCTTTGGCTTTGAAAATGCGCATCTACCCTCATATATTAAGGAAAAAAGTGAAAGAAAGATAGACGATCAAGATATAATTTCGATTTCGATTGAAGAATTGAGAATGAAAAAAATAGCGGAAATCAAAAAGAAACTCACATCCAATTCATCTTATAAGCGAATTATTGTGAATGCTTTAAATGAAAATGATTTGAAGATTTTCCTGATCGCTTTTTTTGAATTGGATTCTCATAACTATTTATTCAGAACAGCTGCATCATTCGTCAAAATCATTTCAGGGGTGAAAGCCAGAAGTTTCATGGAGCCTCCCTTAAGCAATCGTAAAGGGTTGATGCTTGTTGGTTCTCACGTTGATATGACAACCAAACAACTTCATTACCTGATGAATCATGAGAAAAACCTCAGCACCATTGAGCTAAATGTAAACAGCTTAAAAAGCAAGGAATCAATAAAAGAAGAGTTGAATAATATTGTGGATTTTTACGAAGGAAGTAATGATGATGTTTGTATTTACACTTCGAGAGAATATGTGAAACCAGACAACACAGAACTAAGTGAATTAGAATTTTCTGTCGGTGTTTCTGAAGCACTTGTAGAAATAGTGAAAAATATATCAACTCCTCCGAGATTTATTTTATCGAAAGGTGGGATAACCTCCAGTGATATAGCTGTTAAGTCTTTAAATATTTATCGAGCACTTGTGTTGGGACAAATAGAGAAAGGAATTTCAGTTTGGAAGCCAGATTCGGATAGTAAGTTTCCAGATACACCATATATCATATTTCCCGGTAATGTTGGAGAGGAAGAGACGCTTTTCAACGTGTATCAGAAAATCAAGCGTTGATAACGGACCTTTTCATAGTTGAAAAAGAGCACGTTTACTTTCGAAATCAATTGTATTGTTAAGGTTGATCCTCACGCCCCATGTAAAAACAGGCGACTTCCTCTTATATATTAATAGAGGAAGTCGCCTGTTTTACTTATAACATGTGTTTCAATCAACGACCAGTTAGTTACGAAGCTTTTGCAGTTTGACCGGACAGTTTGCTGTCTGACTGTATAGCTTCTTTTCCAAAGTGCTTCAAGTTGAGTTTACCGAGCACCTGAATGGTTTTCAGCTGGATCAGAACGAGCGGTGTGAGAATGAGGAAATACGTAAGCGAGAACTTCGTAACAATCCCCGTATCGACAAGCCCCCACTGCACGAAAAACATGCCGAGAACGAAGTAGGCAACCCCAGGGCAGATGAGGCCGTAACTGCCTGGGCTCTTCCCTTCGCCATTGGTGAATTCAGCAAAGTAGCCGTTACGGCGGAGCACGGAATATCCGAACAGGCCGACGAACGTCTGCACCGAAAGAATTGCACCGAGGACGATGAACATCATCACTGGACTTGGGTCGGTTGCGAGCAGGTTATGCGATACCCCGGAAGCAAGCCGGACGAATGTGATACCGACCAGCGTCAGAATCGGAATCAGGATCCAGACGGTCGCGCTGCCTTCTTTGGCAATGCCATTTTTGAAAATCGAAGCCAGTGCAAGTGTCCCCTGAATGACGAGAAGCCCGGCAGCAACGGTCAAAAACAGAATCGACAGGATCATGCCTGTGGCAGAGACAAACGTGACCGTGCTCATGGCAGCAGGTGCTGCAAGACCAACGGCGATCATCGTAAAGGCAAACACCGGAAGCAGCTGACTGAAGTTATTGTTGGCTTCCATTTTGAAGCCATTGTCAGTGAAGAAGCGCGTCATCATCGGAATGAACAGCGTCAGGGCATAAACCCCGATAGCTGCGAACGCAGCCAATGAGAAGGGCAAGAGCAGCTGAATCACGTTCCAGAGATTCGGCACGAAGACAGCGCCGAGAACGAAGAGAACATTGACCGTCATCGAGAGCGTTAACGGCACCGCCATGAAGCTCGCCTCCGCATTTGTCCCGCGCATCTTCTCATACGCATCGCTCTGTTTGAATGTCTTCCATTCGGACAGATTCCAGAACAGCTTCTGGAAGTGTCGGATCGTGAAATAGATCATTCCGATCACCGCAGTGACGATACCAGCCTGGACGAGCAGGCTGCCATTCATCAGATACGGGAAGATGTGGTTAAACGTGGCCATGGGTGTATCCGGATGTGGCACCATAAACATAAAATACATAAAGAATGAAACAGCGAGACCGCCATTGCCAAGCGCGGCTAAAAAATAAATAGGATTGTACGTCTTTGTCATGAGTTGACCCTCCTGGTAATTATACCCCTAAAGGTATGTGATAGGGGAACTTTAACATGCCCTAAGGGGTATGTAAACAAAGCGCACTGAAATTGGGTAAAAGGATGCAAAAGAAGCTGTAGATAAAGCGCTTACTACACAAATGCTTCATATTTTACGCACTTTACGTGACTTGTCGATAAGTAAAAGTTCGAAAAAGCTAACGTCCTTCACAGTTCATCTGCAAAATAATTTAATTGGAGGAAAGGTCAATGGCCTGCTATGTCTCTTTTATGTGAAGCGTTCCTTTAGAAAAAATAGATATCTCTTTCATACTTATAATCTTATCTCTACAAAAAACACTGCATATTTCATATTATCGATTCATTTTGTTAACTATTTCGAAATATAAAGTTTTCTGAATAAAGCTTTGAAAAGTAATCATGACGAATAAGAACTGCTGAATATATCACTACAAATGAATAAAAAAAATGAGAAAATCCTTAATAAATTTGCTGATTGAAGATAGTTCATATGGGTTTATATGGTATGATTAATGCGATATTCCTACTGGTTTAACTAAGATTCGATAGATGAGGGTGGTTATATATGGGAAGTTTGCTAGATGTCTTTTTTGATTTAATTGGCTATATAGGTTCAATGGAACTTACTGATTTCGCAAATACTTATTTGCAATGGATGATCAATATATTTGTCATTTTAGGGTTATGGACAATTATATGGTATCTGAAATTTTGGATTATGGGGATATCTATTAGAAGTAAGCTTCGTTCTATTCAGGACGAAGAAATCATTTCGAATCGATTACATATGTTTAACGAACAAATAAAAGCTTCCTGGATTAAGAGGGTTTTTGGTAACTATGAATGGTATAAATCTTGGGGGAATTATTATAATCAATATGATGAATATGTCCGAAAAGGAGAACAGTTTGTTCCGGATGTCTATGATTATATGTTTGAGGAAAATATAGTACATAAATATGGAAATAGAAAATTAGCTGAAACAATTCCTGTAGTTTTTGTCTCAGCAGGGATATTGGGAACCTTTATTGGTTTAGTTTCGGGAATTTCTGATCTGAATCTTGATGCACAATCAGAAGAAATGAGAATGGGTGTTCAAGATCTGCTTGGTGGTATGGAGATCACATTCTATTCATCTATTTTGGGGATTACACTCTCTCTTTTATGGCATTTGATCGATAAAGTTTTATTCTATCCCCTTCTTGTTTCTGCACATCGGGACACATTGAATGAAATGGATATCACTTTTCCATCACAGGACGAAGGTCATTACCTTCAACAGATGGTTGAAAATCAACAGGAACAGTTGAAAGGATTCCAAGAATTCATGTCGGAGCAAATGATCCCACAATTAGTAAAAGGGATTGGTAATGAGGTGGCAGATTCACTTAGACCTCAAATGGAACAGACTAATGAAATCATAAACGAAGCGATGCTTAAAGCCAATGATCAGAATTTTGGAGCCATACAGGACTTAACGGATAATTTTATTCAATCTCTTGGAGATAATACGAAAGATTATATGGACAAACTATCAGATACATTGGATAAAACCATCAATTGGACAGAAAATGTACATGGACAGATGACTGAACTGGTTGATTCTATGACAGAATCTGCCCAAAATCAGCAGCAGATGGCAAAAACCACACACGACCTCTCGGCTCAAGTTGAAACCTATGTGAATAAACTTACGGAATCGGAAGAACGTCAATTAGCCACTCTTGAATCCTTTGAAGAAGTAACGGCCAACAATGCAATTGTGAATGAAAAAGCATCTGAATTATTGACAAACCTTGGTCAGGAACAGGAACGATTTACGAAATCGCTATATGAACAACTTTCTGTGATGGATCAATATGCAGTAAATATCCGAGAACACTATCAACGACAACAATCACTCAATGAATCGATTGAAACTGTGCTTGATCGATCGAATATTATGCTGACTTCTTTTGACGCATCTATGGAAACCAATGCGACTATGTTGTCTCAATACGAAACAAATACAAAGGAACTGGCTGATATTACATCAAACATGACGGGTGTACTGTCCTCGATTGAAAAACAAAGCAATCACCTGCTCTCTGTTCAAAATGACTGGCAAAAATTATCTTCAGAAGTATTATCTGATTATGAGAAAACAACTTCCCAAACCAGAGAAATTGCGGAACAACGTGAATTACAGGTTGAAGAAATCAGAAGCGCAAATGAAGCATTACATCACGTTTGGACTGACGCCAATAAGAGGTTCGAAGAATTAAACAAACAGTTGGATTCAGCCATGTCTTCATTTGCGACTCAACTTCATAAAGGGCTAAATCGGACATTCGAAGAGTTTGATGAAGAACTATCCAAGACCGTTAATCATTTAAGTAGTGCAGTTGAAATGATTCAGGACAGTGTAGATGATTTACCACCGCAAATTGATGAATTCGGAAAAAAACTCAAAGAATTTAATCAAGAATATCAAAAACAGAAACCTGAAAATTAAGGAGGCTGACAGATGGCAAGAGGGTACCGGAACAAAAGGCGATTTTCACAAGGGTCTGGAGAAGAAGATAAGAGCAGTTTCTGGATGTCTTACTCTGACCTCATGTCAGCTTTATTATTAATGTTCGCACTATTTTTAACCGTATCCATTATGGATAATCAATCGTCAATAGAAGCAAAGGATCAGATGATTGAAGATTTGATTGGCGTCAGAGCCGACTTAATTGAGGAATTAGTATCCGCATTTGAGGATTCAGCATTGGAACTTGAAGTGGATGAACAAACCGGGGCAATCCGCTTTTCAGGTGGCGTGTTCTTTGATCTGGATGATACAGAAGTATCTGAAACTGGTGTTGACTACCTTGAACAATTTATTCCCCAGTACATTGGAATACTTCTGTCCCCGCAGTTTCGTGAACAGATTGGTCAGATTATCGTTGAAGGTCACACCGATACACAAGGATCTTATATATACAATTTAAATCTGTCCCAGAATCGTGCTTTATCTGTTGTTGAAATCATCTTGGATGATGATTTTACAGATTTTCAACATTCAGATGTTCTTCGCAGTATCATGACTGCAAACGGACGTTCATTCAGTGAACCCATTAAGGATGATGAGGGTGAAGTGATAGCTGATGAATCCAGAAGGGTGGAGTTTAAGTTCCGGCTCAAAGATGAAGAATTAATCGAGGAAATCCAGGAGATGATGCGTTAATGAGCAGATTTCATGATACGTTTCTCTTTTACTTTAAACCGACCAAAATGAAAATCGTCACGAAACAGTTGTCTGATAAATACGATGAGAATACAGGCATTGTGTCTCAGTCAAAACATCAGAAAAGACTGGACAGACTGATGAGAAAAATCAGGCTGCTGGAGAATACAGACGAAGCGATTGATACTTTCAGCTCAGAAATTAAGGAAAAAGAAACGCGAACTCTTCTATCGGTATTTCCTGATATGAAAGAGTCTGAAGAGACATTAAACAAATGCGCATTGCTATTAAGCAAAGTTGAGAGTGATTTAGTTCCTACCCGATTATGGCGTACTTATCAAAGAATGTACTTAAATGATTTTGTATTATATACATTGACAAATCGACCTGAAATCATTAACGAACTGGGCATTATTAATAATTCTCTTAGACTCGAGTTGCAGAAGGCTTTTGATTCAACAGTAATTCATGAAGCTATTTATTCAGTGATCGAGGGGATGAATGGAGCAGTTTCAGAACGGTTAAATGTTATAAACATTGATGAAAAAAGCACGCTCGGAATCTATTTAGTAGAAGAAATGCTCATCAAAAATATCCCAGATGATCAATATGTTCAAATCGAGACTCTTGAAGGCATTATTAAACAATTTAACAAAATGGATTTAAATAAAAAGAAGCGTGCCATCATGAATTATATCGAATCAAAAGAATTTCAGTATTTTAACCGATCCATTTTGGATATGGCCTTTAAAGATTTTGGATCCATTAAGAATCATAATCATCGCTGGGATTTTCTGAATTACAATCAACTGGAGAAACTGAATAACTGGCTTATGCTATCAAATATTGAAGAGGTTTTTGCATCTGATAAAGATAATGAACGATTTGAATTCTGGAAAAACTACATTCAGCATATGAAAGAAGCCTATTTGATCAAGAAGCAACCAATTATATTAATGCGTTTTGAAGGCTTTGCGGTAGTGGAGTTCGGGAAAAAGGGAGCAGCCTATTTTTATCATGAAGAAGGATTCGAAAAGGTGATTTTACCGGTGAAAAACAGTGAAAGATTTCGGCATTTAAACTCAGCAGAAGGAATAAACGGTCTTTTCAAAAGGAAAGACGAATTTAAAGATCGGCGAACTGGTGCCCAACTGTATATAAATTCTTATCCTCATCATAGTGGATGGCAGCGAAGATTTAATTTGTATATGTCCAACTATCTCAACGGGAATTTTGAGGAGGTGCAATCAAACAGATGGCGTTAAAGGACTTTTTTAAAACGAATCGCGGTAAAGTAAAAATTCAAATCCAAACCGAGTTAGAAAGTGATGGAATAAACTATCGGATCCTCCGTAACGATGAACATCTGAATTTCCCTCTTCAAATGACCATTCAGGACTTCAGTTCCCTGAGTAACAGCGATATGGAATTACTGCAGTCGCTTCAATATTTATGGGATGAGGATAGATTAAAACAGCATGCGGAAGGCTATTTAATCAGGTCAGATTCGTTATATTCCGGTGAACTGGATGAAGTGAAGGAATACATTAACATTCCTGATACTGCTAACGATATCAAAGCTGAATTACAAGCTTCCGGTTATATCGGATCAACTTCATTTGAACTGTTTCTAAATCTGCAAAATACCCATTATAGTCAAATTCAAAAGACAGGCTCTGTTCAAGGGCCTTTTATAACTTTGCCTGGTCATCAGACGGTTTTAATGCCGGAAGCGATTTTTAAAGTTCTTAAAGAAATTGACAGACGACCAAAAAGCTCCAATAACCAGGAAATCCTTCGCTATATTGCCAGAGTGAAACACTTTGCTCAGCAATTGGGCTTGTCGATCTCTTCTTTTATAGAAAAACAGGATTATCGATTTGTTGATCATGTTGATGTGGATATGACTTATGATGGAAAAAGCATTGAATTTAAACCTGAATATCAATCTGCAGAAGATCGGGTAGAAACTCATGTACTTCAGGACATACAGAAAAATGATTTGATTTATAAAAAAGATGGAACGTCCAAATATTTTGTTGATCCATCTGTCCAGAAGCATTCGGCAGCAATTAATAATATGCGCCCAATTTCAGGATCAGATATCCCGAAATTTGTGAACAACCCGGAAGCATACATTGATACAGAAGAAATCGACCTTGATATTAGTATGTTTAGTGAACGGGTCAAAGAGTTGGGGATTAAAGTGTATAAAACTCAGCCATTTGTTCACGGGCGTGAAAGTGAAAAAGGCTGGTTTGAACTTGAACTTGGAGCAGATATCAAGAATGAAAATGGCGATATTATGAGTGCTATGGATGTTGATGAGCTTACATCATTAACTCAACAGGCTCGTGAAAAGGGAGAAGATTTCATTCCTTGGGACGATGGTTGGGTGGAGATTCCGGAAGAAGTAGATGAATTCATTGAAGCATCAAAAACGGTTACTGAACTTCAAGAAGGGAAAGAAACCCATTATCCACCTGGAAAAATACCTTATGTTCTGGAAATTTTCGAAAATGTGGCTAAACTCGAATACAGTCCAGAGTTATTATCTTATAAAGAATTGATTGATGATCCGAACATTTTAAGTAAAGACGTACCAGGTGGTTTTAGAGCAGTACTTAGACCATTCCAGCAAGATGGCTACGTGTGGATGAAAAGCCTCAGTCATCAAGGTCTTGGAGGACTTCTCGCAGATGACATGGGATTGGGGAAAACCATTCAGGTATTGGCATTACTGGCATATCTGGACGAGCGTCAAGAATTGCAACCAGGATTAATTATTGTGCCAAAGACTTTAATTGAAAATTGGATCAATGAAGCTCAAAAATTTTACCCGGAACTTTCACCGAATATTTATGTTCATTCAGGAAACAAAAGACTCACCAATGTAAGATCTATTGAGCATTATAAACTTGTTATTACGACCTATGACACGCTCTCACGTGATCAACTCCTGCTTGGTCGAATTGACTGGAGTATTTGCGTATGTGATGAAGCACAGGCTATCAAAAATCCGACAACATCACGTTCGAAAGCCCTCAAAGCCATGAAAGCAAAAAGAAGGCTTGCTATGACCGGTACACCAGTGGAAAATAGTCTCTCTGAATTATGGAGCATTATGGATTTTGTTCAACCAGGACTTTTGGGAAGTTTGAATGAATTCAAGGCAAAATACATCGACACCTTCGAAAAATCAGGGAACTACGATGAACTAGAAAATCAAATTATCACCACGATCAGTTCTGTTTACAAAAGGCGGACAAAAACGGGTGAATTAAAAGGACAACTTCCTGAGAAGAGAGAGGAACTCTTTTCAGTGCCTTTTGGTAATAAGCAAAAACAGCTGTATGCAAATGTATTAGAACGTGCAAAGAATAAAGAGATTGTACCTTTGGAAGCGATCCAGTATTTAAAGCGAATATGCTCTCATCCAGGACTCGAAAACAAAAGTTTACAAAGTATCAAGATCAAAGAGGTACCAAAACTTTTTCAAACATTGAACCTGATTAAAAACATTCAAAGTAAGGGCGAAAAAGTCTTGATCTTCACCGAATATATTGATATGCAAGTCATATTAAAACGGCATATTATGAACACCTTCGGTATAGAACCAGTCATTATAAATGGAAAAACCAATCGAAGACAGGTTGTCGTGGATCACTTTAACCGTAAAGAAGGATTCGATGTGATGATTCTTTCTCCAAAAGCTGCAGGAACAGGACTGACGATTACCTCAGCAAATCATGTCATTCATTACACCCGCTGGTGGAACCCGGCTGTCGAAAACCAAGCAACAGACCGGGTTTATCGCATTGGTCAAGAGCGGGATGTCACGGTTTACTATCCTATCGTGTCAACCGAACAAAGTCAGGGAGAAACCGTTGAACAAATAATACATCGTATCATCGAGAATAAAAAAGAGTTGTCTAATAATGTTATTATCCCAAGTAAACAAGGTGACATAAAAAAAGAAATAATGGGACAGTTGAAGCATTAATTAGTAACGAGAGACGCAGGCAGAAAAAGCCTGCGTTTTTTCGATTTGCTGTCCGAACTTCCGCACTTCTTTATATATATATGCAAGACAATCGAAAGGAGTGAGATGATGAGCAAATTGAAAGACGTGAAAACCGTGGAGACGATCTTTTTGAACGGAAAGCCGCTGATCATGGCAGATCAGATCGGTTGCGGGGAAGTGGAGGAGTATGGTGTCAGGTTCAGGCTGTTCGGCCGAAAGAAGATTGAAGCCCTTGAGCTCCTGTATGACAGCCCGGATCCGTTCTCATCCAGCATGAAAGAGGTGGTTGAAGTCATCGCTGCGTATGTAAAAGAATCTTTCACGGAACATCTGACTGTTTATTATGACCTGGATGAGGAGCGCTTTTTGAAATAACTATAGTTAAAAAAAAGCCAGACACCTCTATATGGATGTCTGGCCAAACCATTTAATTGCCGAGATTTGCAATGGCGTAGTCGGCTTCTTCCTTCGTATAGCCTTCCCCGTAGGATGACGTCAACTGGTCGTGGATCATACTGGGTGACATGTCCATCAGGTCCTGATATTGCCTGGCGGATTCCAGTGCATTCTGTTTGTAGTCGATGGTGACGTTGTCGATCGCATACTGTGCCTGATCAGCGGTGAATCCCTCTCCGTACTCTGAGACGAGCTGATCATAGAGCCCCTTCTTGGAAAACGGCATCACCCCGTTGTAGGTTTCAGCGGATTTCAGCGCCTGTTCGTTCCAGTCCACGGAGATCGTTTCCAGGGCATAGGTTGCTGCGTCGGAAGAAAAGCCTTCCCCGTGCTGGGAAGTCAGTTGATCATAGAGGCCTTTTTCAGAGAAGGCGGAGAAGGCCAGATAATCATTTGCTTTGTTTTTGGCAGATTGGAATTCTCCTGGTACGTCTGGTTCGGTGTTTTCTTCTTGTTCTTCTGCCTCTTCTTCAATGATTTCTTCCTCAGCCTCCGGTTCGTTCTCCTGGTTGTCAGGTTCTTCTTCCACCTCAGGTTTTTCGGCTTCCGGTTCTTCAACAATTTCAATGACCGGCTCATCAGGCTCGTTATTGTTCTCTTCCTCATTTACCTCATTTTCATTCTCATTGTCTTCTTCGACCGGCTCCGCTTCTGCAACTTCCTCAACATCCGCATCATTTTGGCAACCCGCGATCAGAACAATCGACATCAGTGCAAACAGCAAGAGCGCCCCTTTCGTTTTCAAGTAAGTACTTGTTTTCCCCATGTTCTTCATCTCCCTTGAATGATTTTTAAAACATTACGTGGGAATTTGTGACTGATCAGTACCGATCTGACGGATGAAGTAGGCTGGTGACAACATGCTTACTGATGAACCACTTATGTTAAATATATAGCGACCTTCACATATTTGTAATAGGCCAATGGACAGGCTTGTGAATGAAATGGTCAACTGGTAAAAGCAATGCAGTGAAGAGGAAGAATCCTGTTGCTTAGACAAAGTGCTTTGAAATCAGACTGTCTGAGTGCTTTTAAGCACTGCATGAAAACGATAAGGCAAAGTAAAGTGTCGAAAATAGTCAGAAAATTGACGAACAAACAGGTCATGATATGTGGTAAAATCACCCTATATACCCATCATCTTAAAATGAACTGAATACATGGATCAGGTGGATCTTCCCGGTACGCATCACATCTTGCGTGCCTGGCAGTATGCCTGCTTCGACGTAATCAAGAAACCAACGAGTGAGGGGAACGTCATGATCATATACAATGAACCGTCCAATGCATTCATTGCCCATGTCCTCGAACAGCGGATCGAGGATGTGCTGCTTGATAAAGTCAAAGAGAAGATCAATCATTCTGTTTCCGGCAGCGAGATCCGTTCGTGGACGAACTCTCTCCCTCAAATGGCCAAGGTCATCCGGGATGCAGACCTGGCTTCGGATACCCATGTCCTCCTTGAATACAAACTGCCTTCTTCAGAGAAGCGGATCGACTTTCTCATTACCGGAGAAAACGAGGCAGGGATTCAGAATGCCCTCATTGTGGAATTAAAGCAATGGCAAAAGTCGCAAGTGGCCGATGGCGACGGCATTGTCAAAACCTTTCTCGGTAAAGGCATCCGGGAAACCGTTCACCCATCCTACCAGTCCCTTTCGTACCAACGTTATCTGGAGAACTTCAATGAAGCCCTCTATGATGATACCTCCATCCAGTTAAGCTCGTGCTCCTACTTACATAATTACATCCAAGACAGACACAACGAACCACTGCTCGACGACCGTTACCAAAACTATCTGCGTCAGTCCCCGGTTTATTTTCAGTTCGACGACCGGGAGCTCACAACCGCGATTAAAGAAAAAGTAGCCAATGGTAAAGGGGCAGACATTGCCAGCCGGATTGAACATGGCCGGATCCGCCCATCGAAAAAATTGGTGGAGTCTGTGCAATCCCTCCTCGAAGGCAATGAGGAGTTCATTCTCCTCGATGAACAGAAAGTTGCTTATGAGAAGGTCCTTGCCGTCTATCAGCAGGCGGATCTGGAAACGGCCCAAAAAGAAGTCGTCCTGATTAAAGGCGGCCCCGGCACCGGTAAGTCCGTTATTGGACTGAACCTTATGAATGACTTCCTGAAAGACGAGGCCAACGTTGAATACATCACACCGAACCAGTCCTTCCGGGAAATCCTCAAGAAGAAGCTCGTGGGCAGAAGCGGATTTACGGAAGTGCGGAATCTCTTCAAAGGCTCTGGATCTTATACACAGACACCCGAGAATTACTTTGACGTTCTGATCTGTGACGAAGCCCACCGCCTCAAGAATCAGGGGCATATGCAAAAGAAGATCGAGGGCGAAAATCAGGCGACACAGATTATGCGTGCCAGTAAAATCAGCGTCTTTTTCATCGACGATGAACAAATGATCTCCAAAAAAGACATCGGCAACGTCAAACTCATTCAAGAAGAAGCGGAAAAACAAGGCGCCATTTTGCATGAGGTGGAACTGGACTCCCAGTTCCGCTGCGGGGGATCGGGGAATTTCCTCGAATGGCTGGACAATGTCCTGTTTGAACAAGGAAAAGACATTCCTTTGGAAGGGGATTTCGATTTTCAACTGGTGGACTCACCAAACGAGCTCTATGACAAAGTCGTGGAAGAGAAAGACGGACGGCTCGTTGCCGGTTACGCCTGGGAGTGGAACAAGGAACTCGTTAACGGTGAACTGCCAAAAGACGTCGCGATTGAAGCTGCAGACTTCGCCATGCCCTGGAATGACCCCAACCGGATTGACTGGGCATTCACCCGGAAGGACGGGAACAGGTTGGCTGCATCCATACCGTTCAAGGGCTCGAGATGGGTTATGTGGGTGTCATTATCGGAAATGATCTGACCTATAATCCTGAGACAGAGCAAATCGAAGTCAAAAGAGAGAATTTCAAAGACAAAGGCGCAAGACCGGCGAAACCAAAGGGCAATTACAAAACCGACGATCTCGATCGGCTGGTGAGGAATACATATAAGACACTTCTGACCAGGGGGATGAGAGGGTGTTATGTGTATTGCGTGGATGAAGGGTTGAGGGAGTATTTACGAACAAATAGCGACAGGGGGATTTAATCTTTTGAAAATAGAGGACTTGATAGTCGAAGTAGAGAAATTGAAGTTACATAAACAAAAGAAAATAGGTGCATCTCTTAAAAAACCATTGTTTTTGTTATTACTGATCTCTCTCATAGATCAAAACAAAGTTAAGCAGAATCGCTTCTCTTTTCATTTACTCGAGCATGAACTGGATATGTTAATAAAATCTTTTGGAGGCAGAAATTATGCAAGTAGACCAGAACAGCCATTTAATTATTTAGCAAGTTCGATGATTTGGGAAGTGAGGAGCCCTTATGGGACAGGGGTAATCCGAGATGATAAATTATCTAAAAAAGTTCTGAGAAATGCTGAAACGTATGGATATTTTAATGAGGATGTATATGAACTGCTACATGCAAGTGAGAAAAACAGAGCAATAGTCAGTTCATTTATACTGAAAAAATTTTGGCCTGATACTATTCAGCAGGATATCAAAAATATGCTGGGTCTTCCTGAAGGAATCGTACCTGGTTTGGACTATTATGATCAAAGGAAGAGAGATCCTCAATTTACGATTGAAGTATTATCAAACTATCGCAACAGCTGCGCAGTTTGTGGATTTTCATCAGTTTTTAATGATACTCCGTTTGGTATCGATGCTGCTCACATTATGTGGCACGCATATGAGGGTCCGGATACGAAAGATAACGGTCTTGCACTTTGTAAGCTTCACCACTGGGCACTTGACAGAGGTATCTATACGTTTCAACCAAGAACTTACGAAATCACTGTTTCGTCTCAATTTAGATCCTCGGATAATATCAGTTCTAATTTAATCACAAATTTAGCAGGGAAGAAATTGAGGTCAAGTCAAGCGGGTGGTCCGGCGAACGAATATATTGAATGGCATCATAATAATGTTTTTGTTAAGTGATTTTTTAATTTTTAAATTAATTTACTATTCTTTTCTATTAGGGCTTCCTCATGAGGCTCTTTTAAAAAATAATCAATAACTGGATTTAATGGAGTGTGTTATCACAAAGAAATGAAGAGAGGAAAACTGAGTAATTCCAACGGAGGCTTGAAAATGAAACTTAGTGAATTACTAGAGGAGATCGATAAAATAAATTTACATAAACAAAAGAATCAAGGAGTTTCTCTGAAAAAGCCGTTGCTATTGTTATTACTGATTTCAATAATACATCGCGGGCAAATTTCAGAAAACAAATTTATTTTTAAAGAATTGGAAGATGATTTGGATGATTTAATAAAATTATTTGGCGGAAGAAGGCTAAGAAGTAGTATGCCGGAACAACCATTTAATTATTTAGTCAGTTCTAATATTTGGGAAATTAAAAGTAAATACGGTCTTGGTGTAATTTCTGATGATAAAGTATCCAAAAAAATAATGAGAGATACTGAAACATATGGATTTTTTGTAGAAGGTGTTTTTGATCTACTTATAGAAAGTGAAGATAACAGAGCATTGGTCAGTAGCTTTATACTTAATAAGTTTTGGGCTGATTCAATACAGTATGACATCAAAAAAAGATTGTATCTTCCTGAGACACAAGAATCCAATATGGAGCAGTCATATGAAGAGAATGGAGTTGAAATTATGGGACATTCAGACGAATTGTTTTATTTTTTAAAAAACATAGAAGAAGAATTATATAATTTAGCATCCAAGATGGAGGACAGACTTTTTGATGATCCGAAAGCTTCATGTATGTATGCAAGAAGTTTATTAGAATCAATTTTAGAAAATGTTTTGAAAAATGAACAAAAGTTAGATGTATTAAGTCAGCCGTTAGTTGAAAAAATTAAATTTATCAACATGGAAGGGTATCTGCCGAAGTCTGATCCTAAAGTCTTCAATTCAATGTATATTATCAGAAAAACCGGGAACAAAGCTATTCACGATAAAGATTTTTCAAGTATTGAAGATGCTATCAAATTATATAGGGAATCGTTCGTTGTAGCTTCTTGGTTTGCAGAAGTTTATGGTGATGGAAGTATTCAAATACCTAAATATCGCGAACCCCTCAAGAGTCGCCAGGAGTTCATTCCAAAAGACCAATTAGAATCAGTATTGAATGAATTACTGAAAGAAAAACAGGTGAATTTTATGATGCCGGATTCAAATAAATCTGAGATTAAACAAAATGAAGATAATTTGGAAACCGAAAAAAACACTCTAATAAAAGAGGATTTACCGACTGGGAAAAGTTATTTATTAAGAGAACTCAGAAGACTTCAAGAATCATCAATGGAGGCAGTTGAAAGTCCAGAAGAGTTTAGCAAATTCAAGCAGTATATGCACGTCGACAGAAAAATCCAATCTGATATCGAAGCGATTATTAAAGAAGAAAGTGAGTCCAATAAATCGTCTTTAATTATATTGAGTGGCAGCGTTGGTGATGGGAAATCACATTTATTGTCTTACTTCAAAGAAAATCTTCCGGAAATAAGTAATTTTAAGATATATAATGATGCCACTGAAAGCTATGATAGAAAGAAAACTGCGGTTGAAACATTAACTGAAGAGTTGATTTCATTTTCAGATCAACATCTAGATAAAAATAATGAAAAAATGATTATTGCGATGAACTTAGGTATTTTAAATAAGTTCTTGGAAGCCGATCATGGAGAATATTCATATTTTAAATTAAAAGAATTTATTGAAAAAAGCAAAGTGTTTGAACGCGATCATTCACCGTATTTTTCTGAGAAACCATACAGTATTGTGACTTTCAGTGAGTATCCTCCTTTTGAGTTGAGTGAAAATGGTGCACAATCTGAGTTTTTTCAGGGTATTTTGAATAGAATTTTTGTAGAATCCGATTCAAATCCATTTTATGAAGCATTCAAACTTGATGTAAATGAACATAAAGGGTTCAAAGGGATATTACATTATAACTATCAATATTTAATGAATTCTCAAGTGCAGTATGTTGTAGTTCAGTCAATGATTAGAGCAATATTGATGAAAAAAATTGTTGTATCAACAAGAGCTGTATTCAATTTCATTGCAAATATTATTATTCCAGAAGGATATGATGAAGAACTAGAATTCGGTTGGAGCGACGGGGATTTTTTCGAAAATAGTTTTCCAAACTTAATGTTTAACAGAAAAAACAGATCAATAATGCTCGATGCTATGGCAGAAATTGACCCTATTCATTATCGTAATAAAGATATTGATAACATAATTCTTGATATCAATACCAAAGAAGATCGAAAAAAAGTAGTTGATGAGCATTTGAGTAACAATGATTACTTTCCGCTGTATCAGAAAATTTTTGAAACTGACTCACAGGGTGCGAATAGTTCACTTTTATCGAATACTCAACTATCGAAAATGCTTATAAGAGTATCTTTTTTAACAAACAGTGAATTTTATAAAAATTTAATTCCTGATTCCTACATTTCATTTTTAAGAAATTTGTACTCTTTTAATAAACGTAATACTGAAGAAATAAGAAAATTCAGTATGATCGTGTACAGCGCAATGATGAAATGGAGAGGAACCCCTAAAAATAATTATATTTATATAAAAGATTATTTTGAATTCAAAGTAGCTCAAAAACTTAACATCAATGCAAGCGCAGATCATCTAAAAGCGGTGCAAGGAGACCTTTTAAGATCATTTGATTTGATCATAAGAGTTGGATTTACAGAAAAACACTCAAAGAAAACGATTTATTTGGATATTGATTATTATTTATATCAATTATTGTTAGCAGTAGAAAAAGGATATCAACAAAATTACAAAGATATGGAAGATGCAATAAACTTCATAGAATTTATTGATCGAATTATCAGTTGCTCAAATAATGAAGAAGAATTATTGATTCATATGCCTAAAGAAAAGAAAATATACAGATTAGAGTATTCTGACCTTTCAGGATATACTTTTGACAGGGAGTAGAATTGGTTATGAAGTTAAATATAGAAGAATTAAAAAAATTAGCAAAAGGTCAGCACAGCACCGGAAATATTCATGATATTCTCCCATTCAGAGCTAATGATAAAGGAATTAAAGTTAATGGTGATTTTAAGAATATCCTGGGAGAGTTTAGCCGCCTGATAAAAAGCAGTGCATTAGAAAATGAAACGGCCCCTTTGTTGAGTAAAGAAGACACAGGAGAATATTTTACAGAAGAAGTAACAATTGGAGAAAAGATCTCTAAACAGGTTACTGTGGATGATGAAAGCAGTCGTGATGACTTGAGAAGATTAATTGAGATTATTTTATCTGACCGTAAAGAGAACAATATCATTCGGCCGATTCACCCTCATGTTTTTTTATATTATCCTTTATCAGATAATAAAAATCAAAAAGATTATGAGAAAAAAGTAGCTCAGTTTGCAAAGGATATACTTGGTTATAATAATGACAAACTTTCCAAAGTGTTTGATAAAAGTGAAGAAGATGATTTGTTAATTAAATTAATTTTAGATCACTTGGAGAATTTAAAAAACAGTTCTAAAGGTAACAAATATCAAGCTCTTAATAGTAACGTTATTACGATGTTCCAACAAGATTTTATATTTATAAGCAGACACAGAGAATTCTTTTTGGACCATGTTGAACTTTTATTTCAGTACTATTTATTTTTTTATGTGTCTCAATTAGCTTTGAACTTTCATAGATTTGACAAGGGTGATCATAATACCATTTTCCCTCTATATTATGGTTTAGATTGGGAAACCCTAAGTAAACGAAGACCAAGTATATCAGACTCTTTAAGCTATAAAAATTTGAGAGATATCTATAAGTCGACTTTTGTGCATATTCATTGCCAATCTCAACTGAGTCATCTTTTAAAAAACGAAATTGATGTAAAAGAAAAGCGATTTCAAACTTATAAAGATTTAATGGAATTATTAGATGAGGAAGAAGAACGTCGAGAATTTCTTCAATCATTAAATGAATGGTTGCAGAAATACTGTGAAATACGAGGTGATGTAACATATGAAGGACCTGTTGAAACAATACAGCAAGCAATAGAGAAATTGTTTCACTATATGAGAACGTCAATGAGTACAAGTGTATGCGAAAATTACGGAAAAAGTTTAGAAAATATTATGCATGGTCAATTTCTGAAATTCAGAGGGAGCCTGGGATATTCATTAAATATCACTCAAGAATTTTTAATTTTGGTTACCGCACTTGCTACTCAAGGTAAAACTAAAATCACATTAAAAGAATATTTTAAAGAACTTGAGAACAGAGGGGTTCAATTTGATCAGTATTCTAAAGAAAAAATAATTGATCTTCTGGACAGTATAAATATTATAGAAAAGAAGAGTGATAGTGGTGACGCACAATATGTTAAATCAATTTTATAATTTTATAGCAGGGTTGTTAATTGAGGAATTACAAAAAATTGCTCATCCGGGAGCACGTTATTTTCTTAAACTGGACTATGAAGAAGAAGTAGAATCTTTACTCTTGGCAATTGAAAATCATGAGAAGACTTTCGAAAGTAACTATCAGCTTGATTCAAACACTGAATATAGAGCAATACAATTTAGCGGTAACGATACGACTATAATTACAGATGGAACATCAAAGGGTACAACTCCGGACTTTCTTGTCACATTAAGAAACAAAGTCAGTGATCAATCAGCCGATTGGGATAAAACGTCTTTACTTAGTATTATTTGTAAGGATTTGGATAGTATAAAAGGCGGCAGCAGTGATTTACAAAAAAGGGGAATGCCTTTTAACTCAAATATGCTAAAGATTGACTTAAAAAACAAAATTGAAGAAAGTTCACTTGAATCGTTTGAAAAAGTTATTTTGATAGATCACTTGGACAACATGTTGCAGACAGATGCAATTGACGGATACTCATTGCTAGATTTCAAAGAAGTGTTTGGAATATTAAATCAAGGAATTATAGAAAATAAGGATTATGAGAAAATTTCATTATTCGTTGATGATGACCTTTATGGAAAAAGGCCAAAAGAAATAAAGAATAGATTAACCGATAATCGTGAATTGTTTGAACAGGTTAGAAGAATGCATGATTTTGGGAATCCAGATGAAGAATTGCCTAAAATATTCAGTGAGAAAGGCGTGAGGCTTCTTAAAAAAGATGATTGGGAAACTGTATCATATTCAGAGGTTGCTAAATCTATTGAAGAGAAAAAGATTGAAGATAAGCAAACAAAAATATATATAGATAAAATTGATCTTCAACCAGGGGTATGCTGGGAGAAATATTATAAGGAAACAGTAGCAGGACGAAGAAAAAGAAGTCTGCTGGTATTTAATGAAGAAAACCATGAATATATTGAGCTTAATATTAAATTTAATATAACAGGAGGTAAAGAAAAAAGTTTAAATTCAAAATTTTTGAAAATATCCTCTGGTGGCGAATACGTTGTCGAACAGTATGTAAAACAAAAAACAATTAATTTAAAATTAAAAGGGAATCCTGATGAAATTGTTTATATTCATTTAACCTACAAACATGAAGATAAAATTTCATTGGGCGGAGAATTTAAAATTGCGATTTTGCCATTTGAAGAGTCGATTTTTTTAGATATAAAAACTAGATTTAATATTGATGCGAAGAAAAAATGGATTGAAATTACTGATGATATTTCGGAATTGAAAATTGGCAATGGTCGAAATCAAAATTATTCAATAGATAAATTCGACCAAACGATTCAACTTGATAACGAAATAAATACTACATTAGTACCTTCATTGACAGCTTATAATGAGATGGATCAATTAAGATTTTCCGCGGTTATTCAAAATGTCACATTCACTTTTTTGTTAACAACAGAATTAACTGAGGCCATTCCAATAACTGCATTAAACATTTGGAAAATGAAAAGAGAAAGACAAGATCATTTTAAATATTTAGATGGTAAATTGTTTATTGGCACTGATGAATACTATACTCGTCCTGAGTATTCAACGTTTTTAAAATGGGAAAATGAGTGGTTGCAGCAAGGACTTTATTCTGGAGAAGTGCTTGCCGGGCAATTACAAAGAAAAGATATTGTTATTCATGAAGATCTAGCGGATGCGTTTAGTCATATTACAAATTATTTTAATAAATATTCTACACTTCCGAGTTTAGCATATGTCTCTTCAGAATATTTTCAAATAGCTGAAAGTTTTATTGCTGAATATTTAAATCAAATTGAAAGAGTGAGTATGGAAGGAACACCGAAAGAACGTGTAGATATGATGAACTTTTGCTGTATAAAAAATAATGAAGAATTTCTTATTACGGCATTTCATCCAATATCAATCGCTTATCAGTTAGAAGTTTCAAAACAATTATCTAGTGATGAGTATCCATCCAGTATTTTAGAAAGATTGACAATGAACTCCCTTGTTCCTTTTATCTATAATAGGAAGGGGGAAAATATGAAAGTCGATGAAGAAAACCCTCTTAAGCAATGGATCAAGTATAAGCCCGGTGAGAATATATCATTTACCGATAGCATGAATTATTTATCCAAAGTGGTCGAGGATAAAATGATGCAATTCCAAAATCATTTTGATTATTTATTCATGAAAGAATCATCAGCACCTTATCGCATAAATGTTGTAAATATCAATAATGATCATGAAATTCTTTCTGGGATTTTAAATTGGATGATCCATAATATCAAAACATATGGATTGGAAAATGTGAGAGAAATCCAGGTCTCAATTTATTCTAATAATTATGCAGATTCATCTTTTGATTATTTTTCAAGAATGAAAAGTTCAAAAGAAATAGCTAATGAGTTTAAGTTAGATTTAAGGTCTAAAAACTATGATGAAATTGATATGATCAGAGTGATCAGAGAGAAACTATTTTATTATAAACATAGTTTAAAAAATGAATATTCATATGCTCATTTAACGTTTTATAAAATGGGTACCGATGAAAGATATGCAATTGAGCAAGTATTCGATATGAAATCAGGTATCAGTTTAAATGGTTTATTAACAACCACGTCAAAAATGAGAACTAATGCTGGGTATCAATCGGGTTTTGGGCTTAAGGGATTTGAAAGTTTTTCAAATTCACAACTTGTAAAAACAGTGAAATATCAAAATGAACTTTGTGCGAATAATAAAAACGCAGGTAACGACAAATATTATAAAGATGTGTCGATTATATCTCGGAAAAATGTTGAAACTGAACAAGAACTTAACTCAATTTTTAGAGCTTCTCACTGGGTGACGTTTGTTGATCCGGATGTTGATTTAGATTATTTTCAATCTTTTAATGACAGTCTGGTAGTAATTCACTACAGTGATCAGTATTCATCATCTTCGAGGTATGATGCGATCACAGTGACGAATAAGTCAGAGCAGTACTACAATGTTATAAATGAATATTTATTATCCAAGGACTTAAAAGTTTCTGAAGAGCATATTGAATCAGCTATTAAAGCCTTTAATGCATTCAATGGTGAATGGTTATTAAGAGTCATCGGAAGTAAAGGACAATTTGATAGAGAAAAACTCAGTATTTTGTCAGGGATTAAATATTGTTTGAGTTATTTTGATCACCCTGATATTTTGTGGGTGCCCGTTTCACTTGAAGAAGTAATCAGGGTTGCAGGGGCATTTGGACTAAGTAAACAAGGTGGTGTTTTTACTGCAAAGAACTTAGGAGTCACTGGAAGTCATAGTGACGATATACTTTTTATAGGTATGGAACAGAATGAGAAAGGTATTGAATTTCATTTTTATCCCATCGAAGTAAAGATAGGATGGAATCAGTCTGGAGTAATTGATAAGGCTAAAAAACAAATTAATTCAACTTCGGCCTTATTTCAAAATCACCTGATTTATAACGATGAGTTAGACAACTCATTTGAAATTAAATTTTACAGACAATTTTTCATCCAATTATTTTTATCAAATTATAATAAGATGGTACAAAGTAACTTTTGGAATGAAAAGTATTATGGATTAAGTGAAAATATTAAGTCGAAAATTGTGAATGATGAGTTTTCAATTTCAACCACTCTAAACTCGCTTATTGGCAAAGGGTGCATCGTTTCGTTTGAAAAGGACGGTAATCCAATTGCTCGAGCGGAATTCGAAGATCAAATTACAATTTTAAGATTTAATGAGTTTGATGGCACTAAAGGTATTATAGAGTCAATTGAAGAACATAGACAAAGACTAGTGAGTGGGAAGTTAGATCTTTCTTCCGACAGATTATTGAGTCTAATCTATCGTAACAGTCAAAACACCGAAAAAGTTCCGGATGTGACTGTTGAAAAAACTGACTATAATAATCAATCAGAGAAAAAAGCAGAACCGATTGATGTATTAAATAATGGAAATGAAGATCAGTATACCCCAGTCGAAACAAATGATCCGCCTGTTGATAAGACGCCCAGTTGTCAATCACAAAATAGTGTTCCAATCGAAGACGTAAGAATTTTAATTGGGAAAGCCTTAGGAAGCAATAAAAATATATATTGGGAATACGGAAATAAAAATTTAGCAAATCGTCATTTATTAATTTCAGGAAAATCAGGTCAAGGTAAGACATATTTTATGCAATGCATATTATATGAATTATCGAAGCAGGGAATCCCAAGTATTGTGGTTGATTATACTGAAGGGTTTTTACCTAATCAGTTGGAAACAGAATTTGTAAATAGACTGGAAGGGAAAATCAAACAACATATAGTATTTAACGATAAGCTGCCAATAAACCCGTTCAAACAGCATGAAAAGAACATCGGAGGCATTGTCCTGGAAGAAAATGAAACAGATGTCGCAGAAAGAATTAAAAGTGTTTTCTCATCTGTTTACAGTTCACTTGGCGTTCAACAATTGAATGCTATTTATCAGGCGACTCAAAATGGGGTTAAGAAATTAAAGAATAATATGTCGTTAACACAGCTAGGAAATGAACTTGAGGCATTAGAAACGAATTACGCAAAAACAACATTATCACAAATACGCAGTTTTATAGATCGTAATCCTTTTGATAGTCAAGATGGCGAGATGGACTGGAGTAAAATAATATTAAGTGATGGCGATGTGAATATTATCCAGCTAACAGGGTATAGCAGAGAAGTACAGTTGATGATCACTGAGTTTATGCTATGGGATTTGTGGAGTTATTCTGTTAGAAACGGAGATAAAAATATACCCATTCCTGTTATAATGGATGAAGCGCAAAATCTCGATCATCGAAAAGATTCTCCATCTGCCAGGATTTTAACTGAAGGACGTAAGTTTGGATGGTCTGCTTGGTATGCAACTCAATTTCTTAAATCACAGTTTGGTACTGATGAATTAACGCGTCTACAAAATGCAGGTGAAAAAGTATATTTCGCCCCACCTGAAAGTGAAATCGGTCCAATTGCAGGAAATTTAGTAAATCAAAATGAAGATAAGAAACATTGGGAAAGAAAATTATCGACTCTTTCAAAAGGCAAATGCATTGTTCATGGTCCAATAAGCAACAACGGAGAATTGAGTAATAATATTGCTAATCTTGTGGAAATCACGCCATTTGAGAATCGGAATTAAAATTAAACCAGGATCGTTGATTTCAACGATCCTGGTTTAAAATTGCTATTCGATAATCGGTTAAATCATTAAGACGATTTAATTCTAATTTTATAATTGCTGCACCTTTTTCGATGAAATACACAAATTGATTTTTTAATTCGTCCTCGGTCAATGAATCTTCCTTCAGTTCTTCAATAATCAGCGCCTTGTATAAAGTATATTTGTCGCCTTTAATTATATTCACAGGGACCTCCCATTTCTTTGAGTTACTTTTATTTGTTGAAGAAAAATCATTTTCTGGAGATGACATTCCTTTTGCAAATGCGATTTCTATTGCTTGGGGTCTTTCACAATTCAAGTGATTTTTAAGATCGTTGATCACTTCATATGCATCGTAATTTATATGCATCCGAGGTGTACCCATATTTTTCACCTGCCTTTAAACGAAACTGAAGTAGTCAGCTCGTACCAGTGTATATTTTTTTTCTTCATTGTATTCTAATAAATATTGTTTATACGAATGTTCCTTCATAAAATCGATATATTCTTTTGTGATTTCTGTATCTGTTGAAAGAATAATTACCTGATCGCTTAAATTCTTGTAGTAATTATGGATCAATTCGTTTCTGTGATAACTGTCCAAGCGGCCGAGTGGGGTATCGATAACCATTGGAAGTTTTAAATTCGATGCTTTTGTAAGGGCCCATATAAAGGCAGAAGATATCATTTGCATTTCTCCGGCAGAACGATCAGTAATGGATAATAGCTGACCGGTAGAACTGTGTATTTTAATTTGATAGTCATTAATATCAAAAAAAACATCACCGAATTCATCTTTCTTTCGAAACAGTGTATTTAGCATTTGGGCAAACTCAGAGCTGATTGTCTCTGATTTATGCTCTCTTAATTTTGTGATAAATTCATCACTTGCAGCAATTAATTTAGTTACGCTGTTATACTGATCGTGCAGTTTTGAAGCATTTGAACCTTTATTGATCGCATCTGTGATTTTCCTGTTAAGTCTTCGCTTCTCATCATCAAGTTTATCTTTTTTGCTATAGATGCTTTTGATTTTTCTCTCTAAATCCCGATTTAAAAGAGCTAAGCGTTCAGCTTCTGCTTGTTCTTTTGAAATATCTTGTGCACCAGGTGCATTTTCAATTCGCTCTTTAATTGTAATTAACTGTTCTTGTAACTCCTTCATATTTTTTATGTTTGTTTTAAATTGTTCTGTATTTTGGAAACTGATATTTCGAATCATATTGATATCTTGATCTGAAAGTTGGTGTCTTATTGGACCTTCTAATGGATATTCTTGATTTTGTGATGAATCTTTTAGCCAAATTTGTTCACCTAAGTTCTTGATTTTATTTTTTTGAACATCGGTGAGTGGTGGTGATATATCTTCGTTGAACAGCTGATTCATAAATTTATAGTAAGGTTCTAAAGATGTCTCTCTACGGAGTATGTGTTTATTGTATTCTCTTTCTTTGTATAGTCTTTCTTGCAGTATTTTGATTTTATCAGCCAAAAGGAGTTCTGGCAGATGAGGGATCATATTTTTAATGTAATCAGATTCGATATTCGTAATCTTAGATTCAATTATATTTCGCTCGTTTATAAGTTCATCTCTCGAATTTTGATTGTTCTTTAATTTGTTATCGATTTCTTCTCTTGTTCTTTGTCGTTTATTATAAACAATTGTTTTTTTATCCGAATAATATTTTATATCTTCTGAGATTTTTTTCAATTCATTATCTATCTCATTGACTCTCGTTTGATTTCTTTCAGTCTCTCGCAGACTGGTTGTTTTTGATAGATCACTTTGAAGGTTACTTTGAATTTGTTGTAAATCATTGAGGTATCGATTGTACATTGTTATACCAGTTATTCTATCGATTGACTCCTTTAATCCAGACCTTTTTTGACGGATGATTATATCTTTCAATTCTTCACCATCAAAAATGAAAAATGGAGCAGCATGAATTGGGATTAATTTGTCAATCATTCTTTCATAAGATTTGGGGTCCTCAACTCTCTGAGAGGTAGCAAAATTTGAACCAGCTTTATAATACTTAATCTGCCGGTCTTCGTGGATCAGTTTTTTATTTTTGTCAAATTGCCAGATAACTTTGATTTCAAGTGTATCATAGTTATCAGTTTCTAAAGAAAGTGTAACAGAAGCTTCGCGACCGCCTTCACTTGCATATTGATTGTTTAGAACATTGGCGAAAATTCTTTCATAATCACTTGAAGACATCTCGCGTTTACCGAAGAGTGCGAAATGAATAGCTTTTAAAATCGTTGTTTTACCAGCCCCGTTTAGACCACCGATTAAAATAATGTTTGGATTTGATCGTGATGTTGAACTTTCAGGAATGTATAAATCAATCATTTGATTTCCATAGAATGTTTTGAAATTGTTGAATTGTATGTATTTAAATTTCAAATTGAGCACCTCACCATTCTGAGTTATTAAAATAAAAAGTGATTTCTTTCAGTAACTCATCCTGTCTGACTCTATTACTTTTATCGCTATATGATAATTTTTGACCCTCAGTCAAGATCTTCTCAAATACACTCTCGGGGATATTATGTTTCTGAGCTACTTTTTTTAAGATTTCTTTTTCTTTTGGATTCATCATTCAAACACCTCTTTAAATGATTTTGAACAATGCGGAATCATACCATTATTTTACTACATTTATTAATTACAACATAGAGATATTTGTTAATATACAGTAAAAGTTGAGATTAATAATTATTAATCTCAACTTTATAATTAAACATATATCAAATTGAATACATATTAATTGTTTTATCCATTTTACTGATGAATTGATTAATTTCGTCTGTCTTATTAAACTTAGACAGTGATATTCTAAATGAATTACTAACCTGAACAGCATTTAAACCAATTGCACTTAGAACGTAAGACGGTTCGTTTAAAGAGCAAGCTGAACCGGTGGAAATGGCAAAATCATTTTTCAGGGCACGAATAATTAATTCATTATTTGCACCGGGAATCGTGAAGTTTAGCACGCCAGGTATTTTGTTTTCATCAGGTGTATTAAATGTTATGTGATCAAATTGCTTGGTTAGGCTGTCTTTGATTTGAATATCTAATTTTGAAAGAAATTCATTATTCTGCTTCATTTCTTTTTTAGCAATTTCGGATGCTTTGCCCATACCTACTATGTTATGGACACTTAATGTACCCGCACGATAGCCAAACTCTTGGTCACCCCCATGCAGCAGGGGGGTGATCTTTGTACGATGACCTTCAGGTTGCTTTTTGATGTAGCATATTCCAATTCCTTTTGGACCGAAGAGTTTATGACCGGAGCCGGATAAGAAATCGATATTACCTGATTTATTCAAATCAACCGATACCTTGCCAAGAACTTGAGTTGCATCCGTATGAAAAAAAGTGTTGGGGTTATTTTTTTTTGTGCATTTAGCCAGCTCCTCAATATCATTCAGAGAACCAATTTCATTATTTCCCCAAATGAGTGAAACGAGAATGGTATCCTCTCTAATTGAGCTGACTAGTGTATCAGAGCTAACCTGGCCGAATTCATTAACATCCAGATATTCTACTTCGAAGCCATTATTATTGAGGTATTCACAAGTATCCAATACGGATTTATGCTCAACTTTACTTGTAATGATATGTCGGCCTGTTTTTTGGTGATCATTAGCTATTCCTTTTAATATGAAATTATTGCTTTCTGTAGAACAACTGGTGAAAATAATCTCCGATGACTGAGAACCAATTAACGAACTGATTTGTTGTCTGGATTCTTCAACAGCGTTTTTAGCGTTCTCAGCGAGCGTATAATATTTAGAAGATGGATTGCCAAATTCCTCATTTATATAAGGCCACATCGCTTCTTTGACCTCTGGATGAAGGGGGGTAGTGGAACTGTTATCGAAATAAATCATCTCAACACCTCAATATCCAAGCTCGCAATTGAGCTAAGGAATTTTTCGTAGTTCCCTGAATATTTATATTCATTTTCCAGTAAGCGCGCTCCACGATCAAGATGTTTTTTGATCAATGTGGGGAAATATTCTTCGTCAGTAATTTCTCTTTGTAACGACTGAGAAATCAATGATTTATAAATGAAATCCAAATCCCCAGTTAAGGTATTTCTGTTAAATTCAATTCCGCGGCTATCATAGTTCATATTTTCTATATCTGTATTTTCGTCCAGTAAGGAGAGGGAGATAGCAATTCGCGAGAGTATATTTGGAGTCAAATGAGTACTGCTATATAAATTTTCGAGTATCATTTGGGTTCTTTCAGCTGTTTTTAGTCGAAATAACATGATAATCCCCGCCTCTCTCAATAATATAATCATTAACTATACTTACATCGTTTGTTGTACGATTATAAATTAGTGAGTATTCATCTTTTACATAAGGTTTAAGCATTTCGTGATAATATTCATCTATTTCAGTATCTGTAGACAGAATAATTACTTGCTCGCTGGCTACGGGTAGGAAAATATTTATGAGATTTTCTTTATGTGTTTTATCTAAACGTGCAAATAAAGTATCCAGGACAAGTGGTATTTTTTGACCTGAAGCTTTCAACAGTGACCACAAAAGTGTCAGAAAGAATAATTGCGTTTCACCAGCTGAAAATGAGTGTTTGAATATCGAGTTACCTGTATGATTTTTCATTTTAATGTTAAATGAATTTGGATCAATTTTAAAAGATTCTAGAAATTGGCCTTTTCTCATAAGCGAATTGAACATTTGTAAGAAGTACTTTTCAACTGAATCAAGATATTTTTCCACTTGATTTTGTTTGTATTTTGATAGAACCGTATTTATTTTTTGAGTTACTTCAAATATATTTTCATCCTTCTTAGCCTGATGCACTTTCTTAGAAATTTTTTCGATTTCATAAGTTAATTCATTCAGATGTTGTTTCCCATTACGGATCTTCTCTTCATTGCCAGTGATCTCGTAATTAATTTGTTCGACCTTCTTGGTGTTTTCGTTAATCTTATGCATAATGTCTTTTAATGACTGGTCTTCAATGCTATGTTCGATATTTTTTCTAGTTTCATAGATTTCATTAATATATTTGGAAATGTCATTGAATCTTTCTTTAACTGAATTACCATCAAATTGATTTACTTTTTTCAACCATTCATGAAGGGCTTCTTTTTGTTCTTTGTTCATATTGTGAATAGGCTTGAAAGAATCTATGTTCATTCCTTTTGGCTTTAATGACTGATTAAATTCTTTAGAAAGTGCATTAGCTAGTTCTTTTTCAGGGTTTTCAGAGTTTTCGTTCTCAATTGAGAATGTAGGTGTTAAAGATTTAATCATCCGGTGGATATTTTCCTCGGAAATATCAGACTGAAGTTTATTAAATTTTTCCACTTCTTCTTCTTGCGAGACTTGATTTTGGGTTTTTTGTAATAATTTTTCAACTAATTTGAGAGGGATAATATGAGCTGCATCTGATTTAATACTTTCGGAAAGCTCTTTTTTCTTCAGTTCATATTCTGCAATTTTTTGGGTTAATGTTTGTCTTTCTTCAGCAACGATTCCACCGTGAGCAGAGAATTCCTGTTCCAGTTCTTCCATCATTACATTAATATTCTTTCTTTCATTTTTAAGTTCTGATACTCGATTCTCAAGGGATCGAATTGATTGTTTTTTCGCTTCGATTTCCATGTCCAGAGAAGTATATTTTCGTTGTTCATCTGTTAATGATTTAAAAATATTTTCTTGACGTAAATACTTATGGAGATCACTGTTCAGATTTTCGAATAAATCAAGATTAAAAAGAGTCATAAATGCTTCTTTTATATTTTCTTCGAATTTACTGTCCAGAACATATTGGTGAACTCTTTCTCCATCGAAGAAGAAGAAATCAAATAAAGTAGGAGGCAGATACCTTTTCAAGTATTGAAGAAAATCTTCGATTTCTCTAGAACCAAGCAATTGACTATTTCTATAGACTAAATAATTCTCCTTTAATCCGTTATGATTTAAATTCCAAGATCGTTCAATACGAAATTTAATCAGTTCACCCTTGTCTCTGAATTGAAAGTTGAGAATGATTTTGGAGTTCGTATTTCCTTCTTCTATAGCATAGGAATTCATTTTACTTTCCACATAGTTGAGGTATTCTTGATTGGCTGATTTATATCCCAAAAAAAGAGGGCCATAGAGTGCGATTTTAATCGCACTCAGCAAAGTAGTTTTGCCTGACCCGTTTTTCCCCCCGATAAGGGTAATATTCTGATCTGATTCAGATTTGTCAAAATCAAATTGATTTTCACCATAGTATATTCCAAAATTTTTAAGAGTTATATTATTTATCTGCATAGTCTTCTCCTTGAATTTTATCAAAGTGGATCCATTCTTCATTTAACGTACGGTTGATGTCTTTTAGTACACCGTGTCTTCTCTTATAGCCATAATGTTTGTTTTCAATGTTTACAAGTTTTTGAATTAATTCAAATTCAACACCCTCTGAATCACAAAGTGATTTAAGTTCTTTAATATCATTTGGGTCCATGAATTCGCTTTGTTCAATTTCCCAATCTGGCTCAGTGTCGTATACTTCTCTGTATATATCCGGTAAGGAATCGTTCCAATCGCCCTTCTCAAACCATATTCTGCGAATTTCCTTTAGTTCATCGATTGTAATGAGTTCATATGAAGGGTCTTCAGGGTTCTGGATTTCTTTTTCAATTTGTAATAAATACTGAAGAATTTCCTGGCGGTGTTCCAATGTGTAAGGTCCGAGTCCTTTTCTTCGATTGTCTTCATCCCCGACTAAATAAACCATGCCATTCATGCGCTTTTTCTCACGATTCTCAGGAATATCCCTGTTCTCTGATAACCAATTTCTGAATTGTTGTAATGGTATGAGCCAGTCGTTTGATTGTTCTTGATTTTTTCCGGAGTCAATAAATCCGCTGAGTGATTTATCTTCTGATACAACAGTACAGACCCAGCAGCCAAAGCGGCTGTTACCACAGCTGGGAGTGGATTGATCAATTACAAGTGGGCACTCGCCTGAATTGCTGTCTTCATAGAGGGACAGTAAGTCATGATTGTTGCTTCCCCAAGGGTTCGGTACTTGCAGTAGGTATGTCCAAACGTCACCAAGTGAAAAATCTTCAATCGGAGCAAACACATATGAATTAGGTAAATTTGAATGCCGTCTGAGTGTCTTACCTTCAATTTTGTGCGTGTTCATGACTTGAGCCCGAGTTGAGCTTTCGGATTTCCGAACACCAAGAACAACGATTGCCTCACCAAATTCCGAAACGGTTTTTAAAATGAAATCATTGGCAGGATCTATTTTAAGTCGATCAGTACACCACCTGAATTTTTGACGGGGTGCAGGGTATCCTTTACCAATGAGATTAACCCAAAAAGAATCTTTTACATTAGGCATAACTTTTTGTACATGAATGGGGATGTTCAGATCGTTGGCGGCTTTTTTCATATTATTCAGCTGTGTTTCGATGTGGCTGATAATTTTAGGATTCTCCACCATTGTATCTGATGAAATGACATAAACGGGTTTGGTTAATTTATTCTTTGGAAGATCTTTAAGAGCGTAGAATATAGCCTGGACGACGACAGTAGAGTCTTTTCCTCCACTAAATCCAATAACCCAAGGCCGTTCATCTGCAGTGTATATTTGTTGAATCTGTTTATATAAATCTTCTTTTTTATTGTCTTTGAAATACATCAAATCCATATTAATATTCCTCCTTAAGGAATTGCTCTTCCATTTCTAATTCATCATAATTTAATTCGAGATCTAATTCTTTTTTTATCTGATTTTTGGTTAGTTTAATCGAATGGAGATTTTTATTGATTCTCCCACTCTGATTATAAACTCGATTTAACCAAAGCGTTCTATTGTTTCTCGACCAGTCAATTTTATTTAATCCTTTTAATCTATTATTCCAATCATCAGGACGGGCTTTGAACATTTCATGACCAATCATTCCAATCGCTTCGAGGACGATACCATAGGAACAAATGTAATTCTTTCTTAATTCACTGGCTGATAATTCTTTGTTGTGAACTGCATTCCACTCAGAAATAGAGTGAACCAGTTCATCCCAGAATGAAACCAGGAATTCTTCTGAATCAAATGCTATTGTATCATTTTTTTTGACTCCTAATATCCGCTTATTTGTTGAATGGATCGTACTAAGAGTAAATACTTTGGGGCTGAATTTTGAGAGCGAAGAACTCTCAAGATCAGTTAATTTTCGTAGAACATCATTCTCTTGAATAATATTTTTTGTAATGGTAGCCAAGTGATCTCTTGAATCATATAATATGCCAATTGATTTAGTTGTATTTACAGCGTGCTTATTAAGATCTGAAAATAGCTGCTGGCTCCTCAGTAAACCTTGATCTTCAAAAAAAACGACTGAAATAGTCTCATTGCCAAGTTCCGGATTGATATTCAATGCCTCTTCAATCGCAGCTCTTCGGTGCTGTCCATCATTGATTAAAAATCTGGCCTCCATACTTATCATTAGCATTCCTACATTTTGATTAGCATCTTCTCCCTGGCTGATAAATTCCATGTCACCATCAATGCTTGCTGTGATGGAGCTGAAAACATAATCATCAGGATTCTCAAGTATATAATTTGAAATTTCAGGTATTCTTCGTCTGTTAATAACTCTTTGGGAGCGATATTCAACAGGGATTTCTTCTTCATCAAATAAGAACAATTTTGGGATTAATTTAAGTGGACACATTGCAATATAGTATTGGCGCTTTGCCTGTAGTCCTCGAACTGCAGGGAATGAATAAGAGAAATCATACTTCATAGTGTAATAACCTCCGTTTACGTACGTAATAACTATAAAATATCATGTTTTGCTGATTTTGTACATACAAAGAGTCATATTATTGACACTACTCAGTGAGTTTTTGTATGGAGTTAATAATAGTATATTAATTGAAATATTTCGGTTAAATTATCGGAATATTTCGATATTGTAACAATGAAATAACTAAAAGTATGGTAAAATAAACCTTAATTAACGTGATGTTGAGAATGGAATTCCCCTTTTGATTTTAATTATCTATTTTCGGAAAGTGGGGTAGTTCAATTGAAAGATAAAGTAGCCAGTTTTCAAAAAGGTGATAATGTTCGACAAATCTCAACCGGGAAAATAGGAACAGTGAATGAGGTTCTTGATAAAGGAAACAACATTGGCTATCGGGTTACTTTCGAAGGTAAAACAGCGGTTCTGCAGGAAAAATACTTGGAAAGAATAATTGATCCAGAACAAGAGATTTATGATGACATCGCTATGCAGAATCTGGGTGATTTTGAAGACTACAAAATTTTCAATACTTGGATTCGTTTAAAAAAACCGTTGGAAGGAAATTATTACAGCTATTTAAGCAGCAAGACTATTTTCAACCCATTTCAATTTAAGCCATTAATTAAATTTCTGCATTATCAGTCATCGGAACGGATTTTAATTGCGGATGAAGTGGGCGTTGGTAAAACGATCGAAACAGGAATTATTTTAACTGAATTATTGGCAAGGGGGAGAATTTCAAGAAAAGATCCTGTCCTGATTGTTTGCCCGAATGCATTAGGTCCCAAATGGCAAAAGGAAATGAAAGAACGATTCAGTCTGGATTTCATGTTACATGATAGCCGATCGCTGAAGACAGCATTTCAGAATGCGATGGATGGTCGCTTTTCTGACTATGAAATGTTTGGGATTGTAAGTATTCAAGTGATGCGAAATGAAGATTTTTTAAAAACTCTGGAAAAATTTGATGAAAAGAAATTAGAATCAGTGTGGTCTTTAGTTATTGTCGACGAAGCACATCACATGAGGAATCTAGGAACTAAAAGCAATTCATTGGGTAAGTTATTGAGTGAATTATCAGATATGATGATTATGCTATCCGCAACGCCTTTAAACTTACGTGACGCTGATTTTTTTCAAATTATGCACATTTTGAATCCGGATACTTATCCTGATCATAATTCATTTGAAGCATTACTTGAACCTATAAAAATTATTAACCAAACCAAGCATGAATTATTGTTGAATAAAACAGAAAGCTATTCAAGGATCCTTGATTTGATTCAAGAACTTGAAAGTATGTCAATTGGCGATATCGTAAGATCGAATAAGGGTGTTCAATCATTAAAGCAGCAATTATTGAGAGAAGAAAAAATAGAGGTTGAAGATATTGTCAAGTATGAAAAGCTCTTAACGAGTTTAAATCCCTTGGAAAAATCATATACCAGGACATTGAAAAAGGAAGCTTTTGAACAAAAGGTGGTAAGGGAAGTATCAAAAATACCTGTAGATATGACTGAAGATGAGAAGAAATTTTATAATGCTGTAATTGCACTTTCTGAGGAACTGTTTTTAGCAAAAGGTGGTAATGTAGCTGCACTTGGATTTGTTACGAATATGCCAAGAAGAATGGCAGCAAGCTGTATTCCGGCAACAAAAGAATATTTAGAATGGAGTCTTGATCATAACATATATGTTACTGGAGTACCTGTTGAGCAGGATGAAGAGGAATTGTATGAAGAAAATTTTGATGACATTGGTGACGATTCGAGTCTTCACGAGGCAATTCTAACGCCAGCCCTTCGAGATAAATATGAAGAACTTTTGGAAATTGCCGAGGCAATAGGTGAAGAGGATAGTAAATACGATCAATTCAAACAATACCTCTCAACTTTACTTTCCAGTTTGGAGAATAAACAGGTCATTGTATTCTCGTTTTTTATTCGTACGTTGACCTATCTTGAAAAACGTCTATCAGAGGATGGTTTTTCAGTCAATGTTATCAGTGGTCGAACTCCTCTCGTAAATAAAAACAACGTCACTGGAAGATACGAAATCATAGATCAATTTAAGAACAAAGAATTTCAAATATTGTTATCCAGTGATGTTGGTGGAGAAGGACTTGATTTTCAATTTTGCCAAGCGATGATAAATTATGACCTGCCTTATAATCCAATGAAAGTTGAACAGAGGATTGGTCGTATTGATCGTTTTGGACAGACAGCAGAAAAAGTATTTATAGCAAGTATGTATTTAGCGGATACAGTTGATGAACGTATATATGAATTGTTGTATCAAAGAATCAATATTGTTCATGACAGTATTGGAGCATTTGAACCGATTCTCAGTAGAAAATTATTGGATTTCCAAAAAGATATTATTACTGGGTCATTAAGTGAAGAACAAATACAGAATCGATCACATGAAATCTCCATATCATTGGAGAAGAGCAGGTTGGAATATGATCATTTTGAAAAACAAAGAAATGAACTATTAGGAGAGGAAGAATTCCAAAAGTTAATTACAGGAATCTCTGAAAAAAATGACTTTCTAAATCCATCTGATGCAGCAGATTTAACAAAGATATTTATTGATCAATACGGGGGATCTTATAAAGAATTGGATAAAGAAAGTGGGAAATTGAAGCTGACTGATTCCATTATAGGTAATCTTGAAAGATTCACAAGGCTTCCCAAAAGTGAAGGAAGTATTAATGAACTGGATCCTTTACTACATTCCAAAAGCGCGAAAACGGTCATTTTTAATGGGTCCAAAGCAAACGACAGTAAACATATATTTTTGCCGCCGGCTGGGTTCTGGATGCGATTCATTATACACACATTAGAAAACAACAATCAGATAAAACGTGCTTTCAGTTATGCGATCGATTATGAGGATAGTTTTTTGGAAGCTGGTGAATACTTGATTCCGATCTTTGAAATTGCAGTAGAGGGAATTAAGTCTGAACACCAACTGGCAGTTGTGCCGATTGATTTAAACCAAGAGAAGGTAATCCCGTGCAATTATATTCAATCAACCCGTGAATTTAGTGGGAGATATAGTATTATCGATGTTGAATGGGAGTTTGAACAAGAGCTCTTAAAAGAATTGATTGATAAAGGTCGAATTGAATTGGAGGCGTTTATGAATGAACATGTGGAGAATCTTCGATTGGAGAACGATACAATTGTAACTGCTCATATTGCCTCGCTCAAAAAGGGTTCGAAAGGGAAAATTGATAATTTATTGCAAATGTTAAAGGATCATAAGGACCGTAATCCGGGGGGTTTGAACGAAAATAGTAAGAATTACATTAAATCATTAGAAGCAAGAATTGAAAATGAAGCAAAAAGAACAAGTTCAAGAATAGATTTACTTAACGAAAAAAAGGATATCTCTTTTTCGTTAAGTATAGCAGGTGTCATTTTATTGCAAGTTAAGGAGGACCTTTCATGACAGTCAGCCACTTCAAACATGAGAGAGACCGGCTTTTGAAGGAGGTCAGAAATTCGACACCAGGAAATGATGCATTAAGAAAACTTCATAAGCTTCGTAAGGAATTTGACAGCGCCATTGATGATTACCGGAATTCATTGACTATACTTGGCGATACTACTTATGAGGACAGGAAGCACTTTTTATTGGAACTGATACAAAACGCAGATGATGCCGTTTTTGATGGTGAAAAAAAGTTCATTTCATTTTCCATTCATCATGATAGTTTGGAAATTACTTATAATGAGAATGGATTCACAACAAATGATGTCATTTCAATTACAGGCACAGGCGCTTCTACAAAGACTGCAAATAAACTAGGTGCGAATTCATTTATCGGGGAAAAAGGGATTGGTTTTAAATCTGTATTTGCTTTGGCAGAAGAAGTTCACATAGAAAGTGGACCTTGGGGTTTTAAGCTTCATAAGGATAATTACATTGTTCCTGAAGCGCTAAATTCAAAAGAAACTTTTACTAATGGAACTAAATTACGCGTCTTTTTTTCGAACGAAGAAAGTGTGAAGTTGGTAGCTGATGAACTGAGAAAATTAGTGACGAAGCAATTGGAATCATTTCTATTTCTCCAAACTTTGAAAGTATTCGAATATCAAGATTTAAGAGATTCTCATTTTGTTGCAAAAAAATTATCAATTCTTCCCAATAATGAGCATGATACGCTTACTATGAAGACATACCCAGATGAACTAACCCGGGATTATTATTTATATGAAGAAGACATTGAATTTCCTGGAGAACTCGTTGGTTCACGATGGGAGCGGTTAGGTACAAAGCACACTTTAAGGCGTAAAATAGCTGTAGCAGCATTGGAAACTTCTGCTGAAATTGAACCTGAACTTGGTCGTTTATTTTGTTATTTACCAACTGAGGTGAAGTTGCCTATCCCGATATTTTTACAAATAGATGGTCACTTAAAAGCGGATCGGGAACGACTGCTTGACGTAGAAAGTAACTCTTGGAATCGTTATTTAGTAAGGAATTTACCAGATTTCCTGATAAGAACAATACTCAGTTGGAGAAAAAATGAGAACCTGTCGAAAGTGTTACCGAATTACGTCCCGGACTATTCAGGATCAGACCAGCTTTGTAAGGTGTTTGAACGAGTTATAAAACAATGCAAAACAGAGCCATGGGTCAAAACTTACGATGGATGGGAATCACCAGAAAGGATTATTTTAGCAAAACCATTCTGGTACAAATGGTTCGATGAGTATCTAGGTTTTCGAGAACGAATTGAAACGATTTTAGGGAAGAAATTTATGTACGAAGATTGGGCATTAAATAGTAACTGGAAACAAAAATGGAATAAATATCATATAGAATCTTTAAACTGGACGGACCTGATTAAAATATTCAGATTTGTTAAATTACCTACTAATTTTTTTGACAATAGCGACAACATAACGACTGTATATAGTATTCTGTTGAAAGAGTACGATACAATAAAACACTTCGCGAAAAAAAAATATTTTATTGAAAATCTAAATTCAATGAAAATCTATCCGTTCAGTAGTGGAGAATTCAAGTCCATGAAACCATTTATTGATAAAAGCATAAAGATTTATTGGATGCGAGGTAGAACTAAACGAACCACAGGAATTGAAGGAGCAACTGATATAGAATTGATCGATCCAGAATACACTTATAATATTCAGATAAGTTCAGATTTCAATCAGGATCGAAAACAGGAAGCGGAGAAGATAAATGATCGCAATTTAAAACTGCGACAATTGTTAAGATATATAGGAATTTCTGAACTCACTGAAACAAAACTAATATCTGATATACAAGTTCCATTTCTATTAAATGAAAAAAATATTCTATCTGAAGAAAGTGCTGTAATTAGAATCAAAGTTTTTCTATCGATGTTTGAAGTTTTTCAATCCAAAACTTCTTTTGATCAGTCTTATTTAGATGAATTAGGCAAGCTTTCAAATGCATTGATGTATGGAACCAAAGGCGGATTAAAAAAACTAAATCAGTTAATTCTTCCAGAGAATTTAAGGTTTTTTAACGAGGATTTTTTATATTCTCACGCAGGTATGGAGAGTTTAAAACTTCCAGATACATGGTATGAACCTTCCGTCAAAGGAGAAGATTTAGAAGAAAGAAAAAAAATATACTTTCGAAAGCTACGTTCTTTTCTTTTACATTGTGGAGTAGCAAACGGCCCTCAATTTCACATTGGCGAAATAAAGTATGACAATGCTTTCGAACTGAAAAAAAATTCACCAGGAATTTATAGTAAATGGATCATAAAAAATAAAAATGATTATACTCATAACAATATAGTGACGCTAGTAACGGTTACTCTTGATTCAGCAACCCAGCAGTTTATTAAACATAATAATGTATCCAAAGAAATCGCCGATGGACTTTATAACGAATGGTTGCAATCATATTTCGGAAAATTAGATAATATAGATTCAAACTATTACCGTTATAATCCGCCCCCAGGTTTTATAAAATTTTCGTATAAACGCCGCGAAGAGAAAAAAATGATAGTTCGTGATGAACTATGGGCAGGTTTGGAACATGATCAAATACCACTATTGACTTTAAAAGGACAATTAACGAATGCAGGTAAAGCTTTTAAAGTTAATGATTCTCGCGGCTTAGGTAAATCTGTTGAGTATTTTGATCTTGTTTTAAACGAAGGTAGTAATGGATATCATTCATTTTTCCTGGATACATTAAATGTGAAGTCACTATCAATTGAAGATATTAACAAGGTGTGGCTTGATCATTCCTCGCACAATGTCGATGATCTATTGCAAGTAACCTATGAATTGAGTCATTTGAATATCGACTTTTCAAATCTGCGTATATTAGATAAAGATTCTAATAAATTACGTCCGATAAATCATTTTAAACTCGGAAAATCCCTTTCTAAAAATACACCATATATTGAAGAACAATACGGGGAAATGGGTAAAAAATTAGGTCAAAAACTTAAGCTATTAGTGGAATCAGAAGTAGCACCGCTGTTAGATATACTCAACATCTTTTATTTGCAGACATGTTCTGATGAGTGGGTCCAAAGCAATATGATGCGCTTGTTGATACAAATACAATCATTGCAAGTAAGTGATAAAAGTAAGTTAATCCAGCATATCAACTCATTAAAAATGAATAATAATATCGAACAGGATACGCTGATTTTGTTTAATGAAGAAGATCTTTATAAAAGATTAAAATCATCAAGTCCTTTTGTCATTCATCTTTCATGCACAACAAAAGAACTTTATCTATTAAAAAAGGCTGCTAAAGATATTGGTTTTAAATTAATAGAAGACACAGGAACAATTCAATCATCAGACTCGGTAGCTTTGAATGAGAATGAAGAGGAACTGATAGAAAAAATGCTTGATCTCTATGCTCAGGAATTAGAGCAAAAAGAGGCTGAACGATTTTATGGTTTATTAACGAAATTTGGAGGACAATCAAATCTCCAAATTTTAATTTTCCGGACAAAGAATCTTGAAAAAGTCGTTTCTGGAATTAAGGTACCTTTAGCTATTCCTTATTTTGACACATCAAATGAGTCATTGTATATTCAACATGATGCTTCGATGCCAGAAATTTCTGCACGTTTATTAAGTATTTTTGGTTTTACAACATATCGAAGTGCGATAAGGGATTTCAAGGATTTGTATGTGACCCTGAGACCAATCAATAACGAAAAAGAAAAAGCAACCCAAGATGTTGATAAAAGTAGTCAGCAAAAAAAATCATTGAATTCAACTTCTAAAGACATGCGAAAACCAGAACAAGATAGAAGTTCAGGAAGTTCAAACTCAAAAAAATTCAAGAGTGACGAGGAATTAATTGAGGGATCCAAGATCAAAAATAATGAAAAGCATCAAGAAGTGGAACTGACAATGAACCAGGTTTTAGAACAATTATCAGATGTGCTTGCTCATGAAGAAGATATTTCAATATCAAAGCAAAACTGGAAATTGGCACTAGACCCGGAAGATGGAGAAAGAATCAGAAATACTATTCGGGATAATCTACAAGGATCTCTTAAGGATGGACCGGAGATTAAAGAAATTAAAGAAAGAAAGAAACAAAAAAGAAAATATAAAATCATAGATCAAAACAGTCAACATCCAAAAGAGTTTCTTTTAAATGAATATGACGGCCGGTGCCAGATTTGTGAAACACAATTGATCATGGCCAACGGTAAAAAATATTTTGATGTTTATCGTATTAAAGAAGCAAAAGACGGTGCATGGTGGAAAGATCGTCCATTCAATACATTATGTTTGTGTCCAAACTGCAATGCACTCGCAAAACACGGAGGGTCAATTGATTTAACGTTAATACTCCATGAAGCAGAATTGTTGATCCAGCAGGAAACATTCCCTCAAGAAGTAGAGGCTTATAATGGTGACTTTTTTGTTGTCACCATTACTCATAATAGTGAACAAAAACAAATCGTTCTTAGCAATCTTCACTTGGAGTATTTTGCAGCTTTATTAGAAAATGTTACTCAGTAAAGGAACTGTCCCAATCCATAACTCAATTTATGTATAGTGACAGTTCCCCATAATATCAATTTTTTAAAGTTGAAGGTTGTGACTGCTATGGGTAAGGAAGCTATATTATTGAAATCCAAGGAAATCAATGTCTTGTAGAATCAAATAAGTCGGGTGACCTATAAACCAATTATCACTTGATCTGCTTTGTGTCAATTTCAATCCGATAATTAGTCTGATCTTAGTTATATTGATATCAAAAATCATTTTAAAATTACCAGGTTTGCATCTATCAGTGAAATAATTAGAAAATGTTCTTTGGTCTAAATAATTGAAATTAATATTTATGTGCATTTTTCCCAGATTAAGAATTTAAAATTCCCGTCCAAATCTTTTATAAGTCTATAAAAAAAGAGGAGACTTCTATCTTGAAGAAAAATAATTATCTCGATAAAGACTTACCTATGCCAAGTGAAGATGAAGTTGAATTTTATTTAAAAAAATGGGGAGCTCTTGAAGATTATAAACATCAAGAGTCTGCATTGAACCGTTTATTTAATGAAACTTATTGTAATAACTCTAAAATAGATGAAGTTCTAATTAAAGTGGCTTCATTAAACGATTTTTACAGTACAAATATCTTTTCAGTATATACGGTGGCTAAACATGTGCAAAGTTTGAAAATTGACAATGATTTGAAGTGTCATGATAAAAAATTAGTTAATAAAATAGCTTTAGTTGATTTGGGGGGGAGGGGAATTAAAAATTTTTATTCATTTGCAACTAAATACTGCAGTCATCACTTCCCTCTGAACTATCCTATATATGACAGCTATATCGACAGAGTTTTTCGTTACTACAGGTATCATGATAAATTTGCATCGTTTAAAAATGATGACTTAAAAAACTATCCTTGTTTCGTTGAGATTTTCAAAAAATTTCAATCACATTTCAAATTAGAAAAATATACCTTGAAGCAAATGGATCGATATTTATGGCTTTTAGGGAAAAATCACTTTAATTAATTGATAAATATATACACTTAAACTAAGGTGGTCGAAAACATGGAACATCCTTACTTCATTGCTATCTGCCGTTTATCTGATGCTGAAAGCTCTTCGATCCATCACTTTGCGATTTACTATGTAAACAATACCGATGAGGATCTCGAACATTTTGCGATTGACTCTGGTGGTTTTTTCACTTCAGATGAAAACCCCGTGACATTGTCATCAACGGCTAAACAATATGGCACACTGGAGTCAAGAAGCAGTCAGTTAATTGAATATGAGGGATATGGCTTACATGAATCGATCGTACAATATAACATCTACTTTGAAATTGATGGCGAGGAAAAGAAGCAGACATTCATTATGGGCAAAGGTTTGAAGGGTGGAGTTAAACCCTTTTCGAAATTACCGGTCATTCAGAAATTTGGTTACCTGTTTAAACCGGAAAAAGCCACTTCGTATGAATGATTGAATTTCTCAATCGATACAGAAAATTGAAAATGAATCTCTGATCGGAGGACATGGTTATGGGCACTCGAATCATGCTGAGTTGCAACCAATGCGAGTATTCAACAAAAATCAATTCAGGTATTGGTATGCGTCATTCAACTTTTGAGAACTGTCTGGAAAGCTGTGCGCCATCTACGAGAAAGAGAATTAACCAACTGGTCAAATTTCAGGTACATGACTATGACTTTGAAAACCGGATCTATGCCTGCGAGGCTTGCGATGAAATCATGAATAAGCCATATATGTTTATTCGCTACGATGACGATCAGACCTATGAGACGTCGTTTCGGTGCAGCAAATGCAGAAGCCGACGACTGGTGCCAGTGGAAGAGGACGCATTGCTTGATTGCCCTTGTCCGAACTGTAAAGAAAAAACGCTCGTGGAGACAGGATTGTTGATGTGGGATTGACTTTAGAGCTGGTTTTTTAAGCCGATATTAGTGAATCGTCTGTAAAGAGTTTTGCCACGAAGCGTATATGTTCCAGGAGGAGCTGATGGGGATAATGGCTTATGATATAAAAGAGATTGAATGTACGATTGATCGAATTTCGAAAGAAGTGAACCAGGAAATGAAATGTCAAATTGATTTATTGATTAACCGGCTAAAGGATATTTCTTGTCATGGATTACCGACACCAGTATTATCTGTATGCGGACACGGATCTCATGAAGTTCGCTATACAAAATACTTAACGTACTATTTAAATCATCGGTATTTGCATGGTTTTAATGATCGGGTGTTGAAAGCTGCTTTCAACCAGGAAGCGTTAAAAGCAGGGCTCGCTGAGAACTGGTCTGAAGAGTGTGAAGTCTTTGCTGAATACCCGTTGGGAATCGTTCAGGGTGTTCAGAGCTATCTGGACATCCTTATAAAAGGGCACGATTTTGCAATCTGTATTGAACAGAAGATATTCAGTGGTGAAAGTAACAATAATGAAACCGAGTTCAGTCAATTAAATCGATATGCAAAGGCAATTGAACAGAATGAATCATTGAAAGATGTTGAAGTGGTTAAAATATATCTGACCCCAACAAAAAAAGCTTCTGGTTCAAGTCCTGATTGGGTATCCCTATCCCATAAAGAATTAACAGAAAGACTGATCCCTCTTTTAAATGAAAAAGATTATTCTCAAACGGCTATCGAAAATCTGAGACGTTTATTAATGGATTTGAGTATGGGCCCTTATAAAAATAAAGCAAATCTGTTTTTGGATTTGCTTTCTCGTGCTTGTGAGATCAGAGAACATGATTATTTCATCCCTAGAGCAACGGCATTACTGAAGTCAGTGGAGGAATACAATCGTTTATTTGATATTGTGAGAGGTGGCAGAGAGAATGAATGAACTCAACCGTGCAGGAAAATTATACATAAATGACTACTTTGCGTTAAAATTCGCAGAAGAACAATTGACGCAATTTTTAAATCGTATATTCTCGGATACAGCTGAATACACAAACAGTGCATGGGAAAACAGTCATTCAAAAAATGTAGCTTGGGTCATGCAATTTTCAAATGATACGAATAAAATTGGCAAAGGAGATCTTTACCCTGAGTTCGATTGGAATGGAAGACATTATGGAAAAAAAGAAAATCAGATTTCTGTCCGATACTGGGATATCCGTAAATATAGAGACATGGAAAATGCGGATTGTATCAGACTCTCGATTCGTTGTTTAAAGGAATTGAAAGATAGAATGATGGAACTTCCTGAAGAAGTATTGAAAATGGCCATAAAGGCTGCAGAACATGAAGGGATCAATTTGGAGTTTCGTACAGGGGAACCTTTGTATAAACAATTTGTTGTAATCAATCTGGACGATGCAGATGAAACAGCACATCGAATTGCAGTTGAAATGACCAGGATGAAAAGAGCTTTAGATGCTTTTTTGGATACGATTATTGAAGATGGAAAAAAGGATATCATAGCTCATAAACGGGCCTCATTTATTAACCTTATTGAATCTTTCCCAAAATGCAAAGTTGAAGTATACAATCAGGAAAATGAGAGTTTCAACATTTTAAGTACTTCAGGCTTATCATGGAAAGTGCGCTCCCCTATTTGGGGTAAAATTCATAGAGGCATTGATCATCTGAGAATTGATCTGGATTATCCTTCAGGGACGTTTTCAATCGCAGAACTCAAATCAGCAATCGGTCTGCCGTTTAAAAGCGAAGTTGATCACCCTACGGATACGTCTCACATGAACCCTGTTGTGAATGGAGAGAATCATGACGTTTTAAGGTTAATCATTCATTCGAAAGACTTTAAAAACTTTGATTTCAAAGAAACCAAATTTCTAGAATTGATCCGTAAGATCATTGAAAAAACGATTTTATAGTCATTCAATCATTAATAATTGTGGAGAGTGTTGATCCAATAAAATGAAACCGCCGAATGTAATAATGGTTTTAGTTTAGGTTGAGATTATTCGTATCGAGAAGCAAGTGGAGTTTTATGAATCGTAGTGCTATCAAACCACGTATATCTAAATATGAAAATATTTGTTTAATGATGGGCAAATATGCCGGCAAGATACCTCTGATTATTCAGCGGGGAAATGCGCCGTTATACACCCGTTCAACCTTTTCATTGTGCTTCCTTCCCTCCCCATAGTATGATGATATTAACAGAATAATTGCACTACTGGGGGAGCCGGTTTGTTCCGGCTGAGAGAAAAGGAGCACTTTTTGACCCTTGGGACCTGATCTGGATTATGCCAGCGTGGGAAAGTAGCCAAGTGGATCCAGCTGCTTTGATCAGGTTTCAAAGGAACTGGATCTTTTTTTGTCCCTGGATAACGAGGAGGATGACACATGAAAATTTCAGCGCAAACCGTGTTGATTACTGGAGCCAGTCGTGGGTTAGGGGCAAGCATTGCCAGAAGCTTCGTTCGTGAAGGCGCAAATGTCATTGTCAATTATTATCAAAGTGAAGAAAAGGCGCTGGCACTGGTTGAGGAGCTGGGTGATAAGGCCATTGCCATTCAGGCCGATGTCCGCTCGGAAGATGATGTGAGAAGCATGGTGGATCAGGGGAAAGCGCATTTCGATCAGCCGATCACAACGATCGTCAACAACGCCCTCGTGGATTTCCGTTTTGATCCTGGGGAACAAAAGCCGGTGGGAGAGCTGAGCTGGTCCGACTTTCAAACCCAACTGGAAGGCAGTGTGAGGGGGTCATTTCATACGATCCAGGCCTGTCTTGCGGATATGAAAGAAGCGGAATTCGGCCGCATTATTAACATCGGCACGAATCTGGTGCAAAATCCGGTGGTGGCCTACCATGAATATACAACAGGAAAAGCGGGACTACTCGGACTGACGAGAAACTTCGCCAAGGAACTGGGGGCCGACGGTATTACCGTGAATATGATCTCCGGCGGGCTCCTTCGGGAAACCGACGCCAGTGCGGTGACCACAAGGGAGGTCTTTGACATCATCGAGGCCACAACCCCGTTGCAAAAAGTCACGACCCCTGATGAACTGGCGGATGTGACCTTATTCTTTGCCTCCGAATGGTCGAGAGCAGTCACCGGGCAGAATCTGATTGTGGACGGCGGACTTGTCATGAAATAGCAGCCGTGTCTTATGGCAGGGCACATGCAAAATCGACAGAAGGACGTGAAATAATGGCATTTAACAGCGATGCATACTTACAGAATCAGATTACAAAGCAATACGTTGAACCCCCGCACTCCAGTGAGCAGGTCGATCTCTACGGGGAACCATTCGACATGGATGAGGCGCTGATGAAGCGGATTACAGCCAGTGATATTGCCGGTCTTCAGAAGATGGTGAAAGAGGAGATGGCGACTTATGAAGACATCGCCAAGGCTTTCTATAACCAGGTGCTGCTTCATCATGACAGTCGCGCCGTCATTACCCTGAATCAGGCGGTGATCAGTGAAGCGAGGAAGCTGGATTATTTGGAGAGACACGATCCGTTATACGGGATCCCGGTGCTGGTGAAGGATAACATCGCCACAACGGAGATGCCGACGACCGGTGGTGCAGTATACCTGAAGGATTTTATGCCGAAACAGGACGCAGCGATCATCAAGCGTTTAAAAGCGAAAGGGGCGCTCATTCTCGGGAAGACGAATCTGTCCGAATGGGCGAACTTCATGACGACGAAAAGTGCCAACGGTTATTCCGCCGTCGGGGGTCAGGCGAAGAATCCGTATGGCTCCTTTGATGTGGGCGGCTCCAGCGCAGGGAGCGGGGTGGCGGTAGCAAAGCGCATGAGCCCTGTGGCGATCGGGACGGAAACCGCCGGTTCGGTGATTTATCCCGCCAGTCAAAACGGCATCGTCGGGCTGAAACCGACGCTCACAACCGTCCCCCAGGAAGGCATCATACCCGTTGCCAAATCCCATGATACCGCAGGTCCGATGGCGAACACCGTCCGGGACTGCTACTATCTGCTGGCGGGCATGGAAACCCTTGACGGGCTGCTTGCGGATCGAAGATTACCCTTGTCGAAGTACACGTTCGGGTTTCTCGAGGACGAGGCGCTGAAAGACGTTTACCGGGGAGAAGATGAAGCGGTATTGGCGGATTTTCGTCAGCGGATGGCGAAAACCGGTGCCGGTGTGCAAGGGATTACCGTCGCACCCGAAGCCCATCGGCTGAATATTGTGGATGTGCTGAAGTATGAGTTCAACGAAGGGGTCAAAGCCTTTTTTAAAGAGAGTTCACAGCCCGCCACGTTGAAAGATGTGGTTGCCTTTAACCTCGAGGATGAAAAGAACCGCTCTCCGCACGGGCAGGATCTGCTCGTCGAGTCGAGTACCCAGACGTTCACCGCATCAGAGATCGAAGAGCAGGTGGCTCATAATCAGGCCGTTGCCAAAGCGGCACTGGACGAGGCCTTCCAGCACGTGGATGTGCTGGTGACGATCAGTAACTACGCGACAACCCTGTACGCCACGTCCGGCTATCCGGCACTGACCTTGCCGGGGTATAAGCGTGAAACCGGTGAACCGGTGGGCATCACCCTGATCGGGAAAGCCAAAAGCGATATGGATTTACTGCATGTCGGAGAGTTAATTGAAGAAGAGGTACTGCGCTTTAGCTAAACAGTGGTGACAACCGGCGTCTCGACCCGGGCAGGTCGAAACCGATTGACGGATGGAGGGGTACGGGATGGATGTGCTTGTCGTCATCAGTCTGCTGTTGGTGGGGTATCTGATTTTCACATTGGATACGCATAAGGAGAACGTCCCTGTACCTGTGCTGCTCGTCCTCATCGGGATCGGTTTGTCGTTTGTACCGGTGTACCGGGAGATTTCCCTGACCGGGGAACTGATGTATGATGTCTTTTTACCGGCCTTGTTATTTGTATCGGCCTATCAATTTCCGTTTCAGGATTTTAAGCGACTGTCGGTCTGGATCATCAGCCAGGCGACGATCGGGCTTCTCATCACCGTCTTTGCCCTTGGTGGCGCCATTTACCTTCTCGGGTCACTCTTTTTTGACCTGCCTTTTCTGGTGGCGCTGTTGATTGCGGCGATCCTGACCCCGACGGATCCGGTATCGGTGGTCTCGATTTTGAAGCAGTCGGCGGACGATGCGGAACTTGCTGAGATGGTCGAAGGGGAGTCGCTCTTAAACGACGGCACGAGTATTGTCATCTTTACGCTGATCGCCGGCATGGTTGCCGGAGAACAGGGATATTCCTTTGGTTCGGTGACGTTCAATTTTCTGTTTGTCATTTTGTTCGGTGTGTTACTCGGTCTCGTATTTGGCTGGCTGTTGCAGTGGGCGGTCCACCTGACGCATGACAGGCATTATCAGGTCATGCTCTCCATTATCGTCGCTTACGGGTCTTTTCATCTGGCGGAACTGGCCGGGGCCAGTGGCGTCATTGCGGTGGTGACTGCAGGGATCCTGTTGTCACGGACGTTTGAACGAAGTGCTGTCGAGAGGCATTTCCGTGACTCCCTGGATGGATTCTGGACCATTATCGAGGTGACCCTCGTCTCTTTTCTCTTTCTTGTCATCGGGATCGTCAGTGCAGAGCTCCTGCTCGATACATCCTGGCTCTTGGCATTTTTGATTTTGATCTCGTATCTGCTCATCCGCTGGGTGACCGTTTATGGCTTGTCCAACGTCCTGCCATTTTCAAGGCCACGTGTGTCTTTTGCACATGCGGCGATCCTCAGTGTGGCAGGGCTGAAAGGGGTGGTCTCCGTCGTATTGATCCTCACCCTGGAGTTCGAACCGATCGGTGATACGGCGATTGTTGCAACCATCAGTTTTACGGTGGTTCTGATGTCGGTTGTGCTTCAGAGCCTGTTGATTCATCCGCTGACAAAGAAGCTCAGTGACGATTCTTGATGATCAGCTTCGGCCGACTGTTTTCTGTCATACATCCACTCATCAGTGACATTTAAGTGCCCCTTGCCGCATGTTCAATCATGCGACAAGGGGCAGAACTCTGTTCGTTACGTTTTTTTGGCCAGTTTCAATCGTCTCTGATCAAGGAATAGAGGAAGTGTAAGCTAAATTGAAGGAGACGATACCATGAGTGAAACAGCGATTATCACAGGTGCAGGAAGCGGTATAGGGCAGGCCACAGCGCTCTTATTGGCTGAACAAGGGGTGCAGATTGCGGTTGTGGATATTGATCAGGACGGCGGGCACGAAACCGTCAGACTCGTCGAAGAAAAAGGGGCGAAAGCGATTTTCATTGAAGCGGATGTATCCAAGGTGGAAGATGTGAAGCGCTATGTAAAGGAAACGAAAGATGCATTTGGCCGCATCGATTATTTCTTTAACAACGCCGGGATTTCCGGCAGCGGTCAACCATTTTTGAAGACCGAAGTGGCGGAGATTGAACAGATCGTCGCAATCAATATGCTTGGCGCACTCTATGGGATGCGATTCGTGGCAGAAGAGATGGTGAACCATGGAGGCGGTTCGATCGTCAATATGGCGTCCAGTGCCGGTGTCATTGGCCAGAGCACCGTCGTCACCTATTCGGCAACCAAACATGGCATGGTAGGCATGACGAAAAGTATGGTGGCGGAATATGCCAAAGATGGGCTGCGTGTCAATGCGGTGGCTCCCGGTCCAACAGAGACCCCGATGGTGAAAAAGTATTTTGAAGCCAATCCGGAAATGAAAGAAAGCGCCGAACAGGGTATCCCGCAAAAACGGCTCGGGACATCGGCGGAAGTGGCTGAACTGGTTGTGTTTTTACTTACGTCAAAAGCGAAATACATCAACGGTGATGTGATCCGGATTGACGGAGGATTTACGAATACGAAATAGGTCAGGTGAATACCTGAAAAAACTCCGCCGTGAGCGGAGTTTTTTCTCTCATGAGCTGTTTTATGACCACCCGTCTTCGTCGCCGATGACAGGAGGTTCCTCTGATTTCGTACCTCGGACTTCCGGGTCTGAGTATGTGGAACTGTTTCAGTCAGTGATCGCTATTCAGCTTCTCATTCGGTTATCTGTGTTTTGGGATGTCTTCAATTTCTTTAATCAATGATTCGTATTGCTCCTGAGACACCATGACACCTCTTTGTGTTATAGTGTATTTATTGGAAAGAGAGGGTTATCATGGTACTTTCAAAATGGCATTTCTATCAAGGTCTGACGGTGGCAGCACTCATAGGTATATTTATTCTGGCTGAACTTATAAGAGGAACGATGAATCCAGGGGCATCAGCGCAAGCCTCCGGGCAAGTAAACAGCGGTATACCACTCATTCTATTTGTTGGTATAGTCGTCGGCTGTTTTTATTTGATTTTTCTGTTTGAAACGAAAAAAGAAAACAACCTGTTCGTTCATGACGTTTGGCGGAAGATGCCATTCATTGTTTTTGGTGTCGGTGCAGTATCACTTATTATTTTTATGATCGCTTTTGCAACCGGTCCCTTGTTTCATTGGACGCAGGACTGGGGCTATTTGATATATGGACTGATGAGTTATTTTATATTTCTGGTATTTGTTTTTGTCTTTTCAGTGGTTTCTAAAAACCGTGATCATGAAGAGCGGGATGAAAAGACGGCTCATTTAGCATATCTTTGGACTTTAGGTTTAATTTTAGTCCCCATATTTTTAATTCCACCCGTTTAGGATGTATGGAGATGCGTCAAGACGTTTGCGGTTATGGTGAATAATGTGGCTGAACTAAAAAAAGCATTCGAGGATTCCATTGATGATTATCTTGCATTTTGCGAAGCCGAAGGTGTAAAACCCGAGAAGCCATATTCCGGTAAGTTTGTTCTGAGATTGTCGCTAGAGGAGCATAAACTGATTACGGTTGCTGCTGCGTATTCGGGTGAAAGTCTAAACGCTTGGGCGGCTAAGCATCTAGTTAAAGAAGCTCGCATTGAGTTAAAAGAAGTAGAAGAATAATCAACATCAATAACTGACCCCCGTCGCAATTTGGCATTATGCGACGGGGGTCAAAGTGTATTCTCTATGCTTTTGTCCGGTAATCCTGATTGTGGGTCTTGAGTGATTCATCTTTTCCAAACAAAAAGTGTTTTTCCATGTTTGGCGAGTACTTGGAATTGATGGTTGTGTTGCCGGTTGCTTCCGCGATCGCCCGGATCATCGCCGGTGATGCGCCGCAGCAGAGGCCGATGTAGTTCACACCCAGCTCCTGTGCTTCCTTTGCCCACGCGGCCAGCTCATAGCGGTTATGGTAAAGCGGGTCGAGGGATGTGGGAAACGTCGTTTCCGTTGGCAATGAACAGCTGCAGCCGCCGTCGGGTAAGTTGAAGAACGTCGGGTGCTCTTCTGTTGTCCGGTACGGAATCGGCAAACCTCCGACAAACCCGTCCACTGCTTCTCTGATTTTCTTCAGGTATGGCTGCATCGTATCCGGTCCTCTAAAACAGTTCATGCCGACAACGAGCGCCCCTTTTTCCGAGAGGATCCTGCACGATTCTTCGACAGACATGCCCTCACGCATTTTGTTCTCCGCCATGAGCCCCAATGTAATGACGGCCGGTAAGTCCTGCTTCTGAATTTCCTCCAGGGCAATGACGGCCTCTTCATGGTAGTAGAAGGTTTCGCCATTGATGAAATCCACCCCTTCTTCTTTGGACCATTGGATCATCTCGGCGAACATCGCCCTGACCTGGTCTTTCGATGCGGGATCTTCCGGGTCGAAAATGTTCGTGTTTGAGATGTTTCCGGCGACCAGGGCTTCTTCCGTCGGATGCTCTTTGGCAACTTCCTTGGCGAGCCGGATGGCATTTCGGTTCAGCGGTTCGAGTAACTCTTCTTTCCCAATGATCCGCATCTTTTCGCGGTGGGCATTATAGGTAAATGCCAGGACGACATCCGATCCGCAGTTCATATAGTCCCGGTAAACTTGTTTTAAGACATCAGGGTGCTCCAAAGCGACTTCCGGTACGAAAGAGCCTGCCTGCAAATAGCCTCTTCGTTCCATTTCAAACAAATACCCTTCACCGACAATGACGGTGCCTTCGTTTAATCGTTCTTCGAGACTTCTTTTTGTATTGGCCATCTGACGATCACCTCTTTCTGGATTGTGTTGTCAGTGTAGCATCAGGACGGCCGTATAGCATAACACTTAAAACTGATCGTTGGTCATAGCCTGCGGCTATAGCAAGGTCAGTTCCTCAGCGATGGTTTCCTTCAAATGGTCGATATAGATCGTAGCCAGGGGGCTCATGGTGACGTGCTTATGGGTAATGTAGCCGACAGATATGCGCTCATCCACTTGAAGAGGCACGGCGACAATGTCATCGTCGTTCAGGTCATAGCTGATGACACCGGTGGAAATCGTGTAGCCGTTCAAGCCGATCAACAGGTTAAACAGTGTCGCCCGGTCACTGACACGGATGTTCTTCGGTCTTGAAACCGTGCTGAGAATCTCTTCGGAGAAATAAAAGGAATTATAATCCCCTTGTTCAAAAGAGAGATACGGGTAAGGGAGGAGATCCTCCAAGGTAACTGATTCTTGCTTCGCCAACGGGTTCGTGGAACTGATAAAGACGTGCGGGCTGGCTTCAAACAGATCGTGAAAGACCAGGTTTCCTTCCCGCAAAAACTTACTGATCACCTGACGGTTAAAGTCGTTCATATACAGAATGCCGATTTCGCTGCGGAGGTTTTTCACGTCGTCGATAATCTCGTACGTTCTCGTTTCCCGGAGTGTGAATTCATACTCGTCCTGGTTATAATCCTTCAGGAGTTTCACAAAGGCACTGACGGCGAAGGCATAGTGCTGCGCCGAGACGGAGAAGTGCTGCTGGGGAGACTGGGCCGCATTGTTGAAACGGTTCTCGAGGAGATCCGTCTGTTCAATCACCTGTCTCGCGTAGCCTAAAAACTCCGAACCCTCAGGCGTAATCACGATGCCTTTGTTTGTCCGGGAAAATATCGTCACACCCAGTTCCGTCTCCAGTTCTTTCATGGCATTGGAGAGACTCGGCTGGCTGATAAAAAGCTTTTGGGCAGCTTTACTGATCGAGCGGTGCTTGGCCACTTCGATCACATAGCGTAATTGCTGTAAGGTCATTCGAACACCTCCATGTTGGTCATGACAGTTTCATTGTAGCACAAGGTTAGAAGCCATCCGCAATCACTTTCGTTATGAAGGCTTTCAGGTCACCAATGAAACACATGTGCAGGCGGTGCAAGATCTGATCGCTGAAAAAGAGGAAAAAATCAGTTTGGATGACGTCTATCACGAGCCCAAGGGTGGAGAAACGCCGCTCGAGGCAAAACTTGCGATGACAAAATTCAAACTCGCGTTGGAGTATTTGAAACAGAATCAAAAGGAAAGTGCGCTTAGTGAATTGGATGATGCCTTTCGGTATGATCCTGATAACTATCTGATTCGAAAACAGCGGTGGTATATCCGACATCCGGAGAAATTCACCCCCACGATCGATCTGACTTGGCAACAGCAACAGTTGGAAATAGAACGAGCCGATGAACTGGCGGATTGTGGCCCTGATGGGTGCAAAATCCCCGGTACAGACTGATTTTAAGTAGCACCTGACCTGATGGTATGAGTTGAACCGATCGGGATCAGGTGCTATTTTTCAGGTCAGTGACCCCGGTCTCCTCGAAAGCGAAGCATGTAAAAGTGGCATGACGTCTCATCATGTCTGTAGTATAATCAGCATAAATGTCAGACTATTATGGGGTGGAAAATGATGAACATCCACGATTTGACCGATGCATTTCAAAAAGCCGCAGACCCTGAGAAAGCTTCGATCATGGCGGCCTATATGAAACATCACTTTGATTTTTTAGGGATTCGTTCCCCCGAGAGACGTGTGATCAGTACGCCCTTTTTAAAGGCATGGGAAGCCGGCAGAAAACCCGTTGATTGGGGGCTGATTCATGAACTGTGGGAAAGGCCAGAGCGTGAGTATCAGTACGTGGGGATTGATTACTTGAAAAAATCGGCCAGGTTTCTTATGCCGGGGGAATTTGAGGACATGAAGAGCATCATCATGAAGAAATCATGGTGGGACAGTATCGACAATCTGGCAAGTGGTCCGGTGGGCCAAATGATATTGAATGCACCAAATCAGGTGACGACAATGGACGCGTGGATTCGTGATGAGAACCTCTGGGTACGGCGAACAGCGATCATTCATCAGTTATCCTATAAAGATCAAACCGATGAAGAGCGCTTATTTACCTATTGCCGGATGCATAGCGGGGACTCTGAATTCTTCATCGCTAAGGCTATCGGCTGGGCGCTGAGGGAATACGGGAAAACAAATCCTGAAGCCGTGTTGAAGTTTGTGGATGAAACACCGCTTCAGAAGCTGAGTAAACGGGAAGCGTTGAAGCATCTTAGATGATTTATATGATGTGAGGCACAGGACAGAGAAAAAGCCGGATCGGGTCAGCGATCCGGCTTTTTCTCGAATAGTTTTTATATTAAGAAGGGATGACATGCATATCCCGTGGGAACGAAATGCCGACGGTTTGTCCGCGTTTCAGAATTTCTTTTTTGAACGGATTATAATCGTCAATGATGAACTCCTGATTACCGATTTCAATTATATAACGAATGTAGCTGCCGTGGTATACCGCATTGGTCAGCTTTCCTTTTACAGCGGCGTCCTGGTCGATGCTTGCCATTTCCGGTCGGAGGATGGCAAGTCCCTTTTTGATGGATTCATCGGTGCGTTCCACATGGAAATGAATTGATTCTTCTTCTGTGGAGCGAAAGACATTTTCGTTGCCTTCTTCTGTAAAGGCGCCTTTGATCATATTGGCGTGACCGACAAAATTGGCTACGAATTCATTGGCAGGATACTGATACACCTCGGTTGGACTGGCCAATTGTTGTACGATGCCATCTTTCAGGACGAGGACACGGTCTGAAATACTGAGTGCTTCTTCTTGATCGTGGGTCACAAAGACAATGGTGAGATTCAATTCTTCTTTCAACCTGCGGATTTCATCTCTCATTGTCATGCGCAGGTTAGCGTCGAGATTGGAGAGGGGTTCATCCAATAGCAAAACCTTGGGCTTTAATACAAGGCAGCGGGCAATGGCAACCCGTTGCTGTTGACCACCGCTCAGTTCGCTTGGTTTTCGGTCTTCATACCCTTCGAGTTGTACCTGAGCGAGCGCTTCTTGAATCAGTGCCTGTTTTTCTTTTGTGGATTTTTTCAGCAACTTCAGTCCGTATTCAACATTTTTGTATACCGTCATATGCGGAAACAGGGCATAGTTTTGAAAGACCATACCGGTCATGCGTTTTTCCGGAGGCAGATGGTCGACAGATTCCCCATTAATGACAATTTCTCCGGCTGTTTGCGGATGAAACCCGCCAAGGACACGCAGCAAAGTGGTTTTCCCACTGCCACTCGGACCAATAAAGGTGACGAGCTCTCCTTTTTCAATATCAATGGAGATGTTCTTTAATACCTCTACATCAGCAAAGGATTTATCGATGCCTTTTACTTGTAAGATGGGTTGATTGCTCACACTTTTCTCCTCCTTAAACGGATAGATTGCTTCGTTTTTCAATGAATTTCAAGAGTCCCATACATCCAAGGACAATGACAATCAGGATAAATGACATGGCTGAAGCGCGGCCGATGGCGGCCTGATCGGCAAGGTTCAGAATGTATGCCGCAGCTAAATTATTCCCTGGTGATATCAGGAAGATAACAGAGCTGACCGAAACCATGGCTGTCATGAATGTATAGACAAAACCAGCCATGAATGCCGGCATCAAGAGTGGGACAACCACTTTAAAGAAGGTTCGGTACGGACCTGCTCCAAGGTCAGATGAAGCCTCTTCGACCGATTTATCAATTTGCTGCAGGTTACTGATCCCGGCTTCGAGACCGACACCGATTTTACGGAATGCCATATTCAGAACCAGTAAAAGTACAGTCCCTGTTAAAAAGAATGGCGGGCCATTGAAGATCAGCACATACCCGATCCCCATCACCGTACCGGGAACGGCAAGGCCGAACAGTGCAGTAAATTCGAGGAATTTCTTGGCGTGAATGTTTTTTCTCGCAGTCAGATACCCTTGCAGGATACCGAGCCCTGCGGCAATGAGTGCGGCGAAAAAAGAGACAACCACACTGTTCCATAAGAAGTTCCACCCGGATTGATCCGAGAAGTGGGATAGGGTAAATGTGTTGTTGATCCCTATGATTTGTACAAATGCACCTAAGACAACCATCACAAACATCAATGTAATGAACAAGGTCATCAGTGTACTGATCGTGAAGACAAAGCCCTTCACTTTTTTGTTCAGTGGGTTAGTGAGTGCGCTCGCTGTGTTGTTCGATGCAGTTTCGTGATCCTTCAGCAAATAGGTTTGAAACAAAAATACAAGAAGGCTTGGGATAATCAGGAACACACCCAGTACCGCAGCCATTTCAAGGTTTTGCCGGCCAGTGACCAACAGGAAAGCATCGGACGCCAGAAAGGATTCGCCACCACCGATGATCAACGGATTGGAGAAATCAGCCAGGGCCATGACGAACACGATCAGGCTTGCTTTTAAGATCGCCGTTCCTGCGAGTGGGAGTGTGACGGAACGAATCGTTTTTCCCTGGCTTGCACCAAGATCCTGTGAGGCATTTTCCACGCTTGGGTTAATGGAGCGAAGCGAACTCTCAATCATCATATAAGCGATGGGGAAATAGCCGAGAATCTGAGCGATGACAACGCCCCAGAAACCATAAATACTGATCTCCCAGCCTGTAAAGGTATTGATCCAGTCGGTGATAATCCCCCGTCGGCCGAACAAAATAATGAGAGCTAACGAAAAGATGAACGGAGGAGCAACCAAGGGCAACAGACCGATTCCCCGGTAAACTTTGGACAAAGCACTTCCTGATCTTGTGACATACAGCGCAAAGGGTATACTGATCATAACGATCACCGAGGTTGAAATCAGCCCTGCCGAAACACTGTTAATGAATGCCCTGAAATATGAAGCGTTTTGGAAAAACTGTATATAGTATTGAAAGGTTAATTCGCCGGTTCCAACACCAAAGCTGCGCAATAAGACAGCCATGACAGGTGCCAAAATAAACAGGATAAGAAGGGCAGCTATGGTGATAGCTGCCACTGCAAAACCGGGTTCAATTCGTGGTTGTGATTTCGCTTTAATTGCTCCGGTCAGTGTGGACATGGTAACAATCCCTTCTTTTTTATTAGTCGAATTTCTCCTGGTATTCCTGCATGATGCGCTCGCGGTTATCTGCTGCCCATACGGCGTCATAGTCGATAAAGTTCGGATCGAAATCCAGATCCGCACTCATTCCAGGTTTAGTAACCATGGAACGGTATTCTGAAGCTAATTCCATGCCTTCGTCAGATCCGATGAAGTCGATGACTTTCTTAGCAGCTTCCTTGTTTTCAGCATCTTTGAAGATCCAGGCCACATCGAGGTCAAAGCCTACGCCTTCTTCAGGAACGACAGGCGTGATCGGGTATCCTTCATCCATGCGATCAAAAACGGCCTGGTCCCATGTAATCCCGATTGCATATTCCCCTTGCGCGACCATTTGTGCCGGTGCAGAACCGGACTGGGAATATTGGCCGACATTTTCATCCAATTGTTCGAGGTATGCCCAGCCTTCTTCTTCGCCCATGATCTGCATGATGGCAGATACAAACAGGAATGCTGTTCCGGATGTACCCGGATCAGGAAGGACAATTTCGCCTTCGTACTGCGGATCTAATAAGTCGTCCCACGACTCAGGCTTATCAAGGCCCAGTTCATCGAGAAGGTCATCGTTAATGGCCAGTACATTAAACCAGTAAGACCAGCCATACCATTTGCCGTCCGGGTCTTTGAATTCGTCAGGTACGTCTTCCCAGGTTGGTGAGTCGTAAGATTCGAGCATGTCCTGTTCTTCAGCGATCAGTGCAAAGCTGTGCAGCATACCCCATTGCATATCTGCGCCAACGTCTGGATATTCAGCATCAATTCGACTCCACGCTTCTTCACTGGACATTCTGAGAATATCGATATTCACGCCTGTTTCCTCTTCAAGAGCAGAGGCGAATGCTTGCATTTCAGTTTCATCATTATGTGTATACAGTTCAACCGTATTGTTTTCGTTGCCGCCACATGCACTCACTACCAGCATGAGTGCGAGGCCTAAAGCCCATGTAAAAGTCAGTTTCATTTGTCATTCCTCCTGATTAGTTGTGTTTACTTTGTTTTTTTAATGATTTGAATGTCGTCATAGGTAGTAATTTTGTAATCCGCATCTTCGAGATGGGCACCGTGGTTTTTTGCATAACTCAGTATGCCAATTGAGGCATGCATACCTGCGTTCTTTCCAAGCTTCATGTCACCATTGGTGTCGCCAATCATCACGGATCGTTCAAGGACTGCATCGTACTGATCGGCTGCGAGAAAAGCCATATCGGGGTATGGCTTCCCGTTTTCAACCTGGTCATTCCCAATAATGAAGTCGAAGAAATGTGCAAGCTTCAAGGCTCGCAGGTGTTCTTTGGCCTGACTGGTTTCGTCCGCTGTCATCACGCCGAGTTTCATGCCAATGCTTTTCATCTCCTCGAGAACTCTTTCGATGCCTTGGACAGGTCGAATGGCATCCGATTTGCTTTGACGTTCATTGGCATAATCGATGCTCTTTGTAACAAGTTCCACAGCCTGATCCCAAGGAACGCCTTTTATGTACAATTTAAATGAAATGATCACTTTGCTGTCATTCAAACTGCCAATGGCAAGCGGGCTCATCGGGTCGATGTCACGACCAGCTATACCAAGTGCCTGATATAACTCGTCTTTGAAGTTCGGATCTTCGATAGAAAAAGAAGATGTAAGATAGGAATGAATGTCATCAAGCCAGGTGAACCAGAGTGATTCAAAATCAACCAATGTGCCATCTTTATCGAAGATGACGGTATCAATTGGTAAAGTGTGATTTCCAATACGGATCATGATGTACCTCCTTTCCTAATAAATTAATAAAGCAACCAATAATTAACTTGTTAAATACATTAAATATATACTTAACAAATTTATTAACTCAAGATTGAGGATAACCAACCTGGATCAGATAAGCAACTTGCATAATGAATGCTGAGGGGGAGTGACCGATGGTTATCACCATTTATACTTGGTTAAGCTCTAAATATCTACATATATAAAACTTGCACAATCACATTTCGGGATAGGAGAAGACCATAAAATGAGCACTAGGGTAAAAGACAGAAGGATTATTTGAGGCAAAGAAAGAGCCGGATCGTTAACCTGATCCGGCTCTTAGCAGTTATTTATCCATAAACGGACGATTGATGTAGTAATAGACGACGCCCATAAAAATCGAGCCGCCGATGATATTTCCTGCGGTGACGGGAATGAGGTTTCGAACAATTCCTTCGATGTTCACCGCACCGGGGTTATCGAGCACGAGTGCGATCGCGAAAGTACACATATTGGCAATGCTGTGTTCATAACCCGAGATGAAGAAACCGAAGACAAAGAGGACCATGGCAGCCATTTTGGCGATATCCTCCTTCATGGACATTGGTACGAAAAAGGCCATGCAGATCAGCCAGTTACAGAGAATGGCCCGAAAGAACAGTTCCGAAACCGGGTCAGTCATTTTCTTATCGGTGATCGTGAGGAGAAACGAATTGATTTCCGGGTCATTAAACAGCCCGGTCGTAAAGATCAATACGGCGAACAGCACCGCACCGATGATGTTGCCGATGTAGGTGTATGTCCACAGCTTTGTGACCACCGCCCAGGACATTTTCCGCCTAATGGCTGCGTATGTGTGATAGAACGTATCACCGGTAAATAAATCCGCACCTCCGTAGGCAATTAAGATGATGGCTACACTGAAGGTGAACCCTGCCATCGGATAGGCCCACGGGGAACCGGCGACATAGAAATAGCTGCCCGTTCGAAAGGCAACGATGACGCCAAAGCCGATGAACATGCTCGCAAGCATGGCGCGAATCAGATAGCGGATTTTCCCGGTGTTGAAGATTTTTTCTTTTTTGAGTGATAGGTATTCGACTTGTTCCAGAGATTGAATTTCCATTGTCAGACATCCTTTCTGTTCGTCACAGGGTAACGATACAACGCAAGAGACGAAAAAGAAAGGGACTTGTGAATTAATTCACAAAAAGAAAACCCTTACATGAAAAAACATCCGATCCTTTTAGAGGCTCAGATGAATTCCAGCTGTTTGATCATGTCAAGCTTATGTACAGGAAGCATTTAACGGGTTTAAACGCTCCCTGGTAATGATGAGTGGCATATCTTATTTCATCTTGGACATGGTCTTGACGGCGAAGAAGGCAACGAGCCCGAAGCCGACTTTGTTCGTTAAATCGGCAAAGTTGTAAATCAGTTCCCGAACAAGCTGTACTTCAATGCCTGAGGAAACCAGGGTCACAGCATAACCGATAGGATAGATGGCCCACCCGATCAGAATGAACAGCCTCATATTGAGGAGTGCTTTCTTGATTGGTGCAGGTTTGTTTTCGGCCGCTTTCGTTACGTTTGTAAACAGGAGGTAGATGATATAAATCCATGCAAGCGTTCCGATCACAAACGTCCAGAGGCCAAACTGGGTAAATCCGCCAGCCTGATTGATCGATGTTTCACCTAAATAACCGGCAACAATCATGATGATATCCGCGACGATCAGGTGAATCAAAAGAATTTTCCCGGCTTTGTTTTTCAATCCCAGCAACAGCGGAAACTTGACGAGCAACAGTGGTGTGGTGACGAGCCAGTCAATGTAGCGGATCTCCGTAGGAAAATTACTGATTTCCGAGATCAAACCCTGCGTGCCTACGGCGTCCTTCATGAAGTAATAGTGAATGGCGGCGACAAACGTGACCAGTGCGGCAACCGTTGCAGTCGATCGGTATTCCGGACTCAGGCTGTTTCGTTCTACGAGAAAGTAAAGTGTGCCTGCAGCCATGCCTACAAAACCGACCCAAAACATGTACTGAGTGGCCAATACGAGAAGACTTACTTCTTCCATGTTAAACCCTCCTTCTTTTCTTTTGTACAATTATTGGATAATGATTGTACAGTTATATTATACCCCTTTTGACGGCTTTCAATCGATATTTCACCAGTTGATGTAAAAAAAATGAGGCGATTATTTATTTTAATGAAAGCACAAAAAAAGCCTGATGCTTAAATGAATCCGCATCAGGCCTGTACTGTTGTTTTAACTTTTTTTCGGAAACCAGGGAACAAAGTTATTGGTTTCTCTTTTGTACTGCTGGTAGTTTTCGTTGTCTTTAAAGCGCTCATCAAGAAATGGAACGCCGGAGACTTTCAGGAGCATGAAGTTGATGAACAGTGCACTGAATACTGCGGTCCAACCGAGTTCGACCGGAAGAACGATGACGAATATCCCCCACCACATCGCGGCTTCCCCGAAATAGTTCGGGTGTCTTGTGTAGCGCCAAACCCCTGTCGTCAGGATCTGATCTTTGTGCGTTTTATTTTTCTTGAATTTGTCCAGTTGGGTATCCCCAACGACTTGGAAGAAGAAGCCGACGAGCCAGATGAGGGTACCTGCGATCAAAAAGAAATCAACACCGGGTCCCTCCGATGCATGGACCCGTATGATCGGGTAGGCGATAAGCAACATGAAGGCGCCCTGCAGCATAAAGACACGGAAGAAGGCAATCCTGACGGCGTTTTTGCCCCAGTTTTTCCGGAAGTTAGCATAGCGGAAATCCTCCCCTCGTCCGATGGAGCGGTACCAGAGGAAGCTGCCCAGTCTCACACCCCAGAGCGTGACCAGCGTGACGACAAGCAGTTCACGAATCGAGTTTTCTTGTGTGTAAAGCAAACTGACCCATGCAATGATCACAAAACCGAATCCCCAGGCGATATCGACGATGGAATTGTCTTTCTTTTTTTGAGCGAGTAAAAAGACGGACACCATAAAAATGAAAATGGCTAACGTGCTGTAAAGGTAGAGTTCTAACATCAATGATTCCTCCGATACTGTGTATGATATTGGTAAAATCCTATTCTCAGTATGTCGATTATCAGGGTATGAAGTCAACTAAAAGAGCCCGGACGATAGTTGCATGCGCATTTGCATTAACTTTCATGTATAACAATGATATAATCCATGAAGAAGGAATCAGTAGTCTGAAAGTAATTGTTGTTATATTCAGGAACTGGTTACCATTATTTTGAAGGGGGAACAACAATGGAGGTTCTCAATCACCGGCATTTTTACGAAATGCTCATGTCCGGAGCTCATGAAATCATTGATCATCAGAAGGAGTTAAATGCGATTAACGTCTTTCCCGTTGCTGACGGGGATACAGGGAATAATCTGGCCTATCTGATGCAGATGATCATGAGGGAAGGGAGATGGAATGATTCATCCATCGAGACCCTGGAAACAATCAAAAAGGCTTGTATGCGCGGATCCAGAGGCAATTCAGGGATGATCTTCTCCCAATTCATTATTACGATGTGTAATTTCCTGATCCGCCATCAGGAATTAAATATGGAGAAGTTTCTCGATATGTGTGATGAGTCGGTGGAGAGCGCGGTCAGTGCCGTCTCGATCCCGGAAGAAGGAACGGTGCTCACCGTCATGAAAGCCTGGGTGGAGAGCATGAAACAAGAGAGCTCAACGACAACCAGTATTGAGGCTGTTTTGAAAAAATCTTATCCTGAAGCGAATCTCGCACTTGAAAAAACGAAATCGCAAATGGAGGTCTTTCGCATCCATGACGTCGTGGATGCAGGGGCGAAGGGATTCATTCATTTTTTGCACGGCTTGATTGAACGAAAAGATGTGAAAGCAGATGAAGACACGGAGAGCCGCTCTTCTCTTTTGCTCGACGAAACGGCCCATGTGATGCACGAGTCCGATGAGCTCACGTTCCGCTATTGTTCGGAGTTTCTCATTGAACTGAAGAATGGGGAAGACATCACTTCATTGAAAGCGCATATGGCTGATTTCGGCGATTCGATCGTCATGGTCAATGACAACGATCTGGGGAAAGTGCATATTCACACCAATGAGCCGGCAGATATTGCGGAAATGCTCGTGAAAAAAGGGAAGGTTGTCTATCAGAAAGTGGAAGATATGAAACGTCAGTATGAAAGCATCTATCAGCGGAAAGCACCGATCGCTTTGGTGGTTGATTCTGCCTGTGACCTCCCTAAAGAGTGGATGGACGAGCATCAGATTCATATGATTCCGTTAAATCTCGAAGTGAATGAGTCCACGTATCTGGATAAGGTAACGCTTGAAGCAGGTTCATTTTATGAACTGCTCGATGCCGGAACCGATCAGCCGAAGAGTTCCCAGCCTTCCCTCCTAAGTGTGGAAACATTGTATCAATCGCTTCTGATGCAATACGATTCGGTGATCTCGCTGCATGTATCACAAAAGTTAAGCGGGACCTTTGATGTCTGCCAAAAAGCCGCGGAAAACATCGATCCAAGTCGTATCCATGTGGTGAACTCCAAAACGTTGTCAGGGGCATTCGGGCTCCTGGCTTATGAGACGGCAAGAGAGATAGAGAAGGGGAAATCCTTTGATGAAGTGAAAGAAGCACTTCGTGAGTGGATACCGAAATCGGAAATTCTCGTCAGTGTCAAAACACTGAAGCATATGATCCGCGGGGGACGGGTAAGTCCGCTGCAAGGCAAAGTTGCACGCCTGTTGAACATGAAACCGATCGTCTCCATTGACAGTGAGGGGAATTCCTTACTCTATGGCAAAACGTTCTTCTCCAGTTCGAGCCTCGGAAAAATGTACAAACAAATTCAGTCGATCCATGATCAGCATGGAATTCATGAATACGTTTTGCTGCATGCAGGTTCTCCTGAGATGATGGCGGAATGCCAGGAAGCCATGGAACGCATCACCGGATCGGAACCGCTGTATACGACAAGCGTCTCCCCGGTCATTGGAGGGAATGCAGGAAAAGGTGCCGTCAGCATCGCAATGATTTTAAAAGAGGATAATCTGAGAAACGGCGCTTAATGCGCTGTTTCTTTTTGTCGTTTAAAAATGCGATGTGACAATTTTGAAAAATCATCTTGAAGAGGGAAACTTCTCCTCCCTCCTTTCGTCTGTTTTGGTAGAGGAAGAATAAAGGTGATGGGGGAATCATTTATGCAGTGGAATCTGATTGCATCAGAGAAAATCAAGCCGAAAGAAAGAAGTCGTTTGAGAATTTTTGCCGGTACAAAATATTACAGATTGAAAAGGCGGATCGAGTACTTGACCGATCAAAAAAGGTACGCCTCGTCGATTGAAGAGAGAACATTACCATATTTACACAAAACGCATAAAACGATTCTGAGGCGAGAGTTGAAGGATGTGGACATGTGGTATCAGGAAAATAAAATCACCAATCTCCAGATCGCCATCAATAAGTTAAACGGGGTTGTCGTTTATCCCGGAGAAACGCTGTCTTATTGGAAACTTATTGGTTCCACATCCAAAAGGAAGGGGTATCAAAAAGGGATGGTGCTCCACTATGGCTCTTATAAATCAGGGACAGGCGGTGGATTGTGTCAGCTCTCCAATCTGATTTACTGGATCACGCTGCATACCCCTTTGACAGTTGTTGAACGTCATCGCCACAGTTATGATGTCTTTCCAGACTCGAAACGAACGCAACCCTTTGGCAGTGGTGCAACTTGCGCGTATAACTACCTGGATCTGCAGATTCGAAACGATACGGATCAGCCATTCCAGCTTTGCTTCGAACTGACAGAGACCCATCTTCACGGAGAATGGCGATCCGTTTTGCCTCCTTCGATGACCTACGAAGTCTATCAAAAAGATCATCGGATTACCCACGAACATTGGGGAGGTTATGTCAGACACAATACGATCTACCGAAAGGTATTCAACGGGCAAGGAAAGCAGATCGATGACGAATACATCACGGAAAATCATGCCTTGATGATGTATCATCCTTTACTGACCCATAGTGAGAGCGAAGTGCAGTCAACAGATGAATGATGAGGATAAAGAAAACCATCCCGCACTGTTCAGCGGGATGGTTTTCTGTTTGAAAAAACGGTTACGATTGGTTTCAAAGGGAGTTACTGATGATGTTGTTCTTGAGCGCGTAACGGACGAGGGCGGATTTTTTCTTGGAGCCGATCTTGTCCATGACTCTTTTCTTATACGTGTCGACGGTTTTGATACTGATGAAGAGTTCCGTTGAAATTTCTTTTTGCGTATAGCCAAGGGCAATGTATTTGAGAACCTCTTTTTCCCGTTGACTGAATTGAATCTGTTCATCGTTGGAACTATCCGATGCCTGTGGCGCCTGGTTGGCATTGTAAAGTTTCGGAATCAGGGTCGGGTAGATGTAATGTTCCCCGTTCATGACCAGTTTCACGGCATGGACAAGCTCAGTATCGACAGCCCGTTTCAGCACATAACCGGAAGCACCTGCATCGAGGGATTCTTTCAAAAAGGCTTCGTCGGAATACATCGTAAGCATCAGTACACGGATGCCGGGAAGTTTCTTTTTGATCTCGCGGGTGACTTCAATGCCGTCAAGGCCCGGCATGCTGATATCCATGACGATAATGTCCGGCATCATCTCAGCGGCCATCTCGATGGCAGACTCGCCATCATCCGCCTCAGCGATCACGTGATAATCCGTTTCCGTACAGAGAATGTGTTTCAAGCCGGAACGGAATACAGGATGGTCATCAACCAGCATAATACGTGTTTTCATAGGATTCACCACTTTCGTCTGAGATCGGGAGTTTGACCATCACGGCTGTGCCTTTGCCTGTCTCGGATTCAATTTCAAAGGTGCCGCCAAGAAGTGAAGCTCTTTCCTGCATACCGTGCAGACCCAGGTTGAATTTGGAAGGATCTTTATTCACCATGCTGTCCACATTGAAACCTGTGCCATCATCTTCAATGATAACGGAAATCAAATCATCGTTTCTGATAATGATCACACTGACGGAACTGGCATTGGCATATTTGAAGATGTTGGTCAGGGATTCCTGAACGATCCGGAAAATGGCGGTTTCCATTTCAGGGGTCAGGCGCGTCGTGTCAATGCCGTTGATCAGTACGTCATAGTCGATATCAAGCTTTTGTTTGAATTCTTCCATATACCGTTCAATGGCGACTTTAAGGCCGAATTTATCGAGAATGGTCGGTCGCAGCTGCCAGGCAAGGTCATGAATATTTTCGATGGACTGATGCGTCAGTTTGCGCAGTTTCTGAATCTGATGATTGATCTCATCCGGACTCTCGGCGTCTTCCATCATTTTCAGACCGAGAAGGATGGATGATAAGGCGTGACCGGTTTCATCATGCAGTTCTCTGGCGATCCGTTTTCGCTCGTCTTCCTGAACGGTCATGATTTTTTCGAGAAGCATTTGCCTGATCTCCTCTTTTTTCTTGATTTCGTGGGACAGTTCATTGTTTTCGATCACCGTACCGAGATGGTTGGCGATGGAATCAAGGATTTTCTCTGAATAGGCATCGAGAACGTCGCCGCTGCAGATTTTAATCTGCCCGATTTTCTGTTGATTCGAATAAATCGGAAAGACGCTTTTAATATTATACTCTTTCTTTTCGCATACACAGGTCCAATCTTCAAGACAGGCGGTGTTTTCAGCAGGACAGCCTTCCGCCTGGTAGCTGAAATACTCCTGTTGCTGATTAATCGTTGCTTCAATGACTCCACTGCCGAGCTTCAGTTCATGCACGAGATCCCGGACGAAATGATTCATCATTTGATTGAAGTCTTTGATGGTATGCGGGTTATCCGACAGATCATTGAGCAGTGTCAATTCTCTGTTTCTTGTAATAATCTGATTCAAATAGTTTTCTTTCTCCGATTTTGCGGTTTCAAGGGTTCCGAGCATATCATGGAACGATTCCGTTAAATCACCGATTTCATCTTTTGGATAAGCGTCGATCCGGGCTGTCATATCTCCTTTTGCAACCCGATTGGTCAAGGATACGAGGTCATTGATCGGATTGGTAATAATACGGGTCAACTTCATGACGATGGCCAGCGAGAAAAGGATCAGAAGCACCATAAAACTGATAATCTGAAAGGTCACACTGGAAATGGCGGTTTCAAGGGAATCGTCACGAAGTCCAACGCGTACGGTTCCGTCAATGCCTTTATCCACCGGTGCTGCAGCATCACGGATAATCCCTTCTTCAGAGCGAAAGGTCAGCAGATGATTAAATTCCTCATCTTCCACGCTGTTCGCATGAATGATTTCTTCAGATACATGACCATCTGAATAGGAATCAACGAGCACTTCATTGTCCTCGTTCAAAATAAACACATACTCAAGGTCATTGTAATTATCGATCGTGTCATTGACGAGGGTCTGCATCGCATAAATATTATTCGTAAGCAGTAAATCGCCGGTTCTTGCCGCGACGTCACCGCTGATGGATTTCACCCGTTCGTCGAGCTGAACCGACATGGTGTCAGTTACTGAGATGCGAATGGCAAAGAGACTGATCAGCGCTAAAAGCACGATGGCTGAAACCACCATAAAGTATATCTTTAAATGGATTGGAAATCCGGATAAAGAGCGGGCAAATTTTTTGAATAAGATCGGCATCAGAAATCACCTATTTTCTCGACGATGTCCGCGATCGGGTCGTAATGAGATGGTTTGAGTCCGGTGTAGGAATCGATCTGAACCTGGTCGAGGATGTCTTTCCCTTCAGGATTTTCATGAAGGGTAAGCATGATGTTGATAAACTGCCCTTTCAGTTCAGGATCAATCTGGCTCGAGACAACAACCGGCGGGGCCCCGGCGTAGGAGCCTTTATCTATGATCCGGATTTCATTGGCATAGTCATTATCATTTTCGATCAAAAGGTCGAAAAGTATGCTGTCCACCGAGGCAGCATCCACAGCTCCTTTAGCCACAGCATTGACTGAGTAATCGTGACTGTAGGTGTAGAACGTTTCCTTAAAAAAGGTTTCCCGGTTGAAACCCTTTTGCTCAATCAAATCGAGCATTGCCAGCCGGCCCGAATAGGAATAGGGGTCCATATAGGCAAAGCGTGTTCCTTGCAGGTCTTCAAGCTCATAGAGATCACTGTTTTTGTTGACGATCAGGTAGGATCTGTACATATCTTCACCGTTTACAACAGGCGTAGCGACGCCTTCGAGGAACCCTTCCTCTCTCCCGAGCACATAAGACAATGAACAGATAAATCCAATGTCCACCTCACCGTTTTTCAGCAGCTGATTGACCTCATCATACGTCTGTTTGCGGATGACGTTTACAGGACGTTCAAGTTCTTCTTCAATATAATCGACCAGAAGCTCGTATTTGGATTTTGTTTCTTTCGGCGATACAACGGAAGCAAAAGCGATATTGACGATATCCTCGTGATTATCTCTGATCTGGATGTCCTCTTGACTCATTTCTGAAACATCCTCACTTTTTATCGTGATAAAATCCAGGTCCCGCTCGTTCGAACAGCCGGCCAGCAGGAAGATAAAAAGCATCATGACAGATGAAAGAATTTTCCCCATAACGGTTCCCCCCTTCAAACATTTTCAGCTTCCTTCATTGTATAAGAAAGGGCTGCCCCAAAACGAAAGGTCAGGAAATTGTCATGAAATATTACGATATGGTTATGTAGGGATTTTTTCAGTCACAATTTCGTTTTTTCCCTACAAACTCTGCTCATTTTTCTGATAGAGAGAACGACTGGGGCTGAAGCATACTGAAACTAGTTAAAGTATTCACATGATGATGAAATTGAGGTGATGGTGAAGGCTAAATTTCCCTGAATGTTCATTATTTCATGTAGTTTGTGGAGGGTTCCAAACAATCGATAGATCGAAAGTCACAGGATTGTCACGCTTACTTGCGAAAATCTTCACATTTGAGTCGGTTCAGGGAGGACTGGATATATTAAACTAAACGTATAAGAAAATCTTAATATGTCTCAAAAGGGGGCAAGGTTATTGATTTCAGTAATGGTCGTTAATGATTTTGAATATATATGGAGGTGGACATTTTGAAATTATCAAGAAAAGGTTTTTTAAAAGCATCCGCAGCAACCGGGTTATTTGCAGCAGGGGCCGCATCAACCAAACCGGCTTTGAATGCGTTCTCAACCAAAACAGAAGCAAGTCAGGAAAACGTTGAACAAGGTGAATGGATCGCAAGTGTATGTCAAGGGTGTACGGCATGGTGCGCAGTCCAGGTGTACAGAATTGATGGAAGAGCAACAAAGGTACGGGGAAATCCGAATGCAAAGGCCAACCACGGTCATTCCTGTGTCAGATCCCACATCGGTCTGCAACAAGTGTATGACCCGGACCGGGTTAAGCAGCCAATGAAGCGAACCAACCCGAACAAAGGCCGTGACGAAGATCCGGAATTTGTACCGATCAGCTGGGAAGAAGCCATGGATACCATTGCTGAGAAGATTATTGAGCTTCGTGAAAATAACGAAACGCATAAATTCAGCGTCTGGCGCGGACGTTACACGTCGAACAATGGCATTCTTTACGGGAACTTACCGAAAATCATCGGTTCACCAAATAACATTTCCCACAGTTCGATCTGTGCCGAGTCTGAAAAATTCGGGCGTTATTACACAGAACGTTACTGGGGCTATGCCGACTATGATCATGAAAAAGCACTGTATGAAATCTTCTGGGGCGGCGATCCGATCGCAACAAACCGTCAGGTACCGCACACTGCAAGCATCTGGGGCGAGCTGTCTGACAGAGCCACACTCGCATGTGTAGATCCGCGATTTTCCACGACGGCAGCAAAATCAGATGAATGGATGCCGGTTATTCCAGGTGAAGACGGCGCGATTGCTTCAGCGATTGCCCACGTCATTTTAACCGAAGGACTGTGGTATAAGCCGTTCGTCGGGGATTTCACAGATGGACAAAATCGATTTGTCGAAGGTGAGGACGTCGATGAAGACGACTTCGAAGAAATTCAAACCCATGGTCTTGTGAAATGGTGGAATCTTGAACTGAAAGATAAAACACCTGAATGGGCAGCTGAACGTTCCGGTATCGAAGCAGATCAGATCTACCGTGTAGCCAGAGGCTTTGCCAATGCTGCACCGAAGGCGATCTCTTTCTCTTCACCAGGATCAAGCATGACAATCCGCGGCGGTTATACCGCGATGACGCAAGCAGCACTGAACGGTCTCGTCGGTTCTGCAGATAACGAAGGCGGCGTCATCAGTAACGGGATCTCTGTTCCGAACAACGGTTTCCCTGATCCGGATGATTATATTGATGAGATTGCAGCAAATGGCTTGGAACAAGAACGAATCGACTGGGGCGGCAGACTGGAACTGCCTGCATTAAAAGACAGTGCATCCGGTGGTGTGAAAGTGACGAACACCGTTGCCGATGCGGTTCTTGCAGAGGATCCTTATAATCTGAAAGTGGTACTGAGCTATTGGACCAACTTCAATTTCTCCAATCAAGGGACGGATCGTTGGGACAGAGCATTGGCAAAAATTCCATTTATGGTGCATATGACGGTCAATCCGGCTGAACAGACACACTTTGCTGATATCGTGTTGCCTGTACCGCACTCGCAGTTTGAGCGCCAAAGCCCTGTTGCCGGCAGTAACGGAAACCTCCACCGTCACCTGCACTTGCAAAACCGTGTAATTGAATCACCGTTTGACATCCGTGTTGATGAAACCGAGATTCCATGGATGCTCGGTGAAGCGCTTGAGAAAAAAGGATTTTCGAACCTGATTGATTATTTCCGGAATGAATTCAGAGATCCTGAAACCGGAGATGCCCCAACAAATGCTGCAGAATTCGATGAAATTGCTACGAAACACTTTACGCACCCGGTTTGGGATCCAACCTTCGAAAAAGACGGAGATCAGATTGACGGATGGGAAGAGTACAAACGACTCGGTACCTGGAATACAAACCGTTATGAATTCCGTCAGAAGTGGGACGGCAATTGGGGCACGGAAACCGGCCAGTTTGAATTCTACAGTGAAACCTTGAAAGCAGCGCTTCAGGATCATGCGGATAAGCATAACGTCAGTATTGATGACGTGATGGAAGCGACATTTAACACCGTCCGCGGAGACGGGGCATTTGTTCCTCACTATGAGCCGGCTAAACGAGTTGGCGATGAGTCCGAATATCCGCTTATTTTCATGGAACACCGTTCCAAGTTGAACCGTGAGGCACGTTCAGCCAATACGAGCTGGTATCAGGAATTCAAGGATATCGACCTGGGTGACGAAGCGTGGGACGATGTGGCCAAGCTGAATCCGAAAGATGCTGCAGAACTGGGCATCGAGAATGGTGATATGGTCCGTCTGGTGACGCCTGAAGGTCAAATCGAAGTGAAAGCCAAGCTTTGGGAAGGTACACGACCAGGTGTCGTTGCAAAATGTTACGGACAGGGCCACTGGGCATACGGGCATATCGCATCTCTGGATCGCCGTCGTCAAATTGCTCGGGGTGGAAATAACAACATTATTCTCGCACCGGTTCATGAAGCATTGAGTGGAAGCGGCGCCAGACACGGTGGACAGACACGCGTTCGAGTGGAGAAAGTATAAGAGAAGACAATAAGCGGAGGTGAAACAAATGGCTAAGAAAAATTATGCAATGACAATAGACTTACAAGCGTGTATCGGTTGTGCTGGTTGTGCGGTCACTTGTAAAAACGAGAATAACACCGTTGACGGAATCAACTGGATGCACTACACGAAAAAAGAGACCGGGGAATTCCCGCATGTACGCTATGATTTCATGCCAACACTTTGTAATCACTGTGATAATGCACCGTGTATTAAAGCCTGCCCGGTGACAGCGATGTACAAGGATGAAGATGGCTTGACACTCCACGATGCAGACCGTTGTATCGGATGTAAAGCATGTATGACAGCCTGCCCATACGGCGTCATCTCTTATAATAAGGAGAACCCGCATCAGTACTGGAATGAAAACAACGCATGGAGCGAGCTCTCAGCTACGCCAAAAGAAGTTCAGGACCATGCTGGCGCACCGATCCCGTATCACAACCCAGAGCGTGATTACAACTATGAATCAATCCGTTACCGGGGCATTGTTGAGAAATGTCAGTTCTGTGATCACAGACTGGCAAGAGATGAGCAGCCATACTGTGTGGACAGATGTCCATCTGAAGCGATGTACGTCGGTGACTTGAATGATCCGGATGATAAAATCCATGAGTTGTTAAAATACAGTCACGAGGGGTTAAAAGAAGAGCTCGGAACAAAACCAAAAGTATTCTACTTGAGAAAATTCAGCAAATAATCGACTTTGAGGGGTGAGATCATCATGAGTACAGCAGAATTAGGGGAGTTTCATTATAAAGCAAATCTCTTCAAAGTCATGAGTGAATTGTATAAAGAGCCAGGGACTGATCTCCTTGGCTACATGGATTATCTGATCGAAGCCCTGGAAGAACTTCATCCTGCACTGGCTTTGAAGGCTGAAGATTTGGCAAACGAACTGGAAAAGTATCCGTTGACATCAAACGAAAACAAACTGGTCATTGACTATGCAAAGCTTTTTGTTGGTCCTTTTGACATGAAGGCTCCGCCTTACGGATCGGTTTATCTCGATGAAGGGCGACGGTTGATGGGGGATTCCACAAAGGCCGTTGAAAAATTTTACGGAAATTCAGGTGTTGAAAAGCTGAATGTGTTTCATCAGCCGGCAGATCATATCACCGTTGAATTTGAATTCCTGTATTTTCTGTATTTCAAGTATGTTGAAACCGGTGAGCTCAAATACTTGGAACTCATGCAGCGGTTTATCGGTGAATTTCTGATGCCATGGGTTTATAAATTCACAAAAAAGATCAGAGAAAATGCGAATGAGCCGTTTTATGTAAAACTGGCCCGATTCACAGAAGAAGTGATCGAATGGGAAGCGCGTCAGTTTGAACACCAGACGTAACCCAAAACAAAAGGAGGGAAAGCAATATGTCTGCTCAAAGAAAAATAAAACCAGTCACATTAGCGGCACTGGTCGGAATATTGATTGTTCTCGGGATCGGACTGTTCGGTGCAGTCAATACACTAATACAAGGCCAGGTGGTTTTCGGTTCATCGGATGAAGTACCTTGGAACTTGTTAATCGTGGCCTATGTATTCCTCGCCCTGATGGCGAGTGGTATGTGTATGTTTGCTTCGGCAGCGCACCTGCTTGGAGCAAAGAGCTATATGTTTTTAAGTAAGCGGGCGATTTTCTTAGCGATTGTCGTCGTGATTCCTGCTTTAGTGGTCCTGTCACTTGAACTTGGACGGTTGGACCGTGTATACCAGTTTATCCTCAATCCAAATCTTCAAGCTCCAATGTGGTGGATGGGTGCTGTCTATGCTGTTTACGTAGTATTGCTTCTTGTTGAATTTGTTTCCATGCATCTTAAAAACGAGAAGCTGATGCATTACATGTCTTATTTCACGCTCGCAGCTGCAATTGCCGCAACAAGTATCCTGGGTGGTATCTTTGCGGTCACTGTACAGCGTCCACTCTGGTTCGGAGATGCGACAAGCGTATTCTTCGTCTTATCGGCTGCCGTTTCCGGACTCGCGTTATTGATCATTGTCTCCTACTTCACAGCTAAAGCGAGTGGTGAAAAACGCGAAATGCTCGTTCTCAATAACCTGAATGGGTTAACGAAAATTTTAGGGGCTGGAATTGTTGTGGCTCTTGGATTTAACGCATGGCGTTTGATTTCACTTTTCTATACCGGGTCAATTGATTATGAACTTCTTTTCAGCGGTCAATATGCGTTGATGTACTGGGGAGGAGCCATTGCACTGGGACTCGTCATTCCTCTTGTGATGCTCATTGCTTCAAGAAAGCCTGCAATGGTGATGACGGCTTCAGCCTTTGTGATCATCGGGATGTTCATGGATAAATATGTGACAATCATTGCAGGGCAGCTCGTTCAGCCATATACGACAATGATTGAAGTTGCCACATATTCAACAACACCAACGGAATGGTTCATTTTCCTTGGAGGTATGGCCGGATCGGTTCTGCTTTACCTGATTGGCGTGAAATTCCTTACCCTTGATGAAACACCAGGTCACCATGAAGAAGATGAACTGTCATTAATGGAAAAGAATGAAGCTGTATAAATCAAGGTTTTCAAAAGAGTCCGCTGAGGCGGGCTCTTTTTCTGCTTTTATGTCAACTTGGAGATCCCTCAGTGATATACTGCAGGTAACAAACTTTTATTGAACATTAGGGAGGAACGATCATGTCTGTTCAAGAGAAAAGGCAAACGGCTGTGATTCTTTTCGGGTTCCGTTATACCGAAATCCGGAAACTTGCACTGGTGAATATTGAAAAAGATCCGGATCAGTATTATATGGGACTGGAACCGCAATGGATCAAACAAAAAGATGGAATCACCGGATACCGGGTCATTGCATATCGGCTCGATGGGTATGTGGATGTGTATGATGAGCCACAGCTGGTTTTGGAAAATGAACAAAGCTTTGATGTGACAGGAAAGGGCTTGTGTGAACGCATCACCACGACGATTAAGAATGTTGCCTTTTTCCGGGAACAGGACCGGCTGAGGCTGAGTTTCTCTTTTCTCGATAAGTATGGTCGACACGTTCAGGTGAAGATTCAGGAGCATTCAACGAAATCTTCCAAGGGTGTATCCCTTCTTGCCCCTGTCGGCTCTTCTTCATTGAATCCAACGTATTTGCCTGTATTCTTTCTCTATCAGTTTGACTTCGTCAGAAAAAGAGGCACTGAGGCGTCCGTTAAAATCGATGACCAGGAATATCAGATGGATCCGTTTCCTTATCCTGTTCCAAAAGACATGCAGTGGCGCTATTATGCCCGCTACAGTGATGATTGTCAGATCGTCGAGTTTGCGCCTTCATTCGAAGAAACACTAAAACGGTTGCCGGTCGAGGAAAATGGTGTGGCAGAAACAGCTGAAGTCAAATATACTTTCTCTGAAAACTCGGCTTTACAGCGGATGGAGGCGATAACTGACGATCATCCGTTAGAAGTGATATTTTCCGAAGGCATTCCGGATATTCGAACGATACAGGATAATCATTCTGTTTCCGGTTTGTTCAGTATCCGGGCCAAGCCGGAAATGGGTACGATTGAAGGAAAATATATTGTTGAACGACAAGGCAGCAAAGTCACACTGATGCTTTTGCCTGAAGGTGGCTGGTGCGCGGTACCTGATTCGTTATTTACAAAATTGATGTTTCAGGAGAAATCGGTATTTCGTCAATGGCCTGCGACATATGAGTATAAGCAGGTGATTGATCTGGAGACACTTCACTCCACGTCAGCTTGGCGCAGAGTAAAAGAAAGTGCTCAAAACGATGCTCAAACTTCTTGAAGGAGGCTGATGACATGAGCGGATTCACACTGCACCCAAGGGATGCGAGAGAATGGTTGTTTATTTATGCACGGCCTCTTGAACTGGCCAGGTACCGCTTCTTGTTTGAAAAAGGGCCGGTTGAAGATGTGTATGCAGCCCTGGGCGTCTATCAAAACAAGGATGGGGGGTTCGGTTTCGGAATTGAGCCGGATTTCACCTACCCGGGTTCCACCGCAATCGGGAGCTGGACTGCAGCCAGAATCCTGTTGGAACTGGATGCCACATGTGACATGCTCACTGTACAGCATCTGGTCCGGTATTTGATTGAGACTCAGGACAGAGCGACCGGAATGTGGGCGACGACGATCCCGGAGATGAATGACTATCCCCGTGCGCCGTGGTGGACATGGAGTGAAGGGGCGCAGGATGTTTGGCAGTTCAACCCGGGTGTGGAACTGGCTGCGTATTGCATGCACTGGGCTGATGCCGCTCCCGGAGCTTTTGAGGCGGGGATGCTGACCATGCGAAAGGCCATCAAGCGGCTGATGCTTTCGGAGGACATGGATTTTCATGAATTGAGTAATTTTCAGTATGCGTTATGGCTTGTGAAGCATCATTTTCCGGCGATTGAAGAGGAGACAGGTTTCTCGTTCAGTCAGTGTCAAAGTCACTTGCACGCCTTGATTTATCAGGCTGTTGAAACGAATCCTGACAATTGGGGCGAAGGCTATCAGTCACTGCCGCTGGACTTTGTGCATACATGGCGTGATGCTGACGAACTGGGTTTTGATCAGAAACTGGTGGAAAGGCAGATTCAGTATTGGCAGGACACCCGTTTGGACAAAGGTATCTGGGATATCAATTGGCAATGGGGCCAGTTTCCCGAAGCCTTTGCCAGTGCGAGACGTTCCTGGCAGGGGATTCTCGCAGTGGAACGGTATAAAAAGCTGCAGCAACTCGGGATGTTGCACGAACGTACGGAAGATGATCCTCAGGCCCCTGAGTGAGCGTGTTCATTATGTAGATGAAAGTGCTGATACATTCGCACACAGAGGAAAGCAAGGCTGATATGAAAATGATGAATGCGTTACTGAATCGGCAAATTATCATCAGATAGTTAGGTGTTTTCGTGATGTTATTCGGGTTGATTGAAGCGAACCGGCTGGATCGCGTACTTTTACCGGTACTGGATGTATAGCAGTAGATTCGCGAGCAGTTCTATGAAGCCGCATCCTGAGCAAAGAGGAATAACGGAATGCTTATCAAAAGCGAATGGGGTCCAGATAAGAATTGATCATCTGGACCTTTTTAATGCTTTTCCCCTCACGTGAACAAATGAGCATATTCTTTGAATCATGCAGGTGGACAGTTATACACTATACTTGCAGTGAAAAACGGAGTGCAGACAGAGTTAACAGAAGTGATAATGGCATCAATTACGATGAGGAGGTTGGGGTATGTACCGGATCACAGTCATAGGTGGCGGCATAGTCGGGACGTATATTGCGATGGAACTTGCAAAGCAGCACAAAGATGTATTGTTGGTTGAGAAAGAAGGGGAATTGTCACAGGTGCAAACGATTCATAACAGCGCGTTAGTGCACTCTCCTGTTATGGTCCCTAAGAAAAAAGGAGTTTTAAAGGCTCAACTGGCTTGGGAGGGCAACCGGGCTTATCAGGAAATGGCACCAAAATGGCACATTCCGGTCTTTCAAAATGGTGGGCTTTTATTAGCTGGAAATGTGGACGAAGAAGCAATGCTGGAGCGTATCATTGCTGAGGCGAAAGCAGATGGGATTACAGCTTTTGAACGTCTGAGTCAAAAAGAGATCCGCAAAAGAGAGCCTGGACTTCGTCCGCATATCAGATCTGGCCTTTTGTTACCTTCAGCATTCAGTGCAGATACGACAGCCTTGACGAAGGCTGTTGCCAAAGAGGCAGTTAACAGAGGAGCGGAAATACGGAGACGATCCGGTGTTACCGCTATTGAGACAGGGAACGATGGCTTTACCGTTTATACAGAGGATGGAGGACAGTTTCAGACCACGTTCCTGGTGAATGCAGCCGGACTCGCCAGCGAAACAATCGCTTCGATGGTGGAACATCATGTCCCCTACCGAAGTCGTGCAGTCAAAGGCGAATACTTGGTTTTAGGGAGACATGCGAAAGATTGGTTTCAACATATTCTCTATCCGATCCCGACCCATGAGACGAAAGGTGTACTGGTCATACCTCAGCCCGATGGTACAACACGACTCGGGCCAACCAGTACAGAGATCCATCGTACAGATCAGGCGGGTATGACGGTAGAAGGGGAACGGTTGATCAAACAGGAGATTGAGCGTTTTATTCAACCGCCATATGAGCATGTAGTAAATAAGTATGCAGGTGTACGTTCATCACTTCACGAGCAAGACGATTTCTATATTGCCCGGTCGAAGGAATGTGACAATTTCATTCATGTTGCCGGGATCGATTCACCTGGCGTGACAGCAGCACCGGCGATTGCCCGGTATGTCAGTGAGACGTTGCTCGCGCCTGTCCTCAAATCGTGACGTGAATCAAGCCAACGTGTCGAATCCTTTTGGTCCATTCGTTCGTATAGAACAAGAGGAGAAAAAGATTTGCGATAGGAGTTGGGTGCTGATGACAGAAATGCCATCGATCGAATTGGGTGAACTGCAGGCAGTTCGTAAAAAGATGACGAAGTTCCTGATGTCTTACCGTTTTGCCCTGGACGAAATGATGACGAAAGTGGAGATTTTAAAAGAAGAGTTTGCGATTGCGCACGATTACAATCCGATTGAACATACGAAATCGAGATTGAAGACACCGGAGAGCATCATTCAAAAGGTGCGGCGAAAAGACCTTGGTTTCAAAACACCCGTTATCCGCGAAGCGATCAAGGACATTGCCGGGATTCGGATCACTTGCTCATTTCGTTCCGATATCTATGAGATCCGAAACATGCTTTTGAGTCAGCAGGATATTGAACTCGTCGAAGAGAAGGATTATATCCAACAGCCGAAGCCAAACGGCTATCAGAGTCTCCATCTCATCGTCCGGGTACCGGTGTTTATGTCCGACCGGGTGGAGTATCCGTATGTGGAACTGCAGATCCGCACGATTGCCATGGATTTTTGGGCAAGTCTGGAACATAAAATCTATTACAAGTATGAAAAAGAAGCCCCGGCGGACTTGATCGAAGAGCTGACAAGCGCTGCGAAAGCGGTGATGGCACTGGATAAAAAGATGGAACGGATTCACCAGGAACTTCGAAAAGAAGATCCGCCCCCAGCGACGAAAGAAGAGGACCCCTTTGATCTGCCGGAGGAGATGCTGAAGCGGTTGTTGGGTACCGAGCAACGTGATAACTGAATCATTACATGAAGAAGGCCCTTTGCTAAACAGAATAGCAAAGGGCCTTTATTTATTGGCAGTTGTTAGTTCAGATTTTGCAGGACATTGTCGAGGCGGTCCGGGAAGTCGGTGAAGAGACCGGTCACACCCCAGTCAATGAGACGTTCCATATCCTCTTCGTCATTGATCGTATAGACGTGAACCATGAAATCATGATCTCTCATGGTTTGAACGAAGGCTTCGTCAATGACTTCTGTGCCATCATAATAGTCGAGGTGCATCCCTAAACCATCGGCATAGTCGCCAATCGTTTCGAAATCTTCATCAGTCATATCATTCGGTGCCGGTGTGATATCGAGCCACTCATTCAGTTCACCGGTTTCTTCATCTACTTCCCACCACAGAAGCTGAACGAGGGTCAGCTCGTCATTTAATTCCGAAATGGTTTCAAGGCTGTCCTGATGAAAGGACTGAATAATCACGTTCTCTTCGTAACCGAAATTTTCAACCATCTCAACCATTGGTTCTTCCATGTCCTCGTTAAGATAAGTCGATTTCGTTTCGATGTAATAGTTCACTTCCGAACCGTATGTGTCAAAGATTTCTTCAAGTGTGAGAATCTCTGCACCTGCGAATGCGGCATCGGCTTTATCCGGATATTCTTCATTGAACCAGGATCCGCTATCGAGTTCTTGTAATTCGGCGAGGGTATAATCGCCAATTTCGCCTTCTCCATCTGATGTACGGCTGATTTCGTCGTCATGAAAGGCGACGAGATGGCCATCTTCGGTGATCTGAATATCGAGTTCAATCCAATCGGCATTCATCTCGATGGCTTGATCAATGGCATAGGTTGTTGACTCGGGTGCATGACCACTGGCACCGCGGTGGGCAATGATTTTCACATCCTCTTGGTCTCCAGCTTCTGTGGCATCGTTATTGTCCGTGTCATCTGCATTAACCTCGGCGGGTTCCTGGTTGTCGTCATTTTGACTGTTCAGGTTGTTCTCATTGTCGTTGTTGTCATTGCCGCAGCCTGAGAGGATTCCTGCGAGCAGGATGATAGATAATACATACTGTTTTTTCACGTTGATCGGCTCCTTTTGTCATGAATATTGTCTGTTTTTTTATACTTCTTAGGAATGTTTACGTTCCCTAAAGGATTGAAGTATAAGTGCAACGAAGGCTTTCGCCATTTAAGCTGGGCGAGAAGCCAGGTTTTCTTTACTGAATTTATTTTTGGGTTTTGTCTTAAGGTGATGAACAGACGACCTTATTAAATGACAAAAATAATAGGATGGCACTTCACACTCCTTTTTAAATTAAAAGTGTTAAATAAGTATTTAACGTTATTAATGTTACTACACTGCGTGAATTTGTAAACCCTTTGACGTGAAAAGAAGACAATAGTCATTCATCTGCTGCTTGAATCTTTCATTGAAAGTAAACTTTTCAAGTCAGTATAAAAAAGTACCCTTTAAGGATGAAGGGTACGGTTTTGGGAACGAAAATTCAACATAGCGATAACGTATAAGCGATCATGGCTACGCAACTTCTAGTGATTATTGTACTGAAAATGGCGAAACTGTAAGTGCTCTTCAAGAGCAGTCAGTGCGTCAAAAAAGAGAAGTCATGAGTATAAAAGAATTGTTGTTGCAACAATTCACGTTAATAGAAACATATTTTTGAGAAAATAAGGTAGATTATACTAATCTGTGGTATAATTTACGGGGAGAAACAGAAAAACAGGAAAAGGGGTAGTGAGGTATGAAAAATAATCTAGGTTTATCATTGTTGTTGGCGAGTGTGTTGTTCGTTGGTTGTGGGGATTTGGATGTAAACAATGACAATGATCAGAACAATGACAACAATGTCGTAGGTGAGGTAGAAGATAGTGAAAACAACGGGAATAACAATGCAAACGATGAGAACAACGAGGATAACAATGGGGAAAATGAAGAAGCTGCAGCAGAAGAAAGTGTGTCTGATAATAACGAAGAAGAAATTGTTGAAGATGAAGACAGTGGAAGTGACCTGACGGTTTCTCAGGAAAATGCGATTTCCAGTGCTGAGTCTTATATAAATTACACGGCCTTTTCGAAAGAAGGTTTGATAGACCAGTTGGAGTATGAAGGTTTCAGTAATGAAGATGCAAGTTTTGCTGTTGATCATCTTGACGTTGACTGGCGAGAGCAGGCTGTATTAGATGCTGAAGCGTATTTGGAGTACACTTCATTTTCCCGAAGTGGGTTGATTGATCAACTTATCTATGAAGGCCATAGTCAAGAGGATGCGGAACATGCAGCTGATGAAGTAGGATTTTAAATATGTTTTGATACATCAGCATTTTTACCATGTATGGAGCATTTACCAGGGGAACGTAAACAGCAGTCCCATTCAGGTAACGGATTTTGCGTGAAGCGTGGTGGAGCGGATTTAATCGAAGAGCTGACAACTGCTGCAAAAGCAGCTGTTGGGGACAAAACAACGGAAAAAATGATTGATAAACAGTAAAGAGCCTGTCGCTTGAGACAGGCTCATTTCGTAATTTGATTTATCCAGGGATGGGCATTGTTGTTACGATCCAGAAGGCAATAACTGGTAGTGCACCTACTGCGAACATGAGGACCATCCAGGTGACGGATTTGATGTTGAATGTTTGCGGTGCCATGCGGATCAATTGTTTAACAGGTGGCAGTTTGCTGTTTTTCAGCATTATGATTTCAAGAATCAATAAAACGGTTGTAGCACCTGCAGAAACCATACAGAACGGGCAGATTGCATTGATTACGAATAATTGCAAATAAACAAAGACTGCAGATGATGCAACACCGATGATCGTAATCGGTGTGAGGATTTTAAGAACCAATGGTGAGCGTGTCTGGAACCAGAGACCTGAGAATATCAGAACGCTGAGATAATACACCGCACCTAATAATGCCAATGGAATCCCCATCACGTATGCCCATTCGCTGGTCATAACGGCTAGCGGTCCACCGCTGACATCGACACCTGCAGGCAGTGGAAGAGCCCAGAAGTGAATACCGGTTAAGAATGTACTGACTGTCCAACCGATCGCTGCGACAAGTGTAAATAATGCAAATAACTTTGTGACGATTGAACCGTACGTATACGTTGTATCATTTGTTTCTGTTTTGCTTGTTGCTTCTCTTTCAAATTGCTGAGAACCGTCTAAAACCATATCTTTCATTGTGAATCCCTCCAGTAATTTTTGATACCCCAACGGGTATAAGTGAATAATACTATACCCTAGTGGGTATGTCAACAGGCAGATTCAATTAAATGATACAGGGGATAAGGAAGTCGTTGAACAGGCATTGAAATCCCTTTGTATCAGTGTTTAAACCGTGTTGTTTAGAATGTGACAATTTGAAGAACACGTTTGGAAGACTTGATACACGGCAAATTTATTTCGGGTGGGGGTATTTTGGTTAAATATCGGATGAGGCATCATCAGGTGTAGAAGACGACGGCACGTCGGGTGTGCCGATTTTGAATTTTTCGAATAATGTGTTAAAGTTACAAAGAACCATAACTGAATAGTAACCACTGGGGGTGCTGAAAAGCTGAGAGGGACGAATGTCTTAACCCCGTCACCTGATCTGGATAATACCAGCGTAGGGAAGTGGTGCGAGACAATTCGTTCAATCAGCAGGCGCTTCACCCACATACTGAGGGTATAAAAAGCAGCTGAACCGAATCCGACTGTTGACCACTTCCTGAAATCCAGGAAGTGGTTTTTTGCGTTATGGAAATCATTTTGCATAAGAAGGTGAGGGTGCCATGGCTGAATTAACTTTTGAAGATGTTTCATTTGCGTATGGCGGTTCGTCTGTTTTCACGTCCTTCAACCTGTCTGTCCAAAAAGGGGAGTTTGTAACGGTCTTAGGGCCGAGCGGTGTCGGAAAATCCACGTTGTTCCGGTTGATTGCAGGTCTTGAGAATCCGCATGGAGGACGGATTCTTCTGCGTGATCGTGAAACAACGAATCGATTGGGGAAAATCGGATACATGCCCCAGCAGGATCTGCTTCTGCCGTGGCGGACGATACTCGAGAATGGCCTACTGCCCTTGGAAATTCAGGGTATCCAGCGTAAAGAAGCAAAAAAACAGGTCATGGCTTATATCGAGAAATTCGGCCTGGCAGGAACGGAGCATCAGTTTCCACATGAGCTGTCAGGGGGGATGCGGCAGCGCGTCTCTTTTCTACGCGCATACCTCGGAGGCAATGATGTTATTTTATTGGACGAACCGTTCAGCGCACTGGATTCGTTTACCCGTTTTGCGATGCAGGAATGGCTCTTGGCGCAATGGCGGGATGTGGAGAAAACGATCGTCTTTATTACACATGATATTGAAGAGGCTGTTTTTCTGTCGGACCGGATTTTGCTTATGAATGACTGTCCGGTAAGCGGAGTGTGTGAATCGGTAGAAGTCAATTTGCCGAGGCCGAGGGTTGACGAACAGCGAAGTACAGAAGCGTTTATGGCATTGAAACAGGAACTTCTCCGGAAAATCCGCGGGGGGCGTTCGGTATGGTGACATTTTTACGAAAGCGGCTGTTACCGTACGCAGGTTCTCTGGTATTCATACTCCTGTTGCTCAGTTTTTGGGAGATCGGTGCACGGATCTATGACCGGGCATTTATCTTGCCGACGCCTTCGGGTGTAGTGATCCGGTTATGGGAACTGCGGGATGTCCTGATAGGGGTACACTTACCGGCAACCCTTCAAGTGATCCTTGTGGGGCTTGGGATTTCGATCCTGTTCGGCGGGGCTCTTGCCGTGGCGATGAACCAGTACCAGCTGATGGAACGGACTTTTTATCCACTGGTCATTGCTTCACAAACCATCCCGATCATTGCCTTGGCGCCGATTTTCGTTCTCTGGTTCGGCTATTCGATTTGGAGCAAGGTTGCAGTGACGGTGTTGATCACCTTTTTTCCCATCACAGTGGGGGTGTTTGATGGACTGCGATCTTCGAGCCGGGATCAGATTGAACTCCTAAAGACGATGGGGGCGAATACCCGGCAGATCTTCACGAAGATTCAGGTACCGTCAGCACTGCCTTATTTTTTTTCGGGGATGAAGGTTGCGGTGACCTTGAGTGTCATTGGAGCAGCGATCGGGGAGTGGCTCGGAGCAAGTCGCGGTCTTGGATACTTCAGCAGGCGGATGATGACGCAAATGGACGGAGCGGGGGTTTTTGCCCCGATTGTCCTTTTATCAATTCTGGGTATTTTGCTGTTTTTATTCGTGAAATGGATGGAATATCAATCAATGAAATGGAGGAAAAGATGATGAAATGGATGAAAGCAGGAATGGCAGCGAGCGTGTTAATGGTGGTTGCGGCGTGTGGCAATGAAGACAATACAGATGCTGCGGAAGAAGGAGAATTACAGGAAGTGGACCTGATGCTCGACTGGTATCCGAATGCGGTGCACAGTTATTTATATGTGGCACTGGAAAATGGGTATTTTGAAGAGGAAGGACTGGATGTGACGATTCGTTTTCCGGCAAACCCGACGGATCCGATTAATCTCGCTGCGACAGGAGACGTGACGGTTGGAATTACGTATCAACCGGATGTCATCACGGCCAGGAACCAGGATATCCCGGTGGTGTCGTTTGCGTCGATTGTCCGAACGCCCTTGAATCACATAATTTACCTGGAAGATGGACTTTCTTCACCTGCAGACTTAGCGGGTAAAACAGTAGGCTATCCAGGGATTCCGGTGAACGAGGCATTAATCGAGACGATGGTCAGTGATGCCGGGGCGGATCCGGGTGATGTGGAAATGATCGATGTCGGGTTTGAACTCGGTTCATCCATCGTCAGCGGTCAGGTGGATGCCGTGGTCGGAGCCTACATTAATCATGAGGTACCGGTTCTTCGTCATCAGGGGCATGACGTCAGTTACTTCAATCCGGTGGATCACGGTGTTCCTGCGTTTTATGAGCTGGTGATGGTGACAAATGAAGACCAGCTTGAGGAAGATCCTGAGACGATTGATGCGTTCTGGCGTGCGGCTTCAAGAGGATTTGAATTCATGGAAGAGAACCCGGATGACAGTCTCGATCTGTTGTTCAGTAACGAAGATCAGGAGAATTTCCCGCTGATTCGTGACGTCGAAGAAGAGAGTATGGAAATCCTGCTCACGAAAATGACAGCGGAAGGCGAAGCGTTCGGCAGTCAGGAAGAATCTTCATGGGAAGAGACGATCGATTGGTTGTATGACACTGGATTCATCAGTGAGAAACCGGATCTGGATGAGATTTTTGTGAATCTGGTTGGTGAGTAATGTTCGAAAAAGGAGTCGGGGAAAACTTCCCACGACTCCTTATCTGTTGGATCATCAGTGGATCAAAACAAGTTTCTGAACCAGTCAATGATCCGGTTAAAGAGGTTCTGCCGTTCTTCCTGAACGGCGCCGGATGGCGCATTGTCCTCGCCCATATCATCAGTCGCTTCTTCACCTTCCACGACGTTAACATAATCGGAGCCGAATTCGTCATAAATAACCTGGGCGTTTTCATCTGAATACGGCTTGATACCGACTTCAACGGCAGTGTCCTGAATCATCGAAGCCGTATGGGTGATCTCGAAATCCCCGTAATTGAAACCGGCACTGTCGATGTCCTGCTGGATACTGTTCAGTTCATCTTCCGACAGTTCTGCGACCTGAATAGCCAATTCTGCATCTTCATCGAGGCGTTCTTCCATGGCGCTTACGTGTTCATCACCAGGCATCTCCGTGAACAGGTAGACAATGACGCCCAAGTCACGTTCGTCCCGGTCAATGTAACGGCCGGCAAAATTTTCTTCCAAATGTTCCTCTACGTAATCGTGGATCGCTTCCGTGACGTCCATATGATTTGGATCCACGCCATCTTCATATTTCAGGTTATTTTCTGCAGCGGCTACGGCCGGACTGAAGAGAAATGCTGCGATCAAAATCAAAATCACACCAATCATGCGTTCCATAATTATCCCGCCTTTAATTTTGATTAGTTCTATCTCTAAAGACGGGATCATCCGGTTGGGGTTACATTACGGGATTTTCCTATAACCGTGTCAATCGAACACTTCGCTTGCCATGGGCAAGGCTTCAACTAACCGTCGGAAAAGTACCGACGGTGGATTTTCAGCTCTTGCTTTCCATCTAAAGGTACCTGGGCGAGATCAGTTCGTTCCTCACTGTGTCTACATCCGCCACAGGCGTCTCGTGTTCGATTGGCACGAATATTAAATCCATTTTAAAAGGTTCGTGTGTTCATTTTGAGTAAATCTTTTTCTCCCAGCCCCCGAAAAAAGACACGGTCATTCGACGTGCTGGACTTGGATACCTTCTTCTTCAAGATCAATGGTGGAATAACCGCTCCGGTAACGTTCATAGTAGCTGAGTACATCGTCAACATACCAGTCAGCGCGGTTGTAGTCGTATATAGCCCCTTCAATGTCTCCTTCGGCGGCACCGGCACTGGCGAGATAATGGGCTGCGCTGAAAATGGCGTCCCTGATTTCAAAGGGATCAGCGGTTCCCGAATCTGTTGCATCGACACCATATCCTCCGTAGCGTGCAATCCTATCCGGATCCACCTTTTCGGTCTCTGAGATCGCACCGAGTCCGAGTTCGCCGCAAGTGGGGTGAGACCATCCTGTCCAGGTGCAGGGCATAAACTGCATATGGCCTTCGGCTCCTGCTGGACTGATTAAGGGGTCCATCGTGGAAAAAATGGTCTCTACCCGGTGAACTGCAGCTAAAAGTTGCCAAGGAATTTCATAGGCTGCGCCCGCTTCCTGATAGAGGGGGATGAAATCACCAGGGATTTCATCCTGTGCAATCACCCGCTCAGGCACTTCCGGTTCTGGGGGTTCAAAGGCGAACCAGCTGCTGTTTGCCAATGACAAAAACAGAGCGAGGATGGCTGCCGTCAAAATGACGGTTATGGTCGTGCTTAAGGTGAGTAATTTTTTCATGCGATATCGTTCCTCCGAAAGGTCAGGGCTCTGCCACATTTCTAGTGTTCAGTTTAGTCTCACTTGCCGGAATCTGCAAGAATAAAGGACGCCCTGAAGATGATTTCCCGGGAAATCATCTTCAGGGCGTTTTGATGTTACTGCTCAGGAAGCGTACATTTGCGAAAGGAGTGAAGTATCAGTAGAACTGAAGCTTTTAAAAACCTGCTTGGCGAAAAGCTGAGTTGCCTTTACTTAAGCCGATTTCTTCAGCCATTTAGGCAAAGAAAACCGGATTCTTTTTTTACGTTGAGGTACCGGTGCAAGATCAGTTTGTTTCGCATCGTCAACATTTTTATGGTTCTGAAAACGAGCCATAGCCTGATTCAGGGTCACAGCGTTGTCGTTCAGGTTCGATGTGTGCGTGTTCATCTTCCCGATCATCGTGTTCTGCTCATAAACAGATTGACTGGCTTCATCGATGTATTCGTTCGTTTTGGAAGAGAGGGTCGTCAGTTCTTCCAATGAATCATTGATCTCCGCACTTTCCTTTGCCATAACGGAGAGACTGTTCGAAGATTGATCGATCCCGTCCACCAGTTGATCGACCATTTCTTCGATTTTTGAAAGGGTCTCAATATTTCCCTGCATTTGCATTTGTTCTTCCTGGGTATGTTCACTGGATGTTTTCAGTTCGTTTGCGATCGTGCCGGCTTCCTCACGAAATACGTTGATCACGTCATTCATTTCACCTGTTGTCCGGTTGACATCAGAAGAAAGAATCCGGATTTCATCTGCTACAACAGCAAAGCCTTTTCCGTGCTGCCCGGCGCGTGCCGCTTCGATGGAAGCATTGATGGCCAGCAGGTTCGTTTTGTCGGCGATGGCGTTAATTGCTTCGGTGAAGGTCATCATTTCTTCGGCCCGGTTGACGAGCGCATCCACCTTCGAAGTGGACTGATCCACGGATCCGCTGATCTGTTTCATGCGATCAACCGCATCACGCATCAGGGAAATACCATGTCGTGTGCTGTCAGATACGGCGCCGGATGACGTTTTCATCGCCTGACTGGAGGATTCAATCTCTTTAATGCGGCCGTTGAACCCGTTATTTGTGCCCGCGATTTCTGTCAGCGAGGCCGATTGTTCTTCAACCGTTGCAATCAGTTCGTGCAGGCGGTCTGAAACGACCTTGCTTTCTGTATCGAGGTAATGGGCCGTATCGTCAAGCTCTTTGCTGCGGCCGGTGATACTGCCGGAAACGTCTGAGAGATCAGTCAGGATACCGTCGAGCGCATGTTTCATCGTATTCAGTGATGCGCCGATCTGGGCAAACTCACCATGCCCCTTGATATTCAAAGGCTCAGAAGTTAAATCGCCTTGAGCAATGCGTTCACTGAAGCTGAGAATTCCCTTCAGATGTTTTTGAACACCCCGGTTTACCACGTACAGAATGATCAGTCCTACCGCGATGGAAAGGAGGATTGAATACATTAATAAAGTGGTCGTGGCGTCAAAACTTGAATAAACAGATGTTGCAGCATGATCTGCCTCTTCGCCCATCAACGACCGTAGTTCACCGAAAGCAAAAGAACTGGTCTGGTAGGCAGCACCAGCGTCTTCAATGATACGTTGTTGTAAACGGTCAGTCTGCTCATCAGCAGGAAGGGCGTCATAATTCCGGAAGGCTTCCGCAATTTCCAGGTTGTGATCGACGGCGGATTGAAGCAGAAATCCGGCTTCCTCCGATGAGAGATGTGGTTCGATTTCCGCCGCCATGGCAGTAAAAGTTTCGTACGTTTCCTCAAACAGACGGGGTGTGGTGTTGTTCGGACTGACCATAAACTGTGTCAGCATCAGAAACTGTTCTTGCGTATGTAATTCCATTTCAGCGAGGGTTTGACCATGCCCGGAACTTTCGTTCAAATACTGAACTTCTTCTTCCGTGTTCGATAATAGAACGCTTACAGCAAACGAGGAAAGAATAAACAGGAGAACGGTGATCAGGAATACAGAGGCGTATTTCCAGGACAGACTTTGCATTTTTTTGAACATTGAGAGACCTCCAAACAGGATAAGTAGTTTACGAAACCGCTTTCGTTGCTATAATTATATGACGTTGGTCCTGATTTGTCAAAGTGAATATTGAAAAAATTGGGGCATCAGTCGTCTTTTCAGGATTCTTTACGAAACCGATTTATATCATGGGGCAGGAAAAGGAGTCTCTGGAGATTCAAATCAAACCGGTTATTGAGTAATTTTCACAGGTAATTCAAAATCCGAAAAGTTTATAAAAAAGCCCTACGATAAAATGATGGAAGAGCAATATCCTTACAGTATAGTTTCGCATATAATAATGAATAGATTGATGAAGGGGGCATTTCAAGATGAACAGTGTAGCAGAGATGTTGCAGGAGGACTTAAAGAAGAAAAATATTTTGACGTTGGTAGCATTGTCAATTTCTCTGATCATGGGGTTTTTATTAAATATTGTATTGGGTGATGAATTGAAAACGCTGATGTATGGTGTGCAGCTCCTGGTTGTGAGCGGGCTGTTTGTTGCGTTGAAATTTGCATTGAAACGTGATGCCTGGTTTCCGTACTTATTGATATTCACAACGTTTATGTTTAGTTTATCATTGATTTTATTTTCAGGTGGGGGTCTGGAAGTAACGATTATTTTCTTCTTTTTATTAATTCTTGCGACGGTTCACATGTACCGTTCCGTGTTTTTAATGGGATTGATCTCCGGTATCATCGGCTTGTATTTGAACCTGGAGTATGCCGTTCACTACCCGGAGGTCATTTCCGAATACTTTCCGTCGGTTATGCTATTGTTTCTGTTAACCGCTCTTCTCAGTTATGTGTTGATCTATCTGAATCAGCAACAGTTCAAAGAGATCGAACGGTTGTTGCTGGAAAGTGAAGCCGAACAGAGGCGAAAAGGAGAGCAACAGGCGTGTTTTGAAGAAAAAGTGGGTACGATGACCCGCCAGTTTATGGATGTCGGGGAGCGTGTGCAGGATAACATTTCCGCCCAATCGGAGATGGCCACAGCGGTGAACGATGTGACGGAAGGCAGTGTGGAACAGAGTTCGAAAATTACCGATATTGCCGAACGATCCCAGGCTACCAGAGAGAAGATGGAGGAAATGATGCGGCTGAACCATTCGTTGGCAGCAAACTTTGAACAGGCCATCGCGTTGTCGGCTGATGGGGGCAAGCACTCCAATCAGCTGACCGATCAGATGAATTCCTTCCGAACGCATGTAGATGAATTAAATCAGGTATTTGATGCGCTGTCGAAAAAAATCAATGAAACCAGCCAGTTTTCCCAGGAGATCATTCAAATCAGTGATCAGACGAATCTTCTGGCATTGAATGCGAGCATCGAAGCGGCCCGGGCCGGTGAGGCAGGAAAAGGCTTCTCGGTGGTGGCGGATGAGATTCGAAAGCTGGCTGAATCCTCCAATCGTTCTGCAGAGCGGATTACATCTAATTTGAATGAAGTAACGACAGCCAATCAAACAGCGCTGTCGAAGATGGGTGAAAACCAAAAGCAAATGGGAGAAAGCATGAAATCTGCCAAAGAAGTATATCAATCGTTCTCAAGTCTGTCAGAGACGATTCATCAAATAGAGGAAGTGTTCAATACGTTTCAAGGCCACTCCGAAGAAGTCCAGCAGCATACACAAGACGTGGAGTCTGCGACGGGAGACTTGGCCGCCATTATTGAGCAGGCTTCAGCCAGTCTTGAAGAGGTCAGTGCCTCGGTGGATAATCTCAATGAACAGAACCAGAGCATCGATCAAACCCTTAAGGAAACCGAGCAAAACGCGCAAGAGCTTCTGGCTGGAGCGTAAAGAAAAAACACTGCCGTTGGATTCATGACGGGCAGTGTTTTTTTGTCACAAATTTATCATAATTACATAACTAGTTTTGTAGTTTTATATGATATATTGGAAGCAGTAAAGGAGAGGGTTTCGATGAAACAGACCTTGTCTATCTTAAACCAAAAGGAGAGTCGTTCACTGCTTGCGAACGTGCGGGATCAACACGCAGGTCTTAGAAATGCAGCCGATACCGCAGCAGTCTATAAAGCACTTGGGGATCCGGTGCGCCTGGAGATTCTCGGGATGCTCGTTGAGCGCAGGTGCTGCAAATGTGAGCTTGTTGACGCATTGGATGGCGCTGCATCGACGATCACCCATCATCTTTCAATTCTGGAGAAGGCGGGTCTGATTGCTTCTTCAAAAGATGGGAAATATACCTTGTTTCACCTTCATGCGGATAAAGAGAAAGTGAAGCAATGGCTTAGAGGGTGGATGTGATGATGGAGATCCTGTTAGCCGGATGGCAGTTTCTTGTGGATTATTTCACTGTACCCAGGGTGATTACACTCACGATCGTCTTTTTCTTATCGGGTGCCATTGCCCAGTTTATGAGCCAGGGTGTGGTGCTGAAATATTTCGGCCCTGAAGCTAAGAAATCGACGGCATTTACGATGGCATCTGTGTCCGGGGTTATTCTCACGGTTTGTTCGTGCTCGGTTCTGCCTATGTTCGCCAGCATTTGGAAAAAGGGAGCAGGGATCGGTCCGGCAGTGACTTTTTTGTTCTCGGGACCGGCGATCAATGTATTGGCCATTACGTTCACATTCAGCTTTCTCGGTATCGGACTCGGTATCAGCCGTGTGGTAACTGCGATGATCCTTGCGGTGTTGATTGGGGTATTGATGCACCTGATTTTTCATAAAGAAGAGAAGAAATCAGACAGAAACAGCGCGATCTTCCATGTGCAGGACGGTTCGGACAAACCGCTCTGGCAGACGGTTCTGTTTTTTATTACCCTGCTGGTTATGCTTCTTGCCGGAATGAATCTGCCGGCGGTGACAGGGGCAGCTTTCATTTTTCTGCTTATTCAACTCATGCTTTTCTTTGAGCGTGATGAATTATGGGAATGGTGTCTGGAGACCTATGATCTGGTGAAAAAAATCGTTCCTTTGTTTATTGTGGGGATATTCATAGCCGGGATCATTACGGTGTTAATTCCAGAAACCTTCATGACTGCAGCAGCAGGAGACAATACCATCTCTGCAACGTTCCTTGCAGCCATTTTCGGGGCCTTCATGTACTTTGCCACATTGACTGAAGTACCGATTGTACAGAGCTTTCTTGATCTGGGCATGGCAAAGGGGCCTGCTTTGGCACTCTTACTTGCGGGACCTTCGATGAGTCTTCCGAATATGATCATCGTCGGACGTGTCATGGGTCTGAAGAAAACGGTGACTTATATTGCGCTTGTGACGACAATGTCGGCGGTGATGGCTCTGGCAGTCGGAATGTTGTTCTTCTGATTTTGGAGCAGTCTAAATAAATGATATGAGGTGATTGAAATGAAAATTGAAGTATTGGGAACCGGTTGTTCAAAATGTAAACGCCTGGAGGAACGCACCCATGAAGCCCTTGAGGAAATGGGTGTAACGGCTGAAGTCGTCAAAGTGGAAGAGATCGATCAAATTGTGGAATACGGGGTGTTCAAAACGCCAGGATTTGTTGTAGACGGCGAAGTGAAGGCATCGGGGAAAGTTTTGACGGTTAAAGAAATTAAAAAATTACTCAGTTGAGCTTTTTTTGCCTCCGGAACAGATTCCGGGGGCTTTTTTGTTGGTGAAGTGTCATAAGGTTTTCACTTCGAATTCATGATTGTAAGAGATAATGGAGAAAGAGAAGGGTGTGTTGATGATGAAGAGAGGATGGAGCGTTACCTTTGTGAGTATGGGCTTGTCAGTTGGATTGCTTTTTGGATGTTCTGACGATGCTGAACATCAAAACGAAGAAGAAGCAGCAGATGACACGATGGAAGAAGCGGATCAGCTGACAGAAGAGGAGATCCACTGGAACAGCGGAGTGGCCTATTTCAATCGCATGCCGATGACCCGGTATATGCTTGATGCAGAAGACATGTCAGAAATTACAGAGGAATGGCTCGTGGTGGACTTGAGAGATCCATCGGATTTCGAGCTGCAAGCATTACCTGATGCCCATCATGCATCATGGCAGGACGTGGCTGAGCGTCTCGCTTCGCTCCCTCAGAATGAACCGGTTTTATGGGTGAGTGCCGATGGTCAAACTGCATCGATGGTCATGGCAATGACCCGCATGGCCGGTCTGGACAGTTACGTTTTGGCAGGCGGCATGGAGAATTGGGAGGGTGGCACTGAAAAGGGTTCGAAATGGTTGGAGGACGAGTTAACGGGTGCAGATGTTGTCCGGCATGATTCACATGAGTCAGAGGTAATGATGAACCGTGCTGAAGGTGTTCTGAGTCAGGGCATTGAACAATCTTTGTTTTTGCTGTCACCAGATGAATTGAACGAAAAGCTTGATGAACTTTATGTGGTGGATACACGCAGTGAGGCGGATTATCAGTCGAGTCATCTGCCGGGAGCCCATCATTACCCGGTGGCGGATCTGGGGTTATCAATGGGGGATCTGCCTGACGATAAACCATTGATGGTCTATTGTTATTCGGGGCAAACTGGTGCCCAGGCGGCCAGTGTGTTACGAATGGCAGGATTTGATGCCTATTCTCTGAAAGGCGGCATGGGGAGCTGGGAAAACGATGATTTTGAAATTGAATAACATTTTTTTATGCATAAGTCATGAAATTTCTCTTCATGCAGTCTATAATGATGGATGGAATAAGCTATCGTAAAGGACGTGTATGGAGATGGAACGATGGATGAGACAGCTTCATGTGGAAGATCTGGATGTATATCAATCAATGGAAACGGGGATCGAGGACGATTATATTGCCCGTTTTTTCGAGCGGATTTCATCCGGAAATAACCGCCTGTTCGGTTTGTTTGAAGGAGAGGACCTGATCGCGACTGCGGGCTATACGTTATTCGCAGGACGCTATGCGATGCTCGGAAGGCTTCGGGCGAGTCAGGCGATCCGTGGAAAAAATATCGGTACCGATGTGTTGACCCGTGTTCTGGAACTGGCAAAACAAGATCCGGCAGTTGACTGGATAGGTGCAAACACGGAGGAATATAACGGTCCGGCAATGAGGGTCCTTGAAAAGATTCAGGCGTACCCGATTTTGCCGCAGCATGCTGCAGTGGCAAAAGATGTGAGCGGTCTCGGAGAAAAAGGACCTGAGTGGCAGGAAGTGACGGATCTTGAAGTGAAGCGCAGCTGGCTCAATGAGACCTATATCCGCACCCAGCAGCCGTTTCCCCTGCAGTGCTATTACCCGTTTCCCGCCACCGAATCGCTCTTTGATGAAGAAAGTCTTCAGGAGTGGCGTTTCTTTGAGAATGCTGACCGGTCACGGTATATGATTTTGAAAAAGGACATGAAGCGGTATCACTACACACAGGTTGTGTACCCGTGGGATGATTATTTTGAACAACCAGGTCTTTGGGATACGGTGGCAATCGCGCAGACAGAGCATAAAGAAGAAGTGCAAGATGATGTCACGGTCTGGCTCGATCTTCCGAAAACCCATGCCTATAAACTCCCGGCAGATCACCCGTTTGATCTCTCATCCATCTGGGTGCTTCATGAAGCCGTGAACCAATTGACAAGAGAAGCGACAAAAAAAGCAGCCCGCTGAATCAGCGGGGCTGCTTTTTTATGTCTTATTCCTCCATGTTCGTCTGATTGAAGCGATTAGCTCAATCATCATCTGAAATGCTTATTAAAACGACGAGAAACGAATAAATGAGCAGAATACCTGTGAATTTATCGGCGAACTGTTGACATTTTGTCTAATTTGTTTAAAATAAATTGTATAGATTAAATTAATTGTACAAAGTGAGGTGACATGATGAATCGAGAAGAAGAAAAGCTTCAGGAAGCCCGCGATATTGTCATCAGTGCTGTCGCTCAGGCGATGGTGATCTATGGGGTCACGCCATCAGTCGGGAGAATCTATGGTGTTTTATATTTTGCGCGTGAACCGATGACACTTGACGAACTGAAGGATGAGGTAGCCATGAGTAAGGCGAGTGTCAGTAACGGAATCAGAGAATTAATGGAGACAGAAATGGTCACGAAAGTCTGGAAAAAAGGGGAACGAAAAGATCATTTCATTGCAGAAAAAGACTTTTTGCAGAACTTCATTAATTTCTTTGTAAAAATGCTGCGATTGGAAAGAAGTTTGATTGCAAAAGCCACAGATCAAACAGAACCTGTGTTTGAGGATCTGGCCCAGAACAGTGAAAGTGAATCGGTCAGGGAGAACGCAGCAAGGGATTTGGAGTTGATGGATGATGCAAAAGGATACCTCGATTGGATCATGACACTGGCGAATCAAATGGAATCCGGAGAAATTTTTACCTACTTACCAAAAGAAAAGGAAGATCAAAATGACAACTAAAGTATTGGTATTGATTGATTTACAAAAAGAATCGAATTTTGGCTTGTTTAATCTTGACCGTGTGATTTCGAACAGTCAAAAACTCATTGCAGCTTGCCGGGAACAAGGAATCCCGATCATCTACACGCGGCAGATTAATCGCATGGATGGTATTGGGTTATCCAAAGGGGAGCCGTTGAAGGCAGATGGGACACCGCTTTATTACGCAGATCATACGGATCAGATCGAAATCATAGATGATTTGAAGCCTCATGAAGGAGATATCGTCATCGATAAATACCGCTGGAGCGCTTTTTATGAAACTTCGTTGGATGTCATGCTCAAAAGTTATGGGGCAGAGGAAGTGATCATGGGTGGTGTAGTGACAGATGGCTGCTTGATGACATCGGTATTTGATGCTTATTTCCGAGACTATGAGGTTCACCTTGTTTCGGATATGGTAACGGCTTCGAACAGAGGGGCCCATCAGTCGGCAATGTTAACCATGGCGAACTGGGTTTATAATCTGAACATTTATCGCACAGATGAAATGATCAAGAGGCTGAACGGGCAGCCATTTGAGCGCTGGCGCCACGAAAAAACGGATGATTATCAATTTACAGAAGGTACGTTGAATCAGGAATTCAAACGATTGACAGGAGATGATTTGATATGAATAAGAAATGGATCATAGCAGGAACAAGTCTCTTTGTACTTGGAGCTTGTGGAAACGATAATAATGCAGAAGAATCATTGGCAGATCAAGGGACGATTGTTTTTGGACAGACGGCCTGGACGAGTACGGAAGCACCGACAGAAATCGTCAGGCAGATTCTTGAGGAAATGGGCTATGACGTTGATATTTCACTGTTGGATCAGCCGGTTATCTTCGAAGGGATGCAAAATCAGGACGTGGACTTCTTTATGGATGCCTGGCTTCCATACACGGAAGCAGCCTTATGGGAAGAATATGAAGACGAATTAATTCAGGTCACCACCAGCTATGAAGATGTTCCGCTCGGTTGGGTTGTTCCGGAATCCGTTCCGTTTGACAGCATTTCAGATCTTGAGGGAAATGCAGACATGTTTGATGGTGAAGTTGTGACGATCGGTGAAGGAGCTGGAATTGTCGACATTTCCAGAGAGGTAATAGAGGATGAAACATACGGTCTGGATGACTATGAACTGATCCCGTCCAGTGAAGCTGCAATGCTCGGTGTCATGGAGACGAAGATGCAATCCCAAGAGCCTTTTATACTCACGGGCTGGAGACCACACTCCATGTTTTCGCGCTACGATTTGAAATTCCTTGAGGACCCTGAAGGACATTTCAATTATGACAATGTATATGTTCTGTCCTATGACGGGATACAAGAAGACCACCCTGAAGCATATGCACTCCTTAGTCAATGGTCCATCAGTGTGTCAGATCTCGAAGACATGATGTATGAATATGAGCATCATGAAGTACCGTTTGAAGAGACAGCCGCAGCCTGGATTGAAGAGAATCGGGATCGTGTGGACGAAATGATTGAACAAGCGATGAATTAATGTAAAATAAGCCGGTCTTTGCACAGAGGTGCAAGGGCCGGCTTTCATTATCATGGTTGAAATTGTTATCGATCATGAATGGTTTGTTTCAGTTTATTAATGTAAGCGATGGTTGAATTGTTGAAGTAGTCCGCCTGATCAATATTGCATACATGGCCTGAATTTGGAACGATTTCAAGTGTTAATCCTTTGCCGGTTCGGATCAGATCTTCCACCGGAGGGAGGAACAGGTAATCTTCATCTCCCATGACAAACAATGTGGGAATGCCGTTAAAATTCCGTTGGAGTCTTGAAAGAAATGGGTTGATGGCCCGGGTGAGCTTAAACCAGCGGATGAATTCTTTTTGATACATCTTTTTGGCCTGCGAGACGAATGCCACCCGTGATTCGAGGTGATTACTCTTTGGCATGATGACCCATGCAAAGAATTTATAGAGCCACATGTATGGAATAACATGTTTGGTCATATTGCCTAAGTTGATCAGGATATTGGTTCGCAGATTCACATGCACAACGGCACCACCGAGAATCATCGATGTAAGTCGATCCGGGTACAGATGACTGAAGGTTTGAATCACGATGGTTCCAAGGGAGATGCCGATCATATGTGTGCTTTGAATCTGTTCGTAATCAAGCACCTCTTTTATATCTGTCGCAATGTCTTTGAAGCTGTCATTTTTAGACCATTTTTTTGATTGGGAGCGCCCGTGACCGCGTAAATCAACGAGCAGTACGTTGAAATGCTGTCGATACGCTTTAATTTGTTTATACCAGGTAGCGGAGTTTCCGCCTGCACCATGCACGAAGGTAACCCATTCTTTGCTGGATTCATGTGGATAGGTCTTATAGTAGAGCATGGAGGTTTCCCCTTTCAATTCATATATTAACTTAGTATACCGGATACCCTTTTAGATGAAAAGTATTCTTGCTTTAAAATAGTATGTGAATTGTTTGCGGCCTTCCTTCATACTATAATAGAAACAAAGCAAGAGAAAAAGGGGTGGTGAATATGGCGGTCTACGGTAAACTGTCTGTGGAAGTGTATGATGTCGATAAACCCATCGGATTTTCCTTCGGTGATTTGGAATTTTATAGCGAGAGACTAAAAGACATTTCGGGCCCTGTTTTGGAACCAGCTTGCGGAAATGGAAGAATATTGATTCCTCTCCAGGAAGCAAATTTCAATATTGAAGGATTTGACAATTCCAGGGAAATGCTTATTTTGTGCCGGCATCACGCAAAGGAGCGGGGGACTGCCATTCGTGTGAACCATGAGGACATGACGCATGTCAGCTTGAACAAATCCTACGCGGCGATCATCCTGCCTGCAGGCTCCTTTTTGCTGATTCACGACAGAGAAACAGCCATCAAAGTGCTGGAGAAATTCATGGCCAGTCTCATGCCAAATGGTCGATTGATCTTTGATGTGTTCCTGCCTGACTGCCTGACCCCCGGCTATATTTCCACACGGCGTTTCCACTTGCCTGCTGGTGATTTAATCACACTCGAATCAAAACTGATTGAAGCAAATCAGATCAATCAGACACTCTTGTATCATCACCGCTATGAAAAATGGTACGAGCAGAGGCTTGTGGATACAGAGTTGGAAGAATTCAGAATCAGATGGTACGGACTGGAAGAGCTGCGGCTCCAGCTTGAAAAACTGGGATTTGTCGATGTATCCTTTTCTGCAGATTATGACTACGGAAAAACACCTCAAAAAGGCACCGGAATGATCACAGTTGAAGCGGTGAAACCGGGAGAATAGAAAAATAGGAGCAATCAGGAGGCGGCAATGGATGTTTTATGATTTGATACTTGTGCTGTTCGGGATGACATTGGGTGTGTTTGCAGCAGAGCCCATTAAGAAACTGTTCACGGGTAAATATCAAGAAGAAGCCCGGCAGAAAAAACGGGTCAAACTGCTGTTGTATCTGCGTGAAGAGAAAAACGGGAAATCCGCAACCACAGGAGAGATGGTGAAAAACGTCTTTTCCAATAAAGCGGATCCAGTAGAAGTGAACACCTACCTCAGCTACATTGCTGAAGCGGGTCTCATCAAGCAGGTGAACAATTCCGATGATCCGAATGAAAAGAGCTGGAAGTTTGTGAAAACAATCCGGTGAAACATCTCACAAACAGAGCGGGAAATCGTGTATAATAAGTTCGTTGAGTAAAAGGAGAGGGGAGCGTATCATGGGACGTAAATGGAGCAACATTAAAGAAAAAAAGGCAGCACGCGATAAGAACGTCAGTCGTATCTATGCGAAATTCGGACGGAAAATTTATATGGTGGCAAAAGACGGCGAGCCCGATCCGGAGTCAAATCAGGCGTTGAAATTCGTATTGGAGCAGGCAAAAACGTACAATGTGCCAAAGCATATCATTGACAAGGCCATTGATAAGGCAAAAGGCGGTGGGGAAGAAAGTTATGACGAACTTCGCTACGAAGGATTTGGACCCGATGGCTCAATGCTTATCGTGGACGCTCTGACGAATAACGTCAACCGCACCGCAAGTGAAGTGAGAGCTGCTTTTGGAAAGAACAGCGGCAATATGGGAGTCAGTGGATCGGTTGCATATATGTTTGAACAAAACGCCGTCATCGGTATTGCGGACGTGTCTGCTGAAGACGTTATGGAATGGCTGATGGAAGCGGATCTTGATGCCCGTGATATTCTCGAAGAAGACAACCAGGTCATTATTTATACAGCACCTGAGGAGTTTCATGTCGTGCAGGAAGCACTGAAGCAGGCAGGTGTGACTGAATTTACAGTCGCGGAATTCGAAATGCTGCCGCAAACAGAAACGCAATTGCCGAATGAGGAAAGTAAAGAAAAATTCGAAAAGCTGGTTGACGCTCTTGAAGACCTTGATGATGTCCAGCAGGTTTATCACAATGTGGATTTAAACTGAAATAATAGAACGCCCTGACTGCTTTTTCTGCAGTCAGGGCGTTCTATTGGCTTAAATTAAACAGCTTTGTTGATGGCATCGATCAAATCCACTTCGATGTCGGATGCAATGTGCTGAATCTCTTCATCATCAAGCATGGCAAACATTTTCGTTGGTTTAGGCATGGAAATGTAACATTGATCTCCACTTTGATAAATTACCAGTTTACAAGGGAGGAATGTGCCCGCGAGGTTAGAGATATCCAACAGTTTCTTCGCTGCTGCAGGTTGACAAACTTCATAGATGAAATAGGGTTGATCGAAGTCCTGCCCTTTACTCTGGAGTGTTTCTGTCACATCGAAAGGCCAAAGCACGCCGAACTTGATTTCTTTAAGCTCCACTTCGAGATCGGTGAGTAATTGCTCAATCGGCTTATCACTTGGAACAGTATAGTCAAAAGTCATTTTCATCGCCTCCATGTTAACATAGTCAGTTGCTTCACGATTAGCATAACATAATTTGGGAACGTTTGCAGGGAATTGACGTCTCTCGCTGATCTATAGTATGATTTTCTATGAACAATGATTGCACCGAATTTCAGATGACGCAATTCAGCAGTGTTTCATATTCAATAAGGCCTTCGGAGAGCGTGACCGCATGTGTCTTAAATGAATGGTGAATGCACTGCTTTTTCCATGTGATGTCGGTTATTTTGATCTGAAATTCTCAGGGTGGTATATAAAATGAAAGCATCAGAATTGAAAAATAAATTAATTGAAAAAAGCCGGGAACTAGAGATCGATAAGATCGGTTTTGCTTCAGCAGACCCCTTCGTGACATTGAAATCACGTCTTGAAGACCAGCAGTCGCTGGGTTTTGAAACAGGCTTTGAAAAAGGTTCTGTCAAAGAGCGGACAGAGCCAGAGCGTCTTCTTCCGGAAGCGAAAACCATCGTCTCCATTGCAATGGCCTATCCGTCGAAATTAAAAAACCCGCCCCGGTCTGTAAAAGGAGATCGTCGTGGTGTCTTTTGCAGGGCTTCGTGGGGTGAAGACTATCATCATATTCTGAAACGGAAACTGAAAGCGTTGGAAGCGTATCTGCATGAGTTGATGCCTGATGAACGGACTGCGGTGATGGTTGATACCGGAGAACTCTCCGATCGCGCTGTTGCTGAACGCGCCGGTATTGGCTGGAGTGCGAAAAACTGTGCGATCATCACACCTGAATTTGGTTCGTATGTCTATCTGGGTGAGATGCTGATGACTGCTTACGTGGAACCTGATACACCATTGGAGGATCAATGCGGAAGCTGTACGAAATGCATTGATGCCTGTCCGACCGATGCATTGATTCAAGGGGGTCAACTGGACAGTTCAAAATGCATTGCCTACTTGACGCTGACGAAATCGATGATTCCGAAAGAATACCGTCAGAAACTGGGGAACAGGCTCTATGGATGTGATACCTGCCAAGTCGTCTGTCCCGAAAACAAAGGGAAAAATCATACCCATCACGAAGAGATGACCCCGGACCCTGAAAAAGCAAAACCTCAGTTAATTCCGTTGCTCAGCTTGTCGAATAAAGAGTTTAAGAGAACGTTCGGTGAGGTTTCAGGTTCCTGGCGGGGGAAGAAACCGATTCAACGAAATGCACTCATTGCGTTGGCAAATTTCAAAGATGTTTCAGCGGTCCCTGCGATTGAGGAGGTACTGAAAAACGACCAGCGCCCTGTAATGCGAGCGACAGCTGCGTGGGCCCTTTCGGAGATCAAAGGAGATGAGGCAATGCCTCGTCTCGAGGCGCACTTGGACGACGAAACAGCAGATGAAGTCATTGCCGAAATTGCAGATGTAATGAAACATTTATCCAGAACGACACGTCTATAAAGAGAGAAGCACAAAAGGAGGACTCGTTTCGAATGTCAAATCGCATAGAAATGAAATACAGTGTGATGCCAAGTCCGATCGGCGATTTAACGCTTGTAAAGAGTCAGTATGGATTATGTTTCATCGCTTTTGGGAGTTCAAAAGAAACGATTTGTCACGTTAAACGCAAGTTGAGAGCGCGGCAAATCAGAGAAGAACTGCTGTTTTCAGATGATGATTTTCTTGAAGAAAAACTGCAAATACAGCAGTTTTTCAACGGGGAACGGACAACATTTGATCTTGCAACCGATTTGTACGGCACGCCGTTCCAAAAAATGGTTTGGGCGGAGGTGGCATCGATTCCATTTGGAGAGACCAGATCTTACAAAGACATCGCAAAAGCCATTGGTGCACCAAAAGCAGTCCGGGCTGTCGGTGGAGCAAATAATCAAAACCCGTTACCGCTGGTCATTCCTTGTCATCGGGTCATTGGGTCGAATGGTTCTCTAGTCGGTTATGGTGGCGGAATCGATAAGAAAGAACACCTCCTCGAACTTGAAGGGACCTTGAGTTTCACTAGACGATAATTACAATTTACCAAAATGAGATTTGAAATATGAGAAAATGTGGTATACTAAATTTTGGTTCACTGTGAATAAATATCACATGATGAGTAGTTGATGAGGAAAGATCGGTGATGAGATGAGACAATCAACAATTCAGTTATGTATCATGCTTGTGACGATTTTTCTCGCAGGTTCTCTTCTGGTTGCATGTACGCAAACGGGGGCGACACTTAATCAGGCTCAAAGGGAACTGCCTTTTGACGTGCTGGTCGCAGATCCGGTTCCTGATGATTGGGTGCTGATGGAGTCACACTTTGAAGATGATCTGTTCATTATGATTTTTGAATCGGAAGAAGAAGAAGGTCAGGTGGAAATCGTTCAGGACAAAAACATACAAGGACTGGATCTGCAACACCTCCGGGAGTATGTGCTCGGTTTGGATCACACCATTGCACCTGATGATCAGGATGACGAAATCATTGAATTTGATGATTTTGTTGGAGAGATCAGTCTGGTGGACGGTGAAGAACTGACGGTGCAGCTCACCTTTGTAAAGCAGGATGATTTAACGACAGCTACGAGTTTTGATATTCCAATTTATCAAATCGTAGGGAAAAATGTTACCGCTGAAACGGTACTTCAATTTGCTGCTTCTTTGACATCATCGCAAGCAACAACTTGAGTTATTAAAGAAATCATTGAATCGGGAGTGAGCTTCACGTGAGTATACATGTCGTACTATATGAACCTGAAATTCCGGCGAATACCGGAAATATAGCCAGAACCTGTGCGGGTACGCACTCCCATTTGCATCTGATACATCCCTTGGGCTTTTCAACGGATGATCGAATGCTGAAACGCGCGGGTTGCGACTATTGGCCAAATGTGCAGATCGAACATCATGATCGTTTTTCCGATATTCCAGAAAAGTATCCGAACGCAGTATTTTATTTTATCGAGACAATTGGTGAAAAAAATGTTTACGATTTTGATTATTCCAATCCTGATGCGGATTATTTTTTTGTGTTCGGTAAGGAGACAACCGGTTTACCCAGTGAGTTAACAGATCAATTCAAGGAACAGTGTTTCCGGATTCCCCAAACAGATCTTGTGCGTTCATTGAATCTCTCCAACACAGCGGCTATTGTGGTCTACGAAGCTTTAAGACAGCAAGCATTCGCACCTATTGCCATCAAAGAAGCCGCAGACTGATCAATCAGTCTGCGGCTTCTTAATTCATCTACATGATTCAGTTCTTGTATGGTTTGTCATTGTACCCCGCAGTCCAAATGGCTGCCAGGAATGCTGCACATACCCCAAGAATTAATAGCAGTCCCATCACTAGACCCCCTTGTCACTATGCTGACCTTACTATATCATGCATGTAAGCAAAACAAAAGAAATGTGTATAAGCTTCTTTTTTGCCAGATAGAGGCCAATTTTAGTAGAATCAGTGATGATAAAAACGCCGTTGAGGCGAAAGGAAGGATGAGTGTACATGTTTGTAGTGATGAATCAGCTGTATGTTCCGCCTGAAGGTCGTGAGAATGTCGCGGCACGTTTCAGCAACAGTTCAGAGAAGATGAAGGAAATTCCGGGTTGCCTGGATTTTATGTTCCTGCAGCCCGAAGAGGACGAGAAATATCCGGTGGTCTTAACAAAATGGGAGTCGAGGGCGGACTATGAAAATTGGGTGAACAGTGATGCGTTTAAATCTGCTCATAAAAAGCGTCGGGACAATCTTGATTCTTCACCGACTCAAAGTAACGAAATCTTCGCCTATGAGGCCGTTCACCACCTCTAGTAAAATCAAAGATTGCAGTTCAGTAGCCGAACGTGTAGCATCAGAATTAACGTCAGGACAGAGGACGGCCTATTCATGAAAAATGCGTATTTAACCAGTCACTTTCCACTGATCTCCATTATCCTGTACAGCTTATCATTCGCCCTGTTTACCAGCCGGTTTGCCATTCAGTATATGGATGAACTGGGTTTGTACAGCGGCATGGTCGAATTTTTTTCGGAGAGTGGTATCCAGCTGACGATGCTGTTTATTATGTGGCTTCTATTTTTTATGCTCTTTGCAGCTTTTAAACTGATTGCAGATACCATTAACGAGTTGTCGTTATTATTTTTTTCCAAAGATCAGGATGGCGCCGATTTGAATCGGGTCAGAGGCGGTTCATGGATTTTTCTGTTGACCTCCATCGTTTCTCTTTTGGCGCAGATTCAGCTTTCAGTGCTTGTATCGGTCTTTTTCCTGGCTTGCATCATGTACTTTGTCTATTTTATTTACAAAGTGAGTGAACAGCTCTCAGTACCTGCTGTGATCGGACTTGTGATGTTTCACCTCTTGTTCTGGGGTGTGTTCATTCTGGCGGTGACCTTTGCAATATTGCGACTTTATAACAGTATAATAGCCAGTCTGCCGGTCTGAGACATCATGATACGTAAGACGTAAAGAGCACTGCCAAACCAGTTTGGCAGTGCTCTTTACTGGTTTTGGGCTAAAGCATTCATCACAGCTTCCCATATGGAAAGATGTGCGTTTGATTGACTTTCAAGGGACTTCGGGTTATCGTACCCGACCCAAACTCCGGCAGTGTAATGATCTGCTGAACCTATAAACCAGAGGTCATTGAAATCATTACTGGTTCCCGTTTTTCCACCGACATAACTGTAACCGGATAAATTCAAGGGTCTCGCAGTCCCCTCGTTGACGATATTGGCGAGCATTGACTTCATATGACGGGTCCCATCGGGTGTGAATACCTGATGAGCTTCATCGGCCCATTCATAGAGAACCTCACCATCGATCGTGGTAACCCGTTTAATCGCCCTGGCAGGGCGGTATACGCCATCTCGTTGGAAAACAGTGTAAGCTCTGGTCATCTCAAGGACACTGGTTCCATAGGTTAATCCGCCGAGAGAAGCTGGAAGACGGTAATCAGCTGGCGTAATCCTCGAAAAGCCAAGCTGTTCAATGAATTGAAATCCCTTATCAACACCGATCATATCAAGCATACGAACGGCTGCGGTATTATATGAATGAGTGAGTGCATTCAGAATACTGGATTTCCCATACACCGCACCTCCGAAATTGACCGGTGAATAGCCGTCCCGTTCAAAGGGACCCGCGTCGATCACGGAGCTTGGACGTAACCTCGTTTCATCTAATAAAGGCCCGTAAACGAGCAATGGTTTAAAAGCAGAACCAGGCTGTCGAAAGGCTTTATGCCCCCGGTGAAAATCGAATTTATTGTAATCCTGGCCACCGGTGATCGCTTTGATTTCATTGGATTGATGATCAATCAACACGAAAGCACCCTGATACGTATTGTGTGTCAACTGCCGGTTCATGGTCGAGACAACCGTCTCTTGCACAGAGGGTTGCAGGGCGGTTTCAATTATGATTCCGTCACTTAAAAGATTGTTTACGCGGTCATTGAGCATTTCCTGAATGCGGTCGCGCTCTTCCGGGCTGGCACTATTTAACCTCGAGCTGTAGCCTTCCGATTGACCTACCAGTTCTTTGAACTCATCGTAGACATAACTCACATAATCCGGATAGTCATCTACTTTACGGGTTGTTTTTAATTCAATCGTCTCATTTTTCGATTGAATGGCTGTCTCTTCATCGATACCGCCCTCATCGAACAAATTATTGATGAACCGTTCTTGCCTGAGAAGGGTCCGCTCCTTAGAGTTTAGAGGGTTATAGTAAGCAGGATTGTTCGGAATCGCCAGAAGAAAGGCACCCTCTGCAAGTGACAAATCAGCTGTGCTTTTATTGAAGTAATATTGTGCAGCAGCTTCAATTCCGTAAACGCCGTTTGCAAAATAGATGGAGTTAAAATAGAGTTCGAGAATCTCTTCTTTATCGAAGGCTTGCTCCATTTCATAAGCGTACAGAAGTTCAGTCAGTTTTCTGTCATAAGTCTGATCATGACTTAAGTACAGATTTCTGGCGACTTGCTGGGTGATGGTACTTGCGCCCTGTTCGATGCCGTCACTCTGCAAATTCACCATCAGGGCTCTGGCAATCCCGGTCGCATCAAAACCAGGATGATCACGAAAGGTGCGGTCCTCGGTTGCAATCAATAAATCAACCAGTGTTTCAGGGATATCATCGTATTCGAGGATGATCCGGTTTTCACCGGAGTAAATGTCCGAGACAACCTCATGATTTGCGTCGAGGATGTAGCTGTTGTTATGTAATTGCATGTCGTCCAAGGATACGCGTTCATCAATTGCCTCTTCGATTCCTTCAACGGCAGCAAATTCTTTTGATACTTGCATAAAGAGTAAGACAAATACGCTTGATAGAAGCAATGTGAAAAGGGATCCGGTAAACAATCGCACAGAAATGCCTCCAATCCATGACTCGTCTCTTCATTGTAAATGACTATGTATGAAAAGAAAATCTTTACTTAACGCCACGATAAATGTGACAGAAATATGGATATCTATTTTATTTGTCAAATAATAATTGTTTTAAATGATTCGTAAACGGTTATATGGAAGCTATCAAAAGGATTAATGAATCCTGAGATGGAGGATCGTTTATGTATTCAGAGAAAAAGCGAAATCATCAGTACAGGCAGAACCTGTTCTTACTTGCCAAAGTAATGGTTATTGCCGGAGCCCTTTTTATATTGGCCCGTGGGTTGCTATTCAGCAATTACATCGTATACGGTCAATCGATGATGCCGACTATAGAAGACGGGGAACGGATTATCGTGAATAAGATCGGTTATGAAGTCGCTGAGCCAAGCCGTTTTGATCTGATCATTTTCCACGTGGATGATTCCACTGATTACATTAAACGGGTGATTGGATTACCAGGGGATCATATTGAATATATGGATGATCAGCTTTTTATTAATGAAGAACCGATTGAAGAACCGTTTCTTGAAGACTTCAAAAAAGCCAGTGATGAAAGACCATTCACCGGGAATTTTGAGCTTGAAGAGATGATGTTCGCTTCGGAAGTGCCTGATGACTTTGTATTTGTTCTCGGTGATAATAGACAAAATAGTGTTGATAGCCGGCACATCGGCTTTGTTTCAAAGGAAGAAATCGTTGGACAGGCCAATTTAACATTCTGGCCGATTGATAATTTCCGGTTAATCCGTTAAGTGATACAAAACAGCCTGCTGAGCTTCCCACTCAGCAGGCTGTTTTGGTTGATTATGCGTTTTGTTTTTTTTCGCGGAAGTAAAGAATCGAGTGATACACCGCAAACATGACAAGTGCCGACATCAGTGAAGCGGCCATGTAGCCGGCAGTGAAGTTGCGGATGGCGACGAATTCCGGATTCATACCGACGATGATCCCGATGATGACAGCTGTAATCAATATGCCGCTGACAATCATGTATTCATTCTTTTTCGCTTTGGAGAGTGTTGTCCAAAAAGACATATGAATCCCTCATTTCTCTTGAATTTCTTATCCTCAGTATAGCTTTGGAGTGTACTTTGCGCAATCGTTGTTATTGACGAATGAATTTTCAAAGCATTATGATAAATACTAAGAAATGCAAAAGTAATGAGAGGAAGTGTACATAAAATGAAGAAACAGCAACCGAAAGTTGCCACATTCTCGCTTATTGGATTTGATCCGGATACCCGGGAATGGGGGATTGCTGTGCAATCGAAATTCCTCGGGGTAGGTGCTGTGGTGCCTTGGGCAAAAGCGGAAACCGGTGCGATTGCAACCCAGTCATTTGCAAATACCTCTTTTGGCCCCGATGGTTTGACGTATCTGGACCGTGGTCTGTCACCTGAAGAAGTGGTTGAAAAATTAATCGCAGACGATCCTGACATGGAACTTCGCCAGTTCGCAGTGATGGATCGTCATGGAGAGACTGCTGTATTCACAGGTAATGATTGCTATGATTGGGCAGGTCATCGACAGGGTGCTCACTGCACTGCACAGGGGAATATTCTCGTCAGTGAGGACACGGTTCACCAGTTGGTCCATACATTTGAGTCGGCACAAGGAACTCTTGCTGAAAGACTGCTTGAGGCTTTGCATCAAGGGCAGGAAGCTGGTGGTGACTCCCGTGGAAAGCAATCGGCCGCGCTGTTTGTTGTAAAGGAAAAGGGTGGTTATGGCGGCTATAATGATCGGGTGTATGACCTGAGAGTGGATGACCATAAAGAGCCGATCAAGGAACTGAGGCGTTTGTATGATTTACATCAACTCTACTTTACGCGTCCGAAAGAGGAAGATCTTATCCCTGTAGAAGGAGATCTGCTCAAGGAACTGATTGGTCTGATCCGCGAACAAGGTATTCAGGTGCCGGATGAAAAGGCATATACCGATGAGGTCAAAGAAGCGCTGAAAACTTATTTCATGAGGGAAAATTTCGAAGAACGCTGGATTGAGGATGCGCAAATCGATCCGGAAGTTCTTTCCTATATGAGAAAACAGGAAACGATGTATTAAAGTATGAACCCGGCTGAGATTTTATTTGAAGAGCCTTTGATCGAAACGGCATATATCGCCAGGAAAAATCGTTTCCTGATGGAGGTGGCGTTAGGTGAAACAGGCGAGCGGGTCGATGTACATTTGGCAGATTCAGCGAGATTGACCGAGCTTTTGATTCCCGGCAAGACAATCTATGTCTCCTGTCACAATGCGCCGCATCGAAAGACAAACTACACTGCGCGGCTGATAGAAAATCAGGACGGGAGTGGGCTCGTATCCATCTTTTCCACAATGCCCAATCAGCTAGCTGAACAGATTATTCATCACAAACTGATACCCGAATTAGCTTCATATACTCACAAGGCCCGTGAAGTCAGAATCGGGCCGTCCCGGTTTGATCACGTATTGAAAATGAATCTTAAACAGGCGATTCTTGAAGTCAAGGGGATCACTTGGGTGGAAGATGGCACGGCATTTTTTCCCGGAGCTGTAACTGCAAGAGGGAAGCGTCATGTGGAAGAACTTCAGGAATTGAACTGTAGTGAAGATACAGAGACGTTTATTCTGTTTGTCGTACAGCGTGCGGATGCGTCGAATGTCCAAATGGCAGAAGTTGTCGATCCATTATTCAGTAAAGCATTAAAAAATGCAAAAAAATCCGGTGTGCATGTGCTGGCTTGTACAATGAATGTCTCAACTGAAGGCGTTTCGTTTAAACAAACCATCCCGGTTATCACAGACTGAAGGAGTCCTTCACTATGCTTGTCAATCAAGTCATTGTCATGCTTTTGATTTTATTTCTTATTATCGGTGTGGTTGATAAAATCTTTCAGCTCAATAAAGGTTACGGTAAAGCCTTTGATGAGGGATTCCAGACGATGGGGCCGTTGGCGCTGGTTATGATCGGGATGATTATGGCTTCTCCGGTGATTGCAGAAGTCGTCTTGCCGATAGCGGGGCCTGTATTTGCCTGGTTTGGTGCAGATCCGGCCATGCTCAGCGGCATGCTTTTGGCGATTGATATGGGTGGTTATGCGATCGCCATGGAGATGGCCTTGACTGAGGAGGCGGCTCTCTTTTCCGGGATCATTCTGTCCACATTACTGGGTCCGACATTTGTCTTTACGGTGCCTGTAGCACTTGGACTGATCCCGGAAAAAGAATTCCCGTTTCTCGCAAAAGGAATTCTTGCCGGATTACTTGCTGTGCCTCCAGGAGCCTTCATTGCCGGATTACTGGCAGGGTTTTCTCCAGTATTTTTATTGATTCAATTAATTCCTGTACTGGTCATGGTGTTAATCACAGGGGCAGGCTTATTCCTGATTCCCAAGGTAATGATTCGTTTATTTCTTTGGATGGGGAGACTGATTTTGGCCTTTACGTTAACAATGATTGTTCTGGTTGCGGTTCAGGAGCTTTTGGGTATCCGGATTTTGACTGGATTCCTCCCATTTTCTGAGGCGATGGAAATCATTGGTCTGATTGTGCTTGCACTGGGCGGAGCGTTTCCGATGGTTCATTTTCTCAAAACCAAGCTGATTCCGCGATTGATTTCGAAAGAGAAAGGAGATCAGGTTGCGGTTACAGGCTTTGTGTCCTCCCTTGCGCACAGTATACCAATGTACAAAAATCTCTATTTGATGGAGGAAAAGGGTAAACTGATGAACATTGCTTTTTCGGTGAGCGGAGCCTTTGTTCTTGGTGGTCATTTGGGATTCACTGCGGCCCTGGAGCCGGATATGGTCATGGCAATGATGGCAGGTAAACTGATTTCCGGCGTATTGGCTGTTTGTGGTGTACACTATTATTTTGTAAGGAAAATTCACAAATAATTTTCGTGAAAAGTATTTATTAATTATAAAAATCATGATATAGTGTACTTACCTTGAAAGCGCTTAAGGTTTTTTTAACGAAGGTAGTTGTCAGACATCGTACAAGTAAACGGTGAATTTTTGACAACTGAAATCGTTTTAAAAGAAGAAAAAGTGATGCTTTTTGGTCGCTTTGTGTGGCATAATAAGGCTGTAGTCACCTGAATTGTCAAAACAATTCAGTGGCACATAAAAAAAGATCCAAGGGGGATTAGACATGAAGAAGCGTTATTCAGTGCTCTTGTCATCCGTACTGGCAGCAACAGTGCTTGCGGCTTGCGGTAATGACAACAACGACAATGCAACACCGGTCAACGAAGGGAACAACAACGAAGGAAACAACAACGTTGAGAACAATGTTGACAACGCCGACAACAACAATGACAACAACGAAGGGAACGAAGCAACCGGAGACGGTGAAGGTTTCTCTTCCAAGATGGTTACGGATGTGGGCGGTGTTGATGACCGTTCATTCAACGAATCAGCATGGGCAGGCTTGACGATGTTCGGTGAAGATTATCCGGGAGCAGAAGTGGATTATCTTCAATCAAGTGACTCATCCGACTATGCACCAAACCTTAACCGTCTGGCACGTGATGGCACGGATATTACTTTCGGTATCGGCTTCCTGATGGAAGATGAGATCCGCGACGTAGCAGGTCAGAATCCTGATCAGAACTTTGCCATTGTTGACACAGTTGTTACAGACGAAGACGGTAACATGATTGACAACGTTGCAAACATTACATTTGCCGAGCATGAAGGTTCATTCCTCGTGGGTGTTATTGCAGCAATGCATACTGAAACCAACGAAGTTGGCTTTATCGGCGGTGTTGAAAGTGAACTGATCAAAAAGTTCGAAAGCGGCTTTAAAGCCGGTGTTCACTCTGTAGATCCTGACATTGAAATTGCAACGCAATATGCACAGGACTTTAACGATGCATCTCTCGGTCAGCAGATTGCTGATGGTATGTACGCTGGCGGCGCAGATATCATTTATCACGCTGCAGGTGGAACAGGTAACGGTCTCTTCACTGAAGCGATCGACCGTCGTGAGAGCGGCGAAGAAGTTTGGGCAATTGGTGTCGACCAGGACCAGGCGTTGACTGAAGGCGAATGGAGCGAAGGGAACGTCATCTTGACATCGATGGTTAAACGTGTTGACCAGTCTGTGTATCAGGTTTCTGAAGACACAATGAACGGCAACTTCCCTGGCGGCGAAGTTCTTGAATTCGCACTTGAAGATGAAGGTGTCGGCTTTGCCGAAACACGCGATAATGTCTCTGACGAGGCAATCGAGGCAGCTAATGATTATCGCGATCAAATCATCAACGGTGACATCGAAGTCCCACAAACTGATGATGAGTACGATGAGTGGTACGATTCACTTTAATTGAATTGTTTTACAGACGGTAATCCGTCACTATAATGTCATTAAGGGGGGCTAGTCATTGTACTAGCCCTTGTTAATGAGTCCGATAGGAGTGTTACCCATTGGAATACGTAATCGAGATGAACGGCATACGTAAAGAGTTTCCCGGTATCGTTGCCAATGACAATATCACGCTGCAGGTCAAACAAGGCGAAATTCATGCATTATTAGGTGAAAACGGGGCCGGGAAATCTACTTTAATGAACGTCTTGTTCGGCTTGTATCAACCTGAAAAAGGAGAAATTAAAGTTCGCGGTGAAAAAGTGAACGTGACGGATCCTAATGTAGCGAATCGTTTGGGAATTGGAATGGTACACCAGCACTTTATGCTGGTTCAGAAATTTACGGTAACTGAAAATATCATTCTCGGCAGTGAGCCGAAAAAAGGAATGAGTATTGATATCCGTAAAGCTGCCCAGGATGTTGCAGAGATTTCTGATCGATATGGACTGAGGGTAGATCCCAATTCTAAAATCGAAGATATTTCTGTTGGTATGCAGCAGCGTGCGGAAATATTGAAAACACTATACCGCGGTGCAAACATTCTGATTTTTGATGAACCGACGGCTGCACTGACTCCCCAGGAAATCAAAGAACTGATTCAGATTATGCGTAATCTGATCAATGAAGGGAAATCCATCATCCTGATCACGCATAAGCTGAAAGAAATTTTGGAAGTAGCCGATCGATGTACGGTTATTCGCAGAGGTAAGGGCATTGGTACTGTGGATGTTTCTGAATCCGATCAAACCTCATTGGCTGAAATGATGGTCGGTCGTGAAATCAGTTTTGAAGTTGAGAAGGGTCCTCCAAAGCCGGGAGAAGCAATTTTGTCTGTTAAAGGGCTGACGGTTGAAGACGTCCGGGGGATCGACATGGTTGATCAGCTTGATCTGGAAGTTCGTTCCGGTGAGATTCTCGGTATTGCCGGTGTTGACGGAAATGGACAGACAGAACTCGTAGAAGCATTGACGGGGCTTCGTGAAGCCAAATCCGGAACGGTGACACTGTCGGGTGAAGATATCAGTGGGAAGAAGCCGCGTAAGGTTACGGAAGCCGGCGTTTCTCATATTCCGTCTGACCGTCACAAACACGGCCTTGTACTGGAATTCACCATCGGGGAAAACATGATGCTTCAAACGTATTACCAAAAGCCATATACGAGAAATGGTATTCTTGACTATGGAAAAATGTATAAGAAAGCAGAAGAACTGATGGAGGAGTATGATGTCAGGACACCAAGTTCCATGACATTGGCCCGCTCATTATCAGGTGGTAATCAGCAAAAAGCGATCATTGCCCGTGAGGTGGATCGTTCTCCGAAACTCATTATTGCAGCCCAGCCAACCCGAGGGCTTGATGTTGGAGCAATCGAGTTTATCCATAAAAAGCTGGTGGAAGAACGTGATAAAGGACGGGGTGTCCTTCTCGTTTCTCTTGAAATGGATGAAGTGTTGAATGTCAGTGACCGCATCGCGGTTATTTATGAAGGTAAGATTGTGGATATCGTCGATGCGAAGGAAACCAATGAAAATGAATTGGGTCTCTTGATGGCAGGCGGTAAAAGGGAAGCAGGTGAGACGTCGACATGAAGAGATTGTTAACCGGAAAATTATTCGGGATTCTGATCCCGTTGATCGCAATCTTTTTCGGGTTTCTTGCTGGTGCGATTGTTATGCTTTTCAGTGGGAATAATCCGATCGATGCCTACGTTGCACTTATTTCAGGTATATTTGGCGATATTTATTACTTCGGTGAAACACTCCAACGGATGACACCGCTGATTTTCTCAGGTCTCGCGGTTGCCTTTGCATTCCGTGCCGGGCTGCTGAATATCGGTGTCGAAGGCCAGTTGATGGTTGGTTGGTTCGCAGCAGTTGTAGTCGGCTTTGCTATTGAACTGCCGATGATTATCCATTTGCCGCTTGCGATATTGGCAGGTGCCCTTGCAGGTGCCTTGTGGGGAACAGTTCCTGGCTATCTGAAAGCGACTTTAGAAGTACATGAAGTTATTGTTACGATCATGATGAACTATATTGCCATGCATGTGGTGAACCACTTTATCCGGAATAATTTCCTGGAATCCGGGCAGCGAACAGAGTTCGTCAGTCCATCAGCATCACTTGCGTCCGATTTTTTATCTGGACTGACTGATTTCTCCCGGCTGCACTGGGGATTCTTTATCGCGATTGCAGCGTGTTTCCTGATGTGGTTTATTCTCTGGAAGACAAAGCGTGGATTTGAATACCGCTCTGTTGGTTATAATAAGAATGCATCTCTTTATGCAGGGATGAATGTTAAAGCAAACATCGTCTCCTCCATGGCCATTTCCGGAGCATTTGCCGGTGTTGGTGGTGCGATGGTAGGGCTTGGAACCTATCGGTATGTAGAAATTTTCTCTTCCTTCACCAATCTCGGTTTTGACGGTATCGCTGTCGCGCTCCTGGGTAACAGTAATGCTCTCGGTATCTTTTTCTCAGCCTTCCTGTTCGGGGGACTGAAAGAGGGCGCCGGCAACATGCAGGCCCAGGCAGGTATCGCACCGGAAGTGGTGGAAATCATCATTGCGATGATCATCTTCTTCGTTGCATCAAGCTATTTGATCCGGTGGATCTACAGCAAAGTGCAACCGAACAAGAAGGAGGGGAAATAAATGGAACTCTTTTTAGCCGTACTTTATCTGATTGTTCCTGCAGCGATGATTGCCGCAACCCCTCTCCTGTTAACTGCAATGGGTGGTCTGTTCAGTGAACGAGCCGGTATTGTTAATATCGGTCTGGAAGGCTTAATGGTCATGGGTGCCTTTGCGGGTATCGTTGGAACTTTAATGTTCGAAGGCATGGGCATGGGTGCCTGGTCACCTTGGCTCGGAATTTTATTCGCAGCATTACTGGGTGGAATATTCTCTATGTTCCACGCTGTAGCATCAATTTCATTGAAAGCTGATCAAATTGTCAGTGGTGTCGCTTTGAACTTTCTGGCAACAGGACTTACCGTATTCCTCGTTCGTGAAATTTTTGAACGAGGACAAACAGACACAATTTCAAGTCGACTGTTTCGTACAAATGTGCCACTCTTGAGCGATATTCCAATTATCGGCCAGATGTTCTTCACCCGAGTTTATTTGACAACATGGGTGGCCTTCCTCTTGGTATTGGTTGTCTGGTATGTCGTGTTCAAAACACCGTTCGGACTCAGACTACGCTCGGTCGGTGAACATCCGATGGCGGCAGACACGATGGGTATTAATGTCAATCGCATGAAATATATCGGTGTCGGTCTTTCTGGTGTTTTCGGTGGTATGGGTGGCGCGGTATTCGCGATCACAGCTGCAGGGAACTTCGCCGGAGGAACGATAACCGGTCAAGGGTTTATGGCACTTGCCGTATTGATCTTTGGTAAGTGGCATCCATTCGGAGCCTTTGGGGCAGCGATATTCTTTGGTTTTGCACAGGCACTGAGTGTTACTGCCCAGCAAATACCGGGACTGCAGGATGTACCACAGGTATTTATGCTGATCTTGCCGTATGTATTGACGATTCTTGCATTGGCTGGACTGGTAGGGAAAGCAACTCCGCCTGCAGCATTGAATACGAACTATGATAAAGGCTCAAGATAAATAGAAAGAACTATTAAGGACAGCCACTGCGGCTGTCCTTTTTCTGGCTTTTCATAGAAATGTTTACGTTTGTTATAGGATTGAAGTATCAGTGCAGCTAAGGCTTTTGCCAGCCGCTTTGCAAAAGCCGAATGTTCTTTATTAAATGAACATGGCTTGCAGGTTATAGTCGAGGGAGACCGAAGGCTTTTGTCAGGAAAATTTGCAAAAAAGGTCACTGGATTTACAAGTGAGAGTCTTTAGACATGTGTCTTTAATATTATATTTATCCGTTTTATAAGTTTCTCTTCCGTTCCGTTCGTGCATCTTTTATACTAATAGCATAGTAAAAAAGGAGGTGTTCGAATGGCTGAGGCAATTCCACCATTTTACGACAAATCCGTTTCATGCGATGTGTGTACTCATGTTTTCACTTCGAAAAAAATGCGATCACGCTACATTCGCGTTGAAAGAGTGGAAAATGATTATTATAAAGTGTACAAAGATCCGCTGTTGAATCCTTTGCTTTATGAGGTTGCAGTCTGCCCGGAATGTGGCTACAGCCATACGGAATCCTTCCTTCCAATCAAAAAACCGGAAGTAATTGACCGCTTCAAAGCGGCAGTGTCCTCGTCGTGGAACTCCCGGCGCTTTGATGACGAACGGGATTATGAAGCGGGTTTGGGTGTTTTTAAACTGGCGCTTTTATCTGCCCAAGTGACGGGACAACCTCATGCGCTAATGGGGAGTCTTTGTCTCAGAATCGCCTGGATTCAAAGGTTTTTGACAAATGAAGCCGAGGAAATACGTTTTCTTAAGAAGGCTGCGGACCAATTTGAAAAATCATTCCTGGAAGGCGATTTCAGGGATACTCAAATGTCTGAAATTTCCTTATTGTTTATTTTGGGCGAATGCTTCAGGCGAATTGACGAAAAGCAGAAAGCGCGAAAATATTTTTCAAAAGTTATTGAACATAAAGACAGACACCTCGAACCTCAATTGGTGGAACGGACCCGGGAACAGTGGTATGAAACGAAAGCTAAATAAATCAGGAGTGATGAGAAGTGGATGTCAATCAAATCAATGCGGTATACCGTGCGACGAAATCAATCATGTCCAACCATTTCGGAGCAGACATTAAACGAGGTCAACCACAGGCAGGGCATGGCTCTGTACCTTCAGACCAAGTGTCTGTTGTTCTTGGGGTGAAAGGTGAATTAGCTGGTCAAATTATCTGTTCCATCAGTGAAGACACGGCAAAAAATATTGTAGGCGTGATGATGGGTGGCATGCAAGTGTCGACTTTGGATGATATAGGCTGGAGTGCTGTACAGGAATTCGGGAATTGGGTTGCTGGTACGACGGCTACGGAGTTATACAATGAGAACTATACCGTGGATGTCACACCGCCTATTATTAACGAAGGTGAGAGTAAATTCCATTCAACTTCAAAATTCATTACTTTACCAATGGACTCATCACTGGGAAAAGTCAGCATTCATATTTCATTATCAGAAAAAGGAAAATAAGGAATAGACAAAGAGTAGGTGGTAGAACAATGTTCTCCATTTAGCATTTTGACTATTTCCAGTGCACTTTTCCGGTTATCTATCATCAATTATCCGATCTCATAGCAGAAATTTATAAATTGTCACAAATTCGCTATAAAATCGAGTCTGAATTGTCATGCATTCGTCATGCATTATGTTGATACTTTCGTATAATGGAAGTAGAGGAAGGCGGGTGACAGAGATGACTTTGACTGCGAAGGGAAAGCCAACAACCGAAGAAATGATAATGAATACTGCCATTGATTTGATTGAGCAAAAAGGATATAACGGTGTTTCTACCAAAGAGATTGCGCAGGAAGCAGGCTATTCAGAGATGACTTTATTTCGACACTTTGGAACCAAATGCGGCTTACTCGAACGCGCGGTTGAACATAAAGGATATTTAGTCGACATGAAAACTACCTTGTTTGAACAGGTGACATATGATTTGAGAAAAGACTTGAAAAAAGTCAGTGAACTCTACCATGATTATAATAATAGAAATGCACAAATGGTTTTAATAGCATTTCAGGAACGGCATCAACACCCTTTTATCGGTGAGACGATTTCTCAAAACCCTAAACAGTTGAAGTTGTATCTGATCGAATATCTTAATAAGATGCAGGATATGGGTAAGGTGGATGCCGATATTTGTGCAGAGACTCAAGCGATGAATTTTCTTTGGATGAATCTGGGCTATTTTCTCAGCCACCACTTGGGGGGGAAAGTGGTCGCTGAAAGCTCATTGGATTGTTTCATTGATGAAAGTGTGGATGCATTTGTGAAAATACTCACATATTGTAAGAATTGAGTATAGAATGTCAAAAAAGTACGAGAGTTCATATGAACTCTCGTACTTTTTGATGTGTTTTATACATCACGAAAAGGGCTTTGTCATAAAAGGACCAGGTGACAAGTCACGTTGTCTTTAAATTGTGCAATTCTCAAAAGGACAATGATGACAGCGGAGGTGTTCCTGTATATAGTCCATATTACGAATCGTGATATACTTCGTATTTACTTGAAGGATGTCTTCATCGGTCAATCGTTTTAAAATCCGATTAATACTTTCCCTCGTTGCACCGACGTAGTTTGCCAATTCCTGGTTTGTGATTTTTTTGTTAATCAGAATGCCTTTGTCAACTCGCTGGCCATATTCATTACTTAAACGTACCAGAATGGAAAAGACTGCACCTTGTTTTCCGCAAAAGACGAGGTCTTTGAATTGGGCCATCATAAGCTGGTTTTGAGCACCAAGCCATTTCATGAACCCTGTTGATAATTCTTGTGATGAGGAGATAATCATTTCAAGTTCCAAACGGTTATAACGTATGAGTTGGCTGTTTTCGATCACTTCTGCTGTGAAATGGTACTTCAGACCGTTGAAAAGGCTTAGTTCACCAATTAAATCATACTGATTTTTCTTCTGGAAAAAGAACAGTTTTCCCTCTGAAGAGGTTTTACACAGTCTGACTTGTCCTTCAAGGAGAATGTAAATATGCTCTGCAGAACTGCCTTCGTGAAAAAGAATGTCATTCTTGCCAGCCTGCATTACCGTTCCCTCTTCAATTAATTTCATAAAGGCAGTTTCTCCGACAATATCAGCGAATGAACCTTCTCGTAATCCATTTGGTATCCGGTTCATGATGTCCCTCCTCAGATCCATACTGATACTCAGCATAGCATATAGTGCCACTCTGTGATTGCCGAAAAAACGAACATTTATCCACAATTTCTTTCGTATGGTGAAAAAGGGTTTGATATACTGTATTTAAAGGAGATGTGATACATATGAATCTGATAGTCAGCGGATTTGAGACGTTTGGTGATCTGAGTAAAAATCCTACGATTGATATTCTTCATGCACTGGAACAGGAACAGGTTGAGGATGTGACGCTCACCACTGTGATTTTACCCGTTGTTTATCAGTCATGTTTTCATTCATTGAATGACCTGATTGATGACATTAATCCCGATGCGATCCTCTGCCTGGGCGTAGCTGCCGGTCGCTCATCGATACAACCTGAAAGGATTGGCATAAACCTTGAGGACCTGTCGGCGGAAGGTCAAGGGCCGGATAACAATGGTGATCGCCCTATCGAAAGAAAGATTCTTGAAGAAACTCCGGATGCGTATTTCTCTACTTTGCCGAATGCGGCAATCACGGCTGAAATTCAAGCCAGAGAAATTCCTTCAACAGTATCGAACAGTGCAGGTACGTTTATTTGTAATACTGTATTATACAGATTAATGCACAAAATCAATTCAGAGTCACGTAATATACCAGCTGGATTTATTCATGTTCCCGCTACACCGGACATGGTGACAAAACGGCCGGACCTTCCTTCAATGCATCTTGACAATCAAGTGGAAGGAATACGAAGAGCGATTCAGGTCATCCGTGACTCAGTTAAGCTTGATTTGGAACGATGACAGAAACGTACACAATTTATCTGATTTTATTTTACACCAATCAGAGCACTGGAGTTAAAGTAGGGGCTTTGGGTAACGTATACCTGAGTGCGGGATACTATGTGTATGTCGGGTCAGCCCGGCGTGCTATCGGTGCGAGGCTGAAACGACATAGGCGTATCGTAAAAACAAAGCGGTGGCATCTGGATTATGTTCGTCCGGCATTGAAGTGGCGGGGTTCAATAAAATGCGTTACGCACGATGGGGAGTGTGCATTAGCGGATCAGGTCAGGCATCAATTAAACGGGGTAACCGTAAAAAAAAGATTGGGCTCTTCAGATTGCAAATGTGAAACACACTTTTTGAAGCTCACGGGACAATTGATCCCGGAACGGCTGAAGTATTTTGCAGATGCCTGGAATCGAGGGGAATTTACAAAATCTTAATGTCTGCAGGCTACTGTCATTGTTCAGTTCATGTTAGAATATGATCATATTCTTATATTGGAGGAACAGTGATGACAAAACCGATTCTTTATTTCTTATGTACAGGAAATTCCTGCCGAAGTCAGATGGCGGAAGGCTGGGGGAAGCATATTCTCAGTGACGAATGGGATGTTTATTCTGCTGGTATTGAGGCACATGGCGTTAATCCAAAAGCAGTAAAAGCCATGAATGAAGTGAAGATTGATATTAACGATCAAACTTCTGACATGATCGATCAGGATTTATTGAAAAAAGCTGATCTTGTGGTGACCCTGTGCGGCCATGCCAATGATGTTTGTCCGGCAACACCACCAGACAAGGAACGAGTTCACTGGGGGTTTGATGATCCTGCAAAAGCAGAAGGATCAGAGGAAGAAAAGTGGGCTGTATTTCAACAAGTTCGTGATCAGATCGGTAAACGGATCCGAGAATTCAAAGATACAGGCAAATAATGAGAAAGACAATTATGAATCAGATCGAAAAAAGCATCCATGCGGATGCTTTTTTTCATTCAACGGGATCTTTTTCAAAGTGTGCGAAATCAGAAAGAATGTCCTCAACTCTCTCCTGATCCTCCTGGGCGATCTTTGTTTTTATTTTCTGGCCTTTGGTCGTCTCCATGATTAACTGACGGCGTGTGCCGAATGATTTTCCCCAGCGGAACTCTCTTACACGGGTCCATTTTGCATGAAATCCTGCAAAGACAATCGCGCCACCGTATAATTCAAAAACGCGGTCCAGGGTAACGAGGATAAATGTCCCGATAAACAGTTGGAGTAAGAACAGGAAAAAAGCCAAAGCGAAATTATTGAAAGTTTCCAAGGTTAATATCAGCCCCACTGGCAGAGCCAGATAAGCGGCCCTGACAGACCATTTATACGTTTTTGAAGCGACCGTCAATTTTCTGGGATCGTTCAGGCTGAAGAACGAATCATCCGTGGAATTTTCCCGGTGCTTATGCGTAAATAAATGATACACGGAAACAGCACTGACGACCGCTGCTGTGAATAAAAACAACCATTGCATAAAAAAGCCTCCATAAGAAAGTTTACAAGCGATCATAGTATACCATAATCTGCTTCTTAACAGAAAAGAACGATAGCTTCGTGAATATCGAAAAAATCCCGCCAAAAGGCGGGATCAAGAATCACATTTTATCTGATGTTTTATCATACGCATGAGCGGAGTCGAAATCTTTTTGAGTTAATCCTCCTTCATCATGGGTACTAAGAGCAATTTTGACCTTACTGTAATCGAGCGTGATATGAGGATGATGCTGGCGTGACTCGGCAATTTCGGCAATTTGATTGACGAATTGAACAGCCTTGGGAAATGTATTGAAGTTGAATTCTTTTGTGATCCATACCTCACCGGTAAGTTCCCAACCGTTAGAGTCTTTCAAGCTTGCTTTCACATCTTCTTTCGTTAAAAGCATACATTTACTCCTCCTTATCGTGTATATCGATACTGACTTTTATCATAGCAGAATTAACCAGCTAAATAAAGCGGTAAGAAACTGAATAAAATCTGATGTCTGGATGTGATATAGGATTTCTTGTGTTAAATCTGATACAATAGAATCATAAAAAGATAAGGCTGGTGATCAAATGGACGGTTGTATTCATTGCCAGAATACGATTCCAATGGAACAAGGCGGCACAATGATTATAAGTGCGGACAGTAATAAACTATTCACGATTATTAAAGAGACATTCACCAGACATAACATAAAATTTCAATTGCGGCGTCTTAATATCCTGATACCTTATGATTACATAAGACAATTGCAATCCTTGACGGAACTACTCCAAGATACTCTTTCACAAAAAGAGCGACATTCGTTGCGTGGAAATATTATTAACGAAAAGAATATTCCAGATATGGTCATGTTTCCACTTTATTCATATGAAGAAATAGAGCAGCGGATTTTAAATCCGGCCTATGTAAAGATTATTCAGGAACAGCACTTCACGTCACATATGCAACCGATTTTCTGTACGCAGGAAGAATCTGTATACGGCTATGAATTTCTTTTGAGACCTTCAAGAGAAGACTTCCCGTTTTATCCAGGAGAGTTATTTTCGTTCTCAAGACGTTCAGGCATGCATTCCATGCTCGACAGTCAGGCCAGAATTAATGCCATTCGAACAGGCTCTGAGAAACTGGGGGAGGAAGAGATGCTGTTTATTAATTTTCTTCCTTCGTCTATTTACGATCCTGCACATTGTTTGAAAAGTACATTTGAAGCTGTGGACACTTATCAAGTTAATCCGAAGCGACTCGTGTTTGAAGTGGTTGAAACTGAACAAATCCATGATATGACGCACTTAAAGACGATTTTCCATGAATATCAGAAATCAGGGGTGAAAGTGGCGCTTGACGATATCGGATCGGGCTTTGCCACAAACGATGTGCTGCAGGAACTGAGACCGGACTATGCTAAAATTGACCGGCAGATCATCCAGAATTGTCATCTTGATGAGAATAAATTAGAAACCATTGAAGAAATCAGCCGGGTGTCCAAAGAACAAGGGACATTCCTGTTGGCTGAGGGAATTGAAAACAAAGCAGAGTACATGGCTGTTAAAAAGCTGGTGGATTATTGCCAGGGCTATTATTTTGCGAAGCCGGAAAAAGATCCTTATGTCAGTTATTCACTACGTTGAACGGGGGTGCAGAAAATGAATGAAAAATTGATTATTTCCATGCATCCGACAAGAGATAGTTTTAATGGTGCTATCTGTGAGACATTACGAGACACTTTTACCAAACAGGGGATCACAGCAACTCTCCGAGATGTTTCGACATTAGCCTTTGATCCATTATTGACCATTGAAGATTATGAGCGCACGGTAAAAGGAATTTATACACCATTTATGAAAACCGAGCATGCATATTGGGATCGGGCAGAAGAGATAATTCTCGTTTTTCCTCTCTGGTGGGGACATTTTCCGGCACTTGGAAAAGGATATATGGATCACGTGTTGAGCTATGGATTTGCTTATGAACTTGAAGGAGAGGAGCCGGTACCTAAAGCGTTGAAAGACAAGCATGTATCAATCATTTTTACATCCGGGTCACCGGAAAATGAAATGAGGGAAAATGGTTTATATCACGATCTGATTGATTCAATTGATCAGTCAATTGTCCAGTTTTGCGGGATGACTTTAAATCAAGTTCTTCATTTTGGAGATGTCTTGCAAGCATCGGATGAACAAAGACGGGAAATGTTGAGAAGGGTCGATACCTCTTTTCAAAAAGAAGAGTAAATGCAAAAGAAGTCCGGATGAGCACCGGGCTTCTTTTGCATTTGCTTCGTCGTAATGTTTAAGTTTTCTATAAGGAAATCTGCGCTCAGGAAGGGGAGTCACTGATCATGGGAGGCTCTCCTGGACCGATAGCTGAAGAAACTAGTCTATTGTTTGATTCGCGAACTGATACGCACCACTGGGAATGAGTTTCGGTCCTTGTTTATCATAATACAGATAGATCAATTGATTTTGATTGATAAACGTTTGACTGATTCGATAGTGCTCCCATGAAAAGGGGATCTGAATAAATATTCCGTTCTTTAAGAGGTGACGGGGCTGCCTGGGTAATTCCGGTGCAGAATCCGGAAGGTGATTGATCAGATGCTCACAGTAAGCAGCAGCATCTTGATCAGCTATATGATTGTTCCACCAGACTTTTGGCGGCTTTTGCTTATAATGAAACAGGTAATCGATCTTCATCAGGCTGTGAACGATTTCTTTCTCATAGGCAGGAAGGTTCTCTTCGTGAAGAAATGAACTGAGCCGGGTAAAGAGATCTTCAAACTGATGGCCAATTTTACTGTAGCCTTTCGCTTCCCAATGATCTCCGAATTTCTGAAAGAAATCAAATGGTGTCGGGAAAACATGTTTGACGAGGTAATTCACGGTATGAGTGAGTTGCTTTTTATTCCAATACTTTTCAAGGATATCTTCCACTTGTTTGATCTTTATGACGTCATCAAAGCTCAGGTCCTGGTTACTCAGGATTTCATAGGGGGCATGATCCATGTAGGTATAGGAGAATTCATCAGCCCTTCTGCGCATGGCAGTCCCTCTCAGCATCTTCAAAAAACCCAACTGCAATTCTTCGGGTTCAAGCTCGAATACATCATTAAATGTTTTCTTGAAAGAGCTGTAATCTTCTTCAGGTAAACCGGCAATTAAATCCAGGTGCTGATCAATTCGTCCGCCTTCTTTGATCATCCGGACTGTCCGGGAGAGTTTATTGAAGTTTTGACGTCGGTCGACCTGAAGATTTGTCGCATCATTGGTTGACTGTACACCGATTTCGAAGCGGAAAATGCCTGGTGGGGCATTCTCATTCAGATACGAAAGCACTTCAGGACGCATGATGTCCGCCGTGATTTCAAACTGAAACTGGCAGCCTTGATGATTGTCGATAAGAAAAGCAAACATTTCCAGAGCATATTCTCTATTGATGTTAAAGGTTCGATCGATGAATTTGATCAGTTTTGCACCGTGATCGATCAAATACAGCAGATCTTCTTTTACCTGATCGATGTTAAAATAACGGACACCTTGCTCGATCGATGACAAACAGAATTGGCAGCGAAATGGACATCCCCGACTTGTTTCAAAATAGACAATACGCTTGTTTAGGTCAGGCAGATCTTCTTCAAACCTGTAAGGACTGGGAATGGTTGCGATGTCCATATTTCCGGTTTCGGGATTGTGCCGGATTTGATTATTGATGCGATAACTGACGCCGCCAATTCTGCTGAAGTCCGCGGTCCCATGATCGATTTCTTGGAGCACTTCTTTAAACGGGATTTCGCCTTCTCCTCGGATGATCATATCCACTTGCGGGTGCTTTTTCATCCAATAATCGGCATCAAAAGATACTTCAGGACCGCCGAGGATCAATACGGTATCAGGAAGGACTTTCTTCAACATGGAGACAACAGCGAGTGTTTTTTCAATGTTCCAGATATAACAGCTGAAGCCAATAACGTCCGGCTGTTCGTTGTAGAGGTCAGATACGATGTTCATATCCGGATCTTTAATGGTGTATTCCTTAATCATCACACGCTGCTCCGGCTCACAATAGGATTTCAGCAAGCGGAGAGCGAGATTGGTATGAATGTATTTGGCATTCAAGGTCGTTGCAATTGGGCGTGTCATTGCTCTTCTCCTTCCTTTTGCTCAGATTCATTGACCATACGTCCTTGATCTGTATCAATGATCATTGAAAATCGCCACTCGGGAAGCGGGCTGGTTGTCCGCGTAATTGATAAACGTGTGGGTAAGATTAATTCTCTTGCAAACTCTACTTCAATATGTGTGTAGGGATTACTTCGACGCATGTTAATAAACATAGGGAATATTTCCTGATTTTCCTGGATGGCGGTGAAGAGGTACTCTTCACTGCCATCTGCGTCCGGATGATCATCTATCAAATCAAATGTGAGCAAACGACCGTCAAGCTCAAGATTGCTGATTGCCATATCACCAAGCTGATGATGGTCTATTGTCGAAGTATTAATAGGGAAACGATATCCCTCCTCATAGATATTTGGCACCATATAAAAGGGGATACTGAAAAAGTTCCCATTCTCATTCCCAGGAGGAGGAGACAGTGTCATGATCATCCCAATTTCATAGTTTGATAACGCACGTTCAAAGAGAGTCCCTTGACGTAACTCTACGTCAGTGACTTCATAAAGGTTCTCATGCTCATCTTCAATAAAGCGGGGCCATTGATATTGGTAATCATCCGCTGAAATTGGGGATTCGTTCATATTTTCAGCAAGAAATGCAATGCGAAACTCTTCATCATCACTAAAACCGTAATAGCTGATTTGAAGAGGGGATTTGACGATCGTGTCCCGAACGGGAAGTGAAGCTGATGAACCCTGCTGCTTGTTATTCAACCATGATTCCGGCTGACAGGCAGCCAGTAAAATGGCAGTAAGCAGAAAAAACAGGATGACTCTGTGGTTCATAACCAACGCTCCTCGTATAGTATATTTAAGCCCAAAATAATCAGAGCTTATTTAAATTATTTAGAGATATTTCTATTGGCTGTCTCTAGATATTTCTAGATAATGATCTTAGGATCATTTGGGACAATTCTTATCGCTCCTGCAGCTTGACTGCGAGAAAAGACTGTTTCTCAGTGTACGTGCGGCACTTCCTACTCGAAGGATGAGCTCTGATACACGAGGTTGATGATCGGCGTTCACACTAGAGATATCTCGAGGCGTCCAAAAGAAATGCCGGATGATTCTCATTTGAAAGGAGGTTATCTCCCATGCGATTATGTGCAGGATTAGACGTCAGCTCATTCGACATGAATGTGTGTGTGATCAATCAGGAAGGGGCCATCGTTGCCCGTTTTACAGTGAGTAATGATTATCCTGGGGCAGCTGAACTCAAGGATCGGCTCATCCATCTCTCTCTGAGCGAGAACGCCACGTCCCTGAAAATCGGTTTGGAAGCCACCTCGGTATACAGCTTCCATCCATCCATGTACTTGCATCATGACGATGAACTGAAGGCTTACGAGACGCAGGTATTCGTCATTAATCCGCGTCAGGTTGCCAACTTCAAGAAAAGCTACGCGGACATGAACAAGACCGATGACATCGATGCGTTTGTCATTGCGGATTACGTCCGGTTTGGACGAAATCAGATGTCCATCGTAAAGGAAAGCCAGTACGTCGCTCTCCAGCAGTTGACGCGCGCCAGATACCACCTGATCAAAGGGTTAACCCGGGAAAAACAGCACTTTTTGCAACATCTGACCTACAAGTTCAGTGCCTTCAAAGATGAGGTCAATTCTTCGGTTTTCGGTGCCGCGATGACGGAGCTCTTCTCTGAGAAATTCAGTCTCGAAGAACTTGCCGAGCTGCCATTGGAAGACCTTGCGGCCTACCTGAGGGAAAAGGGCAGGAACCGATTCCCGGATGCCGAAGTTGTGGCCAGTTCCATCAAGAAAGCTGTCAGCGAATCCTACCGTCCGGATCGCGTCGTGGAAGACTCTGTGGACGTGTTATTAGCGACATCCATTGAGCTCATTCGATCCTATCAACTGCAGATCAAGGAGCTTGATAAGTCCATCACCCGGATCATGACCGGTTTGACACAAACGGTTGAAACGATCCCCGGCATCGGGCCTGTCTTCGCCGCCGGTATTCTGGCTGAAATCGGTCAAGTTGACCGCTTCGAAGATGAGAGCAAGATTGCCAAATACGCCGGATTATACTGGCGGAAACGCCAGTCCGGACGCTTCATCGCAGAAGATACGTCGCTGTCACGTCAAGGAAACCAGTACTTGCGCTATTACCTGGTTGAAGCCGCCAACTCGGTACGAAGGCAAGTCCCGGAATACCATGACTACTACAAGAAAAAATATCATGAAGTCCCGAAACACCAGCACAAACGCGCCCTCGTCTTAACTGCAAGAAAACTCGTACGTCTGGTGGATGCGCTACTACGCAACCATCAAATCTTTACGCCGGATAGGGGCGTGGAGATCTGACAAAAAACTTGTCAGCGTACACCTTATTAAATGCCAGTAATTACCATTCATTTGCTGGTCCAGTTTCTTGCGGCCTTATTCCAGGGTTTTGCCCCTGATTACTCATAAATTGTTCTATTTATGGCTTGACATATTACCGCAGGTCTTTTCGAATGGGTCATTCTCTCATTGTACAAAAAAAATCACCGGAGGTGTTTACTCCGGTGATAATTCGACTGAATTATTTTGTGGTAGCTTCTTTTATTTTATCATTGGCACCCTCAAAGCTTTCCATTTTCTTCTTAGGCGGGTTCCAATATTGTTCATGACCAGGCAGTTCGTCAAACCAAGTGGCGTCCTCAGGGCAGTCGAGCATCATGAATTTACCATAATTACCGTCACGTGACTGGTGGTATTTCAAGTAAGCTTTTCCATCTTCAATGGCAAGGATCTCAATTTTACCAGATGTATGACTCATCGAGAGACGTACACGCTTTCCGAGTCCGGATGTACGCGCTTTTGCGGCTTCAACGATGTCATACGCATCTTTTAAGCTGAGTACGAAGTCCGTATTACCTGCAACAGGGCGATTGATAAAGAAATAGTAAGGAGTCACTCCGGCCCAGCTGAGCTCGTCGAGCAGCTGTCCAAGAACTTCAGGGTCATCATTGATGCCTCTTAATACAGGCGTCTGATTGACCACGATGGCTCCGGCCTTATGAAGCGCGTCAAATCCTCTTTTAGCTTCAGGGGTGATTTCAGTCGGATGGTTGATATGGGCCATCACATAAATCCGCTTTTCTGTTGTGGAGTATTCAGAGATCAGGTCAAGCAAGTCCTGGTCTTCATAAATGCGCATTGGATTGAAAACCGGCATTTTGGAACCGAGACGGATGATCTTGACATGTGGAATCTCACGAAGCTGTTCGATAATGAATCGAAGTTTTTTCGTAGCGAGAATGAGTGAATCTCCACCGGTCAGCAGAACATTCGTGATTTCCGGGTGTTCTTTAATATAGTCTATGCCGGGTTGTACGTCTGACATGGCTTCCTTGATATCATTTCGAAATAGACGCTTGCGGAAACAATAACGGCAATATGCGCCACATACTTCGGATACAATCAAGAGGGCCGTTTCATCGTATTTGTGCTGGCAGCCAGGAACGACATAATTCGTGTCTTCGTCTGATGCATCCCAGCGACCATATTCCTCAAGTTCTCCTTCGTTCGGGATCACCAGTTTACGGATTGGATCGTTTGGATCTCCCCAATCAATCAGTCCTAAATAATATTCGTTCACTCGAAAGACGAATTTTTCTGTTATTTTTTTTAGTTTTTCTTTTTCTTCATCCGATAGGTGAGGCACCTTTTCAATGTTCATGACGTACTTTGGTTGTGCCATATTTTCAGCCTCCTCTTAGGTGTTGTATACTTATTTAAACACAGCGTTTTCATTTGGTCAAAAAAGGCATAAACCTTTTATTTTCATGATAAAATGAAAGAGAAATTGCAAACAGGAACTTGTCACTTCTGGTGATATTGGAGGGTGATCAGCATGCTTGAAACGGAAGTATATCAGCGCATTGCATCAATGAGGGAAAACATGAGCAAATCACATAAAAGGATTGCCCGATATATATTGGAGAATTCTGACACAGTCCCTTTTCTGACGGCTTCCAAACTGGCGAAATACTCGGGAGTAGCTGAGTCTACAATTGTACGATTTGCCTATTTCATTGGTTATGAGGGCTATCCGGATTTTCAAAGACACCTTCAGGAAGCCTTGCAAAAACGGATGACTTCTGCGGAATTACTGAGGCGGACAACCTATGAAGGAGAACAGATGGAGGACGTGGTTACGGAAGTATTATCGGATGATATTCAGAATTTGAGGTCCACTTTGGAACAGATTGATCCAAGGCAATTTGAAAGGGTCGTATCTGATATGATTCAAGCCAAAAGAATTTATATCATTGCTTACAGGAGTGCAGCAAATTTAGGAGGATTTCTCGAATTTTATCTGGATCTTGTTTTGCAAAATACCGAAATGATCCGACAAAGCGACAGCGTATCAGAGCACCTTCTTGATATTACTGAGAAAGATCTGGTAATCGGCCTAGGGTTTTCGAGATATACGAAACGTACGGTGGAAGTGATGAAGTATGTTAAGGAAAAGGGGGCGAAAACGGTAGTCATCACAGATCATATGATGAGTCCGTTGGTCCCATACGGCGATAAGCTGCTGGTTGCCTCAACAGAGATCAATTCATTTATCGATTCATTCGCAGCACCAATGAGTCTTGTGTCAGCTTTGATAACGGCGCTTACGAGAAGTGAACATAAAAAAATCGAAAAACGTCTTGTGGAACTTGAAGGACTTTGGGAAACGTTTGACGTATTTTATGATTAAAAAAAGGGGGTGCCGCTTTGATGCAGTCACCCCTTTTTAAATTTGTTACCCTTCGATTTTCTTTTTCCGTTTCAGCTGAACGATAATGATCAGAACAAACAAGGTAAATCCGATTCCTTCGAGAAGTATATTCTCAGGCATGATCAACAGAATTCCGGCTATGAGCAGGAACAGCCGTTCATACCATTTAAACGAATAAACAAAGTAATTCATCATAACGGCACTGATGGCGGCCATGCCCAGAATGGATGTGACTAACAAGAAGGCAACAGTCGAGACATCTGCATCCACAAGAAGCAGTGCCGGATTATAGACGAAGACATACGGTATGATAAACCCGGCGATGGCGAGCTTGAAGGCGGTGACACCCGCCTTCATCGGGTTTGCCTTGGCGATCCCGGCCCCGGCGTATGCAGCCAGACAGACAGGCGGTGTGATATCAGCGACGATACCAAAATAGAATACAAAGAAATGCGCAGATATCTCAGGCACTCCAAAAGCAATCAAGGCTGGAGCGGCCATCGATGCCGTGACAACATAGTTAGCGGTCGTTGGCAGACCCATACCTAAGAGAATGCACGCAATCATCGTGAAGAACAGCAGCAGGAACAGGCTGTCCCCGGCAAGACCCAGGAGTCCTCCGGCAATTTTGCCGCCGAGACCAGTGAACACGACAATCCCGACAATGATCCCGGCACTGGCACATGCTGCAATAACCGGAAGTGCAACCCGCGCACCTTCTTCGAGGGCATTAATGATCACCCTCGGGCCCATGCGGGTTTCTTTTTTGAAGAAACTGACAGCGAAGGCTGTCGCGATTCCACCCAAAGCAGCGTACATCGGCGTTCTGCCGTCTACAAGCATGGAAATAATGACAACCAGCGGCAGCAATAGATAGGAATTCTTCAATAAGCCCTTAGCGGAGGGCAGTTCTTCTTTAGGAAGCCCCGTGATTCCAAATCGTTTTGCTTCAAAATGAGTTCCCATAAATACGCCCGTAAAGTACAGCAACGCCGGGATGATCCCGATAATGATGATATCACTGTAACTGACACTTGATACATATTCGGCCATGATAAAGGCTGCGGCACCCATGATTGGGGGCATAATTTGTCCACCTGTTGAGGCAGAAGCTTCAGCTGCTGCTGAAAACTCCGGTCTGAAGCCGGCCCGTTTCATCATCGGAATCGTAAAGGAACCTGATGCAACCGTATTGGCAACAGAACTTCCTGTGACAGTTCCTTGCATGGCTGATGCAGCCACGGCTGCTTTTGCAGTCCCACCGGTGAAGCGACCGGTGGCGCCAAAAGCCAGATCGTTAAAATACTGGCCTACACCGGTTTTTGTCAACATTACACCGAAGAAAAGAAACAAAAAGATGTACTGAGATGAAATCTGAATCGGTGTACCAAAGATCGCATCGGATGAGTAAAAGAGTCGCCTTGATAACTGGGACCAATCAAAGCCGCCGTGACCAAAGTAAGGAATGTTCGTACCAAACATCCCATAAATGATTGCCAATGTTGCAATAACCACAATCGGCACTCCTACAGCTCTGCGAGTGGCTTCGAGTAGCAATACGATCCCGATGGTTGCGATGATAATGTCAAAGGTTGTAAATCCGAGGACGCGGGCTCCCCCGGTGATCCAGTCGTACCGGAAGATGATGTAATAAACAGAACCCATGGACAAAAAAGCCAGAAGCACATCATACCATGGGACGCCTCTTTTCTTTTGTCCTCCTGCCTTTGCAGGATACAAAAGAAAGATCAGACCCAGACCAGTACCCAGATGGACAGCCCCTTGAAGAAGCGATACAAGAGGTCCGCCGCTTAATGGCATTGCACGCCAAAGATGAAATATGGTTAATGAGATGGCCAAAAAGGAAATGACCCAAGCCCATTTTCCTGGAAATTGCCGAAAGGAGGATTCTTTATCGTATTTTGCAAGCATCTCCTGTTTTTCTTTTTCCGTTAGAAACTCTTCTTTGTTTTCAGACATTTGTCTCACCTCGCTGATAGACTCATTTAACGATAAGGCATCACAAAAAGTTATGTCATGCCGTAATGATTATCTCCAATTCGCTGATTCATCCACGAAAGCCCAGGATAAAATAAGTAATTAAATTTCCTGTGTTTTCGTCGATCTTCTGCAAATGGATTGATGCAGAGGAATTTCAGTCGAATATCATTTTAATCATAAAAGAAGCGGAATCACAATAGAAATTTATGGATCATAAGCGGATGAAAAAGCCGGACATATGAGTGTCCGGCTTTTTATCCAACTAAATTGCATCAGTCAAGCAATCCTTGTTCTTCGAAATAACGTTCTGCACCGGGGTGCATTGGAAGACCATTCGAACCATTCAAGGCATTCTCAAGAGTGAGATGAGCACCTTGTGCGTGGGAAACACTGTCGGCATTATCAAATAGTGCACGAGTGATTTCGTAACCAAGGTCTTCATCAATGGCGTCCGTTGACCCTACGAGTATTGCGTAAGCTGTAATTGCTTGAACATCTTCTTCAAGAAAGTCATAAGAGTCAGCAGGGATATCCATCGCTTCATAGCCACTGTTTTCCTCTATATAAGATAGCCCTTCGTCCGTCAATGAAACCATTTTGACATCCTGTTGAAGTGACAGTTCTTCAATGCTTCCTGCAGGAAGACCAAGAAGACCGAAAGAAGCATCGAGGTTTCCATCCTGAATTCGACCGGCTGCATCTCCGAATCCTTCTTCATAAGCATCATAGTCCCCATCTTCGAGTCCGTATGCTTCAAGAATCAGTCTCGCTGCAGCTTGTGTACCACTGCCTGGCGGTCCAATCGCAACGCGCATGCCTTCAAGATCTGCGATGGTGTCGATTCCGCTGTCTTCTGTTGTCACAATCTGCATGACTTCAGGGTAGATGTGACCCATAAATCCGAAGTTATCAATTTCAACGCCTTCAAAATCCCCATCACCAGTTAAAGCATCAAGTGCTGGTAAGTGTACGGTCATCCCCAGCTCAAATTCACCCTGGGCAATATTGGACAGGTTATCGACGGACGCACCAGATGAGACGGCACTGACATCAAATCCGTCATACCCCTCCACATTAGCGTTGATGACGTTTGCCATTTCCGTACCGAGAGGGTAATATGTACCCCCAGTGCTTCCTGTGCCGAGCTGAAGACTTCCTACATCCGCTGTGTCGTTGTCATTTCCACAAGCGCCGAGAAGCAGTGCTCCTGCTGCAGCGATGGAAATAAGACCTGTTACTTTTTTGTTCATTATGAATCCCCCTTTTTCCGCTTTTCTTTAAAATACCAATATTCGCATAAAAAATGATTGATATTCTATTACATTTAATCAAAAAACTCAAAAGATGTCAAAAATAAAATTTTTATTTCATGAAACGAAATATTTTATCAATCAACAGGACCCTTTCAAATCAAGGGGGGGGAGGGGAAGTCACCATTGATGTAAGAGTGGATTTTCTCTGATAAATCTTCTGACAACAGTTTTCAATAACAGATTTACAATGAATAAATATACATTTAATTCATTCATTATGATGATTTTCTTTCTTCCGTTTGGATGAATGACATGCTGCGCCATTTTCCTGAGCGCCACCTTCCAAGCATGAGTAATCCCCGTAACCATTCATCCAGGATCATCGCAATCCATATGCCGATGAGGCCAAGTCCCAGCCAAATTCCCGCAAAATAACTGACGGTGACCGCCACGCCCCACATGGATAAAATGCCAACATATACAGGAAAGCGGACATCACCTGCAGCGCGCAATGCATTGATGATGATTAAGTTAAATGCTCTGCCGGGTTCCAATATAATGGTTAGAATTAACAAGACGCCACCCATTTGAATAATTTCCTGGTTTGAAGTGAAGATCCCGAAAAGTTGATCACTGAAGATCGTGAAGATGGATGCGACAAACACAGACACCCCGATTCCGGTAGCAAGACTTCTAAGCGCCCGTTTGTATGCTTCATCAAATCTTTTCTCACCGATCATATGACCAATCAGGATTTGTGTACCCTGACCGATAGCAATCGAAAATAAAAATGCAAACATGACAATATTCAAGGTATAAACACGGGTTGTTAGAGCAACAGTCCCCATGGATGCAATATAATAGGTGATCACCATCTGAGAAGCATTATAGGATAAATGCTCTCCAGCAGTCGGGATGCCAATTCTGAATAAATCAGCGAGTTCTTTTTTCGGAAATGAACGGAATGTTTTGGACCAGGGTAAATCTCCTTTAACGCGCCAGTAAAGTGTAATGAAGAGTACGATGGTTCCAAGCGTTCTGCTGAAAGCCGTACTGATGGCAACGCCGGTTGCTCCAAGTTCAGGAGCTCCAAAGGCACCAAAAATAAAGACGAAATTCCCGAACACATTCAATACGTTCATTCCTAAAGTGACATACATCGCATCTCTGGTGAATCCGTGACTTTTGACAACTGCAGATAAGGTCATGATCAATGCCTGTACAAAAGCAAAACCGCCGACGATTCGCAGATAAATCAGTGCTGTGTCCATGAGCTCTACCGGCAGATTCATCATGATTAAAATGGATTCGCCGAAGAAAAACAGCACGGCACTTAATACAAGTCCCATGATGATATTGGCGACAATGGAGACGACTGCAATAATTCCTGCATTTTCAAATCTCTTGGCCCCGAGGTTTTGTGCAATCAAGATGGTTGTCCCTGTTGCAACAAAGCCGAACATCACGATGATCACGCTCATGATTTGATTTGAAACACCCACAGCGGCAACGGAATCATCGTCATATTGACTAAGCATCAATGTGTCGGCATTACCCATCAGCATATGTAACAGAATTTCAATAAATATCGGCCAAGTGATCGCAAACAACGTCATATTTGCAGCGGTTTGTTTTTTACTCATTGGATACACCTTCAGTTTGAATTTCGATTTGATGAAAAGAATTAGTAAGCGTGCCTTTTCATCTTATCCGATAGTATAATGACATGAAAGGTACGATATCGAATCGTTTTGTACAAAAACGATCTGGAGGGAAGTGCGAAATGAATTATATAACATCTGATATACCACCAATTCCGGTTTTTATTAAAGGAAACTATGGACTTTTCCGAGAAGGGACGGTGCATTTCAAACGTCAATTTGACGTATTTGATTTAATCTATGTCTTTTCTGGGACACTTTATATGAAAGAAAATGATCAAATACTCACCATTCATGCAGGTGAGTATGCCATTTTGACCCCTGGAAAAACGCACGAGGGCGTCAAGCCTTGCGAAGAGGATACACATATAGCATGGATTCATTTTGAATTTCCGTTGTCATTCAGCGTGACGGGTGAGTCATTAAGTGGCTGGTCGGATATTTTGACATCAGCTGCTACGTATACAGAACCTGAACGTTATCAACTTCGGTTACCTGTTCACAGTCAAGTAACCATAAGAGAAGTATTTGAATCTAAACTTTCAGATCTCTTTGAACGAAATGAAAGTAGCGATGTCGCAGTGCGTATGAGGCAGCAAACCTTATTCTTTGACGTTCTTCTTGAATTGCAGCAACAGGTAATCACACTTCCTTCAGCAGCACAGGAGGTTGCTGAGCAGTCGATTGTATTTATCAGACAGCACTACAAGGACAATCAATTGTCAGTGAAAAAAATGGCTTCAATACTGTTATTTCATCCAGATTATATTTCCAGATCCATTAAAAAAGTGACGGGATTAACGGCTGTTCAGTACATGAATCAGGTGAGGATCAATCATGCCAAGAGGCTGCTTCATGAGGGAATCCACGATTTATCTACCGTTTCTGTTGCCTGTGGCTTTAGCGATTCAGCTTACTTTTCAAGGGTGTTTAAACGGTCGGAGGGAATCAGTCCCGGACAATACCGAAGAATGAACAGGGTGTCGCCCTGAATACAGAGCGATGAAACCTATGGAAATCCTGTTTTCATTTTCACAAAAGTGCAACCGATTGCTCGTGGGCGAAGAGGGTGCTTTCATTCAAACGGTGCACACTAAGGGAGTGCTGCTTATACAGAATGAATTTGCCCTTAACGATTAAAGGCATTAAATCCAGGGGTGACTCTTATGACATGTAATTCTTTATGTTATCGATTATTAAGTTGTAAAACCTTCATGGATTCCGGCTGATGCTGAAGGTGTGAAGATCGGTAAGCGAAGCTTCATCTGTTCAAGTTCAGATTCTATGATGAAACCGAAAAAACTATAAAATAATTTCGTAAAAAGGGTTGCTATTTTTTTGGTGTGAATAGTATAATAAACTCATAAGCGATGCAAACGATTTCACTAAGCGTGTCGCATTTCTTTTGCATTGCTGGTGCAACCGATTGTCTTGCGTTGGAGTGTCCGTATGTATGAGTGGAACTAGCCATGCGGATCCTGTTTTGCCTGAAAATCGGCAGCTACCATATTAAACAATTTTAAGGGGGAAACACCATGTTTAAAAGTAAGCCATTTTTACGTTCTTTAACTGTTGTCTCTGCATTGTCTGTTGGTCTTGTCGCTTGTGGTAATAATGATGACAACGCAAACAATGAAACACCGGCCAACGATCCAGGAAACAACAACAACGAAACAAACGAAGCCAATAACAATGAAGGAAATGAAACAGCAGAAGCGGATGAGCCTGAAAAGCCGGATGAGCTGACAATTTGGGTCAATGACGAAGATGCCCAGCTTGATGCCCATGAAGATATGGCTGAAGCATTCGAATCAGAGTACGGAATCGCTGTAAACATTACACCTTATTCCATGCTTGAACAGACAGAAGGAATGTCCTTGGACGGTCCAGCAGGACAAGGTCCTGACCTCTTCTTCCAGCCACACGACCGTATGGGTGACATATACGACCAAGGTTTGGCACTTGATCTTGATCTGACTGAAGACCAGGAGTCCAGACTTGCAGAATATAATCAAGAAGCTGTAACTTCTTTCAGTTATGAAGGTGAACAGTTCGGTATTCCTGCTGTCGTTGAAACCTATGCATTGTTCCGTAATACGGATCTCGTTCCGGATGCACCGGAAACAATGGACGAATTGATGGATGTTGCACGTGACCTGACTGACGGCGAAACTTATGGATTTTTGATGGAAGCAACAAACTTCTACTTCAGCTATCCATTCCTGACAGCTCCTGGTGGCTATGTATTTGGACAGGATGATGACGGTGTCTATGACCCGGATGATATCGGTCTTGCTTCAGAAGGCGCTGTTGAAGGTGCCGAAATCATTCAAAGCTGGTTCGAAGAAGACCTGATGCCAACCGGTATCGACGGTGATATCATGAACGGGCTCTTCACAGATGGTCAAGCAGGCATGGTCGTAACCGGTCCGTGGTCAATTCCTGATTATGAGGAAGCTTTAGGGGACAGCCTGGAAATTTCACCACTTCCTGAAATGAACGGCGAGCGCTTGAGTTCGTTTTCCGGTAACAAAGGCTGGCTCGTGAATTATTATTCCGAAAATCCTTACTGGGCAACAGAATTAGCATTATTCCTGACTAATGCTGAGAATTCTGAAATGTATTTCGAAGTGGCCGGTGAGCTTCCTGCTCATACAGCTGTAGAAATCGATGATGAGTTTATGGCACCGATTTTCGAGCAGACTCAGTATTCTGAGCCTATGCCGAACATTCCGGCTATGTCACAGGTTTGGGAGCCGATTGGAGATGCCCTCCAGTTCGTTTCTGATGGTGACGATGCAGAGGATGTTCTGCAAGAAGCAGTGGATCAAATTCATGAGCAAGTTCAAATGATGCAGTAATAAATGGCATGTAAAGGTCGGATCAGAGGTTATCCCCTCTGATCCCCCTTTTTTTAAGTGAGGAGGAGAAGGAATGGCTGCGGATAAGAAAATCAGTCAGGATGATCTTTTGGTTCATCCGAAACATAACCCGAAAGTTGCGGCTTTGTTATCAATTGTTCCAGGGATGGGTCAAATTTATAACAAGCGCTATATGAAAGGAACCGTCCTGTTTATTCTCTTTGCTGCTTTTCTTGTTGCGATGTTTGATTTTATCACAACGGGACTGCAGGGACTCGTAACACTGGGGACAGAGCCACGAGTTGATGATTCCCGGGTGTTTTTAAGTAATGGTATACTGTCATTGATATTTGCTGTTTTTTTCTTAAGCATGTACGGTATTTCCATTCAGGATGCACATAAAGACGCGAAGAGAATACAATTAGGCTGGAAAGTACCTGGAATGAGAGAAGGATTTAAAAATTCCTGGGACAACAGTTTCCCTTACATCATCATTGCTCCAGGATTGACACTGTTAATTTTTGTCGTCGTATTTCCATTAATGTTTATGATGTTTCTTGCTTTCACAAACCTCTCCCCGAATAACCAGCCGCCAAGGCATTTATTGGAATGGGTCGGTTTTGAGAACTTCGTGAACTTATTTGCCCTTGATATTTGGCGTAATACATTTGTCAACGTATTGTCCTGGACATTAATCTGGACATTCGTGGCAACGACATTGCAAATCGCTTTGGCAATGTTCTTGGCAATCATTGTGAACGATCCCCGGATCAGATTCAAAAAATTGATTCGAACCGTATTTATTTTGCCATGGGCCGTACCGGCATTTGTAACGATTATTATTTTCTCCGCTCTATTTAATGATAATTTTGGTGCAATCAATACACAAATTCTTATTCCGTTGTTTGGGGAAGGACTGCCCTGGCTTCAGAATGCCTTGTACACAAGGATTGCTCTGATCATGATTCAAGTCTGGCTGGGATTCCCGTTTGTCTATGCGCTGTTTACAGGTGTGCTGCAAAGTATTTCATCAGATTGGTATGAAGCTGCGGATATTGATGGAGCCAGCCGCTGGCAGAAATTTACCAATATCACTTTCCCGCATTTGATGTTTGCGACTGGCCCACTATTAATCATGCAGTATTCATTTAACTTCAATAATTTTAATATTATTTACCTGTTCAATCAGGGGGGGCCTCCTGTGCGAAACCAGGTTGCAGGGGGTTCGGATATTCTGATTTCCTGGGTATACAGTTTAACGTTTGAGACCGGACAGATTGCCATGGCAGCAGCGATCTCCATCATACTTGGATTAATGGTTGCAACCTTTGCTTTCTTCCAGTTCCGTCGTTCACGATCCTTTAAAGAGGAGGGGACATTTTAGATGAGTGATACTAGTGTAAAAAAAGAAAGAAAACCAATGAGTAAAAGAAATAAGAATATTCTTGAGCTCACGGTGTTGTACACGATCATAGGGATTATGTTTATTATCATTTTTTATCCCCTCGTGTGGGCATTCGGAATGTCTTTAAACGAAGGATCAAGTTTATATGGTTCGAGTATTATACCTGAGAATCCATCTTTTGAGCATTATATCTGGTTGTTTACGGACCCGCGAAGTAATTACCTGATTTGGTATCAGAATACGTTGGTTGTCGCAGTGACAACATCCGTAGTGGCAACTTTTATTGTCGGTTTAACGGCTTATGCCTTTTCACGTTACCGGTTCGTAGGAAGAAAGAATGGTCTCTATGCTTTCTTGCTTCTGCAAATGTTTCCAGTATTGATGGCGATGGTTGCACTTTACATTCTCCTCAATACGGTTGGTTTGCTGGACAGTCTGGTAGGTTTGATATTGATCTATATCGGCGGTGCAATACCGATGAATGCTTTTCTGGTCAAAGGGTATTTTGACACGATTCCCCGGGAGTTGGATGAATCGGCGAAGATAGATGGAGCAAGTCATTTCAGGATCTTCTTTTCTATCATGCTTCCTTTGGCTAAGCCGATTCTTGCGGTAGTCGCATTATTTAACTTCATGGCACCATTCATGGACTTTATCCTGCCGCGAATCGTACTGAGAAGTCCGGAGAATTTCACATTGGCTTTAGGACTGTTCAACTTTGTTAACGACCAGTTTGCGAACAACTTCACCCGTTTTGCTGCGGGTTCGATCCTGATAGCCGTTCCAATCGCGGCGGTCTATCTCTTCTTACAGCGCTACTTAATCAGTGGCCTGACAGCAGGTGCAACAAAGGGTTAATGAGTATTGGCTCAAAGAGGGAGAGGCTGGGACAAAAAGCCTTGAATGATCAAAATACGCTTCCGATTATCATAAATTGATAGTCGGAAGCGTTTTGTCTGTTGATACAAATATAAAAAACAGTATAACGCAGTGTACTTTCTCAAGTTCACTGCCATGAGTGCAAAACCCATTTCTTTTTTCACTTTGTCTTTGCCTCTCACCGACATTCTGGTGAAATGCAAATTGGCCTTCAGAAATCCAAAAACTGGTTCGACATCGACTTTACGTCTGCCATAAATCGCGCCAGTTTCTTCTTCCGAAAGCAGTTGACGAATATGCTCTTTTTGCAGCTCCCATTTTTCATTGTAATAAACCTTACGGTTTTTGCCTTCTTTCGCTTTTGTGCAACTGGCCCGTAAGGGACAGCCCGTGCAGTCTTCACTTTCATAGACCTTGAATGTTCGTTCGAATCCTGCGCGATCGGTTCGTTTGGATACATAGCGAAAGGTGACTTTTTTGCCGTTTGGACAGAGAAAATAGTCTTGATCCTGATTGTAATTCCAATTCATCACATGGTAGCGATCGGTTTTGAATGACCGTTTCTTTTCTTTTCGGTACATACTATACGTGATCAGTGGTGTGCTTGATAGACGGTTCAAAAAAATATCCTCATAATTTTGTTCGCTTCCGTATCCGGCGTCCCCAACAATATAGTCAGGCAGTGAAAAGTACCGTCTCTCGATGGTATCCAGAAATGGAATCAGGGTTCGTGTGTCAGTCGGATTTGGATAGATGTCATAAGCGAGCGTATATTGTCCTTCCGTTGCAATCTGGAGATTGTAACCGGCTTTCAGTTGGCCATTTTTCATATAGTCATCTTTCATTCTCATAAACGTGGCATCATGATCGGTTTTCGAGTAACTGTTACGATCACCCAGGATCGCGAGATCCTTCTCATAACGTGCTTTACGTTCGATGAAATCCTGAAATTTTTTACGCTTTTCTTTCGGCTTTTTCCGCTCTGATCTCAGTCTTTTTCTTTCCTTCGCATCATCATTCTCTTCGATTTGCTTGTCGTAATCCTGAACGGTCTGGTCCAACTCTTCATGAACTTTATTCAGCTCATCATCCGTTAAGGCTTCCTGATCTTCCAGTTCAATCGCAGGAATGATTTCCTGTTCAATCAGTTCATCATAGATCGCATTTGATTTCGTAACGATATCATGATGATACCGTTGCACGGATTTTTTCCATACGAACGTGAATTTATTCGCGTTGGCTTCGATCTTTGTACCATCAATAAAAATTGCTTCGTTATCAATTGCTTCTTCCTGAACCAGTCGGCTTCTGAATTGCACAAAACACTGACGTAAGAGCTCTTCAACGTCGGGATGTACTCTGAATCGATTGATCGTCCGGTAGGTCGGCGCGTGTCCTTGTGCCAGCCACATCATTCGAATACTGTCCTGCAATAAGGCTTCAATTTTCCGTCCAGAAAAAGTCGATTGAGTATACGCACAGAGAATCACCTTCATCATCATTTTCGGATGATAAGAAGGGCGACCCTGACTTTTATAAAAAGCTTCAAAAGCTTCTTCAGGTATCGATTCAACCAGGTCATTCACTGCAAAAGCGACATCATTTTTTTGTAATTGAAGCGATAAATCCATCGGCAAAACGAGCTGATTCATGTTATAATCGAGAAACATAAGGATACCTCCGGTTTTGTTATGACTTGGTCGTTCTAACTTAATCCGAAGGTATCCTTTTTTTATGTAAAAATCAAGACCTGACGGTCTTTCAATGCAGTTGATTGTCAAAAATACATGAGACGCCTGCGGGAAAAGCAAGAGCTGAAGATCCACCGGCGGTGGTTTTCCGACGGTTAGCTGAAGCCTTGCCCGCGGCAAGCGATTGTATTTTTGCACAATCAACCCTTCTATACAGAAAACCCACACCGTTTGGTGTGGGCCTCTTTATTTACTGGGTTTTGTCCCAGCCTCTTGTGCATCATGACAGTTGATTCATATGCGGTATAGGCGTATTATTAAATGATAATAATTTTGTAAGAAATGTTCGATAAATGCTTGAAGGGAGAGTGTATGAGGATGACTGTAACGATCAAAGACGTGGCTAAAGCAGCAAATGTAGCCCCTTCTACGGTATCCCGTGTGATAGCCAATAGCCCAAGAATCAGTGAAAGAACAAAGGAAATTGTCCGTGGTGCCATGAAAGAACTGGGGTATCACCCGAATTTTAATGCGAGAAGTCTGGCGAATAAAAGCACAAATACTATCGGTATTGTCATGCCGAATTCTGCCAACAAGACGTTTCAGAATCCCTTTTTCCCTGAAGTAATCCGGGGGATCAGCTCGAAAGCTCACCAGGTGGAATATGGTTTGTATCTTTCCACAGGTCAGTCTGAAGACGAAATTTTTGAAGAAGTGCAGCATATGGTCCAGGGCAAACGGGTAGACGGAATTATTCTGTTGTACTCCAGGGTCGATGACAGGGTTATGAACTATCTCTATGAACAAAAGTTTCCCTTCACGGTCATCGGCCGTCCATATGATGTTCGAAAGCGGGAAATCACTTATGTGAATAATGATAATTATAAGGCCTCTAAAACGGTTACGGAATATTTACTCCTTCTGGGTCACAAAAATATTGCCTTCATCGGTGGAAACCTTGATTTCGTTGTTACTGTGGACCACATGGAGGGTTACCGGAAAGCACTTTACAATGCGGGTATCGAACTGAAAGATGACTACATTGTGTTCCATGAAGAGTTACAGGAAGGCGGACAGGAAGCGGTTATTGATTTGATGAGTCTTTCTGAACCTCCAACGGCTATGATTGTTGCAGATGATATTATGACATTTGGTGTCATGCGTATGCTTTCAGAAATGGAAATGCGGGTTCCTGATGATGTTTCCATTATCAGCTTCAATAATGTTATGATCTCAGAGTTGTCATCACCTCCAATGACGACAGTAGATATTCACATTTACAATTTGGGTTATGAAGCCTGTAATCTGCTGATTGATTTAATTCATCACCCGGATACTGGTGCAAAGCAGGTTTTGATTCCACATAAAATGATCAAGCGACAAACAACACAGAAAATCATTGGAAAGATTTCATCCAGTCAATGACGCCTCTGTCCTGAATATTTTCTCAGGGCAGTTTTTTCTTACCTTTAGAAATCTATAGTTCAATGAGCAACCTAAATGGCATGATAACCTACGGTTTTCGCGAGTATGAACTGGGCATAAACCCAAATATTTGATGATAAAAACAGATCTTAATAAATGGTCAATTATGGTATACTGAGAATCATATCAGTGAAAGCGGGTGTTTTGTGTGCTTCAATCCAAAGTAGTGAAAAATTTGTTGATCATCCTGTTACTGTTATTGATCGTCCTCGTGGGGACGCAAGTATCCTGGATTTTCACACCATTGCAGGTAGCTTTTCAAACAATGTTTTTACCGTTTCTGCTTGCAGGCGTATTGTTCTATCTGATCAGACCCGTAGTCAATCTGCTTGAAAAATATAAGGTTCCTCGAGTTGTATCCATTTTACTGATATACATAGCCGGCATTGGCCTTGTTACGTTTATTGTTTTTTTGATCGGACCTACATTGCAGCGCCAGACCATGAATCTTATTGATAATGCGCCCATGCTGTTTGAGGAAGTTCGGAAGGTAATTGTCAATTTGGAGAGTAATCAATGGATCGAAGATAACTTTCAGCCGACTGACAATTTTTCCATTGAGGATTTAACCGAAAATATTGCTGAAAATTTGTCGACAGCATTTGATTTCATCGGCAGCAACATAGCCGGTTTTATTGGAGCCGTTACGAGTTTTATATTGGTTATCGTTGTTTTACCATTCATCCTGTTTTTTCTCCTGAAGGACGGGGATAAGGCTCCCGATCAGGTGCTTAGATTTTTGCCTGAGAAGCAGCAGGTTGAAGGCCGACGGATTCTCAGTGATATGGATGACAAATTAAGTTCCTATATCCAAGGACAATTAATCGTCAGCCTGTTTGTCGGAACATTGATGTTCATTGCTTATCTGATTATTGGTGTTGATTACTCGTTAATATTGGCGCTGGTGGCGATGGTAACCAATGTTGTTCCATTTGTCGGGCCATGGATTGGTACCATTCCTGCTGTTATAGTGGCAGTGATTGATTCATGGGTATCGATGTTATGGGTTATCGTGGCGATCATCATCGTCCAACAGATTGAGAGTAACCTGATTTCACCAAATGTTATGGGCAAGAAATTAAAGGTTCATCCATTAACGATCATCGTTTTGATTCTTGTTGCTGGTCGGTTTGGCGGGTTAATCGGTTTGATTATTGCTGTTCCGCTTTATGCAGTCACAAAAGTCGTTGTTTCGCATACGTATCGTCTATTGCAACTTAGAAAGAAAGTGGATGAAGAATTGAATCATCCTGATTCACAAGAGTAGGGGTTTACTTTTTATACCCATTAGGGTATTATAGGTGTATAAAGAAAACAATACTACGAGGTGATAAACATGAGTTATGAAATGCAGGGTGTCAAACAGATATCCAACGATGAATTAAAAGAAGTGTTGAAGACAGTATCAAACGAGGCGATGGTGATTGATGTCAGAGAGCCTGAAGAATTTAATGCAGGCCACATTCCGGATATACATTTGCTTCCCATGCAGGAAATTCCTGAAATGATCGAGGGATTTGATCCTGAAAAAGAATATATTTTTATCTGCCGCAGTGGAAATCGTTCTCAGAATGTGGCAATGTACCTGAAGCAGCATGGGCTTTCAAATATTACAAATGTTGAAGGTGGCATGATGTTCTGGGATGGTGACGTGAATCGGGGGATTGAGAATCGCATACAATCGGTTGAAACGTTAAAACAGGCGGTTAATCAACAATTATGATATATGGACAGGGTGCGCAGCTATAATGCATCCTGTTTTTTATTTGAAAACTGCCCATTCAAGACCGAGTTTAGTATATAACTATACCGGCAATAGAAAAGCAAGTAGCAGATCTTGAAAAGGAGGCAGTAAATGATGAAAAAATCGATCGTTTCAAGTTTGCTGGTAGCAGGTGTTGCAGCAACAGCTTGTTTTCTTGGCAAAGACGAGAATCGTGTGAAAGTGAATCAGTTATTAAACGAGGGCCGGGCTAAATTACTGAATGAAACGGCGTCGGATTATAAATCATATCTTTATGAAAAAACAGGCCATCCTCATGAAGATGATTTGGAAGATCAGAATATGGTTGACGAAGGAGCGGTTTATGCTGTGCAGTATTATGATGAAAAATATAAACAAAAATAAATAAACCATAGAGCCGCTCTGACATATCAGAGCGGTTTTCTTTGCAAATTGATAAATTTACCATTTTTTCTGAGTGTTGAAACCTGGTTCAATTTTCAACGACAAAGTAATAAAGGGGGAACTGATGATGATTAAGGGGATGTGCGTACTGATCGGGCTGATATTAATTTCAGCAGGATGTGGCGAAGGAAATCAACTGAATGACAGTAATGAAGAATCTGGCGATCGTGAAGAACACGAAGACCAGGAAGAAATGAACGTGGATGTTCAGGCAGAAGAAATAGAGGGTGGACTTGAAATCATGATCACTCTTGATAATAAATCAGATCAGAGTAAAACAGTGACATTCATGTCGGGTCATCAATTTGATCTCAGGATTTCACGGCACGGCGAAATGCTCTATGATTTTGCGGAAGATATGATGTTTACTCAAGCCATTATCGAAGAGACGATTGAACCTGGGGAAGCGTTGATCTTCTCAGACACCTGGGGAGGCTATGAGGAAGATACCGGGGAGGTGACGATTCAGGTGAAAGTTTTGGCTGAAGAACTTGAGGAGGCCAATGCAACAGAGTCACTCACATATCCATAAAAAAGAAACAATACCCGCATGACGCTTATTGGGATGCTCCCTATAAGCATGTGGGTATTGTCATTTGTAGGTGAAAAGTTCTTTAATCGCTTGAAGGTCAAGATTCCACAGGGGAAGCGGGCGACCGCTCAATAAAGCTTCCTGGAGGTCACCTTTTTTTTCGATCAAGTCGTGGATTCTTTCTTCTATGGTCCCTTTTGCAGTTAACGTATGAATATCGACATCCTTTGTTTGACCGATCCGATGCACACGGTCTGTCGCTTGATTTTCAACGGCCGGGTTCCACCAGCGATCGAAATGGAGCACTGCTGATGCTTCCGTCAAATTTAAACCAAAGCCGCCGGCCTGAGGGAGATAACGATATAGGGAATCTCCGGGTCTGTTTTGAATGAATGAATCATTTTTTTTCGGTTTGCTGCTGTGAGGCCGCCGTGAAGAAAAGGAATTTGATTTTTCCCACCATGGACAAGGTGATAATCCTGAAAGAGCTGACCAATATAGCGGAATTGTGTGAATATGATGGCTTTGCGATGCTCTGATTCCCAGGTTCGTAGAAGAGACTGGGCATAATCCCATTTTTGCGATCTTCCTGATTGAAATCGGCTATATCCTGACTCTTTTTTTAATTGAGCGGGATGATTGCAAATTTGTTTCAATTTCATCATGGTTTTGAATATCCTTACGCGTTGCTCTGATTCAGTGCCATCTTCGAGTGTATCCATCAATTCTTCGACGCAGGCTTTGTAGAGGGATTGCTGCTCAAATGACAGGCTGATGGTGTGGTGATGAATATTTCGTTGAGGTAACTGAAGATCATCCTGCACTTCTTCTTTGGTTCGTCTGAGTATAACTGGTCTGATCTGCTCTTTTAACGCATCTATGCCAAGGTTTTGAAGGGATTGTCCAAATTCATTCCGGTCTCCAAGATAGCCAGGGTTTAAGAGATTCAGAAGGCTCCAGATTTCATCAGGATGATTCTCGACAGGTGTACCACTTAGCGCTATGGCATGCCGGCTTGTCAATCGGCCTGCTGTTTTTCGCTGGCGGGTATGTATATTTTTAATTTTCTGAGCTTCATCATAAACAATTGCTGACCAGACATGATGAAGAAAAAGATCCTCATCTCTTACAGCAGTGGAGTAAGAAACAATGGTAAAGCCGGTTTTTTCTGCTTTGAAGAAAGCTGAGCGTCTTTTTGAAACAGGTCCCTGATGAAGAAGGATTGTGTGTTCAGGAAATGCTTCCGATAATTCCTGCTCCCAATGATGTAAAAGGGTTGACGGACAAAGAATTAAAAACGATGAATCGGGCTCCTCCTCTTGGACATGGTCAAAATAACTGATAACCTGTTTGGTTTTTTCCAAGGCCCATGTCATCCGCCAACAACGCCCCGACGCTGATGGAGCGCATACTGAGAAGCCAGCGAACACCTTCGATCTGATAGTCTCTTAACACGGTTTTCCACTCAGATTTTAATTGGTTTGTCGTAACATGTTTTACCTGTGCGAATAAATCGTTCAGTTGAATTTGAAACGAATGCATATCTTCGTCGACTTCACTATGTTCTTGCTTCAAACCTTGAAAGAGCAAACTTTGTGTTGGATCAGGTATGGTATCAATATGATCAATCAGTTTCTTTGCGCTTTGTAAATCCCACACATACCAGGATTCGTTCAGTTGGATCAGTGATCGTTCTTCTGAAACAAATTTTCGGAATAGTCCTTCTTCAATTTCCTGATCATCGAGAAGCAACTTCCAGTCTGTACTGCTTGATACCCAGGATGATTGACGTTCAAGATCGGCTGAGGGGAGTGATAGTTTCACAGCAGGCGTTTGTGGACTGTGGATTGATCTTGGCAACCATACTTCAACACCAGCTGCTTTACACTCAGGAACTGTACATTGAATAAAATGTTCCGCTTCCAAAGAGGTTAATTCAACAGGTTCATTGGCTGTTGCAGAGAATTCAGTGTCTGAAGGTAAATGACAATTGACAAGTTCAAACTGGCAGTTCAGCCAATTCATGAGCTCAGAACGAAAAGGGTGTTCTCCAGTTAAAAAAGCATCGAGTGACACGCGTTTATCTGATTGAAGTTCATGAATCATGCCATGAATCAACCAGGTTTCATCCGATGATTGAGCAGGCTCATGGAGTATCAATTCCAACTGGAAGACTTCACTTTCCTGATCTCCCGCAATAATGTATTTGGCAAGTTCATAAAATGGGGGGAGGGAGTGTTACGTTTTGTGTCTCGCCTTCACTGAGCTTGCTGGACCAGTGTTTAATGACTTCATGACCTGCGTACAAATGAAGCTGATCCAAGTGTATTTTTCTGCTTTTCTTTAACCAGTGAGGCACTCATCAGTGCGTCTGTAATCCAGTGCGTCCATGGGGCATGCTCTTCTGATACTGTATGTTGTTTACGGTCTTTGAGATAATGAATGTATGCCGGGTAATCTTCGGGATCGCCAGTGAATGCCCATGAACCTTCTGGCGTTGGTATGAGATCACTCTCCCAAATAGAACGGATAACGTTAAACCAGCCCGAGAAGGAGAAATGAACATCCGGGTGTATAAAGGCGTTAAGTAATTGATTTATGGAAAGTCCGATTCCGTAACGGGTTTGATCCCAGCATTGATAGGGGATCACAGGCAACGAGAGACCATACCACGAATGTTTGTCGTATTTACATAGCAGCTGTTTTAACTGGAGCACATTTTCTTTTTCATGGGTTTCTTTGAATATCTTCTGTATCTCCTGAAACGGGAACAATCATAAATTGAGGAGGCTGATGGTCAATATCGAATATAAGTTCAACGTGTATAATGGCGAATGACCTCCCTGAAACCTTTTAATTTTGAAAACCGATGATTCAAAACACTCAGTACCGATTGAAATTCTTCGTGATTCAAACAGCCATTCAATTGATCAAGGTAGAAAGCAGCCATAAGATAATGTTCCCTGGAGCGCATCTCCACATGCCATTCGATCGTATGAATGAGCAGCGGTGTGGCCATTTCCGGAGCCGTGATGATAAACGAATGCATGAACTGCTTCTCTTCTCGGGTTATCGTTGTTTGAGTCATCGTAAACTTATACCAAAAGTGCTTCACCTTCTTTGAAAGCATGATGAAAATCGAGCAAAGAAATAAGGTGCGTTTGGCACCGGTTTTGATGAATTTGTTTTGACAAAGCGTGAATTGCTTTATCTTTCAGAAGCTGTTTCTGTTCTTCTGATAAAGTGACATAAAATGATTCATACCGTCCTTTTATGAGGTCTGACCAGCCAATGGTTCAAAAAGGTTTCGGGGTTTTCAGATTGATTAAGCGCTGTGGTTTTGTTTTTCTCAGAGAGAACAGCAGTGTCAGTCAGATCGTTGAAAAGTTTTTCAAAACGTTTTTTTGATAATGCGAAAATCCCGGCGTGGAGCAAGGTTTTCTTCAATGCTCTTTTTCAAGGTTGAGGAAACGAGGATCTTCATCGGAAAGCATTGAGCGAAGGTTAGTATACATTTGTTCATCACTTATTGCGTATTGTCCCATGAAATGATGGTTTCAGTTGGCGTTAGGGGTAGTTTACGTTCTGTCATCTGCATCCCTCACCTTATTACGGTTAGCGTGTCGTTGCATTTTGATCTGCTTTTGGAAAGTTTACGTTTTCTGAAAGATTGAAGTACCAGTGTAACAAAGGCTGTCACTATTGACTTTGAGAAGTACGTCTTCTTTAATTGTATTAAAACATCGGAGTATTCACAATTTCTTTACCAAATGATTCATAGCATGTTAGTATTAAACGTAGATTGACTACTAGGAGGGATTCATGATGGCAATTGAAGTACGCGGCGAGCCTACACCAAATCCAAACGCAATGAAATTCACAGCAAATCAGGTTTTGTTTGAAGGATCTGGCAGTGCCTCGTTTAAAAAGAACGAAGAGACAGACCATCCCCTGGCGAAAGAACTGCTGGCTCTGGATGGCGTTGACAATATTTTCGGCTTTCAGGATTTTGTAACGGTCAACAAGGAGCCCGGTGCAGACTGGGATGCGTTGCTGCCTAAAATCCAGGAAGTTTTTGAGAAAGTCTACGAGTAAGTACATCTAATGGAATCGATTCATACTAAATATACATTTAATTCATTCATTATGATGATTTTCTTTCTTCCGTTTGGATGAATGACATGCTGCGCCATTTTCCTGAGCGCCACCTTCCAAGCATGAGTAATCCCCGTAACCATTCATCCAGGATCATCGCAATCCATATGCCGATGAGGCCAAGTCCCAGCCAAATTCCCGCAAAAAAACTGACGGTGACCGCCACGCCCCACATGGATAAAATGCCAAACATATACAGGAAAGCGGACATCACCTGCAGCGCGCAATGCATTGATGATGATTAAGTTAAATGCTCTTGCCGGGTTCCAATATAATGGTTAGAATTAACAAGACGCCACCCATTTGAATAATTTCCTGGTTTGAAGTGAAGATCCCGAAAAGTTGATCACTGAAGATCGTGAAGATGGATGCGACAAACACAGACACCCCGATTCCGGTAGCAAGACTTCTAAGCGCCCGTTTGTATGCTTCATCAAATCTTTTCTCACCGATCATATGACCAATCAGGATTTGTGTACCCTGACCGATAGCAATCGAAAATAAAAATGCAAACATGACAATATTCAAGGTATAAACACGGGTTGTTAGAGCAACAGTCCCCATGGATGCAATATAATAGGTGATCACCATCTGAGAAGCATTATAGGATAAATGCTCTCCAGCAGTCGGGATGCCAATTCTGAATAAATCAGCGAGTTCTTTTTTCGGAAATGAACGGAATGTTTTGGACCAGGGTAAATCTCCTTTAACGCGCCAGTAAAGTGTAATGAAGAGTACGATGGTTCCAAGCGTTCTGCTGAAAGCCGTACTGATGGCAACGCCGGTTGCTCCAAGTTCAGGAGCTCCAAGGCACCAAAAATAAAGACGAAATTCCCGAACACATTCAATACGTTCATTCCTAAAGTGACATACATCGCATCTCTGGTGAATCCGTGACTTTTGACAACTGCAGATAAGGTCATGATCAATGCCTGTACAAAAGCAAAACCGCCGACGATTCGCAGATAAATCAGTGCTGTGTCCATGAGCCTTACCGGCAGATTCATCATGATTAAAATGGATTCGCCGAAGAAAAACAGCACGGCACTTAATAACAAGTCCCATGATGATATTGGCGACAATGGAGACGACTGCAATAATTCCTGCATTTTCAAATCTCTTGGCCCCGAGGTTTTGTGCAATCAAGATGGTTGTCCCTGTTGCAACAAAGCCGAACATCACGATGATCACGCTCATGATTTGATTTGAAACACCCACAGCGGCAACGGAATCATCGTCATATTGACTAAGCATCAATGTGTCGGCATTACCCATCAGCATATGTAACAGAATTTCAATAAATATCGGCCAAGTGATCGCAAACAACGTCATATTTGCAGCGGTTTGTTTTTTACTCATTGGATACACCTTCAGTTTGAATTTCGATTTGATGAAAAGAATTAGTAAGCGTGCCTTTTCATCTTATCCGATAGTATAATGACATGAAAGGTACGATATCGAATCGTTTTGTACAAAAACGATCTGGAGGGAAGTGCGAAATGAATTATATAACATCTGATATACCACCAATTCCGGTTTTTATTAAAGGAAACTATGGACTTTTCCGAGAAGGGACGGTGCATTTCAAACGTCAATTTGACGTATTTGATTTAATCTATGTCTTTTCTGGGACACTTTATATGAAAGAAAATGATCAAATACTCACCATTCATGCAGGTGAGTATGCCATTTTGACCCCTGGAAAAACGCACGAGGGCGTCAAGCCTTGCGAAGAGGATACACATATAGCATGGATTCATTTTGAATTTCCGTTGTCATTCAGCGTGACGGGTGAGTCATTAAGTGGCTGGTCGGATATTTTGACATCAGCTGCTACGTATACAGAACCTGAACGTTATCAACTTCGGTTACCTGTTCACAGTCAAGTAACCATAAGAGAAGTATTTGAATCTAAACTTTCAGATCTCTTTGAACGAAATGAAAGTAGCGATGTCGCAGTGCGTATGAGGCAGCAAACCTTATTCTTTGACGTTCTTCTTGAATTGCAGCAACAGGTAATCACACTTCCTTCAGCAGCACAGGAGGTTGCTGAGCAGTCGATTGTATTTATCAGACAGCACTACAAGGACAATCAATTGTCAGTGAAAAAAATGGCTTCAATACTGTTATTTCATCCAGATTATATTTCCAGATCCATTAAAAAAGTGACGGGATTAACGGCTGTTCAGTACATGAATCAGGTGAGGATCAATCATGCCAAGAGGCTGCTTCATGAGGGAATCCACGATTTATCTACCGTTTCTGTTGCCTGTGGCTTTAGCGATTCAGCTTACTTTTCAAGGGTGTTTAAACGGTCGGAGGGAATCAGTCCCGGACAATACCGAAGAATGAACAGGGTGTCGCCCTGAATACAGAGCGATGAAACCTATGGAAATCCTGTTTTCATTTTCACAAAAGTGCAACCGATTGCTCGTGGGCGAAGAGGGTGCTTTCATTCAAACGGTGCACACTAAGGGAGTGCTGCTTATACAGAATGAATTTGCCCTTAACGATTAAAGGCATTAAATCCAGGGGTGACTCTTATGACATGTAATTCTTTATGTTATCGATTATTAAGTTGTAAAACCTTCATGGATTCCGGCTGATGCTGAAGGTGTGAAGATCGGTAAGCGAAGCTTCATCTGTTCAAGTTCAGATTCTATGATGAAACCGAAAAAACTATAAAATAATTTCGTAAAAAGGGTTGCTATTTTTTTTGGTGTGAATAGTATAATAAACTCATAAGCGATGCAAACGATTTCACTAAGCGTGTCGCATTTCTTTTGCATTGCTGGTGCAACCGATTGTCTTGCGTTGGAGTGTCCGTATGTATGAGTGGAACTAGCCATGCGGATCCTGTTTTGCCTGAAAATCGGCAGCTACCATATTAAACAATTTTAAGGGGGAAACACCATGTTTAAAAGTAAGCCATTTTTACGTTCTTTAACTGTTGTCTCTGCATTGTCTGTTGGTCTTGTCGCTTGTGGTAATAATGATGACAACGCAAACAATGAAACACCGGCCAACGATCCAGGAAACAACAACAACGAAACAAACGAAGCCAATAACAATGAAGGAAATGAAACAGCAGAAGCGGATGAGCCTGAAAAGCCGGATGAGCTGACAATTTGGGTCAATGACGAAGATGCCCAGCTTGATGCCCATGAAGATATGGCTGAAGCATTCGAATCAGAGTACGGAATCGCTGTAAACATTACACCTTATTCCATGCTTGAACAGACAGAAGGAATGTCCTTGGACGGTCCAGCAGGACAAGGTCCTGACCTCTTCTTCCAGCCACACGACCGTATGGGTGACATATACGACCAAGGTTTGGCACTTGATCTTGATCTGACTGAAGACCAGGAGTCCAGACTTGCAGAATATAATCAAGAAGCTGTAACTTCTTTCAGTTATGAAGGTGAACAGTTCGGTATTCCTGCTGTCGTTGAAACCTATGCATTGTTCCGTAATACGGATCTCGTTCCGGATGCACCGGAAACAATGGACGAATTGATGGATGTTGCACGTGACCTGACTGACGGCGAAACTTATGGATTTTTGATGGAAGCAACAAACTTCTACTTCAGCTATCCATTCCTGACAGCTCCTGGTGGCTATGTATTTGGACAGGATGATGACGGTGTCTATGACCCGGATGATATCGGTCTTGCTTCAGAAGGCGCTGTTGAAGGTGCCGAAATCATTCAAAGCTGGTTCGAAGAAGACCTGATGCCAACCGGTATCGACGGTGATATCATGAACGGGCTCTTCACAGATGGTCAAGCAGGCATGGTCGTAACCGGTCCGTGGTCAATTCCTGATTATGAGGAAGCTTTAGGGGACAGCCTGGAAATTTCACCACTTCCTGAAATGAACGGCGAGCGCTTGAGTTCGTTTTCCGGTAACAAAGGCTGGCTCGTGAATTATTATTCCGAAAATCCTTACTGGGCAACAGAATTAGCATTATTCCTGACTAATGCTGAGAATTCTGAAATGTATTTCGAAGTGGCCGGTGAGCTTCCTGCTCATACAGCTGTAGAAATCGATGATGAGTTTATGGCACCGATTTTCGAGCAGACTCAGTATTCTGAGCCTATGCCGAACATTCCGGCTATGTCACAGGTTTGGGAGCCGATTGGAGATGCCCTCCAGTTCGTTTCTGATGGTGACGATGCAGAGGATGTTCTGCAAGAAGCAGTGGATCAAATTCATGAGCAAGTTCAAATGATGCAGTAATAAATGGCATGTAAAGGTCGGATCAGAGGTTATCCCCTCTGATCCCCCCTTTTTTTAAGTGAGGAGGAGAAGGAATGGCTGCGGATAAGAAAATCAGTCAGGATGATCTTTTGGTTCATCCGAAACATAACCCGAAAGTTGCGGCTTTGTTATCAATTGTTCCAGGGATGGGTCAAATTTATAACAAGCGCTATATGAAAGGAACCGTCCTGTTTATTCTCTTTGCTGCTTTTCTTGTTGCGATGTTTGATTTTATCACAACGGGACTGCAGGGACTCGTAACACTGGGGACAGAGCCACGAGTTGATGATTCCCGGGTGTTTTTAAGTAATGGTATACTGTCATTGATATTTGCTGTTTTTTTCTTAAGCATGTACGGTATTTCCATTCAGGATGCACATAAAGACGCGAAGAGAATACAATTAGGCTGGAAAGTACCTGGAATGAGAGAAGGATTTAAAAATTCCTGGGACAACAGTTTCCCTTACATCATCATTGCTCCAGGATTGACACTGTTAATTTTTGTCGTCGTATTTCCATTAATGTTTATGATGTTTCTTGCTTTCACAAACCTCTCCCCGAATAACCAGCCGCCAAGGCATTTATTGGAATGGGTCGGTTTTGAGAACTTCGTGAACTTATTTGCCCTTGATATTTGGCGTAATACATTTGTCAACGTATTGTCCTGGACATTAATCTGGACATTCGTGGCAACGACATTGCAAATCGCTTTGGCAATGTTCTTGGCAATCATTGTGAACGATCCCCGGATCAGATTCAAAAAATTGATTCGAACCGTATTTATTTTGCCATGGGCCGTACCGGCATTTGTAACGATTATTATTTTCTCCGCTCTATTTAATGATAATTTTGGTGCAATCAATACACAAATTCTTATTCCGTTGTTTGGGGAAGGACTGCCCTGGCTTCAGAATGCCTTGTACACAAGGATTGCTCTGATCATGATTCAAGTCTGGCTGGGATTCCCGTTTGTCTATGCGCTGTTTACAGGTGTGCTGCAAAGTATTTCATCAGATTGGTATGAAGCTGCGGATATTGATGGAGCCAGCCGCTGGCAGAAATTTACCAATATCACTTTCCCGCATTTGATGTTTGCGACTGGCCCACTATTAATCATGCAGTATTCATTTAACTTCAATAATTTTAATATTATTTACCTGTTCAATCAGGGGGGGCCTCCTGTGCGAAACCAGGTTGCAGGGGGTTCGGATATTCTGATTTCCTGGGTATACAGTTTAACGTTTGAGACCGGACAGATTGCCATGGCAGCAGCGATCTCCATCATACTTGGATTAATGGTTGCAACCTTTGCTTTCTTCCAGTTCCGTCGTTCACGATCCTTTAAAGAGGAGGGGACATTTTAGATGAGTGATACTAGTGTAAAAAAAGAAAGAAAACCAATGAGTAAAAGAAATAAGAATATTCTTGAGCTCACGGTGTTGTACACGATCATAGGGATTATGTTTATTATCATTTTTTATCCCCTCGTGTGGGCATTCGGAATGTCTTTAAACGAAGGATCAAGTTTATATGGTTCGAGTATTATACCTGAGAATCCATCTTTTGAGCATTATATCTGGTTGTTTACGGACCCGCGAAGTAATTACCTGATTTGGTATCAGAATACGTTGGTTGTCGCAGTGACAACATCCGTAGTGGCAACTTTTATTGTCGGTTTAACGGCTTATGCCTTTTCACGTTACCGGTTCGTAGGAAGAAAGAATGGTCTCTATGCTTTCTTGCTTCTGCAAATGTTTCCAGTATTGATGGCGATGGTTGCACTTTACATTCTCCTCAATACGGTTGGTTTGCTGGACAGTCTGGTAGGTTTGATATTGATCTATATCGGCGGTGCAATACCGATGAATGCTTTTCTGGTCAAAGGGTATTTTGACACGATTCCCCGGGAGTTGGATGAATCGGCGAAGATAGATGGAGCAAGTCATTTCAGGATCTTCTTTTCTATCATGCTTCCTTTGGCTAAGCCGATTCTTGCGGTAGTCGCATTATTTAACTTCATGGCACCATTCATGGACTTTATCCTGCCGCGAATCGTACTGAGAAGTCCGGAGAATTTCACATTGGCTTTAGGACTGTTCAACTTTGTTAACGACCAGTTTGCGAACAACTTCACCCGTTTTGCTGCGGGTTCGATCCTGATAGCCGTTCCAATCGCGGCGGTCTATCTCTTCTTACAGCGCTACTTAATCAGTGGCCTGACAGCAGGTGCAACAAAGGGTTAATGAGTATTGGCTCAAAGAGGGAGGAGATGGAGGGATTCCTCCATCTCCTTTGTGCATCATGACAGTTGATTCATATGCGGTATAGGCGTATTATTAAATGATAATAATTTTGTAAGAAATGTTCGATAAATGCTTGAAGGGAGAGTGTATGAGGATGACTGTAACGATCAAAGACGTGGCTAAAGCAGCAAATGTAGCCCCTTCTACGGTATCCCGTGTGATAGCCAATAGCCCAAGAATCAGTGAAAGAACAAAGGAAATTGTCCGTGGTGCCATGAAAGAACTGGGGTATCACCCGAATTTTAATGCGAGAAGTCTGGCGAATAAAAGCACAAATACTATCGGTATTGTCATGCCGAATTCTGCCAACAAGACGTTTCAGAATCCCTTTTTCCCTGAAGTAATCCGGGGGATCAGCTCGAAAGCTCACCAGGTGGAATATGGTTTGTATCTTTCCACAGGTCAGTCTGAAGACGAAATTTTTGAAGAAGTGCAGCATATGGTCCAGGGCAAACGGGTAGACGGAATTATTCTGTTGTACTCCAGGGTCGATGACAGGGTTATGAACTATCTCTATGAACAAAAGTTTCCCTTCACGGTCATCGGCCGTCCATATGATGTTCGAAAGCGGGAAATCACTTATGTGAATAATGATAATTATAAGGCCTCTAAAACGGTTACGGAATATTTACTCCTTCTGGGTCACAAAAATATTGCCTTCATCGGTGGAAACCTTGATTTCGTTGTTACTGTGGACCACATGGAGGGTTACCGGAAAGCACTTTACAATGCGGGTATCGAACTGAAAGATGACTACATTGTGTTCCATGAAGAGTTACAGGAAGGCGGACAGGAAGCGGTTATTGATTTGATGAGTCTTTCTGAACCTCCAACGGCTATGATTGTTGCAGATGATATTATGACATTTGGTGTCATGCGTATGCTTTCAGAAATGGAAATGCGGGTTCCTGATGATGTTTCCATTATCAGCTTCAATAATGTTATGATCTCAGAGTTGTCATCACCTCCAATGACGACAGTAGATATTCACATTTACAATTTGGGTTATGAAGCCTGTAATCTGCTGATTGATTTAATTCATCACCCGGATACTGGTGCAAAGCAGGTTTTGATTCCACATAAAATGATCAAGCGACAAACAACACAGAAAATCATTGGAAAGATTTCATCCAGTCAATGACGCCTCTGTCCTGAATATTTTCTCAGGGCAGTTTTTTCTTACCTTTAGAAATCTATAGTTCAATGAGCAACCTAAATGGCATGATAACCTACGGTTTTCGCGAGTATGAACTGGGCATAAACCCAAATATTTGATGATAAAAACAGATCTTAATAAATGGTCAATTATGGTATACTGAGAATCATATCAGTGAAAGCGGGTGTTTTGTGTGCTTCAATCCAAAGTAGTGAAAAATTTGTTGATCATCCTGTTACTGTTATTGATCGTCCTCGTGGGGACGCAAGTATCCTGGATTTTCACACCATTGCAGGTAGCTTTTCAAACAATGTTTTTACCGTTTCTGCTTGCAGGCGTATTGTTCTATCTGATCAGACCCGTAGTCAATCTGCTTGAAAAATATAAGGTTCCTCGAGTTGTATCCATTTTACTGATATACATAGCCGGCATTGGCCTTGTTACGTTTATTGTTTTTTTGATCGGACCTACATTGCAGCGCCAGACCATGAATCTTATTGATAATGCGCCCATGCTGTTTGAGGAAGTTCGGAAGGTAATTGTCAATTTGGAGAGTAATCAATGGATCGAAGATAACTTTCAGCCGACTGACAATTTTTCCATTGAGGATTTAACCGAAAATATTGCTGAAAATTTGTCGACAGCATTTGATTTCATCGGCAGCAACATAGCCGGTTTTATTGGAGCCGTTACGAGTTTTATATTGGTTATCGTTGTTTTACCATTCATCCTGTTTTTTCTCCTGAAGGACGGGGATAAGGCTCCCGATCAGGTGCTTAGATTTTTGCCTGAGAAGCAGCAGGTTGAAGGCCGACGGATTCTCAGTGATATGGATGACAAATTAAGTTCCTATATCCAAGGACAATTAATCGTCAGCCTGTTTGTCGGAACATTGATGTTCATTGCTTATCTGATTATTGGTGTTGATTACTCGTTAATATTGGCGCTGGTGGCGATGGTAACCAATGTTGTTCCATTTGTCGGGCCATGGATTGGTACCATTCCTGCTGTTATAGTGGCAGTGATTGATTCATGGGTATCGATGTTATGGGTTATCGTGGCGATCATCATCGTCCAACAGATTGAGAGTAACCTGATTTCACCAAATGTTATGGGCAAGAAATTAAAGGTTCATCCATTAACGATCATCGTTTTGATTCTTGTTGCTGGTCGGTTTGGCGGGTTAATCGGTTTGATTATTGCTGTTCCGCTTTATGCAGTCACAAAAGTCGTTGTTTCGCATACGTATCGTCTATTGCAACTTAGAAAGAAAGTGGATGAAGAATTGAATCATCCTGATTCACAAGAGTAGGGGTTTACTTTTTATACCCATTAGGGTATTATAGGTGTATAAAGAAAACAATACTACGAGGTGATAAACATGAGTTATGAAATGCAGGGTGTCAAACAGATATCCAACGATGAATTAAAAGAAGTGTTGAAGACAGTATCAAACGAGGCGATGGTGATTGATGTCAGAGAGCCTGAAGAATTTAATGCAGGCCACATTCCGGATATACATTTGCTTCCCATGCAGGAAATTCCTGAAATGATCGAGGGATTTGATCCTGAAAAAGAATATATTTTTATCTGCCGCAGTGGAAATCGTTCTCAGAATGTGGCAATGTACCTGAAGCAGCATGGGCTTTCAAATATTACAAATGTTGAAGGTGGCATGATGTTCTGGGATGGTGACGTGAATCGGGGGATTGAGAATCGCATACAATCGGTTGAAACGTTAAAACAGGCGGTTAATCAACAATTATGATATATGGACAGGGTGCGCAGCTATAATGCATCCTGTTTTTTATTTGAAAACTGCCCATTCAAGACCGAGTTTAGTATATAACTATACCGGCAATAGAAAAGCAAGTAGCAGATCTTGAAAAGGAGGCAGTAAATGATGAAAAAATCGATCGTTTCAAGTTTGCTGGTAGCAGGTGTTGCAGCAACAGCTTGTTTTCTTGGCAAAGACGAGAATCGTGTGAAAGTGAATCAGTTATTAAACGAGGGCCGGGCTAAATTACTGAATGAAACGGCGTCGGATTATAAATCATATCTTTATGAAAAAACAGGCCATCCTCATGAAGATGATTTGGAAGATCAGAATATGGTTGACGAAGGAGCGGTTTATGCTGTGCAGTATTATGATGAAAAATATAAACAAAAATAAATAAACCATAGAGCCGCTCTGACATATCAGAGCGGTTTTCTTTGCAAATTGATAAATTTACCATTTTTTCTGAGTGTTGAAACCTGGTTCAATTTTCAACGACAAAGTAATAAAGGGGGAACTGATGATGATTAAGGGGATGTGCGTACTGATCGGGCTGATATTAATTTCAGCAGGATGTGGCGAAGGAAATCAACTGAATGACAGTAATGAAGAATCTGGCGATCGTGAAGAACACGAAGACCAGGAAGAAATGAACGTGGATGTTCAGGCAGAAGAAATAGAGGGTGGACTTGAAATCATGATCACTCTTGATAATAAATCAGATCAGAGTAAAACAGTGACATTCATGTCGGGTCATCAATTTGATCTCAGGATTTCACGGCACGGCGAAATGCTCTATGATTTTGCGGAAGATATGATGTTTACTCAAGCCATTATCGAAGAGACGATTGAACCTGGGGAAGCGTTGATCTTCTCAGACACCTGGGGAGGCTATGAGGAAGATACCGGGGAGGTGACGATTCAGGTGAAAGTTTTGGCTGAAGAACTTGAGGAGGCCAATGCAACAGAGTCACTCACATATCCATAAAAAAGAAACAATACCCGCATGACGCTTATTGGGATGCTCCCTATAAGCATGTGGGTATTGTCATTTGTAGGTGAAAAGTTCTTTAATCGCTTGAAGGTCAAGATTCCACAGGGGAAGCGGGCGACCGCTCAATAAAGCTTCCTGGAGGTCACCTTTTTTTTCGATCAAGTCGTGGATTCTTTCTTCTATGGTCCCTTTTGCAGTTAACGTATGAATATCGACATCCTTTGTTTGACCGATCCGATGCACACGGTCTGTCGCTTGATTTTCAACGGCCGGGTTCCACCAGCGATCGAAATGGAGCACTGCTGATGCTTCCGTCAAATTTAAACCAAAGCCGCCGGCCCTGAGGGAGATAACGATATAGGGAATCTCCGGGTCTGTTTTGAATGAATGAATCATTTTTTTTCGGTTTGCTGCTGTGAGGCCGCCGTGAAGAAAAGGAATTTGATTTTTCCCACCATGGACAAGGTGATAATCCTGAAAGAGCTGACCAATATAGCGGAATTGTGTGAATATGATGGCTTTGCGATGCTCTGATTCCCAGGTTCGTAGAAGAGACTGGGCATAATCCCATTTTTGCGATCTTCCTGATTGAAATCGGCTATATCCTGACTCTTTTTTTAATTGAGCGGGATGATTGCAAATTTGTTTCAATTTCATCATGGTTTTGAATATCCTTACGCGTTGCTCTGATTCAGTGCCATCTTCGAGTGTATCCATCAATTCTTCGACGCAGGCTTTGTAGAGGGATTGCTGCTCAAATGACAGGCTGATGGTGTGGTGATGAATATTTCGTTGAGGTAACTGAAGATCATCCTGCACTTCTTCTTTGGTTCGTCTGAGTATAACTGGTCTGATCTGCTCTTTTAACGCATCTATGCCAAGGTTTTGAAGGGATTGTCCAAATTCATTCCGGTCTCCAAGATAGCCAGGGTTTAAGAGATTCAGAAGGCTCCAGATTTCATCAGGATGATTCTCGACAGGTGTACCACTTAGCGCTATGGCATGCCGGCTTGTCAATCGGCCTGCTGTTTTTCGCTGGCGGGTATGTATATTTTTAATTTTCTGAGCTTCATCATAAACAATTGCTGACCAGACATGATGAAGAAAAAGATCCTCATCTCTTACAGCAGTGGAGTAAGAAACAATGGTAAAGCCGGTTTTTTCTGCTTTGAAGAAAGCTGAGCGTCTTTTTGAAACAGGTCCCTGATGAAGAAGGATTGTGTGTTCAGGAAATGCTTCCGATAATTCCTGCTCCCAATGATGTAAAAGGGTTGACGGACAAAGAATTAAAAACGATGAATCGGGCTCCTCCTCTTGGACATGGTCAAAATAACTGATAACCTGTTTGGTTTTTCCAAGGCCCATGTCATCCGCCAACAACGCCCCGACGCTGATGGAGCGCATACTGAGAAGCCAGCGAACACCTTCGATCTGATAGTCTCTTAACACGGTTTTCCACTCAGATTTTAATTGGTTTGTCGTAACATGTTTTACCTGTGCGAATAAATCGTTCAGTTGAATTTGAAACGAATGCATATCTTCGTCGACTTCACTATGTTCTTGCTTCAAACCTTGAAAGAGCAAACTTTGTGTTGGATCAGGTATGGTATCAATATGATCAATCAGTTTCTTTGCGCTTTGTAAATCCCACACATACCAGGATTCGTTCAGTTGGATCAGTGATCGTTCTTCTGAAACAAATTTTCGGAATAGTCCTTCTTCAATTTCCTGATCATCGAGAAGCAACTTCCAGTCTGTACTGCTTGATACCCAGGATGATTGACGTTCAAGATCGGCTGAGGGGAGTGATAGTTTCACAGCAGGCGTTTGTGGACTGTGGATTGATCTTGGCAACCATACTTCAACACCAGCTGCTTTACACTCAGGAACTGTACATTGAATAAAATGTTCCGCTTCCAAAGAGGTTAATTCAACAGGTTCATTGGCTGTTGCAGAGAATTCAGTGTCTGAAGGTAAATGACAATTGACAAGTTCAAACTGGCAGTTCAGCCAATTCATGAGCTCAGAACGAAAAGGGTGTTCTCCAGTTAAAAAAGCATCGAGTGACACGCGTTTATCTGATTGAAGTTCATGAATCATGCCATGAATCAACCAGGTTTCATCCGATGATTGAGCAGGCTCATGGAGTATCAATTCCAACTGGAAGACTTCACTTTCCTGATCTCCCGCAATAATGTATTTGGCAAGTTCATAAAATGGGGGAGGGAGTGTTACGTTTTGTGTCTCGCCTTCACTGAGCTTGCTGGACCAGTGTTTAATGACTTCATGACCTGCGTACAAATGAAGCTGATCCAAGTGTATTTTCTGCTTTTCTTTAACCAGTGAGGCACTCATCAGTGCGTCTGTAATCCAGTGCGTCCATGGGGCATGCTCTTCTGATACTGTATGTTGTTTACGGTCTTTGAGATAATGAATGTATGCCGGGTAATCTTCGGGATCGCCAGTGAATGCCCATGAACCTTCTGGCGTTGGTATGAGATCACTCTCCCAAATAGAACGGATAACGTTAAACCAGCCCGAGAAGGAGAAATGAACATCCGGGTGTATAAAGGCGTTAAGTAATTGATTTATGGAAAGTCCGATTCCGTAACGGGTTTGATCCCAGCATTGATAGGGGATCACAGGCAACGAGAGACCATACCACGAATGTTTGTCGTATTTACATAGCAGCTGTTTTAACTGGAGCACATTTTCTTTTTCATGGGTTCTTTGAATATCTTCTGTATCTCCTGAAACGGGAACAATCATAAATTGAGGAGGCTGATGGTCAATATCGAATATAAGTTCAACGTGTATAATGGCGAATGACCTCCCTGAAACCTTTTAATTTTGAAAACCGATGATTCAAAACACTCAGTACCGATTGAAATTCTTCGTGATTCAAACAGCCATTCAATTGATCAAGGTAGAAAGCAGCCATAAGATAATGTTCCCTGGAGCGCATCTCCACATGCCATTCGATCGTATGAATGAGCAGCGGTGTGGCCATTTCCGGAGCCGTGATGATAAACGAATGCATGAACTGCTTCTCTTCTCGGGTTATCGTTGTTTGAGTCATCGTAAACTTATACCAAAGTGCTTCACCTTCTTTGAAAGCATGATGAAAATCGAGCAAAAGAAATAAGGTGCGTTTGGCACCGGTTTGATGAATTTGTTTTGACAAAGCGTGAATTGCTTTATCTTTCAGAAGCTGTTTCTGTTCTTCTGATAAAGTGACATAAAATGATTCATACCGTCCTTTATGAGGTCTGACCAGCCAATGGTTCAAAAAGGTTTCGGGGTTTTCAGATTGATTAAGCGCTGTGGTTTTGTTTTTCTCAGAGAGAACAGCAGTGTCAGTCAGATCGTTGAAAAGTTTTTCAAAACGTTTTTTTGATAATGCGAAAATCCCGGCGTGGAGCAAGGTTTTCTTCCAATGCTCTTTTTCAAGGTTGAGGAAACGAGGATCTTCATCGGAAAGCATTGAGCGAAGGTTAGTATACATTTGTTCATCACTTATTGCGTATTGTCCCCATGAAATGATGGTTTCAGTTGGCGTTAGGGGTAGTTTACGTTCTGTCATCTGCATCCCTCACCTTATTACGGTTAGCGTGTCGTTGCATTTTGATCTGCTTTTGGAAAGTTTACGTTTTCTGAAAGATTGAAGTACCAGTGTAACAAAGGCTGTCACTATTGACTTTGAGAAGTACGTCTTCTTTAATTGTATTAAAACATCGGAGTATTCACAATTTCTTTACCAAATGATTCATAGCATGTTAGTATTAAACGTAGATTGACTACTAGGAGGGATTCATGATGGCAATTGAAGTACGCGGCGAGCCTACACCAAATCCAAACGCAATGAAATTCACAGCAAATCAGGTTTTGTTTGAAGGATCTGGCAGTGCCTCGTTTAAAAAGAACGAAGAGACAGACCATCCCCTGGCGAAAGAACTGCTGGCTCTGGATGGCGTTGACAATATTTTCGGCTTTCAGGATTTTGTAACGGTCAACAAGGAGCCCGGTGCAGACTGGGATGCGTTGCTGCCTAAAATCCAGGAAGTTTTTGAGAAAGTCTACGAGTAAGTACATCTAATGGAATCGATTCATACTGTGCTTCCTCCGGCATGATCTGCCGGGGGAAGCCTTATGTATTGTGAGGAGACTAGTAATGACTGATGACATACATACAATCGAAATGCCGGCCGGCAGGACAGGTTTGCGCAGAGGCCTGGCAGAAGGCGTACCCATTGCAGTAGGATACATGCCGGTGGCTGTGGCATTTGGTCTTCTTGCTGGTACAACCGGTTTAACGCTGCTGGAGTCTTTCTTGATGAGCTTTCTGGTTTTTGCAGGCGCTGCACAGTACATGGCACTTTCGATGATCGCTTCGGGTTCAGGAATCGTGGCGATTATCATGGCAACATTCATCGTCAATGTCAGGCATTTGTTAATGAGTGCCTCCGTGGCATCGAGATTGGAGGAAACGCCGACTTTCGTGAAAGTGATCATGGCTTACTTTATGACTGATGAAGTTTTTGCCGTCTCCTCAACGGTGAAAGATCCCATTAAAGGCTCGCATGTCGCAGGCATTGGACTGGTTGCGTTTTTGAGCTGGACAGGGTTCACAGTGGCTGGGTATATGGCCGGCAGCGTCATTCCCGAAATTCTGCAAAACAGTCTTGGCTTTGCCCTTTATGCCCTATTTATCGCTTTGTTAATTCCATCAGTCAGAGATACCGGCAGAACGGCAGTTATATTGGCTGTGATGGGTGGTTTGTTCCACCTGCTATTCAGGATGGTCGTGGAAACCGGATGGGCAATTATGCTGGCAACGATACTGGCTGTTGTGAGTTATGAACTCATGGAAAGGATGATTCGATGGCGACACCAATCCTGACGGAGGAAATGTTCTGGCTGATCGTGGGGATGGGGCTGGTCACGTTTATCCCGAGGCTCCTTCCTTTGATCGCCTTGAAGACAGAGAATTGGCCGGACTGGTCGAAACGAATGCTCGCACGAGTTCCATTTGCCATACTGGGTGCGCTGATATTTCCAGGGATTCTTTATGTTGGCCCTACTGTCACCTGGGGGGTGGCTGGGGCAACTGTTGCAGCTTTCCTGGCCTATTTCAAGGCTCCTTTGATTGCAGTTGTTGCAGGTGCAATTGTTTTTCTCACGATTCTGGATGTCATCCTTTATTGATGAATGGCTCGACTGTAGCGTTTCGAAACGACATCGTAAAAGCCCAGTGAATTATATAATTTTTTGGTTGCTTCGTTGTTCATACCTGTTTCGAGCTCGATGGCTTTATAATTTTCTTTCTCCGCCCAGTGGAGCACACCTAGAAGAAGCTTTCTGGCAATGCCCTGTTTCCGGTGATCCTTTCGGACATAAAGTTCATTCAACCAGATATAGACACCGCCGTGATCGAGGCCGATATTCTTATTCAGAAAGACGGCCCCTGTGATTTGACCATCATTCATTTCGGCAATAAAGAACTCTGAATGTGAGCCCGGAACCAATGCCTGAATCACCGTTTCGTGCATCGTTTCTTTTGAGGTTTTTGTACTTAGTGTGTTGATTCGCTCCATCATGAGATCGGTTATGCTTTCGATCTCGTGAGTGGAGGCGGGCTTTTGTACATGTCTGATTTTCATTTTTTAGATACACCTCCTGTTGGCCTGTTATCAGGACAGGCCAAAATATTTTTCAAGATAAACTGAGATACCATCTTCTTCGTTTGTAAGCGTCATATCTTTTGCGATTGATTTCAGCTCGTCGATGCCATTCCCCATGGCGACGCCGGTCCCGGCGTATTCGATCATTTCGAGGTCATTGTCTTCATCTCCAAATGCAATAACTTGTTCCTGATCAATGGCAAAGTAATTTGCGATTTTTTTTAATCCAAAAGCTTTATGAACATCAGAACGGACCATTTCAAGTACATGCCAAGGAGCTCCCCAGGATCGTTGATTGACCTCATCACCGATCAGGTCTTTAAACTGAGACCTCGTCATTGCAAGATGCTCCGTAGCTGGATGAATGAGTATCGAGGTTGGATCTTCTCGCAGGAAATCATGCAATGGACCGGTACCCATTGGTTTTTGATTCATCGTGAAAGCATCTGCAAATCCGCGATCGGCATAACGTAAATAAAACTGATCTTTTACTTCAAACATGGTATTGATCACACCGATTTCTTCACAGGCATAGAGAATTTCTTTTGCAACTTTCCGTGGTAAAGGCGAGTGTAATGATCTGAACGATTCGGACTTGCCCGGATGGTGTATGAGTGCTCCGTTAAAATTGACCATCGGTGTATTCAGACGAAGTTCGTTGTAAAAAACTTTACTGGCGCGGTGCGGCCTGCCAGTGGCGATGACAACTTTATGCCCGTCTGAAATAAGATGCTCAAGTGTGTTCTTCGTGCGGGAAGAGATGGTTTTATCATCTTTTAAAAGGGTGCCATCAAGATCCAATGCGATGAGGTGTTTTTTCAATGTCAGTCACTCCCTTTTTTCGAGAAAGTAAAATAAATTACTTTATAGCTCTATTGTTATGAATTTAACTGTAGACATGTTATAAATGGAGTATACCATGAATGCAGTCAGCTGGATTTTAAACAGCTCTTTCTGTACAATACTTATTGAACCTGCATTCGTTGCAGTACTATTTTTTGAAATTTATCGATTGGGGCGATAAATCATGAGTCAGTTTTTAGAAACCTTTACGGCCAGAACCGTCTGGACGCCAGAACTTATTTTGGTTCTGGCTGTTATCAGTGTAATCTATTTGGCCCTTGGGCGTAAATATTATTACTGGTTTCCCGAAGGAAAACCGGTAGAAACAAGACGGATTATATATTTTCATCTGGGTCTTCTTGGCATTTATTTAGGATTTGGAGGCCCATTGTATGTGCTGGGACACATTATGCTGAGTATGCATATGCTAAGTATGGCTATTGTGTTTCTTGTGGCGCCACCATTGTTGTTAATTGGAATTCCGGCCTGGTTCTTCCGATTCTTTGCTCATTTTTCTGTTATCCATGGTGCTTTCAAAATCATTGGGTATCCGTTGATCGGGTTGATTCTGTTTAATGCGCTCTTTTCATTTTATCATTTACCTTTCACATTTGATTTTTTAATGACAAATGAAGGGATGCATAATGTTTATCAAATTGGCATGTTACTTGCCGCAATGCTGATGTGGTGGCACATCATACCGCGACTGGTCACCCGGTTTGACATGTCTGAGTTGAAGCGTATAGGTTATATGTTTGCGAGCGGTGTCCTTTTTACGCCTGCCTGTGTACTGATTATCTTTGCCGGTGATGCGATCTATGCTACATACACTGATCCTTCTGTATGGGCGATTGCCATGGCGTATTGCCTGCCACCAGGAGCGGATATACCGTTTGAAGTGTTCTCGGGGGAACAGTCATTAACACTATTAAACAATACGTATCATGACCAGCAGTTTGGTGGTGCAATGATGAAGATCATTCAAGAGCTTGCTTATGGCGTTGCAATGGGTTATACGTTCAGAATCTGGATGAAGCGTGACCGTGAAGAAACACCGAAATTGGAATTGAAAGAATTTGAAATGTATGAAACAAGCTTGCCAAAAGCTTGAAGTTGAATAACGATTGTTTAAATTCGTTAAAGGGTTAAAGTATAAGTGCAACTAAGGCTTCCGCCATTGGCTTGGCGGTTAGCCAATTTTTCTTTACAGGGGGAAGGGGAAATTAAAAATCATGGGTAGTTCGCTAAAATTCTTGTTTCTCTTTGGGAGTTTGATTTTGATAAGTGGATGCAGTTTTCTTTACGAGGATGTAAGTGAATCCGGGCAGGCTGAAACCATAATTGATGTAACAACTTCAGAAACGCCATGGGAGATGGTTTCTTTCGAAGCGGTGAATCAAGATGGCGAAGATCGTTCTGATGCTTATTATGAAGGAGAATGGTGGATTGCAAAGACGATTTTCACCAGATGCCCGACGGTATGCATGGTTATGACACCGAATATGGTCAGTCTTCAAGAAGAATTGGATAATCAGGAAACAGATTTGCAAATTGTATCATTCACAGTTGATCCAGAGTTTGATGATCCTGATCAATTGACTGAATATGGCGAATCGTACGGTGCTGATTTTTCAAATTGGGATTTCCTTACTGGATACGATGATGAAATGATCAGAGATCTGGTTTTGGAATCATTTAAAGCACAAGTTATGGAGCTTCCTGAGCAAAGTGATATTATGCATCCAGTCAGGTTTTATCTGATCAATCCAGAAGGACAAATCGTCAGAATGTATACTGGCGAGTCCAATTTCGATCTAGATGCAACGGTTGAAGATATTCAGCAGATGTTAGATGAATGATAATCAGCCCATTTTGATCGTACTTCAAAAGCATTTTTACGTTTGCTGAAAGAATGAAGAATGAGCGTATCTAAGAGGATGGAAAAAAGTCAAACTTTTTTGGGATCACATCAATATCTGAATTATTTTCCGGATTTTTAATACCTTATCGTCAAACACTTCGCTTTCCTTGGGGCAAGGCTTCTGCTCCTGTGCCATGCTCGTCGCATGAAGAGCTTTACTAACTGCTGGAAAAGCACCTGCGCTGGATTTTCAGCTCTTGTTTTGCACCTGAAGGTACCTGGGCAACATCAACTCGCGCCTGGCAGTGTCTATATTCGCGACAGCCATCTGGCGTTCGATTGACACGTAAATTAAATTCTTTTTTAAACATTCGTGTTTTCAGTCAGACTAAATCTTTTTGTCTCAGCCTCACCTTTTTTAAAACCATGCCTCTCTTATCGTTTATTGCATTCGCTATAGGTGGACGCATGCCCAGGAGCTAGCCCCTAACTAGTGACCGCTTCGCAAAAGTGGTCTTTCGGACTCCGGCGTCTGTCGCTGATTCATTCCCATTCCCAGAAATAAGCTTTAGCAGAGAGATGCTCATGCTAAATGACTTGGGATCAATCCAAATTAAGAGTCAACTTATTTTCAGGGGCAGCTCATAACAAAGAGCGGAGAAGGATTTCCTTCTCCGCTCTTTGTATTCCGTTCAAATGATTGGGGGTCATAATGAACTGAATTCGTGCATTGTTTTGGGTTTGTCACGCTGTCATCCAAATCGTCCTGATCTTGGGGAAATCAGGAACGGATAAAATGGGTTCTATCCTGTAAAGGAGGTTAGCTGACACCATAAAGTATACGTGATTCAGAAATGAATTTCTGTGATTTTGCTCACCTCAGCACGTAACATCACGTGAAACTTTTGTGAACAATCAGCCACCACTGACGGGTGGAATAAATGCAATGATGTCGTCAGCATGAACCAATGTGGATTCCTCGGCATAGTCTTCATTGACAGCAGCCATAGCTCTGTCGATACCAGCAGCATCAGGGTAGTTATCCTTTACCCAATCACGGATTGCCGCAACGCTCATCTCATTACTGTTAAGTTCGAGTTCTCTCTTGCCGGCCCGTTCTTCAAGTTCTGCAAACAATAATACTCGAATCATGTTGTAAAGTCCTCCTTTTCAGGTTTTCCTGAAGGATAGGCTTTGTTTTCAAGTTGATCACCGATCCATTCAGAACCATCTTCCCAATGTTCTTTTTTCCAGATAGGTACAATTTCTTTGATTCGTTCAATCGCATATCGACTGGTCTTAAAAGCATCGTTGCGGTGAGGAGTGCTCACCGCAATCACGACTGCGATATCTTTAATGTTTAACGAACCAATGCGATGAGTGATGGCTACTTTTGCATCCGGATAATCCGCCTGAATTTCCTCACCGATTTGTGCGAGTTTTTTTTCGGCCATTGGAATATAAGCATCATACTTTAAATACAAGGTTTTTTTCCCTTTAGTCATTTCTCTGACAGTTCCGATAAAGGTGTTGATGGCACCGGCATTTGCATCTTCGACCTTGGCTGTAATATCAGTGATCGAGATCGGTTCTGTGGTAATTTCAAAAAGTTTGTCACTCATTTTTATCATCCTTTGCGATTTCTGTCAAAAACCAGTCATAATAGGAATACAATTGATTCTTCGAGAAGGTTGCGACGTTATCATGGCTGATTAATTCAGGACAGATGATTGCTCTCACTTCAGGGTATTCCAGCAGTTGTTCGATATCATCAGTGTCTCGCATCACAAACGTTTTTGGAAATTCTGCTTTTTTAAACCCTTCGATAAGAATGATATCGAATTGAAATGGAATGTACAATGCAATCAACTGATGTAAGGAGAATTCCTCCTTCATGTGATGTGCAATCAACTGTAATTCACCACCAGCACTGGATACAATGGAGGCTTCGGCACCGGCTTCCCGATGCTTTGTGGCATCTTTTTGTTTTGCTTCACCGACGAGAGGATCTGAGTGCCCATGATGTTTAATGGTTCCAACGCGGTATCCATTTTTTTTTAAAAAGGATACCAACCCGGTCATTATCGTGGTTTTTCCTGAATTGCTGAATCCGCTGATCTGATGAATGATCATTTAGCGATATCTTTCCGTTTCAAAGGATCTTTGAATGGGATTTGGCTGCCTTCAGCCTCGAGAAGAAGAATATCCACTTCATCACCGGTTTTATAGCCTCTCGATCCGCCAGGGACTGCAACCAGACAATCTGAATAGGCAAGGGAGGTAACCACTTGTGATTTATCCATCCCGATCGGTTCGGCATATAATCGGTTGCCTTCGTAAATCACTTTGCTTCTAATGAATCGGGTGAAAGGATTGGGTTTCGGGAAATCAACAGTCAATGTCCCTCTCACGGTTTGCAGGTAAGGCTTTTCTGAATGGAGAAAGGTACGGATCCAGGGCCTTGCGTATAATTCAAATCCGACAAAGCATGCAGATGGGTTACCGGAAAGCCCAAACAACAACTTCCCTCCTGATTCAGCTACGGTGGTCACACTGCCTGGTCGCATGGCAATTTTATTAAACAGCACTTCTGCACCGAGTTTGTTGTAAATTTCCGGGAGAAAATCAAAATCACCTACAGAAACGCCACCGGTTGTTATTAGTGCATCCACATCCTGAAGTGCCTCTGAAATCGCATCGTAGCATAAGTCGAATTCGTCCATGAGTTTACCGAAGTAAAGGGCTTCACCACCAGCTTTTTGAACCTGTGAAATCATCATGTAGGCATTGCTGTTCCGGATTTTTCCCGGTTGAAGTGGCTCATGGATATCGAGCAATTCGGTTCCTGTTGCAAAAATACCGATTTTGGGCTTTTTGATGACAGGAACATATTCATAGCCAAAGGTGGCCAGGACTGCGACTACACCAGCCGTTACCCGTGTTCCTTTTTTGATGACGACTTCATGTTTGGCGGTTTCTTCGCCTTGTTTTGAAACGAAATCCCCCGCTTTAAACGGGCGTTTAATGGTTATATAATCATTTTCATTTTCCTGGTATTCATGTGCCAATTCAAACATGACAACGGCATCACAGGCAGGAGGTATGATCGTTCCTGTCATGACTCTGACGGCTTGTCCTTCTTTCAACGTGCCCTCAAATTGATGACCTGCTCCAACCGTCGCAACGATCTCCAATGTCACAGGGTGATCTTTAGAAGCTTGAGAGGTGTCCGCACTCTGAATCGCAAACCCGTCGAGTGGTGAACGATCAAACGGAGGCACCGGGTGATCGGCCACAATATCTTCTGCCAGATAGCGGCCGTCTGCCTCTGACACATGCACGCGTTCATCTTTTCCGTATTGGCAATGCTGCATGACACGTTCAACGGCCTCCATGACTTTTATTGATTCTCGTTCTTCAAACATACTATCGACATCCTTCCTGGGTGTTGCGGTTAACAACTGTTTCCATTATAACAAATCAGTGCATGATTAAGTAGCGAATAAAGTATGAAAACAATTATTCCCATTCGAATCTGATCGATTCTGGTGTATAATGGGAGTATAAGTTTTTTGAAACTCTGTCTTTTCAGTAACCTTTCTCAGTTAAGCTTGAATCTTATGCTTATAATGGGCTGAGGGGAATAGGTCAACGCATCACAATCGTTTGACAGAAGGTATGCTTCACTACTTTAATTGTTCAAAAATATCTCAAGTTCTCAGTTCAATGCGGTATTTATCATATCTGATCGCAAATGTCATCGTTTCATTCGGGTTCTTGAATAATCTGTTTATGGAGGAATTTTTATGAATATGACGATCACGAAAGAAGCGGCATCCTGGTTTAAAGAAGAGCTGGATATCCATGAAGGAGACGAAGTGCAACTTTTTGTCCGTTACGGTGGGGATGCAAATTTCCAGAGAGGATTTTCATTGGGTGTTGCTGTCAAACCCCGTGAGGAACCAGGGATTGAAAAAAAGGTAGACGGTATCGTGTTTTATATAGAGAAAAAAGATCTGTGGTACCTCGACGGCGAAGATTTCGAGATCATGTACGATTCGGAAAAAGAAGAAATTGCATTTTTGCATGGTAAAGCTGATTGAAAGGAGTGTCCTTGTGAAGCAATTCTTGAAAACATCGCTAAGTTTTCTGGACTATTTGCACCCACAGACTAAAAACCTTCTTCTCACCGCCGGAACAGAGGTGCAATACGAAACTGGTAAACAGCTGTATGAAGAAGGTATGACGGCAGAAACTATGTTTTTAATTATCCGTGGTCAAGTGAAGTTGAGTAAACTAACGGCAGACGGGAAACTGTTTACTTTATTTTTGAAGCAGGACGGCGAACTCATAGGAGAGGGGACATTACTTGAAGATGATGTGGCCACATTAACTGCGGAGGCTGTTACAAATACAATTGTGCGAAAAATTCCCGTGAATGAAATACGCCAATTGTTCATCACACATCCCGATTTTTCTCGTCATTTAATGAGCTGGTATGCAATTCAGACGCAGTCCTCTCAAGCGAAATTCAGGGATTTAATGATGAGTGGGAAGCAGGGCGCGTTATATTCAACGTTAATTCGACTGGCTAATTCATATGGAAAAGAGACCGATAGGGGCATCATCATCAGAACACCCTTGACACATCAGGATCTTGCTACTTATTCAGGCTCTACAAGGGAAAACATTAATCGCATGATGAGTGATTTAAAGGACTCAGGGATTTTGACCATGGTCAGTGGTCAGATTATGATTTACGATCTGGAGAAATTGAAGCAATTCATGCAGTGCTGGAGTTGTCCAATTGAAATTTGCACCATGTAAAAAGCAATTCGATAGGTGAAAATACGGTGAGCATGCTGTGCTCACCGTTTTATTTTGAAGAGTTTTTGGGTGGAATTATGATAAATAAATCTTTCACGATCGGTTTTCTGGATTTCTGACGGCCGGCTTGTCTTTTTATGCTGTTTCTGCGATGCTGATACAAGAGGTGAGAAGATGAGCAGACTTGTAACTGGATTATTGATCTTTGCAGTAATTTCCATATTCGTGTATGTCATTTTGCGAATTATGACAGCAATACCGGATAGTGTTTTAGTTACTTTTTCAATACTGGTTGGGGCTGCCGGTGAATGGTTATTCTATCGGCGAAATACATAATGATATTTTATGTAACTTCATGTAAAATAGAGTTTCCGGGCAGTATTTCGTTGCAGGAAAAATTGCTCCCAAACAACTATTGAGGTGAAATGTATGATTGTGATTTTAAAACGGTATTCGATATTGCTTACAGGGCTCTTAATGCTCAACAGTGCCTGTACGCCATCATCTTTCAATGAGGAGGATGTGACTGTAGGCGTGTTACTATCTCATCATATTGATGACCAGGGGTGGAACCAGGAGGCCTATCAGTCTGTTTTAAGACTTCAGTCAGATTATGAAATAGACGTCTACGTCAAAGAGAATATCAGTACACCAAGGATGATTCGATCGACTGTAGAAGAGTTGGTTGACGATTATCAAGCAGACTTGATTATAGGTCACAGCCATTTATATGAGCAGGTTTTTCTTGAAATTGCTGGTGACTATCCGGATGTTCATTTCGCTGGAATGAACTCAGAACTCGAAGGTGATAATCTCACCGGTCTCCATTTTGAAGGCTATGCGATGGGGTATTTTGCAGGTATGCTGGCAAGTGAAATGTCCGAAACGAACCGTGTTGGTGTCATTGCAGCCTTTCCATTTCAACCCGAAGTGAAAGGTTTTACTTCAGGAGCGAAATACCATCGTCCAGACGTTCATCTTGAAATCGAATATACTGAATCCTGGGTGGATGAGCATCGGGCTACCGCCTATTTCAGAATGATGGAACAAAATGGCGTGGATATTTTTTATCCAGCTGCAGATGGTTTTCATATCAAAATTGTTGATGAGGTGAAAGCAGCGGGGCTAAGAGCAATCGGATATGTCGGTGATCAGATTGATCTTGGTGAACAGGTCATTTTGACAAGCACCGTTCAAAAAGTTGATGCAATCTATGATTTCACTTTTGATCAATTCAAAAAAGGGGAACTTGAGTCGGGAAATCTTTACTTTGATTTTCAAGATGATGCAATTACAATGGGAGAATACGGGGCAGGAGTGCCCGATGATGTGGTGGAATGGCTTGAAAGCCATATCACACACTATCAGGAAACCGGTGAATTGCCGCATGAGGCTTACGCCACTGAGTGAAGGGGTTTTTAAAGTGAAACACGATCAGGAAAAAGCAATGAGAAAATTTGCTGAACGTATGACAGCAGGGTATCAGGCAGTCCATCAGCGCGACTATCAGGAGGCTCTCGAGAATCTCGAACCGCTCGTGCCTTTATTTCATCAAGAGGACAATCCGAATGTGAAATTGCTCTGCTACGTAGCCATTGCACAAATCGGTACAAAAAAAACAGAACGCTTTCTTGAAACATGTGAGGAACTCGCCAAGTATCCTCCATCCACAGAAAAAGAAGAAGCTTTAAAACAGCGAGTGGACGAGATGTTCGATGAATTGATGAGACTGTTGAACGAAGACGATAGAGAGAGATAAAGATACTGGAATCAACGGTTCATTCATACCGGTTGATTCCAGTATCTTTTTTGGGGCCATATTCTGCAAGATCTCATTTGAAGAGCATTTCAGGAATAGATCTTGCAATTTTTTTATTACTAGGTCATAATTATTGGTGATAGAACTATATGATTAAAGGCAGGTGCACCAAATGCGAGCAGGAATTTGGGGAATTGGGGCATATACCCCGGAACAGGTTGTGACGAATCATGACTTGGAAAAACGTCTGGATACAACAGATGAATGGATCAGAACACGAACGGGGATCAAGGAACGGCGAATTGCTGCGGATGATGTGGACACCTCGGATATGAGTATTGCATCAGCGAAAAGAGCCATGGAAGATGCAGACATTTCTCCAGAGGAACTGGATTTAATCCTTGTTGCAACCGTTACACCGGATCAGGCATTTCCATCTGTCTCTGCCATGGTGCAAAAGGCACTTGGTGCCCATCGTGCTGCAGCTATGGATATCAGTGCTGCATGTGCCGGTTTTATGTACGGTCTCATTACAGGTAAACAATTCATAGAAAACGGAGATTATAAACATGTCCTCGTTATCGGGACAGAGAAATTATCCAAAGTAGTCGACTGGGAAGATCGAAATACAGCAGTATTATTCGGAGATGGTTCGGGTTCGGTTGTGATGGGACCCGTTTCAGATGACCGGGGAATTCTGTCATTTGAATTAGGGGCAGATGGTCATGGCGGAGATCATATTCGGCTGGAAAACCATTTGATGATGAACGGACGAGAAGTGTTTAAATTTGCAGTCAGACAAATGGGTGAATCATCTTTGCATGTGGTTGAAAAAGCTGGACTTAAAAAAGAAGACGTTGATTTTCTGATCCCTCATCAGGCAAATATCCGAATTATGGAATCAGCAAGGCAAAGACTGGATCTTCCTGAAGAACGGATGTCATTGACTGTTGATAAATACGGGAATACATCTTCCGCTTCAATCCCGCTTTCACTTGCTTATGAAGTATCAGAAAATAAAATCAAAGATGGAGATACGCTTGTTTTAGTTGGTTTTGGTGCTGGACTTGTATGGGGTGCAGTTGCGCTGAAATGGGGAAGATGATGAAGGATTTCAATGAACAAAAGGAGAGATCAAGAATGGAAAAAAAACGTGTTGTGATAACGGGCTTAGGAACAGTGAATCCTCTTGGCTTGGATGTGGAATCCACATGGTCAGCTGTTAAACAGGGACATTCGGGAATTACAACGATGACCCGGATTGACCCTGAAATTTTTCCGACGAGTGTCGCAGGTGAGGTGAAGGATTTTAACCCACAGGACTACATGGAAGGAAAAGAAGCACGAAAAATGGACCGTTTCACGCAGTTTGCAGTCGTAGCCGCGGACATGGCAGTTAAAGATGCAGGGCTTAACATTACTGAAGAGAATGCTGAACGAATCGGGGTTTGGATCGGTTCTGGGATCGGAGGAATGGAAACTTACGAAAAACAGACGAATTTGTACCGTGAACGTGGTCAGCGAAGAGTATCACCATTTTTTGTCCCGATGCTGATCCCCGACATGGCTTCAGGTCAGGTGTCCATCAAACTGGGGGCAAAAGGAATTAATTCCTGTTCAGTTACGGCCTGTGCATCAGGTGCAAACTCCATAGGAGACGCGTTCAAAGTCATTCAGCGTGGAGATGCGGAGGCGATGATTACCGGGGGAGCGGAAGCCCCGATCACCGAAATGGCACTGGCAGGCTTCTCAGCAGCTAAAGCGATGTCCACAAATGCAGATCCAAAAACAGCAAGCCGACCGTTTGATAAAAACCGTGATGGCTTTGTCATGGCTGAGGGTGCCGGAATTCTTGTACTGGAATCTCTTGAATCAGCTGAAGCACGAGGAGCAACCATTTATGGTGAAATTGTCGGTTATGGCGCAACTGGTGATGCATACCATGTCACTGCACCCGCACCAGGCGGAGAAGGTGGTGTGAGAGCAATGCGGATTGCACTTGAAGACGGTGGATTGACAACGAAAGATGTTGATTACATCAATGCTCACGGGACCAGTACCGAATACAATGATAAATATGAGACCATGGCTGTGAAAACGGTTTTTGGATCGGATGCAAATGAGCTTTACATGAGTTCGACAAAGTCGATGACCGGTCATTTACTTGGTGCAGCAGGAGCTTTGGAGGCGATTTTCAGTGTAAAAGCCATTACAGATCAAATCGTTCCACCAACAATGAATTATGAAACACCTGATCCGGATTGTGATTTAGACTATGTAATTCATGGAGCAAAGGAAGCGCCAGTTCGAACTGTATTAAGTAATTCCCTTGGTTTTGGGGGTCACAACGTGACACTGGCATTCAAAGCATTTGAAAAATAAAAACGGAGAGAAAACAAGCACCCTGTCCAGGATAGAATGGACAGGGTGCTTGTTGATGAAACACAAGATAGCCTTCTTTAATCAATCTTCATCATCATGAATCGTAACCTGATCTGTATCGGGATCTAAAAATGACGATAATGCATCGTTATTCTCGTTTAAATCCGGTTCGAGAACAGCTCCGGCATGCGTATAATACTCATGAGTGAAGCTGCCTTCAACAGGAATCGTCAGGGTACCGATGTCTTCAGGTCCATTTAAAAAGAAATCGCGGCCATATGACATCATCTTTCCATTGGAAAGATTAGTTTGAATATAGGGTTCAACGGATCCTAAAAGTGATGGAACTTTTGCAACGCCAGAGAGGCTGAGAATTTCATCCTGCAGGATTGAAAGCAGTTCCTGTTGCCGGCGAACCCGGCCAAAGTCATTTTCAGAGTCGCTCCGAAAGCGGACGTATTTCAATGCTTCGGAACCATCCATCGTGTGTGTACCGGGCTGAAAATCAATGACTAAACCTTCAACTCTGTCTTCGTAGAACATCCGGTTTTCAACTTCAATATCGATTCCCTCAGGAGAAACGGTGTCTACGACCCGTTTAAAACTGTCGAAATCAACTTGAGCATAGTGTTGAATGTCAAAGTCAAAGTTCAATTCAATGGTTTCTCTCAACAGATCCAATCCACCAAAAGCGTAGGCGGCATTTATTTTGTTCTTTCCATGTCCAGGTATTTCAACGTATGTATCACGCATAATGGAGGCGAGTTTAATATCTGCTTCATCAGGCAAGTATCTTGCAATCATGATCGTGTCAGTGCGCGCGACCCCTCCATCGCTGTCAACACCAACAAGCAAAAGATTTAAAGCGTTCAACGAATCGTCTTCAGGTTCATTCACATTAAATTCAATTTCATGTTCAGATTCTATAGAGCTTCCGCTTTCTTCGATTTCGTCAATGGTATCCTGTCTAGCCTGATAATATTCGTCATTTGCCCATGCAGCAATTGCCACAGCACCCAAGCTCATCAGTAGAAAGACAAGCAGGAAGACTTTAATTTTCATACGCCATTTCGCTGTCTTTTCATTCGTCATTATCTTCACCTCTTAACATGAATCATTATAACAGAATATGTCTCATAATGAGAAGATTAATTTGTATTCCGAGCTATTCGTGCATTGAATTAATCATAAAAAAGTACCCCGAAAGATAAGTTCTCAGGATACGGAGAAAATCATGTCTCATTATGAAATGGTACAAACAGCAACCGGGCATTTTTCACAGTGAAGAGCTTCTTTCATCACATTGATATCATGAATCACGATGCTCGACCTCGTCGCAGATAAAATTCGCCGATCTTTTAATTCTGTAATCATCCGGTTCACGGTTTCTCTGGTTGTCCCGATGATCTGAGCAATTTCCTGATGTGTCAAACTTTGTTCAATAACGATATTTCCCGTCTCATCCAAAAAACCGTTTGAATTCGCTAAACGAATCAACACTGAATAAAGTGCCCCTGTTTTTCCATACATAAATAGATCACTGAATTTTGCCTGAGTGGAAAGCAGATTTAAGGATGCCAGTTGTATGAAAGCTTGCTTCAGCCTGTTGTTATTGTGAAATGCGTCTTCCAGCTGCTGTCTTGAAAGGCGGATGCAAATCGTGTCTTTTGTGACTTCCACGCTTAATGCTGCTACAGGGTTTTGGAAAAGTATTTCTTCTCCCAAAACTTGAAATTTTGATTTCATATGAAGCACGAAGGATTTATCATCTTGAACGCTTTTTGTCAGACGAACTGTGCCCGAGAGAATGATAAAAACATCATTCAGCTCATCTCCCTCCTGATAAAGGAGGGTACCCGATTTGAAAGATATACGATCACCCTGATACAGCAAGAAATGTTGATCTTCTTTTGTCAATTGAAGGAAAAAAGGGTGTGCTGCTTCTTCCTTATATCTCGTCATTCCCATAAGTATCACTCCAGTTCGGTGGTTGCTTTAATGATTAAAGCATACCATAGCGCATATGCGATTAATGTGAGATTTATCACACCAGAACACTATCTTTTCCGACCAAGCCCCATCGCTTTTTCCGCTTTTTTCAGCATTTTTTGAGCAGTGTGATGAGCATGATCCTTACCTTCGTCAAGGATCGAATGCAATTCCTCTGAATCGATCAATTCATGATAACGATCCTGGATCGGTTTCAATCTGGCAATCACTGCATCAGCCGTATCTTCTTTGAACTGGCCATAACCGATACCTTGATAATCTTTTGTCAGTTCTTCTATTGTTTTTCGGGAACATAATGAATAGATGGTTAATAAATTTGAAATCCCGGGCTTTTCTTTCTCATCATAGCGGATTTCAGGATCGGAGTCGGTGACAGCGCTTTTGATTTTTTTCTTAATTACGGCGGGCTCATCAAGCATGGAAATATAACTTTTCGGATTCGGGTTGGACTTACTCATCTTTTTCAGAGGATCCGTCAATGACATGATTCTGGCACCTTGTTTTGGAATGCGGACCTCAGGGATTGTGAAAATATCATTATATTTATGATTAAACCGTTCAGCCAGGTTTCGCGTTAATTCAAGGTGCTGTTTTTGATCTTCTCCTACGGGTACGATATCTGTATTGTAAAGGAGAATATCTGCAGCCATCAGTGGCGGATATGTCAGCAGCGCAGATGAAACGCCTTCCTGTCCGTCTGATTTGTCTTTAAACTGTGTCATACGTTCCAATTCGCCGATATAGCTCACGCATTGCATCATCCATCCTAGCTGGGCATGCGCAGGCACTTCGGATTGAATAAATAAAGTTGCTTTTTTGGGGTCCAGTCCAACGGCAATATATAATGCAGCAAGGCTCAGGATATTTTTGCGCAGTGCCAATCGATCCTGGGGAACTGTAATCGCATGTTGATCAACAATACAAAAGAAACTTTCATGGTCTTCCTGCAAATCCACAAAATGGGTCATTGCGCCTAAATAATTCCCGAGTGTTAATGTGCCGCTCGGTTGAATACCGGAAAAAATTCGTTTCATGATGCACATACCTCCTGTTAAGTACTTGGTTATTTGACATACAAAAAAACCCATTCATCCCTCTGGTTGAGCAGGGACGAATGGACCGTGGTACCACCCTGGTTACTGAAGAGCATGAATGTTATTACATGTTCGATCCTCAGTCGCTTCATAGAATCGTGCCGGATTAACGCTCGGCTCACGTGTCCGGATACTTCACAATACCATGGTTCACCGGACAGGCTCAAAAGGCCATTCGAAAAAAGTCATGACCTGTTTGCAGCAACCACAGGCTCTCTGTATGCATGTTCCTTTTTTCTACTTGTCTTCGTCATCGCTTGTTGCATAAAACTGTAATCAATATTATACGATGAATAAATCGTTGTGACAAGAGGCATTAACTTAACGTAAAAATGAAATAGCTTGATATGAAATACAAAAGGACGAGGACTGCGGAGGGGAGTGAATAACACTTTCCATCAACGGATAACGCTTTCGCCTTATAAAGAGCAAACAATACAATCGAATTGAGCAAAAATACGGTGATAACAGTCAGTATTGTGACCGGGTGCACTGCCTGAAGAACAGCCTGGTCTCTGACGAAAAAATCAACAAGAGCCAGGATAAGGAGATTAAACATATTACTGCCAAGAATATTCCCGACAGCCAATGCGTAATTTGCCAGTTGGACAGCCACCAGTACTGCAACGACTTCAGGTAAGCTTGTTGCCGCAGCAATCAGAAACGTTCCCATGAAGCTTGAACTCATATTGGTTGCAATTGCAATCGCATCACCGGTAAGGGTCAGAAATGATCCTGCGATCAGCGTAATGACACTGGCAATGAGAAAACCAACTTTTGCTTCCTTTAAGGAAATCGCCTTTTTGTGATAAACGGATTCGATCGACGTTGATTGCTGCATCAATGGTTCTGTAAATTCTTTTTTTGAAAGGGTAATGATTCCTGCAACATAAATGACCATCATCAGAAACATTTCAATTCCGATATTGAACCATTCTATGCTCATCGGACTCATCATTCCCAAAGCGATCACTGCAGTCATGAAGAGTCCTATCCATGCTGTCAGCTGGTGATCAGATCCAACGTGACGGAACATACGGTTCCGGCGATAGAAGACATCAAAAGATGCAAGGATCATCAAATTGAAAAGATTGCTGCCTAATACGTTGCTGACTGCGATGTCCGGATTCTCAACAACAACGGCGGTCAATGAAGTCGTCACTTCAGGTAAGCTTGTGGCACCAGCTAACAGCAGTGTACCTGCCAGCATTCCCCCAAGCCGGGTTCTTTCACCAATGACATCTGCATAGGTTGACAGTTTCACCGCGGCTATAACAGTAATGAGGGCACTGATCAGAAAGCCGGTATAAATCATAAGAATCATCTCTCCTTGTTTTGACACAAAAAAGACCTCTTTATGAGCGTGTCGCTTTGACTGCTCATAAAAAGGTCTTGCGTATCCCAGTAAGTTACTGAAACTCCGTAAACCGAGTGCGTTCTACCGCACTGTCATGACGATTTACAGACCATAATGGTCGCTACTCCCCTTCTCACTTTGAAGGTGCTGATTTGATTGTGAGTTCACTATAGCATTGGATAACAAATTCTGCAAGTGCTATTCAGATTTGAGGTTTGTTGAATTGATTCTGATTTTCCTGAACGTTTAAAGCCTGGTCAACTTTCAAATCAAGTTCGTGAATTTTCTTCCAGGCGGTTTCGAGTTTTATTTTCCGGTAGTGATGCTCGCCGCTGGGTTCTTCATCTGCTTCATCGGCATCTGAAATGATCTGCTGGAGTGGCGTGCGATTCACCTGACCATCTGGAATAAATGAATTGGTATGAAATAAAACAGCAAGTGAAATTTCTTTTGCATTTCTGCGGTCTTCGCCTAAGCGGATTAATAATTTATGGGCACGTTCGGCCCCTTTTATTGGATGAATATCATGAAGGCGGTATTGTTCATAATCCCATTGGCCGTTACGGTACCATTGATAATGCCCCATATCATGAAGAAATGCAGCTTTGACAGCCAAATCCGGGTTGACGTCGCGTTCAAGGGCCATCCGAAAAGCATGATAGGCCACAGCTATTGCATGGGCAAGCCCTGCGCGGTTAACGAATTTCTGGGCGACGGGATGATTATAAATGGTAGCTAATGTCAATCGATCCATCCTGCACCCTCCTTGTAACTGAATTGAAAATGATTATAGAGCAGCAGGCAGTAAACTGTCAATTAAAAAAAATAGTGTATTCTTTAAATTTGTATTGGTAAAAGAAGTTTGAGCATGTATAATTTAGTAAGCAACAGTGATCTACAACACCAGACAGGTGAATTTGAATATAAGGCAGGGAACAAAATGAAAAAGACCTTGGCAACGGGAATCGTTGCAGCTGCGGCAGGATTTATGATCTTAGCCGGCCAGACAACAGTTCAAGCAGAGAACAATGAAAATGAAGAGTACTTAACAGCAGGATTACATGTTGAAAAATTAAACGGCATGACCCCGAGAACATGGCCTGAAAGCATTGCACGTTTCACTTTTGATTCGGGTTATACATTCGCATATCCCGATGCAGTCAGAGGAATATTCGTCACAGGTCATTCTGCGGGCGGATCGAGAATGGACTCCCTTCTGGAATTGACTGATACGACCGATCTGAATGCTATGGTCATAGATATAAAAGACGATGATGGTTATTTGACGTACCGTCCGGAAGATGAAGATGATTTTTATTATGATATTTCCCAAAGAATGATTAAAGATCCACACGAATTGATGTCCACACTTGAAGAACATGAGATTTATCCGATTGCTCGTATTGTAGTATTCAAAGATACAGTGCTTGCTGAAAAGCGTCCTGATCTTTCTTTCACTCAAAATGGAGAGGTCTGGAAAAACCGTCGCGGCGAGGCATTTGTGAATCCGTTTATGAAAGAAGTCTGGGAATACAATGTGGAAATCGCCAAACGAGCTGCTGAAATGGGTTTTCAGGATATTCAGTTTGACTACGTAAGATTCCCTGAAGGATTTGAAAACCGTGACGACGATTTGGACTATGATGTCGAAGATTATATGGACAGTCCAGGGGATAACGTACAGCGCAGGGTTGATGCAGTGACGGACTTTGTTGCTTATGCCAGGGAAGAATTGGAGCCATACGATGTCGATGTTTCAGTAGATATTTTCGGTTATGCAGCCACGATTGAACAGACGCCGGGCATTGGACAGAATTTCAGCAGAATCTCAGAAAATGTGGATGTCATCTCCTCGATGATCTATCCGAGTCACTGGGGCCCATACTTCGGAATCGATAAACCGGATCTTTATCCATATGAGCTCATCGATGAGTATTCTCAAGTGGAAAACGAAGTACTGGGAGCATTGGATGATCCACCGGTATCGCGGCCTTGGATCCAGGATTTCACTGCCAGCTATTTAGGCTCAGGTAATTATCTGAACTACGGGAAGTCAGAAGTGGAAGCACAAATTCAAGCACTTTATGACAACGATATCCATGAATTCCTCTTATGGAATGCCGGGAACCGCTATACTGAGAACGTGGATTATATGCTTGACCTCGATTTATCAGAAGAATAACGTAATCAATGCCTCCGCCTGACACTGGTGGAGGCTTTTTAAATTATCGGAAGGAAATCAAAGAACACCGGGCAGCAGAGTACGATTCATCACACTCATCACTTCTCATCTATACTCATGTTTGTTAATTAAGGTTTCGTGTAAGTGAATCATGTTATATAATATAATAAAGAATAAAGATTTACCTGCAGCAGGATTAAACAACGGAGGTACACATTGGATGAATTGGTATGAAAAATTGAGTCAATATTTCCCGGTTGAGGAAATGAAGTCAAAAGAGCATATGGATCTTCTGCTCAAAGAAAAGAAAGATGTTTATAAAAAAGATGAAGGACCAATGCATGTATTGATGTACGTTGAAACCGATGATTTCCTGTTTATCGATTATCTGTTTGTTTCCAAAGATGCACGCGGACAGGGTCTTGGAAAAAAGTTGTTACAAACGATGAAAGAGAAACAGAAGCCAATCATTTTGGAGGTCGAACCTGTCGATTATGAAGAAACTGATGCAGAAAAACGAATGCGCTTTTATAACCGCGAAGGATTCACACATGCACAGTCGATCGGGTATTCAAGACGCTCTTTGGCAACTGGCGAAATGACTGAACTTGAAATATTATTCTGGTCACCGGAAAATGATTCGGAGGAAAGCATTTATAATAAAATGTGCTTAACGTATGAAAATATTCATACGTATAAAGATAAAATGCTCTACGGAAAGTCTTATCAATCCGTGGATGAAGTATTAACCTATGATGATCAAGACGATAATGATGACAAAGAGCCTTCAGCTTAAAAGGATAATAAGGTCACGAACATTTTTCCAATCATGATGAAAATGTCAATTCAGAAAGGAGTGTTTGTGATGAGTAATCGTGAAAAAAGAAAAAAGAAAAAATTGTTATGGCGAGATCTGTTAAAACGAAAATGGGAAGAGGTAAACAAAGTCCCACGAACTAAAGGCAAAACAGTATCGAATATGAGAGCTGCTGGATGAAAATAAGTAAAATAGCTGGAGGTTCTTTTGATACTCATATAATCAGGAAGTATACAACCGCAGCATTGCTGCGGTTTTTTATGCGATTGGCAAAAAATGAAAAGGTCAGGCTGCAAAACCGAACATCAAAGATAAGCCAGGTTGGTCTGTTCTGATAATTAACAAATCTAATTGAAAAAATATCAGTCATGATGAAACCTGAATCCTGTTTCAGACGTATTATAAAGTAAAGATGGAATGAAAGTACATTAAAATTATTCAGAAAATACGGATTTTGATGTTTAAAACAACGGTTTCAGGGAACACCTCAATTATGATACATTGCTTTACATAGTCAGTACAACTTTTGTTCAAGCTTTTTTGAAAAAAGGCTTTTCAAACGAGACTATTTATTGTATAATAATTATTATAAATAGCGGACGGATTATTACAGTTTAATTGAGAATGTGGGAAACAAACTGACTTTAAACTTAAGGGAGGCGTCATCATGGTAACTTTGTTCACATCGCCCAGCTGTACATCCTGCAGAAAAGCCAAGGCGTGGTTGCAGGAACATGACATTGCTTTTCAGGAACGAAATATATTTTCTGATCCATTGTCTGTAGAAGAAGTTAAACAGATTGTTCGCATGACTGAAGATGGCACAGATGAAATTATTTCAACCCGATCAAAAGTTTTTCAAGAACTGGAAGTTGAACTGGATATGATGCCGTTACAGCAGTTGTTTCAGCTGATCAGTGATAATCCCGGGCTTCTCAGAAGGCCAATTATACTTGATGAAAAGCGGATTCAGGTTGGTTATAATGAGGCTGAAATCCGAAGATTCCTCCCTCGAACAGTCCGTACTTTTCAATTGCAGGAAGCTTCAAAACATTTGGTGAATGAATAATTGGCATCGTTTAAAAAGCCTTCCGTCAATCACTGCGGCTGGCTTTTTTTGACTATTTGTACTAACAAACGCCGATGTGAATCGAAGATTTTATCCTTTTCATTTTGCTTTAACTCCTATACAATGGACGTAATATCTTAATGTTTCAAAGAATTGATTGTTATAACTGAAGAAAAAAGGGTAAAGCGGTAGTAAGCTTGCATTCAAGCACGATCAATTCTCTCGTGAAAGGGTGAGGTTGAATGGAAATCGAAAGAATTAATGAAACGACAATAAAATTCTTTATCACTTATAATGATATTGAAAACAGAGGCTTTAACAAAGAAGAAATCTGGTATAACAGAGATAAAGGTGAGGAATTATTTTTTGAAATGATGAACGAAGTCAGTGATCAAGATCAATTTGAAATGAACGGTCCGCTTTGGGTGCAGGTTCATGCGTTAGATAAGGGTCTTGAAGTTATTGTGACTCGAGGGCAAATCAACGATGGCAAAGTGAATCTGGAAATTCCAATGGAAGAAGATCTCGATACGGACCAAGATGGTAATTTAGCAGATATGCTTGATCGTGGCTATACAGATGCAAAACCTAAAAACGTAAGCAGAGACAAAATTCTGACTGTCGTTTTTGAATTGGATGATTTGGAAGACTTTATTCAGTTCAGTAAGAACTTTGAAGAGGATGTCCTTTCCACATTGTATCACTACAAAAACAAGTATTTTTTCGAAGTGACGGTGGACGATTCTTTTTCCGAAGCAGAACAGGATAACATTGTGAGCCAAGCGCTGGAATTTGGTAATGAAACGGATGTCAGTGTTCATCTGTTAAAAGAGTATGGAAAAGTGATTGCTGAAAAAAATGCTGTAGAAGTGTTTAGAGATAATTTTTAGAAAAGCCGATTCGTTCGGCTTTTCTTTTTGCCAAAGAAAAGAATATACGTTCTCATAAAGTGGGTGATCTACCTATGCTTTGCAAAGAAGAACAACATGATTATCAAAAGGAATCAAATGAAAGTGCCACTCATCAAAGTGCAAAGGCATTTGTCGTTGAATGGTTAGCAAGAAAGGGGGTCATTTCGGAAACCGAAAAATGGATTCCAGTGATTCAGCGACGTGCGGATATCTATTTTCAGTTCAAAGACCAGGAATATGTAATTGAAATCCAGCTTTCCTTTATTAACAGAAAAGATTTCCGGATGCGTTATGAAGACTATTTATCTGTTGATATCGTGCCTTTCTGGGTGGGGGTGGATCAGGTTGATGGTTTAAACAGTGACCAGAAAATGACTCTTCTAGATGAGCTGTTGATACAAATGAAACCTGTTCCGCATGCCTGTTATATCGATGTGGAAAAAGGTACATGGCTTTTCAGGCACGGTTATTTTTACTTGCAGAACCGGACATTAACTGCCTGTGAGTATGTACCCGATGATGAATTATCCATCGGTGCATTTTTGAATAAAAGCGTGATTAATCAGTTCACTGTCTGTTTCTCAGACTCCTTTATCAGAAGGTGGCTCAGCCAAACAAAGCGTAAGAGGCTCCAGAAAACCTTATCCTTGAATCAAGGAGAACGAACTGTGCTGGGTTTGCTCCAAGAGTACGGATTGAACCTGAATTATTTTCCAGCTATCTGCCGCGTGCCGCTTCAGCAACAATACATATTGAAAACCCCTCCGGAAATCTGGCAGACATGGCTGCTTTTAGCAGTCATTCAACGGAGAGATCGGATTGTGATCACTGATCTTTGTGATCTGATGAGTGAAGCTGTCGGTAAGGGGATCATACAGATCAGATCAAACTTCATGGAGGACAGAGGTCGAATGCGACTTTTAGTCACCGAATTTGTATGCTGGTTACATGAATTGGGCGTAGTCGGGCAGGAATATCCTGGTGTTTATCAATTGGAACATTCCATCACGGTTAAAAAAAATCTCGAAACACTCTTGCAAGATGATGAATTGATCAGCAAACGATATTTGACTTATTTAGAGACGCGAAAAAAATAATAGCAATGTCTTGAATTGCAAATCGGAAATTCGATACAATGAATATGTTGCAATTGAAAAGAACATTGAACCTAATTTGGAGGTGCCATGATGGCCACATCTGCTTTACCGAAAAGAGAAGAAATCCCGGTTGAAAAAACCTGGGATCTTGAGGACATTTTTAAGACAGACGACGAATGGGAAACATTATTTGAAGAGATCAGTAAAGAGATTCCTGAAATCGAGAAGTTCCAAGGGACTTTATCTGAATCCGCTGAACAATTGTACCTTGCATTGCAATTTGAAGATGCGTTATCGATCAAACTTGGTAAATTGTTTGTTTATGCACGTATGCGTTATGACCAGGATACAACCAATTCCTATTATCAGGGATTGCATGACAGGGCATCACAACTTGTGACAAAAGCGTCCAAAGCGGGATCATTCATTACGCCTGAGTTATTGTCAATCCAGGAAGAAAAACTGCAAGCATTTCTTGAAGAGAAAGAAGAGTTAAAACTGTATGAGCATGCTTTTGAAAGATTGAATAAAAAGCGCCCTCATGTATTATCCGAAAAGGAGGAGTCATTGCTTGCTCAGGCAGGAGAAGTCACCAGCGCAGCATCTTCCACATTCGGTATGTTGAACAATGCTGATTTGAAATTTCCAACTATCAAAGACGAAGATGGAAATGAAACAGAAGTATCCCACGGTCGCTTCATTCGCTTTTTACAAAGTGATGATCGAAGGGTCAGAGAAGATGCCTTCAAAGCTATGTATTCTACGTATACGAATTTCAGAAATACCTTTGCATCAACCTTGAGTGGTAACGTAAAGAAAAACTTATTTCAGGCAAGCGTACGCAACTATAACAATGCGCGGGAAGCTGCGATGAGTAAAAACCATATACCGGAAGTTGTCTACGATCAACTGGTGAACACGGTGAATAAGAATTTGCATCTGCTCCATCGCTATATTGACATTCGTAAGCGTGCGCTTGGTGTCGATGAACTCCACATGTGGGATCTCTATACACCGATTGTGAAAGATGTGGATATGAAAGTCAGCTACGAGGAAGCGAAGGAGCTCATGGTGGAAGGCTTGAAACCGATGGGGGATGAGTATGTTTCAATCGTTCAGGAAGGGCTGAATAAACGCTGGGTTGATGTTGAAGAAAATCAGGGGAAAAGAAGTGGCGCATATTCATCAGGGACGTTCGGAACAAAACCATATGTGCTGATGAACTGGCAGGATGATGTGAACAATCTGTTTACGCTGGCGCATGAATTCGGTCATTCCGTGCACAGCTATTATACACGGAAATACCAGCCATTCCCTTATGCCGATTACTCGATTTTTGTAGCAGAGGTCGCTTCAACAACAAACGAAGCATTATTGAATCATTATCTGCAAAACAAGGAAACGGATAAGCAGCGTAAGTTGTATCTGTTGAACCAGTTTCTTGAAGGGTTCAGAGGCACAGTTTTCCGTCAAACGATGTTTGCCGAATTTGAACAGCTGATCCACGAAAAAGCAGAAGCGGGTGTGCCTTTAACAGCTGATTCGTTGAGCGAATGGTATTATGAGCTGAATCGTAAATACTTTGGTGATCAATTGGTTATTGACGATGAAATTGCTATGGAATGGGCGCGAATTCCTCATTTCTATATGAATTTCTATGTGTATCAGTATGCAACTGGGTACAGTGCTGCAACTGCATTGGCTAAACAAATTCTGAACGAAGGAGAACCGGCAGTCACCCGATTTGTTGATTATCTGAAAGCAGGGAATTCGGATTACCCAATCGAAGTATTGAAAAAAGCCGGAGTGGATATGACATCTGCAGAACCGGTTGAACAGGCATTAAAAGTGTTTGAAGAAACGTTAAATGAACTCGAAGAGCTGATGTTTGATTAATCGAATCATAAAGCAATCTTGTAATGGCCTGGATTTTTGATATCCCGGCCATTACGTTGTATTCAACACTATATTTTGTCCATTTTGTGAACCAAATCACAAAATGATTGCCGGGAGCGGCGATCTTTGGTATATTCAAGTTGTGAAAGGAATCACATAACTCCCCCTAAGCTTATGTGTTTCGTCTTAACCCCTTGACGTACAACCTTTCTGAAAAGACAAAGCTCCGCCAAAAAGCGCCGGGTCTACCCCACCCGGCGCTTTTTGGTATTTATAAAAAGGATTAATATGATTTCATTTAAAAGGTTTTTTCAGAAACCTCTTCCACTTTCCTGTATCTCCATAAATAACCTTGACGCGTAGGAATTTCATCGACCATCTGGCGTAACTTTAATTTTTTCATTTCTTTATGGACAGCTTCCATGGATAAATCATAAAGAACCGAAATTTCTTTTTCTGAAACAATTGAATAAAATGATATGAAATCAGTCAATGGAATGGGAGGACATTTTTTTAACGGTTTTCCCACCAGTTCTTCAATGATTTCTACATAGACTTCATAGGGATAATGACCTTCGACTTTTAAGCCAGGTTCATTCACATCATCCCCGAAAAAAATTAAGGCAGGCAATTGGTTAACGTTCATTTCTTTTGTTGTTTTCCGATCTGATTCTAAGGCTTTTTCTGATGACTCTGAATTAAGGTCTTTCTTGAATTCCTCAACATCCATGCCATCAATAAAACGGGCACATTCAATCAAAGTTTCTTTGTCTGCAATATTCTTTTTCCTCAGAAATAGTGCTTCCCGGACTCTCCTCAAAAATTTAGAGCCAATGGCTCTTCCTTGAAGTTCGGCAGCTTTGATGCCGAGATTCGCAATATAAGGCATTGTGATGGCCTGTTCATGCCAAACATCTCCATTACAGGGCATTCCCGTTCTGCAAGCAGTTGCGTTGTAGGAGTTTGCCATTTCTTTAAATAAACGACCAAGCTCTTTATCCGATGATGGGAGAATATTCGATCCACTGTGGCTGATAAATGTTTTAATCGTGACATAATAACTGTATTCCATTTGCAGCTTTCTGACGAATGGTTCGAGTACCCAACACTCCGGGCAAAGCGGATCAATGAACATGTGAATTTCTACCGGCTTCTTCTCTTTTGGTGTTAAAAACAGTGCGGCCGGATCAGCAGGACAGCAAATTCCAAGTTCGTCGTTACATACAAAATGACTGTGAGATGAATTCATGTTGATGCCCCCCTTTTGAACTCCTGCCTGTCGTCGGACTGGTGGTTTATCATATGTTTCGCAGTATGTGACAAACGGGCATACAGTTCTTGTTGCGTCCCAATGTCAATCGCGCTTTCTAAGAGAGCTTCATGCATACAAGAGAGCCATGCATCAGCTTCTTTTTCTCCAATGTGAAATGGCATATGCCGCATACGCAGCATTGGATGTCCATGCTCCATTGTATAATCGTCAGGACCACCTGAAAACTGGGTCAGAAATTGCTTTTGTTTACGTATGGTCTCGCTCATATCCTCCGGAAACAAATCGGAAATATCCGGATGTTTTTGAACATGGGTGTAAAATCGCTCAATCAAAAGATGCAATTCTGATTCACCGATTCGCTCGAAAAGCGTCTGTTTTTCATTATCACTCATGTATGTCTCCTTTTTATCTGTATGATTAGTAATTGTAGCAAGGGTTCAGCTGTTGTTCAACAAAACAGACTTGTAAAATACTGAGCAACTGTTAGAGGTGATGGTCGTTGTACTAAAACAGTTACACATTTATTCTTTTGGGCTCTTATGAATATACAGGTAAACAAAAAAACTTCTCTTATCATAAGAGAAGTTTCAATCATTATCAAGACTCATGCATCGCGGGCCATCGATCTGTAGGTATTTAACACTCTCGGTACATAGGCCTGCGTTTCCTTGAATGGTGGGATGCCCCCGTATTTTCGGACATTACCGGGACCTGCATTATAAGATGCAAGTGCAAGTTCCACATCGCCATTGTGCTGATTCAGCATGTCTTTTATATACCGGGTTCCACCATTGATATTTTGAACGGGATCAAAAGAGTCTGTGACGCCCAGCCATTTTGCTGTACCTGGCATCAATTGCATCAATCCTTCAGCACCAGCATGACTGGTCACCTGGTTTTGAAAGCCGGATTCATGTTTAATCACAGAATAAATCAGTGCAGGATCAACACCGTGGCGAAATGCTGCTTGTTCGATGATGTCAGTATATGGTTGATCTGACTTTAGAGCGGGTGAATCCGATTTTGTCATCGGTTCAGCGTTGCTGGGCTCGAAGTTATTCAACCAAGGATTTGTCTGAGCAAGAGATGTTTGTCTGGACAAAGGTAACATCAGGTTGTCGTTTGGCGATGCATGCTGCCCATCGCCATTCATCTGCTGTTGCAGCATTGCCGCAAAGTTGCCTTGATGATGTGTTGAGCCCAATATAGAGGAATTTCCGGAAGATGCCTGATCGTTCCCCCATTTCTGGAGAATCTTCCATTGATAATAATCCGTCATAAGCCGATCCATCATCAGTTATCGCTCCTTTGTTTGTCTAAAGCCTTGAAAAAACGTCGGATCTTATTATCGGGTATGTCCCTGTCCAATTCGAACCGTTCTATTAAATGATTGAAGAATTTTTCGCCTTCTTGATACGAAGAGGATTCAAATTCCAACTCAAAATCTGTATGCTGTAAATATTGGCTTTGATCCAGTACAAGCTGTCCTTCAGGCAAGTTGATTTCACTGCGTTCTGTTGTAAGACTTCCATAATAAATGAGCGAAAAGCTATCTGACGCAATGAGCGATGCAATTTGCTCTTTTACTTCCCCTTCAGGAATATCGCCTGTTTTTTTCATACTTTCAAACGCTTTTTCAGAGAGTGGCTGATGGGTTTCAAGGAGTCCTTTTTCATAAGGCTGCTTGAATGTCAATACAAGCATATTGTTCTTTTCTCTGACCCTCAATGCACTTTGATGTGCTTTTAAAAGAAAATCTTCAGTCTCAAAATAGTGATTGACTTGTCTGAAGAATGGCGTACGCTGCTCTTCAAAGTGCTCTTTCAGCATCAAAAATGCCGATTGGTCAAGACGTTGCTTAAACTCAATTTCGATTTCCTGACTCACATGATTCACCTGCAATTTTCGATTAGATTATGTTTAATTATTCCACAGATTTTTGGATTCGGCAACTGAATTTGTTCCTTTCAATGTTCGTTATGCGGATCAGCTGAAGAGTGTGATAAAATAAGATGTAGAGGAGATTTTATTCGGGTGGTGATCAATCATGTTGGACTGGGATATAATGCTTACGCCTTATAAACAGGCAGTGAATGAATTGAAGATTAAATTGAAAGGTCTAAGGGACCAGTATCAGCTCACATCAAGACAGACACCCATCGAATTTGTCATGGGACGTGTGAAACCGGTATCGAGTATCATTGAAAAAGCAAGACGGAAAAATATACCCCTTGATGAGGTTGAAGAATTGATGCAGGATATTGCGGGTGTCCGGATTATGTGTCAATTTGTAGGTGATATAGATACTGTTGTGGAATTAATTAAACGACGTACCGACTTCGAAATTGTTGAAGAAAGGGATTATATTAAACATAAAAAAAGAAGTGGATATCGTTCGTATCATTTGATCCTTCGCTATCCTGTTCAAACGATCGAAGGGGAGAAGCGAATTCTCGTCGAATTGCAGATTCGTACTCTGGCGATGAATTTTTGGGCAACCATTGAACATTCTCTTCAGTATAAATACGCTGGTCAGATCCCGGAAAAAGTTGAAAGACGTCTGCAACGTGCAGCCGAAGCAGCTTTTCAATTGGATGAAGAAATGTCGAAGATTCGTGGTGAAGTTCAGGAAGCTCAGGAAATCATCTCAAAAACGAAGGAGAACGATCGTCAGCATCGAAAAAGCTAGCAGAGGCAGGAGGCGTTCATATGCATTTTCACGTACGTTCCAGAGGGGACGAAGATTCAAATACACTTGCCCAACGGATTCGGAATTACCTGGAAGAGTTCGAATTGATTCCGGATGAAAAGGAGCCTGATATTGTCATTTCAGTTGGTGGAGATGGCACGCTCCTCGAGGCGTTTCATCAGTATTCAAGTCGCCTTGAGCAAACTGCCTTTGTTGGGGTACACACCGGGCATTTGGGGTTCTACGCTGATTGGAAACCGGATGAGGTGGAGAAACTGGTGATTCATATTGCCAAAACGCCGTTTAAAATCGTCGAATACCCACTTCTCGAAGTGATTATCAGACATACAAACGATCAGCCAGAAGACCGGTATCTCGCATTAAATGAGTGTACGGTCAAAACAAAGGTCGGATCATTGGTCATGGATGTTGAAATCAAAGGTGATGTTTTTGAGACATTTCGAGGAGATGGACTTTGCCTTTCTACACCTTCGGGGAGTACAGCTTATAACAAAGCATTAGGAGGAGCGATTCTCCACCCATCCCTACCCTGTATCCAACTGGCAGAGATGGCATCGATTAATAACAGAGTCTACCGAACCATCGGATCACCACTTGTCCTTCCCCAGCATCATACGTGTTTATTGAAACCAAGATACCACGACGAGTTCCAGGTAACGGTGGACCATTACACATTAATTGAGCCTGAAATGAAATCCATTCAGTGTCGCGTCGCGGATGAACGGGTTCGATTTGCAAGGTTCAGGCCATTCCCGTTTTGGAATCGGGTAAAGGAGTCGTTCATTTGATGCTGAGTCATCAGGGGAACCGTATTTTCAGGCGGTTCATTATTCGAGCTTCAGCAGAAGGTATGAGCATTCGAGATTATGTGAGAGATCATCTGCTTATCTCAAGAAAACTTCTGGCAGAGATCAAATTCCAAGGAGGCAGTATACGTCTGAACGGAGAACCCCGTAATGTGGACGTAAGCCTTCATTCAAAGGATTATCTCGATATTCTTTTTCCACCAGAAAAAATCGGTTCAGGAATAGTTACTGATAAAACTGCTCTTGATATAGTTTTTGAAGATGATTGGTGTATAGTTGTCAACAAACCCGCCGGACTTTTATCCATTCCGAATGAGGATCCTTCTGAATCGTCGATTGCAGGAAGGGTCCTGTATTATTTTCTGCAAAAGGAATACCCCGCGACAATTCATCCTGTGACGAGACTCGATCGCCAGACCTCTGGTCTGATGATGTTTGCGAAGGATCGATACAGCCATAGCCTGTTTATGAAACAACACATGCACAAAGAGATTCAAAAATATTATACTGCAGCCGTTTCCTGTGCTTTTCCATGGAGATGGGGGACAGTGATTGCTCCGATTGCAAGGCATCCCGAAAGCATCGTCGAACGAATGGTTTCTGATGAGGGGAAATTTGCGATCACCCGATTTGAGCGGATCAGACAAAATGGGGAGCGCTCGATTCTTCAGTTGAGGATTGAAACAGGTCGCACGCATCAGATTCGTGTGCATCTTGCCTGGTTAGGTTTTGCGATTTATGGTGATGACCTTTATGGAAATGAAGAGACAGCCAGAAAGGCAGAGCGAACACTTTTGCATGCAAGCGGACTCGCTTGGCTCGATCCGAAAACGGGTCATCCATTCAACTGTTACAGTCATGTTCCAGAGCATTTTCAGTAGGCGAAGAACGGGATGAGTGATTGACGCGACAGAACACATAGGTTAGAATTAAGACCAGATACTAATTTTAATTTTCAGCAGGGGGACTAACAAATGCAAATTGACTTACAAGACCGGATATACGTTGTCATGGGAGTGGCAAATAAACGCAGCATTGCTTGGGGGATTGCACAGGCTCTCCATGAAGCGGGAGCTAAATTAATCTTTACATACGCAGGGGAGCGTTTCGCAAAAGGGGTAAAAGACCTTGCAGAATCATTGGATGGCGGTGAACGCCATGAGGTTTTGCCTTGCGACGTAACGTCGGACAAAGAAATTCAAGATACATTCAGACAAATTCAGGAAATTACGCCGGTTATTCATGGTATTGCGCATTGTATAGCATTTGCTAATAAAGATGAACTCGAGGGTGATTACTTAAATACGACACGAGACGGTTTTTTGACTGCTCAAAACATCAGTGCTTATTCCCTGACAGCTGTGCTGAAGGAAGCAAGGTCTATGATGGCAGAAGGTGGTTCAGTTATAACTTTGACTTACCTTGGCGGGGAACGTGTCGTTAAAAATTATAATGTGATGGGTGTAGCCAAGGCAAGTCTTGAAGCCAGTGTAAAATACCTCGCGAACGATCTTGGAAAAGAAAACATCCGGGTCAATGCGATTTCAGCTGGTCCGATTCGAACGCTGTCTGCCAAGGGTGTTGGTGGATTTAACGACGTGATTAAAGAAATGGAGAACCACGCCCCTTTAAAAAGGGCCATTACCCAAGAAGAAGTTGGAAAGTCTGCGCTCTTTTTGTTGAGCGATTTATCGAGTGGTGTAACGGGAGAGAATCTGCATGTTGATGGCGGCTACCACGTTACCGGACTGATGTGAGTATAACGGATAAAATGAAATGAGTGATTAGCGTTTAAACTTTGTTCCTGAATACAGGGGCAAAGTTTTTTTCTTCCATTTATTTTAATTGGTTTTATGTTTGAACCTAGTTAATCAAAGGGTACTATACGTTTAAGAGGTGAAGCGTATGGGGTATATTCCACCGGTTCGTGACGAACAGACGCTGCAATACGTGAATCGCCATGAGAAGCAGACCTCATCAATTAAAACCCTGACAGCTGCAGAGCGTGCAGAATTGTTCTCTGCAATGAAGAGAAACAAACATGATCGGATGAACTACATTTTCATGACGCCTAAGGCAAAAGAGAAAACGAAGGAAGAAACAGAGTTTGAACAAATGTTCACCGGCAGAGGTGAGCGATTTGACAGTTCTGTATAGATTCAAAAACCCCACCAGGCTGAGATTGATAGGCTCCCAACAAAATGGACGGTAGAAATAATAAATTTCTACACCACTTTGTTGGGGGTTTTTTTCATTTTGAAAATGGAAGTGAACAGCATCATTGCGCTCAATGCCAGTAAGCCAAGAATTGTGAACAGTGTCGAATATAATGCGAATTCTGAGTGGATGGCTATTGGGAGTAAAGAAAACTGAATGGAACCCAAATCGAGAAAAGCGCCGAAGACTGCGCTCGATATTGCACCCGACATGAAATTCATCAGATTGAAAAAACCGATACCAACACCTGTTTTTTCAACGGGTACAAGGGTTGTCAATAAACTGGCAGTTGAAGTTTGTATTAAAGGGAATGCAGCATATTGTATAACAATGGCCATGGCGAGTACTATGGGTGGAACGCCAATCAGTGCAGCAATCAGCGTGCTCCCTGTAATGGCAATTACGAGTGCTGTTTTCAAAACGGGTTCAGGTCCATGGCGATCGGTCAATTTCCCACCGAATTGACCGATAAGTCCTGCGGTCATTGCTCCGGGAAACAGAAGCATACCGATTTGAATGGTACTGAGATCGTAAACAGACCGTGCCATTATGGGTACAACAAATATCATGCCAAACATGGCGCTGGTGCTCAGGAAGCTCGTGGCAATCACTGCCATATAGCGAACATCCTTAAAAATCGCTGGATCGACAAAGGGAGTATGAAAAGTCCGGATTCTCCAGATGAACAAAAGGAATGCCGCCAGACTTGAAGTAAGCCAAATGACCGAAAATGATGTGATGGAAATAAGGAAAAATGCAACGGCGGAGGCGATGAATATCGCGCCTGGTATATCAGTGGATCCCGGTCTCGTCTCTTCATCCGGTATCCATTTCCGAAGCAGCGGAATTGTGAAAATTGCCAAGATCGAGAAAATAAATAATAAACGCCAGTCAAATGTGCCACCGATCGTACCGCCCATAATCGGACCTACGCCGGAGGCAAAAGCAACGGTAGATGATACAATACCAAAAACACGGCCCCTGTCTTCCGGCATAAAGCGTGCAGGAATGATAAATGCAAGAGCCGGAATGGTCGCTCCCCCCATAGCTTGTATGATCCGGGCTGCCAGGAGCATGGCAAAAGAGCCGGAGAACAGGCCGATCAGTGCCCCTGTTGAAAAGAGTATAATGCCGATGGTCATCAGGCGCTTAATCGGGTATTGATCGGCCAGTTTCCCATACATCAGTGAACCTATGGCAAAGACGAGGATATAACCGGTCATCACCCAGGCGACCTGTGAAGGGAGTAGTTGAAATTCTTCGGATATGTCTGGTATAGCAACGTTAAACATGGTACCGTTCATAACAGTGAAGGTCAAAAGCACTGCGATAACCGCAATGAGTTTATTTTTTTGATTTTTTGTTAATATAGGCTCAGACACGTATTTCACCTTCCATTAATCCGACTGACATTTAAAAAGTCGTTTTTATCATATGCTTCAATGGGACTCCTGTCAATTTTCAGTTTAAACAAGGCAACAGAGGGAACGTGTATCTTTAGAAACTATTAAGAAGGAAGTGAAAACCAATGACAATTGCAGCATTTTGCGGGAGTTTACGAAAGCACTCTTTGAACCGTTCAGTAGTCAACCATATGGATCAAACCTCAGATGATATTCAAGTGCTGAGCCTGGAAGATATTCCATTATTTAATGCTGATCTGGAAGAGCAGGGTGAACCTGAAGCAGTTTTTGACTTTAAAAAGGCAATCAAAGAAGCAGAAGCAGTGTTAATCGTTACCCCTGAATATTCACACAGCATGCCGGGTGTCTTAAAAAATGCATTGGATTGGGCAGGTAGTATGACATATGAAAATGTTCTGGATGGCAAGCCGGTCATGATTGCAGGTGCAAGTCCATCTGTGTTGGGTACAGCGTTTGCTCAGGAACACCTCCGGGTCACATTAGCTGCTTGCGGTGCTCACACGATGCCGCAGCCTGAAATTTTCATCGGCAAAGCAGCTGAAAAGATCGACAAGGATGGAAAATTGATTGATCAGGGGACCATTGATTTCCTGGAGTCTGCACTGAATGGTTTCCGGGTATATGCCAATGGGATTAACAATTTATAATCAAAAGAAAGGAATGGGTCCAAGACCCGTTCCTTTTGACTATATTACACCCTCTTTACAATGTGCTGAAAGATCTATACATCTCCTTTTTATTCAGATAAGATAGTGAATGGAAATCTGTTCATAAGGGAGATGTTCAGGGAATGAAGAAGCAAGTACATAAAAAAACGAGCAACAGTCAATACTGGACAATATTGTTGAGTTCAGATACAAGATCCAGTATGAAACAGTTCAGAATCAGAAAAAAACTGTTCTACGCAGCTGGAGGCTTAACGATTGCAATCATCAGTATGCTTTTTATTGGCGGATTTCTGATTTATGGTCTTCAAGAAGAACGGGAATCATTGCATCAAGATATATCCGACATTGAGCATGAAACAGAAGAAAAAATCACACGAAAAGACGAACAGATCGAAGACTTAAACAGAGAAAACGAACAGGTCTATGAAGAAGCGCACCAAGTCCGGAAGGCCATTGAGGAATTCCAGCTGCTGGAGGAAAACCTTGAGGATGTTAATTTGGAACTTCCTTCTGAAACTTCCGATGAAGGAAGTGGGGGGCCCTCTTTAGAATTGGTTTCTGATAAAGCATCAGCAATGACAGAAAAAGACATTCGAGATGATTTACACGTTCTGCAAGAACAATTGCCCATTTTGATTGAATCTTTTGAAGAAACGGTAGATGCGATCATCTCATATGAGGAGAAAATGCAGGCGGTCCCAACCATTTTTCCGGCTGCGGAAGGCCGGATTTCATCACAATTTGGTGAACGAAGCGATCCATTCACTGGACAAACATCCTTTCATTCAGGACTGGATATTGCCGCTCCAAGAGGAACCGAAATTTATGCAGCTGCAGATGGGATTGTGGAAACGGTAAGCAAACATTCAGGGTATGGTAATAAAATCATCATCGATCATGGGAATCAATATGAGACGCTTTACGCACATTTACATACCATGGATGTAGAGCCTGGAGACAAAGTCGAAAAAGGGGATGTCATTGGCGGCATGGGAACAACGGGACGAAGCACAGGTGTTCACTTGCATTACGAAGTATTTCAGCATGATGCGCATGTGGACCCTTATCCTTACATTACCTTTCATGAACAAGAGGAGGAGAATTAAGTATGTTTAATAACAGCAGCAAACAGGAGAAGATTAAATCAGATGTAACCACTGTCATAGCAGAAGACGCATCTTTCTCAGGAGATATCGTTATGGAAGCAAGCTTACATGTTGACGGGACCATTCAAGGTAAAATCGAATGCAGAGGCGACGTGACAATTGGTCCGAATGGGAAGGTTGGATCGGAGATTAAAGCAAGAAATCTTTATGTTTCCGGGAGTGTTGAAGGTCATGTCAGCGTTGATGAAACATTGCATATTCATGATAGCGGTAAAGTGAGTGGAGATGCTGACATGGCAACCATCATCATTGAAGAGAACGGCAGATTAAATGGCACGACGAAAATGAGAAAGAAAGAGTCAGAAGCAGATGTGACGATTTTGAACCAAAAAAGCAATTAATTGATGCAGATTGCTTGAACAATTCCGCAGACTCCGTTAAGCTATAGACTGTATCGATAAATGATGGAGTGAACAATTATGGAATTGTTGGACTGGACCTATGGAAGAAAGCAGCAAATCAAGGCTTGGTTTTCTTCATATCCTCATTCTACGGTCATTTTAAGAGCGCTGTCCGGCTATTACTTTATTTATATGATTGACTGGTCTGATGAAGACCGTCCCGTACCGCGATATGATCTGGAGGAAATGGAGCAAATTATGAATGATGAACTGGGTACACTTCAAGAATATGAAGCCAGATTAGCGTTCAGGAGACTGGACACATAGAAACTGCCACCTGCATGATGCAGGTGGCATATTTTTTATTATCGGGAATTCAAAAACGCTAAATGAATCGAGGATCAAGTCCAATGCGACTGCCCCCTCGATAAGCCAGCGTTCTTCAACTTTTTTGAAGATCTGACCATTTCTTAGGAACGTAAATGCAGAAGGGTTCGCTCTCTAGATAGTCACCAGTAACGGCGTAACTTCTTGAACGTGATCCGCCACAAACGAATCGGTACTCACACACGCCGCACTTCCCTTTGTATAAATCCGGGTTTCTCAGTTCTTTTAATACTGTGGATTCACGGTAAATGGTCTTCAAGGGCTGTTCTTTTACATTCCCAACCGGAATGGGAAGCAGACCACTCGGCATGACCTCACCGGTATGAGAAATAAAGATAAAACCGTTCCCATCGTTTACGCCTTTAGGTGCCCGCTTTAAACCATCAACTTCGGATGCGGTATCAGAAATGGAATCCTGATAGTGTATGGCACCTTTTTCAATGAGTTTTTCTTTTGCTTTCTGTTGAATGACAACTCTTCTGTGGTGTTGAGCTGCTGTTGTTTTAATATCGAAGTTGGATGTTTTGTTCAATTCATACAACCATTTAAACACGTTCTCGTGTTCCTGCGGAGTCAGGCAGGCATCTAATTGTCCTCTGCCTGTTGGGACGAGCATGAAAATATACCACATGACAACATCGAGTTCCTCGACGAGAGCTGCCATTTCTTCAAGGGCATGAACATTATATGTGGAGATCACTGTATTAATCTGCAGAGGCATGTTCAGTGATTTCAGGTATTGAATTTTTTCCAAGGTGAGCTCGAATGATCCGGACGTTCCTCTAAAGTGATCGTGTATTTCCGCTGTGGGCCCATCGAGACTGAATGCCCATCGCGATAAACCAACATCTTTCGCTCGTTGCATTTTCTCTTTTGTAACATTATCAGTTGCACTCGGTGTCATGGAGACGCGCATCCCTTTTTGGACGGCGTAGTCTGCGAGTTCAAATAAATCTTCACGCATCATACAATCACCACCGGTAAAAACAAGCATTGGATTATCCATCTCGTAAATGTCATCGATCAATTGCAAACTTTCTTCATGATTCAGTTCATCTGGATGGGATTCTGTTTGTGCATCTGCCCTGCAGTGCAGGCACCTCAGCTCACAGGCGCGGGTAACCTCCCAGATGACGATAAAAGGATTCTGACTGTAGTCTATCGCACTGTGAGGATGAGTGGACCCATGAGGATGTTTCGGATGATTTGTCATGGTTGTTTGCCTCCGGTAATGTGACTTATTCAAATAAATACTACTCTAATCTTACATTCTCCATGAAATTGATTTGCATCGTTCATGTGACGAATTACTGACAATTCCGATTAGAACCAATGTAGTTGCGTATATTAATTATGAAAACGCTGACCGTAATACTGAGAGCGGTGTCTTGGTTTTATACTCCCCTGGAAGACAACAAATTGCGTTAAAGGGTTAGAGCTTATGTGCAACTAAGGCTCTCGTCTAGCGGTAGTTCAAGTTCCATTTCTTTATTCTTGATTTAAAGAGTTGAACAGACTTCGTAGTTTTTGCGACATGAAAGTGGGTTCCTCTCCTATGGTGGAAATACTCTCGAGATTGTAGAGGAAATCCATGTTTATCCAGTGTTTTGGGTAGAATGCTTTTATTTGTTCTTCAGACTTGTTTCCTCAATGCTGAGCGGCATGCAAACTGAATAACATAAATACATTTCAGAGAAGGGTTGATGAAATAACAACACATCTATAGTATATTTATTTATCACATACTATTCGAATCAATCCCTTTTAGCTTTTTCAACATACTACAAAATCATAAGTCATAGATAATTTGGAACATCGAGCTATTTTGAAATGCATACATTTGTTTATCAATGCAGGAGGCAGTGATTATGAGTTTGAAGATACAGGATCCGGTGATTGAGTCATCGATGGAAGAAATCAGAGAAACGTTGTTGCAACGAATTTTATTATCCATTTTAGCAGTGGGTTTGATTTTTATCGTGGTCAATTTTATAAATGAATGGATTCTCGGTTCCATTCAAATGACGTACCCTGTTCTGATCTTGTATATCCTTTTATTGATTATTTACGGACGAGGAGTAAAGATCCCGTTTCAGTTTCGTGCGTATATTGTGATCTCCGTGCTGTTTGCAACAGGTGTTGTCAGCAGTTTGACTTACGGTATGATCGGCTTGTCCATTCTGTTTTATGTAGGTGCTTCCTATACAGCGATGCTTTTACTTTCTCGAAAAGAAACGATCTGGTGGATGGGGATGTCACTTTCTATATATCTTGTGATCTATTCTTTTTGGGTAAGCGGGATCCTGACCTATGGATTTTCAGTTGAAGAGTATTCCGTTTCTATTACGACCATGCTTTCGAGGCTGGTTGCATTTATCTTTTTTGTCGGGTTGATGATTTTTTCCCAATGGATGGTGAACCAGTTCCTGGTAGACAAAATGAACAAATTGAAAAAGACACATGACGAACTTGTCGAATCCGATCAGCGGCTTCACCTTCAATATGAAGCTCTTGCAGTGAACCGGGAAGCACTGAAACTGAAAGAGGAACAATACCGGTCTATTATAGAAAACACTCCTGATCTGATTTATGCTCTTTCAAAGAATAGAGAAATGGTCACTGCAAACAGTGCGATGATTCGTTTTTTGGGTGATACAGAAGAAAGTGTTATCCATCAGCCGATTTCAAAACTGGCAGAGCGTTATCCTTTGTTGAAAGAAATGCACCGGCACGTGGATAAAATAATGTCCTCAAATACACCATTTCAATTTGTTACAAGAGTCAATGATGAAATAACAGGGAACCTGCGAACCTATCATTCCGTTATCACACCTGTAAAAAAAGAATCTGGAGAACTCAATTTACTGTTGTTTAAACATCATGACGTCACTGAATTACTTCTGAAAGATGAAAAAATTGAACACCTTGCTTTTTTTGATCAGCTGACAGGACTCTCGAACCGGACTCATTTTGAACAGGTTGCTACGTCTCTCATCGAACAAAATACAAAAATATTTGCAATGATTTACTTTGATCTCGATCATTTCAAAAAAAAATGATTCGATCGGTCATTTTGCAGGTGATCAAGTGCTGGTGGACATTGCAAAGCGGTTGGAAAAAGTTAAACCTCAAGGTGCGGTTCTCGCGAGATTAGGAGGAGATGAATTTGTCATGCTCGTTGAGGAAGCAGTCATTGAACAACCGTTGAGTGAAAACATAAAAGAACTCGCTGACCTTGTCGTGGATACAGTTAAGAATCCGGTTGTTTTTTCTGATGTCTCCTATTTCATCAGTGCCAGCGCAGGAATTGTTCTCTATCCGGATCACGGTGCAACTTATGAAGAATTGATGAAAAATGTTGATACGGCGATGTACAGGTCAAAGAACGATGGGAAAAATCAGTGGCTGATGTTTAATGATCAGATTAAAGATGAAATGAACCGGTTAGTCTTGATCGAGTCGCACCTCAGGCATGCCTTTGACTATGAGGAAATACATATCAATTTTCAACCTTTGATGAATAGTCAATCCAATCAGATCCGCGGATTTGAAACCTTGATGCGGTGGCAGTCTCATAAGTTTGGTGCGGTGCCTCCAGATGTATTTATTCCTGTTCTCGAACAAACAGGCATGATTGTTGAATACGGGGAATGGATTCTGAGGAAAACTGTACAAAGTATTAAACAGTGGGAAAATGATGGCGATAATTCATTGATCATCTCTGTTAATATATCCTTAATTCAGCTCAAACAGGAAAGTTTTCCTGAGCAAGTGAAAGCGATTATTCAAGAAGCAGATATTGAGCCGGCTTCTTTGGAGCTTGAAATCACAGAGAGCGTGCTTGCGGATGATGTCGAAAAGATTACGAATGTATTGCACACACTTCGATTGAATGGTGTTAGAATTGCACTGGATGATTTTGGTGCCGGGTATTCATCTCTGAGCTATTTAAGGCAATTTCCGCTTGATACACTTAAAATTGATAAGACATTCAGTGAAGATATTGAATCTGGAATCGAATCAGCCCAAATGATCGGATCTATTATTGATATGGCTCATAACATCGGTTTGGAAGTTGTGGCTGAAGGGATAGAAAATTCAGATCAAGTCAGCATTCTTAAAAGTTGCGGGTGTGATTATTTTCAAGGATTTTATTTTTATAAACCGATGTCGAAGGAAAGTGCAGAACGATTGGTTCGTGGTTGGTGAAACAGCTTTCCACGCCAATGCCAAAAGACTTTTTTGTTTTCAGGGCTGGACTTATACAATCAAGCGGTAATTGAAACACTTGGAACGAAGAGACTTGGTGAGGATAAAACCGGTCTTGATATAAGAATGATCATGATGATCAAATGACTGAACGGCTCTCTTGATTGAGTTTACGAATTATTGGTGTGGTATCTTTTGCATATGGTTTTGGCGTTTCTGCTTGATACGCAAAGGGAAAATGGATAAAGTAGACAAAATGTCAGAAAATGATTTGTCATAATGTTCGATAAACAATCCGTCGTCGTCAGTAAGGTCTTCAGACGCATCGATGATAAATTGGGGTGAACTGTAATGAAGCATGATCATAGCGAATTTGCGATTTTTGGGAGTGGCTGATTTTGGGGACCCGATGGCCGGTTCGGTCATCTTGAAGGTGTACAGAGCACAGAGGTCGGTTATGCAGGTGGATTAAGTTCGTCTCCGACATATGCACAAATGGGCGATCACACGGAAGTCGTAAAGGTTCATTTCCAGCCGGACAGAATCAGTTATGAATCATTATTGCATCATTACTGGACGATGCATTCCGGAAAGTTGCACGGCTATGGCGGAAAGCAATATCAATCATTGATTGTCACTCAGAGTAAGCAGCAGACCAGCTTGGCAGAAAATCGTAAGAGGAGATTAATGGAATCTGAAAACAGAATCATTGAGACTATTATTATACAATCGGGTCGATTTACACCGGCAGAGAATTGGCATCAAAAATACTTTCTCAGGCAGGCAAGCAGATCATGGAACGAGCTGGTGGATTATTTTGGCGATGAAGCTGCCCTGTTACGTTCAACAATTGCGGCAAAGCTGAATGCACTTGTTAAAGGATATTTGACAAAAGCAGAAGTGATCCACATGATAAAAGAGGATGACCTATTCAGCAGTGAGCGTGAAGAACTTCTTGCACTTGTCACTCGCTTAAAGTGGTGATTCTCAGACATGAGCAACCGGGAGGCAGTGTCAGCATGGTACAAAAGGAGTTGGAACATTTCAGCAAGCGCCATCTTGTTAAACAATGGTTTCTTAACAGAATCAGGTTGACAAATCATTTTGATCCTGGTGGAATCAAACTTTCATTGGGACTTTTTGTAACGGGGCTGATTGTAATGATCCTGACAGCGATGGGCAATCCATCAGGGTTTGGTTTGGCTGTGGATATGTTATTGCATATTCTCGTGTTCAGTGGAGTTTATTGGCTAGGCATTTATCTGCTGGCAGCGTTATTGTCATTATTGTATCTCCCCATACCGCGGTTAACCATCGCAGCAGTTTCGGGATTTTATGGGGTAGTTTGGCGTATATATTCAGAAGGAAACCTTGAAGGGCTGTTTCTTCATGTCGTGACTGCCGGTTGGGCTGTATTTGGATTACTACTGGGGATTTGTCTGATCATTTTGACGCGAACGAAAGAGGACCCGATTTTAATTCGCTCAGGAAAACTGGCGATCCCGGCAGCGTCAATGGTTTTTCTTGTTTTTTTTAACCCTCAGGCAGATGATTTGAACCCTGTATCTACAATGGATCATTCGAAAGCGGCCCCGATTGAAAGTGTTTCGAATCCTGCAGAGAATGGCAGTGAAACGATCCGTCATTTCACCTATGCATCCGGCGGTGATCAACACAGGGATGAATTCCGTCATGGTATGGAAATCCAAACACGTTCGGTCGATGGATCTCATTACATTGACGATTGGCCAGATAGCAGAACTTTTTTCTTTGGATTTGACGAGTCAGCGCTCCCGCTGAATGGCCGGGTTTGGATGCCGGATACAGATGAGGGACCATTTCCTGTCGTATTGATCGTTCATGGAAATCATCGGATGGAGCATTTTTCTGATGAGGGTTACGAGTACCTCGGAGAAATGCTTGCCAAAAAGGGATATGCCGCTGTTTCCGTCGATCAAAACTTTTTGAATTATTCAGGTTATACAGGGATCCCCAGTGAAAATTATTTACTCAGACCTTGGATTTTGATGCAGCATTTACTGGAATTTCAACGTCACCAACTCGCAGGAGCGGATCATGCATTTCGTGATTTCGACTTGGATCAGGTTTCATTAATTGGTCACTCAAGAGGCGGACAGGCAGTCAGTATGGTAGCAGACCACGGGCGTTTTTTTGCTGATGATGATTCGGTGAACGGTATAGAAATGATTGATCTAAGATCGGTTATAGCCATTGCACCAACTGATCGTCAAATCGATGAGAAACGCCCCAGACTTTCGGGTGTGAACTATATGACGATACACGGTGCCCACGACGGGGATGTTCATAATTTCAGAGGGGATCGTCAGTTTATGAGGACGGATGTGTCTTCAAACGAAAATATGATACACAAAGCCAGTGTATATCTAACGGAAGGGAACCATAGTCAATTCAATTCGGACTGGGGTCGTGCAGATATGAGTCTGCCCGGAGGAATGTTTTTGAATCGCAAACATTTGATGAGTGCTGAGGAACAACGCCAGGCTTCAGAGGTCTTTATCTCAGCATTTCTCGATTTGACCATTCGTGATAAAAGAGATTATATCGCTCTTTTTCAAGATGCAGCTTCTGGTTCTGATTGGTTGCCGGATTCTGGATACCTGACCCGCTATCAAAATTCAAAAAGTAAACCGCTTGTCTCATTTGATGCAGGAACGGATGAATTTGCCTTTCGTGAAGGCGGTGAATCTCGGTTTGAGGGTTTCTACGAAACAAAAGTGAGACAGGCTGAAGACCGTGCAGGAAACACGAAAGCTACACGAGGACTGGTTCTAGGAACGAGAACTGGAGGCGTATGGGAGGCTGAATTGTCTCCAAGAATAAAAAACCGGTTACCTGAGGCGGGTGGCGCTATCGGGGTATCTCTGGCAAATCTGGGGCATGAATTAGAGGATGATGGCATTTCTGCGAATCCGTGGGAAGATTCTTTGACAATGAATTTCTCAGTCGTTATGACGAACGGTGAAACGGTAACTCTCAGCAGCGATGATATTCATGCCATTTACCCGCCGATTTATTCTCAATATTCCCGTTATCCTGAACTGGATCAGACAATGAGGGGGGATAAATACACCAATCCGACTGAAGGGATTTTCCATGTGTATTATTTTCCTCTTGAGAAATTCCGTGAACAGTCTCCGCGCTTCCAGCCTTCAGCTATCCAGAGTTTCTTGCTTGAAGTGGAGGATGGACCAGCGAAAATCATGGTCGACTGGATGAACTGGTACCCGGAAGACGAATAGGCGATCAATGCAGACAATCGATTCACCTGCTGGATTGGTTGTCTGTTTTTGTTGCTCATTTAAGATGAATTGTCAGTATTGTTAGATTCTTTTCCGTGATCATGATACAATGAGCGAAATCTGAAATGCTTTAAACTTGATCATTTTAAGATCGTTTTACAGAAATATGTACGAGTCAGTCAAGGAGGAAACCGATATGAATCAGAAGCATCATGATCATTTGGGATTATACCGGCCGGAGAATGAGCACGAGGCCTGCGGGATCGGAGTGATTGCTCATATTGATGGTCATTCATCGCATGATATTATCCAGAACGCCGTAACGATACTCTGCAATCTTGAGCATCGAGGCGGACAGTCTGCGGATACGAGCACAGGGGATGGAGCGGGGATGATGACTCAGATTCCCCACCATTTTTTTGTGAAGGCCTTTCATAAAGAAGATTTAGAATTGCCTGATGAAGGGGAGTATGGTGTCGGCATGGTCTTTTTGCCGAAAGATCATAAAGTCCGTAAAAAGACCATGGAACGTTTTGAAGAAGTAATCAGAGAGGAAGGACAAGGGGTTCTGGGTTGGCGAACAGTACCGGTAAATGACTCCTTCGTCGGAAAAACTGCCAGAAAATCCAAACCATTTATTCGTCAGGTCGTGATTACGCCGAGTGAAAACCTGGAAAATCAAGATGCATTCGAACGTAAACTTTACGTGATCCGTAACCGGATGGATATCGAAATGCTCGAAATCGAAGGTGGTCAAGATTTTTATTTATCAAGTTTGTCCACGAGGACGATTGTCTATAAAGGCATGCTTATCCCGGAACAATTGGATTCATTTTATATTGATTTAAATCACCGGGATTTCAAATCGGCATTTGCATTTGTCCACTCTAGGTTCTCTACGAATACGTTCCCGAGCTGGGAACGTTCGCACCCAAACCGGATGACAATTCATAACGGGGAATTTAATACGATCAGGGGCAATGTAAACTGGATGTTCGCCAGAGAAAAAACGGCTCATGGCGGAAACTTCTCAGAAGAAGATCTCAAAAAAATTCAACCGGTTATTGACCATACAGGCAGTGACTCGTCCATGTTTGATAATGCATTTGAATTTCTGCATTTGTCAGGGCGATCACTTGCTCACACGGCAATGATGATGGTGCCGGAACCTTGGGCAAACGATCCGCGTATGCCTGATGATAAACGTAATTTCTATCAATACCACAGTACGGTCATGGAACCGTGGGATGGTCCTGCGGCGCTGGCCTTTACAAATGGAAAGCAGATTATTTCGTGTCTGGATCGAAATGGTTTGAGACCGGCACGTTATTATATTACAAAAGATGGAATGATTGTTCTTGGTTCAGAAGTTGGAGCGCTGGATATCTTTTCAGAGGATGTCATGTTCAAAGGACGACTGGAGCCCGGAAAAATGCTGATGGTTGATCTGGAGAAAGGTGAAATCATTCCCGATGATCAGTTGAAGCAGGAAGTCATTGATCAAGCACCTTATGGGGAGTGGCTGAAGGACAACCTTCTTCACCTGGATGATCTGGAACGTAAAAGTAAAGGCGCGGATGCCCGTTTCAGTAAAGAAGAACTGATTGAACAACAACTGGCTCACGGATATACAAATGAAGAATTCGATAAGATCATGAAACCCCTTGTTTCCGGAGGTAAAGATCCGGTGGGCTCTATGGGCTATGATTCACCAATTGCGGTATTATCAAAAAAACCGCAACTTTTATACAACTACTTCAAACAAATGTTTGCACAGGTAACCAACCCCCCGATTGATGCGATTCGAGAGGAAGTTGTGACACAGGTCGCAACGACGATCGGGAAAGAGGGCAGTGTGGTGGATGCGACCGCTGAAAGCTGTCGTCATATTACACTCAGCTCGCCGGTTTTGACAGATGACGAACTGGCGACATTGCAGCAGCAAGAGGAGCCTGCTTTTAAATCTGCTGTGCTCTCGACACTGTTTTCGGTGGAAGACGGGGAAGGTGCAATGGAAAACCGCCTTGAAGCACTTTTTAAAGAAGCAGATGAAGCGATAAAAAGCGGTGCAGTGTTTTTAACCTTATCGGACAAGGGCTTATCCAAAGAATATGCTGCGATTCCGGCATTATTGGCTGTTTCAGGTGTTCATCATCACCTGATTCGGCAAGGAAACCGGACAAGCGTCAGCATTTTGGTAGAAACAGGTGAAACCAGGGAAGTTCATCATTTTGCAACCCTTCTGGGTTACGGGGCAGAAGCGATCAACCCTTATCTGGCTTTTGCCACTCTTAATGATCTGATTGACCGCAAAGAACTGGTTAAAATCCATTCTAAAGAAGCAGCACGGCAATACGTCAAGGCGGTTACAGACGGAATTATGAAAGTTCTCTCCAAGATGGGGATCTCTACCATTCAAAGTTACCGTGGAGCACAGATCTTTCAGGCCATCGGGATTGCTGATCACGTTATTGACCGCTATTTTACCCGCACTGCTTCTCAAATCGGCGGGATCGATTTATCAGTGATGGAGCACGAAACAGTCCTTCGTCATCAAACGGCTTTTCAGGAGTTTCGTGGCAGAGAGAAGTCCCTTGACGCCGGAGATGAATTCCAATGGCGTAAATTTGGCGAAGACCATCAGTACAATCCCCAGACGATTCACTACCTGCAGCATGCCTGCAGACAAGGTGATTATCAATTGTTCAAAAAGTATTCTGAACTCTTAACGAATGAATCGAAGAATTTACAGTCTATTCGTGGTATGCTCCGTTTCAAACCGGGAAAACCGGTCCCGATTGATGATGTTGAATCAGTGGAAGACATCGTGAAACGGTTTAAGACAGGAGCCATGTCCTATGGTGCGATCAGTCAGGAAGCACATGAGGCACTAGCGATCGCCATGAATCGGTTAGGTGGACAGTCTAATTCCGGTGAAGGGGGAGAAGACATTTCCCGTTTTACCCAGGATGAGAATGGTGACTCGAGAAGAAGTGCCATTAAACAAGTGGCTTCCGGTCGATTTGGTGTTAAAAGTCATTTTCTTGTCAATGCTGATGAGATTCAGATCAAAGTTGCCCAAGGAGCAAAGCCCGGTGAAGGCGGACACCTGCCTGGAAAGAAAGTTTATCCATGGATTGCTGAAGTGCGGGGGTCCACACCAGGTGTGGAATTGATTTCTCCACCTCCTCACCACGACATTTATTCCATTGAAGATTTGGCGGAACTGATCCATAATCTGAAGAATGCTAATCCATCGGCACGGATCAGTGTGAAGCTGGTTTCGGCAGATGGTGTGGGTACGATAGCAGCTGGTGTTGCCAAAGGCCGGGCAGATCTGGTATTAATCTCAGGCTATGATGGCGGAACTGGTGCAGCGCCAAGAACAAGTTTGAAACATGCGGGAATGCCTTGGGAACTGGGTTTAAGTGAAACGCATCAAACGCTTCTCTTAAATGGTTTGAGGGATCGGATTGTTGTGGAAACGGATGGTAAAATGATGACCGGACGTGACGTTGCGGTTGCTGCATTACTTGGAGCAGAGGAATTTGGTTTTTCCACCGCGCCACTTGTGGTTCTTGGATGCGTCATGATGCGGGTCTGTCATCTGGATACATGTCCTGTTGGTGTTGCAACACAGAACCCGGAACTGAGAAAGAAATTTATCGGAACTGCAGATAGTATCGAAAATTTTATGCGTTATGTGGCTCAGGAAGTTCGTGAGATCATGGCTGAACTTGGCTTCAAAACAATCAATGACATGGTCGGAAGAGCAGACATGCTTGAGAAAAATGATGAAATCAATCATTGGAAAGGCAAAGGTCTCGATTTTTCCAGACTGCTTCATATGCCGAAAGTTCCAAAGTACTCCTCCCGGTATCAGACAATGGAACAGGATCATGGGCTGGATTCTTCTCTTGATATGCAGGAATTGATCCCGTTTTGTGAAGATGCACTGGATCATAAAGTCCCTGTAAAAGGTACATTTTCGATCCGTAATATTAACCGGGTAACAGGAACGATTCTAGGAAGTGAAATCTCCAAAAGATACGGTTTAGAGGGACTTCCCGATAATACGATCCGTCTGTCTTTCAAAGGCTCTGCCGGTCAGAGTTTCGGTGCATTCATACCCAACGGTATGACACTGAAACTTGTAGGTGATGCGAATGATTATGTCGGAAAAGGTTTATCCGGCGGAAGGATTATCCTTCGTCCATCCAGAAAGCGAACGTTTATTGCTGAACAGAATATGATTGCTGGTAACGTATGCTTCTACGGAGCGACGTCCGGTGAGGCTTATATCAACGGAATTGTCGGTGAACGTTTTTGCGTCCGTAACAGTGGAGCAAATGTGATTGTTGAAGGGACCGGAGATCATGCCTGTGAGTACATGACGGGAGGCCGGGTCATCATTCTTGGCTCAGTAGGTAAAAACTTTGCCGCGGGTATGAGCGGGGGTGCTGCTTATGTATTGCATGAAGCAGATACACCTTTTGAGGATCAACTGAACAATGACATGGTCACCATGTCGACACTCTCTGAGGGCGAAGAATTAACCATGGTTTATGAAACAATCAAACGTCATATTGAACACACTTACAGTGATCGGGGAAAAGACATCCTCAGACGTTGGGATGAGTTGGCCGGCAAGATCATTCGTGTTGTGCCAAAGCAATATGAGCAGATTCAAAATCGTATACAAGAACTGATCGATGATGGTCAGGAGCGAAAAGATGCAGAGATGGCAGCATTTGAAGAATATAAATAAGCAGAATGGACCATGTGCTGAAAGGGGTCGACTACGATGGGGAAAATGACAGGCTTTATGGAGTTCAAGCGTCAAACGCATACGGAAAGAGACCCCGCTGAACGAACAAAAGACTGGGATCTGTATACCGTAGGCATGACCGAACAGGAAGCACAAGAACAAGGAGCACGCTGCATGGATTGCGGCGTGCCTACCTGCCACACCGGAATTGAGATGGAAAATGGGACATCCGGATGTCCTGTTTATCATTTAATTCCTGAATGGAATGATCTGGTCTACAGAGGCCAATGGAAAGAAGCGCTGAAAAAAGAACATGAAATGAACAATTTCCCTGAATTTACGGGGTATACTTGTCCTGCTCCGTGTGAAGGGGCATGCGTTCTCGGGCTTAACGAACCCCCGGTGGCTATCCGGTCAGTAGAACGATCGATTATTGATAAAGGTTTTTCTGAAGGTTGGGTGACTGCGAAACCACCGGAAAAACGCACCGGGAAAAGCGTTGCAATTGTTGGGAGCGGCCCGGCAGGTCTTGCCGCAGCTGATCAGCTTAATAAAGCAGGTCATACGGTGACCGTCTATGAACGGGACACGCATATCGGGGGCCTACTTACTTACGGTATCCCTGAAGCAAAACTTCCTTTTGAAATTGTTATGAGAAGGATCAAACTCCTGGAGGAAGAAGGAATCACCTTCATAACAGAAACAGAAATAGGGAAAGATATCTCATCTGAGTCACTTCAGTCTGATTTTGATGCTGTGATTCTTTGTACTGGTGCTACAGTGCCGAGATCGTCCGGTATTGAAGGGGAAAAACTGGATGGCGTTCATTTTGCAATGGATTTTCTTCATGCGAATACGAAAAGTTTATTGAATTCCGGTCACAAAGATGGTGAGTTCCTGTCTGTGAAAGACAAAAGGGTTGTTGTGATCGGTGGTGGAGATACCGGTACTGACTGTATTGCGACATCGATGAGACATGGTTGTAAATCCTTAACCCAGTTTGATAAATACCGAAAAAAATCCACGGAACGGGATGAGTCGAAAAATCCTTGGCCACAATGGCCAATCGTTCATGTCGACGAGTATGGCCACAAAGAAGCTGCTGCGATTTTTGGAAAAGACGCCAGGGCTTATGGAATTGTGGCGACAAAATTCACTGGTGATGAGAACGGAAAGTTAAAAGAAGTGCATACCATCGAGGTGGAAGCGACGAAAGACGCCTATGGCAACCGGACCCAGGAAATCATTCCAGGTACTGAGCAAGTTTGGGAAACAGATCTTGTCTTTCTTGCTCTTGGTTTTACCGGTCCGGAGCAAGGTCTGGTTCAACATTTCGGATTGGAAACAACCGATAATACAACAATCGAAGCCGATCACGAAGTCTATACCACAAACAGGGATGGCGTTTTTGCCGCAGGTGATGCAAGGCGGGGCCAAAGTCTGGTGGTTTGGGCCATCAACGAAGGACGAGGGGCTGCAAGAGAATGTGACCGTTATTTGATGGGCTCAACGGTACTGCCTTAAGAACATGTTTATAATGGGGATGTCAACTCGTTATATAGTTTGCTCTAGTTGAAAATTCGATGAGAAGAAATAATTGATAACACAGCAGAAATCCTCTGGAAGTGGATTTCTGCTGTTTTTTGTGGCTCTAAAATATATGATGGGGTTTAGAAACAATGGCTGTGCTTTCAGTGTTGTTTTTCAATCGCTTAGGGCGAAAAGGTACCCAATGGCTTACCCCTCTAAACATTCGCTGCTCTCCCTGGTGTTACCACCAGTCGCTCTTTCCATCCCAATAGCAATAAAAGGCTTTAACAGAGATTTTGTTGAAAAGTATGCCCAAAACTGTAATCAGTTTGAGATCCATGGTCACGATGAATGGACGATGGAAATTCATGAAATAATTTTTAAAAAAGGGTTGCATTTTAATTTTGTTGTTATATAATAATAAACAAGTTATCAAACTGTATTATAACAGAAGGGAGTTCAGACATGACTTATCATTATAAGAAGTTGGGTAGTTTGAACGTTGAGAAAGAATTTGCATCATGGGTGGACAAGCTGCTCATCACTGCAGGAATAAACAACGATACTTTTTGGAGCAGGGTGGAAGCATATCTCAATAAACATCATGATATAAACGAAAACCTATTGAAGAAACGCGATGATATACAGTTGATGCATGACCAGCTGACATTGAATGAATGCCTTGATTTAGAACAATATCAACACTTCTTGAAAGAGGCAGGGTATCTTGAAGAAGAACGGTCGAAAAGTAAAGTGGAAACCAATCAGCTCGATGATGAAATCACTTCACAAGCAGGACCGCAGTTGGTTGTTCCCGTTAATAATGCCCGCTATGCATTGAATGCAGCCAACGCAAGATGGGGAAGCCTCTATGATTCATTGTATGGAACGGATGTGATAGATGAAGATCACGGGAAAGAAAAAACATCTTCGTATAACCCTTTAAGAGGCAGTGCGGTCATCGAGTATTCTAAAGCCCTGCTCGATGAATGGGTCCCTTTAGTAACAGGCAGTCATCAGGAAGCGGAAGAATACGTAATTGACAACAAGATGTTAAAAGTGAAAGTGAAAGATTCATGGACAGAACTCGCATCTTCACTACAATTCAAAGGGTATCGGGGAGATCCACAGTCGCCTGAATCGATCTTGATTGAACATCATCGAATGCACCTGGATATTCTGATCGATCGTACTCATCCGATTGGAAAAAACGATAAAGCAGGCGTCAAAGATATTGAATTGGAAGCTGCAACAACGGTGATTGCAGACTTTGAAGATTCCGTTGCAGCAGTCGATCCGGAAGATAAACTGGATGTATACCACCATTGGCATCAACTGATTGAGGGCTCACTCACTACTGAATTCACTAAAGGTGGTCGAACAGTGACCAGAAAACTGAATGAGGACCGGGTCTATCAGGCACAAGATAATACTACGTTCTCATTATCAGGCAGGTCTTTACTGCTGGTCAGGAATGTCGGGCACTTGATGAAGACCGACTTAATCACGTTTGCTGATGGCAGTCATACGTTCGAAGGAATGATCGACGGGATCATATCTGGTTTGATCGGTAAACTGGATCATCAAGGAAAAGGTACTCATACGAATTCAGATAAAGGATCAATTTACATTGTCAAACCGAAAATGCATGGCTCTGAAGAGGTTAAATTTGCCAACAGCATGTTCACAGATATCGAAGAGATACTCGATCTGCCAGCAAATACGATCAAAATCGGAGTAATGGACGAAGAAAGAAGGACATCACTGAATTTAAAAAATTGCATTGATGAAGTCCGGAATCGGATCTTCTTTATCAATACAGGGTTTCTTGATCGAACTGGCGATGAAATTCATACGGCATTTCAGATTGGTCCAATGATTCGTAAAGGTGCTATGAAGGATTCAGTTTGGCTTACTGGCTATGAGCAATCGAATGTGTTTAATGGCCTGCAGACCGGTTTGAATCATAAAGGACAAATTGGCAAAGGGATGTGGGCCATGCCTGATGAGATGAAAAAGATGGTAGATCAAAAAATCGGTCATCTTTATGCCGGCGGTAACACGGCTTGGGTCCCTTCACCAACGGCGGCAGTCTTACATGCCATTCACTATCATCAGGTGAACTTGTCCGATATACAGAATAATTTGATGAAGACATTGACTGACAAAACACGAGAAATGCTGACGTTGCCTATAGAACCTGATCCGTCCTGGACAGAAAAAGAAATTAACGAAGAGTTGGAAAACAATGCGCAAGGGATTCTCGGCTATGTTGTTCGCTGGATTGAGCATGGCATAGGATGTTCCAAAGTACCGGACATTCATGGAACCGGACTGATGGAAGACAGAGCGACGCTCAGAATTTCGAGTCAGCACATGGCTAACTGGTTGCACCATGGCGTGGTAACAAAGGAACAGGTTCGTCAGGTGATGAAGAAAATGGCAAAGCTGGTTGATGAACAGAATCAGCTGGATCCGGATTATCAGTTTATGAGTGGGCGTTTTGAGGAGTCCGAAGCTTTTCAGGGGGCGTTGGAACTTATTTTTGAAGGACACCAGCAGCCTAATGGGTATACTGAACCCATTTTGCATAGAAGAAGAAGAGCATTTAAGAATAAATAATCTGAAGGAGTGTTAGAAATGGGTCAAAAAACAGCCGGCATGATGAAAAATGAATGGGAACAGGAACGATTTACTGGAGTGGTAAGACCTTATTCACCGGAAGATGTGCAAAAGCTTCAGGGATCGCTCCATATTGAGTACAGCCTTGCAAGACATGGGGCTGAGAAATTATGGCGGCTGATGCAAGAACGGCCATATGTAGCGGCTCTTGGTGCATTGACGGGAAATCAGGCAATGCAACAAGTCAAAGCCGGTCTTGAAGCAATTTATCTCAGCGGCTGGCAAGTTGCCGCTGATGCGAATCTTTCAGGACAGATGTATCCGGATCAAAGCCTTTACCCGGCAAACTCTGTACCGAATGTTGTAAAAAAAATCAATCAGACATTTCAAAGAGCTGATCAGATTCAACAGTCAGAAGGTGGTGGAGAAATCGACTACTTTGCACCGATTGTTGCAGATATGGAAGCAGGATTTGGCGGCTCATTGAATGTTTTTGAACTGACAAAAGCGATGATTGAAGCAGGAGCGGCAGGTGTTCATCTTGAGGACCAGCTGTCTTCTGAGAAGAAATGCGGGCATCTTGGCGGAAAAGTACTGCTGCCGACACAGGTAGCTGTTAAGAATCTCATATCTGCAAGACTGGCTGCGGATGTGTGCGATGTACCAACGATTATCGTAGCCAGAACGGATGCAAATGCAGCGGATCTGATCACCAGTGATGTGGATGAGTATGATCATCAGTTTCTGACTGGAGAACGAACAGCTGAAGGTTTTTACCGGACGACAGCAGGAATTGATCAGGCCATTGCGAGGGGACTTGCCTATGCGCCTTATGCGGATCTTGTCTGGTGCGAAACGAGCGAACCGAATCTGGATGAAGCTCGCAAGTTCGCCGAAGCCATTCATCAACAGTATCCGGATAAACAGTTGGCCTATAACTGCTCACCATCGTTTAATTGGAGAAAGAAATTGGATGAAAAAACAATCCGGAATTTCCAGGATGAGCTTGGGAAGATGGGCTATGCTTTTCAATTTGTAACCCTTGCAGGATTCCATGCGCTGAACCACAGCATGTTTGAACTGGCGCTTAAGTACAAATCCAGAGGGATGGAAGCCTATTCAGAATTGCAGCAGGCTGAGTTTGATTCAGAAAAAGATGGCTACACAGCAACCCGGCATCAGCGTGAAGTGGGTACGGGCTACTTCGATGAAGTGTCGCAGATTATAACCGGAGGAACGTCTTCCACGCTTGCACTGAAAGGATCCACAGAAAGCCAGCAATTCACAAAAACACATTCTTAATGGTTCGGGATACCGATTTTCGGTATCCCGTTTTTTACTGTTTAGTTTGGGGTATTTCACTCCTACGGGAGGTGAAGCTATGTTGGAAAAGATAAATACATACATTGTTTTTATTGTTTCAGCGATCATTGTTGCAGCGATCGTTATCTGGGGATATTTGGAACCTGAACAATTGAATACCTACTCCGTTTATGTCATGGATCAGATGGTTGAATCATTTGGTTGGTTTTATGTCTCTGCAACTGCGCTTTTTATTCTTTTTTGTTTTTATTTGGGTTTTGGACCTTATCGACATATGAAACTCGGAACGAAAAATGAAAAACCTGAATATACCTACTTCACATGGCTTGGGATGTTGTTCGCTGCCGGAATGGGGGTAGGACTCGTATTTTGGGGCGTTGGAGAACCGATGTCTCATTTCCATGATCCTGCAGGTGATGTGTCCTCAGGCTCTCAGGAAGCCGCAGAACAAGGTCTGTTACTCGGCGTTTTTCATTGGGGGGTGCATCCCTGGGCTGTTTATGCGATTGTTGCACTGGGTCTGGCATTCGCGAAGTTCCGAAAAAATTTGCCGGGTCTTGTCAGTTCATCGTTTTATCCTTTGATCGGTGAACGAATTTACCAGTGGCCGGGTAAATTGATCGATATGATTGTGATTGTGGCTACGACAGTAGGGATTGCCACTTCATTTGGTATGAGCAGCCTTCAAGTAGGCAGCGGACTTAGTCAGCTTTTTGATCTTGAAACGAATATGACGGTTTATATGACGATAATTGCTGTTGTGACTGTCATTTTTCTTTTGTCCGTGATGTCGGGATTAAATAATGGCATGCGGTATTTGAGTATATCGAACCTTGGATTGGCCGGGATACTGCTTATCGTTGGTCTGATCGCAGGGCCGACGGTTTTTATTTTGGAACACACAATTCTGACGACGGGACAGTATATCACGCAGTTGCCCTCTTTAAGTTTTGATACAACCCCTTATTCTGATAATGAGTGGATGGGGGAATGGACGCTCTTTTACTGGGCTTGGGTCATTTCCTGGAGTCCGTTTGTGGGCACGTTTATCGCCAGGGTATCCAGGGGCAGAACTCTTCAAGAATTTATTATAGGCGTATTAATTGTCCCGACCTTCATCACGATCATCTGGTTTGTCACTTTTGGCGGTGCGGGTATGTATTTTGAAATGAATCACGGTGTAGATATTGCATCTGTTACTGCAGAAACCCCTGAAGCAGGGTTGTTTCTTGTGATTGGTGAATTGCCATTTCAAATGATACTCAGTATCGCGGCGCTGATTCTGATTTCAATCTTTTTCATCACATCTGCGAATTCCGCTACCTATGTACTGGGGGTTTTCTCATCATCAGGTGATCTGAATCCAAAGCGTCCGATCCTGGTTGTCTGGGGTCTTTTGATTTCTTCAATTGCAGCAGTGCTGCTTGCCAGTGGGGGACTGGATGGGATGCAGGCGATTGCAACGATCATTGCTTTACCATTTACAGGGATCATGATCCTGATGATGGTAGCAGTATATAAATCATTGCACCTTGAAGGGATTGAACGGCATCAGATTGAAAAAAAAGAAGATTGGTAATTCTGAAACCGGCTTATCGCCGGTTTTCTTCTTGTATGATCGGTTTGAATTTGCAAGTCTGACTTGGCGTCTAACTAACTTTTGATTTCTTCGGGACACCCTGGATCTATGAATGACGTCTAATAAGCTAGAAGGAGGTGAGCGTATGCAGGATCATGAGTTGATTGAAGCGGCTATCAGCGGGGACGAATTTGCACTTCGAAGACTCCATGATTTATACGTCACACAGGTATTTAGTTATGTATACGGTCAAGTGGCGAGCTACCATGATGCAGAAGAGGTTTTGCAGGACATCTTCTATAAAGTGGCCATGAAAATGAATACGTTCAGTGGAAAGTCAACATTTAAGACATGGGTATTTTCCATTGCCAGAAATACTGTACTGGATTACCACAGGCAGGCAAAAAAACGGAACCGGTCCATTGCAACTGAAGAGGAAAAGTTAAGGACGCTGAGTCCGTTAACAACATCGTCAGAAGATGAAGTGATTCTACAGGATGAAATTCGCGAGGCGCTGATTTTAATGAATGAGTTGCCCGAAACATACAGGACGGTGCTTCACCTCAGAGTCATTGAAGAATTCACGGTTGAGGAAACAGCTGCCATCATGAAAAAGTCAAATTTTTCTGTGAAAGCACTGCAGCGAAGGGCAAGAAAGATGCTTCAAGAGCATATGCATCAGGAGGTGATGGACGCATGACAAGAAAAGGCCGAAACTCAGAAGAGGATATCCTGAAAAAACTGCAATTCGCGCCATCAAAAAAGACTCGCGAAGCCAGCTTTTCAAGTATGAGAAAGGGAATGAAAGAAATGAAAGATAAAGGCGATCCCAAAGCTGAATCTATACAGAACAGAAGGGTCTGGAATGCGAGAGTGGCCATGATTGCAGCTGCGGCGATCTTCTTTTTACTTGTTATCAATATCGATTTCATTCCAATGACTGGAGAAAACAATGAGAATGCTGAACAAGAAGAATCGGTTAATCACGCAGCTACAGAAATAAATGAAAACAATGAAAAGAACGAAAACGCCATTGATAATGAATCAGACAGGAATGATTCAGAAGAAAATCAGTCGGATGAAGGGAATCATGATTCCCCTGTTGAAAGAGATGAAATGAAGTCGATCACCACATATCCTGAGGGTGGTGAAAGAATTCGGGCTTATCAGTTGCTTCATGAAGAAGGTCTCCCGTTTACCACGTATGTCAGAGAAGAGTGGCAAGTGACTACCGAAGAAGCTGATGAACCATTTCTGGTTCATCTGACACCGCAGGATGAAGAGTTTGATTTTGGTCAAATGATTCTTCGTGTATCAGAAGATTCCGGTCAAAAAGAGAAGCTCTTTGAAGAAATGATTGAGAAACTGAGCCAGTACGAAGAAGTGGAATCTTATGAATCTGAGGAAGGGACACCATTTCATGAGTGGTTGATCGAAGGCTATCGATTTGTGGACTACGGGGAAGATACTACAGGCTACAGCTATCTGTTCGAAGCGGAAGATTATATCTTTTGGCTTCATTCAGAGCATCGCCTGGAGTTTCAAGAGGGCTGGTTTGACGATGATATCTTCTCGAGAGAATGGGAGTGGAACTGAAACGAAGAAGCAGCTTACCAGGCTGCTTCTTTTTTGCATCTTTCATCTGAAGGTGGTATTCTGTAAACATTGTGAGAGAGAATGATCGTTGGAGGCGAGAATGATGGCATATCAGCGACCGCGCTGGATTTATTGGAATGAAATTTTCCCGAGTCGCTTTCAGGCAGGCTGCATGAAAGCTAAAATCGAAGATAACTGGATAAATGGATACGAAACAGGTCCGCTAGTGGAAATTCGGAAGCTGAATGAACGCCGATATGTGCTCAGATATACGTATGATGAATAAATTCAGGTCAGGCTATTGACCTTTAATCATTTTTCAAGTATATTATAAATTGTCGCTGCAAATGAAACCTAATTGAACAACGTCAGGGCTGTTAGCTCAGCGGGAGAGCACTTGGTCGACAACCAAGGGGTCACTGGTTCGATCCCAGTACAGCCCACCATGATGACATTATTACCCTCCGGATGATTCCGGGGGGTTTTCTTACACTATAGAGATTGCAGTCAGGAGGCTTAATAAAATGGATGACTTGATGAAAGTACATATTCTTGAAGAGCTCAGGAAAACGCTCGATAAGGATGGCGTTTACTTGGATGAACGCGATCAAGCAAAAGTGATGGAATTTCTGGATAAAGACATGAGCATTGATGAATTGATTGATTATTTCAAGGAGAAAGACGAATAACTCAGCCGGGCTGAAGAACAGGAGGAATCAATATGTATCACGCCGATTCCTTTCAGGAAAAACTTAAATTATTTCTGGTCATTCTTTGGCCGATTATGGTAACTCAGATCAGCATGTTTTCGATGAATATCGTGGATACGATGATGTCTGGACGTGCAGGAACAGAAGATCTGGCCGGCGTCGCAATCGGTGGAAGTTTATGGCTGCCGATTTTCACAGGGATGAACGGGATCTTGCTCTCGACTTCGACGATTATCGCGCATTTAATGGGGTCTGATAACGGACATAGAGTTCACCATAGCGCCATGCAGGCGATCTATCTGGCGGTCTTGTTAACCATCGGTGTCATCGGTGGAGGTTTTTTTGTTTTAGAACCAGTCATTTCTTTTATGAATCTGGAATCGGGTGTGCATGACGTTTCGTACCATTATTTAATCGGGTTGGCATTTGGGATCTTACCGCTGTTTTTGTTTACCGTACTCCGTTATTTTTTTGACGGACAGGGGTTCACAAGGATTACGATGTATATTCTGTTTATGACATTACCGGTCAATTTCTTCTTTAACTATGCATTGATTTTCGGGCATTTTGGCTTTCCTCAGCTTGGTGGAGTCGGGGCCGGTTATGCAACAGCGATAACGTTCTGGTTTATGTTTATTGCGGGTGTGATGATGACGTTTCGAGTGGATAAGGTTCGACGGTATAAGCTCTTTGTCAAATGGGTGAAACCTTCCTGGACATCTTTTAAAGAGCAGCTGTCCATCGGTATTCCGATGGGGCTTTCCTTGTTTTTTGAAGCCAGTATTTTTGCTGTGGTGACGTTATTGATTGGTGTGATGTTTACGACGGTCACTGTTGCAGCGAATCAGGTGGTATTAAATTTCACCTCTCTGTTATTTATGATCCCTTTAAGCATTTCGATGGCTTTGACAATTGTTGTTGGCTACTCTGTAGGGGGCAAAAGACTTCAATCAGCAAAAGATTACAGTTGGATCGGCGTTTTGGGAGGTACTGGTTTCCTGATGGTCGGATCTGTTTTCCTGTTTCTGTTCAGAGAGCAGATTGCTTATTTGTATACAGATAATCCGGATGTAGTGGCCATCGCCATGGTGTTATTTATTGTTGCAATCATTTTCCAGATTTCAGATGCCCTGCAATCGAGTCTTCAAGGTGTCTTGCGAGGGTACAAAGACGTGACTCTACCCTTTTATATTGCCTTCGTGTCCTATTGGATGATCGGACTCCCTGCAGGCTTTATGCTGGCATTGACAGACCTTGGTCCGATCGGTTTCTGGATTGGCATCACCCTCGGCCTGACCAGCGCTGCTATCGGTTTTTACATCAGGTTGCGGATCGTATTGAGAAGATATTCAAATCAGTTTTAATGAAAAGCGAAAGATGCCAAGATTTGTTATACTAATTTTTGAGATCCTATAACTTTTGGATGGAGGGAAAAAAATGACGTATTCATTATCATCTGTTGTCACATTGGCCAATGGCGTTGAAATGCCTCGCTTTGGACTTGGAGTGTATAAGTCTGAAGCAGGGGAAGAAGTGGAAACCGCAGTCCGGACTGCCTTGGATACTGGTTACAGAAAGATAGACACCGCGTCGTTTTATCAGAACGAAGAAAGTGTCGGGAAAGCCATCCGTGAATCCAGGGTCGATCGGGGAGATTTGTTCATCACGACAAAAGTATGGAATGATGAACAAGGGTATGATGAGACATTGAAAGCATTTGAACGGAGCCGTGAAAAACTCGGTTTGGAAATTGTGGATTTGTATCTGATCCATTGGCCTATTACGGAGACGTTTCAAGACACATGGAAAGCTTTGGAGACCTTATACCACGACGGGAAAGTTCGTGCAATCGGCGTCAGTAATTTTCATACAAAGCATATTGAAAAACTCATTCAATCCTGCGATATCCAGCCGATGGTCAATCAAGTGGAACTTCATCCCTGGTTGAATCAACAGGAACTTCATCAGTATTGCAAAAATAAGGGGATACAAATTGAAGCGTGGAGTCCGTTGGCACGCGGGAAGAAATTCGGCGATCCGTTTATTCAGGAAATATCGAGAAGATATCGGAAAACCGAAGCACAGATTATCCTTCGTTGGATGTTGCAAAAAGAGATTGTGACGATTCCGAAATCCGTTACTATCAGCCGTATTCAGGAGAATGCAGATATTTTTGATTTTGAATTGACGACGGAAGATCTCTCTGCCATTGATCAACTTCACACCGGAGAACGCTTGGGTAAAAATCCTGATGACATTGATGAGGTAACTTTTGGTTGAAAGGAAGCGGAATAGAATGATACATGGAGAAATATACAGAAAGCTTCTTCTTTACAGCGCCATACTTGTAGCGTTCGGCGGGGCCGTAACAGCAATATTTCTTGGACTCAATTTTCACCTGGTGCCTCCTGATATCGATCCGGATACCGGTGAAGTGTTTTACGAAGGGATGCTTCATCCTCAGCGATGGTGGATTGCCACTGCGGTTTTCATGATCACGCTCATTACATCTTTTATCATGATGGGTCTTTCAGCAGTAATTGGCATACTTACTGAAATCAGGGACAAAAAAAATATGGATTGACGAAAAAAAGTCCAACCTCTTATTGAGCTGGACTTTTTTAAATGTATCACATTTTAACTTTCATGAACACCAAGGGCAATTTTGGCATATCGGCTCATCATGGATTTATCCCACGGTGGGCTCCAAACAATCTCTACATCAATATCCTCGCCGATTTCACCGATCTCTTGAAGCTCTGACAGCGTGTTTTTGATATCCGAAACAATGGTTCCTGCAAGAGGGCACCCCATGGCTGTGAGTGTCATCTTGACATGGACGTTATTTTCTTCATCCAGGTTGACTTCATAAATCAGACCCAGGTTCACGATGTCCACACCGAGTTCCGGATCAATGACGTTTTCAAGTTGAGAATAAATCCGGTCAGCGAGCTCTTTTTTTTCATCTGACATCAGTATCCCTCCTCATTTATCTTATACCCGTAAGGCTTTCAGGCTAACCTTTTCATATTGGAACGGTTAGCCTATAATAGAATAGAAACGAGTTCGCTTAAGAAGGAGATTTAAATGGATACATTATTGGAATCATTACCCGAATGGATACAGAAACAATGGAAAAAGGAAGATTTTAAAGATTGGACACCCGTTCAACAGGAGATGGTACCTGCTGCTCTGAAAGGAAATTCCCTGATCGCTGAAGCACCTACAGGAACCGGTAAAACTCTGGGTTATCTGATTCCGGGAATGAATAAAATTGACCCGTCATCGAAAAATGTGCAGCTTCTTATTATTGTTCCTGGAAAGGAATTGGCGATGCAGGTACATGAAGAGGTGGGGAAATGGAGCACAGGATCAAGTATTCACTCCGCAGTCATGATTGGTGGAGCAAACGTAAAAAGGCAGTATGAAAAGCTGAAAAAGAAGCCGCAGGTCATTACTGGAACGCCGGGTAGAATCAGCGAATTAATTCAGGATAAAAAACTTAAGGTTCATGAGGTTCAAACACTCGTTTTTGATGAAGCGGATCAGCTGTTTGTACCGGATCATCTGGCTACATTGGACCTGATTCAAAAGGCTGTGCCGAAAAATGAGCAACGTATCATCTGTTCAGCGACAGTACCGGATCGCGTGATGCATCTGGCAGAAGAACGAATCGATAATCTGGTTGAAATTCGTGTGAATCAGTCTATGAAACAGATAGAAAGTATGACACATGTGTTTCTGGTTTCAGAAAAGCGGGATAAAGTAAAGATGCTCGGTAAACTGACCCATATGCACGGCTTTCTTGGCATGGCCTTTTTAAACAATAGCTTTGATGTGGATAAAGTGACGGAAAAGCTGACGTATAACGGTATACAGGCAACAGGACTTCATGGTGACAAAGGAAAGCAAGGTAGAGAACTGGCGATGAAGGATTTCCGCGAGCAAAAAGCGAATCTGCTGATCACAACAGACCTTGCTTCAAGAGGACTTGATGTGAAAGGAGTCAGTCATGTGATTCACTTCGATCTCGCAAATGATCAGAAACAATATCTCCACCGGGCTGGAAGGACCGCGCGTGCAGGCGAAAGTGGCACAGTTGTATCGATTGTTACTGAAGGGGAACTGGTCAGATTAAAGCAAATTGCAGAAGAACTGAAGCTGAACCTGAAAGAAGCAAGTCTTTATTTCGGTGAATTGATGGTTCAGGACGAATAGCGCATAACCGGGTTCACAAAAAAGCTGAGGAGTATATATCCTCAGCTTTTTGGGTATTCAACTCATACGTTCTTCTTCGTCGCGGCGTTGGATTTCTTCGTCCCGCAGTTTTTCCTGACGGTCTCTGATGCGGTGTGCAAGACGGCTGGAAGCATTCGCTGCAATACTGCAGATCAAGTCATCCAAAAACGTGTGTACTTTATTACCAGGTTCTGTGTCGAGTTCTTTAATAATACCTTCCTTTGCTTTATCCAGATAGCCGAAAGTCGTCACTGCGATGCTGCCATACCCGAAAACGGATCCAAGCGCAATGGTTTCGTCCACTCCGAATAGTCCTTCGTCCATTTCGATAATGGATTGAAGCGGTTCGGATAGTTTCTTTTGTTCCGCTAATTTGTCCAGTTCAATACCTACCAGAACAGCGTGCTGAATTTCTCTTTTTTCGAGTACACGATCCACGCTGTCAATACATTCTTGCATGGTTAAGCCATTGTTGTATTCAACTTGCATGTTATAAACAATATCTGCAATATCTTCGATCGTTACACCACGTTCTTTTATTAATTCTCTGGTTGCATTCTCAACAATGTGGCAATGCACCGGATCTCTCGTTTTGTCTGCCATAATGATCTCCTCCTGTGACTGTCTGAATTGAAATGATCTATTCTATTTTACCATACTCGGGCGGTTGCTGTAGAACATGAGAGGCAGGTTGACCAGATTGAGAGAAGGAAAAGATTTTGATATATGTGAAAAAGTATATTATGATGATAATAAGTAAAGCGCTGTCATTAAATGGGGAGGAATCAGTTATGAAATATGGAGTTGCAGTATTTCCATCAAAGAAGCTTCAGGATCTTGCGAACTCTTATCGGAAACGTTATGATACCAAGTATGCCAAAGTGCCACCGCACATCACACTGAAGGAACCTTTTGAACTGAATGATGATCGTAAGCTTGAAGAAGTGGTGTTATCGATCAGGAAAGTAGCTGAGAATGCGTCGCCATTTCAATTGAAAGTGATTAAATACAGTACATTTTATCCTACGACAAACACGATTTACATGAAGGTCGAGGAAACAAAGGAACTTTTTGATCTTCATCATCAGTTGAACAGTGGGAGCTTGAATTTTGTTCAGGAGCATTCATTTGTGCCGCATATTACTGTTGGTCAGGACATGATGTATGATGAGATGCAGGATGTTATTGGACGTTTGAAGATGGAAAAGATTTCTCACGAAGAGACGATTGATCGCTTTTCTCTTTTATATCAGCTTGACGACGGCACATGGACAACGTATGAAACATTTCTGATCGGAAAGTAGGAGTGTCAGATGACTGAAGTGACGATAGCAGATTCAAAAAAAGAGAAAGATGCGGTTTACGCAATCAGAAGGCGTGTGTTTATTGAAGAACAGAGAGTTCCTGAGAGCATCGAGATTGATGCATTGGAGAAAGACGCTATGCACTTTTTAGCAACGTGTGACGATGTGCCATGTGGCGCTGGCAGGTTACGATTTTCCGGTAATCAGGGCAAAGCAGAGCGGGTTTGTGTTCTGAAAGAAAAAAGAAATCAGGGCATAGGTGCAATTATCATGAAAAAAATGGAAGAAATCTCAGTGGAAAACGGCTGTGCTTCTTTAATCCTTAATGCTCAAACGCATGCTGAACCTTTTTACCATCACATCGGGTATGAAACGATCTCAGATATTTTTCTGGATGCCGGTATCGAACATGTCACGATGGAAAAAAAGTTCTGATCAGTAAAAATAACTAAAACGAAAATCAATCATAAGAAATATTGGCTTCTCGCTAAGCAGGTGGTTAAAGCCTTAGTTGCACTAAAACTTCATTCTTCAACGAACTTAAACATTCCTATGACGTATAAAAACGCTTCCGATTGTCAACAAATCACAGTCGGAAGCGTTTCTTTTTTCAGTATAAAAAATCTGTGTTTCACTCAGCAAAGATTTGATGCCACTCGTTTTTTTGATCAAGCATTTCTTTTGCGAGTTCTTGAGCACCCTCGAGAGAATGAGATGCCGCCCAGCCGCATTGCAATTCGTTACATGCGGGTACTTCTTTTGCCTGGAGAATATCGCGCAAACTCTGATCAAGCACTGTGAGAATGTTTTCGTAAGAATCATCGTTCATAACTGCCAGATAAAAACCGGTTTGGCAGCCCATCGGGCCAACATCAATTATGTGTTCATGGTGATTACGTGAGAATTCCGCAAGCATGTGTTCAAGAGAGTGAAGGGCAGGCATGCTCATATGAGCCTGATTTGGCTGCTTAAATCTCAGGTCATATTTATAAATCGTATCTCCGTTAACCCCTTCAGTTTTCCCGGCGAGCCGAACATAAGGTGCTTTTACCTTTGTGTGATCGAGATTAAAACTTTCGACATTCATTTTTTCAGCCATCGTTGAAACACTCCTTATTCATTCGATTCATCTTTCATAAACCCCTGTTGTTGAATCAAGTGACGCATTGTCATTCTTGAACGGCGTTCGAGAAGCGTCATCATCTGCTCTGTCCATCTGTCTTTTCGTTTACCACTTGTCCGATCCTTATAATAACCGGAAATTGTTTGATTGTATTTTTTCAGGTCTTCTTTTAGCTGATTATCATCCGGCTGATAAGTGTCCTCATGATAGACATGATTGAAAGGGAGTCGCGGTTTCTGATCGGATGATTTGGATGGAACGCCTATTGCCATGCCAAATAAAGGGAGAACGTATGGTGGGCAGCTTAATAACTCCATGACTTTGTCCAACTGGTTGCGAATGCCTCCGATATAACATATCCCAAAGCCCATACTTTCTGCAGCCGCAGCAGCATTCTGTGCAGCGAGGGTCGCATCAACAACAGAAACAAGGAATTTCTCAGTGGATTCTAATGATGGGCGAATCAGTTCGGGATCGAGATTCTCTATTTCCGCAGCCAGGACATGCCGGTGCATATCAGCACAAAAAACAAGGAAATGGCCATTCTCGGCTACGTAAGGCTGGTTACCGGCATATTCTGCCAACAACCTCTTCTTTTCAGGATCTTTGACACCGATAATGGAGTATGCTTGAATAAAACTGGAGGAAGACGCACTTTGAGCCGCTTGAATAATCGTTTGAATTTGTTCTCCGGATATCGGTGAATTCTCAAATGATCGAATGGAACGGTGGTTTAATAATGTATTAATCGTTTCGTTGTGAAGTATATCGTCCACCCCTTTCTTTGATCCTGTGTATGGATTCGATTAGGTTTACAGCTCTATTATAGCTTGCTGAGGAGAAGGATGGAAGTGTTACGATTAATATGAAAATGAAATGGAGGACTGTTTATGTCAGATAAAGCAAAAAAAAGCATTATTCTGTTCCTGCTTCTCATGGTAGCGGTCATCATAGGCGCTACGATTATTATGATGGTGCTGCAGGTTTTAAACGCCTGATTAGCAGGTAAGGATTGAAAAGAAGCCCGCGCCTTTTTTAAATCAGGCGGGGCTTCTTGTCGTTTGCCGGGCTGATCAAGAAGCGGTGTCCGCCTCTTTTTCCACAAGTCGTTGATTTTCAACATGATAATACCGATCAGCTCGTTTTACAAGATCTTCGTCTTCTGTAACAACAACAACCGTCGTTCCCTGTTTTTCTGCAAAAGCGAGAAGATGTTCAATGACTTCTTTGCCACTTTCTCCAGGTAACGCTTTAGTTGGTTCATCTGCTAAAATGATCTTAGGATTTGTCATGAGAATACGGGCAATCGTTGCCAGAATCTGTTCTTCATCGTCCAAAGCTTCAATGGATTCATTGATTCGATTCTCTGGAAAATGCAATTCTCTGAGAATTTCATGAGCACGTTCGAGACGGGACTTATATTTCGGATCGTCTTCAGGGATACCGAGCATGAGATTTTCCTGAATGGACATATAGGGCATCAGTACACTCTCATCATTGATATAGCCGATGGTTTGAACCCGCCAATCGGTTCGTTTTCGGATACTGACAATATCTTGTCCGAATACTTCAACAGTTCCTTTATTCGGTGGCGTTATTGCAGCGATCATCTGCAGCAATGTTGATTTACCTACACCTTCTTGACCCGAAATAACAACCATTTCACCTTCTCGGACGACGAAATCCATATCTTCGAAAATGACTTTTAATTCTTCCCCATTTGAAAACCTTTTTAAAACATTTGAAATTTGAATAGCATTCATATAAACGCACCTCCATAACATTATGTCTATCATGCTGATGGTTCTTAATTCTATTAAACCATTGTTTAAACAGGAATGAAACCGCTGTCAGCGAAATATTATGACAATTTTGTAAACTTTACAATTTAAAAAATCGGGTTTCACAATTGAGAAAAGCCAACACAATTCCGTTCGGGAAGTGCCGGCTTTTCTGCAAAACTGATTATAAAACCCCATCTTGAAAACGGCGTAAGTCCTTTTTGTCACCAATCATAACAAGAATATCTCCCTTATTCAGGGTTTCGTTCGGGTCGGGTGTCACATCGACTTTATTTTTCTGTTTAATAGCAATGACTGTACAACCGTATTTTGCACGGATGTCCAAATCAACCAGGGTTTTACCTGCGATCTTCTCAGTAGCTAATAGTTCAACAATACTGTAATCCACTGAGAGGTCTATATAGTCCAATACTTTTTCAGAAGTCAGAAATTCTGCAATTCTGTTTCCCATTTCTTCTTCCGGATGAAAGATCCGGTCAGCTCCAATTTTTTCAAGAACTTTATGGTGATAGGAATTTTGTGCTTTCACCCACACTTCCGGAATTTCAAGGTCTTTTAAGTGAAGGACGGTTAAAATACTGGCTTGAATATTTTCTCCGATCGCAACAATCACATGCTCAAAATTTTTAATGCCGATACGGATCAGATTATTTTCGTCTGTTGTATCGAGCACCATGGTATGTGTGGAGAAAGGTTCCATTGCTTCTACTTTTTTTGGATTATGGTCGATTGCAAGAACTTCGTGGCCCATGTGATGAAGTTCGCGGCACATACTGCTGCCAAATCGGCCTAGTCCGATTATTGCAAATTGTTTTTTCATGTTTTCAACCTTCTTTTTTACGATTGTGATGCCTAAGTATAGCATTTACACTTTTAAAATTTCAAGTTAAGATGTAAAAGATAGAGTATTTGCGCAAAGAAGTATAGATGCGTTTTTCTTCATTTGAAGACGACTGACAGCATTGTAGTGAAAGGACAATTCATTTATGGATACTATTATTGACACAGACCACTGGTATTTATCATTCACATTGCAGGAAATCGCGATCTCGATCGCCATTTTCTTTATTTTTCTTCTATTCAGGAAACTTTTCACAAAATATGTTTTCCAATTTGTATTATATTTATCCCGAAAGGCACCAATTGATCTTGTTACCAATGTATTATTGGCTTTTGAAAAGCCCCTTCGTTTATTGTTCGTTTTTTTTGGAATCTATGCATCGTTACGCTATCTGTCTTTGCCAGAATCGATAGATGCAAATCTTGCTGTTATTCTCAGGTCATTGATCATTATACATATTGCAGTTGGTTTATATAATTTGTCTGCATCCAACTCATTGTTTTTTAGAAAAATAGGGGACAAAATGAATCTTAGTGAAGATGATATACTCATCCCCTTTCTTTCAAAACTGATACGGGTAGCGATCATTGTAATGATGCTGAGTGTCGTAGCTTCAGAGTGGCAATATAATGTAAGTGGATTCGTAGCCGGACTCGGACTTGGTGGCTTAGCTTTTGCATTGGCTGCACAGGATACGTTAGCAAATTTCTTCGGAGGGGTTATCATTATAACCGATAAACCTTTTACAATTGGGGATTGGATCAAGACTCCTTCAACTGAGGGGTTTGTTGAAGATATCAATTTCAGAAGCACGAAAATACGGACATTTGCAGATACGATTGTTGTGATCCCAAACAAGACAGTTGCTCATGAGCCGATCGAAAACATGTCAAAAATGAGGAAACGTCTTGTTTCTTACAACCTGGGTGTGATGTATGCCACGTCCACAAATCAAATGGAGACTTGTGTAAAGCGAATTGAAGATCTGTTAAGGAACAGTAAAGACGTTGATCAGGAATTGATTATTGTGAATTTTACTGAGTTTAACGACAGCAGTCTTGATATTCTTATCTATTACTTCACGAAACCAACAGGCTGGGTTGAGCATTTAAAGATTAAGGAATCGCTTAATATCAGTGTGATGAAAATTCTTGAAGAAGAAGGCGTTTCCGTAGCATTTCCAACAAGAAGTATATATATGGAGAATGATGTGAAGCAGATGAAGGAGGCGAGTGAAGATGAGTCAAACTGATATCACGGTTTATGTGAGTAAAGGGTGTACGTATTGTGAACAGGTCATTACTTACTTGGAGGAACGCGGGGCATCCCATACGATTAAAAATGTATCCCTTGATGATGCTGCTTTTAAAGAATGGAAGACCATTAATCCAATGGGCACACCACTCACCGTAAAGGGTGAGCAGCAAGTACTTGGATTTAATAAAGACAAATTGGATGCGTTACTGTAAGAAGTGATGAACGTGTTGTTGGAGAGGAGCTTTTATGCGATATGTATCGATAGATTCAGTAAACCAGGGAGAGCGACTGGGTAAGCATATTTTTGCAAGTGATGGACGAATTCTCCTGAATGAGGGGGTTACGCTGACCGTTGGTTTGTTGTCCAAGCTCAGACAGATGGGTGTATCGTCTCTTTTCGTTAAAGATGACAGATTCGACGATGTAGATATAGAGGAAGTTGTTTCAGAGACAACCCGACGTGAAGCGATTCAAACCCTCTCAAAGTCCATGCAATACATGCAGCAGGCTCGGGCAATCAACACCGAAGAAGTTCAGTCCAGCGTAAATTCAATCATCGAAGAGATATTGAATAACTCTGATGTATTGATTCATCTCACTGATATTCGCACAAAAGAGAATGAATTGTTTGTTCACCTTGTGAATGTTTGCATCATGTCTGTTATGATTGGAGTCCATGTCAAGCTTTCCAAACCCAAGCTGCAAGAGCTTGCGATCGGTGCAGTGTTGCATGATATCGGGAAATTAGTGGATCAAGTTAAAGTTTCAGACATTCCAACCGGGTATGATTCTGATAATGAACTGATGAAACATCATAGTTGGAAAGGCTTTAATGTTCTTCGGAAAGCACCTGATGTCAGTACGCTGTCCGCACATATCGCGCTTGTTCATCATGAAAATGTGGATGGCAGTGGAGATCCACGAGGATTGGAAAACAGTGATATTCATTTTCTTGCGAAAATTGTGGCCGTGGCGAATGATTATGATCATCTTGTATCAGGAGAGACGGGAATTTTTCCACATGAAGCATGTGAGCATGTTATGGCACGGACGAATATCAGATTTGATCATCATGTCGTGTGGACATTTCTTCGGGCCATCGCGTTTTATCCAAATGGCAGTCAAGTTAAACTAAGTAACGGATTGACGGGAATTGTTATCGGTCAGCATCAGGGTCTACCGCAAAGACCTGTAGTACGCACTTTTGACCCTGATGAGGGAGGAGATATCTATGAGGAAATTGATCTGGCGAAGGAAACGACGATGTTTATTATAAAAGCATATTAATTTTGTGCACAGCGATTGCTTTCAATCGAAATATTCACTATGATTAAGTGGAATACAATACTGATTTGGAAGGTGATGTTCAACATGAAACAAATGGATGCAAATGAAATTATTCAGTTCATCTCGGATGCCGAGAAATCAACACCTGTTAAAGTACATATCAAAGGAGATCTGGAAGGAGTGGATTTCGGATCTGATACTAAGTCCTTTATTTCAGGCAACACCGGTGTGCTGTTTGGCGAGTGGAAAGTCATCGAGCAGGTGCTGAATGAAAATGAGCAGAAGATTGAAGATTATTTCGTTGAAAATGATCGACGAAACTCAGCGATACCGCTTCTCGATATGAAAAATATCCGTGCGCGCATTGAACCGGGTGCACTGATTCGTGAACAGGTTCATATTGGTGATTCAGCAGTAATCATGATGGGCGCTGCGATTAATATCGGTTCTGTTGTGGGAGACGGCACAATGATTGATATGAATGCTGTTCTCGGCGGAAGAGCGACAGTAGGGAAGAACTGCCATATTGGGGCAGGTGCTGTCCTTGCAGGTGTAATCGAACCGCCTTCAGCTGATCCTGTTGTAGTCGAAGACGGGGTTGTTGTTGGAGCCAATGCAGTTGTTCTCGAGGGTGTCCGCGTTGGAAAAGGAGCAGTTGTTGCTGCAGGTGCGATTGTAACAGAAGATGTACCTCCAAACACTGTTGTCGCCGGAACACCGGCCCGAGTAATTAAAGAAATCGACGATCAGACAAGAGGTAAGACGGAAATTAAAGCTGAATTAAGAAAGTTGAAAGATGAAGAATGACTTATAAAATGACTTTTGAGCGCCTGGTGGCTATACGCCGGGCGCTCCATCAGATTCCAGAGCCGGGTTTTCATGAATTCAAAACGCAAAACATGATTTTATCTGAACTGAGTCAAATGGACTTGACCAATAAACTGGAAATCAAACGATGGGAATCCGGTCTTTTTGTCAAAATCCCAGGATCTAATCCTGAAAAAACAATTGGCTACCGGGCGGATATTGATGGATTACCGATGAAGGAAGAAACGGGGTTATCATTTGCATCGACTCACGAAGAGATGATGCATGCATGCGGACATGATTTTCACATGACCATTGCCCTTGGTTTAATTGCGAAACTTTTGACGCACAATCTGAAAAATGATGTCGTTGTGATTTTTCAACCAGCTGAAGAAGGGCCGGGAGGTGCGCTGCCCATCTTGAAATCGGAAGAATTCAAACCGTTCAGACCTGATGAAATTTACAGTTTGCATATCGCGCCGGAACTGGAAACGGGAGTGGTATCAACGAAACCAGGTACACTATTTGCGAATACCAGTGAATTGTTTATCGACCTGAAAGGAACAGGGGGCCACGCAGCATACCCGCATCTGACAGAGGATATGGCAGTAGCCGCAAGTCATTTCGTTACTCAGCTTCAATCGATCGTCGCCCGGAATGTTGCTCCATTGGACTCAGCTGTCGTAACCATCGGCAAGATGACAGCAGGAACCAAACAAAATATTATTGCAGATTCTGCCCGTATTGAAGGGACGATTCGTACATTGTCAGACGAGACGATGAATGATATTAAATCCCGGATCGAAGGGATCATGGCGGGTATTGAAGCTTCATTCAGGTGTACAGCTTCATTGGATTACGGATCAAATTATTGTCAGGTATATAACAATGACCCTTTAACATCTGAATTCATGCGGCACATTCAGGACCAGCGAACCGCTAAACTGCATGAAGCGGATATTGCAATGACAGGTGAGGATTTCGGGTATTTTCTTCGGGACATTCCTGGAATGATGTGCTGGTTGGGTGTGGATAGTTTAACTGGCCTTCATACACCGACCTTAAACCCAAATGAAACTGCGCTTGAGACAGGCGTCAATGTATTCACAGAGTGGATCCTTTTCAGGGACGAGCATGAGTGATCTAAAAATGTATTCCAATGAAAAAAGCCGAACCATGATTGTTTATGGTTCGGCTTTACGTATGCTTTATTTTTCGTTTTTCTGGATATATACCTGATGCGGAAAAGGGATTTCAATGTTGTTCGCATCGAGGGCTTCTTTCATGGCTTTACGGAGTTTTCTTTCGACGCCCCATTGTTCCATATTTGCTGTCTGAGCGATAATGCGAATCACTACATCACTGTCCCCGAGTCCCTGCACACCGACGACGTGAGGTCCATCCAGTACAGCCGGCTCATCGCTCGCAACCTGATCACAGGCTTTTTGCATAATGCTGATTGCTTCATCAATATTTTCATCATACGCGATGCTCATATCGACAAGTGCACGCATATTTGAACGGGAATGGTTGGATACATTGCCGATGTTCCGGTTAGGAATATAATGGACGGTTCCATCGAAGCCCCTGATCTGAGTTGTTCGAAGGCCCACTTCTTCCACTATGCCGTCAAGTCCGGATACTGAAATGTATTCATCCACTTCGATTTGTTTCTCAAGCAAAATGAAAAAACCGGTAACAACGTCACTCACTAATCCTTGAGCCCCAAAACCAATGGCCAGTCCAACGATACCAGCTCCGGCAATCAAGGCAGAGACATTGTATTCAAAGACACCTGCTATCAATGTGATCAAAATAAAGATCAGGATATAAGAAAAAATGTTTACAGATAACTTTTCGAGTGTTTTTGTTCTTCCTTCATGAATGTTTCTCGTTTCGCTCATTTTCGCAAAGCTTCTGCCAATCAGCTTCTTACCGGCTCCCCTGACAGCTGCGAATACCAGTAACAGTAAAATTAACTGCATGGAAATCGTTAAGGCTTTGGTGCCTAAATCGCCCCAGTTAATCTCATTGAAAAATTCCATATGTACGACTCCTCCTTTGAATTGCACTTGCTTATTCAATTAATAACATACATGACAATACCACAAATGAAGTATAATTTAAACATTAAGCTACAGCTATAGAAGATTGATTGTGGTAAAATTAAGTATCGATCGATTGTGTTGGAGGAATGAATAATGAAGAAACAATTTGCAGTCATTGGCCTGGGACGATTTGGTTCAAGTATTACAAAAGCTTTGAGCCGGGAAGGATTTGAAGTGCTTGCTATTGATGTCAATGAAGAGAAAGTAAATCAATTTGCTTCGATAGCAACACATGCTGTGGTAGCAGATGCCACCGAAGAAAACACCTTGAAGAGCCTGGGCATTCGTAATTTTGACCATGTTGTCGTCGCTATTGGTGATAATATTCAGTCGAGTATTCTTACAACGTTGATGCTTGTTGAACAGGGCGTGAACCATATCACTGTTAAAGCACAAAATGACTATCATGAAAAAGTATTACTGAAGATCGGAGCGCATAAAGTGGTGCATCCGGAGCGAGATATGGGGATCAGAATTGCACATAATATCGTATCCAAAAATGTTCTTGATTATCTTGAATTATCGGATGAATACAGTATTGTGGAACTTGTTGCCGGTATGAAAGTAGATGGAAGATCTTTGATCGACTTGGATTTGCGTGCGATTTACGAGTGTAACGTAATGGCAATCAAGCGTGGGGAAGAAGTAAACGTTTCTCCGGCTCCAAAAGACATTCTCTACGATGGTGATATCATCATCGTCATCGGGGCAGATGAGGATATTACGCGTATGGAAGAAGAACTATTTCCGGATTCTTAAGAAGTATCATAAGTATTTAAAACCAACAAAAGGCGCTGATTCCAAGAAATCAGCGCCTTTTTCCGTGCTTATTTTTCGACTTCCATGATGATCGGTAAGATCATTGGCTTACGTTTGGTTCGTTCATAGAGGAATGGCCCAAGTGTATCTGAGACTTCGTTTTTAATATCTGCCCACTTAGTGGTATTTTCTTTCATGAGTTTGTGTAAGTGATGGTTTAACTTACGTTGTCCTTCATGGATGAGATCGCCTGATTCCCGCATGTAAACAAATCCTCGAGAAATGATATCCGGACCGGATACAATTTTACGCTTCTTTGTATTCAAGGTAAGTACCACGACTACGAGTCCCTCTTCAGAAAGAATTCTACGGTCGCGAAGAACGATGTTTCCAATGTCGCCAATCCCACTGCCGTCTACGTAAATTGAACCAGACGGGATTCGTCCTGCGAGAGATGCTTCATTTTTATCCATAGCAAGTACGTCACCGATATCCATAACGAATGAATTTTCAATTGGCACACCACAGTCTTTGGCAAGTTCTGTATGCTTCTTGAGCATCCGGTATTCACCGTGTATTGGCATAAAGAACTTAGGTCGCATTAACCTGAGCATGAGTTTTTGTTCTTCTTGCCCACCGTGTCCGGAGGTGTGAATATCATTCAGTGATCCGTGAATGACCTCTGCACCGGCTTTGAAGAGCTGGTTGATGATTTTATTCACGCTTTTTGTATTACCCGGTATCGGAGAACTCGAAAAGATAACGGTATCGCCAGGAATGATTTGAATCTGACGGTGAGTTCCATGAGCAATTCTTGATAGTGCAGCCATAGGTTCTCCCTGACTCCCCGTGCAGAGGATCAATACCTGATCTGCGGGAATCCGGTTAATTTGCCCATGTTCGATGAAGGTACTTTCAGGGGCTTTAATATAACCCAGTTCACGACCGATTCGAATTGCAGACTCCATACTTCGTCCAAATACAGCAACTTTACGGTTGTATTTTACAGCAGCCTCGACAGCTTGCTGGAGCCGGTAGATATTTGAAGCAAAGGTTGCAAAAATGATTCGGCCATCTACTTTTCTGAAAATCGAATCGATGCTTGCGCCGACTTTCCGTTCAGACATCGTAAAACCAGGAACCTCGCTGTTGGTTGAATCAGACAGAAGACAAAGTACGCCTTCCTCACCGATCTTCGCCATTTTTGCAAGGTTGGCGGGTTCCCCGACGGGGGTGAAATCAAATTTGAAATCACCGGTTTGAACGATATTTCCTTCGGGTGTTTTAACAACCACACCGAATGAATCAGGAATACTGTGGGTCGTACGGAAAAAAGAAACGGCAGTTTTCTGGAATTTGATTACACTATCTTCGTCAATCTCATTTAATTCAGCATTGCGAAGGAGACCATGCTCTTCCAGTTTGTTGCGAATGAGAGCCAGCGCAAGTTTCCCGCCATAAATCGGTGCATTGATCTCTCTCAAAAGATAAGGAACACCGCCGATGTGGTCTTCATGACCATGGGTAATAAAGATCGCCCTGACCTTATCCTGATTTTTAATTAAGTAGGTGTAATCAGGTATGACATAATCGATCCCCAGCAGTTCATCTTCGGGAAATTTAATGCCTGAATCAATGATGATAATTTCGTCTTGAAACTGAACAGCGTACATATTTTTCCCAATCTCTCCAAGACCCCCGAGAGAGAAGAGGGCAACCTGATGATTTTTAACTTTCATGATCAGGCCTGCTCCAATTTAAAATCTGGATCATTTGTTTTGTCATAGCTTAATGCTTTGTCGGAAAGCGGGGTCACGAATTCGACATTGTAGCCACGATCAGCTAGGGACTTCCGTACTTCTTCTTCTGTGTTTGCTTCCATGTAGAGGGTTTGAGTTCGCTCTCTTACAGGAACTTCTAAAATCGATTCCTGGTAGAATACTTTAAAAATCATGTTTTTCTCTCCTTTTAGTGGTTATATACTTTTGATTATCGTAAAGATTTCATGGCTGGAAATTTGAACATACTTCAACAACGCTTCATTTGCTCAATTTGAAGCGTTCTGAACACTGCCCTGGAACGGAAATCCAAACTGTCGGGTCGTGATTTTGAAAAACCGGCTTTTCCAAGGAAATTTCAATTAACCGTTCAATGCACCTTTTCACATTTTAAACCTTGTGAGCATTCAATTCAAGATAATTGTTTTATCCATTTTACAGAAAGAGAAAATGAGGGGTTCAGAATCGAAGTGATTTTGAACAAGAAACAATTGAAACCCCCGCTTTTCCTAAAAGGAAAGGGGAGTCTCACTGCTTGCTCTTGTCACTTTAAGCGATGCAGGTACTTCTTTTTTCAAAGGGTCATCTTCATCGATCCGATCATAAAACATGATACCGTTTAAATGATCCAATTCATGTTGGAACACGATGGATAAAAATCCCCTTAAGCGTTTTGTGAATTTTTTGCCTGTTTCGTCGTAGGCTTCGATTTTTACGCGTGCATAGCGTGGCACTGTTCCATCAATGGATCGATCCACAGAAAGGCAACCTTCACCGTCACTGAGGAACGTCGTTTCCTGCGAATGGCTGATAATTTTTGGGTTCACAAACGCTTGCTCAACCAATTCATCCTGGCTATCGGTTGTCCGAACGACAAATATTCTTTTTGAAACATTTATCTGTGGGGCAGCGAGTCCAACACCAGGTCGAAGGCCATACTCTTCAGCTACCTCAGGGTTCTGGCCATTTCTTAAAAACTCGATCATGTCTTTCAGTATTGACTGGTCTTCCTCGCTGAGGGGAAGGGTAACTTCCTCTGCGACTTTCCGCAGTAACGGATGCCCCTCTCTAACGATATCTTCCATTGTCAGCATGCTGATCAGCTCCTTATTCATCACCAAAACTCTCTCTTTCCATCATACCGGGAAGATAAGACCTTCTCAAGTGTGAAGGAACAATATTTTTTCTTGTAAAAGTTGCGAATTTAAGGTAAATTTAATAATGAACGAAAGAGCGTGATGATGCAGGAGGGGAAAAGTTTGAAAAGAATAGTCAGTGTAGTACTGGCAGCGAGTGCTGTTGGAATTTTGACAGGGTGTAATGATGAGAATCATGCCGAGTATATGTATGATCATATGGAGGAATCTGTAGCCATTGAAATGGAGATGGCGGATATTCAGGAACCTCTTCAATCCATGGAGCAAGAAGAATTAGCTATGTATGAGGAAATGCTGGAGATTTCTGAAATTGAAGAAATCGAACCAATCGCTGATCAAGCAATTGCTTCTGCAGAAGAAAGACGAAGCATGATGGATCAGGAAATGGACATTATGGAACGGTCCTATGCAGAATTCAACGAAGCAAGGGACTATATCGATGAGCTTGATGAAGAGGTAGTTCCGTATGCAGAAGATGCGATGTCTGCTATGGATGACCGTTATGATCATTATCAGCAGTTACATGAAGCCTACTTAAGCTCTGTTGAAATGGATATTGAGTTATACAACATGATGAAAGATGAAGATGTTGAAATTGAAACACTAGAAGAGCAACATGATAGCGTCAATGAATCTTATGAAGAGATCAGCAGTTTGAATGATACCTTCAATGAACTGACCAGAGACTACAATGATGAGAAAATGAATTTTTACGAGGCAGCAGGCTTGAATGTTCAATTTGAATAAACTAACTGATATTTCATTTTCCGGACAGCTCATATGAAGGCTGTCCGGAATTTTTTTGAAATTGTGGACCGGGTTTGAGATCTCAGAAATATATTCCTGTAGATACGAATAAATGGTAAACTGATTGTGAAATGAAAACATCTGGATATGTATTGGAGTAAAGTATGTTCTTCAAGAACCAGGCAGGAGGAATGAGTATGACTCAAACCCGTTTTTTTGAAGCAGAATCCGTTGAAAAGGCGATTGAAAAAGCAGAAAAATCCTTTCAACTAACCAGTAATCAATTAGACATTGAGGTTTTGGAATCCGGTGGGAAGAAGCTGTTCGGTTTTAAAAACACTCCTGCAAAAATCAGTGCCACAAAATACGAAGAAGTGCCTGAAGAGACGAATTGGGAAGATGTCGTTTTGGATATGATGGAGAATTATGAATTACCGGATTATAAGCAAGACTTGACAGGTCCTGTCGAAGAACTTCATACAAAAAGTCTGATCGGTAAAGCCTGGGTTAAAGATGGTACACTGTTTTACGAATCGGGATCTTCGGCGAAACCTGTGATTGTTCCGGGAAACGTGGGAAAAGTATTTCGGAATGGTGAACCGGTTACAGAGAAATTCAAGATAAATGATAATGATCTGGTCGCTTTTGAGGCAGAAAATAGTATTCATGAAACATTCTGGTCATTGACTGTGGACCAGGAGTTGCAACAGATTAAATTATTTGTGCGTCCAGGCCAGATCAGTATTCCATATTTGCTCGATTTGCCGCCTGCGCAGGAATTACATTTAGATTATGGATGGAAAACCCAAAAACAAAATCAATTGACAGTCGAAAGTGTTCTGAAACAGTTGGAACATATGAAAGTACACTCCGACACCATTATTGAACACGCGATCAGTCAGGCTAGTCAAACACTAGAAGAAGAGACGTTGGTGGTTGCGGAAGGGAAGCTTCCAGTAGATGGTAAGCATGGCGAACTGGAATTTAATATTGAAATTGAGCGTAAACACTTGCTGTATCGGGAGAAAGCGGATGGAACTCTTGATTTTCGCGAATCCAGTTATATCCCCAGTGTCCAAGATGGAGATGTCCTCGGAAAAGTAGTGCCACCAGAAGAGGGGAAGGATGGCTTCTCTGTTTTTGGCGATCATTTGAAAGCGAGAGAAGGAAAATCGGTGGAGGTGAAAGTTGGTTCCGGGCTCGAATATGATGAATCAACCAAAAGCATCATCAGCCGCTCTTTCGGAAGGCCTGTCGTGAAGCGGGCCGGTCTCTCTGCTCATATTTCAATATTACCTATACATACGCATAACGGTGATCTATTGGTCAAGCACGGAAACATTTCCTTTATTGGTGATGTTGAAGTGACAGGAGATGTTTATGAAGGGATGCGAGTCGCAGCAGAAGGCGGAATCTATATTCACAAAAATGTTATGAGTGCCGTCATCCATGCTGGAAATGATGTCGTTGTGCTGAAAAATGCGATCAATTCAACCATCAGTTCCGGAAAAAACAAAAGAATATATCACGAGGCTCTGCGTAAACTATCCACATTTAATCAGGAGTTCAGGCTCATGATCAGTGCAATGAAGCAATTGTTCGACTCAGGCCAAATCGGGCAAGTATATGATGGATCGAAAGGATTACGCCCGGTATGGCGCGTGCTTGCAGATCGGAAATTTCAGAAATTCCCTGACAGAACTGAAGCGGTGATTGCGTTTATCGATCAAGAAGAAGATTTTTTGGACAAGACGTGGCTGGAATTCAGAGATTTATTAAAAGTGTATATTTCAATCGCCCAGCGACCTGAGAGATTGACGATGGACATTCTTCAGGAGATTTTTCAAAAAGCGCTGATCATCCAGGAAATCAGTGAAAGTCCAGGGGAGTCCAATGCGAATATCTCATTGTCATATACATTGAATTCACAAATATACTCAAGTGGAAGCATCGACATCACCGGCAAGGGAGCTGTACATTCTTCAATTTATGCGGATGAATCAGTGGACGTTCAAGGAAGGCTGATTGGTGGAACGCTCTATGGCGGTGAAAAAGTTGTCATTCAAACTGCAGGAACCCCAACAGGAGTAAAAACGATTGTTGAAACTTCAGAAACAGGAAAGATTTATATTGACGAAGCTTTTGCTGATGTCTATTTACGAATAGGTCAAGCAGGAAAAATGATTACAAAAGATCAGCTTCGTCTTGTCGCACAACTTGATGACAAAGAGGAGATCATGATTTCAGCGAAAATTTGATGCTTTTATGAATGATAGTCGATTTGAACCCTGCATTTTTAAGCGGGGTTTTTATTTGCATTTTTATATAACAGATCATAAATAATGATATAACAGTTTGTTTTTGCTTGTGCGTCATTTAACAATGCAATCGTGGTGAGAAGTTATTTCATCTAGGCTTATTATCGTTGACAATCGAAAATCACTTCGTGTAAAATCAAGTTTGAAATCAAGGTTGTATTATTTTATATCTTTATTATTGTGAAACAGCCTGTCAGGAGAATTATGATTATTTCTATTCAAAAAGGGAATAGCGTACCTGTAAATGGCGAAAAAATACAACCAGGTTGAATAGATAGCCAGTATAAATGATTTGAAAGGATGAGGTGAAAGGTAATATGGAAAAAACAAAGGAACTTCAACAGGTCGAAGATCAGTTTAAAACGTTTCAGATTCTCGATGAGAACGGAAAAATAGTTAACAAAGAGGCAATGCCAGATATCTCTGATGAAGACTTAAAAGAACTGATGACCAGGATGGTTTATACAAGAATCTGGGATCAGCGCGCTATATCATTGAATCGTCAAGGGAGACTAGGTTTCTATGCGCCGGTTGCAGGGCAGGAAGCTTCTATGATCGGCTCCCAATATGCTTTGGAAAAGCAGGACTGGATTTTACCCGGGTATCGTGATATCCCGCAAATTCATTATCACGGCGTTCCATTAAAACAGGCATTTCTATGGTCACGTGGTCATTTTGCAGGTGGGCAGATGCCTGAAGGCGTCAGAGTGATGATGCCACAAATCATTATCGGTGCCCAAATTGTTCAGACAGCTGGAGTGGCAATGGGTCTGAAGAAAAATAATGAAGACGCTGTTGCCATGACATATACAGGCGACGGTGGTGCATCACAGGGGGACTTCTACGAGGGCATGAATTTTGCAGGTGCCTTTAATTCTCCTGCAATCTTCATGGTGCAAAATAACCGTTTCGCAATCTCTGTCCCGGTTGAAAAACAATCCGCCGCGAAAACAATTGCTCAAAAAGCAGTGGCGGCAGGCATACACGGAGTTCAGGTTGATGGGATGGATATCCTGGCAGTACTTGCAGTCACGCAAGAAGCGAGAAAACGTGGCCTGGAAGGCAATGGGCCAACACTGATTGAAGCCCTCACCTATCGATATGGTCCTCATACCATGGCTGGTGATGATCCGACAAGATACCGCACTTCTGAAGAGGACAGCGAGTGGGAGAAGAAAGACCCACTGGTTCGCTTCAGAAAGTTCCTCGAAGAAAAGAATTTATGGACAGAAGAAGAGGAAGAAAAAATTGTGGAACAAGCGAAAGAAGATATTAAAAAAGCAATCAAAGAAGCAGATAATGAACCAAAACAAAAAGTATCCGATCTGATCAAAATTATGGGCGAGGAACTCCCTCATAATCTTCAGGAACAACTTGAACATTACGAAGCAAAGGAGTCGAAGTAAGCCATGGCACAAATGACGATGATCCAAGCCATCACTGATGGCATGCGTAATGAATTAAAAGAAAATGAAAAAGTACTCGTATTTGGTGAAGATGTGGGACAAAACGGCGGAGTATTCCGGGCAACGGAAGGCTTGCAGAAAGAGTTTGGTGAAGATCGTGTGTTCGACACGCCACTCGCAGAGTCAGGAATTGGCGGACTTGCAGCGGGCTTGGGAGTGACTGGATACCGACCGGTGATGGAGATTCAGTTTTTTGGTTTTGTGTTTGAAACATTCGATGCCATCGTCGCTCAAATGGCACGAATGCGTTACCGTTCAGGTGGCGTATACAACTCACCAGTAACGATCCGTTCACCGTTTGGTGGTGGTGTAAAAACACCGGAACTTCACGCAGACAGTCTCGAAGGACTCCTGGCACAGGCTCCTGGAATAAAAGTGGTCATTCCTTCAGGTCCATACGATGCAAAAGGACTCTTGATTTCAGCAATCAGGGACAATGATCCAGTTGTCTTTCTTGAACATATGAAACTGTATCGGTCATTTCGTGAAGAAGTACCGGAAGAAGACTATTCATTGCCTCTTGGTAAGGCCAATGTTAAAAAAGAGGGGAACGATGTAACGATCATTGCATATGGTGCGATGGTGCAAGCATCTATGAAAGCAGCTGAACAATTGGAAAAAGAGGGTGTATCTGCAGAAGTTATTGATCTGCGCACCATCAGTCCTCTCGATGTAGAGACTATTGTTGCGTCTGTCGAAAAGACAAATCGCGCAGTCGTTGTACAGGAAGCTCAAAAGAAGGCTGGGATCGCCGCGAATATTGTTGCTGAAATTAATGACCGTGCCATTTTAAGTTTAGAGGCTCCTGTAAAACGTGTCACTGCTCCTGACACTGTATTTCCATTTGCCTCAGCGGAAGATACCTGGCTTCCAAATCATAAAGATATCATTGAAGCTGCTAATGGCGTAATCAATTTCTAAAGTTTCAAGACAGTGAAGGAACGGAGGGCTCCCTTCGTTCTTTCCTGCATGACAGTGAAGGCAGAAAAGAATGAATAAAAAAGACATTGGAGGCATGAATCATGGCTTATGAGTTCAAACTTCCGGATATCGGGGAAGGTATCCATGAAGGTGAAATCGCCAAATGGCATGTGAGCGTTGGCGATGAAGTGAAAGAAGATGATGTATTGTGTGAAGTGCAAAATGATAAAGCAGTGGTTGAAATTCCATCACCAGTCGATGGAAAGGTAGCAGAAATTCATGTGGAAGAAGGCGTTGTAACAGAAGTTGGCACTGTGATTGTGTCTTTCGAAACAGACGCTGAACAGCCGCCAGAAGCCCATGAATCAGATGATGAAGATGAAGCCCCGGCTTCAGAAAAGAAACCGGATCAATCCGGAAACAAAAAAACGTCCGGCGCCTATGAATTTAAACTGCCGGATATCGGTGAAGGTGTTCATGAAGGTGAAGTATCCAAGTGGCATGTTACAGCTGGCGATGAAGTGAAAGAAGACGACGTCCTCTGTGAAGTTCAAAACGACAAAGCAGTTGTTGAAATCCCGTCACCGGTGGATGGTAAAGTCTATAAGATTCATGTCGAAGAAGGTGTTGTAATCAATGTAGGCGACGTCATCATCACCTTTGAAACAGATGCTGAACAGCCTGAAGGTGCACACGGAAGTGACGAAGACGAACCCTCTGCAGATGCAGGCGAAAGTGAAGCTCAACCTTCTACTTCAAAAGACAAAGAAGCGGCACCCGACGAATCAAGGCGGGTCATTGCCATGCCTTCCGTACGTAAGTACGCCCGTGAGGAAAGTGTGGACATCCAGAAGATCAAAGGTTCTGGTAAAAATGGCCGTATCATCAAGGAAGATGTGGATGCATTCCTCAAAGGTGATCAGGAAGAGCCTGTCAAAGAAACACCTGCTGAAGAAAGCAAGCCGGAAAAAACAAAAGAAACGGCTTCCTCAGAAAAGAAAGCCGTATCAGCTTATGAACCGGCAAATGAAGCACTGGAGACCCGGGAAAAGATGTCCGGGATCCGCCGCGCTATTTCTAAAGCTATGGTGAACTCTAAGCATACTGCACCACATGTGACATTAATGGACGAAGTGGATGTGACTGATCTGGTAACACATCGCAAACAGTTCAAAGCAGCAGCCCAGGAAAAGGGAATCAAACTGACTTATCTGCCATACGTGGTGAAAGCACTGACATCTGCGATTCGGGAATATCCGATCCTGAATGCATCTGTGGACGATTCTACGGATGAGATTGTTTACAAACATTATTTCAACATCGGAATTGCTGCGGATACAGAAAAAGGATTGATGGTTCCGGTTGTGAAAGATACGGAGCGTAAATCGATTTTCAATATCTCAGATGAAGTCAATCAGCTGGCTGTGAAAGCGAGAGACGGTGCATTGTCATCTGCTGAAATGAAAGGTGGTTCCACTACGATTACCAATATCGGTTCTGCCGGCGGGCAATGGTTTAATCCGGTCATCAATCATCCGGAAGTAGCGATTCTTGGGCTTGGAAGAATTTCTGAGAAGCCGATTGTCAAAGATGGTGAAATTGTTGTGGCTCCGGTATTGGCTCTGTCACTCAGCTTTGATCACCGCGTTATTGATGGTGCAACAGCTCAATATGCCATGAATCACATTAAACGACTCTTGAACGATCCGCAATTACTCATGATGGAGGGATAAACCATGGTAGTAGGAGATTTTCCAATTGAAGTGGATACACTGGTCATCGGATCAGGTCCTGGAGGTTATGTGGCAGCCATTCGCGCCGCACAGCTTGGACAGAAAGTGACAATTGTTGAGAAAGAGCAAATGGGTGGTGTGTGCTTGAATGTTGGGTGCATTCCATCCAAGGCCCTCATCGAAGCAGGACATCGTTATCATGATGCCGGTAATTCTGATGATATGGGCATTTCAGTAGAGAAAGTCAACCTGGACTTCTCTAAAGTTCAGCAGTGGAAGCAGTCCGTTGTCGAAAAATTAACTGGCGGTGTGGAAGGACTTCTCAAAGGCAATGAAGTAGATATCGTGAAAGGCGAAGCCTATTTTGTTGATGATACAACCGTCAAGATTATGGATGAAAAATCTTCTCAGACGTACAAGTTTGAAAATTGCATCGTCGCAACTGGATCCTCACCCATTGAATTGCCGAAATTTAAATGGAGTGATAAAGTCATGTCTTCCACAGGAGCTCTTGGTCTGAAAGAAGTACCGGATAAAATGGTGGTAATCGGTGGAGGATACATTGGTATTGAACTCGGTTCGGCCTATGCCAATCTCGGCTCTGAAGTGACAATTCTTGAAGGGATGAAACAGATCCTCCCTGGGTTTGAAAAGCAGATGAGCCAGCTTGTTTCCAAGCGGTTGAAGAACATGGGTGTCGAGATCAAGACGGAAGCTTTTGCACAGGAAATGGAAGAAACTGATTCGGGTGTTAAAATCACCGCCGAAGTCAAAGGAAAAGAAGAAACCTTTGAAGGGAATGTCCTGCTTGTTACGGTCGGACGTCGCCCGAACACGGATGAGCTTGGGCTCGAGCAGGCCGGCGTTGAATTGACAGAAAAAGGACTTGTCAAGATCGACAAACAGTGCCGGACGTCCGTCTCTAACATCTATGCTATTGGAGATATTGTTGAGGGGCCTGCTTTGGCTCACAAAGCATCCTACGAAGCAAAAGTGGCAGCTGATGCAATATCCGGTGAAAAGACGGAGATTGATTATACAGCCATTCCTGAAGTTGTTTTCTCTGGTCCTGAACTGGCACAAGTTGGTCTGACTGAACAGGCAGCAAAAGATGAGGGATATGATGTCATTGCCTCCAAATTCCCTTTCCAAGCGAATGGTCGGGCGCTGTCATTGAATAGCTCTGAAGGATTTATGAAGATGGTCACCCGCAAAGAAGACGGGCTCGTGCTCGGAGTTCAAATAGCAGGACATAATGCATCTGACATGATCTCAGAAGCGTGTGTTGCTATTGAGGCGGGTATGACTGCTGAAGATCTGTCGTTGACCATCCACGCCCATCCATCATTGGGTGAAATCACGATGGAGACTGCGGAATTGGCTCTCGGTATGCCTATTCATGTAACGAAATAAATATCATTCAAGGCGCTTGCATTGACGTGCAGGCGCCCTTTTTCGGTATTTGAAATTTGTGAAATTATGGTGGAATTATCTTCCCCTTAATCAGTTGATCTGTGTTAAAATCTTAATGCACCTAAAAATTATAACCACTAAGAGGAGATCCGAACATGAGAAAACTGAGTATATCAATTACTGCATTGCTAATCATTTCAGCTTGCGGTGCTGAGAATAACGGAAACGGGAGCGAAAACGGAAATATAAATGGTAATGATCAATCCCTTGAAGAAAATATTTCACAGAATCAAAATGGGACAAATAATAATAACGAAGAAAATGATAACGAAGAAGACAATGAAGAAGTCAATGAACAAAACAATGAAGAAAATCATGAAGAGGCTGAATCAGAAGAATTGGAAGTTCTCTATGAATTGCAATCGGATCATACTGTCAGACCGATTGATGATGCGGATGAACAGGTTGTACTCTTTACGATTGATGATGCACCAGATAACCATGGCGTTGAAATGGCAGAAATACTCCAAGAACTTGATGTTCCTGCGATCTTTTTTGTGAATGGGCATTTTATTAACAGTGAGGAAGGTGCTGAAGAGCTTCAGGCAATTTATGATTTGGGTTTTGAGATTGGAAATCACTCTATGACTCATCCCAATTTCAATAATATCTCTGAAGAGCAGCAACATGATGAAATAGTTGACTTGAATGATAAGATCGAAGAAATCATTGGTGAACGTCCGCGTTTTTACCGGGCTCCCTTTGGTGTGAATACAGATTACAGCAAACAAGTGGTTGAAGATGAAGGTATGCAATGGATGAATTGGACATACGGTTATGACTACTTTGAAGAATATATGGAAAAAGATGCGTTGGCTGATATCATGGTGAACACAGAATTGCTTCGAGATGGAGCAAACCTGCTCATGCACGATCGCGATTTCACGAAAGAAGCTCTTGAAGACATTGTAGAGGGGCTGCGTGAAAAAGGCTACGGATTTGTGGATCCAGACACGATTAAATAAAATCAATAAAGGATGACTGAATGAATGAGATACAGCAACTTGATGATTTTGGCAGCTTTCATATTATTTACGGGATGTCAGGCAGAGAATCAGGAAAACAACGAGCTTTCAATTGATCCGGGAAATCAAAATGAGAATCATAAGAACGACACGAATGAGACTGATCAAAATGATACCGATCAAATTGAAAACGATCAGAACAATCATACTGTTGAAGAAGAGGAAAGTGGTGAAAGCATGTCACTTCCTTTACACGACTATAATGGTGAAGAAGACTTTTTAGCACTTTCGGATTTGGCTGAGGCATTGGATGGTGAGCTGAATGTTGATCAGATTCATCGAACTGCAGAATTGCAGGTGGAAAACCGATTTTATTATTTAGTCGAAGAAGTGCCTGTGTTGCAAATCAACGGTATTCATCATCCTAAAGAGCATTTTGAATTTCAATTTTTCGAGGAAGAAGCATATGTATCCGTCGGATTTATTGAATCTGCTTTGGATCATGAGTATGAAATAACTGACGAATCAGTGGATATTCAATGGGACATCGAAATAACCGAATCCTGGGAGGATCCCCGTGAAGTGTTTCACCATGACGACATGTCAGTGAAGGATATAATCGAATACTTGTCATTTTTGCAGTCGCCAATCGAGGATGCTTCTGTCAGTACAGTGGATAGTCATCTTCCTGGAGCCCCGCGTGATTACCGCAATGGTTACCATGAAGGAATTGACTGGTATGATTATACTACTGAAGTGGTAATCAATACGGATACTCCTATTCTCGCTCAGGCAGATGGGACGGTTGTCAGAGCAGACATTGATTTTGAAGATTATGCTTCTCACGATGTGCGGAATGAAGATTTGGCAAAAGCGGCAGAGGTCGGTTTCACACCGGAGTATATTCTTGACCGTTTAAGAGGACAGCAGGTCTGGGTACAGTATGACCATGGTGTTATGATCCGGTTTGCCCATCTTGATTCGATACCTGAAGAAATTGAGGCAGGTATGTCAGTAGACAAAGATACTGTCATCGGCTATGTGGGAAACAGCGGAACAAGTGGTGCATTAGACGGAGACAACAGTGGGCTTCACTTGCATCAGGATTTACTGATTTATGATCGTCTGTTTTATGAACCTTATACACTTGAAGAAACCCGGAAAATCATTCATGAACTCTGGGGAGATGGAATTTAATCAACGCAAATATAGAACGGTATGCGCTCTCGTCGTATACCGTTTTCATGTGCAGGTTATTCATAGATGATCTGATACCATTTCAATGGATTCGATTTTTCCCATCAAAACCTTCAATCGAAAGTATGGAGTATGTTATGATCATTTTAAGTATCGACAAAACGTTCAGTTTGAACTGGATTGACAGGTGATGGAACAATGAATAATAAATCGGATCTGCTTGACGAAATGCGGATGGAAATTGGATTATCCTATGATTATGCAAAAAATCGTGATGATTTTATCATCCGGATCCTGAGTGCGATTCATGATATCTCCAATGGATGTGCAAAGGTTCACTTATACGGATTTGAAAGAAATGGCCTAAAACGCCTGATTCATCATTTTGACTCGCAGAATAATGAAAATATACAGCCTGATACAACGGGGTACCAGCGTCTTGCTGAATATGGGCATTTGGTGGTTACTGAAAGAAATGGCCAGCAGATTTTCATGATCCCTGTCATTGAGGGAGGGCGGATTCATTTTTTGATCGAAATTATTCTTGCAGATGAACATTACGAAGTAACGGACGAAGATTTCATTTTTGCAGAAGAACTGGTTCACTTTATCAAGGCAAAAGGTCGACGTTTTCAATGAGCATATTTTAGTATTGATTAATTATCTGAATTTTTGTATAATAAATTCACTGCTATCAAAAAAGGAGGGATTACTGATGGAACTTTATGACCGTTTATATGACGAAGCAGAACGCGTCAATGTTCAGTTTGTAGGGATGACAACGGAGAATGCCCGTTTCGATTTTGGCATCGTTTTTACCACGCTGTTTTTTGGGAAACCGATGATTACCTGCATGCAAACTGGGAGATCAAGTCTTTTAAATCGCGATGATCTTGATGATCTTGAGTATGTTAAAGATTTGTTTGAAGTGCATGAAGATCGGGATGCCGTTGCTCTTCAGGAATTCTTCCGGTCAGTGTTGCCTCCTAGTATTCTGGAGGCGCAATATTAATATGCAAAAAAAATAATCCCCTGAGTGTGAAATGCTCAGGGGATTTAATCTGGAAAATCACGAATATTCAGCTATTACGCAAGAGAAAACCACGGGGTGTGGTCTTAAAAAGTTGGATGATAAGCAAGTGAATCCAATCAAAAAATGGCGCGTCTTTCTTGAATCACGCGTATTGTTCTCACGGTAGGGTCTTCCGTTCCTTGAACAGGCAAGCCAGCGTCCATATTACGGAAGATATACTCGATGTTATCCATCTCAATAATTTCCCCGGGGATGAAAATCGGAATTCCCGGCGGGTAGATCATAATGAATTCGGCACTGATGCGTCCTGCGGCATTTTCCAGGGAGACAACTTCAGTGTCTGCATAAAACGCTTCCCTCGGAGATAGTGCAAGTGTCGGGATGTTGGGAACCTGGACTGCATAGGGACTTTTGCTACTGTTGTCAATATTTCGGAAATGATCCGCCATTCGTGAAACAGCAGCAATCAGATCATCGACGGTTTTTTGAGTGTCACCGATGGTTAAAATGCACAGGATATTATAAAGATCGGACAATTCCACTTCCAAATTCTCGTTCTCGCGGAGCCATGTTTCGACTTTATAGCCATTCACGTTGAGTTCACTGATACTGATGATGAGTTTTGTCGGGTCATAATCAAATCGAGCCTTGTGATCAATCATCTCATTTCCTGGACAGTGAACTCCCTCAATTTTATTGAGAGCATCGCGTGCATAAGCACTTAATTTTATGACCTTGTCTAACTCGGCAGCACCTTCCATGGCAAGGAAACGTCTTGCCGTGTCAAGAGATGCGAGGAGGATGTAAGATGTGGATGTCGTTGTGAGCATACTGATTATGGTCTGAACCCTTTCAGCTCCCACACGATCGCCCTGGATATTCAATACTGAACTTTGGGTTAAAGAACCTCCGAGCTTGTGTACGCTGGTAGCGGCCATATCGGCACCTGCCTGCATCGCTGAACTAGGCAGATCATCATGGAAATGTATATGCACACCGTGGGCTTCATCGACAAGAACTGGAACATCGTAGCTATGAGCCACTCTCACAATTTCGGTGAGGTTTGCAGAAATACCGAAGTATGTCGGATTAATAACCAGGAGTCCTTTTGCATCTGGATGAACATGCAGAGCCCTTTCTACGGCTTGGACCGTGATCCCGTGAGATATACCGAGATGCTCATCAAGCTCCGGGTGAATAAAAATCGGTCTTGCGCCACTGAATACGATCGCAGACATAATCGATTTATGCACATTTCGTGGAACGATAATCTTGTCTCCGGGATGACAAGCCGTCATGATCATGGTCATGATGGCACCGCTTGTGCCTTGAACAGAGAAGAAAGTATGGTCTGCCCCGAATGCTTCTGCGGCCAGTTTTTGAGCTTCGTCGATGATACCATGCGGATGATGCAGATCATCGAGGGGTTCAATATTAATCTGATCGATGGATAATACATCTTTACCGAGGAATTCCCGGAATTCGGGGTCCATACCTGTTCCTCTTTTATGGCCGGGAATGTGAAACTGCTGTGTTTCCAGTTCAGCGTGCTTGAGAAGGCCAGTGAAAAGGGGGGTATGTTTTTGTCGTTCATGATACGTTTGAGCGAGAGCTTTTTGTTTACTTGGATTCATGTATTTTCTCACCTTTTCAAGTTTTATGGTTTCTGTTACTGTATTCATAATTGGAAGTGAATGATAGTATAACAAAAAACAACGATCAGTGAAATATGCTGAGAGAAACAGAGGGATGCAGAATGAACGAAGAAGTTCAATTGCCGGTTTCAATTGAATGGTCAACAGAAGAAGTGATTGACGTGGTGAATTTTTTCGAAGCGATTGACCGGGCTTACGGGAAAGGAGTAGAGCGTGATTTATTAATCACGCTCTACAGACATTACAAAGCAGTAGTGCCTGCTAAATCTGAAGAGAAGAAACATTTCAAGGATTATGAAGAGCAAACCGGTCAGTCTGCCTATCATACGGTGAAGAAAGCGAAAGAAGGGGAATCCGGGGATACCATTAAAATGAAAAGATGACGAGAGAAATCACAGAAAGAACGAAAAATTAACATGAAAGAGGTGCCAGCATTATGTGAGCACCTCTTTTTGTTTTGATCAATAGTCGTCCCTCATGGCAAGTTGATAAACAGGGATGAGTGTTTTAAACGTTTCCATAGCATGCTCGATGAATGCGTCCCCGTTCTGTAAAATCGGATCATTCGCATCAAATTGACGTCCGATCAGGAATTCACCTTTTTTAACATCCCGAAATCGTTGCAATCCGGCATCGAGATCGGTATCTTTTAATGCTTCTGCATCTTTTTTTGTATGATCAAGGGAAATCATGAAATCTCCAGGGACATGGTCTTTGATGGAGGTTTTGTTTTCAATCAGACGATTCGCGATTTCCCGTTTGTGCGGCAGTTCATAAATGAATGCGAGCCAAATGAAAACATGGTCATCAAACAGACCGATTTGAAAATGCGGGTGCTGTTTGTATCCTCGCTTATTATGACAGTAGCTTGACCATGTATCTGCCGGGGGATTCACTTTCCGGCGTGCGTGTTTTGCTACGTGCAGGTGGATTTCACGACCTGTCATTTCAGATAATGCAGGTGCAATATCTTCAGCGATAGCGTGGAATTTCGGTTGAATTCTTTCCTGGATCATGGCCATTCGTCCTTCAAGATCCTCAATATTAAACGCGTCAAAATCTTCTGTTTCAAATCCTTTAAAACTCATGTCTTTTCCTCCTGTGTACTGGTTTTAAATAATTTCTTTAGATGAAAAATAATAATAAAGATTGATAATGATGCAAATCGGGTACTTGCTTACATATGAGATAATAATCATTTTAACAAAAGATTCGTCTAAGAAAAAGAAAAGAGTTTTTTTTCTCAATTACGTTTAGCTCTTTGAGAATAGGGGAAACATAAAAATAAATATCACAGAATAGTTGCAAAATTCTAATTTTTAATTTATTATTATGGGTAATCTTTTAATTAACTGCTGGCCGGTCAAGAAATACAAAACTACTAAAAAGGGGTGCGGAGAAAATGGAAAAAGTCATTCAGACGCTCAGACGGAAAGACGGAGAGAATCGTATCCCGGTTTTGAAGCTGGAGATCGACTACGAGCTTCAGACACTCTACGATGCGATCGTTGCAGAAGAAACATTTCAGGTAGAAGAGAGCAAATCAAAATTGAGTGAACTTCGAAATGAATGGCTTCGTCTTGAAGCATAAGGATATATATCATCCAGTGAACCTGAGTCATCGGGTTCACTTTTTTTGGTGATTTTTTTCGTTGCATTATCTTATTGAAGTGATGTAGTGTAAAGTATGTAAAGGAATTGCTGTTAGCAGAGAAGGGGTATGAAGTATGACTGAACAGTTGAATTACTTCAAGTGGAAACAACAGGCGGAAGCATGGATGCGCGAAGCGGCTGATTATATCCGCTGGCAAATGCATGAACAGCTTGATATAAAGACGAAAGAACATAAAAATGACCTTGTCACCCATGTAGATGAAGGGGTGGAAAATTTTTTTATAAACAAAATATCTGAAACATACCCTTCACACAGAGTGATGGGTGAAGAAGGCAGTTTTAAGAAGATTGATGACCTCTCCGGGGTCGTCTGGATTCTAGATCCAATAGATGGAACAATGAATTTCGTTCACCAGAAGTCATTCTTTGCGATTTCACTGGGGATTTACGTAGATGGTGAACCTGCCGCAGGACTTGTCTACGACGTAATGGCAGATGAATTATATTCAGCGGTTGCTGGATTCGGTGCATTCTTAAATGGAAAAAGACTGCCTAAGTTAGGCAGAGTTAAACTGGATGAATCGATTCTGAGCATAAATCCAGGTTGGGCCAGTAAAGATGAAACTGTTCGCAATCTGATTGAAACCGTCAGAGGAGCCCGTTCATATGGAGTAGCTTCTCTTGAAATCGCTTATGTAGCTTCAGGAAGACTCGACTCTTATATCAGTCTGAATTTGGCACCTTGGGATGTGGCAGGGGGGATCATCCTGCTTCAGGAAACAGGTGGACTGGCTACGAACCTTAAAGGAGAAACCCTGACACTGTTAAAAAAAGATTCTCTGATTGCCGCAAATCCTTCCATACATGATGGACTGGTCAATCGGGCATTCGGAACAACATAAAGTAGAAAAGCTTTTGCCATCTATTGAACAGCTACCTGTCAAGTGGACAGTGAAAAAACAAAAAAATGGTTTTAGGCCTGAATGAACTTACTAGTTCATTCAGGTCCTTTTTTGGTTAACCCTTATTGATTCTTCGTTGTTATTCAATCGCTAAAGGTGGACGCTTGCACGAAGGGAAAAAGATGCATCAGTGCGACAATCGACGCGAAAGAACACGCGTCGTGTCTTACTGTCCAAGGGGCTTGTCTTCAGCTAATTCTGACTCAGCTTTGCTTCGTCAGAATGGATCTTCAGACTGCGCTAATCCCTCTGGCGTCGCCACCTAACGCTCTTGAATGACTTTACAACAAGCTTTAAAAGAGATTTCAGTCATCCATTTAAGCAGCACCCTGGTATTGTCTCCGGTACAACTTTGGTGCCAGTCCCTTGAAAGTTAACGTCACTCTTCGCCAGTTATAAAAATCAATATAGTTATGGATGCCATTCTCCAATTGTTCAGTTGATGAGAAAGACTTCCGGTAATAATATTCTGCTTTTAACGTGCCGAAAAATCGTTCAATTGGCTGATTATCAATACAATAGCCAGCTCTCGACATACTTAGCGTGAACCCGTATATTTCTTTCAAATCATGATACATATGGGATGTGTATTGAGATCCTCGATCACTGTGAATGATCGATTGCACATTTGGGTTCTGTGCAAAGGCTTCGATTAACGTGCTTTCCACCAAATGATTGTCGTTTCGTTTTGAAAGCTTAAAGGCAACAATTGAATTGTCGTATAAGTCAATCACAGCACTCAAGAACTGCTTTTTGCCACGCTCATCTTTCATTTCAGTGATGTCCGTACACCATTTCTCATTGGGTTCCTGAGCCTTAAATTCTCGATCTAACACATTCTTCGCTAGATGATCCGGGTTAACCCGTGGATAAACCTTACGCTTTTTACGGATTTGTGATTGAATCCGAAGGATTCTCATGATACGTAAAACCTTGTTCTCACTGCATCTGACACCCCAAGCATTCATTTGACTTGTCATCCGACGATAAACATATGTTTGATTGACTTCATCATCATGATAGATCAAGACAATCAGTTGAGCTAAATATTGCGTATCCTGTTCTTGTTTTGGAACCTCACGGTTCAGCCACTTATAGTAGGCGGATCGAGCAACACCCGCGATGGCACACAGTTCTTGAATCGGATAGTCCTTGGTTTCATGCAATTCTTGAATACTCACATACTCCGGCAAGTGACGGACCAGCGAGAATCGTTTAACTTCTGCTCGATCTCTTTCAACTTTTTTAAGTAGTCATTCTCCATTTGAAGGCGACGATTCTTTCGGTTCATTTCTTTTAATTCAGATTCCAACTGTTCGGTTTCGGTCATGTTTTCCTTGTTCGGGCGATTTCGGCCACGTCGATCAAGCAGCCCATCTTTCCCATCTGCTTCTTATTTCTGTACCCAACTGTATACTTGTTGATAGGACACGTTATACTTCTCAGCTGCCGACTGATGGTCCCGATCGTTTCTTAAAGAAAAATCCACAATTTCCAAACGTTCTTCCAATGTCGTTTTTCTACCCTTCATCCTATTTACACGTCCTTTACCAGTGGATTTCTTACCACCAGTATAGGCTTTGATCCAGGAAGATAAAAGGGAATCCTGACTCAAGCCGCAGGCTTGGGCTATTTCTTCTTGCGTTCGGCCATTGAAAACTTCATGAATCATCTCTTCTTTCGTTTCTGTTGTATAAACAGTCTTGCGGTGCTTACGCTTTAATCCTTCTTGACCCATAAATTGATCCTTTGAAACCCATCGTCTTATTAATTTAGTGGAACAGTTATACTCACGTTCTAATGATGTAAATGAGTGTCCTTCATTCACGTGTTTTAAAACAATAGTTAATTTCTCTTCATGAGACCAACGTTTATTTTTGCGCATAGAAAAACTCCCAACAAAGTAGTGTAGAAATTTATTATTTCTACTGTCCACTTTGTTGGGAGCATATCATTCTCTGGCAAAAGCTTTTTGGTGAATCTTTGATAAGCATGTTCAAGTACTGAGGCGCCGTTTTCGTTGAATGCCAAACACAAACGTAAAAACGGTCAAAGCAATAGATGACAAAAAGATCAACCAGCTTCCCTCAGCCATGGAAATACCAATACCAACAAGACCAGTGGTGCCAAGAATAGCAAGTATAAATGTAAAAGCGTCAAAAGATTTCAAGATAAATCCCCCTTACTGAAGATCTTGTGAATACATGTAGTACAGATGATTTTTGTTACTTTGTTAAGTATACCCGAAAAAGGAAGCCTGTTCAATGGAAGCTGATTCTGTTTCAGGGAGTCTGACTGTTACAGTTTATCTTCTTGTGATATAATTTCTCCATCAAGAAAGACAATAGGAGTGATCCATTTATGATACATTTGTCATCCGGTGCTGAACCATCACCTGACTTTACACCAATTGCTCACTGGCTGGGTGCCAGTGATCCAGCAAATTTTGAATTCGTTTTCTGGTCAATGTTTATTATGATAACGGTACTGAGCATTCTTGTATTTAATCTTGGTTTTGCGAGGAAATTGCCTTTATTCAAGAACATAGTTGTCTATGCAGTGATGCTTTTCGGGAATATGTTTATTACGTTTTTTGCTTTGACACTCCCGATCATAGAATCGCTTGGTATCGCTGCAGTCATTCTGGGCGTCTATAAGCTGCAGTTAAATCGGCATAAACGCGAGAGAGGCGAGGGAGATCAATCAGAGAAGGAAAATACCCAATCTTGAATGAAACCGGGGCGGCCGAAAATCGCACGGCGCCCCGGTTTATCAATGCTATTATGCTGATTAAATGTATTCCTCTTCTTCTACGTCGGGGAGATGAGTCTCGAAATTTCCTGTGGCTTTCCGTTCATTTGTGCGCTCTTCAATCCTGGTTGAGCAGGGGTCACACATATACGTATGAATAGGACGATTTCGTAATTTTTTTGCCAGTGGCAAATTCGTATCAATCGATTCGACTTTGTCGCAGATGACACATTTCACTTTCATTGTATTCACCTCATTTTGGTATCCAATTTATTTGAAATGGATTAAGTACAGTTTAACAGATATCAGTGTCTTTACCTAGGTCATAAAAAACAAGTTTGATTGTCCAGTCAGAAAAGGTACACTAAGAGTGACAACTATTGAGGAGGAATGACAATGGCTAATCAAGTAGAAACGAAACTCGGTGAAGAATTATTACCGTTATTGCAGGAAGAGAGGTATATTTCTCTGTCAACTGTCGATCATGAAACAGGTGGACCAAACGTTAACTCGATTTCATGGGTTTACGCAAAAGATGAAAAGCATGTCCGTTTTGCAGTGGACAACCGCTCAAGAATTGTGGAAAATATCAAATCCAATCCCCATGTTGCAGTCTTAATGTTCGGAGCTGGCTCAACATATTCGATCACTGGCAATGCAAAAGTAGTGCAAGAAAAAATGGAAGATGTACCATTGAAACTTGCCTTGGTGGAAATTCATATTTCTGAAGTTCGAGACGTAATGTTTTACGGTTCAAGAATCATAAACGAACCGAAATTCGAAAAAACGTACGATAAAGAAGCTGCTGAAAAACTCGACAAGCAAGTTATGGAAGGCATGCTGAAATAATTCAAAAACGGCACGCACCCTCTTTCAGGTGCGTGCCGTTTTACTCTTACTTGAATAATTGAGACGGTTACGACACAATCAATTCTGTCACATAGCGGATGGGTGCATCTCTATTACTTCCATCGGCAAAATACAGATGAACCGGCCCGTCTTCTTTTAAGGCTTTCCCCTCATGAGAAAAGGCAAGAATCGCAGAAAAAGCTGTATCCATATCCAATTCAACCCTTTCGTTTTGACTGGTGCGTACTGTGACAATTGAAGCATCATCAAGTGGAGATGCATTCTGAAGAAATGGAGCCAGGTGAATGCCGAGTGAGTGCTCGGTTAAATCACGCTTGTCCAAATGAACAATATTCTGGTTGGACTGTGGATTTGTGCCACTGCGTTGACGGTTCCATGCTTTAGCCATTTTTTCAGCATCTGAAATGACCTTAGCTTCTTCAGGTGCAGAAAAAACGGTATCCAAATGCACTCGTCTCTCATCAAAAATCCAAACACCCGGATCCATTGTTACCGGATGGGCAACGTTGCCTGTTATTCTTACGATATGTTCTGTCATGTGAATACCACCTTTCCTGTTCAGTATAAAAGATAAACGCAGCGTTGTCATCGATTGGTATTGGAAGGGTTCGACGGTTGCATTTTTCCCTTATAACCGATATGATAAAGAAAGTAATGGATGAAGTGAATCGTATCAGCAGAGATTCTGCCTGCGTGCAATAGATTCCTTAAGATCGATGAACAGGAGGGATTCACGTGTCACTCGAAACCCTGTCCGGACAAAGCGAAAAGGCATATGCCCTTCTGAAGGAAGATGCCGATAAAATATTGAAGCTGATCGAGGTTCAAATGACCAACTTGACGATGCCTCAGTGTCCTTTGTATGAGGAAGTACTGGATACGCAGATGTTTGGTCTGTCCCGGGAAATTGATTTTGCTGTGCGCTTAAATCTTGTCGATGAAGATGAGGGCAAAGCGCTTCTTGACAGACTTGAACGGCAATTGTCTCAGTTACATGAAGCAACGCTGAATCAAAATTCCTGAACTAGTTTTAATCTAACTGTCATATCAGCTGTTGGCGAACTGTATCAATCTGCGGTTCGCCTTTGTTTTGGAACTGAATATCACATATTTGTGAACAAGATTAAAATGTCACGAATCGAAAGAGAAAATATATTATACTTAAACAGGAAAGAGGTTTAGAAATAGCTTTTTCCGGTAAATGAAGAGAGTGTAGAAAAAATTATTGGGAGTTGATTTAAGTGGCACATGTAAAAACAGAAGAAATTCTAAACAGGCATGTAGCGAACTGGAACGTTCTTTTCGTGAAATTGCACAATTATCACTGGTATGTAGGCGGAACGCACTTCTTTACGCTCCATGCAAAGTTTGAAGAGTTATACAACGAAGCAGCTCTTCACATTGATGAATTGGCTGAACGTCTTTTAGCCCTTCAGGGAAGCCCTGTTGCATCGATGAAAGAATTTCTCGACACTGCAACTGTAAAAGAAGCAGCAGGCGAGAAAGCTTACACAGAAATGTTAAATATGTTGATTAAAGATTTTGAACTCGTTTCTAAAGAATTAAACGATGATGTGGCTACCCTTGAAGGCGATGCCGACGATGAAGCGACTGCAGATATGCTGATTGCGATTCGTCAATCCGTAGAGAAACACACATGGATGCTTCGGCAATATATGAAATAAAACAGTAAAAAGCAAGAACCCCCTTAGTCCGATTGGATTGAGGGGGTTCTTTTATGATTTATTTTATCGTTCTTCCACGATATGCAAGTAGTGTTAAATAGCTGATGGTAGTAAACAGCAGGCTGATCATAAAAGCATGAAACATTGTTGCATAAAGATTGAAAGTTGTGAAGATAACAATTGCACCACTGATGACTTGAGTGGTAATAAACAAAAGTGCAGTGAATGCTGTCCAATAGAAAGCTTTAAAATGCCTTAATTCTTTATGGATCCGGATGAATAATAAAAGGATAATGATAAACAACAGTCCCGCCAAAATGCGGTGGCCAAACTGAATAAGCACACCATCCGTTAATGACGGAATCAGTTGACCATTACAAAGGGGCCAGCCTTCACATGCGCCTGAAGAACCGGTATGGCGAACAAACGCACCTGAATAAACGACAATATAGATATAAACGAGAACGAAATAAATCGACTTTCTTAATCCGCCTGTCATATTGGGAACAACCTCGGACATATCTTTATCAGCTTCAAAAGCAAGGACTGTTAACAATACCACGCTTGCAAATGATACGAGAGAAAAGCCGAAATGAAGTGCCATCACGGCATCCGATTGTCCCCATACAACTGCTGCTGCGCCAAGCAGACCTTGAAATATTATAAATACAACGGCAATCACAGCAAAAAAACGCGATTCTTTAATCTGTTTCAGACGAACCCATGACCAAATCGCAAGCGCGATGACCATGATCCCTAAAACGCCTGAAACCAATCGGTGCGTATATTCGATTAATGTGGGAATGGTAGGATTAGAAGGGATTAATTCTCCATAACAGAGTGGCCATTCTGCACCGCAGGCATCCCCGGATCCGGTCTGAGTCACTAATGCCCCTTGAATCAAAACAATCAGCATGCCAAAGGATGTGAGGATCCCAAATAATTTCAGGAAAATGTATTTCATGATATAAACACCGGCTTTCTCCTATCTAAACATAGTAATTAATTTTGTTTGAAAATTATATCAAAAAATTTTTTAAAGAAATGGAAAGTTGAAACACTCATTATTTTATGTAGAAATTCGTCAAAAGTCAATGTATGCCGTTGATGCCACTCACTTTTGTTCAATGAAACTTCACACTTTCATTTGCCCCCCGGAATAGTATATAATATTTACAACGTGGAAGACTTGGTTTTAAACCGATTTCAACAGGAAAAAGTGTTATAAGAATAATTTGTGAAAGAAATGTGATGAAAATCACTCGATAGTTCGCTATAATGAACGGTATATGTGTCGGAAATGTGAACTACCACATTTTACTACGGCCGCTATAGCATTCGGAGGGAATTTATTATGAAAAAGATAATAAAGAAAACATGCAATTCAGATGAAATCAGAGGGGGTGTACGATAAATGGATAAAACAGGTGCGGCAGTTTCCGCAGAAAGACTGAATCAAAATGAGTCAACCACGACGCATGTTTCATGGAAAGAATATTTAGCCATTTCCAAAACCGGGATTGTGACCAGTAATTTGATGACAGTTTTTGCGGGGTTGTTCCTTGCAGCTTATTATAATGGGGTTTCATTAACTGCTGATCCACTGACAGCTGTCTTGACTTTATTAGGGGCGGCGATGGTCATTGCGGGCGGTTGTGCATTGAATAATTATATCGATCGCGATATTGATCACATTATGGAACGGACAAAAGATCGACCATCCGTGACAGGTGTTTTGAGCGGCAGACAAACGTTGACGTATGGTCTGGTAATGGCGTTCGGCGGGGTGACATTACTCGCAATGACAACAATTACATCAGCATTTATCGGTCTTGTCGGCTTATTTATCTATGTTGTTCTTTATTCGATGTGGACGAAACGCACGACATCGTTCAATACGATCGTGGGCAGTTTTTCGGGGGCAGTACCGCCATTAATCGGCTGGGCCGCAATTGATCCTGGTCTTCACCCAGTGGCATGGACGCTGTTTTTAATTATGTTTCTCTGGCAGCCACCTCATTTCCTGGCGCTTGCAATGCGCAGAAGAGACGAATATGCAGCTGCAGGTATTCCAATGCTCCCGGTTGTAGCAGGGTTTGCCATGACGAAAAGACAGATTGTCTGGTATGTTGCAGCGCTGCTTCCTGTGTCTCTGATTGTGGTGAACTTCGGTGCAATTTACACAGTGACAGCCGGTGTTCTTGGAGCCGGATGGCTGATCCTTGGTTTAACGGGATTCAGAACACAAAACGACGTACAATGGGCAACGAAAATGTTTATTTACTCGTTGAATTATTTAACGATCTTGTTCGTAGTAATCATCCTTGTCCACTTGTTCTGATATCGGGGGTTCAATGAACAATTATGATAAGCAAATTGACTGGAGAAAGTGGGGTTGTTACAAAATGAAAAACCTATGGCGTTTGTTACCATTGGGGCTCATCCTGCTATTGTCAGGGTGTGGCGTGGAAAATTTATCAGCACTTGACCCACAGGGTCCTGTTGCGGATATGCAATACTCTTTGATTGCCTTGAGCTTATACATCATGATTTTTGTCCTGGTTGTCGTATTTTTAATTTATATTTTTGTTTTGATTAAATTCAGGGAGCGACCAGGTGATACACATATACCGAAACAAGTTCACGGGAATCGGACACTGGAGATCATCTGGACAACCATTCCGATTATTCTTTTGCTTATGCTGGCAGTGCCAAACGTGATGGATACCTTTACGCTTGCCAATACCAGCGTTATGACTGAAGAAGAAGAAGAGGAAATGGATCATGTTCATATCGAAGTCATTGCGCACCAGTTCTGGTGGGAATTTAATTATCCGGATCACGATATTGTTGCCGGACAAGACATGTATATTCCAACCGATACTAGAATCATTATTTCATTGGAGTCAGAAGATGTGCAGCACTCCTTCTGGGTCCCCGCATTGGCTGGTAAACAGGATAATGTCCCTGGAATCACGAATGAAATGTGGTTTGAAGCTCCGAACGAAGGAGTATATATGGGGAAATGTACTGAGCTTTGTGGTCCGTCACACTGGCTGATGGACTTTAAGGTTGTTGCTGTTGACCCGGATGCCTTTGATCAGTGGGCAGAGAACATGGCAGAACCTTCTGAAACGGCGACTCATCCAGAAGAAGGTACAGTCGCGGCCGATGGCCGTGAAGTATTCCAGGACAGCTGTATCAGCTGTCACGCCGTTGGAGAAGATGGCGGCGCAACGGGGCCTAATTTGACAAACTTTGGTGAACGTCAGGTGATTGCCGGTTATCTGGAGTACAATGAAGAAAATCTCGAAAATTGGCTTCGGGATACTCAGGAATATAAACCAGGTGCTGACATGCCATCGTATAGTCAAGAACAGATCGACGATGAAGAAATGGCAGCACTGATTGAATATTTAAATGGATTGAAAATTCTTGACTAAACGACTGGATGAAGGAGGTTTTCTCACGTGTCTACTGCACAAGCAGGTTCTAAAAGTGTGATCATGGAATGGCTGACAACCGTCGATCACAAAAAAATCGGCATCATGTATTTAGCAGGCGGAGCATTTTTCTTTGCTCTTGGCGGACTTGAAGCCATTTTAATGCGGATACAGCTGATGTTTCCGGAATTCTCATTTCTGAGCGCACAATCTTTTAATGAATTATTAACGATGCACGGTACGACGATGATATTTTTGGCAGCCATGCCATTATTATTCGGATTTATGAATTTTATAATTCCGCTTCAAATAGGAGCCAGGGACGTGGCATTTCCTTTTTTGAACGCATTGGGTTTCTGGTTATTCCTTTTCGGTGGTATTCTGTTGAATATTTCCTGGTTTGCCGGGGGTGCACCTGATGCCGGTTGGACGGCCTATGTGCCGCTTTCAAGTACATCACCGGGGCATGGACTGGATTATTATGTTCTCGGTTTACAGGTCAGTGGTCTGGGGACGCTGATCGGTGGAATCAACTTTTTGGTTACGGTTATTAACATGCGGGCACCAGGCATGAGTATGATGAGAATGCCGCTTTTCACTTGGAGTTCTTTCGTTGCTTCCATGCTGATTCTTTTTGCCTTTCCGGCACTGACGATTGGGTTATTGCTACTCATGTTGGAGCGGTTGTTTGATGCACAATATTTCGTAGTGGCTTCCGGAGGGAATGTCATTATCTGGCAGCACTTATTCTGGATATTCGGACACCCGGAAGTGTACATTTTAATATTACCTGCTTTTGGTATCTTCTCTGAAGTCCTGGCTACGTTTGCCAAAAAACGTATCTTTGGGTATTCCGCTATGGTGTTTGCTACACTGATTATCGGGTTCCTTGGATTCATGGTGTGGGCTCACCATATGTTTACAGTAGGTATGGGACCGGTGGCAAATGCGATCTTTGCCGTTGCAACCATGGCGATCGCTGTTCCAACTGGGATCAAGATATTCAACTGGCTGTTAACCCTTTGGGGCGGGAGGATTCAGTTTACAACCGCCAACCTTTTCGCTCTCGGTTTTATCCCATCATTCGTCATGGGTGGTGTGACCGGAGTTATGCTTGCAGTCTCCGCAGCCAACTATCAGTTTCATGACACATACTTCGTAGTGGCGCATTTCCATTACGTTATTATCGGAGGTGTCGTATTCGGGCTTTTCTCTGGCGCATTTTTCTGGTGGCCTAAAATTTTCGGATACAGATTGAATGAAACACTCGGTAAATGGTTCTTCTGGCTGTTCCTGATCGGATTCCACTTGACATTCTTTGTACAGCACTTCCTTGGTTTAATGGGTATGCCTAGACGAGTGGCATCATATCTCTCAAATCAAGGCTTGGATGAGTTCAACTTCATCAGTACAATGGGTGCCTTCCTGATGACGATCGCCTTTATTATCTTGCTGGTTAATATTTTTGTATCCATTGGGAATAAAGATAATGTACGTGATCCATGGGACGGTCGAACGCTGGAGTGGACAACACCAACACCGGTGCCTGAATATAACTTCGCGCAGACTCCTTTAGTTCGTGATCTGGATGCGTTCTGGCATGAAAAATATGAAGGTGATGGTAAAATGAAAGCTTCGGAACCATTGGAGGATATCCATATGCCGAACAGCACGATTCTTCCTTTTATCATTTCTTTGGGTTTATTCATTGCCAGCTTCGGTTTTATTTATTTGAACTATCCGATTCTGTTTGTAGGACTCATCATCACATTTGGCGCGATGTTTGTCCGCTCGGTTAAAGAAGATCACGGTCATCACATTCCGGTTGATCGAATTAAACGAGATTTGGAGGGTGATCATCATGGCTGAACACGAAGCAATAGACATTAAAGAATTGCCTGAACAACCTGAAAAAGCAACCCTCGAAGGCAGAAATAAGTATCTTGGATTCTGGTTTTTCCTTGGCGGTGAGACAGTGCTTTTCGGAAGCCTGATCGGCACCTATCTCGGACTTCGTGGAGGCACCATTGATGGTCCGGGACCAGCAGACCTGTTTCACCTGGATTTGGTGTTCATCATGACAATGATTCTTCTGACAAGCAGTTTGACTTCCGTCATGGCGATTATCAACATGCACCGAGGAAATTTTAAGAAGCTTCTGATGTGGATGTCCATGACGGTGATTCTTGGAACGGCTTTCCTTGGCTTTGAGATCTATGAATTCTATGAATATTATCACGCAGGGCTTGGTTTCTCAACATCAGCGTTTGCATCAAGTTTTTATACGCTGGTCGGCACACACGGTGCCCACGTTTTGTTCGGTATTGTGTGGATCACGACTTTACTTGTGCGCTACCGGAAAACCGGATTGACGCTTTACAATGCACCAAAATTCAATACGGCTGTCCTTTACTGGCACTTCATTGATGTCGTTTGGGTATTTATCTTTACTGTCGTGTATCTTCTCGGAATAGGGGGATGATCGAATGAGTTCACATCTTGACGCAACGGCACCTTTAAAAGGTAAACCGTCCAAGCAGACCGAGCGAAAGTTGAAAAAAGAAGCGAAGACGCAACTTGCATCTTATTTTCTGATGATTGCGATTACCAGTATGGCATTTATTTCGATTGCTTCTGACGCCATTCCATCCGGTTTTGCAATTCCGTTCATTTTATTACTTGCGGCTGTTCAAGTTACCTTTCAACTGTATATCTTTATGCATATGGGCGAAAGAAAAACAAGCTGGGTAAACATTATGATCTGGACGGGTATGCTGATTGCAGTTCTGACTGTTGGGGCATTGATGTTTTTGATTGGAGTCGTTAAATACTAATCAATTTGATCTGTTTGAGCCATTCACTGAATTGTGGATGGCTTTTTTGACACTTCATTCAGGAAGTTTTATTTATATTTGGCATAAGATGAAATCGTGGTTGATTCATGCCCGTGATGTTATACTTTACAATATCAATATAGCAGGAGGCAGAATGATGGCACTATTTTTACCTTTTATCAGTACAGTTTTTATTGCGGTCAGTGCGGTATTTGTAGCAACCGGATGGGTGCTTGTGATCCGGGGGAAAATTCAGGAACATCAAAAAGCAATGTTCTGGGGCGCGGTATTTGCGGTGATTTTTTTCATCACCTATTTATCAAAAACATTTTTCATAGGCAGCACCTCATTTGGCGGACCTGATGAAGTGGTGCTGTACTACACGATCTTTTTGATTTTCCATATTTCGATGGCAACAATTGCGGCAGTATTGGGGCTTTATCAGCTATATACAGGCTATAAACAGAAACTTGGCCGTCATCGGAAACTTGGTCCTTGGACGTCTGTGATTTGGTTCACTTCTGCGGTTACAGGTATTGCAGTATACTTACTCCTTTATGTAATCTATCCACCTGGGGAGACGACCAACCTCTTCAGAGCAATTCTCAGTTTTGGCGGATGAAACAACCTATGCGTGAAAAACACCCCGGCCGTCGATTGCCGGGGTGTTCTTAAATCTTGAAATTAAATTTAATGATATCCGCTTCTTTTGCGCTTTGAAACAAAATCACAGCCAACGGACCAAGGATAAAGCCGATGGCACCTAAAAGCATAAGTCCAATATAGAGTGAAATCAATGTTGCCAGTGGTGATAAACCAATATGGTGGCCCATGACTTTCGGTTCCACTGTACGCCGGATCGTCAACAAAATCCCTGCGAGTACGAGTAGCTGGATCGCCATGAAGGTCTCTCCCATAATGAGTTGATAACCTGCCCAGGGTGCAAGCACTGCGATTGAGCCGATGATAGGGATGAAATCAATTGCCCAGATGAAAATTGACATAATTAAGGCGACTTCTGGTGCAATAATCATCAATCCGATAATAGTAACAATAAAAATGATGATACTGACCAGGAACTGAGCTTTGAAAAATCCGAAAATGACATAAGAAAGCCTGTTAGACATAAAGCTGACTTTTTCCGCTGTCTCATCTGAAAAGTAGGTGAAAACCTTCAATTTTAAACGAGGAAGATCCAGTAGAAATAAATACAATGCAATTAAAAAAACAAGGAATGACACGATATAGGAGGGGATAGCAGTTAAAAGGCTGGTCGTCATTTCAATGATGTTGATATCCTGAATCTGATCTCTTAATCCGATTAATGCATTGGTAACAGCAAAATCAATTTCATTCACAATATCCTGGGAATACTGGTCGAACTGCAGACGCAGATTATCAAGAATATTGATCCAGGCAATATTCACGTCATTAATCATGCTGGGGAGATTATTTAAAAATTGATTTAACTGGGTCAATGCCCGAGTGAACAATATGTATCCGAGAGCCGAAATGACCGTAATGAAACTGACAAAGACAACAAAGACGGAAATTGGTCTGGTCATTTTCGTATAACGGGTCAAACCGTTCACTGCAGGTGTAAGAAACAAGGCAGCGACCAGTGCGGTTAAAATGGGTGTTGCAACGGGCAGAATATAATAAATGAGAAGCCCGATTATGAGAATTGCAATTGCAATCGTTACATATTTACGAACGAGTCTTGTTGTCGCTGGAGTCACTGATAAACTCCTTTCTGTCACTGTAATATGAAAATCATTTTATTACCTGAATGCATGTGAAAAGAAAGGCACCTCGCCTGAGATGGTCGATGTGCCTAAAAAACTCTTGAATCGCTTGTCAAGCCAGTTTGTCTGCCTTGATCTTTTCTGATGCCGCATCGATTTTCTGGTGGCATTTATCCACGATTTTTTGGGGAAACTCTTCATCGTATTCGACGCCATGAGGGTAATAATGTTTGCCAACATAAGGTGTCATCATTTCGATCCTGCAGTCTGACTGCGGGATCTCGCCTTCAACTGCAAAACAAGGCATTCTGAAGTAATAGGTTGCATCTTCGACTTGATCAATCATTTTATAATCATAGGTAGCCCGCTCGTAGTCCCAACCTCGATCGAAACCAAGATCGCTCATAATTTCATCCAGATCATCAAATCGGATCTGTACGCCTTCAAGTCCGGTTTGTTCAAATTTCATGGTGAATTGAAACCTCCTCAATTGATCAACTGATATTTTACTCTTTACTATCATATTATGAATTGTTATTACTTGCAATCATTGTGACAGCGGATTTATTGTATAATTTAATCAGAAGGTTATTCACTGAAGGAAGGAGCCATATGATGCTAAGGACAATAAGTGTTATGACGAGCTTCCTGATTATCTTTATGCTGGCATTGATCGGGTTCACGATTCTGATTGAAGACCCGTCACCGATATCCACGGAAAAATGGGAAGAAGATAATGATCGGCATATTGAATCTGATGAGGCGGATTCCTCCGTGAATCGTATTACAGAGTCCGGGTCTGTTCATGAAGAAACTGTGGGATTGCATGCCACTAGTGAAGAACTGCAATCCCGTTTTGGTAAACCGGACCAGGTCTTCTGGACGCCTTACGGTTACGAATGGTGGCGTTTTGATGAGGTTGTGACTCCGCATTTGTACGGGATTCAGAATGGTACTGTTGTGACGAAAATGATCGTTGAAAACGGGTCCTCCGTAAACGGCATCTCAATTGGTGAATCATATGAATCTGTGAGAAACCGATTCGATTATCAGGACGAAGTGGATCTTGGAGGCGTCATGTCGAGCTATGTCTTCGATTTGACAGAAGAAGATGTATTGACAAAGCCTCTTGTGATTCTTGAGTCAGGAGATTACGCTCAGTTGTATTTTGACAAGTTTGACGGCAGCTTAACAGCGGTCAGGAAACAAACAGAGGAAGTTCTCTTAACACAGCGCCCATATAGTCTTTCGTACCGGGGGTCGCTCATTGAACCGGAAGAATTAGCAGGTGATGAGATGATTCAATGGCAAGAAGGACAAGAGGAACTGATTCATATTCTCAGCAACCACTTCAGAGAACAAAAAGGATTATATTCAATGGAAAAAGCTGAGGACGTCCGGTTAATTGCCAGAGCACATAGTCGCGATATGTATTCGAATGGTTTCTTTGCTCATGATTCACCGAATACGGGTTCATTGGCGGACAGATTGAATGAAGATGACGTGAATTTTCAAGGCGCCGCTGAAAACATAGCTGCACATTACATCGACAGCCTCGAGGTGGTTAATGGCTGGTTAAACAGTGAAGGACATCGTGTGAATCTGTTGAGTGAGGACTTTACTTATGTTGCAAGTGGTGTTTATGACTTTTATTACACCCAAAACTTCATAAATTACCGTTAGAATAGAAGGGTATCGTCAGATGGAAGAATTTCATGTTATACTGAAAGCTGGAGGTGTTCAATTTGACTACTGCGATGATCACAAATGTAGATGTCCTTATGGCATCTGATGAGTTGAATGAGTTGGTTCTCCATTCGGAGATTTATCATAGTTATATCGAATCGAAAAAAGAAGTTCAGAATACCGATTCGTGCAGGCAATTACTTCATAAATTTAATGAAAAGAAAGTTGCCTATGACGAAGTGCAAAGGTTTGGGAAATATCATCCCGATTTCCATACCGTTACCCGGGAAATTCGGGAACTGAAGCGTCAAGTTGATACAGATCCGGTTATTCACTCTTTTAAAGAGGCAGAGAAAGCACTTGAAGCACTGCTCGATGAGATCAGTGAGACGCTTGCGGCCTCTGTATCATCAGATATTAAAGTACCGACAGGAAATCCATTTTTTGAGTCTGGTTGCTCAGGTGGCTGCGGAACAGGAGGGAGTTGCGGCTGTGGTTGATGAAAAAGAGGAGTTCGAACCGGAAAAACGGTTAGGGCTTGTTGTCTGGCTTCATTCCTTGAAACCGTTAAAACAGTTAAAAAGGCACGGTCACATTCATTATGTGTCCAGGAGAATGAAATATGTGTATTTATACTGTGATATTGATCGCGTCGAAGAAGTAACAAAACGACTGCTTTCCATCAATGCTGTCAAGAGCGTTGAGCAATCGATGCGGCCCTTTATCAAAACAGAGTACCAGTCTAAGGCACCCAAAGAAGCGAAAAAAGAAGAATATAAAATGGGAATCTGATCATGATTTCATTGTTTGGCCTTCAGTACGCCTGAAGGCTTCTTCTGTTTGATAGATAACGATGAACGAGAGGGGGGAACGCTGATGAGAGTGATCAGCGGTCAAATGAAAGGCAAGAAGTTAAAAAGCGTTGCCGGGATGTCGACAAGGCCGACATCCGATAAAGTAAAAGAAGCCATTTATCAAATCTTAGGCCCCTATTTTGATGGTGGCGTCGTTCTTGATCTTTATGCAGGAAGCGGTGCAATGGGGATTGAGGCTTTGAGCAGAGGGATGGACAAAGGGATTTTCAATGATAAAACCGGTCAAGCAATACGAACAATTAAAGAAAACCTTCGTGAAACAGGTTTGATGGAGCAAAGTGAAGTGTACCGCAATGATGCTCAAAAAGCCCTGAATCACTTGGCTGAAAGAAATTTGCAGTTCCATCTGATTATTCTCGACCCTCCCTATCAAAAGCAGGCGATACCAGAGAATCTTTCTTCCATCTGTGAACTCGACTTACTTCATGCGCATGGTGTGATTCTCTGTGAACATGATCGGAAAGTTGAATTGCCAGAAAAGATTGACGGAATAGTCAAAGTCCGAAACCTGGCATATGGGGATACAGTCATATCATTATACGAATGGAGTGAATTGCATGCGTGAAAAAATCGGCATTATACCCGGGAGTTTTGATCCGGTAACCAAAGGACATCTGGATATCATCACAAGGGCTTCAGGACTCTTTGACAAGGTGATTGTGTCTGTATTAAACAACCGGACTAAAAATCCACTGTTCTCTGCAGAGGAGCGAGTGAAATTAATTGAAAAAACCGTCGAATCATTGGACAATGTAGAAGTAGATCAATTTGACGGACTTCTGATTGACTATGTCAGACAAAAAAATGCGAAAGCGATTATTAAAGGACTCAGAGCAGTATCTGATTTTGAATATGAACTTCAGATGGCGTCCATTAATCAAAAACTGGACAAGCAGGTCGAAACGGTATTCATGATGACAAGTCCGGAATATGCCTATTTAAGTTCTAGCATCGTTAAAGAACTGGCAAAATATCATGCACATACTCAGGATCTCGTACCGGAATGTGTGGAAGATGCATTGAATAAGAAATTCAATAAAGAACTGTAGCGGGTTTTGGAAGGAGTCGGAGGATGCAAGAATCAAACAGTAACTGGTCGCGTTCAATAATCAAATGGGTCGTTTTATTCGGTATTATTATTGGATTGAATTTTATACAGACGCCATACTATTTCACAGTTCCTGGTGATGCGAAAGTATTGAGCGAAGTCATTGAGGTTGAAGATCGTTATGATTATGAAGGATCTTTTATGCTGACGACGATCCGGATGGGCAGAGCCAATCCAGTCAATTATGTCTGGTCGGTGTTCAGCGATCGAAGAGAACTATTGCATATGGATGAGGTAAGACCGCAAGGTGAAAGTGATGAACAATATCAACACAGGCAGATGATGCTTATGAGCGGTTCTCAGGAAACGGCAGTGATCGTCGCTTATAAAGAAGCTGATGAGACTGCCGAATTCGAGTACCACGGTGTACTGGTCACACAAGTGATTGAGGGGATGGATGCGATTGAAGTACTCGAATCAGGAGACCGGATTATTGGTATAGGCGATAATAAAGTTGAGGAAGTCCAGGAAATGCTGGACTATCTTTCCGACTATGAAGAAGGTGATGTGGTATCTGTTACTTTTGAACGCGGGGATGAAGAACGTACTGAAGATATTGAAATTCAGGCATTCCCGGAAGCTATCGGTGCAGAACCAGGTGCGGCAGGTTTAGGGATAGGAGCCCCGGTGACAGATCGGACATTGACCACATCAAAGCAGGTGGACATTGATGCCGCACAGATTGGCGGGCCTTCAGCGGGACTGATGTTCACCCTTGAAATCTACAACCAATTAACTGAAGAGGATATTACAGCTGGTTTAAATATCGCAGGGACCGGTTCAATGAATGAAGAAGGCAGTGTAGGCAGAATTGGTGGAACCGGTCAAAAAGTTCATGCAGCTCACGAATCTGGTGCAGATGTATTCTTTGCTCCATATGAAAACGGAAATGAAAGTTCGAATTATAATGAGGCACTTCGGGCTGCAGAATCAAGCGGAACAGACATGGAGATTGTTCCTGTGGACACGTTCAGCGACGCGCTTGATTATTTGTATGACCTTTAATCCTGATCACATTCAGGGTGATCTTGATCAGACACGAGGTTCATCCTGACCTGTAAATATGGGTCTGCGCTTGTATTCTTCAGGGTAATAGTTCAGATGTCGAATAGGTAAATGATAGATTTGAGCTGCTCTTTCGTTTAAAGATGACGCAGTTGTTGCTCCTGATTGGTGTTTGTTTGAAATGAAATGCAAATCTCGGTGTTTAATTGAATGCAAGTATGCTTTCCCGGTTTCATTCATGGCGAGTATGCGGTAGGGTGGAGGATCCTCAAGTGCGTCTTGCAGTTCTTTTTTCGTGACATGAATGAGCATGTGAACGAGCAACCGCTGAATCCGTGTTCTTGTGTAACGTTTTGTTTTCACCTTTTTGATAAACGTATCAAAATCAGCGGCTGTCACTGCCCGAATCAGCCGGTTTTCAATTCCTTCGTCGCAGTCGTAAATGCAAGAGAGTTCTTCCGGTTTACTGGTCATTAAACGGTATTGTAAAAATGGGTAGAAGGACTCCCAATGGTTTAATACTTTTTCGGTTGTTTCTGTTTCGTCTAATGCGGATAATGTAGCGTGAGGAACGGCGTCAGAGATGACTTCTTGCCAGTTATGCTGGTTGAAAATCGCTTTACGGATCCCTGTTGCACTTGCATAAGTGCTGTATTTAAATTCCTCATCATGATAATTGGCCCCGATGCGCTGAATGGTGTGAACTTGCAGGGGTTTAAACAATTCTGCTGCACGGGTATAATGGAAACCAAGACTATTATTGGGTTTGGACATGTCGAGACGTAACTGTTCCCCGCATGCATCCTCAATAGCTGATGCATAAGCTTTAGGGAAACTGATACCAGTTTTCAATTGTTTTTTCAAAAGCTTGTCAATCTGATCTTTATTCGTCACACTGGCCTTGGCAGCATGGATGAAAGCGGCGGTGTCTCCGCATTCACTTCCAAAAACAAGATCTGTAACACCTGCTTGATGAAGCATGGATACAGCCCCCGCTGCAAACCGGTCAGCGGGTTGGACAGCATAATGAAAAGGCAGTTCAAATACCAGATCGACGCCGGTTTCAACGGCGACTTTAGCTCGTGTCCATTTATCGATAATCGCAGGTTCCCCGCGTTGCAGGAAGTTTCCACTCATAATCGCAACGGTTACATCAGCATTTGTCTTCTTTGCAGCTTCTTTCAGATGATGAAGGTGGCCGTTATGAAACGGGTTATATTCAACAATTAAACCTGTAATACGCATTGAAAGCCTCCTTATTAATCTGTAATGACGATAACCTGATCAGTTGAGTGATAACAGTTCAAATCCAATCCATTACATCAGGATTATATCAAATTGTTATCCTATAAAAAACCATATGTATCAACAAAAAGTTCAACCAGTATTGTAAAGAAATATTCTTGACAAAGCATTGCTTGAAAGATATAATTACATTTGTTGTCTTGAGGTGAAAGAAATGAAATGGTCAGTACAGCAGTTGCAAACCCTCCGGCATAAGGGATTGCAATTGAACGAATCGGTCGACATGAGTCAGGTAATGAGTGTAGACCGTGAAATCAGAGACGTCACCCCTGTTCATGTAAGTGGGAAAGCGTTGTTCACCAAAGAATCTGTAACATTCAAGTTGCAGCTCGAAGGAAGCATGACGCTGCCGTGTGCACGAACATTAAACGATGTTAAGCATCCCTTCACCATTCAAGCGGTGGAGATATTCCCCCTTGAAGAATGGGCCACCTTCGAAGAGGATGACGATGACGTCCATGACCTTGATGGTCAAACGGTTAACTTACTGCCTTATATTCAGGAGAGAATCCTTCTGGAAAAACCGTTGAGAGTTTTCAGCGATCAAAAGGCAGGCCCAGCTCCAGAGGAAGGTCCAGGCTGGCAACTCAATGTTGATGTTGAGGATGAACACTCCGATGACACACAGGTGGATCCGAGACTGAAAAAACTGGGAGATTTTTTTGATAAGCACTAACATGCTGTCAAACGCACCATAACAATGAATATCATCAAGGAGGTGGGACTCATGGCAGTACCATTTAGAAGAACAAGTAAGACGAAAAAGCGTCAACGTCGTACACACTTAAAATTGCGCGTGCCGGGCATGGTTGAATGTCCTGAATGCGGAGAAATGAAACTTTCTCACCGTGTATGCAAGTCTTGTGGAGCCTATAAAGGCCGGGACGTCGTATCAAAATAAATGACAGTGACGGCAGGAAGAGCTCTAAACAGCTTTTCCTGCTTTTTTTGCTTTGTAACATGTTTGATGTGGTATTTCTAATGCCTTACATGGATATTGTTTCCGTGAGTTCTAATCGACAGCGATGAAGGATTGGGAGTGAATAGCATGAGAACAGTTGAACAATCTTGGCTTGATAAGGGCGTGGCAAAAATTACATTGAATCGGCCACATGTCAAAAATGCTGTGAATTTTGACATGTTGGAGAATCTGGAGATTGTTCTGGATCAGCTCGAGCGGGATAAGACATTACAGGCAGTTTTGATCTGCGGCGCTGGAGAGACATTCTGCAGTGGTGGCGACCTGAACGATTTTCATACACTGGCAGGGGGGGCGGATGTATATGATCATATGCTCAAACCGATGATGGATCAATTATATCGCATTGCGTTTTTGCCTTGTCCTGTTACGGCTTTTGTTGAGGGAGCAGCGATAGGTGGTGGAGCGGAACTGGCCATGGCTTGTGACAAGGTGATACTTACACCGGCTTCCAAAGTAGGTTTTATTCAGGTGAAGTTGGGTATTCAAACCGGCTGGGGAGGAGCGGAATTATTAAGTCGTCATGTCGATCACAAAACGGTATTTGAGATGTTGTCTACCGGAGAGCTTTATTCCGCAAATGATCTTGAGCAAAAGGGACTGACAGTCAAGGCATCGATCCCCTCTGTTGCAGACCTCAAAAACGTTCATAAAAAAAGGGCTGACGAAACTATGTATCAAGCGATGAAAATGGAGGCCTTAACCTGTTCAAGGTCCTGGGGAAGTGAGAAACACGGAGAAATGATACGTTTGTTTCTGGACCGTCAATAAATGAATGTTGCTCAAAAAAAACCGTAACCATGCATTTCGCGCAGTTACGGAATAATAATTATCGTCTTCAGGGATTACGTTTCCTCATTTTCAATGGGTTCGGATTTCGCCTGAACAGCTTTTTCTTGCACATGGAGCTTTTCTTTTACGCCTTCAGGAAGCCAGACATAAGGGTTTTCACCACGATCGCGGTCTGTCTGATAAGTTAACGGAGAAAAAGCTTGTTTTTTCCAAAAATCATCTGAGCGTTGGCGTGCATTTGTTTTGACAGGAAGACCAAAACTTTTTGCGTATTCAACCATTGCATTTCCAATCCCTTTTCCCTGGTAGCCTGGAAGTACTTCGAGCTTCCAGAGTTCCAAATAATCGTGAGGCGGATCAAAATACTGGTCGTATTTTGCATTAATCTTATAAAGGCTCATTCGTCCAACAAGCTTGTTGCCGAAATAGACGCCATAGAAAGGTGATTCACTGTCATTTTCAACAATGTTTTCTTCAAGGTCTTCTTTCATGGACAGCTCCTGCTGACCATATTCCCTGAAATTCTCAAATTCTTCGAGCGTTTTAAAATTCACTCTCAGTTTGACTACTTCATGTCCTGTCATCATAACCCCTCCAGCTCATTTCTCATGAATAATGAATTGTGTGGATGATTTTACTCTTTTATTATAATTCATTTACACAAAAATGAAAACGTATTCGTTTGAATCTCCTGTTCTGAGAATTTCAGATCGCCATCTTGATTAAAAATCCCAAAATTGACATACTGAACAGATGTGAATATGGTATGCTGAAATTCAGGTGTGCCAATAAGGAGGAATCTCTTATGAGGGCTGTAATTTTTGGTGCTGGAGCGGTTGGTCTGTTCACTGCAGCTCATTGGCAACAAAAGGGGATAGAAGTGATGTTGGTGAGCCGCTCTCAGGAACAGGCCGATGCTGTTCAAGCAGGGGGCATCACTGTGAGAGCCACAGGGCATACATGGAAGGAATATGTCCGTGCAGCAGATTCTGAACGATTGACGGATATCGATTTTACAGATATTGACATCATGGTCAATGCATTGAAACAAACCAATTTACCAGAGTGGTTTGAACAAATTAAACACATCATTCCTCCCAACATAAAAGAAGATGTCCCGATTTTATTTCTGCAAAACGGAATGGGGCACATCGAAGAAGCTTCCAAATACGGTTTTTTTAAGGCTTTCCCTGCTATTGTTACACATGGGATCATGAAACATTCTCATACGGAGGTGGAGCATACTGGTAAAGGGGCTTTGATCATGGATGATTCGTTAAATAAAGGACTTGTAACGCTTCTCCACAATGAACCGGATTATCCAGTTCACCAGACAGGGAACGTGGAAGATTATCAAAAAAAGAAATTAATTGTAAATGCTGTGGTAAATCCGATTACGGCGCTTTATGGTATCCGAAATGGGGAATTGATCGAAAACGAGCAGCTTTTGGCTATTGGACGCAGTGTTTTTGATGAAGCGACTCCCATTTTAAAACTGAAAGACGACGACTGGTCGTTTGTTCTTGACGTATTAAGAAAAACTGCGAAAAATGAATCCTCCATGAAAGTTGATATTGATCATGGCAGAAAAACTGAAGTGGATGCAATCCTGGGATTTATCATTCGCGAAGGAGAAAAGATAGGCTTACCGGTTACGGTGACTCAAAAATTATTGTACGACATACATCAACTGGAATATCAAAGGGGAATCTGATTAATGGCAACCGTATTAACCCATGTTTTTGCAACTTTTATCACCTGGCCTGTGCTGGTTATTTTCCTGGCTTATCTGATTCAATTTATCTGGTCCGGTCATCACCGGCGAAAGGTGAAAAGATCTGTAGACATCTCTGTACCCTTCTTTATGGCCGCGATTTACTTTATCATTCAGGAAATCTGGCTGATCGATATGTGGTTTCCGATAACAGCGGTATTTATTGTGTTACTCGGCCTGACACTTTTTATTTACTGGCGGTTGTACGATGATGTGCTACTCATGCGTGCATTCATTACGGCCTGGCGAATACATTTTATTTTTTATTTCTTTAGTTATATTGCACTCATGACCTTTCGAGTTTATCGTGATCTCGCAGGATAAGCATATTCATTGGTGGATGAAAGCAAGTCTGCTATAATTTTTTTGATATTATGACGAGTCAGGAAAGTTGGATGTGTGATGAAACTTGAACAATTAAATCATTCCCCTTCTGGATTTGTGAGGGAATACATAAAATTCAGTGGTGCATTGCGTCATTTCTTTGACTATACATTGAGTGATGATGATGAGCAGGCACGATTTGATGAACTTGAAAAATATACATATCAGCGTCAGGCATTATGTGATGCGTTACTGCATTTTCAACAGGGCAATAACCTGGAGGACGCTGAAGCGATCATGAATATAGAACGCCTCAGATCAGATAGGGCAACGGTTGTCATTGGTGGTCAGCAGGCAGGAATCTTTGGAGGACCTCTTTACACTGTTCATAAAATGCTGTCAATATTGCTCGAAGCAAAGAGATTGGAAGAGAAATACGATCGCCCGGTAATTCCGGTATTTTGGATCGCGGGGGAAGATCATGATGAAGATGAGATCAACCATACGTATGTTTATGATGATCGACAGCGTAAATGCAAATTAAAAAACAGCAGTCCGCTCAAACTGCCGGCTTCTGAGCAGCATATTTCAAAAAAGGATGTACAGCATGTGTTGACTGCTTTGCTTGAAGTTGATCATGAATCCTTCAGAACCAGAGAGTTGATTGATGAGATTGATCATTTGCTTGAAGACGTCGAAACCTACAGCACGTTTTTTTGGAAGTGGTTCCAAAACCTCTTCGAAGGAACCGGACTGGTTTTTATGGATGCACATGATCCGGAAATTCGGAGCCTGGAAAAAGAATATTTTGCGGATCTGATTCATTGCAACGCGGAAATCAGGAAGGCTTTTCGAAATACTGCCTCAGCGTTAAAGCAGGCAGGATACGGAGAACCCATCGAGACTTTCGATCAGAATTCACATCTTTTTGTCCACGATATCAATGGTGAACGCCAATTACTCTCCGCAGTGGGTGAAAATCAGTTTGCAGACCCTGCTTCGGGCTGTCACTGGACAAAAGAGGAACTCATCGCCGAACTGCGTCAAGGTCGTCTGAAACTGAGTAATAATGTCGTGACAAGACCTTTGATGCAGGATCTGCTTTTTCCTGTACACACGTTCATTGGCGGAGCCGGTGAAATTCGCTATTGGGGTACTTTGAAAGAAGCCTTTTCAGTACTTGGTCATCAGATGCCTTTGGTCCGGCCGAGACTTCATTTTACGATTGTCGACCGGAAAAGTGAAAAAGAGCTGAAGCGATACGAGCTTCAAATTGAAGAGGTCATTCGTGATGGTGTTGCTCACAAAATCGATGAATTATCGAAGCGAAACGTGAGAGTCAATGATAAAGAGGTATTGACGGACTTTGAAAATAATTTGAAACAGGCAATTGATCAGTTGAAACAGTCTTACTCGGGGGAACCCGGGCATTATGAGCAAGCAGGTTTGCATTTGGAAAAAGAATTAATAAAGAAATTTGAAGAACATTCGAAAGAGATCAGAAGACTGAGGGCATTAGATCAGAGCCAACATATCACACGACTGTCTGATGTCGAGGGGAGACTTGCTCCTGGCGGTCAGCTGCAGGAACGCACCTACTCGATCGTTTCTCTCCTTCATACATATGATACGAAGTTCGTCAATCTTTTGTATGATCTATTGGGCGCTTACCCGAAAAAATTCGATGGCGGAGAACACATAGCTTTATACTTGTAAGAAGGATTACCCAGCAGCTGGGTGATCCTTTTTTGTATAAAGGTAAAATCTAGAATTATAAGTAAAAAGACCCCTATTACTAAAATTTCTGACTTTATTTCGAAATAGAGTGGTAGAAAGTGGAGGGATGTGGTAGATTAGTGTTATAGAGTGGGAGGGGGAGACTGTATGTTCATGGGAGAGCATCATCATAATATTGATGATAAAGGACGAATGATCATACCTGCCCGATTCAGAGAAGGTCTGGGTTCCCGTTTTATTGTTACAAGAGGGATGGAGAAATGTTTATTCGTTTATCCCGAATCAGAATGGAAAATCATTGAAGAGAAGCTGAAATCCTTGCCCTTCACCAAAAAAGATGCGAGGGCGTTTACCCGGTTCTTTTTCTCAGGTGCAGTGGAATGTGAACTGGACAAACAGGGGAGAGCCAATATTCCTGGAATTCTTCGTACATATGCTGGACTGGAAAAAGAATGTGTCGTAATCGGTGTCAGCAGCCGCGTGGAGATTTGGAGTAAAGAAGCGTGGGAAAATTATTTCGCGGAATCAGAGGAATCCTTCAGTGAGATTGCAGAAAGCATCGTTGATTTCGATTTATAACTAATTGATATAAAACGGAAAGAGAAGAGAGGAGGAGAGGGATTGTTTGAACATGATACCGTACTCCTTGAGGAAACCATTTCAGGTTTAAATATTAAAGCAGACGGCGTCTATGTTGACTGCACATTAGGCGGTGGAGGCCATAGTCAGCGAATACTTGAGAAACTTGGTCCGAATGGCAAACTGATCGCGTTTGACCAGGATGCTCAAGCTTTGGCCCATGCAATGGAACGACTTTCAAAATGGCAGTCGATGATTCACCCTATTCAGCGGAATTTCAGATTTCTTAAAGAAGAGTTAATGAATTTAGGATATGACAAGGTAGATGGGTTCGTCTTTGATCTCGGTGTATCATCTCCACAATTTGATGTTCCGGAACGTGGCTTCAGTTACCGGTTCGATGCCCCATTGGACATGCGGATGGACCAAAGCAGCCCCCTAAGTGCTTACGAAGTTATAAACGAATGGTCTTTTCATGATTTGATGAAGATTATCAGCCGGTATGGAGAAGAGAAATTCGCCAAATCCATTGCAAGGAAAATAGAAAAACAGCGTGAAATCAAACCGATTAAAACCACTTACGAACTGGTTGAAATTATAAAGGATGCAATACCAGCCCCGGCAAGACGAAAAGGAGGGCATCCTGCAAAACGAACGTTTCAGGCCATCCGAATCGCTGTAAATGACGAACTCGGCGTGTTTGAACAAGCACTCGAGGATGCGATCGAGATGACAGAAACAGGTGGAAGAATAGCCGTTATTACGTTTCATTCTCTTGAAGACCGGATTTGTAAACAGTTGTTCAAAAAGAAAAGTCAGCCGCCGGAATTACCGAAAGGTATGCCTGTCATCCCCGATGGTTTTGAACCGGAACTGAAACTGGTCAATCGTAAACCGATTACCGCGGTTGATCTTGAGTTGGAAGCGAATAACCGCGCTCATTCAGCAAAGTTGAGGATCGCGGAAAAACAAACTTAACAGGAGGGATAGTATGAGTGCGGTAAAGAATCCTCGTCAAACGCTCGTATCACCTGCGAGACAAGTTGAGAAGCATCAAGTCAAGGAGCGGATTTATAAAGGACGTTTTACAAAAGGGGAGAAACTCATCTATTCCTTTGGTGTCATTGCTATGACACTGGTATGTTTTGTATTGATCACGAATTATGCCTTGATGTATATGTCCAATCACGATATTCAGCAGATGGAGCAACAAATCGTTCAACAGGAAAGCGCAATTGACGGGTTATCACTTCAAGTGAAGGAACTATCGGATCCGGACCGCATTCTATATATCGCTCAAAATGATTTGGGAATGACTTTAAGCGACGACAAAGTGCATGTCATTCACGGATATTCATCGAATGCTTCGAATGAGTAGGGGCGTGATCTTATGAATGCCAAACGAAGAAAGTCAATGGTTTACCGGGGGGCTTTTTTATTCGCTGTCATGCTCGTTTTGATCGCAGTTTTATTTTCCCGGTTTGTCTACATACAGGCGGCGAAAGAGGTGCAGGGCGAAGATTTGAGAACGATGATTGAGTCCAGGTGGACTGATTCTAGGACCCTCCATGGAAAAAGAGGGTCTATTTTGGATCGGAATGGTGAAATCATCGCAGAAGAAATATCTTCCTACACCATCGTTGCGATTTTGGATGACAGATATGATCGGTATGTGGATGATCCTCTTGAAACGGCTTCTGAATTAGCGAACGTCCTCGATATGGATAAAGGACTTCTGACAGACTATTTGTCGCGTGACGCAGCCCAGGTCGAACTTGGGCCATCTGCAAAAAATTTGAGCTACGAAACCATGAAGAAAGTTGAAAACTTAGATCTTGATGGAATCGTATTCAGAGAAGATCCGCGCAGGTATTATCCGAGGCAGACCTTTGCATCACATGTGATTGGATATACGGAACGGGATATGAGCGTTGCGAGGATGGGTCTTGAAAACACGTTGAATGAATATCTTGAAGGCGAAGCCGGCTCGATCACCTATCAGCGTGATGGAAGAAGGCGACCGCTGTTAAATGCGGATGAACAAATTGAGGAACCGGTTGATGGTGCTGACGTTATTTTGACGATCGATTCGAAAATTCAGACAGCGATGGAACAGACAATGAATCAGGTGGAAGAGGATTACGACCCTGAACGGATGATCGCGATTGCAGCTCATGCCAAGACCGGAGAAATACTCGCGATGTCCAATCGGCCCGGATTCAACCCGAACCACTATGAACAAATTGAGAATTATACGAATTATGCCGTTGCATCAAGGTTTGAACCTGGATCAACGATGAAGATGTTCACGTTGGCTGCAGCCATCGAAGAGGACGTGTACCGGGGGAATGATACGTATCAATCGGGGTCGTATCAAGTGACTGACAGAACGGTGCATGACCATAACCAGGGAAGAGGTTGGGGAGAAATTACTTTTGATGAAGGATTAAGAAGATCATCGAACGTTGCTTTTTCAAAGCTGGCACTTGAACACCTGGGTGAGGAACGATTGTATGACTACATTCAGTCTTTCGGTTTTCGAGAACCGACAGGCATAGATCTTCCAAATGAGACAACCGGAATGATCGCGGATACGTATACGATCGATACAGCAACTACTTCATTTGGACAAGGTTCTGCAGTGTCACCTATTCAGCAAGTGCAGGCAGCGACAGCCATTGCGAATCAGGGGCAGATGATGAAACCGTATGTCGTTGATCAAATTATTGGCGGAACGAAGGGAGATCCGGTCTTAGAACAAAAACCTGAAGTTGCCGGGAATCCGGTCAGTGCGGTGACAGCCAATCGTGTACTGGCACTTCTGGAAACCGCCGTTTCGCATGAAACAGGCACGGGTCGCCCTTATGCCATTGATGGTTTCAAAGTAGCGGGGAAAACAGGAACCGCTCAAATTCCGAATGAGGATTCTCCCGGCTATCAGTCAGGACATGGCAATTACATTTATTCTTTTTTGGGGATGGCTCCGGCACAGGATCCGGAAGTGATTGTCTATGTGGCGGTAGAAAAACCGGATATTGAACCACATGTGCAAGGTAACGAGCCTGTCAGTAAAGTGTTCCGGCAAGTCATGGAGCAATCACTGCAGTATTTGAACATCACACCGACAGAAGATGACGAAGGACTTCCTTTTGCAGAAGAGGTAACGATGCCGGATCATGTCGGAGATGCCGCGGAAGACACTTTTAATTCTTTGATGGAGACCGGTTTCAAGGTCAAGAAGATCGGCGAAGGAAATCAGGTGGCTGCACAGTCACCTCCCCCGGGGACTGAAGCAGTAAACGGTGAAACCGTGTTACTTGTTACAAATGGTGAGGTCTCCATGCCTGATCTGACAGGGTGGTCACTGAGGAGTGTCTATATGCTTTCGGAGTTACTCGATATCGAGGTCGATGCTGACGGAACCGGTTTTGTTTTGCACCAGGTTCCCGAACCGGGTGCGGATACGGCATCGATGAACCGATTGTCCATTCAACTGTCTGGCAGCGAGATGGATGAGGATGTATGGCTGGACCAACAGGAAGAGTCTCTTGAAGAAGAGGATGCTGATTTTTTTATGGATTAGTACGTGAGAGGAATGGTGAAACAGCCATTCCTCTTCCCTGTCTAACAGATTCTTTACAATTCGATTAAGTGGATGACAAATCGCGGGTGTGGAAGTAAAATGAGACAGGGTATATACAACCGTTAATGACGAAACAAAGGGTGATCGCCATGAAATTATATGAACTGACGAACATACTGGCTTCTTGCAGGATTGAAGGGAATCCGGAAACTGACATTCAATCTTTGGAAATGGATTCGCGAAAAGTGATGGAAGGTGCCTTGTTTTTTTGCATCAGAGGATTCACCGTTGATGGTCATGAGTTTGCAAAACAAGCGAAAAGCAAAGGAGCAGTTGCATTTGTGACCGAAAAGAAACTGGATGTTGAAGGAGTTCAGATTATAGTGAATGATTCCAAGCGTGCGATGGCATTGATGTCCGCATGTTTTTATGACTATCCGAGTTCCAAAATGCAAATGATTGGGGTCACTGGGACAAATGGAAAAACAACAGTCACACATTTTATTCAACATCTGCTTAAAGCTGCCGGGAAAAATGCGGGAATGATCGGAACAATGTATACTGAAATGAACGGAATCAAAACCGATACCCTAAACACAACACCGGAATCTTTTGTATTGCAAAGTCTTCTTCACGAGATGACGAATCACAGGGTTGATTCAGTTACTATGGAAGTATCTTCTCATGCTCTACAAATGGGAAGAGTACACGGCACCGATTTTGATATTGGTGTTTATACCAACCTCAGTCAGGATCATCTGGATTATCACAAGACAATGGATCAATATGCATATGCAAAGAGTCTCCTGTTTTCCAGAATGGGTAATGCGGGGAATAACGATGTTCAAAAAAGAGCGGTCATCAATATTGATGATGACTATGCAGAGGTCATGATCGGTGCGTGTGCTGTTCCCGTTTTGACTTATGGCATTCATAATGCATGTGATTTTCGTGCGATGGATGTCGTCATAAAGCCTGGAGGCGTGTTTTTTTCAGTAGAATCTGCAGAAGGGTCTTTTCCGGTCACGCTGACTATGACAGGTTTATTTTCTGTTTATAATGCTCTGGCAGCTTTTGCTGCTGGTTATGCGGCAGGTCTATCCTGTGAATTCATTGCTGAGACATTATCAGATCTACCTCAGGTCAGTGGGCGGTTTGAGACAGTTCCATCTGAACCGGCACCATTTCAGGTGATCGTTGATTATGCCCATACACCAGAGAGTTTGCGAAACGTTTTGGAGACAGCAAAAGCAGCAAATAGTTCGAGATTAACGGTTGTATTCGGATGTGGTGGGGATCGCGACAAAGACAAACGCCCTCTTATGGGAGCGATAGCTGAATCATTGGCCGACAAAGTCTTCATCACATCGGATAATCCGAGATCTGAAGTACCTGAAATGATTATTGAAGATATCCTGAAGGGAATGCAAAAGGAAAATCATCAAGTAATCACCGACAGGAAAGAGGCTATTTATCGTGCAGTGTGCGAAGCGGAAGAAAAAGAATTGATTCTGATTGCAGGTAAAGGACACGAATCATATCAGATCATTGGTGATCAGACATATGATTTTAACGACCGACTTGTGGCAATCGAAGCAATAAAGGAGAGATATCAATGAGTGGACAACTTGACAGGAAATTGATTCAATCGGTCTCCGTCAGTATTCAGGGGCATGCCCCTTTGACGTTTGTTGCCAAAGGGATTGCCTATAATCCGGACCTGATTGAAGAGGGCGATTTATTTGTCCCACTGAAAGGCGAAATGTTTGATGGACACCAATTGATTGAAGCTGCAGTTGAAAATGGCGCAATAGGCGCCTTGTGGCGAAAAGATGAACCCGTGCCCGGTACACTTTCCGACGACTTTCCATTATTTATTGTAAAAGATCCCGAGCAGGCGGTGGCAGAAATGGCAGAGCGCTATCTATTTGACATCGATCCTTCAAGAGTTGCTGTCACTGGGGACTATACCCGGCATTTAACCCGAATTTTTCTGAAAAATATGTTAAAAACCAATTATCGGGTTTATCTTCCTGAAGAAACATTGGGAGATCCGTTTACTTATTTTTCATCGATTTTATCGATGCCCGATGATACGGATATCATATTATTTGATGTACCGGCAAGAACAGATGACATTGTCAAACAGGCAAGTGAGCTGATCATTCCTCAATTGGCAGTCCTTTGCTGCCATCGTGATCAGCATGAGGAAGACATATTGGAACACGCTGGCTATATTGAAGAAGGGATGCGGCCGACAGGAACAATTTTTGTTGACGGGGATCGCTGGATGTCGCGAGACTGGAAGACTGATTCCGTAATATATGGAAATGATCCGGAACATCTCCTTCAAATTGAGTCGGTCGCAGAAGCAAATGAAGAGGTGCAATTCACCATAAAAGGTGTACGGTTTCTTGACTTTCACTTGCCTTGGCTCATGAAGGATCATTTGCAAAGTGTTCTGGCTGCATTTGGGCCTGCGGTTCATTTAGGCATGGGAGCTGAGGTCGTTGCACAAGCGATTTCAGAGCTTGAAATGAAGGATTTCGATCTGGAAGAGTGCCACTCTAAAGATGGTACGGTGGTATTGATTGATCATGGACGGAGTCTGAAAAGCGGCTTGAAGTATTCCCTGGGGATGTTGAAGCACCTCCATCACTTTCAAAGACGTGTTCTGGTTGTGGACGAGGGATTTCAACAAAATCCATTAAAGGAAAAACTGATTCATGAAGTTTTCGCAGATGAATTAAGGTCACCGGTAACCGACATTATTACAATCGGGGAAAAAGCATTCTGGATCAGGAGTGCTCTGAAACATGCAGGAATTCACCTGGAAGGCGGTCATTATGATACCCATCATCAGGCAATGGATGAACTCACTTCTTTACTAAAAGGAGATACCCTGCTGCTTTATAGAGGCCTGAATAGTGAATTATTAAAACAAATGATCAAAGAATGGAACGAATAACAGGAGGAGGCATTTTCTACCCATGTTGCAAGATGGATTAATCATTTCACTGGTGGCAGCTTTTCTATTTACGGCATTTCTGTCACCTGTCTATATTCCGTATTTAAGAAAGCTGAAATTTGGACAAAGTATTCGCGAGGAAGGTCCCGAGTGGCATCAAAAGAAATCCGGCACACCAACGATGGGTGGATTGATGTTTTTAACAGCCATACTGATCGTTGCACTTATCGTCAGCAGTATCTTTCAACTGTTGTCTGCTGAAATTGTAGTTCTTCTTATCGTCACCGTATCATTTGGTGCAGTTGGCTTCATTGATGATTATATTAAGGTAGTCAAAAAACGGAATTTAGGGCTGACTTCAAAACAGAAACTGTTGGGTCAAATCGTTATCTCAGCAGTGGTTTATGCGATATTACTGACGACTGATTTTGATACGGCTGTGTCAGTCCCTGCAACAGGCATTGACATTGAATTTGGCTGGTTTTACTTTATATTATTACTTTTTATGCTCGTTGGAACCAGTAATGCGGTAAATCTGACAGATGGTTTGGACGGACTTGTCGCCGGCAGCAGTGTGATTTCATTTCTTGCATTTGCCTGGATCGCTTATTCGATGGGCATGAATGATGTGGCGCTGTTTGCGATGACAGTAACGGGTGCGATGGCAGCTTTTTTACTTGTGAATGTTCATCCTGCAAAAATATTTATGGGAGATACGGGTTCTCTTGCTCTAGGTGGTGGACTCGCGATGCTGGCGGTCATTACGAAGACTGAACTTCTGCTGATCGTGATTGGAGGCGTATTTGTTATTGAAACGCTCTCCGTCATTTTACAGGTTGCATCATTTAAACTTAGGGGTAAACGAATTTTTAAAATGAGCCCGATTCATCATCATTTCGAAATGTCGGGGTGGAGTGAATGGCGGGTTGTGATCGTATTTTGGGCTGCGGGGCTGCTATTTGCTATTACCGGGGTATGGATTGAGGTGTGGCTGTGATGAAAATGGCTGACTATCAGGGAAAGGAAGTGCTGGTATTGGGCCTTGCGAAAAGCGGGACAGAAGCTGCGCGAATTCTTCTCGACCTTGGTGCTGTTGTGACTGTGAATGATCAGACGCCATATGAAGAGAATCAGGCGGCAAAAGAACTTGAGAAACTTGGTGCAACGGTCGTTTGCGGCTCACATCCTGATTCGCTTGTACATGGAGATCTTGATTTGATGATTAAGAATCCAGGTATCCCATACCGTCATTCGTTGATTCAAAAAGCAATGCGTTTATCGATTCCTGTTGTGACCGAAATCGAATTGGCATGGCAGATTGCTCCGTGCGACATGATTGGCATCACGGGCTCCAATGGCAAAACAACGACAACCACGATGACAGCAAAGATGCTTGAGGGGGGGATGAAAACCCCTGTAGCCGCTGGAAATATTGGTGAAGTGGCTTCAAAAGAAGCCTATAGAGCGACGAGCGAACATGTTCTTGTTGTAGAACTTTCGAGTTTTCAGCTTCAAGGAACTCGTCACTTTAATCCTCATATTGCAGTATTCCTGAATCTGGTGGAAGCGCATTTGGATTATCATGGAACAATGGAGGAGTACGCGTCAGCAAAAAGTCGCTTGTTTTTGAACCAGAGCGAAGAGGATTTCCTGATTTATAATCTGGATGATGTTGAGGTGAGCAGACTGACAGTAGATGCCAAATCCCGTTGTATCCCTTTTTCCACATCTTCTGCTCCAAAGGGCGGGTCGTTTCTTCAAAACGGGATGATCTATATACTGGGGGAGCCGTTAATGCGTGTTGAAGACTTTGCACTGCCAGGAGAATATAACCTGTCAAATGCACTTGCAGCAGCAACGGCTGCTGTTCTTGCTGGAGCAAATCGGGAGCAGGTAAGAAGAGTTATGATGACTTTTTCGGGTGTGCGTCATAGACTGCAATACGTGGACACGATCGGAGACGTAACTTATTATAATAATTCAAAAGCAACAAATGTTCCGGCAACTGTAAAAGCATTAGAAGCATTTGGAAACAGAAAGATGATCCTGATTGCAGGTGGCCTGGATCGGAAATTAAGTTTTCAAGGGCTGAAAGATCCTATGAATCAAACAGCGAAGGCTGTCATTACATACGGGGAAACAGCTGAACAACTTGCAATGACTGCTAAAGAAGCTGGTGTTCCGACAATCTTGTCTGCAGAGACATTGCAAGAAGCAGTCGAACAGTCACGTGCCATCAGTGAACCGGGAGATATCGTCCTGTTATCTCCTGCCTGCGCATCGTGGGATCAGTTTAAAACCTTTGAAGAACGAGGAGAGTGTTTCATTGAGGCTGTAAGGAAGATAAAGGAGGAAACACCATGAGAGTGATGGTTACAGGTGGAGGGACCGGCGGCCATATCTACCCGGCACTTGCGTTGATCAGGCATATGCAAAAAACGACAGATGATCTGGACGTATGTTTTGTCGGGACGGATAACGGGATGGAAGCGACGATTGTTCCACGAGAAGGGATTCCATTTCAATCTGTCAAAATCACCGGATTCAGGCGTAAGTTGTCTTTTGAAAATATCAAGACGGTAATTCGTTTTATGAAAGCAGTACGCACAGCCCGTGGCTACATTCGGACATTTCAACCGGACATCGTGATTGGGACTGGCGGCTATGTCTGCGGGCCGGTCGTCTATGCAGCGTCAAAAGCCGGCATACCGACTGTCATCCATGAACAGAACAGTGTACCGGGTTTAACAAACAAATTTCTTTCCCGCTATGCAGACCGGATTGTAACGTCGTTTGAAGTTGAACCAGGCGCTTTTCCCAAGCATAAGATGCATCTGCTTGGGAATCCTCGAGCAACCGAAGTGGTTTCAAGTGTGGAAGAAGATGGGGAGAGTTACTTAAAACAGGCAGGACTTGACCCGGAAAAACGCACCATTCTTGCGGTTGGAGGCAGCCGTGGTGCAATGCCGGTTAATAATGCGGTCATCAAACTGATTCCGAAATTGACTGGTTCTGCGTATCAGTTGATCTATGTGACAGGCGAAGCACATTATGAACAAGCGAATCAAGCATTACGTGATGCAGGGTTGAATGATCAGGTTCATGTAGTGCCGTACCTGCATAACATGCCAGCTGTTCTTAAAGAAGTGGACTTACTGATTGCAAGAGCAGGGGCTACTACCCTGGCTGAAATAACAGCGCTTGGTTTGCCTTCCATTATGATCCCGAGTCCTTATGTGACAAACAATCATCAAGAGAAAAATGCACGGCTGATTGAACGAGCCGGTGCAGGAATTGTTTTACTGGAAACGGAGTTATCCGCTGACCAATTGTTTAATGAAGTGGATCTTTTGCTCAGTGATGACGGGAAACTCGAACGAATGAAGGAAAACGCAATGAAACTTGGCTTGCCGGATGCGGCACCTGATATGGTCAAAATGATTGATGAATTGATTTTGAATGATCAGAAAGGAACTCCTGAAAAATGAATTCTTTATTACCAACGACAGCGAGAGGGAAGCAATTGATAAGCGAATCCATTGCTAAATTTTCGACGTGGAAAATTGGCGGTGTTGCTGATGTTGTATACGAACCGGCGGATGTAGACGATGCTGTAAACGTGATTCGTCACGTTCAGTCAGAAGAAATCCCCTTTTTCATATTAGGCAAAGGATCAAATCTGATGTTCCCGGACGAAGGAATCAGGGGAGTGGTTATCAAGCTTGCTGATGCGTTAAATCATTTGGAGCAAAACGGAACGGAAATTTTAGCGGGGGCTGGCTATCCGATTATGAAACTGGCTTCGAAAATGAGCAGGCAGGGACTCAGTGGTCTTGAATTTGCTGCAGGGATCCCTGCAACTGTAGGCGGAGCGATTTTTATGAATGCAGGTGCACACGGCGGTGAAATGGCTCAAGTCGTTAAGCGGGTGCATGTTGTTAATCCGAAAGGTGATTTTTTCTGGATGCACCGTGATGAATTAGTGTTTCGCTACAGACATTCGCTCCTTCAAGAAGAGGGTTTGATTTGTCTAGAAGCAGAACTTGAATTGACTGAAGGCGACCCGGAAATGATCTCTCGTGTATTAGACAAGAACAAACAGTACCGTAAAGATACCCAACCCTACGGTGAGCCATCCTGCGGAAGTGTTTTCAAGAATCCTCTTCCTCAATTTGCGGCAAAACTGATTGAGGAAGCTGGACTAAAAGGCTCCACATATGGCGGTGTGACGGTGTCAAAAAAACACGCAAATTTCATCGTCAATCAAAACGGAGGAACTGCAGAAAATGTACTTGATTTGATGGCACATGTTCAAAAAACAGTAGAGAATCTGACCGGGGTAACATTAGAACCGGAAGTGCAGGTGGTAAGGCCTGATGGGACAACTATTCCTGGGGTGAAGGCCCTGTATCATCACAGGAAAAAATAGGTATTCAGTAGTGTTCTGAAGAATTTATTCAGATTGGTATGAATGCTTATCATACCGGGATACAATGGAGGAGTGGGCTATGAAGGATCGTCAAAACGTGAAGGTGGATCGATATGTTCCGGATTTCAGAGAAAGAAGAAGAAAACAGACGCGGCGCAGATTGATTACCTATTTGTGTATTCTTCTTATCCTGCTCTCAATCATATGGTATTTCCAAAGTGAGTTGAGTTATGTGGGGGATGTTCATATCTTTGGAAATGAACGGCTCGCAGAAGTCAGGATCATGGAAGAGGCGGATAACTTTGAGAATGTGTCCATGTGGTCATCTTTTGATGAAACAAGAGAAGCGATTGTTGATCATCCGGTCGTGTCCATGGTTACGATCGAACGTCAATGGCCGAGATCGCTGCAGGTTAAGATCTCGGAATATGAAACTTCAGGTTATATTCAATCTGAAGAAACTGGCGACTTTAAACCTCTCCTTGAAAACGGGATGATCTTGGAAGAAGAGGATTTCCGAACTCAAAATGCACAGGGCCCCGTTATCAGACAGATGAGTACTCACCCACGAATAGGTGAACTCGCAGAAGAACTTCATCAGCTTGATGGTACTGTTACAAGAAGGATTTCCGAAATTGTTCATGAGCCTGAGATCGATGATGAGCACTTAACGTTATATATGACAGACGGATTTATTGTAAATACGGTTATTACCAGTTTTGCGGAATACATGCAGCCCTATCCTGCGGTTGCGGTTCAGCTGAATCCTGAGGAAGACGGAATTCTTCATATGCGTATGACACCTTATTTTGAATCATCTGATGAGGAGGAAGAAGAAATTGAACTTGAAGAGTAAATATATCATCTTGACGATTGTATTATTTATTACCGGTTTGCTGTTCGCAGTCAGTTTTCAACTGGTTCAGGATGGGGTGTTTTCTCAAGAAGAACAAAATACGACAAGTTCTCTCGAAGAAGAAATCCGAAGTGAGATTCTTCAAGAGCAGGAGGCCAATATTGAATTACAGCAGGAAATCAACAGTGTACGAGCTCAGATCAGTGATATCGAGGAAGATTTGGGAGAACGTGAGCGTATACTGTTTAATGTGATAGAGGACATCGACCGGCTCAGAATGTTCAGTGGTACAGTGCCGGTCAGCGGTCCAGGGATTTCTGTGACACTCGCAGATGCAGATTTTGTTAGTGGAGAAGGGAATCCAAATCATTACATCGTTCACGAATACCATATCCAGAAAGTTGTTGATGAACTGAAAGTAGCTGGAGCGGAAGCGGTAGCCATCAATGGACAACGACTAAGACATGACTCGTATATACAATGTGTCGGTCCTGTAGTTGAAGTGGATGGAGAAGTCTCGTTTGCGCCTTTTGAAATCACAGCGATCGGCGACAGTGATACGTTACTCGAAGCCTTGCATCTTCCTGGAGGAGTTCATGATCAATTGTTAAATGAAAATGTACAGGTTCGAACTGAGCAAATCGAGGACTTGATGATCAGACCTGGATATGAACAGGAGGACGTATCATGACAGTCAAACCTGGGCTATTGATGTCATTATTAGCAATGTTTGCCGGGGTGTTAATCATGGTACAACTCCAAGAGGAACCACAGCAGGCTTCAGGAGAGTCAAGAAATATTGTTGAACTCAGAAGTGAGCTTGTCTCCCAACAGGAACGAAGGCAGGAGTTAAATCGCCAGCTTGAGGAACAGCTTTCGTTGATGGACCAGCTAGAATCAGATGATGATATCGAAGAACTGATGGTTGATCTGCAAGAAACATTGAGATTGGATGCGGGATTGACAGAAGTTTCTGGAACGGGTGTTTTGATTGAAATTGACCTGTCTTTTGATGAGACGTATGAAGGCGGTGGTCTTACCCATGTCCCTCCGGAGCTATTGAGACTGTTGATTAATGAACTGAATATTCAGGGAGCTGATCATATCGCCATTGACCAGCAGCGTATTGTTTCTACGAGTGCTGTACGAGAAGTAAATAACAGAACGCTTGTGAATGGACAATGGATCAGTTATTTCCCTGTTCAGGTGAAGGTTCTTACAGAGTACCCTGAAGAACTGCGGTACGCTATGATGGCATCCAATGCAAGAGATATGTTTCAGTATGACAATATGAATTTCACAGCAGAGACAGTGGATGAATTAACACTGCCGGCTTATCAACAATTGCCACGTATCAGACATATGGAAGTGGTTCAGGAGGAATAAACAAGATGTGGCTACCGGTTTTAGGACTGTTGATCGGATTACTGATTGGATTTATCTTAAATCTTCAGGTTGTGAATCTCGATGCAAGTTACCTTGCTGTATCGATTCTTACAGCACTGGATGCATTGTTTGGCGGAATTAAGGCACAGTTGAAACAATCGTTTGATGAAAGGATTTTTTTAACAGGTTTTGTAACAAATTTAATTTTAGCGTTGACTTTGACTTTTCTCGGTGTTCATCTTGGTGTAGACTTGTATCTAGCGGTGATTTTTTTCTTCACAATGAGGATGTTCAATAATCTTGCTGCAGTTCGCAGGTATTTTCTGCTAAATCGCAACAGGAAACATTCGGATAAAGATTCACATGAATGATTCAATGTGGTAAAAGAAATAAAGGAATTTATCAGGTAAATGAAGAAGTAAGTCTACTATCGTCAAATGTCGAATTTGAAGTCACAAGGAGGTGGGTATGTTGGCCAATCAGTCAGCATATGTAACGCTTGATATTGGTTCTTCAGGAATCAGGGTCATGGTAGGAGAAGTGAACCGTGACACGGTTAATATGATTGGTGTTGGTGAGTCGGTATCCAAGGGAATCCGTAAAGGCTCAATTGTGGATATTGATGAAACCGTACAATCAATCAAAGAAGCAGTTGAACAGGCTGAGCGCATGATGAACAGTAAATTGAACCGTGTTGTCGTAGGTGTCACCGGTAATCATATTCAAATGCAACGCTGTCATGGGGTAGTGGCTGTTTCCAGTGAAGACCGGGAAATTGGTGATGAAGATGTCAACCGGGTTATCGAAACTGCACAGGTGGTATCTATTCCGCCAGACAGGGAAATCATTGGCGTAACTCCGAAGCAATTTATTGTAGATTCGCTGGATGAAATCAATGATCCACGTGGTATGATTGGTGTTCGTTTGGAAATGGAAGGCACATTAATCACTGGGTCGAAAACAATGCTGCATAACATGTTGCGCTGTGTCGAGAAAGCCGGATTGGAGATTGCTGACATCGTCCTTCAACCTCTTGCTGCAAGTGAAGTAGCTCTTTCGAAAGATGAAAAAGCGCTTGGTGTCGCTTTGGTTGACTTGGGAGGCGGATCCACCACGGTGACGGTTTTTGATCAGGAGGATCTTGTAGGTACCCGTCAAATCCCGGTCGGTGGTGATCACATCACAAATGATATATCAGTTGGATTTAAAACCTCTAAAGAAGAGGCGGAAGTGGTAAAGTTGAATCATGGTTATGCATATGTTCCCACCGCTTCCGATGAAGAGGATGACAGTTTTGAGGTTTCTAAAATTGGCAGTAAGGAACAGCAGCTCTTCACACAGTGGCAGTTAGCGAATATTATCGAGCCCCGTCTGTCTGAAACGTTTGAACTGGTGCAAAAGGAAATTAAGCGTATGGGCTATGATGAATTGCCAGGCGGTTTTGTATTTATCGGGGGTTCTGCGAGAATGCCTGGTGTAATGGAACTGGCAGAAGAAATTTTCCAGCAGAATACCCGAATCGCTGTACCCGACTACATAGGTGTCAGAGAACCGGCATACACTAATGGAATAGGTTTAATGTTATTTTCACATAAATATATGCGCATTCAAGGAAAAGATGTAACTGCTCGTTTTTCTTCTCAGTCACAAAACACAGAAGAAAGAAACCGGCCCGTGAAGAGTCAATCCCAAACGAAACCACAAAGAAAGAAAGGGGACGACGAACCAGGCGTAAAGGAGAAAGTCAGCAGTATGTTCAAGTCGTTTTTTGAATAATAGACAGCATCAAGAATATAATGGTTGAATAACAGATTGGGGGACCAAACATGTTGGAGTTTGAAATGGATACGGACCAGCTAGCGACAATTAAAGTCATCGGTGTAGGCGGAGGTGGCAGCAACGCTGTAAACCGGATGATTGAGAACGGTTTACAAGGAGTGGAATTCATCGCTGTAAACACAGATGCGCAGGCATTACATCTGTCAAAAGCAGAGCATAAATTGCAGTTGGGTGGAAAATTGACAAGGGGACTAGGCGCAGGTGCCAATCCCGATATCGGAAAAAAAGCGGCTGAAGAAAGCCGGGATCAGCTGGAAGAATACCTGACTGGTGCAGATATGGTTTTCATCACTGCTGGAATGGGTGGCGGAACAGGCACAGGAGCGGCACCTGTTATTGCTGAGATCGCAAGACAGGCTGGTGCACTGACTGTTGGAGTCGTGACAAAACCCTTTACATTTGAAGGACGCCGGCGAATGACGCAGGCTTCTACTGGAATATCAGATTTAAAAGCCAACGTGGATACACTGATTGTGATTCCGAATGACCGACTGATGGAAATTGTCGATAAGAACACACCGATGGTTGAAGCATTCAGAGAAGCCGACAATGTGCTTCGCCAAGGAGTTCAGGGAATTTCTGATTTGATTGCTGTTCCAGGGCTTATTAACCTGGATTTCGCCGATGTGAAGACGATCATGAGTGAAAAAGGTTCAGCATTGATGGGAATTGGCATTGCGACTGGAGAGAGTCGTGCGGCAGAAGCGGCAAAGAAAGCTATTTCATCACCACTTCTGGAAACGAGTGTAGACGGTGCACAAGGTGTGCTGATGAATATTACAGGTGGCACCAATCTCAGCCTGTTTGAAGTGCACGAAGCCGCAGAAATCGTATCATCTGCCTCTGATGAGGAAGTGAACATGATTTTCGGTTCGGTGATCAATGATAATTTGAAAGATGAAATTATTGTCACAGTGATTGCCACCGGATTCGATGAAGCTGCACAACAAAAAGCTCATCCAGAAAGAAAGAAAATGAACTCAGCAGCTCCCAATCGTTCCCCTGAACGGGAAAAACCTTCGAATAAACAACCTGAGCAGGAGCAGCCTTCTCAAGAAGAAATGGATACGCTGGACATCCCAACATTTCTCCGTAATCGGAGACAGCGTTAAGTAAAAATCGATCAGTGCTTAATAACGGAACCGGACAAGGGGGAGCAACATTGAGCGTTTCAGATAATCTCCAGGACATTCACCACCGAATCGAAAATGCGTGCGCCCGTTCGGGTAGACAATTCGATCAAATTAGAATCATCGCTGTCACCAAATATGTCTCTTCTGATCGTGCTCAAGAAGCCATTGATTCGGGGATTCAGCATATTGGTGAGAACCGTGTGGAAGATTACAAAGAAAAGTACGGCCTTATCGGGGATCAGGTGAAATGGCATTTTATTGGCACATTGCAATCAAAAAAAGTCAAAAAAATGATTGATGATTTTGATTATATTCATTCGCTCGACCGTCTGTCCTTAGCTGAAGAAATCGATAAGCGGGCGAACAATAAAGAAATCACCTGTTTTGTTCAAGTAAATGTATCCGGCGAACCGTCAAAAGCTGGTTTAGCCCCGGATGATGTCATCCCCTTTATCAGAAATCTGGAAAAATTCGAATCGATTTCTGTGATTGGTTTAATGACGATGGCTCCCATGGTTGACGATGAAGAAGCATTGAGACATGTCTTCCGAGAACTTCGTGAATTGCGGGACTCGATACGTCAATTAAATCTTGCTCATGCCCCATGTGAAGAGTTGTCCATGGGGATGTCCAATGACTATGAAATTGCTGTCGAAGAAGGAGCAACTTTCATCAGAGTCGGGTCATCGCTTGTCGGTTCCTGATGGCTGATTTAAGACAAGCAGTATTAATAATGGTACGATAAAAAGAGAGTTATAAGAGGTGATACTGCATGACACTGAAGAGTAAGTTCAAACGTTTTTTCGAGCTTGAGGATGAATATGAAGAGCGGACAGTTGAACGAGAGCTTTCGCAGGAAGAAAATGCTGATCTGTCTGGCGAATGGTCCGGCCACGACAAAAAGGACAAACGAAATGTCGTAAGTCTGAGCAGTTTGCAAAGCCAGGCAAAAGTCATTCTTGAAGAACCGCATACGTATGATGAAGTTCAGGAGATTGCAGATCACCTCAAAAATCGACGGGCAGTTGTGATCAACCTGCAGCGTCTGCCGCATGATCAGGCAAAACGGGTTGTCGATTTTCTCAGCGGCACCGTTTACGCCATTGGCGGCAACATCCAGAAGCTCGGACATAATATTTTCCTATGTGCTCCGGATAACGTGGACGTCACAGGTAATATTTCCGAAATGCTTCGTGAGTGAGAATTGAGGAGAGTGAACAAGAATGGAAACGCTAGGCTCTATACTGATTCAGGCACTGAACCTGTATCTGATCATCTGTTTTGTATATATCATTATGTCATGGATTCCGAATGCAAGAGAATCTAATTTCGGACAAGCGATTGGCAAACTGGTAGAACCCTATTTCGCACCATTTCGGCAAATCATTCCGCCCATCGGAATGATTGATATTTCCCCGTTGATCGCGATTGTGGCATTGAATTTTGCCATAAGAGGTATTCGTTTTTTATTTTTCGGCATGTAATGAAACACTGGAGGGTAAAGTCAGGCGATGTCCATTTATCAGCATTTCAGAAAAGAAGAACATTCACTGATCGATCAGGTATTGGATTGGAAACAGCTTGTTTTGGATGAATACCGTCCGAAATTGACGGATTTTCTTGATCCCCGTGAACAGCGGATTGTATCATCTGTCATTGGAAAAGGTGAAGGACTAGAAGTGTTTTTTTCAGGTGGACAGGAGAATGCGGAGCGGAAAAGAGCAATTATCGCTCCGGACTACTTTGAACCTGGGGTAAACGATTTTGAGTACACCTTGTTTGAACTGCAATATCCAGTGAAGTTTGCTACCCTGGAGCATCCTAAAATCCTTGGAACATTGATGGGACTTGGCATTAAACGGGAGAAATTTGGCGACATCCTGAATCAGGAAGACCGTTTTCAGATTATCGTCACCAATGATATAGCAGATTACGTGAAGTTAAATCTCGAAAGCGCGGGAAAGACGAAGATACGTCCCGAGGAAAAGCCACTTGAAGAGATTCTCCCGAATGATTTGATCCTCGATTGGACAAATAAAACAGTGTCTTCGATGCGTCTCGATATTTTACTTGCCGAAGGTTATAACCTGTCCAGATCAAAAGCAAAACCCTTGATCCAGCAGGATAAAGTTAAAGTGAACTGGCGCCATGTCACAGATCCCTCTTTTATAATCCAGGAGGAGGACGTGATTTCAGTCAGGGGATATGGGCGGATGTATGTAGCCGCCATCGAAGGAAACACCAGAAAAGGAAAGATCAAATTGACTTTAGGCTTTCCACAAAGCTGAGGGAAACTGACAAAAGAATTCATCTTGGAGGTGCGTTTCACAAATGGCATTAACACCGTTGGATATCCACAATAAAGAATTTACCCGAGGTTTCAGAGGTTACGATGAAGATGAAGTAAATGAATTTCTTGATCAGATCATTAAAGATTACGAATTGGTTATTCGTGAAAAAAAAGAACTGATGGAAAGAGTTCATGAACTTGATGAAAAATTGAAACATTTTTCAAGTATCGAAACAACGTTGAACAAGTCGATACTCGTAGCTCAGGAATCCGCTGAAGAAGTAAAGCGAAATGCAGACAAGGAAGCAAAGCTTATTATCAAAGAAGCTGAAAAAAATGCAGACCGGATTGTCAATGAGTCTCTTGCGAAATCCCGAAAAATCTCTCTGGAAATTGAGGAATTGAAAAAGCAGTCTTCAGTTTACCGTATGCGTTTTAAAATGCTGTTGGAAGCTCAGCTTGAAATGCTCAATCATGATGACTGGGAAGAACTGCACGCTTCTCTTGATGAAGAAGAGAAGGAACAGGGTTCCTGATTCTTTGAAGTTCCCTTGACGACGGAGTGCGGCTTCATTATACTATAAAAAGTAATATATATTGACGTTGATGGGGTCAGTAAAAGTGATGCAAACCAAAGCAGCGAATCAGGGACGGTGGAAGCCTGGTGGAATCATAACTTTGAAGATCTCCCCTGAGTCCGCATACTGAAAAACCGCTTCAAACGGTTGATTAGGAAATGCCGGTACACAACCGATACATTGTGCTGAAGCGGATAAGTGATCGATGGTTCATCACTTATTTATCAGGGTGGTAACGCGGGTATATATTCTCGTCCCTTTACAGGACGGGAATTTTTTTGTTGATCAAATGGATAAAATTGAGTCCGAAAGAGTTCAGAAAGGATGGAAAAGATGGATTATAAAAACACGCTATTAATGCCTAAAACAGATTTTCCAATGCGAGGTAATTTGCCGAACAGAGAACCTGTCATGCAGGAAAAATGGGATCAGGAAAACATTTATGAACAAGTTCAAAACCGAACCGAAGGACGTCCAATGTTTGTGCTTCATGATGGACCACCCTATGCGAATGGTGACATTCACATGGGGCATGCACTTAATAAAATCCTGAAGGATTTTATCGTGCGTTATAAATCGATGAGCGGCTTTCATGCACCGTATGTCCCTGGATGGGATACGCACGGTCTTCCGATTGAAACAGCACTGACCAAAAAAGGAAAAGTGGATCGTAAAAAATTATCGATCGCTGAATTCCGGAAAAAGTGTGAAGAGTATGCACTTGACCAGATCGATCGTCAGCGCGAGCAGTTCAAACAGCTCGGTGTCAGAGGTGACTGGGAAAATCCGTATGTGACACTGACACATGAATATGAAGCCCAGCAAATCAAAGTATTCGGGGAAATGGCTAAAAAAGGTTATATTTACAAGGGGAAAAAACCGGTATACTGGTCCCCTTCTTCAGAATCTGCTTTGGCAGAAGCTGAAATTGAATATCACGATAAGCGATCATCTTCGATCTATGTAGCCTTTGATGTTCTCGATGGTAAACAATTGCTTGATGGGAATGAGAAAGTTCTGATCTGGACGACAACACCTTGGACAATTCCAGCAAACCTTGCGATTGCGGTCCACCCTGAATTGGATTATGTTGTGATTCAATCACAAGATCAAAAGTACATTGTTGCTAAAGGTATGATCGAACATTTGCAAACTGAAGAAGTCATTGGCGAATATAAGACCCTTAAAGAGTTCAAAGGGACTGAACTTGAAGGCATAACGACGAAACATCCTCTGTATGACAGAGAATCAATCATGATTCTAGGGGAGCATGTTACACTTGAAGCCGGTACAGGTTGTGTTCATACTGCTCCAGGTCATGGTGAGGATGACTATGTGGTAGGACAGCAATACGGATTGGATGTCCTTTGTCCAGTTGATGACCGTGGCGTTTTTACGGACGAAGCACCAATGTTCAGCGGCTTGTTCTATGATTCGGCAAATAAGCCCATCACAGAAAAACTGGATGAGAATGGTGCACTCCTGAAATTGAATTTCTTTTCGCACTCTTATCCTCATGACTGGCGAACGAAAAAGCCGGTGATTTTCCGTGCAACCGCTCAATGGTTTGCTTCTATTAAAGATTTTCGGGAAGACCTCTTAAACGAAATTGAACAAGTGGATTGGATGCCAAAATGGGGAGAAACCCGACTCTTTAATATGGTTCGAGACCGCGGTGACTGGTGTATTTCCAGACAACGGGCATGGGGTGTACCGATTCCGATTTTTTATGGTGAAGATGGTGAACCGATCATAACCGATGAGACCATTCAGCATGTCTCTGATTTGTTCCGTGAACATGGTTCAAATATCTGGTTTGAAAAGGAAGCCAAAGAACTTCTTCCACAAGGCTTCACTTCAGAGCATAGCCCGAATGGTGAATTCACAAAAGAAACCGATATTATGGATGTATGGTTCGATTCGGGTTCATCACACCAGGCCGTTCTTGAAGAGCGTGATGATCAGGTCCGTCCTGCTGATTTATATCTTGAAGGGTCAGATCAATACAGAGGCTGGTTTAATTCATCGCTTTCAACAGCGGTTGCTGTAACCGGAAAAGCACCCTTCAAAGGTGTTCTCAGCCATGGTTTTACGCTTGATGGTAACGGGAAGAAAATGAGTAAATCTCTTGGGAATGTCGTTATTCCTTCCAAAGTGATGAAGCAGCTTGGTGCAGATATTCTGAGATTATGGGTTGCGTCTGTGGATTATCAGGCAGATGTCAGGGTATCTGATGCGATTTTGAAACAGGTCGCAGAAGTCTACCGAAAGATTCGGAATACGTTTCGTTTTATGCTCGGTAACCTGCATGATTTTGAACCTTCAAAGCATGCTGTTCCGTATGAGGAATTAAGTGAGCTCGATCAGTATATGATGCTCAAACTCAATGATCTGGTCAAATCAACTGAAGATGCATACGACGGGTATCAATTTGCAGCCATTTATAATAAAGTACAGAATTTCTGTACCGTTGAATTAAGTTCATTTTACATGGATATTTCCAAGGATACGTTATATGTGGAACATGCAAATCATCCATCCAGACGGGGAATTCAGACAGTGATGTATGAGACATTGACCTCACTTGTGAAATTAATGTCGCCTATTCTCTCTCATACTGCAGACGAAGTATGGACCTATATTCCGGAAAAAGAAGCAGACAATGTCCAATTGACAGATATGCCACAGGTGAAGACTTACGAGGAAACTGAAGACATTCGTGCTAAGTGGGACCGATTTATGGTGCTTCGCGATGATGTTTTGAAAGCCCTTGAAGATGCACGTAATGATAAAGGCATTAAGAAAAATCTTCATGCATCGGTTAAAGTATACGCCAGTGAAGATGATATGGCAGTATTGAACTCATCCGGGAACCTTGCTCAACTGTTTATTACTTCAAAAGCATCAGTTGAAGGCGTGATTAGTGAAGCACCGGCAGATGCAGTAGCCTATGAAGCCTTAAGTGTCATTGTAGATCGGGCAACAGGTGAAACATGCGAACGGTGCTGGACTGTGACTGAAGATATTGGCACGGACGACGCTCATCCTGCCCTTTGCCCAAGATGTACGGGAATCGTTACTCACCACTATTCTTAACATGAAGAATCTCCTGACTGTGATTCAACGGTCAGGAGATTTGTAAAGAAATACGGGAAACATTTATCATAAAAATTCTGTTAAAGCTTGTTGTTGATCGTGGGAAGGAAAGAGCGACAGGCGGCGAGGCCCGAGGGATAAGCGCAGTCCGAAAATCCACATTCATAAAGCGAATGGTAGATATGGGTTTCATGCGACTGGTAACCACAGGAGCAGACGGTTTTATTGCGCCGAATACCTGGAGTCGCAGAGGGAAAGCTCCTGGGCGATGGAATCACTGCGAGTAGTTCACTTCGAGCAGATCATCCTCAGGTGCCTGTGGTGCACGCGTCCGCCGAGAACTTTTGAAATCAATAATGTACGATAACAGAGCTATCTTATAAGGTTAAACCATTGTTCATTAAGTTATTAACCGATCCGGAGGGGATCCGCATTGCTGTTCTATTATTTGATCGCAATTTTAGTGATTGCGCTCGACCAGATTACAAAATACATCGTCGTCAGACAGATGGATCAAGGACAAAGTATTGAACTGATATCAGGTTTTTTATATCTGACAAGTCACCGGAATGCTGGAGCGGCTTTTGGCATTCTTCAAGGGCAGATGTGGCTTTTTTACATTGCTACAGTTGTGGTTGCAGGTGTGATTATCTATATGATTATTACTCAAACCAAGGACTCTCGTTTCTTCGGGATTTCACTTGGGTTGGTTTTGGGTGGTGCGATCGGTAATTTCATTGACAGGCTCCTCGAAGGTGAAGTTGTGGATTTTATTGATGTATTTATTTTCACTTATAATTTTCCAATCTTTAATGTCGCTGATATGGCATTGGTCATTGGAGTAGGATTGATGATGATTTATTTTATTATTGAAGAAAAAAGACAGGGGAAATCGATATGACCCAAACCTTTACATTTATTGCTGAAGAACATCATGGACGAATGGATAAGTGGTTAGCTGACCAATCTGACGACTGGACAAGAACCAGAACGCAGTCATTGATTCAGGATAGCCATGTCTTAGTAAATGGTGAAACAGTAACAAAAGCGAACTATAAAATCAAAACTGGTGATACGATAGAAGTGATCGTTCCAGATGTGGAAGAACTGGAAATCACCGCAGAAAAGATGAATTTGGATGTTGTGTATGAAGATGAAGATGTGATCGTCGTTAATAAACCGAGAGGCATGGTGGTTCACCCCGCTCCAGGTCATCCATCCGGCACACTTGTAAATGGTCTGATGGCACACTGTACCGATCTATCAGGTATCAATGGTGTTGCAAGGCCTGGAATTGTGCATCGCATTGATAAGGATACATCCGGCCTCCTCATGGTAGCCAAGCATGACCGCGCCCATGAGTCTTTGGTGGAACAGCTTAAAAACAAGACAACAACCCGCCAGTATGAGGTGATTGTCTACGGAACAATCCCCCATGAAAAAGGGACTGTGGATGCGCCAATCGGACGTGATCCAAAGGACCGTCAAAAAATGACGGTGACAGATGAGAACGCGCGAGATGCTGTGACGCATTTCCAGGTCATTGAGCGATTGAATGGATTTACGCACGTACTCTGTGAACTAGAAACCGGTCGCACACATCAAATTCGGGTGCATATGAAATATATCGGCTATCCAATCGTGGCAGACCCGAAATATGGACCCAAGAAGAAAAATGATTTTTCTATTGAAGGTCAAGTATTACATGCAAGGACTCTCGGCTTTGTTCACCCTGTAAGTGGGGAGAACTTATTATTTGAAGCTCCTTTGCCTCAGGATTTCCAGGATGTACTGGCAGAAATCCGCCGGCAAAATCCATTGACATAACGTCAGTTGCGTGTCATAATTATGAAAGTTTAAGAACCTTTAAGACAGTCCCGAGAGACTGAGAAGGATGACGATCGGATTCATTGTTGCAGTAGTGGTTTGCATAAATCCTCTGCAGTATGATCACACATCTTTCCCGCCTGTCTCTTGCAGGCGGTTTTTTATTGTCACTTACAAGTAACGATGAGGGCGAGTGTTGCAAATGGACAAAGTGATTATGGATGAACAGGCAATCTCAAGGGCATTGACAAGAATCGCGCATGAGATCATTGAACGTAATAAAGGCATTGAAGATTGCGTTCTGGTTGGAATCAAAACTCGCGGTGTGCATTTGGCCAGCCGCCTCCAAAAAAGAATTCAGGAGATTGAAGGCAATGCGATTGCTAAAGGCGAAATCGACATTACGCTCTACCGGGATGATCTGACCCATAAAAGAGATGATCATCAGCCTGAGTTGAGAGGAACTGCCATCGAAACATCGATCACGGATAAGAAAGTGATTCTTGTGGATGATGTACTCTATACAGGCAGAACTGTAAGAGCAGCACTCGATGCGCTGATTGACCTTGGGAGACCTGCACAGATTCAATTAGCCGTTCTGGTGGACCGGGGACATCGAGAGCTTCCGATTCGTCCGGATTTCATCGGTAAAAATGTGCCGACATCCAAAAGTGAAGTGGTGGAGGCGAAACTTGAAGAAACCGATGGCAAAGAACAAGTACTGCTCACAATGAGGCACTAAATGTAAGCACAACAAAAAACCTCCCTTTAAACCAGTTCAGAGAAACTGGAAAGGGGTATATTCCTCCTCTATTCTGCACGTATAGCCGTGTGACAAGAGAGCGAATTACCTCTTTGAATCTCAAAGGGGTTTTTTGTTTGAAAAAAGAAGGAGGAATTCGATATGAATCAACCCAAAGATGTAGGAATTAAAGAAATGCCAAGACTCGATAAATGGCTGGTACTGAGCATTCAGCATCTGTTTGCTATGTTTGGTGCAACCATCCTTGTTCCGCTGTTAACCGGTCTGAGTCCGGCAGTGGCACTGGTTTCCAGTGGTCTTGGGACACTCGCTTATCTTGCCATCACAAAAGGACAAATTCCAGCTTATCTTGGTTCGTCATTCGCTTTTATTATGCCGATCATTGCTGCGATCAGTATTGGCGGTCCTGAAGGTGCGATGGTGGGAAGTTTCTTCGCCGGGCTCGTTTACGGAATTGTTGCATTGATCATCAAGGCAACGGGTGTCCACTGGCTGATGAAGCTGCTTCCACCGATTGTAGTGGGACCGGTCATTATGGTCATCGGACTTGGACTTGCTGCAGTGGCCATCGATATGGCCATGAACGATCCGGCAACAGAGGCATACAGTGGAGTGCATTTTGGGGTAGCGATGTTTACGCTGGCGATTACCATTTTGGCATCAATCTTCTTCAGAGGCTTCTTCGGCTTGATACCGATCTTATTCGGGATTACAACAGGTTATGCCTTTGCAGCATGGCAAGGGCTGGTTGATTTTGCTCCGGTTCAGGAAGCTGCCTGGATCCAAGCTCCGGAATTTCTGGTGCCGTACGTCACTTATACACCAAATTTTTCGTTTGAAATCATTTTGATCATGGTGCCGATTGCACTCGTCACGCTCTCTGAACATATCGGAGATCAGATGGTACTCAGTAAAGTAGCCGGCAAAAATTTCGTGGAAAAACCCGGTCTGCACCGGTCAATTTTTGGTGACGGTGTGGCAACTGTTATCAGTTCATTCCTTGGAGGCCCGCCAAACACTACATATGGAGAAAATATCGGTGTGGTCGCACTGACTAGAGTGTTCAGTACATTCGTGATCGGTGGCGCAGCAGTTTTGGCTGTCGGGTTCGGATTTATTGGTAAAGTCTCCGCACTCATTACAACGATCCCGACTGCTGTTATGGGCGGGGTTTCCATCCTGCTTTTCGGGATCATTGCTTCGAATGGGATGCGCATGCTGATTGATAATCATGTGGATATCGGTAAGAAACGTAATTTGATCATTTCATCGGTGATTCTCATCATTGGAATCGGCGGAGCGTTTATTCAGGTCACCGATACGATTGAAATCTCCGGCATCGCTTTGGCAGCCGTTATCGGTATTGTTTTGAATATGATTCTTCCTGGCAGAGACCGGGTGAAAACCAGTTCAGAGATGTTCGAAGAAATGACAGAAGACAATCAGCGCGATTCTGAATCGGATGGCGCAGCATAAGGTACATCCTTTAAGGAAGTCCGGGAGACTTCCAAGGGTGAAAGCAGATCAAACCGTGAAACGATTTGATCTGCTTTAACACACCCTTTGCCCGGGGTGTGTATTTTTTTAAGCGGATAGGATTTGTAAAACGAAAGGAGACTGAATATGGCGTCATTAACGACATTAAAAGACTTGTCTGTGATGGAAATTGAACGGATTCTCGATGATGCAGAACGATTGTATGAAGTCAGGCATGTGGGGAGTCGAAATGGTCATATCATTGCGAATTTATTCTTCGAGTCAAGTACCCGAACGAAGTGCAGTTTTGAAATGGCTCAAAAACAACTCGGTATCGACACACTGCATTTCGATGTTGCCACGTCCAGTGTGAATAAGGGTGAAAGTCTTTATGACACAGCTAAAACCCTCGAATCCATCGGCTGCGACGCCTTTATTATCCGGCATGGTGAAACCCGGTATTATGATCAACTTGAAGGGATTACTGTCCCGATCATCAATGCAGGGGACGGCTCAGGGGATCACCCAACCCAGTCTTTACTTGATTTATTGACCATAAGGCAGGAATATGGTCTCTTTCGTGGAATCAAGGTCGTAATTGCAGGGGATATTCTCCACAGTCGTGTGGCACATTCCAATATGGAAGTCCTTGAGCGGCTCGGTGCGGATGTCTATGTATCCGGTCCAAGGGAGTGGATTGACGATTCGATCCCGGAGGAAAAAATTGTGACGATGGATGAAGCGGTCCACCTTGCAGATGTGCTGATGCTTCTCAGGATTCAGCTCGAACGGCATGATACAGGAAGCTTGTCCGATCCCGACACGTATTTGAACACTTACGGTTTAACCGTTGAACGGGAGCGCCGCATGAAACCTGATGCTATCATTATGCATCCTGCTCCGGTAAACCGGGGTGTGGAAATTGATACACGGCTGGTTGAATGCAGCCGTTCAAGAATCTTCAAACAGATGAACAACGGTGTAGCCGTCAGAAAAGCAGTACTGGTCAGAGCATTGCATAAAAAGGAGGCACCTGTTCATGTGGTATAACCATGCAACTGTCTATTCAAATGGAACATGGATGAAAGACGTCCACGTATTGGTAAACGAAGAAGATGGAACCATCGACACCATCACATCTGTTAAACCGGATGAATCAGGGATTGATGTGAAAGGAAAATGGTTGATTCCAGGTCTCGTGGATCTTCATGTACATTTGCGAGAGCCCGGCGGAGAAGCCAAAGAAACGATTCTTACCGGAACACAAGCTGCCGCAAAAGGCGGATTTACTACGATTTGTGCTATGCCGAATACACGGCCTGTGCCGGATACGGTGGAAACATGGACGAGAATCAATCAAATGATGAAAAAGGATGGCTTCATTACCGCACTGCCTTATGCCTCAATTACAATCCGGCAGCTCGGTGAAGAACTGGTGAATGTCAGGGGGTTAAAACAGGCCGGAGCGGTGGCGATAACCGACGATGGGGTAGGCGTGAAATCTGCCGGTATGATGTATCGAGCGATGCAGGAAGCAGCAAAAGAAGACATTCCAGTTGTCGCGCATTGTGAAGACATCAGTCTCGTGAATGGCGGTGCCGTTCACGAAGGAACCTTCAGTCAGGCTCATGGAATCAAAGGGATTACTTCAGTCAGTGAATCCGTTCATATTGCTCGTGACTGCCTGTTAGCCGAGGCGACGGGAGCTCATTACCATGTATGTCACGTCAGTACAAAAGAATCGGTCCGCGTTATTCGGGATGCTAAACGAGCAGGAATTCGAGTAACAGCAGAGGTGACGCCTCATCATCTCGTGCTGACGGATGAAGATATCCCTGGAGATAACAGTCTGTACAAAATGAACCCACCGCTGAGAAGCAAGGCAGACCGGGAGGCATTAATTGAAGGATTGATCGATGGTACGCTGGATATCATTGCAACAGACCATGCCCCACACACAAAAGAAGAAAAAGAGCAGCCGATGATAAGAGCTCCCTTTGGAATTACTGGCTTTGAAACAGCATTCCCGCTGTTATACACTCACCTGGTTCAAGCAGGGTTCATCAGTATCAGTCAACTGATTGACTGGTTGACTGTTAAACCGGCAGAAGTATTTCAGCTGCAAGCAGGGGAGCTATATCCTGGTGGCTATGCAGATTTTACGATTATCGATCCGGAGATGATTCAGGAAGTGGATCCGGCCAGCTTTTTATCAAAAGGCAAAAATACGCCATTCGGTGGTACACATCTGACTGGCTGGCCTGTGCATACCGTACACAACGGAAAGGTTGTATATACACGAACAGGGATGGGGGCTGAAGTTTGATGAAACGGAAATTGATCCTCGAAAACGGGGCTGTCTTCATGGGTACAGCATTAGGAGCAAAGGAAGATTCCTTTGGTGAAGTGGTTTTTCAAACAGGCATGACCGGTTATCAGGAAATCATGTCTGATCCATCTTACGCGGGACAGATTATCACAATGACCTACCCATTGATCGGCAATTACGGAATCAACCGGGATGATTTTGAGAGCATGAAACCAGCGCTTAGAGGCGTGGTTGTCAAGAATGCAGCAAAGGATCCCAGCCATCATTTAATGCGACAATCACTGGATGAGTGGCTGAGAGCCATCGATGTTCCCGGTATTACAGGAGTCGATACGCGCATGCTGACCCGGATGATCCGCGAGCAAGGAGCAATGCGGGGAGCCATTGTGCCATTTGAGGAAAATACAACAAAGGTGCTTGAGATCTTGAAGAGTACAAAGCCTCTTGCAGGCCAGGTCAGGGAAGTATCGACGAAAACAACGTACGCGAATCCGGGCTATGGTAAACGGGTGGTTCTGATTGATTACGGGATGAAAAAGGGAATCTTAAGGGACTTATTGGAACAAGGATACGATGTGATTGTGGTTCCTTATAACACAACGTCAAAGGAAATCTTAAGCTATGCGCCTGATGGTCTGGTACTCAGTAATGGTCCCGGAGATCCTGCAGATATTCCTGAAGCAATCGAAGCACTGCAGGATCTCATTGGTATGGTACCGCTTTTTGGCATCTGTCTCGGTCATCAGCTTTTAGCGAGAGCATGCGGTGCTGGCACGTTCAAAATGAAATTCGGTCACCGGGGTTCCAACCATCCGGTGCGTGATCTAAGTTCGGGACGTATTGCGATTACTTCGCAAAATCACGGCTATGCCATTGATGCAGCATCACTGGAGCAGACGCCGTTTGAAATCACACATCGTAACGTGAACGATGATTCCGTTGAGGGCATCCGTCACAGGCACGCGCCAGCATTCAGCGTCCAATATCATCCGGAAGCATCTGCAGGACCGGAAGATGCAAAAGAACTGTTCATTCAATTTGATGAGCTTATGAATCAACATGCCGGGAGGAAATACTATGCCGAAACGAACTGATATCAATAAAATCCTTGTGATCGGCAGTGGACCGATTATTATCGGTCAGGCAGCCGAATTCGATTATGCAGGAACCCAAGCCTGTCAGGCATTGAAAGAAGAAGGCTATGAAGTTGTGCTGGTCAACTCGAATCCGGCAACCATTATGACAGACACCACAACTGCTGATAAAGTTTATATGGAGCCTTTAACCGTCGATTTCCTGAGCCGGATCATCCGAAAGGAACGACCCGATGCGCTCTTAGGAACACTAGGCGGGCAAACCGGATTAAACCTTGCGGTGGAACTTCATGAATCCGGCATTCTTGATGAATACGGAGTAAAGCTCCTCGGAACTGAGGTCAGTTCAATCCGCAAGGCTGAAGACAGGGAAGCTTTCAGAAATCTGATGAACGAATTGCAGCAGCCTGTTCCGGAAAGCGATATCGTTCACAGTGTTGATGAAGCGAAGCGTTTTGCTGCTTCAGTCGGACTTCCTTTGATTGTGCGGCCCGCCTATACGCTTGGCGGAACAGGGGGCGGAATCGCTGATACCATGGAAGAACTTGAGATAATCGTTTACGGCGGACTGAAATCTAGTCCTGTGAATCAGTGTCTGATCGAGAAGAGCATTTCGGGATTTAAGGAAATAGAATATGAAGTGATGCGCGATGCCAACGATACAGCAATCGTGATCTGTAATATGGAAAATATCGACCCTGTAGGTGTCCATACCGGTGATTCCATCGTCATGGCACCATCACAGACACTGACGGATAAGGACTATCAACGCCTTAGAAATGCGTCTCTGGCCATTATACGAGCTCTGGAAATTGAAGGCGGATGTAACGTACAACTGGCGCAGGATCCACATAGTGATCAGTACTATATCATCGAAGTGAATCCGCGTGTCAGCCGCTCATCTGCACTGGCTTCAAAAGCTGCAGGCTACCCGATTGCGAAACTGTCCGCGAAGATCGCGGCCGGATACAGACTAGATGAGTGTATCAACCCAATCACGAAGGTGACTTATGCTAGTTTTGAACCGGCTCTTGATTATGTCGTGACGAAGATTCCGCGCTGGCCATTTGATAAATTCGATGCAGCCAATCGCTCATTGGGGACACAAATGAAAGCAACGGGTGAAATTATGGCGATTGGCAGAACCTTTGGCGAATCATTTCTAAAAGCGGTTCGTTCTGCAGAAACGGGATTTAACCACTTGATGCACCCTGATTTTATGAAAATGGACGTGGCAGAGCTCGAAAAAGCGGTAAGCAAACAGCACGATGAGCGGATTTTTGCTGTAACAGAAGGTCTGAGAAGAGGCTGGACAGTGGATCAGCTGATCGGCATGACGATGATGGACCGCTATTTTCTCAGTGAATTGCAACGCATTATAGAACTGGAACATCGACTGGATGCATCGAACTGGAAAGACCTTTTACAAGAAGCGAAAGTCCTTGGCTTTTCAGATGAATATATCGCAGAGGCGGTAAAACTTCCGGAGGAAACAATAGAAGATATACGAAAAAGCCAGCGGTTGAAGCCGGTTTATAAAATGGTTGATACATGCGCCGCAGAGTTCACCTCTGCAACACCTTATTATTACAGCAGTTACGAAGTTGAAGAAGAATCTGTTGTGACAGAGTGTAAATCCATTGTTGTATTGGGGAGCGGCCCGATCCGCATCGGACAGGGTGTGGAGTTTGATTATGCCACTGTTCATGCTGTAAAAGCGATACGTGAAGCTGGCTATGAGGCCATCATTATCAACAACAACCCTGAAACAGTCAGTACTGATTTTGAAGTGTCTGATAAATTATATTTTGAACCGTTAACGACCGAAGACGTGATGCACGTGATTGAACATGAACAGCCGGTAGGCGTTATGGTTCAATTCGGAGGACAAACGGCGATTAACCTGGCAGACAGTCTTGTTGCAAGAGGTGTGAAGCTCCTTGGTACGAGCCTTGAAGAGATGGATGCCTGTGAGAACCGCAATTATTTTGAAGCGAGACTTCATGATATCGGTCTGCCAATGCCGGAAGGGAAAACGGCAGTTTCAGTGGAGGAATCACTTGCGATCGCAGAGGACATCGGTTATCCCGTTCTAGTTCGTCCTTCTTATGTGCTTGGCGGAAGAGCGATGGAAATTGTCAATACCGAGTCCGAGTTGAATCATTATATGCAAAGGGCTGTTAATGTCAACCGAAAACACCCGGTGCTGATCGATGAGTACATTACCGGAACAGAAATTGAAGTGGACGTTGTCTGTGACGGAGAAACGGCAGTTGTTCCTGGAATTATGGAGCATATCGAACGTGCAGGAGTGCATTCGGGAGACTCCATTGCTGTGTATCCACCGCAAAAGCTGTCTAATGAAATGAAAGAAATCATCACCGATGCAGCGATCAGGCTTGCCAAAGGTTTTCACATTCGTGGGTTGATGAATATTCAATTCGTGATTCAAAAAGATCGCCTGTTGGTGCTTGAAGTCAATCCAAGATCAAGCAGAACGGTGCCATTCATCAGTAAGGTTACAGGAATGAATATGGCCAATGCAGCCACAAAAGCAATCTTAGGTAAATCATTGAAAAAACAGGGATTTGTAGAAGGTTTATTACCGGAGACAAGTAAAGTATCGGTGAAAGTCCCGGTCTTCTCATTCGCTAAGCTCCGCAGTGTGGATATTTCTCTTGGACCTGAAATGAAATCAACCGGAGAAGTCATCGGTACGGACCTGACATTGGAAAAAGCGCTTTACAAAGGATTAATTGCATCTGGAATTCACATTCCAACCCAAGGTACTGTCTTGATCACAACAGCGGACAAAGACAAAACCGAAGCTGCCCAAATTGCGGGACGTTTTCATCAGATTGGCTATCAGCTGCTTGCTACGGAAGGTACTGCAGCGTTTTTGAAAGAACAAGGCATTCCTTCAACGGTGATTGGCAAAATCGGCACAGGTGAACATGATCTGCTCGATGTGATTGAAAAAGGGGAAGCTGATTTGATTATTAACACCTTTACCCGGGGGAAACAACCGGCGAGAGATGGGTTTCGAATCCGGCGTGAAGCGGTTGAGAGAGGAATTGCCTGCCTGACGTCCATGGATACAGCCAGTGCAGTGGTGAAAGTGCTGGAAATGCTGACATTCAGTATCGAAGCGGTTGATTCTGCCGATCATTTCAATAGAAAAGAGGTATTATTGTGAAATTGACGGATGCATCGATTGTTCATCAGACACTGGTGGCACAAGAAGTCTACGAGCTGAAAGTATCTGCTCCAGATCTGGCAGATGCTGCTGAAGCAGGGCAGTTTCTTCATATTCAAACCGGACAGTTCGGTCAACCTCTGTTACGGAGACCGATCAGTATTGCTGATATAGACAGGGTAGAAGGAACGCTGACTTGCCTGTACAAAGTAGTTGGGAAAGGTACCGCCGTCCTGGCGGGCAGGCAGGAAAACGAGTCGCTGAATATTCTGGGGCCGCTAGGAAATGGCTTTCCGATCAACCAGATTGAACGAGGCAGTCATGTGATCCTGATTGGTGGAGGTGTTGGAATCCCGCCGCTCTATTTTCTGGCGAAGGAACTGGTGGAAAAAGGCATTCAATGTTCTGCGTACCTCGGTTTTCGCAGTGCTGAAGACGTTTTCTATGACAAGGAGTTTGAGGAATTCTGCGATGTGCACATTGCCACTGAAGATGGCAGTTACGGTCATAAAGGCTATGTGACAGACATTGTCTCAACAGAAGGTGTAGTCACATATTACGCCTGTGGTCCTAAGCCGATGCTGACAAAAGTGAAGCATCAGCTTCCGATCCAAGGGTTTTTATCACTCGAAGAACGAATGGGATGCGGCGTTGGTGCTTGTCTTGCCTGTGTGTGTCCCACCAACACAGAACAGCAATATGCAAAAGTCTGTTCAGATGGTCCGGTATTCCCAAGCAAAGAGGTGATCCTTTGATGAACACAACAATTGAACTGCCAGGTATGTCAATGAAAACCCCAATCCTTCCAGCCTCCGGCTGCTATGGTTTTGGGCAGGAATACAGTCAGTTCTATGATCTTGATCTGCTGGGTGCGATCACAGTTAAGGCGGTCACCGCTGAAAAAAGACTGGGAAATCAGGTGCCGCGAATTGCAGAAACGGAAAGTGGCATGCTCAATGCCATTGGACTGCAAAATCCAGGTGTGGACCATGTCATCGAACATGAATTGGAAGCATTAACGTCTAATAACATTCCGGTACTTGTGAATATCGCAGGGAATGCGCCGGAGGATTACGTGGAAACATCGAGGAAGATTGCTTCATCAGGTAAAGCCTCTGCGCTGGAATTAAATATTTCATGCCCGAATGTCAAATCAGGCGGGATACAGTTTGGCAGTGATCCGGATATTGCCTATGATTTAACGAAAGCTGTGAAAGCAGTCAGTGACATTCCGCTCTATGTCAAACTGTCGCCGAACGTAACAGATATTGTCGCAATGGCCAAGGCAGTGGAAGCAGCTGGCGCAGACGGACTTTCGATGATCAATACGATGGTTGGGATGCAAATTGATGTCACAACAGGACAACTGGTTTTGGCTAATGGGAAAGGAGGATTGTCTGGTCCTGCTATTAAACCGGTTGCGATCCGGATGATTTATGATGTAGCGCAGGAAGTATCAATTCCAATTATAGGCATGGGCGGGGTTCAGACAGTGGATGACGTGATTGAGTTTATGATGGCAGGCGCTTCAGCCGTGGCAGTGGGAACAGCCAATTTTCAAAATCCTATGATTTGTCCGGAGTTGATCCAGGCATTGCCGGTCAGGCTTAAAGAACTGGGATTTGAAAACATGCAAGACGTGATTGGAAGGAGTTTTGCGTCATGCGGTCAACCCCTCTCTTTATAGCATTGGATGTCCCGACGAAACAGGATGCCATGGGTTTATTGCACCATTTTTCTGACGAAAAGCCGGCGGTGAAAGTCGGAATGGAACTCTTTTATAAAGAAGGCCCTGCGATGATCTATGATTTGAAAGTTCTGGGGCATGAAGTGTTTCTGGATTTGAAACTTCATGATATCCCTGAAACCGTCAAACGCAGCATGATGGTTTTGGCGACGCTTGGAATTGATCTTGTGAATGTCCACGCTGCAGGAGGCAAACGTATGATGGAAGCAGCTATGGAAGGACTTGTTATAGGGACCCCTTCAGGAAGGGACGTTCCTGATTGTATTGCTGTCACTCAATTAACCAGTACATCAGACATGATGCTGAAGGAAGAACTGCATGTTTATGAACCGATTACGGATCATGTGGTGCATCAGGGAGGGCTTGCACTCCAAGCAGGATTGAAAGGTGTTGTTTGCAGCGCAATGGAGGCGGCAGAATTAAAACGTCATCATCCTGCGATTTGGACACTGACGCCGGGGATTCGTCTAAAAAACGATGCCCCTCATGATCAGATTCGGGTAATGACACCTTCGGCAGCAAGAGTGGCAGGCAGCGATGCAATCGTGGTTGGCAGAGGAATTACAAAAGCTGAAAATCCTCGAGCGGCCTATTTAAATTATATGAAGGAGTGGACTGTAAATGACAACGACAACGCGAGATAAATTGGCTGAATTACTTCTTGAAATCGGTGCTGTTTCTTTAAGCCCGGATCATCCTTATACATGGAGTTCAGGTATTCAATCCCCAATCTATTGTGATAATCGATTGTTGATGGCATATCCGAACGAGCGAAAGCAGGTAATTCAGGCATTTTGTAAGGCGATTGAAGATATGGAACTTACGATCGATGTCATTGCAGGGACTTCTACTGCTGGGATTCCTCATGCAGCCTGGATCAGCGAAACACTGAATTTGCCGATGGCCTATATTCGCGGATCGGCAAAAGGGCACGGCAAGCAAAACCGTATTGAGGGAAGAATTAATAAAGGTGACCGGGTATTGATTATCGAAGATTTGATTTCCACAGGCGGATCGTCGATCGAAGCTGCTGAATCAGTCAGAGAAGCAGGTGGCATTGTGACGGATATACTTGCGATATTCAGCTATAATCTTCAACGTTCAAATGAATTGGCGAAAGAAAAATCGATTGGGATACACACGTTGACCGATTTTGATGCATTAATCGAAAGTGCCTCGGCAAAAGGGGATTTAACAAGTGATCAGCTTAAGTCCTTGAGGGAGTGGAAACGAAATCCGGCAGGTTGGAAATAGTCAGTTAGAATCAAAAGAACAAAGAAACGGATTTCGTCTTGTGAGGATTCCGTTTTTTTGTTCTGCTGCTTAGAAAAGTTTACGTCTGCTGCTGGAATAAAGTATAAGTGCAACAAAGGCTTCTCGCCATTGATTTGGTGATAAGCCTTGTTTTATTTACAAGGATTTACCAGCAAATGTTCCATAGTAAGCGTATCGTAGAGATTTTTCCTAGCTAATCAAATGACAAGCGAGATTTTCGCAACTTTTGGCTCTCGATAAATATTTCGGAAACCGATATATTAAGGGGGCTGTCATTTTAATGTATGCGAAAGTGGGGATCAATCTTGAATACATTTAAACGTCTTAAGATGTTTTATATGCCTTATAAGCGCTATTTCTTCCTGTCTATTTTATTTTTACTGCTGACAACAGCATTCACCGTCGTGTATCCTGTAATTTTGCAATTCACGATTGATGTCGTCATTGGAGAACAGAATTTCGGTTTAGTTCCTTTTGTCGCTATCGGCTTTTTCCTGATTACATTGCTGAAAAGTATAACTGTTTATTTTCATCAGTATCTTGGAGATCTGTTTGGGATCAACGCGGTGTATGAACTTCGAAATGCATTGTATAAAAAGCTTCAATATTTACCTTTCAGATATTATGACAATGCTCGGACAGGGGATTTAATGTCGAGACTGACCGCCGATGTGGAAGGGTTCCGTTTTTTTCTATCGTTTGGTTTTGCCCAGCTGATTAACATCGTGATGCTGATCAGTCTGAGTATGGGGATTATGTTTTACTATAGTCCAAGCCTTGCCTTTTTGACTTTAATGTCCATGCCGTTCCTCATTGTCACAGTGTATCAGTTTGATAAAAAAGTGCATCCTGCTTTTACGAACATCCGAAAATCGTTTGCAGGTATGACAACCAAGGTGCAGGAAAACATCAGCGGCATGTCGACCGTCAAATCGCTGTCCAAAGAAGGATATGAAATGGGCCGCTTTGATGACAAAAATACGGATTATAAAGATAAGTTTATTTATACATCCAATATCTGGGCGCGCTATTTCCCGTTTATGGAACTGATTGGTCAAATTGCTGTTGTGGTTTTACTTGGCTACGGCGGTTGGCTGGTGATTCAGGACGAACTGCAGCCTGGTGTACTGGTGGCCTTCTTCAACCTGGTCTGGTTTATTATCAATCCACTGATGAACCTGGGATTTATCGTAAATACATTCTCGCAGGCAAAAGCATCCGGCGAGCGCCTGCTTCAGGTGTTGGACGAGAGAGAAGATGTATTTGATAAGCCCGATGCAGTCGAAGTCGACCGGCTCGATGGACATGTTGAATTCAAAAACGTCAGCCACAGTTATGAAGGTGATGAACAGCTGGCTTTGAAGGATATTGAATTCGAAGCAAAACCAGGTACGACCATCGGTCTGATTGGTGCGACAGGTTCAGGTAAGACGTCGATCACGCAGCTGATTACACGGTTTTATGAACCGGATCGAGGGAAAATTCTGATCGACGGACGTCCGGTATCTGATTACACATTGAAAACCATTCGTAAAAATACCGGTGTTGTGCTACAGGAATCTTTCCTGTTCTCATCGTCGGTAAAAGACAATATTTCATACGGAAATCCGGAAGCCTCTCAAGAACAGATCATCGATGCAGCAAAGCGTTCAGATGCTCACGAGTTCATTATGGATCTTCCGAACGGTTATGACACGATCCTCGGCGAGCGAGGTGGTGGTTTGTCAGGCGGGCAAAAACAGCGTATTGCGATTGCAAGGGCTATCTGCATCGATCCGAGCATCCTGATCCTTGACGACGCAACGAGTGCCGTGGATATGGAAACAGAAGCAAAGATACAAGCAGCATTCCGGGAAGTGATGAAAGGGCGGACAACGTTTATTATCGCACATCGCATTTCATCACTTATGCATGCAGATGAGATCATTGTTTTGGATCACGGTGAAATTATCGAGCGGGGCACTCATCATGAGCTTCTCCGCATTGAAGGTGGACACTACCGTCATATTTACGATATACAATACCGGGACCGTCATCAATTCATGGAAGCCGGTCAATAGGGGGTGCACGACATGAGTGACAAACAGACAACCGCCAAGGATGAATCAAGAACGCTGAAACGATTTCATTATTCAACAGATCAGGCGATTGAAAAGCCGTTTAATTGGATGCAGATGCTTCGATTATTCAGTTTCATGAAACCTTATACGAGAACGATATTGCCTTTAGCCATTCTGGGCATGATCCTCTCCACGACTGTCAGATTGTTCGCACCAATTCTGATCGGGAGCTATGCACTGGACCATATTATAGAGAATCAGGATCCGAATTTCCTTTGGATTATGGTAGGTGTTATCGCCTTCATGTATGTGATTGCATATATCGGGAATTCCTTACGGATTAAGTATATGAATAAGCTCGGGCAGCTGGTTATTTTTGATATGCGCAAGAAGCTGTTTAATCATATTCAGCGTCTTTCACACCGCTTCTTTGATCAACGTTCCGCCGGATCCATTCTCGTTCGGATTACAAATGATATCAACAGTCTCCAGGATTTATTTACCAACGGGGTCATTAACCTCCTGATGGATCTTATCATGCTGATCGGGATTGTTATTCTTCTGTTTATTATCAATCCACCGTTAACAGTCGCCATATTAATTATCTTACCGATTATGTTCTTGATTTCGACCCGTCTTCGACGAAATATCCGGCGTTCCTGGCAGGATGTACGAATCAAACAGTCCATGATCAATTCCCACTTGAATGAGAGCATTCAGGGGATCCGTGTGACGCAATCCTATACACAGGAAAATGAAAACATAGGCTTTTTCAATCGTATGAACGAAATGAACTTTGAATCGTGGCGCAATGCCACGCAAAAGAGTGCGATGTTCCGTCCTTTCGTAGAACTGAGCGGCGCCATAGGCACTGCTATTCTGTTATGGTTTGGTGTGGTGTTGATTCAGGCTGGCTCCTTAACCATAGGTGAATTTTTTGCCTTTTCACTTTACATCGGTATGTTTTGGGAACCGATTTCCAGGCTGGGACAAGTATATAATCAGCTGCTGGTGGGGATGGCCTCTTCTGAACGAATTTTTGAATTCCTCGATGAACAACCTTCAGTTCCGGAAAAAGCAAATGCCATGCAGTTGAAGGAGGTCACAGGTCATATTCAATTTGATCATGTAGAGTTTGCCTATGATGCTGATCGCAAAGCATTAAAAGACATCACATTGGATATCAAAGGCGGACAGACGGTTGCGTTGGTTGGTCATACAGGCTCGGGGAAAACGACCATTGTCAATCTGATCAGCCGATTCTATGACCCTACAAAAGGAAGAGTACTTCTTGATGGACATGATCTGAGGGATATCGGACTTGACAGCTTAAGGGAGAAGGTGAGTATTGTCTTGCAGGATACCTTTATCTTCTCGGGGACAATCCTGGATAATATCCGCTTCGGCCGGCCTGACGCCACGGATGAAGAAGTCAAGAAGGCAGCCTATACGGTGGGCGCAGATGGCTTCATTCAGCAATTGCCGAACGGTTATGAAACAGAAGTGGAAGAACGGGGTAATATTCTGTCTGTTGGTGAACGTCAATTGATTTCCTTCGCCAGGGCCCTTCTTGCCGATCCACAGATTTTGATATTGGATGAGGCGACAGCTGCGATTGATACAGAAACAGAGCAAGTGATTCAAGCAGCACTTCGAAAACTTCTGAAAGGGCGCACAGCGATCATGATTGCCCATCGTCTGTCCACCATTCGGGAAGCAGATCAGATTTTCGTTCTGGAGCAGGGCAATATTCTGGAGCAAGGAAATCATGATGAACTGATGGATCAAAAGGGCGAATATTATGAACTCGTAAAGTCACAGTTTAATGCATTGAATACCGGTTAATTCGATCCTGCACAACATAAAAGATCCGAATCATCCCTGATGACAGGTGATTGATTCGGATCTTTCACTTTCAGATAACAATGCATTAATCAGCCTTTAATACCCGCTGCCGAAGGGATTTAACCTGATCTTCGTCAGGAGTAACGAATAAGGTTGTCTGCTGATCGTAAATGACATAGCCGGGTTTAGCGCCATTGGGTTTTCGAACATGACGGATCAGTGTATAATCCACAGGCACCTGGGCTGACATTCTGCTTTTACTGAAATAGGCCGCGAGATTAGCAGCTTCGTGCAAAGTAACTTCTCCAAAATTCTCACTTCGAATGACGACATGGGACCCGGGGATATCCTTTGTATGAAGCCAGGTATCATTTTGCCGGGCCATACGCATCGTTACATATTCATTCTGGGTATTGTTTTTCCCGACGTAGATTTCAATGTTTTCTGATGAAATAAATTTCTCAGGTTTTGGTTTTGCCGGTTTTTTTTGCTTTTTCGATGTGCGTTTCTTTTTCAGGTAACCTTCTGTTTCCAATTCATTCCTGATTTCTTTCAGGTCTTCTGTGCTGGCCATTGCCAACTGCTGAATGAGCGTATCGAGATAACGCATTTCCTTTTGTGCCTGTCTCATCTGTTTTTTGACGTGAATAGCAGCGGTCTGACGTTTTCGGTACCGTTTGAAAAACTGCTGGGCATTTTCTGAAGGCGACTTGTCCGGATCCAGAGGGATATTGACCTCCGGCTGGGCTTCGTCGTAATAATCGATAACCGTTACGTGCTTGTCACCAGGTCGAATCAGATGCATATGCGCTGTTACCAGTTCACCCGCCTTTTGGTCTTCCACGGCCTTTTCCGTATCATTCATTGTTTGTTTCAGTTTTTTTAATTTTTTCTTGTTCTTTTGATACTCGTTTCGTATGAACCGTTCCAGATCATGTGCCTGTTGTTTGACCCGGTCGCGTTCCGCTTTGTTTTCGTAATAGCTGTCAAGCATTTCAGAAACGGAATCATATGAAGTTTTTTCCCCATTCAGGTGCGTAAGATCAATGACTGAGAACGTTTCTTTTTGATGGCGGATGATTTGAGGCGTATAGTCACCATCAATCAATTGCCGCATCGTTTCCACAAATGCTTTCGGCAAAGATTCCCGATTGACAAGTCCTGATCGATGCATGATTTCCTGAACAACCTGCGGGGACATCCCTGCAAATCGGTCCCGGACTTGCTCAGCGATTTTCCCGGAATTATAATCAATTTTCCGTCTGATTAATTCTTCATCCGCCTCCAGAGGATTCAGTTTGTCGGTATATGGCGGAGATGTATAGGGTTGTCCTGGCATGACTGAACGTTTGGATAATGATGGAGGAATATGTTTGAGACAGTCGAGTATGAGGCCGCTGTCTTTGTCTACGAAAATCATATTGCTGTGACGGCCCATCAGTTCGAGAATCAGGATTTTGTGTGAAACATCGCCTAACTCATTTCGCCCTTTAAAGTGAAAGGAAACAATCCGTTCGAGTCCATCCTGAGTTACAGACTCAAGGATACTTCCTTCCAGGTGTTTTCTGAGAACCATAGTGAACATCGGCGGTTCCTGGGGGTTGGTGAATTTAAGTTCCGTTAAGTGAAATCTCGCAAAATTCGGGTTTACTGAAAAAAATAATTGATGATTCTTCCCTTGTGAACGTATGGTCATCGTGATATCAGCCGGATCAGGCTGGTGGATTTTTGTAATCCGCCCGGAGAATAATTTCTGATTCAGTTCTTCGGTGACTGCGCGGGTAACTGTTCCGTCAAATGACATAATTGTTTTCCTCCGTTCGTCTGCATCTAAGTCTTGTCTATTATAGCAAAATTATGTTCATAAACAAACGAGCTGTATCAATTCTGGTATTATAGTAAAGAAAAAGAGATTTCGTGAGTTACTTGTTGTCAGGAACAAAATTCGTTAAACTAGTAAAAGTGGATGTGATATGAATGATGAAGAGTATGACAGGATTCGGACGATCCTCAAAGGAAATGGGTAATAGTGTGGTCACAGTGGAGATGAAGGCCGTTAATCATCGATATTCGGAGATTAACATACGTCTGCCAAGGCAATTGCTGTTCCTTGAAGATCGCCTGAAGAAACTGATCAGTCAGTTTGTAAGCAGAGGTAAAGTAGATGTATTCATTAATCTTCATGGGTCTGCCGGAACTGAACGCCAGGTTGTTGTAGACTGGGCAATCTTTGATCAATATCTCGGCGTTTATCAACAAATGATAGAACGATCCGATTCAAGTGGTGAATTTCCCGTGAAGGAGCTGCTTGTCCATGAGGATGTTGTGACAGTCCAAGAACGCGAAGCGGTCGCCGATGAATTGACTGGGACAGTAGAGGTGGCGGTGACTGAAGCAGTGGAACAGCTTCATTTGATGCGCCGCGAAGAAGGGCGGGCTTTACATGATGATTTGAAAACCCGGTTAGAAACACTGGATTCGTTTCTTAATCAATTGAGAGATCTGGCCCCGGTTGCAGCAAAAGAGTATGAGCTCAGATTGAAAAAACGAATGCAGGAATTGGTGGATCAATTTGGTTCATTTGAGGAACAAAGAGTTCTGACGGAAGTGGCAATTTTTGCAGAGAAGAGTGATTATGCAGAAGAGTTGACTCGAATGGACAGTCATCTTGATCAGTTCAAAACCATGACTGATGAATCAATACCGGTTGGTCGCAAACTGGATTTTCTGATGCAGGAAATGAATCGAGAAGTCAACACCATTGGCTCCAAAGCTAATCACCTTGATGTCAATCACCTAGTTGTATCTGTGAAATCTGAGTTGGAAAAAATAAGAGAACAGATTCAAAACATTGAATAAGACTAAACAATACTGATCGTGATAGGAGAATGATTGTGGATATTAAACTGATTAATATAGGTTTTGGGAATATCGTTTCAGCAAACAGGATCATATCAATCGTCAGCCCGGAATCTGCACCAATTAAACGGATTATTTCAGATGCAAGAGATCGAAATATGCTGATTGACGCGACATACGGGCGCAGAACCCGTGCTGTTATTATTGCTGATAGTGATCATGTTATTTTATCGGCGGTTCAGCCGGAAACCGTCGCTCAAAGAGTAATATCAAGTAAAGAAGATGCATCAGAAGAATGAAGTATCTATTTTTCAAAGCCGCCGGCTTACGGCGGCTTTGAATTCTGCATTGGCAGATTTAACAGGTTCATGATACACTGAGTTAGTGAAATGAATGCAGAGGTTGTGAAATTTAATGAAACGTGAAAAAGGACTGCTGATAGTATTATCCGGGCCTTCCGGTGTTGGAAAAGGAACGGTATGCGGTGCGCTTCGTGAACACGATACACACATCCGCTACTCCGTCTCTGCCACGACAAGAGCACCCCGGGAAGGTGAAGAGGAAGGCGTTAATTACTTTTATAAATCCAAAGACGAATTTCAGCGGATGATCCAGGATGGAGAATTGCTGGAATATGCACAGTACGTCGATAATTTTTATGGAACACCAAGAGAATACGTCGAAAAAATGATTCATGAAGGCCATGATGTGATTTTGGAAATCGAAGTGCAAGGGGCACTCCAGGTCAAAAAAACATTTCCTGAAGGAGTTTTCATTTTCCTGATGCCTCCGAATCTGAATGAATTGAGAAATCGTATCGAAGGACGGGGCACAGAATCCCGCGAACTGATCGATAACCGGATGAATGTGGCTCGTGAAGAAATCGATCTGATGGATCAATACGATTATGTGGTGGAAAATGACAAAGTCGATTTCGCCGTTGAACGCATCAAATCCATTGTCACAGCTGAGAATTGCAGAAAAGACCGTTTAATCCATCTTTATAAAGAACTCGTGAAGGAGTGACATGACAAATGTTAAAGCCATCTATTGATTCATTAATGAATAAAATCGATTCGAAGTATACCCTCGTGACCGTTTCATCGCAACGTGCAAGACAGCTTCGTGATTTTCCGGATACAGCAAGTATGACTGTTAAATCTACATCCCCAAACTTTGTAGGACGCTCCCTTGAAGAAATTGATCAAGGCATTTTAAGCTACAAAAAAATTGAAATCGAAGATGAAGATGAAACAATCAGCTGAAGCTGGTTGTTTTTTTTCTATACTTCAGCAACAGTCATGAATCATGTATAATGGACCCATAAGTGAAAGTTGGTTTGAAAGGATGAGACAACATGGGTGAGAAAAAACGTGTTCTTCTTTGTGTATCCGGTGGGATTGCCGTATTTAAGGCTGCCGCATTAACTAGTAAACTGGTCCAGCAGGATTATGAAGTGAAAGTCCTCATGACAGATTCTGCGGAGAAGTTTGTTACGCCTTTAACATTTCAAGCTCTGTCCCGAGGCTATGTGTATGATGATACTTTTGATGAACCCGAGCCGGAGAAAATTGCACATATCGATGCTGCCGATTGGGCGGATGTGGTACTGATTGCCCCTGCAACAGCCAATTTGATCGGAAAGCTTGCCAACGGCATTGGTGATGATATGGTTACAACAACTCTATTGGCAACAACTGCACCGATTTTGATTGCACCAGCTATGAACGTACATATGTATGAACATCCGGCTGTTCAAAAAAACATGAAAACTCTCGAAGGATATGGCTGCCGGATGATCGAACCAGATGATGGTTATTTAGCCTGTGGCTACACGGGCAAAGGGCGTTTGGCGGAACCTGAAGATTTGTTAGCCGTGATTGATCATTTTTTTAAATATCAGGAAAACCCTGAATGGCATGGTAAAAAGGTTCTTGTGACAGCTGGACCGACGATTGAACCGGTTGACCCGGTGCGCTATTTCACCAATCGGTCTTCTGGAAAAATGGGTTATGCCATCGCAGAAGAAGCAGCAGCCAGAGGGGCAGAAGTGACTTTGATCTCAGGCCCGGTTATGCTTGATGTCCCTCATGGGGTCCATCGTGTGGACGTGAACAATGCGAAAGAAATGTGGGAAGCCGTAAACGCTAGGTTTGAAGAAACGGATATGGTAATAAAAGCAGCGGCAGTAGCGGATTATCGGCCATCCGAGATCGTCCAGGAAAAAGTAAAAAAACATCAGGACAACTGGCACATAGAAATGGAGAAAACGCATGATATCTTGAAAAGTCTGGGCGAAAAAAAGCAACAGCAAATTTTAGTAGGTTTTGCAGCTGAATCGGAAAAAACAGAAGAGTACGGAAAAAATAAATTACGGGACAAAAATCTTGATGCCATTGCTGTGAACAACATTACTCAAGCAGGGCATGGCTTTGATGGCGATACGAATGAAGTGATGCTCTACTTCAGGAATGGTCGGGAAGAAAAGATCCCGCTACAGACAAAAGCAATGGTGGCAACTGCACTTCTTGATGCGTTGACCAATTTCTTTTTGAGGCAGGGTTCATGATTGCAAGGATTATTGTGGATGTCTCTGCAAAACAGACGGACAGGCAATTTGATTATCTTGTCCCTCCTGAGTATGAGCCATTGGCAACGCCCGGAATGCGAGTGGTTGTCTCTTTTGGCCCCCGAAAAGTCCAAGGTTTTATTCTCTCGATCGGACAGGATTCTTCCATTTCAAACGACAAATTAAAAGCGCTGGATTCGCTGACCGACCTGGTCCCCCCATTAACGACAGAGCTGATTGAATTATCCGTATGGTTGAAGAATCATGCCGTGTCTAATCACATTTCCGTTTTGAAGTCGATGCTACCTTCGGCGATGAGAGCGAATTACAGAAAACACTTGATACTCAATGATGATGTTGATTGCAGTGAAAGCGATCGTGAGTTTTTATTGAAACAATTTCAAGATAAACCGCTGCTGGATTGGGACGATTGGTATAAACATGCGACGACATTTGAGCATAAAGAAATGTCCAGGGCAATCAATGATGGTTTCGTTCGTGTTGAACCCGTTGTTGCAACGGGAGAAACAACAAAAACAGAACGTCATGTCCGTCTGATCAGGGATCCCAAGACATCTGAAGAAGCCTTTTTAACTTTAGCAAAGCGAACAAAAAAACAAGCTGAAATCGTTCAATGGTTAAGTGAACAGGAAACGGATCACTATCCACTGAAACAGTTAAGTGTGAGCAGTTCTGTGATTAAAGGCCTTGAAGAAAAAGGGTGGGTGGAAAAGACCGATGTAGTAATCGGGCGGGACCCTTACGAAGGTCGTGAGTTCAAACAGACAACAAATATGGAATTGATGGCGGAACAGCAGGAAGTATTTGAACGTATTCTCCCTGCGATTGAGGAGGAACGGAGTGAAATTTTTCTGTTAAGAGGTGTGACAGGAAGCGGGAAAACCGAGATTTATCTGCAGACGATTGAAAAGGTTCTGAAAAAAAGAAAAGAAGCGATTATGCTTGTCCCGGAAATATCTCTGACTCCGCAAATGGTTACCCGTTTTAAAGAACGTTTCGGTTCACGTGTGGCAGTTCTTCACAGTGCATTATCCAAAGGTGAAAAATATGATGAATGGCAACGCATTCGAAAAGGTGAAGTGGATGTGGCCGTTGGTGCTCGATCAGCAGTGTTTGCCCCCTTTCAAAACATTGGCATGATTATCATCGACGAGGAACATGAAGGCAGTTATAAACAAGAAGAAGAACCGAGATATCATGCGAGGGATGTTGCGATTAAACGAGCTGAGCTGTATCATTGCCCGGTGATACTCGGTAGTGCAACACCCTCATTGGAAAGTTATGCTCGCGCAGTAAAAGGGGTATATACCCTTTTGGAAATGGAACGAAGAGTAAATGATGTAGCCATGCCCGATGTCACAATTGTGGATATGAAGGACGAGTTGCGTCATGGAAACCGTTCTATGTTCTCCGACGCACTGATCGAACGAATGCGAAACAGGATAGAGAAACAAGAGCAGATCGTTTTGTTTTTGAATCGAAGAGGCTATTCTACATTCATCATGTGCCGGGATTGCGGTTATGTGGCTGAATGCCCCCACTGTGATATTTCACTTACTTATCATCAGCCGATTAATCAATTGCAATGCCATTATTGTGGCTATCATCATACCGTTCCACATCAATGTCCGGAGTGCACCAGCGATGCGATACGCTATTTCGGAACCGGTACGCAGAAGGTGGAAGAGGAATTGCAGGAGGTGATCCCCGAAGCCAGAGTGATTCGGATGGATGTGGATACGACGGGAAGAAAAGGATCTCATGAACGATTACTCTCAGCATTTGGGAACCATGAAGCAGATATTTTGCTCGGTACACAAATGATTGCAAAAGGGCTTGATTTTCCTGACATCACACTGGTCGGAGTCCTCGCAGCAGATGCCATGCTTCACCTGCCGGATTTCCGGGCCAGCGAGCGCACATTTCAACTATTGACTCAAGTCAGTGGCAGAGCAGGCCGTCATCTAAAGGCCGGGGAAGTAATCATTCAATCTTATACACCTGAGCATTACAGTATTCAAGATGTTACAAAGCATGATTTTACAGGATTTTTTCAAAAGGAAATGCTCATGAGAAAACAGGCAGGATATCCACCCTACTATTTTCTCGTTCTGATTCATGTCAGTGATGAAGCTTTGGACGCGGCGGTCTTGGCAACTGAAAAAATTGCGAACTACCTGAAAAATAATCTGTCTGATCAGGCGAAAATCTATGGACCTGTGGCATCTTCCATTGCCAGGATCAAAGATAGATATCGGTATCAATGCATGGTAAAATATAAGATTGAACCAAATTTGACGGAAACACTTCGTAATCTGTATCAATTATTTGACGGTGAGTTGAATAAAGGTGGACTGCAGGTTACTGTTGATACAAGTCCGAATATGATGTTGTGAGGATGTGTAAGGGAATGAAAATCATTTTTATGGGGACACCCGATTTTGCGGTTCCTGTATTGGATGCGTTGGTTGAAGAAGGTTATGATATCGCCATGGTCGTCACTCAGCCGGACAGACCAAAAGGCAGAAAACAGGTCTTAACGAAACCACCGGTGAAAACAGCCGCTGAAAAACATGGTTTGAAAGTTTATCAACCTGAAAAAATAAAGAAATCGGAGGAGGCAAAACCGGTGGTTGATGAGCAGGCGGATTTACTTGTAACAGCCGCTTACGGTCAAATTTTGCCTCCTGAAATACTTACTAGTCCCAAGCATGGTTGTATCAATGTTCATGCTTCTTTGCTTCCTGAATACAGAGGCGGTGCACCGATTCACTATGCAGTCATGGATGGGAAAGAAATAACCGGCATCACCATCATGTATATGGCAGATCAACTCGATGCTGGTGAAATTCTTACACAATGTTCCGTTCCAATCGATGAAACGGATACAACGGGTACCATGCATGATAAATTAAGCAAAGCAGGTGCTGAATTACTCATTGATACGATTCCGAAACTGATGAATCATGAATTAACCCCGGTTAAGCAGGATGAAAATCTTGTCACATTTGCTCCAAATATAAAAAAAGAGCAGGAGCGTATCGATTTCAGCAAACCTGCGAAATCCATTTTAAATCAAATAAGGGGACTGAACCCATGGCCTGTGGCACATACGATGTTACGTGGGGAACGCTTGAAAATATGGGAGGCTGAAAGTGCACATCAAAGCTCATCCTTGAAGCCAGGAACTATTACGGAAATTGCAAATAATGGATTGGAAGTTGTCTGCGGAGACGGCAAGGTGATCCGGTTGACCAAATTACAGCCGTCAGGAAAAAAACCACAGGATTCTGCTGCATTTCTGCAAGGAGCAGGAAGACAGTTGCGGAAAGGTGAACGATTAGGTGAAAATGATGAATAATCAAATCCGTACAGGCAATGTAAGAAATGCAGCATTGGATGTTTTGATCAAAATCGCTAAACAACAGGCATATAGCCATTTGCTCATAGATGAAACGGTCAAGAAAAAAGAACTTTCAGAAAAAGATATTCCTTTATTGACCGAAATGGTTTATGGAACCCTTCAGTATCAACGAAAACTGGATTTTTATATCGGTGGTTATTCAAAAAAACCACTGGATAAATTAGAAAACTGGGTGCTGATCCTTTTGAGACTCAGTGTGTATCAAATGGTCTACCTGGATCGTGTGCCGGACCATGCGGTTTTGAATGAAGCTGTCATGATCGCTGGAAAAAGAGGTCATAAAGGAATTTCCGGCATGGTGAATGGTATTTTGAGAGCCATTCAACGTGAAGGGCTTCCTGATACGTCAGGAATATCTCCTGAGTTTCGGAAAATCGCTATTGAAACGAGTCACCCGGATTGGATGATTAAACGGTGGATCGAGCAATATGGAGAGGAAATTGCCCGGCGTATTGCTGAAGGAAACCTGTCTTATCCGATTACATCAGCAAGGGTGAACACGCTGTTAACGGTCAGGGAAGAGCTGATCAAGGAATGGGTTGATTCAGGGATGAACTGTGAAGCAGGGCCTTGGCTGGATGAATCCATACGTGTTACGAAAGGCGTAATCAGTAAAACTCAAGCTTTCAAAGAAGGCCGTTGTTCGATTCAGGATGAAGGATCGATGCTTGTCACTCAGCTGTTAAACCCGCAACCGCGGGAAAGAGTGTTGGACGCCTGCGCAGCGCCTGGAGGGAAATCATCGCATATTGCAGAACGCATGGATAATCAAGGGGAATTGATCAGTTTGGATATACATGAGCATAAAGTGAAGCTCATTCAGTCTCAGGCAGAACGACTGGGAATTTCAATGATTCAACCCGTTTTACAAGATGCCAGAACAGTTTCAACTGCATTCGAAGAAGCATCTTTTGATCGTATTCTATTAGATGTGCCCTGTTCGGGTCTTGGTGTAATCCAAAGAAAGCCGGATTTGAAATGGTCTAAATCTGAACAGGATATTGAGCGTTTGACAGTGATTCAAAGAGATATACTCGATCATGTATGGCCTCTACTGAAATCAGGTGGAATAATGGTTTACAGTACTTGCACCGTTGACAGAGAAGAAAATGAAAATCAGGTAAAGGATTTTCTGAAAAAACACCCGGATGCAATAATTGAACCAGGATTTGAAAAACGTTTGCCAGAAGAAATCCGAACCTCTCCGATGGCGAACGAAACAGGTATTCAGTTGATACCCGCTCAATATGGCACCGATGGATTTTATATGACTGCAATATTGAAACAGTGAACTGGGGAAAAGAGGGATTGATGTGAACGGACTGTATATGACAGACAGGGGCAGAGTGAGGCCCTATAATGAAGACTCAGGAAGCTTCACTCCTCATGGGGAAATGGAATCTCATGCATTAGCTGTAGTTGCTGATGGGATGGGGGGACATAGTGCAGGAGATGTGGCGAGTGCCATGAGCGTAAGGGTCATGGAGTACGAATGGGACGAAACGTCTAAAATGACTCAGGAAGAATGGCTGTCATGGCTGGAGAAGGCTATGCTTTATGCAAATAAGAAAGTCTATGAATATGCGCAACAGCATAAGGAATACGAGGGAATGGGAACGACCCTCACTGCCACTGTTTGCGTAAACGATCATTTGATCGTAGGTAATATCGGGGATTCAAGGGTATATCATTACTCCTATGATAAAGATGAATTTCATCAGGTTACAATGGATAATTCTGTTTCGGCAGAACTATACAGAGCAGGACAAATTACTTTGGATGAAGCAGAGAATCACCCTAGAAAACATATGTTAACGAAAGCAGTTGGAACAAACCCGGGAGTTTCAGCCGACATTTATCAGACAACCTGGGAATCTGGAGATCGACTCCTTCTGTGTACGGATGGATTAACGAACAAACTATCTGACGAAATGCTTCACACTTTATTAAAAGATAATGAAGACCTCCAAACTGCGGGTCAATTAATGATTGATAAGGCCAATGAGTTAGGTGGAGAAGATAACATCTCTCTCGTAATCGCAGAGCATGACGGTGAAAGGGGGCGAAATTGATGCCCCAAAAGCGAGTGAGCGACCGGTATGAAATCATCCGTGCAGTAGGGGGAGGCGGAATGGCAGATGTCTATCTTGCCAAAGATTTGATCCTCGATCGCGATGTTGCAGTGAAAGTGCTCAAAAGTCAATTTGCAGAAGACGAAGAATTCATTCGTCGTTTCCGAAGAGAAGCGCACTCGGCTGCGGCGATGTCTCACCCGAATATTGTAAACATCTATGATGTTGGAGAAGAAGAGAATGAATACTATATTGTGATGGAATATGTGGAAGGTCAGACGTTGAAGGAATATATATCAGCGAATCAGAGGCTTTCTCCGGAAGAGACGGTACGTATTCTCCGACAGGTCACTTCTGCAGTGGCTCATGCACACGACAATCATATCGTGCATCGGGATATCAAACCGCAAAATATTTTGATCTCCCCGAATGGAACAGCAAAAGTAACCGACTTTGGTATTTCAAGGGCTATCAGTGATGCTACCATCACCCACACGAATTCCGTATTGGGATCTGTTCACTATTTGTCACCTGAACAGGCGAGAGGTGGATACGTCACCTATCAATCCGACTTATACTCACTGGGCGTGGTCGCCTATGAAATGCTGACAGGTCATGTCCCATTCACTGCAGATACACCAGTTTCCATCGCAATCAAGCATATGCAGGACACGTTTCCATCAGTGAAAGAGAAATTATCATTCGTTCCGCAAAGTCTTGAGAATCTCATCATGACAGCTGTAGCAAAAGAACCACAAAACCGTTATTTATCAGGACATACGATGCTGGCTGACCTCGATACGATCTTGGACCCTTCGAGAGTAAATGAGGCAGCCGTTGTACCGGTGCCGTTTGATGAAAATGCTACGAGAGCAATGCCTGCAGTCAGTTCTAAAGAAAGTCTTGCAGATAACGATCAAACAAAGGTGAGCTCTGGAGCCGTGAATCAGGATACAGTGAGTTATGAAAGAGACAAAGGAAAGTCCAATCAGAAGAAGCGATCAAAAGCTTTTTGGGTGAAAACGGGTACAATCATCGGTCTTGTGATGCTGGCTGTGATCTTGTTTTTGTTCTGGTGGATTCCTTCACTTTTGCATGTGGAAGATGTGGAAATTCCTGATAACCTGATAGGTGAGGCGTTTGACGAAGTCGAAGAACAATTGATCGATTTAAACCTGGTTGTTGAAGCCGACTACCGGTTTGATGATGAAATCGAAGAAGGTCATGTCATCAGTCATAATCCAGAGGCCGGCCGGATGGTGAAGGAAGAATCCACGATTCGTGTGATGGTCAGTGAAGGCCCGGAGCCAATGCAGATGATTGATGTGACTGGTGAAACAAGAGAACGTGCCTTGAATTTGCTGGAAGAATTCGATGAAGTTGAAATTCAATACCGTGAAACAACCGATACGAATCCGGATACGGTTTTAGAACAAGACCCGGAAGCTGGAGAAGAAGTGATTCCGGCCGTCACATCCGTTACGTTGACCATCAGTGAATATCCTGTGTTTACTATGCCGAATCTTGCTGATATGAACCGTGACGAGGTTCTTGAGCTTCTTGAAAATGAACCATTGATTAATTTGTCGTTCGACGAAGACTATCATCCTTCAACAGAAGAAGGAAAAGTAATTTCTCAAAACCCGGGTCGTGGAGCACGCATCGATGAACCGACAACAGTGAATGTGGTTTTCAGTATGGGCCCTGAGCCTGAAGAGGAAGAAGAACCTGAAGAACCCGTCAGAGTCACAGTACCTTTTGAAGTCTCAATTCCTGAAATAGAAGAGGAAGTGAATGATGAAGAGCCAGAACGTTACCGCGTTCAGATTTCGGTTACAGATATGAACTCACAAGTTCCAAGACAGGTGATTGATCGTGAAATCACAGAGACTACAACATTTGATGTACCGATGAGTGTGGAACCAGGAGAATCAGGATTTTTGATTCTCGTAGTTGATGGTGAAGAATTCGACGATTCTCCTTATGAATATACCTATGAGCAATTATCAGATATGCAGTAATGGAATATTTACAGACAAGGAGCATGCTATGCCAAAGGGAAGAATCATCAAAGCGCTCAGTGGCTTTTATTATGTGGAGACCGATGGACACATTGTTCAATGCAGGGCACGTGGGAACTTTCGCAATCGGAAGATTACGCCTTTAGTAGGTGACTGGGTTGAATATGTTGCAGAAAATGACACTGACGGCTATATCATGGGTATCGATGACCGAAAAAACCAACTGGTGAGACCACCGATTGCGAATGTTGAACAGGCTGTTCTTATTTTTTCGATGAATGACCCTAAATTCAGCCCTGTTCTGCTCGATCGTTTTCTTGTTCATGTTGAAGCGAACGGGATTGAACCACTTCTCTGTTTTTCAAAATCCGATTTAAGATTGAAAGACAATGAAGACGAATTGAACTATTTTGAAGAAGTCTATCAAAATATTGGCTATCAGATTATCAAGACTTCCATCTATCATGAAGAGACAATTGAGCAGCTTCGCCCATATATAAAAGGGAAAGTGTCCGTTTTTGCAGGACAATCCGGTGTTGGGAAATCATCATTGTTGAATGTTCTGAAGCCAGGTGTGAATATTCGAACTGATGTGACATCCAAAAGGCTGGGACGAGGAAAACACACAACACGTCACGTTGAACTGATCCCTTTAAATGAAGGGGGTTATGTTGCGGATACCCCAGGCTTCAGTTCCCTGGACTTTGAAGGCATTGAAAAAGAAGAATTAGGTGATTATTTCCCGGAAATCCAGGCATTAAGTTCACAGTGTAAATTCCGTGAATGCCAACATATCAACGAACCGAAATGTGCCGTGAAAGCATCTGTCGAATCGGGACATACGGCGAGAGAGCGCTATGAGCATTATGCCAGTTTTCATGAAGAAATAGAGCAGACGAAGCGGAGGTATTAGATTATGATCAAGATTGCACCATCAATTTTAGCTGCAGACTTCTCCAAACTCGGGGAAGAGGTACGTTCTGCAGAAAATGCCGGAGCAGACTATATTCATGTGGATGTTATGGATGGTCATTTTGTACCGAATATTACTTTCGGACCATTGGCTGTTAAAGCAATACGACCAGAGACAGCACTACCGTTGGATGTTCATTTAATGATTGAACATCCAGATCAGTATATTCCCGATTTCGCTAAAGCAGGAGCTGACATCATCAGTGTGCATGAGGAAGCTTGTCCACATCTGCACAGGACGATTCAATTGATTAAATCTCATGGCGTCAAGGCCGGAGTAGTCATTAACCCACATACGCCCGTTTCTGCAATCGAGTCGATCATACCGGATGTGGATCTTGTTCTTCTTATGACTGTAAATCCTGGTTTTGGAGGACAATCATTTATTGAATCCGTTTTGCCTAAAATCCGGGATGTGAAGGCATTTGCTGAGCTTCATCAATGTGAGATTGACATCGAAGTGGATGGTGGTGTCAATCAGGATACTGCACGCAGATGTATAGAAGCTGGTGCGAATGTGCTCGTTGCCGGCTCTGCTGTCTTTGGTCAGGCTGATCGAAAGAGAGCGGTTGAAGACATCCGCAACTGAATGATATACTGAACAGAATAGAACCGCAAGGGGAGTCCAGCACGGGCTGAGAGGAAGCAGAATGCGCTTCGACCCTGAGAACCTGTAAGTTCAAACTTACGAAGGGATGTGGACCGGAACAATCTCGGTATCGTCTCTTCATTGGCGATACCTTTTTTGTGTCCTCCTTTCTTGTGGTTCGAAAATCAGAAAGGGGAATGTTATGAATAGTTCAAGAAAACGATTAATAATCATGATGGAAATCGCTATGATGGTAGCAATTGCTGCTATACTGGATTACTTCACGATCTTGAAATTCTGGATTCAGGGTGGGTCTATTTCACTTGCGATGGTTCCATTATTTCTAATCGCGTTCAGGAGAGGATGGAAAGCAGGGGTGATTGCCGGTATTCTGTTCGGTTTTGTCAATATGACCATTCAGCCATTCATTGTCCACTGGTTTCAGGCACTGCTGGATTACCCTATTGCTTTTGGACTCGTGGGTCTCGCCGGTCTCTTTACTGTCAATGCAAAGCAAACTGTCCTGAAACGTTCTCTATTTATTATTGCCGGTATCTTTCTGGGTGGAATGCTGAGACTGGCGGCTCATTTCACAGCCGGAGTGGTCTGGTTTGGAGAATATGCACCTGAAGGGACACCGGTTGCGGTCTATTCTTTTGTGTACAATTGGTCTTATATGTTCCCAACCATGCTTTTGGCATCTGCAATACTGCTCCTCTTGTCGAATGCGTCTAAGCGTCTCATTCAACCTGAACAAAAAGCAGCTTGAGCCGATGAGTAACCATGTTGTCATATGGGCAGGTGGACCTGAAGCGCTTTTTCCGTCTGAAAAAATTCTTCATCAATTAAAACAAGACACAGATGTCTGGATCGGCGCAGATATGGGTGCCAAGCATATTATTGACAGAGGAATTTCGCCCTGTCTTGCGGTAGGAGACTTTGATTCAGTGGATTTGGATGGGCGTGAGAGAATTATGAAAGGAAGTCAGGCGGTGGCGATTCATCCTGTCGAAAAGGACGAAACAGATCTGGAAATTGCTATTGCAGAGGCGATGAAGCGAGATGCTGGTCGGTTGACATTTTTAGGAGTTACAGGTGGGAGGATGGATCATCAGATGATGACTATGCAACTCATGGAAAAAGTCGCACATCAAGGCATTGCTGTGGAATTGTATGAACAGAGCGGACGGGTTTGGATTTGGCCGCCTGGTTATTACCAATTACAGGAGCTTGAGTCTGCTTATGTCTCATTTCTTCCAGTAACAGAGCGTGTTGAAGGGTTAAGTCTCAAAGGCTTTAAATATGATGCACATCACATATCCCTTCTCCGTGCGTCGAGCCTTTGTGTCAGTAATGAACAAGTTAAAGACGTAGCTGAAGTTACGTTTCACACAGGACTTCTTTACGGTGTTACAGCAAGCGACTAATATTCTGCAAAAAAGCGGATCCTGTGTGCAGGATCCGCTTTTTATGCATTATACACGCTGAACTTTACCTGATTTCAGCGCACGTGCAGAAACATATACGCGCTTCGGTTTACCGTCTACGAGAATACGGACTTTCTGTACGTTAGCTCCCCAGCGACGTTTCGTCGCATTCAAAGCGTGAGATCGCTTATTTCCGCTCTTTGGACCTCTGCCAGTAATTACACATTTACGTGCCATGGAATATCCCTCCTTCGAACACTTCAATCATAACATGGTTTATCTTGTACGCAAATCACATACTCGGTAATATTAGCACAGCATGGAGTGGAATTCAAGAGAATTCTTCAAGTTCATCAAGTATTTAACCTTGACAGCGCGTAACTCCAGCGTGGGTCATCATCAGCAGAAATCAGATCATTACTTTCAATACGACAGGATGTGTAGTAAAATGATTTTAGCCATTTATGTAATCCTGAAGAAGGAGGCAACAGAGTTATGACAATTGAAATGAAAACAAGGTACGGAAATATTGATGTATCGAAAGAGGTTGTTGCGGTCATTGCAGGTGGTGCTGCGGTAGATTGCTACGGCATTGTTGGTATGGCTTCCCAAAAACAGCTGAAAGATGGGATCACGGACCTTTTGGGACGTGAAAATCTTGGCAGAGGTGTAGTCATCCGGGAGCAGGAGTCCGGTGAATTGCATATCGATATGTATATCATTGTCGGATACGGGACAAAGATTTCTGAGGTAGCACATAATGTCCAATCAAAAGTGAAGTATCAATTGAAGCAAATGCTTGGGTTGAAAGTCGAATCTGTCAATATATTTATTCAGGGTGTGCGTGTCATCAACCCCTAAGACGAGAAACAAGTGAGGAGGAGCATGCGTGGTAATGAAGACAATTGAAGGACATACACTGGCTGAAATGCTTCAGTCTGGTGCCAATAATCTGTCCAACCATTCAAAGAAAATTGATGCATTAAATGTATTTCCTGTGCCCGATGGGGATACGGGGACGAATATGAATTTAACGATTACTTCAGGAATAAAAGAAGTAAAAGGTGCAGATAATACCAAAGTAAGCCAAGTGGCCAATGCATTTGCAAAAGGCCTGTTAATGGGCGCGCGCGGGAATTCCGGCGTAATCTTGTCGCAGTTGTTCAGAGGGTTTTCCAAATCTCTCGAGGGACATGAAAAAATGGATGCCAAAGCGTTTACTGATGCCCTTGAATACGGCGTAGATATGGCTTATAAAGCTGTTATGAAGCCAGTGGAGGGAACGATTCTTACCGTGGCGAAGGATGCAGCTGCAGCAGGGCAGCGTTTTGCAAAAGAGGAAGATGATCTGCTGAAAGTCATGGAAGTTGTCCTCACAGAAGCGGATGCCTCACTCGAACGGACGCCTGATCTCTTACCGGTATTGAAAGAAGTGGGTGTGGTTGATTCGGGAGGTCAGGGGCTGTTAACAATTTATGAAGGGTTTTTCGAAGTCATGAAAGGTGGCAGTATCTTACTATCCGGAAAAGAAGAAACTCCTTCTATGGAGGAAATGGTGAAATTCGAACACCATTCAGCTCAAAGTCACATGGATACTGATGATATTGAGTTTCAATACTGCACTGAAGTTATGGTCCGTTTTCAGGATCATAAACTGACTGAACATCCTTATGATGAACCTGCATTCAGGAATTTGCTCAGTGAGTATGGAGATTCGCTGCTCGTTGTTTCGGATGAAGATTTGTTGAAAATACATGTACATACAGATGTACCAGGTGATGTAATCAATGAAGCTCAAAAATTCGGTGCACTGATTAATATAAAGGCAGAGGATATGAAGGTTCAGCATTCCACGATATTGGAAGATGGAAAACAACAGGGTACACTGGGCGTCCCGATGCCGAAAGAGGATCACTCCGAATTTGCGGTTATCACTGTTGCAATGGGCAAAGGGATTGCAGACTTGTTCAGGAGTCTGGGTGTAGCAAAAGTCATTGAAGGTGGACAGACCATGAATCCATCTACGGAAGACTTTTTGAAAGCAATTGATGAGTGTAACTCGAAGAATGTAGTACTGTTACCAAATAACAGCAACATCATTATGGCTGCCCAGCAGGCAGCAGATGTTGCTGATACAGATGTGCAGGTGGTTTCCTCCAAATCAGTACCTCAAGGTCTTGCAGCTATGCTTGCATTCAATCGAGAGGGTGAACTCGAAGAAACTGCAAATGACATGACAGAGGCCATGGCATTTGTAAAAACTGGGGAAGTGACTTATGCTGTCAGGGACACCAGTCTGAATGGCGTGAATATCAAAGAAGGCGACTTCATGGGTATTCATGAAAAAGCGATTGTTTCGAACGGGAAGTCCGTTCAGGACGTGGCAAAAAAACTCATGAAACATATGATTGATGAGGACAGTGAAATTGTGACGCTTATCAGAGGGGCAGAACGATCTGATGATGAAGTAAATGAACTGGCAGAATATATCGAAGCCACATTTGATGATGTGGAAGTTGAAGTTCATACTGGCGATCAGCCGCTTTATTCGTATATTGTTTCCGTTGAATAAACGGGTTGTAATAACAGATCACAAAGGAGGCTGTCATCGTGTCGAAAGTTATTATTGTTACGGATTCAACTGCTGATATCCCACCGTCACTTGCAAAGCATTTTGACATTACGGTTGTTCCCTTGAAAGTACATTTCGGGGACGAGACTTATCATGACGGGGTGGATCTTGATTCAGACGGTTTTTATAAAAAATTATCTGAATCAGATGTTATGCCGACAACATCCCAGCCAACACCGCATCAGTTTGAGGAAGTATATCGTAAACTTCACGATGAACATCCGGAAGCAGCGATTTTATCGATTCATTTATCGGCAAATCTCTCAGGTACCTATCAATCTGCCCATATTGCGTCGCAGAATGTTGCCGAAGAAATCGATGTAACAGTAATTGATTCCAAAAAAGCCTCATATGCCATTGGTGTTATTGTCGTTGAAGTGGCAGAACTGGCATCGGGCGGTTCTGATAAGGAAGCCTGTCTCGAACGCGTTGAGGAACTCCTTGATGAAACGACTGTATTATTTATGGTCGATACGATGGAGTATTTAGAGAAAAATGGACGAATAGGTAAGGCTTCTGCTTTAATTGGTTCGTTATTGAAAATTAAACCGATCCTTTCATTGAATGATGATGGAGAGGTTTATCCGTTTGAAAAAGCCAGGGGTAATAAAAAAGCAGTACAACGAATTATTGATGAGTTCAAAAAAAGATTCGGTGAGGATCCGGTTCACGTCGGAATTTCACACGCCAATGCAGAAGCAGAAGCAAATGCATTAATGGAACGTTTGAAAACCGAATTCCATGTGGAAAAAGATGTCGTAACGAATATCGGCCCGGTAATCGGAACCCATGTTGGTCCTGGAACTTTATCTCTGTCTTTCGCCAGGGTGAAATAATCATGAAGAAACTTCGCATCTATTTATGTGAAGTTTCTTTTTTGGAACGTTGCATTGAACCGAGTCATAAAATATAGACTCTATACTGAATGTGGCATTTTTTATGAATGGAGGATGACTAATGCAATTCCGAAGCGTATTTGATATCATGGGACCGGTTATGATCGGCCCTTCAAGTTCTCATACAGCCGGAGCGGCCAGAATTGGACTTGTAGCAAGACAATTGCTTGAGAAAGAACCAACGTGGGTAACATTTCATTTATACGGCTCTTTTGCGAAAACTTATCAAGGGCACGGAACAGATGTCGCGCTGATCGGAGGTGTGCTGGGCTTTGACACCTTTGATGAACGTATCACTCAAGCGTTTGAACATGCCAAAAACAGTGGACTCAAGTACTCCTTTCAAGAAGAGGATGCTCAGGTGGAACATCCAAACACTGTGAGAATCCGGATTGGTCATGATAATGACCAGGTTGAACTGGTCGGGATCTCAATCGGTGGCGGAAAAGTCGAAATTAAAGAAGTGAATGGCTTCAAATTAAGGCTTAGCGGCAATCATCCTGCCATTCTTGTCGTGCATCACGATCGATACGGTACGATTGCTTCTGTTGCGACAAATCTTGCAGATAAGAAGATGAATATCGGTCATATGGAAGTTTCCCGAAAAGAAGAGGGAAAAGAAGCGCTGATGGTCATAGAGGTAGATGAGAATGTCGATGAAAGTATACTGAGAGGTCTCGAATCTCTCGAACATGTCACGAAAGTCACCAAGATTCACGAATAACAGACAAAGGAAGTGGCAGTATTGTTCCGAAATGTGAGTGAATTAATTCGGCAAGCCGAAGAGAAACAAATTCGTATTTCAGAAGTCATGATTGAACAGGAAATGGCCACACAAGAGGTAAGTCGCACTGAAGTGATGGAAAAAATGGAGCATAATCTTTCCGTGATGGAAGCTGCGGTGGAACGAGGATTGACAGAAGACATCCGTTCGGTAACCGGTTTGACAGGTGGAGACGGCAAAAAACTGCAGAAGTATATGCAAGAGAGACGGCCATTATCAGGCCACGTTATGCTTGATGCAGTCAGTAAAGCAATGGCAACGAATGAAGTAAATGCTGCTATGGGAACGATTTGTGCGACTCCTACAGCAGGATCTGCAGGTGTGGTTCCAGGAACATTGTTTGCAGTGAAAGATCAGCTCGATCCGACACGTGAAGACATGATTCGTTTTCTTTTTGCCAGTGGAGCATTCGGGTTTGTCATTGCAAACAACGCATCGATTTCAGGTGCAGCGGGTGGTTGTCAGGCCGAGATTGGTTCTTCCTCTGGCATGGCAGCAGCGGCGATTGTTGAAATGGCAGGAGGAACACCTGATCAATCAGGTCAAGCCATGGCTATTGCTTTAAAGAATATGTTAGGACTGGTTTGCGACCCGGTGGCAGGACTTGTTGAAGTGCCTTGTGTGAAGAGGAATGCAGCCGGTGCATCGAACGCAATGATTGCAGCGGATATGGCTCTTGCAGGCATCACCAGCAGAATTCCATGTGATGAAGTGATCGAAGCGATGTTCCGTATCGGTCAGACCATGCCAGCTACCTTAAGAGAAACCGGGGAAGGCGGCCTTGCAGCTACCCCAACAGGGAGAGCATACCGGGACCGGATCTTTGGTGATAAAAAAGGAGTTTGACGCATATGAATCAGCCTGTATCAGCAGTTGCAGGTATTGGCCCGAGGAACGAGGAAGTACTAGCAACCATGGGCATATACACCGTGGGCGATCTTTTGACATATTTTCCATTCCGATATGAAAATCATGAAATTCAACCGTTATCAGAAGCGGAACATCAGCAGCGTGTTACCGTTCAAGGAACGATTCACAGCATGCCGGAGCTGAAATTTTTTAAAGGGAAAAAATCGAGATTGACGATCCGCATTCTAGCAGATGGTCTTCTGGTAAAAGTGGTCTTCTTTAATCAACCTTATATGAAAAAACAGCTGATCCTTAATGACACAGTGATTATCAGTGGTACATTTGACCGGCATCGGCTGCAAATTACGGGTGCAATTGTGAAGCCTGTTGAAAAAATTGAACGAGGTGGCCTTGAACCGGTGTACTCCATTAAAGGAGACCTGAAACAGCACCAATTCAGGCGATTTGTCGAACAGGTAACCGATGGTTTCATTCATGATATCGAAGAAGTTCTGCCTGAATCTTTGATGTCCCGCTATCAATTGATGGAGCGGAAACAGGCAGTGTATTATTTGCATTTTCCGAAGGATGAACAGGCATTTAATCAAGCCAGGCGGCGCATGGCTTATGAAGAATTACTTTTGTTTCAGTTGAAGATGCAGTGGTTTCGGAAAAATGAGCGTCAAGCCGGCGATGGACAGTCCAAAAGTTGGGATGCGGAGGCTGTTAACGCCTTTATTAAGAGGTTGCCATTTGAACTGACAACTGCGCAGGAGCAGGTATTATCGGATATTCTAAGCGATCTTTCTTCAATCGAACGTATGAATCGCTTGCTGCAAGGGGATGTGGGAAGCGGAAAAACGGTAGTTGCAGCGATTGCATTCTATGCGAACTTCCTTGCAGGCTTTCAGGGCGCATTAATGGTACCAACTGAAATTCTTGCAGAACAGCATGCAGCTTCGCTCCGTGAACTGTTTGCTGAATTAAAGGTCAACATTGCACATCTGAGCGGCTCTTCAAAAGTGAAGGAGAAGCGCGAAGTTTTAGAGATGCTAGCCTCGGGAGAAGTCGATTTGATTATTGGTACTCATGCTCTGATTCAGGAGGGTGTCAACTTTTCGAACCTTGGTCTTGTGATCACTGATGAACAGCACCGCTTCGGTGTGGCACAGCGACGCACACTAAAGCAAAAAGGGCTCAGGCCAGATGTGTTGTTTATGACTGCAACACCGATCCCAAGGACTTTGGCCATCAGTGCATTTGGGGATATGGATGTGTCCACAATTGATCAACTTCCAGCTGGCCGTAAACCCATCAAGACGCATTGGGGTAAACGGAATATGCTGCAACGGGTGTTGGCTTTTGTTGACAAGGAGATTGAGAAAGGGCATCAGGTATATGTGATTACGCCCTTAATCGAAGAGTCGGAAGCCCTTGAAGTTCAGAATGCAATTGAATTGCATCGGACATTAACGGAAGCATTACCTCACCGGAGATGTGGTTTGATGCACGGTCGTCTCCAACATCAGGAAAAAGAACAGGCAATGGCTGATTTTCAGTCCAATGCCATTCAACTTCTTGTATCGACTACCGTAGTGGAAGTGGGAGTGAACGTCCCAAACGCCACGGTTATGGTGATTTATGATGCAGACCGGTTCGGATTGGCTCAGCTTCATCAACTTCGGGGGAGGGTTGGGCGTGGTGCCGATCAATCCCATTGCATTTTACTCGCCGATCCGAAAACAGAGGTGGGTAAAGAACGGATGAGTATCATGACTGAGACAACGGATGGTTTTGAACTATCTCAGCGTGATTTGGAAATGCGGGGCCCCGGGGAATTTTTCGGTGTTCGTCAAAGTGGTATGCCGAAGTTCAAAGTTGCTGACCTCTTAGAGGATTACAGAATCCTTGAAACTGCCCGGAATGATGCGGCAAAAATTATCCAGTCGGGCGCCCTCTTCGAACACGATTCCTACAGGAGTCTATTAATGATGCTCGAATCCGATATTGCTTTTCAGGAAGAAAAAGTGGATTAACCTCTCTGAATAATCAATGTAAAATAAGCCCTTGAAAAAGCTTGACTATTCCTATAAACTACAATTAGTACCTAGTCCTATGAGTGTGGTGATTATGCTGTGAAACTAACAAAACGTAAGCGTCAACCGCGATTAAAAGAAAAAATAGCTGAGAATCCGTTTATCACTGATGATGCACTGGCGGATTATTTTAATGTCAGTGTCCAGACCGTTCGTCTTGACCGCTTGGAACTCAGTATTCCGGAAGTCCGTGAACGGATTAAACACGTGGCTAAAAAGCAGTATGATACGGTGAAAGCATTGCCTCTTGAAGAAGTGATCGGAGAAATCATTGATCTCGAACTCGATACGTATGCACTATCCATTTTGGACGTTACCGAGGATCATGTGTTTTCAAGAACCGGCATCGCACGAGGACATCATTTGTTCGCACAGGCGAACTCACTGGCTGTAGCGGTGATTGATGATGAACTTGCGTTAACGGTAAGCGCTGATGTTTCATTTAAGCGCCAGGTTCAAAGCGGAGAGCGCGTCGTTGCAAAAGCGAAGGTTGCAGTCGTGGACAACTCGAGAACACGCGTGAATGTGGAGAGTTTTGTAGAACACGAACTTGTATTCAGTGGTTCATTCTCCATGTACCGAAGTGATTCTGCAAATGAATTGGAGGAGGGGAAATCATGAAACTGGCCATTGATGCAATGGGTGGTGACCATGCACCTGAAAACATTATAAAAGGTAGTCTGCTCGCCTTACATACATTTAAAGACCTTGAGTTGATCCTCATCGGAGATGAAGAACAGATTCGACCGCATTTACAAGGTGAAACGGATCGGATTGAAGTGATGCATACAGATGAATGGATAACATCAGAGGATTCCCCCGTAAAGGCCGTGCGCCGCAAAAAAACGTCGTCGATGGTCCTCACTGTCAGAGAAGTGAAAGAAGGGCGGGCAGATGCAGCTATTTCGGCAGGGAATACCGGTGCATTGATGACGGCAGGGCTATTGATTGTAGGTCGGGCCAAAGGAATTGAACGTCCGGCACTATCACCTATGCTGCCAACGAAAAATGGTGATGGCTTTCTGCTTCTTGATGTTGGAGCCAATATGGAAGCAAAACCGTCTCATCTTCTGCAATATGCATTAATGGGTAACGTTTATATGAAAAATGTCCGGGGTCTTGAAAAACCGCGAATCGGTTTATTGAATGTTGGCTCAGAGGCTGGTAAGGGTACAGAACTGACGAAGCAGGCTTACGATTTAATCGAAGAGAGCGGTCTTCATTTTGTCGGGAACGTGGAAGCCCGCGATCTTCTCGAAGGCGTTGCTGATGTGGTTGTTGCTGATGGTTTCAGTGGTAATCTGGTACTGAAATCTGTGGAAGGAACTGCGATCTCTTTGTTTTCCATATTAAAGCGAGAATTGACGTCATCATTGAAAAATAAAATGGCAGCAGCCATTTTAAAGCCCGCATTTAAAAAAGTGAAAAATCAAATGGATTATTCAGAATATGGTGGCGCGGGTTTGTTTGGTCTGCGGGCACCCGTGATCAAAGCGCACGGATCATCCGACGAGAGAGCGTTTTTCAGTGCAATTCGCCAGGCGAAGCTGATGGTGGATGAAGAAGTGACAGCCACGATCTCTTCTGAAATCGAACGCTTACAGCAGGAAGGAGAACTGGAGTCATGACGAAGATAGCGGTCATGTTCCCGGGCCAAGGGTCTCAGTCACCAGGCATGGGGCATGAATTGTTTCTAGCTCACGCTGCGGCTTCGAATGTGTTTGAAGAAGCCGACAAAGCATTAGAACGAAGCTTGTCATCTCTAATTTTTGAAGGAGATGCTGAAGAACTCAAAAAAACAACAAATACACAGCCTGCTCTATTCACGACAGGAGCAGCTGTATGGAAAGTGCTCGAGGATCATGGGATTCAGGCTGACTACGCCTGCGGACACAGTCTCGGGGAATATACTGCACTTTATGCCAGCGGCGCGCTTTCTTTCAATGATGCAGTTAAGCTCGTGCAAACCCGCGGGAAGCTGATGGAAGAAGCTGTTCCCGACGGTCAAGGTGCCATGGCTGCAATCATGGGTCTACCAAAGGAAGCTGTTTTGGACATTTCCAATGAGGTTCATCAGTTGAATGAAACAGCTGAGCCAGCAAATTATAATGCAGAAGGTCAAATTGTTATTTCAGGAACATCAAAGGGCGTTGAAAAGGCGTGTGAGTTGGCAAAAGACGCAGGAGCAAGACGTGTGATCCCCTTGAACGTGAGTGGTCCTTTCCACTCTTCTTTGATGATGCCTGCTTCTGAGCAGATGCAGAACGTCCTTGATCACGTTGCGGTTCACACCATGGCCATACCTGTGATTGCAAATGTTACTGCGTCTCCTTACCGCTCAACAGATGAGGTGAAGCAGCTTCTTGTTGACCAAATCCATTCTCCTGTAAAGTGGACGGAAACGATACAATACTTGATTGATCAAGGTGTGGACACTTTTATCGAAGCTGGACCTGGGAAGGTGTTGGCAGGGCTTGTGAAAAAAGCGGCGAGACGGGCTACGGTGTTACCGGTTTATGATGATGAGACGCTTGAAAAGGCATTGAATACATTAAAAGCCGAAAAATAATTCGAAAAATGAGGTGAGTAAAGTGAACGGAAAAAATGTCCTGGTTACAGGAGGGTCCCGCGGCATCGGGCGCGCGGTCTGTGAAGCCTTTGCCAAAGCGGGAGCTAATGTGGCCGTGAACTATTCAGGGAATGTTGAAAAAGCTGAAGAAACGGTTGAAGCCTGTCAGGCACATGGTGTAGATGCTTTCTCAGTAAAGGCGGATGTTGCGGACAGTGCGGCCGTCAATGATATGGTGAAAACAGTGCTCGAACGCTTCAAGACAGTTGATGTCCTGGTCAATAACGCAGGAATTACCAAGGACAATCTGATCATGAGGATGAAGGAAGAGGATTTCGATGCTGTGATTAACACGAATCTGAAAGGGGTGTTTAATGTATCCAAAGCGCTGACACGCCCAATGATGAAGCAGCGTTCGGGCCGGATCATTAATGTCTCTTCCGTCGTTGGAGTCCTTGGAAATGCCGGACAGGCGAACTACGTGGCCAGTAAGGCCGGCGTGATCGGATTGACGAAATCTCTGGCCAGGGAATTATCCAACCGGAACATCCTGGTGAACGCAGTTGCTCCGGGATTCATCTCAACCGAAATGACAGACGATCTCGACGAAGAGATGAAGAAGACATTGCTTGATCAGATACCTCTCGGCCGTCTCGGACAGACTGAAGATGTGGCAAATGTCATCTTGTTCCTTGCAGGTGACGGGGCGTCATATATGACAGGACAAACCCTCCATATTGATGGTGGAATGGTAATGCCATAAAGTGACTAGTATTTTCGCCGTTTTTATCCTATAATTACTGAGAGGAGGTGAGTAACATGGCTACAGTGCATGATCGTATTGCAAGTATCGTCTCCGAACGTCTTGGTGTCGATGAATCCGAAGTGAAAAGAGAAGCCACATTCAAAGATGATTTAGGTGCAGATTCGTTGGATGTTGTTGAACTGGTTATGGAACTTGAAGACGAATTTGAACTTGAAATTTCTGATGAGGATGCAGAAAAAATCGCATCAGTCGGTGACGTTATTGATTACATAGAACGTCATCAATAATTATGTTCATGATCCCAAGTCCCTCAGACAGGGACTTGGGCTTTAAAAGTATCTTATGAATATGATGGAGGTAACCGATGCAACAGTCACGTAAAATTCATCGAAAAGGCATGAAACGGCAGGCAAAAAAAATGCAAATGTCCAATGCACAAAAAGCGAAGTACAGGCAATTCATTCAATCGTTGAATGTCCCATACACCAATGAAGATTTATTTATACAGGCATTCACCCACTCTTCGTATGTGAATGAACACCGGATTCGTCCTCATGATGATAATGAGCGGTTGGAGTTTTTAGGCGATGCTGTTTTGGAATTGGCCATCTCTCAATATTTGTTTAAGCTCTTTGAACAGATGAGTGAAGGTGAGATGACCAAACTCAGAGCAGCAATCGTTTGTGAGCCATCGCTGGCAAAAATTGCGGACTCCCTTAATTTTGGTGACTATGTACTTCTTGGTAAAGGTGAGGAAATGACAGGGGGGCGAAAACGTCCTGCTCTTCTGGCTGACGTATTTGAATCATTCATCGGGGCAGTTTATCTTGACCTAGGTATGGAAGCGGTTTATCAATTTCTGGGGGATTATGTTTATCCGAAAATACACGATGGTTCGTTTTCACACATGATGGATTTCAAGAGTCAGCTTCAGGAATACATTCAACAGGAGAATCAGGGTCAGGTGCAATATCAGATCATTGAAGAGAAAGGGCCGGCCCATGCGAGAGAATTCATATCAGAAGTAAGCCTGGATGAAGAACAGCTTGGCGTTGGCAGAGGTAAATCCAAAAAGGAAGCTGAGCAGATGGCCGCGCAGAAAGCGTTGAAGAAGCTCGGTTCTGAAATTGCGACGTTAAAAATTGATTGATAACACATACGAAAATCCGAACCTGTTGGGTTCGGATTTTCGTATTATGCTATGGGGTAGTCTTTTTCAACAGCTTCAAGGGCTTTCAAGGCATGAAACGACCAATCCGTGTCTTCATTCTTCAGTTCAGTTTTCATTGTTTCAAGTGAATGCTTCAATGATTCATTGTATTCAGGAATCTCGCTGTCAAATGGTTTAACCGTGTGGCGTGGCATGTTGGCCTTCTCGCGAAAACTCAATGCCTTTCGCTCATGAAACAACGGAACATTGACTTCCTTCGGGTGGTGCAGGTCACCCTGCACCGGATGTTTTTCAACGGCGAGTATCTCTACTAGTACCGTTTGCTTCGTCGGATGATCCTCAATCACCCGTCCATAATAAGATCCGGTTTTGTATAGCGCCTTGACTGTCTGATTGGTTAATTCGCTCACCGACATCAACCTCCTGTTTGATTATTCAGGCTGACGGTCCCGCATTTGACCCAGCTCAGAAACGATTGCATTCAATTCACTGACACTGAAGCTGTCTTTACTCATCACCATGTCGTAAATTTCTTCGATATCATCATATTTATTCAGTGAAAAACTTTCAGCTTTTATAGCAGCTCCATTCACCACATGCAGTTTTCGCTTAATTTCTTCAATCATATGACTTAAATCATCACGTCTTGGATCATGTTCACTCATCTGAGGATCTCCCCTTTATTATTGTATTCATGTTGATCGTACAGTAACAGTGTACCATGAAAAGCAAAACATGCATAAGCTTGACGGAATCATCTTAAATCAAAGTTGAAAGTATGATAAAATTACAGGGTTAATGCAACATGAATGAGGTGAAAAACGTGTACCTGAAACGATTGGAACTGACAGGCTTTAAATCTTTTGCTGAGAAGCTGGGAATTGATTTTGTTCCGGGTGTAACGGCAGTAGTAGGCCCAAACGGTAGTGGAAAAAGTAATATCTCCGACGCAATACGCTGGGTTCTTGGTGAACAGTCCGCAAAAAACCTACGGGGAGCGAAAATGGAAGATGTAATCTTTTCGGGGAGTGATCGGCGAAAAGCATTGAACATGGCGGAGATCAGTCTCGTTTTGGACAATGAGGACCAGCACGTGCCTGTGGATTACAGTGAGGTTGTAGTGACGCGCAGGTTGTACCGGTCCGGGGACAGCGAATATTTGTTGAATCGGCAGCCGTGCAGATTGAAAGATATCACAGATCTTTTCATGGATTCCGGCCTTGGTAAAGAAGCCTTTTCCATCATTGGTCAGGGGCGCGTGGAAGAGATTCTAAGCAGTAAGGCAGAGGAACGGCGTATGATTTTTGAAGAAGCGGCTGGTGTCCTGAAATATAAATTCAGAAAGCAGGCCTCTGAAAAAAAACTGACAGAAACTGAAGACAATCTATCCCGTGTAAGAGATATTATTCATGAACTCGAACAGCAGATTCAACCCCTTGAAGAACAGGCCTCAATCGCCAACGAATATTTGAGTATGTCTGAAGAATTATCCACGATTGAAGCAGGGGTTCTTGTCAAAGAGATCGAGGAGTTACACGGACAATGGCATACGTTAAAGCAGGACCTTGAACAGGCTGAAGACATCAGGCGACAGCATGAAATTGATCAATACCGGATTGAGCAGGAAACCGAAAACGTGCGAAAAGAACTTGCCAGGCTTGATGAAGAGATACAGACGTGGCAGGAGGATCTTTTAAAGGCGACTGAAGAGCTTGAAAAATCAGAAGGTCAAAAGCAATTGTATGAAGAACGATTGAAGCACTTCTCAGAACGGAAAAATCAATTTGAAGCGGAGATGAAGGAGCTGAATCGTCAACTTCATCAGACGAACGAAGAACTTCAGCGCAGCATAAAAGACAAAGAAGAACAACAAGAACAAGTCGCTGCTTTGGAAGATCGCTTGAAGGATATTGAAGTATCATTGTTCACGCTGTCCGAATCCACAGAAGAACAACTTGAAGAATTAAAATCTGACTATATGGAGTGGCTGAATCGCAGAGCTGCAAAAGAGAACGATCAAAAACATCTGAACAACCAAGCTGAACGGCTTCGCAGTCAAATTCAACGTAAAAAAGAAGAAGTCGCTCATATTCAAGAAGAGCTGAACGAGGCGATTGAAGAAGTTCACTGCTTGACTGATGCTTTTGAATCTGCCAAACAAAAAACGCAGGATTGTCTTGATGACTACCGGATGTTGCACGAAAAAGAACAACGAATGCTGTCTCAGTTGAAACAGGAAGAAGAACAGCTCCAGAAAAAGGAAAAAGAACTGCAACAAAAGCGTTCCCGGCGCGATGTTTTAAAGGATATGGAAGAAGAATATGCAGGTTTTTTTCACGGTGTTAAAGAAATGCTCAAGCAAAGAGATGATCAATTTCCCGGGATTGTCGGGGCTGTAGCTGAAGTAATTTCCTTTGATTCATCTTTGAAGACAGCAGTCGACACTGCACTGGGCGCAGGACAGCAGAACGTGATTACCGAAACTGCTGATCATGGAAGGGAAGCCATCGCATATTTGAAAAAGAATGGTAAAGGCAGGGCGACCTTTCTGCCTTTGGACACGGTCAAAGAAAAGTCAATCAGTGCGTATGATCTGGGTCGTGTCAGTGAAATCCCTGGGGTCTTAGGGCAGGCCAGTGCCCATATTCAGGTGGAAGAACGGTTGCGGCCCGTGATCGAGCATCAATTAGGAAACGTGTTGTTTACAGAAACGCTGCATCAGGCTCAAAAGGCTGCTTCTATTCTCAAACACAGGTTTCGATTCGTCACCCTCGAAGGGGATGTCGTCAGCCCCGGGGGTGCCATGACCGGTGGAAGTATGCAACAAAAATCCGGGCAGATCCTTTCGCGTAAGGCTGAGCTGGCAACACTTATCGAACAGGTGGCAAAGGAAGAACGGCAAATTGCTGAAAAGTTTCAAAGACTTGAACAGCAGCAAAAAGAAGTTCATAACCTTCAGGAAAAGAAGGAAAATGAAAGACAAAAAGGTGAAAGTCGCCGGAGTGAGGAACGTAAAAGTGAAAATGATTTAAAAGAGAAAAAATGGCAAAGAGATACTCTTCAGGATAAATTCGATGCAGCAGAAATGTCTGCCACTGATTATCAGGATGAACTTGTTCAAACCGAGGAGCGTATATCCGAACTGACGAGTGGAATAAAAGAAGCTGATCTAAAAGCGGAACAGACTAAAGTTGAGATCGATGAACTGTCTGTTTCCCTTTCTGATAAACAGCAGCAGGAAAAGAAACTGAATGAATCCCGAAACGATTTAAAAATTCAATTGGCCTCTGCTAAAGAACAACTGCGGTTTATTCTGGAGACAGAAGAGAGACTGTCGGCTGAACTGCAGGAACTTGAGCAGTCAAAGGAAACAAAAACAGAAGCGATGGAAGAACAAGAGCGTTCACTGAAAAACGGAACGACGGCAAATGTTACTGAAACATTGGAAACCTGGAAACGAAAAAAAGATGAAGCGACTGAAACGATTCAAAAGCTTCGTAAACAACGCTTGGAAAAAGAAAGTGATCTTGACAGCAAAGATGGGGAATTGAAAGGTATTAATCAGCAGCTTCAATACACAAGGCGTATGGAGCAGGAACTTGAAGTCAAATCCAATCGGCTGGACGTGAACTTGGATACGAAACTGAATTATCTTCAAGAGCAGTATGAAATCTCTTTTGAATTGGCAAAAGAGCGTTATACATTAACCCTTGATTTATCGAAAGCGAAGGAGAAAGTGAAATTGTTAAGACTCTCCATCGATGAGCTTGGTCATGTCAATACGGGAGCCATTGAAGAATTTGAGCGGGTTAAAGAGCGCCACGGTTTTCTCTTTGAACAAAAAGAAGATTTGGAGAATGCGAAACAGACATTGCACAGTGTGATCCATGAAATGGATACGGAAATGACCCGTCGCTTCAGTGAAACCTTTTATCAGATTCAACATTGCTTTCAAGATGTATTCCAACAATTGTTTGGTGGCGGTCGTGCATCTCTCGAATTGACGAATCCAGACGATCTTTTGACCACCGGTGTAGATATCGTCGCGCAGCCACCAGGAAAAAAATTGCAGCATTTAGCCCTTTTATCCGGTGGTGAACGGGCTTTGACGGCAATTGCTTTACTCTTTTCCATCTTGCAAGTCAGACCTGTCCCATTCTGTGTGCTCGATGAAGTGGAAGCGGCACTTGATGAGGCGAATGTCGTCCGGTTTGCAAATTACCTGAAGGATTTCAGTCAGGATACACAGTTTATTGTTGTCACCCATCGAAAGGGTACGATGGAGGAGGCAGATGTATTATACGGTGTCACGATGGAGGAATCAGGTGTTTCGAGTCTTGTTTCGGTCAAACTTGAAGAATCAGAAAAATTTGCGGGCGTGCAATGAACCAGGAGGTAGCTTATGAGTTTCTTTAAAAAACTGAAGGATAGAATTGCCACACAAACAGATTCGGTAACAGATAAGTTTAAAGATGGACTTAGTAAAACAAGAAATTCTTTTGTTGGTGCCATGAATGATCTTGTAAAAGACTTCCGTGAAATTGATGAGGATTTCTTTGAAGAACTGGAAGAAATTCTGATCAGTGCAGATATTGGTGTGTATACGGTCATGGAGCTTGTTGAAGAATTAAAAGATGAAGCGCGAACGCGAAACATTCTGCACGCCGAAGATCTTCGGCCCGTGATATCTGAAAAGCTGGCTGAGATGCTGCAGAAATCTGAGCAGGAAAGTAAATTGAATATGCAGGAAGAAGGAGAATTAACGGTCATTCTTTTTGTCGGCGTAAACGGTGTGGGTAAAACCACATCAATCGGAAAATTGGCGCATCAGTTTAAACAAGAGGGGAAGAATGTCCTGATGGCTGCCGGAGATACATTCCGCGCAGGTGCCATTGAACAACTTGAAGTATGGGGGCAACGGGCAGGTGTTGAAGTCATAAAGCAGCAGGCAGGTTCGGATCCTGCTGCGGTTATGTACGACGCCATTCAGTCTGCCAAATCGAAAAAAGCAGATGTTCTCTTATGTGACACTGCCGGAAGACTTCAAAACAAAGTCAATCTGATGAATGAACTGGAAAAAGTGAAGCGTGTTTTGTCGAGGGAAGTTCCGACAGCTCCTCACGAGGTTTTGCTTGTTCTCGATGCAACAACGGGACAAAATGCCATGAGTCAGGCAAAGGCATTTGGAGAAGCAACGAAAGTAAGCGGTATCGTTCTTACGAAACTGGACGGTACGGCCAAAGGCGGTATCGTTTTGGCAATCCGTAATGAACTGAATATACCTGTAAAATTGGTTGGCCTGGGAGAAGGACTGGATGATCTCCATGAGTTTCAGGCGGAGCAATATGTTCACGGTTTATTTTCGGATGTTCTGGAAGAAGCTGAGCATGCCGCTGAAGGCGAAAACTACTGAGGTTGACACATGATAAGCCCTCTTGTATCATTGAATCTTGTAAAGCAATTTACCTTAACAAGGCGGTGTGAGCATGATTGATAAGACCGTCCGGATGAATTATCTGTTTGATTTTTACCAGGAATTGTTAACAACAAAACAAAATCAATACATGTCCTTATATTACCTGGATGATTGGTCTCTTGGTGAGATTGCAGACTATTTCGATGTCAGCAGGCAGGCTGTCTATGATAATATCCGGCGAACAGAAGCGATGGTGGAACAATATGAAACGAAGCTTCGACTGTTCGACCGATTCGAAAAGAAACAGTTATTGCTGAAAGAACTAAAACAACTTGTGCAGAATAACGGAAGACCGCAAGAACTGATGCCGCTAATAGAGGCATTGGAGAAATTGGAATAGGGGGCGTCTAGATGGCATTTGAAGGATTAGCCGAGCGCTTACAGTCAAGTATTAAGAAAATGAAAGGAAAAGGGAAGGTCAACGAACAAGACGTCAAAGAAATGATGCGGGAAGTGCGGCTGGCACTTCTGGAAGCCGATGTGAATTTTAAAGTTGTAAAAAAGTTCGTCGCCAATGTGAAAGAACGTGCTGTCGGACAGGATGTAATGGACAGCCTGACACCGGGACAGCAAGTCATCAAAGTGGTGAACGAGGAATTGACCAGTTTGATGGGCGGAGAACAGAGTAAATTAAATACGGCAAGTAAACCACCAACCGTTGTGATGATGGTTGGTCTTCAAGGTGCGGGTAAAACCACTACCACAGGAAAACTTGCGAACCATCTCCGGAAGCAGCATAACCGAAAACCATTACTTGTCGCTGCAGATATCTATCGCCCGGCAGCCATTCAACAGCTGGAGACGCTGGGAAAGCAGCTTGATATGCCAGTCTTTTCGTTAGGCGATCAGGTCAGTCCTGTCGAAATTGCAAAAAAAGCAGTTGAAAAAGCAAAGGAAGAACATCTGGATTATGTGCTGATTGATACAGCCGGTCGCTTGCATGTAGACGAAGATTTGATGAATGAGCTTACACAGATCAAAAATGAAGTGAAGCCTGACGAAATACTGCTCGTTGTTGATGCCATGACCGGACAGGATGCTGTCAACGTCGCCGAGAACTTTAATGAACAGCTGGATCTGACTGGTGTTGTGCTCACCAAACTCGATGGTGACACGCGTGGTGGTGCTGCAATTTCAGTTAAAGCGGTAACGGATACGCCGATTAAATTTGCCGGGATGGGTGAGAAAATCGACCAGCTCGAACCGTTTCATCCAGAAAGAATGGCCTCTCGAATCCTCGGAATGGGCGATATGCTTTCATTAATCGAGAAAGCACAGACGAACGTTGATGAGGAGAAAGCAAAGGAACTCGAGCGAAAAATGCGCACCAATGATCTGACCTTTGATGATTTTTTAGAGCAGCTGGCACAAGTCAAAGAGATGGGTCCCCTCGATGAAATTATGAATATGATGCCTGGTGCCGGGAAGATGAAAGGTTTGAAAAATATTCAGGTGGATGATAAACAACTGGCTCATATCGAGGCCATCGTGAAGTCGATGACAAAATATGAGCGGGAAAATCCATCTGTGATCAATGCAAGTCGAAAGAAGCGTATTTCCAAAGGCAGTGGCCGGTCGATCCAGGAAGTGAACCGGCTCTTGAAACAGTTTGATGAAATGAAAAAAATGATGAAGCAAATGTCAGGGATGCAAAAAGGGAAAGGTAAGCAAAAAGGCGGTTTTCAGATGCCTTTCATGTAATAGACCAGATAAAATCGAGAAAATTTCATGGTGTTAAGGTTTTTTCCTTTACTAGGGTTGATCAATTGATTGTTCTATGATAATATACGTAATTGTGCGAAAGATATTTGGAGGTGAGACACATGGCAGTAAAAATTCGTTTGAAACGTATAGGAGCGAAGAAATCTCCGTTCTATCGTGTGGTTGTGGCTGATTCTCGTTCACCACGTGATGGTCGTTTTATTCAAGAAATCGGAACTTATAACCCATTAAAAAATCCAGTAGAATTCCAAGTGGACGAAGAGTCTGCATTGAAGTGGATGCTTGATGGTGCAAAGCCTTCCGACACCGTAAGAAACCTGTTCTCAAAAGCAGGTTTAATGGAAAAGCTTCACAATGCAAAAAACGACAAGTAATGTTCGTTTCATTGCGTGGAAATAATCCAGGCAGGTGAGTGACATGAAAGAACTCGTGGAATCGATTGCCAAGGCACTTGTAGAGAATCCGGATCATGTAAAAGTTACTGAGGAAGAGAACGGCCGTTCATTGACTTTGAGGCTTGAAGTGCATCCGGACGACATGGGTAAGGTGATCGGCAAACAGGGCCGAATCGCAAAAGCGATCCGTTCTGTGTTGAATGCTGCAGGTACCCACCAGAATAAACGGGTACAACTGGAAATCGGATAACTGAAAGGCGATGGATAAACTCCTCGCCTTTTTTCCGTTTAGATTCGGACGGTATCTGTTCATTTATGTTAAAATATACGGTGGTAAGGATCAAATTGCGGAGGTGCAACATGGAAATTATTAAAAAAGTCGTTGTGAAGCAAATTTTGACAGAAGAAAGTCGTGACCGGTTGAAAGAGCAGTTCCTTTCACGCCAGTATCAGCTGACTAAAGAACTGAAACAACTGGAATTTGTACTTCATAAGAAAATGAAAGAGAATTCCTCTCAAAGTTATCAGCAGTCATTGAAAACAAGCTTTGACAAAGAGGTTGCGCGTCGAAAAGAGCGGCTTCGTCAGCTTGAACTGAAGTTGGGGCAGCTCGATGAGTTGGATCTGGGCTCTGAGCTTCGCGAAGGTACAATTCAGATGATAGAACAAGTAGCCGAAGGTGATAATTGGGATGAAGTAATGAAAGGCACGGAAATCGTCATCAAAGATGGTGTCGTTCATGAACTTCGTTCCGGAGGATTTGAAGATGACTAAGTGGTTGAACGTGGGGAAGATTGTAAATACCCACGGGATCCAGGGAGAAGTGAGAGTTATTTCCCGGTCAGACTTTAAAGAAGAGCGCTACCAGAAGGGGAATGAACTCTCTCTTTACAATCCGGAGCAGGACCACCGCTTAGTTGTTACGGTGGTCTCCTGGCGTCAGCACAAACAGTTTGATTTATTGACATTCGAAGGATATTCAAATGTCAATGAAGTGGAGCCCCTCAGAGATTATCTGCTTCAAGTGGATGCGGATACCATTGATGACGATTTGGCTGAAGATGAATTTTATTATCATGAGATTATCGGACTTGATGTTGTGGATATCAATCAGGGTCATATTGGCAAAGTGAAAGAAATCCTCTCACCTGGTGCAAACGATGTATGGGTGGTTCAACGTCTGAAAGGGAAAGATGTCCTGATTCCGTATATTGAGAATGTTATTCTTAAAGTTGATTTATCTGAGAAGCAGGTCACGGTTGAGATCCCCGAAGGATTGATGGATGAATGAATATTTCAATTCTGACCCTTTTTCCCGAGATGTTTACCGGTGTCTTTGGGCAGTCTATTTTAAATTCAGCTGCAGAGAAAGGGATTGTTTCTTTTGATGTTGTGAATTTCAGGGATTATTCCAAGGATAAGCATCAACGGGTGGACGATTATCCATACGGTGGAGGTGGGGGCATGGTCCTCACGCCACAGCCGATGTTCGATGCGGTGGAAGACTTGAAACATCGCACTTCAGGTGAGCCGCGTGTCGTTCTTCTCTGTCCGCAGGGTGAAGTTTACACTCAACAAAAAGCAGAAGAATTTGCACGGGAAGAACAGCTCATCCTGCTGTGCGGCCATTACGAAGGTTATGATGAACGGATCCGTCAAGAACTGGTTACAGACGAAGTTTCCATCGGGGATTATGTGTTAACCGGTGGTGAAATTGGTGCGATGGCAATTGCAGACAGCGTTACGAGGCTGTTGCCAGGTGCTTTAGGCAATGAGACCAGTGCTGTAACGGACTCTCACAGTACCGGTTTACTCGAACACCCGCACTATACAAGGCCGTCTGAATTCAGAGGAATGGCAGTGCCGGATATCTTACTGTCAGGTCATCATAAAAACATTGAGACCTGGCGCAGACGTGAAGCCTTGAGGCGTACGCTGGAGAGACGACCGGATATGCTGGAAAACATTCAATTAGATGATGAAGAGCGGTCTTTTTTACAAAACTTAAAAAACGAAAAGGAATCGTCTTAAATTCTTTATACCCGCTTGTCGGAGAGGGAAAGTTATGATAAGATAATCTTTGTGGCTTTAGTGCCCGATCAAGATGTTCCGCTGTCATGAAAGGTTTGACATGAAGGTCTGCAGGAAGGAGGCGAACAGAATGGAACAACTAATCAGAGATATGACGAAAGAGCAACTGAAAACGGATTTACCTCAATTCCGTGCCGGTGATACTGTCCGGGCCCACGTTAAAGTTGTCGAGGGAACACGCGAACGTATCCAGGTATTTGAAGGTGTTGTCATCAAGCGACGCGGAACCGGAATCAGTGAAACGTTCACTGTTCGTAAGGTGTCTTACGGTGTAGGCGTCGAGCGTACATTCCCTGTACACTCACCGCGACTCGATAAAATCGAGGTTATGCGTAAAGGTAAGGTACGTCGTGCGAAGCTTTACTATCTGCGTGCACTTCGTGGAAAAGCAGCACGAATCAAAGAAAGAGCGAGATAAAGTACGAAAAGGATCTGTCTTTGTGCAGATCCTTTTTTGCACTTTTCAGGAGATTTATTGCAAGGTGATGTTTGCAGTCAGTCAATTTTTCAGACCATTCCGTTTACAGAGAGCCATACTTTACAACAGCTTTCTTTCCAAAAATGTGATAGAATACATAAGAAACATCAGTATAAAAGTTTTTGAAAAGGAATGATGTCCGGTGGCAAAATCAGAATCATGGGAATGGGTAAAAGCGGTAGCGGTAGCTTTGATATTGGCTATTGTCATTCGCAGTTTTTTCTTTGCCCCAATTGTTGTGGACGGCCAGTCGATGATGCCGACGCTTGAACATAATGACCGGATGATCGTAAACAAAATCGGCTATAATATTTCTGAACCCGATCGTTTTGACATCATTGTTTTCAATGCACCGCAAAATAAAGATTATATTAAGCGGGTGATTGGCATTCCAGGAGATACAATCCGTTATGAAGAAGATACGCTTTTTGTCAATGATAACCCAGTAGATGAAGCTTATCTCGATGATCACAAGGCAGCTTCTGAAAATCCGCCTTTTACTGGAGATTTTGTTCTTGAGGACATTACTGGTTATGATACCGTTCCGGAGGATCACTTTTTTGTGATGGGTGATAACCGGCAACACAGTAAAGACAGCCGGCATATCGGCCTTGTACACGAAGATGAAATTATCGGCAAAGCAAATATGGTTTTTTGGCCGGTCGGGGAATTCAGGCTGGTGGATTAGGAAAGCAGGGAGTGGAAGTATGACCATACAATGGTATCCCGGACACATGGCGAAAGCAAGACGGCAAGTCCAGGAAAAGATAAAACAGATTGACGTTGTGATTGAAGTCGCAGATGCGCGGGCACCCCTGGCTTCAAGAAATCCTCTTGTGGATGAAATGACAAGTTCAAAGCCCAGGTTAATGATATTGAATAAAGCCGATTTGGCAGACCCGGAATACAACCGCCTATGGGCTGATTATTTCGAAAAAAAAGGTGACGCGGTAATTCTCGCTGATGCACAAAAAGGGAAAGGGATCCGTGAAATTCCAGTTAAAGTTAAAGAACTGGCTGAACCTTTACTTGCGAAATGGGCAAGAAAAGGAATCAGACCTCGTTCGATCCGGGCATTGATTATCGGAATTCCGAATTCCGGTAAATCGACGGTGATTAATCGCCTTGCAGGAAAACGAATCACAAAAATTGGTGACAAACCGGGAGTCACGAAGGCGCAGCAATGGATTAAGCTGAACAAAGAATTGGATCTGCTCGACACCCCAGGCATTCTTTGGCCTAAATTTGAAGATCCAAATGTGGGTCAGATGCTTGCTTTGACAGGAGCGATTAAAGAGGAAATCTTTGATTACGATGAAAGTGCTGACTATTTACTTCGTTTTTTAGGAGAGCATTATCAGACGCTTCTGATGAAAAGGTATCAACTTGAAACGATTCCTGAGAAAATCGAGGATCTGTATGATCAGATCGGTCATAAAAGAGGTATTTTAATTGCAGGTGGCCGAATTGACTATGAACGGGTTTCAGAATTGATTTTCAGAGATTTCAGGAACGGTCATTTTGGCAGAATCACTTTGGAATTCCCTCCAAAAACTTCCGGATAATTCTATCTGGAAGTTTTTCGATTTCTTTGGCTGAATAGAGGACTTCAGGACGGATTGATTTAACCGATATAAATGTAAGAAGCTTCTTCAATTTTCTAGTTTAGAGAGGTAAAAACGATGACAATCTCTGAAATAAAGGAACTCCTTGCAGTGATCTCGATGCCGGATGATGAACGACTGTCAGCGCTTCGAACAGATCAACGTATTGGTGTTCAAAAGTTGATTCAACAATGGGAGAAAGCATATGAACGTCAAAGGAAAGAGCATCAGGAATACGAAGCGATGCAATCGTTTGAGAACGAGGCTCGCAGTTCTGGTTATCAAGTGATTGCCGGTATTGATGAAGTGGGGAGAGGCCCTTTGTGCGGCCCTGTAACGGCTGCTTGTGTGGTTTTGCCTTCATTAATTTCTCTCAAAGGTCTGACTGACTCGAAGAAGCTTTCTGAAAAAAAACGAAAAGAATACGCGCAACTGATTGAACAACAAGCGATTGCTATCGGCAAGGGAGAGGCAACTCCACAAGAAATTGACCGGATCAATATTTATGAAGCTTCGAAGCTTGCAATGATGCGCGCACTGGAGGAAGTGAGAGATCAATGCACTGTCGACTTCCTTCTCGTAGACGCAATGACGCTTCCGGTTGATTTGCCACAAGAACACTTGATTAAAGGAGATGCGAGGTCCATTTCAATTGCTGCTGCGTCTGTGATAGCAAAAGTGACGAGGGACGAGCTCATGAAGGAATTTGATGAAATGTATCCTGAATATGGTTTTAAATCCCATATGGGCTATGGAACGAAAGAGCATTTGAGAGCGCTTGACACTTATGGCCCCTCAAAAATACATCGCATGAGTTTTTCACCTGTCAGGGAACGTGCTGACTAAATGAATCTATCATTCGTAGTCTGAATGATTGTTAAACAGAGAGGAGAGTGCTTATGTTCCAGGCAAATGTTGTGTCAAATCTGGTCAGGGGATTGGATCCAATACACACAAAATCCGTTAATTTGCGACCTGGACAAGTTTTTCAAGGAACGATAACACACCTCTATCCAGGTCAGTTGGCCCAGTTACAAATGGGGAATATGCAGTTATCTGCTCATTTAGAAGCGCAGTTGGAAAAAGGGAGACAATATTGGTTTCGGGTTCAGGCAGGCGGAGAAGGAATCCCAAGGCTGAAGGTGTTGGAGAACGTTCCTCCCCAGACCAGAGAGTCAGGAGCGCAACCCCAAAATATTCAGCAGGTATTGAGGCAGCTAGGTCTGCCTCAAGGGGGAAATCATGAACGGTTACTTCAGCATCTTTCTCAGCAAAACTTGCCATTTTCAAGGGCGAATTTGGCTGCAGGTGCTGAATTAATGCAGCAAAGCCAACTGGCGGCAAGAGAGTCCATGCCAATTATTCAAAATATGATGCAGCAAGGGCTTCCTATGTCCCGGGACGTGTTTCAGGCGATGGGAGCTATGGCTCAAAATCAATCTTTTGGAGCAACGGCAGAAGGTCTGATGCAGCAATTGGGGCAGCTGACTTCCGGGAATCCACAGGCGGCTCAGTTGCAGCAAATGCTCGGTAACATGCTGCAGCGAAGTGACCCTATGGGTATGACTTCTTTCGGACAGTCACCAACGGACACACCAAGACTTGCAGGTGTATTCCATGGACTGATTCAACAGGTTCAGGGAGGGAATCCTCAACTCCAGGAACAGGCTTTGTCTGTTCTGAGAGATATGGGTGTCATCCGCTCAGGAGAAGGGGCACAAACCTTGATGGATCAATTTAAGGCAGCGGTGCTCAGACCAGAGAATCAGGCGATGGTCCAAACACTATGGCCTCAGCTCTTCAGTGGGAATCAAGCGGGCATGCCATTATCACAGATGAGCAGCCAGGCTGTGTTTACTATGTTAATGGGTCAGGTTCAACTGAATCAGTCAGGAGCCATGGAAAGTCTCACTCAGTTATTAATGGGTGGCCAAAACCCTAGCCAAGGAAATCAGCAAGGGAATACGCCTCTCATGGCAGTAGATTCGCTGGACCGATGGCTTCATACACAACCAGCTGCCACGCAGCAGCTGATGGCAGCAGTAACCGAGGGGAGACCTCAGCAGTTTATGATGGCAGGTTCACAGGATGTTGCAATGCTTCGGCAGTTTCTTCAACAGATGGGTCTTCAGCATGAGCAGCAAATGGTTCAGCAGTTTGACAAAGGTGAGCAGATGAATGCACGCCAACTCGATACATTGAAAGGCCAATTGATGCAATTTTTACAACAAAATCAATCCTTGCCTCAAGCAGTGCAGCAGCAAGCCGAATTTCTTTTGTCCAGATTGACAGGATATCAGCTGATGAGTATGGATCAGCAAGGACCAACGCAGCATCTCTTGTTTCAGGTTCCTGTAAAAATGGGGGACGTATTTCAGGATATGACACTGCAGTGGGACGGACGAAAAAAATCGGACGGGACTATCGATGAAAATCACTGTCGGATTCTGTTTTACTTGCACCTGACGGAATTGGATGAGACAGTGATCGATGTTCAGATTCAAAAACGTGTTGTTTCGATTACAGTCTTTAATGATATAGAGAAGCCTGAAGCCTTTCAGCTTCTCCAGCCACTTCTTGAATCACAATTAAAAGAAAAAGACTATCATTTATCGTCATTGAAATGGCAGCAACCGGAGACAGACTCATTGCCCCCACATCTTAAACCGCAGCCCGGTGATTCACTTTGGCGAAACCATGATGATCAGGGTTACCAGGGAATGGACGTGAGGATATGACAGATGAGCAAACCGATACCCATAAAAAGAGAGCTGTCGCATTAGGTTACGAAGCTTTAAAAGACAGTGCTCCGACGATTAAAGCTAAAGGGAAAGGCTACATTGCTGAGGAAATAATACAAAGAGCAAAAGACAACCAAATTCCTGTTCAAGAAGATGAATCTCTTGTTGAATTGCTTGGTCAGCTTGAAATTCACGAAAAAATTCCGGCAGATTTATATGAAGTTGTGGCTGAAGTGTTTGCGTTTATTTACAGAGTGGATCGGGACCAGCAGTTGAAACGTAAATGAGAGCCGCCATTGAAAGGTTTTAAATCCGTTAGAAAAACTGAAAAGTGAAAAAATTGAGGAAAAAGCAAAATGATTCACAAAATCGTCGGAATCTATAGTAAAATAAAAATTGTGTGAAGCGCTTACTGACTCAGTCGATGCGTTTTGCAACATTTCGCAATATTTTTATTGTGCAAAAAGATTTGTGAACATAGTTCACAAATCAGGCTCCACTGAAGAAAATCTTTTACTTTGTAAGGAGGATGGCAATGAATATCCATGAGTATCAAGGAAAAGAGCTTCTAAGGAAGTATGGAGTGGCTGTTCCTGATGGAAAAGTGGCTTACTCAGTTGATGAAGCTGTAAAAGCTGCAGAAGAACTCGGAAGCAAGATCTGTGTTGTAAAAGCTCAGATTCACGCCGGCGGACGGGGTAATGCCGGAGGGGTGAAAGTCGCAAAGTCGCTCGATGAAGTGCGTACATATGCTGATGAGATTCTTGGTAAAGTACTTGTGACGCACCAGACAGGCCCTGAAGGAAAAGAAGTGAAACGCCTTTGGATTGAAGAAGGCTGTGATATTCAAAATGAATATTATGTTGGTATCGTAGTCGACCGTGCCACGTCACGCATTACGATGATGGCATCAGAAGAAGGCGGTACAGAAATCGAAGAAGTAGCTGAAAAGACACCTGAGAAAATTTTCAAGGAGATCATCGATCCGGTAACCGGTTTGATGCCTTATCAGGCCAGACGTTTGGCTTTCAATCTCAACATTCCAAAAGAAATGTTGAAAGAAGCCGTCAAATTCATGATGGGACTTTATAAAGTGTTTGAGGAGAAGGATTGTTCTATTGCAGAAATTAATCCGCTGGTTACAACCGGTGACGGCAAAGTGATGGCGCTCGACGCCAAATTGAATTTCGATGCTAATGCATTGTTCCGTCAAAAAGATATTGTCGAATACCGTGATCTTGATGAAGAAGATCCGAAAGAAATCGAAGCGTCGAAATTCGACTTAAGCTATATCTCGCTCGATGGTAATATTGGCTGTATGGTAAATGGTGCAGGACTTGCCATGGCGACCATGGACATCATCAAGCACTACAGCGGGGATCCCGCGAATTTCCTTGACGTTGGGGGAGGTGCCACTGCTGAAAAGGTTACGGAAGCGTTCAAAATTATCCTGTCTGATCCGCATGTCAAAGGCATTTATGTCAACATTTTCGGTGGCATCATGAAGTGTGATATTATCGCTGAGGGTGTCGTTGCAGCTACGAAAGAAGTTGGGCTTGAAATACCGCTTGTTGTGAGACTTGAAGGGACAAATGTAGAATTGGGTAAAAAGATTCTTAAAGAATCCGGACTCAATATTACAGCGGCTGATTCAATGGCTGATGGTGCACAAAAAATCGTATCGCTTGTAGAAGCGTAAAGAAAGGCGGAGTTCGACATGAGTATTCTCATTAACAAAGATACAAAAGTCATTGTCCAGGGAATTACCGGTGCGACAGGGCTTTTCCATACGAAACAGGCGATGGAATATGGCACGAAAATCGTCGGTGGTGTGACACCAGGGAAAGGTGGCACAGAAATTGAAGGGATACCGGTTTTTGATACAGTCAGTGATGCTGTTCAAAGTACTGGTGCTACGGCTTCAGTTGTATACGTTCCACCTGCGTTTGCAGCCGATGCAATTATGGAAGCGACGGATGCCGGAGTAGACGTGGTGATTACGATCACTGAAGGCATTCCTGTTACGGATATGATTAAAGTGAAACGCTTCATGGAGGGAAAGAAGACACGACTGATTGGTCCGAACTGTCCAGGTGTGATTACTCCGGAAGAGTGTAAAATCGGTATTATGCCGGGATATATTCATAAAAAAGGTCATGTAGGTGTTGTGTCGCGTTCAGGTACTTTGACATATGAAGCGGTTCATCAGCTTTCCACAGAAGGCATTGGACAGTCCACGGCTGTCGGAATCGGTGGGGACCCGGTAAATGGGACCGACTTCATAGATGTATTGAAAATGTTTAATGAAGACGAGGACACTGAAGCTGTGATCATGATTGGTGAAATCGGTGGTACAGCTGAAGAAGAAGCGGCTGAATGGATCAAAGAGAACATGACAAAACCGGTTGTCGGCTTCATTGGCGGCCGCACGGCTCCTCCAGGAAAACGTATGGGTCATGCTGGTGCAATTATTTCAGGAGGAAAAGGAACTGCTGATGAGAAAATAAAAATACTGAACGCTGCAGGCGTTCAGGTAGCCGATACACCAGCAGTGATGGGAGAAACACTGATTAAGGTCTTGAAAGAAAAAGGTCTCTATGATAAATGTGTCACCCACCCTGTTTCATAAAAAGTTCCAGCGAACCTGCCGGATATGGCGGGTTCGTTTTTTTCGGTAACAATTGTTCAAAAATTCACATGAGAGGGATGGAGGAATTGTTATGCAGGTCCCAAAGACATTCAGAGAACGCTTAATTCATTTACACTATTGCTTGTACGGAGCTTCGGATTTTCTTTGTGAACTTTTGAGAGTTGATCCTGAATTAACGGCTTGTTATCAATGGTCAACGGTTGAATGGGCATCACGGTTTCCAAAGCGTGGAGAAAAGATGCAAAACGCTTCAAAAGCCCTGAAAAACGTATCGTTTAAGGCGATTAAAACGTCACTGGAGCAGCAGAATATCGATGTAATTACTGTGGAGGATGAGTTGTATCCAAAGTTGTTAAAAGAAGTCTATGATCCTCCTTTATGTTTATATACAAAGGGAAATCATGCATTGCTTGCAAAACCTTCATTTCTTGGTGTGGTTGGAACACGTTGGCCTTCTCCCTATGCCTCAAAAGCAGTTGACTTTATTCTTGGTCCGGTATGCATTGAGGACATTGTGATTGTCAGTGGCATGGCAGAAGGGGTCGACACATTGGCACACCAAAAAGCAATGAGCATGAACGCACCAACCATTGCTGTTACAGCGTTTGGATTCGACCACTTATATCCGTCGAAATTGAGGAACCTGTATGAAAAATTGCAGAGTGAACAGCTGGTGATCAGTGAATACCCACCGTATATGAAAGCGGAAAAATGGCATTTCCCTAAACGGAACCGGATTATCAGCGGTTTGTGTCAAGCAGTCCTGGTCGTTGAAGCAAAGAAAAGAAGCGGATCTCTGATTACAGCAGATTGTGCCATGAATGAAAGCAGGGATGTGATGGCAATACCAGGTCCATTGGATAATCCTTCCTCCGAAGGGGCAAATCGACTTATTCAACAAGGAGCCAAGTGTATATTGACTGGAGAAGATATTTTGCTGGAATATCCTGATCAGCTCACTTTTAAAAAGAAAAATAAGGAAGTGTCTAATCACTGAGGCTCTAAGGTTTGAACGGGCAAAATCACAGTTGTTCAAAAATCTTGCGTTTGACAAATACTCGACGTGTGTTTAATAATAGTGAGGATTTCACCCATTGGGGAGATGAATCACTTTTCTTCCCTTGGTGAGAACCTAACCAAACAACAATCTAACTCTGAAAGGGAGGCACGTCGAGATGTCCGATTACCTAGTCATCGTGGAATCTCCCGCAAAAGCGAAAACCATAGGGAAATACCTTGGTAAAAAATATAATGTAAAAGCTTCCATGGGACATGTGATTGACTTACCCAAAAGCCAAATGGGTGTTGATGTTGAACATAACTATCAGCCTAAATACATTACCATTCGTGGGAAGGGACCAGTACTGAAAGAACTTAAACAGGCTGCCAAAAAAGCAAAACGGATTTATCTGGCAGCTGACCCGGACCGTGAAGGTGAAGCAATCGCATGGCATCTGGCAGACAGCCTGAATATCGACAAAGATTCTAAATGCCGGGTTGTATTTAATGAAATCACAAAAGAAGCCATTAAGGATTCCTTTAAACATCCCGGAGAGATCAACACAAACCTGGTGGATGCTCAACAGGCAAGGCGCGTACTGGACCGACTGGTCGGTTATAACATCAGTCCATTACTATGGAAGAAAGTGAAAAAAGGACTCAGTGCAGGACGGGTTCAATCTGTTGCAGTGAAAATGATTATTGACCGGGAAAATGAAATCACTGCATTTGTTCCCGAAGAATACTGGTCGATCACGGCCCATTTGAGTAAAGATGGTATGGACTTTGAAGCGAAGTTTCAACAGCTGGACGGCAAAAAGAAAAAGCTGGCTTCAAAAGAAGATGTAGACCAAGTGCTCGAACGCATGAGTAAAGGGGATTTTGAAGTATCGGCTATCAGTCGAAAAGAGCGGAAGCGAAACCCGGTTTCTCCATTTATTACATCTTCCTTGCAACAAGAAGCAGCAAGAAAGTTGAATTTCAGAGCGAAAAAGACCATGATGCTTGCCCAACAACTATACGAAGGTGTAGACCTCGGTAAACAGGGAACTGTCGGTTTGATTACTTATATGCGAACGGATTCAACCCGTCTCTCAGAAACAGCGAAGGCCGAGGCAAAGGAATACATTGATATTCATTATGGGAACGAATTTCACTTGGAGCCTAAGAATGCGAAGAAAAACGAAAAGGCGCAGGATGCTCACGAAGCAGTCCGCCCAACCGGAGTAATGCGTGATCCGAAAGCGATGAAACCTTATCTTTCGAGAGATCAATACCGTCTCTATAAACTGATATGGGAACGCATGGTTGCTTCTCAAATGGCGCCAGCCGTTATGGATACCATGAGTGTGGACCTGAATAACGGCGGAGCCACGTTCCGTGCGACAGGTTCAAAAATGAAATTCCTTGGATTTATGAAAGTGTATGTAGAAGGTAATGATGAAGGGAAAGAAGAAAAGGACAAAATTCTTCCGGATTTAACAGAAGGTGATAAACCTGAATCAGAAAAGGTGGAACCGAATCAGCACTTCACTCAGCCGCCTCCAAGATATACGGAAGCCCGCCTGGTAAGAACAATGGAGGAGCTTGGCATCGGTCGTCCGTCCACCTATGCCCCGACGCTCGATACCATTCAGCGCAGAGGGTATGTTGCGCTCGAGGATAAACGCTTTGTACCCACAGAACTCGGAACGATCGTACTTGATATGATACAGGAATTCTTCCCGGAAATACTGAATGTGGAATTCACTGCAGAAATGGAAACGAGACTGGATGCAGTTGAAGAAGGCAGTGAAGAATGGGTTCGGATCATAGACGAATTTTATAAAGGTTTTGAAAAGCGTTTGAGTTTTGCAGAAGAGGAAATGAAAGAAGTGGAAATCAAAGACGAGCCTGCTGGTGAGGATTGTGAGAAATGCGGTCATGAAATGGTCTATAAAATGGGGCGTTATGGGAAATTCATGGCTTGTTCCAATTTCCCCAATTGCCGGAATACAAAAGCGATCGTCAAAGAAATAGGTGTGGGTTGTCCTAAGTGTGAAAAAGGACAGGTCGTTGAACGAAAGAGTAAAAAAAGGCGAATCTTTTATGGCTGTGATCAGTATCCGGAATGTGACTTTATTTCATGGGATAAACCAATCGCACGGAAGTGTCCGAAGTGTCAAGAGATGCTGATTGAAAAAAAATCCAAAAAAGGTGTGCAGGTCAATTGTTCGTCATGTGAATATAAAGAAGACCGTACTTGATGCGAAACTGGATACAATTCAGAATTGTATGAAAAGAATGGAATTCTGATTGAAAGAGCCACTAAGTTGTGATACGATTTAGTGGCTTTCAAATTGTTATCAGAACATTCTTTCATGGGATTTTCATAAACTTATACTGCGTTAATTGACCCTTGCATTCATTATGCAAGGTTATCTCTATGCAAAGAAGGAGCCTTCTGAATGGAAATGATTCATTATGATGCTTTTGTGCAATATTTGCGCATTGAAAAAGGCGTATCTGCTGAGACGGTTCATCAATACATGGAAGATATTAAAGATTTCATTGACGAGCAGGAAACTGCTGTAGGTGTGCCGGGTGTCACACATGGAATGATTCGGAAATATCTGTCGAAATTACATTCCAAGGGTTATGCCCGTCGATCCGTTGCACGTAAACTGGCATCTCTCCGAGCTTATTGGCGATTCCTCGAATATGATGGTTACGTTGAGAGCAACCCATTTCAGTTTGTTTCAACGCCAAAGTTAGATCGGAAATTACCTTCTTTTTTGTATGAGAATGAAATCCAGGCGATTTTTGACGGCATCGACCCATCGAGCTGGCTCGGCAGCCGCAATCTGGCGTTGATTGAAACCCTTTACGCTACGGGTATCCGGGTTTCAGAATGCACAAACCTGTCGATCGGTGATGTAGATATGGAACTGGCGACCATGCTTGTTTTTGGGAAAGGACGTAAAGAACGTTACCTTCCAATCGGAAGTTTTGCAATCAGTGCTCTGTCCGGTTACTTAAACATGAGAGAGGAACGATTCGGTGCAATCCATGATGCCGACCCGCTGTTTATCAATTATCGCGGCGGCAGATTAACGGACAGAGGATTACGAAAAGTGCTGAATCATATTGTTGATGATGCATCACTCTCGGCAAAGTTGTCTCCGCATGTGATCAGACATACATTTGCCACGCATTTATTGAATGAGGGGGCCGATTTAAGAACGGTCCAGGAACTGCTAGGACATTCGGATTTGAAAGCGACACAAATCTATACGCATGTCACACGTGACAGGCTGAGGGATGTGCACAGACAGGCACACCCAAGAGCAAAACGGTAAATCAGGAGGTTGAAGTGATGACAGAAATTAAAGGTACAACGATATTTGCAATCCGTCATAATGGACAAGCTGCCATATGCGGGGACGGTCAAGTAACCGTAGGGCAGGCTGTTGTAATGAAGCATTCCGCTGTAAAGGTCCGCAGATTATACAGAGATCAAGTCCTGGCAGGCTTTGCAGGCTCAGTTGCGGATGCATTTTCTCTATATGAAAAATTTGAAAGCAAACTCGAAGAATACAATGGACAATTGCAGCGCGCAGCTGTGGAACTGGCAAAAGAATGGCGGGGGGATAGAGTTCTTCGAAAACTTGAAGCCATGCTGATCGTTATGGATCAGAATAAACTTTATGTCATTGCTGGTACTGGTGAAGTCATTGAACCAGATGACGGTATTACAGCGATCGGTTCTGGTGGAAACTATGCATTGGCTGCAGGCCGGGCAATGAAAAAGCATGCAGCTGATTTATCTGCAGAAGAGATTGCACGTGAAAGCCTTTTGACGGCTGCCGACATGTGTGTCTACACAAATGATTATTTAACTTTGGAAACGCTGACTTACGATGAAAATAAGCAATGAAGGAGAGGTCGAATAGACAATGAGTCAATCATTAACACCTGCACAGATCGTTGAACAACTGGATCAATCCATTATTGGTCAGGCGCAGGCAAAACGCTCGGTAGCAGTAGCGCTGCGAAACAGATACAGAAGAAGTCTATTGGATGATGCGATCCGCGAAGAAATCTCACCCAAGAACATTCTCATGATCGGTCCAACCGGCGTCGGGAAAACGGAGATTGCGAGAAGGTTGGCGAAACTTGTGGGTGCCCCTTTCATAAAAGTGGAGGCAACAAAGTTTACAGAGGTCGGCTATGTTGGACGCGATGTTGAATCCATGATTCGAGATCTGGTTGAAGTATCGATCCGGATTGTAAAAAAAGAAAAAACAGTGAAGGTCAAAGAACAGGCTGAAAAACAAGCAAATCAACGAATCATTGCTTTACTGGTGCCGACGGCCAAAAAAGAAACGAGTAATTATCGCAATCCGTTGGAGATGTTATTTCAGAACGGTCCGGAAGAAGAAGAACAACCTGAACCGGAACCGGCAGAACATGAATCTGTCCGCGAGCGTAGAAAACGGATTACCCAGCAATTGGAGCAAGGTGATCTCGAAGAGCGGGAAGTGACCATTGAGGTTGAGGAACAGCAGAATCAAATGATGGATATGATTCCCGGAATGGAACAAATGGGCATGAACATGCAGGATATGTTCGGAGGCATGTTTCCTAAGAAAAAAAAGAAACGCAAATTACCTGTTCGTGAGGCCAGAAAAGTCCTGGCTGAAGATGAAGCACAAAAGCTGATCGATATGGAAGAGGTGAAAACTGAAGCAATTTCAAGAGCCGAACAATTGGGAATCATTTTCGTGGATGAAATGGATAAGGTTGCCGGTAAAAATGGCGGCCAGTCTGCAGACATCTCCCGCGAAGGTGTGCAAAGGGATATATTGCCTGTTGTAGAGGGCTCAACGGTCACCACCAAATACGGAACGGTAAAAACCGACCATATGTTATTTATTGCTGCAGGGGCCTTTCATGTCTCCAAGCCATCAGATCTGATCCCAGAGCTTCAGGGGCGTTTCCCCATCCGTGTGGAGCTTGACAGCTTGAGTGTAGATGATTTCGTTAAAATATTGAGTGAACCCAAACACGCTTTGATCAAACAATATCAAGCGATGATCAATATCGAAGGCATTGAATTGATATTTACTGATGATGCGGTAAAAGAGGTCGCTGAAATCGCATTCGATGTGAATGAACAGACTGAGAATATTGGTGCAAGACGTCTTCATACGATTCTTGAGAAGCTCCTTGAAGATCTGTCTTTTGAGGCTTCTGAGATAACGATGACGCAAATTACGATCACGCCGGACTATGTAAAAGAAAAACTTCAGGATATAGTAAAGAACCGTGATTTAAGTCGATTTATATTATAAATAGGAGGCTCAACAAATGAATTTATTGGATAAAACGAGGAAAATTAATGAATTATTGCAAAAGAGTGCAGGACAAGCTGTGAACTTTAAGGAGATGGCTGTGACACTCCGCGATGTGATTGAATCAAATGTATTTATTGTAAGCAGAAGAGGTAAACTGCTAGGCTTTGCCATCAAACAGGAGATTGAAAATGAACGCATGAAAGAAATGCTGGAACAACGTAAATTCCCCGAAGGATATACAGAAAATCTCTTTGATATTGAGGAAACTTCTTCAAATATCCCTGTGGATAGTGATTTCACTGCATTTCCAGTTGAAAATCGGGATTTGTTTGCAAACGGACTGACTACTATAGTACCGATTCAAGGAGGAGGCCAGCGTTTAGGCACCTTGATCCTTGCGCGTCTCGATGATTCTTTTGATGATGAAGATCTCGTATTGGCTGAGTATGGTTCTACCGTAGTAGGAATGGAGATCCTTCATGAAAAACAAGAGGAAATTGAGCAGGAAGCCAGAAGCAAAGCGGTCGTCCAAATGGCAATCAGCTCACTATCCTACAGTGAACTGGAAGCGGTAGATCATATTTTTAAAGAACTTGATGGAACAGAAGGATTACTGGTTGCCAGTAAAGTTGCTGACAGGGTTGGAATCACCCGTTCGGTAATTGTTAATGCTCTTCGTAAGCTTGAAAGTGCAGGTGTCATTGAATCGCGATCTCTTGGTATGAAAGGGACATATATAAAAGTACTGAATGACAAATTTCTTTTAGAACTAGAGAAGCATAAAAACTGATAATATCAACCAATATTGGCAGACTATCTGATAGGATAGTCTGTTTTTTCTCGTATTTTCTTTTATAAATAACAGAATATAAATAAATTGTGATAAAGTTTGTGTTATGGTTGATGATTCCTGCTTTAATTTACATCGTTATCACATAATTCAAGTGATGGAACTATTGATTTGGCCTAATTTCATCTGGTTCTTATGACATTCGACATGATTCTTCATGAACGGTACAATACTCTTGGTACGAAATGTGAGAAAAGGAATTTAAAAAAGGAAGGTGATGGGGATTGGAGATACTGAATAACTCATTAAACCAGTTACTTGAAACCTCTTTGCATGCTTCGGCCAGGAGGCAAGACACCATTTCCAATAATGTGGCCAATGTTGATACGCCCAATTACAGTGCTAAAAAGACTGTTTTTAATCATCAGCTTCAGCAGGCGATGAATGATCAGAGCTTGCAGGCTAACAGAAGAGATGAGCGGCACTTTGAATTCGGTGGTCAACCTTCAAACGAATCCCCTCATATAATCCAAAGGTCCAATACACAATACAACCATAATGGGAATAACGTCGATATCGATAAGGAAATGGCAGATATGGCAGAAAACCAACTGTATTACAATGCATTAATTGACCGGATGAATGGCCGTTTTAACAGCGTTCGCACTGCGATCGGAAGAGGGAGGTAATCAAGCATGTTTCATGGTATGAATGTATCGGCATCCGGTTTAACGTCCCAGCGACTTCGAATGGATGTAGTCTCAGCCAACATGGCAAATGCCGAATCCACCAGGGGAAGAAATGTGGATGGTGAGTGGGAACCTTACCGTCGCAAAATGGTTACGCTTGAATCAAACAAAAATTCAGGGAGCCGTTTCCAGGATCATTTTCAACAGGCTGTCAATCGTACAGAGAATACCGGTGAAGGTGTCAAGGTTGGGCGGATTATAGAAGATCAGTCACCATTCAGGCAGCAGTATCAACCGGAGCATCCGGATGCGAACGAAGAGGGTTATGTCGAACTTCCGAATGTTGATCCTCTAAAAGAGATGATGGATTTAATGAGTGCAACACGGAGTTATGAAGCGGGTGTGACCAGTTTTGATGCACATAAAAATATGCTGATGAAAGCACTGGAGCTCGGCAGATAGGAGGGGATTAAATGAACATGGATCAAATTGCACGGATGAATTCAGTCATGTCTCCTGCTTCGCAGGTCCAGCCCAACAGGCAAGTGACGTCTCATGATGCACAACAGACTTTCAAAACGTGGTTAAATGACGCCATTACAGACGTGAATGACAAACAGGTCGATTCACAGATCATGACTGAACGTATGGCAAGAGGTGAGGATGTCGATTTGCATGAAGTAATGATCACGGCTCAAAAAGCAACAATTACACTGGAGACGACTGTGGAAGTTCGCGATAAAGTCATTGAAGCCTATCAGGAAATCATGCGTATGCAAGTATAAATATCTTAATCACCCCATTTCACAATTGTATATTGGGGTGATTCTAATGCTATTATACATATCGGAGAGATCTGGAAAATCTTTATTTATTTTTTAAAAAAATTTAATTTTATTGATGATGGCTGCATCACTTCAAAAAAAAGAGATGTACGAGCGGTAATGTAGGAGGAGCAATGAACGAAAAAGTCATGGAATATCGCCAAAAGACAACTGAATTCTGGCAATCCCGCTCACAGAAACAAAAAGGGTTGTTAATCAGTTCGGTTGTTCTTGTGATTGCATTTATAATTGCCCTCTCCTGGGTCGGTTCAAGAACGAACCTTGTCCCGTTGTATTCAAACCTGACAGTCCAGGAGACTGGTGAAATAAAAGCAAATCTGGATAATCGAGGAATACAAAATGAAGTCTCGGCAGATGGAACAACCATCATGGTATCTGAAACCAATGTGGATAATTTGAAAGTTGAACTTGCTGCTGAAGGGATACCTCAATCAGGCCGGATTGATTACAGCACTTTCGGTGACAACATGGGTTTTGGGACAACGGATAGTGAATTTGAGTTACTTGAAAGGGCAGCACTGCAATCCACCCTCGAAGATTTGATCCGAAATGTTGATGGAATACAGAATGCCCAGGTCATGATTACTCTGCCTGAAGAAAGCGTCTGGTTGCAGGAGGCCGAATCAGAAGCCACGGCATCAATATTATTAAACATGCAGGCAGGTTATACCCTGGATGAATCGCAGATTCGCTCTCTTTACCATCTGGCGTCGCGAAGTGTACCAAATTTATCCACTGAAAACATCGTGATCATGGATCAGTTTTCGAGGTATCTTGAAATGGACGAACAGCCAGGGGGAACGGATTCAACATTGTCCGTCTATGAACAGCATAGAGCGATTCAAAGGGATATTGAACGGGACCTGCAAAGGGATTTGCAGCAAATGCTGGGGACGATGATGGGTCCGGATAAGGTTCTTGTCAGCGTCAGTACAGATCTTGATTTCACGGAAGAAAATCGCACCGAGGATCTGGTTGAACCCGTCGATGAAGAGAACATTGAAGGTATTGCTGTCAGTGTTGAGCGCATTACAGAAACCTATTCGGGTGAAGATGTGGCAGACGGAGGAGTACCAGGTGCAGGGGAGGATGATATTCCAAACTTTCCTGGAGCAGCAGGTGGTGCAGGTGAAGGGGACTATGAACGGATTGAAGAACGCATCAATAATGATGTGAACCGAATTCACCGGGAAATTACAGAATCGCCATATGATTTAAGAGACATCAGTATCCAAGTTATGGTAGAACCTCCGGATCCGGAAGATATTGGTTCCTTACCTCAGCAGACTGTCGATGATATTCAAGCGATGCTCAGCCAGATCGTTCGAACGTCCATTTCAACTGATATAACAGGCGAATGGGGCGACGAGGAGCTTGCAGAACGTGTTCTGGTCTCACCACAGGAATTCTTTGGCCGAGCGGAATTTGAAGATCCGCCAACAGGCATTCCAACTTGGTATTATATAGTGGGAGTTCTTGCACTGGCTGTGGTTGTATTAATCGTCATTCTGATGCGTCGTAATAATCAGGAAGTGGTTAAGGAAACACTTACTGAACAAGAAGACGATTTCAGACTTCCACCGATTGAAAAGAAAGCTCAAACAGAAGAGGGTGCGAGACGTCAGCAGCTTGAAGATTTGGCTAAAGATAAGCCGGATGAATTTTCTAAGCTCATCCGTACCTGGCTGTCAGATGATAATTAAGGAGTGAGGAGCCGCCTATGGCAAGAAAACAGGAATTGACAGGAAAACAAAAAGCGGCGATTCTATTGATTTCATTGGGCCCGGATGTTTCTGCCAATGTTTATAAGCATCTTTCTGAAGAAGAGATTGAGAAATTGACCTTGGAAATCGCAGGTGTCAGAAAAATAGATCAGGGGATGAAAGATGATATAGTCGAAGAATTTCATCAAATGGCAATTGCCCAAGATTATATTACTCAGGGTGGAATTGGTTATGCGAAGGATGTTCTTGAGAAGGCCTTAGGAAACGATGAGGCAATGCAGATCATCAATCGATTAACTTCCACACTGCAGGTCAGACCGTTTGATTTTGCCAGAAAAGCAGATGCACAGCAGATTTTCAACTTTATTCAAAACGAACATCCACAGACGATCGCATTGATCCTCTCATACTTGAGCAGCGAACAATCCGGGCAGATACTGTCTGACTTGCCACAAGAGGTACAGGCGGATGTTGCAAAAAGAATTGCCTTAATGGACAGCACTTCGCCGGAAATCGTTAATGAAGTGGAGAGTATCCTTGAGAAAAAACTATCATCGACTGTTACACAGGATTATACTCAGGCCGGCGGCATTGAAGCCGTTGTGGAAGTTTTGAACAGTGTGGACCGCAGTACTGAGCGAACGATTCTGGATGCTCTTGAGATTCAGGATCCTGAATTAGCTGAGGAAATCAAGAAGCGGATGTTTGTATTCGAAGATATCGTGACCCTGGATAATCGCTCGATTCAAAGGGTGATACGAGACGTTGAGAATGAAGACCTGCAGTTGTCTTTGAAAGTGGCCAGCGAGGAAGTAAAAGAGACGGTCTTCAATAACATGTCACAGCGAATGTCGGACACGTTCCGAGAAGAGATGGAGTTCATGGGGCCTGTCCGATTAAGGGATGTCGAGGAAGCCCAAACTCGAATTGTGGCTGTCATCCGAAGACTGGAAGAGGCTGGTGAAATCGTCATCGCACGTGGTGGAGGAGATGATATCATTGTCTAGAGTGATTAAATCTTATAAACCAAACGAAACAGGTACGGATCAAAGAGAAATCCGCTTGAAGAAAGTTGAGCTTCCGTCATTTTATACCAGCGAACATGCAAATGAGCGCGTTGAATCGGACGAAGAGCGGAAGACGAGATTGGCGCAAGGAAAAGAATCTGAAATCAAAATGCGTGAAGAGGAACTGCAAAGAAAAGAAGAAGAATTAAACAATCAGTGGCGTCAGTTTGAAGAGGAAGCCGCCGTAATTCGCCAGGAAATGAATCAACAGGCAGAGCAGATTTTCAACGAAGCTGCCGAAAATGGTTTTAATCAAGGGCATCAGGAAGGCATCGAACAGGGGAAGACGCAATGCGATGAACAGATCCAGGAAGCAAGGCAGATGATTGAACTGGCGAGGCATGATGTGGTCCGGAGAATTGAGGAAGCCGAACCGGATATTCTTGAGCTTTCTGTTGCGGTAGCATCCAGAATTCTCGGGAAAACGGTGGAAACACATCCGGAAACCTGGCTTCACATGGTTAAACAAGCCATATATGAAGTGAGGGAGCAAGAGGAAGTGAAAGTCTACGTTCCACCAGATTGGTATCCGATGACGATACAAGGGCAAAGGGAGCTTCAGGAAGTAGCTGTTCACGTTGGTGAGCTGATCATTTTACCGGATGAACAACTTTCAGGGCATCAGTGTGTTCTTGAGACACCGTTTGGAAGGGTCGATGCTTCTATGGACACTCAACTGCTTGAGATTCGCCATGCTTTGTTTGAAGTGCTGAAAGATGGCGCTATTCATGAATAAAGAGGTATTACTACAGTCGATTAAACAGGCGTCACCATTCAAGTTTTACGGTAAAGTCTCGCAGGTAGTAGGTTTAATGATTGAATCCAAAGGTCCGCAGGCATCAGTAGGAGAACTTTGCCTCATTCATATTCAGCGTCACCAAAAGAAAATTTTAGCAGAAGTCGTTGGATTTCGTGAAGAGAAAGTATTACTGATGCCCTTTGATCGAATTTCAGATATCGCTGCCGGCAGTCTGGTGGAAACGCTTGGCAGACCACTCGATATTAAAGTGGGTCATGATATGATCGGAACAGTCGTAGACAGCCTTGGCCGTGACTTCCTTGGCGGGGATGAACGTATTGGTAACCAGTACTATTCGACAGATAATTTACCTCCGAATCCAATGACCCGACCGAGAATCACTGAACCACTCGCACTTGGTGTAAAGGCGATAGATGGATTATTTACAGTTGGAAAAGGACAACGGATGGGCATTTTTGCCGGAAGTGGTGTAGGTAAAAGTACATTAATGGCGATGATAGCCAAAAGTTCTGAGGCTGATATAAATGTGATTGCGCTGATTGGAGAACGGGGCCGGGAAGTGAGAGATTTCATTGAACGTGATCTGAGTAACGAAGGCCTGAAGAATACAATTGTTGTGGTAGCTACATCCGATCAACCGCCTTTAATGAGAATTAAAGGTGCCATGACAGCAACTGCGATCAGTGAATATTTCAGGGCACAAGGCTATGATGTAAACCTGATGATGGATTCAATCACACGCGTAGCGATGGCACAACGGGAAATTGGTCTTGCCATTGGTGAGCCGCCTACAACAAAAGGGTATACGCCCTCTGTATTCGCGTTGTTACCAAGACTGCTTGAACGAAGTGGGATGAGTGAAGCTGGTTCGATCACAGCTTTTTATACGGTGTTGGTGGATGGTGATGATATGAATGAGCCGATCGCAGATTCTGTAAGAGGGATATTGGATGGCCATCTGGTTCTTGACCGGAAGTTGGCAAACAAAGGACATTTTCCAGCGATTAATCCCCTCAGCAGTATCAGCAGGATTATGAATGAACTGGTGGATGACGAACACCGTATCGCGGCAGATAAAACCCGTCAGATATTGGCGACATATCGGGATTCTGAAGACCTGATCAACATTGGTGCCTACAAGAAGGGTTCAAATCCGGAAGTGGATGAAGCGATCAAACGCTATCCGGAAGTAAACAGTTTTCTGATTCAGGAGATGAATGAAGCTTTTTCGTATAAAGATATTCGAAATCAACTGGTAGGTCAGTTCGGGTAGAGGAGGGAATGAATGTCATTTCAATATTCACTTCAAAAAGTCATGGAATACAAGGACAGGGAAAAAAATGATGCTCAAAAACAACACTCCGAAGCCGTTGAACAGTTTGAATCTGTTGCAACTCAATTATACGAGGTACTGAAACAAAAAGAAGAACTGATTGAAAGTCAGGCATTAAAACTACAACAGGGATTGCCAATTGCTCAAATTCAGCAAAATGAAGAAATACTTGCTCATTTGCAAAAAGAAATTAATGCGCTTCAATGGCAAACCCAACGTGCGAGAAAAATAATGAGTGATAAGGAAAAACTGTCGATTACAAAATCAGTCGATCATAAGAAATACGAGAAGATGAAAGAGATTCAATATAATCAGTATGTTGAGGATGAGAAACGCGAGGAATTGAAATTTCTCGATGAAATATCTGTCCAACAATTTGTCAGGCGATGAAATCAGGTGAGGGTATGAGTAAACAAAATCAAAAAAAATCAGAGGGTAAACTTCAAGTCTTTTTTATGGTGGTATTAATACCAGCTGTTTTTGCCATTATTCTTGCTGCTGTTGTCTTGTATTATCTTGGTTTTAATATCGGGGATCAGGTAAGGAGTGCGGCATCTGCGCTGCCTTTTGTTGAAAATGAGGAAGTTACAGGAGGAGAAGAAGAATTGAGCACTGAAGCGTACATTGCTCAACTTGAAAGGGAAAATGAGACATTGATCCGTGATAAAGAAAACCTTGAACGTCAGACAGAATCACAGGAAGAAAAGATTGAAGAACTTGAAGAAGAACTGCTGGTTATGCAAAGTGATGACATGTCTGATGAAGGTGTGGAAGTCGACACGGAGACGTCTTCAGCCGACTTAAATGATATTGTCAGAACGCTTCAGGAAATGACGGCTTCTCGTGCTGCAGATATCATGGAAGAACTTCCTGAAGAGCAGGCTGTGACCTATTTACAACTGATGAATAATCGCGCCCGCGCAGACATCCTTTCAAGAATGGAAGCCGAAACTGCTGCAGTTCTACTCAGTCAGATCTCCGAATGATCGCTCTTTATTCCATTGAAAGGGGGTGAAAAAATGATGAATATGAATGCAATGGCGACAATGCTGAATGCAAAACCTCAAGTAAGCTCACCATCAAATCAAGCCGTTGACAAACCGAAGGCGGGGGGTTCGGATTTTATGGCCTCTTTAAAGCAGGCGATGACTTCAGGGGATCAAGACGCCATCAAGAGTGCGCTTGCCAAGCTTGAGACGGTGAATCCTGAAAAAATTGATCTTTCAGAATTAAAGCATTTAATGGGAGAGTTAATGGAATTGTTCACCGAGCTGCTTGAATTACTACCGGAGGACTTCTCGGAAGTGGATGAGACATTCATCTCAAGTTTCCTGGATGAATGGGAAGGGGTGCTGCCGGATGAATGGTTAAGCGATTTGAATGATCTGACTGCTATGACGATTCCCTTTGCCGATCTTTTAACATTCTCTGCTGAGGGAGAATCAAAAAGCGATGATGAACCCGATCCAATTCAATTGTTACTGATGATGGCTTTTCTTGATCAGGAATCAATGGAAGACGTGAGTAGCATGAGTGCTGAAGTTGCAGGTTACTTTAATCATGCAGAAGGACTTCTAGCTTCACTGACACAGCTGATGCTGCCGGATGTGAAACCTGACCAGCAGATAAATGTCAATCAGATGAAACAGAAATGGGCATTGATGTTCGAGCGAATGGCCAAGACACCTGAACCGGTCGCGCAGCAAAATTCACAGCAATCACGTTTTCAGGAGTTTGCATTTTTGAAGGAATTGTATACGAGAACCAGCAGTAACAGCAATTCAACTCAGCAAGGACCGAGTTTGTTACTCGATACGAATAACGCTCAACTTGCAAGGTTTCAAATGATGATGGGTTCTTCTCTCACGCAACAGGCACAGCCTGAACGTGCCAATCAGGATGCTTTTATCAAACAGTTCCAGAACATGCTGTCCAGGGGAAGCTTTCAACAGCTGTCTAACGGGATTCAACAGATGACCATTAAACTTCATCCGCAATCACTTGGAAGATTGGATATTCAGGTACAAATGGTGAACGGATCGTTAGTGGCCCGTATGGTGACTTCCTCGCATGCAGCACGAGAATTATTGGATGGTCAGCTTCAGTCGTTACGAACAGCCTTCCAATCTCAGAATATCCAGGTAGATCGTTTGGAAGTCACACAGCAACAGACTAATTCCCTGTTTAAGGAACCTGAAAAAGAGAAGGAAAATCAGGAACAGATGAAACAGGATCAGGATTTTGAAGAAGATCAGGACGATGAAGAAGTTCTCGATTTCTCCGCACTTCTGGAAGTCAGTATTGATGAAGAGGTCTAAATGTAAAGGAGGATAACAACATGCCCATTAATCCAACAGGAAATTCAAACAGTCTATTTTATGAAGACTTCGTTAAAGAACAAGAAGCAAAAGGAACTGGTAATCAGGATATGGGAAAGGATGCTTTTTTGAAACTCCTTATCACCCAGCTGCAAAACCAGGATCCACTTGAACCGATGGAGGATAAAGAATTTATCGCACAGATGGCGAATTTCACTTCTTTGGAACAAATGACGAATATGAATGAGAACATGTCCAAGTTCATTGAAAACCAGCAACAGGGTCAATTTTTCTCACACAGCGACATGATCGGTAAATCTGTTGAATGGCAGGAGGAAGTTGAGACAGAAGACGGCAATAAACGGATGGAAACGATGGAAGCGATCGTTCAAGCTGTGAAATTCAAGAATGGTGCAGCAACAATTTTAACCCGAAGCGGTGAGGAACTGAGTGTCGATGACATACAGAAGATTGCACAGCCTGAAGAAGGTGAGGCGAATACCTGATGGTGAAATCAAATTTCTTTCCCAATCAGATTCAGCCAGCAGTTAAACCTGCTCAACCACAGAAATCAACTTCTCAAGCTGAACAAAATCTGAAAGGTCCAGGATTCAGTGAACTGCTTCAGGATAAACTGACAGATTCCACGAGTCTGAAAATCAGTAAGCATGCGGAAAAGCGGTTGTTTGACCGGGGCATCGAGTTAACGCCGGAAACCTGGCAAGCCATTGAGTCCCGTATTGGCGAAGCGAAGCAAAAAGGTGTAAGAGATTCACTGGTTCTCACGAAAGAAGCAGCACTGGTTGTCAATGCTTCGAATGAAACGGTGATCACAGCAATGAACCGTGAGGAAGCAGCGAGTCAGATTTTCACGAATATCAACGGGGCGATTGTGCTCGGGGATGACGAGTAAGCATTGAATAAGAAAAACGGATATTGGCTGGACCGAAAGGAAGCCGAATGCTGTGGACCGATAGAAGCAGCAAAATCCGAATCTAACAGATCGAAAGGAGAACGACAACTATGATTCGTTCATTATATTCAGGTATTGGCGGTATGAACAATTTCCAAACGAAACTTGATGTCATCGGTAACAATATCTCAAACGTCAACACATTCGGCTTCAAAAAAGGCCGGGTTACATTTAATGACCTCGTGAGCCAGCAGCTCGCAGGCGCATCTTCACCTCAGGAAGGAGAACGCGGAGGTACCAACCCAAGGCAGGTTGGTCTGGGTGGATCTACAGCATCAATCGACAATATCCAGACACAAGGCTCTTTGCAAAACACAGGACGAGACTTGGACATGGCAATTTCCGGAGATGGGTTCTTCCAGGTCGGTGACGGTGAGCAGGATTACTACACCCGGGCAGGTAACTTTTATCTCGATGAGAACGGTATGCTGGTAAATTCAGAGGGGCTTCGCGTTCAAGGTTTTGGCGTTGATGGAGATGGGGCTGTGGATGAGGCTGCCGGAGTGGGAGACTTATTTATACCAGCAGGAGAGCAGGTCAACCCTGAGTCCACAACTGACGTGAATTTGAGAGGGAACCTGAATTCCGGTACAGATGATGGTGACAATCGAAGTGTTCGCTTTTTTGCTACTGATCCCCTTGGCGGAGAACAGGAGTTAAGGCTTCAATTAACTAAGGATGCAGAAAATGAATGGTCGCATCAAACACAGTTCTTAGACGGGAATGGTGACTGGGCAGATATTGGTTCAACAGCATCAGCTGATATCAATTTTGATACAGATGATGGCTCATCCTTAGGACGATTGCCTGAAGGTTTTACTATATCTATTGATGACCCAGGCGGATTAGGGGATCAGTGGGGAGATGCTGCACCCATCGCATTGAACATGGGGAGCGTTACCCAGTTCAACTCTCCTTCAACTGTAGAAGTATCTTCGAGAAATGGATCATCAGATGGAACACTTGAAAGTTACACCGTCTCTGAAACCGGCGAAATCAATGGTGTATTTTCAAATGGTGAAGTTCGACTGTTGGGTCAAATTGCTTTGGTGAACTTTAATAATCCTTCAGGTCTTTCGAAGGCTGGTTCGAATCTGTACGAGGTATCGAATAACTCCGGCGAACCTCAAGTGGGCTTCCCCGGAGTCGGGGGACGGGGAAATCTGACAGGTTCAACGCTGGAGATGTCCAACGTTGACCTGGCTGAAGAATTCGCTGAAATGATTGTTTCCCAGCGTGGATTTCAAGCGAACACACGGATGATCACCACATCAGATGAAATTCTTCAGGAACTGATTAATTTGAAACGTTAATTGTCAATTTGGTTCTGGCTAAGTGCTTTTTGGCACTTAGCCATAGCCATTTGATATTTATAACACGATAAAATACAGGAGGAAAGAGCGACGCTTCTAAAAGTGTGCTCGATAAGACTATTATGATCATACTAACGCGACTGAATGACGAGAAGTTTACTCTCAATGCATTATACATCGAGCAAATTCAATCATTTCCGGATACGACGATCACCTTGACAACGGGTAAAAAAATTGTTGTCAAGGAAAAAGAACACGATGTTTCAGAGATGATTGAACATTTTTATAAGCGGATCGGTCTTACTCCTCTGATTCGCCGTCCAGATCAGACTGGCAGTGGGGAAAAGGAGGGATAGAACCATGTTCAAAAACCGTTTAGTCAATATCATGCTGATTGTTCTTGTAGGAATGACATTAGTTGGTGTCATGGCTCTTGTCCTTTATACTCAATTTTTTGAGGCTGCGGATCCTGATGCTGAACCTACCATTGATGAAGTCATTGAACTGTCGATCGAAACAGAGGAAATCACAACGAATTTATTATCAAATCATGTCATTCGGTCACAGTTTGTGATCCAGACGGATAATCGGCATGCACGAAGTGAATTGGAGAAACGCAATTTCCAGGTTGAAAATATCATTATCCGTGAGCTCTCAGATATGCGGGAGTCCGATTTTCAAGGGTCTGACGGAATTCGAAACCTCGAGGAACAAATCCGGTATGAGATCAATCAAATTATGCAAGATGGTCATGTTGTAGAAGTTTATATGAGTACACGCGTTGTTCAATAATGAATGAAATGAAATGTAATATTGTATCAGTGCAGGAAGTGAGGTGAAGTTTTCATGGCTGATGTTCTGTCCCAAGGTGAGATCGATGCACTGTTGTCTGCACTCTCAACTGGCGAAATGGACGCAGATGAACTGAAAAAAGAAGAAACACAAAAAAAGGTTAAAACCTATGATTTTAAACGCGCGCTGCGTTTTTCAAAAGACCAGATCCGAAGTTTGACCCGAATTCATGAAAACTTCGCACGGCTTTTAACCACGCAGTTATCGGCACAGTTGAGAACGTTTGTACAAATCAGTGTGGCGTCGGTGGATCAGTTACCATATGATGAATTCATCAGATCAGTTCCCAAACAGACGATATTGAATGTCTTTGAACCATATCCGCTCGATGGTCGTTTTGTACTCGAAGTAAACCCCAACATTGCCTATGCGATGCTTGACCGTCTCTTGGGTGGTCAAGGGGAATCGTACAATAAAGTAGAGAATCTCACCGAAATTGAGTCAAAGATTATGACACAGCTATTTCAAAGGACGCTTGAAACATTTCGGGAAGCGTGGCTATCGGTGGAAGAAATTGATCCAATGATGGATGATCTCGAAGTAAATCCACAGTTTCTTCAACTGGTTTCTCCAAATGAGACCGTTGTTGTGATTTCATTTTCAACAACGATAGGTGAATCCTCAGGGATGATGAATATTTGTTTACCTCATGTTGTGATCGAATCATTGTTACCGAAATTATCGGTGCATTTGTGGATGCAAACAAAGAAAAAAGAACGTCAACCAGGAGAAATTGAGGCATTGGAGCTTAATATTAAGCGCGCACCTCTGGATGTAGCTGTTGAGCTCGGTCACAGTAACATTACGATCGAAGAATTTGTTCATTTGAGTGTTGGTGATACCATCGAGCTCAATCAATCCATTGATGATTTGTTACGGATGAGCGTTGGAGGCTCACCGAAATACAAAGTACAGCCTGGAAAAGTGAAAGACAACCTGGCAGTACAGATTGTTGAAGATATTGAAGAGGAGGAACTGCTCTATGATGAACGATAACGATGATATGCTTTCGCAAGACGAAATCAATGCGTTATTAAGCGGCATGGATGATGACGATAATGATGCGAATTCTGAAAATGAAGAAAAAAGCACTGCTAACGTTGAACCGGGAAATTATCTTTCAGACATTGAGATCGATGCACTCGGAGAGATTGGAAATATCTCCTTTGGCAGCTCAGCTACGGCATTATCGACATTATTAAATCAAAAAGTGGATATCACCACGCCTAAGGTTTCTGTTGTCCGAAAAGATGATTTGGAAAAAGAATTTCCAAAACCCCATGTCGCAGTTTCTGTTACATACACAGCTGGTTTTGAAGGCTTGAACTTGCTGGTAATCAAAACGAAAGACGCTTCGATCATTGCTGACTTGATGATGGGCAACGATGGAACGAACGCCCCCGGCGAAATGGGTGAAATGGAACTGAGTGCTGTGCAAGAAGCCATGAATCAAATGATGGGTTCTGCGTCCACGTCTATGTCCACCATCTTTAATAAAAAGGTCGATATTTCACCACCTGATATTGATATGATGGATTTGACTGAAAATCCAGATGCAATTGAAATACCGGGTGATGATGTATTGGTTCAGATCTCATTTAATCTCCGTGTCGGGAACCTGATCGATTCACGTATTATGCAATTACTGACAGTCAGTTTTGCCAAAGATATGGTTGATCAGCTTATGAATCCTTCAGGTAGTGAACAAGTTCAGGATAAGCCTAATAGTAATCAAGCAGAACCGGAGCAAAAAGAATCATTGTCAGCTGAATGGAATGAGGAGCAGGACTCTCAACAACAAAGGCCTGAGCCAGAACCTCAACCAGAAATGCAAAAACAACCGTCACAGCAACCACTGAATCGCGAGCCGGCTCAGCCTCAACAGATCAGTCAACGGCAACAGCCGCCTGGCCGGGAGGCGAATGTACAACCTGCTGCATTTTCATCTTTTGAAACACCATCACTGAATGAAAATGAACAACGAAATCTTGACCTTCTGATGGATATTCCTTTGGAGGTGACTGTTGAACTCGGTCGTACAAAGCGTTCGATCAAAGAAATTCTCGAACTCGGTCAAGGCTCCATTGTCGAATTGGATAAATTAGCCGGCGAACCGGTTGATATCCTGGTAAACCAACGGCTCATTGCCAAAGGGGAAGTTGTTGTGATTGATGAGAATTTTGGTGTCCGTGTTACAGACATTGTCAGTCAAGCTGAACGATTGAAACAATTAAAATAAATAGTAAGAAAAACAGGTTTAATAAGAAAAGAGGGGGCCTTGAGTTATGGCGACAACAGTATTGATTGTAGATGATGCAGCATTTATGCGCATGATGATTAAAGATATTTTATCGAAAAACGGCTTTGATGTAGTAGGTGAAGCCGGGGATGGTCAACAGGCAGTGGATATGTATAAAGAAAAATCTCCAGATCTGGTAACCATGGATATAACAATGCCTGAGATGGATGGAATCACATCTTTAAAGGAGATCAAGACGCACGACCCGAATGCTAAAGTAATTATGTGTTCGGCAATGGGGCAACAGGCGATGGTCATCGATGCGATTCAAGCAGGAGCAAAGGACTTTATCGTGAAGCCTTTTCAGGCGGATCGGGTATTAGAGGCGATCAGTAAAACATTGGCATGATCATCCTGGGAGTGAAGCATGTGAAATGGATAAAAGTATTTAGCCTGCTGTTGTTGATGATGTTGATCGCATCTCCTGCAATACAGGCAAATGAGAATAATTTTGGGGAAGAAGACCGCAGTGTTATTGATGGTCTTAATCCGGATCAAAAAGAAGTTGAAGAAGAGCCTACAAATGGAAGCGAAGAAGATGTGATCGATCCTCCTGAAGATGAAGGCCCGCCTGATATCTCCGAAGACAGTGAGGATGAAGCACCGCTGGCAGGTTATGAAGATCAGAATCTCTTTTTGATGTTGCTGCAGTTACTTCTTGCTCTTGGCTTCGTCTTATTTTTGATCTATATGCTCTTGAAATTTATGAATAACAGAAGTCGTTCATTCCAAGGAAACCGGACGATTCAGACGGTAGGAGGAACCGGAGTAGGTCAAAATCGCTCTGTTCAGATTGTGCGGGTCGGAGATCGCATTTTGGTTGTGGGTGTCGGGGAGACTGTCCAGCTTCTTCAGGAGATCACGGACCCCGAAGAAGTAGAACGGCTGTCGAAGCCGACAGAAGGTGGAGAATTCTACGAACAGCCCTTGTCAAAGTTCTCTGCTTTTTTGAAAAGGGATCAATCAGATCATGGACCATCCCGTCAAGAAGATGCTTTCCGATCACTCCTCAATCGGGAAATGGATGATGTGAAACAATCTCAAAATAAGATCCACTCTGCAATGAAGGAGAAAAAGTAATGCTGTTATTAGCGATCGAAATTCCGGCACTGGATATATTCAGTGACGATCCTGCAAATTTAACGTCTACGGTACAACTTTTGCTTCTTCTCACAGTATTATCTTTGGCTCCGGCTATTTTGATTTTGATGACCAGTTTCACCCGAATTGTGATTGTGCTATCCTTTGTCCGAAATGGATTGGCGACCCAGCAGATGCCACCCAATCAGGTCATTATCGGCTTGGCACTATTTTTGACATTTTTTGTAATGGCGCCTACCTTTGCGGAACTGAATGAAACAGCTCTTCAACCTTTATTTGAGGGTGAAATGTCACAGGAAGAGGCTTTTGACGAAGCTGTGGTACCAATGAAGGAATTTATGGCCCAACATACCCGGGAACGGGATTTAGCACTATTTATGGGTTATGCAGGACAAGAGCGACCGGAAACACTCGAAGATATTCCGATGACGTCACTTGTTCCCGCTTTTGTTATCAGCGAATTGAAAACAGCCTTTCAGATTGGGTTTATGATTTTTGTGCCCTTTCTTGTGATTGATATGGTGGTTGCAAGTGTACTGATGTCCATGGGAATGATGATGCTCCCACCAGTTATGATTGCATTGCCATTCAAAGTACTGTTGTTTGTTCTGGTTGACGGATGGCATCTTGTCATACGCTCATTACTTTATACCTTTTAGGAGTGGATACATATGAGTCCGGAAATGGTTATCGGATGGGCAGAACAAGGCGTATTCACCACCTTGTTGATTGCTGGTCCATTATTGATTACGGCTCTTGCCATAGGCCTTGCCGTCAGTATATTTCAGGCAACGACGCAAATACAGGAACAGACTTTGGCGTTTATTCCGAAGATTGCAGGGGTGCTTCTCGCACTTGTGATTTTTGGACCTTGGATGCTGCAGCTTCTGACATCATTTGCGCATGATATATTCAGCGATTTCACGAGATTCATAGGGTAGTGGTCCTATGGAAATAGAGGTAGTGGAATGGATTCCGGCATTTCTTCTTGTACTGGTGAGAGTTTCGGCATTTATGCTGACGTTACCTTTCTTCTCTTATCAGACGATTCCACAGCGGTTTAAAATCGGTTTCGCCGGTTTTTTGGCGTGGATTATGATTTTTAATGGTGATTGGCCAGTCATCGAATTGAATTATACATTTATATTGCTGGTCATTAAAGAAGCGTTGGTTGGATTAACAGTTGGGTTAATCGCTTTACTGCTACTTTATGCCATACAAGTAGCGGGTGGCTTGATCGATTTGAAACTCGGTTTTTTGATTGCCAATGTAGTCGATCCGCAAACCGGGACACAGGCACCTTTGATCGGGACATATTTATATACTTTTGCACTGCTCTTTCTCCTTGCGACAAATGCACACCATTTGTTGCTTGACGGTGTCTATTACAGTTATGAATTTATCCCTTTGGATCAAGCATTTTTGCCGTTTGGAAATGAGGATTATGCAGAATTTATAGGTATAACAATGAATACGATGTTTATCATCGCTTTTCAAATGTCTATGCCGATCATGGGATCCATATTTTTGGTTGACGTTGCTCTTGGGTTTATTGCCCGAACGGTTCCGCAAGTCAATGTGTTCGTTGTCGGTTTCCCTTTGAAAATCTTTTTGGGATTTATCTTTATGCTGGTTACCATGCCTGTCTTTTTCGTGCTTGTGAACAATCTGATTGAAACGATCATGGTGACAATGCGAACACTGATGCAGTTGTATGGAGGCGTCTGACATGCGATTAAAGCTGAATTTACAGTACTTCGCCCAAGAAAAAACTGAAAAAGCCACACCCAAAAAGCGACGTGAATCGAGAAACAAGGGGCAGGTGGCGAAAAGTACGGATGTAAATACCGCATTCATTTTAATGTTCGTTTTTTTAATGTTTTTCTTTGCCGGTCCGTTGGTGATTGAACAAATGACTGCGATCGTTCGTTTTTCCATGACAGAATATCTTGTTATGGATGTCACCCCGGAAGCCATGCAACCGTTATTTACGGAGTATATTTTCCAAGCGGCAGTTGCTGTAGCACCTATTATGCTTGCCTCGGTCATTGCAGGTGTTTTTGCGAACTATGTTCAAGTAGGGGTGTTGTTTGCACCGGAAGCCATAAAATTCAAATTGGAAAAAATAAATCCACTAAAAGGGTTTAAACGAATTTTCTCGATTCGAGCACTTGTTGAATTTCTAAAATCGATGATGAAAATCGTTCTGGTAGGTGGCGTTACCGGAATCGTGATCTGGATTTACATGGATGAACTTCTTCGGATAGGATTATATGATGTGGAAGACGGAGCAGTTCTGATTGGGACATTGATCGTTTTTATGGGCCTGGCAGTGGGTTTTTTATTGGTATTCCTTGCAATTCTTGATTATATGTACCAGAAATATGACTTCGAAAAAAATATCCGCATGTCCAAACAGGATGTAAAGGATGAATATAAAAAGACAGAGGGTGATCCTCTGATTAAATCAAAAATAAAAGAAAAGCAGCGCCAAATGGCAATGAGCCGGATGATGCAGGAGGTGCCGAAAGCGGATGTTGTCATTACAAACCCCACGCACTATGCTATCGCATTGAAGTATGATGAAAACGCGATGGAAGCTCCTGTTATCGTGGCGAAGGGCGTCGACTATGTCGCATTGAAACTGATTAATATTGCTAAAAATAACGAAGTGCTTACAGTTGAAAACCGGCCATTAGCCAGATCCCTCTATGCTGAGGCGGAAATCGGCGATCAGGTTCCGGAAGATTTATTCAAAGCAGTTGCAGAAGTATTGGCTTATGTATACCGGATTCAAAAGAAGATCTGAGAATTCCAGGTAACAAGTTGTCAGTTAGGAGAGAAGCAGAATGCCCATTAAAGATTTCAGTATACTGTTAGGCGTAATCTTAATTGTCATTATGCTTATCATTCCACTTCCGACAGGGATTATTGACTTTTTGATTATCATCAATATATCCATTGCGCTGTTGATTATTCTCGTTTCCATGAATACGAGAGAACCGCTGCAATTTTCCATTTTTCCAACGTTACTCCTTTTAGTGACGTTGTTTCGCCTTGGACTGAATGTTTCGACAACACGTGCGATCCTGGGAAATCAAGGGGATGCAGGTAACGTCATCGAAACATTTGGTGATTTTGTTGTCGGAGGAAATGCGCTGGTCGGTTTTGTCGTATTTGTAATTCTGGTTGTTATTCAATTTATCGTGATCACGAAAGGTGCTGAACGAGTATCTGAAGTGGGTGCAAGGTTCACCCTTGATGCGATGCCGGGTAAACAAATGAGTATCGATGCGGATTTGAATGCTGGAATGATATCTGATATCGAAGCGAAGGAACGAAGGCAGAAGATTGAACAGGAAGCAGATTTCTACGGTTCAATGGATGGTGCAAGTAAATTTGTTAAAGGTGATGCGATCGCAGGGATCGTCATCGTGATCATTAATATCATCTTCGGACTTGTTATTGGGATGGTGCAGGAAGGTCTGCCATTGGCTGAAGCAGCAAACAAATATACCTTGCTGACTGTAGGTGACGGTCTTGTTTCTCAGATTCCAGCCTTACTGATTTCGACTGCCACAGGTATTGTTGTTACCCGGGCTGCCTCAGAAGGGAATCTGGGTCATGATATTACAAAACAGCTCCTGGCATATCCAAAAATGCTGTATGTGGCAGGAGGGACGATTTTTTCCCTTGGAGTATTTACACCCATAACGGGATCAGTAACATTTACCATCGCAATGTTATTAGCAATCGGCGGCTTCTTCCTCGAACGCACGAATAAACGGGATTCAATTCTTGAAGAGGAAGCTGAAGAAGAAAAAGAGCAACCCGGAGATGAGGATCCAAAATCTCCGGAGAGTGTTGTCAATCTTCTGCAGGTAGATCCAATTGAATTCGAGTTCGGTTATGGTTTAATTCCACTTGCTGATGCAAATCAGGGCGGAGATCTGTTGGATCGGGTGGTCATGATCCGCAGGCAACTGGCCATTGAAATGGGAATGATCGTGCCTGTTATTCGGATTAGAGACAATATCCAGCTGCAACCGAACGAATACTCAATCAAGATAAAAGGGAATGAAGTTGCGAAAGGTGAATTATTACTGGATCACTTTATGGCTATGAGCCCAGGTGTTGAAGATGAGAATATTCAGGGCATTGAAACAGTTGAACCGGCATTTGGTCTTCCTGCTCAGTGGATTTCAGAGGATCTCAAAGAGCAGGCCGAGCTTTCCGGATATACAGTTGTTGATCCTCCGTCTGTCGTATCGACTCACTTAACCGAAGTGATCAAACGGCATGCGCATGAATTGATTGGGCGACAGGAGACGAAGCAACTGGTAGATCATCTCAGTGAAACGTATCCGACTCTCGTTGAAGAAGTAACACCGAATCCTTTGAGCGTCGGTGATATCCAAAAGGTATTGGCGAACCTCCTTAAGGAAAAAGTATCAATTCGCAACTTGCCTGTTATCTTCGAGACGTTGGCAGATTATGCGCAAATGACTCGGGACACAGATTTGATGACAGAGTATGTCAGGCAATCATTATCCCGGCAAATCACGAAACAATATGCCCAAGAAGGAGAACCACTATACGTCATCACTATGGGTGGTGATGTAGAGAAAATATTGGCCGATTCAGTTCAGCAGACAGAACAAGGTGCATTTCTCAACATCGATCCGCAAATGTCTCAAAAAATCGTGGAGAATACGATGATGGAAGTGCAGAGGCTCCAGGAAACAGGGCACATGCCTGTCATCCTCTGTTCACCTGCTGTCAGAATGTATGTGCATCATTTGATACAGCGTTATATGCCTCAAGTACCGGTTTTATCTTATAATGAATTGGAGCCTCATATTGAGGTTCAGAGTGTAGGGGTGGTGAACAGTCAATGAAAGTGAAAAAATATACAGCAAAAACCATTTCAGATGCCATGGTGAAAATCAAAGATGAGCTTGGACAGGATGCAGTCATTTTAAATTCTAAAAAGGTTGAAAAAGGTGGCATATTGGGACTGTTCACACGAAAAAATGTCGAAGTGATTGCAGCAATTGACCCTGAACAGAAGAAAGCATCAGGCTCTGCAGGAGGGAGTAGCTCTCTTCAAAAAAGAAAGCATGACAACCATAGACCGCCTGTGCAAAGGTCATCAACCGTAAATCAGGATACACATAAATTAGCAGGAGAAATTGATGAATTGAAAAAAATGATTCAGTCAATGCAATACTCATCCACACAGCAAAATTCCGGTGGAACAGAGGACTATCCGGGCAAGCTGGCGGAAGTGAATCATCTCTTGAAAGATCAGGAGATTCTTGATCTTTACCGGTTGGAGATCATGAAAAAATTACTGAAAAGATGGTATCAGGAAAACGGAGATTCACAGCCGGAACGTGAAATTACCAAATGGATAAAGAATGAGTTGGAGCAAAGTCTGATTGATATCCCATTCGGTGGTTTTGATTACCGAAAGAAATACTTGAATCTCGTAGGACCAACCGGGGTTGGAAAAACAACAACAGTTGCTAAAATCGCAGCACATGCAGTGTTAAAGGACAAAAAGAAAGTTGCGTTTATAACGACGGATACGTTTCGAATTGCTGCAATAGAGCAACTGAAAACCTATGCGAAGTTACTGCATGTGCCGGTTGAGGTGGCTTATTCAATCGATGATTTCCAACAAGCTGTGAAGACATTTAATGACTATGACTTTATCATCATTGATTCGGCTGGACGTAATTTCCGAAACAGCCTGTATGTGGAACAATTGAAACAGCTGATTGATTTCAATGAACAGATGGAAACGCACCTTGTGCTCAGTGCGACTGCAAAATATCGTGACATGTTGACCATTATTGAACAGTTTAATCTGATTAAGATTGATAAACTGATATTCTCCAAACTTGATGAGACTGACTCAGTGGGTTTTATGTTTAATGCGATGAAGGACCATCAGATAGGTGCAAGCTATATTACCACTGGTCAGAATGTTCCGGATGATATCGAAGAAGCCAGCCGTGAAAAGATCATCAGCTGGATTACAAGGAGTTGAATGTCATGCGCGACCAGGCAGATGCACTCCGCAAAAAAATGACAGGAAACATGAATCATTCCACAAACAAGCAGGCTGATGTCATTGCTGTTGTCAGTGGTAAGGGTGGCGTAGGGAAGTCTAATTTCACTCTGAATTTCTCAATTGGACTGCAAAAAAAAGGTAAGAAAGTATTGATTATAGACATGGATATCGGAATGGCGAATATTGATATTCTTCTTGGTCAATCGTCAACATATTCAATCGTCGATATGATGAATGAGGAAATGTCTATTTGGTCTATTATGGAAGAGGGCCCTGAAGGGATCCAATACATAGCTGGAGGAAGCGGGTTGAATGATCTTTTTCAAATGAATGATATGAAAGCGGATCATTTATACCGTCAAATCGAAAGTGCTGAATCTGCTTTTGATTACATTTTGCTGGACATGGGTGCAGGTGTGAATAGTAACAGTGCTTATTTTCTGCTCTCTTCCCACAGCGTATTTCTTGTGACGACACCGGAACCAACATCGGTTACCGATGCTTATGCCATGGTAAAGTACATTCATCACCATGAACCTCAGCTGAGGATTTCATTAATTATCAACCGTTCGAGGAGTGTGAAAGATGGCGAGAGGACTGCCGGAAACGTCAAGGAGGTCACAAAAAAATTTCTCGGGAAGAATATAGAACTAATGTCAATTTTTCCTGATGATAATGCAGTTTGGAAGGCCGTTCGTGCACAGACGCCATTTCTTCTTCATAACCCAGGTTCGAAACCAGCAAAAGCAATGAACGAGACTGTCAATATTTTCATTGCTGGAGTAACTCAAGATGAAACAGAAATGAAGCCTACATTCATCGGGCGATTGAAAGGTTTTTTACGTCCTGGATCATAAAGGCGGGAGGAGTCAAAAATGATTCGAGCAGTGGTAGTTGACGATTCAGCATTTATGCGCAAGATGCTGTCAGATATTCTGAATGAACATCCGGAGATTACAGTGGTTGCTACCGCCAGAAATGGCAAAGATGGATTGGATAAAATTGCAGAGCATCAACCTGACGTTGTCACGCTGGATGTCGAGATGCCAGTGATGACAGGTATTGAAGCCCTTGAAGAAATCATGAATACCACAAAGACACCAGTGATTATGGTGAGCAGTATGACCAAAGAAGGTGCAGAAACAACAATGAAGGCCATGGAGCTTGGTGCATTTGATTTCATTGCAAAGCCTTCTGGTGCCATTTCACTCGATATTGAAAAGGTGAAAGATAATCTGTTTGAAAAAGTCTTATATGCCCGACAGGTTTCCAGGAACACATTAACACCACTCAAGAAAATTGCACCGGTCAAAAGGCTGGACCAGTTTAAGAGAACAGCTTTTCACCAGAATAATAAAATCAGTTCTGCCAGTCAAACGACGACGAAGACAATAGTTGCGATTGGAACGTCAACAGGAGGCCCCAAAGCTTTACAACGTGTATTGACTACGCTCCCAGCAGATTTTCCGTATCCAATTATGATCGTTCAGCATATGCCAAAAGGTTTTACGCGCTCGCTGAGCGAACGATTGAACAGCCTGTCGGCAATTACAGTAAAAGAAGCAGAAGATGGTGATATTTTGCAAAAAGGGGTTGCCTATATTGCGCCGGGAGGATACCATTTAAAAGTAAGGAGAATCGGGACTTCAGTCGGGATTCATTTAGATCAATTAGCGTTTGTTAATGGTCACAGGCCATCAGTAGATGCGATGCTGTTGTCTTTAGCTGAAATCTGCCCTGAACGGGTCATTGCAGTCGTGATGACGGGAATGGGTGCAGATGGTAAGGAAGGGCTTATTCGATTGAAAAAAGCCCATAATACTACAGTGATTGCAGAATCTGAAAATACGGCTGTTGTGTATGGCATGCCCAAGGCTGCTTTTGAAGCGAATATAGTCGACGCTGTAAGAGATCTGAACGATATTTCTTCAGAAATTCTGAAGCATTGTTAATTTAGGAGGGTTTGTATGGAACGGAACCAGTATTTAGAGATGTTTATTGATGAAAGCACTGAACACTTGCAAGCGATGAATACCAACCTGCTTGATTTGGAGAAAAACCCGCAGGATCTTAAAATTGTAAATGAAATATTCCGTTCGGCTCATACTCTGAAGGGGATGGCTGCTACAATGGGTTATGATGACCTGGCCAGTCTGACTCATCAGATGGAAAATGTACTGGATGGTATTCGAAACGAAAACATTGAAACAACAACAAAACTAATGGATGTCGTTTTTGAATCTGTCGATGATTTGGAGTACATGGTAAATGATATTGCAGATGGTGGAGAAGGTAAAAAAGATGTGACAGAAGTTGTAGCTAAACTGGAACAGATCGAAAATGGCGAAGAAACGACGAATGAACCATCAGGTTCCTTGTCCCCCCTAAATGATTCTGAAGCTGCTGAAGTATCCTACGACGATTTCGAACATACGGTGATCCGACAAAGTCATGAACAAGGCTTTACACCAATGCAGATCCGCATTTCGCTTCGAGAAGATGTGATACTCAAAGCAGCAAGAGTCTTTATGGTATTTGAAGTACTCGAACAGGTCGGAGAAGTGATCAAATCGCTTCCAGCTGTGGATAAACTGGAAGAAGAGGATTTTGATCTATCGTTCGATGTGACACTGGTTACTAAGACTGGAGCGGAAGAAGTGAAATCTCGAGTCATGAAGGTATCAGAAATTGAGGATGTTCAGATAACCGAAATTAACGTAACCGATATCGACAATGAAGAAACAGCTAATACTCAAGGTGATTCGCCGGAAATTCAACCTGCTGAGGTGAAAGAAGAAGCTGAGAATCAACTTCAGGTCAAGCAACCCGAAAAAGATGAAAAGGTTTCACAGGCATCCAATAAAACGATACGAGTGAATATTGATCGTCTCGATAGTCTGATGAATTTGTTCGAGGAACTTGTCATCGACCGTGGTCGTCTTGAACAAATTTCCAAAGATATGAAGAGTGCCGAATTAACCGAAACCGTAGAACATATGTCCCGCATTTCAGGTGATTTGCAAAATATTATTTTGAATATGCGAATGGTACCGGTGGAACAAGTGTTTAACAGATTCCCTCGAATGGTGAGGGGGCTTGCTAAAGACCTGAATAAAAAAATTCGACTGGAGATTATCGGCGCTGAGACGGAGCTCGATCGCACGGTGATTGATGAGATTGGCGATCCTCTTGTTCATTTACTGAGAAATTCGATCGATCACGGTATCGAAATGCCTGCAGAACGGAAACAAGCCGGCAAAAACGACGAAGGTCATATTACACTCAAAGCCTATCATAGCGGAAACCACGTCTTTATTGAAGTTGCTGATGATGGCTCGGGGGTTAATCGTGAAGGAGTTCTTCGAAAGGCAATCAAAAGCGGTATTGTGACGGAAGAAAACTCCCACAGTATGACAGATCGTCAAGTTTATGAGCTCTTATTCTCAAGTGGACTGAGTACAACTGATGTAATTTCTGACGTGTCGGGTCGCGGAGTGGGCTTGGATGTGGTAAAAAACAAAATTGAATCTCTTGGTGGAAATGTAGCTGTCACATCAAAACCGGGTCAGGGCACCACTTTCTCTATTCAATTGCCGCTAACCCTTTCAATCATATCCGTTATGCTCGTGGAGGTTCAAAAAGAGATTTACGCAATCCCCCTTTCCTCGATCATTGAAACTGCAATCATAAAGAAAGACGATATCATGTCCGCACATAACCAGAAAGTGATTGACTTCCGTGGCAGTGTTGTTCCGTTGATTGATTTGACACACTTCTTTGAGGTTCCTGTAACAAAAGACGAGGATGATTATTATTCGATCGTCATCGTAAGGAAAGGTGAAAAGATGGCTGCACTTGTTGTTAATTCGTTCATCGGTCAACAGGAAATCGTATTGAAATCATTGGGCAATTACTTGAATAGTGTTTTTGCTATTTCAGGTGCTACAATTCTTGGAAATGGACAAGTGGCACTGATCGTGGATTGCAACGCACTAATCAAATAAATGAGGAGGCGAACAGAATATGTCTGAAGAAGTAATGACTCAGGACGTAAAAGTGATCATCTTTCAGTTGAAAGATGAAGAGTATGGCGTGGAAGTTGAACAAGTTCGGTCGATTGAGCGGGTGCTTCATATTACCCGTGTTCCAAGCACACCGGATTTTGTTGAAGGTGTCATCAATCTAAGAGGTGTTGTAACGCCGATCATTGATCTCAGAAAACGCTTTGATATTGAGGGAATTGATCATTCAGAAGCAACCCGGGTCATCATCGTAACAGTAGGAGAGATGGATGTAGGTCTGGTCGTCGATTCTGCAAATGATGTGATCGATATTCCAAAAGATGCAATCGAGCCCCCACCTGAAGTAGTGGGAGGTCTTGAAGCAGCATATATTCGAGGGGTGGCAAAACTCGAGAAAAGGCTGTTAATTCTACTGAATCTGGATAAGGTTTTAAACCCGGATGAGCTTGAAGATATTCAGGAAATGGAAAGGGATGCTTAAATGTTCGATTATGAACACATAACCAATGATCATCTGGATATTCTGAGGGAGATTGGAAATATTGGTGCAGGGAATGCAGCGACGTCACTGTCTGCGATGCTTTCAAAAACAATCGATATGAAAGTGCCATCAGTCAGAGTTGTGCCATTCAATGACATCTGCGAATCAGTTGGTGGTGAGGAAGCGGTCGTCGCCGCAGTTTTTCTCAGAATTGATGGCGATGCTCCTGGCAGTATGTTTTTCATGTTGCCGGCTGATGAAGCCTCGTCATTGATTCAACAATTGATTATGGATCCATCCGTTGATTTTGCATCGAGTGACATACCTGAAATGGCGCTTTCAGCGATGAATGAAGTGGGAAATATTTTGTCTGGATCGTATTTATCTGCCCTGTCAGATTTCACAAAATTAAATTTACAACCCACACCACCGGCCGTTGCGATTGATATGTCCATGGCGATCTTATCGTTTGGCTTAGTGGAGATCTCTAAAGTCGGGGACTATGCCATTCTGATTGATACAGAAATTAACGAAAAAGATGAGGATAACTCGGTACAGACAAAAGGGCATTTCTTTTTACTTCCGGACCCGGATTCCCTGGGAATCATTTTTCGTTCATTAGGAGTTAACCCTGATGAGTAATGTTGTTAAAGTTGGCATGGCTGATCTGAATGTTGTTACATCACCGGATACCATCCGAACCTCAGGGTTGGGATCTTGTGTTGGTGTGATATTGTACGATGAACGGGCACAGGTTGCCGGTATGGCTCATGTTATGCTTCCGGATTCATCTTACGCCAGGAACGACAAACTCAATCGGGCAAAATATGCAGATACAGCATTGGAGGACCTGATCGATCGTGTAGTGGCAATCGGTGCGACGAAACCGCGTTTGAAAGCGAAAATGGCTGGAGGCGCGCAAATGTTTAATTTTTCATCGTCCAATGAGGCGATGCGTATCGGACCGAGGAATGCCGAATCAGTAAAGGAGCAGCTGAAGAAATTCCGTGTTCCTGTTGTCTATGAAGATACAGGTGGCGGTAGCGGAAGAACGATTGAATTTAATCCTGCAACTTCTGTACTGGAAATCAGAACTGTGAATAAAGGTGTGATCAAAGTCTGATGAAATCTTTTTACATGAAGTCTGTCATTGTCGCTTCATCATTTTCTTTTTTGATACTTTTTATCGCTTCATTACAGTCAAATACGATTCCGACATCGATTTTTCGCGGGAGCATCGGACTATTGCCTGGTGCTCTCTTTGGTATTATCCTTGCATATATATGGGATTTAGTATTCATGGATGTTGGACCTTCTTCATCCGGATCGATGAAAAAAACAAACAAGCACAATCATCAGACGGAAGAAATAACGCATGATGAGCATAGTCAGGATACATCATACTCTGCAGAAACTGACAAGCAGGCTGCGGAGTTCGTAAAGTCCAGGCTGAACGATTAGGAGGGTTCAAATGTCCCGGTTGTCATTCACAGCTCAATTAGATAAGGATTGGAAATCCTGGACTTCGTCTCGGGACCGTTCTGCGGGAAACCGTTTGATTGAAGCGTATATGCCTTTGGTCGATTATCACGTCCAACGAATCGGTATTCACCTCCCCAAAAACGTTTCACATGATGATTTAAGGAGTCACGGACTAATGGGGCTATACGATGCTTTGGAAAAATTTGATCTCAAAAGAGAATTGAAATTTGATACCTATGCTTCTTTCAGGGTCAGAGGTGCCATTATAGATGGACTGCGACAGGAAGACTGGCTGCCCAGAACATTGAGGGATAAGGCGAAAAAGATAGAGCAGGTAACTGAAACACTTGAGCAGCAATTGGGGCGAAACGTTACTGCTATGGAAATTGCAGATGAAACAGGAATGACGGAGAATGAAGTCATTCGCACCTCGAATGAGAGCTATTTTTCACACCGTTTGTCCATTGACGAGCCAACTCAGGATGACGATCAGACCGAAACCTATGCATCATCCATCGCTGATCAGCAATCATTGACTCCTGCTGAATCATTAAGTAAGCAGTCAGATTATGCCGAGTTGGCTGAAGCGATTCAGACATTGAATGAAAAGGAACAATTGGTGATCACACTGTTTTATTATGAAGAGCTCACATTAACTGAAATTGGAGAAGCGCTCTCTTTGTCGACGTCCAGAATATCGCAAATTCATTCCAAATCCGTTTTTAAATTGCAGCAGCAACTCAAATCTGGCAGATAAGAATGAACTTTTAATTGTCAGTCTCGATTATCGCAGGACCACTTTAGGGGGAATCTTTAATGATAGACTTATACAATATGATAGATATCGAAATATCGGACGATCAAATGAAGGCGGAATTAAAGCAATCTGCCCCCTTTCCTGAAGGTGTGTCAAAGGACGATATTTTAAAATTCCTCAGAGAATCTGGGATTGTTTTTGGTATACATGAAGAACGTATTGATGCATTGATCAAGGGTGTAAATAAAACGCCATTGACGATAGCAGAGGGTGTGAAACCTCAGAATGGTAAAGATGGCTATATCTGGTCCATGCTTGATGAAGATGATTCTGAGTTTACTGATGAACAGTTGGAGTCAAAACAGATGGTTGATTTGAAACAGGTGATTCAGATTCCATCCGTGACGAAAGGGGAAGTCGTTGGCAGAAAAATTAACCCCACCGATGCAATTCCGGGAACGAATATTGCAGGTGAAGAGGTCAAAGGTCGAAACGGGAAAGAAGTTGTTCTGAGGCAAGGAAAAAATACAAAACTTCAAGATGAAGGAGCAACACTGGTAGCCAATATTGATGGACAGGTTTCTGTTGAACCTCGTGTGATCCACGTTTATCCGGTATTTGAAGTACATGGGGACGTCAATATGAGAACCGGGAATATTGATTTTGTCGGTAATGTCAATATTCGAGGAAGTGTGCCATCCGGCTTTGAAATTAAAGCGAAAGGTGATATTCGTGTGCACGGGTCAGTTGAAGCTGCGCACTTGGAAGCAGGCGGTTCGATTTATATTCATCAAGGTGTTGTTGCACAAGGCGGAGGGTTAATTGCTGCTGAATCAGAGCTCGTTACGTCTTTTTTGAATCAGGCTAATGTGAAAGCCGGAGGCAATGTTACAGTAACGAAATCGATTTTACATAGTAAGGTGGAAACAGATGGTGTGTTAAATTGCTTTGACCGCAATGGCAGTATTTGTGGAGGTTCTGTCTCAGCGGTGGCTGGTTTGGATGCCAACGAAATTGGCAATGAAATGAATACGCCTACATCTGTATATGTGGGGGTCAGTCAATCGATTTTGGAAAAAGAAAAGGCCAATAAAAAATTGAAAGCAGAGGCAGAAGATAATCTTCAAAAACTGGGTGTTCTCTTGAAAAAACTTGTGAATAAAGAGAAGGAGAACGCTCTATCTGCTCAGGAAAAAGTTACAAAGCTTCGTATCCGAAAATCATTTGCAGAAGCTCATGAAAATCTTAATATTGCTCAATCAGGACTTGATTCGGTCAGTGAGATTATAGAAGCCGTCGATCCGATTAAAGTGAAGGTGCGCAAAACCGTTTATCCTCAGGTGGATATTCATTTCGGGAAATACCGTAAACGGATCACAACAAAGCACAAAGGTGTTTCGTTTTTCCTTGATAAATCGGAAATAAGATTCGAACCCCTGTGATATTTTTGATATAATAGGAATCATAACAAAAAGTGATCTCAAATACCGTTACAGGGAGTGAAGTGACCATGAGTGGATTAAGGGCAATTGATCTTCAAATGGCAATGCCACGGGCACAAATGGCGGGTAAAATTCAGGATCAGCTTCAGCAGCGCGGGCAAACAGCTCAGGATATGATGGCAGAATCCGGGCAACAGCAAGATCAACGTGATGCTTCCAGAGTAACAACACTTGATGGCGTCGTCCAAAACCGTGCTGAAAATAATGGAGCAAATGCTCTAGGTAAAGCTGAATCTGAAATGGAAAAACAACGGCCCGAAGAACAGCTCACGACATCCATGGTGCCTCACCCTTTTAAAGGGAATTTATTTGATGAAATCCGTTAAGGAGATAGTATGATTTATTTACTTATTCTCAGTTTCTTTTTACACTTGGTCAGCATTTTTGCTATTGTGACACTTTATCAGAAAACGGAAGCATTCAAGCCAATGGATAAAGAGCAGACCCTGAGAGAGATGGAAGATTTGCTGGTCTCATATACAACTGAAATGAAAGAAAATAACGAACGGATTGCCAGGCGTCTCAGTAAATTAAATCTTGAGCAGGCAAAACCGACAAACTTCGAGAAAGAGTCCCGTGACCCAACGGAAGAGCAAAAGCAGGGAAATCAGCATCCTTCTGAGAAACCTGAGAAGGATGCTGATTTTGTGAATAAATCCTCTGCTGCCTCTTTGAAGGAGCTGAATCGGGAACAAACCAATGAAAAGGATGAATATGGGGGATACAAACCACCTTCCATTCCGGATGACGATGTGAAAGTAAATACATCGAGTACATCCCGGATCCTGTCCATGCATGCCCAAGGAGAAAGTCCGCAGGAAATTGCCCGCAAACTCCAGATGGGTGCAGGTGAAGTTGAACTTCTCTTGAAATTTCACCAATAAAATTCTGCTGTGATCATTGTCTTCAGCACTTGTCTGTGTTATATTAATCTTCGGTGTCATCACACACGCAACCTGATCCGGGTAAGGGTGCTTGACGAAAGTTAAGTCTTACTGAGGAAATGATGGTTGCGGAGGACAAAATAAAACCAAGAAGAGGAGGTGAGTGATGTGGCAGTAATTTCCATGAAGCAACTACTTGAAGCAGGTGTTCACTTCGGTCATCAGACACGACGTTGGAACCCTAAAATGGATCGCTACATCTTCACAGAAAGAAACGGTATTTACATCATCGACCTTCAAAAGACGGTCAGAAAAGTGGACGAAGCATTTAAATTCGTTCGTAACATGGCGGCTGATGGCGGTACTATGCTTTTCGTCGGAACGAAAAAACAGGCGCAGGATTCTGTAGCTGAAGAAGCAGAACGTTGCGGGATGTACTACATCAATCAGCGCTGGCTCGGTGGTACACTGACCAACTTTGAAACGATCCGTAAGCGGATCAATCGTCTGAAAGACATTGAAAAAATGCAAGAAGATGGTACATTCGATGTCCTTCCGAAAAAAGAAGTTGTTCTTATTAAAAAAGAATGGGATCGTTTAGAGAAATTTCTAGGCGGTATCAAAGAAATGACAAAGCTTCCTGACGCACTGTTTATCATCGATCCTCGTAAAGAGCGTATTGCTGTAGCAGAAGCGATTAAGTTAAATATCCCGATTGTCGGGATTGTGGACACGAACTGTGATCCAGATGAGATTGATTACGTAATTCCAGGTAATGACGATGCAATTCGAGCCGTTCGACTATTAACATCGAAAATGGCTGATGCGATTATCGAAGGTAATTTGACTGAAGAAGTCGCTGAAGAAGAGTCACAGACCGAAGAAAAAACGGTTTAATCTGTCCGTCCTAAAGGGTGATAGAGGGTTTGCCCCTTTATCACCCTTTTCTCTGAATACAGATGATTTTACAGAATCTAAGGAGGCAACTGAAAATGGAAATTTCAGCAAAAATGGTAAAAGAACTTCGTGAAAAAACAGGTGCAGGCATGATGGACTGCAAAAAAGCCTTGACTGAAACAGACGGTGACATGGAAAGCGCAATTGAATTTCTCCGTGAAAAAGGTATTGCTAAAGCAGCGAAAAAAGCTGACCGTGTGGCAGCAGAAGGTTTGTCGCAGGCAATCGTTCAAGGAAATAAAGCTGTACTCGTTGAAGTGAATTCTGAAACAGATTTCGTATCAAAGAACGAAAACTTCGTAAACATGGTAAATGAAGTAGCGAAGCATATTTTGGAGAATCAGCCAAAGGACGTTGAAGAAGCGCTGAGTCAGTCCTTTAAAGGCAGCGGAGAAGGCGACACACTCGAAGCATTTATCAATAACCAGATTGCAAAAATTGGTGAAAAAATTTCTCTTCGACGTTTCGAATTGGTAGAGGCAGAAGAAGACGAAGTATTTGGTGCCTATATTCATATGGGTGGACGAATTGGTGTCTTGACCGTATTGAACGGCTCAGATGAACATGTGGCAAAGGATATTGCCATGCATGTAGCTGCACTGAATCCGAAGTATGTCCGTCGTGAAGAAGTGGATGCTGAAGTCGTGGATGCAGAGCGAGAAGTCTTAAAACAACAGGCATTGAACGAAGGAAAACCCGAGAAAATCGTGGAAAAAATGGTGGAAGGCCGTCTGAGCAAGTTCTTTGAAGAAGTTTGTTTGAATGAGCAAGCTTTTGTTAAAGATGGTGATCAAAAAGTAGGGAAATATGTTGCTTCAAAAGGTGGCGAAGTTAAAACATTCTTCCGCTATGAAGTAGGCGAAGGTATGGAAAAAAGAGAAGAGAACTTTGCTGATGAAGTAATGTCACAAGTGAACAAATAACAAACCGGAAGGGGCACATCGTGTCCCTTTTTCGTAAGAATCCAAAGAAATATAACAAAGGAGGCTATCATGGGAGATACACCAGTATACAAACGGATTGTTTTAAAATTAAGTGGGGAAGCCCTTGCTGGTGAGCAGGGATTTGGAATAGACCCGGATATGATTCAATCCATAGCTGAACAGGTTCGTGAAGTTGTTAACCTGGGTGTTGAAGTCGCCATTATCGTGGGAGGCGGAAACATTTGGCGAGGAATTGCCGGCAGTGCAAAAGGGATGGACCGTGCAACCGCGGACTATATGGGAATGCTTGCAACGGTGATGAATTCTTTAGCTCTTCAGGATAGCCTTGAAAACAACGGAGTACAAACAAGAGTGCAATCATCTATTGAAATGCGTCAAGTCGCTGAACCTTACATAAGAAGACGCGCCATTCGACATTTGGAGAAAAAGCGGGTTGTGATTTTTGCAGCAGGTACAGGGAACCCGTTCTTTTCGACGGATACTACGGCAGCTTTACGCGCTGCTGAGATTGAAGCGGATGTAATCCTGATGGCTAAAAACAATGTGGATGGCGTCTACAGTGCGGACCCATCAGTTGATGAATATGCCAAGAAATATGATAATCTGACCTATCTTGACTTGTTGAAAGATGGATTGGCAGTGATGGATTCTACTGCGTCATCTTTATGTATGGACAACAATATTCCACTTGTGGTATTCTCCATCTCAGAGAAGGGTAATATTGCCCGTGCAGTAAAAGGCGATGAAATTGGTACGATTATTAGGGGGACTGAATAATGACAAAAGAAATATTGAAGCAAACGGAAGAGCGTATGATCAAATCACTGGAAGCTCTAGGGCGTGAACTTGGTTCTGTCAGAACCGGACGCGCGAATGCATCACTTCTTGACCGGATACAAGTTGAGTATTATGGAATGATGACGCCACTCAATCAGTTGGCGAGTATCAGTGTTCCAGAAGGAAGAATGCTTGTGATCCAACCGTTTGATAAATCAAGTTTACAGGACATCGAAAAAGCTATCCAAAAGGCGGATATTGGTTTGTCTCCGAGTAATGATGGCAATATTATCCGGATTTCTGTACCTGCTCTCAATGAAGAGCGCAGAAAAGAGTTGATTAAAGTCGTCGGCCGCTATGCGGAGGATGCGAAAGTTGCTGTCCGTAATGTTCGAAGAGATGCAAATGATGAATTGAAAAAACTGGAGAAAGACGGTGGACTGACCGAAGATGATCTTCGACGCCGTCAAGATGAAGTGCAGAAGTTGACTGATGATTACATCAAGAAAATTGATGAACGAGTCAAAGCAAAGGAACAAGACATTCAGGAAGTGTAATAGGTGATGAAAAGGGTCCGTTATCGCGGACCCTTTTGTTTGTATTAGTTTTGCTTGTCATTTCTAAGAGGGACTCCGATTAAATTGAATATCTTAATGATTCTTGATGGCACTTCGTGATAGAATAAAGTGGGTTTCATTGAAATTGAAATGCAATCGATAATTTTCCAGATTACGGAGGCTGGTCTTATGTTTAATAAACTGAAATCTGAAAAAATCACGAATGAAACAGATATTCAATTGGATAATGTTCCGAAGCATATTGCAATTATCATGGATGGTAATGGCAGATGGGCTAAAAAGAGGGGGCTTCCGAGAGTCGCAGGTCATCGGGAAGGAATGAACACAGTCCGTCGAACCGTTCGTCAGGCAAATCGATATGGGGTTGAGGCATTGACGCTTTATGCATTCTCTACAGAAAACTGGAAACGGCCAAAAACGGAAGTGGAATTTCTGATGCGTCTACCTGAACGATTTCTAACGAAGGAATTACCTGAACTTATGGAACAGAATGTGACTGTCCGGGTCACTGGAGAGATTGATAAATTACCGGAATATACGCGAAGAGCTGTCGAAAATGCTGTGATAGAGACAGCAGGAAATGATGGGTTAATTTTAAATTTTGCATTGAACTATGGAAGCAGGGCTGAAATGGTTCAGGGCATCCAGAGTATCTGTCAGGAAGTGAAGGATGGAAATTTACTGATTGATGATATTGATGAGTCATTATTTCAATCTCATCTAATGACGCATGATTTAAAGGACCCGGATTTACTTATTCGAACGAGTGGTGAAATTCGACTCAGTAACTTTATGCTCTGGCAACTTGCTTATTCCGAATTCTGGTTTACAGAAGTTCTTTGGCCTGATTTTAAAGAGGAAGATTTCCAAAAAGCAATTGCTGTATATCAAACGAGACAGCGACGATATGGTGGGGTTTAAGGAGGGGATTGTCTGATGAAACAACGAGTTATTACCGGCGTTGTTGCCGGGGCGGGGTTTCTCGGAATCATTATTTTGGGCGGCCATTTTTTTGCCGGCCTGATTTTTCTGTTGGCGACAGTCGCAATGAAAGAACTGCTTGCTATGAAACAGATACGGGTAATGACTGCCCGTGGATTTGCAGGATTTTTCTTGATGTGGTTGTTGCTTATTCCGGATTCGTATATTAATTTCGAGGCATTTGCATATGAACGTGCAGAATTCTTCTTGTTATTATTGATTGTTTTGCTTGCGTTAACTGTCATTTCAAGAAATAAATGGACGTTTGATGATGCAGGTTTTACCGTACTTGCATCAGTTTATGTTGGATTTGGCTTTCATTATTTTCATTATGCCAGAACAATTGAAGAGGGTTTGATGCATGTGATATTAATCCTGATTTTGGTCTGGTCATCGGACTCAGGTGCATATTTTGCAGGTCGTAAGTTTGGCAAGCATAAATTATCGCCAAGCATCAGTCCTAAAAAGACGATCGAAGGCTCTGCCGGTGGAGTGGTTCTCGCCCTCATCACAGGGACAACTTTCCTTCTATTCATGCCATTGTTTAACAGTTGGCTTGTTTCACTGCTGTTTATGCTTACGGTTTCTCTGGTTGGACAATTGGGAGATCTGGTGGAATCGGCTTTTAAAAGGCATTACGCTGTTAAAGATTCGGGAAATGTTCTTCCTGGCCATGGTGGGATACTGGACAGGTTCGACAGTTTAATCTTTGTCATGCCGATTATCTATCTATTTGGATTTTTGTAAGATCTGTGAATAGTAAAATCACGACTAGAGCAGGAGATGAGTGTATGAAAAAGATCAATCTATTAGGGTCTACGGGATCGATCGGTACACAAACATTGGATGTGATCCGCTCACACCCCGACCAGTTCGAGATGATGGCGATGAGTTTCGGGAAAAACAGTGATATAGGCAGTCATCAGGCGAACGAATTCAGACCTGAGGTGATCAGTGTTGCTGACACTGAAACTGCTGTTAAATTAAAGAAGTTACTCGATTATAACCCGCGCATTCTTACTGGATCTGAGGGTCTGTCTGAGGCAGCTTGTGAACCGGCCGATATGCTGGTGAATGCTGTTATGGGCAGAATTGGACTTGAACCGACATTGCAAGCGATTGAACATGGAATGGATATCGCGATTGCCAATAAAGAAACACTCGTCACTGCAGGTCATCTTGTTACAAAAGCAGCAATGAGAAATGGCGTGAAATTGTTACCGGTTGACAGTGAGCATTCAGCCATTTTCCAATGCCTTCATGGAAACATTGAAAAAGAAGTCAGCCAATTGATTCTGACTGCATCCGGCGGAAGTTTCCGCGACTTCAAGCGCGAAGAACTCAAAGGAGTGACAGTTAAGCAGGCACTGAACCATCCGAACTGGTCCATGGGTGCAAAAATCACCATCGATTCAGCATCCATGATGAATAAAGGACTAGAAGTAATCGAAGCTCGGTGGCTTTTTGATATGCCTTATGATCTGATCAATGTGATTTTACACCGTGAGAGTATTGTTCATTCCATGGTTGAATACATCGATGGCAGTGTTTTGGCGCATATGGGTACCCCGGACATGAGAGTGCCAATCCAATATGCACTATCACATCCCATGCGACTTGATTTAAATGGTGGACAAAGGTTAAAATTATGGGAAGTTGGTAAGCTTCATTTTGAAGAAATGGATTTCGAACGTTTTCGCCTCTTGAAATTGGCTTATGATGCCGGCAAAGAAGGTGGAACGGCACCAACTGTTTTGAATGCTGCTAATGAAGCAGCAGTCTCACTGTTTTTGAAAGATCAAATCCACTTTCTTGATATAGAAACCATTGTGGAAAGAGCGTTAAATGATCATAATCATGTTCAAGAACCATCTTTGGAACAGATTATTGACGTTGATTTAAACATCCGCACGGCCATTGAAAGGGATAAGAAATAAGAGGGTGAAGAAGTGAATACATTTTTAGCAGTTATTATTATTTTTGCAGTACTGGTATCCATTCATGAATGGGGGCACCTGGTATTTGCTAAACGAGCAGGGATTCTCTGTCGAGAGTTTGCCATTGGATTTGGCCCGAAACTGTTCTCTTTTCAACGAAATGAGACACTCTACACCGTACGGCTTTTTCCTTTAGGCGGATTTGTAAGGATGGCTGGAGAAGATCCTGAAATGATACAGATTAAGCCCGGCTACGAAATCGGATTGAAGTACCATGATGATGGAAAAGTGCGTGAGATCATTGTCAATAACAAATCGAAACATCCGGATTGCGAGATTATCCAAGTGGAGAAGATTGATCTTGAGCATGATTTGACCATTAGTGGTTATATGAACGATGAAGAGTTTGTAACCTTGGATGTGGATGAAAAAGCGCATTATGTTTATGATGAAAAAGCTACACAGATCGCACCCTATAACCGCCAGTTTGCTTCGAAGTCAGTTGGCAAAAGAGCAATTGCAATTTTTGCTGGTCCTTTAATGAATTTCGTTTTGGCTGTCATTGCGTTTATTGCATATGCCCTGATTGCCGGAATGCCTACAGAAGAGGCACAAGTAGGTGCTCTGACCGACGACGGTGCTGCTATCGAAGCGGGACTTGAACCAGGTGATACAATCGTTGAAATTGAAGGTCAGGCTGTTGAAGATTGGTTTTCAATGACAGAAGAAATTCAATCGAAACCTGAACAGGAATTGGATTTCGTTGTTGAACGAGATGGTGAAATCTTCGAAGTTTCCATGGTCACGCAGGTTAGAGAGGGGCCTGATGATGAAGAGATGGGCGTGATCGGCGTTTACCCGCCAATGGAACGAAATGTTCTCGATGCCATTTTGTTTGGATTCACCCAAACTTATGAGACGACCATTCTAATTATCGAAGCACTGGGCATGCTTGTTACAGGACAGTTTTCCTTAGATGCATTGGCAGGTCCGGTTGGCATTTATGAATATACCGGTGAAGTTGTTGCAATGGGAATTCTCGTGCTCTTTCAGTGGACTGCGATCTTGAGTGTCAATCTTGGAATTATCAATCTCTTGCCATTGCCCGCACTTGATGGAGGGCGATTGCTGTTCATTGGATTGGAAGCACTCAGAGGCAAACCGGTCGACCCCCAGAAAGAAGGGATGGTCCATTTCATCGGGTTCGCCCTTCTGATGCTGCTTGTCCTTGCCGTGACATGGAATGATATCAACCGGCTGTTTATGTAAAAAAATCAATACCATGAAATTAACGTAAAGGTGGCTGTTACCGATGAGACAACGTACGTTTTTATCCCCTACACTTAGAGATATACCAACAGACGCTGATGTTGTCAGTCATCAACTGATGCTGAGAGCTGGATTAATTCGTCAAAGTACATCAGGAGTCTATTCCTTTTTGCCTTTGGGGTTTAAGGTACTGCAAAAAGTGGAGCGTATTGTCCGTGAAGAGATGGACCGGGCTGGTGCTCAAGAAATGATCATGCCGTCAATTCAGCCTGCGGAATTGTGGCAGCAATCAGGCAGGTGGGCAGATTATGGTCCCGAACTCATGCGTTTTAAGGACCGCCATCAAAGAGAGTTCGCTCTTGGGCCGACGCATGAAGAAGTGATCACTGCGATTGTGAAAGATGACGTCCGTTCATACAAAGAATTGCCAATGACTTTGTATCAGATTCAGACAAAATTCCGTGATGAACGAAGGCCGAGATTTGGCGTTCTTCGTGGAAGGGAATTTCTGATGAAGGATGCGTATTCCTTTGACGTGGATTACGACGGTCTGGATAAAAGTTATTCCAAGATGTATGAAGCCTATAAAAAAATATTCGCGCGTTGTGATTTGAATTTCCGTGCAGTTGTTGCAGACTCAGGTGCAATGGGTGGGAAAGATACGCATGAATTTATGGTTCTTTCGAGTGTCGGAGAAGACACGATTGCTTACTCTGATGGATCAGATTATGCAGCAAATACGGAAATTGCTGAGGTCAACGTCAGTTATCCGCAGTCGAATGAAAATGGAAAACCACTTGAAAAAGTGGATACACCGGATCAGAAAACCATCGAACAAGTGGGCAAGTATCTGAATGCCGATGCCACACAGTGCATTAAAGCGATGACCTTCAATGTTGATGATGAAGCTGTCATGGTGCTCGTCCGCGGAGATCATGAAGTAAATGATATTAAAATCAAGCATGCTTTAGATGCACGTAACGTAACATTTGCCACTGAAGAGGAATCTTCAGAATGGATGAAAGCGGATTTTGGCTTTCTTGGCCCGGTCGGCGCTCCTGATCACTTGAAAATCGTGGCTGATCCAGCCGTAATGGTGATGAAAAATATCATTTGCGGAGCGAACGAAGCAAATAAGCATTACATTAACGCGAATGTTTACAGGGATTTCAAGGTCGATCAAATTGCAGACGTACGGATGATTCAAGAAGGTGACCCATCGCCGGACGGGAAAGGAACGATACGTTTTAAAGAAGGCATTGAAGTTGGTCATGTGTTTAAATTAGGGACAAAATACAGTGAGGCACTCGGGGCCACTGTTTTGGATGATCAGGGCAAAGCCCGGCCAATCGTAATGGGTTCTTACGGTATAGGGGTTTCGAGAACAGTTGCTGCAATCATCGAGGAGCATCATGACGAAAACGGGATTATCTGGCCGCTAAGTGTAGCGCCGTTTCATGCTCATCTCGTACCGGTCAATGTGAAACAAGATGATCAGCGCGAACTGTCTGAAGCTTTGTATTCTGAACTACAGCAGGCAGGACTCGAAGTGTTGTTTGATGATCGACAGGAACGTCCTGGCGTCAAGTTCAAGGACAGCGATCTTCTGGGTCTGCCAATTCGCATTACTGTTGGTAAAAAGGCCGGTGAGGGGATTGTGGAGTTGAAATACAGAAAATCCGGTGAAACGGTTGAAGTACACCGAAAAGACTTACTATCAACCATTACCGGTTATATAAGCAGCTGATGTATCTGGTATCCTGTCAAAAGCGGGGTACCATTTCCATTCAAAACGGCTGGTGAATACATAGGAGACTGGAGGCAATTATGGAATCAGATCGACAAATACGCATCGAACGGTTTCAGCTTCTGATGGAACAGGTGCAGATGTCTGCTGACATTAAGGATCGTTTTTTACAAGAAGCATGGATTGAAGATTTGGCAGTTCATAAAAGCCAACGAAAATGGGTTTTCACATTCCATTTAACATCGCCAATGACAAAAGACGCCTATGAACGCTTTTCATCTACACTGATTCATGGTCTTGAACACGTAGCGAACGTTTCTTTTTATCTTCGGTATGATGAAGTGGCTGATGCAAATGCTGTTATTGCTGATTTTTGGCCTTTGTTTATCGAGGCGTTACGAAGTCACACGAATGGGTTGATTAATCGATTGGAAGGACAAGTCCCCTCTGTCTCTGGCAAACAGATCACACTGACGGTGGTAAATGATACTGAGAGAGAAATGGTACTTCGCAGGTTGAAGGAACCATTACAAGAGTTGTTGGACCAATATGGACTGGGAGAGTACACTTGGCATGTTGAGGTGAAAGAATCTCATGAGGATATGCAACGCTTTCGTGATGAAAGGATTCAGGAAGATCAGCTTGAAGTCATTGAAGCCATGAAAGAGAAGCAAAAACAGGACGAGAAAACGAAAGATATGCAAATAAAGCAAGCGATCTCACATGGTACGAAGATAAAAGATGAGCCCAGACCTTTGAAAGAGATCATCGAAGAGGAAAAGCGGTTTACAGCTCAAGGCCTTGTGTTTGATTCAGATCTGCGTGAACTGAAAAGTGGCAGGACGTTGTTGACATTTAAAATCACAGATTATACAGACTCGATCAATGTAAAGATGTTCTCAAATGACAAAGAGGATCTCGCTGTATTTGAGGCGATTCAAAAAGGGATTTGGCTGAAAGTCAGAGGTCCAGTCCAATATGATACATTTTCGAGAGATTATTCAATGATGGCGAGAGATCTAGAACAGGTGAAACCTGTTGAGCGACAGGATACCGCAGCGAATGATCAAAAGCGGGTTGAATTGCATTTGCATTCGAACATGAGTACGATGGATGCGATCACAAATGTAGGACGCTATGTGGAGCAGGCCAAAAAATGGGGTCACAAGGCGATTGCGATTACCGATCATGCCGGGGCTCAGGCTTATCCCGAAGCTTATGGTGCCGGAAAAAAACATGATATTAAAATCATCTATGGCTTGGAAGCTAACTTGGTGGATGATGGAGTTCCAATTGCATATAACGCAACGGATCGTAATTTGATGGAGGATACCTATGTAGTCTTTGATGTGGAAACCACTGGACTTTCAGCGGTTTACAATACGATTATCGAACTCGCTGCTGTAAAAGTGAAAGACGGGGAAGTCATCGACAGGTTTGAATCCTTTGCGAATCCTCATGAGGCATTGAGTCCAACGATCATTGACCTGACAGGGATCACGGACGATATGGTGGCAGATGCCCCTGAGGCTGAAGAAGTACTCAAACAGTTTAAAGACTGGTGTGCAGATGACATACTTGTCGCTCATAATGCCTCCTTTGACATGGCTTTTCTGGACGCAGGTTATCAAAAAGCTGGTCTGTCCAAAGCAACGAATCCTGTCATTGATACCCTTGAATTGGGGCGCATGCTTTACCCGTCATTTAAAAATTACCGGCTGAATACACTCTGTAAGAAATTTAACATCGAGCTGGTTGCCCATCACAGGGCAATATATGATGCCGAAGCAACTGGACATCTTCTTTGGAAAATGGTCAAGGACGCTGCGGAAAAAGGAATCACTACTCATGGAGAGTTGAATGAACAATCCTCACCGGATGATTATAAAAAGCAACGTCCCAATCACTGTACGATATATGCGAAGAATGCAAACGGGTTAAAAAACCTTTATCAATTGATATCAAAATCCCATATCGATTATTTTTTTCGCGTTCCCCGTCTTCCGAAATCCGTACTGGCTGAGTACCGCGAAGGGTTATTGATCGGTTCAGCTTGTGATAATGGGGAAGTATTCGATGGCCTCATGCAAAAGGCACCTGAAGAAGTGGAGGCTACTGCGGCCTTTTACGATTTTCTGGAGGTGCAGCCTCCTGCGAACTATCAACATCTTATCGAAAAGGAAATTATCAGAGATGAGTTAGAACTTAAATCCGTTATTAAAAATCTTGTTAAATTAGGCGAAACGGTTGGAAAACCCGTCGTTGCAACGGGGAATGTTCACTATTTAAACAAAGAAGATCACGTATACCGTAAAATTCTGATTGCAAGTCAAGGTGGAGCAAACCCGTTAAACCGGATCACATTGCCTCAGGTTCATTTCAGAACCACCAATGAAATGCTCGACTGTTTCTCATTTCTGACGGAAGATAAACGAGATGAAATCGTTGTGAAAAATTCTCAGTGGGTGGCTGACGAAGTAGATGAGATCAAGCCGATACCGGATGATCTTTATACCCCTCATATCGAAGGGGCAGATGATGAAATGAGGCAGATGTGCTATAACCGTGCCAAGAGTATTTATGGCGATCCATTGCCTGAACTGGTTGAAAAGCGTTTGGAAAAAGAATTATCAAGTATTATTTCGAACGGATTCTCTGTGATTTATTTGATCTCACAGAAGCTGGTCAAAAAATCATTGAATGATGGATACCTTGTCGGTTCACGTGGGTCTGTCGGCTCAAGTTTTGTCGCCACAATGACGGAAATTACTGAAGTGAATCCTTTGCCACCTCACTATGTCTGCCCACAATGCCAGCATTCTTATTTTTTCAATGATGGTTCCGTTGGTTCCGGTTTCGATTTGCCTGATAAAAATTGCGAAAAATGTGGAACTCAGTATGAAAAAGACGGACATGATATTCCCTTTGAAACCTTTCTTGGGTTTAAAGGCGACAAGGTGCCCGATATTGATTTGAATTTTTCCGGTGAATATCAGCCTGTTGCTCACAATTACACGAAAGAGCTCTTTGGTGAAGATTACGTATACCGGGCAGGCACAATTACGACCGTTGCTGATAAAACTGCTTATGGGTATGTTAAGGGATATGAAGGGGATTTGGGCGTTCAGTTTAAAGGTGCAGAAATTGACAGGCTAGTCAGTGGATGCACCGGGGTAAAACGTTCAACTGGTCAGCACCCTGGAGGGATCATTGTTGTTCCCGATCACCTCGATATCTATGATTTCTCACCGATCCAATATCCAGCGGATGATGATGGCTCAGAATGGCGAACGACGCATTTTGATTTCCATTCGATCCATGATAATCTCCTGAAGCTGGATATACTCGGACATGATGATCCAACGGTCATTCGCATGCTTCAGGACCTCAGTGGAATGGATCCGAAAGACATTCCTGTGGATGATCCGGAGGTATTCAAACTGTTTTCAGGCACTGAGTCTCTGGGTGTTTCCCAAGAAGACATTATGTGTAAAACCGGAACATTCGGTATTCCGGAATTTGGGACGCGTTTTGTGCGTCAAATGCTTGAAGAAACCCGTCCATCGACATTCAGTGAACTTGTTCAGATTTCAGGATTAAGTCACGGCAGTGATGTGTGGCTGAATAATGCAGCGGACCTCATCTCTGCAGGAACTTGTGAATTGAAAGATGTGATCGGCTGTCGGGATGATATTATGGTGTATTTGATTTATCAAGGGCTAGAACATTCACTTGCGTTTAAAATCATGGAGTTTGTTCGTAAAGGCAAAGGACTTGATCCTGAATGGATTGAAGAGATGAAGAAAAACGGTGTACCGGACTGGTATATTCAATCCTGTCTCAAAATCAAATACATGTTTCCAAAAGCACACGCAGCGGCTTATGTTCTCATGGCTGTTCGGATTGCATATTTTAAAGTACATCATCCGATGATGTTTTATGCGGCTTACTTTACTGTTCGTGCAGATGACTTTGAGCTTGATACAATGATTCGGGGTTCAGCCACCATTCGAAAACGGATTGAAGAAATCCATTCGAAAGGCCTTGATGCTACACCAAAAGAAAAAAGTGTGTTGACGGTACTTGAATTGACGCTCGAAATGACAATGCGTGGTTATTCATTTAAAAAGGTGGATCTGTATCAATCCAAAGCGAAAGAGTTTCAGGTGGAGGGTGATGTTCTTTTGCCACCCTTCAACGCATTGACAGGTGTCGGGACCAACGCAGCCATCAATATCGTCGAAGCAAGATCTGCAGGTGAGTTTCTAAGTAAAGAAGATCTCAGAAAACGCAGTAAAATAACAAAAACGGTTCTTGAAAACCTTGATGATCATGGCTGTCTGGACGGTATGCCAGATACGAATCAGTTGTCATTGTTCTGATCCCTGCCGATACGACATGCATTTGCATTAAACCTGCAGTTGTGGTATTCTATCATAGGACTGAAATGAAAAGGCGACCGGAAAGAGTGGGGATTCCCACTCTTTCTTTTAATGAGCAAGGTTCTAACGGTAAAGGAGGAAATCAAGTATGGGCGTAGATGTTACGCAGAAAGTGGAACAACTGGTTCAACCGATCCTGGATGAACTCAATCTTGAACTGGTCGATATTGAGTTTGTCAAGGAAGGTAAAAACTGGTTTCTCCGTGTATTTATAGATGGACCAGAAGGCATTGGATTGGACGATTGTTCCACGGTCAGTGAACAGTTGAGTAAATCGCTGGACAGCACCGATCCGATTGATCAGGCCTATTACCTGGAAGTGTCATCACCAGGGGCTGAACGGCCATTGAAAAAAGCGAATGATATCGCAAAAGCGGTCGGGAAAAATGTTCACGTCTCCACTTACGCGCCATTAGATGGTGAGAAAGTCTTTGAAGGAAGATTACTCTCTTTTGATGGAGAGTTATTGGTCATTGAGCAGAAAGTGAAGACGCAGAAACTGGAAAAAACCATTCCATATGACAAAGTAGCAAAAGCTCGTTTAGCTGTTTTGTTTTAAATTATGAAAGGGGGATCAGGATTCCATGAACAGTGAATTTATGGATGCCTTGGCAACCATTGAAAAAGATAAAGGAATAGATAAAGAAATTATTCTTGAAGCCATTGAACAAGCCCTGATTACAGGTTATAAACGAAATTTCAACTCCGCCCAAAATGTTAGGGTAGACATCGACAGAGAAACGGGACAAATCAGAGTTTTTGCCCGCAAAACGGTTGTTGAAGAGGTGTTTGATGAAAGGCTGGAGATCAGTCAAGATGCAGCCAAAGAAATCAACGTGCACTATGAAGTCGATGATATCGTTGAAATTGAGGTGACACCCCGGGATTTCGGCCGGATTGCTGCACAAACGGCAAAACAGGTGGTAACTCAACGCGTTCGAGAAGCAGAGCGTGGGATTATTTATTCCGATTTTATCGATCGTGAAGAAGACATCATGACAGGCATAGTCCAAAGGCAGGATCATCGGTTCATTTATGTTGATCTTGGAAAAGTCGAGGCTATTATGCCACTGAATGAGCAAATGCCGAATGAAACATATCGACACAATGACCGGATCAAGGCGTTCATCACCAAAGTCGAAAAAACGACAAAGGGACCACAAATCATGATATCGAGGTCACATCCCGGTCTTCTCAAACGTCTTTTTGAATTGGAAGTACCTGAGATTTATGATGGTACTGTCGAGGTGAAATCAGTTTCCAGAGAAGCAGGAGAACGATCTAAAATCTCCGTTCATGCAGAGGACGAAGATGTCGACCCGGTAGGTTCCTGCGTCGGTCAACGGGGACAGCGGGTGCAAACTATCGTTGATGAACTAAAAGGTGAGAAGATAGATATTGTCCGCTGGTCAGAAGACCCGAAAGTATATGTTTCCAATGCATTGAGTCCTTCGAAAGTAGTGGAAGTGCTTGTAAACGAAGCTGAGAAGACAACAACGGTGATTGTGCCGGATTACCAATTATCTCTTGCTATTGGTAAACGAGGACAAAACGCCAGGCTCGCTGCTAAACTCACGGGTTGGAAAATTGATATTAAGAGTGAATCAGAAGCAGAAGAATCGGGTATATATCCATTATCTGATGAAGAAAGTTTCTTTGAAGAAGAAGTCGAAGAAGATACACCGGAATCATTTGCAGATCTCGCGGATAATGATCTTCTGGATTTTGATGAAGAAGCGGATTATGATTCGGAGAAGGACGACCAGGAGTGATGTTGCGATGACATCAAAAAAGAAAACACCCTTGAGAAAGTGTATAGTCACACAGGAAATGAAACCTAAAAAAGAGTTGATCAGAGTTGTTCGCTCACCGGAAGGTGAGATCTTCGTTGATCCAAGCAGTAAGAAATCAGGTCGTGGAGCGTATATTGCAAATGATCGAAAAGTGATCGAAAAAGCAAGACAGTCAAATTTACTTGCTAGAAACCTGAAAGCCAAAGTATCAGACGAGGTTTACGATCAGTTGATTCATGAACATGAGAGAAGCAAGTTGCGATGAGTCAGCACTGGACGTCGACACTGGGACTTGTTCAACGGGCCGGAGCTCTTGTTACAGGAGAAGAACAGGTGATCAAAGCGATTCAATCCAACAAAGCAAAGCTGGTTATTGTTGCATCAGACGCCTCATCGGGAACCTTGAAAAAAATGACGGATAAAACAACGTTTTATCGCGTACGGCTTGCAGTTGTTTCAGATCGTGAAACATTGGGGCATGCTTTGGGTAAACATGAGAGAGTTTCCATTGCTGTCATGGACCAGGGATTTGCCACTTCGATCATGAACCGGATCCAGAAAGAACTGGACGGTCAATAAACGAACTTTGCTTCTCTGAATGAAAACGGGAGGTATGTACATTGAGTAAAAAAAGAATTTACGAATATGCAAAAGAAAATAATACAACCAGTAAAGAAGTGATCAATAAACTGAAGGATTTAGGGATTGAAGTCTCCAATCATATGAGCGTGATTGATCAGGAAAGTATGAATAAACTTGAAGGAATCACAGGAAAAAGTAATCAACCTGAGAAAAAAACGGCAGAGAGCCGTAAACCTGCGGACAATAATCGTAATCAGGACCGGCCGAAAAATCAGACCCAAAATAAGCCGCAGCAACCCAATAAAGGACAGGGCAGCACAAATAAACCACAAAACAATCAGGTGAAATCCGGTAACCAGAAAAACCAGCCAAATCAAAAGAATCAAGGAAACAAAGGGCCGGGAAATCAGCAAAACCGAGGTCAGAACAAAGGTATTAATAAAGGTGGTAACAAAAACCGCAATCGTAAAAATGATAAGCGGCAGCAAAATCCGAACCAGCAACCTTCCACCATGCCGCGTAAGCTCCCGGAAAAAGTGTTGTACACACCACCCGTTACAGTTGGTGAATTTGCGGAGAAAATTTACCGCGAACCATCTGAGATTATCAAAAAGCTGATGTTCCTTGGAGTTATGGCAACCATCAACCAGGAATTGGATAAAGATGCTTTGGAAATCCTTGCAGAAGAATATGGTATCAAGGTTGAAGAAGAAATCATTATAGACGAAACGGATTTCGAAACAGCCATTTCTGAAGCGGATGATGATGAGGGGAAAACTGAGGAACGTCCTGCGGTTGTTACCATCATGGGACACGTCGACCATGGTAAGACGACATTACTTGACAGCATCCGCCATACGAAAGTCGTTGCAGGTGAAGCGGGCGGAATAACGCAACACATCGGTGCTTATCAAGTTGAGGAAAACGATAAGAAAATCACTTTCCTTGATACTCCAGGGCACGCTGCGTTTACAACGATGCGCGCGCGCGGGGCTCAGGTGACCGATATTACCATTCTCGTCGTTGCAGCGGATGATGGCGTCATGCCTCAAACGATAGAAGCCATCAACCACGCTAAAGCTGCGGAAGTACCGATCATTGTGGCTGTTAACAAGATTGATAAAGAAGGAGCCAATCCTGATCGTGTTATGCAGGAGTTGACAGAACATGGTCTGGTAGCTGAAGCATGGGGTGGCGACACGATTTTCGTTGAAGTGTCCGCATTAAATGCAAAAGGAATTGACGACCTCCTTGAGATGATTCTCCTTGTTACTGAAGTTGAAGAACTAAAAGCTAATCCGGATCGGGAAGCATATGGAACCGTAGTGGAAGCCGAGCTGGACCGTGGACGAGGGCCAGTTGCTACACTTCTCGTACAAGGTGGAACACTTCATGTCGGTGATCCGATTGTTGTCGGCAACGCATTTGGTAAAGTGCGGGCAATGGTCAATGATCTTGGCCGAAGAGTGAAAACTGCAGAACCTTCCATGCCGGTGGAAATTACGGGTCTCAATGCTGTTCCACAGGCAGGCGACCGCTTTATGGTCTTTAAAGATGAAAAGAAAGCCCGTCAGATTGGTGAGCAACGAGCAATGAAAAAACGTCAGGCTGAGCGCAGAGAAACCTCACGCGTTTCACTTGATGATCTGTTCAACCAGATTCAGCAAGGGGACATCAAAGAGATAAATATCATTGTAAAAGCGGATGTTCAAGGTTCGGCAGAAGCAATGAAAGGCTCCCTTGAAAAGATCGAGGTTGAAGGTGTTAAAATCAACATCATTCACACCGGGGTTGGGGCGATTGCGGAATCTGATATTATTCTGGCGTCAGCTTCAAACGCAATTGTCATCGGATTTAACGTCAGACCCGATGTCAATGCCAAACGGACCGCTGATGTCGAGGGTGTGGATATTCGTTTACACCGCGTCATTTATAATGCAATTGAAGAAATTGAATCAGCGATGAAAGGTCTTCTTGATCCTGTTTATCAGGAAAAAGTGATTGGTCAGGCAGAGGTTCGTCAAATTTTCAAAGTCTCGAAGGTCGGTTCTATTGCTGGTTCCTATGTAACAGACGGAAAAATTACCCGACACTCCTCTGTTCGCGTGATTCGAGATGGGGTTGTCATCTTTGAAGGTGTATTGAAGGATCTTAAACGTTTCAAAGATGATGTGAAGGAAGTTTCTAACAACTATGAATGTGGTATTACCATTGAAAAATTTAATGATGTGAAAGAAGGCGACATTATCGAAGCTTTCGTTATGGAGGAAGTTAAACCGAAATGATCGGTGTCATTGTAATCGAAGCAATGCTTTATGATTGTCAGACTTTGAAAGAGAAACGTTCCATCATAAAAAGCTTGGTAACCAGATTGTCTCAGCGTTTTAATATTGCCATTGCTGAGACAAATCATCAGGAACGCTGGCAGCGTGTACAGTGGACGGTCGTCACTGTCAGTAATGAACGTCAACAAGCTGAAAAAGAACTGAATCGTGCGCTGTCTTTTATCGATAGTTATGTCTCGGTAGAAGTAACAGAAATTGACTGGGAATGGCTTTGACATGCCAGTGTCATAAGGAGTGAAATCAAATGGGGAATTTAAGAGCGAACCGCGTAGGTGAGCAGATCAAAAAAGAACTGACAGACATCATTCAGCGTGGTATCAAAGACCCCCGCATCGGATTCGTTACTGTCACAGCAGTGGACGTGACCGGTGACTTGCAACAGGCAACAGCTTTCGTTACTGTTTATGGTGATGAAGAGGAGCGAAGTAAAAGTCTGGATGCACTTGAAAAAGCAAAGGGCTTCATCAGAAGCGAGATTGGCCAGCGTATTAAATTACGTAAAACACCTGAACTGCAATTTAAATTTGATGAAAGCATCGATCGCGGTAACCGCATTGATGAGCTGCTCAGGAACCTGAATAAGGAAGGCTGAATGGCGGGAGCAGACTGTGGATTGACAGCTGCTCCTTTTCCGTTTACATATGGAGAAGACAACGAACAGGAAGTGATCTTTTGAAGAATGAATTGATGGGTATTCTACCACTTTGGAAACCAAGGGGTATGACTTCATTTCAAGCCGTAAGACAGGCAAGTAAAATACTGGGCACAAAAAAAGCCGGACATACCGGAACCCTTGATCCGGATGTCAATGGCGTCCTTCCCGTTTGTGTAGGGCGGGCCACCAAGATTGTCCAGTACTTAACTGAAGCCGGGAAGATGTATACAGGCGAAGTAACGATCGGGTGGTCCACTGAAACAGAAGATTCAAGTGGCCAGTTGGTTTCAAAAGACTATCCAGCTGAGAATATTCCCGAAGAAGACGTAGATGCGGTTTTAACGAAATTGCATGGTGAGCAAACGCAGATCCCACCTATGTATTCTGCTGTGAAGGTAAAGGGGCGAAGGCTTTATGAATATGCCCGTGCAGGAGAAGAAGTTGAACGACCTGCCAGATTAGTGACCATTCATGAACTGAAGCGGGTATCACCGGTTACGCAAAATGAGGATGGAGCGGTCAGATTCTCATTCAAATGCAGTTGCAGTAAAGGAACCTATATCCGAACCCTGGCAGTAACAATAGGTGAAGAACTCGGGTTTCCTGCTCATATGTCGAACCTGACAAGGAATGCATCGGGTTCGTTTACTGAAGCCGATTGTGTTACATTTGAGGAGATGGAACAACAAGAGGTAAATGATATAAGTCAATTGCTGATTCCGGTGGAACGGGCTTTCGAAAAGATCCCATCAATCGTTGTAAATGAAACTGATCGAATCCGCATTCTTCAAGGTGGGATTTTGCCTTTATCTGACGATGTCAAAAATACTGATGACGCTTTTTTTTCTGTACTGGATGAAAAGTTGAGGTTGATTGCATTATACAAAAAAGATCCGAAACGCTCGGGAATGATGCGTCCTGAGAAAATGATCCGTACAGTATTAGATTTTGAAAAAGACGAGTAAAAGGGGTGCATCTGATTGGAAGTCATTCATATGAGTTATCCTCAACCTGCTCTGAATATTGAACCAGCCGCTTTGGCACTTGGTTTTTTTGACGGCGTTCACAGAGGACATCAGAAAGTGATCAGACATGCGGTTGAGATTGCAAAAACAAAGGGGATTAAAAGTGGTGTCATGACATTTTATCCGCACCCTAAAGAAATTCTGAGACCGGATGAGGCAGATCAGGTGAAGTATTTATCGACCTTAGATGAGAAGATCAATCTGATCGATGCCTTAGGGGTTGATTATCTGTTTATCGTTACGTTTGATGAATCATTTGCGGATCTGTCTCCTCAACAGTTCGTAGATCAATTCCTGATTCGGCAATCGGTCAGGCATGTTATCGCAGGTTTTGATTACACTTATGGTCGCATGGGGAAAGGAACCATGGAAACACTGCCATTTCACTCCCGTGGAATGCTTGAAAGAACAGTGGTCAATAAAGTCAAATCAGAAGATGAAAAAATCAGTTCTACATCGATTCGTGATTCTTTGATTAAGGGAGATATCGAAAAGGTCAATGCTTATTTAGGGCGTGTTTACTCATTGACAGGTCATGTGGAACAGGGTGATCAAAGAGGGCGAACAATTGGTTTTCCGACAGCAAATGTGAGCATTGATCAAAAAACATTGATGCCTGCAAATGGCGTTTATGCAGTCACAGTTCGTACGGCCGGTGAGGAAAAAATCCATAAAGGGATTTGTAACATAGGCTTTAAACCGACCTTTAACGATAAGCATCCCGAAACGCCCGTTTTAGAGGCTCATATCTTTGACTACGAAGGTGATTTATACGATCAGGAGCTGTCAGTCAGTTTTCACAAATTTATTCGAGGTGAGCAAAAATTTTCGGGGCCGGATCAACTGGTGAGACAAATCAACTTGGATTCGGAGCAGGTGAAAGCGTTTTTTGCTGGTAAACAGAAGGACTGATAAAAACAGTCCTTGACCATGGCTGATCTTCTATAGTATGATCAATAATGTTATGAACCAATGCTTGGCAGTACGATTCACCGACGTCTGCTCGGCAATTGGGGATAGAATGAAAAGGAGGTGGAACAGGATGGCTTTAACAGTAGAACGCAAGAACGAGATCATTGAAAAGTTCAAAACACATGAAAATGATACGGGTTCTCCAGAAGTACAGATTGCTATCCTTACCGAACAGATCACGACATTGAATGATCATCTTCGTACGCATAAGAAGGATCATCACTCCCGTCGGGGACTGCTCAAAATGGTAGGACAGCGTCGTAACCTGCTCACGTATCTGCGTAACAAAGATGTTACCCGATATCGTCAGGTTGTTGATGCACTCGGATTACGTCGTTAATCAAAAAAAAGCGGGTTATATCCCGCTTTTTTTTTGTGTCTGAAAATTCATTTGATGAAATAGAAATAGCTTTCATGAGTTCGAAATCTTTGTTATGATTAAGGGGTTGAGAGAAAGCGTATTACGTGCGATGTAATGAGATTTACATATAAAACACAGAGGCACTGGTGAACAAACAGTGTTATCGGTGAGGGGAGAACAATTGATGAGTAAAGAAACCAAAGTATATTCAATGGAATGGGCAGGACGAACTCTGTCATTTGAAGTCGGTAAGTATGCAAAACAGGCAAATGGAGCTGTGATGGTGAAGTACGGGGATACAACTGTACTGTCTACTGCTACGGGATCAAAAGAACCAAAGGACCTTCCTTTCTTTCCATTGACTGTGAACTATGAAGAGCGCTTGTATGCTGCGGGTAAAATCCCTGGGGGATTCATTAAACGTGAAGGACGTCCAAGTGATAATGCAGTACTTACTTCACGATTAATTGACCGGCCGATCCGACCTTTATTTCCAGACGGCTATCGTAATGATGTTCAAGTTATCAGCATGGTTATGAGCAGTGATCAGAATGCATCTTCAGAAATGGCGGCAATGATTGGTTCCTCCATGGCGTTATCTATTTCAGATATTCCATTCGGCGGGCCGATTGCGGGTGTTGTTGTTGGACGCGTAGATGGCGAATTCATCATTAACCCAACGACCACTCAAATGGCTGAAAGCGATATTGATCTGATTGTGGCAGGTACAAAAGATGCGGTGAATATGGTTGAGGCAGGTGCTGAACAAGTTCCTGAATCAGACATGCTTGAAGCCATCCTGTTTGGACATGATGAGATCAAACGCCTCGTTGCTTTTCAAGAAGAGATTGTTGCGGAAGTCGGTAAATCGAAGATGGAAGTGCAATTGCTTACTACGGACCAGGAACTTCAATCTGAACTTCGAGAGAAGGCTTATGAAAAATTGAAGGAAGCTGCGAAAGTTGTAGAGAAATCAGCACGAGAAGATGCGATCTCCGATGTCTTTGATGAAATTCAGCTTGACTATGTTTCAAAAGAAGATGAAGAGGACCGTTCAAAAGAAATAAAAGAAATTTTGAATAAGCTGGTTAAAGAAGTTGTCAGGGAATTAATTACAAAAGAGAATATTCGTCCTGATGGACGTCAAACAGACGAAATCCGTGCGCTTGCATCCGAAGTTGATATTTTGCCTCGTACTCATGGCTCCGGTTTATTTACACGGGGTCAGACGCAGGCATTAAGTATTTGTACACTTGGAGCGCTTGGTGATGTTCAAGTGATTGATGGATTGGGCATTGAAGAGTCAAAACGGTTTATGCATCACTATAATTTCCCACTTTTCTCTGTTGGAGAAACAGGTCCAATCAGAGGACCGGGCCGTCGTGAAATTGGTCATGGAGCTTTGGGAGAACGTGCCCTTGAACAGGTCATTCCATCTGAAAGTGATTTCCCGTATACCATTCGTCTCGTATCGGAGGTACTTGAATCCAATGGGTCAACCTCGCAGGCAAGCATTTGTGCATCAACCATGGCAATGATGGCTGCAGGAGTTCCTCTTACGGCCCCTGTAGCAGGGATCGCAATGGGTCTTGTGAAACATGGTGATGACATGACTGTTCTGACAGATATTCAAGGCATGGAAGATGCACTGGGAGACATGGACTTCAAAGTAGCAGGAACCAAGCATGGTGTAACAGCACTTCAAATGGATATCAAAATTGACGGAATCACTCGTGAAGTGCTAAAGGAAGCCCTTGAACAGGCTCGTGATGGCAGATTGAAGATTCTTGATAACATGCTGTCTGCGATTCCTGAACCACGTAATGAGTTAAGTCAATATGCTCCGAAGATCAAAACCATGACCATACATCCCGATAAGATCCGCTCTGTTATTGGACCAAGTGGTAAAAATATCAATAAGATCATTGAAGAGACCGGTGTTAAAATTGATATTGAACAGGATGGGACAGTTTTCATTTCCGGTCTTGATGTCGAGATGATCGATAAGGCACTCTCCATTATTGAAGAAAATGTTCGCGAAGCAAAAGTGGGAGAAACTTACGTTGGCACAGTCAAGCGTATTGAAAAGTTTGGTTGTTTCGTTGAAATCTTTAAAGGCAAAGATGGACTGGTGCATATCTCTCAACTTGCGAACGAGCGAGTCGGTAAAGTGGAAGATGTTGTCTCTATCGGTGACGAGTTGAAAGTTAAAGTTACTGAAATCGATAATCAGGGGCGGGTAAATCTCTCTCATAAAGCCGTTCTGAACGAGCAGGCTAAGTAATAATTCAGCCAGAAACCGGAAAATCACACTACTGATTTTCCGGTTTTTCTGAGAAGAATCAATTGTCTGTCATGACAGAGGAGGATATTGTGGTACATCGAGTAACTGCACCAAACGGATTAAGGATCGTATATGAACCCTTACAGGATGTTCGCTCCGTTTCCATGGGCATTTGGATTGGAACCGGATCCCGTTATGAAACGGACGAAGAAAAAGGGATCTCTCATTTTATTGAACATATGCTGTTCAAAGGAACAGCTACACGTTCTCCACAGGAAATTGCAGCAAGTTTTGATGCGATTGGCGGTTATGTCAATGCCATGACATCCAAAGAATATACTTGTTATTATGCCAAGGTACTGGATTCACATGCCGACCAGGCCATGGATGTCTTGAGTGATATGTTTTTTAATTCCCGGCTGGCTGCAGAGGACATCGTAAAGGAACAGGCTGTGGTTTTAGAAGAAATCAAAATGTATGATGACACACCAGATGATCTGGTGCATGAGCAGCTCAGTGAAATCTCATATGGTAAACACCCGCTTGCAGGTCCTATTCTTGGCTATGAATCAACGATCAGACAATTTGATTTTGAACAATTGAAGTCCTACATCGATCAGACGTATACAGCAGATAATGTAGTGATTTCGATTTGTGGTCATGTGGATGAAACTTTTATAAAGCGTGTCTTAGAGCGGTTCAGTGCTGTCCCTGCTGGTCAACAGCGGCCAATTTACCCGCCAACCTTTATTTCAGGTGAAAAAGGAAGGAAGCGGGAGGCAGATCAGGCTCATTTGGCAATCGGGTTTGAAGGTGTTTCAGCTGATTCCGGACTTATGTACCCACTGGTCCTCCTGAATAATGCCATTGGTGGATCGATGAGCAGCAGACTCTTCCAGGAAATCAGAGAAGAACGTGGCCTGGCTTATGCAGTCTATTCCATTCATGAAGCGTACCGCGATTCGGGACTTTTAACTATCTATGCGGGTTGTGCCATGAATCAGCTGGACCGGGTTTATGATGTAATATTGAAAAATCTTCAAACCGTTAAAACGGATGGATTGACTGAATTAGAGTGGCAAAATGGTAGAGAACAACTCAAAGGCAGTTTGATGCTTGGGCTTGAAGGAACGTCAAGTCGTATGCAGCGCAACGGCAGAAATGAGCTGATTTTGGGCCGTCATCGAACCCTTGATGATGTCTTGCACCGTATTGACAGCATCACACAGAAGGATATTTCAGATGTTGCCTCGTATTTATTCAGTCAGACACCATCGATTTCGGTCGTCAGTGGTGAAGGGAAACTTCCTTTACGTTGATGATTTGTAAGAATTCATGACGATGTGTACGAATTCAGCAGTCCCCATGGTATTCATCATTGCTCACAGTAAAATGATCGGCAATGATCGAACATATCCTGTTTAACGATAGACTGTAAATTCGCTATAATTTAAAATGGCCGTGTTAAAAACATGATTACTTGAGAGGAGATCAATCATTATGACTCAATCAAACGAAATGTACAATGTAGCAATATTAGGAGCAACGGGTGCAGTAGGTCAGCAGATGATGGACACACTCGATCGTCTGAACTTTCCGGTGGACGAACTGAAACTTCTGTCATCCAAACGTTCTGCAGGTAAAAAAATTTCTTTTAAAGGCAAAGAGTTGACAGTTGAAGAAGCGAAGCCGGAGTCATTTGAAGGGATAGATCTGGCGTTGTTCAGTGCAGGCGGGTCGATTTCAAAAGAGCTTGCTCCTGAAGCTGTGAAGCGTGGCGCTGTCGTTGTGGACAATACCAGTGCTTTTCGTATGACTGAAGGGATACCTTTGGTTGTTCCGGAAGTCAATTCCGATGCACTTAAAAATCATAAGGGAATTATTGCGAATCCGAACTGTTCCACAATCCAGATGGTTGCAGCCATGGAACCGATAAGAAAGCAGTTTGGACTGAAACGTGTCATCGTCTCGACCTACCAGGCCGTTTCCGGTGCAGGGAATGCTGCTGTGGACGAAATGTATGAACAGACCCAACAGATTATGAATGATGAACCGATAGACCCGCAAATTTTACCAGTTGGCGGTGACAAAAAGCATTATCAGATCGCTTTTAATGCCGTGCCGCAAATTGATGTGTTTCAGTCGAACGGATATACATTCGAAGAAATGAAAATGATCAATGAGACGAAAAAAATCATGTCTGATGAATCCATTCAAGTCGTTGCAACCTGCGTCCGTATTCCAGTTGAAACCGGGCATTCCGAATCGGTATACATTGAAGTGGAAAAAGAGGGTCTGACAGTGGATACTTTCAAAAACATTATGAAAGATGCAGACGGAGTTACATTGCAGGATGATCCTACTCAACAGATCTATCCACTGGCAACAGATGCGCAAGGCAAGGACGATGTCTTTGTCGGCCGGATCCGTCAGGATCTGGACCATCCAAAAGGATTCCACTTCTGGGTCGTTTCAGACAACCTCCTGAAAGGTGCAGCTTTGAACTCTGTTCAGATCGCACAATCGCTTGTAGAACAAGGACTGCTTAAAAAATAACCAAGGAAAGCGGATGAAATTATGACCATTTGCGTGCAGAAATTTGGTGGAACATCGCTGCAAACGGATGAGACAAAAGCAAAAGCAGTTGAACATGTTGAAGAAGCTGTTCAAAAAGGTTATAAAGTGGTCACAGTCGTCTCAGCAATGGGACGACTTGGTGATCCTTATGCGACGGATACTTTGCTGTCACTCATTGGCGGTGTCGATGCTTCCCTTTCCAAAAGAGAACAGGATTTATTAATGGCATGCGGCGAAACGATCTCTGCCGTAGTTTTTTCTGATATGTTGCAAAAGCGCGGTTTGAAATCTCTTGCTATCTCTGGAAAAGAGGCGGGGTTTAGAACCAGTGGTGATTACAGTGACGCGAAAATCGTTGATATGAATCCGCAAGCTGTCATGCAATACCTGGATGAGTATGACGTAATTGTCGTGACGGGATTTCAAGGTGAGACTGCGAATGGCACTACAGCTACTCTGGGCAGGGGAGGGTCTGATACCTCTGCAACAGCACTTGGAGCAGCTCTCGATGCTGAGGTCATTGATATCTTTACTGACGTAGACGGAATTATGACTGCAGACCCTCGTTTAGTTGAGGACGCCAAAACATTGGATTCAGTAACCTACAATGAAATATGCAATATGGCTTATCAAGGCGCAAAAGTTATTCATCCAAGAGCCGTGGAAGTTGCCATGCAGGCGAAAGTGCCAATCCGGATTCGCTCCATCCATTCTAAAGCGCCCGGCACACTGATTTCCGTTTCTACGTCAGGTCAACCCGGACTTGATCTGGAAGAAAAACTGGTTACCGGTATCACTCATGTTGGAAAACTTTCCAGAATAAAAGTCTCTGTAAACGGCATGAAGTATGAGCAGTCAAAAGTATTTGAAACATTGGCAGAAGCGGGAATTTCTGTTGATTTTATCCATATACATCCTGATGGCGCTGCGTTTACCGTTCCGGAACATCTCGGTTTCAGGACAAAAGAACTTTTGACAGAAATCGGTTTGACTGTGTCAGAAGATAAAGGGGTGGCAAAGGTTTCAGCGGTTGGTGCCGGGATGACCGGAGTGCCGGGTGTTACCTCGAAAATCGTCAAAGCATTGTCTGATCGAAACATTACGATTCTGCAATCTGCAGACTCCCATACCACCATTTGGGTACTTGTTTATGAAAATCAAATGAAAGATGCGGTGAATGCTTTGCACGATGCATTTATCTGATAGAATGAAAGCAAAAGGGGGTATGGATGATGAGTTTTGGAAAAGTACTGACAGCTATGGTTACACCATTCGACGATGACGGGTTAATCAATTATGAACAGTTGGAAATACTGATCAATCATTTGATCGATAATGGAACTGATGGACTTGTTGTAGGTGGCACGACGGGGGAATCGGCAACGCTGAGCATCGAAGAAAAAGCAGCTCTATATCAACAAGCTGTAAAGATCGCCAATGGACGTGTCCCGATTATTGCAGGAACAGGTATGAATGATACTTATGCAACAGCTGAACTGACTGCCCGTGCTGAACGTGTTGGCGTAGATGGCATTATGCTCGTAGCACCGTATTACAATAAACCATCCCAAAAAGGTCTTTACGAACATTTTCACACGATTGCAGGTAAGACAAGTCTACCGGTTATGGTATACAATGTTCCCGGTCGAACAGCGGTGAATATTCTGCCGGAAACGACGATTGAACTTGCAAAAATTGAGAATATAGTCTCAGTGAAAGAGGCCAGTGGGAACTTGGATCAGATCACCATGATTGTTGCGAACACTCCGGATGACTTCTCCGTTTATTCGGGTGACGACTCTTTGACATTGCCTGCACTGGCGGTTGGTGCTGATGGGGTTGTTTCAGTGAGCAGTCATATCATAGGAAATCAGATACAGCAGATGATCACTCATTATGAAACCGGAAGAGTTCAAAATGCTGCAAAACTCCATCAGCAGCTTCTTCCGATTATGCGCGGCATGTTTATTGCACCGAGTCCTTCACCTGTAAAAACAGCTCTTAACATGCAAGGCATAGAAGTGGGCGGTGTGAGGCTTCCTTTGGTGCCGTTAACGTCAGAGGAGCGTCAGACACTGAATGAGATCCTTACTTTATGCGATGATCTTTAGAGGAGTCAGTCAAACAGGAGGGAAACCCTCCTGTTTTTTCACTTGTTACATACTGCGTCTGTCATGTATACTGACTTAGGAGAGAGTTATGATCGTTGGCTATATCGCAAATTGGATTGAAACTATTAGGAGGAAATGACATTGTCAAATAAACAAACGGATCAAATTAAATTTTACGCCTTGGGTGGTGTAGGTGAAGTCGGTAAGAACATGTATGTTCTTGAACTGGATGACGAGATTCTGATCGTTGATACAGGATGCATGCATCCTGAAGATGATATGTTAGGTGTGGATATTGTAATCCCGGATATGACATACCTCATCGAAAACAAAGATCGTGTGAAGGGGATTATCTTGACGCAGGCACTTGATGATCACATCGGTGCTGTGCCTTATGTACTTCGTGAACTGAATGTCCCGGTCTATGGTTCCCGATTCACGATCGCTATGGTGAAAGACTTATGTAATGAAGTAGGTGTCCCTGGTAAACAACAATTTAACGAAGTGCACTCTCAATCGAAAATTAAAATTGGCAAGAGTCCGGTCAGTTTCTTCAAGACAAACTACAGTGTGCCGGATACTTTAGGTGTAATGATTCACACTTCACAGGGACCAATTATTTATACCGGAGATTTCAAGTTCGATCAAAATCCTGTGGATGGGTTACCTTCAGAAATGGAAAAGCTTACTGAAATCGGATCCAAAGGCGTACTCTGTCTGCTTTCTGACAGCACGGGAGCTGAGATGCCTGGCTACGCACCTTCTGAATCGGTCGTTGCAGAAGGGATCAAAGAGGCATTTCATGAAGCCCCGGAGGCAATAATTGTCTCAGTATTTTCATCTAATATTTATCGCATACAGCAAGTCCTTGAAGCGGCTGCCAGAGAAGAACGGAAAGTCGTCATTGTCGGAAAGGAAATTGAACGCGCAGTGGAAATCGCACTGGAACTTGGTTACCTTGAAGATTCCAAGGGATTATTGGTGAGTCATAAAGAATATAAAACGATGTCTCCCGATGAAGTTGTGGTTGTCACAACCGGTAGCCAGGGTGAACCAATGAGCTGTATGATGAGAATGGCAAAAGGTTCACATCAGGTGGTGAAAATTAAAAAGAACGACAGAATCATCATTTCTGCTGTTCCAAGCCCAGGGAATGAAAAACAGGTATCTCAAATGGTTGATCTGTTGTCACGAACTGGAGCAGAGGTTGTGTATGGAAAAGATAAAAAAATCCACGTGCCATCTCATGCCTGCCAGGAAGAATTGAAATTGTTGCTGAACGTTGTGCAGCCGCAGCATTTTATTCCAGTTGCAGGTGAATACCGAATGCAAGTGGCGCAGCATCACCTGGCACGTTCCGTTGGTATTCAGCAGGAAAATATTTTCCTTGTTGACAAAGGAGAAATGGTTGAATTTACGAAAAGAAAAGGAAAACAAACAGGTAAAGTTCCTTCCGGTCATGTTCTGATTGATGGACTGGGCGTAGGCGATGTTGGTAATATTGTTTTAAGAGATCGAAGACTTCTTTCTAAAGATGGTATCCTTGTCGTTGTTGTTACCTTAAACAAGTCCCATAAACAAATTCTTTCTGGTCCTGATGTCATTTCCAGAGGGTTTGTCTATGTTCGTGAGTCTGAAGCGTTAATCAGACAGGCTGAGACACTGGTTAAAGAGACAATCGATAAACAAATTGCACAAAATCAGACCGATTGGGCTACAATGAAGAGTTCGATTCGCGATCAATTAAGTAAAATGCTTTTTGATAAGACGAAACGACGACCTATGATCATGCCGATCATTATGGAAGGTTGATACACCCCCCTTTGTTGGGGGTGTTTTTTAATTTGTTTCTTTTTCAGTCCGTCCAGTAAGGGAAATCTTGTGTTATGATAGATTTGTAATCTTACATAATTACTCACAAATACGTTTTCAGGGGGTGAACCTATTGGCATCAACTAAGAAACCAAACTCAACATCAAAGCAAAAATCTCAAAGTGCAAAAGGCAAGTCAACTGCAAAATCAAAATCTAACGAAACGCCAGGCTGGATTCAAGAACTGCGTTTTGAATTGTCAGGATTGTTTATGGTGATGATTGGTATCATTGCATTATTTGAACTTGGTATGGCAGGAAGATCTGTAAACTGGTTCTTTCAATTTCTTGCAGGGAACTGGAAAGTACTTTTGATTCTCACATTCATCGGATTATCCATTTATTTAATGATGAAACGTAATTTCCCAACTTTTTGGAATCGTAAGCTGCTGGGATTCTATTTAGTATTGACTTCCATACTGGTCATGAGTCATGGCCGTGCATACAGTTCTTGGCAGGATCAGGCTCAACCGATGGAAACGGGTATTATCAGTACTACATGGTCTCTTGTGACTGGCAGTCCGACAGGTGCGGCGGCTCAAGGTGAAACGATGGGTGGAGGTATGATCGGAGCACTCATTTTTTCACTCACGCATGCATTATTTTCAGTTTCCGGTTCCTATGTTGTTGCAGGTGGACTGATGATTACAGGTATCATTTTCATGACCGGACGAACCTTTATTGATATCATCCGTCATGAAGATGGACCCAGAGCATGGGTTACTGCAACGGGAAATCAACTGAAACGAGGTATGACGTCAATCATCAAACGAATCAAAGATCGAAAAACAGCGATCCAGTCTAAAACAGCTCAAAGTGATTCCTCAACATCAGAAGTGGAACCTGAAATTCTCGATTTTACTGAACACGTGAAGGGTGAACAGGACGTCGTGGTTTCAGAAGTGAATGGGAATGAGCCTGAATCTGATCAGAATCAAGCCGATACCTTTGAAGAACATACACAAGAAGGTTCAGAAGCTGGTAATACTAATATCGAACCGAAAGATCCGGCTGCTGAATCCAACGTTAAACTTGTCGTTTCTGAATCAGAAAATAAAGAGTACCATTTGCCGCCATTTGATTTGTTAAAGTCACAAGTGAAACCGAATCAATCAAAAGAACATTCCATGCTGTCGAAAAATGCCCGGAAGCTTGAAGAAACACTAGACAGCTTCGGTGTGAAAGCGAAGGTAACCAAGGTCCACTTGGGACCTTCAGTTACTAAATATGAAGTGTACCCCAATGCAGGTGTGAAAGTCAGTAAAATTGTAAATCTTACTGATGACCTGGCTCTTGCGTTAGCTGCAAAAGATATTCGGATGGAAGCGCCTATTCCTGGTAAATCTGCTATTGGTATTGAAGTTCCAAATCAGGAAGTATCCCTCGTGACTCTCAGGGAAGTACTTGAATCGGCCTTGATGAAAGGAAATGAAAACCCTTTGGCCATTGGACTGGGACGGGACATTTCCGGTGAAGCAGTTATCGCTGAGCTGAATAAAATGCCTCACCTGCTTGTTGCCGGTGCAACAGGAAGCGGGAAAAGTGTTTGTATTAATGGGATTATCATCAGTATTCTTTTAAGGGCAAAGCCTCATGAAGTGAAGCTGATGATGATTGATCCAAAAATGGTTGAACTGAACGTATATAATGGGATTCCGCATTTGTTGGCTCCTGTAGTAACCGAGCCTAAGAAAGCGGCGCAGGCACTGAAGAAAGTTGTCAGTGAAATGGAAAGACGTTATGAACTATTCGCAGCGTCAGGAACGAGGAATCTTGAAGGATATAATGAGTATATTCGTAAAGAAAATTTAAAAAGAGATGAGGCGGAAGCTTATTCCCCACTCCCCTATATTGTTGTCATTGTTGATGAATTGGCAGATCTGATGATGGTTGCATCTTCAGAAGTGGAAGATGCCATAACCAGGCTTGCACAGATGGCACGTGCAGCTGGAATTCACTTGATAATTGCTACTCAAAGGCCATCTGTTGATGTCATCACAGGTGTCATAAAAGCGAATATCCCATCGCGTATTGCATTTGGTGTTTCAAGTTCAACAGATTCACGAACGATTTTGGATGGCAATGGTGCAGAGAAGCTTCTTGGAAAAGGGGATATGCTCTTTATTCCTGTTGGAGCTTCTAAATCGGTTCGTATACAAGGAGCTTTTTTATCTGATGATGAAGTGGAGCGAATCGTAAATCATTGTATTGAACAGCAGAAAGCGCAATATGCTGAAGAGATGATTCCATCTTCTGTTGAGGAACAGAAGCCATCCGGGGAAGCTGATGATGAGCTTTATCCGGACGCAGTGGCACTCGTGAGAGACATGCAATCAGCATCGGTATCCATGATGCAACGACGTTTTCGGGTGGGATATGCCCGGGCAGCAAGGTTGATTGATGAGATGGAAGTCCGTGGTATTGTAGGACCTTATGAGGGAAGTAAACCAAGAGAAGTTCTTGTTTCGAAAGATGAAGATCCTGGACCTCAAGAATCAGATCAAAGGGAAAAGACACAAAAATAGTAGTGATTAAATCGCATTCATGATACATTGAAATGAAGAAAAATACTTTATCTGTATTGAAATTCACTCCCCGAATCTTTGGGAAGTTAAGCAGGAGGAATACTATGATTCGATCAGACCAACGACCACTCTATCTACAAGTAATTGACCGTGTAAAGGAAGATATCGATAAAGGAGTCTATGTAACCGGGGAGCGTCTGCCATCAGAATTCCAGCTTTCGAAAAAGCTGGGCGTTAGCCGTGCCACATTAAGAGAAGCACTGCGGATGCTTGAAGATGAGAATGTCATTGTCCGACGTCACGGTGTCGGAACATTTATTAATGCAAAACCACTATTCTCATCAGGAATTGAAGAATTGTTCAGTGTGACGGATATGATTAAACGCGGAAAGAAAAAACCAGGAACTAATTTTCTTTCAACTTCTATAGATAGAGCATCTGAAGATGACCAGCGCCGTTTTCTTGATGAGCAGCTTAAAGATTTGACGGTAATTGAACGGGTCAGAACTGCGGATGGTGAACCAGTTGTATATTGTCTTGATAAAGTTCCTTCGAATCATTTACCGGATGCCATCAATCAGGAAGAACAGTCGATTTTCGTACAACTGGAACAATCAGGTACTTCGATTGCTTATGCGATGACGCAAATCGAACCGATCGGGTTTCACGAGCGGGTATCGGAAATCTTGAATTGTGAACCTGAAACCGCCCTTTTGGTATTGAAGCAGATGCATTACAATGAACAGGATCAACCTGTCTTGTATTCCATTAACTATTTCCGGGCAGATAAATTCAAATTCCATGTACTTCGAAAACGTGTATTCTGAGCATTGTCGATTGAATAACCCGCCAACTCATTGAGAAGGAGGCGGGTTTGATTTGTTTAGACTGAGCGAATAGACAATTGAAATGGGGGAAAAATAAAGATGATGGAATTAACTGAACATACTTTTATGAAAGACAATCTTAAAGTTCATTTTATGCCAACTACCACTTACAAAACGAATACATTTATTCTTCAGGCCAAAGCTCCTTTGAACAGATCTACAGCATCAAAACGTGCTGTCTTAACTGAAACATTGCAAGGTGGGACTGTAACCTATCCGAATCGCATGTCGTTTCGCGGGGCATTGGAATCTTTATACGGAACAGTCATAGGTACAGATGTCTACAAAAAAGGCGAGCATCACATCATGTCATTTCGACTGGACGTTCCCAATGGCAAATTTTTAAAAGGCTCACCTCCTTTGACTGAACAAGCAGTAGCGATGTTCTCAGAAATGATCTTCGCACCTGCACGCAATGAAGATGATCAATTGAATCCTGAGGTGATTCAAGAAGAGAAGCGGGCATTAAAACAAAAAATCACATCAATTTCCGATGATAAAATGCGGTATGCAAACAAGCGGCTTATCGATACAATGTGTGAAAATGAAGCTTTCTCTACGCATGTTTACGGTACATTACAAGATGTGGAAGATATTACTCCGGCAGATTTGACGGAGTATTATGAATCATTTCTCGAAACAGACCAGCTCGATTTATATGTTTCAGGTGATCTGACTCTTCAGGATGTTGAGGCTTGGATAGAGCTTTTTTTTGGCGGAGTAAGAACCAATCACCCTGACAAAACTTTTATAAAAGAAGAAAAGAAGTCTGCTGTTCACGCTAAAGAAGTGACAGAAGTGCAGGATGTCCAGCAGGGGAAACTTCACATAGGATACAGGACGGGTGTTGTTTATGGTGATCAGGACTATTTTGCGCTTTTACTTATGAATGGTCTGTTCGGAGGTTTTTCTCATTCCAAATTATTTGTGAATGTCAGAGAAAAGGAAAGTTTGGCCTACTATGCAGCGAGTCGCCTTGAAACATTGAAAGGGTTAATGATTGTGATGGCAGGAATTCAATCCGATCAGATGGTCAAAACAAAAAAAATCATTTTTGAACAACTTGAAGCAATGCGAGCAGGAGATTTTTCCGATAATGATTTGGACCAGACACGCGCGGTATTAAAGAACCAATGGCTTGAGACACTGGACTCGCAACGTGGCCGAATCGAATTGGCCTATAACAACGAATTCACAATCAATCCAGTCCCTGTAGATCAATGGTTCGACGAACTTGAGAAGGTTACTCGTGAAGATTTGCAAAGGGTTGCCCAAGGCGTGATGCTGGATACGGTGTTTTTCCTGAAAGGAAAGGTGGATGAAGCATGAATCGTATAAAATTCAATCAGCTGGATGAAACGCTTTACACCGAAACATTAGAAAATGGGCTTGAAGTTTTCATCCTTCCAAAAGCGGGGTTCCATAAAACGTTTGCAACATTTACGACAAAATATGGATCAATGGATCGAACGTTCAGGCCAATTGATGAGGACCAGACTCATACAGTTCCAGATGGAATTGCTCATTTTCTTGAACATAAAATGTTTGAAGATGAAGATGGAGATGTATTTCAGGTATTCAGTAAACAAGGTGCGTCTGCAAATGCCTTTACAAGTTTCACGAGAACAGCTTATCTTTTTTCAAGCACGAGCCTTGTAAAAGAAAATGTGCGCACGCTTCTCGATTTTGTGCAGAAACCGTATTTCACTGAAGAAACTGTCGAGAAAGAAAAAGGGATTATTGGTCAGGAAATCCGTATGTATGAAGATAATCCAGATTGGCAGAATTTCTTTGGCCTTTTAAAAGCAATGTATCACGAACACCCTGTTTCAATCGATATAGCAGGAACGGAAGATTCCATTGATCAGATTACAGCTGATTTGCTTTATACCTGCTACCATACTTTTTATCATCCCGGCAATATGGCCCTGTTCATTGTTGGCAATGTGGATCCTGATGAGATGATGAGTTTTGTGCGGGACAATCAGGCTCAAAAATCAGTTAAAACGCTCACGCATAATCCAAGGCAATTGTTTACGGGAGAGCCTGAGGAAGTGAAACAACAGGAAGTGACTGTGACTATGCCACTTCAGACAGGCAAATGTCTCGTTGGTATCAAGGATCGACGACCTGATTTAATGGGCAAAACATTATTGAAATACGAATTATCCATGGAAATGGCGCTGGATTTGATCTTTGGTCAAAGCAGTGAAAATTATTCATCACTCTTTAAACAAGGTTTGATTGACGACAGCTTCGGTTATGATTTCACCCACGAAGAAAGCTTTGGATTTTCTGTAGCGGGTGGAGATTCAGAGCGGCCTGAGGAACTGGCAGCAAAAATAAAACATATGCTTCGGGAAGCTGCGAAATCAGGAATCGATCCGGAAAGTTTCGAGCGGATCCGTAAACAAAAGCTGGGTCAATTTCTCAGAGCGATGAACTCACCGGAGTTTATCGCCAACCAGTTCACACGTTACCACTTCCTGGGGACAGATTTATTTGAAATTGTTCCGGTACTTGAAGATCTCACAGTAGAGGAAGTTGAAGGCGTTCTTAAAGAGCATGTGGATGTGGAAAAGCGATGTTCTGTCTGCTACGTGCTCCCTGGAGAAACAACATCGTGAAAAGGAAGAGAGTCTGGATAACTGGTGCGAGTGGAGACATCGGATATGCCATAGCAGAAGAGGCTGCAAAAACGGGCAGTGACCTGGTTCTACATTGTTTTCGGAATGAACAACCGCTTCGGAGGCTTAGTTCAAACTATCCTGAATTGGATATCCGCATTGTTCAATGCGATTTCACAGATTCTCTTCGGACATTGGAGTGTTTTCATTCAATGCCATGTCCAGATGTTTTTGTTCATTGCGCCGGCTACTCTGATCCGAAGCTGTTTCAAGAAGAAGAACACGACTCAATACGTGCTCAAATGCAATCAGATTTGATCACTCCGATGCTGTTGATCCGTTCATTCATTCCGGATATGATTTCAAGGCGAGCAGGTAATATTCTGTTTATCACGTCGATTTGGGGGCAGACCGGTGCTTCCATGGAGGTGTTATACTCTACTGTCAAATCTGGTCAGCATGGCCTTGTCCGCTCTCTTGCCGACGAATTGGGCCCTTCGGGTATCCGTGTGAATGGGATAGCACCTGGGATCATTCATACTCGAATGGTATCCAATTATTCAAAACAAGACATCGATGCAATCAAACGTGAAATCCCGGCTGGACGATTGGGGCATCCAGAGGATATTGCACATACGACAATGTTTCTCACAGGCGAAGGAGCGGATTATATCAATGGTCAAATCATTGGTGTAAATGGAGGATGGCACAGGGGTTGATTCGATCGATGTGAATTCATGTGATCTCTTGATTATCCTTTAATTTATAGATGAAATGCATTATCATTACATGTAACGGATAGATTTTAAAAACGTCTTACCAGATAACCGAGGAAAGAGAGGGGCCATATGGAAACCAAAGAATGGTATTTGGAATACCACATTAATCAAAACAGGCCGGGTCTTCTTGGTGATGTGGCATCACTTCTGGGGATGCTGAAAATTAATATTATCACCATCAATGGTGTAGAGAACGAAAATCGCGGTATGCTGATAAAATGTAGAGATGATGAATCGATTCAACGGCTTAGATATATTTTGAACACGATGGATGTCATAACGTTACATAAACTTCGGGAACCGAAGTTAAGAGACCGTTTGGCTGTCCGTCATGGCCGTTACATTGTCCGCGATCGTGATGAAAAGAAAATCTTCCGCTTTGTTCGCGATGAACTGGGTGTCCTGGTCGATTTTATGGCTGAGCTGTTCATGAAAGATGGGCACAGGCTCATTGGTATCAGAGGGATGCCAAGGGTTGGGAAAACAGAATCGATTGTAGCTGCAAGTGTCTGCGCGAATAAGCGCTGGTCATTCCTCTCGTCGACCTTGTTAAGGCAGACAATAAGAAGTCAACTGGCGGACGATGAGATGAATCAGGACAACATTTATATCATCGATGGAATTGTCTCCACAATGAGAGCTAGTGAAAGACATCGTTTGCTTGTCTCGGAAATGATGCGCCTTCCATCAACAAAAGTGGTTGAACATCCTGATATTTTTGTACGTGAAACAGAATATACGCTTGATGATTTTGATTATATCATTGAACTGAGAAGTGATGAAAAAGAGGAGATCACATATGAACAAGTCGAATCCGGATTTTCGTCATTTGATATCAGTTAGTTGGCAGGTGTTAATAATTGTCTGAACTCGGTGTAAGATTACAAAATGCGAGAATTGAAAAGGGATTAACTCTCGATGAGCTCCAGAAAAAGACAAAGATTCAAAAGCGCTACCTCGAGGCAATTGAGCAGGGTGATTTTTCGAAAATGCCTGGGGATTTTTACGCACGCGCATTTGTAAAGAGTTATTGTGAAGTGGTAGGGCTCTCAGCAGATCAGGTGTTTCAAGAACATGCTGACGAATTACCGAAAGCAAAAAAGGAATCATCAGACTTACCACCTAGAGTGGAACGTCCGAAAACAAGACCGATTAAAAGAAATTCGAAATTTGCTACATGGCTTCCAACTGTCGTTGTATTGATTTTTCTGATTGGCATCGTATCGACGCTCTGGTTTATGAATCTCGATGAAGGTACAGGTGAGGATGCTTCGACAAGGGAAGAGGAACAATCACAACCATCTGTGGATATTGATGATGAGCTGAATGATGAGAACGCTGAAAACGATGAAAACGATGAGAATGATGAAGAAAATAATAATAACGAGAATGATCAAGCCATAAACGATGATAATGATGTCAATGAAGAGGTCCAGGATGAGGAAGAAATTGACGAGTCAGACCCTGAATTAAGCTTCGTTGAATTAAATGATGCAGGTCAATATGTTTATGAGCTGAGTAATGCAGAGCAGTTTGATTTTGAGATGAACTTTACCGGTGGAAGCTGGATTCAGATCAATGATGAATCTGGAACTGTTCACACTGAAACGCATAACGATGGTGATGAAATCTCGTTTGATTTCACCGGACAATCAGAAATCCTGATCAGACTTGGTTTTATTCATACAGCAAACATTTTTGTCAATGAGATGCAACTGGAGTATCAGAGTGATAGTGATGTCCAGAATATTTTGATTCAGCACCAGGAATGAATGTCGTCAGAACGGTCTTTATGGACCGTTCTTTTCTCTGTAAATCCTGTGAAGCACTAAGCATTTAATCGCTTTTAAATCACCTTTCTGATAGAATATAATTGGTACATAATGTGAAATACATTTTAAAGATTGTTAAAGGGGGACGAATTCGTGAACATACCTAATCAGATTACGATATCACGAATCATTTTAATTCCAATTTTCATGATATTTCTACTTGGTCCATTTGACTTTGGACAATGGGCTTTTCTTGGAGCAGAGATTCCTGTTCACCATTTGATTGCGGCGATTATCTTTATCATTGCAGCAGCAACCGACTGGTTGGACGGTTATTATGCCCGAAAATATAAGTTAGTTACCAATATAGGTAAATTTCTTGATCCATTGGCCGATAAACTATTAATCACAGCTGCGTTTGTATCGCTGGTCGGATTGGAAATGTTTCCTGCTTGGGCCGCGGTAGTGATTCTCACCCGAGAATTTGCAGTAACGGGGTTACGTCTTGTCGCATCAGGTGAGGGAGAAGTCATTGCTGCCAGTCAATGGGGCAAATGGAAGACAGTCAGTCAGATTGTCTGTATCGGAGCCATTCTCTTGCATAATGTTGGTTTTGCCATGATTGGACTGCCATTTGATACCATGATGATTGTTTTGGCGGTTACCTTGACTTTGTATTCCGGTTATGACTATTTCATAAAAAATACACACGTTCTTGCCTCGTCAAATTAATATTTTAGATATGGAGGGAAATTATGAATGCAGAAATCATTGCTATCGGTTCAGAGTTGCTTCTAGGCCAAATTGTCAATTCGAACGCCGCCTATTTATCCAAAGAACTCTCCGTTCTTGGCGTGAATGTATATTATCATGAAACCGTCGGAGATAATCCTGAAAGACTGGAAAAAATTCTTGATCAGGCGATGTCAAGATCCGACCTTGTGATTACCACGGGTGGACTTGGCCCGACAAAGGATGATCTCACAAAGGAAGTGTTGGCATCATTAACGAAGAGAAATCTGGTCTATGATAAAGAGACCGAAAAAAATATCGAGGCATTTTATATTCGTCGAAACCAGAACATGACAGAAAATAACCGGAAACAAGCAATGGTTTTATCCGACTCAGACATCATCCCAAATCGGCATGGACTCTCTTGTGGAATGGTTGTTGAACATCAGGACTGCCGCATTATGATGCTCCCTGGTCCCCCGAATGAATTGAAGCCGATGTTTCAAAACGAAGCAGCACCATACTTGAGAAATCTTCTCTCTGAACATGAGGAAATTGAATCGAGAGTGCTTCGTTTTTTTGAAATTGGCGAATCACGATTGGCTGAAAAATTGGATGATTTAATTGAGCAACAGACAAATCCAACCATCGCACCATTGGCAAGTATTGGAGAAGTGATGCTTAGATTAACGGTTAAAGGAAGTGATAAAGCATCAAATAATCGTGCATTGGAAAATCTTAAAGCCGAAATACTCGAACGAATCAGTGAATTTTATATTGGTGAAGGAGAAGAACCTCTTGTAAATAAGACTGTTTCATTACTGAAATCAAAAGAATTAACTGTATCGGCGGCAGAGAGTGTCACAGGTGGGCTCTTTTCTGCAACGCTTACATCTGTTCAGGGGGTTTCTTCTGTTTTTCCCGGATCAATTGTGTGTTATAGTAATCAAGTGAAGGAAATGGTCTTATCAGTTCCGCGCGATCTGATACTGACAGAGGGCGTTGTCAGCGAATCTTGTGCACGGGTAATGGCTGAACAAACGAGAACACTGATGAATACGGATATTGGCATAAGTTTCACAGGTGTCGCTGGTCCGGAATCCCTTGAAAATCATACACCTGGAAAGGTATTTATCGGTATTTCTGACGGAACTGCAACAGTTGTACACGAGCTGGACCTTGCAGGTAGTCGAGAAAATATTCAGGATCGCACAGTGAAATACGGCTGTTTCTATTTGCAAAAATTTTTATTAAATGAATAGAAAAAAAAGGATGGATGGAAAGAATGATGAAGTTTGAAGAGTTTAATATTTCCAAGAATGTACTGCGCGCAATAAAAGAAATGGGTTTTGAAGCACCCTCCCCGATTCAGGAAAAAGTAATTCCTACGCTTCTTGAAGGGAAAGATCTCGTTGGTCAGGCACAAACAGGTACAGGTAAAACTGCTGCTTTTGGTATTCCGATTTTGGAGAAACTGACACGTACAAAAAATGTACAGGCCATTATTTTGACACCAACCCGGGAACTGGCTATTCAGGTTGCAGGTGAACTGCAGAAACTGTCCAGATTTCAAAAAGTACAAACACTCCCGGTTTATGGCGGCCAATCCATTGGTCAACAGATTAAACAGCTAAAACGAGGCGTTGATATTGTTGTTGGAACGCCGGGCCGGGTTTTAGATCACATTAACCGCAAGACACTGGACTTGAGTAAAATCCACACATTTGTATTAGATGAAGCAGACGAAATGTTGGATATGGGATTTATTGAAGATATTGAGAAAATCATTCAGGTATCTTCAGAGGAGCGCCAAACACTGCTTTTCTCTGCAACGATTCCGCCGGCAATCCGGAAATTGTCCAATAAATACATGAACAATCCGGAACAGGTGACGATCAGTAAGAGTGAAGTGACAGCACCTTTGATTAATCAGATGTATTATAAAGTACTCGAGAAGAACAAACTCGATTCCTTATGCCGTCTGATTGATAGTGAGAACACAGATCTTGGTATTATTTTTTGCCGGACAAAAAAAGGGGTTTCCGAGTTGGCTGAAGCCCTTCAGGCTCGCGGTTACCGCGCAGATGGTTTGCACGGAGATCTGACACAATCTCAACGGGATATGGTCATGAAAAAATTCCGTGAATCTGCAATAGACTTTTTGATTGCTACAGATGTAGCTGCCCGTGGTATTGACGTACAAAATGTATCTCACGTGATTAATTATGATATCCCACAGGATCCTGAAAGTTATGTTCACCGAATTGGCCGAACAGGCCGTGCTGGTCGTGAGGGAGTTGCGTTAACACTGGTTACACCTCGTGAAATGAAGCATCTACGCTCGATTGAACATGAGATCAAAATGAAAATACCATCTCAGAATCTTCCTTCTGTGGAAGAAGTTATTGAGAAACAGCAGGATCTTTGGAAGAGCCAAGTCATTGACTTGATCGAAAATGATGAAGGTGTCAGTAATTACGATGCGATTGTAACCGATCTGTTAGACACCTATGCACCTGACAAGGTAGTCACAGCGCTTATGAAATTGGCATTTTACAGCCATGAAGAAAAAATTGCTAAAGAATCATATAATTTTGGTGAAACCGGCGCACAAAAAGGGATGACCCGTTTCTTTATTAACGTTGGACGGAATGTCGATATGACGCCGAAAAAACTGGTAGATGAAGTGGCTAAACTGGTTGGTATCAGCCCTAAAGCAGTTGGTAAAATCGATATATTTGAAAATTTCACATTTATTGAGGTTCCGGAAGAAGTCGCCCCATTTGTATACGAAGGATTAAAATATCAACGTGTAAGTGGTGCAAAGATTAATCTTGAACCTGCAAAGCCAAGACCTAACCGAAAATAAAAACAGTGAAAAATCCTTCTTTTCTTTGACAAGAGGGATTTTTCGCATTATAATTAAATTCGAACGAACGTTTGTGCGAAAATATGTGTGTATTATTCAGTGACATCAGTCTTATAAAGTCTGGTCACTTTACAAAAAGGAGAGAGTTGTATGTCTGATCGGAAACAAGCCTTGGATATGGCTTTGAAACAGATTGAGAAACAATTTGGAAAAGGATCAATTATGAAGATGGGTGAGCAGCCCGAGCATCGGGTTTCAACCATTTCGTCGGGTGTTCTGGCTCTGGATATTTCTTTGGGAGTCGGTGGCTATCCCCGAGGTCGTGTGATTGAAGTCTATGGACCAGAGTCATCGGGTAAGACAACGGTCGCTCTTCACGCGATTGCAGAAGTTCAGAGAAATGGCGGAACTGCTGCATTTATTGATGCAGAACACGCGTTGGATCCGAAATACGCTTCTGCACTCGGTGTGGATATTGATAATCTGCTCCTTTCTCAACCTGATACTGGCGAACAGGCTCTGGAAATAGCTGAGGCACTCGTGCGAAGTGGTGCGGTTGATATGGTTGTCGTTGACTCCGTAGCAGCTCTTGTTCCGAAAGCGGAGATCGAAGGCGAAATGGGTGATTCTCACGTAGGCTTACAGGCACGTCTGATGTCTCAGGCTTTACGAAAGTTATCCGGTGCGGTAAGTAAGTCAAAGACAATCACAATGTTTATCAACCAGATACGTGAAAAAGTGGGAGTCATGTTCGGAAACCCTGAAACAACACCAGGTGGACGCGCTTTGAAATTCTATTCTTCAGTGAGACTCGAAGTGCGACGTGCTGAATCATTGAAACAGGGAAATGATATCGTCGGGAACAAGACGAAGCTGAAAGTCGTTAAAAACAAAGTAGCTCCTCCATTTAAAACTGCAGAAGTAGATATCATGTATGGACAAGGGATTTCCCGTGAAGGATCAATACTTGATATTGCATCTGAACTTGATATTGTTCAAAAAAACGGAGCCTGGTATTCTTATGATGGCGACCGGATGGGGCAAGGCCGGGAAAATGCCAAGACTTTTCTAAAAGAACACGAAGAAATTGCGGGAGTCATCGATCGTAAAATTCGTGAACATTACGGATTACTTGAGCCGGTCGAAGTGCCTGCACCGGCGGAAGATGAAGCCCTTGAGGGAGAAGACCTTCCGATGGATCTGAAATAACATACCATTCGTTTCAATATGGGATACTGAAGCCGGAACACACATTATCATCTTGTGTTCCGGCTTTTTCATTTGATATTTCTGATTAACGATTTATTATCTGTGAAATCCTTTTTAATAGTCAATTGATTCTGCCTGCCAGCAGATGTTTTCAAGCCTTGTCTGACAAGGGTGAACAACATATCCAAATCTTTGACAATGCTTGACAATGTGTGAAATGAGGCATACAATTAATGAGTATACTGACGTAGCTAAGCTATTATGATAAGCTTAATTGGTCAGTTATGATGCATCACTGTGTTAATGACAAATGAGCATGATGAAAATTGCAAGAAAAATCGGTAATAGCATGAGGAGGTGAATCAGTCTTGGACTTGATCTATCAAATCCTCGCTTTGCTATTAGTAGCAGTTATTGGAATTCTGATCGGTTATTTCATTCGAAAATCCTTGGCAGAAGCAAAGATCTCAAGTGCGGAAGCCCTCGCAAAGCAGACAGTGGAAGAAGCTAGACGCGAAGCGGACGCGAGTAGAAAAGAAGCTGTCCTTGAAGCGAAAGATGAAGCACACAGACTTCGCATGGATGCGGAGAAAGAAGTGCGGGATCGCAGAAATGAAATGTCGAAACAGGAAAACCGCCTACTTCAAAAAGAAGAAGTGCTGGATCGAAAAAGTGGAACGCTTGATAAAAAAGAGGAATCTCTTGAAACCAGAGAGGAGAATCTATCGAAGCGTCAGCATGAAATCGACGAACTGAATAGCGAAGTTGAGGAACTAGTCAACAAGCAGAAAGCTGAACTTGAACGAATATCCGGTTTCTCAAAAGACGAAGCTCGGGATATTATCATGGAAACGATAGAAAAGGAACTTGTCCATGAGAAAGCGGTTCTTATTAAAGATTCGGTCACAAAAGCGAAAGAAGAAGCAGATAAGAAAGCGAAAGAAATTCTGTCTACTTCGATTCAGCGATGTGCAGCGGATCATGTGGCAGAAACAACTGTATCTGTCGTGAATCTTCCGAACGATGAAATGAAAGGACGTATTATCGGACGTGAAGGCCGTAATATCAGAGCACTTGAAACCTTAACGGGGATTGATCTGATTATTGATGATACGCCGGAAGCCGTCATTTTGTCTGGTTTTGATCCAATCCGTCGGGAAATAGCAAAAACGACGTTGGAAAAACTTGTTCAGGATGGTCGGATTCACCCTGCCCGCATTGAAGAGACTGTCGAAAAAGCAAGACGTGAAGTTGACGAGTTGATTCGCGAGTATGGGGAACAGACAACATTTGAAATGGGCATCCACAATCTTCATCCCGATCTGATTAAAATTCTCGGACGTCTGAAATTCCGCACAAGCTATGGTCAAAACGTGCTTAAGCATTCCATGGAGGTCGCACACCTCAGCGCGATGATGGCTGCAGAACTTGGTGAGGATGAAACACTTGCAAAACGTGCAGGCCTTCTTCATGATCTTGGTAAGGCGATTGACCATGAAGTGGAAGGCAGTCATGTTGAAATTGGCGTGGAGCTTGCAACAAAGTATAAGGAACATCCCGTTGTTATTAACAGCATTGCATCACACCATGGTGATACCGAATCAACATCTGTTATTTCTACACTGGTTGCAGCTGCTGATGCACTATCGGCTGCAAGACCCGGTGCACGAAGGGAAACGCTTGAGACGTATATTAAACGCCTTGAGAAGCTTGAGGAAATATCAGAATCCTTTGATGGTGTAGAGAAAACGTATGCCATTCAGGCTGGACGTGAAGTCAGAATTATGGTTAAACCGGACTTCATCACGGACGAAGATTCCTATCGCCTTGCAAGGGATATCACCAAAAAAATTGAAGATGAACTCGACTATCCCGGTCACATTAAAGTCACAGTGATTCGTGAAACAAGAGCTGTCGAGTATGCGAAATAAAGTGGTTCCGACCACTTTATTTCTTTTTTACACATTATGAATCACGACACTTTGACATGCTCCATTTAAATAATGTTCAGCACAAGTTTTTGTGCTGAAAGGATATTGCATTAGATGAACTCGGCTTTCGCTTCGAAAGAATTTGCGGTAAACGATGTTTTTCTGATATAAATCGATATGAAACAGAAAGGGTTTTTGCATGAAGATTTTATTCATTGGCGATGTTGTCGGCTCACCTGGGCGGGGGGCACTTAAAGAATATTTACCAAAATTGAAAAGTAAATACCGACCTGATGTCACCATTGTAAACGCAGAGAATTCAGCGTCAGGAAAAGGGTTAACGAAAAAGATTTATCATGAGCTCATCACAACAGGAGCTGATCTGCTTACGATGGGAAATCATATGTGGGATAAAAAAGAAATCTTTGATTTTATCGATGATGTTGATAATTTGGCGAGACCAGTGAATTTCCCTAAAAATAACCCTGGAAAAGGGTATGTGATTAAAACATGTAATGGAAAAAAGATTGCAGTTATCAACGCGCAAGGACGTACATTTATGCAAGCGATCGATTGTCCATTTGAAACCTTGGATGATCTGGTGGATGAGTTGCGTAAAGAGACAAAACATATTTTTATCGACTTTCACGCAGAAGCCACCAGTGAAAAGCTTGCAATGAGCTGGTTTCTGGATGGCAGAGTGACTGCTGTAGCTGGAACCCATACCCATGTCCCGACTGCCGATGAACGCATTTTACCACAAGGGACGGCTCATATTACTGATACCGGGATGACAGGCCCTTACGACGGAATTTTGGGTATGGAGAAGGATACCATTATAAACCGCTTTAGAAATGGCTTGCCTGCGAGATTTGAAGTAACGACAGGAAGAACGCAGCTCAACGGACTTTTTATTGAATCTGACCAGCAAACAGGACTTGCGAGATCCATTAAACGAATTCAAATTAATGATGATCACCCGTTTTTTGACTGAATCATTTTGTTAATCATTCAGTGATAAGCCGATGTATATACCAGAGCTTGTTAAATCGTGGTTTTATTCCTTCTCAAAAAAGGTAAAGTTACAGAAAAGAATCCTATCTAATTCCAGTAACAGGACATCTTGAAAGTTTATTCTACGAGGAGGAACAGAAATGGAAGTATTAAAAGTTTCAGCAAAATCCAATCCCAATTCAGTTGCAGGAGCGTTGGCGGGTGTGATACGCGAACGTGGAACTGCAGAAATTCAGGCAATCGGCGCAGGTGCATTAAACCAATCCGTGAAAGCGGTCGCCATCGCAAGAGGATTTGTTGCGCCAAGTGGTATTGACTTGATCTGTGTTCCTGCTTTTACAGACATTGAAATTGATGGCGAAGAACGGACAGCGATAAAGCTGATCGTCGAACCCAGATAAAGAATAACGAGCGGATCCGGTGTAAATACACCGGATCCTTTTTCGTTCACTCAATATTCACAAAGGATTCAATGAATTCTCCATATAGCGGTTTACATTGGATGTGAAATCACGTATTCTTAGATAGGATTTTATAACGGATTGTTGACAACACAAGAAAAAAAGCACATGAAAACAGGAGGAGAGCAATGGAAGAGTTAATGGGGCAATTCGCCAGCATGCAATTATTAAACCAATTTTGGATTTCGCTATTTTTAATTATTCCGATCGTACTGATCAGTCGTACCGTCGTTGCGGGAACCAGGTATTCACCGATCTTGATCATTGTTATTTTTGGTTTGTCCATGGGATTTATCCTAGTCCAAACCGGAGTTTCTGAGCCAGGTTTACCAGATTTTCCAATGATTAATTTGATCGCTGCAACAACGATTATCGCTCTGGTAGTCACATTCTTTGTCGGTGGTCAGGAATTAAGAAAGATTTTTTCGAAAAAAGAACTAACTTCAGATGAGATGGTCACACAATCGATGGAAGAAGCTGTACTTGGAACAAATCGGACGCAATTGGTTATGATTGTCCGGGCATTTTTCCTTTTGATTGGTCTCGAAGGATTATTCAGAACGATTGTGGGAGGCGGTGTGACCAGTCTTAGTGAAGTCTATGCACTGATCGCGTATATCGGTCTCGTTGGTGCAGTTATCTTTATCGATAACAAGGCAACAATAACGAATAAGCCTCTTTACATTCGAAAAGGGCTAATCGAAATGGTTGTTATTATTGTCGTGTTGTTTTTTGCATTTCACTTAGCTTCCTGGATTGAACCGACGGTGGCACTCCCGCAAATATTCTTTGCGATGTTAATTTCCGCTGGCATTGGTGCAATATTTTACGAGTGGTCTTTTGGACCGACCATTAAAGCCTTGTTATTTGCAGGTATTCCGGTTGTTCTCGCCGGAAATTTTATGGTTGGGGGATCACGTATCGGTGACGCTTTCGCGATCGATGGTATGAATGCAGTTTTGGCCTATGGTTTCTTTGGTCAATTATTCTGGATGTTTGGCGGGATCGCACTCTTGATTTTCTTTGCGAAAACCAATCATGTCCGTAATCTTGCGCCTGGTATGGCAGGAGCTTTGTCACACTCGGGTCTGACTGGTGCTTGTACAGCAGGAGATCTTGGAGACCGCGCAGCGAAACGTGCACCGATAATGATTAATATTCCATTCTTCGGTCACGTATTTGTATTCTCTATCTTGGCACTCAGTGCCGAACAGGGATCGCTGATGACGCTCCCTGCCGTGATTATTGTTGCAACAGGATTGGGACTGACTGTTTTGGCCCTAAGAAATCTTGCAGGTGCCAATGGAGACGACAGCACTGAAGTGAAAGCGTTAATGCAATTTTCCTTTGGATGGCAACTCGTTGCGGTTTTCGGGGGACTTGTGATGCTCAGTATGAGTGCCATGCCTTTTGATTATGGCGGAATGGCGCAAGCTTCTGCTATCTCTCACTTTGGTCTGTTTGCGGCAATTCAAGAAGGTATGCTTGGAGCAGAAGCAGCAGCTTTGATTCCTTTTATTTTCTCTATGCCGTTTCTTGTGCATCCCATTGTATTCTTTATGTTTGGTAAGGCAATGAAGAGTGATGGTTTAATGCCAATTAAAACAGTATACATGCTGGCTTTAATCGGTGTTCTTGGTGTAGCTTCCGGGTTGTTTTTTCTTTGATGCGATAAACACAGTTGATCTTTAGAGATCGACTGTGTTTTCTTTTTTGTGAGATTTCTGAAAACGCGTCATTAAAAGGATGAAAGCGCTAAATGAAAGAATATTCGATCTTATAAAGTTGTGAAAGTTATGTTACAATATAACTGTGTTTAACAGAATTATTTTTGAATTTCTGCAAGTTCCATTTTAAAGACTTCAAATTATTTATTGTGAGGTGTTTCATCGATAATCTTTAACCTCTTTTTTCACCAGTGCACTACATACACAGACAGCGTAATTAAAATATCAGTCGTTCAAGCAGAACGGCAAAACGACAAGGGGTGTCTTTCATGATTAATCAACTTTCCTGGAAAGTTGGCGGTCAACAGGGTGAAGGAATTGAAAGTACAGGTGAAATTTTTTCCATGGCTTTAAACCGTAAAGGGTATTATCTTTATGGTTATCGTCATTTTTCGTCACGAATTAAAGGCGGACATACTAATAACAAAATCCGTGTCAGTACTTACGACATTAACTCCATCTCAGATGATTTAGATATTCTGGTTGCATTTGATCAAGAGACAATTGACGTAAATCACCACGAACTGGTAAACGGTGCTGTGGTTCTTGCTGACAGTAAATTTACACCGAAGTTACCGGAAGGTTCAACTGCTCATCTTTATCCAGTACCTTTTACAGAAATCGCTTCAGAACTTGGCACATCTCTGATGAAAAACATGGTTGCTGTCGGCTCATCCGCGGCTCTTCTTGGTCTGTCTTCAGATATTTTCTATTCGGTAGTCGAGCAGATTTTTGCGAAAAAAGGTTCATCCGTTGTAGAGAAAAATATGGATGCCATTCGTGCAGGAATGAAGTATTTTGAAGAATCCCGTGAAGAGAGTCTCGGTGATTATAAGCTTCAAGAAGGCGATGGAAACAATCGGCTGTTTATGATTGGTAACGATGCGATTGCCTTGGGCGCACTTGCAGGTGGAGCCCGCTTTATGCCGGCATACCCGATCACACCTGCATCTGAAATTATGGAATATCTGATCAAGAAGCTTCCGGAATACGGTGGAACCGTCATTCAAACTGAAGATGAGATTGCAGCCTGTACGATGGCCATCGGTGCAAACTACACTGGTGTGCGGACACTTACCGCTTCATCAGGACCTGGACTTTCGCTTATGATGGAAGCTATCGGGCTAAGCGGGATCACTGAGATTCCTCTGGTAATCGTAGATACACAGCGGGGAGGGCCGTCAACCGGTCTGCCAACAAAGCAGGAACAGTCTGACGTTTTAGCAATGATTCACGGTACTCACGGGGAAATTCCGAAGGTTGTCATGGCACCATCGAGCGTGGAAGAGGGCTTCTACGATGCAGTAGAGGCATTTAATATTGCTGAAGAATATCAGGTGCCGGTTATTTTAATGACTGACCTGGCATTATCACTTGGCAAACAGTCAGTAAACCAACTCAATTATGATGAAATTGAAATTCGGCGAGGGAAACTTCTGAATGAAGAGTTGCCGGAACTTGAGAAAGGCCAATACTTCAGCCGTTATGAAGTCACACCTGATGGCATTTCACCAAGGCCAATTCCAGGTATGAAGAATGGCTTGCACCATGTTACTGGTGTTGAACATAACGAAGAAGGCAAACCTTCAGAGAGCCCGTTAAACAGACAGGCTCAAATGGATAAACGTCTCCGGAAGCTGAACACACTGAAAGATACCTTCCGTAATCCGATTAAGAAATATGAAAATCATGAGGAGGCCGACCTATTGGTCATCGGGATCAATTCAACACGGGGAACGATACAGGAAATGATCCCCCGTTTAGAAAAAGATGGCATCAAGGTCAACCATGGCCAGCTCAGACTGTTGCATCCATTTCCATCAGAAGAACTGCAGTCCATGATCGATAAGGTGAAAAAAGTCGTTGTAATTGAGAACAATGCAACCGGTCAGGTTCGTCAGCTGGTTAAACTGAATACAAATGCAGGAGAAGTAAAATCCATTCTCAAATACGATGGAAATCCATTCTTGCCTGCGGAACTACACAAACAATGTAAGGAGTTGTTCAGCTATGGCAACGTTTAAAGATTTTAGAAATAATGTGAAGCCAAACTGGTGTCCAGGTTGCGGTGACTTCTCCGTTCAGGCTGCCATTCAGCGTGCAGCAGCCAATGTCGGTGTTGTGCCAGAAGAACTTGCGGTTGTATCAGGAATCGGATGTTCCGGTCGGATCTCAGGTTATATTAACTCATATGGACTACACGGTATCCATGGTCGATCATTGCCAATCGCTCAAGGTGTGAAGATGGCAAACCGTGAAATGACAGTGATTGCTTCGGGTGGTGACGGTGATGGATTTGCCATCGGAATGGGTCATACCGTGCATGCGATACGTCGAAACATTGATGTCACTTATATCGTGATGGACAATCAGATTTATGGTCTGACAAAAGGCCAAACATCGCCACGAAGTGCTATGGGTTTTAAAACAAAAAGTACACCGGCAGGTTCGATTGAAACATCATTAAATGTTATGGAACTGGCTTTGACTGCAGGAGCTACATTTGTTGCTCAAAGTTTCTCGAGTGACCTGAAAGAACTGACGTCTTTGATTGAAAAAGGTATTGAGCATAAAGGATTCTCTCTTATAAATGTATTCAGTCCTTGTGTAACGTTCAATAAAATTAATACGTATGACTGGTTCAAAGAGAACCTGGTGTCCTTGGGGACAATAGAGGATTATAACCCGAACAACCGGATGTCCGCTATGAATACACTCATGGAGTACAACGGTCTTGTGACAGGACTGATATACCAGGATACGGAGAAGAAATCGTATGAGGATATGGTACATGGGTTTAAGGAAGAAGGATTAAGTAAACAAAACATTGAACTTGAACACGATCAGTTTGAAGATCTTGTCGCAGAATTTATGTGATAAATAATGAAAGACGGATGCCATTGGTGTCCGTCTTTTTTTGCACACAAATTATTTTTGAAAAATATGCACAGAATCGCCATGTGTTCATTGGAGGTGGACAGTGCTGTTTACGCGCACAGAACCTCGTGATAAACTGACAGTAATGATCAGGAATGACAAAAATAAAAAAAAGGGTGTTGACCATGGCGGAAAAAATGAAAGCGCTTGTAAAGCATCATGCGGGCAAAGGCGCAAAACTCGAGAATGTGCCAGTACCCGAAATCGGACCGAAAGAAGTACTGATTGAGGTGAAGGCAGCGTCAATTTGCGGAACGGATTTACATATTTATGAATGGGACGCATGGGCTTCCAGCAGAGTGAAGCCGCCGTATGTATTTGGACATGAATTCTCAGGTGTTGTTAAGGAAACAGGACATCTTGTGACTAATGTAAAGCCAGGTGATCATGTTTCTGCGGAAACCCATATCGTATGTGGTCACTGTGCACAATGCATGACAGGAAAAGCCCATATTTGTCAGGATACTGAAATTATCGGCGTGGATCGGGATGGCTGTTTTGCAGAGTATGTGTCTCTTCCTGCGGAAAATTTATGGATTAATGACCCGGATTTACCATTTGAAGAAGCCAGTATTCAAGAGCCATTTGGTAATGCTGTTCATACTGTTCTCGAAGGTGAAATTGCAGGAAAATCAGTTGCTGTGATCGGTTGCGGACCGATCGGTCTGATGGCAGTCGGTATTGCTAAAGCAAGCGGAGCATCGAATGTATTGGCCTTCGACTTGAATCCATATCGCCTTGAGTTGGCAGGATTAATGGGTGCGGATCATACAATCCATTCTGGAGGTCAGGATCCACTTATTGAAGTGGATCGGATTACGAAAGGACAAGGCGTCGACGTTGTCTGTGAGATGAGCGGACATCCCGTGGCTATGAATCAAGGTTTTAAGATGGCGACTAACGGTGGACGTGTCTCGATTCTCAGTCTTCCGAGTAAGCCTGTTGAAATTGACGTTACCAACGATATCGTGTTCAAAGGACTGACGGTTCAGGGAATTACCGGACGGAAAATGTTTCAAACCTGGCAGCAAACAGCAGGTCTACTGCGTTCGGGACAAGTTGATGTTACGCCGATAATGACCCATACGTTTGCAATGGAGGATTTCGAACAAGGTTTTGATCTGATGATGGAAGGAAACTGTGGTAAAGTAGTATTAATCCCCTAATTTGAGTAAACTGATATAAAGGAGTGTATAAAAATGAAAGGTTTTGAATATCTCCAGGATGAACTTGATCAAATGGAACAGGACGGTGTATACCGCTCCTTGGTTCCTCTTGAAACAGATCAAGGTGCAACCGTTACGATTAATGCAAAAAAAGTGATTCAGTTGTCATCAAACAATTACCTTGGATTAACGACCCATCCCCGTTTAAAACTTGCAGCAGTTCGCGCTGCAGATCAATACGGAGCAGGCACTGGCAGTGTCAGAACAATCGCAGGTACGTTTACAATGCATGAACAATTTGAGCAGGAGCTGGCGAAATTTAAACATACGGAAGCAGCCCTTGTTTTTCAATCGGGATTTACGGCGAACCAGGCAGTTCTGGCCTCCCTGTTAACGAAAGAAGATGTGGTGATCTCCGATGAATTAAATCACGCTTCAATCATTGATGGCATTCGTTTGACAAAAGCCGCTCGAAAGATTTATAAACATGTGGATATGAATAGCTTAGAAGAAGCACTGATTGAGTCGAAGGATTATCGGAAAAAGCTTGTGGTTACGGATGGTGTTTTCTCCATGGACGGCAACATCGCACCTCTCCCTGAAATTGTAGCCCTTTGCGAGAAGTACGATGCACTGATTATGGTAGATGACGCTCACGCAAGTGGTGTACTGGGTGAAAACGGCAGAGGAACTGTGAATCATTTCAACTTGGATGACCGTGTGCACATTCAGGTAGGCACTTTGAGTAAAGCAGTTGGCGTACTGGGCGGTTACGTCGCATCAACGAGAGCAGTTCGGGAGTATTTGATCCACAAGGGGCGTCCATTCCTGTTCAGCACCTCACACCCTCCGACGGTAACCGCAGCCTGTCAGGAAGCCATTCAGGTGCTTCTGGATGAACCTGAAAGGATCGAACGCCTCTGGTTTAATGCCAACTATCTCAAAAGAGGTCTCGAGAAACTCGGTTTCGATACAGGCATCAGTGAAACGCCGATCACACCAGTGATTGTAGGAGATGAGAAAAAAGCGCATGAATTCTCAGATAAACTGCTGCAATATGGTGTTTTTGCACAAGGAATAGCTTTTCCTACAGTCAAAAAAGGGCAAGCCCGGGTCAGAACGATCGTTACTTCAGAACATACCATCGATCTGCTGGATCAAGCCCTTGAGGCATTTGAAAAAGCGGGGAAAGAACTGAAGATTATCAAGTAATCCATCTCCGTGAAGGATAGGCGAAATCGTCTGTCCCTCACGGTTGTTTAATTCTGTTATACCCGATATAATGCAAGGTGACAAATTGTTTCTAAAGGAGTCTATGTTTCATGAATGAAGAGCAACGAAAACAACAGGAAAGAACAGTGGAAGAGACCTTGTCTGCGGACAAAAAATCCAGCCAGGCAAAGGACTATTCTCAATATTTTCAAATGACATATCAACCGCCCAGTTTATCAACGGCTAAAAAACGCGGCAAAGAAGATGTCTTTGTTCATTATGATTTTGAGATACCCGATGCAATGAAAGGCATCGGGAAGGGAAAGAAATTTCTGATTCGCACTTACGGCTGTCAAATGAATGAGCATGATTCAGAAAATATGGCAGGTATATTGCTTGAAATGGGATTTGAATCGACATCGCATCAGGATGATGCAGATGTGATCCTTTTGAATACGTGTGCAATCCGCGAAAATGCAGAGAATAAAGTGTTTGGTGAAATCGGAAACCTGAAAGTGATGAAGCGAGATAATCCTGGATTGGTGGTCGGCGTTTGCGGCTGTATGTCCCAAGAAGAGAGTGTCGTTAACCGGATCCTTCAAAAGCATCCGCACGTGGACCTGATCTTCGGGACGCATAACATTCATCGCCTGCCGGAACTGATTCAAAATGCGTTATTCAGCAAAGAAATGATCGTTGAGGTCTGGTCCAAAGAAGGGGATATCATAGAAAATATGCCCCGTGCACGAAAGGGCCAATTTCAAGGCTGGGTGAACATTATGTACGGCTGTGACAAGTTTTGTACGTATTGTATCGTACCTTTCACTAGAGGGAAGGAACGAAGCCGAAGACCAGAAGATGTTATTGAAGAAGTAAGACATCTCGCTCGAAACGGTTATCAGGAAATCACGCTTTTGGGGCAGAATGTGAATGCGTACGGAAAAGATCTGGTGGATACGGAATACCGGCTGGCAGATTTACTTGATGCGATCAGGACTATCGGTATTTCCCGTGTTCGATTTACAACAAGCCATCCATGGGACTTTGAAGATGAACTCATCGATGTGATTGCAAAAGGCGGTAATATGATGGAACATATCCATCTTCCGGTACAGAGCGGTAACAATGAGGTCCTGAAGATCATGAACCGAAAATATACCCGCGAAGAGTACGTGGAACTGGCTAAACAGATACGTTATAAAATTCCTCACGCCACGTTGACCACGGATATTATCGTCGGTTATCCGAATGAGACAGAAGAGCAATTTCAGGACACGTTAACGCTTGTTGAAGAAATGGCTTTTGATGCAGCTTATACGTATGTTTATTCTGCAAGGGAAGGTACTCCTGCAGCGGCTATGGAAGATAATGTGCCGCAAACGGTGAAAAAAGAACGACTGCAACGCCTTAATGAAGTCGTGAACCGGCTTTCTAATGAAAGTAACCAGAGAATGTTAGGGCAAGTAGTCGAAGTACTTGTTGAAGGGGAGAGCAAAAAGAATCCGGATGTGCTTATGGGCAGAACCCGAACGAATAAACTGGTAAACTTCACGGGTTCGGCCTCGATGATAGGAAAACTGATACACGTGGAAATTACTGATGCAAAATCATGGTCCCTTAACGGAACTGTGGTTCAACAAGTGGAGGTGACTTAACTGTGAGTGAACATTACTCCAAACAGGAAATACTGGATAAAGCCCGGGAATTGGCGGACATGATTTCAGAAACCGAAGAAGTGGATTTTTTCAAGCGGGCTGAAGGTCAAATCAACCAGCACCTGAAAGTACAGCAGATTATCGGTCAAATTAAAAAACTGCAAAAAGAGGCAGTGAATTTAAAACACTATGAAAAAACAGAAGCATTGAAAGAAACCGATGCACAAATCGATGCACTTCAAGATGAACTCGATGACATTCCACTTGTCCAAGAATTCAAGCAATCGCAAACGGAAGTGAATGACCTGCTCCAAATGGTGAGCTATGCGATCTCGAATACCGTCACCAAAAAAATTATTGAATCTACCGGTGGCGATGTGTTGGCAGGGACAACCACGAAGAGTCCCTTTACGATGATTAATCAAAATCAAAATCAAAACTGAGAACTCATGATGGCTCAAGGGCTGCTTTCTTTCGAAGACGATTTCTGAAAGAAGGCAGCTTTCACCATTGGAAATGATTGTATGAAAGCTGGCGATACATATGAGTACGACACCGATGATGGAGCAGTATTTACGCATAAAAAAAGACTACCAGGATGCATTTTTGTTCTTCCGGCTCGGTGATTTTTACGAGCTCTTTTTTGACGATGCGAAAAAAGCAGCGAAAGAACTTGAAATTACCTTAACAGGGAGAGGAAAAGGGGACGAAAAGATCCCCATGTGTGGTGTGCCGCATCATTCTGCCAAACAGTACATCCGGCAACTGATTGATCAGGGGTACAAAGTTGCAATTTGTGAACAGACAGAAGACCCGCAAATGGCAAAAGGTGTCGTGAAACGAGAAGTTGTACAGGTGATAACACCTGGTACTGTGATGGACACAGGAGCATTTCATGACAAGGAAAATAATTTTCTGGTTGCCTTATATGCAACAGGGCAAAAAGAAGAAACGACATTGGCCGCCATCGATACAACGACTGGTGAATTCAGATTAACAAAGCTGAACAGCATGGATGATTTAGCAAGTGAGTTGGCAGTTTATCAGGCAAAAGAAGTAGTCACAATGGATTCATTTCCGGAGGATATTCTGAATGAAACCGTGAAACCGATGGGCATTACGGTTTCTCACGTGGATGAGGTGCATCATCATACACCGGATCATGCAGTTGAAGGATTGGATGACATCGACATGAGGAACGCAGCGGAAGTGTTATTTGAATATGTTCAACGTACGACGCGCCGTGTTCTCGACCATGTCCAAACGGCAGAAGTTTATATCCGTCAGGCTTACATGCACCTTGATGCTTATTCCAAGAGAAACTTGGAGCTCACTGGAACACTGAGGGAACAGCGTAAAGCTGGTTCTTTACTGGGTGTTATCGATGAGACCAATACTGCGATGGGTGGAAGATTGCTTAAACAGTGGATCGGTAAGCCGCTTTTGGACCTTGATCGCATTGCTTCAAGGCAGCGTATGGTTCGGTCACTGATGGATTATTTCTTTGAACGCCAAGCTCTGAAAACAGCTCTTCAAGGCGTCTATGATCTTGAACGATTGTCAGGCAGAGTGGCATTTGGAAATGTAAACGGACGGGATTTTATTCAGTTAAAGCATTCCTTGGAACAAGTCCCACACATATTAGCTTTGATTGAAGATATTGCAGGAGACGACAGCACACCATTGATTGAGGGTGCGGATGCCTGTGATGAACTGAAAGCTCTTCTTGAAACGAGTATCCGAGAAGATTGTCCGGTGAGTATTACCGAAGGCGGGCTTTTAAAAGACGGCTATGATGAACAGCTTGACCTTTACCGGGAAGCGATGACGAACGGCAAGGCATGGATTGCTGAACTTGAGAAATCCGAACGTGACTTCACCGGGATCAAATCATTAAAAGTCGGTTTCAACAAAGTCTTTGGCTATTACATTGAAGTAACAAAAGCAAATATTCAATCGTTACCTGAAGGCCGCTATGAACGTAAACAGACGCTCTCAAACGCTGAAAGGTACATCACAGAAGAACTGAAAGAGAAAGAACAGCTCATACTTGAAGCAGAGGAAAAAAGCGAAAAACTTGAACACGAATTGTTCTTGGCTATTCGAGATCACGTGAAGGCATATATTCGTCCGTTGCAAAAATTAGCTCGAACCGTCAGTGCCATTGACGTACTGGTCAGTTTTGCCGAAGTGTCAGAGCGTTTGGGTTATGTTCAGCCTGAATTGGAGATGCATGGGGATGTACATGTTAAAAACGGTCGTCATCCAGTTGTAGAAACAATGATCGATCATGGGGAGTACATTGCTAATGACCTGGTGATGAATCAGGAAAAGGAAATCTTATTGATAACAGGACCGAATATGGCTGGGAAAAGTACGTATATGCGCCAGCTTGCCCACTTATCCATCCTAGCCCAAATTGGCTGCTTTGTACCTGCAGAAGAAGCGAAACTGCCAATTTTTGATCAGATCTTTACCCGAATAGGCGCTGCAGATGATCTGGCTCAGGGACAGAGTACTTTTATGGTGGAGATGATGGAAACAAGGCGTGCTCTGAAACACGCAAGCCGTGAGAGCCTTATCCTGCTTGATGAAATTGGTCGGGGGACGTCTACCTATGACGGTATGAGTCTCGCACAGGCTGTGATTGAATACGTTCATGACACTGTGCAGGCAAAAACACTTTTCTCCACGCACTATCATGAACTTACACACCTCGAAGAGAGCCTTGAGCGCTGTCATAATGTCCATGTCGCTGCAAAAGAAGAGGACGGGGAAGTGGTTTTTCTTCATAAAGTCGTTGATGGGCCTGCAGATCGCAGCTATGGGATATACGTAGCCCAATTGGCAGAACTCCCCAGGGAGGTTATCGAGCGAGCGAAGGTGCTGTTGGAAGAATTCGAATCCGAAGCGGATACAACAAGTGCATCGAAACGCCATGAGCGGATACAGGATGAACAGATTCCGCTTTTTGACGCAGACATGTCTCAGCCTGTAATCAGTGATGAAGAAATACATGTCCTGAATGCGATTCGAGAGCTTAACCTGCTTCATTTAACACCGATTCAGGCAATTCAGCTCCTCGATGAACTGAAGGGAAAACTTAAAGCATAAAGGAGAGGGTGGCATGGGCATTATTCAACAGCTTGATGAACAGTTGTCCAATCAGATTGCTGCAGGTGAGGTAGTAGAAAGACCTGCATCTGTTGTCAAAGAATTGATTGAAAATGCCTTTGATACAGAGGCGGATAAAATTCATATTGAGCTTACGGAAGGTGGCCTCCAATCCATTCGCGTGACAGATAACGGCCATGGCCTGCAAGAAGATGACCTCGAGCGGGCATTTTTCCGCCATGCTACCAGTAAAATTCACAATGAACATGATCTGTTCAGGATTAAGACACTGGGTTTTCGCGGTGAAGCGTTACCAAGTATTGCCTCAGTAGCTCAAGTGAGGCTTGTCACCAGTCAAGGTGGTACAACCGGCCATGAGATCATGGTCAAGGGCGGTGAAGTCATCAGAAAACAATCTGCTTCTCCCCGAAAAGGGACCGATGTGACAGTCACTGACTTGTTTTATAATACACCTGCCCGCCTCAAATATTTACGTACCATCCATACTGAAGTGGGACATGTTTCGGATACGGTAAACCGAATGGCATTATCACGTCCTGATGTCTCTTTTGTCTATTCTCACAATAATAAGACATTGCTGCAGACTGCTGGAAATGGTGATGCCAGACGTGTGATGGCAGCGATATACGGTATGCAGGTGGCCTTGAACGCTGTGGAAATCAATGCTGAGAACCAGGATTTCAACATTTCAGGATACATCGTCAAGCCAGAGATTTATCGTGCCAACAGAACTTATATGACTGTGCTTTTGAATCAACGTTTTGTAAAAAGTTATCCGGTCATCAAAGCGGTACAAAACGGATACCATACGTTGTTGCCTATTGGGAAGTTTCCGATTGTTGTCATCTCGATCCGGGTGCATCCACATCTGGTGGATGTGAATGTTCACCCATCTAAGCTCGAGGTCCGTCTCAGTAAAGAAACTGAACTGATGCAGCTCGTGACGGATGCAATCAAGGAAGCATTTGCTCAGGAAACCTTGATTCCTGAAGTGAAAGAATCCGTACCATTGAAAGCTGACGAAAAACAGAAAAAATCAGATCAGCTTTCTTTAGAATTCGATGAACAGCAACATCGGAAAGAAGAGCCAAAGCGGTCATCGGACTATTTGGCACAAATCAGTGAGGAAAGGGTGTCTTTCGAAAACAAAGAGTCAGCAGATGAAGATCAGGTTTCAAAGAAGAGCGAATCCCGATTTGAGAGCAGTAATGGTGACATTCAAAAGGAAAATGTACGCGTGCCGAAAATGTACCCGGTGGGTCAATTGCATGGTACCTATATTATTGCTGAGAATGAACTGGGGATGTATATGATCGACCAACATGCGGCACAGGAGCGAATCTATTATGAATTTTTCAGAAATAAAGTGGATGATCCGCCGAAAGTGCAGCAGGACCTTCTCGTTCCGTTGACTGTGGAATTAACCCAACAGGAAGCTGCAATTTTTTCGGGAAATCTTGATGAAATCAGGCGGCTGGGGATGGATGTGGAACCCTTCGGTCAGAATACCTATCTGATTCGTTCGGTACCTGTATGGTTCCCTGATGGAGATGAGGAGGACATTCTTTATGAATGGCTCGAGCAGTTAAAGACCGGGCGCAAATTGTCTGTCGGAGCTATCCGGGAAGATGCTGCCATTTTAATGTCATGCAAGGCTGCGATTAAAGCCAATCGTCATTTGCGACTGGATGAAATGGAACATTTACTAGATGATCTGAGGCAGTGCACGGATCCGTTCTCATGTCCTCATGGACGGCCGATCATCATTCATCACAGTACGAAAGAGATCGAGCGCATGTTTAAACGAATCATGTAACAGGAAAGGAAAGCGACTCAGTCATGATAAAGCATGTGATAACTACTGCTCGGAAAAGCGGGAATGTTTCGCCAACAGCCGCAATAAAACTGGCTCAGGATTGGCAGATGGATTACATTCCACGGGAAGGACAATCCATTAGGAATCTGCTAACTAAACTCCGGGATCAACACGGGTCAGATTTGCGTTTATTTATTGTCGGTGATAAACGAATTGAGCTGTACTCAAATGAGAACAGGGAACCATTTTTCTTTCACCCGAATGCGGCAATGTTCAGAGCGAAACACTTTGTTCGCTATGGTACAGATCCACTGTTGACTGCTGCTGGGATCAAACCTGGTGATTCGATCGTGGATGCTACACTGGGACTGGGGGCAGATGCCCAACTTTTAAGCATGGCAACAGGAAAGAATGGCATTGTTAAAGGCCTTGAAGCATCTGTAGATATAGCCCGTATTACGGGAATGGGTCTTTCAGCTTATCAGCATGGTTTCTCTCCATTGATTGAAGCGATGCGCCGGGTTGAAGTTGAGATTTGTCATCATACAGAATGGCTCGAAAAACAGCCGTCTGATGCCTATGATGTGATATATTTTGATCCGATGTTTGATGAAAAGCTCACTCAATCTTATGGAATCTCGGGGTTGCGAAATTTTTCTTTTGATGAAGTCTTTACGAAGAAAGCCGTGGAAGAAGCTGTCCGTGTTGCTAGAAAACGCGTTGTACTAAAAGATCATTTCAGAAGCAACCGCTTTGAATCCTACGGTTTTACCCGAATGCGACGTAAGTCATCAACGATTCACTACGGGTTGATCGAGACAGACAGGAGGCAAGTTTAATGAAACCATTGATTATTGCCATTGTGGGCCCGACCGCAGTCGGCAAAACCGAACTGGGTCTTGAACTTGCGGATTTTTTTAATGGTGAAATTATCAGCGGGGACTCCATGCAAGTGTATCGAGGTATGGACATAGGAACAGCTAAAGCCAGTAATGCTGAACAAAACAGGGTGCCGCATCATTTAATTGATATCAGGACACCTGAGACCCCCTTTTCGGTTGCAGATTTCAAGCAGGAAGCGACTGTAGCGATCAACGCTATTCACCAGAAGAACAAATTGCCCATAATCGTCGGTGGCACCGGATTATACGTAAACAGTGTACTCTACGATTATCAATTTAAGGATGTGCCCGAAGATCCTGAGTTCAGGGCATCATTGGAGACCTTTGCTAAAGCAAAAGGCAATCATGCCTTGCATGAACAATTGCAAAACATCTCCCCTGAAAAAGCGCAAGCAATACATCCCAATAACATCCGCAGGGTCATACGTCAGTTGGAAATTCATCACGTTACCGGGAAAGTCGGTGAGTCCGGAATGGAAAATGATGCTGTGGAAAGTCCTTATAGGCCAATTGTCTTTGGTTTGACAATGGATAGAGAGCAATTATATGAGCGGATTAATCAACGGGTGGATGATATGCTTCAAAAAGGACTTGTTGATGAAGTGCAATATCTTTTGGATCAAGGCTATGAGAATACTTCAGCAATGAATGCCATCGGATATAAAGAGCTTATTCCTTACATTAAGGGAGACACATCGCTTGCATCTGCTACTGAACAATTAAAACTGAACTCCAGACGTTTCGCAAAACGTCAGTTCACATGGTTTCGCAACAAAATGGACTTGACTTGGTTTGACCTTTCAGAAAACAGGGAACAAAAGATTCATAATATGATAAAAATCATACAGGAATATCAGCATTGAATACCGAAATGATACTACACTAGACAAACCAGAAAAATAGAGGGAGGCGGAGACGATGAAACAACAGCCGGTGAACATTCAGGATCAGTTCCTTAACCAATTAAGAAAGGATAGTATTCCAGTTACCGTATTTTTACTGAATGGCTTTCAACTTCGGGGGATGGTGAAAAGTTTTGATAATTTTACGGTAATACTTGAAACGGATGGAAAACAGCAGCTTTTATATAAGCATGCGATTTCAACATTCTCACCACAGCGTAATGTGAATCTTCAAGGAGAGAAGTCTTGAGCATTCAACCAGATCAACCTGTTCAAAAGGACACAATGATATGGATAAAAGCCTGGCTCAGCCAGGCTTTTCAGTATGAATTGGGCGTAAATCATCGATAACCCCTTTGAAATTGAGGTGAGGAATCTACTATGAAAGAAAAAATTGCTAAACAGCGCATTATTCTTGTCGGAGTTGAAGATAAGCAAGGAGATCGCCAATCTTTCAGGCATCGGATGGATGAATTGGCTTCGTTGACGGAGACAGCAGGAGGAGTTGTTATCAGCCGGATGGAACAGGCCCTCGATCACCCCGTATCAGCAACATACATCGGGAGAGGAAAATTGGAAGAACTCAAAAAGATGATCGCTGAACTCGAAGCCGATTTGACTATTTTCAACGGTGAATTAACTCCTTCTCAGCTTCGTAATATTGGAAATGAGCTGGATAGCCTGGTGTTAGACAGAACCCAGTTAATACTGGATATTTTTGCACAACGCGCACAATCGAAAGAGGGGAAACTGCAGGTGGAACTGGCGCAACTCAGCTATCTGTTACCCCGATTAAGAGGGCAGGGTCATATCATGTCGCGACTTGGCGGAGGCATTGGTACAAGAGGACCAGGTGAAACGCAACTTGAGGTTGATCAACGGCATATCCGTCAGCGCATGGATGACATTAAACGGCAACTTGAGCAAGTTGTTGCACACAGGACAAGATACAGGGATCGAAGAAAGCGGAATCAGGCTTTTCAGGTTGCCCTGGTGGGGTATACAAATGCAGGGAAATCAACGCTCTTAAATCAAGTGACAAATGCTGACGTATTTGCGGAAGATCAACTTTTTGCCACATTGGATCCAACGACAAAACAAATCAGCTTACCAAAAGGAATGCACGTATTGCTCTCTGATACAGTGGGCTTTATCCAACAATTGCCGACGACTTTAATTGCAGCTTTTCGTTCCACATTGGAAGAAGTTACTGCAGCAGATTTCATCGTTCATGTCGTGGATGCATCACATGAAGATGCGTCGAATCATGAGGCGTCTGTTGCTGATCTTTTGAAAGATCTGGACGCACACCAGATACCTCAACTGACCGTATATAATAAACAGGACATGATACAGGGGGATTTTTTCGCACTTTCAACGCCCTCTATTTTATTATCGGCTCATCAAAAGAATGATGTTGAGAGGTTTCTTGAAAAACTTGAACGAAGTATTGAGGATGGCTTTATCCCTTATCAGATTGCAGTTCCGGCTTATGAAGGAAAGTTTCTGCACCGCTTGAAACAGGAAACGATTGTTCATGAAGAACATTTCCGGGAATCGGATGAACATTATGTGATCAGAGGATACGCACAACCAGGTTCTTCTATTTATAATGTGATGATAGATGAAAAATCGATTGCAAAGGAGGTCAACGATGGATCAGAAGGATTTAATTCGAATTAAACAAGAAACAGAAAAACGAATTCGTCCTATTTTGGAGGAACGTGAAATCATCAGTGAAGAAAACCAACGGAAAGTACTGGATGCTTTTCAGTCTGAGGAAATTGCCGATTTTCATTTACATGGTTCGACCGGATACGGGTATGATGATGCCGGTCGTGAGCGTTTGGAAGCTATTTATGCCAAGGTTTTTAAGGCAGAGGCGTCGGTAGTTCGCCCTCAATTGGTTTCGGGTACACATGCCATCAGCACAGCGCTGTTTGGAATGTTGCGCCCCGGGGATGAACTGATGTACATAACCGGTGCTCCTTACGATACCCTTGATGAAGTTATTGGAACTCGCGGTAAGACCAATGCCGGTTCATTAAAGGATTTCGGTATCCGTTATCAACAGATTGATCTTGCTGATGGTCGGGTTGACTTTAACGCAATAAAGAAATCAGTGTCGCCAGCAACAAAAATGATCGGTATTCAGCGGTCAAAAGGGTACGCGAGTCGGCCATCTTTTACGATTAATGAGATTCGTGACATGATCACCCGTGTGAAGAATATTAATGAGGATCTGATTGTCTTCGTGGATAATTGTTATGGCGAATTCGTTGAATTGGAGGAACCTATAGAAGCTGGAGCAGATATAATTGCAGGTTCTTTGATCAAAAACCCAGGTGGAGGAATTGCCAAATCAGGTGGGTACCTTGCAGGCAGAAAAGACTTAATTGAACTCTGCGGAAACCGGATGACTGCGCCAGGAATCGGTCTCGAAGGAGGAGCAACCACAGGACACCTTCGGGACATGCTTCAAGGTTTTTTTATGGCACCGCACATAGTCAATCAGGCAGTTAAAGGGGCTGTTTTCACTGCGTCCTTATTTGCTGCAACCGGAATGAACACAACACCTGCTTATGATGCTGTCAGAACAGATTTGATTCAATCTGTACAATTTGAAACAAGAGACCAGATGATCCGTTTTTGTCAGGCTATACAGTCCAGATCTCCTGTGGATGCCCATGTGGCTCCTCAACCTTCTTCGATGCCCGGCTATGAAGATGATGTGATCATGGCTGCTGGTGCTTTTATACAAGGGTCAAGCATAGAACTATCAGCGGATGGTCCATTACGGGAGCCTTATACCGCTTATGTTCAAGGTGGCCTTACATATGAACATGTGAAAATTGCTGTATTTGACGCATTATCGGCGATTTTAACCACTGAGACAGAATGAAATCAGAAATTCTTACTGCAAGTTCACAATACGGCGTCTAAAACTCATTATTTCGTTGTCAGATAATTTCCCTGTTAGATAATCTTACAATCTCCCACATTGGTTTTTAATTTTTGGTATTCTTAAAACATCGAAAAAACAGCGCAAAAATTCCGATGATTCGGATGATTTTGACGCTTCCCAGTCACACAATCAATAGTGTGTGGGTGGTATATCAAAAGGAGGAATCAGTGCACATGAGTAAGTTCACAAAAGACGACATTTTTAAAATGGCAAAAGAAGAAAACGTAAGATTTATTCGATTACAGTTTACCGATTTGTTGGGGATTATTAAAAACGTGGAAATCCCGATTGACCAACTCGGTAAAGCACTGGATAATCTGATGATGTTTGACGGTTCATCAATTGAAGGGTTTGTCCGTATCGAAGAATCCGATATGTATCTGTATCCGGATCTTGATACATGGGTGATTTTCCCTTGGACGCCAGAAAAAGGTAAAGTAGCGCGTTTAATCTGTGACATCTACAGTCCAGATGGTACACCTTTCGAAGGTGATCCACGAGGGGTATTGAAAAAAGTACTTAAACAGGCAAATGATCTTGGCTATTCAGACTTCAATATTGGACCTGAGCCGGAATTCTTCTTATTCAAAAATGACGAAAATGGCGAACCGACATTGGAATTGAACGATAAAGGTGGCTATTTTGACCTTGCTCCAACAGACTTGGGTGAAAATTGCCGGCGTGATATCGTACTTGAACTTGAAGATATGGGATTCGAAATTGAAGCATCCCACCACGAAGTGGCTCCAGGTCAGCACGAAATAGATTTCAAATATGCGGATGCAGTTACGACTTGTGATAATATCCAGACGTTTAAGCTGGTTGTCAAAACCATTGCCAGAAAACACGGACTTCACGCGACTTTCATGCCAAAACCATTATTCGGTGTGAACGGAAGCGGGATGCATGCGAATATGTCTCTATTTACTAAAGGTGGAGTCAATGCTTTCTTCGATGAATCAACAGATACTCAGCTCAGTGAAACGGCTATGCAGTTCTTGGCGGGGATCTTGAAACACGCTCCAGCCTTCACCGCCATCACGAATCCAACGGTTAACTCATACAAGCGCCTTGTGCCGGGATATGAAGCACCATGCTACGTAGCGTGGTCCATGCGTAACCGTTCACCACTTGTTCGTATTCCGTCTTCACGTGGTCTGAGTACGCGTATTGAAGTCCGAAGCCCGGACCCAACAGCAAATCCGTACCTTGCTATGGCAGCGATGCTGGCATCAGGTCTTGACGGTGTGAAGAATAAGATGACACCACCTGCAGCAACAGATCGAAATATCTATGCAATGGATGAAAACGAAAGAGCTGTTGAAGGCATCGATGCGTTGCCGGCAACATTAAAAGACGCTATTGAAGCGTTAAAGAAAGACCAGACGATCATGAAATCCCTTGGTGCACATTCGCTTGAGCACTTCATTGAGTCCAAGGAAATCGAATGGGATATGTTCCGTACGCAGGTTCACCCGTGGGAGCGCGAGCAGTATATCCAGATGTATTAATAAAGATATCCCTAGAGCCTCAATGGTTCTAGGGTTTTCTTTATATTAGGAAAAAAGCTGAGATTAATCCTTTATATGATCAAGACATAAATTTCATTTACAAATATTGCTCTATAAAAACTGAATTTTTCAAGCAGGATAAAGGGGCAGTGACAAATTGTCGCAACCCCGACAATTGACTTTGATCTTTTTTATTGGGAGTGTTTGTAGATGGCAGTGACAGGGAACTTGTCTAATCCGGAGGTGATCAGTGTCATGGGCATGAGAGAGGAAGTATTAAATCCTGGAGGTCTTTATCCATCTCTGCTGTTTTGGCCGGTAGAGAAGAAGAATGAGTCTTCGAAAATTCGATCACTAAGCTCAAAAGAAGAGAAGGCACTCCTGTCTCGTCTGCAAGAAGTAGTATTTCATGAACTTTCGAAACTATCGAAAACTGATCTTAATCAGTTAGCATTGTTTCTGGGGACCGATAAGCCATGTATACCCGTTCCACTGGTTCAACAAAAGAAACTTCATGTGAAGTTGTTAAAAGCAGATACATTATTATTTAAAAAGGCATCAGTGCAAACGGATCAATCAGAAAATACACCGTTGTTTTATAACAAAGAATGGGTCCGTCTTTCAGCTGATCAACTTAAGAAGCATGTGCAATCAGTTGTAGATGATTATCTGTTTAATGCAAGAATCTCTTTACAAGACAAGGGATATTGGCTCTCAAGAATTGAAAAAGCGTATGAAAATAACCCGTTCATTCAGTTAGCTTATTCCAAAAACGATATTGTCGATGCAGTAGAAATCATGAATAAATCTTCTCTGTTAGCTATTCTGAAATATCCAGAAGACATTTCATATTGGCGGGAACGTGTCAAAATCGTCTTGCGTCCTTATCGGACGATTCCGAAAGAATGGCGATGGGATTTGTGTTCGCATGAAAAGAAATTGTTCCCTCAAGCTGATTCAAGATCGATTGAATGCACTTGTGAGGACTGTGGGTTTTCAGTGATCTATGATATTAATGAAGATGTCCTGTGGTTACCTCAAGAAGTGAATTTATTCCAAGCTACAAAAAGAATTGCGACAATTGAGCGACAATTCAATAACATTGCATCTCAAAATGGTGCCGTAACGAAAAACATTGAATGTTTGAAGGATTTGAGTCGGGATTTAACAGATTATCATGAGCGCATTGAAACGATTCTGGAATTGCAAAGAAAACTTCCTGGCACAGATAATGTTCCTGACCATCCAGTCGTCTCATTATATAAAGCGATGCAGGAAATAGAACTGCCTGAGGAATCGCATGATTCCATGCTTATTTGGATGTCCAGGGTCAGTATACCCGATATATCTATTTTAAGAGAAATAAATCGATGGCAAAAACTGATGAAGAGAAATCTTTCTGAAGAACTCAACGAAGTACAAACTGGTTTAACTCAAATGATAAAGGACAATCAACCACGTCCAGACGATACCATTCTACAGATCAAGAATTATAAAATAACCAGATTGCAGTTAGATAAGATTAACCGGTTCATAAAAAAAGAAGAACATAAAGTTCCTGTTCATATTCTTGTTAAGCTTTTGAAAGGTGAGGCCACAAACAAAATTCGGGGTTTGCAATATCATGAAGAGGAACTATTCGGTATATTGGAACACTGGCCAGAAAAATATATTACAAAAGCAATCATTCAGTTGAACAAACAAAACGTCATTATTAAAGAAAAGAATTAGGAACCCACTGCTTATAACAAAAAGGACCGGAGCATTTTAGGAGATGCTCCGGTCTTCATATGTCACATTGTGTGAGAGAACGGGTTGAATGATGGATTCGAGTATAAGTGCAGTAAAGGCTCTCAACAGATGAGCAAACAGGATTAAGCGTATTAATTCTGAATGATCATCAATGGAATGAGCGGAATACGCCAATGATCTTGCCCAAAATCTGGACACTATCGAGAATGATTGGCTGAAGACTCGCATTCTCTGGCTGAAGCCGGAAATGATCTTTTTCTTTGAAGAATCGTTTGACTGTAGCTTCGTCTTCCTCTGTCATAGCGACAACTATATCACCATTGTTTGCAGTTGATTGCGGATGTACGACCACATAATCACCGTTAAAGATACCGGCTTCAATCATGGAGTCACCTGAAATCTCCAAAATAAAGGCTTCTTCATCCTGTACGAAACTGGCGGGCATTGGAAGATATTCCTCAACATTTTCGATCGCAGTAATCGGCGAACCGGCAGTGACTTTACCAATCACGGGAATACTGATGGACTGCGTTGAGATGATTTGATCTCCATTTCGATCCTTTTGGATCAGTTCGATGGCTCTTGGTTTCGTTGGATCCCGGCGAATAAAACCTTTTTTCTCTAATCTTGAAAGGTGACCGTGAACGGTAGAACTGGACGCTAGTCCAACAGCCTCTCCAATTTCTCTTACAGACGGGGGATAGCCTTTTGCCTGTACTTGACTGCGAATAAAATCAAGTATGGATTGCTGTCGTGCAGACAATTTTTTCATAAGATAAATCACCTCTTCTTAAAATTTGATGTCAGTAAATAGTATTTTAGTGATCATAGTTGTTTCTATAAGAAATTATAACACGGGAACATTCGTTTTACAAACGCTCGTTCTAAAAGCTGTTGACAAGAACAACTGTTCCTTGTATAGTGGAGGGAACAGATATTCTTATGGAGGCGATGGACCATGAAACGGATGGAAAGTATAATGATTATGGTGATGGTATTTGCTGCTATGTTTTACGTATGGCAGACATTCGAAGAGGCGAAACATGTACCAGAATATAAAGGTCCGGTCCAACAGGTCGTCGTTTCTGAGGGTGATAGCATCTGGAAAATTGCGGAGCAGTCTAACGGTTCCTCCCCCCTCACGTTGGAAGAATCCGTTGAATGGATGTTGCATCATAATCATATCGAAGATGCAACCGTTATGCCGGGGCAGGCTATACAGGTTCCTGCAGGTGGAACAGGAGTTGCAATGGAATGAATGGTTTGATATATGCAAGAGTCAGTACGGAAAAGGATAAACAGACATCATCCCTTACGCGGCAGGTTAAGGAATTAACGGCAGCAGCTGAAAGTTGGGGAATCACCGTCGAAAATTGCATAGAAGAACAGGCGAGTGGCTATGATGTGGAACGGGAAGGCATTTTCAGGATGATGGATATGGTGGAGTCTGGGAATGTGGACTGTCTGCTTGTTCAAGACGATACGCGCCTGGGACGGGGAAACGCTAAAATGGCATTGATTCATTATTTATTTAAACATGGAACGGAAATATTCTCCTTGAATCATAACGGACAACTGGAACTTTCAGAGACTGAATCTATGGTTCTTGAAATTGTTGCTATCGTGGAAGAATACCAGCGAAAGCTTCACAATGCCAAAATTGGCAGAGGTATGAAAAATGCGATTGCTTCAGGGTTTAAACCAGAAGTTAATTTTCAGGGGCGGTTTAACGGAGGGCGAACGAGAAAGGAAGTACCGGTAGAAGAAATCGTGAACCTGAAAGAGAGAGGAATGACTTTTCACGAAGTTGCTGCGACATTAAGAGGTCTTGGCCACGATATTTCCAAAGCGACAGCGCACAGACGGTACCGGGAACATATTAATCAACCAGGTGAGTAAACGACGCGACGAATGACCTGTAAGGATTTTTTGCTTGATAAAAACATATGAATCCTCTAGCATTAACATATATTACTCACTGGAGGATGACTTATGTTAACAAAAGATAAACTAAACCGGATCAATGAGCTTGCCCGTAAATCAAAAGCTGAAGGCTTGTCTGTTAAAGAACAGAAAGAACAGAAAAGTCTAAGAGCTGAATATTTGCAAAATGTTCGTAAATCATTCAAAAACCAATTGAAATCCACAAAAATTGTGGATGAAGAAGGAACAGATGTTACTCCTCAAAAATTAAAAGATGAGAAAGAACGTGCAAAAAAAGGTTTTCATTAAGCTGATTATTTGCAAAAACACCATGTTCTCCAAGGAGAACATGGTGTTTTTCAGATTTCACAAGAACAATCCTTTAGTTTGCAGGTTGTCTAACCTCTCTTAAACAGGTATCATTAAGAATAGAATTGAACATATTACAGTGAAAGAGGTTGATAGTGAATGACAGCGCAAATCCATGAACAAGCGATTAACACCATCCGTACACTTTCCATTGACGCGATTGAAAAGGCAAATTCGGGACACCCGGGATTACCTATGGGTGCTGCACCTATGGCTTATAAAGTCTTTGCAGATTTTATGAACCATAACCCGAAAAATCCGGACTGGTTTAACCGGGACCGGTTTGTATTATCTGCAGGTCATGGCTCTATGCTTTTATACAGCCTGTTGCATCTGCACGGGTATGATCTCTCACTGGATGAGTTGAAGAATTTCCGCCAGTGGGGAAGTAAAACCCCTGGACATCCAGAGTATGGTCACACGCCAGGTGTGGAAGCAACGACCGGCCCCCTTGGCCAGGGTATTGCTATGTCAGTTGGTATGGCAATGGCAGAGCAGCATCTTGCAGGAAAGTATAATACAGATGATTTCAATATTGTTGATCATAATACGTATGTACTATGCGGTGATGGAGATTTGATGGAGGGTGTGTCTGCCGAGGCGGCATCATTGGCCGGTCACTTAAAACTTGGGAAATTGGTTCTGCTCTATGATTCCAACGATATCTCCCTCGATGGGGACCTGCATCAATCATTTTCTGAAGATGTGATGAAGCGATTTGATGCATATGGCTGGCAAACGCTTCTAGTGGAAGACGGGAATGATCTTGATACCATTGATAAAGCTTTGAAAACTGCACAGCAGGATGACCGACCGACTCTGATCGAAGTTAAAACCGTTATTGGCTATGGTTCACCAAACAAAGGCGGTAAAAATGCAGCTCACGGGGCACCTCTCGGAGAGGATGAAGTGAAACTGGCAAAAGAAGCATATAAGTGGACGTACGATGAATTGTTCCATATTCCAGAGGAAGTCAAAGATCATTATGAACAATTTAAGAAACAAGGGGAAGAAGCAGAAGCTGCCTGGAATAAGCAGTTCGAAGCTTATAAAGCTGCGCATCCTCAATTAGGTGCCGAATTGGAAAATGCCATCACTGGCAAATTGCCTGAAGGTTGGGATCAGGATCTTCCTGTTTATGAAGAGGGATCGAGTGCAGCCACCCGAGCTACAGGCGGAGAAGTATTGAATGCTCTCGCAGAAAAAGTTCCTGCACTATTTGGAGGCTCTGCGGATTTGGCTTCATCCAACAAAACGATGCTCAAAGGTGAAGAAGATTTCTCCCGTCATACACACAGTGGCCGTAATATCTGGTTTGGTGTAAGGGAGTTTGCCATGGCAGCGGCTGCTAACGGTATGGCATTGCATGGTGGTGTTCGTCCTTATGCGGCTACGTTCTTTGTCTTCTCGGATTACTTAAGACCTGCCTTACGGTTATCAGCATTAATGGGTAATCCCGTTACTTATGTTTTTACGCACGACAGCATTGCAGTTGGCGAAGATGGTCCAACACACGAACCGGTTGAACAACTCCCGGCTATACGTGCCATTCCAAACCTCTCTGTCATCCGGCCTGCTGATGGAAATGAAACACAGGCAGCTTGGCGTCTTGCTATGGAAGCAACGGACCAGCCTACAGCGCTTGTTTTGACTCGTCAGAATCTCCCTGCTTTGAAAGGTACAGATCAGAAAGCCTATCAAGGAGTTAAAAAAGGCGCTTATGTCGTTTCAGAAGCAAATGGGAATCCGGATGGTTTACTTCTCGCGACAGGTTCTGAAGTATCCTTGGCAGTAGAAGCACAGCAGCAACTTGAAAAAGAGGGTATTCATACAGCTGTTGTCAGTATGCCAAGCTGGGATCGTTTCGATGCTCAGTCAGACGAATACAAAGAAGAAGTGCTTCCTTTTGCCATCAAAAAACGTTTGGCAATTGAAGTTGCCAATCCACTTGGGTGGGAGCGTTATACGACATCTGACGGCTCCGTTCTTGGCATCGATGGCTATGGAGCTTCGGCACCAGGTGGAGAAATAATGGAAAAGTACGGATTTAATGTTGAGAATGTTGTGGCACGTTTCAAGCAGCTTTTGAATAAGTAAAATGAATCAGGAACTGAACAGGTTCATCCTCGTTCAGTTCCTATTATTTTTTTATTTATCAGTCTTTCCATTTAACTTTCATTCATGTATAATGAACAGGGTTAAAACAATAAGCAGAAACTCGATACAGAGGAAACTGAAGGAGGGTCAACGCCGATGTGGATTAATATATTAATCGGTGTCATCGCACTTCTTGCGGGGATTGCCATAGGCTTTTTCATTGCAAGACAGTACATGATGAGTTACATGAAAAAGAATCCGCCAATCAACGAAAAGATGCTTCGTGTGATGATGATGCAAATGGGTCAGAATCCATCACAAAAGAAGATCAACCAAATGATGAAGGCGATGCAGAATCAACAGGATAAGTAACGAATGGAAGCACTCCGGACTTGTCAGGAGTGTTTTTTCATACGGATAGAAACGTTGTACCTTGATGAAAGATTAAAATTAAAGTATAAAAACAGCGCAGTCTTTCGCCATTAGCATGTCGACAAGCCAGACTTTTGAATCGTATGCAGCTGAAAAAAGGAGATGACTGACTATGCACCAGCATCAGTCTTATATGAAATATTATTACGACGAATTGGATTTGTCTAAACAGGTCCTGGTGGATGTTCGTTCGCCGGCTGAGTTTGCAGAATTTCATCATCCTGACAGTATTTCGATCCCGCTTTTTTCAAATGAAGAGCGGGAACGGGTGGGAACGATTTACAAGCAAATCGGTCAAGAAAAAGCAAAAGAAGAAGGGGTAAAGATCCTTTCTGGTAAATTGACAACACTATATAATGAATTTCAAAGTATTCTTGATACCTACCCTGATCGGGAGTTGATTCTCTCCTGCGCAAGGGGGGGGATGCGCAGTGGGATACTTGTGTCGTTTTTAAAATCACTTCAGTTTCCTGCAGGACAACTGGAAGGCGGCGTTCGTTCTATCCGGAAATATGTGCAGAGTGAATTGAAGAGATTATCAGAAGTATCCTGGCAAACCATTGTTCTCGGTGGTCATACGGGCACCGGGAAGACAAAATGGCTGCTTGAACTACAGGAACAGGGCTATCCGGTGCTGGATCTGGAAGGCTTGGCTGCTCATAGAGGCTCTGTTTTCGGTCACATTGGTAAAGATCCCTCTACGCAAAAGCAATTTGAATGGAATTTGGTTTGGGATCTTCAAAAATTGGAAAAAGATAAAATGCTGATTTTAGAAGCAGAGAGTAAGCGCATCGGGCGAATTACATTACCGGAATTTATTATGAATGCAAAAGATAACGGCCATGTCATCGAAATGTATGATGATCTGAAACGACGTGTTGCAAACATAATGGAAGACTATCAACCTGATTCGTTCAGCGAGAGAATTGCAGAAGCATATAAAGTTATTCGAAAACGGCTGGATGATGGTCATAGACTACAAGCAGATGCTGATATAGAAAAACAGGAATATGAATCTCTCTTTGCAATTCTGCTGGAACATTACTATGATCCGAGATATCGTTTCAGTCAAGGGAACTCTGCTAAAGGGAAACATTATCAATTCTTGAACATACAACATACATCTGAACATCTGATCACTGATCAAATCAAACAGGTTATTGATCAATGGTGGGAACGGCAGCCGATGACTCACAAATAGAGGGTAAGGGGAGCTCCAAAGACGAGTTCTCTTCTCTTTAGCTTGACACATATACTGTACGGGGGTATAGTGTAACTAGATTACAGGAAGAGGTGATGTCAGTGGATGACAAATTGACGATCCCTTTACAGTCGGGAAAAATACCGGTGAAGATGCGGACAGAAGATGAAAAGAAACTCCTGATACAGCGGTTGAAACGCGTTGAAGGACAAGTTAGAGGCATACAGAAGATGGTTGATGAGGACCGTTATTGTGTTGATATTCTTGTACAGATTTCAGCGATCAATGCTGCATTGAAACGTGCGGGATTTCAGATCCTTGAAGATCACACAAAAGGATGTGTCAGTCAGGCAGTTGAAGACGGCAACGGGGAAGCGAGTATTGAAGAACTGATGAAAGTGTTCGAACAATTTACGAAATCGTAGGTGATGGATCATGGCAAAGAAAACGGTTGAGTTACCGGTAACGGGTATGACCTGCGCATCCTGTTCCTCACGTATAGAGAAAGTGCTGAATAAGCAGGAAGACGTGGACGCCACTGTTAACCTGACGATGGAGCGCGCTACGGTAACTTATGATGAGGATAAAGTTACCACAGAAGACATCATTCAGAAAATCGAGAAGCTCGGCTTTTCTGTTGATCAAGAAACTGTAGAATTTGATATCGAAGGAATGACCTGTGCGGCCTGTTCTGCCAGAATTGAAAAAGTGCTTGGGAAGACTGCAGGTGTCGATTCAGTATCCGTAAACCTCGCCATGGAACGTGGCCAGGTAAGTTATATTCCCGGTCTGGTCGATGAACAGGACCTCTATGATAAAGTGAAAAAAATCGGTTTTAAGGCAAAAGCCATTGCGGGAAATGAGGAAAGTAAACGCGATAAAAAGGATGAGCATGTGAAGAGACAGAAATTCCTCTTTATTTTCGCTCTCGCTTTCTCTCTGCCGTTATTTGTGACAATGATTGATCATTTCTACCCTCAGGAAATGCTGTTGCCTCATTGGCTGATGAATGGCTATTTCCAATGGGCTCTTGCAACACCGGTTCAATTCTATGCAGGCTGGCAATTCTACAGAGGTGCATATAAATCTCTGAGAGGCGGCAGCGCGAATATGGATGTTCTTGTAGCAATGGGGACATCCGCTGCTTACTTTTATTCAGTGTATCTTGTACTGGTTGGCGAAGTGTATTTGTTCTTTGAAACCAGTGCCGTTATCATTACGTTGATTTTACTTGGCAAACTGCTTGAAGCAAGAGCCAAAGGACAAACGTCAGAAGCGATCAAAAAACTGATGGGTATGCAGGCACGAACGGCAACGGTTGTTCGAAACGGCGCCGAAGTGCAGGTTGCAATTGATGATGTTCAAAAAGGTGATATCATTAAAGTGAAACCTGGGGAGAAAATTCCTGTAGACGGAATCGTCACAGATGGTTATTCTTCAGTTGATGAATCCATGCTGACAGGGGAAAGCATACCGGTTGAAAAGAACAAAGGCGATGAAATGATCGGGGCCACAATCAATAAGAATGGTTCGCTCTATTTTGAAGCAACTAAGATTGGAAAAGAAACCACTCTTGCGCAAATCATCAAAGTCGTGGAGCAGGCACAGGGTTCCAAAGCACCCATTCAGAGAATGGTGGATATTATTTCCGGCTATTTTGTTCCTGGTGCCGTTATGATTGCGATTTTGTCTTTTGTAGGCTGGTATTTTTTCGCGGGAGCTTCGTTTCAAGTTGCATTGATTAATTTCACCGCAGTACTTGTGATTGCCTGCCCTTGTGCATTAGGACTTGCTACACCAACATCAATCATGGTCGGCACAGGTAAAGGAGCAGAGACAGGTATATTGTATAAAGGCGGCGAACATTTGGAGAGAGCTCACCACACCGATACCGTCGTTCTCGATAAGACCGGTACGATTACCAATGGAACACCGGAAGTAACGAATGTTATGCTTTTGTCTAATCAATTAAAAGACGAAGCGTATCTGGTGAAATTGGCAGCTTCAATTGAAGCTTATTCGGAGCATCCATTGGGTGAAGCCATCGTGCATTATGCACAGGAACAGGAAATTGAAACCGTTAAAGTTGATGATTTTACCGCAGTGCCTGGTCATGGACTTTCAGGTGTCATCGAAGGAAGAAAATTGCTGATTGGTACCCGTAAACTGATGATAAGTGAAGACATTGATGTCAGTTCTTTTGAAGAGCAGATGGCTGAACTGGAGCAACAAGGAAAAACCGTTATGATTGTTGGTTTTGATGGTGAAGCAGCTGCACTGATTGCAGTGGCGGATCAAGTGAAAGAAACGTCTCAACAAGCCGTCCGTCAACTCCATGACTTAGGTTATGAGGTTGTGATGCTTACAGGTGATAATGAACGGACGGCTCGGGCAATTGCAGCTTCTGTCGGTATCGATCAGGTCTTCAGTGAAGTACTCCCTGAAGAAAAAGCCATGAAAGTAAAAGAACTTCAAAAGCAGGGGAAACGTGTTATTATGGTCGGTGACGGGATAAACGATGCGCCGGCACTTGCGATGGCAGATATCGGGATGGCGATTGGCACAGGAACGGATGTAGCCATGGAAGCAGCTGACATTACGCTGATGCGCGGGGATCTCCGCAGCATTCCGCAGGCAATCCGCTTGAGTCATCTGACTATGCGAAACATTAAACAGAATCTTTTCTGGGCTTTCATTTACAACTCCATCGGTCTACCGATAGCAGCTCTTGGCTTTCTTGCTCCATGGGTTGCCGGGGCAGCAATGGCATTCAGCTCCGTATCTGTTGTTTCTAATTCTTTACGACTTAAACGCGTAAAGGTGGATTAATATAAATTTTATTCAAAGGAGAGATAAAGCATGAAAACGGATATTATTGAAGTGGATGGTATGACGTGTGGACATTGCAAATCATCAGTAGAAGGGGCATTGACTTCCTTGAACGGTGTTTCGAAAGCGGAAGTGAATCTTGACGCAAAGAATGTCACTGTGGAGTATGATGAGAACATGGTAGAAGTGTCCAAAATGAAAACGGAAATTGAAGATCAGGGCTTTGATCCTAAATAAGGATTGAACCGGACAAAACCGCTCCTCATCAGGAGCGGTTTTTCAATTCAACAGCTTGATTTTTATCAGCTGTTTCCGCTATACTGACACGAGTGCATACCCGGTTGTGTATATAAGGAGGGAGAAAATGATCCATTTGAAACGTGTGATGTTTATCATGATGGCGATCGCAGCCGTTTTCTTTCTTTGGTTGGGTAATGAACAAAACCGGTTCGAAAGCGGGAATTATACAGCTGCTGTTTATCCACAGCCAGGTCATATTGCTCCTGTTTTTCAGGCGGAAACATTCACAGGTGATACGTTTTCCTATAGTGACAACGAGGGAGTACCTGCAGTGATCTATTTCTGGACGTCCTGGTGTCCCTATTGCAAAGCGTCCTCAGAGGCCATGGAAGAAGCTCACCAAGCTTTTGGAGAAGAAGTCCAGTTCATCGGTGTCAATGCTACAGCTTCAGACCAGGAAGCCGATGCCCAGTCATTTATCGAGGAACATAGTTTGACATTTGTAAATGTATTGGATGATGGTGGAGGTATTGCAGGCAGTTACTATGTCCCCCCTGTACCAACAACGGTATTTATTAACGCGGATGGTGTCATTGAGCACCGGAAAACCGGTGGAATCACTGCTAATGAAATAAGAACTCAAGTGCGATTGTTACAGGAAGGATTGTAAAGTATGTTTGAAGCGTATAGAACATTTTCACTGGGGCCGCTCAGTTTGTCCATGGAATTGCTCTTTTTATTAGCAGGTGTTATAACTGCTTTCTTTGTGGTTGACTATTATTTAAAATGGCTCGAAATTAACGAACGCGAGAAAATAACAGACCAAATGACCTGGGCTTTATTCGGTGCGATTGTCATCTTCAAATTCTGGCCGGTTATTACTGCGCCTGCACTATTGCGAGACCCAATGAATGCCCTCTATTTCACGGGTGGCCCTTTGGCGATGGAAATGGCTCTCCTATTTGCTTTTGGCTGGATGCTGGTGAATGCCTGGTTACGCAAATGGCCTCTTATCATGGGCGAAGCTTTGATGGGTGGTGCCATTTTGGGCGCGATGGTATTTTTATTCGGCATCCGTCAGATTGGTGCGGTTAGTCCGCTCCCATTCGGATTTCAAGTCGATGAGATTACCGTTCATCCAGTGAATCTATATACCGTATTTTTATTAATATTGGTTATGACAGGCCGATTTATATACTTTGATCGAAACGCTGGGATCAAACCGCTTGTCTATTATGTCGTTATTGTTATGGCTATATGGACTCTTCTCTCGCCATTTCGTGTATAAAAATAGATCACTGTGGTATAATAGCCGCGTTAGAAGAGAGGAGTGCCTGTGATGTATGGAATACTGTTTACAATTGCAGCAGCCGGGATGGCACTGCTGGCAATGTTTATCCGTATGAGAGCTATGAAGAAACCAGCGAGTGCCAGGAAGATTCTGATTCCTCCTCTTGCCATGTCAACTGGTTTTTTGATGTTTTTATACCCGCCTGTGCAACAGATTACCTGGCTTGAGGTTATTGAAGCCTTCTCTGTGGGACTGCTGTTCTCGATTCTTTTGATAAAGACCAGCCATTTCGAAATCCGTGGACAGGATGTTTTTATGAAGCGCACCAAGCTTTTACCGGTTATCCTGATATCGCTTCTGGTCATTCGGCTCATCGTGAAATTGCTTCTGGATATTCACTTCGAATATGAAGTCTTGGCGGGCATGTTTTTCATTCTTGCCTTCGGAATGCTCCTTCCTTGGCGAATTGCAATGTTCTTTAAATTTAAGGAAGTACACCGTCAATTAAAGTGGAGTCAGGAATTCAGTGAACATGACTTGAAAACACAAAAAAGCCCAGATGAAGAGGTTGATGACAAAGACGAGGATCTGACGGGACCACGTTCGGTTTAAAGCAATAGGCTATGTTCAAGCTGATTGTTGATTTTTACAGTCCATTATTCATGAGCATATGAGAGCGATACCAGAGGGGCAGTAAGTGTTGACATGCGTCGATTGTCGCGTGGATAAATCGAATAACAGCTTCTGAGTAACAACAATAATCATTCACATCGTTAAACTCAAAAGAAAGGAACCAGCTTTTTCGTGCCGGTTCCTTTCTTTGATTCTATGAAGACATAGAGAAATACGATTCATAAGGAGTGGCATCGATACCTTTTTCCTGAAGTTTTTTCCGGAGAAATTTATGATCCCGCTTTGGTGTAGCAAGAATATAACCCCGAATAATCAGATCTTCGGTCATTTCATCGGCATTTTCCTTAAGTGCAAGTTCTCCGATCTTACCTGCGATTTTACCTTTGGCTACGTCGCGGAAAAGTTCCGGAACAGGCTCTACCAATTCGTTGAGAAGGGCTTTTTTTTCATCGGTCCAGAGATGCAACGTTTGCTGAATATAAAAATCCTGCCAATCAAGAATGGATTTCCCATCTTCTTTAGGCATCTTTTTCAAAAACTTCCGGAACATGAAGTATCCGCCGATGGCCACCATTACAAAAATGAAGATGGACCAAAGTATAATAAACCACATAAACCAATCGTTCATAGAAGAAACCCCCTCTTTCTACAGTTTACGCAATAAATACGAAGATGAAAAGAATTTTGTCAGGATGCAGTAAAAAATGACCGTGCAGGAAGCATTCCATCTGTAAAAATGGTATAGTACAAAGCGTGTAGAAAATAATTTCCGCAAAGAGGGTCGACAATGACTGAAGAAAACATAAAGCGTTTAAGAATTGATGATAAAGAAGTGATACTTGTCGGTACGGCCCACGTATCCAAGCAAAGCGCTGAACAGGTCAAGGACGTGATTGAAAGCGAACAGCCGGATACAGTCTGTGTAGAACTTGATGAGCAAAGGTTTCAATCCATTCGGGAAGAAAATAAGTGGAAAGACATGGATATCTTTAAGGTGATTAAAGAAAAGAAAGCTTCACTTTTAATGATGAATCTGTTGATTTCTTCTTTTCAAAAACGGATGGCGAAGCAATTTGGGATTAAACCCGGTCAAGAAATGATCCAAGGTATCGATTCTGCAGAAGAAATAGGAGCAGAACTGATTCTCGCCGATCGAAACATTCAAATTACATTCGCCCGCATATGGAAAAATGTTGGATTTTGGGGAAAAGCTAAACTGATGACAGCCATTATGGGCAGCGTAATAAATAAAGAAGAAATCAGCGAAGAAGAGCTTGAACGAATGAAATCTGAGGATATGCTGAATTCTGCTTTGGAAGAATTCACTCGATCATTCCCAACACTTAAAGTGCCCTTGATAGATGAACGAGACCAGTATCTCGCACAGATGATTAAATCTTCCCCTGGAAATAAAGTGGTTGCAGTATTGGGTGCGGCTCACGTACCCGGTATTCTGGAGCAGATCAAAGTGGACCACAATCTTGAGCTGCTGAATGAGCGACCTCCGAAATCATCCTTGCCGAAGATCATAGGCTGGATGATTCCGATTATGATTATCGGAATCATTATCACCACATTGATGATGAACCCCGCAGCAGGTATGCAGCAAATGATTGCTTGGCTTCTTTGGAACGGAACATTTTCAGCTTTGGGAGCTGCACTGGCTTTTGGTCATCCATTTGCTGTATTGACAGCATTCATAGTTGCACCACTCAGTTCACTCAGTCCTGCATTAGCAGCAGGATGGTTTGCCGGGATTGTACAAACGTATTTCCGAAGGCCTCAGGTTCAGGATTTTGAAAGTCTATCGGAAGATGTGTATTCTTTTAAAGGTTTTAAGGATAATAAAGTGACGAGGATTCTGCTTGTCGTGATCTTCAGTAACATCGGCAGCACAATTGGAACTGTGATCGGCGGAGCTGATGTGATCCGTCTATTCATCCAGAATTTATAATATAGAGAAGGGAATGGTCATGATGGATTACAGGGAAATTTTGGCCCGAAGAGTGATGGGCTGGCGACTTCAAACATCGGGGAAATGGTTTGACAGTGTCAACCGTCAGGTTATTGAAGAATTTGATCCGCGTTCGAACGTGAATCAGGCTAAACTGCTGGTAGCTCAGCTGGAATTATTCGGCTTCGAATACTCTGTCACTGATCAATATACTGTCTGTTTTCAAAATGAATTTCATCAGATTTGTGAATCTGGTGAAACTGAAGCAGAAGCGATTACGAATGCAGCCTTTGAATTGGCGGAGAATGAGCCAGTTCCTTCGGAGTGGTTTTAATGGAATCATTACAAAGGTATGCCGATAAACTGAAAGGCTGGTCAAACCTTCCGGAGCAAGAATTACTGACACCTGTCCGCGCAGGCGGCTGGTCTATGCGGCATATCATAGGGCACATCTACTACTGGGATCGGTTTTTGATTGAGACCGTAATTCCCGCTGTCAAATCGGATATTCCTTTGCGTCACTGGCCGCAACCGGACATTTATAATCAGTCAGCCCTCGCCTCGATTGAAGGGCGACGAGCTAACTGGGTTGCAGAGCGGGGAATAGAAATGCGCAGTATCCTGTTGGATCAGCTTACGGATTTGGATATGGCTACGCCAATCAATATACCATACAACTCAAAGGTTAAATCTGTTGGGCAAATGATCGAACTATTCACTGCGCATGACGCGCATCATATCCATCAGATTGAACGATACCTCAAAGATGGTATGCAGAGATCTTGAACAACTAAACAGGGGCTGAATAAAGAAAAAACCGTCCACATGGGCGGTTTTCCTTTCTAATTCATTAGCCCTTTCGACAGCTCCCGCAGTTGAACCTTAGTTTATACAGGAACAGTATTAGGAGATTTATCGTCATTTCTGAGGTATCGGTTTTGTTCGCTAAAAAAACAAATGATGATGTGCGTTTGAACATATTTATTTGCAAAATAAGATGAAAGGAAGGATTGCAGGAAGTGTATTAATCCCTTACTATGTAAAGTGGAACAATAACAGAAACAGAAGGATTGAACCATACGAAACAGACTGACTAATGGAGGCGTAGTAATGACAAAGACACTTGGATTGGTATACGGCGGGAAATCTGCAGAACACCAAGTATCACTTCAGACGGCAAAAGCGGTCATAAATGCAATTGATTTTTCAAGCTATGACGTTCACCCGATTTATATCACGGAAACAGGAAGCTGGATACGAGGGAATCAGCTTAAAAGTAATGTGGAGAATGTTTCGGATCTGAAACTGGATCTGGAAGGAACAGAAATTTCCCCCGTAGATCTAAATAAAGATATTTTCCCATCGGGAAGTACAGAAAATGAAAAGTCTTTTGATATTGTTTTTCCGCTTCTTCACGGACCCAACGGTGAGGATGGAACTGTGCAGGGATTACTGGAAATTCTCAATATTCCTTATGTCGGGAACGGTGTCTTGGCATCTTCTGCCGGGATGGATAAAGTAATCATGAAAAACCTTTATGCCCAAGCTGGTATACGGCAACCGGCATATGTCTGGTATACCCGTCATTTTTTTGAGCAGGATCCATCCGCGGCACTTTCTCACGTTGAAGAAGTACTTGGATTTCCTTGTTTTGTCAAACCAGCCAACCTTGGATCAAGCGTTGGTATCAGTAAAGCAAAAAACCAGGAAGAACTGAACGAAGCTTTTGAAATGGCATTTGCTTATGATCGTAAAGTCATTGTTGAAGAAGGTATTGATGGTCGGGAAATCGAGATTGCGGTACTAGGTAATGATGACCCTGACTGTTCCATTGTTGGAGAAATTCTTCCGAAAGCGGATTTTTATGATTACAAGGCGAAGTATGAAGATGATAATACCGGACTGATTATTCCGGCGGATGTTACGGAAGATGAATACGAGATGATCAAGGCTGTAGCGATTCAGTCCTTTAAAGCCATCGATGCTTCAGGGCTTGTCCGAGCCGACTTCTTTTTAACAAAGGATAGTAAGGTTTTGATGAATGAAGTAAATACGATGCCTGGGTTCACACCTGTCAGTATGTTCCCGATGCTTTGGCAGGAATCCGGTCTCAGCTATCCCGATCTGATTGAACGTTTGATCCAGCTTGGACTTGAGCGTTTTGAAGAGAAGCAGCGTATTAAACACACATTTTGACACCATCATCAGGAGGTTGGCCCAGCCGGTCAACCTTCTTACATGATCACAATAGGAGTTGAGAAAACATGCTACGGAGAAATCTGTCGGAAATTGCTGAATGGATCGATGGTGAGTTAATCGATCAAGGACAAGCTGAACTTCAAGTGAACGGAATATCTACGGATACGCGGCACATCAAACCTGAGAGTCTATTTATTCCTATCATAGGCGAACGTTTTAATGCGCACAAGTTTGTTCAGGAAGCTGTTGATCAGGGAGCAGTCGCATCTTTATGGGCAAAAGATCAGCCCAACCCACCAGCAGGAATTAATCTGGTCTTCGTTGACGATACACTGATTGCCTTGCAAAATCTTGCGACAGCTTACTTAAGATCCCTCAATGCCAAAATAATAGGCATTACAGGCAGTAATGGTAAAACGACGACAAAAGATATGATGGCTTCTGTACTCTCTACAACGTATAAAGTTCAAAAAACAGAAGGGAACTTTAACAATCATATTGGTATGCCACTGACCATTTTGACGCTGGATGAGGATACGGAGATGATCGTCCTTGAAATGGGAATGAGCGGTTTTGGAGAAATTGAACTTCTCTCGACAATCGCTGAGCCGGATGCTGCAATTATTACAAATATCGGTGAATCGCATTTGCAGGATCTCGGATCCAGGGATAACATTTCTAAAGCGAAGCTGGAAATTACTTCTGGAATGGCATCAGGAGGAACACTGGTTATCAATGGTGATGAACCACTACTGACAAAAAAAGCAGACAGCGACCGCTATCGCGTCATTACATTTGGTGAAAGTGAGCATTGTGAATTTACTGCAAAAGAGATTGTGCAGGAGCTGAATCAAACCAGTTTTTTGATCAACGGTGATACATCAAAACCATATTCAATCTCCGTACCTGGTAAGCATAATGTGATGAATGCTCTAGCAGTAATCGCTGTTGCCAACTCATTTGGAATTGAAGAACAAGCAATTCAACAAGGCTTAAAACAAATTAAAATGACAGGAATGCGACTTGAACATGTGGAAACGGAGAACGGACTGACGATCATCAACGATGCATATAATGCCAGTCCCACTTCCATGAAAGCTGCAGTCAGTCTGGTGGAGGATTTAAAAGGTTATGCGAAGAAATATGTCGTATTAGGTGATATGCTGGAACTGGGTGATGATGAAATTAATTTTCATACATTAGCGGGTGAAGCGATTGACCCGCTAAAAATCAACGGTGTTTTCACATATGGTAATCTGGCCATGCATATCAATAAAGGCGCGCGTCGCGTTTTTTCTGAAGAGCAAGCCCGTCATTTTGAGAGTAAGGAGGCATTGATCAGTCACTTGAAAGCTATAACAGAGCCTGAAGATCTCCTGCTTGTAAAAGGTTCACGAGGCATGAAACTGGAAGAAGTGGTCGAAGCCTTGAGACAGGAATCGAATTAAATCAGGGAAGGAGTGACTTATGACGCAACTGAAGCTGGATCATGTTGTGCACTATGTGAATTGTGTCAATGACGCTGTTAAAACTTTTCAGGAATCCGGGTTTCATGCTGTGAAGGGCGGGTCGCATAAAGATTGGGGTACTTGTAACGGACTTTCTTACTTCGGACTCTCTTATATCGAATGGTTAGGAATTGAGGATACTGAAAAGTTGGAGAAGACGACTTTAAATAACCCGGTTTTTCAAGATGCTAAGCGTCTGCTGCCGAGTCATCCAGTGCTTCATAAGCTTGCAATTAGAACAACTGACATTGAAGCTGTAGATGCTCTTCTGAAACTTCAAGGATTTCAAACATCAGGTCCAGTTGCGAACAGCCGTCTTGATGCACGAGGAAGTAGAATCAATTGGAAGATGTTGACTATCGATGGTTCTTTTGATGGCTTACCACATCCATTTTTTATTCAGTGGGGAAAGACGGATGATGAGAGGATTCAATCTCTTGAATCATCGGGAGTCATATCAACTCACGATCGTGGGCCCTTTCGCATTTCTGCTGTTATACTGTCAGTTCGTAAACCGGAAGAAGCCAGAAGATTTTGGCATGAAACTTTTAAAATTCCATTGGGGAAGGATTTCATGTGGCCCAATTCATTGAATCTCTCTGGAGTATACTTGCAATTTATTCTAGGAGAAGAAAATCGACCTGTAGATGTGATTTTATCATCATCGGAGCATATGGAAAAAACCGATCTGGTTATCGAACAAGGTCACTATACGTTAATTGGAAAATAACAGTTTAAAGAAAAACACCGGCAGCATTCATCATGCTGACCGGTGTTTTTAAATCCGTTAACTGGTTCTATCGATTAAATGGGTCATCGATTCTTCAACTTCCTCGATCATCTTCTCAATATCTTTCATAGAATCTGCTTGTTCATCAATGAAGGTGCCATTGTGATCAACTTGTTCTGCAATCGAGCCGAAGACGTCCTGTATTTCTGAGAGGATGCTGTTCACTTTCTCTACCGACTCCTCACTGCGGGCAGCGAGTTTTCGAATCTCTTGGGCTACGACAACAAAACCACGACCTGCCTCACCTGCGCGAGCTGCTTCTATTCCGGCATTGAGCCCGAGGATTTGGCTTTGACTCCCGATTGTTTTGATCATGCCAAGTACTTCACCCATATTCTTCACTTTTTCTAACGATGCAGTCGTCGTGGACCGAGTATCTCTGGATGAAGCAGAGAGATCCTGGGCTTGCTTCGTCAAGTCTGCAATTCTCTCCATCATTTTACGTAAATTTACGTTGATGCCTTGTATGGTACCGGACATATCAGTAACCAGTTCTCTATTTTCAAGCCACAAGGTAATGGTTCTCGAGATTAGGCCAAGCACTGGACGAATTTGCTCCGGATCACCTGAAACGCCTAAGTTGGCAATTCGTTCTCCTTTATAATTGACAGGTAAATTAATGCCTGCCTTGGGTGCGTCTTTCCCCAAATCTCTTGCAAATTCTTCTGCCATTTCACGGGTGACAACACCTTCTTTAACCTCTCCATCCATGACTTGCTTTCCGATTTTATGGAAATCTCCGATTCGGTTTTGAAGATTCGCAGCAAAAATGATGCCGTTCTCGTCCACGAAGATCAAATTATAACCGGTTTCTTCGCTGACAATCTGACAAATTTCCTGTGCAAATGCTGAAGTTAATAGTGATTCTGACAATTTTACATCCATCCCCTCTCACAATCATTAGACTAAATCCCCGAATCTATTGTAGCAAAAATGTAACGCCTTCAGTGAGGTTTTTTGAAAAGTCCAAATTGCTAGGACATTCTGTGTAAGGGAGGTTGTGTTTATTTCTTTCAGGATCTGAAACATGGTAAAATGAGTAAGTGGAGATGTATCTAATTTATTTCGATTAGGAGAATGCCGGGATGAGAAAAATCGATCAACCATCTGTTACCTATTATGACTTACATGCAAATGCATTCGATGAAGATACGGGAGAGGTCAGTATTACAGAATTGCATCAATTGTTTTTGAAGTATTTAAAGCCAGGCGCTCGCATCCTCGATTTGGGTTGTGGTTCAGGAAGAGACAGTCTGGCGTTCATGAATTCGGGCTACCATGTAACAGCCATGGATGGCTCAGAGGAAATGTGTAAAATCGCATCTGCTAAAACCGGACTTTCCATAGAACACAGGCTGTTCCATCAACTAAGCGAGAAAGAGCGTTTTGACGGCATTTGGGCATGTGCATCGCTTCTGCATGTCCCAATGGAGGAGCTGCCGGATCTGTTTGATAAAATCCGAGACGCTTTAAAATCGGGAGGCTGTTTTTACAGTTCTTATAAATATGGATCATTTGAAGGAATAAGAAACGACCGTTATTTCACGGATATGGATGAAGATCGGGCAGGCAGTCTCCTTGAACAAATAGGAAATTTTAAACTGCTCGAAATGACGACGACTTCCGATGTTCGTCAGGGTCGCTCCGAAGAGAAGTGGTTAAATTTGTTGTTGAAAAAAGAATAGCAGGAGGCGTTCGAAGTGGAGGAATTAACAAGAAGACGGGCGAAGGCTTTAGTGATTGATACAATGATAGCAGCGGCTGCAGGCGGTATTTTGTCTTATTTGTGGCGAAAACGATCAGGTAAATCGGATTTCACCAGTGAAGTTGCCATTCCTCAATTGACCATGTGGGGGCTTGAGCTTGTGCAAATGAAGAGGAGGGGGCGGACGATTGGTCATAATATCGCTGGAATCCGAATTGAATCAGAACACGGGGAAGCCGCAGGTTCAGTCCAACTGCTGAAACGATTGCTTCACCGTGAGACATTGAGCCAGTTGTTACTGCTGATCCAGCGAAGTGAATATCAGATCTACAAAGGAACAAAATTCCCTCATGATGTATATGCAAAGACCGTTGTGAAGGCAGTGGACAAAAAATAGTCGAAGAATATACACCGGATGAAGGTTTTTGATCCGGGGCATCGCTTTGTCACTTCATTAGTTCAGTGAAATTCGCTTAGTTGATATTCGTTCATTGTCATCATAAAGCGAATTAAACATGTGAACCCTTCATATAATATAGTTATCTACAATAAAACAAGATCCTGACCACTGTATGAGGTCAGGAATAAATCATAGTCATTTTACTTTTTGCGATACAGTAAAGGGTGTAATGGAAGAGTACAACGTGTCTCTGATTGCTGGAAATCTCCCGACTTTTTCAATATAAGCTGCAATCTCTTCAGCTGATAAATATTCACCGAATAATGAGCCTGCTTTTTTCGAAATGTTTTCCTCCATCAACGTTCCTCCAAAGTCATTTGCGCCCGCAAGCAGTAATTCACTTCCTCGATCAGGACCCAGTTTGACCCAGCTGAGTTGGATGTTATCAATTAATCCGTGAAACAGAATCCTCGATAGGGCGTGTACTTTTTTATGCTCATCATATGTTGCTCCTGCACGGGCCCTGCCGAATTTGTATGCATGTGTTTCATAATGAATAAATCCCAATGGGACGAATTCCGTAAAACCACCTGTGTCTTTTTGGATATTTCTAAGCCGGAAGATATGATTGACCCAATCAGATGGCTCTTCCACATGACCGTACATCATTGTTGAGGTGCTTCGAATACCATTACGGTGGGCTGCTCGCACTATTTCTTCCCACCGGTCCGCAGTGAGTTTGACCGGGGATAACTTTTGACGTATCCGGTCATCAAGTATTTCTGCTGCTGTTCCTGGTATACTTCCGAGACCAGCTGTTTTCAATGTTTGAAAATACTCATCGAGATTCATACCGGTTTTTTCTACACCGTAATCGATTTCCATGGGGGAAAAAGCATGGATGTGAATCTCGGGATGAGCTGATTTAATAGCTTTAACCATATCAATATAATGTGTCGGAGCCATCGATTCCTCCAGACCGCCCTGTATGCATACTTCAGTTGCACCGAGCTGAATGGCTTCCTGCGTTTTCTGGATCATTTGCTCAAATGTTAGAAAGTAAGCATCCTTGGCATTTTTGGTCCGGCTGAAACCACAAAATGAACAACCAACAAAACAGACATTGGTAAAATTAATATTCCTGTTCAATGTAAATGTGACCTGCTGACCAACGGTTTCATAACGCATCTGATCCGCAGTGACAACCATAGCTTCGATATCATTTTCATTTGCATATGCAAGTGTTAAAGCATCATCCCTTGAAGGTTCTGAACCCGTTGCCAAGCGTTCAAGAATCTCCTTCACTTCAGGGGATGCCATATGTAAATCAGGTATAAAGTTTAGGGGTCTCATGATCGATACGTCCTTTCAATTCTTTGACGGCGGACAAAGCAGGTTCCTCTATCCACTCCGGTGTAATATAGTCTTCGTAAACAGGCAATCTTTCAGTGAGGTGGCTTTCATTTTGCAAGGTGACTTCTTTCAATCTTTGAATGGCAGGCCAGGGGGACTCGGGGTTGATATAGTCTGTGCTGACCGGACTGACCCCTCCCCAATCCGTGATACCTGATTGAATCAGTTTGGAAAGGTAATTGTTGTTTAAATTGGGTGGAACCTGAATGTGAATTGTTCCATCAAATAGGATATTTGCAATTGCGGAGAGCCTTAACATTGTTTCTTCTGAGACCACATTTGATTTGAGTTGATCCATGCCTGTTTTCGGCTGAAAATTCTGGATAATGACTTCCTGTATATGACCATACGTTTCTTGAAGTCTTTTAATTTCAAGCAAAGTATCCATCCGTTCGACCCAGGTTTCACCGATTCCGACTAACAAACCTGTTGTAAATGGGATTTTAAGCTTCCCAGCTTCCTCGATCATGCGAATCCTTCGATGAGGACGCTTATCGGGGGCATGTTCATGGACTTGACCAGGTCCAGTCAGCCGATCACTGACGGTTTCAAGCATCATGCCCATGCTGGCGTTGTAAGGTTTTAACATTGCCAGTTGATGTCTACACATTACACCCGCATTGGTGTGAGGTAAGAGCCCCGTTTCTTCAATGATGCGTTTTGAAACATGTGCTACATAGTCCAGCATATTACGAAATCCTCGATGATTCAGCCATTCTCTGACTTCAGGGAAATAATCTGATTTGTCCCCCAAGCTAATCAATACCTCAGTGCAACCTGCATCCTTGGCTGTTTTTACCCGGCGTAAGATGTCATCTTCAGGTATGATTTGAGCTCCATTGTCTCCGGGCCGACGCTGAAAGGTGCAGTAGGTGCAATGGTCTTTGCAAATGTTTGTCAGGGGGATAAATACATTTCGACTGAATGTGATGGAATTGCCGAAATGGTGTTTTTTTACATTGTATCCTTCTTGCATAAGGTCTTCCAAGGGCTGATGTACCATTTTCTGAACCCAATAAGAGGTGATAGTCGACATGGTTTACTCCTTTACCCGTTAAGCAGGGGTCTCTTCTTTTAAGTCAAATGGCCTTACCCAGGCAACATCTTGATTACCCGACAGTTGGATGAGTTTCGATTGAATAGCAGAAATTTCATCGGTAACCATTGTGATCGTCATATCCAACTCCATCATTGTTGACTGCTGTTCCATCGATGTTTCCTGATTATCCTCAGTGTTACTGTTTAGCATCTGGAGTTGAACTTGCAGGTCTTTCAGCATTTGAACGGCAGTATTCGCTTCCAGAATAGTGCCTTTTGCTTCGTCATTTACGCCGTGAATTTGTTCATTCACGTCGTCTACTGCGGCACTCATTTCTTGAAAAAGGGCAACTACTTCGCTGTTCTTCTCAATGCTTTCATGAATGGATGTAACTTCTTTTTTAAAGGTCGCTTCCTGCTGTTTCATGTTTTTGGATAAATCATTGGTTGTACCGCGGATATGGTCAGCAGTTTTATTCACCTGTTCGGAAAGTTTACGTATTTCCTTTGCCACGACTGCGAATCCTTTTCCGGCTTCTCCAGCCCTTGCAGCTTCAATGGAGGCATTCAATGCCAATAAGTTCGTTTGTGAAGAGATGTGTTCAATGGTAGACATAGCGTCATTGACTTCTTCTACATTTCCAATCAGTTTACGATTTTGCTCACCGAATGCATGAATGTTGTCAGATACTCCTTGAAGCTCAAGACTGAATGTTTCTGTACGTTCTTTACCATCTGATGAAATTCGCGTTACATCAGAGGATAATGCAGTGACATTTGCAATCACATCGCGAAGATTTGTTAAAACATCTTTTACTTGTTCCATTTTATTATTTACTTGATCTGAAAGTCTGACTGATTCTTCGATGCCTTCAGCCATTTCTGAAGATTTGGTCATAACAGTTTCGGAGGACTCACTCACATAGCTTCCCATCGTCTGCATATGCTCTGCCTGTGCGTGCACATGTCTGAGTTTTTCGAGAACAGGGCGCATAAGTTCTTGTTCCGTATGGTGGTCGACTTCCTCGTCATAGACTGTATTTTGATCAGTACCGGTTCGCATCACAATGCCATAAAGAAAGAACATTAAAGCAGTGAAGAAAGCAGATATTGCCCCTGAAAAGAGAGGAGGGAGCAATGCTCCAACAATCGAACCAGCCGCAAAAGCTAAAATAATTATAAAAATAGCCCAACCTCGTTGATTTAAATTGAAAAAATGTAGTACTTTAGACATGTCTTATCCCCCATTAATGTTAAAATAATTGCATGAAACTAAATCAAAAGTTATACTAAAACTGTAACATAACCTGTTCAATAATAATAGTAAAGGGTGATAGGTTTTGGCAAATTTAAAAGATTTATCTGTTTTTAAAACTGCTTTTGGCGAAGTGCCGGGAGATACAGCGAAACTTGCGACGTCTGCAAGCAACGAAACATTATCTGCTTCTTCATTAAAGTATGAATCAAAAGTCCCGCAATTGGAGTATATGTGTTTAATGATGGAGAATATGGTTCTGACGAAGAAATTAAAAGGAATTATTTATGCGGGATTTCAAAAACACTCTCGGGCGAAAGCGATCTATGACCGCTATTTAGCTATGGCTGAATATTCCGAGATTTATCTCTTTGGTGAAAAAGATACGACTTTGCCATCACACCCCAACATTCATTTGATTGATTTGCCTAAAGGATCTGAATTGATGAGAGAATGGTTTCTCGTCATTGATGCCCCTTCTTTCAAATCGATGATGGTGGCTTATGATCTTGACGGATTTGGTACGCACGCCGTTGAAGAAGACCGTAATTTCAAGGGGATGAAATCGTCGAGTCCCAAAACCGTTAAATCTGTATCAGAGATGCTTGATTCAGTTATTTAATTCAATGATCAAATTTCAAAACCTTCCCTGTATCATGGGGAAGGTTTTGATTGCATTTGGAAAAATGGTTAACGTCAAATTATGAAACTAACAATATAATATGAAACGTAATTCATTCACAATACGTCATAATGATAGGGAGATTTCGCAATATTTGATCAATTAAAAGGAGTGACTGTGAATACAATGGATGCAGCTGACATTATTGTACCTGTTATCTTTGTCGTAGTTGCAGGTATAATTGTTTTCCGGTTGGTAAAGGCATTGTTGGAATGGTATGCAAATAATCAAAAGCCTGTTGAGCGAGTTAAGGCGAAAGTTACTGGAAAGCGGGAGCATACAAGGCGCAGGTCAAGCGGTAATCCCGGTAGAGGAAGTGGAGTAAGTATAGGGCCTTCGAGGTATCGAACAACTTATTATGCTACATTTCAATTGGAAGATGATTCACGAGTGGAATTCAAGATCGGAAGCGATGTTTATTCCATGTTGTCAGAGGGTGATGTAGGCCACTTAACAAAACAGGGGACCCGATTCCATGATTTTGAACGGGTTTGTGAGGATAGTTGAAGATGTAATGAACATTAATTTAAATGCTTTTCGGTTGAGGACCTGTCTGATTCAATCCAGCAGGTCCATTTACTTATTTTCTTGTGAATTTTTCTATCCATTGATGCAATTGATACGAAGCGAGGGGAGGAGTGAAATAATCGCCTTGAACGATATTACAACCTTCTGATTTAAGTTAATTTAGTTCCAGTTTTGTTTCTGCACCTTTTGCAATCGACTGTAAACCAAAACGGCAGGACAAATTGAAGGTGGCAGGGACGATATCGCCATCTTTTTCATCTTTTCCATATCCGTAATGAATGAGCGATTGATCTTTAAGAGTCGACCGGAAAATCTTTGAGATAACTCAGTGAAGAATATCCTGTTTGAAATCGTCGATGGCCATTTTGATGCCTTGTTTTTTGAGTTCGTTCAGGATCGATAAAACAGCCTTGTGTTGGAGGCAACTGATTCAGTAATTTCGATATCGATCACCTAAGCATCAATTTGGTGATCGTTCAGTTCGATTTAATCTGTTAAGTAAAGTTGTGTTGATAAAATTGATGAATCGATACGTTTACAGAAACCGGTGCTGTGAATTTTCTCATCATGCTTCTATAAATCCAGATCCTTTAGCAACATGTTGTTAATTAATCGGTTGCTGCACCTAGATGCGGCACTGTAATATCCTGGCGTGAAAAGGGCGGAGGTTACTGCATGCTTGAACACGAAAAATTTTTTCAGAACCGAAACAACCACCAGCTATCAAAGACTGGTGGTTGTTTCGTGTGATGTGACGTATTCATGTATTACAAAATAGGCGTAGTTTTGGCGGGACCGTGTGGGAATCGAACCCACCGGAGATGGCACGCACCTCCCTGAAGGTTTTGAAGACCTCGGCAAGCACCAGCTACGCATCCGGCCCCGAAATGATAATGATCACTCACTGTTTATCATTATAGAGATATAACGGATAGGTTGCAAGCACTGAACCGTCGCAGGCATGTTTTTTCTGTATTGCAGAGGTCTATTAATATCCGTCAGTATGCTATGATGGTAAAAGAAATAATGATAGAACTGAGGTGTCAGGGGATGATGAAACGATATTACACCATCGGTATGGCGGGTCATATCGATCATGGTAAAACGACGTTAACAAAGGCATTGACAAATATTGATACAGATCGATTGAAAGAAGAAAAGGAACGGGCGATTTCCATTGAACCGGGTTACGCACCTCTTCAATTGGGAGAGGGCATGGAAGTTTCCATTGTAGATGTACCGGGCCATGAGAAATTCATTCGTCAGATGATTGCCGGTGTGGCAGGGATCGACCTTGTTTTACTGATTGTGGCTGCAGATGAGGGTGTGATGCCGCAAACGGTTGAACATTTGGACATTCTGAATTTACTCGGGATACATCAAGGACTGATTGTGGTTACAAAAAGCAGTCTGATTGATGATGACTTGAAAGAATTAGTGGAGCTCGACATTCAGGATCAAGTTGAAGGAACATTTTTTGAAAGTGCTGAGCTTCATTTTGTGGACAGTATTGATCAAATGGGTCTTAATGAACTGAAAACATCGATTCGAACAAAACTTGAAGGATTACCTGCAAGGGATGCCCGGGGTGCTTTCAGGTTACCAATTGATCAGGTTTTTACCGTCCACGGCCAGGGAACCGTGATCCGGGGGACCGTATATGAAGGACGCGTTCAAGAAGGTGACCATCTCGAAGTTCTGCCATCGAGGAAGAAGGTCAGGGCAAGACAACTTCAGGTTCATCACCAAAAGCAGCAGGAGGGCCGAGCCGGTCAGCGGGTAGCGATTAATTTGGGTGGAATAAACAAAAGCGAACTCTCAAGAGGAGATGTTCTCGTATCCACTCAATATTACAGTACGACGGATACTATCGATATCGCACTGGATACAGTTGATCAATTGATGTATCCGGTGAAACAGCGGGGTTATATCAAACTGCATCTGGGCACTGCGGAAGTTTATGGGAAGATTGTTTTTTTTGATCGAAATGAATTATCAGAAGACGGCGGAGAAAACATTCTTTGTCAACTCAGGTTGGATGACCCGGTAGTGACAAAACGGGGAGACCGTTTCATTTTGCGAAGACCCTCCCCGGTTGAAACCATTGGTGGCGGGGAAGTGATTGATCCTGCTGGTGGTAAATACCGGTTCGGTATGGAGACGATTGCAGCATTGGAAAAGAAAAAGGAAGGAACCCCTGAGGATCGCTTATTGGACACACTCCGCGAACAGAAAATGATAAGCAAATCTGATCTGATAAAAGAAACTGATCTGGATGAGCAAGAAGTGGACAGTTTCATTGATGCGATGGAATCATCAGGAGATTTATTACGAAATGGTGAAAAACTCGCTTTATTCAGTATTTTTGAGGAACTACTGGAACTTATCGAGGATTCTTTACGCGCTGATCAGAAAGCACACCCCCTCCGCGATGGCAAAGACCGTGCTGTTTTGCTTCAGGAATTCCCGCAGTTCGGAAAAGAATTCACAGAATTCACCGTTGAAAATGGAATTGAAAAGGGTGTACTCAGAAAAAGCGGTGCATTTATTGCAACAGTGGATTTTAAACCGGGGTTTCCGGAAAAATGGGCTAAACGAATGCAACAGGTGGTGGACTCACTTTTGTCTCAAGGGATAGAAGTTGAACAAGAGCGTTTTGTCTTTGACCGTGCGGGACTACCGGATGAGTATAAACAAGAGTTAAAACATTATTTAATCCGGTCTGGACAATTTATTCAATTGGATGACAAACATCTCATCAGTAATAAGGCTTTTGATAAAGCGGCAAAAACATTGAATGACGAAACCGATGAGTCTTTTTCCTTGCAGGAAGCCAAGACGATTCTGGGGCTGTCGCGGAAATATCTCGTTCCCTTTATGGAATTGCTGGATAACCGTGGGCTCACAAAGCGTAAGGATGATGAAAGGACATGGATTCGAAATCCCGATAGTTGACCTCATGGACGGGATTGTTTATCATAAATCTACAGTTCACAATTTATTCACAGGAGGCTGTTTCTATGAGTTTAAATGTATCCATTGAATTCTGTATGCAGTGAAACTATGCACCTAAAGCTGCGAGTCTCGCAGAAGAAGTATTTGACGATTTGCGTCACGAAGTGTCGAGCCTGGAATTAATTCCTGGTTCCGGTGGTGTATTTGAAATTAAAGTGAACGATGAATTGATCTTCTCCAAATTTGAAACGGATCAATTTCCCGACCACATGGAGATTATCAATACGTTGCAAAGAAAATTGCAGCAATCACAGTGAATTCGAATGCCTTCCTGACCACTATGAATGCGGTTCGGAAGGTATTCTTTTTGCTTTACGGCAAGGCTCGGCAGTAAATGTGAAATCGTATGCAAAAGCGGTTTTCATTCTGTCATATTTTCTGTATAATATTGAGGTGTAAAGAGAATGATAGTGTTTTGAAAGGGGAGTGGGAGATCATGAAGACATTGTTGAAAGGTTTACTGATCGGCCTTGGCATCGGTTTGGTGGTTTATGGAACTGGCTGGTACCGAGACTGTCTGGAACAACAGGAAATCGAAAAAGAGCGTGAAACTTTCGGGAAATAAGGTTTTAAAAGAGGTGGTCTGTTGACCACCTTTTTTTGTTCAGGTATTCTTTTTCAAAAGGGGATGATTGATATGTCAAATTCATTACAGCACCTCCCGTCAGTACGTGAACTGCTCGAGAAAGATGAGCTCAGAAAGCATTCAACCAATAAAAATATTCCTTTGGCGCTTTTGAAAGAATGGATACAGGAAGCAATTGATGAAGTACGATCCGCGATCCTGAAAGGAGATAAGATGTGGGAGCATCCATCCAGAGAGAAAATTTCCTTATGGATCATGGAACAGGTTGATGACCGGGTCCATTCTGGGAGTGTCTACAGCCTGAAACCTGTATTAAATGGCACGGGTACGGTTCTGCACACCAATCTGGGGCGGGCAAGGCTCAGTGACCGGGCATTGGCGCATGTCCATAATACATCCAAACAATATTCCACACTCGAATATAATCTTGAAGAAGGTAAAAGAGGTTCACGACTGTCGTTGATTGAATCGCTTTTGATTAAGGCTACGGGCGCTGAAGCGGCGGTCGCTGTCAATAATAACGCAGCGGCAGTTTATATGATCCTACGTGCACTGGCTCAGGATAAAGAAGTGATTGTATCAAGGGGGGAACTGATTGAGATTGGAGGATCCTTCCGTGTGTCTTCAATTATGGAAGAAAGTGGTGCTCAGCTTGTGGAAGTCGGGACCACCAATAAGACCCATTTACATGACTATGAGCAGGGCCTCTCCGAAAACACCGGTATGATAATGAAAGTGCATACGAGCAATTTTGCTATCGTTGGTTTCACAAAGGATGTCAATAGTCATGAACTCCGTGCATTTAGAGATGAAACCTGTCCTGACGTCCTTTTGTATGAAGATCTGGGTAGTGGCTCTTTGTTTCCTTATTCTGAGGCAGGCATTGGCAGGGAGCCGGTTGTCCGGGAGTCATTGAATCGCGGAGCGGATATCGTATCTTTCAGTGGAGATAAACTGCTCGGTGGTCCGCAGGCAGGTATCATTTGTGGTAAAAAGGAGCTCATCGATAAACTGAAGAAACATTCACTTGCAAGGGTATTGCGTCTTGACAAGCTCACTTTATCAGCACTTGAAGCGACACTTTTTGACTATGTCTATGACCCGGATTCCCGAGATCGGATTCCTGCCCTTCGTGATATTCTTAAAAAGGAAGAAACCATCAAAGAGCGGGTTCATCTGTCTTTTGAAAAATTGCAAAACAAAAAGAGTTTAACTGTCACAGTCGTCCCCGCAGTCTCCAAAGTTGGGGGTGGTACGATGCCTGTTGAGGAATTGCCGACATGGGGTCTGATGGTCAAAAAACAAGGCATGTCTGTTAATGGCGTTGAACGAGTGCTTAGAAAAATGGTGCCACCGTTAATCGTCCGCATTATGGATGATGGAATCTTCATTGATTTTCGAACGATCGATGAGGATGAAGAAACAAAAGTGATCGATCATTTAAGCCGATTGAACAACGAGTGAATCCGGTGTCGCTATAGCATAAAAATTGTTATGTTAGAAAATAAAAATATGACAAATTTCCGAAAAAAGGTTTTAGACAATTGTGATAATCTGTTATATGATAGTACATGAAGGAGGGAATTTACGTATGTCTAATGAAACGAAAGAGCTTTACAACTCAAAGAAACAATTTGAGGTGAACGGCAAGACGTATCATTACTATGATTTGAAAGCGATTGAAGAAGCAGGAATCGGGAATGTTTCGAGACTGCCTTACTCCATTCGGGTACTCCTGGAATCGGTTCTCCGTCAGCATGACGGTCGAATCATCAAGCAAGAGCATGTAGATAATCTCGCCAAATTCGGTTCGAAGGATGTGGCGGCTATTGATGTGCCTTTTAAGCCTGCCCGTGTTATTTTGCAGGACTTTACAGGCGTACCGGCAATTGTTGATCTGGCATCTCTCAGAAAAGCGATGGCTGATTTAGGGGGCGATCCGAAGCGGATTAACCCGGCCATTCCTGTAGATCTGGTCGTGGACCACTCTGTTCAGGTCGACCAGTTCGGTGCAGCAGATTCTTTAATGTTTAACATGGAACGTGAATTCGAGCGAAATCTCGAGCGTTATAAATTTTTAAACTGGGCCCAGAAATCCCTTGATAATTACCGGGCAGTTCCGCCCGCAACAGGTATTGTACACCAGGTTAATCTCGAGTATCTCGCAGATGTTGTCATGGAATCTGAAGAAAGCGGCGAACGTGTTGCCTATCCGGATTCACTGGTGGGAACGGATTCTCATACAACCATGATCAATGGACTCGGTGTGCTCGGCTGGGGTGTCGGCGGCATTGAAGCTGAAGCTGGTATGCTCAAGCAGCCTTCGTATTTCCCTGTACCCGAAGTGGTCGGTTTGAAATTCACTGGTAAAATGCCTGAAGGAGCAACAGCAACGGACCTTGCATTGAAAGTGACACAGCTCCTCAGACAAACGAACGTGGTTGGCAAATTTGTCGAATACTTCGGTCCGGGACTGCGTGATATGACTCTTGCAGACCGGGCAACGATCTCCAATATGGCACCGGAGTATGGTGCCACATGCGGCTTCTTCCCGGTAGATGAGGAGACGCTGAATTATCTGCGTTTCACAGGCCGAAGTGAAGAGCTCGTGAACCTGGTTGAAACTTATACCAAAGCAAATGACATGTTCTATACACCAGATAAAGAAGACCCGGAATTCACGAAAGTAATTGAATTGGATCTTTCGACAATCGAACCGAACCTGTCAGGACCAAAACGTCCTCAGGATCTTATTCCGCTGTCGCAAATGAAGAAAGAATGGCGTAAAGCTTTGACAGCTCCTATTGGAAATCAAGGATATGGACTGGATAAAGACGAAGTGGACCGTTCCGTTGCCGTAAAGCACCCGAATGGAAATACTTCAACTCTTCGTACAGGTGCAGTTACAATCGCAGCGATTACAAGCTGTACAAATACTTCCAATCCGCATGTCATGCTCGGGTCTGGACTACTGGCTAAGAATGCTGTGGAAAAGGGTCTGACAGTCCCTGATTATGTGAAGACCAGTCTCGCTCCAGGATCGAAAGTAGTAACAGGATACTTGGAAGATGCGGGTCTGATGACTTACTTGGATAAGCTCGGGTTTAACCTCGTTGGTTATGGGTGTACAACATGTATCGGAAACAGCGGTCCACTGCCTGATGAAGTGGAAGAGGCAATCAGTGAAAATGATTTGACCGTATCTTCTGTTCTCAGTGGTAACCGTAATTTCGAAGGCCGGATCCATCCACTTGTAAAAGCCAATTACCTGGCATCTCCTCCGCTTGTTGTTGCATATGCATTGGCAGGAACTGTGGATATTGATTTTGAAACAGAACCTCTTGGTCAGGACAAAGACGGAAATGATGTCTTTTTCAAAGATATCTGGCCTTCCAATGAACTGATCGATCAGGCAATGAAGGAAGCAGTTGATCCAAAACTTTTCAAACGTGAGTATGAACGAGTCTTCGATGATAATGAACAGTGGAATGCTCTTGATACGCCAGATGGCGATCTGTACGAATTTGATGAAGAATCCACGTATATTCAAAATCCTCCGTTCTTTGAGAATCTCTCTCCAGACCCTGAGGATGTGAAAAAGCTATCCGGTTTGCGTGCTGTAGGTAAGTTCGGTGATTCTGTTACTACGGACCATATTTCACCGGCAGGTGCGATAGCCAAAAACAGTCCTGCGGGAAGATATCTGATAGACAGAGGTCTTGAACCGAAAGACTTCAACTCCTATGGTTCGCGCCGTGGTAATCATGAAGTGATGATGCGTGGAACATTTGCGAATATCCGCATCAAAAATCAGTTGGCACCCGGTACTGAAGGCGGGTATACGACACACTGGCCGACAGGTGAAGTCATGGCGATCTATGATGCGTGCATGAAGTATAAAGAAGAAGGAACCGGCCTGCTGGTTATGGGTGGTAAGGATTACGGTATGGGAAGCTCCCGTGACTGGGCAGCTAAAGGAACAAATCTGCTTGGTATTAAAACGGTCATTGCTGAGAGCTTCGAGCGAATTCACCGCAGTAACCTAGTTCTTATGGGTGTTTTGCCTCTGCAATTTAAAGAAGGTGAAAACGCTGATCAACTTGGTCTGACAGGTGAGGAGCATTTCGAAGTTCATGTTGACAATCACGTTCAGCCTCGTCAGGATTTGAAAGTTACTGCAACTTCTGATGATGGGAAAGTGACTGAATTCACTGTTCTTGCTAGATTTGATAGTGAAGTGGAAATCGATTATTACCGGCATGGTGGTATTCTGCAAATGGTTCTGCGAAATCAATTGCAGTCTGTAAAATAAATAATCGTTAAGGAGAGCCTTCGGTAAATTCCGGAGGCTTTTTCTTTTCGTCTTTTTCTTGCACTAATTTCAGAGATTATTCATAATGAAAGAGTGTGTTTTATAGAGATGGGGAGTAGATATGAGAAAGAGTAAACTGGAAATTGAGATGAGCAGTTCAATGAAATATACTGGTTTACTGTTATTTATACTCTACCTTGGTGTATTATTTTATATCGTTTTCTTTGCTTGGAATCATGGATCAAGCTTTGGACCGATGGGACCCGGTGGACGTAATTACAATCTCGAACCTGGACTTAGCATTGAGCGGATTTTATTATACAGCCCTGATTCAACGGATCCGATCCGTATTCTTGGCGGTAATATCCTGATGTTTGTCCCATTTGGCATGCTGTTTCCTTTTGTGGTGTCAGCATTCAGCAAAAAACAGCTTAGTATATGGCAAATAATAGTAGCTTCAGCACTATTGTCGCTATTTATCGAAGTCAATCAATTTCTGTTTACATTACGGGTTGCGAATGTCGACGATGTGATTCTGAACAGTCTGGGCGGTATGATCGGAGCGGTGGTGTATTTTATTTTCAAATCGCGCCTGACAAAGGATCATCAAGCTTGATCGATGGAGGAGGTTAATCATGCGTTACCAATCCAACCGTGAATCGTGGGAAGAGCGCTTTGAGAGAATCAAAAATCAACCGGCTGATTCACTTAAAGAATCGAGCCTGCTTCGTTTACTCGAACAAATCCGTGAGGAGCATGGAGCAGATGAAACAGAAGCAGGAGAAACATATATGATGCTTGCCCTTGCCCGTTACTTGAGAAAAGGGGAATGGGATCATCGTGTGGAAGAGTATATGGCTGACGGTTGGACCATTTCCGGAGATTCAGAGACAACAATCGCCATTTATTCACAAATGATAATCGATGATTTAAGTAAACTGAACATACTATTTGAAATACCGACGATTCGGGAAACAGACCATAGTCAAGGAAAAATCAGTAAGGTAGATGAGATGTTCCACGCCATAGATGAGCGCGAAAAAAAAGTCAGTCTGCTCCTTCATCGATCTTCAAAGTTGCAGGATCAGCCTGAAGGTCGATTCACGATGACTGAAACCGAGGAGAGGTTATCTGATGGTTTACGTATCCTGCATGCTGTTCAGGCGTGTTTCGAACGCCTTCGGGAAGCCCTGTCTGCATATAAGAATACCATCAGTGGAATCTATGCCTCCAAGGAGAAGAAACTCGAATTAGATCAGATATTGTCAGAACTGAACCAGTTGTTTGATCAATTTTCGGAATGGCAGGACATGTTTGATCACAAAGAGACAACGGCACTTGGAGAGTTGAAACGAATGACGGGACTGGATGAGGTGAAAGAACAAATCCGCTCGTATTATTATTATCTGCTCTATCAGAACGAACGAAAGAAACAAGGCTATCATCTCCAGAATGAACGCTCTTTAAACATGGTTTTGACAGGTAATCCGGGAACGGGGAAAACCACGCTCGCCAGATTACTCGCGAAAATCTATTATGAACTGGGCGTATTACCAAAACCGGAAGTTGTGGAAACGGACCGTTCGAGGCTGGTTGGCGCTTACGTGGGTCAAACTGAGGAAAAAACGTTGCAGGCAGTGGAAGACGCAATGGGTGGCATTTTGTTTATCGATGAGGCATATAGTCTGTTTAAACACGATGCCAGTGGTACAGATTATGGCCAGACTGTCATCGATACGCTTGTTTCAGCAATGACAAGTGATGCACATGCCGGCCAGTTTGCGGTTATTCTTGCAGGATACCCTGAAGAGATGCGCCGTTTTCTCTGGAGTAATCCGGGTCTTCGAAGCCGATTCCCTGAGACAAATCACATCCATTTACCCGATTACAGCACTGAAGATCTTTTGGAAATCGCAGAGCATGTCGCTTTGGACAATGATTTCATTTTGACCGAGGAGGCCATTCGCTCATTGACGAGCCACATTGAAAAACAACGGGTTGATGAGTCGTTTGGGAATGCCCGTGTGGTCAAAGATCTCGTCACAGAAGCCATTTTCCATAAAGGTGCTAAAGCTGCTGAGCAGGAGTCTTTCAAGGAAGAGGATTTTACGATACTTGACAGTGATGCCTTCTCATTTCGTATTCACGCAGAGGAGGAACAGGGTGCAACGGGTGAAGAACGGCTGAACCGTTTAATTGGACTCGATGATATCAAACAACAGGTACTGAAGTTGTCTTCTTTCGTGAGAATACAGCAACTCCGTAAAGAAAAGGAATTACCGGCTGTCCCTGTTCAGCTGCATGCCGTATTTTCCGGTCCTTCCGGAACCGGAAAAACAACGGTGGCTTCCATATATTCGCATATTCTTCATGATCTTGGTCTTTTGAAACGGGGTCATCTCGTGACGGCAGGCAGAAGCGACCTTGTCGCAGGCTATACAGGCCAGACCGCTATTAAAACCAAGCAGAAAATAAGGGAAGCATTGGGCGGGGTATTGTTCATTGATGAGGCCTATGCACTGACTGCGAAAGCAGCAGGTGATTTCGGTAAAGAGGCTGTTGAAACGCTGGTCGAGGAAATGACGCGTCATGATGAAAATCTCGTGGTGATCCTTGCGGGCTATGATGATGAAATGCAGGTGTTGATGAATACGAATCCGGGATTGTCTTCAAGATTTAAAACGTTCTTTCGTTTCCCTCCATACTCGGCATCCGAGCTTGCAGACATTCTTGAACATTATGCGACTGACGTAGGGTATGAGATACCAGGCTCATTAAAACAGAAACTCGAACAATCTGTTTATGAAAAGCCACCTGAAGGGAACGCGAGAGGAATGGAAAATTGGCTTGAAGAAGCGATTCAACGTCAGGCGATGCGTTTGATGAACATGGAAAAAGTGACAGAAGATGATTTGACAATACTTTCAGAAGCTGATTTTGAATTGACGAGAAAGGATGAATCTGACTATGAGTAATACCCTTTCGAGCGTTACGTTTCCTGTACGCTATGCTGAAACTGACCAAATGGGGGTTGTATATCACGCCAACTATTTGGTCTGGTGTGAAATCGGTCGTACAAAGCTAATTGAGGATATCGGTTTTCGTTACGCGGATATGGAAAAAGAAGGGGTTATGTCACCTGTAACGAAAATTAATCTGAATTATCTCAGGCCGGCAACATACGGGCAGGATGTAACGGTCAAGACCCGGATCATCAACTATACCGGAGTTCGTGTTACCTACAGTTATGAAATTTATGCCGATCAGGTGCTTCTGGTGACAGGAGAAAGTGAACATGTATGTGTGGATGCCAAAACCTTCAAGCCAATTCAGATGAAAAAGCGATTCCCTCTTTGGGATAAGGCCTATCGGAATCATCTTTCTTCTGTTCCTTTTTCATAAAAACGTGTTGGAAAACCTGACAATCAGAATCACTTCTCTTGATGGATTTGCTGATTCTCCGTATCATGAATACAGGAGGCAATGTGATATGGCTTTTGGAATTAAGAAAGAGGAGTTAAATTTATGGAAGGCTGTTGTGGCCTCGGGTGAAGTCGCTTTGTTAACGCATTATTGGTATGATGAACGCTTTCCTCAGTACAATACCGTGACGAAAGCAGGCTGTTCGAATCGTCAAAAATTGATCAGATGGGGGAAAAGTCATGGCCTCAAAGAAGAATGGCTTCATGAAAGGGAATGTTTTCCTCATTTTGATCTCATTGGAAAGCAAGAAGAAGAAATCGTTCAAATCGAACGCAAATCGAACAATGCTGTTTTGATTAATGGAATCAAGTAAAGGAGTGAAGGCTTTTGCAACATCAAATTATTGAAACATTACAAGTTAAACCTGTGATTGAACCGAAAGAGGAAATCAGAAACCGGGTCGAGTTTTTAAAGGGTTATTTGCAATCCTCCGGTATGTCTGGCTACATCCTTGGGATTTCCGGTGGTCAGGATTCTCTCCTCACAGGACTTCTTATTCAGCAGGCGATTTCGGAATTGAACGAGGAAGCAGGAGAGGCGCGATACTGCTTTTATGCTGCAAGACTGCCATATGGCACCCAAAAGGATGAAGCGGATGCACAAGAAGCCTTGTCATTCATCGACCCAGACCGGCAAATTACGTTGAATATTAAGCCAGCGGTGGACGCGGCGATGACATCATTTAAAGACGCAACGGGGGAAGAAATGTCCGATTTTGTGAAGGGTAATACAAAGGCAAGGGAGCGGATGAAAGCGCAATATGACCTTGGGGCACACTATCGCTGCCTGATTGCTGGTACTGATCATGCCGCAGAGGCAGTGACGGGTTTTTATACGAAATTTGGAGATGGCGCTTGTGATGTTGCCCCGCTGTTCGGATTGACAAAAGGACAAGGGCGGGAGTTACTTGAAGTTTTCGGCGCACCATCATTGTTTTATACAAAAGCACCTACAGCTGACCTTGAAGATGACAAGCCTCAGCTCCCTGATGAAGAGGCACTAGGCATCACATACAGGGAACTTGACACCTACTTGACCGGTGGTACGATTGACGAAAAGGCTAAAGCACATTTGGAAACGATCTATGTGCAAACGACACACAAACGTGAACTTCCCGTTACGCCATTCGACAGCTGGTGGAAATAATGAATAAGCCATTGGCAGATCTTCATATGCACTCCACCGCCTCAGATGGGGCCTATTCCCAGGTGGAACTGGTGTCAAAAGCTGCTGCTGCAGGATTAACGATGATCAGTTTGACCGACCACGACACAACAACCGGGCTAGCATCTGCAAGCGAAACGGCAAAAAAGCTCGGACTTGATTTTATTAACGGTCTTGAGCTTTCCACAAGGTTTTGCAAAACGAGCGTTGATATTCTCGGTTATGGTGTTCAACCGGATTGCACTGCCTTGCAAAAAACATTGGCGTTTCATCGTGAGCGGCGTCTCGAGCGAATGAGAACAATGATACGAAAATGTCAGGATCAAGGTATTCGGATCGAGGAAACGGATGTCTTTCAGTACGTCACTGGGGATACATACAGTCGTCCCCACTTGGCAAAGGCACTTGTAGATCATGGGTATGCTGATACTGTAGGCGATGCCTTTAAACGCTACATCGGTTATAATGGCCCTTGTTACGCATTCAAGGAAGATGAGATGCATCCCGAAGAAGCAATTCGCGTGATTCACGAAGCAGGTGGTGTGGCAATAATTGCCCATCCGGTATTTTACGATTTGGATGAGGAAATCCCTGCATTATTTCATGATTACAATCTTGACGGGATTGAGGTCTTTCACCGCGATCACGATGCGAAGACTGTTGAGCGATTTTCTTGTTTAGCCAACCGGATTGAAACATCTTTGGGTCATGCGATCTTCAAGACAGGCGGTTCAGATTTTCATCATGAATCTTTTGGACGTGAAGGAGAGGAACTGGGCCTCACGAAACTTCCCTTTGAGGAAGCGAATCGGTTGTTCAAAACCGTCACAGGAAATACACCTGAGAATTACTGATCAGACCCATGTTATACTGACAATGTAAGTCGATTTTTATTATGGAGAGGAGGCGTTCGCATGGATCCAATGAAGGTGATGGATCATCTCGATGAAGTTCGCCCATATTTTCAACCGATTTTTAATACGGAGGAATACCGTGTGATCGGGTATGAAGTTCTTGCACGGATCGAGCTTGATGGCAAGGTGCATTCTCTGGCACCATTTTTCCTGGATGATGGAACTCCAAGTGAATACAAATGGGAAGTGGATCAGCTGATTCATGAACGTGCCGTCAAGGAGGCTCTTCAATGGGAATCTGATACAAAACTCTTTTTCAATCTGGATTTGAAGACTCTACTCGATCTGGACTGCGTTGAAGATTTAATGGAAGCTTTTCAACGTTATGATAAAGAAGGTCTTTCTCCGGAAAGAGTCGTTTTTGAATTCCGGGTTGCGGGCTTTGAAGAGGAACGGGATGTTATTCATATGTTTCTTTATATGAAAGCCAGCGGCTTTCGTGTATCAATTGATGATATTAAGCTTGATGATACGAATTTAGATCATTTTTCAAAACTGGAACCAACATATTTGAAGATTGATCTGTCAGACTTGCGAAGTGGAAAAGATCCGAATATGTATCGTGATCTGTTGAATGCATTGGCATTGTTTTCGAGGAAAATCGGGGCAACTTTACATTTTTCCGGAATCCAGGAAAAATACCAGCTGTTGAATGCTTGGAAATATGGTGGCCGATATTTACAGGGCTTCTATCTAAAGATGCCAATGCCGGACAAAGTGGAACCATTGGATGCGCGGCCTGTGTTGCAAAGCCATATTCATTCTTTTATTGTTGCCAGGCAGACAAAGTTGTCAAAACAGATTGATTTCATCAAACAAATCGAAAAACAACTAAAGCAAAAAGGTCGTCCAAAGCAGCATGAATCACTTTTAAAAGAGCTGACGCACGTCCTTGAAGATATTTCATTCCGGATGTACATTTCTGATGATTTGGGGAATCAGGTCAGTGCGAACTGGATGAAGACACATGGAAATGGCTGGATTACGGATGAACGTGCCAGGGGGAAAAATTGGAGTTGGCGCACGTATTTTCTCGACCATATCATGCAGATGAAGTATCGTAATGTCGGTATGCTCAGTGATAAATACCGTGACATTAAAACCAATGAATTTATCCGCACATATTCTTATCCTTTGGATGACGATTATTATTTATTTATTGATATTGATCCCACGTATCTTTTTGAACACGATTGGCTGCACTAAAGCAGAGGGGGATCTGAAAGAGGGGACATTGTGAAATCAACTTGGAATATTAAAGGGATGCTGTTCTTTTTCCATGCATCCATGACGATTATCATCAGCTATATGCCAGTGTATTTTCAATATATGGGCTTATCTGGATCTGAAATTGGTATATTATTGGCAGTTGGGCCAGCTGCGGCAATTCTTGCTCAACCTTTTTGGGGATTTATCAGCGATAAATACAAAACTGTAAAACGGATCATGCTGCTATGCCTTTCTGTGGCGTTGGCTGTTGCATTTATTGTGTTTCAGCTGACGGAATTTATTATTCTTGTGCCAGTCATGTTTTTATTTTTCTCTTTTCAGTCTCCCGCCGGTGGACTCGGAGAAAGTCTTGGCCAGAAAGTATCTGTTGAGCACGGGGTCTCTTTTGGGAGTATCCGTATGTGGGGTTCACTGGGATTCGCAACCTCATCCCTTGCTGGCGGATTTATCCTTACACATATTGGAATATGGAATATTTACTATGTTTATGCCTCGATGATGATCATTGCATTGACATTGACTTTTTTTGCGCCGGATAGTCGACCTTCGAAAAAACCGGTATACTTAACCGGAGCTGTGAAGCTTCTCAAAAACAAAAAATTAGTGATGTTTCTTCTGTTTATTTTCACGATCAGTTTGACGCATCGTATGAATGACTCTTTTATAGGTTTATTTGTTGTCGAGCTTGGAGGGAATGAGTCCTTTATTGGAATGGTCTGGTTTGTGGGTGTGTTTGCTGAGGCGATGGTCTTTATGCTCAGTGCCTACTGGATGCACCGTTTCCATCCATTAACCAACATCTCCATCGCTGCTTTCCTCTATACCCTCAGGTGGCTGTTAATGTTTTTGATTAATGATCCATTTCCGCTTCTGTTTATTCAAGTGCTGCACGGATTGACTTTTGGAATTTTCTATCTTACTGCGTTTCAGTTTGTGACACGACTTTTACCTGAAGAATTTGAATCCACAGGACATCTCCTGTTTATCTCCGTTTTCTTTGGTATCTCCGGTGTCGTAGGTTCTATAGCAGGTGGACAGATCATCAATGCATATGATGTGCAAAGTCTGTATCTTGTGATGAGTGTACTTGCAGCAGTCGGGCTGGTCAGTTCGTTCTTGTACCGTTTTTATTATCAGTCCACGGTCAGGTCTGCTTCTTGATCAATCAATTTATGGCACGCTCAATGGGCGTGTCTTTTTGCTGTATTCCGAGTTTCTTTTGTTTTTCTCACTGCTCAGATATAATGAACGAAAGAGAGTGTATGCTGCAGATGGGTGTGAAGTTGATGAGAAGAACTGCAATAGCTGTCGTTCTGCTGATTTTGGCAGGATTGATACTGTGGCGCTGGGATTGGGTTATGGCCCTGCGTGATAATAATTTAAGTTATTTTACCGATGACCTGTTCGCACAATGGGGATACGGCATTCTCTTTTTCACGATTCCTTTGATGATTGTGCAAAATGTTGTCACGCTCTTTCCGATTTTGATTTTGATCGTGTTTCATTTTATTGTGTTTGGTGTATGGGGAGGAATGCTCTTCAGTTTAATAGGGACGGTTTCTGGAGCACTTTTATGTTTTTACCTGGCTCGGTTTGTTGCTGGGAAATGGTTTCAACGGTACTGGTCCAAAAATGAAAAGAAGCTTGAGAAGGTGATACAAGCGATTTCAAAATACGGTGTCTATATGATTGTGTTCCTTCGCAGTATACCTGTGATGCCGAGTAACCTGATATCCGTTGCTGCTGCTGCAAGTCCGATTCGCGAGAGAAGCTATGTGTATTCAACGATTTTCGGGAATGTTGCGATGATTGGTGTACTGAGTTTCCTATCCGCTCCTTTGTGGGTGGATGAGGGCGGTATTGGCTATACCTATCAGTTTTTCTTTCTCTTTTTTTTCCTCTCATTTATCTCATATTTCATCTACCATTTCATAAAAGACCGCAAACGTTTGATTCGATCTTATAAGGGAGAGTGATGGATAATGACCTGGTTGATGATACTCATATTCTGTTTTTTGGCTATTGGTCATGCTGTATTTTTTGTGAAACTTGCGCTCATGCGTCGCCGGTTGTTTTTTGGCACAGATACGCTTGATAAACCGCCCGGGCATGTAGATCCTTCACTTGTATTAAGGCTTGATGGCAAAAGAGGGGTTTCTGCGAAAAATATTACCTCCACCTTACTGTTTTTTGTCCAAAGTGGGTATGCCTCATTGACTCGAAAAGGCGATAAGGTTTGTTTTCATGCAAAAAAAGCTCCGGTCTATACGCCAGGGGAGTATATTTATCATTTTCTTTTTTTTGAGATCGGTGATGACGGTATCCTGCATGTAGATGATGTCTATCGTTATACAGAGTCCGATCAAGGGCGTGCTGAATTTCTTGATGCACTCTCTCAATGGGAAGGAAAGCTAGAAGAGGAGCTTGAGGATTTGCATTGGTTATATGTATTTCCGACGTTCAAAAAACGGATGATTGTCAGTCACATTGTAATGCTCCTGTTGTCAGCTGTGTTGTTGTTTGTGGTGGCGTGGTTTGGAGTGTTTGCTTTGGTATTGACGATTCTATCCTTTATTTTGCTTTTGAATGAGCCTGGATTGACCCAAGAAGGTGAGGAAGAATTGAGTCGGTGGCATATGTATCGTCGGTACCTTCAGGAAATCGACTCTGACGACCATCATAGTCCGGAGAATGTCAGTATACACTTTGTTTATGCTGCAGGATTTGGTTTGATTGCATCTTTGAAAGAGGCTTTCCCGGTTCGGGAAGCATCAGAGCTATCGCTGAGGACCGATCAGTTTCCTCTATATTTCTACGCGGCGCCCGGAACATTTGCGTTATCCATGGAAAGCCTTGACCTGCTAAGGGATACAGAAGATGCATTTAATCAAGGCTTGAATCCCGGCTCCATTCCAGGGGATGCGGCTTCTGATTCCACCGGTCTTACGGTCGAATAATTGCAGGATAAGGGGTCCAACAGTTTGTGCAAAGAAACGCATGAACAATGCATGAATCAGCCCTTGTATCAGCCCGTAATGGGTTCCTATTGCATGGACAGAAGGCCGCATTTGATGAATGCGATTCTGAATGTGGTTTGTCCATCTTCTTTCGCCGTTGCAGTTTGAATAATTGCGGCACGTCTTTTTGCAGCCGCTGAAAAAACAGCCCAATTCTGGGCTGTTTTTTCTTTGTCGAATCGATACATTGAAAAGATGTGGCGTGCTCTTTTCCTTGGAAGTGATCTGGATGTTGTCAAAAGGTATGCAAGCTTCTCAAAAATGCATCGACGTGTACCGGATCTCCTTGTATCAGTGGTTCCTGTGATAATGGATGAAAAATATGAATCATCCCTCATAACGAATCCTTCCAAAGTATGCGCTATCGCATTTACTTTCTGATATAATAAAGGAAATTGCAAGCATTGAATACATAGAGGAGGCTGATCGAATGAAGACTTTTAAATTGTGTTCATTGACGATGCTGATGGATGAACAGTCTACGGCAGATCAGGAAATGAAAACAAAAGAAATCCCTCTGGTTGATGGATTGATTATTAATAAAGAGGAAGTGGGCAAAGCCTGGCTGATTGAGGCGGTGATTGAGGAAGAGTTTCGTTCTCTTTTTGAAGCCTACCAAAAAGACCGTGAATCTTTCATGGTTGAGGTTACGATTACCAAACGCACCAATGATCCTGCAACGTTGGTGTGTGATGTAAAAGGAATCAATGATTTGGAGTCTCATGTTTCTTTACATCTTGATGGTACGCTGGTCGTGAAACAGGAAGATCTCTCAGATCAGCTGATTCGGAATCTGATTGATGAAGGCTTTGAAGGCGAAGCACTCTATGAAGAATACCGCACCAGAAAGAAAAATCGCGGAAAGGCCATTCAAGGTATTCTGTCCAATGCATATCAGGAAGTCCGTGATCAGCGTTCATCAGATTGATGTCTGTATTTATACTGGGGGCAAGCGTTTATGGCTGTTATTGATGCACATATCCATCTCTCGACCATCAGTTCTTTTGCCTCAACAGCAAAGCAGCATTCTTTGGTGGATTATACCTATCAAGGACTGATTAGGGAAATGGACCAAAATGACATTGACTTAGCCGTTGGCATGGGTGTTCGTGAATTTGAAGGCGGAGAGGGCTTTCCTGATTCATCACCGAATACGCCAATGGGGCTTGATTTGATACCTGCAAAGGAAAAAGGCAGGAGGACAGCTGAATGTGTTGGAATCAATCCGTACCGGGTGGGCCGCCGGAATATGCCGGCTCTTGAAGCGGCGCTTTTGGAACCTTATACGGTAGGGATTAAAATCTATCTTGGCTATTACCCCTTTTATGCATTTGACGATGTGTACGCTCCGGTATACGATCTGGCGGCTTCTTTTGACCTTCCTGTAGTGTTTCATACCGGCGACACGTTTTCGACCCGGGGGTTATTAAAATATGCCCATCCACTGACGATTGATGAAGTGGCGGTGAAACATCCACGGAACCGGTTTGTGATGGCCCATCTCGGAGATCCGTGGATGCTCGATGCTGCAGAAGTCCTTTACAAGAATCCGAATGTATTTGCTGATCTGTCCGGCTTGATGGTGGGTGATACGCAGGAGTTGAAGCGTATCCGGTCAACACCGCATTTTTTTGATCATTTCAAGCATGCACTGGCATTTTGCGATCGGCCTGATAAGCTGATGTTCGGGACAGACTGGCCATTGACGCCGATTGCTCCTTATATGGATTTCATCGATCATCATGTACCTGCTGGGTCTCGTAATGATATTTTTGGTGATACGGCCCTTCATGTCTTCTCGAAACTGAAATGTTTAATTCGCAAATGAATGTTCAAATTGACTGAACACTTCTTCAATGAAATCCTGAACCTGATGCTTCAAATGCACGTTCAGATAAGTCATGGTGTACGTGTATCCCTGATAATAAATGACGTATTCGCTGAAGGAATCATTGACAGATTCCCTGTGGATCGTCATTTTTTGTTTTTGCAGTTCGGATTTGATGTGGCGGAGTTCTTTGCTGAGCGTGGTGATGGAAAATTCAATCAGATGCAGGTAAGGATCCTTCAGACGAATCGGTGCCTGACGAAAAGCGGAAAGATCTCTTTCAAGAATCTGACGGCTGACTGTCAGCAGAATATAGCGTTCGATGAGAATTTCTTCTTTTTGTTTGAGAGGCTTCATTCATCCTCACCACCTTAAGGAACATTTGTTCTTATTTTAACCGATTTTTGTTCGGTCGTAAAGTGAAAGATCTGCTGATGCATTACAGGAAATATCATGCTATAGTAATAAGGGGATTACAGACCCATTAGAAAAATGAATGAGAGTAGGGATGAACACAATGAAAAAAACAATGACCGGCCTGACTGTATTGATTGCTGCAGGTACTCTGGCACTTACAGGTTGTCAGGAGCCGAATGGGAACGACCAGAACAATACCGGTAATGCCGGGAACAATAACGTACAGAATGAGGTAACGGATGAGAATGGCGTCGGTGAAAATGAAGAACCGCCACATTTCCCTCAGTTTGAAGACGGTGTAGCAGAAGATGAAATTGAAGTAGTGATGGAAACCAACATGGGTGATATCCGCCTGAAACTCTTTCCGGAATACGCACCTCTTGCTGTAGAAAACTTCATCACCCTGAGTGAGGAAGGGTATTATGAAGATGTGATCTTCCACCGGGTCTTGGAGAACTTCATGATTCAAGGGGGCGATCCGACAGGAACAGGCACTGGCGGAGAGAGTGCTTTTGGTGAAGATTTCGAAGATGAGTTTACGTCTGATCTGGCACACTTTCGCGGAGCTTTATCCATGGCGAACAGAGGTCCAAACACGAACAGCAGCCAGTTCTTTATCGTGCATGCGGATGAAGGGGAAGTGAGCGAAGGCATGTTTGATGGCAGTGGTATGCCTCAGGAAACCATTGATAAATATCTGGAACACGGAGGGACGCCACATCTGGATTTCGGGCATACGGTGTTTGGTCATGTCATTGATGGTATGGATACAGTGGATGCGATTGCAACCGTGGAGACAGACGGACCAAGTGATTCAACACCAGTGGATGAAGTATACATTCAATCAGTTCAGGTCTTGGACTGAGTAATGAAAAGAGAATCGGGAATCCCATTCAGAGTTGAAAAGGGGTTCCCGATTTTTGTTTTGACTGTTAATTTAGAATCGCCGAGCTGTATGGTGGAAGAGTAATTGTCCGATCATTATAAGTGATGTCGTCAACATCAGTATAATACAGGCGATTGACATTATCCTCATCGGCAACAGAGACAGACACTTCTTCATCACTCATATTGTGCAGGATCAATAGAGATTCATCTTCGGTTTTACGGATCAATGAAATGATACCGTCAGCTTCTGTTTTTGCTTCAAGTAAATCACCATAAAGAAGAGCAGGCTCAGAGCGACGCAAATGAATCCATGTCTGGTAATGTGACCAGAGAGACTCCGGATCCCCCTGCATCTGTTCCACACTCGCCCCATCTTCGTCCAGATTGTGCCTTGGGTTAATCCAGCTGGTCTGACCACTTTCTCTTTCCTCATACCACAGCATCGGTTCACGTATGTGTTCGTCCGGCTTACTGCCTTCCATGCCGATTTCTTCGCCATAATAGACAAATGGGGAACCAGGGAAAGACAGCAACAGTGAAGCAGCCATGCGCATCCGGTCTTCATTGCCGGACAGCTGAGTCATAACTCGGTTGATATCATGATTGGTCAGAAACGTACTCTCAATGTAGGAATCTGAAAACTGATCGAAGCGTTCGAGCGTATTCAGATAAGAAGAGACGAGCCGAGCATTTCCTTCACGCCGGGCAGCCTGAATAAAATCCTCTGCTAAGTCAAAATTAAAGGTGGAGTGAAGGCCCCCATCCAAATAAGGACCTGTCACCTGTGCAGGCGCCCAGACTTCACCAAGAATAAAGACGTCGTCTTTCACAGCTTCCATTTCCGAAGAAAATTCACGCCAGAATTCATGATTCTTTTCTTCCTCACCAGGGTAAATATGCTTGGCTGCATCCAGACGGAAGCCGTCGACACCCACATCATCCAGCCAGAATTCCCCGATGGTATAGATTTCTTCGCGGACATCCGGATTGTCCATATTCAAATCCGGCATACCTTCCCAAAAAACACTCATGTACTGATTCGGCTCAGTTCCATGCCACATATTCTGACCCCACTCGCCTCGTTCGCTGAGATTCGTATCCTCATCGGCCCAAATGTACCAATCACGGTATTCACTGTCAGGATCAGAGGTGGCTTCTTCAAACCACGGGTGCTCCCGGCTGGAATGATTGACGACGAAATCCATCAGGACCTTAATGCCACGATCGTTGGCTTCATCAATGAAAGTTCTGAAATCATCCATTGTCCCGTAGTCGGGATTAATATCATAATAGTCCGTCACATCATAGCCGTGATAGGTCGGTGACGGATGAAAAGGCATGAGCCAAATTCCTTCCACACCTAACTCTTCTAAATAGTCCAGCTGGCTGGTCATACCTGGAATGTCACCAATGCCGTCTCCTGTGGAATCATAGAAAGCACGAATGAAAATTTCGTAAAAAACAGTTTCCGGAAAATGATCAATCAGCTCAGGATCTTCAGCGGGGAAGTCTCCGGCAGTTAATACGTCCTGCTCGTCATCTGTACATGCAGACAGCAGAACCGCACCGGTCAGGAGCCCAGAGATCAGAATTTTTTTCATACTTGTCACCTCAAATTTTAATTTATGAAAACGATTGCCTAAAAGAAATTATAAAGAACGATGCCGATAAAGGCAAGAGAAAAAGGACAAACGATTGCATAAAAATAATCTGTAGACAAATTCAATTAACTTAGTGTACTATATAATTAATACACTAAGTTAATGTAAACGGGGGACAGCAAAATGGAAAATCGGATTGTGATTGAACAGTTATCAAAATCCATTGGTAAAACAAAAATCATTAAAGGAATTGATCTGGCCATCAGACCAGGGGAAGTTTACGGATTATTGGGGCCAAACGGAGCGGGGAAAACAACGACCATCCGAATGATCGTAGGCTTAATGAAACCGACAAGCGGGAGAGTGCTGATAAATGGTTACGATCTTAACCAGGATTTCGAGAAAGCCATCAGCAGAGTGGGGGCTGTGGTTGAGAATCCGGAGATGTATGATTATTTAAGCGGTTATGATAACCTTCTTCACTATCAGCGGATGATGCCCGGAGTGAAAAAGAGCAGGATTCATGAAGTGGCTGAGCTTGTAGGGATGACAGCGAGACTGAAAGAGAAGACAGGAACCTATTCACTTGGCATGCGTCAGCGCCTTGGATTGGCACAGGCATTATTGCATGAGCCGGATGTGCTGATACTCGATGAGCCGACCAATGGACTTGATCCAGCAGGCATCAAGGAAATCCGCAGTTACTTAAGGAGTCTTGCCCATGAAGAGGGGATCAGTATCATCGTATCGAGTCACCTGTTAAGTGAAATGGAAAAGATGTGTGACAGGATCGCTGTAATCAAACAAGGCGAAATCATCGCCATTTCCGATGTGAAATCCTTCATCCAGCAGAAAGAAGACCGGATCATTTTACGGGCAAAACCGATTCAGGATGCCCGGAAAGTGATTCGTGCTTATCTGAACATAGAGGCAGAAAAGGACGGGGATGAGCTGGGAGTGAATTGCTCAGAGGAACAGATACCGGATCTCCTGAAGGAACTGATAAGAGCTGGTGTTCAGATTTATGAAGTCCGGCATGCGGCACCGGTTACACTCGAAGAACAGTTTTTGCAGGTGACAGGAGGTGAATCGGTATGATGAATTTAATCCGAAATGAAAACATGAAAATTTATAAGCGTACAGGCACAAAAGTGATGTTCGGTATTCTTATTATCGTTGTGCTCCTGATCGGACTGGTTATGCGTTTCACAGAAGAGGCTACAGAGACGCAAAGTGAAGCTGAAATGGACGTGTCGATTGAATCCACGGAACTAATGGACGATGCGGACCAGTTGCCGCCACAGGTCATTGAACAGCAGGAGTTACAGGAATACAGGGAAGAAGAGGGCATTACCGAGATTCCGACCAATTCGATGGTTGGTTTTACTATGCAGAATCCGCAGCTGATCAGTTTTGTGACGATGTTTTCTGTCATTGTAGGCGCGGGAATTGTCGCCAGTGAACATAGCAATGGCACCATCAAACTGCTGATGATACGTCCGGTGAAAAGGTGGAAAATCCTTTTTTCAAAATGGATTGCGACTATTCAGTTCTCGATCGTGATGCTTTTCGTTTTGATTTTAAGCAGTTTGATTACCGGTGGTGTTCTGCATGACTTTTCCATTGAGAGTACACGGGTTGTGGATATGACTACGGATGGGATTCGTGATCTGAATGTGTGGCAGTATATGGGCACTGCATATTTTCTCGGTTGGATTGAACTCGTAATCATGACGACCTTCGCTTTTATGCTCGGGGCGGTTTTTCGAAATCAGTCATTATCGATTGGCTTATCATTGGTCCTGTTGTTTACAGGCGGACAAGTTGTGTATTTACTGAGTAACTATGAATGGGCGAAATACATTTTATTTGCCAACAGCAATTTACTGCAGCATTTTTACGGACAGCCGATGATCCCGGAGTTAAGCATCGCATTCTCGGCAATGGTCATTCTGGTATATTTTATCCTGTTTAAGGCAATTGCCTATATCAGTTTTGCAAAAAGGGATATTGCCGATTGACATCAGAGCTGTAAAGGGGAGGAAGAATGATATGGGGCTGGAATTTGATAACCACCGTCCAATCTATATACAAATCATGGAGTACATTTACAGCGGAATTTCAAGAGGTGATATGTCACCAGGGAGTAAATTACTATCGGTGAGAGAGTTCGCTGTTGAGGCGGGTGTAAATCCAAATACCGTTTCAAGAACATATATGGAAATGGAACGGGAGGGGGTTGTCGTGTCCAAACGGGGGCAGGGGACCTTTGTTACCGAAGACACCGCAGTAATCGAAACATTACGAAGAGATATAGCGGCAAAGCAAGTGGATACGTTCCTCGACACAATGCATAACCTCGGGATAGATGATAAAACGATACTGAACCTGATGAAAGAGCGTATGGATGATGCGAAGGAGGACTGAACATGGAGACAATGATTGAGATGAAGCATGTGACAAAGCGATATGGAAAAAACGAAGGGCTGTTTGATGTCAACTGGACGATGAACCAGACCGGACTTGCGGGAATCATTGGACCCAACGGCAGCGGGAAGACGACATTGTTGAAGCTGATTGCCGGATTATTACGGCCTACAAGTGGATCAATTAAGATTCATGGTAGGGAAACAGACAGGACAATTGGAGATCAAGTGGCTTACTTATCAGAGCTCGACTCTTTATACGGCTTTCAAACCATTCGTCAGGCGATCCGGTTTCATGAAAAAACAATCAGTGCATTTCGTCTGGACAAAGCGGAAGCAATGACAAATGAACTGGCACTTCCAATGGATAAAAAAATAAAACATTTATCAAAAGGTAACCGGGCGAAAGTCAAAATTATTCTGACACTTGCAAGAGAAGTCTCCATTCTGGTTATGGATGAGCCGTTATCAGGCCTGGACCCTATCGTCAGGGAGGATATTTTGAAAATGATTATCCGTCATCTGGATGTGGAAAGGCAACTGGGCCTGATATCTACACACGAAGTCACCGAAGTGGAACCTTACCTTGATTATGTGATGTTTCTTCATCAGGGAAGCATTATGCTTGAAGGAGAAACGGATCGACTTCGGGAAGAACATGGGAAATCTGTGGTGGAACTGATGCGGGAGGTGTTTGTCTGATGTGGTTAGCGTTGTTCAGAAAAGAATGGCAGGATTCTCTGCCCCGCTTTCTCCTGATTATGATCCTGAACACCCTTGGCTTTTTGATCATGCTGTATCTGATCGAACAGGAATCCTTTTTGTTCTTACTTATCGCACTTCCTTTAATCATTGTCCATGTGATTTATCTGTTCTTCGAATGGCTGATTGCATTTTCAAGAGAATGGCGCAGTAATACACATGTTCAGTGGCTGAACCTCCCTGTGTCAGGCTGGGCACTGATCACATCAAAAATGGCGGCGGGCCTCAGTCAATTTCTGATTTCTCTTATCTATGCTATGATTGCAGCGTATGTCATGCTGACAAGAATTATCAGTGTGGGTCAGGAAGGGAATTCCGTCTATACGGACATGACTTCGGTCATTGAACCGGTAAGGCAGGCATATCTGGAATTCAGTCCGTTTATCCTTGCAGTGATTTTGCATGGGGCAGTCATGATCGGTCTTGCTGCCGTGTTTATCTATCTGATGGCAAAAGCATTCAAGCCATTAGGCTGGCTGATTGGGATTGTTCTTACATTCGTTGTTAACTGGATGATCTCCTGGTTATCAGATCAGGTGTGGTTTCAAAGTGTACAAACCTTTATTCCGCTTCTCCGATCGGATGACGTGATTGAGCGTTTGACAATACTGTTTACTGATTTCAGTGATGTTGCGATTGATCAAACCGGGGGCGATGTATTGTATCTTGGTCAGATAGTAACCATACTTGCCGGATACTTATTGGCACTGGGTATTTTTCGCTGGTTACTCGACAAATATGTCGAAGCATAATAATAACTTGGTATCACACCAAGAAAGTGGCGACAGTCTCAGTTGTATTAATGCTTGACCATGAAGTAAAAAAGAAGGGCAGCTCCAAAATAGAGGCGTGCCCTTCTTTCGTGTTTTACGACTCTCTGATGGAATAATAAATCAATAAACCAAGTGTCACAAATCCAACAATAACAAAGGGCGTTTCAAGAAGAGTCGTAGTGGATTCGCCATTATCCTCTGCGAAAACGACGGTCGTGGGAATCAGAACGAGAAATAACGTCAACAGTAAAGCAGTCTTCAATCGTTCCGTCATGATGCTCGCCTCCTGAATCAAAGTAAATGATGCTGTTTTCATTATAGACAGCTTGGAAATGCAAAAGCAAATGAAAATGCTCTGAAATAAATCTCTGAGAAAGATAGCGGGAGGAACTGATTCGTGATAATGTATGAATAGAAAGAATGAGCAGGATTGCAGATTAAAGCAGTGGAGGGGTAAATAATGACTGAGGAACATAAGGGCATATTGCTTGAAAGTGGGACAAATGAATTAGAAGTGATCATGTTTACGATAGGAACCGGCACCTTCGGGATCAATGTCATGAAGGTACGTGAAATCATACAGCCAACGAATGTTACGCTGATGCCACACACACATCCGCACGTGGAGGGGATTATTCGTCTGCGCGATGAAGTGATACCGGTGATTGATCTTGCCAAAGCGATCGGTTTCTCACCATCTGAAGAAAACAATCAGGACAAATATGTGGTCTCTGAAATGAACAATGTGAAGGTAGCCTTTCACGTCCATGCAGTATCCCGAATACACCGGATTTCCTGGGAACAAATCGAGAAACCGAGTCGATTAAGTGGAGGACTTGAAGATTTGACCATAGGAGTCATTAAAATGGACGAGAACATGATTCTCATGCTGGACTACGAAAAAGTTGTTTACGATATTATGCCAGAAGCGGGGATAACGCCTGCTAAAATGGAAGGCGTTGAAAAGCGGGATCGAAGTGGGAAAAAAATCCTCCTTGCTGAAGATTCTCCAATCTTAAGAAAGTTGCTGAAGGATACGCTGATAGAAGCAGGCTACGATAAACTGATCTTTTCAGACGATGGAAAGGAAGCCTGGGAATATATCACGTCCACAAAAGGCGGCACAAGCATCGATGGTGTAATTACTGATATTGAAATGCCTGCAATGGACGGCCATCATCTGACAAAGCGGATCAAGGAAGACCAGACACTCAGTGAAATCCCAGTGTTGATTTTCTCCTCGCTAATTACCGGAGATTTGTTTCACAAAGGTGAACGGGTTGGTGCAGACGCACAAATCAGTAAACCGGAGATCGGTCAGCTGGTAACCATGCTCGACGACCTGCTGGGTGTAAAGTGATATAGCAATGAACAAACAGCCTCTGAAGCAACAGAGGCTGTTTTTAGATGAGTTATTAACTGATTTTTCAAAAAACCCTCAGTGTTTTATTACAAATGTTGATTATTAAACACTGTTGTATTACAATAGTGATAATAAAGGAAATGGGGGCATGAAACCATGATAATCTCGAGTATTGAATTTTTTGAGAATCTTCCGCCAAAGGAATGTGCCAGCTGTGGTGAAGTTATCGAAGAGATGCATGAATGTTACGGAAATGATTGCCAGTCGTGCGCTGAAGAGAAAGTGTTATAAAAAGTATAAATAGAAGGTGATCCGCCTGATGTTCAGGCCGGATCACCTTTTTGAGTTTTATTAAATAAACGGTGTTTCGTGTTTTACTTTGAGTTTCTTCCAACGACGCTCGACCTCATCGGAGAAGTCATCATAGAGCCCTTTATTTTCTTCTTTCAGAATGTGTTTTGTCTTACCCATGTATCCGAGCCATTCAGAAAGTTCAACACGTTTTTTCTTGGCTTCCGGATCGTAAGTGATATTGGTTTCGCCACGCTCGATTTCATATAACGGGAAGAAGCAGGATTCAACGGCAGCCTTCATGATATTTTCACCGTCACGGTCGTTACTTTTCCAGTTCAGTGGGCATGTAATGAGGATTTTGCCGTAAACAAGTCCTTCATTCTGCGCATACCACTGAGCTTTGGCTGCTTTCTTTATCAGGTCCTGCGGGTAAGCTTCTGTACCTGTAAAAACATAAGGAATGTTCGTGGATGCCATGATCTGAGCGGTATCCTTATGGTGGAACGCTTTACCCTGTTGTTTCTTGCCGACACCGGTTGTACTTGTCATATGACCAATTGGTGTGGAATAAGACATCTGTGAACCTGTGTTCATGTAGCCCTCGTTATCGTACTCAAGGATAATCATTTTGTGATTACGAAGCGCAGTACCGATGGCTGAGCCCATCCCGATATCCATTCCACCATCACCGGTAATCATGACAAAGGTGAAGTCATCATCGATATCAATTTCACCGCGCTCTTTCTTTTCAAAGAAAGCTTCTACAGTACCGGATAACGTAGCCGGGCCACTCTGGAACAGGTTATGAATCATCGTCTGTTTGTGTGAGCTGTGTGGGTATGCAGACGTGACAACATATCCGCAACCAGTATGGAACAAGATGACAGCATCCCCTTCAATTCCTTTGAAGAATAATTCAAGTCCAGGGAAGATTCCGCAACCAGGGCAGGCTCCATGACCGGAAGCGAATCGTTTCGGTTCGGAAGTTAACTGTCTAAGTGGCGGGATGCGCACCTTCAGCTTATTTGTTTCTTCATCTTCTGTGACTTTAATTAAGCCTGAATTGAAATTATCTCCTGTCATCGGTTCAATCACCGGCTGCAACGCAAGATCCTTGTTACCAGGAGTCTGACCATAGTAGTCAAAGTTCTTGACGGAAGAAGCGTCTTCAGTGGCGTCAATGGCCATCTGGAAAAATGCTTCTGCATCGTCCGAGTAGAAGTCTTTTCCACCCATACCGAATACACGGCTCACAACTTTTGTATTGTTATCGAGGTCTTCCTGTAATGCAGACTTCAGCTCATGAGTCAGATTTGCTCCGTTACCGCCGTACGAGTCGGCACGTTCACCGATTAGTACGGTATTCACGCTCTTGAATACTTCGCGAATGTCGTCTGCAGGGAATGGACGAATAATGTTCGGGCTTACAACACCAGCTTTAACGCCTTTTTTACGAAGCTTGTCAACGACATCCTTAGCAGTTTCTGCAGCGGAGTTTAACAGAAAAAGTGCAACTTCAGCGTCTTCCATGCCATAGGTGTCAAGAATATCGTAATTTCGTCCGGAGATTTGCTCATATTCCTTCGCCACGTCTTTGTATACATCGTAAGCTTTGTAAAGCGCTTCAGACTGCTGGAAGTGGTTGTTTGTCAAATCATTGCCGTCCATGTGGGCACCGATTGTCACCGGGTTGTCTTTATCAATGGAAACCGGATAACCTGTTGGTGCTTCACCTACAAAAGACTGAACCGTTTCACGTTCTTTGAACATGTTTACTTTACGTTTTTGGTGTGACGTAAAGAAACCGTCATAAGCTACAATGACCGGCAGACGGACTTCAGAATGCTCAGCAATTTTAAGCGCCATAATGTTCATATCATAAACGGCTTGCGGGGTCCTTGCAGTAAGAATCACCCAGCCTGTATTCAACCCGTAGTACAGGTCGGAGTGGTCACCGCGGATATCGAGTGGGCCACTGACAGCACGAGTCACCAGGTTCAAGACCATCGGAAACCGAAGACCAGATTGAACCGGCAGCTGCTCAATCATATAGAGAAACCCGTTGGCACTTGTCGCATTGAATACACGAGAGCCTGTTGTAGCAGCCCCGAAACAGATCCCGGCAGAGCCGTGTTCACCGTCTGCTGCAATTAATTTGATATCATGCATACCTTTTGAAGCCATCATATCGAGGTACTGAGCAACTTCAGTTGATGGAGTGATTGGGAAGTATCCCATTATATGATAGTTGATTTGTGCTGCAGCCATGGCAGCCATTTCATTACCTGATTCGAATGTCTCTACCTGTTCATTTGATACTTTTGGAACGTTTTCCTCTGTCATTGCCATTATTTCATACCCCCTGCAACGTATGGAAAGTTGTGTTTCACTTGTTTTTCTTCTGCATAGCCTTTCACTTCAGCCAAATCAGCCAATGCGTCAGTCGGACAGGCATCAACGCACTTCAGACACCCTTTACAGTATTGATAGTCAATTCCTTTGAGGAACATTTGCGGTCGGCCTTTTTTGTCTTCGCCCTGTTCCCAGACAAAGCAGTAATCCGGGCAGACCGTGTCGCATGCTGCACAGTGAATACAGGATTCTGCTTTGTATTCTGGAAGGAAACCGATTCTTGAACCGCTCAAATCTTTTTCAATGCTGTTTGCCTGTGCTGTGATGATACCGCCGATCTCTTGTGTTTCATAACCCAGTCGTGGTTGAACACGGGTAAATTCACGGCTTGCAGCATCCTGTGGAGCCTCATACTTTTTGAACTGCACTTCGTTGTATCCGCGATCAAAAGTACGGATGTTTGGTTCCACAAAATGCGGATACTTCTTTTCAAAAGTTTTGCGGATCACGTTACGCATATATTCAGGATCAAGGAAATCAAGGACGCGGTACATTGCACCGAGCATCGCTGTATTGACCTTAGTCTTTTCTTCATTCGCAATTTTAAGCGCATCGACAGCTGCGATCGTGCCGTATTCGACTTTCAAGTCATTACGGATCGTATCGAAATCGCTTTGTGTATTTACAAGCACAACCCCGTCAGCAGTCAGGCCGCTTGTCACATCGACCATTTTATAGAGTGCTTCGTGGAATACACTGATGACATGCGGCTGTTCGATTGGAGCATGGTCACGGATCTCAACATCAGGATCACAAAACCGGATAAATGATTTAACCGGTGAACCTTTTTTTTCCGAACCGTACGATGAAAAATTAGCGCCATTCAATCCAAGCCCCTGTACCCCTGCTTCAGCAAGCATTTTTCCTGCGAGGTTGGCCCCGAGTCCACCGATCGATTCGAGCCGGATCTCAAAAAAGCCAAGCTCGTTCTTTTTTGGTAAAATAGACATTTGATCATTCCCCTTTCAAAATTAAAACATAACTCCCATAGTTGCAGTATAGATAATTCAACCGGGGAACGATATGATTAAAGTCACATAGTCACAAAATGTTCGAAATTTAATCACTGATACACTTATTTCGCAGGTGATAAAAACCACTGGTATATAGGCTTTTAATTGAGGTGAGTTTGTGTAGTACAGCACAATATTAAAAATAGAACAGGTTCACAGCCGCTTCATAATTTGTTTAAAACAGACATCCGTTCACGATGACTAACTGGAGGGAAGATCAGATGAAACAACGAATTGCTGCTGCAGAGGCGTGGGTAAAGGATTTCTTTGTAAACGATTCCACTGGACATGACTGGCCACACACAGACAGAGTAAGAAAACAAGCCGTTCATATTGCTGAAAAAGAAGGAGGGGATCTTGAGCTGACGGAATTAGCAGCCCTTATACATGATGTAGCGGATGATAAATTTCATGAAACTGAAACGGAAGCCATACACTACGTGCATTCCGGACTTGAGGAATTCGGATTTAGCAATAAAGAGATTCGTGATGTACTGAATGTTGTTTCGACGGTATCCTTCAAAGGTGGAAACAACCATCCTCCTCAAAGCCTGGAGGGGAGAATTGTCCAGGATGCAGACCGGCTCGATGCCATTGGTGCAATTGGAATAGCCCGTTGTTTTATGTTTGCAGGAAATAAAGGGGATAAAATGTACGACCCTGATATTCTTCCAAGGGACCAAATGACGAAAGAAGAATATCGGTGTAGTGGGAATACCGCAATTAATCATTTTCATGAGAAGTTGTTAAAATTAAAAGATATGATGCATACGGACACTGCAAGAAGGATTGCAGCCGAGCGCCACCGGTTTATGGAATCTTATCTTCAACAGTTTTACAATGAGTGGGAGAGTTTGAAATAATCCGATTATTTTTTTGTGAAAAAGGGAATTGGACCCAATATGATAAAATAAAAGGAGGGATCGGAATGATGGAACTCGAAGGAAAAAAAGTGTTGACGATTATAGAAGATGATTTCGAAGACTCTGAACTGATTTATCCACATTACCGGATGCAAGAAGCAGGAGCCGATGCATTGATTGCTGGACCTGTCGCAGATAAAGTTTATACTGGAAAGAATGGTGTTCCTGTTAAATCTGACGCCGCATTTCATGAGGTGGAAATCAAAGAATTCGATGCGATTCTTGTACCTGGCGGATGGGCTCCGGATAAACTGAGACGTTATGATGCTGTTCTTGAAATGGTGAAATTCATGATGAATGAGCAGCGGGTCGTTGGACAAATCTGTCATGCAGGATGGGTGCTGGTTTCTGCTGACGTTCTGAATGAGCGCACAGTAACGAGTACGCCAGGCATTAAACATGATATGATCAACGCAGGAGCCACATGGGTTGATGAACCTGTAACAACCGATGGCAACTTGATCTCCAGCCGACGTCCTCCGGATTTACCGGCTTATGGCAGAGCGTTGGTAGAAGCGATCCGCTGATCGTATCGGGTACTCTCATATAATCAGAGAGTACCCTTCTTAGTGAAAAGAATTGAAAAACAGGGGTGCCGCTAATGAAGAATCAGAAAGAACGAATTCGTCAATTCAAAGAACAAATTCCTGAACTGTCTGAGTTATATTCTGAAACAGGCCGTCAACCGATGGAGAAATATTTAGGTGATTATCATTTCGAAACGTCTTTCATAAAACATTACCGAGCGGGTGAAATCAACAGAGAGAATCAAAATCTTTTTGTTCAATGCTTTTATGCGAAAGAACACAAAGGGACGGTGTTTCTGGTTCATGGCTATTTGGATCACAGTGGAGGCTTATCGGTAACGATCAATGAACTGCTGCGTCATGGATATACAGTATTTACCGTTGACCTTCCTGGTCATGGGCTGAGTCAGGGTGAAGAGGGATCGATCCATTCATTCAAAGAATACATAGATGCGGTGGAAGATGCCTATCGAGCCATGCACAGCTATATACCTTCCGGAGAAATCATCGGTTTAGGTCATAGCACGGGTGCAGCAATCTTGTTTCAATCCATAGGACAAAAGCGTATTCGTCTTGACCGGCTTGTAATGGCTGCCCCATTATATTTGCCGTATCAATGGAAGAAAACAAAAGGGATCATTAAAATGCTAAGTCGTATCATGCCGACATCAAAGCGGGCCTTTAAAAGAAATTCTGACGATGAACTATATCATCAGTTCATCACACGAGATCCGCTGCAAGTGCATTATTTGAAAGCAGATTGGTTCTTTGCAATGGCCGATTGGCAGGAAGAAATTCGTTATTCTCCAATAGTCCGGCTGCCTGTCTATTTGATTCAAGGAGAACGGGATACAACTGTGGATGCAAAACGAACGATTTCATTTTACGAACAAAAATGCCGTTACCTTCAGGTGTGTCTGGTTCCTGAGGCACGGCATCAAGTATTGAATGAGCGGCAGGTGTTAAGAGAATTTGTTCACAGACGGATCTTATCTTTCCTTGACGGAACCGATCGTAATTGGCGATAGTAATAAAAGCTGAGAACAAATGCGAGGATCCAGATTAATACGGCAGCAAAGAAAAAAGGCGCCCCAAACCATTCAGCCACTGCTCCTGCAATAAAGGATCCTGATACGACACCCAATGAAAAAGCTGCATAAAAGATCCCGTACGCTTTTCCACGATCTACCTTGGAGGAGGCGTCTGATACAACCCGATTCATGGACGGGAACACCAGAGCAAATCCTCCGCCATAGATAATCATAGCGATAAAAATGATCAAGAATGCCTCAAAAAGTGTCAGGATCAGCATAGATAAACCCACCAGAAAAAGTCCGAGAAAGATCAGGCGCATCGGATCCTGACGATCAAACAATCGGTTTACCGGTGTGAGAAAGATCAGTAAAGCAGTGACTCCGTAAACGCTCAATAGCAAACCGGTTGTCGCAGAATCCATACCGATGCTTTCGACTTTCAATGGTAAAGCAAATGCCAATGTGCCGTTACCGATCATCAATGCATAAGCTGACAAGGATGCCTGAATGATCTTTGGTTCTGTGATCAAAACACCAAAATCTCTGACATTTACCTTTCCACGTTCAACAGTGATAAATGATTCTTCAACTGTTCGCATAACTAGAAACGCTGTCATGATAAAGATTGCCGATATAATAACGAAAACCCATTCGATTTCACCTCGGGCAGCAACAGCCCCCCCAAATGCAGGTCCTGAAATTGCTGCAAAGCCGATACTGCCTCCAGTAAAGGCCATTGCTCTGCCCCGGCCCTCGCGTCTTGTTTTATCTCCTACATATGCAAATGCAGCAGGAATTAATGCGCCACCTGCCAATCCATGGATTAAGCGAATGAAAAATAATTGTTCACTATTTTGTGCTATTGGATACAAAAGCAGTATGGCAGATACCAGAAACATACTGATCAGAAGCAGTTTTTTCCTGCCGAAACGGTCGATCCAGTGACCTGCAAAGATATTACCAATCATATTGGACAAGGAATACACTGCGATGATGGCACCTGTCATCAGATTGGTCGCTCCTAAAGAAACAGCGTATGGCGTAATAATCGGCAGCTGAACAAAAGTGTCCAAAAAAGCTACCATAATCATAAAGTATAATACGACACTCATAACCAACCCCCACTTTCATCTTTTTCATCATACCTTGAAAAGTTTCTGCAGGTAAAGGAGAATAACCGTAAAATCGGACACATGCGGGTTACAAACGTTCTCAAAAAGGGAAGGTTCATTAATGTAAGCGCTTACGAAAATGAGGGGGAGGGATTGGGTTATGAAAGGTAAAGAAACAGTTTTTGTAAATGAATTTACAGATGGGATTCTTGATCCAGGAAAAGAGATGCTCGGGCCTGTGAAAGACGGAGGCTATATCATGGCAAACACAACTCCGGGTTGCTGGGGACCGATGATTACACCTTGTTTAAAAGGGGGGCATGAAGTAACAAAACCAGTGTACGTTGAAGGTGCTGAAATTGGGGATTCGATTGCCATCCGAATTAAATCCATACGCATTACGTCCTTAGCCACGGCTTCAGGCAATGATGCACCGGTGGATGGCAGGTTTCTTGGAGACCCCTTTGTAGCAGTGCAATGTCCGGATTGTGGTAAAATGAACCCCGATACTGTGATCAAAGGAATCGGCCAAGAAGCAATCCGTTGTTCAAACTGTGGAGCGGATGTGACACCGTTTCGGTTCACTAATGCTTATACAATCGCGTTTAACGACAAAAAGACTGTCGGGATTACTTTGGATCAGGCTGGTGCTGAAACCATCGCGAAAGACGGGAAAGCGTATATGGCCACACCGGAACATTCGATTCAGAATCCGATTGTCACGTTTGCCCCTCATGATATGGTCGGTACCATAGCGAGGTTGCGACCGTTTCTTGGACAATTGGGCACAACCCCGTCACGTCCAATTCCGGATTCACATAATGCGGGTGATTTCGGCTCGTTTCTGATTGATGCTCCGCATGACTACGCCTTAACGAAAGAAGAACTTGAGGATCGTACAGATGGTCACATGGACATCAACCGGGCCCGTGAAGGAGCGATTGTCATTGCACCGGTAAAAGTACCAGGGGGTGGAATTTATTTGGGTGACATGCATGCCATGCAGGGTGATGGAGAAATTGCAGGGCATACGACTGATGTGTCCGGCATTGTAACCTTGCAAGTCAGTGTCATCAAAGGGTTACACATGGAAGGACCGTTGATTATTCCTGTGGAAGAAGATTTACCTTACCTGGCTAAACCAATAAGCAAAGCGGAGCGGAAACAGGCAGAGCAACTGCACGTCAGATGGAATGTTCAACAGAAGTTGGAGAAAGCTTTACCCCTTTCTTTTGTCGGAACTGGAGCAACTCTGAACGAAGCAACAACCAATGGTTTGGAGCGTGCGGCGATATTAATGGGTACAAGTGTTCCTGAAATTATGAATCGGGCAACCATCACTGGAGCAATCGAGATTGGGCGTAATCCAGGTGTGATCACGGTAACTTGTCTGATCCCGCTACACTATCTTGAAAAGATGAAATTAAAGCACCTTACAATTGAGCAGTACGGGGAACCGCAGTGAAATGCTGAAATCATTCATAAGGATTGAGTCAAACCTTGTCATCATAGAAAATCCGGACAGATTATCTTCATCATGTCCGGATTTTTCATGTGAACGTCAATGGATTAGGCCTAGATTTCATTGAATTATAAAAAGTGGTAGGAATGCAAACGCATATTCGTTATAATAAAGGGAGGAAGCAGGTGATGAAGAATGTTTGAAAAACAACAGCTGGAACATAAAGTTGCCACATTAAAACAGGATCCGAATGTGGTGCATTGGCAAACGATTCCTGAAAAAGAGGGGGTTTACTCACCTTTTCCTGATGGTCTTCATGAAGATGTGATCAAGGCTTTGGCGAAGAGAGGAATTGAAGAGCTCTATCGTCATCAGGCTCATGCATTTCAAACGGCTATCGAAGATCATCATCATATGGTAGCCGTCACACCAACAGCTTCCGGGAAGACGTTATGCTACAATTTGCCTGTTCTTCATCGATATATGGAAAACTCAAATGCCCGTGCGCTCTATTTGTTTCCGACTAAAGCACTGGCGCAGGACCAAATGAGCGAATTGAATCATATTATAGAAGATATGGAAACCGAGATTCGGAGTTACACTTATGACGGTGATACACCACCTGCCATTCGTCAAACCATTCGTAAAGCGGGCCATATTGTGATCACGAATCCGGATATGCTTCATTCGGCAATTTTACCGCATCATACAAAATGGATCTCACTCTTCGAGAATCTTGAAACAGTCGTGATAGATGAACTGCATACATATCGAGGCGTCTTCGGCTCTCACGTAGCGAATGTTATCCGGCGATTGAAGCGGATATGCGCTTATTACGGAAGTAACCCACAGTTCATTTGTACATCTGCAACGATAGCCAATCCCGTTGAATTGGCGGAAGAACTAACAGGGGAGCATGTTCAACTGATAGATAACAACGGTGCACCAAAAGGAAGGAAGCATTTTGTCCTTTATAATCCGCCGATCGTTCACCCTGTTTTGAACATTCGTAAAAGTGCGACTAAAATGGTCAATGAACTGGCAGCATATTTTTTGAAAGATGGTATTCAAACAATAGTGTTTGCCAGAAGCCGTGTCAGGGTCGAATTGATTCTCAGTCATCTTCAGCAATTGACGAAACATGATATCCGAAAGGGGAAGATCCGTGGTTACCGGGGAGGCTATTTGCCCAGTCAAAGAAGAGAAATTGAGCGTGATCTCAGAAGTGGTGATACGATCGGTGTAGTAAGCACGAATGCACTCGAACTTGGTGTCGATATCGGACAGCTTCAAGTTTGCGTCATGACCGGATACCCTGGCTCGATTGCATCATCCTGGCAACAGGCAGGACGTGCAGGAAGGCGACAGGATGAGTCCCTGGTGATTATGGTGGCGAGCGCTTCTCCGTTGGATCAATATTTGTTTATGCACCCTGATTATTTTTTTGAACATTCTCCGGAAACGGCAAGAATCAACAAAAATAATCTGATCATTCTCGTAGACCACCTGAAATGCGCTGCTTATGAGCTACCATTTCAAACAGAAGAGCAATTTGACGGTGTTGATGTCACGGATATTCTCGATTACCTTATTGAGAAGAGGGTACTTTTTAAGAGTCGTCATCAATATCACTGGATGAACGACGCTTTTCCGGCGCATAATATTTCTCTTCGGTCGGCGGCACAGGAAAATGTGGTCATCATCGATCAATCGGAAACGGCCAATCACCGTGTAATCGGCGAAATGGATACATTCAGTGCGATGACACTTCTGCATGATGAAGCTATTTATTTGCATGAAGGTACTCAGTTTCAAGTTGAGAAACTGGATTGGGATGAAAAAAAGGCATTTGTCACTGAAGTGGATGTTGATTATTTCACGGATGCCAATCTTGCTGTGCAATTGAAGGTGCTGGAAGTCGATCAGGAGAAACCGATGGGGGCACATCGCTCAGTCTATGGAGATGTGATGGTAACCGCGATGGCAACCATCTTCAAAAAAATGAAGCTGGATTCCTTTGAAAATATTGGATCGGGCCCGATTCATCTTCCGGAGCAGGAACTGCATACGAATGGGATTGCGCTTCATCTTAAACAAGAAGCACTGGGTGACCTGTCTGAAGATGCCTGGGAACAAGTACTCGGAAGCGCCGCGCATGTTCTCAGACACGTTGCTTCCGTTCATGTCATGTGTGATACTGCCGACCTTTATACGGCACCACAGGTGAAAGAGGCGTTAACAGGAACACCCACCGTATTTTTATATGATCGTTATCCAGGCGGCGTGGGTTTAAGTGAGCGGATTTATCAGCAACTTCCGGAAGTGGTTGAGAAAGCACTCGATTTTGTTTATCACTGTTCATGCGAAGGGGGATGTCCTACTTGTTGCGGGGAAGGTGCCGGCTCGCAGGAAGTACCGATGAAAGTATGGATATTGAAGGTATTCAGCAGCCTGCTTAATGATCAGGACACCGTCTGACGGAGGTGAACGTCCAAAGATGAATCTGAAAGCCAAATTAAAGCAGATGAAATCTCATTTAGAGGAAGTGGAACACGTTATCGACACTGAAAGTCATCGGAGGGATGACGATAAACAAGATGAAATTCAGGAATCATTCAAACAGCTGGGATTCCATCCATTTTATTTTGAAGGTGAAACAGCCTATCGAAAAAAGATTGTTTATCCTTTCTCAGACGGAGAGAGAGATTTGTTTCAACAATTGCATTTGATGACTGAGTACTGGGGAGAATCGATGGGTTCTCATCCGCTTTCCACCTCAGGGAGATCACCGGAAGAACTCTTGTTTTTTGATACGGAAACGACAGGTTTGTCTCACGGAGCAGGCAACAGGATCTTTTTGATCGGCTATGCAAGAGTACGCCGTGAGGGCATGGAAGTCACCCAGCATCTTTTGAAGGATCCAGGTCATGAAACAGCATTTCTGACTGGTTTTCTCGACGAATTAAACAGAAGTGATTACATTGTCAGTTATAATGGCAAGTCATTTGATTGGCCCCAAGTGAAATCCCGACATGCCCTTCTTCAAGCAATGCTTCCATCTCTACCTGAAACAGGGCATATCGATCTGTTGCATGCAGCAAGACGTCTTTGGAAAGATGAACTGCCATCGTGCAGATTGGCAGTTGTTGAAGAGGAGAAACTGGGAATCACCCGCGTCGATGATGTTCCCGGGAGAATGGCACCCATTTTGTACCAGGAATATTTGTTTGATCAGCACCCCCATGCTTTAAAAGGAATCATCGAACATAATGATCAGGATGTGCGAACGCTCGTGCGTCTCTACCTTGAAATTACGGAGCGTTATCTAGGCGGTCATAGGCCAATGACATGGAAGGAGCATCTAGGCGCAGCGAAATGGGCTGAACAGGTTTCTCAGTATGAGTTGGCCGAATTGCATTATACGAAAACGATACAGTCCGAAGACGTATCTGCGGAAGTGTATTATCATCATGGTCAATTGATGAAAAAGTTAAAACGGTATGATGAAGCAAAGCACTGTCTTCTTAAAGCGACCCATGCAAAAAGTGAAGTTTCATTGAAGGCATCACTTGAACTTGCCAAACTTTTTGAGCATCAGTTAAAGGAGCCATGTAAAGCATTGCAGCTCATTCTCGGATATGAAGAAGTAGATCAGGAACATTTGTTTCGTAAACATGAAATACAAAAACGGATCGGAAGACTGGAGAAAAAATGTCGCGGATTTCATTAAGGAGTTGAACGGTCAATGAAGACAAAAACCCAAAAGTCTTTCACCCATGTTATTCGGACTACTTTTCCATTTGATCAGTTGACCCAGGAGCAGTTCGATTTACTTATGGTCAAAGCCAAGCGGAAATCTTTCAAAAAAAATCAGTTTTTATTTCATGAAGAAGATGAAGATCCAGAGATTTATTTCCTGTTAAAAGGGTTAGCTAAAAATATGCTCCATAAGGATAATGGGCAGCAGATTTCTGTGAGATTTTACTATCCAGGTGAAATTATCGGGCTGATGATTTTGCTCGCAGAAGGTCAGATGAATTTTTCTGTGCAGGCACTTGAAGACTGCGAGACTGTTGTTTTACCTAAAAAAGCAATGCTCGAATTACTTAGTGAAAATAAAGTATTTGCGGATGTTATTCTGACTGGCATTGGCGAGCGTATGAAATCGTTGTACGATGAAATCCGTCAGGAAAGAGTTACTATTGAAAGAGAAAATGTTCCATTATTTCGTACCAGAATCCGTGATATCATGGCTAAGCCATCCTCCGTCCCTGAACATGCAAGTATGTTGGAAGCAGGGAAAATGATGATGCATAATGATATTACAAGCGTCACGGTGTTGGGTACAGTTGGGAGCTTCAGAGGTGTACTTCATATGAAAGATGTGATGGCATCACTACTTTCGGGACAGGAAATGGATCAAGTGGCCGAGTGGATGAATAAGGATGCGGTTACCGTTCAAGAGCAGGCATTCAGTTATGAAGTGTTGTCGTATTTCAAGGAGGATGCCATTGATCTGGTGCCGGTTTTAAACGGTATGGAGCTGGTTGGCGTTACAAGACCTGAAACTTTCCTGTATCTTGAAGAATCGAAATACCTCTATATGTCCCATCAACTGCACAAGGCTGAAAGCAGAGATTCATTGATTCGCCTCGGACCTGCACAAAATAAAGATTTTCTGGAATTTACAGAACTATTATTAAATGAACGAACATATCCGAGAGAAGTCTGTGAGCTGATCTCGAGTTATAATGACCACATTCATCGCAAAGCTGTTGAATTTGCCCTCAAAGAAATGGAAGATGAAGGAAAGGGAGCACCTCCAGTGAATTTTTGTTTTATCGTCATGGGCAGTCAAGGAAGAAGGGAACAAGCCTTCAGTTCTGATCAAGATAACGGATTGATACTGGAAGATTATCGTCATTTGGCTAACCACCGTGAAGTTGAGGAATTCTTTCATTTCTTCGCTGCAAAGATCAACCAGATTCTTGCAGATGCCGGCTTTCCTGAATGTACAGGTGGAATTATGGCGAGAGAACGGAAGTGGTGCAGGGATTACAGTGAATGGGTAGAGGAAGTTCATCGCTGGCTGAAGGAAGCTGATGCCGAAGAGATCAGGGATTTTACTATTTTTATTGATTACAGGGCCGTTTATGGGGATTTCACTTTAGCAGAAAATCTTCGCGAAGAAATCACACCAGCCATTCAAAAAAACAAACCCCTTCATGCATTTCTTATGAAAGATACGATTCGATTCCGGGTTCCGATTAATCCATTAGGACGCGTTTCGCTTCGTGGCAAAAGCAAGGAACTGGATTTGAAAAAATCCGCACTGATGCAAATTGTGAACGGCATTCGGATTTTTGCCATCCGTTATGGTGTGGAATCAGTCAATACGACTGAGCGCTTGCAGGAACTGAAACGCTTGGAAGTTCTCCATCCCAGGGATGCTAAAAATGCGATGATGGCAATGGATTATCTTCTGGATGCAAGGCTGCGCTTAAATATTCGTCAACTCAGAGATGACGAGCCATTATCCAATAAAATACCTTTTTTGCACATGGATAAGGATGAACGAAAGCCTATCAAAGATGCGCTTATTGTAGCGAAACGAATGCAGCAAATGACGGAACTGAGCTTCGCGAAGAACCGGGGGATATAAAGTATGAAAGTATCATCTTGGCAGATCATTAAATACTTCGGCTACGATTTTCATAAATTTCATGCCAATCGTCAGCGATGGTCTTGGAAACACTGGGATTATATGAGTCAGGTGAACAAGCAGTTAAAAGAATTCCGTAATCTTACACTGTACGATGATGAACCTCTCGATAACATTACATTTACCGTTTTTGACCTTGAAACAACAGGCTTTTTTTGTAATCTTGGTGATGAGATTCTTGCCATAGGGGCAACGAAATTTAATCGAAACCGGATAGGTTTTCCTGAACAGTTTTATGAAATTATTGAACCTGTAAAACCGATGAGTGACTTTGTCAGCAAATTGACAGGACTCACACATCATGAAGTGAAAGGCGGTCTCGCTTTTCCGGAGGGGTTCTCAAAATTTATGTCGTTTACTGAAGGGACTGTGCTGGTTGCCCATCCTGCAAGTTTTGATGTGCAATTCCTTCAAATGATGACAGAGAAATGGCGACTCAAATCTTATCACCCGTTGGCAATTGATCAATTTCAGTTGGCAAAATCACTGTTCCCTGATCAACGGAATTCTTTGGATGATTTAATCAAGCAATTTGAGATTGAGACAAGCAGTCGTCATCATGCACTTGCGGACGCTTACATGACGGCAAAGGTTTTTGATAATTTATTGGATATCTTGCATGAACAAGATCTAACAACATGGGGGGATTTAAAAAAGTTTGGTAAAATGTAAAATTCTCTTGCTTTTTATGAGTGCATTCATTATGATTTAGCAGAATCGATTCGTTATTTATGCAGGAGTGAAAGAAAAAATGATTAAAATGGTAGTAGGTTTATTTTTTATCGTGATTGCATCCACATTTGTTTTTATGCAGTAAAGAAGAGACGAATCCGGTTTACGGATTCGTCTTTTACAGGCAGAGCTGGAGGTGCATTATGTATCAGGTGTTAACGGTGACAGGCTATAAACCGCATGAAATTGGAGTATTCAATGAAAAACATGAACAACTCCCTTATTTGAAGAAAGCCATTCGAAAGAAATTGATTCAGCTCAAGGAAGAATGGGATTATGAATGGGTCGTGGTATCCGGTCAGGCAGGTGTGGAGCTTTGGGCTGCTGAAGCGGTGATTTCTTTAAAAGAACGCTATCCAGATATTAAATTAGCGGTACTTGCCCCTTTTATTGAACAGGAGAGCAAATTTCCCGAACCGGTCAAAGTTCTGTATGAATCAGTCTGGCAGCAGGCGGATCATAAAGATTTCATTACAAAACGGCATTATGAACACCCATCTCAACTCAGGCAGAAGAATGATTTTATTGTATCGAAAACAGCATGTGCAATGGTATTGTATGATGAGTCCACTGAAGGATCTCCAAAATATTTTATTGAAGCCGTTCAACTTCACAAAAATAACCACCCTTCTGTTGACTATCCAATCGACTACCTGACACCGGATGATATCGAAGACTTGATTCGTGAAGAATTGGACGAACAAAACTGGAATTGACAACCCCCTGTTACTTTGCAAGAATATACTATAAGATAACGAAAGAGGTGGACTAATGTGGTAAAACAGCAAATTTCCAAACTTTCTAAGAATGAGATATATGAGAAGGAATTTAAATCCAGCATGCGAGGATATAATCAGGATGAAGTGGATCAATTCCTCGACGAGATCATTAAGGATTATGAAGCCTTTGAAAGTCACATCCAATCTCTTGAATCAGAATTGGATGCAGCGAAAGATCAAACTGCAAAATTACAGGAGACTTCACGACAACAGCCTGCACCTCCTTCACAAGGAAACACCAATTACGATATTTTAAGAAGACTATCCAATCTCGAAAAGCATGTGTTTGGCAGCAAACTCTACGATTGATCCCAGGCAAGAATGATGATTGAGGTCTATACAGATGGTGCAAGTAAAGGTAATCCTGGACTGGCAGGGGCAGGCATATTTTTGAAAAAAGCGTCTCATTTAGAACGTATCAGTGTACCCCTTGGCATCATGACGAATCATGAGGCCGAGTTTCATGCGTGTATCATCGCTCTTAAACGTGTCAGTGATCAAGGAGAAACCATTGTTTCTATCCGTTCGGATTCAAAATTGCTGGTAGATGCGGTAGAGAAAAACTATGTTAAACAGACAGTCTATAAACAATTACTTGAAGAAATCGTTGAATTAGTTCAGGCATTTGATTATTGCTTTTTTAAATGGATTCCATCAAAAGAAAACAAAGAAGCAGACCAACTGGCACGTAAAGCTATTCGTGAAAATTCCTGAAAACATTCAATTGCAACCTGAATCATAATTGTGTTAAACTAATTTTTGGTTATAAAAGACACCCGTTTTTGTTCGGATAACCGCTGTACATTTATGATGTATAGAGGAAAGTCCATGCTCGCACAGTCTGAGACGACTGTAGTGTTCGTGCCTGGCGAAGTCATAAGCCAGGGCAGTTGAACCTTGTTCAGCTGACGGCAGGTGATAAAACCTAAGTCTTTGGATAAGGTTTTATGTACCTTGAAAGTGCCACAGTGACGGAGTCTGGATGGAAACATCCAGAGTGGAACGCGGTAAACCCCACGAGCGAGAAACCCAAACTAGGTAGGGGCATCTTTGCTGAGAAATTCAACGAGGCAAAGGACAGAGCATTATTGTTCTGTAGACAGATGGTTATCGATTCAGGAGAGCTCACCGTTTGGTCTCCTGGAGAACAGAACATGGCTTACAGAACAAAAACGGTGTCTTTTATAAATTCCATTTTGGTTTGAACATTTTGGTTTGAATAGGATGACTGACGGATCGGAGGCAGCGCTTTTATGACACTGTCCTCCGGTTTTCTTTTACTTCAAAGGAATGTTTAAGTATACTGCAGGAATGAAGTATACATGTAACGAAGTCTTTCGTCACTCGCTTGTCGAGAAGCCGAGTTTTCTTTACTTTTCAGAGAGATTCCTGAAACGTCAATTTAAATAAAGGATGTGTAACATAATGGGACCCTATACCATTATCGCAACAGCAGCGATGGGACTTGAAGCTATTGTAGCTAAAGAAGTAAAAGATCTGGGATATACAGATACCACAGTAGAGAATGGCAGAGTCATCTTCAAAGGAGATGCATCTGCAGTTTCCCGCGCCAATATGTGGCTTAGAACTGCGGACCGGATTAAAATACTGGTTGGTACATTTAATGCCACTAGTTTTGAAGAATTGTTTGAAGAGACAAAGCAATTACCGTGGGATCAATTTATTCAACGCACAGACACGTTTCCAGTGACGGGCAAATCTATAAAATCCAAATTGTACAGTGTTCCTGACTGTCAAAAAATTGTTAAAAAAGCGATCGTGGAAAAAATGAAGGAAAGACACCGTGTTGACTGGTTTGATGAAACAGGTCCTGAAGTGAAGATTGAAGTAGCTATATTAAAAGATCAAGTCAGTATCACAATTGATACAAGTGGACAGGCTCTTCATAAAAGGGGGTACCGATATCTTCATAACGTTGCACCGTTAAAGGAAACTCTTGCAGCAGCTATGATCCAATTGACTAACTGGCATCCAGATCGACCGTTTGCCGATGTATTTGCAGGAAGTGGAACATTACCGATTGAAGCTGCATTAATCGGACAGAATATCGCGCCAGGGACACATCGTTCATTCGCTTTCGAAAATTGGAAGTGGTTTGATCCTGCCATTCAGGAGCGGACACTCGAAGAAGCAGAAGATCTTGCCAGATACGACCAGCCACTTGATATTATCGGGACAGATCTCGATCCAAAAATGACAGAACTGGCTAAGCATAATGCACTGGAAGCCGGTCTTGGTGATCTTGTTACATTTAAGCAAATGCGTGCAACGGATTTTAAACCTCAGAAAGATTTTGGTGTCGTCGTATCAAATCCCCCGTATGGTGAACGGATGAATGAAATGAAGCAGGTTGAACAAATCTACCGTGATCTGGGTAACACTTTACGACCTTATGAAACCTGGAGTGTCTATATGATTTCCAGCCATCCAAAATTCGAGTTATTATACGGTGCGAAAGCAACGAAAAAACGGAAACTTTACAACGGGACGATCAAAACAAACTACTATCAGTTCTTTGGAAAACGACGATAAAGTACCACTTAACTGAATGTTTTGAAAATTAACACTTTCTTTATGTTACTTATTCGTGAAACTTAATTAAAAGACTTGTTTCATTAATCATTGCGGTCGTATAATGGAGTTATAAGGGGGCGAAAACATTATGCCGCAAATGACAGACCGACTTGGCAGGCCGCTTCGGGACCTGCGCATATCCGTAACGGACCGTTGTAATTTCCGTTGCAGTTATTGTATGCCACCGGAAATCTTTGATAGATATTTTAAATTCCTTCCGAAAGAAGAGATTCTTTCGTTTGAAGAGCTGACAAGACTTTCTAGTATCATGGTAAAAGAAGCCGGTATTCGAAAGCTTCGAATCACCGGGGGAGAGCCTTTGATGCGCCATCAGGTGCATAAGCTCATTCATTTATTGAATGAGATTGAAGACGTTGATGATATTGCCATGACAACAAACGGTTCTTTATTGCCAAAGCACGCAAAAGATTTAAAACAAGCAGGTCTCGATCGGGTGACGATCAGTCTGGATTCGCTAAATGACGAGAAATTTCGTCAGATAAATGGGCGTGATATTGGTGTTCAGGCCGTATTGGATGGAGTACGTGCTGCGGAAGATGCAGGACTTGGCGTAAAGATGAATATGGTTGTGAAACGTGGCATGAATGAAGATGATATTTTGCCGATGGTTGAATACTTTAAAGATACGAACGTGATTCTTCGTTTTATTGAATTCATGGATGTTGGGAACACAAATGGCTGGAAACTCGATCATGTTGTGAGTAAGAAAGAAATGTTCCATATGATTAACGGGAAATTTCCTATTGAACCCAAAGACCCTAATTATACCGGGGAAGTAGCCGACCGTTTTGTTTTTAAAGATAACCGAAATGAGATCGGTATCATTTCTTCTGTGACAGACGCCTTTTGCAGTGACTGTTCTCGAATCAGGTTATCTGCAGACGGGAAATTTGTTACCTGTCTTTTCTCAGGTGAGGGACATGATGTGAGAGACGTGATCCGTTCAGGTGCAACAGATCAAGAGATTGCTGCTTTCATCAACGATTTATGGGCCCGTCGTGATGATCGTTATTCTGAAGAGAGATTAAAACATACGGATCAAAAAGCGATTAAAAAAATTGAAATGTCGAGTATCGGCGGATAATTAAAACATTTAAAGCCTGTAAAGCCTGTGGAGAAACTCCACAGGCTTTTTTCCGGCTAGTAATCCTTCGACTGGTTTGGGTTTGTTGTATTTATAATGGTTGGATTATCGTATGTGACAGCATCAAAGTCTGCATTGTAATCGATTGTCATTCCATCGAAATACCAAGCGTCTTCGGCAGTGACATAGAACAGAATACCATCTTTCTCGATGACTTCGGCTTCGAGTTCCGGTTTCCCCCGGGCCAGACCGACTGAAAATCCACCCGATCCTACCCCACCAACACGTACAAAAAGGTGCAATTCGTCTCCATCTACCAAACGCATTTCATGTTTATAAAAAGCAATGGCATCGTCAGACACAATAAAATTCATCATATTTTTATACTCCTTATCTATCAACTTCTTATATATTCATTTTATCACATTTATAATAGTTCTCGGATGATTTTATATTGGAAAAAAGGTATGATTGTAAAGGCAGGTAATATGTGAAAGGAGTTAATGATACATGACAAATCAAACAGAAGTTGTTAAAACGGAATTTCTTCAATACGTAAAAAAAATGAATGATTACAAGGAGGCAGCCGGCCTCATAGCTTGGGACCTCAGAACGGGTGCTCCGAAAAAAGGCGCTGAACAAAGGTCTGAGGTATTGGGAACATTATCATCAGAAGTATTTGCCATGGCCACTTCTGAAAAGATGAAAAGGATGATTGATGAACTTAAATCGGATGCTCATTGGGGAGAACTGAATGATGTCACGAAAAAATCGGTTCTTGAATGCGAAAAAAAGTACAATAAAGTAGCTAATGTACCAGCAGATGAGCAGAAGAATTATGTCATTTTGACATCGAATGCAGAAGTCGCATGGGAAGAAGCAAAGGAAAAAAGGGACTTTGAATCCTTTCAGCCATATCTCGAGAAGATTGTGGACTATAACCGCAAATACGTCGATTGGGTTGGGTATGAGGGGAATAAATATAACGCTTTATTAGATGATTTTGAACCTGGATTGACAGTAGAAGTGATCGATGAAGTCTTTGGAAAATTAAAAAGTGAACTTGTTCCTTTTGTAAAAGCAATTGTAGAATCCGGGAATGATCCAAAAACAGATTTTCTTTTTCGTCATTTCCCTAAAGAAAAGCAAGAGGAATTCAGTAAAACCATTCTGAAAGAAATGCAATACGATTTTGATGCGGGCCGACTGGATACAACCGTTCATCCTTTTTGTATCGGACTGAATCCGGGAGACGTCAGAGTGACAACCAAGTATGACGAATCTGATTTCAGAACCGCGGTATTTGGAACGATTCATGAAGGTGGTCATGCCTTGTACGAACAAAATATATCCAGCTCATTAATTGGAACACCACTTTCAACAGGTACGTCCATGGGCATCCACGAAAGTCAGTCGTTGTTCTGGGAGAATTTTGTAGGTCGTCACAAAGGATTCTGGACTCGTTTTTATGATGACTTAAAACACGTATCCGGAGACCAGTTTGATGATGTGCCCTTGGAGGAATATTTCCGGGCTATTAATGTCGCAGGCCCATCGCTGATTCGAATCGAGGCAGATGAATTAACGTATTGTTTGCATATCATCGTCCGCTACGAACTTGAAAAAGCTTTAATTAATGGAGAGTTGGAAGTGAAAGATTTACCAAAAGCTTGGAACGATAAGATGGAAGAAATCGTAGGCGTTCGACCTACCCACAATGGCGAAGGGGTTTTGCAAGATGTCCATTGGGCTGGCGGTATGTTTGGTTATTTTCCTTCCTATGCACTCGGTTATGTTTACGCCGCTCAACTGAAAACTGCCATGCTGAAAGATCTTCCGGATTACGATGCATTAATCACTGAAGGGAATCTGCTACCGGTTAAAGAATGGATGACTAAAAACATACATCAGTTCGGTAAAATGAAAGAACCTTTGGAAATCCTTTCAGATGTAACGGGTGAAGGCGTAAATCCCGATCATCTGATTAACTATTTAAAAGATAAATACCGACGTGTATACCAACTCACGACAGTATGAAATGAGGGGTCAGGATGATTGAGTTTAAAGGAATATCCAAATCATTCCCGGATGGAACAAAAGCAGTCAATGATTTGAGTATTTTCATTGAAAAAGGTGAATTTTTCGTCATGATCGGGCCCAGTGGCAGCGGTAAAACGACCGCGTTGAAAATGATTAACCGCTTGATCGATCCAACTGAAGGAAGCATTTACCTGGATGGTGTGAGTATTCATGACATGTCCTTGAAGGAATTAAGGGGAAGAATCGGGTACGTGTTACAGCAAATTGCCCTTTTCCCGCATATGACGATTGAGGAGAACATCCGGATTGTACCTGATCTGAAAAAATGGCCCGAAGAAAAAATCGGTAAACGGGTCGATGAGTTAATGCAGATGGTGGGACTAGATCCAAGTATCTATAAAAAAAGGATGCCTAAGGAGCTCTCAGGAGGTCAGCAACAGCGTGTTGGCGTGATTCGCGCCCTGGCGGGAGATCCTGACATTCTGTTAATGGATGAACCATTCAGCGCTTTGGATCCGATCAGTCGCGAGCAGTTGCAAAAAGATATTCAACAGCTTCAAAGAGAGATCCAAAAAACAATTGTGTTTGTCACTCACGATATGGACGAAGCATTGGCTTTGGGTGAGCGTGTTGCTCTGATGAATGACGGCGCCACGGTTCAAGTAGATACGCCAGAACAGTTAATTCATAGACCTGTTAATAAGTTTGTTCAGGACTTTCTCGGCGACAGAAGGGATCCTTGGCTTATGCCTTTAAAAGATCTGACGCGCTATTTTTCAGAAGTGGATGACGATGATGCTCTAGAAGCTTCCGCTGAACTCTCAGTGGGTATGGCATTTGAAAAAATGCAACAAGATTCTGTGTCTCTATTTATTGAAAATAACGGAAGAAAATTCGTAATGACTCCTCAAATGATCTTGAAGTATTTATATGATATGCATAAGGTCGGTTCCAAAGGGGGAGATCGCCCATGAATCTTCTGAGTATACAGACGTTTTTCCAGCTTGCTTCGAACCGGTCTGACCTTCTCCTTGGTGCATTGTGGGAACATATTCATATGTCACTCATTGCACTCTTGATTTCCGTTTTCATCGCTGTTCCTTTGGCTGTCATTCTGAGCTATTACCGCAAAGGTGCAGAGCCGGTGATTGGATTGACAGCAGTGCTGCAGACGATTCCAAGTCTCGCACTCTTAGGCTTTTTAATTCCCTTCATAGGAATAGGCACGTTTCCTGCGATTGTCGCCCTGACAGCCTATGCACTGATGCCGATTCTCAGAAATACCTATACAGGCATTAAAGGTATTGACCCATCCTTGATGGAAGCTTCCCGGGGAATGGGTATGACCACTTTTCAACAGCTTTATAAAGTACAGCTCCCACTTGCAATGCCGACGATCATGGCGGGGATCCGGACGGCAATGGTATTAATTGTCGGTACAGCAACACTGGCAGCACTGATCGGTGCCGGTGGGCTTGGGGATTTAATCATGCTTGGAATTAATCGAAGCAACAATTACTACATTCTGCTTGGAGCCATACCGGCAGCCTTATTGGCACTTATTCTCGATGCTGTGTTACGCTTTACTGAGAAGAGGTCATTAGGTACAAGTATTGCGCCAATTGCAATCGTTGTCGGGGTGGCGATCGTTATTGTGTCGTCTCCGACCGTATTCCGTGCTCTACAATTCAATGATGCACAGGAAGAAATCATTATTGCCGGTAAAATGGGGGCAGAGCCTGAAATTATTCTGAATATGTACAAGATTCTCATTGAGCAGGACACGGACTATAAAGTCGTGGTGGAGGATGGCTTCGGAACAACGAGTTTCACTTTCGAGGCACTGCGTGCAGGAGATATCGATGGTTATTTTGAGTTCACAGGAACGGCGATCGTCAATCTTCTCAATGAGGAGCCAATCAGTAATGAAGAAGGACCGGCTTTCGAACAGGCAAGAGACGGCATGTACGATGAGTTCGGAATGGTTTTCCTGGAACCGATGGATTTTCAGAACACCTATGCTATTGCTGTAAGAGAAGATTTTGCAGAAGATAATAATCTTGAGACCATTGGTGATTTAAGAGCTGTTCAAGACGACGTCACAGCAGGTTTCACTTTTGAATTTATGGACCGTGCTGACGGATACCCGGGTATTCAGGAAGCCTATGATCTTGATCTGGGGAATGTTCAGGGAATGGACCCTGGACTTCGCGGAGATGCCGTTGAGGCAGATGAGGTGCAAGTGATTGATGCCTATTCAACTGATTCATATATGATTCGATATTCACTGGTCTCACTCGAAGATGATAAGAATGTGTTTCCTCCGTTTAATGGAGCCCCTCTTTTCAGGGAAGATGTCCTGATTGCCTATCCTGAAATCGAGGATATTTTGAATCAATTGGGCGGACTGGTCACCGAAGAAGAAATGCTGGAGATGAATTATCAAGTCGATGAAGATGATCGGAATGCTGAAGATGTAGCAAGAGAATTTCTAGAATCAGAAGGTCTTTTACAACAATAACCAGAGGAGGAAATGCTGATGTTCAATCGTATAATGCTTGCAGCAGATGGCTCGGAATATTCACTTAAAGCAGCGGAAAAAGCCATTTATCTTGCTAAAGCCAATCCGGAATCTAAAATTACAGTCGTCCATGTCGTGGATGAACTGCCCTCGAGAAGTGATGTGATGGATGCGGAATTTCAACCGAGAGATATCCCCGAACACCGCAAAGCTCAGATTGAAAATGTTAAAAACATTCTGAAAGACTCCGGTGTTAATTTTGATGTTCGTCACATTTTTGGTGATCCAGGACCTGCTCTTGTAGGGGAATCACTGGATATGAATGCAGATCTGATTCTGATTGGGAGCCGGGGGTTGAACACGTTTCAACAGATGGTGCTTGGCAGTGTGAGTCACAAAGTGGCTAAAAGGGCGAAATGCCCGGTCATGATCGTGAAAGAGTAAAGGAGGAGTATAGATGCAAAACCCGAAAATGGATGAAATTAAAACGATCCTTGAAGAAGCTCATACAATTGCAGTTGTGGGACTGAGTGATAAACCGAACCGGACGAGTTATCAGGTTGCAGAATTTCTTGTGAACGCAGGATACCATGTAATTCCTGTTAATCCAAGGGTAGACGAGGTCTTTGGAGTACATGCTGTTGATTCGATATCCGAAATAAAGGAAAAGGTGGATATTATAAATGTGTTCCGTCGAAGTGATTATTTATCAGAACTCGCCCACGATGTTCTGGACTTTCATGCACCGGTGTTCTGGTCTCAATTAGGTGTATATGACGAAAACGTCAAAGACGAGCTTGAGAACGCAGGTAAAACCGTCATTATGGATCGCTGTATCAAAGTCGACTACGCAACTCTCTTGAATGTGTGATATGATAAACGAGCAGCTGCAGTAATTGCAGCTGCTTTCCAATTTTAAGAATTAGAACAAATGTTTTGTCTGTTGACAAACGCGACACACTAAGGCTATTTTAATGGATAGGTATGTGTTTTGAACGTAAGTGTTGAAAGGGGATCAATCCATTGAGTAACATGAATGATTTTAATTACAATGATGACGCCATACAAGTACTCGAGGGACTAGATGCGGTTCGTAAGCGGCCGGGTATGTATATCGGAAGCACAGATCATCGCGGCCTTCATCATCTGGTGTTTGAGATTGTCGATAATTCCGTTGATGAAATTCTTGCAGGGTTTGGTAATGAAATTACCGTTACTATTCATCAGGATCAAACGATCAGTATTCAGGATTCAGGCCGCGGTTTTCCAACCGGGATGCATCGCTCTGGCAAACCAACACCTGAAGTGATACTGACTGTTCTGCATGCTGGTGGAAAATTCGGGCAAGGTGGGTACAAAACCAGTGGGGGACTTCATGGTGTTGGTGCATCGGTGGTTAATGCTCTGTCTGAATGGCTCGAAGTCACCATTTATCGGGAAGGATCAATCTACCATCAACGTTTTGAAAGTGGCGGAAAGCCAGCGACAACGCTTGAAACCATTGGGAAAACGAAACGGTCCGGAACGACGATTCGATTTAAACCGGATCCGAAGATCTTTGGACAGATTCAATTTAATTACGACACATTGTCAGAACGACTACGGGAAGCCGCATTTCTGATACGTGGTGTTAAGATTAAACTGATTGATGAACGGGGCGAAGAAAAATACGAGGATCTGTTCCAGTTTAATACTGGTTTGGAGGCATTTGTTGACTATTTAAACGAAGAGAAAGATACCCTTCATCCGGTGATTCAATTCGAAGGTATTCATGATGAAATTGAAGCGGACGTCGCTTTTCAATACAATGATGGATTTACCGAAAATATATTATCTTTCGTAAACAATGTTCGAACCAAAGATGGAGGCACACATGAACTTGGTGCGAAGGCAGCCATCACACGAATAGTCAATGAGCATGCACGAAAGCTGACATTATTAAAAGAAAAGGACAAAAACCTGGACGGAACGGATATCCGGGAAGGGTTTACCGGTATAATCAGTGTTCGTGTTCCTGAGGAAAAGCTTCAATTCGAGGGACAGACAAAATCAAAACTCGGTACTGCAGAAGCTCGTCAGGCAGTCGATCAGGTCATCAGCGCAAAATTGGCCTACTTCCTTGAGGAAAATCCTGAAATCAGTCATATGCTGATTAAAAAAGCTGTCAAAGCATCTCAGGCAAGAGAAGCAGCTCGAAAAGCGCGCGAGGATGCAAGGAACGGTAAGAAAAATAAACGCAAAGATGCCATGCTCAGTGGTAAATTAACGCCTGCTCAATCAAGAAACCCAAATAAAAATGAACTCTATCTTGTAGAGGGTGATTCAGCCGGTGGTTCAGCAAAACAGGGCCGCGATAGAAAATTCCAGGCCGTACTCCCGCTGAGGGGTAAAGTGATCAATACAGAAAAAGCCAAACTGGCTGATATCATGAAAAACGAAGAGATTCGAACCATTATCTACGCAATCGGTGGAGATGTGGGACCGGATTTTGATGTAAATAATATCAATTATGACAAAGTGGTCATTATGACCGATGCGGATACTGACGGCGCACATATTCAAGTCTTAATCCTTACATTTTTCTATCGATACATGCGTCCGTTGATTGAATCTGGCAAGGTTTATATCGCTTTACCACCTCTTTATAAAGTAAGTCGGGGATCCGGAAAGAAAGAAGTTGTGGAATATGCCTGGGATGAAGATGGTCTTCAAGGGGCGATGGATAAAGTCGGCAAAGGATATATTCTTCAGCGCTACAAGGGTCTCGGTGAAATGGATGCTACTCAGCTATGGGAAACTACCATGGATCCCGATTCACGAACGCTGGTGCGTGTGACGATCGAAGACGTGGCGCGAGCAGAGCGGCGCGTATCGACACTGATGGGTGACAAAGTGGAACCGAGAAGAAAATGGATTGAGCGGAATGTGGCATTTGGCTTGAATGAGGATACAAATATTCTGGATAATGATCATTTGCTCATCAGCGAGGAGGACTAAACATTGGAACAAAAGGAACGCTATCTGGATCTCCCTTTGGAAGATGTACTGGGAGACAGATTTGGGCGATACAGTAAATATATTATACAGGATCGAGCGCTTCCCGATGCACGTGATGGCCTTAAACCGGTACAAAGGCGGATCTTGTATGCCATGCATATGGATAAAAACACAAACGACAAACCCTTCCGTAAGTCGGCTAAAACCGTAGGTAATGTTATCGGTAATTATCATCCTCATGGTGATTCTTCCGTATACGAAGCAATGATCCGGCAAAGTCAGGACTGGAAGATGAGGCACCAACTTGTACAAATGCATGGGAATAATGGTTCTGTGGATGGTGACCCTCCAGCTGCGATGCGATATACAGAGGCGCGCCTTTCTAAAATCGCTTCTGAAATGCTCAAAGATATAGAAAAGAGCACTGTGGATTTCATGCCGAATTTCGATGATTCAATCGAAGAGCCGGTTGTGCTGCCTGGCAGTTATCCGAATCTCCTGGTAAACGGCTCTACGGGGATCTCAAGTGGGTATGCTACTGATATTCCACCGCACCACCTGGGAGAAGTCATTGATGCAGCCATTCATCAAATGGATCACCCTGATTGCGAAGTGAAAGACTTGCTGCGCTTTATTCAGGGTCCGGATTTTCCAACCGGTGGTGTTATTCAGGGCGCTGAGGGTCTTCAAAGGGCATACGAGACCGGAAAAGGAAAAGTTGTACTTCGAGGAAAAGCGGAAGTACAATCGATTCGCGGGAATAAAGAACAGATTGTAATTACTGAAATACCATACGAAATTAACAAAGCAAATCTTGTGAAAAAAATGGATGAACTGCGTATTGACAAAAAAGTTGATGGCATTGCTGAAGTTCGCGATGATACAGACCGCACTGGAATGAGTATCGTCATTGAACTGAAGAAAGATGCAGATTCACTTGGCATCCTGCACTTCTTGTATAAGAATACAGATCTTCAAGTGTCCTATCATTTCAATATGGTGGCCATTCATAATAAAACACCAAAACTGATGGGTTTGAAACAAATGCTGCAAGCCTATATAACTCATCAGAAAGAAGTGATGACAAGACGGACCAATTTTGATTTGAACAAAGCCAAGGACCGGGCACATATTGTTGAGGGTTTAATTAAGGCGATTTCGATACTCGATGAAGTCATTGCTACGATCCGTGCTTCAAATGATAAAAAAGATGCAAAGAGTCGCCTTGAATCTGCTTATCAATTTACAGAAGCGCAGTCAGAAGCGATCGTTAATTTACAATTATACCGATTAACAAATACAGATATCACAACCTTGGAAAAGGAAGCGAAGGAACTGCGCGATTTGATACAAAAACTGGAATTGATTCTGTCTGATGAAAAAAATCTTCTGAAAGAAATAAAAAAAGAACTGCGATACATTAAAAAAACCTATCATAACGAAAGAAAAACCGTGATAGAAGACGAAGTAGAAGATCTTAAGATCAATCTTGAGGTTGTCGTTCCATCGGAAGATGTTCGGGTATCCATCACGAAAGATGGCTATGTGAAACGTTCGAGTGTTCGATCATACACTGCATCGAATGGTGAAGTGCCTACGATGAAAGAGACGGATCGCCTGACTCATAATCTCGAGATCAATACAACCGATACCATTTTAATATTCACACGAAGCGGTTCGTATCTGCTTCTTCCAGTTCATGAACTCCCTGAAACGAAGTGGAAAGACACGGGACAGCATGTGGCTAACCTCGTAGCAATGGATCAGGATGATCCGATCGTCAATGTAATCCCTATTCAGGAATTCAGGGAAGACAGATGGCTATTGTTTGCTACGAAAGCCGGGATGATCAAACGTACTACACTAAAGGAATACTATGCCCAACGCCGCTCAAAAGCATTAACTGCTCTAAAACTGAAACCTCAGGATGAACTGTTAAATGTTTACTTAACAACGGGGGAAGAGGAGGTGTTCCTTGCCTCTAAAAAAGGTTATGGATTGTGGTTTGATGAAGAGGAAGTCAGTGTAACTGGTCAGCGTACAGCAGGCGTAAAAGGTATGAATTTGAAACCTGGAGATGAAATGGTATCGATGAGTTTATTTCCAAAGGACGCCAAACCAGATCTCATGTTAGTTACACAAAGAGGCGCTGTTAAACGGATGTCATTGAAATCATTTGAAAAAGCAAGTCGTGCAAAACGCGGATTGATTATGTTGAAAGAATTAAAAAAATCGCCGCATGAAGTAGTCAAACTTCTGAGTATCGTGGGGAATGATATACTATGGCTTGAATCAACATCACTGACGACGTATGAATTAAACCCGAAATCATTCAGATTGAGTGACCGGTATACGAATGGATCATTTATATTTGATGCACAATCTGAAGGTGAAGTTCAGGATGTATGGTTGGTGAAGAAAGAGTCTGGCAACACACACGAAGCATAGGCAGATCATAAAACAGACGGTCGTTATTATCATTAAATAACGACCGTCTGTTTTAGTATTGTCTCAATATCCTAGAATACTTAAAAATTTGAGACAACAATTTATATCGTATTATTAGTTCCTATAATTTATATTATGTAAACTAGATTATTGATGAGAAAACCACTGGATTACTCCAGTGGTTTTCTCCCCTTGTAGCCATCGTCGGCGCCATGATAATGAGCAATTTCTTTCTCGCCATATTTCCAACATAATAGAATTTCTTCTCCGTCTATCAGTGCCGGAAAATCAACAAGTCCAACCTCAACATCTTTTAGCAGACAGCCGTGCTGTTCAATATTTTGAACATGCAGTCGAGCTTGAATTTCAATGAATTCAAGTTTTGATTCAGCAATGAAAACTTCCTGGGACTGATCATCCAGATTTGATTGTGCAGATTTGGCTGATCCTGATTTATTTAATTGATTTACTTTTGTCTGAAATTCATGATTTAAATTTCGTAATGCATCCATTTCCTTTTCGAGAACAGGAATGAGTTGATTCGCTTCTTCTAACGTAAAATATTTCTTTTCAGTCATACCAGACCCACCTCCTATTTGCCTATTATGACAAATCACAAGCGTTAACGAAAGCGATCTGCTCTCAGGAAATATTCAGATCAGCTTGAAATGTCTTAAAGCATGAGCAATTCCGGCTTCTTCATTAGTTAACGTGATATAATCAGCTGCTTTCTTTGTCACTTCCTGAGCGTTTCCCATAGCAACACCAGTGCCACATGCTTCAATCATAGACACATCATTCAGACTGTCTCCCATTGCCATCATGTTGGATAAAGGGATGCCTAGTTTTTCACTGACAATCTTCAGAGCATTCGCTTTATTAACACCTTTTGCATTCACCTCAATATTCGTTAAGCTGGAATTGGTGATTTCAAGATCATCAAACTCACTCAATGTTTTCACGATTGCTTCGCGCGCGAAGTCATCTTTCGTATCAAAACCGAATTTTAACCAGGTATGATTATGGATCCTGTCGGGCATCTCAGATTTCCACATGGCTTCCGTCGTTGCTGCCCAATGAAAGGTATCGTATTTTTTTCGTAAAGCCCACATGGTTTCCACTCTGTCTGGGTTTAATGGTACACGATGAAGGACCCGATCCGGCAATCGCCATACCTCACTGCCATTTCCGGTGATTATCAAATCCTTCAGATTCAACTCCTCTGCATAGCGTTTGCAGGAAGGCAGCGACCTTCCTGTGCTCAGCACAACTGCAATGCCATTTTGTGTGAGCTTTTGAATGGCTTCATGATGCTCAGGGTGAATGGTCATATCTTCTTTGATCAATGTTCCGTCAATATCAAGTGCTACAAGCTGAATGTCATTTGTCATAACTGGTTGATCTCCTTTACATCACAATCTATCCATAAATAAAGTAAATTACTGTTAAAATGAGAGCAGGAACAAATGTCACAAAATAAATTATCGACATATTGGTAAAATGGCTTTTTGTTTTTCGATCATAATCTTTGTCATCCGGATCAATCCCAATTTTGACGGTCAGAATCAAAGCAATAATACAAATAATTGCTGCAGGTATAAGGTAATATATCATCTGGCCACTTGCCATGTCGTTTCATCCTCCTTCCTGTTACCATTACGTATTTCGAAACTGAAAAGTAGTTAACTACAGTGTAAACTGTAAAACAGTTTTTGAAAACAAAAAGCTGCCGATAAGGCAGCTTTTGGATCATTACGTTTCCCGAATCATATTTTTCCCATAATAAATTTCATTCATTTCGTGTTGGATTTTCTGAGTAATCAATTTTTGTTGAACTTTTGTTAAATCACTCTCTTCATAGCCAAACAAGTAGTTATCGATCTCGAACTCCTTTAACTTACATTTCGTATGAAAGATGTTTTCCTGATAAATGTTGACATCAAACATATGAAATTGATCTTTAATTTCTTTAGGAATATAATTTTGAATGGAATTGATATCATGATCAATGAAATATTTCACTCCATTTACATCCCGGGTAAAGCCACGCACCCGGTAATCCATCGTCATGACATCTGTGTCGAACGAATGGATCAGGTAATTCAAGGCTTTCAAAGGTGATATTTCTCCACAGGTCGATACATCGATATCAGCTCTGAATGTGCTGATATCTTCAACTGGATTGTATTCAGGATACGTATGAACAGTGATATGACTTTTATCAAGGTGCATCAATGTCGTTTGTGGTATCGGTCCCGGGCTTTCTTCAAATGCAGATTCAGGAGCACCATCAACTGGCCCCTCAGATACCAGCATGGTGACACTGGCTCCTTGTGGCTCGTAGTCCTGTTTTGCGATGTTCAGTACATGCGCCCCGATCATTTCAGCGACGTCTTTTAGTATCTTGGTCAGCCGGTCTGCGCTATAGTGTTTATCGATGTATTTCATATAGCGTTTGCGCTCTTCTTTTGTTTTCGTGTAACAAACATCGTACATATTGAAACTCAAAGATTTTGTCAAATTATTAAATTCATGCAATTGAATTCGTTGTTCCGGTGTTAAACTCACAGTCGCATACCCCACTCGTTTGTAAATTTTCAGCCGCAAAATTTCGCTGTTATAGATACCATTATGACATAATTAATAAAAAGAATAAAATTTTTTTTAGTCGGAATTCTGCGCAGCAGGATCTTTCATTTTTTGAATGAATGATTCTATGATCTGATGATCGAGGGTGAACTGATCCTGATCGGTACCTGTTACTTTTTTTACAATCATTCGTTGCAGGTAATTCATTTTGGAAAACTGCAGCTCCCCTCCAGGCATTGCAGTCGCCGTTGCATGACTCCGGAGTGTTTCGGGAAAACTGTTTTCGAACTGAAGTTGAGCCTGCATATCTTCATGCATGCAGCACAATATGATCCCAAGTTTTTTCTCGAGAAGTAATGTTTCATTTCGACTTACAAATTGTCTGATATGTCGGTTCAACAGGCCCATATGCACAGAAGCCCCGATAATGATCGAATCATACTCTTCGATATCTCGGGCCCTCTGATGTTCTAAATCAATGATTTCTGTTTCAGGGATAGTGTCTCGAATGTATTCAGCAATCTTTTTAACTGTTCCATGTGTGCTGCAATAAACAATCAGATTCCTCATATGATCATCCCTCTCAAATAGGTAGTCATCGCATTATACAGTTATGATACCCTGATTCGAAAAGGAAATTGTGTCCATTTCACGACAAATGGATTGCCCCGGCAATTGAACGACGGGGCAATCCATTAAATTAAGTTGTATTCCGAATGTTTTAAAACTGTTCTTGGATGTGAACCGTCGGGCTCTTTTTCATCAAGTTCCACGGAAATAGAATTCGTGTACGAGGAAATCACCTTGGCTGTTTTCCCTTTGTAGTCACCTGCGGTAATTTCAACTGCGTCTCCAGAATTCAGAATTGGCTGTTCTTTTTCTTGCGATTGGTCAGACATTACAGGTCCTCCTTTGATGGCAATTCATTCTATTGGCATATTCATATTCAAAGGAAATAGTAAACGCTAAAGACGGTTGAAGTCAAGAAAAAAAGATTTTAATGCTTAGTAATGTGATTTAAGTCCTTGAACTGGAAATCGTCATGGCGTCGAGGTTAATTTTTGCGCCGGTTTTTTTCAGGAAATCCAATCCTATGATGCCATCTGCTTCAATATCTTCAAATTGTACTGTAAACTCACTCACTTTTAATGGTCCGACACTGAACGAATGGATTGTCATTTCAGTCACACCTTCGGTCAGTCCCATTTCCCTGCCTTTTTTTAAGGACAGCTTTGTAAACGGTGCACAAGTGTCAATGATCATTCGGTCAGCTATAAAAATGTCATCATTCACATGCAACCTGGCTTCGGTAAAAAGTGTGTGATTATCATGGAAAACTGGTTTCAATTTTATCCGCTCCTTTTTTATTACGTTTCAAATGAAACTGTATCACCTTGATTAATCCGGCCATCATTTAACACAACGCCATATGCACCGCCGCGCCACTCTGTGTTTAATGCTTCTTTGAGGCCCGATTGAGCAGCTTCCATCTGCTCACAAGGTTTGGTTTCTCCATAGATCTGAATTCGGACGTTACCGATCATAAGAATAGATTGTCTGCGTTCTTTTAAAGAGATACCCCGGACCAGAATATTAGCTCTTCTTTTCGATGGGGGGAGCTCTGCATTTAATTGTCCAGTGGCATATTCCCAGTTTTCTGCTTCCAAAATAGTCACTTGTCTTTTACCTCTTTGGTTTGCATTTCCTTTCAGCCCCTGATTTGCAATGGCTTCTGCAGAATTCACTGGATCCATGGGACCTTGTTTCATACGCTTCAACCATATCGCTTCCACCCTACCGGTCATAGTTCTTCCCCCTGTGTTACTTTATTGTACTTTTACTCTCATTCATCTTAAGATAGATCAAAGAGAATAACAAGGAATTCCCGGAAGGTAGTGGCATCTTATGAAAAAAATTAAAATCTCACTTTATATTTCAACCTTTTTAATCACTTACGTAGTGTTGCATGTCTATTTTGCATATGTTGTGCATGTCTATTTACAAGCCACAGGTTCAAAGGATCTTTTTGTCCCATTGATAATACTATTTACTTTGTTCGGGTTTTTATTTCCTGTCGGTCAGATGGTGCAGTCTCTTCGGATATTTAAAACCTTTGGAGCCATGTGGTTCGGTTTTATCCAGTTTGCACTCGTTGTCTTCCCTGCACTCCACATCACTGTGCTCGTAAGCAGCGAAATATTTCTTGAAAGACAAAATGCTGTCCTGATTGCGGGAACAGTGGCGGTCATAATGCTGATGTTCTATCTCTTTCTTGGAATTTATCAGGCATACAGTCCTGTAACGAAGTCCTACCAGATTAAATTGGATTATCATGATCAAAACAGAAAAGAACTGAAAATTGCATTGGTGACGGATACGCATTTTGGTCCATTGGCAGGTTCACGGTCTGTTAAGAAACTGACAGATATGCTGATGAATGAACAGCCAGAACTTATCTTGTTTGCAGGTGATGTTGTAGATGATGATCCGGCGTTCTTTAAACAGCATGATCTATCCAGGTATTTTAAAGAATTGAATCCTTCTATGGGGATGTTCGGAGTTCTTGGAAATCATGAATACTACGGCGGAAAGCGTGATGAGATTGTAAAGATCCTCGAGGAGAGCGGAATTAAGATGCTTCTCGATGATCAAGTCACGCTCGATAATGATTTGATAATAATTGGTCGTAAAGACCGGACGGATAAACGCAGGAAATCCGTCCAGGACTTAATGACAGGTGTTCTGAACAATGCGAACCTGCCTGTCTTGATGATGGATCATCAGCCATCTGAATTGAGTATGATGACAGACTATCCGGTTGACGTAACTGTATCAGGTCATACACATAAAGGACAGATTTGGCCAAATCAGATGTTCACCCGCAAGATTTTCCCGTTGGATTATGGATACAGACAATTCGGGAATATGCACAGCATTGTATCATCCGGATTCGGTTTTTGGGGTCCTCCCATCAGAATCGGTTCGCGCGCAGAACTGGTCTTGATTAACGTGTCATATTCGTCGCTTGCGAAAAAGTAAATGCGAAACGATTTTCTGTTTGATTCCACCTCAATGATGCTGAGAATGTTTTTCCTTTACTTTTAAAACCTTCGATAAGCGGAGATTCCCCATCCTTCAACATTTTCTGTACGGTCGATAATGACAATTTCTTTGTCAAAATGGTTTTTGACAATGTAAAGGAGCACCCGCTTGTTTGATAAGTACTGCACCCATAGAAGGTCCCCTTATCGATCACTTGCTCATCGCAAATGGGGCACTTGCCGACAGGTGCCTTCCTGCGCTTCTTTTTGTCCCATTTAGACTGTCTTACAGGCAGAGCCGCTTGCTCTTGCTCAGTGAAGGACCAGGTTTCAGCATGATGGTGGGATTCTGAAACAATATCTGTAATCATTTTATAGATTGCAGTCATAAAAACGGCTGCATCGTATTGGCCGCTTCCAATCAGATCCAATTGCTTTTCCCATTTCGCAGTCATTTCCGGGGAAACGAGTATCGAGGAGCCCAATGCCTTGATCAGGAGCATCCCTTTTGCTGTCGGTTGAACGGTATTTTTAATAATCGTGATGTATTGACGATTCTGAAGAACGCTGATGATGTTTGCTCGAGTAGCTTCGGTACCCAGGCCCTGTGTCTGGTTTAGCACATGAATCAGTTCTTTATCGTCGATGTGTTTTCCCGCTGTTTTCATTAATGTGATCAATTCTCCCTCCGTATAGCGTTTCGGAGGTTTTGTTTTGCTCTCCTCGACAAAGAATTCTTTACCGTTTACAGGGTCCCCTTTTGAGCAGACAGGTAACAGAGCCTGCTCTTTGTCTTTTTCCGGGAAAGGAATCACTTTACGCCACCCTTTGGAAATCACAGACTTTCCTTTTGATGTGAAGTGTGCGCGCTCATCTACAATCGTGTTGATTTCCGTGTAGCTCATTTCCAACGGTGGATAAAATGCAGCAATGATGCTTTCTGCGACGGTTTGATAAATCAGACGTTCATCTTCACTGAGCTTTTTCATGTCGGGGATCTGTTCTGTTGGCATAATCGCATAGTGATCTTTGACTTTTGTGGAATCTACAAATCGTGCCCTGTTCTGGATCGTTTGGAAGGGAGCTGGGAGAATCTGTTTGAAGGGATCCTGTTGAGAAAGCGTTCCAAGAATTCCAGGTAAAAGCTCTTCCTCTTGGGTGGTTATGTATCTTGAATCTGTTCTCGGATAAGACAGGTAACCTTTCACATAAAGCTTTTGTGCGATATCCAATGTGTGTTTAGGCGAAAATTTCCTTCGTTTATTCATCATTGCCTGCAAAGCCGATAAATTATAAAATGCCGGTGCATGTACTTTTTTACTCTCTTCTGTCACTGTTTCAATTCTTGCAGGTTTCCCTTCACAAAAAGATTGAATCCGTTCAGCCATGACTCCGTTTAAGATTCTTGGGTCGTTTTCTTTCTGCCAAACCGCCCAATAACGGCCATTGGCGTGTTGAAATTCTGCATGTACTTCCCAAAAAGGTTTGGAAACAAATTCAAGAATCTCTGCTTCCCGTTTAACAATCAATGCGAGAGTTGGTGTCTGAACGCGGCCGATAGAATAAACATCATTGATGCCGTGAGCCTTCAACTGCAGTGTATATGCCCTTGAAGCGTTCATGCCAACCAGCCAGTCGGCAAAAGTTCTCGAGAGCGCTTCCTCATAAAGGTCCTTTGTCTTATCTCCATCTTTGAGTTGTTCAAACCCTTTGATGACAGCGTTCTTAGTCAAAGAAGAAATCCATAAACGGCTTAAAGGCTTTCGATTGCCCGCCTGATCAAGAATGAGTCTGATGATCGCTTCTCCTTCGCGTTCGGCATCACCTGCATGCACAATTTCTGTTACTGATTGATCATGAATAAAGTGTTTTATGGTCTGATAAGCTTGATTTTTGCCTTTGGAAATTCGGAATTGAAAAGATTTTGGAATCATCGGCAAAGTATCCAGATGCCATTTTTTCCATTCTGATGAATATGTTTCAGGCGGAACTAATTCACATAAGTGTCCAACAGCCCAAACGACAACGGCGCCTTCAGGAAACAGTGGACATGATTCGATGCGGATATGATCTTTTTGTTTGGTATGTTGAAACGGTGCAGCAAGTTTAGCGCCCTGATCGGGCTTTTCCGCGATGATCAGTTTCATGGGATTCACTCCTGGATAAGAAAGTATGTTTGAGGGAACGTTTGTTTTATTGTAGCATATCCGACAAAAAAGCACACCTGATTTCAGCATCAGATGCGCTTGCGCATTTATAGATCAATGTTGAAAAAGCCTTACTGTTTTTCGTCGAGAAGAAAGGTGAAGCCATCTTCTTGTTTGACCCGTTTTTCCTTGAGCAGTTTCCCCATCGCTCGCTTAAAGGCTGCCTTACTTAAGCCCAAAGTTTCCTGAATCAGATCTGGAGGGGTTTTATCCGTTAGGGGCATTTTCCCATTACGTTCATGCAAATATGTCAGAATAATATCGGCGTCCTCCATCTGTCTTTCAGTCATTGCTGGTAAAATGGACACGTTCAAGGTACCGTCTTCTCTGACGTCAATCACTTTGCCACTGATGAACTGACCGAGTCGAAGTGCTTTTCGTGACATGGTGTGATGAATAAAACCTCTGTAACCCTCTTCAGAAACAAACAACGTCCCTTCATCAATGATGCGGTAGACGTGGCCTTCGATGGTCTGATGTGTCATCGAATCATTTGCTGTTTCAAGCTCATTACGAACAGTCTCTTCCCGCACAGGTTTTGCAATCAATCGCTCATGGCGGTCATGAGAAAGAATGACATACAGTTTGTCTTTAGCCTGTGGCCATTCACTGCGATTCTCAGGAAGATCATCTTTTGATACAAGTACATCTTTTTTTGTCCCAATATGGACGAATACGCCGGCTCTTGGATGAACGTGGGTCACTTCTCCCCACCCGAAAGAATTCAGGCTGATCTCCGGTAAGTTCATCGTTGCTTCTATATCACCCGCTTTATTCTCATACAGAAAAACGGTAATGTCTTCACCTTTTCTGACTACACCGTTCAATTCATCTTTATAGATCAGAATTTTTATTCCGTCTTTCCGTAAGACGTATCCTGTTTCAATCCCTCGTTCCACGTGGCAAACTGTAATAATTCCCGGGAGTATGGCTTTTTTTTCACGCATAGTGTGTATCTCCTTTTTTATCTGATCCGATTATTATACACCTTTTTAAGACAAAAGAAAAAGGGCGCAATATATGCTCCCTTAAATAAGCAGATTGAATAATTTCTGATCCTGATTGATTTCCAGAAAATCAAAACCGTGTTTCTCCATTCTGTGGACCAGTGGGTGATAGTCTTCCTTATATTTCAGTTCAATACCGACCAGCACAGGTCCCTTATCACGATCGTTTTTCTTTGTATACTCAAACCGGGTGATATCATCATTTTCACCGAGAACGTGCGCCATGAACTGTCTCAGTGCACCTGCCCGTTGCGGGAAATTCACAATAAAATAATGTTTATAGCCGTCATAAATCATTGAGCGTTCCTTGATTTCCTGCATGCGGTCGATATCGTTGTTTCCGCCGCTCACAATGCATACGACAGTTTGACCTTTGATTTCATCGCGCATATGCTCTAATGCAGACACAGAGAGTGCACCCGCAGGCTCTGCAACAATCGCCTGTTCGTTATAAAGGCTCAGAATGGTTGAACACACTTCCCCCTCGTCTACTAAAACCATATCATCGATTAGTCTGCGGGCAATCTGGAAAGTCGTTTTACCAACGGATTTTACAGATGCACCGTCTACGAATTTATTAATTTCTTCGAGTGTCTGCACTTCTCCAGCTTCAATCGCAGCTGTCATGCTGGGTGCGCCAGCTGGTTCAACCCCAATCAGTTTCGTATGAGGGCTGATGTTTTTGATGTAGGAGCCGACACCTGAAATCAGGCCACCACCGCCTACACTCATAAACACATGTGATACGGGTTCATCCATGCCTTCGAGGATCTCCATACCAACCGTTCCTTGACCGGCAATCGTTCTGACATCGTCAAATGGATGCATAAATGTCATTTTCTCTTCCGTACATACTTTCATGGATGCTGCGAATGCATCGTCGAATGTATCGCCGTGAAGGATCACTTCAACAAAATGCTCACCAAAGAATTCCACGCGGGAAACTTTTTGACGCGGCGTCGTCGTAGGCATAAAAATCTTGCCTCTTACACCCAATGCTTTACAGGCGTAGGCAACGCCCTGGGCATGATTACCTGCACTGGCACAAACGACACCTTGCTGAAGTTCTTCGTCTGATAACGTCATCATAAAATGATAAGCTCCGCGCAATTTAAACGAGCGGACAATCTGAAGATCTTCCCTTTTCAGGTAGACGTTCGCTTCATAACGCTCTGAGAGAATTTGATCGCGTTGGAGAGGAGTATTGACGACTACGTCTTTTAAATTCTGGTGAGCGATCAGGATGTCCCTCACTGGTAATGTGTCAATCATTGTTTTGCTCATCGTCATGTTCCTTTCCTGCATAGTTTCTGAATTTTGAAATTAATCTTATCATACCCACGGTCTATTTGGAAAGATATAAGTTGAAAATTCAACACAGGAATGTGCTAAACTGTTAAGTGTCATGTTAATTTCGCAGGGAGAGTGATTGTTTATGACAAGTTGGGCTTTTGTATCAGACTTTGATGGAACGATTTCCAAGGAGGACTTTTACTGGCTTGTGATTCATCAATATTATCCAGAAGGAGAGTCACTGTATTACAAATGGAAGAAAGGTGACTTTTTGGATATAGAATTTCTGACAAAGATTTTCAGTTCAATTAATGAAGAAGAAGATAAAATTCTCGAAATGATCAAAGAAATTCCACTTGATGAATCTGTTAAACCGTTCATCGACGAAGTCCACGCAAATGGTGGAGACTTTATCATTCTCAGTGCCGGGACGGACTATTACATTCGCGAACTCTTACGAATGCACAGCTTACCGAATGTTCCTGTCTATTCAAACCGCGGTTTTTATCAGGATGGCAACATTCATTTAGCCGTTGACCCACATAACCCGTTCTATTCAAAGCGTTATGGTATTGACAAACAAGCTGTGATGAAGGACTTGAAAAATACGTACGACTATTTGTTTTATTACGGTGACAGTGAACCAGACGCTCACCCTGCTAAGGAAGCGGACCGGATGTATGCCAAAGATGGATTGGTAGATATTTTGTCCAGTCAGGGCACACCGTTTACGGAAGTTAATTCATTTAAAGAGATCATGAACGTCCAGTCTCAAGAAGGGTGGCCTGGTAAAATATGAATCAGTCAGGTATGAGCATCCCCATTCCTGATATTCTGGATATCGGAAGCGGGGTAAGAAAATCTTTTTCTGGTCATTGTCATAAGCACGGTTTTTTGAAAATCGGGATTATATTTGACTCGTTTGCTGAAGACGTGGTTAAAGAAGATTTACTTGAAGGATTCTCAAAACAAGCGGAATTGACAACTGTCAGAATCCATGGTGATGAAGATATTCACCAGTTGATCAGTAAAGCATTTGAGCTCAATCGCTTTGATTGTCTGGCTGCAGCAGGCGGAGGAGCTGTTATCGATGCTGGCAAATATATGGCTTTCAGTCGACGCGTTCCTTTTGTCAGTATTCCCACTTCACCGTCTAATGATGGATTTGCTTCAAGTAACTGTTCTTTGTTTGTGGATGGTAAAAAAACGACAGTTCCTGCAATGATTCCTTTTGGAGTGATTGCTGACCTCGATATTATCCGTCACGCTCCGAAGGAAATGATCCTTGCAGGAACCGGGGATCTGATGTCGAACATTACCGCCATGCATGATTGGTATTATGAGGAGTCTAAAGGAATTGACAATGTCCATGCTTTCGCGGCGATGCTCAGTAAGAAGGGTGTAAACAGCTTTGTCAGAACACCGATGGAGGATATTCAAAACGATGTATTTATAAAAGAACTGATCAGTTCCATGGCGATGGGAGGTATTTCCACAATGATCAGCGGCAACAGCTCGCCGATCAGTGGCGCTGAACATATGATTTCCCATGCTTTGGATCAAATTACGGAAAAACCGCTAATGCACGGCATCCAGGTCGGTCTCGCCTCTTATTTAATGGCGCTGGTTCATGATCATCGTCATGAACGATTACATAAAGTGTTCACAAGAACAGGGTTTTTTGACTACACGAAAACCCTTACCCTGAATCGAGATGAATGGGAAAGGGCAATCATTTTGGCTCCTGATGTGAAACCGAAACGTAAAACATATCTACACGAAGAAAAACACCGCCAACGAGCTATCAGCATTCTGAGAGAACACGACGTATTCAAGGCACATTTTGGCACCGATTAAAGAAAGTCTTGATCAATCACCTGGCTAACAGACGGTATACATCCTTTAATGTATGAATTCCGCTTTTTGATAGTGCTTCGGAGGTTTGAATCCACAGTTCACCTGTCATTCTTGCATCAGAAAGGGCATTGTGCCGTCCGTCAGTGGAGATGTTGAAATGTTTACAGCAGTCTTCGAGGTTCACCGTTTGTTTCAATGGTTCGTATAGCCGAGTTAAAAAAACCGTATCGAGGAGTCTGCGTTGAAACGTTGCACGAAAACTTCGCCACATGGCGTCCTGCATGAACCCTTTCTCATGAGCGGCATGATGCGCCACGAGAATGTCATTTCCGATAAATCGAAAAAAATCTGTCAATACATCTGCTTCTGCCGGGGCGTTAATGACATCCTGTTCTGTCAATCCTGTCAGTGTCTGAATTTCTGGCGATATCGGTTTATCATAATAAACACAACTGTAAAATGTTTGATCGACAACTTCTCCATCGGATACTTTGACTGCACCGATGGAGAGGATGCGATCCTGTTTGTACGGATAGAATCCGGTCGTTTCCAAATCAAATACAGTACAGGAAAGTTCCGTCAAAGGCGTATTCAAATCACTTCGCTCTTTGGCGGCTTTTTCGGCTTCCTTAATAAATGCGGCAGCCGCTGCATCAGCTTCGCCGTTATTTTGAATGATACCGGATAATTGCCGGATCAGTTGTGTCATTGGATTCACCGTTTATCCCCCCTTATATTCCGCGTGGCGAATGGCATCATCAAGGGTCTGCTTGCCTGTTTTCATCCAGTATCTTACTTGTTTTTTCTCTTCAGTACTCCATAAAGCAGGATCAAGATAATGTGTTGAGTTGCGTGTGCTTCCCTGGTGGTGCTTCAACCGAAACTGTAATGCTGAATGAAAACTTTCTTTGATTTTTTCTGTTTGTTCGAGATGATTTTGCAAGGCAATAAACCGATTGATTGTCGATGCATCCGTAATAGCGTAGGAAAAGGCAAGGATTCTTGCAGCATGTACATACGGGAATAAAACGGTCTCTCTAAAATCGAGTAACCCTTTATATTCTCCTTTCTGCTCTGTGAAAAACTGGCCCAGGACGCCTTTGCCTTTTTTTCGATGCCCGACATTGTCGGCGAGTCGTTTTACAACGCGAGGGTTATTTGACATGGTATCTTCCATCAGTTGTTTTTTGAAAGATAAAAAGAAATCAGGATCACCTGAGATCACACGACTGTCGAGGAAAATGGTGAGGTAACGCATGGATTCCCAGGTGTCTTCCTCGATCCAGTCCTGAAGCTGCTTTTCCCACCCCTGCTCATTTTTGCACCAGCGTTCTTCACTGGCCATAATTTTCCCTTCACACAAAGGATAGCCGCAAATGGCCAATCCTTCTGCAATCCTCTCCCCTAATTCAAGGAAATAAGTCTGATTACCCTCTTGCCCTTCAAAGAATATGCCGTGGTCCTGATCGCTGAAACGTGCCTGCTCCATTCTTCCGGCACTGCCCATCACAAAAAACACAAAAGGAGCGGGGGCCTCGCCCCGCGCCCGCTTTTGATCTCTTTGTGCCAAACTCAAAACAGATTGAAGACACTGTTCATGGGAACCATGCAAATCAGATAGACTGATATTGTCCGATTCGATCAACGGATGAAACCAGTCACGAATCGATTCAAAAGAATGAAACGTAGGGTTTGACGCTGTTCCCATGTCCATAAATTATGCACCTGCCTGTTTATTGTTTTTGGATTCCATTTGTTCTACGTTTTCTGGGTAACCGTAGCTACCGTGTTCACTGATATCAAGACCCATAAGCTCTTCTTCTTCAGAGACGCGGATACCGCCCATTGTCTTATCCATTACCTTCAGGATAATATATGCTACAACGAATGCATATAGACCGGATACAGCAACACCTGTGAACTGAACACCCAGCTGAGCGAATCCACCGCCGTAAAACAATCCCGGAAGACCACCGTTCATTTCCGCGAGTGCCGGCGTTGCAAAGAATCCTGTTGAAAGTGTTCCCCAAATGCCGGCAACACCGTGAACAGAAAGTGCAAAGATTGGATCATCTATGCCCATTTTATCAAAGAATACCATGGCAAGATAGACAAGAATACCACCGATGATCCCGATGACAACTGCTGCCCATGTAGCGACAAATGCCGTTGATGCAGTAATGGCAACAAGACCTGCAAGTGCACCGTTCAGCATAGTTGGAACATCTGCTTTACCACGAAGGATCATGACTGTACCCATAGCGGCCAATGCACCTGCCGCAGCAGCCAACTGTGTAGTCAGTGCAACATAACCGAAGAAAGCACCATCAACACCAAGTGTACTACCACCGTTAAAGCCGAACCAACCAACCCACAGCAGGAGAACACCTAATGCAGTATATACCTGGTTGTGACCTGGTACGTCGTTCGCGGAACCGTCTTTATTGAATTTACCAATACGCGGTTTCAAAACGATTGTTGCGGCCAGCGCCGCCATCGCACCGGTTAAGTGAACAACTGTTGAACCCGCAAAATCCTGCTTGCCAAGGCCAGCCAACCAGCCGTCGCCCCAGATCCAGTGTGCAACCACCGGATAGACTGCTGCGGAGAACAATACAGCGAATACGATGTAAGCTGACAGCTTCGCACGTTCAGCAAAACCACCGAAAGCAATGGTCAAAGCAATGGCTGCAAAGGCCAACTGGAACAAAAAGTCAACCGAGCCAGCGAGGCCATCTACTTCTGTAGTGAAGTCACCGTAGAAAAAGTCCGAAAAACCGATAAATAAATTCCCTTCACCATAAATAAATCCGTAACCGACTGCCCAGAATACCAGTGACGCAATTCCTACAGAGAAAATCGTTTTCCCTGCAATGTGTCCTGCGTTCTTCATTCGCGTTGAACCTGCTTCAAGAAGAATGAATCCTCCCTGCATTAACAACACCAGGGTAAAAGCAACAATGATAAAGACGTTGTTCAATAAAAACATTTCATCCATTTGACTCACTCCTCTTAAAATTTTGTGTCAGCTTTTGTTACGCTGAACTTAAGTCAAAGTATACCGTCATAATTTTCAGAATCATCAATTTTGTCAGGTTTTTTGACAGGGTAATTATGGTAAGCGTTTACACAATACGAACATAAAAAAGGCCTCATCACAGTCATGATGAGGCTCTGGTACGTGCATTGATTCTTTGTTCAATATAACCTGTACCAAGAAAAACACCGGATACAATGAAAATAAATCCGACAATGTGTCGCAGGTGAATGGGTTCACCCAGTAAAAAATAAGCACCAGTCATTGCAAAAAGTGGAACGAGATTATTAAAAACGGCTGTCTGTCCTGCTCCAATTCGCTGAATCGCTGCATTATACATAATGTGCCCAAGACCTGTGGCAAGAATTGCAGACGAAAAAAACACAATCCAAATCCAACTATTTCCTATGACTGGAGGTATATTCGGATCTTCAACAGTAAAACCGAACACGGTCAGAAATGCTGCGCCGATCAACAACATAATGACAGTCATTTGTCTCGGGTTCATTGTTATCGTTGCTTTTCGGATAATGATAAAAGAAAAGGCCTGTACCATCATACCTGTGAAAATAAACAAATCACCTGTGGAAACCAGCCAATGATTCGGGTTGGGTTCCACAACAACAAAAAAGACCCCTGCAAAAGCAACAATCACACCGCTGAATTGTAATTTCGATAAAGGTTCTTTTAAAAACAATGCAGAAAAAATAGCCGTTGTGATTGGAATCAGCCCTAAAATCAAAGAGCCATTTGAAGCTGTTGTAAACTGGAGTCCATACCCAATCATGCCATGATGTAGCACCTGACCGAAGAGAGCACCTGCAGTTATATAAAGCCATTGTTTAATTGTAACAGGTTTTAGATCATTGAAAAACCAAAGCAAAATGAGAATCAGGATTCCTGCAGATCCAATTCGCAATCCTTGCATCATAACTGGTGAGAAAGCATCCACCAGGAACTTAATTGCAACAACATTCATCCCCCAGAAAATCATTACGGTGACTAACATTAAGTATGTAGTAAATTTAGACATATTGATTCCCTGCTTTCATCGAGCGATTTCTTCGCTAGTCGTAAAATATACATGCTATCATACTTTTACACATTTTTTCTAAGGAAGATGCTGCACCGAAGTTCCCATCAGTGATAAAATAGTTGACTGTGGGCAAATTGGGGGGTGACGATTGTGCGGAGTGATGGTTTAGTAAAAGAGATTTTTGTATTGCGGAGTATCGGTTGCCTGAGTATCGTCATGCTTCACAGTATCTTTATCGCACTTCAGTCAGATTCAGTCAATGTCAGTTCATTTTACAGCGATATCCTCGTTTCCGCTCAACTGTTATTGAACTACGGTACACCGATGTTCGTTTTTATTTCAGAATTCGTGATTGCCTACTCCTATCGAAAAAAGCCGATTCCGGAATCTTTTTTTTCAAAACGGCTTAAATTCATATTAATTCCTTACATCACAATGGCATTGATTTATGCCATGCCGTTTTTTCATCTCGGGATTGATACATGGTCAGCAAAAGCACTCATGAATGTGTTTGCTGGTGATTATCATGGCTATTTTATTCTGATTATCTTTCAATTTTATTTATTCCACTATTTTTTCAGTGAAAAATTGAAAAACCTGAACCCGGTTAATGTTATCGCTGTTTCATTCATGATTAATTTTATATATGTAGCTTTTTTCAACCTGGTTTCCCCCCCATCAGATAGTGCCATTATCATTTACATTTGGGAAAGATTCTTTTGGATTCCCATGTTCGGATGGATTTTTTATTTTATGATCGGATTTTATGCGGGCACTTATTATGAGGAATTCATTGATTTTCTGAGACGTAACCGCAAGGTCATTCTTGTACTGCCTATAGTAACGACATTTTTGATGCTGATGAGCTTTCATCTTGGATGGCTTACAGATAATTCATCTAAACGAATCGATATCATTTTTCAAACAACCGCAGTCAGTCTGTTGCTATTTTATATTGTGCATCAGCTGAAATATCCCCCACCGCTCTTTGTATTTATCAGCAGATATTCTTTCGGGATCTACCTTTGGCATTATGCGTATATTTTTATATTTGATTATTTATATGTTAACTGGATACCATTGTCTTTCAATGGGCTTTATTTTCTTGTTCTTTTCTTTTTCAGCTTAAGTATGTCTATTCTGACTGTGAACCTGCTGTCAAAATGGCAATATGGCTATTTGTTTATTGGAAAGATGGGTATACCATTCAAGAAACCGGAAAAAACACCACCAGCAGCCTCGTAAAATCACGAAGCGTTGGTGGTTTTTTATTCAGACTTTTTACCATCCAGAATGAGCTGTAAAAGCTGCAACCGTTGTAAATCGTTCACACTGTCCCTGGCCATGGAAAAAGAATGATGATTAGAATCAACCCGATGGACAAAAACCAAGTCCATCTCAGGAATGACTTCAATGGATTGACCATACCGGCCAACGGCTGAAAACATACCGAGTTCTTCATAGATCCCTCCAATTGCCGACCACCAAAGATAGCCGTAATCAAAAATATTATTTGATGTCACTTCGGCATGAGGTTGTGTACTGAGCTCCACCCAATCTTCCGGCACAATCTGTTCATTATCCCATACACCCTTTTGAAGATAAAGCTGACCAAAGCGTGCAAAGTCTCTTGCTGACATTCTAAACAAATAGGAAGGATGCAGTGATCTTCGATTCTCAAACTTATATTGCGTATTCCCGAGATTGAAATCTTCCATTCCAAGGGGTTCAGCAATTCGTTCCGTGAAATCTTCAAATAGATCACGGTTTGTTTCCTGATTATAAATCGTCCCTAACACATTGAAGTCCCAGTTATTGTAATAATAATACGATCCCGGTATCCGGGTTCCTCTCGCTGGCCTCGCTTGTCGCATGTTCCAGGATTCTTCCCCCGCTGGCAAGTAAACGCCCGAAGTAGAGCTCATCAAGTGTTCAAGTTGCGCCCTCATTTCCAGGCCGCTCAACGGTGGTTCTTCTTCAATCTCGAAATCACGCAGTGAATCATCAAGTGAAAAGGTACCTTGTTCTATTTCAATACCGTATAAAGCACTTAAAAAACTCTTGCGGATGGAGTGGGCATTGGTGTTTGACGTTACATCACCCCAAGAGAGCAAAATCTTCCCCTGATAGATGACCATGAGTGCAGTCGAATTGATGGATTCATAATAATTTCTGGCCTGGATCAATTGATCAGGATTCCAGCCTGCTGCTTCTACACTTTCATGATGTTCCCATGTCGTCTCTGTTTCTTCGTCAATAGATACGTAAGCTACGATGAATGTTAACGTCAACAAGATTAACACGGCGCTCAGGATCATCGGCAGTCGGTCAAGCATGGATACCATCCTTAGTTTCGTTTTTATGTAATTACTATATCACGAATAAGTCCAGGAAGTTATTCCTTTCTCAAGGTTGTGAAAAACCTCGCAAGCAATTGACGTAATCTGAAAAAACTGATAGGATCACTTTAACCTAACATATCGTCGAAGAAGCAGATGGATCAAACTATCTGTGGAGACACTTCTGGAGAGACCGCCCTTTTATCGGAGGCGCCGAAGGATTCATTATCTCAGGCAGCAGGACAGGAGCAGCTTCGGACATTGGGAAATTGTCTTCTTATGACCGGAATCTGTGAGATTGGACCTGATCCAATCTTTTTTTAATCCTCTCGGAAAGATTTTCTTCACCGAAGAGTCAGGCATTGGTTAAAACCGGTTTATCTTATGGTATTGCATTTATTTAACGAAGAAAGCAGGGATTATAATGGAACAAAAACGAGCAGTGATCAGTGTTGTCGGAAAGGACCAGGTCGGAATTATTGCAAAAGTTACGACCATTTTGGCCAATAATCATCTGAATGTCCTTGATATCAGTCAGACGATTTTGCAGGATTTCTTTACGATGATGATGATCGTGGATCTTCAAGAAGCAGCCGATCTGGAACAATTACAAGCTGACCTTGACAAGGTATCAGAAGAAATGAAGCTTCAAATTCACATGCAACAGGAAGACATCTTCCAAGCCATGCACCGTATATAATACTGGAGGGAACATGCAATGAGCATTGCAATGAATGAAATACAAGAAACGATCCGAATGGTTCAAATGGAAAGTCTGGATATCCGTACGGTGACCATGGGCATCAGTTTGAGAGATTGTATCGATGCGGACAGTCAGGCAATGAATCAAAAAGTCTATAACAAAATCACGTCGTATGCGAAAGAATTACGGACAACAGCGGAACAGGTGTCCAAAGAATATGGAGTTCCCATCATCAATAAAAGAATATCCATCACTCCAGCGGCAGAACTGCTCGGTCAGGCAACTGTCGAAGAAGCAGTTCAACTGGCAAAAACACTTGATCAGGCAGCTGCAGATCTTGGTGTTGATTTTCTTGGCGGCTATTCAGCTCTGGTGCATAAAGGCGTCACTAAAGGTGATCAGGTCCTGTTGGACAGTTTGGCAAGGGCACTGAGTGAAACCAGTCGAGTATGCGGGTCAGTATCAGTAGCCACAACGGCAACAGGAATTAATATGGACGCAGTCAAGAAAATGGGTGAAGTTATAAAAGAAGCATCTGAATTAACGGCGGAAGCCAATGGGATTGCATGTGCCAAACTGGTGGTCTTCTGCAATCCGGTTGAGGACAATCCATTTATGGCCGGAGCTTTTCATGGTGCCGGAGAAGGCGAAGCGGTTATCAATGTCGGGGTCAGCGGCCCGGGGGTCGTATTGAACGCATTGAAACGTCATCCAGAGGCCGATCTCGGTGAAGTTTCCGAGATTATTAAACGGACAGTGTTTAAAATCACCCGTGCCGGTGAACTTCTCGGAAGAGTTGTCGCCGAGCGGCTTGATTTACCATTTGGCATTATGGATCTCTCCCTCGCCCCTACCAATGCATTAAATGACAGTGTAGCAGAAATACTGGAAGAAATCGGACTTGAATCCGTGGGAACTCATGGCACGATTGCTGCCTTGGCTCTGATGAATGATGCTGTTAAAAAGGGCGGTGCAATGGCAAGCTCATATGTCGGCGGCTTAAGTGGTGCTTTTATCCCTGTCAGTGAAGATAACGGTATGATTCGGGGATTGGAAGATGGTTCATTGTCTTTGGATAAACTCGAAGCGATGACGTGCGTCTGTTCAGTTGGTCTTGATATGATTGCACTTACCGGGAACGTTTCCCCTGAAACACTTTCAGGTTTAATCGCAGATGAGATGGCTATCGGCATGATTAATAAAAAAACAACTGCGGTCCGAGTGATACCAGTACCTGGAAAAGTTGAAGGGGATATGGTTGAGTTCGGAGGGCTACTGGGTCGTGCACCGGTCATCGGTGTGAACCCGTTTGGATCTGAGAGATTGATCCAGCGAGGTGGCAGAATTCCAGCGCCGTTACAGTCACTTATCAATTGAAAAAAGAGAAACCCGGTGATCAAAAAGATCAAAGCCGGGTTTCTTTCCAGTTATTCCACTCTTCTGTCGTCATCCGTTCGTGCACTTCTCCCCCGTAGTTTTCAATTTCCTCAATGATTAGTGAGCGTAAATGGGAAAAATCAGTGCTATAAGGAATTGAAATTAGCTTTTCTTCCTGATTAACAAAATGAAATGCAGCGTAACTTGCAGTACCGGCCTCTCCATCTATTTCCGGAATGAAATATTGAACTTCTTCCCATTTAAAACTGGTTATTTGTGTAGTAGTTGCTTCGTTCTTATGTACACCTTGATCATCAAAGATAAAGTAGGAATTGACCCCAAGAATGTAAAATGGAATCCCGGCTCCAATCATCACAAGAAGAACCAGGCTGATAATTCCTGACTTCTGAACCATCCGGGAGCGTATCATTCTGAACAAGGAATAAATGATCGCAACAGCGGGAAATGTTAACATTCCGGCCCCTGCTAAAAGATAAGCAGTAACTGGTGTTCCGAAATACCAATGATCTCTCGAATGGAATAAGATATCCTGAACAATAAATATAAAAACAAATGGAAAAAATAATGCCGATACCAAAAATATAATACTGGTTATAATCATGAATTTATGGATATCATCAATATCCACTTTGCCAAGCCATTGATTCATTGAGCGTTCCTCCTCCACAAAAATAATAACATAATTTGTTAGTAATTAAAATTGAAATCATTCGCCCATACTTGACATCAGTTGCTAATTATCTGATAATACAGAAAAATAAAGGCCTTCGTCTGATGCCTTTGGCATGGCGAAGGTTTTTAGTAATCCCTCCACAAGAAATGAATGGTTTGATAAAGGAGATGGCCTGACCATGACACATAAATCAAAACTTGTCATAAAAATAGGAACCAGTTCGCTTGCCTCCACGACTGGCGCTCTCTCGGAGGAAAAACTGAACCATATCGTTGAAGTTGTCAGTGCGTCGATGCAAGCAGGACATCAGGTTGTACTTGTGTCTTCTGGTGCAATAGCTGCGGGATATGAACGAATGGGCTACCCTGTTCGCCCAGTAACAACGAAAGCGAAACAGGCTGCTGCATCCGTAGGACAGGCAATATTAATGAACGCTTACCAGGAAGCGTTCATGAAAAAAGGGATCGTTTCCGCTCAACTTCTTTTAACCCGTCAGGAAATGCTTCAGGAGACAAGTTATCAACATTTACAAAATACAATGAATGAACTTCTCAGCAGAAAAGTGTTGCCAATTATTAATGAAAATGACTCGACCTCCATCGATGAATTAACTTTTGGAGATAATGATCATCTTGCTTCTTTAGTAACAGGGTTTGTTCATGCTGATTTTTGTCTGCTTTTTACGGATGTGGACGGGATATATGACCGAAACCCCAAAATCGATCCGCATGCCAAACGAATACAAACTTTGACAACTGGAGAACTCGGTACTGACCCTGATCTCGATTTGCGTGGTGGATCGAAACAAGGCACCGGGGGTATGGAGGCGAAAATTCACGCAGCTGTAGAAGCAGCTACTATGGGTGCGACTGTTTTTATAGGAAAATTAGAGATTGATATGCCGAATCTGATTCAAATGACCATTAATGGCGACGGCCCTGGAACTTATATTGTTTCAGATCAACCCGTTCCATTGAAAACAAAAAAACAGTGGATTGCATTTCATGCCACTGTGAGTGGTGAATTAATAATTGATAGAGGCGCAGCTGAAGCGTTATTAACAGAAGGAAAAAGTTTGCTCGCTGTAGGTGTGAAACAGGTCACCGGCAGATTCACAAAATATGCAACCGTAATCGTTCGTTCACCAGATGGTGCCATCATTGGAAAAGGCCGAACCCGTTGTGACGCAAACATGCTGACTGATTTTCTGCACACTCCCCCAACTCCCTCTCCCCTGGTGATTCACCGGGACGATTGGGTTGCCATGAATGAATCTTATCGCGAAAGGATGTCCGCACATGACTACACAACACCGATCTGAAACTTTTCAAAAAGCTGAAATTGCCAAAATTGCTTCAAAATTTGTCGCAACTGCTTCTGTAGAAAAAAGGCATCAGGCACTGACAATGATAAAGCAGCAAATCCAGGTTTATTTCGACAAAATTCTTGAAGCAAACAATCAGGATGCTGCTGTAAGCAGGGAAAAAGGTGTGACAGACGCTTATCTTGACCGGTTAACGTTAACCCCGGAACGTTTAAATAGTCTGATCACAATGATTGAAGACCTGGTGCAATTGCCGGACCCTCTCTATTTAATTAAGGAACAATCCCAGCGTCCAAATGGATTGATAATTAAGCATGTGACAGTGCCACTTGGCGTTCTTGGAATCATTTATGAAGCAAGGCCGAATGTCACAGTCGATACTGCCGCTTTAGCTTTGAAGACCGGCAATGTGATTCTGCTCAGGGGAAGTTCTTCTACCATTCACACGAATCGTGCTTTAGTTTCCGCGATGCAAGAAGGCCTTCACAATGCTGGTTTCCCGAAAGAAGCGGTACAATTGATTGAAGATGAAGACCGAACTGCCTTGGACGATTTATGTCATGCACGAGGACTGATAGATGTGCTGATTCCAAGAGGCAGTGAAAAGCTTATTCGTAAAGTGACCGATCAGGCCGTTGTGCCAGTGATTGAAACCGGTGCCGGTAACTGTCACGTCTTCATTGACAGCAGTGCAGATCCTGATATGGCAATTAATATTGCCGTTGATGCCAAAACGCAGCGCCCATCAGTCTGTAATGCTTGTGAAACTATTTTGGTATCTGCTGATTGGTTTGAAGAGCATGGAATGAATCTGATCACAGCATTACAGGCAAAAGATGTTGTTATTCACGGGGACCCTGCTGTTAAAAAATGCTCAAACAAGGTCCTGACTGCAACGGAAGAAGATTGGAAGTCAGAGTTTCTTTCACTGGATGTTGCTATGAAGGTTGTTACCGATATCAATGAAGCAATTGATCATATAGAACACTATTCAACCAATCACTCAGAAAGTATTGTCAGTAACGATTCTGATCATGTGAAACGCTTTTTCTCAATGGTTGATGCTGCAGCTCTCTATCATAACGCTTCTACACGTTTCACGGACGGATTTGAATTCGGTTATGGTGCTGAAGTCGGCATTAGTACTCAAAAGTTGCATGTGCGAGGACCAATGGGCTTACCTGCATTGACTACGACAAAAGCATTGATTCAAGGCAGCGGACAAACCAAAGCTTGAAACATTTTAATTGTCTATCATAAATTAGTAAGTAATCTCTCACCTACCTCACCAATTATGCTATAATAGTCTGGTTGAACAATTCTGAAACAGAGGAGCTATTTTTAAATGAGCGTAAAAAACAACATTCGCAATATTGCAATTATTGCACACGTTGACCATGGGAAAACCACACTGGTTGATGAATTATTGAAGCAGTCCGGTACATTCAAAGCCCACGAACAGGTAGCTGAACGGGCAATGGATTCCAATGATATCGAAAAAGAACGAGGTATCACCATACTGGCCAAAAATACGGCTGTGGATTACGAAGGAACTCGGATTAACATTCTCGACACACCGGGTCACGCTGACTTCGGCGGAGAAGTTGAACGGATTTTGAAAATGGTTGACGGCGTATTACTTGTTGTCGATGCTTTCGAAGGCTGTATGCCTCAAACGCGTTTTGTGCTGAAAAAAGCGATGGAACAAAAATTGAGACCGGTCGTTGTCGTTAATAAAATTGATCGTCCTGCCGCACGTCCTCAAGAAGTTGTTGACGAAGTGGTTGATCTGTTGATTGACCTTGGTGCGGACGAAGATCAGTTGGACTTCCCGGTTGTCTATGCTTCTGCATTAAACGGGACATCAAGTAATGAACCTGATCTTGACAAACAAGCACCAACCATGATTCCTGTTTTCACCTCCATTATCGATCATGTTCCAGCTCCAGTTGCCAACGATGATGAACCATTGCAATTCCAGGTAACCATGCTTGACTACAATGAATACCTCGGCAGAATCGGGGTTGGAAGGGTCTTCAGGGGAAAAGTTAGACGAGGTGACTCAGTGGCTATCATAAAGCGTGACGGCAGCCACAGGAATATCCGTATTTCTAAAATGTTTGGCTTTCTGGGTCTCAAGCGTCTTGAAATTGAAGAAGCGTCTGCAGGAGAGTTGATTGCCATTGCCGGGGTTGATGATATCATGGTCGGTGAAACGATTTGTCCACAGGATCACCTGGATCAAATGACACCGGTTCGAATCGACGAACCGACGCTTCAAATGACCTTCGTTGTGAATAACAGTCCTTTTGCAGGGCGTGAAGGTACCCATGTAACAAGTCGTAAAATCGAAGAGCGACTTCTCAAACAAGTCGAAACGGACGTCAGTCTGCGGGTTGAGAATACAGAGTCCCCTGATATCTGGACTGTTTCCGGTCGTGGAGAGCTTCATCTTTCTATCCTGATCGAAAATTTACGTCGGGAAGGATTCGAATTACAAGTATCCAAACCTGAAGTTATTATTCGTGAAGTCGATGGAGTATCATGCGAGCCCTACGAAATGGCTCAAGTTGACGTCCCTGAAGAATATACAGGAACTGTTATGGAATCTCTTGGTGAACGAAAAGGAGAACTCCTCACCATGGTTAATAAAGGGGATGGTCAGGTCCGTATGGACTTTTTGATTCCATCGAGAGGTCTCATTGGCTATACAACAGAATTTATGGCTCAAACAAAAGGTTACGGCATTATGAATCACAGCTTTGATCGTTATGCTGCAGTTGCTGAGGGCTATACAGGCGGAAGACGTCAAGGAGCACTTGTCTCCATGGAAACCGGCAAGGTAACCCAATATGCGATGATTCAGGTGGAAGATCGTGGTGTTTTGTTTGTCGAACCGACGACAGATATTTATGAAGGTATGATCGTAGGAGAACACAACAGGGATAATGATTTAACAATCAATCTGACCAAAGCAAAGCAGCAGACAAACATCCGTTCAGCAACAAAAGAGCACACAGTCACAATGAAACGTCCGAAGATCCTCTCTCTAGAAGAAGCTTTAGAGTTTTTAAATGAGGATGAATACTGTGAAATCACTCCACAATCCATTCGTTTACGTAAAAAGGTATTAAATAAATCCATGCGTGAAAAAGAAGAAAAAAGAAAAAAACTCGCATTAAAACAATCTGAATAAATTTTCAGTACAAATTTTTGGGGAACCGGTGATTTCAGGATCGGTTTCCTTTTTTTGTATCGATTATCGCCAAATCCGGTGTATTTGCAACAATAAGAGAGGAATTCAAAAGCATCTCCCCTCTCACCTCCTTTCAGTTGAATTAAACACGATAAATCAGTTTCAATGCCTGCTGACTCGGTTTGATCATTCACAAAAATATCACTATCATTAACTATGTAATATTATCTATCAGCAAATAGTGCCTCTCTTATTAGACAGGTACAAGATGTTGGGTTAGAAATCAAAATAAGGTGGTCGTATAATGGTGAACCAGACAGCGTCAAAACACGTTGAACTCATTTTCCAACACCCGACAAAGTATGATGGAAAAGGCATGTGGGAGTTGGTCAAAAGGACAAACCTGGATCTTAACTCTGCATACAAATATTTGATGATGGCAAAGTACTTTTCCGATACCTGCGTTGTTGTTAAGGAAGATGACGAACTTGTAGGATTCATTACAGGGTTTATCGAGCCGGACAAACCCGATACAGTATTTGTCTGGCAAGTTGGTGTGGACGCTTCTCAACGTGGACGAGGCATCGCTTCAAGAATGCTTGATGCATTACTTGAAAGTCCGTCCTGTGAAAATGTGAAGTATCTAGAAGCCACTATAACTGATGATAACAAAGCCTCTCAGAAATTATTCAGAGGCCTTGCACGTAAACGCGACACTTCATGTGAAGTATTTGAAACGTTCCCGGAGGAAGCTTTCCCCGAGGGTCATGATGCGGAGTTTACGTACAGAATCGGACCATTTTCCAACTGAAACAGAACTTTAAAGCATTAATCTTGATCATTTCAAGATTAACAAAACAACGGAGGGATTTTTAAACCATGAATAGTCATGATTTGCAAACCATTGAGTCACTTGAGTCCAGTGTCAGAAGCTATGTAAGAAGTTTTCCTACAGTCTTTACAAAGGCTCGAGGTTACCGTATGTGGGATGAGAATGGAAAAGAATATATTGATTTCTTCTCTGGAGCAGGTGCACTTAATTACGGACACAATGAACCGAATATGAAAAAGAAACTGGTGGAATATATACTCGATGATGGAATCACCCATTCTCTCGATATGGCAAGTAATGCGAAAGCAGAATTTCTCAGAACGTTTAAAGAAGTCATTCTTGAGCCAAGAGATCTTGATTATAAAATCATGTTCCCTGGACCAACAGGAACGAACACTGTCGAATCTGCCCTGAAAATTGCACGTAAAGTAACCGGCCGTACAGATGTCATCAGTTTCACAAACGGCTTTCATGGTATGACAATCGGGTCACTTTCTGTGACGGGAAATTCTATGAAGCGTATCGGAGCAGGCGTTCCGCTTCAGTACAGTCCAACCATGCCTTACGATGACTTTGTAGGTAGTGAAGATGATACCCTTGATTACCTGCGCCGTTTTCTTGAAGACAATGGGAGTGGCGTTGCCATCCCTGCAGCTATGATCATTGAAACAGTTCAAGGTGAAGGCGGTTTGAATGCAGCGCGCTTTGAATGGATCAAAAAACTTAGTGATATTTGTAAAGAATGGGGTATCTTTTTGATCGTTGATGATGTCCAGGCTGGTGTAGGCCGAGCAGGTACCTTCTTCTCCTTTGAAAAAGCCGGCATTGAACCGGATGTCGTCTGCCTCTCCAAATCAATCGGCGGATATGGTCTGCCACTGGCATTGACATTGATCAAGCCGGAGCATGATCAGTTCAAACCAGGTGAACACAACGGGACATTCCGAGGAAATAATCATGCTTTTGTAACAGCTACTGAAGCATTGTCTTATTGGAAAGACCCTAAATTTGAACAGAGCATTCAAAAGAAAAGTGATCGGATCACAGAATTTCTTGATGAAATGATTGAGAAATATCCTCAAATACAGGGCCATCGTAAAGGTCGTGCTTTCATGCAGGGGATCTCATCTGAAGTCGAAGGTTTCAGTGAAAAAGTCGCTTCTGAAGGATTTCATCATGGTTTAATCATGGAAACTGCCGGCGGACATGATCAGGTATTTAAACTTTTCCCACCAATCAATATTGATGAGGATGGTCTTGAACAAGGACTTGAATTGATTGAAAAGAGCATCCAATCAGCAATCAAGGCAATGAACCTTGAATCAGATCCAGTGAAGCAATAACCCATCGCATACAGCACTTAGGAGGAAATGAAAATGAAAACAGTCAGATTAGAAGATGTACTTGGTACTGAACATGAAGTGAAAGGTGAAAACTGGACGAGCCGCCGCTTGATTTTGAAAGATGTTGGCATGGGCTATTCCGTTCATGACACAATTATTAAAGCAGGAACTGAAACACATTTATGGTACAAAAATCACCTTGAGACAGTATATTGCATCGAAGGTGACGGTGAAGTAGAAACGCTTGCTGATAACAAAATCCACAAAATTGAAGCAGGTACTGTCTACGCTCTGGATCAAAACGATGAGCATCTGCTTCGTGCAAATACGGACATGAGAATGGTTTGTGTATTTAATCCCCCGGTTACCGGTACGGAAATGCATGATAAAGATGGTTCATACATGCTCGTTGATGAGTAATAATAGTTTTGCAGCCAGCTGTGTTAAACAGCTGGCTGTTTTACGGTTGCGAGGAGGCCAACATGTCAATGTCATTTCTGATTCGTTTAACTGAAACCTTACTCGTTGCATGTGTTGGCGGGATTCTGTTTTCCTGGCTGACTCTTCCGCTCCCCTGGATGCTCGGTCCTTTGACTGCTGTAATGCTTTATCAAGCAGTGGTTCAGCGATCGCTGACTTGGATTCCAATGATTAAAAATGTCGGTCTGATCGTTCTCGGTATAAGTTTTGGTTTGTATTATACATTTGACACATTAATGCAAACACTGCCTTACTTGCCTGTTTACATTGTCATCACGCTGTTATTAATTCTTTTCGCCATCACCATGAGTTACATGGTCACAAAATGGGTTCAAGTGGATCCGGCATCCAGTATCTTCGGATCCATCCCGGGTGGTTTGACGGAAATGGTGATCGTCAGCCAATCTTTTCATGCGAATCAGGCATTTGTGACGGTATTTCAGACGATACGGTTAGTAATCGTTCTGTTTACCGTTCCATTTCTGATTATTTTTCTGTTTTCAAGTGGAGCTGAATCTGTTCAAACCCAATTACCTCAAGGTGATGCAGGTGCTGCATCCATCCATTATTTATGGTTTATTTTGCCGTTGATTGGAGCGTTTCGATTTGGTCACCTCCTCCCTGCCGGAATTATGATATTTCCGCTTATCATAACGATTATCTTAAACATCAGCCCGGCTTTGCTGTCATCAGTTCCTGAAATACTGTTCCTGGGCGCACAATTGGCGATCGGAACATCACTTGGAAGGAGTATTGCCATTAAAGATGTTGTAAGCGCCGGTCGCTTCAGCATGATTTATGCTATGATTGCGATTTTGTTAATTGCCTTTTCCTTTTTAACCGGATGGTTCATGTCACAAGTGACGTCAATGGATATGGCAACCGCGATCTTGTCTGCAGCACCTGGCGGTGTGATCGAAATGGTACTTACCGCTGGCATGGTTGATGCTGACCCGGCAATTGTCACTTCACTGCAATTGACACGAATACTATTAATCTTGTTACTGGTTCCGTTGGGGTTAAAGTGGTATTTCACAAAAATCTTGAAAATTGAACCCATCAAGACAAATTGAGATAAAAAGAACCGAATGCCCCTTTCAGGCATTCGGTTCATTACTTTATATTGTTTAAAGGAATGCAGATATCCTTCATAAACTGAAGTCGTCGATAGCCTCATCAATCTCTTCTTGTGATATACCTATGTACCGAAGGGTGATACTTTGTGAGGAATGGTTGAATATCTTTTGCAGCATTGAAGCATCTTTGTATTGTTTATAGAAATGGTAACCAAACGTTTTACGCATTGTGTGAGTACCGACGTATTCCACACCAGCAATCTCAGCTGCTTGCCTCAAAATCTTGTATGCCCTGTCTCTTCGGATTGGTTCGCCTGTCATGCGGGAAGCAAATAAATAATCATCATCACTCATCCCCGTTGTATAATCGGATATCATTTCCCGGATGTCTTTATTTAATGGAAAGCGCTTAGCTTTTGTTGTTTTTTCTTCGATTAAAACAACATACTTCTTCCCCCTCACATCACTCGCTTTTAATGGTAACAAATCGCCTACTCGAAGTCCTGTGTTCAAACCGAGTACGAAAAGAAAATAATCACGATAAGACGAATTTTTCAAAACGTTTTTCATCGATTCAATTTGATCTTTATTTCGAATTGGCTCGACCGTACGCGGAGTCATAGCTGAAAGTGCCTGATAATCTGAAAGTAATGTTAATGGACGCTTTCCGCGGATCTTTAATTCGTTAAGCCGGCGAATTCTGAGCTGGGTCTGGTGCTTTCCCAAACGATTTATTAATTTTTGATTCTCCTCATCGGTCAGTCGTATGTAATCTGCATACTGCTTTTTACGCTTCATGGAATCCATTCACCTCGTGAAGTTTATTATAGCATACAATCATACTCATTTTGTATCTTACTATTATTTATTCATTTGGTATGAGAAACCTCAGTTCAATCCTTTTTAAACCCCGACAGATAGGATTTTTGATGAATTATTTACCTTCTAACCAGATTAGGAAGATACAAATTGAGCATTTAGTATCTTCCAGAAATCCATGGATACTATTACGGGATGATTTTTTCGAAGCAGCTGAAATATATTCAGATGGCTCAGGAAGGATTGAAAAGGTCTCATTTGTCTGATAGTCATGAAACATTAAAAAACCTCTCAGAACGAAATCTGAGAGGTTCAGCGGATGTTAAATTAACACATTATTCCATAAATGAAAGGAGAAAAAGGACTTAGGTAAAATATTCGAGATGAACGGCTTAAAACGGTATACTGAATATAAATCTAACCAATGGAAAAGAGGGATCTGATGACGAAAGTGATGCTGTATGATGGGAGTTGCAATTTATGTCATCATGGTGTTCAGTTCATATTGGAAAACGAACAAGATACGGACATTCACTTTGCGAGTCTGGAAGGTTCGATTGGACAATCTTTCAAAAATTCGCACCCAGAACTTAACAGCCTCGATGCTGTTCTGATATTGAACACGGAGACCAGTGTCATTCATTCCGGTTCTCAAGCAGTAATTGAGATTTCCCGGCATTTAAAGTCACCATGGCATCTGATTCAGCTGATCCGTTTTGTACCACTGCCGATCAGACAGGCTGTTTATCGAGAGGTTGCCAAGTCCCGTTACCGCATATTCGGTCAAACAGAAAGTTGCATACTTCCGAATCAAGAGACGAGACTGCGCTTTTTGGACATTGGACAGTGATCTTACTGTTTTCTTAAAGCACGTCGTTCCGCAACAGGGACACATTGAAAACAGACATGGACTGTATTACCTTGATCATCTAAGTAACGGGTTGTGTCTTTTGTTTTTTTTCCGCAAAAATAACAAGATTTTGAGAACCAATTTTTAAACATATTTCTTTCCTCCTTCAGTTTTAAAATGAAACAGGCTTTCGCAAACCGTGGTTTTGCATGATGGTTTCTGCATCTGTATGCGAGAATGTCAGCGCTAAACTGTCCAGGGGGATTTCAGAAATGAGAGGAACTTCAGTTTCAATGGTTGCGAGTTCATAACTGATTCGTGCAAGTTTCTCTCCATTGATCAGTTTGGTTTTATAACGTTTGAAAGAGGTATCCAGTGAATCATTTGCAATGGCTTGATATACACCGTCAAGGTGATGATACTTACGGATTAACGGGTAAGCTGATTTTTCCCCAACCCCAGGGCATCCTGGGATATTGTCACTGGTATCTCCCAGAAGTGCTTTCACGTCAACCCACTGTGATGGATGCAGATCAAACTCTTCTTTGAAAAGAAATAAGTTATAATCGATTTCCATTTTCTTTTTTGCTACACGCTGAGTAATGTTCTCATCAATTAATTGAAACAAGTCACGGTCGTTACTATAGAGAACGACTTTTCCTTTCATTTCACTTCCCCATCGTTTTGCCAACGTACCCATGATATCATCTGCTTCATAACCTCGCGCGGCAGATTGTGGGACATTCAGCTCCTTTAAAATTTCTTCAAGGTAATGATATTGATCTACTAATGGTTCGGGCAAGTCATTTCGTTGTGCTTTATATTGATCGTAGGCCTTTGTCCGGAGAATATCACTTCGTTTTCCATCCCAGCTCACATGGATGGCAGTAGGGGATTGTTCACGAATTAACTGGAATATTTTTGTCATAAATACATTGACTGCGTTGACATAACGTCCGTCTTGATTTCGTTGCAGTTCATGAGGTTCTTTATTGAAAGATGTAGCAAAGTAGCCTCTGCTTAATAAATTAAACCCATCGATTAGTATAATTTTATCGCTTGAATGATTCATGATTTTGCTCCTTTTAGATACTGGTGTATAAACGTATGCCAGACATCGCATTTTTCTGTATAACTTAAAACGTTTTTTCCTGGTACCGGACTTGTAGATGGTAATTTGACAGCGGGCGTTTGTAATGTCGTTTTCTCTTTCTCATATTTTTTAAGACTTTGAAACGCTTTTGTGCCATTACAACCAATTGCGAGAATGCTGGGATTTGCCTCAATGAATTCAGAAATCGGATTGAATGATTCTCTTCGTATGGCTGAATCCAGACTCCCGATCCGCTCACATTCCTGTAAGATATCCCACAAAGCAATTCTATGTGAAGCGACGTATGATTTTCGACTTTCATAGGACAGGGCTGTCAGATCAACTCTAAAGTAATCAGAAAGCATTTTCCAAAATTGATTTCTTGGGTTCGCATAATACTGCTGTTTTTCTAACGATTGGCTGCCGGGCATACTTCCAAGAATCAAAAGCAAGGGCTCCCCTTTTAGAACCGGCGGCATCGATTTCAGCTTCATCATCAGACTCCTTATAGAATAAAATTATCTACGCTATAGTATATCAGACTTTAATACTTGTCAGCCATCACGAAACAAGTTAAGATAAAAGCTGATAAATGTGAGGTGTTTCATATGACGATCGGAGCCCTTTTGACAGGGTTATTTTTTATCTTTATTCATTTTATGACAAATAAAATTTTACCGACGGAGCGATTGATGCAGCTTCGCTGGTTCTCATTCTCCGGTGGTTTGGCTGTTTCTTATGTGTTTGTATATGTATTACCCGCGCTCCATACTGAGCAACAAAATATTGCGCTTGATCTGACTTTATTTGCGATGCAATCAGAAATCTATTTCATCGGGCTCATTGGCGTAATTATGTTTTACGGCAGCCAGCTCTATGTCAGACAACGTGCACATGATAATGAATTGACTTTCTGGACACAAATTTTGTTTTATACAACGTACAATGCCCTGGTGGCTTACGTCGTCATTTCTGCTCAAGTTTCAGTTTTACAAGCACTCTTTTACAGCGCAGCCATTGGGTTACACTTCATTGCTGTTGCGCATGACATGTGGCGGGAATTTGCTGAAAAATATAATACTGTAGGCAGATACATGCTCGCATTGGGGATCTTGATTGGCTGGGGATTAGGTGTATTTGTAGAATTCACAGCACTTGTTCAATCAATCATATTTGCTTTTATCAGTGGAGCAATGATTTTAAACGTATTTAAATATGAATTACCAGAAGATAAATACGCTCATTTCCCAACCTTCGCAAGTGGCGTTATTATGTATACTGCAATTACGCTTTCACTAAAATTCTTTTTTGAATGGTAATGTAAAAGCAAATCCCCATTCCAGGAACCAAACCCTGAAGGAGATTTGCTTTTTTTTTTGATTATTTAAGACCATTTAAGTGTAACTAAATCTTTCGCCATTGGATTGTCCCTCGACCGGTTTAGTTTTCTTTATACATGAATGACTTTTGTCCATCCAAATGGATCATCAAGCTTACCGGTTTGAATACCTGTGACGGTGTCGTATAACTTTTTCGTTAAAGAACCGGTTTCACCATCCTGTACCTTATAGGCAACTCCCTTATAAGTGAATGAGCCGATAGGTGAGACTACAGCGGCTGTCCCTGCTCCGAAAGCTTCTTCTAACGTACCATTTTTCTGTGCCTGAATCAGTTCCTGAATGGAAATCTTCCTTTCCATCACCGGAATTTCCCAAGAATGCAGCAATTCAATTATGGATTTTCTTGTCACACCTTCCAGGATACTGCCGGACAATGCCGGAGTGACGATTTCGCCGTTGATCTTAAAGAAGACATTCATGCTGCCCACTTCTTCAATATACTGTTTTTCAATCGCATCGAGCCAAAGCACCTGGGCATGGCCGGACTTTGATGCCTTCTCCTGTGCATTATAACCAGCAGAATAGTTGCCACCGGTTTTCGCTGTTCCGGTTCCGCCTTTTACTGCACGCGTGAATTCATCCTCGACTTGGATTTTCACTGGATTAATGCCTTCAGGATAATATGAGCCTACCGGTGAGAGAATAATATAAAACTCATAGGAGTCTGATGGATGGACAGCGAGATGTGTCTGCGTACTGATCACAAAGGGCCGAACATATAATGATGTCCCTTCGACTGACGGTACCCAGTCTTTTTCAATGTCGATCAATTGAGACAGAGCTTTCAGCACCGTTTCCCCATCGAATTCCGGAATGCTCATCCTACGGTGCGAGCGGTTCATACGCTTCATATTCTCTTCAGGTCTGAACAGTTGGACATCTCCATTCTCGTTCCGGTATGCTTTGAGTCCCTCAAAAACCGTTTGACCATAGTGCAGTACCATTGCTGCTGGATCAAGTTCTATTGGACCATATGGAACGATCTCAGGATCAGACCAGCCACTTCCCGCCTCATAACGCATTTTCATCATATAATCCGTGAAAATTTTCCCGAATGGCAAAGTTGACTCATCCGGTTTTGTTTTTAATTTGTCGCGTTTTGTCCATTTAATTGTATTTTTTGACATGACTATCGCTCCCTTTTCAATTGTCTCCGTTCTAATTCATCATTTAATCTTCTTTTGACACTGCAGATTCCTTTGCAATCTTCTTGTTTTTCGCACCGGCATGGATTAACAGAAATCAGTCTTTCCAATTTTCTGAGATCCGCTTCGTGAATCGTTTGCAACTCTCCTTGGAGTCTCATGATTTCGATAAATGTATGATCCATAGGGTCCCCCCTGCTGTTAAAGCTTATCAGACACGATTCAGTTCAGAAATGATTTTGCCAGTTCCAACTGCTTTGAAACAGCTTTTGGAGCTGTTCCACCTGTACTTTTCCGCGCAGAGACGACTGATTCAGGTTTCAGTGTCTCGAAAATATCGGACTCAAATGCCTCATGAAACATTTTGTAGTCTGCTAGTTCGAGCTGGAGAAGGAACTGATTATTTTGAATACAGTGTAGCACAATTTTACCGATGACTTCATGTGCTTCGCGGAATGGAATACCTTTATCTACGAGATAATCTGCAATATCTGTCGCATTTGAAAAATCTGTATCTACTGCATTCTTCATTCGATCTGCATTAACTGTCATGCTGGAAATCATTGGAGCGAGGAACTGCAACGATGTCGTAAGTGTATGCACCGTATCAAACATGCCTTCTTTATCTTCCTGCATATCTTTATTATAAGCCAATGGTAATCCTTTCAGCACTGTTAAGAGACCGATGAGATTGCCGTTTACTCTTCCTGTTCGTGCACGGAGCAGTTCTGGGACATCAGGATTTTTCTTCTGTGGCATGATACTCGAGCCTGTGCAGAAGGAATCATCGAGTTCGATAAACTGAAATTCCTGACTCATCCAAATGACCATTTCTTCTGATAGTCTGGAGATGTGAGTCATAGCAATGGAAGCAGAGGACATGAATTCCAAAATGAAATCCCGGTCACTGACAGCATCCATACTGTTTGGATAGACAAAATCGAGTCCGAGTTCTGCAGCTGTGAATTCACGATCGATCGGAAAAGTTGTACCAGCAAGTGCTCCAGCTCCCAGTGGTGACCAGCTGATACGTTTCAAACTGTCCTTTAAACGATCTTTATCCCGTTGAAACATCCAGAAATACGCCAGCATATGATGGGCAAATGACACAGGTTGAGCCCTTTGCAAATGGGTGTATCCAGGAAGAATGGTTTCCACATGATTTTCCGAGAGTTCAATTATTGCTCTTTGAACATCGTTCATCAGGCAGATCAACTGTTCAGTATGTTTTTTTAAATACAAGTGCATATCTGTTGCAACTTGATCGTTTCGGCTTCTTCCGGTATGGAGCTTTCCACCTACTGGACCTATTTCTTCAATCAATGCATGTTCTATGTTCATGTGTATGTCTTCGTTGGCATCCGTAAATTCCAACTCGTTGTCTTTGAATTTCTGAAATACTTTATTCAGCCCTTGCTCGATCAGATCGGCTTCTGCCTGTTCAATGATACCGGTTTTAGCAAGCATCTTGACATGAGCAAGACTGCCTTGAATATCTTCTTCTGCCAGTTGATAATCGAACCCGATCGAGGCAGTTTCTTTTTCAACCAGTTCGTTCGTGGATTTTGTGAATCGTCCACCCCATAATTTACTCATCCTTACGGCCTCCCAACATTGAAACGACGGTGGATAATTGAACCACCGTCGTTTTTGAATCTTCTGAGTATCATTATATTACTTTTTCCCGGTAGTTTCAGCCTTTTTCTTCTGATGAATTTGAGAATAAGTCTTTGTTGTAAGTCCCCAAAGTTTAATGAAACCCATAGCTGCATTGTGATCGAAAGCGTCGCCTTTTGAATAGGTCGCCAGCTCTTCATTATATAGACTGTTATCTGAATGTCTTGCGACAACCATTTGCGTCCCCTTCCAAAGTTTCACCTGGATTTTACCCGAGACGACCTTTTGTGTATCGTTCACAAATGCATCCAATGCTGTTCGTAATGGGGAATACCAGAGTCCATCATAAATCAGCTGTGTCATTTTTTGATCAATGGTTGTTTTAAACTGTGTAATCTCTTTCGGCAAAGTCAGGAATTCCAATTCCTTATGTGCATTGATCAAAATCAAAGCCCCTGGATTTTCGTATACTTCTCTGGCCTTAATGCCAACCAGTCGGTTTTCGATATGATCAATTCTTCCAACGCCATGCTTTCCGCCAATTTTATTCAGTTCCAAAATCAGGTCAGCAAGTTGCATCGGGACCCCATTCAATGAAGTGGGCTCCCCTTCAGTGAAGGCAATTTCGACATATTCGGGTTCATCCGGTGTGTCTGCAATGGACGCAGTCCAATCGAAAGCTTCTTCCGGTGCTTCTTTCCATGTATCTTCAAGGACGCCTGCTTCACAGGCTCTGCCCCAGATGTTTGCATCAATGGAATAAGGTTTTTCCAGGTTTACCTGAATCGGGATGTTCTTCTCTTTTGCATAGGCAATTTCATCTTCTCGGTTCATTCCCCATTCTCTCACCGGCGCAATCACTTCAAGATCCGGATTAAGTGCCTGAATGGATACTTCAAAACGTACCTGATCATTCCCTTTCCCTGTACAACCGTGTGCCACTGCTACAGCACCTTCCTGCTCAGCAACTTCGACAAGTAACTTCGAAATCAGAGGTCTTGATAGTGCTGAAGAAAGAGGATATTTCCCTTCATAAAGGCAATTTGCCTTCAATGCCGGCATTAAATATTCTTTTGCCAACAGTTCCTTAGCGTCTATGATCACGGCTTTTTCCGCGCCGACTTCCAATGCTTTTTCTTTTAATGATTCAAGATCTTTCCCCTCACCGATCTCAAGACCTAAAGCAATGACTTCGTAATCATATTCTTCTTGAAGATACTTTATGCATACGGATGTATCCAATCCGCCGGAATACGCTAATACTACTTTACCTTTACTCATATGAATCTCTCCCTAACAAAGTATTTTTATCTATGATAACGTATCTTTATGCAAAAGTCTACAGAAGAATACAAATTCATAATAGTTTTTTCAAAATGGCCTTTTGTGCATGAAGTCGATTCTCTGCTTCTTCAAACACAACGGAGTGAGAACCATCAATGATTTCGGATGTCACTTCTTCTCCCCGGTGCGCTGGAAGACAGTGCAAGAATATATAATCATCTTTTGCATGTTCAGTGAGTTCCTGATTGACTTGGAAACCTTGAAAATCGTTCAAGCGCTGTTCCTTTTCGGCTTCATTTCCCATACTGGCCCAGACGTCTGTAATGACAACATCCGAATCCTGAATCGCAGTTTGTGCCGAATGTGAAAACGCGAGTGAACCACCCTGTTCACCAGCGATCACCTCTGCTTCATGCATAATTGCAGGGTCCGGTTCGTATCCCTCCGGTGAAGCGACTTTCACATGCATGCCCATCAAACAAAGTCCCTGAATCAAAGAATGAGCCACATTATTAAAGCCATCACCGATATAACTGGCAGTGAGTCCTTCGAGAGTTCCTTTTTGTTCCTGTATAGTCAATAAATCAGCCATGACCTGACATGGATGGTGTTCATTCGTCAATCCATTAATGACCGGTATAGTTGCCTGGTCTGCTAATTCTTCGATTCGGCTATGTCCAAAGGTTCGAATCATAATGCCATCGACATAACCGGAAAGAACTTTCGCCGTGTCTGATATAGGTTCGCCTCGGCCAAGTTGAATTTCGTTGCTGCTTAGAAACAAAGCATGACCTCCTAACTGGAGCATGCCTACTTCGAATGAGACCCGTGTTCTGGTGGATGATTTTTCAAAAATCATCGCAAGTGTTTTCCCCTTTAAATGCGGATGTGGCGTCCCTTCTTTTAATTCTTTTTTAAGCTGTTTTGCATCTTCTAAAAGTGCTTGAATCATCTCTTTATCATAATCGAGCATCGTGAGAAAGTGTTTTGGTGTAGTCATCCTTGTGATACCTCTTTTCCGTTTTGTGTCAGGTAATACTGCAGTGTGTGTATCCCATAATCCGCAGCGGATCGTTCATCACCGGTACCCGTGACTTCTTTGAACGTGTCAATGTTTGTGTAACACGGCACATCAAATTTAGTGGCACATTCCCGGATGAAAAATCCGACTTTTTGCTTTTGTCTCCCCTGGTTTGCAATATTTAACACAATTGAAGGAGGATCGATTTTAAAAAGATTATGGATGTCGTCTTTGTCATCAAGAATAACGACATTCCCGACACCCGCTTCTTTCAGGCAATTTGCCGTTCCTGGAGTTGCATAGAATTTACCTGGTTTTACTTTGAGTTGGTCCAAAAGTTGATTAAATTCAGGTTTGATTCGATCTGATACGGACACAAACCAGTTTTGTTCAGCCATTGAATCTTCAGAGCCTTGCATGTGCACGGTTGCTTTCTTTAATGCTTCTTCCTTTGTTTGCCCCATTCCGATAATTTCTCCTGTTGACTTCATTTCGGGACCGAGTACGTGGTCGACGCCTTTCAGTTTGGTCGCTGAGAAGACCGGTGCTTTGACGGTATAGTACGGAAGATCGTCCATCAGTCCAACTACAGGTGAAATGTCTGTTATTTTTTCACCGAGCTGAGCGCGTACGGCGTATTCAATCATCGGGACTCCAGTGACTTTACTCATGATCGGCACCGTTCTCGATGATCGTGGATTGACTTCAAGTACATAGACATGACCTTGATCGAGAACAAATTGAATATTCATAATGCCAATGATGCAACCTTCTTTTGCAATGGTTTCTGAAATCGATGAGATCGATGCTTTTTCTTTTTCAGTCAATGTAATCGATGGGAAAATTGTGACGCTGTCTCCAGAATGCACCCCTGCCTTTTCAAGGTGTTCAAAGATACCAGGAATTAAAATATCTTCGCCGTCGGTAATCACATCCACTTCACATTCTTTCCCGGGTACGTATTGATCAATTAACAAAGGCCAGCAGCGGTCGTTGGTTTCCAGCTGAATACGTTCTGCATACGATGCAAGCTCATGGTGGTCGTAACAGATAAACATGGACTGCCCACCAATGACATAGGATGGTCTGATTAATACCGGAAAGCCAAGCTCATTTGCTGCCCCTTCGAGTTCATGTGGGCTATGTGCCATCTCACCGCGGATGTGTTCGATCCCATGCTGATTCAAGAGATGATAGAACGCTTCCCGGTCCTCCACTGCGTCAATATTTGTTGGTGATGTCCCGTATATATGGACACCTAGTGCGTCAAGATCTGCGGCGAGATTAATCGCGGTTTGACCGCCAAATTGGACGATAACCCCTTCAACCTGCTCTTTCACAATGACACTCCACACATCATCCAGTGCCAGGGGTTCAAAGTACAGCCGGTCAGCTACTGCATAATCGGTACTCACCGTTTCCGGGTTATTATTGATAATAATCGCTTCAAATCCTGCTTTTTGAACGGCTTTTACCGCATGAACTGAACAATAATCAAATTCAATGCCCTGACCAATCCGGATCGGTCCAGAACCTAATACAAGAATCTTTTTGGTATTCGGGTCGGGTGTGACCTCATCATGACCGCTCCAACTGGAATAATAATAAGGTGTTTCTGCATCGAATTCCCCTGCACATGTGTCAACCAGCTGATAGCCAGGCTTCATTCCGAAGTCATCGTACCATTCGCGCAGTTTCAGAAACGGAATGCCGAGTTGAACAGCGAGCCATTCATCACTCAAGTTATATCGCTTTACTTTCTTTAGCCATTCATCAGTAATATCCGCAACTTTCATGGTTTCGGCTTCTGTTTCAAGGGAAACCATATGCTCAATTTTGGCAAGGAACCAGTGATCGATTGCTGTTTTTTCATTAATTTTTTCGATGCTGATACCCCTTCTGATCGCTTCAGCCAATGCAAAAAGACGAAGATCGTTTGCATCGGTCAAGAGAGTGTCCAGATGATCATCACTGCTTTTAGAAATCAACGGCATATGAAGAGACCGGACATTCATTTCAAGCGATCGCAACGCTTTATTCATAGCACCTTCAAAAGTACGATCCAATGCCATGACTTCTCCAGTGGCCTTCATCTGTGTACCAAGTGAACGGTCTGCTTCGGAAAATTTATCAAATGGGAATCTTGGGAGTTTGACGACAATATAATCCAGTGCCGGTTCAAAGGATGCAAAAGTGTTCCCGGTTATGGGATTTATGATTTCATGTAGTTTCATGCCGAGAGCACATTGAGTTGCAATTCGTGCAATTGGGTATCCTGTTGCTTTTGAAGCCAAAGCGGAGGATCGGCTGACTCGGGGGTTTACTTCAATAATCACATATTCATCAGTTTCCGGGTGAAGAGCAAATTGAATGTTACAACCCCCAATGACACCAAGTGCCCGTATGACTTTCAAAGAGGAGGTTCTCAGCATTTGAAACTGGATATCCGTTAACGTCTGAGAAGGCGCCACTACAATGGAATCACCGGTATGCACGCCGACGGGGTCGAGATTCTCCATATTGCAGACAATGGTGCAAGTGTCGTTGACGTCACGCATGACTTCATACTCAATTTCTTTCCACCCTTTAATGCTTTTTTCCACAAGTACTTGCTGAATTGGACTTTGTTTCAATCCATTTTTTAAAATCGTTTCAAATTCATCGTCATTGTATGCAAAACCACCACCGGCTCCTCCTAATGTATATGCAGGACGCAAAATCACAGGGTAGCCGATCTCTTCGATAAATGACTTTCCCTCTTCAATGGTTTCAACAATAGATGAATCAGCCACCGGTTCATCGATATCAAGCATGAGAGTACGGAATTTCTCCCGGTCTTCCCCTTTTTGAATCGCCTCCACAGATGTGCCCAGAAGCTCTACACCGTACTTTTCATAGAGACCGGCGTCGTAGGCTGCAATCGTTAAGTTCAGCCCGGTTTGACCACCGAGAGTGCCAATCATGCCATCAGGTTTTTCTTCTTTAAAGATCATTTCAATGGATGCGACTGTCATTGGTTCAAAATAAACCTGATCCACAATGGATGAGTCCGTCATAATCGTAGCTGGATTATTATTCAGTAAGATGACTTCAATGCCTGCCTCTTTTAGTGCGAGGCAGGCCTGGGTTCCTGCATAGTCGAATTCGGCAGCCTGTCCGATCACAATTGGACCGGACCCGACCACGAGAACTTTTTTCAGACTTGCTGCATCTGACATGACGATTTCCCTCCAGTACACACGAGCGATTCAATAAATTCATCAAAAATATAGTCTGTGTCAACAGGACCTGGCCTTGCTTCCGGATGAAACTGTACCGTAGTGACAGGTTTTTCAGGGTGGAAAAAACCTTCAATTCCAGTATCGTTCACATTGGTAAACCTGACTGCGAGTTCCAGATCAATGCAACTCTCCGGATCAATTTCATAGCTGTGATTCTGAGAAGTAATCCATATCTTCCCTGTTTCATGATCCAGGACAGGATGATTTCCTCCACGGTGACCAAAGGCCATTTTTTTCGAACTTGCACCATAGGCCATAGCGATCAGCTGATGACCAAGACAAATGCCCAGCGTTGGGTAAAGGTCTGTCAGAGCTTTGATCTTTGGAAAATGCATGGCATGATCGTCTGGATTTCCTGGACCATTACTGATTAAAATCCCGTCAGGGTTCATATTCTGAATCTCTTTAAGCGAAGTATCGTAAGGTACAACGGTCACGCGTACGTTTTGCTTCAGCAAGTCGTTCAGGATGGAAGCTTTATAACCAAAGTCGAGGAGGATAACATGTTTCCCCTGACCGATATAGGATACCGCTTTTTCGACTGCAACCTGCTCGACCAGCTGTCCTGGGGCAAATAACGGTTCAGGGAATACAGTCACCGTTTTTGGATTTGCCGTGATCTTCCCTTTCAAGGTTTTGTGTTTTCGGATCAATGAGACGAGTTTTCGGGTATTCACCTCAGCTAAGCCGGGTATCCCCCACGTCGCTAACTGGTCTGAAAAACTGCTGGTCATTTTGCCATTGCTTGGCTGATCGCAGGATTCACCAACTATAACGCCCTGGCAGGCCGGTTTTTGGCTTTCATTATCATCCGGGTTCATTCCATAGTTACCGACTAATGGATAACAAAGGGTAACAATCTGACCGGCATAAGAGGGGTCCGTAATCATCTCCTGATATCCGGTCATGCTGGTATTAAAGACGACTTCACCCATCGTTTCATCCTGGTGTCCGATCCATTTTCCTTCGAGTATATCTCCAGTTTCCAGTACCAGATATCCTTTATTCATGATTTTCGTCCTCCTTGTTATGTTGTATTTCCGTTAATACTTCTTGTAATTTATTTGCAAAATGAACCAACTGATCGTTCCTGACGTTCAGTGGTGGTAATATCCGCAGAACATTTGGTCCTGCCGGCAGGGTGAGAATCTCTTTATCATGGAGAGCCTTGATAACGGTTATGGCATCAATTTTCAATTGTATCCCAATTAAAAATCCTTTTCCTCTGACTTCTTCAATCAGGTTGAATGAGGAAGCCATCTGTTCGAGTTTATTCACAAACCAGTCGCTTTGTTCTTTGACAGATTGCAGAAATGATTCGTTTTTTACGATTTTCACGGTTTCAAGTGCCGCCGTTGCAGCCAATGGGTTACCCCCGAAAGTGCTGCCGTGTGTTCCTGGTGTAAAATGTCTGCTGAATTTTTCACTGGCAAGCATTGCTCCAATTGGAAATCCTGAACCTAAGCCTTTGGCAGAAGTAATGATATCAGGTTGGATGTCAAATTGTTCATAAGCGTAAAATGTGCCTGTCCGGCCAATGCCTGACTGTACCTCATCAATAAGGACTGGAATTCCTTGCCGTTGGCATTCTTCGCAAAGCAGTTTGACCCATTCAGTCTCAGCCGGAATCACGCCGCCTTCTCCTTGAATGAGTTCAAGCATAACGGCTGCAGTTGAATCCGTATTGATCATGTTCAGTGCTTGAGGATCATTGTAATTTGCATACTGAAACCCGGGGGTTAAAGGTGCAAACCCTTGGTGTATTTTTTCCTGAGCTGTGGCAGCCATCGTTGTGCCGGTTCGCCCATGAAATGAATGACTGAAGGTGATGATGGTATTTCGCTCAATTGCTTTTTGATCCGACCAGTATTTTTTCACCAGTTTGATTGCAGCTTCGTTCGCTTCAGCTCCGCTGTTGCAGAAGAACACCTGCTGAAAGTGTGTATTTTCCGTTAGAATTTCTGCCAATTGCTGCTGAACAGGAATGTGATATAAATTGGAAACATGCCAGAGTGTATCAAGCTGTTTATGCAGTGCGTCGGTGATGATTTCCGGACAATGTCCAAGATTGCATGTGGCTATGCCGGACGTGAAGTCCAGATACTCAGAGCCATCTTCCGCCGTTACACAGGCCCCTTTCCCTTTTACAAGTACAATGGGGAATCGACCATACGTATTCATAACAGCTGTTGAATTCGAAGTTTTTGTATTCATGTCTGTGCCACCTTTTTTTTGAATCTGGTTCCCACGGATTTCCCTTTGAAATAGTTCGCAATCACTTGTGATTGAAAACCATTTAAGATAACAGCCTCATCAACACCGGCTTCAATAGCAAAGAGTGCAGAATCCACTTTTGGAATCATACCTCCGATGATGATTCCTTCTGCTTTCAAACGGGTAACATCCTCCTGGTTCAGCTGATGCAATACCGAACCGTTCTCCATCACGCCAGGAACATCCGTTGCAAACAGCATTGAAGCATTCAGTGCTTTTGCAATATGAACAGCAGCGTGATCGGCATTAATGTTGAGTGGTTCTCCGCTTTGACTCAGACCAACTGGTGAGACAACCGGAACGATATTTTGATCAAGCAGTACATTCAGTATCGCTGGTTGAACGTTTTTAATATCGCCAACAAGACCGATATGCTCGTCCATTTTTTCTGCGATTAATAACCCGCCATCCTGCCCTGAAATACCTGCAGCCACAACCTGATTAATATAGAAATGGCGTACGAGTTTTTTATTCAGGCTTCCTGCAAGTACCTGCTCTACGACTTCCATAATTTCAGGAGTAGTAATTCTGAGTCCTTTGTGGAAATCGGGTTCGATATCCAGCTCCTTTAATCGATTGTTGATGGCTGGTCCTCCCCCGTGAACGATGACTACAGGTCGTGATTTCATCAGTAATCCGATTTCTTGATAGAAGGTATCCGGAAGGTTTTCAATGGTACTTCCGCCGATTTTTATGACGATTGGTTTCATTCTGTGTCGACTCCTTTATGTTCTGTAACTGGCATTGATCTTGACGTATTGATAAGTCAGGTCACAACCCCAGGCACATGCACTTTCGGTTCCTTGATTCAGATCTACTGTGATATCCACCTGATCGTTACCAAGATAAACTTTGGATGCATCTTCATCAAATGCGACTGGCAACCCCTCATCGACGACCACAGTCTCACCAAGTTTGACATGAACGGTATTCGGATCAACGGGCTCTTCACTGTATCCGACGGCGCAGACAATTCGTCCCCAGTTTGGATCGGCACCGTATACAGCTGTTTTCACCAGATTGGATGAAATGACCGCTTTAGCTACTTTACGAGCAGAAGATTTTGATTGTGCGTTTAATACATGGACGGCAACGAGCTTTGTGGCCCCCTCACCGTCTTGGGCAATTTTCTTAGCAAGGGTTTCTGAAACAGTTCTCACTGCTTCTTTAAACAACGGCCAATCGGGATGTTTTTCATTAAGTGCCTCGTTTTTTTGTGCGCCGTTTGCCAAAAGCAGTACGGTATCATTCGTGCTGGAATCACCGTCTACTGTAATCATATTGTAGGTGTCATTGGTTACATCTGAAAGAAGCGTCTGCAGACTTTCCTGTTCTACATTGGCGTCAGTTGTCATATACGCGAGCATCGTGGCCATGTTCGGATGAATCATTCCGGACCCTTTGGCGGCGCCACCTACAGTGATGGTTTTACCATCAATTACGCAGCTTACAGCCGTATGTTTTGTTACCGTATCAGTTGTCAGAATGGCTTGTTCAAATCGCTCAGGTCCATAATTGACTGATTGATCCATCGCCTGAATCCCTGCTTTAATTTCGTCCATTGGCAATTGAACCCCAATGACTCCTGTGGATAGCACAGCGACATCAAATGGATGCACTTGCAGTTTTTTTGCAGCAAGCATTTGCATGTCTTTAGCGTTTTCTTCGCCCAGCGGGCCGGTGCATGAGTTAGCTACTGCACTGTTTGTAATGATTGTTTGCAATTTACCGTTTGAATCGATTGCTTCCTTTGTCACGTGAAGTGGTGCAGCCCGGAATGCATTTAGTGTATATACTCCTGCAGCATCCGCTGGCACGTCCGAGTGAATCCAGCCGAAGTCAAGTTTTGTTTTTCGAAGTCCGCAATGAACACCGCCAGCCTGAAAGCCTTTTGGTGATGTGATATGTCCTTTTTCGAGTAGTGTGATCGATTGTTGATCTGTTGTAGTCATCATGCAATCTTCTCCTTTTTTTCAAGTCATCATGGAAACAGCGGATATCCGGTCAAGCCCAGTGTTTCATCCCAGCCGTTCATGATATTCAGATTTTGCAGCGCTTGGCCTGATGCGCCTTTTACCAAGTTGTCGATGGCGGAACATACGGTAAGCCAGCCTGTTTTTTCATTTAAATAGAAACCGATATCGCAGTAATTACTGCCGTAAACGTGTTTAGTAGCTGGCATGACACCCTCAGGAAGGACCCTCACAAAAGCTTCGTTCTGATAATCATGCATATACGCAGCTCTGACTTCAGCGATTGTCACACCTTCTTTAAGCGGGATATAAATGGTGCAGAGTAATCCTCTTGTCATCGGAATCAAATGGGTCGTTAACTGCACATGGATGTTCAGGCCCGTCATTTCCGACGCATACCGTTCCATTTCAGGCTGATGCTGATGGGATCCGGTTTTATAGGTTTGAACATTTTCATTCGTATTAGAGAAATGAGTTAAAGGATTTTGCGTTCGGCCAGCTCCTGATACTCCGGTTTTTCCATCAACAATCACCATATTTTGATTTTGTTTTAGAATGAGTTTTTTCAGTGGCTTTATAGCGAGCAGGGTTGATGTTGGAAAACATCCTGGATTCGAAATGATTTCAGCATTGGATATCCGTTGCTTATTCCATTCAGGGAGTCCATATACAGCCTTCTCCAGCAAAGGTTCCTCAGCAGCCTCCTCGTTGTACCACGCCTCATAATCCGCTGCACTCAATCTTAAATCACCCGATAAATCAATGATTTGCATGGACTTGTTTGCCAAGGATGGAATCCATTCTTTTGCCACGGCTTTCGGAGTGGCAAAAAAGAGAATATCCAACGATTCAGCTTCTTCAACAGAAAGTGACTGTAAAGACAAATCAGTCAGTTCTTTCAAGTGTCCGTATTCATCTTGGATTTCCATACCTGTTTGCCGGTGTGAGAATAATTTCGTTACTGTTAATTCAGGATGTAATTGAATGAATCGCAACAATTCCAAAGCCCCGTACCCTGTTCCTCCAACAATTCCTACTGTCTTCACTTCACTCACCTCAGCAATTGAATAATTTCTCATCATTATACATGCTGATAACGAAATGATCAACATGTTTATGTAAAGAAATTTATTATTATGCATATGTGAATAAAAAAAGAACACTAAGCAAACGTGTTCTTTAAAGGACTGGCGATAATAATCGGGAAATAGATTCTTTAAAACGAATGTATTTTGAGCGCCGTTTATACATTGCCAGTGTCAATTCAACGGATTGTTCCATATCGATTTCAAAATCTCTTACAACTGTTTTCGATGTTTCCTCATCATAGATGAACGCGTTAATTTCGAAATTCAGTTTAAAACTGCGCATGTCGATGTTCGCAGTGCCTACAGAACAGATTTTTTCGTCAATCACAACATTCTTGGAGTGAATAAATCCACCTTCATAGATAAATACCCGCGCTCCGGTTTCCAGCGCTTGACCGATATGCGAAAAAGTGGCCCAATAAACAAAAGGGTGATCCGGCTTGTTTGGAATCATAATGCGTACGTCTTTGCCGGAAAGACTTGCAATTTGAACGGCATCCATCAGACTTTTATCCGGTATAAAATAAGGCGTCTGAATATAAATGGTTTTTTCAGCTTCGAACAGTAATTTAATATAGCCGTTTTTGATCTGTTCATGTGATGAATCAGGACCGCTGGATACCATTTGAACAGCGGCATTACCCAGATGCTTTTTATCCGGGAAATAGGCCGGGTCGTATTGGATCGTTTTACTTTTGGATGCCTGGTTCCAATCTAATATAAATCGGGTCTGCATCGGATCGACGGCTTCTCCCCGTATTCGCAAATGTGTGTCCCGCCAATAACCGAACTTGCTGGATTTACCTAAATATTCATCCCCTATATTAAAACCGCCAACATAACCAATTTCACCATCGATGACAACTATTTTTCGGTGATTTCTGTAGTTTAAACGAATGTTAATCAAAGGGAATTTCGATGGGAAAAACACACCGACTTGACCACCGGCATCTGTTATGGACTTGAAATGTTTCCTGCGTATCTTTCTTGAGCCCAGTTCATCGTACAGAACCCTTACATTTAAACCTTCTTTCGCTTTCAAAGTGAGTTCGTGGATAATCTGTTTGCCGAGTTGATCGTTTCTGAATATATAATATTGCAAATGAATATGATGCTTTGCCTTACGAATGTCCTCAATCAGCTGGTCAAATTTCTCTTGACCGTCGTGAAATATGTCAATAGCGTTTCCTTTTGTTAAAACGGCATCATTATTTGCCAGATGCATATAAATCAAATCTCTGTATCGATCAATGTTTTCATGGTTAAATGAAAAGCTCCGATCCTTTAATTGGATCATTTGCTCAGAAATTCGATCCACGATCCCGATTTTCTGAACACCTTCCCAGTTGAATAAGCGTCTTCTTGTTAAGTTTTGTCCCAGGAAGAGATAGATAATGAATCCCAGGTAAGGTACAAGAAAAAGGATCATTAACCATGCCCAAGTAGAAGTAGCATCTTTACGCTCAATAAAGATAATCACTGCGGCAAAAATAAAATTAAAGATAAATAATATCATAACGGCGACAGAATACCAGTCCATAAATTCAGTTCCTCCTGTACTCGGGATGATGATCTATCATTTCAAAAGATATTTCAGCATTAAAGAAAAAGGTTTCAGACTCTCATTACGTTTTAAAGAAGAACAAATGACAATGGATCTCCCAAGCGAAGGAATCATCACCATAAAATTACCTTCCATGCCAGCTGCATAATAAAATGCCGGCTGACTGCCTGCTTCAGCGCTGATCCACCAATGAAGACCATAGGATTGATTCGGTTGAGGTGTTTCAATCCAACTGCGTGTGGATTGTTGAATCCAGGATGGACTGATCAGCTGTTCCGCATCATTGCGTCCCTCATTCAATAACAGGTTGGCAATCTTTGATAAGTTTGCTGGAGACAGCATAAGGCCATAACCACCGATTCGCTTCCCGAGGTGATCTTGTTCCCATTTGGACTTCTGGATTTGCAGCGGGTTAAACAAATGATCTCTCAAATATCGGTGAGGGTCTGAACCAGTGACATATTCAAGAGCACTGCATAAAATATGGGAATCTATATTATTATACCTCATTTTATGAGATTGTGCGTTTGTGTAAGCAGAAATAAGTTGATCAAATGTCCTCTCTTCTTTGATATACGACCACCATTGATCTGGATCGGCTCCTCCAGAAAGAGTTAACAAATTTTTTATGAGAACATTTGCCGGAATTGAATCAGAAAATATCGATTGAGCCTCTTCATTAACGGAGGGGAACACACCGGCATCATAAGCTATCCCGATCCCCAAAGATAACAATGACTTTGTAACAGAGTTCACTTTGTGGAGACGATCGATGTCACCTTGCTTCTGCTCATATTGAAAAACTGGACTGCCTTCTTCGGAGATCAGTACTGCCTGAACGTCGATTTTTTTGATTTCATTTAGAAACGTTGCTGTATTCATAGATCTTCATGCCCTTGCCAATGATTTTGAATAAAGGATTGTCGTCCGGAATTTGTTTGTTCATCTTTATAGGCTTCAGGATTTTTTTGATGGAATTTCTGATGTTCTTCTTCAGCAGGATAAAATACTTCAGCAGGTAGAATATCCGTTACAACAGGGTCTTTGAATGGCCCGTTCTCATCCAGGTTTCGTTTACTCAGCACTGCAGCTTGGCGCTGATCTTCATTATGATAATAAATGGCTGTGCGGTATTGTTCTCCCCGGTCAATGAATTGACCGTCGGGATCCGTTGGATCAATCTGAGGCCAATATAAGTCCAATAATCCACTGTATGGAAACTTTTCTCGATCGAAGGTGATTTGTACGACTTCCCTGTGTCCGGAAGTACCTGATTTCACCTGCTCATACGTTGGATTTGGTAAATGTCCACCCATATAACCGGAAATGACTTCGATGATGCCTGGTAATTCTTCAAAAGGTTTTACCATACACCAGAAACAACCCCCTGCAAATGTTGCTTTTTCAATATTTGACATCTTTCATGCACACTCCTGTCAACTAATTGTATATTGTATTCCATTATAACGAAATTCAGGAACTATTGCGAAAATCATGATATCAAACAGAAAAAAGGTGCCAGATTTAATCCGGCACCTTTTTTCGTTTAATTATTGAATTATTTTGCAACCACTTCAAGTGTCACATCAATATTACCACGTGTCGCTTTTGAATAAGGGCAGAAATCGTGAGCTTTGTCCACAAGATCTTCAGCCTCTTCTTGACTTACACCTTCGATTTCAGCCTTCAGATGCACCCCAATCATAAATCCGCCATCATCAGGATCCTTAATAAGACTGACTGAGGATGTCAACGTTGATGAAATGTCTTTTTTCGCGTTCGAAGCCATCAGATTCAATGCACCATCAAAACATGCTGCATACCCTGCAGCAAAGAGCTGTTCCGGGTTCGTTGCATCTGTCGGTAGATCCTTTCCTTTTGGCATGGAGAGATTCAAATCAATGACACCTGTATCTGACTTTACATGTCCTTCTCTTCCACCTTGAACCGTTGCTGATGTAGTTAGAATTTTTTCTGCCATAAATTATGCACTCCTTTTTTTTCAGACTATTTACAGTGTTCACTTATTATTCACATTTTAAACCTCAATTTACACTCGTCTTTTTTGAAATATGGACAATCCGTTTTTCAACACTGAATATATCAGACTGGTTCGAGCGGATAGTGTCAATAATGGTTCTTTGCCTTTTCCGATGCGGTGCAACTGTCTGGCGTACCATAACAGTTCAAGCAATGCAGCTTGATCAATTGTTTTGATCCCTGTTGTAATGGATGGCAGGTCTGCGCGCTTCATAGTTCCAGTGGCAAACTGATTCGGCAGATCCGGATAAAGTACTAAAGGTCTTGCAACACCAATCATATCGGTCGTATTATTTTCCAATGCTTGAGTCATCGCAATTTGACTGCGGAATCCGCCTGTGAGCGCGATGGGTACAGTTGTTTCATTTTTAATAGAGTTGGCGAATTCTGCAAAATAAGCTTCCCTCTGTTTCGTGGATTCTTTTACCTCTTTCATAAACATAGCTGGACGTTCATACGTACCCCCGGATATTTCAATCAGGTCTGCACCCTCTTGTTCCAGTTGATGAATGACAAATCGAGCATCATCTTGAGAGAATCCAGCCTTCATAAAATCAGCACTGTTCAGTTTTACGCTGATGGGAAATGCTGGTCCTGTTGCCTCTCTGACTGCCAGAAAGATTTCCTTCAAGAAACGAAAACGATTCTCTACAGTCCCTCCGTAGTGATCGTAGCGACGGTTATGAACCGGTGATAAAAACTGACTGATCAGATACCCATGTGCTGCGTGAAGCTGTACCCCGGAAAATCCTGATTTTTGAGCGAGTGATGCTGCATTTGCAAATTGACTGATGATCCGGTGAATTTCTTTTCGAGTAAGTGCTCTGCATGGCGGAAAAAAACGTTGAAATGAGGGGGCATAAGGAACAGCTGAAGGTGCAACTGCTTCACTGGCCACCCCTTTAATGACTTGCTTACCGGGATGATTGAGTTGCATAAACAGCAATGTCTCATTTCGGGTGCCTGCCTGTGCCCATTTTTCAAACTGATTCAAGTATTTTTCTGAATCGAGTACAACGTTCCCGGGTTCACCTAAGGCAGTGCGGTCCACCATCACATTGCCAGTGACGACAATTCCTGCTCCTCCCTCAGCCCAAACCTGATAAAGATGTATTAAATGCTCAGAAGGATAATGCTCTGGTGTTCCTAATGATTCACTCATGGCAGATTTGAACCAACGATTTTTAGATGTCACGTGTGTATTCAGTGCTAAACCCTTTTCAAGATGACGCATGTTGTCGCTTTTTGGCATCCTCAAACCTCCTCAGGTGCTCAGCCCCTTCGATATCGGGCAACTTCCCTTTTAATTTACTGAAGTACAAGGGGGCCCCATTGATCCAATCTCCAAATGAGATCAAGAGCGGCTGTGTATTAACTCCTAACCCAACATAAACATGTTGGGTTACTGTATCGTAAACAACACTATGAATCGTACCGGCAAAATTCCGATAATCGGTCTTGGCAATCTGATGTTTTGTGTGGTTGATTTTATAAAAGAGATCCAGAGGATTCGGATGATGAACAAAACCCTCGTTTAAATTGTGCAAGCGGTTAGTTGTCTCTTCAAGAAAATGACGATTTTCCCAAGCTTTTTCATCCGATCGGAAATGATTACTGCAAATGCGGATGTCGTTGTTATGAATAAAAACGCCTTTAGAAGATGCTTCAACAACAGCTGCATTTCCAAAGCGATCGGCCACAGAAAAATTAAAAGCAAATCGATGCGGCAAGTACTTCAACATTCGGATGGCTTCAGGTACGTCTTTGCAATTTTCCAAAACAAGGCGTGTGATAGTAGTACAAATAAAACCTTTACCAGGTTTTAACCGATTGACGAAATGATATCCGATAGCCAATCCTTTCTGATTCATACCATCCATCCGTCCGATGATCCGCTGTGCAAAACCGATATGGCCATAACCCTTTTGAGGTTGATACAAAACAAAACGTCCATCATATGTTTTAGGGTGATAATCATAATTTCGTGCATAAAGGCCATCAGGCATCATGGCACTGCACCCCGACCTTTTCCAGTGATCCTGATACCCGCCGTATTCATGAATGGTATCTTCAAGTCGCCAGCCAAGTGCTTGACTGAGACCCTCAAGTTCATCCAATAAGGAGGGTTGTATATCGGCCATCCATGAATTAAATTCCGCAACGTTCACCGTATATTGCCGGATGGATTTCTTTCTTCTTTTAACGTGCTTTTGATAAACGGGCATCTTTTTCAATGCCAATCCTTGATGGTAACCAAATAAATAAGCATCTTCCCTGCTTTTAATGATATCCACACCAATGTCCATAACAGTCACCCCTTAAGGTCTTCAGTATAACGGAACTTGGAAAGAATCGTAAACGATTCCGAACCGGTTGAATTCGAAAGGCAGATCTGTTAGAATACTGAAATTGTGAGCAGAAGTGATGATGGCGTGAGGAGGAATAAAATGAATACAGGATCTGCGTTTGCCATGATGGAAAAGCAGTCTCAAGAAGAAGTGGAAAACGAGCGGGATGCACTATTTTTTCAACTGATGATCATGAGAGAAAATATATATGAAATATCAAAGAAGTGGCAAGTTCTGGGCATTGAACCTGATCAGCACAACAATTGGACAGTCATTTTTCTCAAAGATGATAAAAACCAATGCCAGGTTATGGCGAAAACATGCGATGACAAATATGAAGGTAATTGGGATTTTGCCATTCAGGGTCACTATTATGATAATTTCAAGCTTCATATTGACGATGTCAAGGGAGAACCTAATCAGGGACTGGGGTCGATCTGTATGAAGCATTTAAAAGCATATGCAATAGATCAGAATATTAACCGGATTACTGGAAAGCTTGTGAAACGTGACTGGGATCACCTCAACCGCCTCGTTCACTTTTATCAAAAACATGATTTCGAGGTCAACATCAACGAAAAACAGCATGAAGGATTTATTGAAGGGTCACCGAATTAATCGCATGAATTTCTAATGAAAGAGCGATCACTCCATTTTGGAGAGATCGCTCTTTATTAATTATACCCCTTTATAAGCTTGTCTGTAAATTTCAGCTAATTCTGTCACAAGTGGAAGTTTCGGATTAGCTGTCGTGCACTGATCTTCAAATGCGCGATCAGCAAGGTCATCAACAACTTTTTCGAAGTCTTTCTGATCTACACCGCATTGTGCAATACTCATTGGAATGTTCATTCCTTTTGCCAGTTCAATCACTGCCTGTGCAAGGCTTTCCACGCCCTGTTCTGTGGTTGCAGCAGGTAACCCGAGACGGCGTGCAATGTCTGCATAGCGCTCATCGGCTTTAAAGTGGTTATACTTAGGGAATGCCGCGAATTTTGTAGGCTTCTTGGCATTATAACGGATCACATGAGGCATTAAAATCGTATTGGAGCGACCGTGTGCAATGTGGAATTCTGCTCCCAGTTTATGAGCCAGACTGTGATTGATTCCCAGGAACGCATTGGCAAACGCCATACCCGCAATGGTTGATGCATTGTGAACTTTTTCTCTTGCTACTTCATCATTTCCATTTGCGTATGCTTTCGGCAGATATTCAAATACCAGTTCAATGGCTTTCATAGCCAAACCATCAGTATAGTCATTCGCAAGAACAGACACATATGCTTCAATGGCATGAGTCAGTACGTCCATCCCCGTATCAGCAGTTACAGATGGCGGAACGGATTTGACATAAACCGGGTCAATAATGGCTACATCCGGTGTTAGTTCATAGTCGGCAAGAGGATACTTCGTCTGATTTGCCTTGTCTGTGATAACAGAGAAGGATGTGACTTCAGAACCTGTTCCTGATGTGGTCGGAATCGCTACAAATTGCGCGCGTTTTCCGAGCTTAGGGTATTTAAACACCCGTTTACGGATATCGAGAAATTTTTGCTTTAAGCCATTGAAATCAAGATCCGGGTTCTCATAGAACAACCACATGCCTTTGGCAGCGTCCATTGGTGAACCGCCACCGAGTGTAATGATGACATCAGGTTCGAACCTGCGCATCATCTCTGCGCCTTTCATAACGGTTTCGATACTCGGATCAGCCTCAACATCTGAGAATACTTCATATTGAATACCGTCCGGACGTTTATTCAGGTAGTATAATACTTTATCCACATACCCCATCTTCATCATGATTTCATCTGTAACGATCATTGCACGAGAGATATTAGGCATCTTTTCAAGATATTGTGTCGCATTTTTTTCGAAATAGATGCGCGGTGGTACTTTAAACCACTGCATATTGTTTCGGCGCTTTCCGATTTTCTTAAAGTTGACCAGGTTAATGGTACCGACATTCTGTGACACAGAGTTATGACCATGCGAACCACAACCGAGCGTTAGTGATGGCAGATAGCCATTATAAATGTCACCAATTGCTCCTTGTGAAGAAGGACTGTTATTAATAATACGACCTGCCTTCATTCGCATGCCGAATTCACGTATAACCTCTTCATTCTCAGAATGAATTACTGCAGAGTGTCCCAGACCTCCAAATTCAAGCATCTCCTGGGAACGCTTGTAACCTTCTTCACGGTCTTTCACTTTGAAGCAAGCAAGAACCGGGCTTAATTTTTCTCTTGATAATGGTGATTCAGGTCCAACAGTTTTAAGTTCTGCGATTAAAATCTTAGTTTCTGCAGGGACAGTAACTCCTGCCATTTCAGCAATTTTTGCAGCTGGCATGCCGACGATTGTCGGATTCACAGCGCATGTATTCTCATTGATGACGAGCTTCTCCACTTTTTCACGCTCTTCTTTGTTCAAGAAATAACAGTTATTATCAATCAACTCTTTCTTTGTGTCCTGATAAATCGGTGCTTCGATAATAACGGCTTGTTCGGATGCGCAAATCATACCATTATCGAATGTTTTAGATAGAATCAAATCGTTTACTGCCTGTTTGATGTTTGCACTTCGTTCAATGAAGCATGGCACATTACCCGGTCCGACGCCCAATGCTGGTTTACCGGTGCTGTATGCTGATTTCACCATGCCTGCTCCTCCTGTTGCAAGTACCATAGCGACACCATCATGATTCATCAGTGCCTGCGTTGCATCAATCGATGGTTTTGGAACCCACTGGATACAACCTTCTGGTGCCCCAGCTTTCAGTGCAGCTTCATAAAGGATTTCAGCTGCTTTAGAACTGCATTTCTGTGCAGAAGGGTGAAATGCGAAAATAATCGGGTTTCTCGTTTTAATTGCAATCAGAATTTTAAACATCGTTGTGGACGTCGGGTTCGTCACTGGTGTAACACCGGCAACAACACCCACTGGCTCAGCAATTTCAATCATTTCTTCATGTTCATTCTCACTGACGACCCCAACAGTTTTATCATATTTTATACCATGATAGACATATTCAGTGGCGAAAATGTTCTTGATGATTTTATCTTCATACACACCACGTCCTGTCTCTTCAACTGCCATTTTTGCAAGCGGCATGTGCTGATCAAGACCTGCCAATGCCATTTCTTTAACGATCTGATCGATTTCCTCTTGGTTGTAGTTCAAAAATGATTCATATGCTTCTTGTCCTTTTTGAACGAGTTTGTTGATCATTGCCTCTGTACTTCCTTGTTTCTTTAAGTCTTTCTCTTCAACTGCCATAGTTAACGCCTCCTAAAAAGATTGTGAAGTATTTCACTTAACTAACTGAGTTCATTGTATAATGGCTGAAATAAAAAATCTATGTCTAAAATGTGAATTGTTTCACAAAAATTTCTGAATTCGCTTACATGTGTCAGAATTGTGAATGAGTGAAATAACAGCTGAAACAAGATTCGTAATCTTCATCAAAAGATGTTATAATTCATGAGGATTTTAATGAGAAGGATGATGTATAAACATGTTAAACGTAAATGGAGTAAGTCTTCGCTTTGGCGATCAGAAGTTATTTGAAGATGTCACAATTAAATTCACACCGGGCAATTGTTACGGTTTAATCGGGGCAAATGGTGCAGGAAAATCAACTTTTCTGAAAATACTTTCAGGAGACCTCGATGCTCAAGCGGGGAATGTTTCACTTCCGCCAGACCATCGAATGGCTGTACTTCGTCAAGATCACTATGCATATGATTCTGAAAATGTCCTCGATGTTGTTGTTATGGGACATGAAAGACTTTACAAGGTCCGTCAGGAAAAAGATGCTATTTATATGAAACCGGATTTTTCTGATGAAGATGGCATGAAAGCTGCTGAACTCGAAGGTGAATTTGCTGAAATGAATGGTTATGAGGCTGAATCAGATGCCGCTTTGCTTCTGAAAGGATTGGGTATTCACGCTTCGGCGCATGACAAGACGCTTTCAGAACTTCCAGAATCAGATAAAGTAAAGATTCTTCTTGCACAAGCACTGTTTGGCAATCCCGATGTACTGCTTCTTGATGAGCCGACAAATGGTCTGGATATGGAAGCGATCCACTGGCTTGAAGAATTTCTGATTCAATTTAAGAATACAGTCATTGTCGTATCCCATGACCGCCACTTTTTGAATCATGTCTGCACGCACATTGCAGATTTAGATTATGGGAAAATTCAACTGTATGTCGGGAACTATGATTTCTGGTATGAATCAAGTCAACTTGCACTTCGTATGGCGCAGGATCAAAACAAGAAAAAAGAAGAGAAAATCGAGGAACTGAAACAATTTATTGCAAGATTCAGTGCGAATGCCTCCAAATCAAAACAGGCCACTTCCCGGAAGAAATTACTGGATAAGATTGAATTGGATGATATCCAGCCTTCTTCAAGAAAATATCCTTACATTGCCTTCAAACCAGAACGAGAGATCGGAAACGATCTTTTGACAGTTGAAGGAGTAAGTAAGACAATCAATGGTGTGAAAGTGTTGGATAATGTCAGCTTTATTCTTGATCGAGACGATAAAGTTGCCTTGACTGGTTCCAACGAAATGGCCAAGTCTGCTTTGATGCAAATTCTAATGGGTGAAATCGAACCTGACGAAGGCTCTTATAAATGGGGAATCACAACCTCACAGGCTTATTTCCCAAGAGATAACAGTCCTTATTTTGAAGGCCAGGATATGCCTTTAGTTGAATGGCTCAGACAATATTCACCGGAGGACCAAACTGAAACATTTATCAGAGGTTTCTTAGGAAGAATGCTCTTTTCAGGTGAAGAAGCGAAAAAAAGTGCTTCTGTCTTATCCGGAGGAGAAAAAGTACGTTGTATGTTATCAAAGATGATGTTAAGCGGCGCAAATGTCCTTCTACTCGATGAGCCTACAAACCATTTGGATCTCGAGAGTATCACCGCATTGAATAATGGCCTCATCAGTTTTAAGGGTGCAATGATTTTCACAACGCATGATTTACAAATGAATCAGACCCTCGCTACACGGATTATTGATATAAAAGATGACGGTTCCATTGTAAACAAGAAAATAACCTATGAAGAGTTTATGAAGGAAGCAGTAAAGTAATTGAATTCTTCAAAAGCGATAAAACCCCGGATCATATTGATATGATCCGGGGTTTTTCAAATTCAGGTAGGTATTTTAATTTTCGTTCGCTCGACTTCTTCCGCTTCAATCAGCGCGTCCATATTAAGAAATCCATATACATGAGGCTGCATAATTCCTGTATCCTCGATATCTTCATAGATTACAGCACTTTCGAGGAGCTGATCATCAAATTTGAGAATCACGTATTCCTGATCAGTATTCAATTCTGCTATCATTGCGGGAACTGTTTTCTCAGAAACGCAGGATATATAACCTGTGTCATCAAAATAATCAGGGAAGTACTCCTCTTCCTCGAGGGCAAATGCCAGTTCTTCTTTTGTTATGAAATAGTAGATCATCGCTTTAATCACCTCTCATTGACTCTTACTGGATTCCGAATCCTTAATCTACTTCGATTATATATGAAAAAACAAAGGATTCAATGCAAGAAGGTGACAATTCCTCGAACAATTCCACCATTATGATAGTTGTAAATAGAAATAGCGATGTCCTTAACGGTTATTTCGAGTGAACTTCTACGATTTGATCAGCTTCCATCAGATAAAGCAAACAGCTCTCAATTGGTTCATTCCAGCTGCTCTCGATTGCTTTTTGATAAAATTCAAGCTGAACCTTATACTTTTCTGAGAAGTGGGCAGCGACGGCTTCATCAGAAGCCAAGTCTTGTGAGATCTGATCCGTTTTATAATCAATCATAATGAGTTCTCCTGTGCTATTTCGAAATATAACATCGACCATCCCCTGAATGAAAACATCTTCTTCCCCCTTTTCTTTTTGCCAATCCGGATACGCGGATTCTGCGGGGATCGCATGAGTAAAGGGCAATTCCCGCCACACCTCTTCAGCTTGTTTCATTTCCTGACCAATCGTTGTTTTGAAAAACGCTGCAGCTTGAGCTACATTGAGCTGTTTGGCTTCCTCAATACTTAAGCGATTCTCTGACACCCAATTTTGAAGCTGATCGTTCAGCTCTTGTTCGGATGTGTGTTGTAAGTCGATCAGTTGCATTACCATATGCATCAGCGTCCCTTTTTCAGAGGGTTTCAAAAGATTTTGTTGAAGAAATCCGGGGCGTTCAGCAAAATCAGGACGAAATGAAAAAATAAACCGGTCATCACTGTAATCTGAATCAAGTCCCGCTTTCAATTCGGAAACCGTTTGTTTCGATTGGAACTTCGTCGCCTGTTCAAATGGGTATTCCCACTCAAATATATGTTTCACCTGCTCTTCTTCATTCAAATCACCAGGAACAGGTGCAAGGTCTCTTAAACTCTGATAGAGTTCTTCATCCCGCATAGAATCACTTGTTCTGGGTAGTGACAATTCATTTGATAGAACATTCCTGAATGTCCACTTTGAGCGATCACGAATGGTGAAGTCTGCAACAGGGTAAGTTCCATCATCTTTCACGATCTCTTGCACATCAGGATGCCTCAAAATAGCAGGCATCATCCAGTCCAAATACGTATTCGCATTCATCCGCGAAAAAATTGGCAGCTTTATTTGTTTGGCAGAGGCTTTTTCTGACCATTTCATTACTTCTTTTTCAGCATTCTTAGATGAACCGATCAAAATTAGCTGTTCTTTTGCCCTTGTCATCGCAACATAAAGAACACGCATCTCTTCAGCAAGCATTTCTTTCGATGCAACCTGTTTCATTACTTCATGAGGAAGTGATGGACTCACAACCCTTAATTCCGGGTCAAACCAGCGGGTACCAAAACCTAGTTTCTGATGCATTAAATAAGGCTGTCTGAAATCCATACGATTAAACGGCCGGTTCAATCCAGGTAAAATCACAACAGGATATTCCAGTCCTTTACTCTTATGGACTGTCATTAATCTGACGACATCCTCCTGTTCACCAATTGACCTCGCTTCTCCCAGGTCATCGCCACGCTGTTCCATTTTTTCGATGAATTTTAAGAAGCGATAGAGACCTCTGAAACTTGTTTTCTCATAAGCCTTTGCCCTGTCATACAATGCTTTAAGATTCGCCTGGCGCTGTTTACCACCCGGCATACCACCCGCATAATCAAAATACCCGGTATCTCCATAAAGCTTCCAGATAAATGAAGAGAGAGAAGTGGCCCTTGCTTTGTTTCGCCAGTTCTTTAAACGATTCAAAAATGAGGTGATTTTAATTTGCAATTCCTCTGAATTTTGCAAATCCAATTCAGGGAACCTCATGACATCATGAAAAAAATCATTACCACTTCCTTGAATACGAATTTCCGCCATTTCTTCGGACGATAAACCTGCAATCGGTGAACGTAATACAGAAGCCAATGGAACATCCTGGTGAGGATTATCAATGATTTTGAGTAAAGAAAGCATGATTTGAACTTCTATTGCACTGAAGTATCCTTTTGAAACATCTGCATAAAGGGGAATCCCAGCCTGCTTAAATGACTCCATAAAGGTATCAGACCATGTCATAGAGCGCACGAGAATTACGATGTCCCGGTATTGCATTTTGCGATACGATTTTTTTTCGGGATCATAGACTCGCTGATTTGAAAGCATATCCTGTATTCGTTCGATCATCGCTAGTGATTCCGCTTCAGCCGCAGACAAGTCCTCTTCTGCTTCAGTGTCCGGGATCGATGAATGGTCATTTCCATCCTTCATTAGGTCAATCAAATGAAAATCCGTATGAAGATTCTCCTCTTCTGGAAAAGACAAGTTACCGGTTACTAGTGCTGCGGCGTCATCATATTCAAGCTCCCCCGCCTTTTCATCCATGAATTGTTTGAAGAGATAATTGACAGAAGACAAGATTTCATCCCGGCTGCGAAAATTCATGGACAAATCAATCACCATGCCATCACCGGATCCGTCTGATGTATAATGCCGGTATTTTTCAAGAAATAATCCCGGATCAGCTAATCGGAAACGGTAGATGGACTGTTTCACGTCACCTACCATAAAGCGGTTATCTTTTTGGGAAACAAGTCGCAGAATAGCTTCCTGGACACGGTTTGTATCCTGGTATTCATCTGTCATGATTTCCACAAAGTAATCCCGATACTGTTTAGCGATTTCTTCACCATGATGATTCATATTCAATATCGACAAGGCATAATGCTCCAGGTCACTGAAATCAACAACTGATTTTTCCTTCTTTTCTTCCTCATACTTCATCGAGAATGCCGACACCAGATTCATAAGATTTTCGACGGAAAATGCAAGATCACCGGTATCTGCCAGTGAATCATCGAGTGATTGAAAAACAAATTTCTCTTTTAAGGTTGTGATTTTTCCTTTTGCCTCATTTCTGGCATTAGTAATGGCATCTTTTATTTCCGGTTCAAACATATCTTTTTTTGTTAACGGCTTTAAGCTCTGAAAAGATACCTTTTGCAGTTGTTCAAACTGCTCTGCAACGTCTTCTGTTTCAGAAATTTTCAGTATTGTGGCATATTCATTTTCTATTGTTTCCTGATATTTTTCAAAACCATCATGTGCATTTATTAAATTTACAGCTTGTTCGAACAGTAACAGGGCTTCTGATATCAAGTCTGAGATTACAAAGTGCAGTTCTCGAAACCATTCATCCGTTTTATAATTTCCTTTTACCACAGACGTGTACACGGCTGCTGCTGATTGAAGCCACTCTTCAGGATTCGGATGACTGAGTGAAAAATCATGCAGATCCAGGATAATGTTTTTCAGTCCTTCGTCATTTCGATCGCTGGAATAGCGATCTACTAAATCGTAAAAAGCAGATGGGTTGTCTGATGAATATGCTTCGTCAAATAAAGATTCCATCACTTCATCCTTCAACAGAACACCTTCAGTATCATCAAGTATCCTGAAAGATGGGTCGATATCAATCAGATAATAGTATTCACGAACAATGTTCATGCAAAAAGAATGAAGGGTCGATATATTCGCTTTTTGAAGTAAAGTCAACTGTCTTTTCAGGTGAAGTGACTCTGGCTTTTCAGCAATTTTGTCCTCCAGTGCTTCACCAATCCGATGCCTCATTTCAGCTGCGGCTGCATTTGTAAACGTGACGATTAATAATCGATCAAGGTCCGTTTGCTTTTCAGTATTAGTGATTTTGTAAATGATTCGTTCTACCAGCACGGCGGTTTTACCGCTTCCGGCAGCTGCTGCAACCAGGAGATTATTCCCTTCAGCTGCAATTGCCTGCCACTGTTCGTCAGTCCACTTCACTTCAGGGGGCTTCGGTTTAATCTCCATCTTGTACCTCCTCCATGTTGATTCTCATCAATTGCATAGCACGTTCCTGATTTAATCCTTGAAGGTGGCGGAACTGCATCTCTTCTTGAGAAGCATCAAACTGGCAAAATGCCTGATAAGGACAAAATCGACAAGGTGTCTCTTTGTTTTTTTTATATGGATCAATCGCTATGTTTCCACTTAGTATCGCTTCGGATGAAGATTTCACTTTCGAACGTATCCATTCTCTGCAAGCCTGGATTTCCTCTTTTTCAATGACCTTGGATCGTTTGGTTAATTCACCATCTTTTTTGCGATGAAGAGGAGCAATGACTGAAGAAGAAGACGCTTCAAGAGTATGATCCGTCAATGCTACTGCATGATCTTCATTCAGTATCAGTCCATTCATACGGAACTTCTCAAGGATTTTATTCTCTGCTTCTTCCGGTGATAATTTTCCGCTTGATGATGTAATCAATGGATTATGAATATGAAAGTAGAGCATCCCTGCTGGAACTGCTGTTGAACCGAGCCATTCTGATGAATAGGTCAACAGTGCATCAAGATACACCAGCATTTGCATAGACAACCCATAATATACTTCATCCAGTTCAATATCTTTTTTGCTGGATTTATAATCAATCACACGAATATAAAGACCATTCTCGGTTTTGGCAGTATCCACTCGGTCGATTCTGCCTGACAATTCGACAACGGTTCCATCAGTCAGTGTATAAGTCAACGGAGGCAGTAAACCATTTTTGCCAAAACCAAGTTCAATCGCTTCAGGTTGAAATCCTGATCGTTCAGCTTGAACCGCCAATATCATGGCCGCTCTGATCACAACTTTTTCGAGTTTCGATAAAATGTAATGTAATCTGTTCGAACTCTTTAATATATTTCGGTTGATTTTAGGTGCCAGGCCTTCAATTATGGTCTTCGACCTCCGTGTTGCTTCAACCTCACTTAACTCAGACAACGGGATTTCTTCTTCTTTCAACGCTTCTGTTAATTCCTTCAGTGCTTCGTGGAACAGAATACCGATATCCGGAGCCTCAAGTCTGAAATATTCCCGGTCCTTTAAACGTAAACCATAATTTGAAAATTGCTTAAATGCACAGGAATTAAATTGTTCAAGCCTCGAAACGCTGGCTGTAAGTTGATCACCATATAATCTTTTGGCGGTGTCAACCGGCAACTTACCAGGATCATTCGTGTAAAAAATGCTGGAAAGGGATGTCGCAACGGTTTTATGAAAATCCTGCTGTTTACTAAACCAATTGTATACAGACCACCAAAATGAAGGAATCGGATACCCTTTCTTCCATTGCTGCAAACGTTCTGTCATAAACGACCGGGCAGAAACCGGGGATGAGATAAACAGCCATTCTTCATCGTCATTACCTGCATCTGAAGGCGTTTCCACTTTTAATTCAGGTTTGAGATTTGGAAACATGTCATAAAGTTGGTGAAGAATCATAGAAGGTTGTTTCGCTTTTCCATCATCATCACTGAGTAAATAGCTGATAACCAGCCTATCCGTCGGACTGGTTTGCGCCAGATAAACAAGAAATTGTTCATTCATTAATTGCCTTTCTGCTGAAGGTGAAAGCTCGTAGCCTTCTTCAATTAAAAGCTGACGTTCCTGATTGGTCAGAAAAGTGGATTCTTCAGCTTTGGCTGGAATCACGCCGTCATTAGCACCTATGATAAAAGTACATTTAACATCATTTAATCGTGAAGTTGCCATGGTTGCAGCCATGACCTGATCAAATGCTGGAGGTATAATGGAAAAAGAGATACTTTCAAGACCGGTATCAAGCATTTTTTGGAATGTAGTGAATGGCATATCATCTTTTCCACAAGCTTCATCCGCCTGTTCAAGCACGCTGATCAGCTGTTTCCAAATCTGGTCATGGTCTTTTGCTTCTTGGAGTCGTCCTGCCTGTTCTGCATGATCACGCATTGCTGCGAGCTTTTCTGGTGCATCCAAAGTGAGAAGTAGCTCAAACAGTGATGTAGCATATTCTCTGACCGAAGTTTGCTCTTTGATTTTCTCGAAAAAGTCACTCAACGGTTGAATCATTTCATCGTAAAGCCTTTGCATACGTTCAACTTTTTCATCAGCTTCGCCTTCTTTAACAGTACGATAGAAACTGATTCGCTTTTGCCACTCAACGGGGTCGTACCATTGTTTTCCATTAATACCTAAAGCTAAAGTGACATTTTCGAAAACATCCAGGTCATCCTGATGCATGCTCCCTTTCGTTGGCAATACAAAGTGTGTTTTTAAACAGCGTATGACATCTTCATAACGCCAATGTTTTGAAACGACTTCCATAATGGAACGCACAAATTCGATCAGGGGATGGTGTATCGCTGTACGCTTGGCATCAACAAATACAGGTATTTCTTCTTCATCAAATATTAATTCAATTATATCGTGATAGTCCTGCAGATTTCGTGTGAGCAATGCGATATCTTTATAACGATATTTTTCTTCACGAACCAATCTTTTTATATCTCTGCAAATACCACGGATTTCTGCTCTTTTGTTAACACATGCATAGACCTGCACACCAGAATGATCAGTCAATTCCAGTGCAGGGCGCCGGGTACTCATCCGTTCAAGGTGAGCAATCGAAGGACTATTAAACCGGATTTGCTGGTTCGAGTGAATTGGTTCGAATATCTCTATAGCTTTATCTTTTGCGATTTCAATCAACTTTTGTTCAGTCAGCATTGTTTCAAAAAAGAGGTGTAGGGGATCCAGTTCGTTCGATGGATCCTGATAAGCATCCTTCGTCAGGGTGATGATCATGTCACTAGCCTGATCCATTAATTCTGCGATAAAAGCTTCTTCGAGTGGACTGAAATGATGAAAACCATCCACCGCAATCAGGCTGCTGTTGATCAATTCTGAATCTGGAACCAGGCTGATTGCAAGCTTAAAATCATCTTCTGACGCCAAACGAATACCTTCTGTGTCTTTTTTTAACTCTTGATGGATTAATAAAAAATCATTGAATTTGTCTTTTAATGCTGCCGAGAGATGGTCCTTATTTGTTATGGATTGGATCTGTTCTTCCTCCAGCCCATATCGTTTGCATTCAGTTAACATAGCATACAATTGATCGATAAACCCATTCTTACCTATAGCATTTTCAAATACATTGAGCTTGGCTTTCTGTTCTTCTGAGACCTTTCTCAAAAGCATGTTCACACCTGTTTGTTGAAGATGTGTTAACGCATGCCCTCCCTGCTCCTGAAGGATCATATGAGCAAGCCGGTTAAAACCCAGCACACGTATCCGGGTTGAGCCTTTACCCATTTTTCTGATTATCCGTCTTTCCACCTGAAACGTCATCTGATCGGGCACCAAATAAAAAATCGGTGACCCGGTTGGATGTTTTTTCTCCAATGCCAAGATTTCATCTTCGATATAAGTTGATTTCCCTGAACCTGATCGTCCTGTAATGATCTGCAGTCCCATTGAGCACCTCCGCGCAATCGTATGTTCGTGCTTAAATCATATCAGATACTATGTCAGAATCAAACTGTTTCATAAGTTATTTTTTGCTATAATTAATGAGCAGTTTAACAGCAAAGATCGTGAAGGAAGTGAAGACAATGTTCGAACATTTAAGACCTTTTCTGATTGGACAGCGAATCATTAAAACAGGGATTGCAGTAGCGTTAACATCAATGATTTGTCTGCTGTTTGATCTGCCTGCCATTTATGCTGTGATCACAGCAATTGTAACCATCGAACCGAACACCTATGACTCCATTCGTAAAGGGATGGTCCGTTTCCCTGCAGCTGGAATTGGTGCGGGTATTGCGACGCTTTCTGTCTTTTTTCTCGGTGAAACGTATTTGACATATACCATTGCAGCAGTCGGTACAATTTATCTTTGTCAAAAGCTGAAACTTTTTGACGGGACGCTCGTGGCAACACTGACTGCAGTAGCGATGATCCCTGATCTGGACGGTCCTTTATTGATGCAATTTTTGACTCGCCTTGGCACAACAACAATTGGTATAACAGTCTCGTCAATTGTCAATGTTACAATTTTCCCTGCGAACTATTTCAAAAAAATACACGACCAGACTTACAGACACATTGACGAAGCAAAACGGGTTTTACAAGGGATTGTTATGCCCTACGAAATGAGTGGAGCAAATTCTGGAGATGGGCTGAATTATATGAAGTTTAAACGTTCTCTCGCAAAGACGGATCAGTTAATGGGGTATCAGCGGAAAGAACTTCGTGTGCACCGCTTCCGGTTTAAAAATTATCGGAATTTCCTTTTACTGCGTGAACGTATGGACTTGTTACATCGCTTGGAACTTCATTTAGGCAACTTGTACTACATTGGCCGCATACAAAAATTAACATTGATTGAAAGGGAACTTCTCGATGAAATCGGGCGTCTCTTACCTTCTTTACAATACGGCGATGCAAATGGGATGTCTGATGAACATTATAAAATCATCCATGAATTGGATCAGGCACTTCGTTATGAGTATGAGGCCCCCACAGAAGGCAATGAATTTGATAAAACACACTATCTCAATAAAAACACCCGTTTCTTTTATGAACTGTTATCTTCTTTTGAAGTATTGGGTGATTTGCAAACACGACAAAAGAACCCTTCACTTTGAAGGGTTCAGATTTGTTCATCGGGCAACAGGTCGATATCAAGATTCTTCTGCTTCATCTTTTTTCTGATGAAAACTGGAATAGTGAAAGCTATGAAAAAAGTACCTGCTGTGATGCTGATCATTGCCGGACTTAAATCAACAATGGCAGCACCTAAAAAATTAAATGCAAATGTTCCTGGAATGATGCCTGCCATCGTAGCTTTAAAATAGATGGAGAATTTCACCCGTGACAGAGCAGCAAGATAACTGAGGAAATCAAAATTAACGACTGGGATAATCCGAAGAGCAGTGATGTAGAAAAAACCGTTCGATTCAATATTTCGCTGAATGGCTTCTCCTCTTCCCTGCCATTTTTTTGCCCTGATTTTATGTCCTAGTTTTCGCATCACCATAAATGATAAGGCTGCGCCTGCCAGAGATCCGATGTAGGTCACTGCAGGTCCAATGATCGGTCCAAAGGACAAACCACCAGCCATTGCCATGATTGAAGCGGGAAACAAGACAAAGGGCCTGATCGTGAACAGCAGTATAAAAACCAACGGTGCAATAATGCCAAAACTGAGCATAAAATGCTGGAGCTGTTCAGGTCCAACCGTCGAAAAATTATTAAATAACCAGTAACCTGTATAGGCAATGAGCATAAACAATATGATTTTCAAAATGAGTTTTTTCGGCATGATGTATGGACGTCCTTTCAACACTGTATAACTCCAATATTGCCGTTATGACAGCACATTACACATCCTTTTTTTAGAAATCAAAGAAAAAGTGATTTAACGCTGTACTCGTCCTTGGAAAAGAGAGGATCTTTGCCAATGGAGAGTTTTGCCAATTCGCAGCCAATGAATGGCCCCGTCGTTAATCCGCTTGCACCGAGCCCATTGGCTGTGTAAAGGCCCGGAAGTTCAGGGATCTGACCAAAGACTGGGATTGAATCCATTGAGAAGGGTCTGGTCCCCACCCTTGTTTCAAGGAACTCAGCGCCTTTGAATCCTGGTGCAAAAGTGAAGACTTCATCTAAAATCGCATGAATCCCTCCTGCGGTAGCGGCGGTGTCAAAGAGCTTATGGTCTTCTCTTGTTGCACCAATCACCATCCGGCCATCCTCAAAAGGTATAACATAATAATCTTTCGGAGGAAGTATAACTGGCCAGTTGTCACTGTTCATGCCTTTTAAGCGAAGATGAATCAACTGTCCTTTTTGAGGCCTGATATTCATTTTTAATTTTTTTCCTTTAAAGAGTGAGTTCACCCAGGCACCTGCAGTTACGATCACATTTTCTGCGAACAGATCCATGTGGCCTACTTTCACACTGAATCGATGATCGCCCCTTGGGGTTACCTCCGCGTGACCGTGTATTCGCACTGCGCCATTCGCTACCGCTCCATGAATCAGACTGTCTCTTAATAACCGGCCATTCACTCTCGCTCCCCCACTCACAAATACGCCTTGATAACCATTTGCAACAAGTGGAAATTGGCGCTGAACATCTCTTTCACTCAGATACTTGACCTCGCCAATTTCAGGTGCGTCTGGTTGTTTTTGAATAGCCAGATTCATTTTCTCATTCACTATGTGATCCTCCGACGTCAATGCAATCGTACCGTTTCTTCTGTATCCGGTATCAGTATTCTGGTTTTGTTCGAGCTCCGGTATCAGTTCATGATAAAAACGAGCGCCTTCCTTTGCTAATCGGTACCATGATTCATTTCGACGATTGGATAGCCAGGGACTAATAATTCCTGCTGCCGCATCGGTTGCTTGACCTTTATCTCCCCGATCAATTATTGTAACTTGTTCTCCTTCTCTGGCAAGATGGTAAGCCGCTGATGCTCCAATAATGCCTCCACCGATAATGATGTGATGTGTCATGCCATCAACTCCTCACTTGTCTTCAATATTGATAGTAAAACAGTTTAAAAGCTTTGACGCAAGGGTTGAACTCATCTTGCATAACCCGTCAAATTCTGATAAGGTAAACAGTGAATATAATAGTTTATTCTTGACTTCTGAAGGAAGTGAGAGTAGAGGTGCAATTTTCATCAGTAGGTCAGTTCAGGAGGTTGAACTCCCACGATCCTTTCCGAAAGGGGAAATTGCCGAAGCACTCAGGTGTTCAACCATCTGATCGCTGGTTCTGCCCTTAAATAAAGGCAGAACTGTCGTACAGCCCAGCTGCTGTATGGAGGGCTATCTCACGCTGGACTCGTACACGTCAGTGACGCCGGCAGCATGAGCCCCATGCTGTTTTTTTGTACGATTTTTCAGCCGAATAGCTCTATTCGAACGCCACATGGCGAAATCTGAGAATAGAGGTGCAGTAAAATGAACTTTGGACAGATGATCACAGCGATGGTAACACCCTTCAACGATGATTTACAAATCGATTTTGACAGAACAGAACAACTGATTGAACACCTTATCAGTACAGGAAGTGATGCCGTTGTCTTAAGTGGTACAACCGGTGAAGCACCGACGCTGTCAATTGATGAAAAAAATGCTTTTTTCAGATTCTGTGTTAAGATTGTTGATGGACGAATACCTGTGCTTGCCGGAACCGGTACCAACAGTACCAAGGCCGCCATTGAATTAACGAAGATGGCTGAAATTGCCGGCGCAGAGGGTGTCATGTTGATGGCTCCTTATTATAACAAGCCAAATCAGCAAGGGATGTATGAACACTTCAAAGCTGTTGCCACGTCGACTGTGCTGCCGGTCATGCTATACAACGTACCTGGTCGCACAGGTGTAAACCTTTTACCCGAAACAACGATTAAACTTTCCCGTATTCCCAACATTGTTTCCATTAAAGAAGCAAGTGGCGATCTGGATGCTATGTCGATGATTATCGAAGAAACATCAGATGACTTTTCAGTTTACAGCGGTGATGACAGCTTAACATTACCTTCCTTAGCTGTTGGCGCTGATGGGGTTGTATCGGTTTCCTCTCATGTTATTGGTGATGAGATAAAAGAGATGATCGAAGCTGCGAATGATGGGGATCTCACCAAGGCCTCTGCAATACACAGAAGATTGGTTCCGATGATGAATGCCATGTTTATCGCACCAAGCCCGTCTCCCATAAAAGCGGCACTGAATATGATCGGCGTGCCGGTTGGTTCAGTCCGTCTGCCTATCGTGGATGTTGATGAATCAGAAAGAGAAGCCATCTATAATCAAATCGCCTACAAACGTTTCTCATCAGCTGTATAAATGACAAACAGGTGCTGCAAAGATTGATGCAGCACCTGTTTTTATACTTTAAACAGCCACATCTTCAAGAACTGAACACTCATATCTGTGCAATTAAGGTTTTCTTCATGAATCCAGATGATTTTTACGTAACATCTGCTGTAACTTTTTTGATGCGCTTAATGTAAATTGCTTTACTTCCCCCTCCGACATGTTCAGACGATCAGCAGTTTCCTGAACAGCATTTCTCCCATAAACAATTAATGAACCATGAAATGTCGAAAACTCCTTCTCAACCAGGCGGAATGTTTTATAAACGGATTGTTCCGGTTCAGGCAGTAAAGGAATCAACTCGTCTTTCAGTTTAAAATAATTATCCGGTTTCACGTATCTCCCTCCTCAGTAAACATTATACATACAATCATTCAAGCTATCAGCCAGCACCTGATTTTAAATCTGTATCAATCAAAATTCTGAAATAATACCTACTGTATTACAACTATTATTTGTATTGTTTTAATAAAAATTAATTTTCATATGGCTATTCATCGAGATATTATCCGATAAAGTTAAATTAACATACTATTATGTTTAAAATCTGTTTCACTTAAATTAACTTTCTGTTATATTTCATCAGACCGTCACATTTCATGCATTGTTTTTTGATGAATATCCATTATAATTAAATTAGATCAATAAGTGATTGATTTCACAACGTTGTGTTTGAGTGTCATGAACATTTGGGTAAATGATTTAAAAAACAGGAGGTTTTAATAATGAGTAAAACTTTAGAAGCCGTTCAACAACCTGCATGGGAATCTTTTGAACCTGGGAACTGGCAATCGGCGATTGATGTAAGAGATTTCATTCAACAAAATTATACACTTTATCAAGGTGACGAATCATTCCTCGAAGATGCAAGTGAATCAACAAAGTCATTGTGGGATCAGGTCATGCAACTCTCCAAAGAGGAACGCGAGCGCGGTGGTGTCTATGATATGGATACTTCAATCGTTTCTTCAATCGTTTCTCATGATGCTGGCTATCTGGATAAGAGCAAAGAAAAGATCACTGGCGTTCAGACAGATGTTCCGTTCAAACGTTCCATGCAGCCATTTGGTGGTCTGAGAATGGCAAAAGCATCTCTTGAATCTTACGGGTATGAACTCGACAGCGAAGTCGAAGCCTTTTTTGCAAACAACCGCAAAACCCATAACCAGGGTGTGTTTGATGCCTACACCCCTGAGATGAAATTAGCACGAAAAGTCGGTATCATCACAGGACTTCCGGATGCATACGGCCGCGGCCGGATCATTGGTGATTATCGCCGGGTTGCACTCTATGGTGTTGACTTTTTGATTGAAGAAAAGAAAAAAGAAATGGCTGAAACCGAAGGCACCATGTTCTCTGAAACGATTCAAATCAGAGAAGAAATGGCTGAACAGCTTCGCGCATTAAACGAATTGAAGCAACTCGGAAAAATATACGGTTTCGACCTCTCTCGCCCTGCCATGAATACAGTCGAAGCTTTTCAATGGCTCTATCTCGGATATTTGGCAGCTGTGAAAGAGCAAAATGGCGCTGCAATGAGTCTCGGTCGAGTATCAACTTTCCTCGATATTTATGTGGAACGTGACTTGAAAGCCGGAACACTTACTGAGCCGGAAGTACAGGAAATCGTAGATCACTTTATTATGAAACTTCGTCTCGTGAAATTTGCACGGACGCCGGAATATAATGATTTGTTCAGTGGAGACCCGACTTGGGTTACCGAATCCATCGGTGGTGTCGGTGAAGATGGCAGGCCGCTTGTTACGAAAAACTCATTCAGATTCCTGCACAGTCTGACAAATCTTGGACCCGCACCTGAACCGAATCTGACTGTCCTCTGGTCTCCAGAGTTACCTGAAACCTTTAAACATTACTGCGCAAAAATGTCGATTGAAACAAGTTCAGTTCAATATGAGAACGATGATATTATGCGAGATGAATTTGGAGATGATTATGGGATTGCCTGCTGCGTGTCAGCAATGACAATCGGTAAGCAGATGCAATTTTTCGGAGCCCGGGCGAACCTGGCAAAAGGTCTTCTCTGTGCGATTAATGGCGGCGTTGATGAAATGGGCGGAACAAAAGTAACACCAGGAATTGAACCAATCACTTCAGAATATCTTGATTATGACGAGGTCAGAGAAAATTTTGATCTCGTGATGGATTGGCTCTCAGAACTCTATATCAATACACTGAACATTATTCATTATATGCACGATAAGTACAGTTATGAGCGCATTGAAATGGCCCTGCATGATCGGGACATCCGCCGTACCATGGCAACAGGTATTGCAGGATTATCCGTAGCTGCTGACTCTCTCAGCGCCATTAAACACAGCCGCGTCCGCGTCATCCGCGATGAAAACGGCCTGGCTGTTGATTATGAAGTTGAAGGTGACTATCCGAAATACGGGAATGACGACGATCGTGTCGATATGATTGCCAAAGAACTGGTAGAAACGTTCTCGCAGAAATTGAAAAAGCATGCGACTTATCGGAATGCCGAAACGACCATGTCTATTCTGACGATCACTTCAAATGTTGTTTATGGTAAGAAAACTGGCAACACGCCATGCGGTAGAAAAACAGGTGAACCATTTGCACCAGGTGCGAACCCACTTCATGGGCGAGATACAAAAGGCGCATTGGCATCACTCAATTCGGTTGCAAAAATGCCATACCATGCTTCACTGGACGGCATTTCGAACACATTCTCGATTATTCCGAAAGCGCTTGGTAAAGATCATCTCATGCAAAAAGCAAACTTATCCTCCATTCTCGATGGGTATTCAGTAAAGAACGGTCATCATCTGAATATTAATGTGTTTGATCGCGAAACACTTCTGGATGCTATGGACCGGCCGGAAGAATATCCTCAATTAACGATTCGCGTTTCAGGTTATGCTGTCAACTTCATTAAGCTTACTCGTGAGCAGCAACTTGACGTCATTAATCGTACGTTCCACGAATCGATCTAGATTTAATATCAAGAAGAATGGGGATGGAAAGGTTGAACCTTTCCATCCCCTATTCACATCAGGAGGTAATATCGATGCAAGGACGCATTCATTCCATCGAAACTACGGGGATGGTAGACGGACCCGGAGTTCGTTATATGATTTTCACACAAGGGTGTCTTCTTCGCTGCCAGTACTGCCACAATCCCGACTCATGGGATCTTGCAGCTGGAAAAAATATGACTGTTGCAGAATTAGTTGATGATATTAAAAAGTATGTTCCTTACATGAAAGCATCCGGGGGTGGTGTCACAGTCAGCGGTGGTGAACCATTACTGCAAATGGATTTTCTGACTGCTTTATTCAAAGAATTAAAAGCTCTTGATATCCACACAGCAATTGACAGCTCTGGTGGTTCGTATTCTACCGCGGATAACTATCAATCATCCTTTAAGGCATTACTTGAAGTGACTGATCTGTTTCTGGTGGATCTGAAACAAATGGATGACGAGAAGCACAGGTCATTAACCGGTGTCACAAACCGCCATATACTTCAATTTGCAAAGGAATTGTCAAAGCGTCAAATACCTATGTGGATCCGACACGTTCTTGTCCCTGGAAAAACGGATGACGAAGCAGATTTAAATAAGTTGGCCAGTTTTGTTTCAGAATTAAATGGCGTGGAGCGAATTGAAATTCTACCTTATCATCTGATGGGTAAATACAAATGGGATGAAATGGGGCTTGTATATCCGCTGGGCGATACCCCTTCCCCCACTGAGTCAGCGACAAATCAGGCGATCAGTATTTTGCAAAAAAAGAACCCTGATATTCCTGTTGGCTGAAACATTTAAAAAAGACCCCGCTCTCTCCAATGATTAATTTCATTTGGAAAGTGCGCGGTCTTTTTTCATTATCCGAAAAGTTTACTGACGGATTCATTATTGTGAATCCTTAACAGGCCTTCACCAATCAATGTTGCGACAGATAGTGTCGTAATCCGTTCATCTTGCCTGTCCAGAGATTGTTGAATCGTGTTTGTAATCACAACTTCCTTCAACTCAGATTGACGTATCCGGTCAATGGCAGGTTCACTCAGTACACCGTGGGTTGCACAAGCATACACTTCTTTCGCGCCAAATTCCTTCAAGGCTACTGCGCCTGCTGTCATCGTACGGGCAGTGTCAATCATATCATCTATAATAATGGCCGTTTTCCCTTCGACTTCACCAATAATATATTGACCGAGAACCATTTCATCTATTTCAGTACGCTGTTTATCAATGAGAGCAATCGGAGCATCCAGATCATTAGCAAGTTTCCGCGCTCTTGCAGTACCAGCATTTTCTGGTGCGACTACTACGACATCTTCGAGCTGTTTGTTTTTAAAGTAGTCTGATAGAAGCCAGTGTGCTTTTAATTGATCAACTGGTATATTGAAAAATCCTTGAATTTGAGCTGCGTGAAGATCGACAGAAATCACTCTGTCAGCTCCTGCAGATTCAAGCAGGTTTGCAATTAATTTTGCCGTAATGGGTTCTCTTGAACGTGCTTTTCGATCCTGCCGTGAATAGCCGTAGTATGGCATGACAACATTAATAGACTTCGCAGAAGCCCGCTTTAGTGCATCAATCATAATTAATAACTCCATCAAAAGTTCATTTCCTGGTTCTGCAGTGGATTGCACAAGGTATGTATCTTGTCCCCTGACGGTTTCATCAATGACAATCTGAACTTCACCGTCACTGAAACGCTGAATGGAACTATCACCGACCTTGATGCCAAGATAATCTGCAATTTCCTGGGTTAGAGCAGGATTCGAATTCAAAGTAAACAATTTCATGTGTTCTGTTCGTTTTTTGTCCACAAAAGACCCCTCCACGTGATTGATTTCATCACTAGTTTACCATAGATTAATCAACAGGAACTATCAGTTTTCATCTTGATCCTCAAAAGTCAACGTACATGAAATCGGTTCGGATGATACTACTTTCCAATTATAATCTTTCAGATAAAATGCAGGCTCATCCTCTGAAAGGATTGGCTTCAATAACGGATTCTCAGGATCAGAAGGATCTTGTTCCAAAACGATGCAATCCAGTCCCTTTTCTAATGAGACTACCGCACCATTTGGAAAAGGAACAAAGACTTCCTGAAAACGACTCGATGCTTCTTTTGAGTAATCTTCTAGAAATTCTTTTACTTTCCAGTAAAAGAGGTGCATATCAAAAAGTCCATCGTGAAAGTGCTGAAAGAAAACCGATGTCACTTTTTCAACAATAATTCCTCTGCGTTCTTTCACCCCTTTGAATATTTCTTCATGAAAAATATACAGATCTTCTTCGAGGGATGTACCTTGTAGAATGTGATCGAGTTGAAACCGCGAGTAAGAGGATATGTCCTCAAGAAAACGGACTAATGCAAGCGTGGCCTCAGGCTCTGGTTCATCGTTTTCGTCCACAACATTTTGATAAATAAAATAGGATGTTCCCATTGCTGTGAGATTCCGCATATCTTCTTCAGTAATCGTTCTGTTTTTGGCAATGATACAACGACCATAATGATCTTGAATATCAAATTTCGTTTTAAATCCAGCGTGAAGATCATGCAAAGCAATCATCCGTTCAGTCATCCTGTTCCCCTCCTGTATCAGCCAGCTTTTGTTTATCATATCAGAAATCACGCGTTCAGTCTCATTCAAAGCTATCCGAATTGATTCCCGGAATGTCGTGAATGAAATCACCCGCAGGAATCGCAAGTCCAACGCGCTGATCTTCTCCTGAAACGAGCGTTGTTGTTGTCGCATAAACTACTGCAATGACTTCGCCTGATGCGTTAAATACAGGGGATCCACTACTTCCTCTGTATACAGGTGCATCAAGCATCAAAGGGGCGTTTTCCCGGTTGGATTGTTCCAATAAACCAATCAGTTGACCGCGATTCGCAATGAAGTTAAAAAATAGAGGATTTCCTATAAAAACAATTTCTTCTGCCTGTGACCATTCGTTTTTAAACTGCAACTCAACGTGATCGTTCATATCCTCAACCTGCAAAACCGCTATATCCAAGTCTTCATCAGTATAAATGATCTCTGATTGATAGGCTTCCCCGTTTTCAAATGTAATGACAGGATAAGGATCCTGCTGATCGATAACATGTTCATTAGTTAACACGAGACCTTCTTCAAGGTTGTAAACAAAACCGGTTCCTTTGGAATTACCGGCACGAACGACCACAACACCATCCTGAAGCTCTTGAATACTTTCATCTTGAGATAATTCGCGGTTTACCTGAACAAATTCTATGGCTGGCAAGTTAAAGATTTGTGGCCACATGGCAAACACATTCCCTAATAATGCCGCAGTGACAAGCATGGCTATCGTCAGTTTCATACCTCTTTTCATTTTCCTCTTTGGAGGACTCTCCATTGGGTCTGGTGGATTGAACCATTCGTCGCGCGTATAATAGCGTTCCCCATCGAAAAACAATTCCTCTTCTTTTTGAGGTTCTTCATTTACTTCTTCATCAGAATCCTCATCGTTTATAGAATCATTTTCGCTTCGGTTCTTTTCATCACTCATCATTTTCTCACCTCTCGATAGAAAAAGTGCTCCTCGCATCTGAGAAGCACTTAATGAAAAACAGCAACAGCAGTATCAGGATCGACCAGAAGAACCTGTCTTTTCTTTGTCTTTTTTCATCTGCTTACTTCTTAATTGTCCGCAAGCAGCGTCGATATCTGAGCCTTGTTCATGACGAACACCGCACTGGACACCATTTTTCATCAGTATATCGAAAAATGTAAGGATGGCTCCTTTCTCACTCTGATTATACTGAATATATTCATCTACCGGATTATAGGGGATCAAATTAACATAAGTCAGTTTCTTTTTATCATTGATCAACTCTGCAAGTTCCCGGGCATGCTCAGGCTTATCGTTCACACCATCAAGAAGAATATATTCCAATGTAATCCGTCGATTTGTTTTCTCGATATAATAGTCAATAGCAGCCATCACATCTTCTATCGGCTGTCCTTTATTGATTTTCATAATGCTTGATCGAAGTTGATTATTAGCAGCATGGAGAGATACTGCCAGATTCACCTGAAAGTTCTCGTCTGCAAAATCCCGAATTTTTTGGACCAAACCGCTGGTTGATACAGTGATGTGCCGTGCACCAATGGCAAGACCTCTGTCACTGTTTACAATACGCAGAAAATTCATCAGATTCGTGTAGTTATCAAATGGTTCACCGATCCCCATCACAACGATATGACTGACTCTTTCTTCTGTACCCAGTTCATCCATGTCGAACTGAACTTTCAGTATTTGTTCTACTATTTCTGCTCCGCTTAAATCCCGATCTTTCGATAACAAACCACTGGCGCAAAAGCTGCACCCGATATTACAGCCAACCTGTGTCGTAACACAGACCGAATTCCCGTAGTCAAACTTCATCAAAACGGTTTCGATCAAATTTCCATCAGCTAATTTGAATAAAAATTTCTTTGTCCCATCTTTTGATTCCTGTTTGGAATGAAGTTCTAATGTTTCAAGAATAAAATGGTTGGCAATCAATTCAATTGTGTCTTTTTTAATATTTGTCATCTCATCAAAACTGCGGACCCGTTTCACATAAAGCCAGTCCCATACTTGTTTGGCACGGAACTTCTTTTCTCCCTGTGATTCAAACCAGTCTTCCAGTTGCTGAAATGTTAATCCATAAATGGATGTTTTACTCATAGTAACCCTCTTTCCTGCGTATTTCCTCATCAAGAATCATACGTGTAATCCGTACTTTTTGCAAGGCAAAGATATCATCACTCTACAAATTGCCCGTGATTTTAGAGCTTCTTTTTTTTGTAGTTAACCATACACCAATAATTACAAACACCGTTCCTGATAGATGGTGAACTGTAACAGCTTCCCCAAGCCAGATGGCCGCTCCTGCCATCGTAAAGATCGGCAAGAGATTTAACATGACAGCGGCCCTGGAAGCACCTAATGTTCCCACTGCTTCATTGAAAAAGAGCAGCGCAGTTAATGATGGAAAAATCCCAAGATATAAGAGTCCAGCATACATAGGAAGGTTGAATGTCAAATCAGGAATGCCCGTAATCAGCCATTCGACCAACATAATTGGAAGGAGCACAAGGACCGACAATCCCGTCATCACGAACAGTGCAGCATAGGGCTTAAAAAATGTCATGTATTGTTTAACCATAATGGAATAGACTGACCAGCAGATGATCGCCCCGATCATTATCAGGTCACCAGGATTCCAGTTCAACTGATGTAACCGGAGAACCTGTCCATCAACCACTACATACATAGCTGCGCAGATTGACAAGATCACACCGATGATTGCAATTCGAGGCAATCGTTCTTTAATTAACCAGGCGCTCAGCAACACCGTTAACGCTGGAATAACGGTCTCCAAAACAGCTACATTCGTGGCCGATGTGAATTGTAAAGCACCGTAAATGAATGTATTGAAAAACGTCACCCCAGAAAGTGTCATCAATATAAATGGCCACTTGAGTTTATAAAATGTCTCACGAGAAAGATATGCCTGTCGATATGCAAATGGCGCTACAATTATGAATGCCAAGAGCAATCTGAAAAAAGCGATCGTAATAGGTGGAAGATCATTGATAGCTTTACCGACAAGGATATTTCCTGAATAAAACATCGCAACAAAAATCATGAGCAAGTATGCCTTCGCCATCAATAGTCCACTCCTTAAAACGAATTCAGACAACATTTAACAGTTTACCATAAATCGATAGTAACAAAAACAATGCCTATCCGGTTAGCCCGGACAGGCATCAGCAAGAGGTCGTTTTGCAAGGTTCATGTAATGCGCCGTTCTGAGCATGAACCGCATTGTTGCGAAAGTCAGCTGGACACATTTGATAACCGATTACTTTATAACCTTTGCGCTCAAGGAATCGGCATGCAAGATTCACTTCGACACGGTCATTTGCAACCAGAATTAATTGTCTTGGCATCTCTTTTGGATAATGTCGTTTCAAATAAGCTAATGGAACATTGATTGCAGCTTCCGAAGGACGTCTCAACGCATCTTGATATTCTCGAATATCAAGAACCCATTCATCATCCATTTCGTCTGTTGAAATATTACCATAATTCACCATTGTATGAGGAGCTGAATAACGCTGATATACGAGCAGGCCAGTTATTAATAATAGCAATACGATTAAAACATAACTCATTAGAGCATCTCCTTTGCATGGACTAAGCTTAGCTTATACCCTTATTGGTATATTGTCAATTGATCTGTTTTATGCTCACAAAACGTTTATCTAATTACCTTTTTTCCGTTTATCCTGCAGTCGTTGCCATTTCCGATCTACTGCGATTCTTGAAGCGACGATGTCTTCTTGGTCCATTTCAATCATTACAATCCTTACATCATCAAGTGTAAGTTGAAGCCACGATCCTATTTGAACGGAGACAGGTATTATATCCATCTCGAGAGTCCATTCTTTTGAAAGACTTTTTGCAAGTAGAGTGACATAACCTTCTTGGCTGATTTCCTTTACGATTGCATTAATTTGCTTCATAGGACACCTCCATACTGTCAGACATTCAGTCGCATATACTGATTGTCATAAACATCATACCAAAGATCAGTTTGTTCAAGCATCCCGGCTATTTGAATCAGCAAATCCTCTCGTCCTCTCGCACTCATAAATTGCACACCCGTAGGTAACCCGTTTTGCGTCATACCAATCGGCAAAGAAACAGCGGGTTGACCGGTCAGGTTAGCCAATTGTGTAAACGGTGTGCGTTCAAGACTTTTAAAGATCATATCATCAATTACATCGAGTTTCGTCAATAAACGTTGTGCTTTTAATCGGCTGACCCATTCAATCATTCTTTCTTCGCTGCGACCGATAGAGAGTTCTCCTATTTGAGCAGGCGGCATAGCAGTAACAGGCGTTAAATAGATATCAAATTGGTGATGGAAATCAGTCATGCGAATCGCTGCCTCATCCCAAAAGGCCATTTGCGATACAAATTCTTCGGCAGATATCACTGTCCCAACTAAATTCAGAAGCCATGTTACAGGTTCCACTTCACTTCGCTTTACAGGTCGTCCGAGCATCTTTCCAATTGAGCGAACTTTAGCAGCTGTTTCGCCAAAATATAATGTCATATAACTTCTAGCGATCATTTCCCCATCTACTGGTTGTATAACTTCTTCAACATCGTGTCCTTGATCCGATAACCATTTTGCTGTCTGTAACACATCTGATCGAATCGATTCGTCCATTCGTCCACCGACGGGTGAAACGATTGAATAGCCGATTTTCAGCTTTTTTTCAATAGGTTTATTCACGAGATCCAAGTACGAGCCGTTAAATAACGGTGCCTGGAATGCCTGAATCTCTTCGGAGCCGCTCAAATGATCCATAATAGCAGCTGTATCACGTACACTTCGAGTAAGAATCCCTTCCTGTGAAGCACCTTGCCAATTTCGACCCGTATCCGGCCCTACCGGTGTTCTTCCTCTGGTAGGTTTCAAACCTACCAGTCCACAGTAAGAAGCAGGAATTCTGATCGAACCACCTCCATCATTCGCACCTGCGACTGGAACCATGCCGGAGGCCACCGCTGCAGCTGAACCACCGCTAGATCCCCCGGGTGTGTAATCCAGGTCCCAAGGATTTCTTGTCGGTCCATATAACAGTGGTTCAGTGACAGCCATAAGGGAAAATTCGGGCACATTGGTATGGCCCATGGGCATAAAACCACTATTTTTCATACGTTTTGTATATTCTGAATCATACAGACATCGTTTATTTCGCAAGACATAAGATCCCGAAGTCAATGGTTCACCTTTTAATCCCTGGGACATATTTTTTAACAACATTGGAACACCCGCAAATGGTGTCCCCTTGAATAATGTTTGCTCGGAGGTATTTGGGTATCGCTTACTGATAACAGCATTTAAAGATGGGTTTAAACCACTGATTCTCGCAAATGCTTTATCAATAATCTCTGAGTGTTTCAGTTCTTTATTGGTCACCAATTGACTTAATTGTATAGCATCCATTCGTGCATACTCTCTGTTCCTCATTTCAAGTCCCTCCTAAAAAAACTATTATACTATTCATCCAATCCTTTACGAAATAGTATAGTGTATTTCAAAAAAAAATGTAAACGTTCACAATTTAGCCATAGACTTTTCTGAAATTTCAGTTATAATAAAGGTATAAATAAATATTCACAGTTTCAGAGACTCAGCCATAAGTTGGTTCCGTAACTCCGCACTCCATTCAAAATGCGACATTCGTAAAATCACGATCCGGTAAATCGCCACAATAAAAAAGTGGAAACTAAATGATCAACCGGAAGTGATTTCAAAAACGAAACGTTTTTTGAAACGATCTGCGTTGTAACCTGATGAAATGATCTTTGATTATCAATCCTAAGAAGTTCGTTGTCTGATTTATTGTAACTCCAGGATCTATCCCAATTAAGACTGGAGCTCTGCAAGGGAATAATTGATTGACAACTGGATTACCGATGATATTGAAGAGGTCATTTAAAATCGTTCAATGCAGAAAAAAGAACCACGGAAACAACACACTTTTCACTTAATCCGTGTAAAAGATTGTAACCGTGCCTGACCGGCCAGCTGAGATTATGTAAGAAAAGTGAAATGGTTGAGTCCCTGAAGCTGTGAAATACCATCTCTTTTGGAGATGGTATTTTTTGTATATGTTTAACTTGATTCTGATTAAACCATGAGACAAATGTATGCTTTCATCCTGTTTGCAACTCTATCTTACTTATTGACTGATAAATGGTGAACAGCCCGCCACATATGGTATTGGATCCGGTCAATCCATTGAATGCCCTGGATCAGATCGATGCCCTTCTCTACACGCTCTTCCTCAACGGCTGCTTTCTCGAACATGACTTGCCTTAACTCTTTCCGTTTTTCAGCCAGATAATGTGCATTGGCTTCTGTATCTGTCACAATCGATTCGTGTTCGAATGCCGTCACCAAACTGATAGCTTTGGCATTCTCTGCAACGTTCGTGGTTAATTCATGTAATAAAGGGTCCTGGAGCTCATTCTGATGACGATTTGATACGTAAAGATTCTTGATAAGTCGCTGGATGTGATCAATAATATGAACCATCCCGACTCTTCGCCGATACTCGGCCTCACTGGATGGTTTTTCTGACCCTGACAAGTCAGATAAAAACTGCTCCACATTCGCTATGCCTCGTTCGATGCGTTGTAATTCTTTTTTATTAAATTGAGTAAGTTGACCTGAAAGAATCACATCAGCAGTGATTTCAGCTGTCTGCTTCATCATGTTATGCAAAGCACGGTAAGCAGATTCCGTTGCAACTGGACCTACCGCAGTGACACTGCGGTCGAGATAACTGCTGTAAGATATTTCTGATGCATCATCTTTTATAATGAATTTCACAAGTTTCAAAAACCAAGGATAAATAAGTAATATCAGAATTACTCCTGTTACATTAAAAACAGTGTGAAATAACGCCAGTTGAATTGCAGGGTCACTGATTCTCAACCATGAAGAGAGAAGGAAAACCAACTCAATTAATAGTTGTAAAAACATAACGGCTACCAGACCTGTCAGTAAATTAAATAAAATATGAGCGGTCACGGTCTGTTTTGCTGGTATGGATACGCCGATGGCTGCAATTAATGCTTTAATGGTAGTTCCCACATTTTGACCAATTACCAGGAGAGCCGCCTCATGAAAATCAATGGTTCCGGTGTGAAGAGCAGTGATCGTCGTTACCACCGCAGCACTTGAAGATTGCATCAGCACCGTCATGATCATGCCCGCCATAATTAGTATAAGAGTCCAGAGTAGTCCTTCCCCTGTGAAATTGCTTAAATCAAATCCAACAGCATATCCGCTCATCCCGGCTTGAAGCGTATCGATTCCCAGAAACAAGAGACCAAAACCAATAAATGCATAGCTGGGTCCTATTAATTTGTCTTTAGTGAGCAGTTTCAAGAAAACACCTGCACCAATCAACGGCATCGATAATATTGTCATATTGATTTGAAAACCTATTGCAGAAACAATCCACCCCGTACTTGTGCTGCCTAAATTGGCTCCTATGATGACTCCTGCAGATTGGGTGAAAGTCAGTAAACCGGCACTGACGAAGCCAATCGTCATGAAGGTCATGGCGCTAGAAGATTGAAGCAATGCGGTCATTAACGCACCAGAACCGATCGAGCGCATTACGCCGCCGGTGAATTTACTTAATAATTCTTTCAGCCTCTCTCCGGCCATTGTTTTTAATCCCTCAGTCATCAGTTGTATACCAAACAGGAAAATGCCGAGGCCGCCAATGATTAAAAAAGCAGTTTCCATATTATCACCAGGTTTCTGAGGGAATTTGAATATGGTTCAGCTTAGAATCATTTCTTTTCTTGAAATTCTTTAATATACAAATAGCCCGCTAATACAGCAGATAAAAGCAACAATATAACCGAACCCGCCGTATAGCCTTCACTGAAGAGGAGGTAACCGTGACGCATGGCGTTTAAAAGCAGAAGAATAATAATGATTACGTTGAACTTACGATTCATAAGTGACACATCCTTTGACGAAATACATTTCTGATACATTAATTATAGCACAGGAAGAATCATACACTGCACTTGAATAAGCCAAAAAGCACATCATTTTGATCCTCGCCTGCAAAATGATGTGCTTTACATATCATTATACTTTGACTGCTTTTTCGTAAGACATTTTCAGAATTTGCATCGGATGGTACGTCTCTTTTTCAGTCAATTGATCAAGTTGATTTTTACACATTCCGCATTCTGTCACGGTAACGTCTCTTCCCATTTCCTCTATGGCTTCTTGCATTTTTCGTCCCATTTTCATGGAATAGGAATATTTTTCTTTTTTGAAACCGAATGTACCACATTGACCGCAGCAGTCAGCTGCTGAATCAGACATGCTGTAGCCCGGTATGTGCTCAAGCACATCAAGTGCGGGGGTGCCCATACTTTGTCCTTTCATATGACAAGGGGCATAATAGGCAGCACTCATATTCAGTTCCCCCAATTCCCGATTGAATTCTCCTGCCTGATCAAGATGTCTTAAATATTCATCCGCATCATAGACTGAATCAGCAAGCCTTTCAGCATCCTCAGTACCGATGTAGTGAAGATATTCTTTTTTCACAGCCATACTGCAGCTCGTGCAGGTCATGACGATGTCGTAGCCATCATCCACATAGGATAAAAGTGATTTGATATTATAATTGGCATTCTTTTTCCCCTGTTCCATACGACCGTTTGCAAACATCGGAACCCCGCAGCATTTTTGGTCCGGCATCGCGACTTCGATATCGTTTGCTCTCATCACATCCACCATTGCCACTCCGATGTCAGGATTGTTGTATGTGGCATAGCATCCGGAAAAATAAGCCACCTTACGATCAGTTGTCGCTTCCTTTTTCTTGTACTGTTTTTTGAAATGATTAAAGGAATAAAGTGGAAATTGTCTCTCGCGCTCCATTCCCATGACTTTTTCCATGACGAATCGGGCGGGTTTGAATTTCATGACAACATTCGTTACTGGTGCAAATGCACTGGCGGCCATTCCGACGTATTCAGCATGACTCAGGACAAGATCGCGGAATTTAGTGCCGTCAGCTTCCGCTCGTGCTGCTTTCAAATTTGCTGTCAATTCAGATACCGGAACCCCCTCTGGACAAGTGATGTCACATGTACCGCATAAAGTGCAAAGATCGATTGCCGGATCAATGACGGGCTCCTGTTGAGCAGTGAATCTGGCAAGCTCCGGTCCCAGGTGTTTCGGACCTCCGAAATCGCCTGTAACACTCGACACCGGACACTGAACCGTACAGGCATTACATTTTAAACAAGGGTTGAATGTCATATCATACAGTTTCTGCACTGGTTTCACTTCCTTTCAAAGAGCGATTCATATTGCTGGTTGTATGGGCACTTTCAAGAATGGCGTACATGCCACCGATCAATCCATATTGCAGCGGCACTTCGTCTGGAAAGACACCGGCATTCCAGTAGTTTTTCAAGTCATTCCTGCTTTCGCCTTCCACTGTTTCCAGAAGTGAACGATGACCTCCTGCAGAGATGAAGGATTTGCCGGTAATTTGATGGGTTTTACCATTCGCCTGGGTTTGAATACCGAATACCTTGTCCTGTTGCACATCAAAACCTGTGACTTCGCTGTTTTCATAAAAGCGCACACCGGAACGAATTGCATGTTGCCTAAGTCCTTGAAACAACCTCAATGCGGATGCATTCGGTGGAAGTCCTGGAGCTTCTGTAACTGGTGTGTTCAAGGCCGATTCCGTTTCTTTGAGAACAGTGGCGTGTTGACGAATTCCAAGAATGGAAGGAAATACAATCAAATCGACTTTGTCATTACAGTCAGCAGTGATTCGCACCTTTAATTCAGATAAGAGTTGTGTTCTTTCGTATGCATCATCCATGCGATATGCGATATCCACCTGAGAAACAGGTCTTACAGTCGATACCTTCTTTTCCAATCGAATTGTATGAATAGTAAGATTTGGTCGTTCTAAGGCCAAATTGGCTTTTACATATTCAGGAACAAAGTCTGTTAATTCATCAAACCCGACAATGACGACCGATCCTTTCGCCGGGACCGGTTTCATCGCTGCGGGATAAAGCGTTGTCCATTTCAGATAGCCGGCCCCTGTTAATAGTGGAACGTTCTCAGAAAGACTGCCTTCATACGGCAGATGGATCTCTTCCATCAAAAATTGGAAGCTGTTTACAGCTGATTGAAGACCGTCTGTATTCACCGTATAATTCACGTGCTCCGCCCACTGACGGATATCCGCCTGCTTTCCTGGAATGAAATCCATGACGCCGGTTGACTGCAGTAATTTGCCGGTTCCTTTGGCTACCAAGGCAGTTTTCTGACCATACTGATTAGCGTAGATCGCTGTTAAAAGGCCGGTAAGTCCCTGACCGATGACCACTGTATCATACATTGATTTTACCTCCTTCAGGAATACCCAGTGAAATATGATAGATCGCATTCATTACCTCTTTTTGTTTTGGAGCTTCCGGATCATCAACCATCTGCATGCCTTTTTTACGACTCTCCAGTGCTTCCATAATTGCTGTTTCAGCTTCTTCAGCTGACGCCAATCCATCTTCAACGGCAAGGGCTGCTGCCCGTTTATGACAATACGTTCCCTGGCATGGTCCCATACCCAGTCTGGTCCTTCTTCTGATATCACCAAGATGAAAAGGCTGATCCGCAGGCATGGAAGCCTTGACTTCTGCCCAAGTCACTTGCTCACATTCACAAATTATTGTGCTGCCCCGTGCAGTTTTGAGTTGTTCTTCAATGGCCTGTTTACGAATACCGGACCAAGTAGCTATTTTTTTATCTGCCGCTTTAGAGAGAGTATTTGACAGTTCTCCTTTTCGTTCATGCATCGGTACTTGGCCGGTTGTACATTGAACCGATTGATTGGTCTTTTCACAGACAAGATCTACGGTTTTTTCAGCCATGTAGCGAAATGTCGTCAATTTTCCACCTGTGATCGTAATGAACCCTTTTAACCCATCTCGCTCTTCATGATCGATCAAAGCCATCCCTCGAGTCACATTGCGTCCGGAGGCATCATTTGTACCTTCTTCTTGAAAAAGTGGTCTGCTGCCACTGAAAGCTCTGATCGTTCTCAGTTTACGGACATCCGGAATCAAAGCGGCACCTTCCTCAAGCATCCGGCTGATTTCTTCTTTATTTAATGAGAAATCGTCTGGTGATTTTACATTCACTCCGGTTGTACCGAAAATTGTTACATCCCGGGCGGGGACAAAAATATCCGCATCCCCTGGCATTCTCAACCGGTTGATCACTTGATGATTGATGCGCTGATTTAAAACGGTCAATGTTCCTTTATTATTAATCAGTTTCATCTCAATTCCTGCCAAGGAAGTCACTCGCTCTCCCCAGGGACCTGCGGCATTGACAACGAAATCTGTCTGAATGTTTACAGATTCATTTGTATAACGGTCTATCGCTGTGACTCCGGTGATTTGTCCATTTTCTTCGTGTATGGCCTTCACTTCGTGGTAACGAAGGCATGTTGCTCCTTTCAAAACCGCATCTTCCACAGTATCAATCACCAGTGTAAATGGATCCACCGCACCATCAGGTACACGGTATATAGCTTCAGCTTCCGGATTAATAAATGGCTCTTCTTTGAGTGCCTGTGTAAGTGAAATCTCTTCGATGGGTATTCCGGTCTGAAGACAGGATTTCACCCATTCATCCACATAGCTGTCATCATCCCCGGGCACTTTAACAAACAGTCCACCTGTTTCTTCTACGGATCCCTTTGCAATATGCTTCAGTATCAGATTTTCCCGATAACTCTCCATGGCAGCATCTTTATCCCTTACCGCGTAACGTGCGCCAGAATGCAGCAAGCCGTGATTTCTTGAAGATGTCCCATGGACCAGATCTTTTTGTTCAATCAATACACAATCAAACCCTCGCATTGTCAAATCCCGCAGGACACCGGCTCCTGTGACACCTCCGCCAATCACTACAACACTTGTTTTCAGTTGTTTCATTTGATTCAGTCCCTTCTTTCAGTTTTATTCAGAGATCTCTGATTCCGTCGATTAAAGACTACTAGGCTTGTCTTCAAGCCTAAGGTGAAATCCTAAGTTACACTTATACTTCTCTCAGAAGTATAAAAAAAAGCAGCCATAAAAATCCGTTCGTAAACGGACTTTTATGGCTGCCTCAGATTCTCATGCCATATCGATTTGATATTAACTAAAGAATAACATAGTATCCTTGGCAACAAACGCAACGGATTCGAACGTTCTGTGAACTCCCAAAAATTTGCCTTGTTATAAGCGCAGGAAAAGATTCAGTTTACGTCGAAAGACTATGATATGAGAGTACTATAATTCAAAGAGGTGACGAAAATTGGCAGATAAAAAAGTACGATTCGGAATACTCAGTACTGCAAAGATTGCTGAAAAGCAACTTGTCCCTGCATTGAAAGAAGCTGTAAACGCAGAATTAACAGCTGTGGCGAGTCAAAGTGGAAAAGAAAAAGAAGCGGCACAAAGATGGGGAGCCCCTTTTCATTATGATGATTACCGGACTCTTCTGAAGGATCCGGACATCGATGCAGTGTATATTCCACTTCCGAACTCACTGCATCAGAAATGGGCTATCGAGGCAATGAAAAATGGCAAACATGTTTTGCTGGAAAAACCGGCAGCCTTGAACAGTGATGATATCATTGCGATCAGTTCAACGGCTAAAGAGTATAATGTACAATGGATGGAAGCCTTTATGTATCAATTCCACCCTCAGCATACGTACGTCAAAAAGCTGATTCAAGACGGCGAAATTGGAAAAATCAAACGGTTCCGATCCCATTTCAGCTTTCCTATGGATCTCACTTCCGACAATATCCGTTTGAATAAAGAGCTGGGCGGGGGCGCATTATTCGATGTGGGCTGCTATTGTGTTCACGCATCCAGGGACCTTCTCGACGAAGAACCCTTAAAAGTATTCTCCAATGCCAGAAAACTGACTGAGGATGGCGTCGATATTTCGTCAACTTCCATTCTTACATTTGAAGAAGCCGATGCTGTGATTGATTGCAGCTTTGATGAACCTCCTTCCAATTATTATGAAGTTATTGGAACAAAAGGAAAAATTGAAGTGCTTCACGCATTCAGACCTGATGAAAACCCCGATCAAGGTGAAGGCATTGTCATATTGAAGGACTTAAACAATCAGATAGTGAATGAAAAACGGCTCGGTGGAAACCCATATACACTTCAAGTTGAACATTTTGCTGATTGTGTGCTTCAAGATAAAGAACCGCGCTATAATGGCGAAAAATCCTATAACAATATGAAAGTTATTGAAGCACTTTATCGTTCTCAAGGGTAATTTTCATAATGAAACCCAGCCTTACTGCCAAGCCAATGGCGAAAGCCTTACTTTCACTCATACCCTAATCCATTAACGAACTTAAAATCTTCCTTAAGCAAGATGAAAAAGGCTGTAAACCTTTTTTGGGTTTACAGCCATTGTGATATCACGATATAGAGTCCTGCCAGGACCCACAGATAAACACCCGGTCATATTGCAGGAAGTCTGAATCTTCTTCCCTGCGGCCTTGTATCTACCTCATTTGAAATTCCTCAAGTACCGCTCGTTTGGCAATTCTCTTTTTGTTGGAATTTTTTCATGATATCCCTCCTGTCATCTCATTATACCCTGTTAGGTATATAGGAACAACCTTAAACTTCCATGGTTCCTTGTTTACCATTTAATGAATAACTTGCTGTGATTTCCGCACTCAAAGAATGAGATACTGAACAGTATTCATCTTTTGACAGGCGAATGGCTCGTGCAAGTTTTTTTTCAGGAACATCTCCTTCCAAAATATAATGAATATGAATTTTTGTGAATTTTCTCGGGTGTTCTTCTGCACGCTCTGCTTCCACCTCTGTATCGAATCGTTCTGGAACAATCCGCATTTTATTCAAAATGGATACAATATCGATTGCTGTACAGCCCGCGACCGCTTGAAGAAGAAGCTCAGTGGGACGTGAACCCTTGTTTAAGCCGCCAATTTCCTCAGCTGCATCCATTGCAACCTCGTGCCCCGAAGGGTTTTGTCCAATAAATCCCATTTTCCCCGTCCATGTTGTCGTTGTTTTCAATTTGCTCACCTCTTTGAATTAATCTTAAACAAGAACCGATCTTGATATGAATAGTATACTGTTCATAGGCACTCTTGAAAACCCATACGCATAGTATTTAACTGGGTTTGCCTGAGTACTCAAAAAGTAAAGGTAGATTTTCGTATACGTTTTCATTATGATGAATGTAGAAGTCTGATGTCTTATCTTATTCGGAGGGAATGATTATGAAACGTATTGCTGTACTGACCAGCGGAGGGGATGCTCCTGGAATGAATGCTGCTATTCGTTCAGTTGTCCGCGCTTCCGTCTATTATCAAATCGAAATTTACGGAGTATATCGTGGTTATAGAGGTTTAATTGATGGCGATATTGAACCTCTTTATGCTTCATCTGTTGCAGATATCATCCACAAAGGGGGTACCTTTTTGAAATCTGCACGTTCGGAAGCATTTAAAGAACCGAAGTTCCGGAAACAAGCTGCTGATCATTTGAAAGCAAAGGGAATCGATGGTCTCGTCGTTATTGGTGGTGACGGTTCTTTTATTGGAGCCGAGAAAATCAGCGAAGAAGGCATTTCAACCGTTGCGATTCCTGGCACTATTGATAATGATCTGGCTTACACGGATGAGTCAATTGGTTTTGATACCTCTGTGAACACTGTTTTGGATTCTATTTCGAAAATCCGTGATACATCGACTTCTCATGAGAAACCGACTATTGTTGAAGTCATGGGCAGACATTGCGGGGATATTGCGCTGTATTCCGGCATTGCCGGTGGTGCAGGTACAATCATTATCCCAGAGGAAAAAACGACTACCAATGAAATTATTGCCAAGCTTAACAAGGACCGGCAACGTGGGAAGCTTCATCATCTGATTCTTCTGGCAGAAGGGGTACAGTCTGCAGCTTCTCTTCAGGAAGAATTAAAGAAACAAACCGGAATCAGTGCCAGAATCAGTGTCCTCGGTTTTATTCAGCGTGGCGGCGATCCCACCTCCAGAGACCGGATCCTGGCCAGCCGAATGGGGGTCAAAGCTGTTGAATTACTGATGGATGGCCATTCTAATCAGGCTGTAGGTATTCATAATAATCAGGTTTATCACTTGCCGATACAAGAGGCATTAGCCATAACGAAACCCTTTGATCAAGAAATGTATGACTTAACGAAAATTTTATCAGTCTGACAAATAAACCCCTTGATGACCGGATTTTCATCAAGGGGTGTTTGCTATGTGATCACTAAACTTGTGATATACACTCTTTCGATTTGCAGGCTTGGAAACTGACGGTTTATCGTTCCTTTTATCTCATTTTCCAAAGCTTCTTTTCCGGATTTGCCACTGATGCGTTCAAGATCGAATTCCGAAATAGCGTTGGATAGTATCCAATCGATCACTTTTCGTCCATTGATCAACGATGTCCGAGCCTCTTCATTGGTGACTTCGATCGCAAATTCTGCCCTCACGATATTGCCGTCACCCATCATATAAATACGCTCTTCCGTGCTGTACGTTCGCTCACGTACATCATCTGACGCGAAAAAATTATCTTCTCCAAAAAGCATAAAGAACAATAGCGACACCATCGTCACACCTACAATAGGTGAAACGAAAGCCATCATCCGCTGTTTTGACGACATTTTTTTCTTTTTTGGTTCTGCTGCCTGTTCTTTCGAATCTTCCACACCATTCACCACCGTTTATCTTCCTTTACTATCGTATCATTCTCATTTGGAATAGCAACCGAAAATCAAAAGATTACAAAATCATGGCTGCAATCCAACCGAAAGCAATCAGCGGTAAATTAAAGTGAAGGAAAGTAGGAACCACAGTGTCCCAAATGTGATTATGCTGTCCATCTGCATTTAATCCTGCGGTCGGTCCAAGAGTGCTGTCTGAAGCAGGGCTTCCTGCATCGCCCAGTGCTCCCGCAGTTCCAATCAAAGCAATTGTTGCCATCGGAGAAAACCCTAGTGACAGTGCGAGAGGAACAAAAATTGCGGCTAAGATCGGTACGGTCGCAAATGATGATCCAATTCCCATTGTAATGAACAAGCCGATAATCAACATGACAAATGCTGCAATTCCCTGTCTTCCATCAATCCACTCACTCGCCCATCCTACAAGACTGTCGACATGGCCAGTTTCGCGGATGACTTCTGCAAATCCCCCCGCTGCGATCATCACAAAACCGATAAAAGCGAGCATCTTCATCCCGTCTGTAAGTAACACGTCTGTTTCCTGCAGTGTAAAGATACCCTTAAAGTGAAGCACAATAAAGTAAACATAAAGAATCGCAAGTCCTGTCAATACGCCAAAGATCATGGAATCACTAAGCACCTGTGCTGTCAACACAGTAATAATTGCAATCAGTGCTGTAATAATCCCCCATTTTGAAACGGGCCTTTCGGTTTCAGGTTCACTCACAGCAAGATCCCTGTTCTCATAAGTTCGAGGTTTGCGGTAGCTGACAAGAAATGCCCAGAGGAGACCCACGAGCATTCCTGCTACGGGAATTGCTAAAGCTGCCGGGATCAGATCAGGATCTATCGCCAGCCCGCTTGCTTCCATATTATCACTGATCGTGTCATGGAAAATAGCTCCATATCCTGCCGGAATTAATATATACGGAGCTTTCAGACCAAATGTCAGCGCAGTTGCTGTCGCCCGTCTGTCCATGAATAGTTCATTAAAAACTTTCAGAAGTGGAGGGATCAGAACCGGAATAAAAGCAATATGTACAGGCACCAGATTTTGTGACAAAGAGGCAACTCCTGCAATTAAAAACAAAATCAAAACTTTTGTTAACGAGCGCTTTCGGTCTTCACCCTGCCTTCCGACAATTTTAACTGCGCCCCTTACCATAAGGTCAGGTAAACCGGTGAAGTTTAATGAAATCGCAAATGCACCTAAGAGACCATAACTCAGCGCCAACGACACATTCGTCCCAAGTCCTTCGGTAAACACGTTGATCGTTTCAGTTACAGAGAATCCGGCAGTAATACCTCCAGCAACAGCACCTGCCAAAAGAGCAAATACAACATGGATTCTTGATAAGCTTAAGACAATCATGACTAATACAGCAACAACAACAGCATTCATAGTAAAATCTCCTTTATCACTTTATCATAATAAATAAGTAACGTATCAAAACGTTATGATCATATCAAAATGCCTGCAGGTTGTAAAGAAGCGAAGCTATACTGTTGCTGAACATGGTAAAGAGCATAACCGGGCCAATGACTCTCGGTTATGCTCTGGTATTTCACTATTGGTTTACTAAGGCTTAAGAGCCTCAAAAGCTTTCTGAATCCTTTCTGTTACAGGCCGTTCATCAGGATAACTGGTTTCACCGAAACGCTTGACAGCTTGCACTTCCATGGTTGTACTCGTAATAAATACTTCATCAGCACGTTCAAAAAAGGATAGATTGGATTCGATTTCGTGAACCGGGATCTGGAGGTCAGCGGCAAGATCAATCACTTTTTGACGTGTGATGCCATGCAGAATTGTTCGTTTTGCAGGGAAAGTATACAATTCCCCGTTACTGACACAGAAGATATTACTGGATGAACCCTCTTTTACAATGCCCTCTTCGACGTAAATGCTCTCCTGACAGCCACTGTCTTTTGCTTTTTGTTTTGCCAGTACATTGGACAACAAATTTAAGGATTTAATATAACAGTTCTTCCAACGATCCTCTTCCACAGCACAGATATCGACGCCCCCCTCCTTGAGATCAGGAGCGACGATTCTTGCTTCTTTAATAACCATTGTCAGAACCGAGTTGTCAGGTTCCGGAAATGAATGCAGTCTCGGTGCTGCTCCGCGACTGATTTGAAGATAGATTTCTGCTTCTGGAATCAATGATTGACTCAACCCTTTTTGGATCAGGGTGATCAGCTCTTCTCGGGAGTATGGAAGTTTCATTTGAATCGCGTCTGCACTGATCTCCAGTCGGTCCAAATGCTCCGCAAGGCAAAACGGTTGTCCATTGTAAACGCGGATCACTTCATAGATCCCGTCACCAAACTGATGGGCACGATCCTGAATCGGCACGATCGGGTCATCCAGATCCAAAAAAGTATCTTTATAAAAAGCAATTTGTGGCATTCTGTTCGCCTCCTGTGTTCAGTTTTTCAACTCATTGATACGCGCCTGAACTTTTTCTCGTTGCTGAATATAATCCTTTTCTTTCGCTCTCTCCTCATCGACGACGTTTTGAGGTGCTTTAGCTGTAAAGCCTTCATTACCGAGTTTTTTCTGTACTCTTGCAACTTCACCATCAAGTCGCTTTAATTCATCATTGAGCCGTCTGATTTCCTCATCAAGATCCAACAATCCGGCTAATGGCATGTACAGCTCTAGCCCTTTAAGAACAGAACTCATCGATTTTTCTGGTGCAGTCAGCTGAGTACCCATGTTGAGTTCGCTCGGATTGCAGAATTTCCAAATATACTGTTCTCCACGTTTTAACTGATCCAGTACATCACGATTGTTTGCATTCACCATGAGCTCGATGGTTTTGCTTGGTGCTACATTTAATTCTGAACGTGTATTTCTAACCGATCGGATAATTTCCTGCATCAGCTCCATATCTTTCACGGCCTGATCGTTTGTGAGGTCTTTCTTCACTTCCGGCCATGAAGCAACAGTAATCGATTTACCTTGATGCGGAAGGTGCTGCCATACTTCTTCTGTAATAAATGGCATAAACGGATGCAACAGACGCATCGTCTGATCCAGGACATACGCAAGAATTGATCGGGTCGATGCTTTCAGTTCTTCATCGTCACTGTTAAGCGGAAGCTTGGCCATTTCAATATACCAATCGCAGAAATCATCCCAGATAAAGTTATACAAAGCTCGTCCCACTTCACCGAATTCGTAGGCATCTATAAACTTTGTAGTATGGGAAATGGTTTCGTTCAGTCTTGTCAGGATCCATTCGTCAGCGATGGTCTTCTTTCCGTTCAAATCTATCTCTTCATATTTCAGATCACCGATATTCATAAGTGCAAATCGTGATGCATTCCAGATCTTATTTCCGAAATTCCAGTTGGCTTCGACTTTCTCCCAGAAGAACCGTAAATCATTACCCGGGGTACTTCCGGTACTTAGAAAGAAGCGAAGTGCATCCGCACCATACTTATCGATAACGTCCATCGGATCGACACCATTACCCAGTGACTTACTCATCTTACGCCCTTCACTGTCGCGAACGAGCCCGTGGATCAGTACATCCTTGAACGGTCTGCGCTCCGTGAAATGCTGTCCCTGAAAAATCATCCGGGCAACCCAGAAATAAATAATGTCATAGCCTGTGACCAGGGCATCTGTCGGATAGTAGCGGTTGAAATCTGTTGCTTCCTCATTCGGCCAGCCCATGGTGGAAAATGGCCATAACGCCGAACTGAACCAGGTGTCAAGAACATCTTCATCCTGTTCCCAATTTTCAGGATCATCTGGTGCTGTGCGACCAACATACAGTTCACCAGTCTCCTTATGAAACCAGGCGGGGATGCGGTGCCCCCACCAGAGCTGTCTGGAGATACACCAGTCACGGATATTCTCGATCCAGTGCAAATACGTTTTCTCAAACCGGTCCGGGACAAAATTAACTTTATCTTCACTTTTCTGAAGGGCTATCGCCTGTTCAGCCAGGGGGCCCATCTTAACAAACCATTGCGTGGATAAATACGGTTCCACCACGGCACCACTTCTTTCCGAATGCCCCACGCTGTGAGCGTGGTCTTCGATGTTAAAGAGGACGCCCGTTGCCTGCAAGTCTGCTACGATTTGCTTTCGGCAATCGAACCGGTCCATGCCGACGTACTTCCCTGCATTTTCATTCATTTTTCCGCCTTCATCCATGATAAGAACCCTTTCAAGATCATGACGGTTTCCTATTTCGAAGTCGTTCGGATCATGAGCCGGGGTAATTTTCACTGCCCCTGATCCAAATTCCATGTCGACATAATCGTCCGCAACAATTGCCATTTCCCGACCAACGATCGGCAGCGTAACGGTTTGTCCAATCAGGTGCTGGTACCGTTCGTCTTTCGGATGAACAGCAACGGCCGTATCGCCAAGCATCGTTTCCGGACGGGTGGTAGCCACTTCAATATGCCCTGATCCGTCCGTCAGGGGGTATTTCATATGGTAGAATGCCCCTTGAACATCCTGATACACGACTTCAATATCCGACAGTGCTGTTTTTGTCTGCGGATCCCAATTGATGATGTATTCGCCGCGGTAAATTAATCCTTCTTCATAAAGCCGGACAAACACTTCTCGAACAGCATCGGACAAGCCTTCATCCAGTGTGAACCGTTCTCTGGAATAATCCAGTGACAACCCCATCTTCGCCCATTGTTCGCGAATAAAAGAGGCATATTCTTCTTTCCAGGACCAGGACTGTTCCAGGAATTTTGCCCGCCCCAAGTCATGCCTGCTGACGCCTTCTTCCCTGAGTTTACCTTCGACTTTCGCTTGTGTTGCAATGCCGGCATGATCCATTCCCGGTAACCATAAGGCATCATAGCCTTGCATACGCTTGACCCGGATCAGAATATCCTGAAGGGTCGTATCCCAAGCGTGACCAAGATGAAGCCTGCCCGTAACGTTTGGGGGCGGAATGACGATGGTGTAAGGCTCCTTCCCCTCATCCCCTGTGGCTTCGAAGAATTTCCCTTTTACCCAATAGTCATACCATTTTGCTTCCGTTGTTTTTGGATCATATTTCGGGGGCATTGCTGTGTCCTGATTCATTGTAATTCCTCCTCTGATAAATGGGTGTTCATTGCATACAAAAAGCCTTCGCCCTGAAAGGACGAAGGCTGTATTCAGCTCGCGGTACCACCTTTGTTTACACGTCTTCTCGAAATAGGACGTATACACTCTTCCTCGGTAACGGCAGTGAACCGGCAATGACTACTGAAAAGCTTCTTGCGCTTTTTGTTCATCATCGCAACTCCAGGGCTACCTTCCATCCTTCTCTTCCGGGAAAACCTCACAGCGATTCATTAGAACCGGCTTTCCTCTCTGGCGGGATACGGATGTACTCCTCCCCTTCTACGTTTCATCTTCAGTTCTATATCGTATTTTACTATGTCGAATAAGAAGAATCAAGATGCTGTTTTGCCAGTTAATCATCAGAAAGTTATTTTTCTTTCTGTGACAGAGTCAAGGCCTGTTTGATCCCCTCTTTGAAAGAGAATTTCCCGTACATCAAGACCCCACCTTTATACACTCGGGCCGCAATGATGTTGGCAATAATGGCACTGATGATCAATATTCCGGTGATCAGTGCTATTTCCCAGCCTGGAATCGGGGTCATACCAATTCTTAAGAATAACAGCTGGGGAGTGAAAAACGGAATGTAAGATAACCATTGAATCACCGGTGAATCAGGCGTATTTAAACCGAATACACTGACAAAAAAAGCAATCATCGCAAGAAAGATCAATGGTTGAATCGCTTGATTCACTTCCTCTGCACGACTCACCAGTGCCCCAAGCATTGCTGAAAGACCTCCGTACAGCAAATAGCCCAGAATGATCATCAAAATCGCATATCCTATCAGAGAATAATCAATCATGTCCGTGATGAAATTCTGAATCGTTTCCTGACCACTTGTATAAGCACCAATCAATGCAGCAATAACGATCGCTCCAATATTAATCATTCCTGCAATACCGATCCCCACAAGTTTTCCGAACATCTGGGTAACCGGATTAATACTTGATACAATCAACTCCATAACACGTGATGATTTCTCTGTCGCAATATCGGTAGCGATCATACTGCCAAATAAGATCACGATCATGTAGATGGCAAATACAAGTATATAAACCATCCAATACGATTGCATATACGATTCTTCTGTCTGAATATCACCGGCAGCCTGAGGTAAGGCCTCTTCTTCAAAAGCAATTCGACCTGCAAATATCTCCTCTTCCCGTTCATCCAAAGATAATTGACTCATCACAAAAAGTTCTCTTGCCTGATTGAGTTCCTGTTGTAAAACTTGACCAATGCGGAAATCCGTACCTTCGCCATAGAATGTGACATCAAGGGTTGCAGCATCACCTTCAATATGGAGTACTCCCTCAGGTTCGAAATCTTCATGTTCCATGTCATGAACAGCTTCTTGAGCTTCATCCAATGTCATTTCATCATCATGAAGATATTGATAGGATCCCATTTGGAAATCGGCAAGAATCAATCCTAAAGGTGAAGTTGCTTCGCCGGATTCGTCGAGACTTTCGTCCACCACATAGACGGCTTGTTCAGGCCCATTTCCTTCTGTATCAAAATCGTTTTCCTCTCTGTCAATGAAGAAACCAATAATGTTGAACCCGGCAATAATACCGATCACCATCACTGCAGTTGTAATCATAAAGGATTTTGATCTGATCCTTTGTTTCGATGTGTGGGCGAGTGTCGTCCAAAAATTATGCATGGCGATCTCCTCCCATCTGGTCAATGAAAATTTCGTGCAGCGATGGGTCATTTACCGTGAATTTTCTCACATAGCCTCTAAATGTAATTTCTTTAAAGATTTGTTTCGCCGCTTCCTCTCCACTTACCACAACAGTGGTTTCCAGTTTCGAGGGAGTGATTTGTTCGATTCCAGCCATATCAGCCAGGAAATCCAGCGAATAATCCGCTTCAATTGTGATGCTTTTCAATCCATAATTTCGCTTAATATCCTTGAGGTCCCCCTGCAGCAATGCCCTGCCGTGTTTCAGCATCACGACGTCATCACAGAGCTCTTCTACATTATGCATCTGGTGGCTGGAGAAAACGATGGTCGTGCCGTTTTTCTGCAAATCCAATACTGCTTCTTTCAGCATATCTGCATTGACTGGATCAAGACCGCTGAAAGGTTCGTCCAGAATCAGCAGTTCAGGGTTATGGAGAACAGATGCCATGAACTGAATTTTCTGCTGATTTCCTTTAGAAAGTTCTTCTACCCGTTTGTTCTCATATTCCTGAATTTGAAACCGCTCAAGCCAGCTCCTTAGTTCGTCTATAATCTCTGACTTTGTCATTTGCTTTAAGCGCATCAGATAAATCATTTGTTCCTTTACTGTCAGTTTAGGGAATAGTCCTCGTTCTTCAGGAAGATAGCCAACCAACGGAGTTCGCTTATAGCTCAAAGGCTCCCCCTTCCAATGTGCATGACCTTTTGTCGGATCAAGAAGGCCCAGTATCATCCGAAAAGTAGTGGTTTTTCCTGCACCGTTGGCCCCGAGCATACCAAATATCTTTCCCTTTTCTATGTTAAACGACAAACCGTTAACTGCGGTTGTACCGTTGAACGTTTTCGTCAGATTATGTATTTCAAGACTCATCTGCCTCACTCCCTTGCTGCAATTCTATGCTGAACGCTCCCGCACGGTCTACATACGGGAGCGTTCACTGAAAAGATTCATTCATTTACAAAAAAAGTTTTTTCTCCTCAATTATTCGGATTTTGGGCTGTCTTCGAAGCCAGTGCAGCAGACGATCCCGTTGTTTACCTACAATGAATGTTTCTGCATCTTTGCTGCTGACTGCGAGTTTTCCAAAGCCTTTTTTGACAATCCATGTTTGTTCTTCAGTACATTCAATGGTTTCAATGACGTTCACGTCTCGATCGGAAACGACTTCGAGCAACCGCAGGGAATCTTCGCTTGCGCTGACATACAGTTTGGATCCCTTGAAGTCTTTTCTGGTAACCGGCAAAACAAATTCACAGGTATTCCCTTTTGACTCGATCCATTCACGTATTAATTTCTCATGATCACTTGTCTGTTTTTTCTGATGATCCATTTTCATCACTCCTGTTACCGCTCTCTTCTGCCTCCTTGTTTTGTTCGACATTTGTTTGGTTTTTCCTTCTTTTGTAGGCATAGATGATACCTGCAATCAGCAATACCGGGATCAGTACCGGTGAAAAGCCGACGATAAACACCGTTGCAGAAGCTGCGGCCCTGATCAGACCGTTTATGGTGCCCATGAACTGATCCACCGCCCGTTCCCAGGTTTCTAAATCTTCACGATCCTGAATTTCCGTTGCCGGACGCTCGTTCAAGTATACATGCAACGTACTGTAGTCCACCCGGTTTTCCAAATAATTCATTCGTCCCTGGATCGTCTCAATTTCCTCTTGTACATCAGTCAATTGACTGGAGATGTTCAATAAGTCCTCTGTTGTTTCCGCGTCATCCATAAACGTCATCAGTCGTTCCTCCACGGCTTGCTGTGAACTGAGTCTGGATTCAAGGTCCACATACTCTTCTGTGACGTCCCGGCCGCTGGTGTACTGTTCAAGGACTTCTGCATCGGATTCTTCCAGATCAGCAATGAATGAAAAGAAGTTTTCCTGTGGAATCCGGATGACCATCCGGCCGGATCTGGTTCCGTCTTCTCCGCTGCGACTGGTGGCGGATTCAACAAGGTACCCGTTCACCTCTTCAATCTGCCTTTCGATATCCGTCACTGCAGCCCTGTAATCTTGAACCTCGAGATGTATATCCCCTTCATAAATGATTTGCCGATCACTTTCTTCAGGTTCGATAACTTCCTGTGCTACATTATCGCCTTCGGCTCTTTGTTCATTATCAAAATCCTGTTCTTCTACTGCGGCCATATCCTGCCCTGCCCCGTCTGCGGGCTGATTGCCTGCGTTATTCTCCATCGCCTCATTCGAGTCATTTTGTCCACTGCAGGCGCTCACAATCCATAATGTAACCAACAGGATCAGCATCCTTTTGAGGGTCTTTCTCATGACTGTCACGCTCCCTTCTATTTCCTTAGACGTAAATCGTTCTTTTATGTTTCATACTTCGTCGACTACTATGTCACACCATGATACAGTTACACCATGATAGGTCACGTTGTGACATATAATCGGGGGGTGATGATCTTGGCAAATTGGCAACTGACGGAACGGATTTTGGCTAAATATCAGCCGCTTTCTGAAACCGCATTTTATATTTTGCTTAGCTTAATGGTTCAGTCCAGTCACGGGTATGGCATCAGTAAATACGTCGCGGAGTTGACCGATGAACGGATTGTTCTCGGTTCAGGCACGATTTACGGGACGCTGAACAAAATGCTCAAAGACGGCCTCGTCACGGTGTATGCGGATGGTGAGCGAAAGAAAGTGTATGAAATTACCGAGCTTGGCTCATCCGTTTTTTACCGGGAAAAAGCACGCATCAAGGAAGTGTATGATCATTCCCTTACGATTGGAGGCGATTTGTCATGAATATAACCCAAAGCATTACCCGCAGGCGCTATCTATGGAGTCTGCATATTCACCGGACGGAAAAATGGCTCGAGGCGATGGCAGCAAACGGGTATCACTTACAGAATTTTAAAGGGCTATTGAATGGCTTTCAGTTTCATCATGGGTCTCCTGCGTCCGGAGCCTTTCGCATTGTTTACCAGAAGGCTTTTGCACTGCCCCGTGCCATGAAGGACGACGGCTGGTACACCGCCGCGTCCAAAGGCAATTGGCATGTGCTGCGGCATGATGATTTCACAGCCGGAGAATCAACGGATGTTGTCCGGGATGAACTGATTCAACGAAACAACCGGATCCGGACAGGTTGGCACATTTTTTTCGCACTGGTCATCACTTCCGTATTTTTCCAACTATCACTGTTCACCGTATTGTTTACGTCGAGTAACACGGTGGATGTTACGGTTCATACGAGTCCCTTTTGGCTGATTACGATTTTGTTTGGTCTGATTCAGCTTGGTATTTTGATCCTCGGATTATACTCTTTATTCAGGATTAAGGAAGAAAATCATGCACTCGCCCGGGATATGCGTTACTTGACGCAGGAACAGGCAGATGCCCTTGACGCCGCAAAAAGCAATCATCACGCCACTGTTCGCAAATGGCGACCCGCCTGGATGTCTTCACCTGATCGCACTGAAAAGTGGCTCGAGAAATATGCCGAAAAGGGATTGATTCTTCAAAAAGTCACATGGGCTGGCATCCGGTTTCACTTTGTTCAGGATTCGACGACTCATGCTGCCTATCACGTTCATTTTGAACGTACGGCGTCTCCGGCTTTTGAAACGGTTCATTATGAAGCTGGCTGGCATCCGCTATTTCGCACCAAGAGTCACACATTAAAATGGACGGTTTTTATGCAAACCTATGACCCTGATCGCGTAGCGAAACCTGTTTTTGATACAGATCCGGAATCCATTCGACGCTCAGCCCGAGATTTAGCCTTCACCCGTTCTGCATTACTGGGCTTTTTGATTTCACTTCAATTTCTAACTTTATGGAGAACAGTCAACCGTCTGTTCCGGGACGCATGGACATTTCAAACAATGGACATGGTGCTGCTCACCACTGCTTTGGGTCTGATTATCCTGTTGCTTGTCGATATCATCCGCTGTTGGCGCTATTATTTCCGTGTCCGTTCAGACGCATCTTAATTCTAAATGAGAAGGATTCTGTCGAAATGACGGGATCCTTTTTATGTTAGAGCCAACGATACAACGCTTTTCCATTTGTACCACGCTCCGTCATCCAATCTGAACTGCCCCCTTTGCTGATCAAACTTCTGAATGGTGCCAGTGATGTTTTCAACGTGTCCCGTTGTCCAGTAGCTGATCATCACAGGATTCCCCGTTGCATAAGCTTCCTGAGCACATCTCATCATTTCTTCGAGCTCCTGTTGATCCAAATCCGGTCTTGGGGCATAGCTTTTTTTACGATCTAATTCCTTCAGCAGTGCCCGGTGTTCCGGCAACATCATCTGTGTCCATTTTTTCATTCCACGGTCATGCATCACGTTGACCTCCCCGCTTTACAAAACATATGTTCGAACTTATACTGATACTATAAACCAAACATTTATTCGTATCAATAGGAGGCAAGACCGATGTTATATGATTTATTCCCTGTGCGCACAACCCTCTGTATTGATATGAAGTCCTTTTATGCATCCATTGCAGCCAGACAGTTGGGCCTAGATCCGTTAAAGGCCTGTATTGCTGTAGTAGGTGCAGAAGATTTTGATGGCAGTATCGTTCTCGCAGCATCTCCCGAAATGAAGCGCCGGTTCCGTATTAAAACCGGCAACAGGCGCTTTGATATCCCCCATCATCCGGCTATTCACATCGTCAATGCTGAAATGCTCACCTATCTTCAAGTCTCAGTGAGTATCACAGAAACCCTTCAGGACTATTTTGCTCCTGACGATCTCTTTGTGTACAGCGTGGACGAGGTGTTTGCTGCATTTGATCCGGTTTCTCATATGTGGGCTTCGGCGGAAGAAGCTGGCCGACATCTCCAGCAGCTCATTCTCCGAACGACAGGCGTTCCTTCGGTCATCGGGATTGGGGATAATATGCTGTTGAGTAAATTATGCCTGGACCTTGCGGCGAAAAAAACATCCTCAGGGATTGACCGTTGGACGTATGCCGATGTCCCGTCCGTTCTTTGGCCTCATCCTGTCGGATCCATGTGGGGCATCGGTTCAAGAAGCCAAAAGCGATTGAATAAAATGGGTATTCGTACAGTAGGAGAATTAGCCAAAGCCGGGGAAGCGAAACTGATCAGGGAGTTCGGTCAAGCAATGGGATCCCAGCTCTACTGGCATGCCCAAGGTGTTGATCTGACCGAATTGAAGCGTCATCCACCTGTGAAAGATGCGAGCATCTCCAACGGTCAAATTCTGATGCGTGACTATAGTTATGACGAAATCAAGGTGATTCTCCTTGAGATGACAGAAGAAGTCACCCGGCGCTGCCGAAAAGCAGGCGTTGCAGGCAATACGGTCGGTCTGATGATCGGCTACAGCTACGATACAGGCGGAGGTTTCAGCCGTACTCGTTCCCTGAGCGCATGTACAAATGTCAGTCGAACGGTTTACCAGGTTCTCATTTCTCTTTTGGATGATCATATGAGCACCGGTCTATCCATACGGCGAGTCAGTGTATCTTTGAGTGACTTCCAACCTGACCACTATGCACAACTGAATCTTTTCGAACCAGAGCGCGATAACGAAAAGGAACGTGAAATCGGACATGTCATGGATGAAATTCGTGACATGTATGGTCCGAACGCAATTCTCAGAGCTTCTTCCTACACCGATGCAGGTACAGCCAGACATCGTAACCTCCTCATCGGAGGCCACCGTCGTAAGTAGGAGATTCAGTCTTTGCTTGTTATTGCCATACCAATGAAGCCCGGCATCTTGTATAATGGTATCGATATCGGGAGGTGGAGACATGACTCAACAGCCAGGATTTAAACCCTTACAGCAAACAGAACTGATCGAACAATACGAAACGATAGTCATTACAGCGCAGGATTTCCAGGAGATTGAAACCATCAAACAAATCCTTGAAGAACACGATTATACAGTCTTTGCAGCCCCGAATCATTTTCGAAGTATGGAGCTGATGTACGAAGCAAAACCTCATGTCATGATCGTCGACAGTGAGTTTATTGACGGAAAGAAAGGCGAACGGTTTTTAACTCACCTGACAGAATACCTGAAAGCCCATCATGGATTTTTGATGGTCATATCAAACAATATATCGGAAACAGACAAAATGATGGGCTATTTGAATGGCATACATGATTTCATCGAAAAACCCATTTCAGCAAAACTGATCCATGCGCTGGTCCAAAACCGTTTGGGATATAAACGAAGAATCGACGAGGCGGTTCTGGTGGATGATTTAACGCGGACATTCAATCGGAAGTATATGAACGCCAAACTGAATGAAATGATAGCATGGTATCAGCGGACAGAAGATCCGGGAACGATTGCTTTGATCGATATTGATCACTTTAAGAAGGTGAATGATACCCACGGACACACCACAGGGGATGTTGTGTTGAATGAATTTGCAAGTATTTTGAATAACAAAACCAGGGAATCAGACATTGTCTGCCGGTACGGCGGAGAAGAGTTTGTGATCCTGTTCCCAAATACGCTTCCTGAAGATGGAAAGGCAGTGGTGGAACGGATTAGAAAGGAAGTTGAAACCCAGACCTTCGAATCTGATGATGGGGAACAGTTTTCCATTACGTTTTCCACTGGATTAAATTTCATATCCGAGCGTAATCTTGATGAGACGAAACTCATTGGAGAGACTGATGAAGCGCTCTATGATGCAAAGTCCAATGGCCGGAACAGAATAAGTCAATACGATACGTCGATGAAAATCACCGAGCAAACGCAAACTACCATTCATCTGATTGTCATTGAAGACACGGATATGATCAGAACAATGCTAAAAGATTATTTCAAGAAGCACGAGGTACAATTACCTTGGAATATCAGCGTGACAACGTATTCTGACGGAGAGGGATTCCTCGCATCCAAATGGTATGAAAGCGGCGAGAAATACGTTCTATTACTGGACGCAATTATGCCTGGAAAAGATGGATTTGAAACACTGAAAACCATACGAAAAGAGTACCCCTCCGAAAATATCGTTGTAGCCATGCTCACTGGCTTAACAGATGGTAATTATGTGATCGAAGCGTTGAAACTCGGCGCCGATGATTACCTGTTCAAACCACTGGATATGCCTATTGTATTCAAACGGACAGAGCGTTTGATCAAGCGCTTATTGAAAGTATAATAAAAGAGGCTGGGACAAAAAGCCTTGAATGATCAAAATACGCTTCCGATTATCATAAATTGATAGTCGGAAGCGTTTTGTCTGTTGATACAAATATAAAAAACAGTATAACGCAGTGTACTTTCTCAAGTTCACTGCCATGAGTGCAAAACCCATTTCTTTTTTCACTTTGTCTTTGCCTCTCACCGACATTCTGGTGAAATGCAAATTGGCCTTCAGAAATCCAAAAACTGGTTCGACATCGACTTTACGTCTGCCATAAATCGCGCCAGTTTCTTCTTCCGAAAGCAGTTGACGAATATGCTCTTTTTGCAGCTCCCATTTTTCATTGTAATAAACCTTACGGTTTTTGCCTTCTTTCGCTTTTGTGCAACTGGCCCGTAAGGGACAGCCCGTGCAGTCTTCACTTTCATAGACCTTGAATGTTCGTTCGAATCCTGCGCGATCGGTTCGTTTGGATACATAGCGAAAGGTGACTTTTTTGCCGTTTGGACAGAGAAAATAGTCTTGATCCTGATTGTAATTCCAATTCATCACATGGTAGCGATCGGTTTTGAATGACCGTTTCTTTTCTTTTCGGTACATACTATACGTGATCAGTGGTGTGCTTGATAGACGGTTCAAAAAAATATCCTCATAATTTTGTTCGCTTCCGTATCCGGCGTCCCCAACAATATAGTCAGGCAGTGAAAAGTACCGTCTCTCGATGGTATCCAGAAATGGAATCAGGGTTCGTGTGTCAGTCGGATTTGGATAGATGTCATAAGCGAGCGTATATTGTCCTTCCGTTGCAATCTGGAGATTGTAACCGGCTTTCAGTTGGCCATTTTTCATATAGTCATCTTTCATTCTCATAAACGTGGCATCATGATCGGTTTTCGAGTAACTGTTACGATCACCCAGGATCGCGAGATCCTTCTCATAACGTGCTTTACGTTCGATGAAATCCTGAAATTTTTTACGCTTTTCTTTCGGCTTTTTCCGCTCTGATCTCAGTCTTTTTCTTTCCTTCGCATCATCATTCTCTTCGATTTGCTTGTCGTAATCCTGAACGGTCTGGTCCAACTCTTCATGAACTTTATTCAGCTCATCATCCGTTAAGGCTTCCTGATCTTCCAGTTCAATCGCAGGAATGATTTCCTGTTCAATCAGTTCATCATAGATCGCATTTGATTTCGTAACGATATCATGATGATACCGTTGCACGGATTTTTTCCATACGAACGTGAATTTATTCGCGTTGGCTTCGATCTTTGTACCATCAATAAAAATTGCTTCGTTATCAATTGCTTCTTCCTGAACCAGTCGGCTTCTGAATTGCACAAAACACTGACGTAAGAGCTCTTCAACGTCGGGATGTACTCTGAATCGATTGATCGTCCGGTAGGTCGGCGCGTGTCCTTGTGCCAGCCACATCATTCGAATACTGTCCTGCAATAAGGCTTCAATTTTCCGTCCAGAAAAAGTCGATTGAGTATACGCACAGAGAATCACCTTCATCATCATTTTCGGATGATAAGAAGGGCGACCCTGACTTTTATAAAAAGCTTCAAAAGCTTCTTCAGGTATCGATTCAACCAAGTCATTCACTGCAAAAGCGACATCATTTTTTTGTAATTGAAGCGATAAATCCATCGGCAAAACGAGCTGATTCATGTTATAATCGAGAAACATAAGGATACCTCCGGTTTTGTTATGACTTGGTCGTTCTAACTTAATCCGAAGGTATCCTTTTTTTATGTAAAAATCAAGACCTGACGGTCTTTCAATGCAGTTGATTGTCAAAAATACATGAGACGCCTGCGGGAAAAGCAAGAGCTGAAGATCCACCGGCGGTGGTTTTCCGACGGTTAGCTGAAGCCTTGCCCGCGGCAAGCGATTGTATTTTTGCACAATCAACCCTTCTATACAGAAAACCCACACCGTTTGGTGTGGGCCTCTTTATTTACTGGGTTTTGTCCCAGCCTCCTTTTACTGGAAATGATTAACGCAGCATATCAAAAACCTGTTCAACATCTTTGTCACCACGGCCGGAAATATTTATAATCACGGCTTGATCCGATGTGAATTCATGGGCGAGATTCTTGGCCAAAGCAACGGCATGAGCGCTCTCGAGTGCAGGAATAATGCCTTCTTTTCTCGAAAGCAATTGAAACGCTTCGAGCACTTCTTTTTTACTCACTGTATAATACTCCGCTCGTCCAGAGGTCTTCAATTGGCTGTGCTCCGGTCCAATTCCGGGATAATCAAGTCCTGCGGCAATCGAATGGGTCGGCAATGGATTCCCCTCTGAGTCTTGAAGCAACAGGCACTTAAAGCCATGAATCACCGCTGGTGTGCCCTCAGTCATTGTCGCAGCCTCTTCGGGTTCCACTCCGATCAAACGTACAGAAGGTTCATCGATATAATGGGCAAAAGCACCGATCGCATTGCTGCCTCCCCCAGTAACTGCAAAGACGGCTGCAGGAAGCTGCCCCTCTTTGTCGAGGATCTGTCGTTTGGATTCCTCACTGCTCACCGCCTGAAAATGTTTCACCATCGAAGGGAACGGATGAGGGCCCACAGCTGAACCCAAAAGATAAAAGGTCGACTCATAGTTTTCGACAAGATCGCCAAGTGCCGCATCCACCGCATCCTTTAAGCGCCCTTGTCCGGAAGTAACCGGGATTACTTTTGCACCCAAAAGCTCCATTCGAAAAACGTTTAAAGACTGCCGCTTCATGTCCACTTCACCCATATAGATCGAACAGTCCATGCCAAACATGGCACAAGCCGTAGCTGTGGCAACGCCATGCTGTCCGGCCCCGGTTTCTGCAATAATCCGGTGCGCGCCCATCCTTTCAGCTAAGAGAATCTGTCCGATTACATTATTGATCTTATGGGCACCTGTATGATTTAAATCTTCACGCTTCAGATAGATCTTTGGTCCGCCAAAATCCTCACTCAGATGTTTGGCATATGAGAGCGGGTTTTCACGGCCGACAAAATCTTTTAAACACGCTTTATACGCCAGATTAAAATCGTCATCGTCTTTGTATTTCAAGAACGATTCTTCAAGCAGGTCCAAGACCTCTTGAAGGGATTGCGGTACAAAACTTCCACCAAACTCACCAAAATAACCCTTTTCTCTTGTTTCTGACCGGTTCATTTTCAACACTCTCCTCAGCTGGTGCTCGGCTAATTTTTTCTTTAGATTTGTAAAGATGATAATAGCTTATCGAATATTTAAAAGTGCTGTCAACGAAATATTCAGCTCCCTGTGTCTTCAAAATTAGTTCGATTAGCAGACCAACTATCAGGGAATGCAAGATGACAAGTGCATATAAAGAAATAATCGGGCTGTTTTCCTCTCATGACTGAAGTCACGAGTATCCAACAGCCTCAGTTCATGAAAAGGAGATCACACGATGTATAACAAAGGATTGCTCATCTATAATGAACACGCAGGAAACCAGGATAAATATAATCAGATCGGTGAGGCAGTGAAGGCGATTACGCCCTATGTAAGAGCATTGACGATCCAAAAGTCTGAAGCCCCGGGAGATATTGAACAAATAGCCGCTGAAAAAGGAGTGGAAATGGATATCGTTTTTGTCATGGGCGGTGACGGAACACTTCACGAAGCAATCAATGGGATCGCACCGTTGAAAGAGCGACCGGTAATTGGTATTTTACCTGCTGGTACGTCTAATGATTTTGCCCGTAGTATCGGTGTGCCCATCCATGTTAAAAATGCGGCTTTACTCGCAGGACAAGGAAAAGAAACGGCGGTTGACCTGGGGCAAATCAATGAACGCTATTTTATAAATTTCGCTGGCGTAGGCTTGGTGACTCAGGTTTCTGAAAATATAGATGAGAATTTAAAACAAACAACTGGTCCATTCAGTTACATGTACAGTGCACTTAAAACGGTGCAAGAAACGAGTCAGCCATTTCGTTATAAAATAATCGACGACGAAAACCAGCAACATGCTGGAACCGCAGTGATGATTGCTGTACTAAATGGAAAATCAATCGGGACAACAGAAATTCCCTTTGCAAACGAAATGCCTGATCAAGGAAGTATGAAACTTGTCATAGTGAGGGAGGCTGGACTGCACCTGTTTCGCGAATGGTTACAATTCAAAGTGAAGCCGGAAAGTCCTCAGGAAGAGCCGTCTATAGAAGTTTACGACACAGCGTCATTCACTTTGACAACCGAAGATAAGATGGATGTGGATACAGACGGGGAAACATACCAGGAATCGCATTTTGTATTTCAGGCGTTACCTGCCTATATTCGTTTTTTAATCCCCTTGGAATGATGTCAATTAATGCAGCAGAAGTTCTCCTTGATCGTTAATTCTTGCATGAATCATTGATTCTTCATGGGTGAAAAAATATTGCCGGTTACCTACGCGTATTATGACATCCGGATGAACCAGACTGGCCCGGATGAAACCATCCGCATCGGCTTTCAGAATGGTCCTGACGCCGGAAGGTGAGCCCACGGTGTGAAGATCCGTCGAAAAGGTATCGGTTTCACCCCCGATCAATTTGCCGTCGCATGTCAGGTGACCGCCTGCAATGACCGTCGAGTGCAACAGCCCCTTACCGAGTACACGGATATCACGACTTGCTTCGAGGAAACTCTTAGTCGCATAATTAATAGTGATATCCGCCTCCTTCGAACCAGGAGCTTCACAAATCGCAAGGAGCTCCTTTCCCTGATGATAAATTTCCTGGAGAGCTTCCAATGAGAAATATTTCTGCAGTCGAAAACTGAGGAAATGTCTTTCAATAGCCTGCCTGAAATCCATCCAGACGGATTCGAGGCGTTCCTGGTTCTCACTGATCAGTGCTGTCAACTCTTTGCCGTTTTGCTCAATGGCAGGAAAACGGGACTCTTTCACCCGTTGAACAAGTGTACCGACTTTAGAAGGGTCGAGAAAATAAGTTTGAAATTCTTCGACATGACGGAGTTGATTCAGGGCATTTACAAATGCTTCATAATCAGTCATGAATGCACTTAACCGCGATCCAAGTGTATTCAGAATCACACTGTTTTTTCCGGCAATGACTGTGGAGCTGATGACATTTTTTCCGACAATGACTGACTCCCTTGCTTGAATTGTCGTATGATAAACACCGTTATGAATAAAGATTGTTCCTTCTGCAGAAACTTTCATGCCATCCGTGACATCTCCTGAAACTTCGACGTCTCCTACGAATCGAACGTGGCCGTCCTTTGGTTTTAGATCTCCTTTGTGTGTATACTTCGGTGCAATAACAATTCTGTACAGATTCCCAGAAATTTCAATTTGGGGGCGCCCTGGTACAAGTGCAAGAATCGATTGATTTTCGGAAATTGCAATATCCTTACTGCTTTTAATAGAAATAGGGGCTCCGTCAGACGCTTTCAACACATCCCCTGTCACGCTGATCCCGTCAACACCATCTGTAGCTTCGATGATTCTGGCGATTTCTTCTCCTTTACGGATTCCCGGGATTGTAAGGGAGTCGCGGATATCAATCTTACCTTCATTATCTTCACTACTGAGCAACCGCTCATGATTCAATGCTACATGTACATCCAGCAATGCGTCCTCCCCATCTACATGGGGTCTGCCCTTTGCAATCAGAAATTCTCCTTCTTTATGTGTATCACAAGCGCGTTCAATAGCAGAATCATCAATGCCAAAAATGATATTCATTTCATGCAATTTATCAAAAATCATATTCTCCGCCACCTCGTTATCCGGTTGTTCGAAATAACCTAAGGTGAGCTGTAAATCTGAGTCGGGTTGATGGTCTTCGAGAAAAGGGACGAGATACTTTCCGGGCATGATCTTCAGAAACACTTCCTGTGTTGACTCGTCCATCCGGACAGACCACTCGCTGTCCTGTTTCACGTATGGCATAGTAAAGCGAATCTGATCACCTTCATACAATGTGACCGAACCTTGTGCACGTTGGTTATTGATGTACATTGTTAATTCTTCGGGAATTGTAATGCCCGGTTGCAATGCCTCATTTGCAGAAAAAATCAGTTCACCTGACTTAATCCAAGCCTTTCCCGTAAGGAAAAAATCTGATTTTTCATCCCGTGAACCTGTATGAACAGAAGAATCGATCCACTTGTCAAGGTGATGTAAAACTTGATTATCCAGAACGGGTTTTGGGGATACGCTGATTCGGTATTTTTTACGATTGAACCCGATAATTTTTTTCCTCACTTGAATCACATCAATGGATAAATGATCTGCTGGGATCCCGAGAATAACGCTTGCCTTTTCGACAGCATCTTCGTAGCTTTTCCCCTCAAATTCAATCGATTTCATCACGATATCACCTGCCATTGTTTGATCGACTTGACACTAGTATACCTTTAATCTTCCGAATTCCAAAATCATCTAAGTTTGACAGCAACATAAATACTATTGTCCTATGACACATTCACCAGATTAAACTGAAACATTGTCTAAGATCATGGATTATGAGAGAATATGTGAGATCATGTTTAGGCTAGTGCAATAAAGGTTAATGAAGTATGAACTTATGTTGTTTTTCAAAAAACAACAAATTAAAAAGGAGGAATAATATGGGTAAGAGATCGAAAATATTAACAACGTTCCAAGCATCTGCAAAAACACCCGTATTTATCATTGCATTAAGTTTTTCAATACTTTTTGTCATTTTAGGCTTTAGTTTGCCTAACTTTGAAACCTATGTCGACAACACTTTTGCATGGGTTGTCGAATACCTAGGGTGGACATTTATTCTCGGAAGCAGTGCATTTGTCATTGTGGTGATCTTCCTCATCATTAGTCCCGTCGGGGAAATACGGCTTGGTGGTGACAGGGAAAAACCAGAATATTCTACTATGGCCTGGTTTTCCATGCTGTTCAGTGCCGGTATGGGGATAGGGCTGTTATTCTGGGGTGTATCGGAACCGATCAATCACTATGAGTGGCCACCGATGGGCGAAGCAGGCACAGAAGAAGCGTTACATATGGCTATGCAGTATTCATTCTTTCATTGGGGAATTCACCCTTGGGCCATTTATGCGATTGTAGCCGGCTCCCTTGCCTATTTTACGTATCGTAAAGGACTGCCGATGCTGCTCAGTTCAACACTCGAACCGATAATTGGTGCAGATCGGATCAATGGAAAAACAGGCAATACTGTCAATATCATTGCTGCTATCTCCACGCTGTTTGGAATCTCCACGTCCTTAGGATTTGGTGTGATGCAGATCAGTGCAGGGATGGAACTCACATTTGGTATACCAGACAGTGAACTCTTATGGGTAGCGATCGTCGTTGTGGTTACGTTAATGGCTATTCTCTCGACAACATCCGGTATTCACAGAGGGATTAAGTGGTTAAGTCAAATCAACCTCTCTGTTGCAGGGCTGTTATTACTATTTGTTCTGGTTCTCGGTCCGACTTTATTCATTCTGAATTTGTTCACCCATTCATCAGGCGCATATTTCGGAAATCTTCTTTCCATGTCCTTCGGTATGGATGCCGCAGGAGAGCATACAGAAGGCTGGTATGATGCATGGACGATTTTCTACTGGGCATGGTGGATTTCATGGGCACCATTTGTTGGTACCTTTATCGCACGTGTATCACGCGGTCGTACCATTCGAAGTTTTGCCGCTGGTGTCATGCTTGTTCCTATGTTGCTAAGTATGGTCTGGTTCAGCGTATTCGGTGGCGCGGCTCTGTATAACGAACATTTCACTGGCGGAACGATCCTTTCAGATGTATTGGAAAACGAAGCCCTCGGGTTCTTTTCCATGCTTCAGACATTCCCATTTTCCGGACTTCTAGTTGTTGTAGCAATGCTATCTCTGACAGCATTCTTTGTAACCTCCTCCGACTCCGGAACTTATGTCATCGGGATGCTGACATCGCAAGGTAACCCGAATCCTCCATTATTGCTCCGGATTACATGGGGTACCATTGAAGGTGCATTCGCAGCCGTTCTTCTGCTTGCAGGTGGACTACAGGCACTGCAGACATCTGCCGTCGTTGGCGGTTTCCCGTTCATGGTTATTATGTTCTTTATGGTGTTTTCTTTACTCAAAGCATTATTTCAGGAATACAACCAGCAGTCACTTCCATCCGAACGTACACGTGTCTTCGCTGCGCTTGAAGACCTCGAACGTGAACGGAAGATTGAAGGCGACGTCTTCCATGATGAACCATTGAGTGATGAAGAACTTGAAGATATTGAACAGAAAGAACTTGAAGAACTTGAAAGAGAATACCGCGAGTAAAACACACTTAAGCCCGGATCAATTGATGATCCGGGCTTTTTGCGTTTAATCCTTTTCTTCGTTCATCGCTTCATACATATCATCAAAGCGTTTTTGTGCTTTCTGGAATACCGAACCATCAGGATAGCTCTCCGCTTCAACACCCGGTGTGAATCCCGAAGGTATACCCATAAGGATTTCAAGGCCTTCAGCAATATGTTCTATGGCCCAAATCGAAAAATCACCTTTTGAAACGGCGTTTATCACGTCATCGTGAAGCATCAGTTGTCCTATATTTTGCATTGGAATGATAACACCTTGTGATCCTGTTAATCCACGTTCTCTGCAAATGTGAAAAAACCCTTCGATTTTTTCGTTGACTCCTCCGATCGGTTGAATCTCTCCCCATTGATTAACCGACCCGGTCACTGCTATCCCTTGGTTGATTGGACAACCTGATAATGAAGATAACAGTACATAAAGCTCCGTCGAAGATGCACTGTCACCATCGATCAGTGAATAGCTTTGCTCAAAGGTAATACTAGCAGATAGAGGGATTGGACGATTGCGAGCAAATTGACCTGACAGAAACCCTGTGAGGATCAACATCCCTTTTTCATGAAATTGGCCGCTTAGGGATGCTTCGCGTTCAATATTAATGATACCTTGTTTACCGGCAAAAGTCTGAGCTGTGATCTTAGCAGGAATACCAAAAACAGAATCTCTCGAACCCAGTACTGCGAGGCCATTGATCTGTCCGATTCGATACCCGTCTGAATCGATCATAATACGGCCTGATTTAATCATTTCCCTGTAGCGTTCCGGGATATGACTGACACGAAGTTCCTTTTCCTCAAGAGCCGTATGGATATGAGATTTTCCGACAATGTCATCTCCTGCCTGGACAGCATAATAATTTGCCTCAACGAGGATACCGGTAATGTCCTGAAATCTTGTTGTCAATTTATTTTGCTCATTGACCATTCGCGAACTGTAATCAATGACTTTTGCCACAGCTTCCCGATGAAACGGTTGCAACCTCTCCTCAATCGCATATTGCCGGATAAATGAGAATAATTTCATCGTATTGTCAGCGTCACGTTCCATCACTGTGTCAAACTCCACCTTCACGCTGAATAATTTGACGAAATCCTCATCAATGGTTGAAAGAATGTCATAAATCATATAAGAACCAATGATAATAATTTTTACATCCAATGGCATCGCCTGCGGTTTCATCCCGGTAGTCGGAAGCATTCCTCTGTTCTCGTTCGGATGTTCAAAACGGACCTTCCTGGCCTGCAAGGCACGCTTTAACGCGCCCCATGCATGAGGATTGGAAAAGAGCTCGTTGGCTTGTAAAATGAGGTATCCGCCATTTGTCTGGTGTAGTGCACCTGGTTTTATTTTCGTGAAATCAGTTGTCATGTTTCCGATCTGCCCCTGATATTCGATACGACCGAATAAATTATCAAATGTAGGATTCGTCTCATAGATGACTGGGGCACCTGACCGCTCTTTGTGATTCACAAATAAATTCACAGTAAAACGGAGAAATTGTTTCTCTTTCGGTCCTCCAAGTTGAGTCACCAGTTGTTCCTGCTGATCGTGTTCAGGGAAAAACAAACTGAAGTGTTCCACTACATCATCAAAATAAGCATCCAGGTATTGCAGAACCCGCTGCCTGTCCTGATATTTCTCCCTGAGCGGTCTGAATAATCCTTCAATCGCATATGAAACGATTGACTGCATAAAGGTGTGCATTGCTTTTCGAAGTTCTTCTTCAGTTTTTCGGATCTCACTCACCGTTTCCTGTATTTGATCTTCAACCTCCTGATCTGCTTCAAGAAGTCGTTGACGTTCATCTTCAGGAAGTTCCAGAAACGCATCATTCGTCAAAGGTTTGCCATTTTTCATCGGATACGTGTGAATCCCTTCAGGAGAACGTTCCACATAGATCTGTTTGTCTGACGCAAATTGATCGATCGATCGCCATGCTTTATCTACCTCACTCTTGAAGGACTCGATCCGTTTTCTTTTTTCCTGTTCAAACTCTTCTGTTGTAAATGCGGATCGGATCTCCCTTTCAATATCGAGAAGCAGGACTTCCATATCTTTCTTGAATCCCAGCCCATTTCCAGGTGGGAAAGTAATCATAAATGGCTGATCAGGATCCTCAAAATTGTATACATAACACCAATCATTCGGAACAGGCCGTTCTTTCGCGAGGCGATGAACGGTTTGCAAAGTATAGGTTACCCGACCAGTTCCAGAAGGACCAACAACAAAGAGATTATAACCGGACTGCTTGACACCCAGACCAAAAGCCATGGCTTTTTCAGCACGTTCCTGACCGATCATTTCTTTCTCATGCACCTCATCGGAATCATTCGTAACCTCAGGAAATTGACTAAGATCACAAGAAGCAGTCAATTGATCTGCAGTTAATTTTCTTGAGGTTCGGTATTCACTTATCCAGTTCATGAAACCCCCCCTATGAATCAACAAACGACTTTATCATATCCTTTGACACATCCAGTGGTTTTTCCTGCCTTTTTCTCTCAATCTATATGCAGTGCATCCGGGCGATAAAAGAAATATCCCTGCATAATAACATTCGGCATATCTTTCAAAAACGCATACTGGTCGTATTCTTCAACTCCTTCGATTACCGGAGTGATTCGAAATGCCTCCGCTATTCTGATAATTGACTGTAAGAGAGATTGGTGTTTTGTTTCCTTCAGCATTTGACTGGTAATGGATTTATCCACCTTTACTTTATCAATCTCCATCTCCTGAAGATGCCGAAGAGAGGCATAGCCGGAACCGAAGTCATCCAATGCAATATCGAAGCCATGTTTACGCAACTGACGTAAAATCTCATTTACCTGTTCAAAATCTTTCAAAAACAGATCCTCCGAGATTTCCAAAACCACCACGTGATCACCAATACCATAGTCCTCTCTTTTCCGACGGAGCCATTCACAGAACCCCTTTTTAAAGAGTATTCTTGGCGAAACATTGATTGCAAGCGATATATTGTCACCGTATTTTTTCTCTAACGATATATAATCAGAGAACACCTGGTCAAAAGTCCATTGCGAAAAACGCTCAATGGCATCCGTTTTACCGAAGACGGCAATGAATTCATCCGGACTTACAACACCAATTGACTCACTGTTCCATCTCGCCAGTGCCTCAACACCGGTAATATGTTGTGAAACTGCAGAAACTTGTGGTTGATAAACCATTTTGAACTCATCGTTCATTAAGCCATCTTCAAATGCTTCTCGAATTTGATTGACCCTGACAATGTTTTCAAACATCCAAGGTTCGAATTTCAGCAGATCATGTTGATCTGAGTCTTTAGCTGCTTTTAAAGCAATACCTGCTTTTTGTAAATCACTGTCAAACGTCGTAGAAGAAGGCAAGCACTTTACAGTACCACCCGAAAAATCGATCGTTAAAGGAATCTGCTGACGCTCGAACGCCCTTTGCATCATTTTATTCATCTTTTTAAGCAATTCATTTGCATATGCGAGTTGTCCGTATGGAACAAAAATAATAAATTCATCAGCAGCAAGTCTTGCCCTTATGGCGTCTGAGTCCAATATAGCATTCAGTGATATCGCAACTTCTTTAAGAATACGGTCTCCATATACTGAGCCGTAAATCGAATTAATCAGTCTGAACTCTTTTATATCAAACATCATTAACAGACCTTCAGATTTATGTTGTCCTGAAAACAGCGCTTTTTCAAATCCGTGTCGATTATATAAGCCTGTTAATTGATCAAAATAAGCAAGAAAATTTAATCTGCTTTCAAGCTGTTCTTTATCGGTGATATCGTATCCAACACAAATATACTCGGATGTCCGTTCATCCACCATACTGATAATATAAAAATGCCATTCAATCCAGACATCAAAACCCTCTGCATTTGTGGAACGGACTTTCAATGGTTTCGGTGCATCCGATTCAAACAGTTTCAATTGGTATTGTGCAAAACGTTCAAGGTGCTCCGGTGCAATATAGTCCATGAATGTTCCTGAATCTGATGGGGATTGTTCATTCAGGTTAAACATTTGAGCAAATGCCCGATTATAAAATGAGAATGAAAAATCAGACTTCAACCTGCATACAAGATCGCTCTGCGTATCCATGATCATCTGTAATTCATGATTCGTCTGCGTTAATCGGTCATACATATCTTTTCGTTCAAGGAGATGCAACAGAATATTGCCTAACTGAAATAAAAATTTCTTTTCCACTTCGGAAAAGGAATGGGAATCAACAACAGATTCAAATCCGACAAAACCATAACACACTCCTTGTTTCAACATGGGAACAGTTAAGATACTCTTAACTCCTTGTGGCTCAAGGATTTGACGGACCTTATCATCTTCATTCAAATCAAGAACGTTTTCAATCAAGACTTCTTTTCCATTTTTATGAGCATTTACCCACTCAGGAATATCTTCAAGCGGGATATGTTGCAACATGTGAATTTGAGGCTCGATCCCCTGCTCACACCACTCATAAGTATTGGATGTTGTCTGAAGATTAAAATCATAGGAAAAGATATAGGCGCGATCAACAGAAAAAAAACGGCCAAAATCCTTCAACGCTTCATTTATTTTGTCATCGAAATGACTGAAATCCCATTCGACAATACTTGCAATCACATCTGCTAATAAGCGGTGAAGCTCATTAGATTCAATTAATTCATTGCGGAATGCTTCTGCTTTTTCTTCTAATAATTTTCGTTCAGTTACATTTCGAAACGACCCTCGTGTAAATAAAGGATTGCCTGAATCATCCCATTTACTGTTAATTACGCCCTCCAAATAGACATTCTCTCCACCTTTCGAAACAAAAACAACATCGACTTTTCCAACAGAAAGCCCTGCAATTACCTTTTTGAAAATACGTCGACAGTGATTTTTTTCATCTGGGTGAAAAATATTATCCACTTTCATCCGATCTGCTTCCCGTTTCGAGTATCCAAGGGTATCCACCCATGCCTGATTCACGTAAATTAGTTCCCCTTCGCGATTAACACACTGAATTAAATCAGAAGACTGTTCGACAAATTCTTGATAAAGTTCTGAATCAATCATATTTTCCGGATTCATCATGCCAAACGCCTCCAATTCAAATATATCGATAATGGCTCAATAAGGAATCGATACCTGATTATAACAAATTAATTCACCAATATCTTTCGAGGAAAGTGCTTGAATGATATTCGGTTAACCCGTCCCATTTCATTCAGCAGACTTTTCCAAAGCTTGATGAATATCGGCCCAGATATCTTCATGATGCTCCAGTCCAACCGATATCCTTAAGAGAGAATCTCGAATACCCATTTTCATTCTGTTTTCTGCAGGAACAACAGCATGCGTCATTGACGCTGGATGCTGAATCAGAGTTTCTGTATCGCCAAGACTCACGGCTACTTTACATAGTTTCAATTCATTCAGAAAACGCTGAGCTGCAGTTTTCCCACCTTTGATTTCGAAACTGATCATTCCTCCTGGTTTTTTCATCTGATTTCTGGCGATGTCGTATTGCTTATAGTTCTCATCACCTGGATAAATAATATCCTCTATAAATCGTGAATCTTTTAATTGATTAAAAATAAGCTCCGCATTATCACAATGACGATCCATGCGAACAGCCAACGTTTTCAGACCTCTCAAAAGCAGCCACGCATCAAAAGCACCCAGTACTGCGCCCACATCTTTTAATGAAGTCATACGGATCGTTCTCATTTCTTCTTCAGGGCCGATGGCTACCCCTGCAATTACATCCCCATGACCTCCGATATATTTTGTAGCACTATGCACAACAAAATCCGCACCTAACGTAATCGGTTTTTGTAAGTATGGTGATGAAAATGTGTTATCCACGACAACTTTTAAACCGTTCTCTTTTGCAAACTCTATAACCATAGTAAGATCTACTAACTTCATTGTTGGATTGATTGGGGTTTCCACATAAAGTACTTTTGTTTCAGGACGCAAGTATTTCTTTAATTGTGCTTCATTGTCCATAGCAATTAAATCATATTGAATGCCGTATTTATCCTGGAACAATTCCAAAAAGCCATACGTACATCCATAAACACCTTCAGTTACGAGTACATGATCGCTACTGTTTAATAAATGCATCAGAACTCCGGTTACCGCTCCCATTCCTGAGCCAAATGCAACCGCAGCTTCCCCATCCTCCAAGTCAGCCATTTTTGTTTCCAATTCATTGACTGTCGGATTTCCAAGGCGTGAATACATATAGCCTGATTCATCTCCCGCAAAACGCGCTTCCCCTTGTTCTGCACTATCAAATACAAATGTGGATGTCTGATATAAGGGATGTGAAAGACTGCCTTCATGCTGTTTTCGATTAAAATGACTGTGAATCATTTTCGTTTCAATATGCCTCGTCATTGTATGATACCTCCAATATATTAAGCGCTTTCATATACATTATACCCTTGATCTTCCTTTTTGTCTTATAGACATGAAAATCAAAACAAAAAAACTGCCGGCCGGCAGTTTTGATTTGCAATAAAGTTAGAGATTCGCCTGTTGTTCAAGCAGCTTCAAATGAAAATCACGTTCATTGACTTGTCGATAATCTTCACGGCTTAAATAGTTTAAAAGTGTTTGAAAATCGTACGCTTTCTTCAAAGCAGCACGATCAGGAGCAAACGTCATTCTTGGATATTCCAAAACCTGATCAGGATTATGATATGGAGCAGGATCATGTAAAATTTCTCCGTTCACCATCAGTGTCAAAACGTCCCTGTTCCCGCGAAAAGGCCTGATCGGTCCAACTTCATTGACATGTTCATTCATTTTTATCACCATACAGTTTGATGCTTGATGCATCATATCTTGTAAAACTGTTTCATGCTGATTGATCAAAGCGATCCGGTTTTCACGCACGACATAGATCTTCATAATGATCTCCCTCATTTCATAATCATCATGAGTTTATCATAAATGAATATCATTTAATATAACAAATATTATGCACTAGTTGTTTTTATCTTGTACAAATTCATCCCATTCGTCATCGGTTGGCGGATAGGTTTTTTTGATTTTAAACGACAGAACAAAAGCAAGAACCGTAATCAAACCAATTAAGCCAAATGATACCACTGCCCCGAGAATATCCGGTCTGGCAACTGATCCGGCTTGATCAGTCAGTAATTCAGTAGTCGTCATAACAGTCACAAGCATCGCTGTTCCGATGGATGCAGAGAGCTGCCGTATGGTGTTTGTCACTGCGGCTCCGTGAGGAATCAGTTTTTTAGGCATTTGATTGAGACCTGCAGTATTAACCGGCATCATCACCATTGAGAATCCGAACATCCGAATGGCATACATGATACTCAAATAGAGCATGGAAGTTTCCGTATCAATGAATAGAAAAGCAAATGTAGACACAATCATGATAATCAATCCAGGAATGGCCAGCATTCGTGCGCCTATTTTATCAAAGATACGCCCTGTAATGGGTGCCATTAATCCGGCAATTAAAGCTCCAGGGAACAATACAATCCCTGCTTCCATTGCTGTAAAACTTCTCATATTTTGCATATAAAGCGGAATCAATGTTTCAAGACCAATAAGTCCGGTAAATCCTATTGCCGTAATAATTGTACTGATTGTGAAGACCTTTGCTCTGAATACCCGGAATTCAAGCATCGGATGTGCCATCCAAAGCTGTCTTCGTATAAACAGAATGACAGTTATGGTGCCAATTGCTAATACAATCAATGTGATTGGATGAAGCCATCCGTTGTTACCAGCACTGGTAAAACCGTAAAGAAGTCCTCCAAATCCCAAAGTGGACAAAATAATTGATTTGGGATCCACTTTGGGATGCTTCAGCTCTGTCACATTGACCATCTTAAAATATGCAAGCACAAGCATGATCAATGCCAGAGGTAAAATTCCAATAAATAAAAAACGCCATTCATAGTTAGAAGTCACATACCCAGACAAGGTTGGTCCGATGGCCGGAGCAAACGATATCACAAGACCAATGTAGCCCATCGCCGCGCCTCTTCTTTCAACTGGGAAAATCATTAAAAATACTGTTTGCATCAGGGGAAGCATAACTCCGGCACCAATGGATTGAATGACTCTTCCTGTAATCAGAAGCGGAAAACCAGTAGCAAACGCGCTGACTGCCGTTCCAAGGGTAAATACAGTCATTGCTGTTAAAAAAATTTGTCTGGTTGTAAATTTTTCAATAAAAAAAGCTGAAATTGGGATCATAATGCCACTGATCAGCATGAAAACCGTGGTCAACCACTGTGCAGTATTCGCAGTAATACCCATTTCCTGCATGATAGGAGGGATAGCTGTGATCATTAAAGTCTGGTTCAGCACTGCTATAAATGATCCTGATAATAAGAGTCCTGCAATCAAAATTTTATTATACGATTGTTCTGAATTCATAATTCATCGCTCCACTATTTATTTGTTGCACTAAATGGTTATTATACAGGATTCAGGCCACTCTTCAAGTACAAATCAAAATCCCCCTCTCGGTATGAAAGGGGGGGGATATCAGCTTTTCATTTTTGGATCCAATGCATCTCGTAATCCATCACCAATCATATTGAACCCGAGCACCACGAGCATAATGGATATACCGGGAAACAATACTGTCCATGGAGCAGATTGAATGTACTGTCTGGATTCAGACAGCATTCTTCCCCATTCGGGAGTCGGCGGCTGAGCACCAAGGCCCAAAAATCCGAGCGCCGCCGCTTCAAGAATTGCGGTGCCAAAGCCGAGAGTGGTCTGAACAATGATCGGAGCAATACTGTTCGGTAATACATGGTGAAACAGTATTCTTCCATTTTTCATTCCTTGAGCTTTTGCAGCCATAATATATTCCTCTTCACGAATGGATATAACTTTTGATCGAACCAGTCTTCCGAAAATCGGGATATTGATTATCGCGATCGCAATCAATGCATTTTGAAGGGAAGGACCAAGAATTGCCACAATCGCAATCGCCAGAAGAATACTCGGAAAAGCAAGCATAATGTCGAAGACACGCGAAATAATCATATCGACCCAGCGCCCGAAATAGCCGGAAATAACGCCGAGGAAAGAACCGAACACTAATGCTCCTGTTACTGCAAAGAAACCTACCATCAGGGATACACGGGCGCCATATACAATCCTTGTAAACATATCACGTCCAGAATAATCGGTTCCGAACCAGTGTTCCGAAGAAGGTGGTTGCAGCCTGACACTAGCATCCATCGTTTCGAAAGACTGTCTCGTAAGTATTGGTGCAAAAATAGCCATCAGAATAAAAAACAGAATTATAAAGAATCCGACAATAGCCAATTTGTTTTTTCGAAGTTGCCAATACGCTTCTTTCCAGGGGGAAACGGCTTCATTAGGCATATTCATTTCAGGTTTTTCAGGTCCCGGCATGGGATTCTTAATCGATTCCTGTTCGTTCATCGTCATCAGCCCCCTCAATACTTGATTCGTGGATCAATATAGCTGTATAACAAATCCACGATCAGGTTGATTAATACAAACATCGTTGCAATAACGAGAATGCCGGACTGAATAACAGGATAATCACGATTTCCAATTGCCTCATACACATAACGCCCGACCCCTGGCCAACTGAATATGGTTTCAGTCAGAATCGCACCGCCAAGAAGAGTTCCTGTTTGTAAGCCTACCACTGTTAAGACGGGTATGACTGCGTTCTTAAAACCGTGCTTATATATCACGCTTAAACGCCTAGACCCTTTAGCTTCAACGGTTCGAATATAATCAGATCGCAGTACCTCAAGCATGCTTGACCTTGTCATTCTTGCAATGATCGCCATCGGTATTGTACCAAGCGCCAATCCTGGCAAAATCAAATGTCTGAGAACAGTCCAAAATTGATCAATATTTCCATTCAGTAACGTATCCACTAAATAAAAATTCGTTATTGCATCCACGGGGTCTCTGGGGTTATGCCGACCGAAAGCAGGTAACCAGCCAAGTTCCTGTGCGAAAATCCATTGCTGCATCAATCCCAGCCAAAAGATTGGCATAGAAACTCCGATTAAAGCAATCACCATCGCAACATAATCAAACAATGAATTCTGCTTCCATGCACTGATGATCCCTGCGTTAACCCCAACAATAATCGCAAAAATCATCGCAAAAATTGTTAACTCAATTGTTCCAGCCAAAAAAGGCAGGATTTCTTTACTGATTTCACCATTGGTGCGCAATGATGTTCCTAAATCACCTTGAACCAGCCCCAACATGTAATTACCATACTGAATGAAATACGGTTCATTTAATCCGAGCTGTTCTTCGAGACTGGCAATCGCCTGGGGAGTCGCCTGCTCGCCAAGAATAACCTGGGCCGGATTGCCGGGAATCAGATGCACAATCGAAAATGTGATCAGTGACATCCCGATCAAAACCGGTATCAGCATCAGGAGTCTCCGAATGGTATAAGCAAGCATGGTATCCACCTCTCACTCCATAAATCAATAGGATATGTAATGCTCAGGGGCAACGACTTAAATCGTGCCCCTGAAAGAATCATTTATTCAGCCAATTCAACATAAGTTAACGGTTCACTTGTAGATGGATGAGGAACATAATTCATAACCCGGTCATTACCTGCTAGAACAGGGCGTGTATGCACCAAAGGAATCATAGGAGCGTCTTCATGAATCAGGAGTTGCGCCTCTTCATAAAGTTCAGCTCGCTCATCTACATCGACGATGACCTTCGCCTGATCGAACAGGCTATTCACCTCATCATTACTGTAGAACGTACGGTTACCGCCTGGTATAGCATCGCCGTGTAACAGGTTTCCGAAGAAGTAATCCGGGTCCCCATTGACACCAGACCAGCCGAGCATAAACACGTCTTGTTCACCTTGTTCAGTCAATTCGAGATATGTTGCCCATTCCTGTGTCACGATGTTTGCCGTAACGCCGACATTTGCAAAGTCCTGCTGAAGCACTTCTGCAGCACTTTCAGGGTCCGGCATGTAAGGTCTTGCTACCGGCATGGTCCACAGGTCAAATTCAAGGTCATCAACAAATCCTGCTTCTTCAAGAAGTTCTCTCGCGCGGTCTGGATCGTAGCTGTACTCTTCTACATCATCATTGTAGCCAAGATAGGATGGAGGAATGATATTCTTTGCATGCTGTGCAAGACCAGCATAAAGAATTGTATTTAAGGCTTCTTTATCCACTGCATGGTTCAGAGCCTGTCGTACCAAAGGATCATCAAAAGGCTCTTTGTCCATGTTAAAACCAAGATACCCAATGTTATTTTCCGTTCGTTCAAAAACGGTTAATCCTTCTTCGCCTTCGATCATATCCACATCATCAGGGTTCAGACCATCCATAATATCAATTTCGCCTGAACGAAGAGCTGTTAATCGTGCGGAGTTATCAGGGATGACCTGAAAAATAACACTATCAAGTTTCGGATAGTCTTCCATCCAATAGTTTTCATTCTTCTCAAGTTCAATACTATCGTCACGCGTCCAGCTGACAAACTTAAATGGACCGGTTCCTACAGGATTTTCGTTAATCGATGCGCCGTACTCTTCAAAAGCAGCCGGAGATGTCATGGAAAAGTAACTCATCCCCATGTTCTGAAGGAAAGAACCCAATGGTTCATTCAAGACAAATTCAACTGTGTAATCATCTACTACATTGATCTCATCAATGACATGGCCGTCGTCGCCGGCGAATCCACCGAATTGTGTACCATAAACACTGTACGTATAGCCTTCATCAGCAAAATGATACTCATGATCCGGATCTGCCCAACGCTCGAAATTAAGCTTCACGGCATCCGCATTAAATTCCGTTCCATCGTGAAATTCAACACCTTCACGTAAATGGAATGTGAATACAAGATTATCATCACTGATTTCCCAATCGTGAGCAAGGCCTGGACCAATTTCAAACGAATCGTCATCAAATTGAATCAAAGATTCATAAATCTGTTCGGTTACACGGGAGGATTCCCCGTCCGTTACGCTGGCATAGTCAAGACTGACTGAGTCGCCACCTCGTGCGAAGATCAACGTTTGATCTCCGGAAGCCGTCTGCTCCTCTCCCTCATTGTTGTTATTATTCTCGTTGTTGTCATTTCCTTCATTGTTCTCTGTGTTTCCTCCGGCATTCCCCTCATCTGCGTTCTCCGTATTGTTGTTTCCGCCACAAGCAGCGAGCACTAAAACGAGGAGCAGTGAGAGCAATAGCAAACCTAAGCCTTTCTTCATCATGTTTCCCCCTTCTTCTTTTTCAATATTTTATTTCGTCGCCTTAAACTGTTCAGGTGGGACAGGCTTTCCATCCTCCTCATACAGATGACAGGCAACAAAGTGGTTAACCAAAACTTCATTGAAAGACGGTCTGACCTCTTTACAGATATCCATGCAATCCGGACATCTGGTGTGAAACGCACAGCCATTTGGTGGATTTGAAGGACTGGGTACATCACCCTTCAAAATCACTCTTTCCTGTTTCCGATCCGGGTCCGGGTCGGGTACAGCAGAAAGTAGTGAACGGGTATAGGGATGAAGTGGTTCACCATAGAGAGATTCATTTTCCGTCAGTTCAACCATCCTGCCAAGGTACATCACGCCCACTCTGTCACTGATATGTTTCACGACACTTAAATCGTGGGCAATAAATACGTAGGTTAATCCGAATTTATCTTTAAGATCTTCCATCAGATTCAGAATCTGAGATTGAATGGATACGTCAAGTGCAGATACCGGTTCATCACAGATCACCAATTTCGGATTTACAATTAAAGCACGTGCAATACCAATACGCTGACGCTGTCCACCGCTGAACTGATGCGGGTATTTCGCAGCATTATCCCCGGGTAAGCCGACAATTTCGAGAATCTCCTTGACGATTTTCATCCGTTCTTTACTGTCGCCAATGCCGTGAACTATGAGCGGTTCACTGAGTATTTTAGCAATTTTGTGTCGAGGGTTCAGAGATGCATAGGGATCCTGAAAGATGATTTGCATATCACGACGTGTTTTTCGCATTTCTTCGTCTGATAATAATGTGATATCCTGCCCTTTAAAAAAGACACTCCCTGCAGTCGGTTCGATTAATCGAAGCAAGGCTTTTCCTGTAGTGGATTTCCCACATCCGGATTCGCCGACGATTCCCAGCACTTCTCCTTCTTTTACAGTAAAAGAGACATCGTCTACCGCCTTTACTTCGCCTACTTTTTTAGAAAATACGCCTCCAGTTACATCAAAGTATTTTTTTAACCCTCTGACTTCGAGAAGAGCTTCAGACATGATCTACCTCCTCCTTTCGAGCATAAAGAAAGCAGCGGCACTGATGACCTTCCCCTATCGACAAGAGTTCCGGTGATTCTTGCCGACACCGGTCAAATACTTCTGGACATCTGTCAGCAAAACGACAGCCATTTTGGATTGAGCCTGGTTTAGGGACGTTTCCAGGTATAGAGTATAAACGTTTTTCACGACCGTAGATTTTAGGAAGTGATTTAATCAGGCCTTGGGTATACGGATGTTTCGGTTCTTTCAGAATTGTACGGACATCCGCCTCTTCAACGACTTGGCCGGCATACATCACACTCACTCTGTCGCAGATCTCGGCAACAACTCCAAGATCGTGTGTGATCAGCATGATTGCTGTTCCCTGCTCTTTATTGAGTCTTTTCATGATTTCAAGGATCTGGGCTTGTATTGTTACATCCAAAGCTGTTGTTGGTTCATCAGCAATTAGAATCTCAGGATCACAGGACATAGCAATCGCAATCATCACCCGTTGTCTCATTCCACCTGAAAGCTGATGCGGATATTCATCGACAATAGCTTCCGCGCGAGGAATACCTACCAATTTCAGCATGCCAATCGATTTTTGTCGTGCTTCTTGTTTCGAAAGTGTCGTATGATTGAACAATGCTTCACTGATTTGATTGCCAATGCTAAACAGTGGATCCAAAGACGTCATCGGTTCTTGAAATATCATCGCGATCTTATTACCGCGTATTTGTCTTATTCTTTTGGGTGTAACCTTTACCAGATCTTCTTCGGTATCTATATTGCCAGATCCTCGATAAATTATTTCCCCGTCAACAATTTTCCCTGGTGGACTCGGCACGAGTCCCATGACAGAAAGAGACGTAACACTTTTCCCACACCCTGATTCTCCAACAATGCCCAGAACTTCTCCTTTATTAATATGAAACGAAACATCTTCTACAGCTGGAACCACGCCACTATCTGTAAAGAAGTACGTATGCAAATGATTCACTTCGAGTACAGGTTTATCCATAAGAACCTCCACATTTCCGTTATTTAGTGCTTTACTACCAAAAAGGAATGGTAATATTCAGAAATCTTCTTACATGTATAAAAATACTACGTTTCATAAAATAAAGCAATAAAATTATTTCAATATTTTTTCAAATTCATTAAAATTACTTGTCATTACTACATTTTTAAGAAAAATTTTTCTTGTAATCGAATATCGTTTAGCGTCAGTAAAGAACGAGAGTATAAGCGCCACTAAGATTCCTTTTTTAAAAACCAGAAGAATGAGAAGGGTAATCGAAGGATTTTTCATTCAATTTCATTCAACTCTCTTGAACTCACAATATTATGTTAATTCCAAGGGACACTTTGTATTGAAAATCTCGAGAATCATTTTGCTTTAAAATTGTTAGTCAGTAAATTCCAAAAGAATGTTGCTAGTAGAACAATGATAATACCGCACTGCTGAATAGTATATTTATAAAAATATTATTATATCCATGCTTTTAAATGTATGATCTTAGGTATTCTTTTCGGTTGTGATGAATGTTTTATACTATTCAAAACTTGTTTACTTCAGAATGATTAGAATGGAAGTCATAAACAGTAAAGATTTTTATGAATAGAAGTTCTTAAAACTGCAACCATTCAGATTTTGAAAGATTGTCTGAAGAACTTGATAGAAGTGAACCACTTTTTTCTATCCCCAATGATATTCCTGTATGATTCGCCATGACCCGGTCAATAGTCAGAGGGTACTGAATAACATGGTTTGTATAGCAAAGGTGCTGCCTGCATAGCTTTGCTCTCAGCTGAGAAGCTGCCGGGAATCCTTTACCGCATGAGTTTCGCGATTCCGTCGGCACTTCTTTAGTATAATTTCTTTACCTACCTGAACTTGAAAGTTTATGGATAAATTCGTTTATATTCTTTGCTCCCAATACCAACAATACCTGTTTTTCTAACATAATAGCCCCAAACGAAAAGACTACCACCATCGCATATGTGGTGATAGTCTTTAACCAGGTATCTTTTTATGCGCCCAACATGTTAGTGATTTTGAAACAGACCACTTTTTGGTCACTCATCTCTTTCATTGCGTGACGTACACCTTCTCTTCCTAACCCAGAACCTTTAACTCCACCGAAAGGCATTTCATCTATTCTGTAATCACTGCTGTCATTCACCATTACTCCTCCAACATGAAGGTGCTGAATCGCATAAAAGGCGTGATCTACATTTTTTGTGAAAATACCTGCTTGCAATCCGTAATCAACATCATTAGCTAATTTAACTGCCTCTTGAAGTTCTGTCACCGATTCAATAATCACAACCGGTCCGAAAATTTCTTCTTTATAAATTTTCGATTCATGAGATACATTTGTTAAAACAGTCGGCTCAACAAAAGCACCATCTCTATTTCCACCTGCCTCGATCACAGCTCCTTCGTATACCGCTTCTTGAATCCATTCTTCTACTCGTATAGCTTCTTTTTCATGAATCATTGGACCCATGTCGGTCCATTCTGACATTTTATCGCCCACTTGTAACTCTTGTGTTCTTTCAATAAACGACTGAAGAAAGTCATTGTACACTGGTGATTCCACGAAGATCCGTTGAACTCCAATACAGTTTTGACCTGCAGCTGCAAATGCTCCTGAAACCGAAGACGATACAGCCTCGGACAGGCAAGCATCCTTCAAAACAATCACAGGTGAATTAGAACCAAGCTCCATGCTGATTTTCTTTATTCCTGCCTGTTTTGCAATTTTTTCTCCGGCACTTATTCCACCAGTGAATGTAATCATTTTCACTGCTTTACTGGTTACCAACGGTTCTCCAATTTCTCGACCCGCTCCGGTAATGACTGACAGGAATCCTTTTGGTACACCTGCATGAGTGAAAGCTTTCGCTAATAATAGAGCACTCAATGGTGTCATGGAAGCTGGCTTGATGATAACCGGATTTCCTGCTGCAAGAGCTGGACCAATTTTATGAGCCACTAAATTAAGTGGATCATTAAAAGGTGTAATCGCACCAATCACGCCAATTGGAAAACGATACTCATAGCCAACCCGATTCTCACTTCCTTCTTTTTGGTCAAAATTAATCGTTTCCCCTTTTAATCGTCTTGCTTCTTCTGCACTTATACGAATTGTTTGAATCGTTCTTTTCACTTCTCCGCGAGCTTCCGTAATGGTCTTACTTCCTTCTGTGGCAATCGTCTCGGAAAACATCTCAAAGTATTCTTCAATATAGTCCGCTGCCAGATTTAATACAAGGATTCTTTCATGGGTTGGCCAGGATGAAAGATGACGAAATGCCGACTCAGCTTGTTCAATTGCGTAAATCATATCTTCAACCGATGCTGACGGGACATTTGCAATGACTTGATTATTTTGTGGATCTTTCACTTGAAAGGTTTTTTCTGCGTATATCCAATCTCCTGCAATGAGCATTTGTTCTCTGCGCACTTTTGTTTGCATCTGGAATGCACCACCTTTCTTATTGTTTCATCATCACTTTATCCTTTTGGTAGTGAATTAAATCGATCAACAAGGAATAACCGGTTTCCATTAATCCTGCACCTGCTCCTGTCAGCATGACAGGGCCCGCTAAATCACAATCATATACAATTGCATTCGTTGAACCCATGACGGTAGCTAACGGGTCGTTTTTATGCAGTAATTCCGGCTTAACAGAAGCTGTCACTGATTGCCCTTCTTTTTTTATTCTCGCCACCAGTCTCCACCGTTGATCATTTTCAATTGCTATTTCCAAATCATTCAACGTTAATCCTGAAATACCCTCACACATTACATCATCTGGTTTCATCGGTGCATTCATGACAACATTTGATAGTATGACAGTCTTATATCTGGCATCAAATCCTTCTACATCATTTGTAGGATCCGCCTCTGCATAACCATTAGTTTGCGCAAGCGCTAAAGCATCCTGATAGCTCAAACCCTTTTCCATCTCTGTGAGCATGAAATTAGTTGTTCCGTTTAATATTCCTTTAATTTCAGTTATTTCATTACCTGCTAACGTTGTAAATGGAAGTCGAAGAGCAGGGGTGCCACTCATAACAGTCCCTTCAAATCCCCAGTATACGTTCTGTTTTTTTGCTACTTGTGACAATTCTTGAAAAGCTAACGCTACTGGTCCTTTGTTTGTCGTCACAATACTTTTGTTATTTTCAAAAGCCATCCGGCAATGATCGATTGCCGGTTGTCCTGTTTTCACATCCGTGAATGTCACTTCTATGATTACATCAGCGTTCGATTGTTTAATGGTCTTTAAACTATCCCAACCTTTAATGGATGAAGCCGTATCTGGATAATAATCCAGATGATTATACTCTGCTATCGTATCAAGCAAATGATCCTCATCTAATCCATTTGGGTCATACACTGAGCCTTTCATGATATCTGAAACAGCGACAATCGTTGCATTCATATCATAATCATCTGCTAACTTTTGCCGGCGATCACGAAGTATTTTCACCAATGCTTGACCGACACCACCAAAGCCAATAAAAGCTATTTTCATATACTCACCTCCAAATACGTAAGCAAATCATTGTGAATTCAATATCACCTTGCAAATAAGTGTTCTGGAAGGGCATGAAAGGCTTGATCTAAATCTTCAATCAGATCTTCTATATCCTCTATACCTGCTGAATAACGGATCAGACCTTCCGGAATGCCCATGGCCGCTCGTTCCTCAGGGGTACATTCTACGTGACTCGTTGTCCGAGATGGTCCTACAATTGTTTCCACTGCACCTAAGTTAGCTGCTCTGTTGGCGTATTTCAGTTTTGGAAGTAAATGACGAACTGTATCAACACCGCCTTTTACTGAGAAACTTAACATACCTCCAAATCCACGCATTTGTTGTTTAGCAATGTCATGTCCTGGATGTTCTGTAAGACCCGGATAGAAAACGGATTCGACTCCATCGATTGTTTTAAGATGTTCCGCTACTTTCATCGCATTTTCATTTTGTTTATCGACTCGAAGCTTCAACGTCTTCATACCACGTAAAAGTAAATAGGCTGACATTGGATCGAGAGTTGCCCCGTTAATTTCTCTGTAATGATAAACTTTTTCAACCAGCTCTTTGGAGCCACAAAGCGCTCCACCCAAAGCATCAGCATGCCCTCCTAAGAATTTCGTTGCACTATGAATAACTAAGTCAACACCCAGTTCCAGAGGGTTCTGATTAATGGGAGTAGCAAAGGTATTGTCTACAATCACAATTGCACCTGCTGCTTTACCGGCTCTCACCATCCGAGTAATATCAGTGATTTTGACTGTTGGATTCGTCGGTGTTTCTAAATACAATACCTGGCATCCTTTAGCAATTTCTTCTTCGATTGCTTCATGATTGCCGGTTTCACAAAGAATGACATCGACATGTTGCTTCGGTAAAAACTCTGTGAAAATTTTGTTCGTTCCCCCATACGTATCTTTAATGGATACAACTCTATCACCAGGGAATAAAAATGTTCCCAACGTATTACTGATTGCTGCCATTCCAGTTGAAAAGCTCGTGGCTGCTTCTGCACCTTCTAGCAGACGAATTTTATCTTCAAATGCTTCTACAGTTGGATTAGTATTTCTTCCGTATATATGACCTTTTTTATTCCCAATCGCTACCTCATACCATTCATCCATATTGTCATATCCATACGAAACACTGTGAACGACAGGAACTTGCGTAGCACCAAATGCTAAATAATCACTTTCGCCGGCCCAAATTGCTTTTGTGGACATTCTTGGTTCATTCATATAAACGCCTCCTGTTTCGTGATCGAAATTATCTTAAACCCCGCTGTAAAACCTTTTAGAGCTATTGATATCTTTTATATACTATTTCCGATCTAATAGTGATTATGAAATTTCTCCTTCGTGTTGGTTGAAAATATAGGGATGCTTTACCGTCAGCTCCCTTGGATATTTAGTGAAAGTTTCACTGCCCTTATCTGTAATTTTAAACGTTTCTGTTATTTCAATCCCGTAATTTTCAAACCATAATGCAGGAATAAGATGGAAAGTCATGTTAGGTTTTAAAATAGTTGGATCCCCTTTTCGAATGCTCGCCGTATGCTCTCCCCAATCGGGAGGATAGCCAAGACCTACCGAATAGCCAAGACGTGCTTCTTTTTCTATCCCATAGCGACCAATGCTTTTGCGCCAAACTTCTTCCAGATCACCGCATGTTAAGCCAGGCTTTGCTGCTTCTAATACTTCATTGACTCCTTCAACTACAATGGACGTTAATGAATTCATTTTTTCAGAAGGTTGACCGATGCTGACGGTTCGAGCCAGTGGAACATGATAACGCTGATAGCAGCCAGCCAGTTCAACAAGTGCCATATCACCTTCCTGATACTTTCGATCTGTCCAGGTTAAATGAGGGATGCCAGAATTTTTTCCTGATGGTAATAAAGGCACAATCGATGGATATCCACCACCATACTCCTCTGTGCCGGAAATTAAATAATAATAAATAGTAGCCGCAACATCACACTCGCGAACACCCGCTCTAATACTATCGATCCCGCGGAACATTGCTTGATCAGCGATAACTGCTGCACGATTCATATATTCAATTTCCTGATCGGATTTAACGATTCTCACATGGTTCACTAACAGATCCCCATCTTTAAAAGTGGCATTTGGCATTGCCCTTTTTAATCTTTCCAATGCCTTTGCGGAGAAATAATAGTTATCCATCTCCACACCAACATTCCGGTTACCTTGGCCAATTTGACTTAAGATTTCTCCTATGAAATCCATTGGATGATACGTGTCAGAATGAACATAATAATCAGGATAAGCAATCACATTTCCGTCATAAATCCATGTTGTTGCTTTCGCTCCATTGGCATCCTGAAACCGGCCCAACCAAAAAGGCTGTGGTTCATCAATAACAATGGCCACCATTTGATGAACATAAAATGACCATGCATCGTATCCTGTTAAATAGTTCATGTTCGCAGGATCTGTTATCAATAATACCTCAATCCCCTTTTCATTCATTTTACTCTTTGTTTTCTCCAAGCGTTCCTGATACTCCAAAATATCAAACGGCAGCATGCTCTTCACCTCTCTTTTTCTGAATATTCAGTCTATGATGTGTTAATTTCAGTATATGTAAATTCTATGTGTTATGTAATGTACAAAGTGTATGAAATTTATTTTGTTTTTTAATACACTTTACTACTGTTAATATATTTTTAACTTGGATTAAGAGAAAAATCACTTCCTCAATCAAGGCCTATAAAAGTAGTCGCTAACCAGGACCAGAGGATTAGTTTGTAACTCATTCCTCTCAAGGAGTAAGCTCTCCACGCTTGTAAATACTAAATTAGACTAATCGGTTTTCAAAAAAAGATTCGACAGTTCTTAAGAACTGCCGGAATGATATTTTCAATTGATGGATATTTTGTATATACCCAGATGATTACATAAAGAAGTGGGGAAATGAGGAGTGGCTCGTTTTTCTATTTATTCATCAGTGCCTGATTATTCTATTTATCGAATATAAGATATTTCAAAATTCAAAAAAGAGAGGTTTACACCCCTCTCTCACCGCTCTTATTCTGTTTTTCTAAGCATCCATAATCGAATACTTAACTCCAATAAAAATACATCATCCGAATTCACTAATGATAATTGAGTAAGAGATTCAATATTCCGCAATCGATACATCAATGATTGCCGATGTAAATTTAATGCCCTGGCCGTTTGGCTCACGTTCGCTTTATAATTATTATAAGTCATGAATGTATGGACTAAATCTGTCTGCCTTTTTTCATCATAATGAATCAGTGGTTCAATCGTATCTTTCACAATTTGCATAATATCATCGTCAGTTGAAATCGTCATTAATAAACGATTAATCCGTGTATCTTTGAAAAACGTTCTGTCTCCCGAACCGACGTTTTGCTTGCCGATCTCCAGCGCTATCTTTGCCTCTTTATAACTGTTATGAAAACCATTATTCTCATTTTTTTGGGATGCAATTCCCCATTTAAGTTCAACTTCTGTCAATAATTCATTTAATCTTCGTTCGATCGTATCTAAAAATTGATTGGCTGTCTCTGTGTGAAGATGGTGATCCGTCTCTAAATATACAATGACTTCACCCTCATCGAAAGTGGCCATTGTTTTTCTTCCCATCAGATCAGCCGCATTCGTAATTTCCTTTTGTATATAATAATTCAAGCTTTGCATGGATGATGTGGTTGGCCGATCTCTTTTGAATTTAGGAAAGTCTGCCGACTCTTCTTTCAATCTGATTTCTCCGACAATACATATATACGTCAGGTCCAGATTATATCCAAGTAATTCTGCTTTGGAATTGATATCTATTTGTTCATTGTTTTTTTGTTTAGCCAACTGCAAAATAAAGTTGTCTTTCAAACGAATCTCAGTCATTTCTATGGCATTTTCTTTAAGGAAATATAGTGCAAAAGCTGTAATTGTATGCTCTAACACATTCATCATAAACCAGCTTAACTCATTGTTTGAATCAAGTTGGAACCATAAAAAGCCCTGTTTTCGATGATTTGTAGCAATTAAAATTTGATACCATGGTTCTCCGTTCACCTGAAATACTTCGATATGTGGGTAGAGGGGATGTTCAATAAAGGCCATATTTGAAATATTTGTTGGCTTAACAGGCTTAAGCTCTCTGTTTTGGAATAAAGTTAACGTATCCTCTGCCACTTCTTTAGAAGCTTTAATTTGCCTTGTATAATCCGTTATGACAACTGGCGTCTCAATGTATTTATAAAGCGCATTCGCGATTTCAGTTGGTCCTTTATTTTGCAATACATCATTGATCAGCTCTTGTCGTATTTCCTCTGTTCTCAACCTTTCAGATTTATTGTCCTGGTTTATCTCTTCTAAAACCATTTGCATGATATCACCAAAGCGAACTTCCCAAGGAATATCAATGATGATAAATTCGTGCTTTACAGCTAATTCAATAATGCGATCAGGTATATCAAAAATATATCTCCCTGTTGCTAAACCTAATACTGTTGCCCCTGATTGAATGACATCCTTTACAAACTGTTCTAATAATTCCGGGTCACCATAGCAACCAATACCAGTTGTTAATACAAATTCATTTTCACGCACAAAATTTTCTACAGGCATTTCAATCACTGAGATCCACTCAACGCTTTTGTTAAACAGTAAATTTTCCCCGGTTTTTAAAGTAGCAGATTGTAAAATCGGCAACTCTAACACTCTATTTGCATTTAATGGCATTTTCCCACCCCCACTCTTTAAACACTTGATTTATAGGCTAAAAAACTGTTGCGATAACCAATAATTTAATTGTAATGCTTTGTTAAAGCTTGTTGTTGATATTTGAATGAAATGACCGCCAGGCACCGACGCCCGAGAGACAAACATTTAGGCACGGATCCTTACAACAATCGATGATAACAGAGACGCTCATGCTAAATGATTTAGCAACATTTCGAATCAAAAGTTAACTTATTTTCAGGGTAGTCAATTGAGAGCTAAATCTTTTCTTAACAAATACTTGGAATGAAAAACAACAATTTATTTTAAACTATTCTGACGAAAAACCCTTCTAATGGATCAAGTTTTTTGACCATCATGCTGAATAAAATCTTAAAAATAGGTTCTTATTCAGTTTATATTAAACTTTCAAATGATTATGATTGTTATTTTTTCAAAAAGAGATGAATGAAAACATAGATTCAATTAAAAATATTTACTGGTCTGTGTAACCGGTTTACTGGCTTTTCGGATATCGTTCATTTAACGAGACCATTTCAAAACATCTTTGTTAAATTCGGAGCACAGTCAACGAACCCCCACTGAGGTACAACGTTTCAGTGGGAGCTTGAGATAGCCAAGCAGGTCTTTTCTTCTTACGAAGAGTGACGCTCTGCATGGTTCTTCTCAAATCACTGTTTTTGGTTGGTACTGGCGACGTACGATCGTTTTCCCACTTGCACCAACCTTCCGAAGAAGAGCAGTTCTTCCTTTCGGAAGAAACCACCACTCAGCATATAACTGGCGTGTGCTACAAGCCCCAACAAAAGTTGAGTACACATGGATGGTTGACGCACCCACTAGGCTATGCGCTAAGCAACAGCTTTACGTTTTTGAACGTCCATGATCATGGGCGTTTTTATTTTCGTTTTTTCATCCCATTCTGCTACTTGAGATTTCCGAAGGATATTTAATGCTGCATTAATGTCGGCATGGATGCATTGTCCATTTTCACAGCGATAGAAGCCGCGATATAGGCGCTTCCCACTAAAGGAGTACATCGTGTTATCGCCTTTTGACCAAACCGGAATATCGTCATGATCCAGAAAACTAGCTTTAGACGTGTAGCTCTCTTCCTGCTTAACGAAACGGATGCCTTCCTTGAGACACTTGTTCTCAATAGCCGAAATCAATCTGTGGAAAGGAATTTGTACGAACTCTTGATTGTTTTTCTTCCCTAAATGCGATTCTTGTTTCCAACCGGCATTATAACCCATTACCACGGTATCGACGTTCAGTCGTTTTATCTGTTTGAACAACAAACCTACGGTTTGTGAAAGGTAGCCGTCTATTTGGAGATTTCGTTTACGCCAAAGAGAAGCTATTTGGTTTGTCACTATGCGTTTCGACAAGCCGTTTTCGATGTTTTTCTGTTTTAATTCGCTTATCTTTTTGTTGAAGTACTGATTGATGGATTTTAACTTCTTTCCATTCATCAAAAAGGCGTCTCCTTGATTCGTTGTACAACTAAGAAGATAATCTACACCTAAATCGCAACTCAAAGCTTTTGTCGTCGTTTGTTGTTTCTTCATTTGAGACATAGGTACTTCGTATACATAATGAGCCTCAAAGAACCGACCATTTTGCTTTGGCACAATTTCAATGTAAGAAATGTTTTTATCCATTAAATTCTTTGGCATTCGCAGTCTTAAGGGACCAAAACGTTTTCTGAAAGCAGTATTCATTGGAATGCTCCAATATCCATCCTTATCGGCTTTGGGAACTTGATAGATTTCGATGACACGTTTGGCCGTGGAACGAGAATACTTTGGGAACTTTGGGCGACCTGTGAAACCTTCAGGGGTTTCTTTCCACTTCTTTAACGCTTCGAAGAAGCTCTTTACTTCACTGAGTAAGGTTCTTCGAACCGCTTGTACGGAGTTGGATTGAATGCCCCAATAGTTCATATCGGTCTTCATTGCGCTGTCTATTTCTTTTGTTGTCGCCATTTTGTTTTCATTCAAATACTTTTGTTTAATCGTATATAAGCCTACGTTGCGCAAAGCCTTGGAACTATGAGACATGCGTTGCAGAAGTCGAAACTCTCTAGCGCTAAGGGTGCTGCGACCAATGTTCTGCTTTTGGGTGAACCGTTGCATATTGACTGTTTTCTTTTTCTTGCGCAATCCTTTAATCGGTTTTTTCCTAGCCATTTGTGTCACCTCCTTTACCGACGTTAAGATGTTTACTTCATCCCTTGTGTTTCGATATATTTGCGAATGGTTTCAACAGGTGCGCCACCCGAAGTTAAAAGACAATAGCTGCGCGACCAAAACATTTCTTTCCATAGCGACTTCTTAATATGAGGGAAGTCGCGCTTTACTAAACGGGAACTAACGCTTTTGTAATTGTTTATTGTTTTTGACAAATCTACATTAGGAACCGAACGGAACAATACGTGAACGTGGTCACCGTCTTGATTCCACTCTTCCAATTTGATTCCCTTAGGCTCCATTAAGCGAACGAAATGATCTTTCAAATACTCTGAAATATTATTATCAATCACTTCTTTTCGGTACTTAACAACCAAGACTAAGTGGTAATATAACAAGAACACTGAATGATTATTATTATCTAATTCCAAATGGTATCAACCCTTTTCGTCTATACTACTCATTATACCATTTAACAAAAAAGAAGCTAGATATATTTTCGAACTCTTGTTCTTTTATTTAAAACATCTATCAGTCGTAAGACTGATGGCAATTCATCTCCACCTGAATCGCTGGGCTGATGCCCGTATCGCGAATCAGATGGAGTCTTCTTGCCTAGTGATGATAAAAGTGATTTCAGCGTTCATATGATTTAATCATCATAACGGGTTGTAGAAAGACCGTCGACGATCTCCTCCATCTCCATCGTAAAATTTAATTGAAGCGGTCCTGGTAATTTATCCTGAATCTCTTTAACCTCACTCATTTCCTCGAGTTTTTCCACCGTTTGAGGCTTTTCTGGTAATGATTCATACCATTTCTTAAAATCATCGATAAACTCATAGAAATGCAGTTCAAAAGTTTCTGCCCAGTCAGCTCCTTCGTCTCCGTCTGTTTTCTGCATCATGGACCAGTCCTCAAGAGCCTGGTTTAATGTGTTATGCACACAATCCATTAGTCATCATCTCCTTTTGAAGAATTAATAATCTCGTCTATGACTGTTCTGATCAACTTTGGCGTTTCTATAAACGCACTTTGTTTATGCAGACGTTCTGATCTTAAGTGGGGATCCTTACCAAAAGAACCCATGTTCAATACCGGGGCCTTCAGTTGTGAAATATCTTCAAAAGGAATCGAATAGCCCCTCTTCCAAACAGGCATGTTTTTTGAAATGAATTCTGCATTATCTTCTGATTTCGCTTGAACCACATAGCTTAAATCACTGATTCCATTAAAAAAATGCCGATGTTTCAGCTTTCTGTCGGGATGAACAGTGGCATCATTTTTCAATCGACTGATAATTTTCTTCACAAGTGGATCTTCTGAACTGTTCACTGCCGGATAATATGGAGGAGCAAAGAAACATACAGCGACTGGTCCAATTTCAGGACAACTGTTCAGAAGCATTTCCGTGATTCGAATCGACTGTTCACGTTTGTCCCATGTTAAATGAGTTGATATTTGATTAATTTTTGCATCAATCCATTCATTAGAATGCTTCTCCCTGACATATAGCTCCAGTTCTTGATAAGACATCACTTTGATCTGTTTATGTGCGTCACTCAGTTCAGATTCCTCGTTGTTCAACAGGGCAGCACTACAGCTGTCACACCCATCACGTACTGTTTTCATAAACGTTCTCATCAGCTCATCTGCCCCGGTTTGAAGCATCAGAATATTGTACATACTTGCCCCCGTAACAGGAATTTGAACAGAATAATGCATTTTCAAATCCCGGCAGGATAACGTGGCTGGAAGTGATGAGGTTTCACCTTCGTATGAATCAGTGAATTTTTTGTTCCACTCCATTTTTGCGTGATGAAGGAAAGAATGTAAGGAGCACTCAGAGCTCTTTGCGAATCACCTGCGTGAGTTCCCTTTCCCCTGACAACAACTGCAGGCATTAACTTCCCCATTGAACCGGAGTAAATGTATTGTACATCATCCTGTTCAAACATGGGAAATGATGGTTCTGCATTTAAGAACAACCGAAAGTTTAACTGATATTCCACTGCAAATTTTTTCAGCATTGGTACAACGGTTCGAATACCTTCAGAATCCGATTCTTCATCATGAACTGTTATCAAGAGAAGATTAATCGGTAAACGTTCATGAATGGCCTCATCCAACAGCTGAATATGCTGGGCCAGACCACTTTTCATGTCCATGATACCTCTTCCGAATATGTATTCATCACTGAGAATATCTTTTTTAAGTTGCCCTTGTTCTTGCTCAGCTTCCTGCTTGAATTTATTTGTCAATGCAACCGGGTCTAATGCCAATGGTTCAAATTCTCCATAATCATCCATATTTACTGTATCAAAGTGGCTGATCAGAACAACGGTATCCATAACACTGGTATCTTTGCAACGATACAATGCAGTCAGGCTCTGTCGCCCTGTTTCAGCAGGATGAAGAGTTAACAATTCAGGATGGTCCTTGAAATATGGTACTCTTTCCATTAGATTTTTCAATCGGTACGAAAATTCTGTTTCTGCTGAAGTTCCCGTAACGCTGTTCCAACCAACAAGCTCGTAAGTCAATTCTTCAAGTTGTTGTGCTGTCGACCAGATTCTGCTCATAACAAACACCTTCTCTCTGGAAAATGATATCATAATACTATAAATGGTAGTCAAAGGGTGTGATTCCATTGCCTAAAACGTTCATTATATTGTTATTGTGCTTCATTGTTTTGACGGCCTGCCAAGATCCATCTTCTGAGGATGTCCTGACCGAAGGCCGTATCTCAGGTTCTCCTGATGGGATGAACCGGATCATATTAATGCATTCAGACAGTTTAACCGGCGATTCTTTTTCATCGCATGTTAATCGTCATCAGATGGATAATTACTCAACAATCAGTTATTTCCTGCATGTTTCAAACGATACAATTATCGAAACACCTGCTGGTAAAAAAATAACTTATGATCAAGTGACAGACCAGAGTAAACTCTTCAGCATCAATCAGCGTGCTATTGTGAAAGCAACTCATCCAGTTGCTGAAGGGGAATCAGTTCAGTTGCCACGATACGTAACATTTCAACCAAAATTTCTCCCGGTTATCGACGCAAAAAGGATTAACTTGATTCCTTTGACTCCTTCAGATATTGTTGAGTTTTACAAACCGCTAAGCGATAACGAATACCAACTACTTTTGCTGACACTTGACGAAGAAATAACAACCGAGAGATTCCAAAATGATTTACAGTTGCTGCGAAGTTCAGAGCGAATTACACCAACGTATTATGAAGTAAATGAACAAACACTTCAATTCATGAATTCCCAAGAAATGTTCTATCTTCTTAATGAAAATGGCGTCGCACTTGAAACTGATAACATAACTGATATCTTCCACTATTTTAATATTCAACAAATGCCGCATGCGGATTAAATACAGTTCTTGATTTTCATTGATGACTCTTATAATATGGACAGAGTATTGATGTGTGTGTTGAAAAGAGGTGTAATTATGACTCAATTTTACGGTGTTATTGGTTTTATGTTTATCTTGATTTCCATTGTTTTATCCATCACCAATATGCCTGTACCAGATCTTGTATACCATGCATTTCTGCCGTTGGCTTTATTATTTTTTGCTTTGGATTTCAGACAGTCGAACAGACCAATACTGGGTTTCTTATTCTCGATGCTGTTTCTTCTTGCCGCCACCGCTTATTTGATACGCCCATTTTTATAATTTAAAGAAGTTTCCTTCCAGTAATAGACCTTGCTACGTGCACGCCACTACTGGCTGCACCAATTGAACCAGCTCCTGGAAATACCGTATCGCCACATAACCATAAGCCCTTATGAGGTGTGCGATGTGAGACCGCTCGCCACAACGCATAGTTCCTGTTCATCGGATAACCACCGACGGCTCCACCTTTTCGTTTTGTGAATCGCTCCCATGCAACAGGCCCACCAGATTCATAGATCACCTGGTTATCGCTAAAACCTGGAAATAAATCTTCGAGTTTTCCTAAAACTGCTGAGTGTATGTCTTCTGATAATCTGTCATACTCCGTTTTATCCTGCCATTCATTTAGTTTAATGTGTGTGGATACCGTCAACGTTCTAAACCCTGCGGGTGCGCGTAAACGATCTTCCTTTCTGGATAAAGAAATAAAAAAATGATTCTTTCCGTGACCGGGAAGATCAGGATCAAGCATAATCTGATAAAAATACGGCGCATTTGGAGGAATACATTCCTCTTTCACCGCAAAATATTGTGTATACGTCCCCCACTGCAATTTCGGGTCAATCCTCTTTTTTAATCTGCCAGATAATGATTCAAAAACAGAGTGCTCCAATATATCCGGCAGCTGACTGATTCCCGTATTCAATACTACGTGCTTTGCCTCATAGTGATTGTTCCGGTGATCCCTAACATGCCATACTCCATTCATTTTCTTTACTGAAGTCACCATTCTGGGTTTCAGTACACGCCCACCATGTGCCTTAATAACTTCCACATAAGCTTCTGCCTGTTCATATAATCCACCATCCACATAAAATGACCCCTCATGATAGACATTCAGAGCGGCAGCACCCATCAGAAAATGGACTTCGGCATGGGTTGATTGCATGCTATCCATTAATGTTCCATCAATAAAATGAATAAACGATTTGCATCCACCTAAATCCAGTTCCTCAATCAGGTCTCCAAGTGTTCGATTCAAGTTTGGAATCAGCGCAAAACTTCCTGGACTCAATCGTTCAGCAACTGGAATCAGTTCTCTCAGTTTCACAGGAGGAAGTACAGGATAAGAACGCATATGCTTTGCGAGAACTGTTCCTGCTTGCCAGATTTTTTTGTAAAAAGCATGAATTCGTTCTGCATACTCAGGTTCTGCTTCCTCCCACATTTTCAGCATTCTGGCTCTTGAAGTGAAATAAGGAAGAGAGCGTCCGCCAATTTCAACACGCATCACTTCTTCGAGCGGAACGACGGATAATGCAATATTCAGGTGACGATTGATTCGCTCGTGGATACCGTCATGTTCATACCCCATAGCCAATGTCGCACCACTGGCAAAACGGTAAGACTTCCGTTGGAATTTCGATGCGCACCCTCCCCATTCTGCAGCTGCCTCAAGAAGCGTTACACGATAACCTTCTTTTGCCAATAGTGCACCTGCCGTTAATCCACCCATGCCCGACCCCGTTATGATAACTTCTGTTGACATACCTCACACACACCTTTCACGGTAACTATCGTGTACCATTCCCTTACTCAGGTTGATTTATCCACATTTAATAGAAAAAGTTCTCCTCAATCAAGAAGAGAACTTCAAATGTAAGCGTCAAAAATAAGCACGTGTAATTTTATTATTAGCTCCTTCATACTGTGATTATAGTAAAAGTACGAAGGAGTTGACGCGATGAATAGGAATGCTAACCTCAGAGATTTCTGGGAACATAAAGTTAAAGAGGTCCAAAAATCTGGACTGTCTGTAGCTGAGTGGGTTCGTCAAAATGATGAATTCACGGTCCATCAAGTGCGCTACTGGATTCGTAAATTTAAAGAAGAATCCAAATCACTTGCAACCGCAGAACAGCCGCAAACTAATTGGATACCCGTAAACGTTGATGCCACATCCCGACCTGATCCCCAAATGATCTATCTTACCCTTCCAAATGATAGCCGACTTGAAATCCCTTCGGGATTAGATCAGTCGGACCTCACCAATCTTCTTCGAGCAGTGAATGCATTATGATGTCTCATGCTCAGCCTAAACAAGTCTTCCTTGCAAAAGGTGCAACAGATTTACGGAAATCCATCGACGGATTAGCTGCCATTGTGCAGGAAGGGTTCCAACTGAATCCTTTCTCACCGTCGTTCTTTGTCTTCTGTAACAGACAAAGGGATAAGATTAAAATCTTGCATTGGGATCATAATGGTTTCTGGCTTTATTATCGCCGCCTTGAAAAAGGGACGTTTCCTTGGCCCAAAGCAGATGACCATCAACCCTTACTCATTACAGACAGGCAGTTAAGATGGCTTCTGGATGGGCTTCCGATTGATCAAAAAGGAGCCCACAGAAAGTTATCTCCTGAAAAAGTTGTATAAACTATTGAAGTGAATCGCGTTTCCATATAAAATAAATCTCGTTATGAAAAAATCTTCTGCGATCTCACCCAAAACAACTGAACATCTCGAAGACCGTGTCTCGAAACTTGAACGGGAAAAGGCTGAACTTGAACTTCAACTCAAATGGTACAAGGAACAGCTCAGCCTCCAGCAAAGACAAAAATTCGGTAAGTCCAGTGAAAAAACGGATCCGGATCAGCTGGAGCTGCCTCTGTTTAATGAAGCAGAGCAAGAACAACATCCGTCCGAAGAAGAACCAACGGTCGAATCGATTACATATGAACGTAAGAAAAAGCGCAAAGTCCGAAAGGACCTTACAGAAAACCTTCCATCAAAAACCATTGAGCATACACTCCCGGTTGAGGATCAGGTTTGTTCGTGCTGCAATGGAAAGCTCCATACAATGAAGCAACAAGTCAAAGAAGAATTGGAAATCATTCCGGCAGAGGTTAAAGTAATTCGATATGTTACCTATCTATACAGTTGCAGAGACTGTGAGAAAAACGGTACGGGAAACCCGATTGTTAAAGCACCTGTTCCAGAGCGGGCATTCCCAGGAAGCCTTGCTTCACCATCGATGGTCTCTTACATCATGGACCAGAAATTTGTTCAGGGGACGCCGCTTTATCGCCAGGAACAGGCATTCAATCGTTTGGGTGTTCCTTTATCAAGGCAGACCCTTTCAAATTGGATTCTTGAAGGTTCTGAACAGTGGCTGGAACCGATCTACGATCGGATGGTTGAGACTTTAACATTGCTCGATGTTCTTCATGCCGATGAAACGACTGTTCAAGTTCTCAAAGAGGATGGGAAGGAAGCGAGCTCTACCTCCTATATGTGGTTGTACCGATCAGGCATGAGCAGTGTGCCGATTGTGATCTACGACTATCAACCCGGACGCGCCAGTAAATATCCAATTCGTTTCCTTGAAGGATTTAAAGGATACTTGCACGTAGACGGATATGGAGGCTATCACGGCTTAAAACCGAAAGTCGAACTTGTTGGGTGCTGGGCTCATGCACGCAGGAAATTCGTAGATGCTGTGAAATCCTTACCTGATGATGGTTCGACAACCAAAAGTTCTGCACAGGAGGGTCTGGATTTTATCAACCAGCTCTATCGCATCGAAAAGCATATACAGGAAGAGCGCCTCTCTCCGGAAAAAGTCTATGACGTTCGTCAAAAACGTTCAAAACCTGTTTTGGAGGCTTATTCAGCATGGCTTCAAACGATGCGAGCCAAAACCTTACCGAAAACGCTCCTTGGAAAAGCCATTGTTTATTCTATCAATCAAATGGATCACCTGAGAAACTTCTTAAAGGATGGCCGCCTTGATATAGATAACAACAGAGCTGAGCGCAGCATAAAACCTTTTGTGATTGGAAGAAAAAACTGGCTGTTCTCCAATACACCGCGAGGTGCAAAGAGCAGTAGTGTTATTTACAGTATCATTGAGACAGCAAAAGAGAATCGTTTAAAGCCTCAAGCTTATCTGGATTACTTGTTTGAACATTTGCCCAATAGCAAGCAATCTGAAATGGATCAGTTTCTACCCTGGTCAGAATCATTACCAGAGGAAATTCGGATCAAATAATCGAATTTAAACTCAGTATAGGAAATCCGCATCTAAATTAATAGGTGCGGATTTTTGACGCTTACCTTCAAATACACCAGTAACCAGCATTATTTAGGCTGTTGCATACTTTTCGGAAAACGAATTAAAAATTCAGTTCCTTTATCAGGCATTGAATTTACTTCGATGGTTCCATGTATATTTTTCAATATACTATAAACCACCATCATGCCAAGTCCAGTTCCAGTTGCTTTATTCGAATAATAAGGTTCACCTAAACGTATGACTTCTTCACCCGTCATTCCCTTACCGGTATCAGCGATGATCACTAAAACATGATCTTTGTCTCCTTTCACCTTAAATGTCAGTTTTCCTCCCCCTTCCATTGCCTCGATAGAATTACGGGCAATATTGATGATCACCTGTTTGAAACGTTGGTGATCACAATCAATCAAATGATCCGATGCCAGCCCAGTGTACTGAATCGAAACGGAAGATAAATTAGCATATGGCTGAATAATACTGACAGCTTTCTCAATTTCCCGCTCAACTGAGATTGTTTCCTGATCATCAAAAGTGGGTTTCGCAAACATAAGATAGTCTGAGATGATCCGCTCTGCTGATTCGATTTCTTCATTCATGTATTGATAAAACTCTTTTTGTTTTTCACGGTCATATTCTTTTGTATGTAAAAGCTGGATAAATCCCTTAATCACTTGGAGCGGATTGCGTATTTCATGAGAAATTGAAGCTGATAAATGACTTATGACTTCAAGTTTTTCATGTTTTTGCATATTTTGCTCAATGTAATTATTCTTCATAATTCTTTCAATGACAATTGTTGTTAAGATAATAAACAGGCTTTGGTTTAACAATAAGATAAACCACATATCCAAAACTTCGAGGAGAGGATCATTAAACAACAACGCCCCTGCAAATGCATTGAATGCAAGAGACCCTGCAGAAATCATCGTAATCACGGCGATACGTTTTCTGTGAACCAGTTTAAAATACGCCCTTCTGAATAGAGGAACAACGGCGAAAATAGCGAATTGATTCAATAAGGCAATAACAACGCCATCTCCACCACCAATTATCAATCTGACAACTGCAGAGACAACGAATAATACCGCCCCAACAATATAGCCTCCATATAAGGTACCGATGATTAACGGAACCTGACGTAAGTCAAATAAATAATCCTCTGTCATAAGAAATTGATAAGGGAAGAACATACATAAAGTAACTGATATTGAAAATAATATTGTTAAAATGAACTTGTCGTTATTAAAAAAACGGTCTCTACCCTGATGGTAGAATAAATAGTAAAGAAAAATCGGAAAAAATACAAAAAAAGCATTATTAATGATACCGCTTAACATCTCATTCACAGTAAATCCCCATTTCGATCGTAGCTCCACTCACTTTGTCACGATGATAGTATAGCGCAGATTAAGCTGAGTGAAAAGGATCCAAACAGGATTGATCATCTATTCAAAACCCTCTTGTTTCTCGAAATTACATAACGATCACACCGCTGTTCATGTATTCAGTTTTACATATTACTGATTTTCGAAAACGATCCAAAAGATCGGAACTCTTTTGATTATTCGCTCAATCCAATAAGTCCACACTGCTCATTTGAAATAGTATCCGATTAAGAAAAGTGAAAATTAAACCAAAAGAAGCCCGTCAGCAGACGGACTTTTCAATATCAGTCGATGTTATATCACACCTTGCATAATCATTGTATCAGCCACTTTTTTAAATCCTGCAATATTTGCACCGGTAACAAGGTTATCTTGATCAGCATATGTCAGTGCACATGCTTTCGATTCTTTATAAATCTCTTTCATGATCTCTTGCAGCCTCTGATCTACTTCTTCAGCTGTCCAGGATAGACGCATGCTGTTCTGAGCCATTTCCAAAGCAGACACAGCAACACCGCCAGCATTGGCAGCTTTACCTGGAGCAAATAGCACCTGATTCTCCTGAAAAACAGCCACTGCTTCTTTTGTCGAAGGCATGTTCGCCCCTTCACCGACCGCCTTCACCCCGTTAGCAACGAGTATTTTAGCAGCCATTTCATCTAATTCATTTTCAGTTGCACACGGCAGGGCAATGTCGCAAGGCACCGACCAGATTCCTTGGCCATCCTCGAAAAAATATGCATCCGGATGGTGTTTTATATATTCACGAATCCGCTTTCCCTCATTTTCCTTCAACTTCTTAACGGTTTCCAGACAAATCCCGTTATAATCGACGACATACCCCTCGGAATCGCTGCAGGCAATCACTTGCCCCCCCAACTCCATGGCTTTTTCCATCGCATATATAGAAACATTTCCTGATCCCGATACAACGATCCGGCTCCCGGCAAAGCATAACTGCTTGTCCGTAATCATCTCATTCACAAAATATACTGTTCCGTACCCAGTTGCTTCTTTTCGACCCAGACTGCCTCCTGAAACTGGATCTTTACCTGTTAATACTCCAGCTTCATACATTCCCCTGAGTCGCTTATATTGCCCAAACATATAACCGATTTCTCTGGCACCAACTCCGATATCGCCAGCAGGAACATCTGTATTCGGGCCAATGTGTTTCATTAATTCAGTCATAAAACTTTGACAAAAACGCATAATTTCCTGATCGGATTTACCTTTGGGATCGAAATCTGCTCCACCTTTTCCTGCACCTATAGGTTGACCCGTTAATGAATTTTTGAAAATTTGTTCAAAACCGAGAAATTTGATGATACTCTGATTAACAGAAGGATGAAAGCGAAGTCCACCTTTATATGGACCTATTGCACTGTTGAATTGAACACGAAAACCCCTGTTGATCTGAATATTATGATCATCGTCGACCCAAGGCACACGAAAAGAAACTAAACGTTCAGGTTCAACAATTCTTTCGAGAATTGCTTGTTCAATGTAGTGATCTTCTTTAGCAAACAGTGGAATTAATGAACAAAAAACTTCTTCAATCGCTTGAATAAACTCATGCTCATGTTCAAAACGAGTCTTCACCTGTGAAAGAACACCATGAACATATTCCTCTGCTTTCGCTATTGCGATTGAATCATGCTGCAGTTCTGCTTCTAATTTCATCTGTCTCAGCTCCTCTGATCCCGAATCATAATGACATTTGTTAGATTCTCTATTGTAGTTTATTCTATACTAGAAGAATCAATCGAAACAATATCAATAATCGATACGATCTATATCAGAAATAGATAGATGAGGTGATGACACGATGGAATTAAGGCAAATCAGATATTTTATAGAAGTAGCTAATCGGGAACATATGACAGATGCTGCAAATGCTCTCCATGTAGCACAGTCGGCTGTCAGTAGGCAAATTGTGAATCTTGAAGACGAACTGGGTGTCGACCTCTTTATCAGAGAAGGTCGCAACCTGAAACTGACTCCGATTGGACGAACTTTTTTAGAGCGGATTTCACATGCAGTCAATGTTATTGATGGTGCGACTCAGGAAGTTTCTGAATATCTTGAACCAGAAAAAGGTACAGTACGTATCGCTTATCCTATCAGTCTCGCTGCCCATACATTGCCTCGAGCAATTTCTTCCTTTCGCATGCGTTACCCGGACGCCAAATTTCAACTAATGCAACGCCTTAACCGGGATCTCGTCAGCGGGATCGTCAAGGGAGATTTCAATATGGCAATGATCGGTCCGCTACCTAAAGATGACCGGAGAATTGAAACACGCGCACTGTTCACCGAAAAAGTGGTCGCACTTTTACCTAAGCATCACCGGCTCGCAGACAGAGAGAATATCAGGTTACGCGACTTAAAGGACGAACCATTCGTTCTTTTACCTGAACCATTTGAATTTCGAAACATTGTACTTGATGCATGCAAAGAAGTGGGTTTCACCCCTTATATCGCTTTTGAGGGAGATGACATCGACGCATTGAAAGGCCTTGTAGCTGCCGGTTTGGGCGTCACACTGATGCCGGAAGTGACGTTGATGGACAGCCTGTTTCGATCGACTGTCAAAAAAAACATTACAGATCCTGACGTTACAAGAACAGTCGGTGTGCTGTCTCCTGTCGACAGACAGCTTTTGCCAACCGAAAAATTATTTTACGACTTCATTGTTGAATTCTTTGACAGGGTAAGTGAATTCAAAGATTAAAAACTGACCCGGTGATAATGCGGGTCAGTCCAGGATCAAATAATCATCTTCTATCAAATTTACAATATTATCTTCAATATTCGAAATTGTACCTTCTTCAACTGCATCCATTAAAATCAACGAAATTTCCTGACGTGTTTCACCGTCAAGTGTGCTTATCAGATGTTCTTCATCAATCTGCATAAACAACAGCTCATTCAATATACTTGACTGGTACCAGACTTCAGCAGCATAGTCACTCTCATGCCTGTATGCATGCGCTGAAGACATTGTCAGTTTCAGAGATTGTTCAAGTCGTATAACACTTTCCATGTCCATCTCATACATGATTAATTGAGAAGACTCATTCAGCATGGCATTCAATTGATCAGTAACCTGCTTTTCTTCAACTGTATCAGTCAACTTTATTAAAAACCACAGGTTTATTAACACAGAAAAGATCAAAAACACTACCAGCCACTTTATTTTCATCTTTCTCACCGCCTATACTAATTATAACAAATCCTGGATCGTCAATTCGTGATTTAGTAAAAACGATTACTGTTTAAGAAGGGGAGAATTCAATTTGGATTTCTATACCAGAATTAATCACCATTACGATCACCTGTTTCCTGTTAAAAAGCAAGCTGTTGAATTAATTGAATCCTTGACTGAGGGGAACGGGCCAATCATTGATCTTGCTGCTGGAACTGGAAATGAAGTGATTGCCCTTGCTTCCAAAAACTATCGAACCATCGGCCTTGACTTGAATGAGGAAATGATTAAAACAGCCAAAGAAAAATCAAAAAGTGTAGCTGAGAAAGCCGAGTTTTATGTGAAAGACATTCGTCGATTAAACGATTTAAATATAACCAATGCTTCCTCTATCTATTGTATAGGAAATTCAATCGTACACTTAAGCAGTCAGGCAGAAATCAGCCAAGTCCTCGAAGACAGCTATCATTCGCTTGAAAGCGGAGGATCCTTGATGATTCAAACCGTCAATTTCGATTGGGTCAAAAATCAACACATCACAAGTCTACCTGCACTGAATAATCCTGATCACGATGTGGTATTTGAACGACACTACATTCATCATGAATCCAGCATTACATTCAAAGGCATTCTTCATTCAGGGACTGAAAAAAATGAAATAGAGACAATGCTTCTGCCGATCACATCCATTGATTGGGAGACCATGATCCGAAAATCGTCATTTCAAAACTTTTCAATTTATAGCGATTTCAAAAAAGCGTCATTCAGCCCAAATAGTCCCGCTTTGATTCTGATTATCACTAAAAATTAAAAATATGAAATAATTATTTTCCGGCGCAGATATCCATCTGTGCCGTTTCGAGAACGAATCAAAGTGAATACTCATTCTTTTCGTTTCAATTCCCTGCAAGATTGGCAATAAACCTTGATATACCAAATACAATGACTGAATTTTCAATTTTACTTTCAAAAAAAGTAAAAAAAGATTGACTTCTTTTTGTAAATACTGGTATTATAAATGTAAGAAGAAATTTGTCGAATCATGACGATGTTTTTTCATAAATCTATATCGTTCTAAAAAACGAGAGGAGAATGTATGATGAAATCAACAGGAATTGTAAGAAAAGTTGATGAACTGGGTCGTGTGGTTATTCCGATCGAACTTCGCCGCACATTGGATATCGCAGTCAAAGATGCACTCGAAATTTACGTGGACAATGATCGCATAATCCTGAAAAAATACAAGCCGAACATGACTTGTCAAGTAACTGGCGAGGTATCCGATGACAATCTCTCTATTGCTGGCGGAAAAATTATCCTCAGTCCAATGGGTGCAAAGGAAATCATGAGTGAATTGGAAGATTATCTGGCCAAAAATCAGTAATCGAAATCTTGAAAAGAACCGGAATGGCAGTTACCCTGCATTCTGGTTCTTTTTTTACTTCTTAAGGAGATTATGTGTGATAGATGCATGAAGCATAAGTGCAACGACAATTCATCCCCAAAATTGACGACAGGCAAAGGTTTCATTATTGCAGTTGTGATTACAGTGGCAAAATTAGTGAAAAATCATTCAAATTGTTTGTATTATTCAATCCACTCAACATCATAACCCTCTTTTTCCAAAAGATAAGGAATGCTTCCTTCGCCAGCCAAGTGCAATGCCCCTACCACAACAAAAACTGGATCCGTTTGGCTTTCATTAAAATAATTACTAATCTGCGCTGCTATCTGTTCATCGCGCTCATCCATCATCTCAATTCCATGCTCCGAATCATAATTTCTCAATTGTTCGAATACCTCTCGATCGCCTTTTCTCCACAAATTGATCATCTGCGTCAGCTCTTGTTCATAGATGTCCAATGAATCAAGATTAGCATGAAGTGCGTCAACCTGCTCCCCAAGTGGAGCTGAGGAAAAAGATTCCAACTGACTTTCTACCGTTTCCAGACTCTCAACAGACATCTGATCCGCATTTGCAAGGTCAATGAAATATTGATCGATCCCATCATTACCTGAGAAATCTGTCTGCATTTGACCAATATCATTCAACAGCATCGATACAAACCACGGTTCAAACTGTTCAAGCATTTCCCTTTGAATCATGAGTTGTGATGTGTAGTCAGCGATCTCATCCATGGTATTTTCTGAAACATGATCAGAAAGTCGACTGTCATCTTCAAACATGCCCATTTGCATCATTTGCCGGGAAAGTGTCATTTCATCCAGGGAATCGATATCAATTTCGACAGCCAACTCTTCGGATCCTTCAAACGCAGAAATGACTTCATTACGAATCGGGTATAAATTTTCGTCCCCGATATGGATCGAACCAAATAAATATACCGTTTGCGAATTATGGCTTACCTCATAAAATAAGCCTTTGGAATGCCCCTCATGTTCAGGAATGTCCAGCCTTAAACGGTAATTCAATGAAACATTACGATCTTCCAATATTTCGACAACGGACACGACTTCTTCATTGCGTTCCGGATCCGATGTCAAATAAACATCGCCCATTTCAACTGAGTTCAATTGTTCCAGATCAGTCAGAGGGGTCCAGTCAAAAACGTTACCTTCATGAAGCTCAAGGACTTCAAGATTTTCTGCTTGATCAATTCCTTCAATACTTGAAACTTCACCATCAGTAACAACAATTTTTTCAACCTTCATCAATTTTTCCTGAGTCAGTGCATCAACAGAGCCAATTTCATCCATAATCGCTTGTTTAAGATGATCATCCTCAATTTGCACTTCAGTATGATCAGAGGAACAACCCGCGATCACTAACAGAAAAAACAGCAATGTAAAATAATGTGAACGCATGCTCATTTATCGTTCACTCCCCTGTTAGTAAATTTCCTGAACAATAATCGCTGAAGAACAATGGATACACCGATAAACATCAAGAAAAAGATAAAGAACTCCAACACAACACCGGGAAAATCCAAAACACCGCTGAGGTAAATCATCACTCCGGTGAACAGTAACGATGCGACAAGTGCCGTGATGATATTTCGAAGAAAAAAACCTTTTCGGTCTTTCAAATCACCCTTTGCCTTTCCAAACCAAACAGTTCGAAATGTAATATATAAACTGGCACTGATAAATAAGATCAGTGAATCGAGGTGATTCATGATTGGTTCACCTTCAATTAAAATCTGATAGCCTAAAATCAAAAATAATCCGAAAAATAGCAAGTAGAAAGCTTCAGCTGTAATTCTTCGATTTTCTGCTTTAATATCCGCCATTAGATCTCCTCCTAGTCTGATGATAAGTGGTATTTGCGAACGAGGGTGATTTCCTTCTTTAAACGCTCAAGTTCATTCGGATCATTCAGCTTGCTGAGGCGAACTTCATCTTGCTCTGACTGATGTTTTATTAAGCTTTTTATTGCCGACTCGGCCTGTCGTAATTTATCCTCGAGGCTATGACTTATAGCTCGTTTCCATTCTTGCAGGTAGTGCATCATCACCTCTTCTGTATCGGATATCATTTTTTCTTTGATTTCCTTTACAGTCTGACGGACAAATAACTCCTTCTTTGAATGCACTTTATCAATATAGTCTTCTGCATTTATGGACAAAACGAAAGACATCTCCATATCATTGATATCAAGAGATTGTTGTATTTCCGCATCGTTCAGATGTGGAATCCAGATACGTATCTCGTTCAACAGTTCTTGTAACCAATGGCGGATTTGATCATTCACCTTATTTTCCAAACGAATCAGTAACGTAGTCATCTCTCTGTTAGCATATTGTTCCACATTTAACACGTACCCTTGAACAGCTTCACTAAACTGATATTTTAATTCTTTTCGGCTGTCTGCATTCACTGTGGAGACATTGATATGTTCTTTGAAAAGGTCTGACATTTGATAAGTCATACGTTGTCGCAAAAATAAAATCATTTCATCCAATTCCTGAAATGTATATCCTTTTACTGCTTGAAAACTTGAGACATTAACAGCCTGCTTAGCCTTCATTGATGAATCAATCAATTGCTTTTTATATTGATGCAATTCCTCATTACCGGATTTCAAAAGAAGAGCCCAATCATTCGCCCGCTTTAAATAACGGGAGTACAGTTGCTCTGCACGTTCATAACTCAAAGTTTTTAACCGATGCACCATCTCATTGTAAAATTTCTTCTCAAATTGATGGAAACCACTTACATCTTGCACATCACGCTGTTTCGCCAATAATCCTTGTTTACTTGATACAGCAGATAATCTGGGTTTTTTAACACCCGACTGCGCCAGTTCTCCTTTCACATGATCCATCACAGCCGAAAGTTCATGCTGATTTTCAGCAAGATCACAGGCATTGATAATAAAAAAGAGTTTATCTTCCGAATATGTTTCGTTGATTTGGCTGATTTGTTCGATAAAATGTTTATCTGCGTTTGAAAAAGCGTGGTTGAAATACGTCAGAAAAAAATAGCGTCAGATTGATTTAACTGCTTGAGAGCAGTCCTTGTGTGTCTTGAATGAATCGAATTCACTCCCGGGGTATCAATCAGTGTAATGCCCTTCTCAGTTAAGTCACAGTCATAAAATACAGTCAAACGTTCAACAAGGCATGCTACCTGTTCATCAGCTGCATACAGTCCAAGATCATCGATCGAACATTTTATTTCTCTTTCGAGCATTTCAGCATTCTTCTCCAGACCCCTTTGAAGAATTGATACATAATCCAAAGTCGACTGGTGAATTGTTTTCTTTTGATTCCCTCGTGTTGAATCCCATTTTTTAAGTCCTTCAATGGTCAAGGTTTCATAGAGCAATTTACCGGCTTCATGCAATTCATCCTCGAGCTCTGCTTTTGTTTTGAATTGAACGACAATTGTTCCGTGTTGGTGTAATTCATCAGATTTTCTGATTTCACTGATGGATGCCGTCGCAGGTTGGGGGGACACCGGTAATAGGTCATTGCCGATTAGTGCATTTGCAAAGCTTGACTTCCCTGAACTGAAGGCACCGAATAATGAAATAACAAACTCCTGATTGATGTGACGATTCACTTGACTGTGCAACTGATTTCGCTCATCTTCAAGAAAAGTGCCGGGTTTCTCCAGTTTCAATAAATCTGAAAACTGTTTGATTCGTTTGTTTGTAAAAGCGACATCGTAATCTGATTCAATCAGCTCATCCGGAAATATTTCGGTCGGTTTTTCAATAGCGGGGTTTCCATCATCTATCAAATTCAGTTTCTCTGGTTTTTCTTTATAGTCTACTGCTCTGTTTCTGATATCATCGATCAGTCGATAATAATCAGTTGGGGACTTTAAATCATCCAATATCGATTCAATTTGTTCCAAATCACGATAATAGATTGATTTGCGATCCTCAATCTCATTATAAAGGGATCTGAGGTGGTTATAGGAGTCCAACTGATTTTGAAGCGATACAATATGAACTTCGTTCTCAATGCGGGAATGATCCAAGACTTCATTTATCAAATCTTCAGCTTGTTTCTTCCATTCTGAAACGATATGAGTTGTTATTTGATCAGTGAAGTGAAATAGATAAGCGTCAGATACTGGTCCTTTTTTTCTGAATGAGGTCAACAATGACTCATCGATAATGATATTCGTATCGTAGACTTTCTTTTGAAAAGCATCAACATCTTTGATATAGTGCAGATCCACATCATTGATAAAATATTTTTTTATGTGAAAGGCAAGCTGTGTCTGTATCTGATCATTCAATTCCGTTATCAGTACATCAGTTTGTTTGTCTCTCTCCACCTGCCATTTTTTCTTCATAAACCAGATTCCCGGCTTCCTGCTTTTACCTTCCGATTCGAGCCAAACCTTCGTTAATTCACGAATTTTATGCGGAAAAAGGACAATATTCTTAAACAACTTCTCTTGTTTTCTTTGGTAATCTTCCTGAATCCGGTTCTGGAATTCAAGAGCTTGCTGATAGCGCTCCAGCGTATCTTCAAATGTTTTCAATTCATCGGGTGAAGATCTGATTTCTAAAATTTCACCGTTGTATTCTTCAATAATATGATCAATGTCCTCAATGATTCTTTTTCTCACACGTTCATAGAATCCGATATTTAATCGTTTCGCTGCGTCTTCAATTAAATGATCATTGTAATACATCAGAGATTTTAATTCATTTTGGAAACGTGGCCACTCGTTCATCGGATTGTCTGACTGTTTCATAGACAAAAGAAAAATGTCTTGAAATTTGATTTTCCAACTGAGGAATGTCTTTCTGATTGAGGATTTAAACGCATCCAAAGTTAACTCATTTTCAGAATGTTTATCAATCTGGTTGATCACGATCATGACAGGTTTTCGTTCATCTGTAAGCTGTTTCAGAAAATGAAGATTCGTTTCGCTTTGCACATGATTGTAATCCATAACATATACAACCATATCCGTTGTATATAATTGATCCACAGTCACGTCACCATGTGTTGGATCTGTTGAGTCCACTCCAGGCGTGTCGGAAATAACAGCTGTTTTTGAAAGCCATGGCAGTGGAACATAAACCCGTAAATGTTCGATATCTTGACCATTTCTCCCCCACTCTCTGACGCGGTTCCATGGAATTTCATTTTTGAAAATACGGGGTCCGGTCTCTTCTGCCATCTTCGCTTCTAACTTCAATGCGCCATTTTGAATCCGGATAATATTAGCACTTGTTGGAATTGGACTCACCGGAAGGATATTTTCACCAATCAGTTCATTCAAAATCGTGGACTTCCCCGCGGAAAAATGCCCGCAAAATGCAATCTCATAAACCGGAGACGCTTGTTTATTCTGAATCCGATAGAAACGCTCTAACTCATCAGATGAGAAGAGTATATTTTCTATAACAGAGTCATGCTGCGCAGTTTTCATGACATGCTTCCACCTTTCATTAACCTTTACATTCATTTATCATAGCAGACTCGAACAAAAAAAGGCTGTCTGTCGTCAATGACAGAGACAGCCCTGATAAACTGAACACTATCCTTCAAGTAGCAAGGATTCCGGATCTTCTATAAGCTCTTTGACTTTAACGAGAAATCCTACAGCATCTTTTCCATCAATGATCCGGTGATCATAGCTTAGTGCAATATACATCATTGGACGGTTTTCAAACGTTTCTTTGCCTGTAGCCACCGGTCGAAGTTGTATTTTATGCATTCCAAGAATCCCTACTTGAGGTGTATTTAAAATCGGCATGGACCAAAGAGAGCCAAATACACCGCCATTCGTAATGGTGAAAGATCCTCCTTGTAAATCTTCAAGTCCGAGTTTTTTGGCATGCGCTTTCTCAGCCAAACCAGATACTTCTTTTTCAATTCCGGCAAAGTCTAACTTGTCAGCATCTCTGACAACCGGTACAACTAATCCGTCTTCGGTAGACACCGCTACACCGATATCGAAGTAGTCTTTTAAAACGACTTCGTTTCCATCGATTTCGGCATTGATATAAGGGTACTTTTTCAATGCGCCAATCACTGCTTTTGTAAAGAACGACATAAATCCGAGTTTTACATCAAAATCTTCCTGGAACTTTTCTTTTCTCCGGCTCCTCAGATCCATCAGATTAGTCATATCGACTTCATTGAATGTCGTAAGCATTGCTGCAGTCTGTTGTGCTTCAACCAGCCGTTTGGCAATGGTTTGCCTTCTTCTCGACATTTTCTCACGCTTGACCGGTTTTGATGAAGAAGAAGAAGTTTCTGGTGATGGCGTTTTTTTTGACTGCTCTTTTTTTTGCCCTTTCATATAAGCGTCGATATCTGTTTGCCTGATTTTCCCCAGTGGATCAGCCGGAGCAATATCATTGAGGTCTATACCTTTTTCTCTTGCATATTTCCTGGTAGCAGGAGAAGCAATCGTGCGCTCATTCTGCTGCTCTTCTCCACTTTCAACTTCTTCTTTTGCAAGAGGATGTTTTTCTTCATTTTGTTCTTCTGATTTCGCCTCTTTTTTTGATTCTTTACCAGTACTTTCAGAATCTTTTTGAACCGAATGATCAGATTCCTCAGCTTCCCCGAGTTTTGCGATGACATCCCCTACTTTCACAGTGTCACCTTCTTCAAAGAATGTTTCTTTTAAGATGCCGGATGCTTCTGCAGGAACTTCGACATTCACTTTATCTGTTTCAAGTTCTACGATGTCATCCCCTTTTTCAACTTTGTCCCCTGGTGCTTTTAACCATTGGGCAATCGTTCCTTCTGTAATGGATTCTGCTAATTCAGGTACTATAATATCAGTCATGTTTGCGATCTCCCTTCTTCGTTAACACCTCGTCTATAATACGTTCATGCTCTTTTTTGTGAACTTTCGGATCTCCTTCAGCAGGACTCGATCGGCGCCTTCTACCGGTAAAGCTGACGTTCTCTGATCCGAATAAGCCCTGTAAATATGGCATGATATAAGTCCATGCCCCCATGTTTTGAGGTTCTTCCTGTATCCAGATAATTTCTTTTATCTGTTGATATTCTTTTAGCTTCTCCCGTATTTTTTCTGCGGGAAACGGGTACAGTTCTTCAATTTTCATATTCATAAGCCAGGACTGATCTTTTCCAGTTTCACTCATAGCTTGTTCGAGTTCAACGCCAATTTTCCCTTGCGTTAAAATCAATCTGGTGACTTTATCCGGCTCCTTACCGGAATCGTTAAGAAATACCGGTTCAAAACCTTTCTCAGTAAAGGAAGGAACGTCTGATAATACCCTCTCATTTCTGATGAGACTTTTAGGTGCCATAATAATCAGTGGACGGACATTTTCGGTCCCTAATGAGTGTGCCTGGCGTCTTAACAGATGATAGTATTGACTCGATTTCGTAACATTTGCCACATGCCAGTTATTCTCTGCTGCCAACGTTAAAAACCGTTCAAGTCTTGCACTGGAGTGTTCAGGGCCCTGCCCTTCATAACCATGTGGAAGCAGCAATACGAGCCCTGACTTTTGAGCCCATTTTGCTCGCCCGCTGGAGATGAATTGATCCAGAATAACCTGAGCCCCATTTGAAAAATCACCATACTGGGCTTCCCAAATTGTTAGTGTATCCTGCGCTTCCACCTGATAACCATACTCAAAACCGAGACATGCCGTTTCAGAAAGGGGACTGTTATGAATTGCAAATGATACGTTTACATCTTTTAGCCCGTGAAGTGGCGAAAACGTATTGTCATTTTGATAATCATGCAATACCAGGTGTCGGTGACTGAATGTACCACGTTCTGAATCCTGCCCCGTCAATCGAATCGGAATGCCATCTTTCAATATCGTTGCAAATGCCAACGTTTCTGCATGTCCCCAATCGATGGCATGATTCAAAAAAGCCTCTTTTCGCCGCGTCAGGATTTTTTCTAATTTAGGAAATACATGAAATGTTTCAGGGAATTCGAGTAACTGGTTATTGATCGTTTCAAGTGATTCTGAAGAAATTGATTTTTGATATTTATCAATACCTGAAATCACTTCGGATGGCGGAGACATTTCCGGATCAATGTTTTGCCGCTTATTCTCTTTAATTTTATCAAACTGATTCCCTAATTTATCGAGAAATTCTTCTCTCATTGCCTTCATTTCTTCTTTTCTTATAATGTTTTCTTCAACCAGCTGATCTCCATACATTTGAAAAACAGAAGGATGATCTTTAATCTTTTTGTAAAGCGAAGGTTGAGTTGCAAGTGGTTCGTCCATTTCATTATGCCCGTACCTTCGATAGCCAATTAAGTCAATGACAATATCTTTCAGAAACGTTTTACGATACTCATAAGCTAAATGAATCGCAGCAACACAGGATTCAGGATCATCGGCATTGACGTGGATCACCGGGATATCAAATCCTCTGGCAAGGTCACTGGCATATGTTGTTGATCTGGAATCTTGACTGTCCGTGGTAAAGCCGATCATATTATTTGCAATGATGTGAAGGGTCCCACCAGTACTGTAGCCCTTCAAACGGCTTATATTGAGTGTTTCCGCAACAACACCCTGGCCTGGAAATGCAGCATCCCCATGAATCAGGACCGGAAGAGCTTTTTCGGGTTTGTGTTCAGGAAATCCAGCCTGTCGACGGTTATCCTGAACGGCTCTGGAAAGCCCTTCAATAACAGGATTCACAAATTCCAGATGACTGGGATTATTAGCGAGTGTAATCGTCGCTTCTTTTGCACTCTCTTTAATTTCACGATCAGCTCCGAGATGATATTTCACATCACCTGTCCAACCATAGTTGATTCCTGTAGATCCCTCGGAAGGGACGAGATCTTTACTCGGCGCATCATGAAACTCAGAGAAAATCATTTCATAGGGTTTCCCCAGAACATGTGCAAGGACATTCAACCGCCCACGGTGCGCCATACCGATGTAGATATGTTCGGTTCCTGAAGAAACTGATTCCCTCACTGCTTCATCGAGCATGGGGATCATCACATCCAGGCCTTCCGTTGAAAATCGTTTCTGACCCTTGAATGTTTTATCGAGAAAGGCTTCAAATCCTTCGACTTTATTTAATCTTTCAAGGATTCTTTTTTTATCATCTTCGTCAAATTCTCGTTTATAGGCACCGGATTCAACTTGTTTATAAAGCCATTTCCGTTCTTTTATCTCTTGAATGTGTTTAAATTGAAATGCGGTTTTTTGAGTATAAACCTGCTGTAAATGGAGAATCGCCTCATATCCATTCTGTTGTTTTTCTGGACTGTATGGTGACAGGAGTTCCCCTGGCAATTCTGAAACTTGCTCTTTTGTTAAGTCAAAATCCGATAACCTAAATAATCCATCGGGCCTATGGTCCTCTTCAATTGGCATGATATCCGCAACAAGGTGACCATTACGACGAATAGACTCTGCCAATTCTGAAGCTTTAATAACTGTTTTGTAATCGATTGAACTACTTGATGTTCTTGCATCAGGGCGCACCTTTTGGCCTTCATCCTTGTAGGGACCAAAGCGTTCAAAAAATGATTTTAATTTTTCTTCCACTTGATCTGGATCTGATTCAAATCGTTCGTATTGTTCCAACATATAGGCAAGGTTAACACCTGTAAACTGTTCCCATCCTTTACGATTGGCTAATTCCTGATCCGACATGTTTTGAAACCTCCGTTATTCTCGTGTATTTAATAATACCATTGTGGTGTTAAACGTTTCCATACGTAGTTTATCATGTTAACACATTCATTGAAAAGCGAGTGGCTTACTCTATATTCATTGTACCCTTTTACAAAGAAAAGAAACCGGACGTCTGTCCAGTTTCTGTCACTTATCGTTTGATTCGACTCCAAAAAGCTTGCAGTCTTCTCATACCCTCATTCAGTTCATCCATATGATAAGCATAGGATAATCTGATATAACCTTCACCAAGATGTGAAAAAGCATCTCCTGGAACTACTGCCAAACGTTCCTCCTCCAGCAGTTTCAGGGCAAAGTCCATAGAACTGAGTCCCGTACCTGAAATCGATGGGAACGCATAAAATGCGCCATCAGGCTTCGTCACCGGGATATTCAGATCCTGAAGTCTGCGAATGATAAAATCTCTTCGTTCATCATAGGCCATTCTCATCTCATTCGCATCATTTTTTCCATTTGTCATAGCTGCCAGAGCAGCATGTTGAGAGACGGAACTGGCACAACTGACATTGTACTGGTGAACTTTCAGCATTTCAGAAGCGATTTCAGCAGGCGCCATCAGAAAACCAATTCTCCAACCTGTCATGGCATGAGATTTACTCACACCGTTGATCACGATGGTTTGTTTTCTCATGCCGGGTTCATTTGCAATGGAATGATGAACACCTGAAGCATTCAATTCGGAATAAATCTCATCTGCCAATACAAAATATGGTTTTTCAGCCAGGTAAGATGCAAGAGTCCCCAGTTCAGTTTTACTGAGAACAACACCGGTTGGATTAGAAGGATATGGCAAAATGACCGCTTTGGTTCGATTCGATTCATGGGCTTGAATCTGAGAGACGGTCAGTTTAAAACCAGTATTTCTCGTGTCTATAAATACCGGATAACCTCCTGCCATCTCAATCACAGGAGCATATGCAGGATATACGGGTGCGGGAATCAACACTTCATCCCCCGGGTTCAATATGGTCCGAAGCGCAGTATCGATTGCTTGTGATGCACCATTGGTAATAATAACTTCATTATAAGGATCATAGATCAATTTATATTTTTCATGAAGAAAATCCGAGACCGCTTTTCTTAATGAGAGAATTCCGGCATTCGGTGTATATGTCGTATGATTGTTTTGAATCGCTTCAGAGGCCGCTCGTTTAATATGCTCCGGGGTTTTAAAGTCCGGCATCCCCAACGTCAGTTGGATCGCATCCGGATACTGCTGCACGCGATTAAAAAACTGACGGATTCCGGAAATTTGTAAGGATTTAGCCCGTTCTCCGATATAATTCGCCATATCTATTCTATTTTGCATAGTATTCACCAACTTTCAATGTTCAATGTCCCTTTTATTCTTTCGATAATATGTTCATTCCTGTTCTCCCTAAAAGGTATGCGCCAATTGCAAATGCTTCGGATTGATCTCGGATCCTCTCAATTCCTTCTGGTGGCTCGCGGATCTCAAAAGTGAATGATGGTTCCGGGTCCAGTCTTCCACTGTTTACTTGTCTCAGAAATTGAGCGGTTTGCGTTAATCCTTCCCTTCCGCTTTCCATGATTTCATAAAACGAAATAAAAGCGTGCATAACACCTTCATATCGGGATAGTATAACGGGTGAACCCGCCTCAAATAAACGCTCTGCATATGCCTCCCCTTCATCTCTAAGTGGATCAAACTCCGCCGTTATAACAAGAGCCGGAGGTAGATCAGATAAGTCCGAAGCATGAAGCGGTGATGTGTAGGGACTTGACCACATTAATTCCTGAGGAGTGTATAAATCTCTGGCTCGGTACATTACAGCCCTGGAAAGCAGGAAATAACCACTGTCATACTGATTTCTTGATTCAAATGACACATCGAGAAATGTTGTCAATGGGTACATCAAAACCTGAGATTGGATATCCGGTCCATCTCTGTCTCTTGCCATAATCGTCATAACCGTAGCGATATTTCCACCTGCACTGTCTCCAACAACATTTAACTGTTCAGGGTTTCCGTTAAATTGTTCCGCGTTCTCAACAGCCCATTCCATTGCTGCATAACTGTCCTCTATTGCCGCCGGGAAAGCATATGCCGGGGCGAGACGGTAGGCAGGTGCAACAACTACACTGTTCGTCCTTCTTGCAATGGATCGAATGACGTTGTCATGCGTATCCAAATTTCCATATCCCTCTAAGAAAGCCCCTCCGTGATAATACATGACCATAGGATGGGGACCTTCTGTGTTTGGATAGTAGACTCTTGCAGGAATGGTGATATGATCAGTCACAGGAATTGATAAATCTTCTCTTACCATTCTGACACCTGGACTGCCCGGAGCCGGTGATCCTGATAAAAAAGCCGGCATGTCGATTTCAATATCGAGTGGAACAAGATTATTGTTAATCGCATGCAACACGACAGCAGTTTTGGCAGGGAGACGCCCTGAATCAGTTGATTGCCAGAAGAAAATAGCTGTCGCTACAGCAATAATACTTAAACCGGATAACAGGATCATTCCAAAACTGATACGTTTGAGCCATTTTTTGGTTGCATTCATGGGTGATGCTCCTTCATCAGTAATGTCATGATTCAATGGTCAATAAAGAAATTATCACGTTGACTGAAGTACATTTAAACATTTTACTCATTTTGCACACCATAAACATGGCGAATCACCAGATCATCTGAAAAGAGCGCAGTATCTCTTGCAGCAGGGGCTCTATCCAATGTAAGCGAAGGAGAATGTCCGATCCGGTCAACGGAGAGCAATCGTCCGGCTGTTCCTCTGTGAATCAGGTATTCCTCATATGCAATTTGTGTGACAGACTCATATTTAAGAGCTGTCACAGGGATTACATCTGGCACATTGGCAAATCGTGAGTAACTGCTCTGATCGACATCTATCCAAACGGTCTCATGCGATTTGAAATGACGCTCAAACAGATTTCTCGTATCACGGACAGCCGTGTTTCTGGAAGGCGCATCCAGCGTGATGACGATCAATTCCGTTTCTTGGTATTTACCAACCGTAGCCAAAGTATACCCGGCTTTTGAGACAAAACCGTTTTTTCCAGCAATCGTCCACTCATCTGAGTGACGCATGGGATGATGGTTATAAATGCGTGTATCCCAGCCTTCTGATTGCCAGTGATAATCAGTTTTATTAGAGATTTGCCGGTATATATCATTTTTCATAGCTTTTTTCACCAGTATTGCTAAATCGTATGCTGTTGCTATGTGATCTTCTTCGAATAAACCATGCGGATTGGAGAAGTGAGAATGTTCAAGTTGAAGGTCATCTTCCATGTAGTCATTCATCATTTCACTGAAAGCCTCAACAGATCCAGAAACATGCTCTGCCAGAGCAACGCTTGCATCATTTCCTGAACTGATCATGATGCCGTGAAGTAACTGTTTCACCGAAACTGTCTCATCTTCTTCTAAATAAACTCTGGTTCCATCGGCATATGTTGCTTTTTCACTGATTCTCACTTCTTCATCCAGTTCGGCATTTTCAATGACAACTAGTGCTGTCAGTATTTTTGTAAGACTTGCAGGATACTTTTCTTTGTGCGGAGTCTGCGATTCAAGAATTTTCCCCGTGCTTGCATCCATTATAATATAAGAGTCACTTTGAATCCCGGTTTCCGCTGAAGCTTCGGAAATTGAAAACACAATCGGTAATATCAATAAAAGTACACATGATATCATCCATTTTATCATCAAATTCATCTTCAATTACAATTCTCCTCCTATCTCGAATGTTCCCTCCTTTACTTTACCGTGATCAAGGATTGAGAACAATGACAAACAGATTACAATTGAAAAACCGGGAAATCCTTTTTGCGGATTCCCCGGTATAACAGACTTAAGCATCTTTAACAAGATGAACATACTCGCTGTACCCTTCTTTTTCCATGTCTGTTTTCGGGATAAAGCGGATTGAAGCTGAATTGATGCAATAGCGGAGACCTGTAGGTTCTGGACCATCGTTAAAGACATGTCCCAAATGAGAGTCGGCCTCTTTACTTCGGACTTCAATACGCATCATCATGAGTTTGTTGTCTTTTTTCTCCACCAATGCATCTTCATGAACAGGTCGGCTGAAACTCGGCCACCCGCAATTGGAATGGAATTTATCATTCGAGAGAAATAATACTTCTCCACTTACAATATCCACATAAATGCCAGGAGCAAAGAAGTCCCAGAGTGGATTGTCAAAAGGGGGTTCGGTTCCGTCTTTTTGAGTGACCTGAAATTGAATGTCATTTAACTGCTTGAGACGCTCCTCTTTTCGATCCATCTTTATCCCCACGTTCCTTTGATATAGTCTTCTCTTCCACTGCCTTTTCGGTACATAGCATAGTGGGAAGGGTTTTTCCTGTGATAATCCTGATGATAATTTTCAGCTTTATAAAAAGGTTTTGCCGGAAGAATTTCAGTAGCAACAGGTTTGTGAAATTTTCCGCTCTCATTAAGAATACGTTTTGATCTCTCTGCAATTTTTTTCTGATCCTCGTCGTGAAAATAAATGGCAGTTGTATAAGAATGTCCCCGATCATGAAATTGTCCTCCAGGATCGGTTGGATCAATTTGTTTCCAAAATAGTTCAACCAGGTCTTCATAGTCGACTTTTTCCGGGTCATACGTGATTTGAACTGCTTCTCGGTGTCCCGTTGTCTCAGAACAGACTTCCTGGTAGGTCGGGTTTGGTTTTTCTCCTCCGGTATACCCGCTGATGATCTCTTCGATGCCGTCTTCTTCATCAAATGGTTTCACCATACACCAGAAACACCCACCTGCAAAAGTCGCTTTTTTAAATGCATCAGACATTGGGCAGCCTCCTTAACATTGATTTATTGATTACACTATCAGTATAGCATTTAATGACTTCCATGTCTTATTTCATGCTGTCAGGTTCCAGTTTACATTGAAGAGCTCTCTCCTTTATAAAATCAGGAAAGAGCAAGTGATTGACACCCTTTTCAAGTAGTAATTCCGGAAAGATATCGATGCGCATTTTTCCAAGCAAAGCCTTCAACTACTTCTATCTCGTACCGTTGTAATAAAGCTTGAATCAAATTCTGATATTCACCTGCATGTGACAAGTCCTTGACATAAGAAGAGATTCCATCGAAATCAGATCCGAGAGAAATACAGTTTCCACCTCCCATGGAATAAATATAATCAATGTGAGTCATCAACTCAGCAATGGAAGCCATATTCTCATTTTCGCCAATAAACGGTGGGTTAAAGACAACACCAATGATTCCTTGTCTTTCTATCAGTCTTTTGATTTGCCGGTCATTCAAATTTCTTCGGTGCCCACATTTACTCATTGCGTTTGAATGAGTAGCAATCGGATAATCCGCCACATCCAGGACGTTGTCAAAACCGGCAAGGGAAATATGAGAAACATCCGTCAGAATCCCGCGATCGTTATTGAAACGAACTACTTCGAAACCTAACTCTGTTAATCCACCGCCACGGGATTCGCCAATCCCATCGCAACAAAGATTCGCCTGATTCCAGGTAACTCCCAGTGAAAGTACACCCAAATCATGCAAGAGGCGCCACTTTGCTATGTCATTTCCAAATGCATCCGCGCCTTCCAGTGTCAAGACGGCACCAATTTCACCGGGAGCAAGGTGATTCAATTGCTCCCAGTCCGTAATTTTTACGAACTGGGGATGTTTATCCAAAATCTTGCGGTGGAATAAATCCACTTGTTTCAATGCAGCATCAAACAAATTGTCTGATGGTGTGTCGGGTTCAAGGAAAATGGCAAAGAATTGAACCTTAACTTCACCAGCGATCAATCTTTGAATGTTCACTTCAAGCTCCGAACTTATTGAGAAATCGAGTTCCGGATTTTCGTACAATTTTAATAATGCATCACAATGTAAATCATAAATCTTCAAAAGCCTTTTCTCTCCTGTCTGTTATGCTTTTGGTCGAACCATTTTTTCCAAATCAATATATTCATCAAATTGCTCTGCTGTTAAATATCCAAGTTCAACAGCTGTTTCTTTGAGTGTTGATTGATTAGCAAATGCTGTTTTAGCAATCGTTGCCGCCTTCTCATAACCAATATGTGGATTCAGTGCAGTAACAAGCATCAATGAATTTTTGACATGCTCCGCAATAATTTCTTCGTTGGCTTCGATACCCACTGCACATTTTTCATTGAATGAATTCATTGCATCTGCCAACAAACCGGCTGACTGAAGAAAGTTGTAGATGATTACTGGTTTGAAAACATTTAATTCAAAATTCCCTTGAGAAGCAGCAAATCCAATCGTTGCATCATTGCCCATCACTTGGGCTGTGACCATGGTGAGTGCTTCAGACTGTGTCGGATTAACTTTCCCTGGCATAATTGAGCTACCTGGTTCGTTTGCCGGAATAGTCAGTTCACCGATACCTGATCTCGGGCCGCTTGACAACCAACGTACATCATTGGCAATTTTCATCAAATCTGCAGCAAGTCCTTTTAACGCACCATGGGCATAGACCATTTCATCATGACTGGTTAACGCATGAAATTTATTTTCGGATGACTTAAAGGTGTAGCCGGTAATTTTCGTAATCTCTTGCGCTGTATAGTCACCAAAGTCTGGATGTGCATTTATACCGGTGCCAACGGCCGTTCCGCCGATTGCCAGATGAATGAGCTGTTCCAATGATTGTTCAATCATGTCTTCCGAGCGTTTCAGCATAAATGCCCAGCCGCTCATTTCCTGCCCTAAAGTTAATGGCGTTGCATCCTGAAGATGCGTTCGTCCAATTTTTATCACTTGATCAAAGGCGTTGGCTTTTTCTTCGATTACTTTCCGAAGACTCTTAAGTGATGGCAGAAGCTTTTCATTTACTTCTTTCACTGCAGCAATATGCATCGCTGTTGGAAAAGTGTCATTTGAACTTTGCGAACGATTCACATCATCATTTGGATGAATTCTTTTTTCGCTTCCTTCCTCTTCAAAAAGCAGATTACTCCGGTGTGCTACAACTTCATTCATATTCATATTGGATTGAGTGCCACTTCCAGTTTGCCAGACAACCAATGGGAAATGCTCGTATGTAGGATCTTGACGCAGTTCCTGGCAAACTCGCTGAATCATATGACTTTTACTCTGATCGATATTATCCAACCTCTGGTTTGCCGCTGCAGCAGCTTCTTTAAGAATAGAGAATGCCTCTACAACCTGCTTGGGCATCTGTTCTTCTCCAATTTTAAAATTCTCCAAACTTCGCTGAGTTTGCGCTCCCCACCATTTTTCTCCAGGCACTTGTATCTCACCTAATGTGTCCTTTTCAATTCGATAACTCATCGTACATCACGCCTCCCAAAATTTTAGTAGTGAAACCCCTTACACAGTCCATTATACATCACAACAATAAATTTGCAGCTGAAGTTGATTCAGTAAAGACCATATAAATTACTACCAAGAGCCCTGCTGTTATGACGAACCGGATGATTGTTCCCATAATGCGAAACAAAAGCAGTCCGCCAACAATCAGTACAACCAACATAATGATTTCAGACATCCATATCACTCCTTAAAATTCAGCGTACCACGATACCAAAAAAAATCAATCGAAAACCGTAGATTCAATCGCGGCGGAGTAAATTGTAAATTTTTTATTTGAATTTTCGAATAAATAGGTCTATCATAATTGATAGAAACAAATGTGACAAATTCGTGAACTCATGGAGGTATCAAAATGGATAAACTAATGCCCTCAGCGGGTGATCATCAACTCCAAAATTATGAACAGATGAGAGATTCCTTTACCTGGTCAGATGTGGAACCAGTATTCTCCTGGTACAAATCCGGGAAAGTCAATGCTGCATATGAATGTATCGATCGGCATGCAGCAGATGGCAAAGGTGATCAAACAGCCCTTCTGTATTCTGACAAGAACCGAAATGAATCACACACATTTGAAGAGTTGCGTAAAAGCACCAACCAGGCAGCACACATGTTCAAAAAAATAGGCATTCAAAAAGGAGACAGAGTCTTTGTTTTTATGCCTCGGTCTCCTGAACTGTACATTGCACTTCTGGGTATCATCAAAGCTGGAGCTGTTGCGGGGCCTCTATTTGAAGCATTTATGAAAGAAGCAGTAAGAGCTCGGCTCGAGGATAGTGAAGCCGTTTCGATCGTCACAACGCCAGAACTGCTTGAACGCATTCCTTACGATGAGTTACCTGATCTAAAAAAAATTGTACTTGTTGGAGAATCCGAATACCCGGATAAGCGCTTCTATTCATTTTATGATGAAATGAAAGCGTCTCCAACAGATGGAAATGCCATTGAATGGATGGACCGTGAAGATGGTATGATACTTCATTACACATCCGGTTCAACCGGAAAACCGAAAGGTGTTTATCACGTTCATAATGCCATGATCCAACATTATCAGACGGCAAAGTGGGTTCTTGATCTGAAAGAAGACGATATTTACTGGTGCACTGCAGATCCCGGGTGGGTGACAGGAACCAGTTATGGCATTTTCGGTCCGTGGCTGAACGGTGTGACGAATGTCGTGCGAGGTGGTCGTTTCTCTCCTGAAGACTGGTATGGGACAATTGAACAACATGGTGTAACCGTTTGGTATTCAGCTCCCACTGCCTTTCGCATGTTGATGTCCGCTCCGAAACACGCACTGGAGAATGCGGACATCAGCTCTCTTCGTCACGTTTTAAGTGTAGGCGAGCCATTAAATCCAGAAGTTGTCCGCTGGGGAATGGAAGCTTATGGACACCGGATTCATGATACGTGGTGGATGACTGAGACAGGTGCTATGCTGATTTGCAACTATCCGTCTGAACCCATTAAACCAGGCTCCATGGGAAAACCTATCCCTGGAATTAAAGCGGCGATTCTTGATAACCAGGGCAATGAAATGCCTCCTCATGAAATGGGACATCTGGCTATTAAATCCGGTTGGCCTTCACAAATGAGAAGCATATGGAAAAATGAAGCGAAATTTAAAGATTATTTTTACTTCAAAGGTTGGTATGTATCAGGTGATACAGCATACCGCGATGAAGAAGGATATTTCTGGTTCCAAGGACGAAATGATGATGTCATTAATACTGCGGGTGAGCGGGTTGGACCGTTTGAAATTGAAAGCAAACTCGTTGAGCACCCTGCTGTTGCCGAGGCCGGTGTGATTGGTAAACCGGACGAACTTAGAGGGGAAATCATTAAGGCCTTTATCTCTCTAAATGATGGTTATACGTTTACAGATGAATTGAAAACAGAAATACAGACGTTTATTAAATCTGAACTCTCGGCTCATGCTGTGCCAAGAGAAATCGAATTCAAAAAACAATTACCAAAAACAAGAAGTGGTAAAATTATGCGCAGGGTTTTAAAAGCTTGGGAATTGGATGAACCTGCAGGAGATCTTTCCACCATGGACGATTAAGTGACATTAAAAACGACCGGTGAATTGAGATAATCCTCTCACACCGGTCGTTTTATCTGGCTTTGTTTAAGCCAGTTAATGATTGTCTCAGTCTATAATTCGAGAGCGAAGTGTTATGACTCCATAGGGATATGACCTTCAGACAATTAAAACGACGAATCAATGGTTCGCCGTGCAATTATTAATCTCTTGTTCACGGTCTGACGATAGCGATTGAAAACAACTAAGAATACATTCACTAATAGAGGTATGTCTCTTAACCACACTTAATAAAAAGGGCTTTGAAATGAAATCAGCTTTTGCTTTGTCAGAAACTCTACTGCATATTTCACACCCTCTCTACCAGATCCGCTATCTTTCATTCCTCCATAAGGGAAATGATCCAAACGTAATGTGGGCACATCATTTATATGAACACCTCCTGTCTCAATTTGATCCGCCGCTTCAAAAGCTTCATGAAGATTATTCGTAAATATGCCAGCTTGAAGACCATAGCGGGAATGATTGACTCCTATTACGGCTTCTTCCCATTCGTCAAAAGGTTCCACTGTAACGACTGGTCCAAAGACTTCCTCAGCATTCACCTTCATCTCAGGTGTAGTGTTTGTCAGAATGACGGGATGAATGATTGCTCCTTCCCGTTTGATATCCGTGATTGCCTTTGCACCATGATCCACCGCTTCTTCTACCCAACTCAATACACGATCCGCTGCTTCAGGGGTTATTAAACTTGATAGATCGTTCGCTTCATCCAGCGGGGAACCGATGCCGATTTCCTCTGTTTTTCTTCTCATTTCGCTCAGCAGTGATTTATAAATTTTTCGATGAGCATAGATTCTTTGGACCGATATACATACCTGCCCCTGAAAACCGAAAGCCCCTCGAACAAGTGAAGAAGCTATACGTTCAATGTCAGCATCATCACCTACGATGACTGCTGCATTGGACCCAAGTTCCATTTGAAGCTTCTTTCCTATCGCAGATGACTCCAGTCTCTTTCCTGTATCAGTGCTTCCGGTGAATGAAATGGCCTGCACCCTCGGGTCCTCCGCAAGCTGTTTTCCCAGGCTACTTCCTGGACCACTCACCACATTTAAAACACCATCTGGCAGACCGGCTTTATAAAAAATGTCTGCTATATAATAAGCACTGAGAGGGGTTTGTTCCGCTGGTTTCAAAACGACAGAATTACCTGCAGCTAAAGCTGGGCCTATTTTATGTGCAACAAGATTAAATGGGAAATTAAAAGGTGTGATGGCTCCAACAGTTCCAATTGCCTGTCGTTTTACATACCCGGTCTTCCCCTCGCCTCCTGGCACTGCATCCATATTGATGAATTCTCCGGGCAACCGTCTTGCTTCCTCAGCAGATAGGGTATAAGTCATAACGGTTCGTGCAATTTCTTTTCGTGCATCTTTTATCGGTTTGCCTGCTTCAATTGAAACTAGTCGCGCCGCCGTCTCACGCTGTTCCTGCAGTAAAATCGCAGCATTCATTAAGATGTCACTTCTTTTGTTTGCAGGCATGCTCGAAAATTTTTTCTGTGCGTGCACCGCTGCAGAAATGGCCAAGTGCATTTCCTCTTTATTAGCCAAAGGAACTCGGGCAATCGCTCCTTGATCATGCGGATTATACACGAAATCATACTGCTCAGCATCCTGCCATTTCCCATTTATAAACAATGGATAAGATTTCATCTGATCACCTCTTTATAAGACCTTCTTCATTTCCATTACCCCCCCAGTTCCAAAGAAAAACCGCCACACTCGATTGAGCGTGGCGGTCAACAGATCAATGATTCAGTTGGAGAATACCATTTGCATTTATGCGATATGTTTCACCGTGGATTACGACATCAACTTCCTGCTTGGTTTCATTTATCACTTCAACGGTGTCCTGCGTCACGCGAATCAACAGTCTGCTGCCGCGGAAAACAACCTTGAATGAGAATGAATGCCACTGCCCTGGAATGAACGGATTTAAAATCAGCTGATCGTTTCGAACTTTCATACCTCCGAAACCTTCAACCACTGACATCCAAGTTCCTGCCATGCTCGTAATGTGACAGCCATCCTCCGTGTCATTATTATAGTTGTCCAAATCCAGACGCGCAGTTCTTAAATACATTTCATACGCTTTTTCTTTATATCCTAGTTCACATGCAAGTATGGCATGCACACATGGAGAAAGAGAAGATTCATGAACGGTCATTGGTTCATAAAAATCGAAGTTTCGTTTCTTTGTTTCAATGTCAAATTCATGGTTCAAAAAGTACATTCCCTGAAGAACATCTGCCTGTTTAATAAAACACGACCGAAGGATCCGATCCCAAGACCAGTTTTGATTTAATGGTAAATGCTTACTATTTAAATCAGTCACGGACATGATCTCTTTGTCTTCAAAATTATCAGCCTGCAAAAATACGCCACGGTCTTGATCTTCCGGGTAGTACATTTTATCAATGATTTCAACCCATTTTGCCGTCTCTTCACCTTTGAGTTGAAGGTCATTCAACCATTTCTGGTGAAGGGATTCATCCGTATCTTTAAGATAATCCAGTGCATATAACGTGTATTCCAACGTCCAGGTTGCAATCCGGTTTGTATACCAATTGTTATTCACATTATTCTCATATTCATTCGGACCTGTGACACCATGCATCATATAGACACCTTTGTCTGGGACGAAGTGTACGCGATCTTCCCAAAACCTTGAAATTTCCACAAGCACTTCAATTCCCAGTTCGCCTAGATAGGATTTATCTCCAGTGTAGTTGACATAGTTATAGATGGCGTAGGCAATTGCACCATTACGATGAATCTCCTCAAAGGTAATCTCCCATTCGTTATGAGACTCTTCACCATTCATTGTAACCATCGGATATAGGGCACCTTTGGTAAAGCCTAGTTTACCGGCATTCTCTTTCGCTTTTTCCAGATGATTGTGACGGTATACAAGCAGATTTCGAGGTATACGCTGATCTGCTGTTGCCAAATAAAATGGCAGACAGTAAGCTTCAGTATCCCAATACGTGCTTCCCCCGTACTTTTCACCTGTGAAGCCTTTAGGCCCTATGTTTAACCGTGCATCCTCACCTGTATAGGTTTGATTCATTTGAAAGATATTAAATCGAATACCTTGCTGTGCAGATATATCGCCTTCAATAACGATATCACTGTCCTGCCACTTTTCCGACCAGACTTTAGCTTGGTCCGTTTTCAAATCAGAAAATCCTTTATGAATTGCCTTATCAAGAACTGTTCTTGCCGCATCCAACAAATCATTTTTATCATGATCGCGATTTGTTACATTTGCAGCATATTTATAAATTGTGGTCGCTGTTCCCTTAGTAAGAGGAGCAGCAAAAGAACTTTCAGCGTATTTAGGTTTTGTATCACTTGAGGATGCTTGTATTGAATCTTCACCATGGAAAACGTGAGTTTCTTTCATTGAGCTATAAACAAAATCCAATTTTTTAGTTTTCACAGTGACTGATGCCCGGGCTCCTTCTGCCGATTCTGATACCTGATCCCAGAATGTTTCATCATAATTGGCATCCTTATTCATAATATCGCCATCAAGATAAGAAACAACTTTCAGATGACCATCAAAATTAAGCGGTGTAATCTGATATTCAATTGCCCCGATTTCTTTCATTGCGACACTTACAAAGCGTGTGGCCTGAACAGAAATCTGATGACCATTAGTCAGTTCTGCTGTAAACGTTCTTTGTAAATAGCCTTCTTTCATGTTCAATTCCCGAACAAAATTTGATACCTTGGCGTTGTTCAAATCTAATTCTACATCATCAATCAGGATTTGAAGGCCGATCCAATTCGTAGCATTCAAAACTTTAGCAAAATACTCAGGATAACCGTTCTTCCACCAGCCTACCCTCGTTTTATCAGGATAGTAAACCCCTGCCATATAACTCCCTTGTAAAGTTTCTCCGGAATACGTTTCTTCAAAATTGGCTCGTTGCCCCATATGGCCGTTACCAATACTGAAAACACTCTCTGAAATTTCGTGCTTCTCCTGATCAAATCCTTCTTCAATAATCGACCATTCATCTTCTTTTAAATAAGGTTTCATTTCAAATTCCTCCCTAGGATAAGGTGATTTTGCACAGATAGGCGCAATCGGTTGCACTACCTTGTAAAAAAAATTATTTTCGTCTTATACGTTCTACATTCATCTCAGTCATATGTGTAATGTAATCATCTGCCCCTTTAAGTACATCAGCACTTCCTACTCCAACAACATACATGCCTGCAGCTTTACCTGCTTCTATCCCTGATTGTGCATCTTCAAAGACAACACAGTTTTCATAATTTGCACCAAGCTTATCTGCTCCTTGCAGAAATACTTCAGGATCAGGCTTTGCCTTTGCAATGCTGTTGCCATCCACAATTGCATCAAATGCATCAAATAACTTGATATGTTTTAATATTGCAGGCGCATTTTTACTTGCAGAGCCCAATGCAAATGGAACATTCTCATTTTTTAATTCTTGTAAAAAGTCAATTACTCCTGGAAGAATTTCAGATTCATCCATTGTTGAGATTGCCTCAACATAGCGCTGATTTTTTCGAGCTGCCAATTCTTCTTTTTCTTTTTCTGTTTTTTCCACTTGGCCAATCTCCAACAAGATATTCAGCGATTCCACCCTGCTGACACCTTTTAAACGTTCGTTATCTTCTTCGGTAAAATCAAAACCCAACTCGTTTGCCAACTCTTTCCATGCTCTGTAATGATGTTTTGCCGTGTCAACAATAACACCGTCTAAATCAAATAAAACGGCTTCAAGTTTGCTCATTAAATTACCTCCTCAACATGGTATCCACTATCATTTTAGCCTAATGAACTATAAAAAGAAAGCGGTTTTCCGTAATAATTAGAATCTTCGTCATATTGCCTAAACCTTTAGCTACCGAGAAAATAAGTTTACACATTATTCGGATAGGTGTTAAATCATCTAGCATGAGCATCTCTGTTAAAGTTTATTGTTATTATTCAATCGCTTACGGCGGCCGCTTGCTCTGGACGTCCACGCCTGGCAAACTTGAATCACAGAGCAAATCCTTAAAATGAATAATAAGGAGAAATCATCAAGTACACGATCACACCGGTTGCACTGACATAGAGCCAAAGTGGCATTGTCCATCTGACCCATTTTTTGTGACGGTCCCTGAGTCCTTTGTATCCCGTGAAAAAACTCATTAATGCCAAAGGGACAATGGCAGCAGCGAGAATAATATGTGAAATCAATATGATATAATAACTGATCGCTGAGAAGCCGGTGCCACCATAAGGTGTAGACTCAGCCATAAAATGAAATACAACATACGAAATGAGAAATAATGCTGTTGTGGTAAATGCTCCATAAATAAAACGTTGATGAAGGCGTTCATTTCCTCTCAAAATACTGATCAATGCTCCAGTCAAAAAGAGAAACGTAAATGTATTAAAAATTGCGTTCATCATCGGTAAATAGGTAACAAAAGCCGGTAGAGTACCCTGGTATCCAGGAATCCCCGAAAGTACGATAATTGCGCCATTAAGAATAATCGATAAAATTACAACAGTTTTTACGTGATGATTCACCATACTTTTCCACATAATCAAAATTCCTTCCAGGCCTGTTTAAGAGACAGGGTTTTTATTAGGTGTAGTTAGACGACTACATTATACACGATAGTCACAGCAACGATAAAGAATAAGAAACAAACATGAAAAAACGCCGAGGTATAACCCCCGGCGCTAAGCCTCTGTTAAAATCTCTCATGCTGCTTCAGCGTTTTTTTTAGCCGCTTTTACTTTATTGATATTCTTTATCATTAGAATAGATGTTACGAATGCCACAAGCAAAAGTACCGAGAAGATATAAAAGACTGAGTCATACGTTCCAGTTGATTCTCTGATGTATGAAACCGTCATCGGACCCACCACACCAGCCATTGACCAGGAAGTGAGCAGCAGTCCGTGTATTGCGCCAAGTTCTTTTGTACCGAAGAGATCTCCGATAAAAGCCGGTAAAGAGGCGAAACCGCCACCGTACATGGAAATGACAAGGAAAATCAATATTTGAAACACGATTACGTTGGTTATAGAAGGTAAGATCATAAACGCTGCAAATTGGACCCCGAAAAAAATGGCAAATATTCGTTGTCTTCCAATATAATCAGATGCAGTGGCCCATACAATTCGGCCGCCGCCATTAAATAAGCCCATTATACCAACCATTGTTCCAGCAGCAATTATTGACATACCGACTTTCTCCTGTGCCATTGGAGATGCAACGGAAATAATCATGATCCCTACTGTGATATTAATGAACATCATGAGCCACAGCATCCAGAAACGCGCTGTTTTCCTAGCCTCTTTCGCCGTTAATTGCGCAAGATCTTCTTTCATTTTCTTTTTTGCCGGACCTGATGCGGATTCGATCATAGAAGCAGGCTGCCATCCTTCGGGCGGTCTGGCAATATATAATGCACCCGAAATCATTAACACGAAGAATGTCACACCAAGAGTAAAGAACGTGTTGGCAATACCGATCATATTAATTAAACTTGCAGCGACAGGCCCTGCTAAAAGCGCACCTGCACCGAAACCGAATACTGCCATACCTGTTGCGAGTCCCCGCCTGTCGGGAAACCATTTCACTAATGTGGATACCGGTGAAATATAGCCAAGGCCAAGACCCATACCGCCAATTGCACCGTATCCGAGCAGGAATAATGGCAGTGATTCGAGCATGATCGAAACACCTGAGATCAAGAGCCCGGAGGAGAACAATACAGCTGCAAGACTGGCTGCTGCACGGGGGCCACGTTTTTCAACAAACGGCCCGAAAAAGGCTGCGGAAATTCCAAGAAAAAAGATTGCAATTGTAAAAGCAAGAGAAACCTGCGATGTTGCCCACCCCAGTTCATTTGCAATTGGTAGTTGGAATACGCTGTATGCGTAAGCCGAACCGATAGATAAATGGATAGCGACTGCAGACAACGCAATCAGCCAACGATTTTTTGTTTTCATAATCAAAAGCCACCCTTCAATTCATTCAATAATCTATATTCAATGTACACTATTCAAAGATTAAGGTGGAATTTATGATCAATAATTCACAAAAATTACGAAATCTTATTACAAATTTATGAACGATTAATCAGAGCTTAGATGGTTTTGTTTCGTTAACTTTCTCATTTCTAATATTCTGTTCGAAATTATTAATCAAATTATCAATATCACGTCGGTTATTTTTCGTAATCAACCTTTTTCGACGCTCTTTTTTTAAAAGTTTCAATAACATTTTTTTTTCTTTCGCTGTTAGTACCACAAAATTCATTCCTTTCCTCGGTTTTCACGCAGCTTCTAAATTTATGATGTCGACTTGACTCGAACAACCCAAAAGAAGCCGGTTGCCGTCACGAAAAAAAGTATACCTGAAACAGTAAATACTGTACTGATTCCAAAACTGCCAGCAATCAATCCTCCCATAACCGGACCAATTACATTCCCGAGAAAGCGAAAGCTTTGGTTGTAACCGAGAACTTCTCCTTGCCGGTGAATGGGTACAACTTGTCTGATGTAAGCCGTCACACATGGAATAATTCCCCCGAGTGCAATGCCGAAGAGAAACCTGAAAACGATCAGCATTTCAATCGATGATACATAGCCTTGCGGAATGAAAAATAATCCAGCAAGAACCAGTGTAATCAATAAAATCCAATGATGTCCAAAACGATCTCCCTGAATACCCCAAAAACGAGTGGAAATAAAATTCCCCAAACCCGTTACTGAAAATGCCAGACCTGCAAGAAAAGCAATTTGATTCGTGTCAACAAGATCTGCTGTATAAAGAGCCAATTGAGGTTGGATTGAGAAATTACCTAATTGCACCATTAAAGAAATCAGCATGGTTCCCAGCAGGACCGGATGACGAATGATTCCCATTATGACTTGAACCATCGATTCCTGCTGCTCTTGTTGTTCTTGTTTAGTCAAGCCCTTTACTTTTTCATCAATACCAACCCAAACGAGGATCGTCGCCAGTATAATTACAATACCTGTTATCAAAAAAGTATAGGTAAAACCGAACGCATCTGCAAGCAATCCACCCAGAAGTGGTCCGATGAGTCCACCTGAAACGGTACCCATTTGCAATGTTCCTAATATTTTTCCCGCCTCTTCTTTTGGGGTTATAGCAGATATCAAGGCAATCGAAGTCGGTATAAATCCAGTTACTACGCCCATAAACAATCTTAAAATGAACAATTCCCATACGGAAGAAACAAAGCTCATCATCACAATTGAAAATGCAATACCAAATCCTGTGATCAGCAGAATTTTCTTTCGCCCAAATCGATCACCAAACCTTCCCCAAAAAGGCGATACGAAAAAAGCGACCAGGAAGGTCACTCCGAAAATTATGCCACTCCAGCGCTGAACAAATGCATCAGAGTATGTTCCGAACGATTCGATATAAAGAGATAAAAACGGAAGCACCATTGTTGCACTTGCTGCGACAAAAAAATTAGCTGTCCACATGATAGAGAGGTTTCGTTTTAAGGCCATCGTTTCGCTCGCTTTCCAGGACAGGGTTCGATTATTTTGACAAATATCGTTTTAGCATAAGGCTTGATCCATAAATAAATAAAGTTAATCCCAAAATAAAGAAAAAGTATTGCACAAAAACATCGTTTGTCATCAGATCTGTCGCATGAAACAGGCTTTCAGTCGTGAAAATGCCGGAAAAGCCATAAAAAATTGCAACGGCTCCCAAAAGCGTAAGCGCCATAGGAAATATTCCTTTATCTATCGTATCTTGATAGGTTTCAGCTGAAGTGTTTGGACTCCTTCGATCGTCAGATCGATCACTTGTTTTTGATTTCATGTCCTTACTCAGCAGAAAAATAATAATTACAGCTACCGTCATGGATATAACGAGATAAAGAATGGATCTTGAAATCATACTGACAAACACGATAAATAAAACAACAAGAAGCAGTCTGTAACTTTTAGGTCGATTCATTATAAGTCCCCATCTCTCAGAAATAAACCGGTTCACGAGTTAATAAAACGCTGTAATTCTTCACTTCGGGCTTTAGCATGTTCCATCCCATGCTGATACAATTCATCCAATTTAGCGGCATCTTTTTCAAGGCGCTTAACTCCTTGAAGATTATCCGGCCTGAAAACAAATGCGCTACCTTCTTCCTCCATGCGTTCGACCTGTCTTAAAAGCCCGTTATAGATTTGGTAACGTCTTTTAACTACATCTACAAGGCCTGGATAATCACGGTATTTCCTTGAAAAATAGAGCATTCCCCTTTTGGTCTGCTGCTTTTGATATCCTTTTTCCTGGGTGAGGACTATGACGTGTTTTTGGTTTCCCGTTTTAATGGATTGATTTATCGGAATAGGATCTGATATTCCCCCGTCCAAATAATCTCTGCCATCATAACGAACGATCGGAGCAATCATAGGCAATGATGAGGATGCCCTTAAAATGGTTATGATATCTCCTTTTACTTCATTTTTCTCATAATAAACAGTCTCTCCAGTCACACAGTCGGTAACCCCTGTATATAATAACTGATCACTGTTGTAAAAGCGATCATAGTCAAACGGGTGCTCTTGATGCGGAATCTTATCAAATATCAAGTCCATATTAAACAGTTCCCCATGACTGAAGAATCGTTTGAATGATATGTAATCCGGATGTCCAGCATATCCCACTGTAACCGCATAATTTCTTTTTTCCTGTCTGGATATATAAGAGGATGCATTGCATGCACCTGCGGAAACACCGACCACCGAAGGGAATGACAGTCCGCTCTTTAAAAAATACTCCAGTATACCCGCAGTATAAACTCCTCTTAATCCGCCACCTTCGAGTACCAGTCCTGTTTGATTCACTATATTCCACTCCTTCTTCGACCATTTTACCGAATCATTTGCGTTCTTACAAACGTTTCGAGATGACTATTACGGAATTATAATTATGAATATCCATATTGAAATTGTCATCAAATGTTCCCTTCTCTTTCTGTAAGCGCTTAGAATGCATGGTAAAATGAACGTATTCATATCAAATAGAAAGGGTGTACAACATGACAAATGTGAAAACAGTTGAAACCACCTGTGCCTATTGTGGAACAGGCTGCGGTTTGCTCGTTGAGGTAGAAGATAACCGAATCGTTAAAATCAAAGGGAATAAAAATGCACCGGTTAACGAAGGCCAAACGTGCATTAAGGGATCTTTAGGATATCACTACATTCATTCGGAAGATCGCCTGAAGAAGCCGTTGATCCGAAAAGAAGGAGTTTTGACAGAATCGACTTGGGATGAAACATTGACGTATATTGCTGAAAAATTAACTGACATTAAAACCACTTTTGGTCCTGATGCCTTCTCGATGTTTGCCTGTGCAAGAGCGACCAATGAAACGAATTACGTCACTCAAAAATTCACTCGTGCTGTAATGGGAACAAATAATATCGACGGCTGTAACAGGACTTGACACGCTCCATCCGTCGCCGGTCTGGCGACTGTATTTGGAAATGGTGCACCGACGAGTTCGATTATGGACGTTGAAAAATCCGATGTACTGCTGTTGATGGGGTCGAATACATCTGAAGCCCACCCGATTATTGCCAACCGAATGAAAAAAGCTGTTAAAAAAGGGTTGAAAATCATTGTTGTGGATCCTCGGAAAATTGCTATGACTAAATTTGCAGACCATCATTTGCAGATCAAAGTCGGTTCGGATATTGCCTTGATGAACGGTATGATGAAAGTCATGATTGATGAAGGCATATACAATAAATCATTTGTTGCAAAAAATGCAGTAAACTTCGACAGCCTATACGACCGAGTGAGTGAATACACACTTGAAAAAACAGCCTCCATCACTGGACTGAAACCAGAAGAGATCACTTCAGCAGCAAGAATGTTTGCCACTGCGGACCGTTCGATGATCGCTTATACACTTGGAATCACAGAACATCATTGCGGGGTAAATAATGTTTTTGATATCGCCAATCTTGTGTTATTGACCGGCCATATCGGACGTGAAGGAACAGGTATTATGCCGCTGAGAGGGCAAAATAATGTTCAAGGTGCTGGTGATATGGGCTGTTTGCCGAATATGCTCCCTGGAGCTGTGCCAGTTGATAATGAAGCGTTCCGCAATCAACTAGAAAGATCCTGGGGGGTCCCATTAAACCCGAATGTCGGCCAAACACAAACCGGTATGCTCGAGCGAATGGAAACCGGGGAGATGAAATCTCTGTATGTGATTGGAGAAAATCCAATTGTTGCTGATGTCCATCGGAATCACACTACTGAATTGTTTAAAAATCTTGATTTCCTGATCGTTCAAGATCTGTTTTTGACAGAAACAGCAGAACTTGCAGACGTTGTCCTTCCTGCAAAGGGCTGGGCTGAAGTCGAGGGAACTTATACAAACACAGATCGACGGGTTCAAAAGGTTAATCCTGCCGTTGAGGCGCCAGGTGAAGCATGGGACGATTGGGAAATTCTATCAAAGCTCGCAACACAAATGGACTACCCACTTCATTATAAACAATCAGAGGACATTTGGAATGAAGTACGTGAGGTTGCTCCGCATATGTTTGGTGGTATGAACTATAACAGGCTGACAAACGGGCAGACATTACAGTACCCTTGCCCTTCCGAAGACCATCCAGGTACGGCCCTGTTGCATCAGGAATTTCATCATGAGGGCAGAGAGCCTGCACCATTTACACCTGTTATATATACAGAACCAGTTGAATTACCCGATTCCGACTATCCATTGACATTGACTACTGGCAGACGTTACGAACCTTATAATACGAATACCCAAACCCGGTATTATCCGGATTCACTTAAACGGAAACATACCGAGGAAACGGTGGATATGCATCCGTCCGATGCAGAACGGATGAATATTTCTGAAGGTGAATATGTCACGGTTTCTTCAAGAAGAGGAGCTGTAAAAGTGAAAGCACGAATCACCGAAGAAGTTCAAGAGAAGCTCGTCTTTATGAGTTTTCATTGGAAAGAAGTACCAACGAACGTATTGACGATTAATGAATTTGATCCGATCTCCGGGACTGCAGAATACAAAGCGTGTGCAGTGAAAATAGAAAAATTGTAACGCCTCCATCATTAAAAGAGGCTGGGACAAAACCCAGTAAATAAAGAGGCCCACACCAAACGGTGTGGGTTTTCTGTATAGAAGGGTTGATTGTGCAAAAATACAATCGCTTGCCGCGGGCAAGGCTTCAGCTAACCGTCGGAAAACCACCGCCGGTGGATCTTCAGCTCTTGCTTTTCCCGCAGGCGTCTCATGTATTTTTGACAATCAACTGCATTGAAAGACCGTCAGGTCTTGATTTTTACATAAAAAAAGGATACCTTCGGATTAAGTTAGAACGACCAAGTCATAACAAAACCGGAGGTATCCTTATGTTTCTCGATTATAACATGAATCAGCTCGTTTTGCCGATGGATTTATCGCTTCAATTACAAAAAAATGATGTCGCTTTTGCAGTGAATGACCTGGTTGAATCGATACCTGAAGAAGCTTTTGAAGCTTTTTATAAAAGTCAGGGTCGCCCTTCTTATCATCCGAAAATGATGATGAAGGTGATTCTCTGTGCGTATACTCAATCGACTTTTTCTGGACGGAAAATTGAAGCCTTATTGCAGGACAGTATTCGAATGATGTGGCTGGCACAAGGACACGCGCCGACCTACCGGACGATCAATCGATTCAGAGTACATCCCGACGTTGAAGAGCTCTTACGTCAGTGTTTTGTGCAATTCAGAAGCCGACTGGTTCAGGAAGAAGCAATTGATAACGAAGCAATTTTTATTGATGGTACAAAGATCGAAGCCAACGCGAATAAATTCACGTTCGTATGGAAAAAATCCGTGCAACGGTATCATCATGATATCGTTACGAAATCAAATGCGATCTATGATGAACTGATTGAACAGGAAATCATTCCTGCGATTGAACTGGAAGATCAGGAAGCCTTAACGGATGATGAGCTGAATAAAGTTCATGAAGAGTTGGACCAGACCGTTCAGGATTACGACAAGCAAATCGAAGAGAATGATGATGCGAAGGAAAGAAAAAGACTGAGATCAGAGCGGAAAAAGCCGAAAGAAAAGCGTAAAAAATTTCAGGATTTCATCGAACGTAAAGCACGTTATGAGAAGGATCTCGCGATCCTGGGTGATCGTAACAGTTACTCGAAAACCGATCATGATGCCACGTTTATGAGAATGAAAGATGACTATATGAAAAATGGCCAACTGAAAGCCGGTTACAATCTCCAGATTGCAACGGAAGGACAATATACGCTCGCTTATGACATCTATCCAAATCCGACTGACACACGAACCCTGATTCCATTTCTGGATACCATCGAGAGACGGTACTTTTCACTGCCTGACTATATTGTTGGGGACGCCGGATACGGAAGCGAACAAAATTATGAGGATATTTTTTTGAACCGTCTATCAAGCACACCACTGATCACGTATAGTATGTACCGAAAAGAAAAGAAACGGTCATTCAAAACCGATCGCTACCATGTGATGAATTGGAATTACAATCAGGATCAAGACTATTTTCTCTGTCCAAACGGCAAAAAAGTCACCTTTCGCTATGTATCCAAACGAACCGATCGCGCAGGATTCGAACGAACATTCAAGGTCTATGAAAGTGAAGACTGCACGGGCTGTCCCTTACGGGCCAGTTGCACAAAAGCGAAAGAAGGCAAAAACCGTAAGGTTTATTACAATGAAAAATGGGAGCTGCAAAAAGAGCATATTCGTCAACTGCTTTTGGAAGAAGAAACTGGCGCGATTTATGGCAGACGTAAAGTCGATGTCGAACCAGTTTTTGGATTTCTGAAGGCCAATTTGCATTTCACCAGAATGTCGGTGAGAGGCAAAGACAAAGTGAAAAAAGAAATGGGTTTTGCACTCATGGCAGTGAACTTGAGAAAGTACACTGCGTTATACTGTTTTTTATATTTGTATCAACAGACAAAACGCTTCCGACTATCAATTTATGATAATCGGAAGCGTATTTTGATCATTCAAGGCTTTTTGTCCCAGCCTCTTTTACTTTCTTTATATTCGACTGAATTTATCTCAATCATTTTAAATTGATTTCACAACTTCAGGATTCGTCTTCAAAATAATACATCAACGCAAGCGCACCGGGACCTGTGTGGGTGCTAACAATGGGGGTCGTTTCGATAATTGAAACATCTGTAAAACCGGATAGTTCAGCCAAAGCGTCCCTCACCTGTTGCGCAAGCTGAACTGCTTCGATATGCGCAATTCCTATACCTTTGACGACTCTTCCCTCCGCCTCTTTCTGGTAGGTTTCCTTGAAAAATTTAACCAGTTGCGAATATGTACGAACTTTGGTGACTGGCGTATATACACCGTCATCAAGGGACGCAACAGGTTTAATTTTCAACAGAGAACCGACCAGGGCTCGACCACGGCCAATTCTTCCACCTTTCAATAAATAATCCAGTGTGTCGACCATTAAAAAAAGAGATGTATTCGTTTTGACTTTCTGTAATCGATCAACAATTTCATCAACTGAACTTCCCTTATTCGCCATGGCAGCCGCTTCCCTTATTTGGAAACCAAGAGCAACAGAAATAAATTCGGAATCAATCACTGTGACATTTGCATCCGACATCCCTGCAGCAGTCTGCGCTGACTGAAATGTTCCGCTCATGCCACTCGACATGTGGATCGAAAGAATATCAAATCCTTGTTCCGACAGATCTGAATACACGCTCAAAAAGTCGCCCGTGGCTGGCTGAGAACTTTGCGGAATATCCTTTGCATTAACGAGCATGGAAGCAAATTCGCTTGATGTAATATCCACACCATCTTTGTAGGAAGTCCCATCGATCGTAATAGTTAACGGGACGACTGTCACGCCAAGTTCTTTGATTTCTTCTGATGGAAGATCCGATGTTGAATCTGTTACAATTTTGACTTTATTCATGTTATCACTCCTTCCCTTCATGTCAAACATATACCTCTATCATACTACAAGATTCCCTTCTTGTTAAGAAACCGACTGTCGCTAAAAATAGCTAGGATTTCATGGTCTACCTGTGATAGAATGAAAAACGCTTGAACAACACTTGACCCGGAGGTGGAATCGTTGTCGAATCATTTCGATGCACCATTTATCGCTGTAGAAGGTCCAATCGGTGTGGGGAAAACATCCCTCGCCACCAAAATCGCAGAACACTACCAGTATGAATTATTAAAAGAGATCGTCGATGAGAACCCTTTTTTAAGTAAATTCTACGAAGATAACAATGAATGGAGCTTCCAAACGGAAATGTTTTTCCTTTGCAATCGTTTTAAACAACTTGAAGATACCAATGAAAAACTGCTCCAAAATGGTCAAGCTGTCGTCAGTGATTATCATATTTTTAAAAATCATCTGTTTGCTAAACAAACGCTCAAACAGCGCCATTTTGAAAAATACGATCGCATTTACAGTATACTGACAGATGGATTGCCTACACCTAATCTGATTGTATATTTAAATGCCAGCTTACCTACGCTGCTCGACCGGATTAAAAAACGCGGACGTTCTATGGAACAATCCATGGATCCGGATTATTTGGCTCAATTATCCTCAGATTATCAACAGTTTATGAAAGATCACCAAAGAGTCTACCCTCATGTTCCTGTGCTATCTTTTAATGGTGATGAGATTGACTTTGTCAAAAATACGGAAGATTTTAAGCGCATCACTGATTTAATTGATGATGCCTTGAAGACAAATACTAACCTCTTCTGAACATGAAATGGAGTTGTCCACAATGATTAACCCTGTAAATCATCAATTGAAATCGAATGCCTTGATTACATTAGCCGGAACAGTTGGTGCCGGTAAATCAAGCCTGACAAATGTTCTCTCAGAAGCTTTATCATTCAAGCCCGCTTTTGAAAAAGTCGATGGAAACCCATATCTTGAAGACTATTATCATGATTTCAAAAAATGGTCTTTTCATCTGCAAATGTACTTTCTTGCAGAACGATTTAAGCAACAAAAAAACATGCATGAAGAAAATACAGGATATGTGCAGGATCGCAGTATTTATGAGGACGTTGGCATCTTTGCAAAGTTACAATACGATCAGGGTAATATGTCTGATCGCGATTTTAATACGTATCACTCTCTATTTGAAGCCATGGTAATGAACCCTTACTTCCCTAAACCGGACGTTTTGATCTTCATCGATGGGAAATTTGAAAGTATTATCGACCGCATTCATAAGAGAGGCCGTGAAATGGAGATTAATACACCTGAATCATACTGGTTTGACCTCTACCAGCGCTACCAGCATTGGATTCACTCTTTTACGGAATGCCCTATTCTTCATCTGGATATCGATTATTACGACTGCCAAAACCAGAAATCAGTTGAGCAAATCGTCAAAGCATTGGAAACAATGATGGCCAATCCCGAAATCCGTTATTTGAATCTCTCTGAACATAAAGTCTGATGATCATAAAAAATCCGAACCGATTCCATTTCCGGTTCGGATTTTTATTTGTATTGGATTACCAAGACCATATTGCCGGAAGAAGTTGATCTTCAATTTCCTCTCCTTTGGGTTTATAAAATAATTGAACCAGTATAATCGCCTGGATATACATTGTTAATGTTAAATGGACGAATAATGGAAATCGAAAACCAAGTGGCCATTCGCTGTAAAGCACAAATGATTGCATTGCAATCAAAAGAAATAATGGAAATCCTAACCAGAATAACAAACTTGATTTTGAACCTTTCCACAAAGCAAACAACGGTAAAAAGACAATCAACATTAATAATGCGTGTACAAACATACCTGCGCTTGAAATCATGAAACTATTCTCAGAAAGAATGAATGCCGAGGAACTCATTGAATAATAGGGTTCAATAAATGGAAACATTAAATAATTCAACAAAAAATAAGTAGTAAATAACAAGACTGTTGCAGTTACAATTCTCATCACCCATTGAAGTGTTGTTCTGCTTTCAAAATAAGCTTTAAATGATTCCAATACAGGGGTATTCTCACGACCTGAATCCGGTAAAAGCAACGTAATCAAAATAGATAACACAACTGCCAGCAACAACGGGACAAACAGTGCTTCAGACCCTGCCAGCTCAGTTAGAAAAATTGCATGAATCAATCCTTGTGCACTCCAGATAAGCAGGAAAAAATAAAAGAACATCGAAATCAGTTTAGCCATAAGGGATAAATGCAATTTTGCAAACAGGATACTGACAAAGTAGACAGCAGCAGTAAAGCACAAAAATGTCATCCACGTCCAAAGGTCATTTTGAAATGCCACATAACCGATTCCAAAAGTATGGCAGTAGAAAAACGCAGTTGCTCCAGCAATTGCAGTGATAATTATACTGATTAGTATTCGCTTTATATCAACCCATTTGGTAAACATGAATCCTCACCTCATTTTCCAATGACATCCTATATCTTATTGTGCACTAAAATTAGCCGCTGAAGGTGTATATCTTATGAAAATATTGTGGACATTTAACGAACTTCACTGTTAATTTGCAGTGAAGTCCAATAGTTATCATTAATAACAGGAGGGAACATCCTCCGATCAGGATGTTCCCTCCTGTTTATTATTTAATTCAAGGCACTTCTACAGGATCATCAGGACTCCAATTCCTTTTCCCGCTCTCGTTCTTTTTTCTTTTTTCTTCTGAATACCAGGACAGACATATTGATACTGACCTCATAGAGAAACAATAATGGCACAATTACAAGAATATCAGAAACAAAGTCGGGTGGAGAAATCAGCACACTGACAACAATCAATGCAAAATAAGCATACTTTCGATTAGCACGCATTCCTTGTGGAGTAATCACACCAATACTTGTGAGAAACATGACCACCAATGGCATTTCAAACAAAATACTGAATGGTAATGTCATCCGAAGAATAAATTGGAAATATTTATCGGCAGTAAACATGGTTTGAAAAGTACCTGCACCTAATTCCAGAAGGAAACTTAAAACGATAGGCATTACGACAAAATAACCAAAAGCCAGTCCACCTGCAAACAATACGAAGGAAGCAGGTATGTATATGATTGTTGCTTTTTGTTCTTTTTTAGTTAAAGCCGGTTTCACAAACAACCAGATCTGAAGAATCAGCACTGGAACAGTCAAAGCAAGTGCTAAAACTGCAGCAAGCATAAAATAAATAATAATGATATCCAGTGGACCAAGAACTGCTAATGTCATCTCAAGATCCTTTGTGAACCAGTCATAGATATCTCTGACAAAAATAAAAATCCCTATAAAAAAGAGTAAAAAAGCTCCAACGACGATCATCAGACGTTTTCTTAATTCATCAAGATGATCCAATAGATTCATACTTTGATCCTGATCTGCCATAGCACGTCGCTCCTTCATTGCATTAAAGAGTAAAAAGATGTGACGTGCAAGCTGCACTTCACACCTTTTTCAAGTTCGTCTCATTAAAGTTGTGAATCGGATTTTTTTTCGCTTTCTTCAACTTCTTCTGTTTCTTCTTTTTTAGACGATTGTTTTGTTTCTTCATCATCTTCCGACGTAAGCTCTTTAGTCGAATTTTTGAATTCTTTTAAGGTCTGACCCATCGCTTTGCCGATTTCAGGCAATTTTTTCGGTCCAAAAATGATTAAGGCAATGACCAGAATCAAAATCAACCCGGGAATACCGATATTTGATAGCATAGTGTCCCTCCTCGTAACAGGCCGTTGAATCGACCTTCTACATACATTATAGTCATCTTTGACCAAGAAAACTACATGCACGACGTAATTATCATATAAAGTTCATATTTTAATTATCAAAGCTTTCTGGAACTTCTAAAAGGTCATCTACTGAAACGCCATCGCCGTAACCGATCCCATCTCCTTCCTTAACTACAGGATAATCTGAAGGTTTCAATGTATTTGTGCGATAATTCACAATATCCGAAGATTCCGATTCATTCCGAACTTCAACTTTACCATCAGTTGAAACTGAGTCCGTTAAATAAGTGTTTATATTTCCGATTTCGCGCACATACTCTGTCTGATAACGTTCAGGTTGATTATCCGCCCAGGATGCATGGTCAGGTTCTGAAAAAAACATAAATAAAAATGTTCCCCATACACTGATCATTAAGATACCTGCTGTCGCTATTGCAAATGCTGCTTTCATGTACAATTTACCTCCATTTTTCCTCTATATCCGCCAATAATGATATACTATAGTCACGAGTATTACAAGATGAATAAGCTAAGGAGAAGTTAATGTATATCATGATAATAAATACCCGGTCCGGAAGGCGGAAAAACATCCGCATTTATGAAAGGCTCAAAGCATCATGCAATTTTGAAGATATTCCATTTTACATGGATGACTCTTTAGCAATACTATGGGCTCAAATTAAGGAAACATGTACTCATTATCATGGACAAATTAAAGGAATCATTGTCATCGGAGGCGATGGAACAATCCACTCAGTCATTAATGAATTCATCGATCTTACTATTCCCTTTGGATTGATCCCAACCGGCTCCGGCAACGATCTTGCAAGAGGATTAAACATCTCCTCAAAACCAGTTGAAGCAATGAAAACAATTCTGAATAATGATGCAAAGTCAATTGACCTGATTAAAACCGGAGATCAGTTTACAGCCACCATCGTAAGTGTCGGTATTGATGCTTCAACAGCAATTCGCACTGGGGAATCGGGAATTAAACAATGGTTAAATCGAATGTTTTTAGGTAAATTTATTTATATCATAACTTTTTTCCAGGAAGTGAGGTCATTTAAACCTTTTAATTTGAAAATTGTCGACCACATGGGAACAATCAGAGAATACAAGAATGTTTGGCTCACAGCTTTTGGTAACACAAGCTATTATGGTGGAGGTATTCCTATTTGTCCCTCAGCGAAACCAGACGATGGGCAAATGAATGTTGTCGTTGTTCATGGAATCACATTAAAAAAATTGATCATTGCGGTTCCTTCGGTATTTATCAAGGCCCATACATCGATTTCGTTTGTCGATACGTTCAACAGTGATCAATTAACAGCGGAACCCGACCGGAACGTTGAATGGCAAGGTGATGGTGAAGCTTTAAAACATGGATCTGCCCAAACTGTTCAGATTATCGGTAAAAAAATACTCTTTTATAGTTGAAATGGGGACGCATAATACATGCACTTATGATCTGTATAGCGGTATTCGCAAATATGAAGTGTGCCTGTATCGTCAATAAAGATAATTGTACTGCAAACTGTACCATATTGATCAATATTAATTCTGATAGGTGACAGTTTTTTCTCGAGTGATTCATCGATTCCGGTATCAGGTAGATCTTTCAAGGGAGCTTCTGATGTGTCACCTAAAACGCTGAATCCTGTCTGGATCATTTCAAGCGCTGACCACTTGGGATCAACCTGTCTCATCAAAGATTTTAATCGCTCGGTTTTCGGCCATGGTTCGTTCAGGTCTCCATTACTTATCCCCTGTATCCCATCCGAGATTGCTATATTAGTTCGCATTCGGCTTGAAGTATGAAATAAACCAGTCCTGATGTTGCCAAAGATGAGATTGAAGCCGTTAAACTGTTCACGATCAGAGATACTGAACGATTCCATTTTGTTTTCCATGAACCTGTCAATTAACTGCCCTCTTGAGAGGGCGCTTTTTTTTTCGGTTAAACCTTCTCGTATATTGGTTACGACAGCAATGTCCCCCGTGTGAGGATGAACACCCAGCCAGCTTCCTCCTCTTTCAAGGTCTTTTCCACCGATATACCTGGGTTCTGACGGCCGGTAATAAATTTCTGTAGATGGCCTTTGATACAATTCATCCCGATTTGCCCATAAGACGAAAGGGAAACGTGAAGATTCATTAATTGAAAGCCCTATAATGCACACAAACCTCACCTCTTTTACAAAATTACTTGACTAGGTCTTCATCAAGGAACAGAATCCGATCATCCCGTTGAATCTGTCTGATTACTTCCTGAACAAAAAGTTTTGACGTGTTGCTGTGCATCAATACTGCAGCTCTGAGTTCATGATATTCCTGACTTGAAATTCTTTTTTCATATTGCCATCGTTCGAGTATAGGAATTCTCAACAGGTCCAATGACATATAAGCAATCTGATGGTCTTCCCCATCAATATTCAATTCTATCATTAATCCTCTGATTTCCGGGAAAATAAGACCATCATATTCCACATGTGTCCTGTATTGAATTGCCTCTGCATCGTATATCTCGGGATTTCGATTGGGCAGGGAAATAAAGTATGTCATTTCCTCGAAGGAGAAGTGAATAGATTCAATCTGAACAGATATCTGTTTTAATAATCGCTCGCATTTTTTCATAAGAACAATTTTTTGTGTCACCCTGCTCAGAACAATACTGATTATTAAGGCCAGCATGACGAGAATCAAACCATAAGGTATCATAGATCTTCCTCCCCCCGATCGTCTCCATAAATTGTTACACAATTTCTGCCACGATCTTTTGATCGATAAACTGCCTGATCAGCTTTATCAATCAGGTCATCCAGGCTATTCGAAACGCCAGGATAAGTACAAATTCCGATACTGGTTGAGAGATGTCCCAACGGTTGCTGTTCTGCTCCTTCAAATGGGTGGTTTGCAATGTCCTGTCTGATTGACTCCGCCAGGATATTTGCCTCTTTATCTCCTGTTCCGGGTAAAATCATTGCGAATTCTTCCCCACCAAACCTGACACATACACCTTGTATTGGCGTATGATCAGATAAGATACGCGCAACTTGAATCAGGATCTCATCGCCCATCAGATGACCATGTGTATCATTGAAAGACTTGAAATAATCCAAATCAATCATCAACACACTGATTGAAGTATTCTGTTTAACGGATCTTTCAAACAGCAGTGGAATTGCATCTTCCAAGTACCTTTTATTACGAAGTCCCGTTAAACCATCTGTCATCACGAGATCCTGCGTTTGTTCATAAAGCATGGCATTTTCAACAGCCATCGCCCCCTGCGTTGCGAGCGGCATGATGTTATCAAGATCTTCATATGTAAAAGATTTCCTATCTACGATATTATCAATCAGCATGATGCCAATCACTTTTCCTCTCGTCAACAAAGGGACTGCAGCCATTTCAGTGACGCCAAACTGACTTTTCATCATTCTCATCATGGAGCAGCTGTCATAGTGATCAGTTTCATTCAAAATCATAGGATCCCGCTTTTCAACAACGTGCTGCAATCCTTCACTTTTATCAGATAACTGAAGAAGGGTTTCCCTCACTTTTGCATTTAATGCCTGGTCATTTTCCTCGGCTTCTTTTTGCAGTTTTATAAAATCGCGCAAAGTCAGCCGCTGTGATACAACATTTTCCCAAATGACATGTCCTTCTTCAATGGATAAAGGACCAATGGCAGCTCTACCTGAAAATCGATCAGGATCAGATTCACTTCGAATAAAAATCATGGCACGGTTAAAACCCAAACCATACCCTGCAGTAACAGCAGTTAAAAAAATATGCATCAGTTTATGCTGTTGTAAAGTGCTTTGTAATGCCAGCGATACTTCTCGCAAGACATGCAGGTTTTTTGATTGACGATAAAAAAAGCTCCTCATGTTCCTTCTGCTCTTAGTCTGATGATTCATGTAATGAAACAAAGTGACTAGGATCAGCGTATAAAGAATATGAGTACCGTATAAAAAGAACGGATTATAAGTCAGATGGAAATCACCAATTGTAAAAATTGCAAAAAGAATAATCAGTGACAGTAAAGCACCCTTCCAGACGAATGACGAGATCAAGGCAAATGAAATCAAAAAGGAAGTCCAAATCAAAGATTCAAAACCGAGCCAGTAAGACAAACTGAGTGTAAACAAAAGATAATTTGCAATAAAAAGTAATCGGCCAAGCTTTTCTGGTAACAGAAAGCGTATGGCATGAATAAAAATGAAAATAAAAAATATGATGGATAATGCAATAAGAATCGACATGCCGCAGCCTCCTGAACAGTAATAAACAGTGATTCAAAATAAACAGATAGCGCAAACGTTTTCATCTACATCCATATTAGCATAACTTCTACGTCCTGAGGAGGATCTTTGTGTGTTAAAACTCCTTTGCATTGTGATGGTACATTCTTACTTGTATAATGAAGTGAGAATTACATCTTGAGAGAATAACATGAATGGGAGGCGTTATAAATGACCGACAACCAAAACAACAATGAACACGGTCAAGAGAGGGATATACAGGACATTCTAAGGTCGATCGGTGAACTCGGTACGAAAGAACAGGAAAAAGCAGGGGAAACACTCGAGAGTCTGAAAAGACCTGTCAATGACATGATGAAAGACCAGAATAATGACCTGCCGGATCAACTCGGAAAATTAAAGGAAGTCGTTGCAGACCTGGAACCGAATTACCTTCAACAAGGTAAATTTAAACAGTTTCTCAGTAAGATCACCCGGAAAAGTCCCCTCGAGAAATATGTACAACGCTATGAAACCATTGAGTCAGAAGTAGAAACTATTATTCAGGCTCTTCTTCACGGTAAAGACCGGCTGCAAGAAGACACCGTTATGATGTATCAGCTTAAAGATGTTGCAAAAGATCGTATCAGTGCACTGAACAGTCAAATCGAGTCCGGAAAAGAATTGCATACCATGCTTGAGCAAGAGTTGGAAAAACCTGAATGGCAAGATGATCCATCCCCAGTTCAAAAAGGCCAACAGAAAGTCCTGACCAGGGTTAAGAATATGCAACAGACTGTTCTCGTTCTCCAGCAGTCTCTTGCCAGTGTAGACATCATTGTCGAAAACAACGAAAAACTTGAGGAAGCGATCTTTAACGCGATCACGATGACCAAAAATATCATTACAGTATCCGCATCGATTCAATTATCATTGAGCAACCAGCGAAGAGTCATCGATGCTGTGCAAAATGTTAACAAGTCAACCGAAAATATGCTGTTGAAAAATGCTGAAATGCTGAAATCGAACACCGAAGAAACCTTGAAAACACTTGAAGAACCTGCCATCGCAATGGAATCATTCAGAAAAGCATATGAAGATGTATATGCTGCGATTCAGATGACAGAAGAATCAAATACACGCATTATCGAATCCAGTAAAAAATTCATCACTGAAATGGATGAATTAAATAAAGAAATGGATCAAAAGCTGCTTAATTAATTCATATTTTATACTGCTCTTGCGAATCCACGGAAAACTGAGGTGACAGCAATGAACTGGCAAGAAAGACTTTGGGAACAAAAATGGCTGCTTCCCATCCTTCCAAATTATATGAAGCCACTGGATGAACCAGCCCTGCTGAACCAGCACACAAGGGAATTCGTCTATGAAGCTGAAGAGTTCATTTCTGACCTCGCTGCGCTTTCTGAATTACCGAGAATGAACAAAACATTTAAACGAAGCGTCCATGGTCTTTCGTATAAAATAAAAATCAAACCCAAAAAAATTCACCTGGAGCTTGCTGATACCAACAAGTCATCATCAGCAATTAAAAAGAAAGTGTTCATCACTATCTTCAGAAAACATGTCCGAATGGAAAATGGCTTTGGTAAAGTGATCGATTCATCAATATATTACCAACTTAGCGGGAACACGTATGTCCGGAATATTCGCAGGCATTCCTATTTCCTGCCCCTTTTTCACCATTTACATCGTCTTGACCTCTCACTGTCCGGTGAATCACTTCAGTCATTCGATGAATTAAACAAAAAACATGAAAATCAAAATGAAATAGAGTCTGTTCAAACACCCGGCACAGATAATGAGCAGGTCGATTCTCTTAAGCAGTCTATCTATCATACACAAAGAGCCTTTTCAAAATATGATCCCGCTCTGCAAAGTGAACTTGACAAACTGGCTGGAGAATTCAACAGGTGCCTGGAAGAATTTCATCTTCTGGATATCGAAGAAAAACATCATATAAAGCGGATGGCCCAGCATGATTTGCCTAATCTGATTCAAACATACTATTCATTAACAGAAACACAGCGTCAAGAAAAGCAGAGAGAATTAATCAATGCGCTTCAAAACATGAACTCTTTTTTAAAAGAACAAGCAAATGATTTACAGTCTACTCGTGTAGATCGGATGAATCACCTGCTCAGACTGACCAGTATTCGTTACGAGAATAATCAATACAGCGATCATCAAGAATAAAAAAACTGATACACACCTATTACAAATAAATGATATACTAACGAAAGTGCTTTCGAAAACTGGATTCTGAAAGAAATAAAGTGAGGTAATAGAATGAATAAAAAAGAAGCAAAAAATCTACTGAAACAGCGCGTCATCCTTAACGAAGGTTCAAAAGGGACCTACTCAGGAATTCTTGAAAAAATAGAGCCGAGGGAAAACCAGCCCTGGATCGGTCATCTTGCCATAAAAACTGTCGAAACATACCCTGACATATCTACTTTCAAACGCATTGGAGAACCTTTGTACCGGGAGAATGAGATGGCAGAAGTTTCAGGAACGAAAATTACCATGATTCCTGAAGATTTTAATGCATCACGCTCCTATAATGAATCATTATTAAACGCAGTTGATGCGCTATATGACCATTTGAAATCAAGACAATTGTTTTTCGGCCGTTTAATGGAAGAGCTCTCGTCGAGATATGATCAACTGGAAGTGACACGGCCTTTTGAAGACCGAGACGCAGTGCATAACTTTGTTTTAAAAGAAAAGAATGGTCATCACGGGCTAGTACACAGTACAACGAACGAATTTATTCACCTGAAAAATTCGTTTTTCGAATTTCTGATACCGAAACGTGATCGAGATATACCAGCTATGCATGAAGATGGCTTTACATTCAAAACACATGAAGGCGATTATATTTCTTTAAAAGAAGGTGCTACGGTTCGAATCAAAGATGATCAATTCAACCTTTATGTCCTATTCAGAAATGAACTTGATCCTTTGGCAAAAAAAGCACTTGAAAAAGCATTATCATCATTGCAGATTAAACATTCTGATATTGAAATGCCTGATAATACCATGCTTGGCATGGTAGACATGAATGACCGCAAAAAAGAATTTACCGGCACGAGTTTTTATAAATTTATCAGTCATAATAAACTCGCGGTTTTACAGCATTTTTACGAACGAAAAGAGCAAAATGGTTCACCCTCTTTTGCATATGACCGTTTCGAATTAACCGATAACAATGGTGGACGAATCGTCACTATTTACTCCTCTGAAGCTCATTCTGATTCATTCAGAACATAACTTGAACTTGAGAACCAATGTGCAGAAAGAGGATGAGACAAAAGCATAACAAGCAATAGAAATCCGGACAATTATGATGATATTGTCCGGATTTTCTTATAACCGTGTCCATTGAACACTTCGCTTCCCGAGGGCAAGGCTTCTGCTCCTGCGCAATGCTCGTCGCATGAGGAGCTTAACGAACCGTCAAAAAAGCACCGACGGTGGATTTTTCAGCTCTTGTTTTCCATTTGAAGGTATCTGGGCGACTTCAGTTTGTACCTCACTGTGTCCAGTCTACATTCGCCACAGGCGTCTCGTGTTCGATTGACACGTAAATTAATTATTTTATAACCGTTTGTGTTTTCATTTAGACTAAATCTTTTTGTCCCAGCCTCTTTCCTGTACTTCAGGAGTGTTTAAGCTCTTGAAAGGATTAGAGTATAAGTGCAACGAAATGTTTATTTTGAGGTGATGATAATTACTTATCAGTGTACCAGTAAAAAGCACGTTCTCGTTGTGTGAAATGAATGTGTCGGAGAGAAAAGCTCTTTCCCATAATACTGCTTAAAACTGATACTTGTATGGTAAATAGATCGTCTAGTTTCTGAAGTGGATTTTGATTGGATTGCATTGCCTGAATTCGAAACCTGGGTACAAGAATCTCTGTTTTATCAATAATACGGTACCTTAAAAGCAAATGATCGTTTCGATAACCGATTCCTGCAGCTTTGTACTGAACAAAGCCCAGAAGTGCGCCGAATATCGGGAGCGCAAAAGCCAGCCACCCATATGGAACATAGTATGCTGCAACAATTGCCAAAATCAGTGCTGGGATCGACAATTTAATAATATACCTCCGTAAACTTTTACCCGGAAGTCCTTCAAACGTTCTTTCGTAAGCGAATTCAGGAAGCGTTTGAGTCAATATTTCCGCTGCCTCCTGCTTACGGCATAATGGTACCAGGATCGTTGACAAATCCTCTTCTTTTGTACCACCACCAGCGCTCTCAATATAAATTGAATAGAACCCGAACATCTGTCTGATTGGATTTTGTACAATCCGGACTGCGGTTACGCGATTCGCTTTGATCGTCAGTTGACGTTTCTCTAATAATCCACGAGACATATGGATTTCATTGCCCCATCGTCTTAATGTAAATTTCCCATACCGAATAATTGCACCAATGGTTGTAAACACCCAGGCAATAAGAAGAATCATAAAGATAATGGATAGAATAAAAAGCACACTGGAAGCTAAAAACCAGCTGATAGCAGCATCAAACATCCAAACAGGGAGGAACTGAGGTGCCTGTGAAGAAATTGCAGCAACAAACGTTGCGGCCAACCCTACACCACTTGCGGTCATGGCCGCGATAATTAATCTTGAAGAAGTAAGCTTCCATTCAAAGTCGGCTTTAATTTCTTCCTCATCCAAGTCATCCCAGTCGTAATCAATTTCCTCTTCCTCAGCGTCATAATAGTTTTTCACCCAGGAAGGGACCATCAATCCGTCGTCACTTTCCTCCTTGCCACCTGTTTCGAATACCTTTTCGTCACTGGATTTCTCAGAAGCAACTCCAGTTTCTTCATACTTGTCAATAGAATGGCCTTTTTCCCGTAATTCTTTTTTGATTTGTAAAGCTTCGTCCCTTTTCAATGCAACAAGCCGGAATTCTGGTTCACTGCCTCCTCCCGCGGTTTCAATACGAACTTCAACAAGACCAAATAATCGTTGAACTAAATGAGCATTTAAATCAATACTTTGAACACGCTCTTTGCGGATGAAACGATTTTTCCGAAAAATCAGCCCCTGTTTGACTTGCAGTTCTTCAGGAAACAGTGTGTATTCAAATTTCCACCAGCTGATCGTTGCAGATACCGCACTGAAGAACAGTATCAAAAAGAAAAACAGCACTATGAACTCAGTAGATGTGCCAATAACCACTACAGCAACAAGTGTAATAATCATTTGTTTCAATGCATTAAAAAAATTAACCAGAATCGTAACGGGATGTTGTCTTTTCCAATTATTCATCCGGATCAGCTTCCCGTGCTAATTCAGCGATCTGATCTCTCAGTTGATCTGCGCGCTCTATCGTCAGTCCTGGTACTTCATGTACCGTCGCAGCAGTTGAAATCGTCACACTTGCCAAACCAAGATAACGAAGAACTGGCCCCTGTCTGGTATCGACATGCTGCACTCTGATCATCGGAATAATTATCCGTCTTTTAATGATGACACCGAACATCAATTCAACTTCATCTTCATAGACTTGATATTTCCATCTAGACCAGCTGAGTGATTGCCATATAAAAACATGGAACACGCCCCAGACGATTGTTATTCCGATAAGCGCATAAAAACCCCAAGTGGGCAACGCCGTAAATTGTGATGCTCCCCAATACGCGGCAGGAAAGACAAACAAAAATATCGCTTCAATTACAGCACCAAAGCGCCATGCATGGAGTGTTTTATAGGCGAGTGAATGCTCCGGAAGCTGTCTGTGTTCACCATGTAAGTAAGAAGGAGCGGATTCATAAAGGTCTTTCGCCTTAACCGGGTCTGTTTTATCTTCTGTATCATTCGAAGTTTCATCTGTTTCCCGGAATTCATCGTTGTTAAATATATTGCCCTCACTATTTTGGCGGATTTCATTTGGATCTGTGTCATTATCAGGATGATCATAATCTGTGGTTGATAATTCAGTCTCTTCTTTCTTTTCGTCCGGTGATTCTTTTTCTTCTTGAAAATGCATCAGACGTCATCCTCCGATACATAGATAATGCTCACACCTTCATTTTCCAAAAGTTGTAATACCTGTTGATTTAATGCCTCATCACGTAATAACCCAAGAGACTTTACAAGCTCCAGCTCCTCAAGATTCCCTCTTTGTGCATCTTCGATCAGCTCCAGCACTTCTTCAAATCCCTTTTCTCTCAATTGCTTAAGCAGTTCTTCGTTTGTCATTACAAGACCTCCCCTTACATAATCTAACTATCATCTTACCGGAAGTCAGGAAACTTGACCAGTATCTCACAATCGAATCGTCTTATTCAGTGATCCGTGGAGTGCTTATCCATTGCATCCGTCATCTGTTTCCAAACAGATCCTTGTGCTTCTTCTCCCTGTTCAATTCTGGCGCGCGCCATTTTTGCCTGTAAAGCAACCTCGAATTCAGAATCATGCTCCGTTTCTTTCAAGGCACTAATTGCAGTTTCATCTCCCAATTCATAGAGAAACATCGCCGCACGCCATCTGACAAGTTTACTTTTATCCGACAATGCTTCAACCATGGCCGGAATGCCTTTTGTACTGCCAATATCACTGAATCCATCACCAGCAGTCCGCCTGACAGAAACAGAACGGTCTGTCATAGCACGTTCCAGGTAAGGAATAACCCTCTCATCCTCGATCATACCAAGGTATATAACTGCTAATCTTCGTATGGAAGCTTTCTCATCTTCAAGAGCGATTTCGAGTACTTCAAGATCATCAAGGGTCGGATTCAATTTATCAAGGACGGCGAAACGTTCTCGCCAATCATCTGTTTGAAGCATATCTGCTGTCACTTTAATCCATTTCGAATGAACGTTTTTTGACTCCTGTTCTGGATTGACAGCCTGTTCAACAAGATCATTTAACCGTTTTTCTGTAAAAGTTGCTTCGAGTTCTTCAGCAACTTCTTTGGATACGGCTTCAAGATCACCATAACGCGCACGTTGATCTTTCCATTTCCGCTCCATGACAACATTATCATCCGGAAGTGTTGCATTTGCCACCGATTGTATAAATCTCTCTGAAAGGCCGGTGCGATGCTCCTCGTCGGCCGATTGTACTTTCACTTGCATGGGAATTCCTTTGAATTCCTGAATCTGGACTTTCACTTCACCAAAATGCTCATCAAGTTGAACAGAAGAATCAGTCATTTTTTCATTATCTTCTCCAAATACGATTCTTAGGTCATGCAGAATCTGTTTCCAGTCAGTTCGTGGATGTCTTTCAACAGCTATGAAATCAGCAACATGATAAACACCTGTCACACCTTCAATTTCAAGCACTTGACGAATTTCATCCGGTGCATCTTCCATTTGATCTTTCTTGTAATTATTCGCGCTGCCAGCTGGCAGGGATTCGCTTAAATTAACTTTCATCGTGTTTGGGCTTGGTGTAGGCTCAATTCCCTTAATTTTCACACTAAAACCTCCTTGAATGATATCTTCAAATCAATCTTACTAAATCCTATCACAATCCTGTTCATTTCCCAACGGCAGTACTTCCACATACGTTTTGTTTTAGTTCTGAAAAGGAATAGACAAAGAAAGTGTACTAATGGTTTATTGGGAGGGATTCATTTGAAACTGGCATTAATATCAGATATCCATGGAAACGAAACTGCATTACGAGCCGTACTCGATGATTTATCCGCTAAAAATGCTTCACATGTTGCTGTGCTGGGAGATATCTCATTCAGAGGCCCTAAGCCTAAAGAATGTCTGGACCTGGTAAGAGAACTCCACGGCAAAGTAATTAAAGGTAATGCGGATGAATGGCTCACCCGGGGGATTAAAAAAGGTGAAGTTCCAGATCAGGCTCTGGAAATCATGAAGAAAGAACAGGCTTGGGCACACAGCCGAATGACCGAGGAATCACTCCGACATTTACAAGAACTTCCAGAAGAGTTGGAATTACCTTTAACTAACCGTATACAGCTTTATATTACTCATGCTGTACCTGGTAATCTATTCAATGTTATTCCGGAGGATGCCCCTAACAAAACGTTCAATTCGTTCTTCGAAGCCAATCCGAGGGCCGATTTTTATGCATATGGTCATATTCACATCCCGCACCTTCGACAATTTCAAGGCAAGAGCATTTTAAATACAGGAAGTGTCGGTTTACCGTTTGACGGACAGGCTAAAGCTTCTTACGTCATGCTTGAGAGAATGAATGATACAATCAGTACAACTTTTCATCGTGTTCCCTATGATGTGGAGAAAGCTGTATTTGACATGACAAACTCGGATTATCCGTCTGAAGGAAAAGAAATTGTGGAAGCTGTTTACCGGAATGCAAAAAAGCCGTAAGCCCTTTTTCATCTGGGTTACGGCACCACGTTTCCGATCGCTGACATCAAATCCTCAAAACTGCTCTTATCGTTCAGGCTTGCTGTGATCTGTAACTCCTTATTTAAAATAAATGTAGTAGGCAGACTCATACAGCGGCATTTGTCAAAATATTGCATTCCATCATCCTGAACGGTCAAAAAAGAGTAATTTTGCTGTTCCATAAACATCAATCCTGCTTCAGGATCGCTTTCTCTTCCGGGCACGTGAATCATCAAAAATTGAAGATGCTGATCACTCATTTTTTTTATAAGCGCATCTTTCAAAGCCAAATCTCTTTGACAATCCGGACACCATGATACCCAGAATGTTAAAACTAACGGCTTCCCTTTAAAATCATCCAACCGGAATTTCTTTTCACTGAATATATCTTTCAGTTCAAATGACGGCATCCTACTAAGGTTTCGGTTCATGATTGATCCTCCTGCATGCGATTAATAAATGCGGTAACATCCGGAACTGATTTAAATGCATATAACTTATCTTGTACTTCGCCTTCATAAAGACTCACTAAACACGGAACACTCTGAATCTGCCAGTCCATCGCAGCCTGATTAGCAAAATTCAAGTCCATTTTTATTATTTGAGGTGTTTGATCCAAGTGTTCCGTGATGCGCAAAAATTCATTTGCCAATTTACACGTACCACACATTGGCGTATAAAAATAAACAAATCCTGAAGATATTTTGAAGAGTTCATCTTCTCTCTGTATATCGATCATATTAAACACTCCTTATTTCTTAACCATTTTACCGATCAGCTTATCAAAACCAGAAGAAAATGAGAAGAAAAAAGGCTTTATTGATGCGATAATCCAAAAGAACGTGATCGATTAAAACAATGCTCTTATTCCGAGATTTCCGCACCAAGGGTCTGTTTAAAATGACGTAAAGCCCAACTGTGTCCTTCAGGATCAAAGCTCTCCACGGCATTGGCATGAACATTCAATGAGTATCCTTTATTAAATGCATCTACAGCTGTATGCAATACACAAATATCTGTGCATACGCCCACCAGATGCACTTCATTAATCTGCCGCTCCCTGAGTTTTAACTCCAGATCGGTGCCAGCAAATGCACTGTATCTCGTTTTATCCATCCAGTAGACGGTATTCACATGACGTTCTTTTTCTGATTCGTAAAGTTCTCCCAGTTTCCCATACAATGCCCGGCCTTCAGTACCTAAAACATTGTGTTCCGGAAACAAAGGATATTCAGGGTGATAGCTGTCTCCAGGTCGGTGACCATCCACAGCGAACACAACATAATCACCATTTTGAATGAACTCATTCGTAATCGCTGTAATCTTTTCTTCGATTGATTGACCTCGTTCCCCGCAGGTTAACCTTCCCCCGTCTGCTACAAAATCATTCGTATAATCAATAACGATCAATGCTTTCATGAAAATCCCTCCTCTTTTAGAATCCTGTTCATAGTATATCATTTTGATGCTTTCATCAAAAATTTAACTCTTCTTTTCAATCACGGATCATCGATGATCCGAATGCGGGTTTTCCTTTTGATTCCATACTGATTAAGCTATAATAGAACTATCCTACAGTTATGGAAGGTGATCCGATGAAAATCAAGTATAATGTCATACCCAAACAACAGGTTGTCTGTTGTAAAGAAGATTTCACAATCAAAGAAGCGCAGGAAACACTCGAAAAAAGCGGATATCGCTGCGTCCCGGTATTGGATACTACAGGGATCTATTTCAAAGGAAATATTTATATTCAGGAAGTTTACAGGGGCATTGTTAAAGAGACAGTCAACTGGGATGACCCTGTAACGAAATTAATAGAAGATGAAGACATCTATATTTCAGAGACCGCTTCGTTTTTTCGTATCTTCACAAACATCAAAAAATATCCATACTTAGCCGTCACGGACGAAAATAAACAGTTTACAGGTATTCTGACTCATGCCAATGTAATGTCCATTCTTGAAGATTCATGGGGGGTAAAAACCGGAAGTTATACGATGACCGTTTCAACTCACGAATATCAAGGCGCATTAAGCACCATTGTCGATGCCGTGAAAAAATACACAAATCTGCAAAGTCTCATGTCTATCGATAATGAGAGTACGTTCTTCCGGCGTATCATTTTGACCTTACCTTCAGACGCTAACGAAGAGACCATGAAAAAGACAGTGAAACAACTGGAAAATCAAGGATTCAGAGTATTTGATATTGAAAAGATTTGATGTCTGATCACATCAGAAAAATGCCCTCTCCAAAAGCTTTTGGAGAGGGCATTTACAGATCAATCGTCTTCACGTTCAACCGAGATAATCCTGTATGAGCCATCACTTCGTTCATTGATCGTGTAACTTCGAGTTCGATTGATCTTCCTATCTTCATCAGTTCCAGAAATTTCAACCGATTCTTTCCATGTAATGCGATATTCTCCGTGACTGTTTGCTTGAATGCTCAAATCTTCATAACTGAGAAATTGTTCCACTTCACGTCTGCCTGATATTTGTTGGTGTTGTCTTCTTTCCATATGGTAAACTTGACTGTTTGAGACAAAATATGGTTCTACTGTTGAAAATGTTCCTGCCTGTAAACTATTTTCCCACTGTTCTTTATAGTCGACCAAAAATTCAACTAGTTCTGAACTTTTTTCATCATCGTCAACGATTGACCAGTCATTCTCATCGTCATTACATGCCGATATCAGAACCATTGCACTTGCAGCAATGAATAAAATCATTACCCGGTCAGTTCTCAACATAGCGATTTAACTCCTCATAGACTACCGATAACGTATATTCAATCGATTTCACCTGTTCCATAAATTGTTTTTCCTTTGTATCAGGAACAAAAGCTTTGACTGATATCACTTCAAGATGCTCTTCCATCTGGTCAATTTGCTCAACATAAAGGTATCTCGTTTCGTATTGGTTTATAAATGAAGTCACTTTCGGGTACCATTCATTCAGTACAGTGGATACGTCATCAGCAAATGGTTTGATAACTGATTCAAACGACGGCATCGCGTCATCACCTTTGTACTCATGAAAGTGTTCTTCTGTTTTCTGATTCAACAATCGAAGTTGTTGTGTCTCATCCAATAATTTATTTAAATTCACTAAAGTCACCTCGTTTCATAGATGAAGTGTATCAAATGATTACATACTGTTACAACGTATTTTGCTTTTGCAGTGTGCTGTTGACATGTATTCTGTGATAGAATACAGATTGGAAACACTTGTTTGAAAGGAGCTATCCAATGGCAATCCGCTATCCGAACGGAAAAAAATTTTCAGAAAAGCGAATCCCTCAGCGTGGAAAAAGCGTCATAAATAAAGATAATCGATTCAGTAATCGAGGTATGAGCCTTGAAGAGGAAATCAATGAATCAAATCAATATTATCTGGCAAATGGGATTGCGAATATACACAAAAAACCGACCCCTGTCCAAATTGTCAATGTGCATTATCCGAGCAGAAGTGCAGCAGTCATTACCGAAGCTTATTTCCAAAAAGCCTCCACAACAGATTATAACGGGATCTTCAAGGGTCATTACATCGATTTTGAGGCAAAGGAAACACGCAATAAAAAAAGTTTTCCTTTGAAAAATTTTCATTCGCACCAAATTGATCATATGAAAGATGTCTTGTCTCATGGTGGCATCTGTTTTGCAATACTTCGCTTTGCCATAACGGATGAACTCTACCTGCTTGATGCGTCAGTCATCATTCGCTATGTCAGTGATGCTGAAGACCGAAAATCTATCCCGAAAGATGTCATTGATTCTTTTGGATATTCGATTCCTCAAGGTTATATGCCAAGAATTGATTATTTAAAAGCAGTCAGTAATTTAATCGAAGTACAACGTGAAACAAGAAAGGAAGATGAAGAATGACGGATGAACGTTATTCAAGACAAGACCGTAAAAAACAATCACAAAAAAATTCAGGAAAAATAAAGAAAAACCGAAAAGGGATTTGGAAAAAAGTGATGATCGCTTTATCGGTATTCATGGTCGTACTTCTGATTGCAGGAGCGATTTCAGTGTTTGCGATCATGCGCGATGCACCCGAAATCGACAGGGATCAATTAGTGATTGGACAAAATCCAACCATTGTGGATGTCAACGGTGAAGAAGTCGAAACGAGTTTGCAAGGTTCAGAAGACCGGGAGTACGTCTCTCTTGACGAAATTCCACCTATGGTCAGAGAAGCGTTTATTGCCGTAGAAGATGTTCGCTTTTATGACCATTTTGGCGTGGATCTGAGAAGAATTGGTGGCGCAGTTCTCGCCAATATCAGTGACGGATTTGGTGCAGAAGGGGCCAGCACGATTACCCAGCAGCTGGTCAAAAATTTATATCTGGATTTTGATAAAAGCATCACTCGTAAACTCCAGGAACAATACATGGCAGTTCAACTCGAGCGTCAATTTACAAAGGATCAAATATTGGAAATGTATCTGAACGCCATATACTTCGGAGATGGTAAATACGGTGTAGCCACGGCTGCAGATCATTTTTACAGTAAAAATCTCGATGAGTTAACCATTAATGAGGCGGCCCTTTTAGCTGGTATTCCTCAACGCCCGACCGCCCACAATCCAATTGTAAACCCTGAAACTTCTGAGAATCGCCGGAATACGGTCATTAACCGTATGTTTTCTGCCGGTTTCATTTCTGAAGAAGAAGCGGAACAAGCAAGAAATATTTCTGTCGAGGAATCATTGAATGTCAATACCAGTTCATCGGACAACGGTTACCGCTATCAGGCTTACATTGATCAGGTTGTTAAAGAAGTTGAAAATATTGATGGAATTGAATCCAGCGATATCTACACAAGTGGTATGACCATTCATACGAACCTGAATACAAATATTCAACAGTACGTGGAAGATGTCATGAACGACTCATCCAACTTCAATGATGACATCATGCAAGGTGGGTTGACGATTCTCGACACCAAAAGCAGTCAAGTATACGCCATTGGTGGTAAACGAGGCGGTTCCACCGGAATGAGGGAACTCAGTTTTGCAAACGAACCAAAACAACTCGGTTCAACTGCCAAACCAATCTATGCATATGGACCTGGTATCGAATACGAACAATGGTCAACCTGGCATCAATTTGATGATTCACCACACGAATACTCCGACGGGGGGGGGTCATTCAGTAACTTCGACTCTCAATTTTTGGGTAATATAACAATGCGTGAAGCACTTTACAAATCCCAAAATATTCCGGCTGTTAAAGCGATTCAGGATATTGGCACAGACCGTTCACAGTCCTTTGCTGAAGGTCTTGGGATCGAATCCGAATATGTAACTGAATCCTACGCATTGGGCACAAACGATGTATCAACTTATGACGCTGCAGCAGCCTATGCAGCCTTCGGAAACGGTGGCGACTATACAGAACCGTACACTGTCAGAAAAGTTGAATTTACAGATGGTCAGGAGATTGATTTAACACCGGATACCAGTCAGGCCATGGAAGATTATACAGCGTATATGGTGACAGATATGCTCAAAGACGTATTAACCAGAGGAACAGCAACAGACGGTTTAGCCGATGTTTCCGGTGTGCCGATAGCCGGTAAAACCGGTTCCCAAGGAATCGATTCAGATACACGTGAACAAATCAATATTCCTTCCGAAGCCCGAGGCATAAAAGACAGCTGGTTTATCGGCTATTCCACGGAACTGACTGCCGCTGTCTGGACAGGCTATGACCGTATCAGTGACCCGGATATTGATTGGATCAATATCAATTATCATTACTCCAGAACAATTTTTGGTCAAGTTATGCGTCAGGCGCATGAAGGTCTTTCGCCCTCCGACTTCAACCGGCCGGATTCAGTCGTCCGCGTGGGTGTGGAAAAATCAACTGGACTTTTGCCAAGTGAATTTACACCCGACAGTGAAATCATTCAGGAACTCTTTGTTCGCGGAACGGAACCCACAGATGAGTCCGAAGAATTCTTTGAAGTGGAGCCAGTGTCCGGTTTGACGGCTGAATACATCGAAGACGAGGACCTGATTTTCACAGAATGGCAATATCCCGAAGAGTTAATTGATGACGTCAGTTTCCGCCTCGAAGTTCAGGAGCCCGGTGAAGATGATTTCAGGGAAATTGACACCATGAAAGATCTTCAGTACCAACTCAGCGGTCCTGAGCCTGGTGAAACGTATGCGATTCGCGTGACTGCTCTTTCAGATGAATTTGATGACATTGAGAGCGAACCGCAATCGGTACAAGTGACAATTCCTGAAGAAGAACCTGAAGAGGACGAGGAAGAAGACGAAGAAGAGAACGGAGAAAACGAAAACAATAACGGGAACAACGATAATGAAAATAATAATGAAAACAATAACGGAAACAATAACAATGGAAACCAGCCAAACAATAATCAGGGTAACAATCAAAATAATGAAGAAGAAAACGATTCTGATGAAGAAAATGAAACAGTTGAAACCAGTGAATCAAATAATGAAGCTGCGGAAGAAGCAGATAATAACTGAAGACCGAGGCAGAAAACAATCTCCGAATCATCATGATTCGGAGATTGTTTTTTATATGGTCGTCATGCTCTTTACTCTAATCTTGTCGCCCCTGCTTTTTCATGCGTTTTTTCCCTTCCCTGCAGATGTCCACCAACGGACACTCTGCACATTTCGGGGATTGTGCTTTGCAGTGGTAGCGGCCAAAAAAGATCATCCGGTGATGAGTCACAGACCACTCGTCTTTTGGTATTTTCTTCATTAATGTTTTTTCTACCTGAAGGACCGAATCTTTCCAGCGACAGATTCCTAAGCGCTTACTGACTCTTTCAACATGGGTATCGACGGCAATTGCGGGTTCATCGAAAGCTACCGATGCTACAACGTTCGCCGTTTTACGACCAACCCCCGCCAGTTTCTCCAGATCTTCTTTTGATCGGGGGATCTCACCGTCATACTCTTCAATAACGGACTGAGCCAGCTTTTTGATGTTTTTTGCTTTACTGCGAAACAACCCGATCGAACGAATATCCTGCTCCAATTGTTCCAATGACACTTGAACGTAGTCTTCCGGGGTTTGATATTTTTCAAACAATGCGGGAGTTACTTTATTTACCAGTGCATCCGTTGCCTGTGCAGAGAGCACGACAGCGACGGTTAACTCCAATGGATTCCGATGCGTCAGTTCACATTGTGCATCAGGAAACATCTCTGCCCATGTATTCCGAATACGGGATAGTTCATCTTTGGTCAGCATAGATCATCATTCCCCCTTCAGCCAATCATAACCAGGATGCTGCTGTTTGGACGGTTTAGACTGATTAGAGGAAGGTTGTGGAATAGAACGTTTTGCTCCTCTGACTTTCTCACCCTGTGTCCTCGCCTCGTCCAATGTACGGATGCCTTTTTTCTTCCAATCATATAAAATCCGATCAATATATCTGAAATTCACTCTTGCAGATACAACCGATTCCCGAAGAGCAGCCTCAATCATAAAAGGCTTATGTTCATCGTCATCGAGCCACATTGAAATCATTTCCAACTCCATTGGCGAAAGGGGTCTGGCAAACTCCTCCTCAAACCGTTCGTATAACTTCCCTACTTCAGCTTTCTCGTCATTTTCTTCATGATTTTGCTGCTGAGTAAGCAGCCAATGGGAGAGTTTTCGATATACCGGCAGTAAACTTACAGATTCACCGATCTTTCCATCAGACTGTTTGGTTTCGACAATCTCAATCAAATGTCCTTGCAACAGTTGTTGAAGAATCTTGGCACATTGTTGTTCATCCATAGACATTCGCGGTGCAAGCAAGTCAGGTGATACAAAATCTGCGCCTTCACCTTTTCGCTTCATGATCTGCATCAAGACCATCATCTGGATATCCGTCAATCCGATCTCGTGATAGTGATCAAAAAGTAAACCCGGAATGGAGAATGGTTCAGTTGCCAGTATTTCCATTAACTGTTCATCATTCATCAAGCTACACTCTCCTTCTTTCACTTTCATGATTGATTCGGAAAAAAGAAGGACCTCTAAAACGATTGAGGTCCTTCAACATCGTCTGATTATGGATACAGACGGTTTAGCAATCGAGGAAATGGAATCGTTTCACGAACATGCTCTGTACCAGATATCCAGGCAACCGTTCGCTCGAGCCCTAATCCAAATCCTGAGTGCGGTACCGAACCATACTTTCGCAGGTCAAGATACCATTGATACGATTCCAATGATAAATTGTGTTCATCATAACGCTGTTTCATCAGTTCCTGATCATCAATACGTTGACTCCCGCCAATGATTTCTCCATAACCTTCAGGAGCAATTAAGTCCGCACAGAGGACAATGTCCTCACGATCAGGGTGCGGTTTCATATAAAAAGCCTTGATGTCTTTCGGATAATTGATGATAAAGACCGGCTGATTATAAGATTCAGCAATCGCTGTTTCGTGTGGAGCACCGAAATCTTCACCCCATTCAATCTCATGGCCTTCATTTTGAAGGAATTCAATCGCTTCATCATATGTGATACGTGGAAATGGTGCAGACATTTTTTCAAGTTTTTCTGTATCCCTGTCTAATACCTTTAATTCAAGAGGACAGTTTTTCAGGACAGCCTGTATCACAAAGCTCACATAGTTTTCCTGGACGACCAGGCTCTCTTCATGGTCCATAAAAGCCATTTCCGGCTCTATCATCCAGAATTCAATCAAATGCCGCCTTGTTTTAGACTTCTCTGCTCGAAACGTAGGACCGAAAGAAAATACTTTACCAAATGCCATTGCAGCAGCTTCCATATACAATTGACCGCTCTGGGAGAGGTAAGCGTCCTCATCGAAATACTTCGTATGAAAAAGATTCGTAGTCCCTTCAGCAGAGCTGCCAGTCAAGATTGGTGGATCCACTTTCGTAAAACCTTGTTCGTTAAAAAATTCATACGTAGCACGAATGATTTCATTACGAATTTTCATGATCGCATGCTGTTTTTTTGATCGTAGCCAAAGATGGCGATGATCCATCAAAAATTCTGTACCATGTTCCTTAGGTGTGATCGGATAATCTTCCGCTAATTGAATAACGTCAATATCCGTTACAGTCAGTTCATAACCTGATGGAGCCCGTTCATCTTCTCTGACAGTTCCTGTGACAAATAATGAGCTTTCCTGGGTTAATTCTTTTGCTCTTGCAAAGATCTCTTCGCCTACTTCTGCTTTCACAACGACACCCTGAATAAATCCAGTCCCATCACGAAGTTGCAGAAAAACAATCTTACCACTCGATCGTTTATTTGCAAGCCAAGAACCCATTGTTACGGTTTGTTCCACATATTTACCTGCTTCTGAAATTGTTGTCTTCACATTTTCCCCTCCAACGGTAAAATCAATCGCTCAACGCAATCCATTATACCGTTCTAAAATAGAACTTTCAATTGATCTTACAAAGCTTTATTGATGTTTTTCAACAAAGCGTTCAATCCGCTCCAAAGCGATTTCAAATTGATCGAGGCTCGTTGCATAAGATAATCGAATATTCTCAGGTGCACCAAAACCGCTTCCTGGTACGACTGCCACTTTTTCTTCTTCCAAAAGTGCCTCTACCCACTCATCAGTCGTTTCATACGGACTAGCATCAACTGCATTCTGCACGTTGGGAAATAAATAGAAAGCCCCTTGTGGTTTTACGCAGGAAAAACCAGGAATTGCATTTAATCTCGGCAATACTTTTCCAAGTCGTTCTTCAAATGCATCCCGCATCATAGAAACGGAGCTCTCATCATTCTCATAGGCAGCCAGCGCCCCGTATTGAGCCACAGTAGCAGGGTTTGAAGTAGTATGAGAGGCAAGGTTACCCATCAGCTTAATGACCTCTTCATTGCCTGCAGTGAATCCAATACGCCATCCAGTCATTGAATGCGATTTGGACACGCCATTAACAATAAACGTTTTCTCTTTTAATTGTGGCGACAATTCCGCAATGGATACATGTGATTTGTTCCCATAAATCAGTTTTTCATAGATTTCATCTGAAACGATGAACAAATCATGTTTCAAGCAAACATCACCGAGTTTTTGAAGCTCTTCTTTTTCATACATTACTCCCGTTGGATTACTTGGCGAATTAAGAATAACCGCCCGGGTCCGATCCGTTATAGCTGCTTCAAGATCCTCAGGGGTCAGTTTAAACTGATTACTCTCTTTTCCATCCACAAAAACTGGTTTTCCTCCGGAAATTTTCACTTGTTCCGGATAGCTGACCCAGTAAGGTGTCGGGATAATCACTTCATCATTATCCTGCAGAATCGTTTGAAACAAGGTTGATAATGCATGTTTTGCTCCGCACGACACAACAATTTGGGATGGTTTGTACTCCAGGCCCTGGTCACGCTTAAGTTTGGCAGCAATCGCCTCTTTTAGTGCAGGCATTCCTGCGGCAGGTGTATACTTTGTATGACCATCCTTCATTGATTGATACGCTGCTTCAATAATGAAATCCGGTGTGTTGAAGTCAGGCTCTCCTGCGCCAAGTCCAATAACATCATGGCCCGCGGCACGGAGTTCTTTTGCCTTTGCAGTGATAGCCAATGTCGATGATGGTGTGATGGATGTAACTTTTGGTGAAAATGCCATAAAAATCGCTCCTCTGTGAATAGATTATTTAACCGCGCAGTGCACGGGTCATTCTAAAACTGGTAGTGCCGGATGTAACGGCCATCTTCAAATGTTACGTAATAGTAGGATTGTCTTCCCTCGGTTGAAATATAATTCACTTCATAAATAGGGGTACGACCAATCATGCCCAGTTTCACATGATTTAATCGATCGATTTCCAGATGATCGCGTATATGTGCGTTTACATCCTCTTTTGAAATGCCTTCAGAATGCCTGCGGATAATCAATCGCCGTGGTTCTTCATCATCTTGTTCGATATCTGGTTCGAAGTCATCATTAATGACCGGCTCATCTACTTCGAATCGCTCTTCAACCCAAATGAATATGTCTTCACCTTGTTCATTTTGTGTATCAATTACCTGGTATGAACGGGTACCATGGAAATGTTCCATTTGTTCTATTTCCTGAAACGTTGTATGTTGCCTTGCAAATTCAATCGCCTCGATCTCCCGTTCCTCCAGTGGACTTTGTGCAGAAGTAAATAACAGATAAAAAGTGGTCATTCCTGCCATAAAAACAATTACTAAAACTGCGGTGATCCAGCCTCTCATGGGTATCCTCCACCATTTCACTTCATTCTTTGATTTACGCATATGTCAATCAGTTTATCACACTATTTCTATGCTTATTCCTATCATTCGAAATATTTCACCAATTCGTTCGATTCATAAAGAATTTTCTCTTCATCAATCATTAACAATTCTTTTTTATTCATCTGACGCTTGCCTTGAATCCATACATCCGTCACATCTGAACCTTTCACAGCGTAAATCAGATGTGAATGAATCCGCTCTGGCGTCCACGGTGTTAAATGGGGCTGATCAGGATCAATCAATATTAGATCTGCATCAAATCCCTCACGAATATCACCTGTTTTCTGATAACCGAGTATATTTGCTCCCTCACTTGTTCCCATTCGTAAGATCTCTTCGGCTTTTGTCACCGTAGGATCTTGATACATTCCTTTATGAATCATTGCGGCAAACCGCATTTCTTCAAAAAGATCCAATGAATTATTACTGGCGGTGGAATCCGTTCCAATTGCAATACGAATACCTTTTTGCTGCATTGATGGAATATCCGCAATGCCTGAACCGAGTTTTAAATTACTCATCGGATTATGAGAAACAGCTGTATTTGTCTCTTTGAGAAAATCCAATTCTGCCTCATTCAAGTGTACTGCATGAGCCAATAAAACATCCTGATGCAATACCCCGAGCTGATATAAATGCTCTACAGGCCGCATGCCATATTCTTCGAAATGCTTAGCAGTCTCTGAAGCCGTCTCTGAGGCGTGTGTATGAATCATCAATCCATGTTCAGAGGCCAGTTCAGCTGTGCGTTCATAAAATGAAGGCGGGCATGTGTAAGGAGCGTGTGGAGACAACATAACACGTATGCGCCCTTCCCCTTGATTATGATAGTGTTTCGAAAGGTCGATCGACTCCTGCAGTTTGGCTTCCTGTTCTTCACTTGATCCGAATGCAATCATTCCCCTGCATAATACTGCTCGAAAACCTCTTTTGAGTGCCATTTCAGCTAGCTCTGGCATGGACAGGTGATACATATCAAGATAAGTGGTTGTGCCTGATCGAATCATCTCAGAAATGGCTAATTCTGCTGCAGTCCGGACAAGTTTTGAGTCGAATTTCTGTTCATTTGGCCACATCACGGTCTTAAGCCACGTATCAAGCTTCAGATCATCTCCGTGACCTCTCAGCAGGCTGCTTCCAAGATGACCATGAGTATTCACGAGTCCAGGCATAAGCCATTTGCCGGAAGCATTTGTCACTTCATCACTCTCTGCGATCTGCGCCGGTGATGGAACACCTTCATGGATTCCTGTTATCTTCCCATGTTCAATGACAACATATCCGTTAAAAGGAATTTTTTTAATAACACCACCGGTTCTGATGATCCATGCATTCTGAATAATTTCTTTCACCCGGGCTCCTCCTCAATTTTTTGCTCGTTTTTAACAGGATTGATCCATTTCGGTAATTGCTCTTCGATGATATCCATCGATTCTTCACGCACTTGGATACCTTGAAGAGATTTTGCAAAGAAATGACCATATCTCGTTGTTACAATTCTCCGGTCAAGAACAATAACCGCTCCTCGATCCGTAGACTTTCGGATCAATCGGCCAAATCCTTGTTTGAAGCGAAGTACTGCCTGGGGCAAGGCCAGATGCATAAAGGGATTTCCTCCCTTATCTTTTAAGGCATCCGAACGGGCTTTAAAAACTGGATCATTCGGTGGTGAAAAAGGCAATCTGACCATCACAATAGCACTCAAGTGATCACCGGGAATATCTACCCCCTCCCAAAAACTGCTCGTTCCAAAAAGAATGGCTCTGTCAAACTGTTGGAAATTCTTGGTCAGTTTTTGGCGACTTGCCGATTGAACTCCTTGGGCAATCAGCATATACGATTCATCAAGCATATTACGTAATGTATAATACGTTTTTCGAAGCATATCATAAGAGGTGAACAAAACGAGCATACGACCTTCAGTAACCTCTGAAATTCTGTAGAGATGATATGCACAGGCGTCAATATAAGCTCTTTCTCCAGTCCCCTGAATCATTGGCATATCCGTCGGCACGAAAAGTGCCGCCTGTTTTTCATAATCAAACGGGGATGGGAGCTGCAATGTTGTGACATCAAAATCCTCCAAGCCCAATCGATCGATCATAAAACCAAAAGAAGACTTCACAGTCATGGTCGCCGATGTCAAAATCATTCGCTTATTCTTCGCAAATAATTCATCAGCCAATGTATCACTGACATCCACCGGGGCCGAGCGAAGAGTGATCGCATGACGTTTCCCTTTATCTTCTGTCTCAAGCCAAATGACATGATTTTCATCCTGAATGATCAGTAGATCATGGAATGCACTGTATTGCTCTTCAACAGCGTGAAAGGCAGTGGTCAAGTTTTCAATATCCCGTTCGTTGGAGGTTAAAAACCCTTGATCGAGTGCCTCTTCTTCGATTGTGACCAGAATGCGCCGGAAAGTGCTTATCAGTCGGCGATAGATAACGTCCACCTCTTGCGCCATTTTTTGAACAGGCATCCAGTGTTCGTCTTCCTTTTGGATAATTTTTGAGCGTTTTGGTGTATCAATTTTATCGCCCTGTCCCTTTTTCCCGTACTGATGAAGTTCGATGAACAAGGTGTTCCAATCGTCATACAGGCGTTCAGCAGTCTGTTGCACTTCCTGATATTCAGACATTATTTCGTTACTGAGTCTCTTCTTCAATTCTGGAGATAAAAAACCATGCTGCTCTTTTTCATTTAATGAATTAATCAATTGAATGACAGCAAGATAGTCCAGTTGCACTCCAAATTGTCTTGTCGCAGTGTCTTCCAGATGATGGGCTTCATCCAAAACCAGCGTTTCATAGGAGGGGATAATTTGATGACTTAGGCGGATATCTGTCAGTAAAAGCGAATGATTAGTGATAATAATATCTGCTGTTCTGGCATTTTTTCTGGCTCTCTGGTAGTAGTCCCTTGAAAACCATGGACATTTCGGTGTCGTACAGGAGACCCCGTCACTGGATACATCCATCCAGAATCTGTAATGGGTTGATGCCAGGTTGACTTCCTCCACATCTCCTGTGTCAGTATCCAACAGCCAGATCAGCAGTTGAGCTTTTGCAATCGATCTGTCGTAATTTGCGTTAGGGTCTTCTCGTAACAAATTTTCGAATTTTTGCAGACATAGATAATGACTGCGTCCTTTTAACAGCGCTGCGCGAACCGGGAAAGGGAATAAGGCTTGAATCACCGGCCATTCTTTATTCAGCATTTGAGATTGAAGTTGAATGGTTTCTGTACTGATAACCGTAGGCTTTTCATTTTTCACCGCTTGAATCACTGCAGGGATCAAGTATGCCAGGGTTTTACCTGTTCCAGTTCCTGCTTCCACCAGTCCAATCTGATTGTTCTGAAAAGTGTTCTCCACAAACGTCATCATATCATATTGACTGCTTCGTATTTCAAAGTCAGTCATCACCTTGGACATCTGTGCTTCATTGTCCAGAAAACTCAAAGAGGACTCATCTGCACCGATATTTCTTTCGATTGAGGAATTTGTAGACGTATCGATAAGTTTCAAAGCAAGACCTCTGTGGCGTTCATAACCAAACGCCTGGGTTTGATCTGCATAAGTTTCCAATAATCCTGTCACATCACTTTTAAAAAAAGTGGAAAGCGTAATTAAATGCTGAAGTGTTTCTTCAGGCAGCCCTTTTAATCGATCCATTACAGCATTGAATAGTACTCTGGTCGCTTCTACGTCACTGTCTGCCTGATGAGGTTGTAAATGGACTGCACTGAATTTATCTGCTAAATCAACAAGCCTGTAACTTTCCTCTGTAGGAAAACAAATTCTTGCGAGTTCAACCGTATCCAAAACCGGACCCTGAAAGGCCATATATCCGGCATCTTCAAGAGCAGCATTCAAAAAATTTAAATCAAATTCTACATTGTGCGCTACAAAATAGGCCTGTTCAAGATCTTTCAGGATTTCCGGGGCCACTTCGTCAAACGCCGGTGCGTCAGTCAAATCAGTTCTTGAAATACCCGTAAGTGTCCCGATAAAGGATGGGATATCTTTATTACTATGTATAAAGCTGTTGAATTGTTTGACTGTTTCATTGTCTTCGATGACTTGATAAGCCACCTGAATTATGCGATCTCCTTTTGAATAGGATACGCCTGTTGTTTCCAGATCTAAAATTACGAAACGTTTCATAATGGAGTCCTACTTTCTGTGATGCCCTGCATTAAGTGCTACCGTTACAGTATAGCAAAAAGAGCCCGTTTCGGTCACTGCCGAAATCGGACTCAGTTATAGAATTAACGAAAAGTGGATTGGGGTTCAGTTCCCATCATTTCGACAATATCATTTTGATGATCCATAATCGCCACTTTAGGATTATGTTGTTTGGCATCTTCCTCTGCCATCCATTTATAACTGATAATGATCACATGATCCCCTGGTTGCACAAGTCTTGCTGCAGCACCGTTCAGACAAATCGTTCTGCTGCCCGGCGTACCCGGGATGATATACGTTTCAAGCCTTGCACCATTATTATTATTCACCACCTGGACTTTCTCATTCTCATACATATCGACTGCCTCTAGTAACTGAGGATCGATCGTAATGCTCCCGACATAATTTAAATTAGCTTCCGTCACCGTTGCACGGTGTAATTTTCCACTCATCATTTCTCTGAACATATCATGTAGTCTCCTTTGTAATCAGCTGATTATCAATTAATCTGACTTCACTGTATTTCACTGCTGTTGCGAGCAACATCTCTTGTGTTGAAAACGTATCGGGTTCAGACAAATCAGGAAAGGTGAGTAATTCCACATATTCCACATCTGCCGACAGCTCTTTCGATAATCTTTGACAAGCATCATTGGCCGCTTCTTGTGGTGACGAATAGCGTCCTCTATGAATGAAATCAACTGTTTCCTTTAAAATTGTACTGATCAGCGGTGCTTCATTCCGTTCAGCATCTATCAGCCGGACATTTCTTGAACTCATGGCGAGGCCGTCACTCTCTCTGACAATATCTCCTCGATTAATTTCCACTGACAGATGAAAATCTTCCACAAGTCGTTCAATGATAGCCACCTGCTGTGCATCCTTCATGCCGAAACAAGCAACATCAGGTTCAACAAGCTGAAACAGCTTCATAACTACCGTAGCAACGCCATCAAAATGGCCTGGACGGGAACGGCCACATAAAACATCTGTCCCTTCATGAACTTTTATCGTAGCACTCATATTACGGGGATACAGTTCATCTTGGTTTGGTAAAAATAAAATATCCACGCCGTTTTCTTTTGCTAATGCGATATCACGTTCATGATCACGCGGATACGTATCAAAGTCTTCACCCGGACCAAACTGCAAAGGATTCACAAAAATCGACATCACAATCGTATCACCAGCTTCCTTTGCATCTTTAACCAATGATAAATGCCCGTCGTGCAGATACCCCATTGTTGGCACAAAAGCGATCGATCGATGCGCGCGTTTTTGTGCAAGGATTGATTTTTTTAAGTCGGAGATGGAATAGATCACGTTCATGATTCTGAATTCCCTCCATAAGGTTTCTGTTCCGTTGAAGGTTCTTTTGCAAAAAACACATGCTTTTCTTCCGGGAATGTTCTCTTCTTCACATCGTCTACATAATGTTTGATAGCTTGACTGATATCATTTTTTACAGAAGCATATGATTTCACGAATTTCGGATAATGATCTCCCGTGCCGCCACCGATCAAATCATGATAAACGAGGACTTGACCATCCGTATATCTGCCTGCTCCGATTCCGATTACAGGTGCTTCAATCGACAGACTGATCTCTTCAGCAAGGCCTTCAGGAACACATTCCAGTACAAGCATGGATGCGCCAATCCGGTCAACTTCCTTGGCATCTTGCATGAGCTGATCTTTTTGCTTATCTGTCTTTCCCTGCACGTTATAACCCCCTAGAACACCTACGGATTGTGGTGTTAAACCGAGGTGACAAACAACTGGAATTCCGCCATTGATGAGGACTTCAGCCATTTTAAAAACTTCTTGATTCCCTTCAAGCTTGACAGCGTCTGCGCCGGCTTCCTGCATGATTCTTCGTGCGTTGGTGACTGTCTCTTCCTTACTTGCGTGATAAGACATGAAGGGCATATCCGTTATGATAAAGGTATTCTTCGCCCCGCGTTTTACAGCCTTTGTGTGATGAATCATATCGTCCATTGTTACAGGAACAGTCGACTCATAACCAAGAACGACCATACCCAAAGAATCACCAACGAGTATCGTATCGACTCCGGCATTCTCTGCAAACACGGCTCCTGGAGCATCGTACGCCGTTAACATGACGATCGGCTGTCCTTCAGCTTTCATTTTACGGAAATCTTTCGTTGTCTTCACAACCTATTCCTCCTGTCGATAGTCTCAGCCCCCTGAGACGGAAAAGACCCCTCTCCACATGACAAGGAGAAGGGTGTAATCAAGCATACTTAATACAACTGTCCGAAAAGACAGTGATCTGCTTATGCATACAACATCCTTCTGTCCCTGTCCAGCACGGATCAAGGCAGGCTGATGATCAGTAGTTTAGTAAGAATTCTTGAGTGTTTTGATTCTGAATGGGTACGGTTCCAAGTGGATACCGTCCTCTGCAAGTATAACAAAACTTCAATGAAAAGTCATCGCATGTCATTCCACTCCAGATTGGCAGAATAAAGCTCATGCACTTTCCCGTCGTCATCAATCAGTTGCATGACTCCCTCATCAGTGATTCCCAGTGTTTTCCCCGTGATCATTGTTTGTCCGGAATACATTGATACCTTATGCCCTGTTGGCAGAGCATTAGCTTCCCAAATGGTCTTAATCGATGAAATTCCTTCAGCTAAAAACAGCTGATACCAATACTCGAACTCTGTCAGAAAGTGACTTAAGACAACATTACGATTTAATGTTTCACCTGTAAGACCAGCAAGTGATTCAGCCTGACCTGCAAGCCAATCCGGAAAAGCAACTTGATTGACATTGATGCCAACGCCGATCATTAATGCTCTGACGCGATCAGGATCGGCGTGCATTTCGGTAAGTATACCAGCAGTTTTCAAATGATCAGCAAGGATGTCATTCGGCCATTTTATCCTGAAAGTACCTGATTGTTCCGTTAATCGATTCAATACCCTGACCAGTGCCACTCCAGTGATGAGAGTCAGCTGAGGAGCACGATGCACTGGGATTTCAGGCTTAACAATCATGCTGAACCAAAGACCACCGTCGGGTCCGGAATGCCAATCCCTTCCCAGTCTGCCTCTTCCTTTGGTTTGAGCGTCTGAAATAACCACCGTACCATTTGCAGCTCCTGATTGGATTAACTCCATTGCATCGTCCTGCGTGGAAGAGGTTACTTCCTTATGTATAATTCTTTGAAACATTGTGTCTGTTTTCAACCTTGCCAACACAGCATGCTGACTGATCTGATCTGGTTCCCGAATTAATCTGTACCCTCTGTTTCGTATGGATTCAATCTCAAAGCCCGCATCTTTTAATTGATTGATATGTTTCCAAATTGCTGTTCTACTGCATTGAAGAAGCTCACTGATTTCCTGACCCGACAAATACTCCTGATGCTCCAACTTGTCGAATAATAACCGTAACAGTTCAGTTTTCATTATCATCATACTCCTTCACCCAATTCAAGAGGGCCTCACGTTCATTGTATATACGACCGGCTAACACAGCATCAATCATCTTTGAAAATAACTGTTTGTAGCTTCTCTTAGGCACTGTGGGGAAATATTGGATCAAATCATCGCCATTCACTTGCAGATCATTTCTCGAGTGGATGGGAAGTCGTTGATAACAGGATAAAAAACTGAAACAACTGTCATCATTTCGGTACACTTGAATCAAAAGACAAGCATCATAAATCGACTGCTCACCTGCATTGAAAAGCTGACGATTTGTCCAGAGACACTCTGACTGAAAAAAGGATATCACCAGCTTCCAGGTTTTTTTAACTTGATCAGCGATGGCGTTCGGAAGTTTCATTGTCTTCAGTCTGGCAATTGATTGATCCAAGTTGTCTTTATCGAATAAGGTAAACATCCACCACTGCTCTCTTGTCAGAGATGCAACAGGGAACCCGGACATCATGAGAGCATTTTTCAATTCGCGATCTGGAAATAGTTTTGCATCATGTACAGTCAACGGGTGAAGCAGCAGATTATTTACTTTCAACCGATCCCAGTCGATAAAAGCTACCTTTTCCCACTCCTTCACAATCCTCTCTATAGCGACATCCTTCATCAAATGATGATTCATTTTTGTCCAAGAAAGAATCCTTTCCGACGCTTCAAATGAAAACTGCAACGAAAAACGAAGTGCCCGAAGCATTCTCAGCGGGTCGTCACGTAACGTAATATCCGGATTTTTAACAGTTTCGATCATTTTTTGTTGAATGTCACGTTTACCTTGGAACGGATCAATGAGATTCTCATCTGCATCTAAAGCCATTGCGTTGATGGAAAAATCCCGACTCCCGAGATCGTCCTCGATCGAATCACCACGAACCGATGTCACTTCAAATGGCACACCCTGTTCAATCACAAGTACAGTTCCAAAAGCAGCTCCCACTGGCTCCGTTCTGCTAAACAGCTGCTGTATTGTTTCAGCTTCAGCAAATGTCGCAAGATCAATGTCCGCGGAGTCTTTGTCCATGAAACGATCGCGAACAGCCCCACCTGTGATGTAGGTGGGGTAACCATGTTGAATCAACGTTTTTTGAATGGACAGTGCAATCTCCCAATGATTCATCTTTTAGTTCGCCCCTTCAGCCAATGTGCGGTAATATACATCTTCATAATGAGCGACAATTCGATCTTTGTGAAATACAGTTCCTGCCCGTTGAATCGCAGCCTGGCGCATAGATGCATGTTTAAGAGGGTCTTTTGTTATGGCAAAAACAGCATCTCGAACACTGGTCAAATCACCAAGTTCACAGATATAGCCACTGACACCTTCTTCTATGACTTCAGGGATACCCCCAATGTTTGATCCTACAACAGGCACTCCGCACGCCATTGCCTCGAGGATAACAAGACCGAAGCTCTCTTTTTCAGAAAGAAGCAGACTGACGTGACTCAACGAGAGCAGTTCAGCAATTTTTCGCTGATTCCCAAGAAAACGAACGTGCTCTTCAATCCCGAGTTCATGAACAAGCTTTCTGATTACCGGGAGTTCCGGGCCTTCACCAATCAGCATCAAAACTGCGTCACATTCAGCTTGAATCAAGGCAAATGTCCTTACGACATCATCCACACGTTTAACTTTCCGGAAATTGGAGACGTGACTGATTACCAGTTCTTTCCCTGTCAAACCGATTTTCTCTTCCATTTCTTTTTCATATCGAGGGTAATAAATCTCATGGTCGACAAAATTATATACTGTCTCAATCGGACATGTGATGGACAGCAATTCTCTCGTCTGACTCACCAGATCATCAGAAACAGCGGTCACTGCATCTGATTGTTCGATGCCAAACCGTATCATATCAGAAAGACTCGGGTCATAACCCAGTACTGTAATATCCGTGCCATGAAGGGTGGTAATCACCTTCACATCCCGATTGACCATCTGTTTAGCCAGGTAGGCACTAATGGCATGAGGGATGGCATAGTGAACATGGAGGATGTCCAATTCCTCTCTGACGATGACCTCAGCCATTTTATTGGCCAATGCCAAATCATATGGCGGAAAGCGAAACACGCTGTATTGATTGACTTCAACTTCATGGAAAAAAGTATTAGCCGAATCATCTCCGAGACGAAATGGCATACTTGAACTGATGAAGTGTATTTCATGTCCCTTGATGGCCAATGCTTTCCCTAATTCTGTCGCGACAACGCCTGATCCACCGACCGTTGGATAGCAGGTGATACCAATTTTGAGTGTCATAAATCTTCCTCCGTTATCGACTGCAGTAATACAGGTTCTTCTGCAAAAAAACCTTCAGCTGCATAAGTCCCTGTCTGAGTCCCGAGTTGAACATCTCTGGCATGGAGTCGTTCGAGAAAACCATTATTAAGGGGCGTGTCTTTTTCCTTGCCGCTTTTTATGAATTGAGACTGAAAAGCCTGGAGAGCTTTATATTTAAGATCAAGTTGAGAACTGATATCCACTGCAAAATGCGGTCTATCATTGCTGTTAATGGCGTAAAAATATAAGCGTTGCGGTTTCCATGGCTCAATCTCCGGCAAATATTTTACGATTCCCGCGTTAAAGACCGCTTCTCTCGTTAAACGCCCGCAATGACCGTGATCCGGGTGACGATCGTTATGCCATGGAGCAAGTACGATTCTCGGTCGATGCAGTCGAATCAGCCTGCATAGTTCTGCAATAATATTTGAGCGATGGTCTTCAAGGTGACGATCCGGAAACTTCAATGTGATCACAGGATCAGCTTTAAGAAGCTTTGCAGCCTTATCAGCTTCGATTAAGCGATTTTCAACAGTACCGTTGGATGATAACTCAGCTTCCGTTAAACTGACCATTCCGGCTTTTCCCCCAGCAGCAACTGTCTTTGCAATCGTCCCCCCAGCGCCGATTTCCACATCATCCGGGTGTGCACCAATCGCAAGAACATCAAGCGTCATCTTGATTTCCTTTACGTTGATTTCCCGATTTGAGAATTTCACGCCACTTGAATTCCCCACGCTTTAAACCGGAAAGAAGGATCTCGGCAGTGGCCATGTTGGTTGCTAACGGAATACTGTACACATCACATAGCCGGATTAATGCGTTGATATCCGGTTCATGTGGCTGTGCTGTTAATGGATCTTTAAAGAAAATCACGAGATCCATTTCATTTTCAGCAATCATCGCACCGATTTGCTGATCGCCTCCAAGAGGGCCTGAAGCAAATAAATGAAGATCCAGATTTGTCGATTCCATGATGCGTTTTCCCGTGGTTCCCGTTGAATACAGAGCATGATTAAGAAGTACTTGTTCATAGGCCATAGCAAAGGATACCAGATCCTCTTTCTTTTTATCGTGAGCAATAAATGCAATATTCATTTATGTTTCCCCTTTTTACTGAATGATTTGGTCCAATCCGTAGATCAGCGTATTGATACCCATAACATGATTTACTGCCAATTTGATTCCCGGCATGAATGAGGATCTGTGATAAGAATCATGCCTCATGGTCAATGATTGACCTTCGCCTCCAAAAATTACTTCCTGGTGCGCAATCAGTCCCGGAAGTCTCACGCTGTGAATATGCATGCCATCGACTTCAGCCCCTCTCGCTCCTGGCATTGTTTCTTCTTCATCCGGGTGGCCCTGCTTTCGCGATTCCCGGACTTCGCTGATCATCTGAGCAGTTTTCACTGCCGTTCCTGATGGGGCATCCAATTTACGGTCGTGATGCTGTTCAATAATCTCCACGTCGGATAAATATTTCGCTGCAGTTTGTGAAAATTTCATCAACAGCACGGCACCAATAGCAAAATTAGGTGCAATGATCGCTCCTGTCGCCTCGTTTTCTGCAAGCATGGTCAATTCCTTTACGTCTTCAGCAGTAAATCCTGTCGTTCCTACAACAGGTCTTACACCATGTTCAAGGGCGATTTTCATATGGCGCTTACCAACTTCCGGGGCGGTAAGATCGACCAGCACATCCGGCTTTGTTTCCTGAAGACATTCGCCCATATCTTCAAAAAGCATCACCTTCACATCAGGCATACCATCGATATCAGACATCATTTTACGATTATCATGAAGGTCTACAGCTCCGACCAGTTCAAAATCCGGTTCGTTCAGCACCATCTGCACTGCCTCACTGCCCATTTTTCCTCTTGCACCTGCTACGACAATTTTAATCATTTGTCCGCCTCCTCAATTGGTGTCCATCGATTTTTATCTCTTGTCTTGAATTTATGCATAACCAGATCAAAAGCCTCGTCGAGATCAATGTTCAATGAATTCGCCAGGCAAATCATGACAAACAACACATCACCAATTTCCTGTTCCATTGATTTCGCTTCTTCTTCATCTTTTTTAGGTTTCTCACCATAAGAATGATTCACTTCACGGGCAAGTTCCCCGATTTCTTCAGTCATTCTGGCCATCATGGCAAGCGGAGAGAAATAACCTTCCTTAAATTGTGAAATATATGTATCCACTTCTTCCTGCATCTCTTTCATGGATCGTTCACTCATCATTTACCTCCTATTGGGCTCAGAATTAAGTATACATGCTAATGGTAATGGAATCCGACTGTTTTGACAAATCATTTATTCATGTTGAACATGATGGTTGTTTCCATTATAATGAAGCAGGTTATCAAACAGAAAGGGTGACAGACAGAATGAAACCATCCATAACGAAAAGTATCTTCTGGATTTTGATCGGTTCCGCACTCATGGCTTTCGGCCTTGTTTATTTCAATATGGAAAACAACCTGGTAGATGGAGGATTTACGGGTGTTACACTGATTTTGTATTTCACACTGCAGTTCGATCCAGCCTATTCCAATCTCTTGTTAAATATTCCGCTCTTTATCATCGGTTATAAAATTCTCGGCAAACTCGTTTTTTTATATACCATTTTGGGAACACTGTCGTTGTCCCTATTCCTTTGGTTTTTTCAACGCTACAAATTTCTTGATTTACCACTGCATGATGATTTAATGCTCGCTGCATTATTTTCAGGAATAACAGTTGGCACCGGTCTGGGTCTGGTATTCAGAGCTGGCGGGACCACAGGTGGAGTCGATATTATCGCGAAGCTCGGTTATAAATACATGAACTGGAGTATTGGAAGAACAATGTTTGTTTTTGACGCAGCAGTCATCTCCTCTTCATTATTTTATCTTAACTACCGTGAAGCGATGTATACACTGGTTGCAGTCTTCATTGCTGCTAAAGTGATCGATTTCATTCAGCAAGGGGCTTACTCAGGTAAAGCAGCCATCATCATTTCTAATCATTCCACCAAAATTGCAAAAGCTATTATGAAGGACATGGAACGTGGGGCAACGACATTAAAAGGAGAAGGTACTTTCACGGGAGACCGTAAAGATGTATTGTACTGCGTCGTAGGCCACCATGAAATGGGCAAATTGAAATCCGTTATAAAGAGCGTCGATCCTCACGCCTTTGTCAGTATGACAGATGCACAGGATGTCATGGGTGAAGGTTTTACGCTGGATGAATACAAGCGTCCTCTGGAAATATAGCTCTTAAACTCTAAAATTTTTGATTGTCGCACAGGTACTGCTCATTCCTTCGTGCAAGAGAGTGGCGAAAACGATTGAATACAAGCACTCGAGTTAAACATCCGCTCACGATAACGTTTAAATACTCCCAACCGGTCTTATAACCTGTTGGGAGTATTGTTTATCTGAGTTACCATCAATTTAATCGTCCATGCCGATATACAGCAGAATGAATCGAATCAATTCCATCATCGCTACAAGAGCAGCAGCAACATAGGTTAAAGCTGCAGCGTTCAGAACTTTCTTTGTGTCACGTTCCTCATCATTACGGATTACACCAGCTGATACGATATTTGACATCGCCCGGTTGGACGCATCAAATTCAACCGGGAGCGTGACCAGCTGAAACAACACAGCAAAACTCATGAAGATGATCCCGGTCAAAAACATGCCTTGTGACGATAAAATAATCCCTGCGATGATGAAGATAAAGGACATATTGGACCCGAGATTGGCTACAGGGACCAAGGCATGCCTGAATTGGAGAAAAGCATAGTTCTCCTCATCCTGCATCGCGTGGCCTACTTCATGTGCCGCAACGGCAGCGCCTGCGATCGAATTCCCGTAATAATTGTGTTCAGACAGACGCACTGTCTTGGAACGGGGATCATAATGATCGGACAACGTCCCTTTGACGGGTTCAATGGAAACATCAAATAGACCATTATCATTAAGTATTTTCCTTGCAACCTGAGCACCGGTCATACCTGATGATGAACGAATCTTGGAATATTTCCGATAAGCACTTTTCACTCTGCTTTGTGCCCAAATTGGAATAATAAGCAACAAAGCAATATAAATGATAAATCCACCAAGTGATCCAAACATGGTGCATCTCTCCTTTCAGTCTATCTATTTATTATTTTAGTCAAAGAAGGTCAAAGTGTCAATTCAGATGAACTGCTATCATAATTCCCGCTTTTCCCATGATTTATTCAAATAATAAACAAGGAGAAGCGAAGCAATGCTCAACCAGAAGGTGAAATAGGCTACCTCTGATATGTGAGGTATCAAAGGAGATTTGACCCATGGATGCATCCCGTAGACATAATCGATTACATCGTTATGTAACGTCCAGATACCCACTGCGACGATGTGCCATGCTTTTATCCGGTAATAAGGCATATACAAGAGTCCCTGGATTGCCATACCCAAATGGGAGAAAATCAACATAAAATCCAATAATGTGATCATACTGCCCATTGCTCCTGCTGCAACAATCATCGATACAGCCCATATGCCATATTTAAAAAGCGTTACCGCTGCAAGTGCCTCTATTATTGGGATATTACGCCCCATTAAAAAAGCAATCAGGACAATCACAAAAAACAGGCTGGCTGTAGGACTGTCTGGTACAAAGGGCAAAAAGATTGCCGGTGTCTGTTGTAATTGAGCGTCGTACCAGATATATCCATATACTGTCCCAGGGAGATTTATGATGAGCAGAACCCAAAGAAACCACCGTTCCCTGATAATCGAAAAAATAAATGACAACATAAGAAAAACACACCGCCTTATCTTAATTCATAGCTTCAATTATATCGAAAATATAAGTGAAAAGAAAAGAAAAACCGGCCCAAAACAGAAGGGCCGGTAAAAAGTTTATTCATTATTTTCATTTGCGTCGTTATTATCATCCTCATCTTCACCGTTATCACCATTGTCAGGATCCTGTCCATCATTGGCAATAAATGCTGCAAGGATTTCAAGTTCCTCATCTGTTCCTTCAAACTGATCAGCCGGCATATCATTCAATCCGTTAATGATAATATCCATGACTTCATCCTTGTCATAATCACTTTCGAACATGCTTGGACCTGCAGCGCCACCGAGCATATCACCACCGTGACATGAGATACAAGAGTCTTGGCTTTGATAAATTTCATAACCCGCGGCTGATTCATCGATTTCGATATCATCAACAATTTGGCCTTGTTCAGCAGCTGCTTCCCAGTCGTGATCATCTACCGCTTCCCAAGTAAGAAAAATAATCGCGACGATCGCAAAAAGCATCAAGCCACTGGCGATAGGCCGTTTATAAGGTCGACGTTCTTTACCTCCGTCAAGCCAAGGGACGAGTAACAATGCACCAAATGCAACACCAGGTATGACAACAGCTCCCATAACAGTATAGGCACCAGCTGCAAATTCATATTTCAACAGTTGATATAGAAAAAGAAAATACCAGTCCGGTAACGGTATATAACCTGAATCCGTAGGATCTGCAATCCGTTCCAAAGGAGCAGGGTGTGACATCGCCAGGACCATAAACCCGATCAGAAAGACTGAGCCGACCATCCACTCTTTCAGTAAATAGTTTGGCCAAAATGCTTCCGTTTTACCCGGATATTCGGAATAATCTTTAGGTATATTTGGTGTTCTATTCGCCGTGACTCGTGAATCAGTGACGAATTTCATACCTTTCCCGCGTTTCATAGCTTAACCTCCTCTTCTTCGTCCGGATTTTATAACGGACCTGATATACCTTGTTTACGAATCATAATGAAATGGGCACCCAACAGCCCAAGTAATGCACCTGGCAGGAAGAAAACATGGATCGCAAAGAAACGAGTCAGTGTTTGTGCACCAATCAATTCGCCCCCGGCAAGCAGTGTCTTCATAAACGGACCGATGATTGGAGCCGCCTCCGCAATTTCCAACCCTACCACGGTTGCAAAATACGCTTTCATATCCCAAGGTAACAAGTATCCTGTAAAACCCAATCCAAGTACAACGAAGAATAAAAGCACACCAACTACCCAGTTTAGCTCACGGGGTTTTTTGTAAGAACCAGTGAAAAATACCCGTAGTGTGTGTAAGAACATCATCACAATGACAAGACTTGCTCCCCAATGGTGCATTCCTCTGACAATCATGCCATGAGTGACTTCATTCTGCAGATAATAAACTGATTCATAGGCATTCACAATATCCGGTACATAATACATCGTTAAAAACATGCCGGACAATATTTGAATCACAACAACAAAAAATGTCAAACCTCCAAAACAATACACAAATGCTGAGAAATGATGCGCCGGGTTCACGTGTTCCGGCACTTCATGATCTGCAATATCTCGCCACATTGGCGTGATATCAACTCGCTCGTCTATCCAGTCATAGACTTTCTGTAACATCAAATACGCCCCCTTTTACCCACGCTGTCTGATCTGCCCCAAATAAATCATGCCATCACGGACTTCGACGTCATAAACGTCGAGCGGACGCGTCGGCGGAGTTCCCTCGATATTCGTACCGTCTCTTTCGAAACGGCCCAGGTGACAAGGGCAGAAAAATTGATCCGGGTGATCATCGTTTGTATCCCAGCCAACCGTACAACCTAAATGAGTACATGTTGGCGACATAGCTAATATTTCATCACCGTTACGATACACATAAGCAGAGCGGTTCTGCTCATCTTCATACCAACCGTCTTCGATCTCCACGACAAAATCCACGCGCTGGGGTTCATCAGTTAAGTCATCTTCACTTAATCCAACGGAAACAAAATCACCTTCCTCACCGACTTCCAGTGCAGGATCCAGTGCCATTCTTGCCATTGGACTGATGATCGTTGCAGCCATAAAACCACCAACTCCGGTCAGTGTATATGTGAGAAACTGACGTCTGGACACTTTATGTTTTTTTTCGCTCACGACCTTCCCTCCTCACATCTCATTTTTCACAAAACATTCACATTTTGAAAACAGATAAATATAATTATATGATATTCCACAATTGCATTCAATGTCAATTAGTAGAGTAGAATTATTTTAGAGAAATAATGATTATTATTCCGTGCCTTTCCCTTGCCATATTTTCATGATTTTTGGCAGGACCTGAGAAGCTTGTTCCCTCACCATTTCCTTGGCTTGTCTAGCTTCAAGGTGATCCAACGGGATCATTGGCATCCAGATCACCCGCGCTTTTGATAACGCGTTCAACTCAACCAATTCTTCATCGCACGTTAAACAAATCGTGTTAACCATACCAGCATTGTAATAATAAGAGTTCCATTCATTCAATTCGTGAATGAGCGTGTCACTCTTCCCTTTGTTCTGTTTATATGGGTAAGGTGGTACCAGCATAACTCTTCCAGTCAATTGCTTTTCCACTTCATCAGCAAGTATGGCAATGTACTCGCCTTGAAGCGCCGCTTTTGAGGGATCTAGTTGCAAATCGAGGGGGATGAGTGGAATCAACGCAGTATCAACAAACTCCTTGGCTGAGACAAATGTTTCAATGCTTTGACTATTCCATTTCACAATACTATTCTCCTTCGTTCACAAATCATTCACATTTATATTCTAACACTACCATAAATAACTTAGAAAATAAAAAAAAATAGATCGATTTCCGGAATTTTTTAAAATATACTTTTTTATAGTTTGGCGATATGATCCTGATTTTTCGATGAATTTAAACCAGAGCTTCTTCAAATAACAGCATTAATTTTCGTACATTCATTGATCATTGATGATTTCATTGCAGCTCTTATAACAACATCCTCATCATTTATGCCCTTTATCACGAGAAAAAAAGCCCTCAAGTTTCGAGAGCTTTCAAATTGGCATATTCTTTTGCCAGTTCACTGAACGTTTCTTCATCCCGATTGGATAATGCAACATCAATTTTCGAATTAAGCGCTCTCAATTTTTGTTGCCTGATTGATTCATCTGCAACCATTTCTGCAAGCAGCGCATTCAGATTTGCTTCTTCCTCATTGACTGGAAGATAAGGATTCTCTTCTAGTACACTCATATATTCACTGAGCAATAATTTATCTTTGAAGTTTAACTGAATATATATTTCTTCATTTCGATTCAAACGGATATCATGAAAAGCTTTTTCAGCGTCCATAGTAATATGCTGATTTTTATGAAATGCAAATGGGACGTTCTCAACATCATTTGCAGAAATCAACAAGGCCTTTGGGCAGTGTTCAGCTTCATCAACAAAATGAACTCTTTCCATCAGGAGGTCATCACTCATCAGAAAATTCAAAAGCCACGCACATTCCCGTCGCTTTAATTGATGGTGTTCAAGAAACCATTTCAGAAAATCTCTTTTTTCGATCACTGGAACTGAATTCGTCACCTGGAATCCCTCCTTTATCAAAATTTTCCAGAAAAACAGGCAATCAACAAAGCATTTTGCCTATATTAATTAATTCGACAAATTTTCTATTTTTCCTGCCAAAACGATTTATTTTTCCCAATATTCATTCAAACTGAAAAAAACCGGATTGATATTCCGGCTTTTTTCAGATAGTTAGTTTGAATTTGTCAGCCTGTTTAATTGATCCTGCAAATCTTCCCTGTGTGGCTGCTTTTCTGTGAGGAGTTTCAATACGGTGATGGATTGATTGATCCACCCTGCTGATAAGAATGCTTCCAGTGCTTCTTCAAGCAGACGCTCATCTTCAGACAACCCGTCAATGGCTTGAAGATAAGCCTCTGATGCTCCGGAAACATCATCGTCTTCAAGCAGGATTTTACCACGGTAACGCTCAAATAATGGATCGTATTCTTTATATTCATCAAGAAAAGAAAGGAGATCTTTTATTTCATCAAAATTAGACTGTTCATCGTGAATCGCTAAAAGATCTTTTACAGCTGTCAAATTCGATGGATTTAATGCGATCACCTTTTGTAAAAAACTGATGCCTTCAGCTTGTTCACCTTTAGCGACCTGCAAGCGTGCCATTTCCAGGTAAAGATCTTCATTAAACTCATCTTTTTTAATGCCATCTTCAAGAACAGACACGGCTTCATCATAGCGCTGTTCAGCAATTAAAGCCTTCGCTAAAAGTGGATAAGCCGTCGTATAGTCCGGGTCTGCTTCCAGTAAACGTTCAAAGGCACTGAGCGCCGTTTCAACGTCATCAAGTTGCATTGCCGTAACTGCATAGCCAAACAGTGCATCAGGCGGCTCTTCGTCCCCGAGACCTAACTTATAATGAGCAAGGGCATCTTCAAATTCACCGATTGCACTGTAGGCTTCAGCCAAACGGAGCTCAGGGTGAACCGGAAATTCTTCAGGTAATTTCTGTTGAAGAATGACTTGTTTATAATAAGAGATTGCTTTTTGAAATTCTCCCCGGTTCAGATAGAATTCGCCAAGGCCTAATTGAAGAACCGCATCATCAGGTTCTTCTTCTAATGCTTCAAGCAGTTTTTTTTCAGCGACTTCTTCCAATCCATCTGATTCGTAAAGATCAGCAAGCAAAAGCCTTGCCTGAATAAAAGCAGGGTCCCCTTTTTTAACTTCAGTCAGCATATCAATCGCTTCATCTTCTTTTCCTAATTCACTGTAACATTCGGCAGCAAAGGCAAACAATTCACCTTGGTCCGGATATTGAAACATTAATTCCTCCAGGAGAATCAGCGATTGATCCACCAGTCCCAATTCAAAATAAAGTTCAGCAATTGTTCTTTTCGTCTCATCATCTGCTTTTGGGATCAAACCCTCCACAGCCTTAAGTCCTTCCTCATGGTGCCCTTGTTCAATTTGCTGGATTGCCTGGGCAAGTACTTCGTTCATCATCATTCACCTAACTTTCAATCATTCATCTTTAACTCTTCCAACTGCTCAAAAAAATTGGGGTATGAGACAGCAATTGCCTCAGTGCCATTCACTGAAACGGGTTGATCACTGATCAGTCCGCACAAGGCCATTGCCATTCCAATCCGATGGTCTCCGAAGCTGTCTGCCTCCCCGCCTCTTAACCTCACCGGGCCGTGAATCATCATACCATCTTCCGTAGCTACAACTTCAGCACCTAATTCTTTCAACTGGTTCACAACGGTATCAATGCGATTGGTTTCTTTGACCTTCAGTTCTTCAGCGTCTTTTATGATGGTGGTCCCTTCTGCCTGCGTCGCAAGAACAGCTATAGCCGGAATTTCATCGATCAGTCTAGGAATCAGGCCACCCTCGATCGTTATGGCCTTCAGTGGAGCAAATCGGACACGGATATCTGCAACGGGTTCATCTCCAGCCATTCGTTCATTGAGAAAAGTCATATCCGCTCCCATCTTTTCCAAGACTTCAATTACACCATTTCTGGTTGGGTTCAATCCAACATTCTCAAGAACACAATCACTTCCTTTTACAATGGAAGCCGCCGTCAGCATGAATGCCGCTGAAGAGATATCTCCAGGGACATGGATTTGAACCGGGTGAAGCATTTGTCCACCCTGAACAGAAGCTGAATGTTCATCAGAACGGACCGAGATGCCAAAACTTTTTAACATCCGTTCTGTATGATCTCTTGATTTATGAGGTTCCACAACCGTTGTGACGCCTTCTGCCTGCAGTCCTGCCAGAAGTATAGCTGATTTCACCTGAGCACTGGCCACTGGTGAATGGTAACGAATCCCTCTTAGTTCTCCTCCCCGAATGTGCAGAGGCGTTAAATCTCCCAGTTGACGGCCATCAATCCTCGCGTTCATCATCTTCAACGGCCCTGTCACTCTAGCCATTGGACGTCTGGCAATCGAATCATCACCTTGAAGAACCGAAGAAAAAGGTCTACCCGCAAGAACACCCATTAATAATCGAATCGTTGTTCCAGAGTTTCCAATATCAAGTACACGCGCCGGTTCCTGCAAAGCATCCAGGCCATTGCCGTAAACAGTCACTTGATCATTGTTCTGATCGATTTCCACACCTAATTGCCTCATGCAGGCAATCGTACTGAGACAGTCTTCCCCCTCAAGGAAACCGTCAATTTGAGATACACCTTTTGCCAAAGAAGCAAACAACACTGCCCTGTGACTGATGGATTTATCTCCAGGTATTTTGACAGTGCCCCTCAAGCCATGGTTCGTTTTACCGATTTCCATTGATCCCACATTGATTTCCCCTTTCGAATTATGGCGCTTCATATGTATCGTACAGATGTTCCGCCAGTTTCGCCTGGGCCAGTTCCAAATCTTCACCCGAGCGAAAACTGAGCCGAAGGACACCAAGCATGTCATTTCGCGCTTCAATGATTTGAATATTGGTAATACTGATTCCCGCTCGAGCAAGAATCGCTGTCACATCTGAAATCACGCCCGGATGGTCCGGTATATCAACAAACAGATCATAAAACGGCAGCATTGCGCCTTTTTTTCTGGATGGTAACTGATCCCGCGACGCTTTTGCCTTGGAAAAGAAATTATAAATCTCTTGCGGATCGCCATCCGTAAGAATGGTTTCCATTTTATTCACCTGAGTTTTCCAATCATCTAAAAGTGATAACAGGACTTCACGGTTATGCAGTAAAATATCCCGCCACATATCCGGAGATGCCGAAGCTATCCTCGTCAAATCCCGAAATCCGCCGGCGGCCAATTGAGAAATAACAGGGTGATTTTCTTCAGCCTCCGCAAGTTGATGCACCAGTCCTGAAGCAATCATATGCGGTAAATGACTGATGAGACCCGCAAAGCGATCGTGTTCTTCTGCATGTAATTCAATAAATTTAGCGCGGGTTCCTTTTAATAAATTTTGCAGTTTGATCCGTTCTGAGTCACTTGCTTGTCCATTAGGGGATAAGACATAAAATGCATTTTCAAACAAGCGTTCATTCGATGCTTCCACACCGGATTTGTGCGATCCGGCCATAGGATGTCCACCAATGAAACAAACCCCTTTATCCGTCAATTTCTTCCCGTGTTTTACAATCGATGCCTTTGTGCTCCCGACGTCTGTTACAATTGTACCTTTTTTGAGCGGCAGTCCGCTCAGTTCATCAACAAGTTTCAGCGATGTTGCAACAGGTGTTGCGAGGATGATGACATCACTTGTAAGGGCGGCATCTGCAACAGACGCCGCCGCTTCATCAATTACTTGAAGACTGCTTGCCAATCTCATTGTGGAGGGATCTGTGTCAAACCCGGTGATCGTAATATTCGGCTGACCTTTACGGATCGCAAGGGCAAGCGAACCACCGATTAAACCAAGTCCGATGATAAAAACGCGCTTCATGTGGGGTGCACCTCCGCAGTCAGCCACTTCTTCAACTCACTGATAATCAGGTCATTCTGTTCCGGTGAACCTAATGTAATTCGGATGCCTGTAGGGAAACCCAGCGCTTCACCGTTTCGGGTAATAAATCCTCTTCGCAGAAGGTAATCAAAGATTTCACTCCCTGGTTTTTTTAAATCCATCAAGATGAAGTTTGTTTGGGATGGGAAGTAGTGAAAACCTGATTCCCGACAAAATTCTTCGTATTTCTTCATTTCCTGATGATTCTGCTTTGTGCAGCTTTGAATAAAATCCTGATCCTTCAAAGCAGCGACCGCAGCTTTTTGCCCCATTGTATTCGTATTAAACGGTTCTCTCCCGGGATCAATTACACGAATCAGTTCTTCATTGGCTATTCCGAAACCGACTCTGAGCGCTGCCAATCCATATGCTTTTGAAAAAGTTCGTAAGATCATCAGATTCGGATAGTCCTTAATCAAAGGAATCGTTTCCGGATAATCCTCTGCAGTCACATATTCAATATAAGCTTCATCACTGATCACAAGCACATCTTCAGGTACCTGTTTGATGAAGTTCATAAATTCCCGAGAACTGTTATAAGTTCCTGTCGGGTTATTCGGATTACAGACAAAAACCATTTTCGTTTGTTCATCTATCGCATCAAGCATGGCATCGAGATCATGTACGCCTTCTTTCAAAGGGATCTCTTTTACTTCTGCACCTTCAATGACGGCGTTATGCCGGTATTGTGAGAATGTAGGATTTGCAGTGACAATATTATCTGCTGGCGTTAAAAATGATCGGCATAAAATCAAAATCACATCATCTGAACCGTTCCCAAAAATCAGCTGTTCCGGTAAAACATTCACATGACTTGCCACAGCTTCTCTTAGTTCTCGAGCATACCCGTCCGGATACACAGCAATATCCTGGTAAGCTTCCATGATGGCCTCTTTCACATCCGGAGATGCACCATATGGATTTTCATTGGAGGCAAGCTTGATGACTTCCTTGAGTCCCAACTCCCGTTTCACTTCTTCGATCGGTTTACCTGGCTGGTAGGGAACGAGTCCTACCATCGATTGTTTGATTTTCATATCCATCGCCTCCACTCAGACTTCCTATGACTCTATATTAGTACGAAATCAGTTCTTGTACAAATCCTTTAATCTCATTCAATGCTCCGTGTTTTCTTTCGGGATCGAGCAAGTCTTCTTCAAGCGAACCGATTTTTCTAACGAGGGCACTGCCGACAATTGCCCCATCGGCAATTTTTTGAAAAAAAGAAACGTGTTCAGGCGTGGAAATACCAAACCCGGCCAAGACTGGTACACGACTGAATGACTTCACGGTTTCAATTTCTGCTTTCAATGTCTCTGAGAACTCCTGTCTCGTACCTGTTACGCCTAATGAAGTTACATAATAAACGAATCCATCCGCATCTTTACAGATTTTTTCGACACGGGACCTTGAACTCGGTGCAACTAATGGTATCAAAGAGAGATCGTGCTTCTGACAGTATTCCCGGTATGAGTGACTTTCCTCATAGGGTAAGTCCGGAATCAATAGTCCGTCAAAGCCTGCTTCGCCCATTTCTTGAACAAGTTTCTCAAAACCGAAACTCAGCACTGGATTCACATAGGTGAACAGTACGGTCGGAAGTGTCAAACCACGTTCTCTGGCATCCTTCATGGTGGATAAGGCTTTAGTCAGGCTGCCGCCTCTTTTCAAAGCACGCTGTCCTGCTTCCTGGATAACAGGACCATCTGCTAATGGATCTGAGAAAGGTACGCCCCATTCGAGCGCTTCAACCCCTGCTTCCTGTAAAGTTAACGCAATATCCACCGATACTTCCGGAGAAGGGTCAGAACTCATCATATAAGGTACAAATCGCTTGGTTGCTTTCGTGAATGCTTCGTTATTTAAGCGGTTCATGACTGGACATCCCCTTCCACTTTTGCCTGTATGGTCTGCACATCTTTATCACCGCGCCCTGACAGACAAACGAGCAGTACCTCATCTTCATCCATTTCAGGAGCTTTTTGCTTTACATAAGCCAGTGCATGGGCTGTTTCTATCGCAGGGAGGATCCCCTCGAGCTCAGCTAAATCCTTCAATGCATCCATTGCTTCATCATCAGTGATTGGGACGTATTGAACACGTTTTGTATCACGAAGATGGGCATGTTCCGGTCCTATACCAGGATAATCCAGACCTGCAGAAATTGAATAAGGTTCGGTAATATTTCCGTCAACATCCTGGATCAAATAGCTGAGAGATCCATGCAGAACACCTTTACGTCCTTTAAACAGTGTCGCAGCGTGTTCCGTGGTTTCAACACCTTTCCCGGCTGCTTCTGCACCCGTTAAACGCACATCATCATCGAGAAATGGGTAGAACATGCCCATGGCATTACTGCCGCCTCCGACACATGCTACGACCTCATCAGGTAATTTCCCGGTTTCTTCGATCATCTGCTGCTTGCTTTCATCACCGATGATCCGCTGGAAATCCCGTACCATCATTGGATATGGATGAGGTCCCACGACACTGCCAATGATATAAAACGTATCCTCTACATGGGCTACCCAGTGGCGGATCGCTTCATTGGTAGCATCCTTCAACGTATGACCTCCGGAGGTTACTTCAATAACCTCAGCACCCATAAGCTTCATTCGAAATACGTTTAGCTCCTGTCTTCTGATGTCTTCTTTTCCCATAAACACTTTACATTTCAATCCGAATCGTGCAGCCATTGTGGCCGTTGCTACACCGTGTTGTCCAGCACCGGTCTCAGCAATAATCTCTTTTTTACCCATCCGCATTGCCAGTAACCCTTGAGCAAGTGCATTATTGATCTTGTGGGCTCCGGTATGATTTAAATCCTCACGTTTTAAATAGATTTTCGCTCCGCCATAATGTTCAGTCAGCTGAGGTGCATATGTCAATGCCGTGGGCCTGCCTGAAAATCGTTCCAGTTCACTTGTCAGCTTTTCCTGGAATGCCGGGTCTTCTTTCGCATCCAAAAAAGCTGCTTCCAATTCTTCCAGAGCGTACATTAACGTCTCGGGGACATATTTCCCGCCGAATTCACCATATCGTCCGAAAGAATCCGGAGCGTTGTATTTTCCTTTCGTTGAATCCATCATACTTTTCAACTTCCTTTCGTCTTTAATCCCATCAGTTTCTGTTCCGGATGATACATCAACACCTCTTGCGCCGCAAGCTATCAATTCTTTGATATTATCAGGTGTTACACCGCCTGCAATCAGGCACACCTTCCCTTGTTGTGAAGCCAGTGTTTCATAAGCCGGGACCGAATTCCAATTGAAGGATTGTCCGGTTCCTCCCCAACCATCCTGGGATAATGTATCAATAATATAGCCATCAGAGATGATTTCATATTTTTTCATCAGATCGATACCTTGATCAGAATGATGGATCGTTTTGAAAATCAGTTTGTTTGTTCGTTCTTTCACTTGTTTTAATACAGCCAACTCTTCTGTTCCATGAGCTTGAATCACATCAAGATTTGCCAGAACAGCTGTTTCGACCATTTCCTCTTCAGTGGCATTTACAAAAACGCCGACATGACGTGTTTTGCCATTTGAATATTTTTGAATCCAGCTTGCCACATCTTCCGGATTTACTTTTCGTTTTGAATCTGCGAAGATAAAACCTGCATAGTCAGGGGATAGCGCTATTGCCTTTTTGTAGTCTGATTCACTGGTAATCCCGCAAAATTTCAGCTTGATGCTCATCCTTACGCCTCCCCGTATATCAACTGGTTCATAAAAGCCTGCTTATCTTCAGCCAGCATGAAGGATTCTCCTGCAAGAATACCCTTTGCACCCGAATGAATAACGCGTAAAACATCTTTATGATTATGAATACCACTTTCACTGATCAGTGTAGTGCCTTGTGGAACAAGTTTTCCCAGCCTTTCTGTCACAGCCAGATCGGTTTCGAACGTTCTAAGATCCCGGTTATTTACCCCGATTAATTCAGGGGTCACTACTTGAAGAACCTGTTCAAGTTCGGATTCATCATGCACTTCAATCAATACATCCAAATCAAGTTCTCTGGCTTCATGATATAATTCTGCCAACTGCCGTGGTTCAAGAATAGCAGCAATCAGGAGGATTGCATCTGCGCCGATTCGTTCGGATTCCTGAACCTGAACACTTTCGATGATGAAGTCTTTTCGAAGTAATGGCAAATCAACCGATTCTTTAATGGCTGTCAGATAATTTTTATGCCCTTTAAAATAGTTTTCGTCCGTTAATACCGAAATTGCATCGGCTCCAATTTGAGAATAAATTCTCGCAATATTTACAGGGGCAAAGTCTTCTTTAATAATACCTTTGGAGGGACTTGCTTTTTTCACTTCTGCGATCACACCCAATGGATGCATTGAGCCTTTTACAGCTTTGACGAAAGAAACGTTCGGACGATTGGTTATCCGTTGTTCCGGCAAAATAATGTGTTTAATTTCTTCTTGTTTCGTTTTTACAATCTTGTCAAGAATCGTTGTCATGCCTGTTCCTCCATCTGATCCCCTGTTTGGGATTGCTGAATCTGTTCTAAGTGCTTTAGTACTTGGTCTCCCAGAGCCTGTTTTGCAAGCTTGACACCTTCTGCAATCGAAGTGGCTTCACCTGCAGTATATAGAGCCGCTCCCGCGTTCAGGAGCAGAAGGCCTGTTGCTTCCTCTGATGCCGTTTGATTAAAGATGCTTTTGATCAGATTGGCACTCTCTTGAGCCGATGTGACTACTGCACTGTCAATGGGACCACGCTTTAAACCGACTTCTTCCGGTGTGATTGTATAGGATTTTGAAACATCCCCAGTCACCTCTATGACTCTGCTCGGACCAGTAATCGTTAATTCATCCAATCCGTCGTGTCCGGTTACAATGAGTACTTTGTTTAAGTTCAGGCGCTTAACAGCTTCTGCCATAATGTCTGCTTCTTTTTCACCATATACACCAATGATTCTGTAAGATGCACCTGCAGGGTTCGTAAGTGGCCCTAACAAATTGAAGATCGTTTTTATTTTTAGTGCTGCCCGCACGGGGCCGACATATTTCATTGCGGCATGATAATCCGGGGCAAAAAAGAAACTGAGATGGTTCTTTGAAATTGCTGTTATTGCTTCTTCTTCACTTTGATGAAAGGGAATACCCAAGATTTCAAGGACATCCGCACTGCCAGTCTTTGAAGAGATACTTCGATTTCCGTGTTTCGCAATATTCACGCCCATACTGCTCAGCAGGATCGCGGAAGCCGTCGACACATTGTAAGAGCCGGATGAATCACCACCTGTTCCACATGTGTCCAGCAATTTACCTGGAATTGAAATATTCTTGGCTTTTGTCTGCATTCCTTTTGCAAAACCGGCCAGCTCTTCGGCTGTGATGCCGCGAAATTGCATGATAGCTAATACGGCAGCCATTGTTTCGTGGTTATGCTTGCCTGTCATCATTTCTTCCACAAACTGCTTCGCTTCTTTTTCCGTTAACGTTTGATGTTCCATCAGTTGATCTATGGTCCGTTTCATTTTGAGTTGACCTCCTCTGATTGCGTGCGGGCTTCAGCGACTTGAATCGCATAAAGGAGTGCCTTGGCTTTATTGCGTGTTTCTTCATACTCAAGTTCAGGCACTGAATCCTGTACGATTCCGGCTCCAGCTTGCACATAAGCGGTCCCGTTTTTCACGATCATCGTCCGGATTGCGATACACGAATCAATGGCATCATTGAACCCGCAATAGGCTATGGCACCGGCATATACTCCCCTCCGTTGTTTCTCGAGGTCCTGTATGATCTCTACGGCTCTGACTTTTGGTGCACCAGATACCGTTCCTGCCGGATGTGTTGCAAATAATGCATCAAAAGGATGCAATCCTTCAGTCAATTGCCCAGTCACTTTTGAGATAATATGCATGACATGGGAGAAATAAGCAACTTCCATATAGGTGCCTACTTTCACTGTACCGAATTGACTGACACGTCCTATGTCATTACGTGCTAAATCAACGAGCATCAGATGCTCAGCGCGTTCTTTTTCATCTTTAAGGAGCTCCTCTTTGAGGGCCTTGTCTTCCGCATCATCTTTTCCACGTTTACGAGTGCCGGCAATGGGGTGAATTTCCAACTCTCCTGATTTATCCACTTTTAACAATCGCTCAGGGGAGCTTCCTATCACGTCCTGGTCGGGAAAGCGGATATAATAGAGATATGGTGAAGGATTCACCTTTCGTAATACCCTGTACAAGGAGAGGCCATCGGACTTAACCGGAACTTCAAAGCGTTGCGAAAGGACCGCCTGAAAAATATCGCCTTGTGCAATGTAACGTTTCACTTCCTCTACATCTGCTTCGAATGATTCTTTTGTATAACTCGACATTACGCCTTCGAAAACATCTTCTTTAATCGTAGTTTTAAAAGGAGTTAAAGCTTCCTGATCGGGTATCGGTCCGGATAATTGATCTATAATAGCGTTTATCCTAAGCGAAGCTTGATCGTGACAGTTGTCCGGTGATTCCGGTTCAATCTTTTGGAGGTGAACGATGGTTAATTCCTCTTTCCCATGATGATAGGCAAGAATCGTTTCGCAAAAAAGAAATGATACGTCTTTCTCTCCATTATCGAAGGCTTGTACGCGATCTTCGGTTAAGTGATAGGATTCGAAACTTGTATAACCGACAGCCCCTCCAGGAAACGGTACATTCGTCTGATCAGGAACCGGATTCAAATAAGCAGTTGCTTCGCGCCAGATTTCGGGCAGGGTTGAAGCTTTCGAGAGGATTTCATTATCGAGGTGGCTCTTGAATAAAAATCCACCTTTGTCACTCTCAATTCGGTAGATTGGATTTAAACCGATAAAAGAATAATTAGACCATGGGGAGAGTGGATCATTACTCTCCAAAATAAATGCCGCTTCATGGTCGAAATATTGAAATAATTGAATAGGCGTTCGTGTATCTGCAAACACCGTTGTGCTTTGAGGGACTGTTTTATAAGTTTTACTAAATTCATGGAAATCTGATTTACTGAATTGAAACATGTATTTGTCACCCTTTCATGGAGCATGAAAGAAGGTCGGCATCAAAGAAGTAGAGGATTTTTGTTATCCTGGGGGAAATGGGAAGTGAAGGATAATTGACTTATCAAAAAATCCGTCTGCCTGAGGGCAGACGGGTAGTAAGCATCCCAATCACTCTGCTCTTCTCTGCTCATCTGTCATTCTTCTCTCAACTCGGCTCTTAACTGTCATTCAAGATGGAAAGTGACTCCTCACTTTACCTCATCTTTAAGAGGGATTTTACCTTGATCCTCCTTCTTTTGTCAAGGATAAGTCCGGTCTGAGTTTCACAGCGTCTCTTAAGTAAACATGGCGGATGTCTTTTTGTTTTTTCGTCGTATTATAAGAAACCATCACTCTGATACATTTTTCCAAACTCTCTGGAACATTGATTTCTGTTGCACACATGACCGGAACATATTGAAAGTCTCTGAAATTCCTAAGGGAACGAGCAGGAAAAGCTGCATTGAGATCCTGCGTGACTGTAAACCAGATTTGTGAAATGTTTTCCGGATTCACGTCATTGTCTGACACAAGCTGCTGCAACATCTCCTGAGAAGCTTCGATGATTGCTTCGGCTGAATTGTTTTCAACCGTGGTTGCACCGCGGATTCCTCTTACCATCATCGCTTGATTCCCTCCATTTCCAGCGTATTATAAATATGATCATCATGAACCTCGATCAAATCAGGAGTGCCGATTGTCCGAAGCAGCACAAAATGTATGTTACCTGAGTTTGATTTCTTGTCTCGCTTCATTCGCTCAATCAGCCTTTTTGTACTGCAGGCTTCAGGAATCTTCAATTCAAACCCTTGTTCCTCTATAAATCGAAGTACATGATTGACTTCTGACATTTTGAGCATTCCTATGTTATCTCCGAGTTGCAGAGCGAAATGAATACCGATCATCACAGCTTCCCCATGTGTAATTTCGCCATAACCCAAGTCATTCTCAATGGCATGACCCAGTGTATGTCCAAAATTTAAAAAGGCTCTGACACCTTTCTCCCGTTCATCCTTTTGCACAATATTTGCTTTGATAGCGATGGACTTCGACAACATATCTCGAATCACTTCAGGTGTGAGCTGATCTCTTGGCGGGAATTCATTCACGAGCCAATCGAGGAAATCGCCATCCTGAATGAAACCATGCTTAATCACCTCTGCAAACCCCGATCGCCATTCGCGGTCACTCAACGTCGAAAATACATCCACATCATAAATCACTGCCTGTGGTGCATGAAACGAACCAATCAGATTTTTCCCGAGAGGGTGATTTATACCGGTCTTTCCTCCAACACTGCTATCATGTGCCAGCAATGTTGTGGGTACCTGGATGAAATCAATTCCCCGCATGTAGGTTGCCGCAGCGAAACCTGCCAAATCTCCAACGACACCACCGCCTATTGCGAGAATCAGGGATTTACGATCCAGTTCTGCTTCGAGCATGGCCGTCATCACTTCATAATACGTATCAAAGGATTTGCTTTCTTCTCCGCTTGGTACGGCCAACAGATGCACATGATTGTATTCCGACAAATATTGTTTGATTTTGTTCCCGTAAAGTTTCTCAACATGTTGATCGGTAATGATCATAATCCGGCTGCAGTCAGGGTTTGTCATCTGAACAGCTTCACCAATGGAAGAAAGAATTCCCTGACCAATCCAGACTGGATAAGCATGCGTAGAAGCCTGTATGGTCATGGCCGGGTCAATCATTAAAAGTCACCCACTTCTTTTTGATAATGAGCTAAATGTGCACGAATATCTTCTACGGTATCCGATCCAAACTTATCGAGAAAGGCATCGGCAAGCTCCCAGGCAACCGCAGCTTCACAAACCACAGCGGCAGCGGGTACGGCACAGCTGTCTGAGCGTTCAATACTTGCAGAGAAAGGTTCTTTCGTTTCAATATCTACACTTTGCAATGGTTTATATAGAGTAGGAATTGGTTTCATTGCTCCCTTAACAACGATCGGCATTCCGGTTGTCATGCCCCCTTCAAATCCGCCAAGGTTATTTGTTTTTCTTGAATAACCTTGCTCATTGTGCTGGATTTCATCGTGAACTTTACTGCCATTTTTTCTGGCAGCTTCAAACCCCATCCCGACTTCCACACCTTTGAATGCGTTTATGCTCATCACGGACATAGCAATTTTAGCATCGAGCTTTCGGTCATAATGCACGTAGCTGCCAAGACCAACAGGGACATTCTCAGCAACAACTTCAACAATACCGCCGATAGTATCTCCATTCTTTTTTGCATCATCAATCGCTTGTTTCATCTGTTCTTCCGCCTCAGTATCCAAGCAGCGCACTTCTGAATTTTCTGAGCGCGTTATGATTTCCTCTACTGGCAGCAATTCCTGTTCCTTTGCTCTTATATTTCCGATTTCACGAACATGACCTGCCAATCGAATCCCAAATTCCTCCAGGATCCGCTGAGCGACTGCTCCAACAGCCACGCGAACCGTTGTTTCCCGGGCGGATGAACGTTCCAAAACATTTCGCATATCCCGGTGCCGGTATTTTAAAGCCCCATTCAAATCAGCATGTCCCGGACGAGGGCGGGATATTTTACGTTTCACTTCATCTTCCTCTTCCTGAGACAAAGGTTCCGCACCCATGATTTTTTTCCAATGTGTCCAGTCTTTATTTTCCACATGTAACGTAATCGGTGCACCTGTTGTTTTTCCATGTCGGACGCCACTGGTGATTCTCACCTGGTCTTTTTCAATTTGCATTCTGCGCCCTCTTCCATACCCCTTTTGCCTTCTTGCTAAATGTTTATTAATATCCTCAGCCGTTAAACTTAGTTGACTTGGTACACCCTCAATAATGGCTGTTAGTTCAGGGCCATGTGATTCACCCGCTGTCAAAAATCTCATCTCTCATCACCTTCAACTTTCTTTATCGCTTTTATGTACTAAATTGTTTTATAATACTATTGTTCATGATTGTAACGAATTTTTCAAGTGAAAGGAACGATTTTTCTGAAATTTACCGATAAAAAATAAGTCAGACTCTTAAATTTAAGAGCCTGACCTGATCAAACATCACTGATTTTTTTATAAAAAAACGTTTTTTCTGCTGAAAAACCAAATCGCCCTGGATTAAATATCTGTTCTGTGCTGCCAACAAACAGGACTCCACCAAGCTTTAAAGAACGGCTGAAGTTCATATAGATTTCTTCTTTGGCCTGTTCTGTGAAATAAATCATAACATTTCGGCAAACAATCAGATCGTAACCCCTGTCATAATTATCAGCAAGCAGATTGTGTCTCTTAAATCGTATCTGCTGTTTAACGTCTTCTGTAACTTTGTAGCCCATTTGATCAGCGTGAAAATATTTCAACAGCATCCCTTCCGGAACATCTTTAATCGATCGTTCCGGGTAAAAACCTTTTATCGCACGATCAAGAATCGATTGATCAAGGTCCGTAGCAGTGACATCATATTGCCTGTCACTCAGATACTTACGAAGCAGCATCACCAGGGAGTAAGGTTCTTCACCAGTTGAACAAGCAGCACTCCACACCTTTAATTTTGAAGACTCTTTCATCAGCCTCGGTAAAATGTCACTCTCAAGAACTTCCCAACGCTGTGGATTTCTGAAAAATTCGGAAACGTTAATTGTCATTCGCTGCAAGAATTCTTCAAACAAATCATGATCTTGGGTCATTGCCTCAAAATAATCCATGAAACTTGAGAAGCTTCGCTTATCTCTGAGTGACGTTAACCTGCGCTTCATCTGCGCTTCTTTATACAAACTTAAATCAATTCCGGTTTTTCTTCGGATTCTGTCAACAAACTGATTATAATCATCTATAAGGTAAGAGTCACTCTTTTCTGCAAAATCTGATCTTCTCTAGTTTTACCATAAAATCATGAGGGTTACCATATGAAATCCATCAATTTCTTTACTTTATAGTTCTGGAAAAAATAAGTTGATTTCCCGTTTTGCACTTTCTTTCGAGTCAGAACCATGAATAATATTTTCAGACATTTCAGTAGCAAAATCCCCCCGGATTGTTCCAGGAGAAGCTTCTTCGGGATTGGTTGCTCCCATCATTTTACGAGCTTCTTTAATCACGTTATTACCTTCCAAGACCATCGCAAAAACCGGCCCTGATGTAATAAAATTGATTAACCCCGGAAAAAAAGGCTTATCAGCATGTTCACCATAATGTTCTTTGGCCAATTCTTCAGAAATCGTTATCATTTTAGCCGCCCGAAGTGTGAAGCCTTTCTTCTCGAAACGGTTTATCAATTCTCCCGTTAGTTTGCGACTTACACCATCAGGTTTGATCATTAAGTATGTCTGTTCCATTCTTCATCCTCCTGCATTAATCAATATATTGAAACCGCTATCATTCTATCAGTTATTCCGATCACTAACAAGAATTATCTGCTTATCAAAAATATGAAAAACCGAGCATATCAAAACGACACGCTCGGATTCATCAAAAACGTTCATATTGTATTCAGAATTTCCGATCCCCAATATATTGAGCAATTTCAGACAATGCTCGCTTTGCACGGATATCAGGAAGCTCCTCAAGTGCGGCATTAGCCTTTTCCAAATAAAGGTCAGACATGATCTTTGCATCCTTCACTGCCCCAGTTTCCTTGATTTTTGAAATAATACCATTCATATCTACCTTGTCGGTCCCATGACTCTCCAGGAAGTGGGTGATCTCATTTTTTAACTCTGCATCACGTTCCATAGCATATAAAGCCGGTAATGTGACGTTACCTTGGAGTAAATCACTCCCGGCAGGCTTACCGAGTTCTTTTTCTGTTCCTACAAAATCAAGAATATCATCGGTGATTTGAAAGGCCATCCCTGTATAATAGCCATAGCGTTTTAAACATTTTTGGATATGGCGATCAGCGCCAGCAATCAGTGCGCCAAGTTCACAGCTTACTGAAATCAAAAGTGCTGTTTTTCTTTTAATCCGCCGCAAATAAATTTTCAAATTTTGATCAGCATTAAACTGATCTTTTATTTGCTCCACCTCTCCGATACACATTTCGACCATCGCATCAGACAGAATTTCATGTAGACGGGGTTCTTGGCTTTGACTTGCTATTTCAATCGCTTTGGCAAACATATAATCACCTGTATACATCGCCACACGATTATCCCACTTCGCTTTAATTGTTTTTCTTCCGCGTCTTAATTCAGCATCATCTATAACATCGTCATGAACCAGCGAACCCATATGTATCATTTCAAGTGGAACAGCCACCAGTTTGACGCGTTCCAGGTCATACTGACCAAATTGAGCACCGAGCAGGACGAAAACCGGTCGAATCCTTTTTCCCCCTGCTTTCAAAAGATGCGAAGACGCCTGAATCAGGACAGGGTGCTGAGCATCAATACTATTTTCAATCTCCTTTTCTATTTTTGATATATCCTGCTTCAAATACAAATAGATCTCTGAGAGTTTCATTCTGAACCACCTAACGAAACAGATTGCCTGGTTGAATCTGGGTGCCAGATCTCCAGCCTGTTCACCTGATGATCGAGCAAGCCCATTTGATAAGCCAGCCTGTAGTAATATAATAAGCCTCGAACATGCGTATCTGTTAAATCATGATTCAAGCCATCAAAATAAGACATCCAAAATTGGGTGCTTCCATTAAATTTGGACTGGATAAATTGAATCATTTCCTCATAATGATCATCCTGACAGCGTTTCTTACTGATCTGGAATTGATTCATAACTTCTTTTAATAAATCGGGTTCACGCCGGGCAATGTTTTTTCTGACGGCAAAGACGGCATACGTCATTGGAAATCCCGTTTCTTTTCGCCATATTTCTCCCAGATCATACGTAAACGAGTGTGCATTGCCATGACGTTTTGCCATGATTGCATCATCACCAATCAATAATGCAGCCGAATACCTTTCCATCATACCCAGGTAATCAGGTTCTTCAACGGTATAACTGACGGATTGATGGTAAAATTCCTGCAAAATGATTTTAAGCAAATTCACGGAGGTAGCAGAACTCGATGTCAGTGCGATTTTCTCACCAGACAGCTGTTCAATCGGCTTTTTGGAAAATAAAAAAATAGATCCAACGGCATCAGGAGATGAAACAGAAAGGTCAGGCAAAATTTCGTAATCATGAATATGCTCCCCATATGAAAAAGACGATATGCCACCTACATCAATCGTCCCGTTGGCCATCCTGCTGTTCAGCTCAGATGGTATCGCTGGTATAAACGAGCAGCCCTGTTCCAGTAGCATGTCGCGATCCATATAATAAAACATCGGTAAAATATTTGTATAAGAAATTTCACCTATTCGAATCCCCATAATCCTTCCCCCATTAACGTCAGATCAAAATCAAATCACCAATCGAAAAAACAAGCATGATGACACTGATGATCCCGTTCATTGTAAAAAAAGCGACATTCACTCTTGATAAGTCATCTGAAGACACCAGAGAATGTTCATAAAACATAATCCCCCCCACGATCAGTACCCCCAGTAAATAAATCCAACTCAGTGGAGCGATAAAAAACAATGATATCATTGCTGTAAAACTGATCAAATGAAAACCCTTGGCCATCAGCAGTGCTTTGACAATGCCAAACCTGCTTGGAATTGAGTTCAGATTCACTTCTTTGTCGTATTCTGCATCTTGAGTCGCGTAAATGACATCAAAACCGGCAGTCCATAACGCAACTGCAATAAACAAAATGAAAGCTTCCCATGTCAGTGTCCCTGTGGCACCAACCCAGCCGCCTAAAGGAGCGAGTCCTATCGTCATTCCGAGAAAGACGTGACAAAGCCACGTGAACCGTTTGGTATACGAATAAAATACAAGGAAAAACACAGCGACCGGGAGTAAATATACGGCAAGCATATTTAATTGAAAAGCTGCAATAAATAACACAGCGAAAGATACCCCAATAAATACCAGTGTCTCCAATTTAGATAGTAAACCGGCAGGTATCGCACGCGTTTTTGTTCGAGGGTTGTCCAGATCAATTTGAGCATCAATCAGTCGATTAAGGGCCATTGCAGCACTTCTTGCACCGATCATAGCAAGGGTAATCCAAACCCATTCCATTAAAGACGGCCAGTTCCCCTCTATAATTAAGCTTCCGAGAACAGCACCAAGAAATGCGAATGGCAATGCGAATATGGTATGTTCAAATTTAATCATTTCGAGTATGACTCTCAGCTTTTTCATGATGGACTGTCTCCTTTAATACGATGGTTTTGCAGCTTGCGGCTTCACGGCAAAATGGCTGGCTGCAACACCACCCGAATAAGATCTGTATTTGACATTCAAAAAACCCGCCTGATGAAACAGATCCTTCAATTCCTCTTTTCCAGGGAATGATTGACTCGACTCCTGCAACCAGGAGTATTCTTCATAACTGTTAGCGAAAATCCTGCCAAACAACGGCATGATGTGCTTAAAATAAAGCCAGTATAATTCTTTGTATCCTTTTTGAGTTGGTTGCGAAGTTTCCAGACACACAACAAGACCGCCTGGTTTAACCACACGGTGCATCTCTTTTAAGGTTGCTAAATAGTCCGGAACATTTCTCAGTCCAAATCCGATGGTTACGTAATCGAAGGTATTTGAATCAAAAGGTAAATTCATCGCATTACCATGGATCAGCGCCACATGGTCCATCTCACTTTCAATTACCTTTTCTCTGCCTACTGACAGCATATTCTCACTGAAATCCAGCCCGACAACTTTCCCTTCGGCACCGGTTGCCTCTCCAAGATGCAACGTCCAATCTGCTGTACCACAGCAGACATCCAAAGCGGTATTTCCTGGCTTCACATTCATGATATTCATGGTATCCTTACGCCAGGCAACATGGCGCTGAAAGCTGATTATTCCATTCATTTTGTCGTATTGACTTGAAATGGATTCAAATACCGAATGAACCCGTTCTTCTTTTGAATTGGACATGACTTATCCTTCCTCCATAGCGTATGAATTACAATACGATTTATGATATCCCCACTCAGAACTATTCATACCAATATAAGCACAAAATTCGGCATAGTCAGGAATCTCTTGTTCAAGGTTAAGAAGTAATTGCTCTCTGATTGATTGAAATCCTTCTTCAATCGATTTCACCTCTGCCGACGAAATCATTGTCTTTTCGATGTATGCTGAAATCAGACTGTTTCCTTCTTGATGATAACGTTTCTCTTCGTCTTTCAGTGCCATAAGCAGCAGGTAATCCCCAACAGGTGTAAATCGTGATGTCAGGTCATATGCTTTGGCAAGCGATTCAGCGATTCCGGTAAACACTTTTCGTAAATCTTCAAAAACCGGCTTTCTTGCTTTTTTATCGTGTTGATAAATGACCATTTTAGCTTCGTTCACTTGCTGAATACCAAGTGACAGATGATACATTAACAACTCGTTTTTTGATCTTGAAAGGATATAATAATATAAAGAGCTGTAATAATCCCCGGCGAGTACTGTCAGCTGGCGTTTTGTCCGAAGATTCTCTATCCCGATGCCATGCTGATTAATCTGTTCATGCGTATCCAAGGCTTTCTGCACCAGAATCGATGTCAGAATCCCGTCATGAATATCTTCATATTCACCTTCGCTGTCATCAAAAAGATAGAGGAGCACAGATATAACATTAGGATGCAGCTCAGGGTCTCCAAGAAACTGTTTTAAATAACGATGATCAACAGCTTTATAAAAACTGCTCATAACTTTTTGAATGAAACTCACATCTTGATGTTTTAATACCATGTTCAAGTCCCCCAGAAATGAATATAGCAGATGACCTGCAATTTCCTTAGCTAAATCGTTTAAAGATCACCAGGTTCCGTTTCGTGTCATGTCATCCAAGTAATGTACACCATTCTATCACCCTACTACCTTTGTGCAGCAAGACACATCATAAGTATATCACAAAAGCACTGACAAAACGTATATCGAATTCTCTCTTGAATGAAGTTGATTCTTTAATGAGAGCGGTAACACGAGCAGCTAAAGAAAAAGCAGACCGAGGTCTGCTTTACTCATCTGAGGTCATTTCACCATGAGCTGTCTGAATTGTTGCTTTCCCCCGTATTTTAATTGCTGATGTGTGCTCTGTAAATTGAGCGATCATCATTTCGTTCTTATCCAATTTTTCTGAATGGTGAAACCTAGTGTCGGTCCCCCGAGTCAGACCAATCACATTTACACCATTTTCATTCGCTTTAATTACGATATAATCGCCGGTGTCTGCCATAAATAGGGTTCACCCTTTCTTAATGATTCTATCCTTGATCACGTATTAATGACATTACCTCTGCACGGGCAGCCTCGCTTCGTTGAAAAGCTCCACGAACAGCAGATGTAACCGTTTTTGCACCTGGCTTCCTTACTCCTCGCATAGTCATACACATATGCTCAGCTTCAACGATAACAATCACACCAAGTGGTGTTAATGTATCTACAATGGAATCAGCAAGTGTTGACGTGATTCGTTCCTGCAACTGAGGTTTTCTCGTTATAGATTCGACGGCTCTCGCCATTTTACTTAAACCGGTTACTTGACCACCTTTAGGGATATATCCGATATGAACTTTACCAAAGAAAGGCACCAAATGGTGCTCACATACGGAGTGGAAAGTAATATCTTTCACCAGTACCAGTTCTTCATGATCCTCACCGAACACCGTTTTAAAATGTTCTTTCGGATCCTGATGAAGACCCTCGAATATCTCTTCATACATTCTCGCTACCCGTTTTGGGGTGTCAAGCAATCCTTCACGTTCAGGATCTTCTCCCACCGCTTCAAGAATCATTGTCACCGCTTGCTGAATTTTTTCATGATCGACGTTACCACTCATATTGACTTCCTCCATTCAGAGACCAATTTGTATATCTTCAGATATCAATAGTAGCACAGTAAATTCCGATTTCAAAGTGAGTCGCCTTGTGATTGTATAAGTTTTGTATAAATTTCCGGGAACCAATGTGAGTCAACCAATGTCAAAGTATAAAAAAGTGCCCACAGCAACCGTATTGCTGATGAGCACTTATTTTTCTTACATTAATCTGCCCTTTATGTACTTATTTTACAGCATCTTTAAGGGCTTTTCCTGGTTTGAACGCAGGAACATTGCTAGCAGGAATTTCGATTTCTTCACCAGTTTGCGGATTGCGACCTTTACGGGCAGCACGTTCGCGAACTTCGAAGTTACCGAAACCAATTAATTGAACCTTGTCACCTTTTTTGAGAGAGTTTGTAATCACCTCAAACACAGCGTCAACCGCGCTAGTTGCATCTTTCTTGGAAAGGTCTGCTGATTCTGCAACTGCATTAATTAATTCAGTCTTGTTCATCTGTTTCACCTCCTCCCAGAGGATTTCCTCCAATCGTTTTCTCAAGTAATAAATTCGCTTGAAACATTGGAGTAACAAGGCTTATGTTAACTTAAACTGCTGAATAATTCAACAACTTTTATTGAATTCATGGAATATTTAAGATTATTTTACCGAGAATGACAGATTATCATAGTTTTTCGTCATAAATCGACGATATTTGAGTCGATTACTTGATACTAAAGTGTTTACTGCGTTAGATCAATTCTCTTTAAAAATGATTTCTCCGTCATCATTCATTGTCATCGGATAACTGTAATCGGGCACCACCGGATGATGATCTGTTAATAAATAGCGTAAATCATCCCCAGGTTCATAATCGTCTGCCCCCTCCTCTTCAATCACCTTCATGATATCTATCCGGTAATCCACGATTAGTGAACCATCGGTTTCCATGTATACAGGCAAGCGATGATCAGGATAAAACGGGCTCTGAACTGTGATTTCTTCATCATATTGCAGTGCGTTATAATCTGGTTGCATTAATCCTTCATGAACGATCTCTTTAACCGGCGCATACGTATTGTCAGAACGATACTGATAGATGCTGCGTTGAATTTCCTGAATCGCTCTGGACGTTCTGATATCAAGCAGCCTGACATCCATTTCTTCTTCAGGATTTAATATAACATATTGATATACCCCACCATTCTCAAAAGCATTGACAGGAAGTTGAGACAAATATGGGTTTAATTCTTTGAAATTAACAGGATAACGTCGAAATTCAGGCGTGTCCTGTTCCCGGGTTTCAATAGGCAGAACTCCTGTAACCTCTCTATATTCATGAACCGCATTTTCAACCGCCACTCGTTGATCTTCATAAGGTACATCTTGTGCACCTCTCTGATCCTGTGGAAAGAGACAACCACTCAGTATGAGAACTGAAATTATTAATGAATTTAATTGTATTAATTTTTTCATACAATTTCTCCTTTATTCTGGCACAGGTCCGGTAGCCACAACCAAAAAGATGATCAAACCGGATACCATGATCATGATAAACGTGACGGTTAAAACTGAGTACCGAAGTATACCACGCAATTTTTCTTTAGCAAAAATCGTTAAAACCACCGATAAAAACATGAGTCCCATGGATATGAAGGATATCCACATTTTCGCAATGCCATCCTCAAACATCGGCTTTTCCCCTTCCTGACTTTTCTACTATGAACACTTGTATTATAGCACAATAGGATTATATGATGCATGCTATAAACTTCTGTTTCAATTTCAAGAACAGATGACTATTTGTCTAAAAGTGAAAAAAGAAAACCGGAAGTTCCCGGTTTTCTTTACTGTTCATGGTTCAAGATGATTCAACGGATCCCCAAGCTTTAAATCTTCCACTTCCTGTTTTTTTACTCTGCCCATCAGTTCAGCTACTGCTTCATTGACAGGCTTATCATGAAACAGAACCTGGTAAAGCTCTTCCGTAATCGGCATTTCAACATTCAGTTTCGTAGCAAGCTGATAAGCAGCCTTTGTTGTACGGATCCCTTCAACGACCATACCCAGATCTTTCTCAACTTCCTGAACACTCTTACCAAGACCTAATGCATAACCTGCACGCCAGTTCCGTGAATGGACGCTTGTACAGGTGACTATCAAATCACCCAATCCGCCAAGACCTGCAAATGTCATTGGATTTGCGCCAAGTTTCAAACCAAGTCTTGCTATTTCAGCGAGTCCCCGGGTCATCAGTGCCGCTTTAGCATTATCCCCAAAACCGAGACCAGCAGTCATACCTGCGCCGATCGCAATGATATTTTTCAAAGCACCGCCCATTTCAACACCAATGACGTCCGGGTTTGTATAAACTCTAAAGTCATTATTCATGAACAGATCCTGAATTTCTCTTGCGAGCTCATCATCTTCACATGCACTCGTAACAGTAGTTGGCTGCTTTTCACATACTTCTTCAGCATGAGAGGGTCCTGACAGAACCACAACACCTCTTCGTAACGCTTCAGGAATCTCCTCTTCGATAATTTCGGAGATCCTCATATTTGTTTCTGGTTCAATACCTTTACTCGCATGGACGAAAAGAACCGCTTTGTCCAAATGCTTTCTGATCTCCGGCAATACCTGACGCATTGCTTTAGTAGGAACTACAACAACGACGACTTCCGTATTATTCAATGCTTCTGCCATGTCTGCTGTGGCCTTTATACCTTCAGGCAGGACGATATCGGGGACATACTTTGGATTTCGCCGATCCTGATTAATCGCTTCAACTTGTTCAATTGATCTGCTCCATAGGGAAACCCGATGACCATTATCCGCCAATACCATCGACAGTGCTGTTCCCCAACTTCCCGAACCAACAACGGTAACGTCACTCATCGCTAACTCCTCCAATCCCTTAAACTTCAACTTTTTGACCGAGTTTGCTTTCAGTGCCATTCAACAATCGCTCAATATTCGTCCGGTGTCTCCAAATTGAAAGTCCGGTAATGACTGCCAAAACAAGCAGAAAGTAAACCTGAAACGTCTCAGAAAATAATTGGACTGCAAGGGTGAACAGGAGCGTATTAAAAATGAAAAGCAAGGAACCTAGTGAGACAAAGCGTGTTATTACGATGGACAAAATCGCAATGACTCCCGATACAAGTGCCGGGAAAAAAACAAGGGTAGCCATGACTCCAATCGTTGTTGCTACTCCTTTTCCCCCTCTGAAACCGAAAAAAACAGGCCAGTTATGTCCAAGAATTGAAGCAAGCCCTGCCAGCGCTCCGGCAATCGCCGGATCCATGGCTCCTGAAAAGAAGTAGCCGATAAACACTGCCAAAATTCCTTTTGCTGCATCCAGGATCAGTACTGCTACAGCAGGACCTGTTCCGAGAACGCGCAACGTATTGGTTGCTCCTGCATTGCCGCTTCCGTGATCCCTGATATCCAGTTTTTTGAGTAATTGTCCAGTCAGATAACTGAAACTGACGGAACCCAACAGATAAGCGATAATCAACGCCATAATAAAATAAAAATAGTCCAAAGCAATCGCTCCTTTGTCAGTAAAAAATGAAATTAATCACTCTTTTTACGGGCTATCATATGAATCGGTGTACCCGTAAATCCAAATGCTTCACGCAGTCGATTTTCCAGATATCTTCGATAGGAAAAATGCAATAATTCAGGATCATTGACAAACATTACGAATGTTGGTGGTGCAACAGAAACCTGGGTCGTATAATTGATTCGCAGACGTTTTCCACCTGAGTCAGTGGGAGTTGGATTCATGGTCACAGCATCGACGATGACATCATTTAATACGTGAGTTTGAACTCTGAGGTTATGTGCTTCACTCACTTCATTCACAACAGGCAGAATTGTATGCATTCTTCGTTTAGTCAAGGCGGAAACGAAGACTACAGGTGCATAATCAAGAAACACAAATTCATGACGTATTTTTTCTTCGAAACGCAGCATCGTTTTATCATCCTTCGTAACTGCATCCCATTTGTTGACAACTATCACAATCGCTCTGCCCGCTTCATGCGCATAGCCTGCAATCTTTTTATCTTGCTCGATAATTCCTTCTTCAGCGTCTAATACAACTAAAACAACATCAGATCTTTCAATTGCTTTTAAAGCTCTCAGTACACTGTATTTCTCTGTTTTTTCATATACTTTTCCTCTTTTTCTCATACCTGCTGTATCAATTACAACATAATCCTTGTCGTCTTTTTGAAAAGTTGTATCAATCGCATCCCGTGTTGTACCTGCCATTTCACTGACAATTACACGTTCTTCTCCAAGCATTGCATTTACCAGTGAAGACTTCCCGACATTCGGTCGACCGATCAGACTCATACGAATCGTATCAGGGTCATATCCATCTTCCTCTAATGCAGGGAAAGATTTGCAAGCTTCGTCGAGCAGATCACCAAGACCCAGGCCATGTGTTCCTGAAACAGGATAGGGTTCACCCACTCCGAGACTGTAAAATTCATATAATTTTTCAAACATCGATGGATCATCAATTTTATTCACTGCCAAAACAATCGGCTTCTTCGAACGATGAAGAATCTGCGCAACTTCTTCATCTGCTGCAGTCATTCCTTCTCTTCCGTTTACAACAAAACAAATAACGTCGGCTTCGTCAATGGCAAGCTCTGCCTGATAACGAACCTGTTCGATCAACGGCTCATCACTGATATCTATCCCACCGGTATCAATGATGAAAAATTCATGCGTCAGCCAATCTGCTGAACTGTATATCCGATCACGGGTCACACCCGGCTTATCTTCAACAATGGAAATCCTTTCACCGACTACTCGATTAAACAGTGTTGATTTTCCTACATTTGGTCTTCCTACAATTGCTAAAACTGGTTTAACCACAATTACTTCCCCACTTTCTTTCAAATTGCCACCTTATCATTATACGGGCTGAATAGTCAGATTGAAACCTAAAATTGAATTGGAATGAATAACCGAAAAGATCCCTCAAAGAAAATTCAGGAGTCTTTTCGGTCATTTCAATCTCTTTTTATTGCCCGTTGAGCAAAAGATTTAGTTATTATGCCTCGTTCATTCAGCCAATGATGCGTGTCTCCACGAATAATAAGTGGAACTTGCTGGAGCTCTTCAATCGATGAAGCACCTAGTGCAGTCATCATGGAACGCATCTCATCAAGCTGGCGATCAAGATGTTGAATGGTTTTATCCAGCCCGTCATCCTTAAGCCATTTGAGAATCTGGCCAGCCATACCAGCAGACTGGGCTCCTAAAGCAATTGATTTGGTCATATCACTCGCATTTTTGATTCCCCCACTTGCAAGAACAGGAATATGTTTTGAAACAGACACGGCTTCAGCAATCGATGCAGCTGTTGTAATGCCCCAATCTTCAAAAAAATCATATGGCAGATTCCTTCGTTGATTTTCAATCCATGAGAAATTCGTTCCGCCTCTTCCACCGACATCAATTACCTGAACACCAGCATCGATTAACTGCTTAACAGACTCCTGACTCATACCGAATCCGACTTCCTTCGCAATTACGGGTACCTTGACGTGTGAAGCGATTTGTTCAATCCGCTTCAACGCACCACTGAACGACCTGTCTCCTTCTGGCATCACGAGCTCCTGGATAACATTCAGATGAATTTGTATGGCATCAGCCTCCAGCAAATCGACACAGAACTCCGCCTGTTCTACCGTTGCTTCGCTCCCAACATTGGCAAAGACCAATCCCCTCGGGTGGTACTGCCGAACGACCTTGTAAGATTGCTGTTCCTTTTCATTTTTAATGGCAGCCATTTGAGAACCAACCGCCATTGGAATATGAAAAACATTTGCAACTTGCGCCAACTGTCTGTTTATCTTTTCAGTTGCCTTTCCTCCACCGCCAGTCATTGCATTGATGAAAATCGGCGAACTAATAAATAGTTCGCCGATTTGAGTATTCAATGAAACATCATCCACATCAAGATCCGGTAATGCCTGATGAACAAAAGAGATATCATGCATACTGGATAACTGCGATGAAGAGCTGTTCAATGCGTGTTCAATGTGATCCATTTTACGTTTCGCACGACTCATACTGTTCACCTGCAATTCACATTATTTATTTGTCGTCATTCTGGTAATCTTTTAACTGATCTCCGATGACATCACCAAAACTGAATCCGGAATGATCCTCTTCTTTTTGGAATTCCTCTTTTTGGGCATTTTCCTCAGATTTTTGTGCTTCTTCTTCGAGGGCACGAATACTGAGAGAGACACGCTTTTCCTCAAGATTAACATCCAGTACTTTAGCTGATACTTCCTGTCCTTCTTCAAGCACTTCGCCAGGTGTACCAATATGACGATTGGCGATTTGTGAAATATGGACAAGTCCTTCAACTCCATCGGCGACTTCCACAAAAGCACCGAAAGACACAAGGCGCTTGACAGTACCGGTAATCACATCACCTTGATTTACTTTCCCCTCAATTGACTCCCATGGTCCAGGCAATGTTTCCTTGATAGATAGAGAAATTCTTTCATTGTCAGGATCCACAGATAAAACTTTAACATTAACTTCATCACCTTCAGATACAACCTCAGAAGGCGATTCAATGTGCTGATGGGCCATTTGTGAAATGTGAACCAATCCATCAACTCCACCTACATCAACAAATGCACCAAAGCTGGTGATTCGCTGCACAGTGCCGGAAACAACGTCTCCTTCTTTAATCGAATGAAGAGTTTCTTTTTTCCGATCCGTCGCTTCCTGATCCAGGACTGCACGTTGTGAAAGAATCAATTTGTTGCGTTCTTTATCCAATTCAACAACTTTCAAGCGCAGTGTTTTTCCTTTGTAATCAGCGAAATCTTCAACGTAGAAACGTTCGACCAATGATGCTGGAATAAAACCACGAACGCCTACATCTACAACAAGACCGCCTTTAACGACATCGGCGACCTCTGCTTCAAACACAGCCCCCTCTTCGAGGCGCTGTTCCATCATATCCCATGACTTTTCTGCAGCAACCGCTCGTCGGGATAGAACAAGTTCGTCTTCTGTCAATTTAATGACCTTGAATTCATATTCTTCGCCTTCCTCGATCACATCACTCGCTTTTTCGACATGCAGACTTGCCAGCTCACTAATCGGAACGACACCGTCCATTTTATATCCGACATTCACATAAGCTTGTTTTTCTTCCACTTTCGAAACCGTACCCATTGTCACATCTCCGACAGACAAAGAGTTGAAATCAGCCATTTCATTGTTCATTTCTTCTACCATTGACAAAAACCTCCCTGTTTCCTAACCCTGTAGTTTGGTATTCTAGTTACATTTTATCATTATCTCTCACAAATGTGAAAGGTACTTCTGAAAATACTTATTTAACAGACGCTTTATGCGCATCAATTAAATCCTGGATACCTCGCATAATTGCTTCAGTTGTTGCTTCAGGAGAAGCCTTTTCTTCACGAAGCTGATCCATATTTAATGGTTCACCATAGATGATATGAATCGTTTTGAATAATCTGTATGGTCCAATAACCGCACAAGGAACAACTGCCGCATCGGAACGAAGGGCGAAGAAACCGACTCCTGATAACCCCTTTTTTAATTCTCCCGTTTTGCTTCTTGTTCCTTCAGGAAAAACACCTACTATTTCGCCTTCTTTAAGCAGTTTGAGGCCTGTTCTCATCGCTTTTCGATCACTTTTACCACGATTTATCGGAAAAGCTCCGAATTTAGGAATTAACGATTTCAATATCGGTGCTTCGAAGAGCTCTGCTTTTGCCATGAATCGCGTTTCCCTTTTCAGAAATGAACCTACTAGGGGTGGATCTAAAAAATGAATATGATTGCTGCACAGCAGAACGCCTTGCTCCTCGGGAATATTCTGCTTTCCTTGAATTTTTACCCTGTAAAAGAGACGAAAAAACATTCTGCATACCGCTTGTCCCAAATGGAATAACTTTCTGTTCAAGATCGATCAGCTCCTTTTACAGCAAGCTGGTAAATCTGTTTTACAACTTCCTCAATGGAAAGTTTTGTTGAATCAAGATAAACAGCGTCCTCTGCTTGTTTTAATGGCGTGACTTCCCGCTCAGTGTCAAGCTTATCACGATTTTCAATTTCTTGTTTCAGTTCATCAATATCGGTTGGAATACCTTTCGCAACTTGCTCATCATACCGTCTTCTCGCACGTTCGTTTACAGATGCCGTTAGAAATACTTTGACTTCTGCATCAGGGAGAACCGCAGTACCAATATCTCTCCCATCCATTACCGTGCCCCCTTTTGCAGCAAGCTGTTGCTGGCGGCGAACCAGATCTTCCCTGATATTCCGGTGAGATGCCGTAAATGATACGTTCCTGGTAACTGACGGATCACGTATCTGTTCGGTTACGTCCTGACCATCACAAATGACACGGGGAGAGCCGTTTTTTTGTGTGAGCTGTATTTCTGTATGCTTTAATAATGTTTCAAGGCTTTGATCATCTCGTGGATCCACATGATTATTGAGTGCTTTCCAAGTAACCGCTCTATACATTGCACCAGTATCAATATATATAAATCCCAGTTTTTCAGCTGCCATTTTAGCAACTGTACTTTTCCCTGCTCCGGCAGGTCCATCGATCGCAACATTCACTTTTTTCATCCTGATCCCTCACTGCTGTTTACTGTTATGATAAAAAAATTGGCATGATAAAATTAGGAATATTCATCATTTTATCACATTTTCGTATTAGCGTCTTTCTTCATAGCGAATTATTTAATTCGCTCTCTGCGATTACGTTCGAGCTGTTTTTCAAATGCATAGCGAATAATCTTCTGTCGATCCCCTTCATCAATATCAATAAATTGACAAGAGCATTTTATCGGTGATTTACCATCAATAATCCGTATGATCTCAGCTTTTGTATTAATGTATTCAATTCCTCCTATTCTAAAAGGAATTGCGATCCATAAATTGAGTACTTCACTGTCTTTAAGTTGATGATTTGATTGCAGGACAAGGGCTGCTCCCCCTCCACTCACATCAATCGTGACGGTCGTAAAAGGCTTTGTTCCTTCTTTAACCGGATGAACCGCTACATCAAGGGCAGTTTCGACACGAACATATTCTCTTCTTTGAATACGAAGATAAGAATCTTTTCCGGGGTCTTTCATTACGAGCATTGGAATTCCCCTGTCTACTTTTCCGAGGATTTGCGTTTCAAAAGAATAAACTGCATTATCTTTCCCTGCAAACCAAACACGAAATTCAGTACCCTCCATAAAAAAACTCGGCTTGCTCGTCTGCTCATCTACTGGAAAATCAATATACATAAATGATCGTTCATAATCCAGCAGTTTGCTTTTATATCGTTGTTTCTGATCACCATCCGGCACTTTCAATTCAAGATGGATGGTCTGACCGATTTTGATCACCGGATCACCACCTTTAACATAACATTACAATCCTTCTTAATTATGATTGTACCATGAATAATGAACAGATATACGATTGATTCAATCGATATAATTGTGATTATTAAATCAATTATATAACATATATTCCCTTAATGTAGTTGGAAAAAGGTGTGAGTAACCACTCACACCCGCTACTTATTACCCTTCTTCCGAAACATCGATGTCAAAATGGACTTCGTTGCCGCACACACAGCGTTTAAATCCAGTATCGAGTCCACCGTCCTCATTTGGGCGCCCTCGCAAGATGTACTTTTCTCCACAATCCTGACATCGGATGACAACTTTAAATCGCTGTTTTGTCTCGGGCATCAAGATCACTCCTTCTTTTAAAACCATAACTGGCTATTAGTATCCATTGCGCTTCACTCCACTATACAATGAATGGGAGCCTCTCTTCAAATATTCTGATAAACTCAGTTGGTTTGCCTGCTTGATTTTATATAATGCAGTGAACCACAAAACGATCATAAACGGCATGAGTCCATAATTCACAGCTGAGTATCGGACAAGGGAAAGATGGTACATCCCATGAAAAAAAGCAGGTATTAACAAGGCAAGTAAAAGATATATTGCTTTAAAGCGGAAATTGAATTTTGCTGCACCTACATAGTATCCCATCAGTACACCGACCAGTGCGTGAACCGTCACTGGGAATAAAGCTCTGTATATTGCAGTTTCAAGGCCGTTGATACTGACATATAATAAATTCTCCACAGCCGCAAAACCAAGTGATACGGCACTGGCATAAACAATGCCATCGTATCTCGTCTTAAACGCACTATGGTTAAAAATAAACAGGACGACGACAAACCATTTAAAAAATTCTTCAGTTAACGCTACATGAAAAAAACTGACCAAAAAAGTGTTTGTCATATCTGTTTCGCTGCCAATAGCAAACTGTAAAAAAGAAACAGGAAACACCAGCAGCATTCCAAAGAAAAAACTTCGAATGACGAGATAGACCGGTTCTGGTTCCAATTCGTCCTTCAGGTAAAAAAACATCAATAACGCAACCGCAGGTGCAAAAGAAGCAGTAACAATGATGATCATCAATTACTGACCATTAAAACTGTCCCGGATACCCGTCTCGGAACGAAGTGCACAAATCAGCACAATCCTTGCTTTTTTGGCATCATAATCACCACCGAGAATAGCTCCACAGGTTTGAAGATGATAAGCACTGCCCGGGTAGTCATAAACTGGATAAACAGCGCCCTCCTCTGAAGACGTGGTGATCACAACGGGAATATTCTGTTCAAGAGCTTTTTCAATTCCAGCGATCATCACGGGATCAACTTGTCCTCTGCCATATCCCTCGACCACAATGCCGTCAACTTGTTCTTTTATGCACGCTTCAATAAACATCCCGCTGCTTGCCATGGTTGATTTAATCAATTCAACCTGTACCGGTTGATCCTTCACAGTATAAAACTGCTTTTGGACAGGTTTTTGAAACACCGACACATTATCATGATCAATAATACCAAGATAACCGAACCCGAACGCATTGAAGCCTTGAATATTTGAAGCATGTTCCTTCTTAACGTATTTCGCTGCAAAAATTCTTTCGTTAAAGACAACCGTTACACCGGTCCCACTCATTTGATCTGATGCAGCAGCATGAATCGCATGGCGTAAGTTAATATAAGCATCACTACCAAGATCATCCGGTGATCTTTGTGAACCGGTGAATACTACCGGACGTTCATCATGCAATGTGATATCCAGATAAAAAGCCGATTCTTCCAACGTATCTGTTCCGTGCGTGATCACAAATCCATCCATCTTGGACCCTTCTTTTTCGATGATCGCACGGATTTCATCAAGATCTTCAAATCGCATATGTGAGCTTGGCTTTTGGTGACTTGAGCGAATGATCACTTTAATATCGTTTGGTAACCCGGTTTTCAAAGCCAGTTCTTCCCCTGAATATGCACCTGCCTCCAGCCTGCCTTCATCATTTTCCTTACTGGCGATTGTCCCCCCAGTTGAAATTACTAATACTTGCTTCATAACAACCTCCTAAAAGCGCTTATACTATTATCGATTTCGCAATCAATTCTCCATGATGCCTGCCGTTTTCTATAAAGATTTCGTTCGCATTGTTTCCCGCAGCAATCACACCTGCAATGTAAATTCCGGGTACGTTCGTTTCCATCGTCTCAGGATCGTATTCAGGTCGCCCACTTGCTTCATCAACCTTCACACCCATTGAACGGATAAAAGAGTGATCAGGATGATAGCCGGTCATAGCAAAAACAAAATCGGCATCGTACGTCTGGCGATTCAACTTCTCATGATTGACGGTTATGGTATCTTTACCAATCGATTCAATCGCTGTATTGAAGTGCATTGTAATTTTCCCGTGACGCACCAATGATTCAAATTCCGGCAGAATCCAAGGTTTAATACTCGATGAATAATCATTGTCCCTGTAATAGACAGTAACTTCTGCCCCAGCTTTTTCAAGTTCCAGTGCTGCATCCACGGCCGAATTTTTACCCCCTATGACCGCAACTTTCTGATTGAAGAATGGATGAGCTTCATGAAAATAATGCAAAACATGATTTTGCTCTTCTCCAGGAACACCCAAATAATTAGGAGAGTCATAATAACCCGTCGCAATAATAACCGCGTCTGACTGGTAAGTTTTTATATCATTATTTTTCTTTTTGGTTTCAACTGTGAATTTACCATCAGATTGTTGATGGATTGATTGAACCTCTTCGAAAGCATTGATGTGTAAGTCATATTCTTCTGCAACTTTGCGATAATAGACCAATGCTTCATTTCGTTTTGGTTTACGTTCGGTACTGTAAAAAGGAATGTCGCCAATAGCAAGTTTTTCACTCGTGCTGAAAAACTGTTGATGAGTCGGATAATGGTAAAGGGCATTTACAATATTCCCTTTTTCAATCAAGGTCACATCACAGCCGGCTTTTTCACATTCAATCGCTGCAGATATCCCGCAAGGACCTGCTCCAACGATAACAACTTGTTTCTTATTCATATTTTTCACCTCTGTAGCTAATCATACACGTCGTTCTTTGCAATCGTAAAGAACCTTCCCCGAAGGAAAGGTTCTTTTCTATCATACTGAATGATGGCGATTAAATCCAGCCTCTGTACCTGCTGGCTTCGGCCATTTTTCGTACGCCTACCATATAAGCAGCGAGACGCATATCCACATTTCGAAGACTGGCCAACCGATATACATTTTCAAACGATGCTGTCATCTTCTTCTCCAGTTTCGTTTCAACCTCTTCTTCCTCCCAGTAATATCCCTGGTTATTCTGCACCCACTCAAAATATGACACTGTCACACCGCCAGCGCTCGCTAAAACGTCTGGAACAAGTAATATGTCTCTTTCATGAAGGATTTTTGTCGCCCCCATCGTTGTGGGTCCGTTGGCAGCTTCCACAACAATAGACGCATTAATTTTATGTGCATTTTTTTCAGTAATCTGGTTCTCGATAGCCGCAGGAACAAGAATATCACATTCCTGCTCAATCAGTTCTTTATTTGAGAGAACGTCATTAAACAAATTCGTTACTGTTCCAAAGCTGTCCCGACGGTCCAAAAGATAGTCGATATCCAATCCCTCAGGGTCGTACAGTCCACCATTAACGTCAGAAATCCCAACGACTTTTGCTCCTGCATCATGAAGAAATTTCGCCAAAAAGCTGCCTGCATTACCAAAGCCCTGAATAACAACTTTTGATCCTTCAACCGTCATCCCTTTTTTCTTGGCTGCTTCCCGAATGCAAATGGTGACACCTTTTGCCGTAGCCGATTCCCTGCCGTGGGATCCTCCCAAAACCAACGGTTTACCCGTAATAAAACCTGGAGAATCGAATTCTTTCATACGGCTGTATTCATCCATCATCCATGCCATGATCTGTGAATTTGTGAATACATCAGGTGCAGGAATATCTTTTGTTGGGCCTACGATCTGACTGATCGATCTGACATATCCCCTGCTTAAGCGTTCAATCTCCCGAAATGACATTTGACGGGGATCACAAACAATGCCCCCCTTTCCTCCGCCATATGGTAAGTCCATGATACCTGCTTTCAGACTCATCCAGATTGATAGTGCCCTCACCTCTTTTTCAGTAACGCCAGGATGAAACCGGACACCGCCTTTTGTTGGTCCAACAGCATCATTATGCTGCGCACGATAACCAGTGAAAATTTCGATAGAACCATCGTCCATTCTTACAGGAATCCTTACCGTCATCATCCGTAAAGGTTCTTTCATCAACTCATACACTTCATCCTGAAATCCAAGCTTATCCAAAGCTTTTTTGATAACCGTTTGCGTTGCTTCAAGTACATCTTTTTCTTTTATTTCTTCATGATTCTGATTGTCGGACATTGTTTTCACCCCTGTGAGCAATGTATCGTCTTAAGAATGCGCTTACATTTTATCTATACTTCTTATGATAAAGAAGTTTTGGATGTTTTTCCACTGTTACTTGAAACATTCACAAATTAATTTCGGTTTTCAAAAACAAAGCTGATTGACATGATTTCGTCAATCAGCTTTGTTTCAAGTTTTCATCCAATCCAACCAATTATCATCGTGATGACCAATTATCGAATGATTGTATTTCTTTTTGAGGTCCGGGTTTATATGATCTATCGCAGCTCCACCAACCCCAGCCTTGACATCGGTAAATGATTCGTGGATCTGATCCAGCAATGAAAGCCCGGATGAAATATGATCTTTCATGGTGACAGAAATGACCGTGAAGGAGGCTCTCGTCTCTTCAATGATCTTGATTACGTCTTCACCAGGTATTCCTCCGCCAAGATAGATCGTGTCGTATCCTCTTCGGCGTAAATAAAATGTAAAAACTAAAAGCCCAATTTCATGTGTTTCGTCTGGTGCGCATACACAAATAACCTTGGGCAGTAATCCGTTTACCGGGAGCGATTGAAACACCATTCCGATCCTTGTACGAATATAAGCTGTAACATAGTGCTCATGAGCCGTTAATATTTTTCCCTTCTCCCAAAGATCACCAACTTCTGCCAGGATGTCACCCAGAATTGAAATGACAACGCGCTCTGTTGAGAACATGTTAAATGCATGGTCCAAATGATCCGTAGCAGTAGTTTCATCAAAATTCAGTAATGCTGTTTGGATGTTTGTTTTCATTGATTCAATTTGATTTAGCGGCTCTGAACCAATTTCAGGTGAACGCAAAACTTCTTCCCTGTCAAGAAGCTCAACAGCCTGGCCAACGGTGAATCCCCTGTTGACCTGATCGATGATCCACTTCAGAACCTTCAGATGTTCGTCTGTGTACAAACGATGTCCAGCTTCATTTCTGACTGGTTTAACCAAATCGTAACGTCTTTCCCATGCTCTTAATGTACCTGCATGAATGCCCAGCATATTCGATACCGCTTTTATATTATATTTCCCCACCTTGTCGGACATGATCGTCACCCACTTTACTTATTCACTCCAGAACAGTTGTGAAAGTTAATTCAGCAACGGCATAATGTTATTATAAAACTATTGAATTCAGTTGTGCAAATCTTTCCACACTATTATACAATAATTCAGCGATTTATCTATAAAAAAATTAATCCTCTGCATTAAATATAGAAAAGACCGGGTATAATAAAAACCCGGTCAACGTATATGATGTGCTTTAATTCAACGCCAATTCAGAATAAGCCCGTTGCTTTGCCTTCTTCATCAACATCCATATCGACCGCAGCGGGACGTTTCGGGAGTCCTGGCATGGTCATAATACTGCCTGTCAGCGCAACAATAAAGCCCGCTCCAATAGATGGTTTCAGCTCTCTGATTGTGATCTGAAAGTTTTCAGGACGACCTATTCGAGTAGGATCATCTGATAGCGAATTTTGGGTTTTTGCCATGCAAACAGGCAAGTGTTCCCAACCATTGGTTTGAATATCCTTCAACTGTTTTTGCGCTTCTTTCGATAAGACGGCACCATCTGCTCCATAGACTGTTTTTGCGATGGTATTCACTTTCGATAACAGCGAATCCTCCAGTTCATATAACGGTTTAAACTGATTTTTCCTATGTTCAATTTCATGAACGACTTTTTCAGCCAATGCGGTTCCTCCTGCTCCGCCTTCTTCCCAAACGTTTGCAAGTTCAACCTCTATCCCTTTTTCTCCACACCAGTGGCGCAGTGTTTCGATTTCCTCCTCTGAATCATGAACAAATCGGTTAATTGCCACAACATGAGGCAGTCCAAACGCACGAATTGATTCCACGTGTTTCTCCAAGTTGCCCAGACCTTTTTTCATTGCTTCGGTGTCTGGATTCTTTAATTGATCTTTCGGGACGCCTCCATGCATTTTCAATGCCCGGATTGTTGCTACAATCACCACGAGGCTCGGTTGAATATTACCTGCTCTCATTTTAATGTTCAAGAATTTCTCAGCACCTAAATCTGCGCCGAATCCAGCCTCAGTGACAACGTAATCTCCTAATTTAGATGCGAGCTTTGTTGCCATGACGCTATTACAGCCGTGTGCGATATTTGCAAAAGGGCCACCATGAATCAATGCTGGCGTATTTTCCAATGTTTGAACCAGATTCGGTTTCAAGGCATCTTTCATCAATAAAGTTAATGCGCCTTCTGCTTCAAGGTCTTTGACGGTTACTGGCTTTTGATTGGAAGAATATCCAATGACTATTCGTGCGAAGCGCTTTTTTAAATCATTCAGGTCTGATGCGAGACAGAGAATGGCCATGATTTCTGATGCAACGGTGATATCGAATCCTGATTCGCGAGGTATACCATGCAGGGGGCCACCCAGACCGATATTAATATGTCTAAGAGATCGGTCGTTGATATCCAGAACCCGTTTCCAGGTGATGCGTCGAACGTCCAAGTCTAATTCATTGCCCCGATGAATATGATTATCCACCATCGCAGCCAGTGCATTGTGTGCTGTGGTTATCGCGTGCAGATCACCCGTGAAGTGAAGATTGATATCTTCCATAGGTACCACCTGAGAGTAACCGCCTCCCGCCGCCCCTCCTTTGATCCCCATGGTTGGTCCCAATGAAGGCTCTCTGAGTGCAATCACAGCTTTTTTCCCGATTTTATTCAATGCCTGTCCGAGTCCAACGGTAATGGTTGACTTCCCTTCCCCTGCAGGTGTTGGATTAATGGCTGTGACAAGAATAACCTTGCCATCTGGCGTATTCTGATGTTTTTCCAGTAAATCCAGCGAAAGCTTTCCTTTGTAATGACCATAAGGTTCCCAGTCATTTTCGTGAATATTCAATTCCTCAATCAATTCTGAAATTTTCATCATCTTGCATGCTTGAGCTATTTCAATGTCTGATTTTACTTCTCTTGCCATGTTTACCCCTCCTGAACTTAGCCTGTTGATTACTTGTTCAGTTTATCATGAACCTTTAAACCAGAATACCTTTTCCTTGTCCGGCATAATCTTCACCTGCGCGAATCGCTTTTTCATTCACAGGGATCAAATGTGTTTTTCGTTTTCCCAGTACATCTTCTAGGGCTTCGAGCAATGAAGGTCTCGACAATATACCGGTTGTTCCAATTAATGCACCGAGAATTACCATACCTGCTGAGCGCTCTTCTGATAAGGTGATTGCGACAGTTGTGGCCGGAACCTCAATGATTTTAATATCATTCCTGTTTGATGTCTGATTCACAAGATCTGAATTCGTGATCAGTACGCCTCCAGGACACACTCTTGGTTCAAATTTTTCAAAAGAAGGATCATTTAATACAATAACAACACTTGGTTCATCAATGACCGGTGAACCAAAGGGACCATCACTGATAACGACTTGAACATTAGCGGTGCCACCTCTCTGTTCGGGACCATAAGATGGGAGCCACGACACTTCCTTCCCTTCTTTCATGCCGGCAAACGTTAGTAATTGCCCCATGGACATCACGCCTTGGCCACCAAATCCGGCAATAATAATTTCTTCTTTCATTTGAATCACCCTTTCTCTTTCCTGCGATCCTGGAAGACACCTAGTGGATAATAAGGAATCATTTCTTCTTTAATAAACGACAGCGACTCTTCCGGATCAATCCCCCAATTCGTCGGACAGGTGGATAAGATTTCGATCATCGTAAAACCAAGGCCCGCTTTTTGAGTCTCGAATGCTCTTTTTAACGCTTTCTTTGTTTTCATGATATGTGCCACATCATGAACAGAAACGCGCTCAATATATGTGGCTCCATCCAACGTTGACAACATTTCTGCGACCCGGATCGGCAGTCCTTGCATGGCAGTATTCCTACCCTCGGGAGAAGTCACCGTTTTCTGCCCTGTCAGTGTTGTCGGCGCCATTTGTCCTCCGGTCATACCATAGATCGCATTATTGACGAAAATCACTGTGATATTTTCACTTCTTGCTGCACTGTGTACTATTTCACCCATTCCTATTGATGCCAGATCACCGTCTCCCTGATACGTGAAAATGATGCGGTCTTCCGGCAAAACACGCCTGATGCCAGTTGCTACTGCAGGAGCTCGTCCATGGGCGGCTTGAGTCATGTCACAATTAAAATAGTCATATGATAAGACCGAGCACCCAACAGAGGCTACACCAATGGTTTGTTCAAGAACATTCAACTCTTCAAGTACTTCAGCAGTTATCCTGTGAATAATGCCATGTGTACAACCTGGACAATAATGCGTTTCTTTTTCAGTCAATCCTGATGTTTTTTCGAATACGGTTTTCATCGGACTGTCACCCCCGCATCTATTTTCATAATCTGCTCAAGGATTTCGCCAACTGAAGGAATAACCCCACCGTTTCGACCATAGAAACTGACAGGAGCTTTCCCTTCTACAGCCAATCGAACGTCTTCAACCATTTGCCCTGCGCTCATTTCAACCACTAAAATATGAGATGATGTTTCACTGAACCCTGATATCGTCTCATGAGGGAACGGCCAAAGGCTGACAGGTCTGATTAAACCAACATTAACACCTTCTTCTCGCGCTTTTTCAACAGCACTTTGAACGATTCGTCCAACGGTTCCATAAGCTACGACAAACCAGTCAGCTTCTTCTTCATAATGACAGATTACTTTAACTTCCTTATCCCTGATTTCCTGATATTTCGCTTGTAAGCGATGATTGCGTTCCTCGAGGAGTACGTCATTCAAATCCAATGAGGTAATGGTTTTCGGTCCCCCGTCTCCTTTTGTTCCAGTAGTTGCCCATTCCTTAGCAAATACTTGATCGACTTTTTCAACAGCATCGAAATCAACAGGTTCCATCATCTGTCCGAGCATACCGTCTCCAAGGATGATAACAGGTGTCCTGTATTGATCGGCAATCCTGAACCCTTCCTGAGTCAATTCAGCAATTTCCTGCAAAGAGGAAGGAGCAAGGACCGGTGTGTAATAATCGCCGTGTCCCCCACCTTTTGTAACCTGAAAATAATCGGACTGAGCCGGTTGAATATTACCAAGCCCGGGTCCACCTCGACCAACATTCACAATCACTGCAGGCAATTCTGCGCCGGCTAGATAAGAAATTCCCTCCTGTTTTAAGCTGAACCCGGGACTTGATGATGAAGTCATCACTCTTACACCGGCGGATGCAGCTCCGTAGACCATATTGATTGCACTGATTTCACTTTCCGCTTGAAGAAATACCCCTCCTACTTCAGGTAAACGTTTTGCCATATAGGCAACCAGCTCACTCTGAGGTGTGATGGGATAACCGAAAAAATAATAGCAATCAGCTTGAATTGCAGCTTCCCCGATCACTTCATTTCCCTTCATCAGAACTTTCACCATTTCAACCACTCCCCGAATTGTCTTTAGTCTGGCGTTGCTGCTATCATGCTGTTTTGTCCGGGCGGTAAACCGTGATTACGGTATCGGGACATATCAGTGCACATGCCGTACAACTTGTACATGCCTCCTGATTGATTACTTCAACAGGCTGATACCCTTTTTTATTCATATGTTCTGCAGCCTGTATGATTCCTTTCGGGCAAACCGAAATGCATAATCCACAGCCTTTACAATGATCTTCATGAAATACCACTCTGTTCATCATGTCATCCTCCTTTATACGGAATGCCAGGGCGCTGTTAATTTCCGGCTGAAAATTATCAGATCTTTTATGTTATTTTTCTTCTCCGGGTCCCATTTGTCATAGACTTTCCTCTCCACCATTGTTCCGACAAGTGGAATGTTTTTTTCGGCTGCAACTTCTCTCACCACGCGCTCATGTGAAATCAGTTCTTCGACAGGGAAATCTCCTCCTGCAAGATGTGTATTATGAATCAGACCAGTAATCCGCAACCGTGCTTTTCGTTCGATTCTATCAATCATCTCCATGATTTTTTCTTTAGTGGATACCTGTGGTCTATTCAGATTGGCAACAAACCAGAATTCATGTGATCGGGCTTTGATCGATTCAGAAAACTGTCCAATTGCTGTTGCACCATCGTGATCTCCCCCTGCATCCAATATGACTGATGAATTTAGATCTTTCAGTTTCGCCAACACCTCAGGACTGATAATGGGTAAATCTGCATGCATCAGTTCTTCAGAAGGAGCAACCAGATGAATACCCTGTTCCTCGAGCCATTGTTTTTGCTCCCTTGCCCTGAAGTAGGGATTTATCACATCGACATCGCAAAGACATAGATTATGATGATTGTCTTTATGCCAAATCATTGCCTGATGAAGCGCAAGTTCCGTTTTTCCCGAACCATAGTGGCCGGTAATCACAAGACAGTTCAAACCTATCTCCCCCTCTCTCATACAGTATACCGAAATATTGTAAGCGTTTTCAATCCAATTCAAGTAAACTTCATAAAACTGTTGAAAATAGATAAAACCCACGTTCTAGTCTAGTTAAAAGTAAAAGCCATATTATTAATTCATGTTTCCATCAGTGACGACAGACTTCCTTGAACCATCAGAAAAACCAGGTGTGAAATACCTGGTTTTCCGTCATTTGCTGTTATTATATTAGAGTCAACCAGTCCTGCCAAAGAGGGAATGTCACCATGCCAATCACGATCATCAAAAACAAAACCAGCCATATCTTCACCAATAAGTATTTTGGCCGCTTTCTTTCGGGTCTTCTGTACGCGTAAGTTGTGGTTTCTTCCACCTGCTCTGAAGTTGAATCATTTTCAAGTACCTCATCGTCGTTCTCCTGAACATTCTTACTTTCGACAGTCCCGTTTTTATTTCGTTGTTCTTGTAGATGCTCCTTTCGTTTTTTACCAGTGCCTCCGTGTACAGCACTCCTTGGTGGGAAAGATGAAATACCTCTGTCTGTATCATTTTGATCATTCGTCATTTGACTTCACCTTTCAATCTTTGCAGATGTTTTTTTTATATATAATCCAAGAAGAAAATCAATCAGTACATGAGCAATAATGACCGAGAGTAAATTACCACTCCATAAGTAGACGAGACCGAACATAAAGCTCAATACAACCATAAAACTGAATAAAAATCTGTTGTGCCAATATCTTACATGTACTGCAGCAAATAAGACCGAGGCAACCACCAACCCGAATTGTTCCTGGATAACGCCTCTGAACAATATTTCCTCGCTAATGCCTATTATAGCAGTAAGTATCAATATATGGAACGGCGAGATACTCCTGAATAGACGTTCATTGATACCACCATCATCAAGCCATTGATGGGGTAAATGCTTATCCATAAAGATCTCGAGAGCCACGATAATAACCGCAAAAATGACACCTGCCAAAATTGCATCGGCCGAGAAAGAAACCGTTTTAATCCAGTCGACAGGAGATCCGGATATGATCCAGCTTAAGCCAAAAGCGACGCTCAGAATGATAATTTGAGTCGCATAGACATTCAAAAGAAGCTCTCTGTCAGTCATTTGATCGACCAGTTCAATTTGTCTCTTCATTCAGCACCTCTTGACCAAAAAATTTACGCATTAGAACTGATTCCCAATTCTCAAACATCAGCCCTGATTTTATTTCTGCAGGAACTGAACGAACAATCCCTGCCGGTAGTTTTCCACAGCGATTGCAACATACTTCCGGGGTTTTGAGTTCATCCTCCTGAAAATAAACCAGAATTCGTTCACGGATACAACTTTCATCCAATAACAATCTTCCCATAGAAGCAGCTTGTACTCTTTTTTCCGCAGAGCGGTGATTGAAATGATTTCGCATGTTGTTAAAGGAAGAGGCTAGTTCGTTCTTGTTTTCAAAAATAATCATACTGTACTCATCGATTATTAATGCGTTGATCAGATGAAAACGGATCATTTCAGCTTGCTTCTCAGATATATAAAATTTCGTCAGATCAAGTATTTCACCTTTATTTTCATGAATATATTTCCCTATCGCCTCTAACTCTGCATGATTTGGAAACTCGGATTCAACCATCCAGAGTGGCAATTGCAGATCTTCCTTTTTCCAGATGATATGAGCTGTACTTTGATTCCCATCCCGGCCGGCTCTGCCAATTTCCTGAATGTATTGTTCGATAGATGAAGGAATGTGGTAATGGATCACATGACGTATATTCGCTTTATTAATACCCATCCCAAACGCATTGGTGGCACAGACCATTCTGATCTGATCATAATAAAATTGCTGTTGAATCAGGAGCCGGTCTTCTTTCACCATGCCTCCATGATAGGCTTCTGCTAGAAAATGATTTCTTTTTAATAATGTACTGATCTGTTCAGCATCATTTCTTGTACCGCAATAAATGATAGCAGGCTCAGTGGTGTCTTTAAGTAATGTCAAAAGGTTCTCACGTTTATCATCATCTGTTTCGACCTCGATTTCTTCAAGATAAATATTTTCCCGGTCAACTGATGATATAATCCTCCTCGGTTCATTCATACCCATTTGCTCAATGATATCTTCTCTGACCCTTTCCGGTGCCGTAGCTGTGAGAGCCAGAATCACTGGATTATTTAAACGTTTAATGAATTCCCCAATTCTCAAATAGTCCGTACGGAACTCGTGTCCCCATTGTGAGATGCAATGCGCCTCATCAACTGCAAACAGAGAAATTTCAGTTGATAAGAGTTTGGCCTGTAAGTTTCTTTGCTGAAGCATTTCCGGTGAGAGGAAAAGCACATCCAGCTGATCAACCTGACTGATCAACTCCTGTTTTCTTTTATAATCGAGCATACCGCTTAAATGGGCCGTTCGTTTAAAACCGGCAGCCTTAAGCTGCATGACCTGATCTTCCATCAAAGAAACAAGAGGAGAAATCACTACCGTAAGTCCAGGAGTAATTTGTGAAGGCAGAAGATAACACAAACTCTTCCCCGCCCCTGTCGGAAGAACCGCCAGCGTATCACACCCTGACAAGACGGATGATATCACCTCTTTTTGACGTCCTTGAAATGTTGAATAACCGAAAAAATATTTAAGCTGATCCTCAAGATTCAATTGATCTCCCCCTTGAAAGTGCCATGGCGATTCGAAGTTGCAGATAACTGTATTGTTCCATTGTTTCATCACGCAATTGTCTTAATTTCGTAGCATTGGTTTTTTTTATAACCTGACAAAGATGAGACAAGTCATCTTCAGTCAGGTATGGGCGATAATCAAAGGTGTCATCTGCAAAAGCCAACTCAGCTAAGTGGTCTTCCACTGTACTCATTTTAAGCCGCCTGACGTTTGCAATTTCCTCAAGTGACCGTCCTTTTTCAAGAAGTTCTTTCGTCTTCATAGCGGTAGCAGTGAAAAGTCGGGTTTCGCTTTGATCATCAGTTAACAGCATCTTCAATAAAGGATAGTCTCTAGGTGAAGACGTGATTTCGTCCAACACAGCGTGCAGGGTCATTCTGATGCGAATGTACATCTCCAATTCAGTTAACTGATACATGTCAGCCAATTGTGAATAGGTATACCCCACCTCGTTTTTCGCTGTCAGTTTTAGTACAAATGGCGTTACATCAATATCTGTGACGAATGTCAAGGCCATGTTCAATTCCACATATAACTGCGAAGTCACATCATGAATGTCGCCACCTGATTTTAATAATCGTTTCACTTTATGTTGTATCACTTCATTTTCTGAAACCGGGAAGAAATAAGACTCTCCAGCTTTCAAAAACGAACAAGACTGAACAGTCAGTGCAACCCCCTCGAAAAAGAACTGCGCTTGTCCGGTCCATTCATTTCGCATACCATGAATCTTATTTGATAAGAGTGGATTCAATCCTGTATTTTCACCGGCTCGATTTCTGAACATTTCTTGACGTTTTCTGTACGCTTGAAACTTTTGTTCAAAAGTTTTACAGAGATATTCCGGTGCGAATTTCAATAACCCGCCAAGATTCTCTACTTGAAAAAGGTGAATATCCTGAATCGTCTGTGCAGATCGTTTGCCAAGTAAAATGTGCATGATTGCCTTTGTTGAGCGGTCAAATCCAATACACTCATGAAGATATGTCATGATATTCTGTTCAAAATTCACGTATCACCGACTCCTTTTTACGAGAATTGTTTTCAAAATAAGGTGATTGTGCATCGTTCACAACGCCCGCCATGATAAGGATTCTCAATTACATTTCCTATTGAAATGTTCAGTGGTAACCTTTACAATGAAAATATAGAGAACAGACTTCTTGACGGAAGATGTTCTTAAAAAAACACCCTTGCAAAAGGGATTCTATATTCTATGGGAGGTTTTTGTAATGGCAAAGTATACAATCGTGGACAAAGATACCTGTATCGCATGTGGTGCATGTGGTTCCGCAGCACCAGACATTTATGATTATGACGATGACGGTATCGCGTGGGTTATCCTTGACGATAACCAGGGTACTGCAGAAGTACCGGAAGAGCTCTATGAAGACATGGAAGACGCACTTGACGGATGCCCGACTGATTCCATCAAGATCGCAGAAGAGCCATTTGACGGCGACGCTTTGAAATTTGAATAGTCACCTGTCATACCAGAACCACCGGCATAGCCGGTGGTTCTTTGTATTTCCTTTATGCTCTCTCTTCCCATGACGAGTGAATAATAATACGATCTTTTTTGATTGTCAGATACCCGGCAACTTCCCATTTTTTCAGCTGCCTGCTTACCGTTTCTCTGGTTGAACCAATTAAATGCCCCAGCTCCTGGTGAGTCAGAATGATCTCATTTCCCTGTACACGTGTTAAATGGTCGATTGCCGATTGCAACCTGGCATGAACATCCATACTCAACAGTTCGTTCAATTTTCGTTGCAGCATCAACATGTTCTGGTTCATCATTTGTATAATTTTAATCGAAACTTCCGGTCTTGCAAGAATAAAGGCCTCGATTTGATCAATTGGTAAAGCTAAAACCCTCACATCTTTTTTAGCTGTTGCTGTTCCAGGGTATTCAGTATGATCAAACAAACCTGCGTGCGGGAAAATTTCGCCCTCGCTTAAAACATTAATAACACTCTCATTTCCTGTTTCGGTCAGTTTGGATATTAATACCGTGCCTTCACCAAGGACGAACAGGTCTCTCTTCGGATTCCCTTCGAGAAACAGCCGTTCCTTATCTCTATATTGTATATCCTTACCCAGGTCAATGAGTTCTTCTTGTTCACTCTCATTTAAACCGCCAAACCAAACTGATTTTTTTAGATAGTATTTCCAATTCATAAGTCTGCACCATCATGAAGAAATATCGCTTTTTCAACACCGGCGATATGATCATACATCGCCTGATAAGCTTGTTCTTTGTCGCCGTCACGTATCGCCTCATAGATCCTGAAGTGTTCCTGATAAAGCTGTATCATTTTTTCTTCATTGGAATATAAAAAAAGTTGTCTGGCTTCTTTCATAGATTCTTCAACAGTTTCTGAAATGGTTGCCATCAATCGTTCAAGCATATGATTACCAGCTGCAGCTACAATCGCCATATGAAAGTCGATGTCTGCCTGTTCACCAAGACGACCATCTCCCTCTGCAAGTTTCATTTCACGCAAAATCCGCTCGAGTTTTCTCAAATCTGCGTCGGTCCTCTTCTCAGCAGCAATGGATGCAGCGCCTGTTTCATTCAGCTTACGAACTTCAAAAAGCTGTTTTAAATCCTCCTGTTCAAGAATGGATGGAATCATCCGGTCAGATAAATTCATAGCCACTTTTTTTACAAAAGTCCCTTCACCCTGCCTGATTTCAATCATTCCCATTGCTTTCAAAGCGCTGAGTGCTTCTCTGATTGCTGATCTCCCGACATTGAAGTCCTCAGACAATTGTTGGACTGAAGGCAGTCTTTCTCCTGGTTTGAATTCACTTTTCTGAATCATATCGGTCAACTGTTCAGCAACAATCTCATAAATTTTCTTTGATTTCACCTGTTTTATCATTAAATTATCTCCTTTAGAGCTATGCATCATCAATACTTTCATTGTAACCAATCCAAGACTTCTTTTCAATTTCGATTCTGATAAGCTTTGATCACAGAAATGAACAAATAAAATTTCTGAAAACCGAACATTTGAAAGCGTTACCATTTAGAATGTTTGATTTTTTAACAAGTTAGTGTAGTAAATTGTCTGAATTTCGTGTTAATATTGGAACATAAAATCTTAATTCAGGAGTTGAAGGGAATTGAACACTAACACAAAAGATCGCACTGAGAACCGCCTTTTTACCGTTCTTGTATCTGATCAAATGAGCGAAGAAGGTTTAAAGCCGGTTATCGAGTCAGAAAAGGTCCAAGTCATTTTTGAGAACGTACTAAAAACATCCACCCCCCTCGAAGAAGTAGATGCATTAATTATCAGAAGTGCAACAACCGTTACCGCAGACATTATTGAAAAAATGCCTAACCTCAAAATTATCGGCCGTGCAGGAGTAGGTGTTGATAATGTCGATTTGGACGCAGCGACAGCCAATGGCGTTGTTGTTGTGAATGCACCGGATGGCAACACCATTTCTACTGCGGAGCACACATTTGCCATGCTTGCATCCGTTGTCCGCAATATACCTCAGGCAAATCAATCCATGAAGGAAGGGCGTTGGGACCGTAAACTATACACAGGAACAGAACTTTTTGGTAAAACCCTTGGTATTGTTGGATTTGGCCGAATCGGAGCTGAGCTGGCCTCAAGAGCACGTGCTTTCAAAATGAACGTGGTTGCTTATGATCCCTTCCTCACTGAATCACGGGCAGAAAAGAATAAGGTAACAATTATGGATCTCGATGAGCTCCTTGAAACCAGCGATTTTGTTACCGTTCATACTCCTCTGACAAAAGAAACCAAAGGCATGATCAGTTCTGAAAGATTAAAAAAAATGAAGAACAGTGCATATCTGTTGAACTGTGCCCGCGGAGGCATCATCGATGAGGATGCCCTTTACGATGCGATAAAATCGGGAGAGCTCAAAGGAGCTGCCATTGATGTTTATGAAAGTGAACCGGCTAAGAATCATCCATTAGCAGAACTCGAACAAGTCATTACGACACCTCATATTGCTGCTTCGACTGACGAAGCCCAATTGAATGTCGCAGAACAAGTTGCTGTGGAAGTTTTGGAATATTTGCAGGGAAAACCTGCACCCCATGCATTAAATCTGCCTCATATCGATGCAGAGGAATTTGAAAAAATGGCACCAATCACCTCTCTTACTAAAATTCTTGGTGAAACAGCAACTCAATTATTTCGTGAACCGGTTAAAGAAGTGGAAATGCACTATGCTGGAGAATTGTCTCATCAGGAAACGGGATTGTTTAATCGAAGCTTTTTAGCCGGTTTTTTCAAGCACCGGGTCGACAGCTATGTTAATGAGGTCAATGCTGTTGCTATTGCGAAAGAACGGGAGATCAATGTGTCTGAAAGACATTCCAGTGAATCATACGGGTATTCTAATATGATTGGTGCCACTATAAAAGGTGAAAAACGCGAATTATTTATTGTTGGAACATACAGCAAAGAATTTGGTCCACGAATCGTAAAGATCGATGATTTCTCCTTTGAATTTCAGCCTGGTGCGCATACACTTTTCGTTCAACACTACGATAAACCGGGTGTCATTGGTAAAGTGGGCCAGCTCTTAGGTACTCATAATGTCAACATTGCAACGATGCAAGTCGGAAGACATTCCGAGGGAGGAAAGGCAATCATGCTCCTTGGGACGGATAAAGGCTGTAACGACGAAGTCATTAAAGCTTTTGAATCATTCTCCGAAGTGGAATCTGTACAAGCCATTGAACTTTGATTTAGTTGGGTTATATTCCTGAAACATTGGTGACTTCAGCTTGTCTGTGTTATAGTAATAGGTGTTTTTAAAAATTAATAGACAAGAAAGGTTGTTGACGTTTCATGAAGATGTACCCGACCAAATTCTGGCTGTCTCTTCCACTCAGTGCAGGATTGATTCTCACGGCTTGCAGTGGAGACAACAGTGATGCCGAGACGGAATCACTTTTAAATGAGGATGAGACTGAAACGGCGTTGAATGATGAACCTGAGCCGACTGGATCAGGGGAAAGTGTTCTCGAACTTGAAGGAGACACTGTAGCAACAGTCAATGGACAGGACATTCCGATGGAACAATTGGAAATGCAACTCCAGCAGTATGAATTGATGTTCGCAGAACAGGGGATTGATTTTGCAGAAGAAGAAAACCTTGAATTACTGATGCAAATCCAACAAGGTATCGTAGATGAACTAGTCCAATTGGAAGTACTTGTTCAGGAAGCTGACCGCTTGAATTTTGAGGCTGATGAAAACGAGGTTCAGGTTGAATTGGAACAAATCCGATTGCAGTTCGATGACTTTGAAGATGCATTAGAAGCTCAAGGCTATACAGAAGATATGCTCGAAAATGAAATCCGTGATTCATTAAAACTGAATCAGCTTCTTGCAGATGATCATATTCTGTCTCTTGAAATCGAGGTAACGGACGAAGAGATTGAAGAATCCTACGAGCAGCAAGTTGCTGAGAACCCTGAAATCAATGACCTTGAAGATGTTCGTGATGCCATTGAAATACAGTTGATCCAAACCAAATATATTGATCAATTATATGATGAAGCTGATATCGACATCCACATGTAAAACTACGTTAAAACGCCCTGCGCATTTGATATGCACAGGGCGTTTTCCTATTCGTAAACTGCAATTATTTCCGATTTGACCGATAAGGAATATCTTCAAGATCTGTACGCACATTAACCGCTCTGGCTGCGGCAAAAAAATAATCCGACAATCGGTTCATATAGACAATCGCTTCAGCTGGTGTCTGAACTTCCTCAGAAATATCGACAATGCGACGCTCTGCTCGCCTTGCAACTGTGCGGCATTGATGGAGATAAGCCGCTGCTGTGTGTCCTCCGGGTAAAATGAATTGTTCAAGCGGAGGAGCCTCCTCCCAGTAGTAATCGATGCGATTTTCCAGGTAAATTGTAAATTCATTTTGAATATAATAATTCTCTCTTGTTGTCACGTTTGCCAAGTCAGCACCAAGATCAAATAATTCATGTTGTATTTTCTGAAGATCTTCTTTCATATCCTCACATCCATCTGGAATCGAAGTCAGTGTGACCCCAATCAGGCTGTTTAATTCATCGACAGTCCCATAAGCCTCTACTCGTTCATTAGACTTCTTCACTTTCTTCCCAATTAGATGGGTATCACCTTCGTCGCCGGACTTTGTATAAATTTTCATGATTTTCCTCCATTCATTTCATTATCAGTTTTCAGCTTAACGTTTGAAAGAGTCGTTTGCAATTCAAATGAATCAAGGTAATAATAGTACTAGACATTCTGAAAGGACTGATCATCAATGAGCGTAAACGAACATAAGCAAGAAGCACCCGATCATGTCACCTGCATGATCTTGACAGTATCTGATAGCCGTACAAAAGAAACAGATAAAAGCGGTAAACTCATGATTGAAAAACTGGAGGAATCCGGCCATCACATCTTCAGACATGAAATCGTAAAAGATGATTTCAGCGGTATTCAAAAATGGATTCGTTTTGCTGACCAGCATGAAAAAATTGAAGCATTGCTGATTAATGGGGGTACCGGAATTACTTTCAGAGATACAACCTTTGAAGCCGTTTCAGATATGTTGGACAAAGAATTACCAGGTTTTGGTGAATTATTCAGATATTTAAGTTTCGCAAAAGACATCGGTCCTGCTGCTATGCTTTCCAGAGCAACTGCAGGTGTAAGAGGACAGACTGCGATTTTTTCAACTCCTGGTTCATCAGGCGCTGTAAAGCTTGCGATGGATGAATTAATTATCCCTGAAATCACCCATATGATGCGGGAGATTTACAAAGATCTGGACTGATGATGATAAATAGGCTTGTCGACAAGCCTATAGTGAAAGCCTTAGTTCCACTTAAATTCCCTGGGAAGTTTAGAACAAAACAGACGGCAGCCGAAAACAGGCCTGCCGTCTGACTTATCATTCAACCATGTCATCATCTGCTTCTCCGAAAGGCAAAAAGACAGAGAATGTTGTCCCTTCACCAATTTTACTATGCGCGGAGACTCTACCTTTGTGCGCTTCAACAATATTCTTTACGATTGCAAGACCGAGACCCGTCCCGGCTCTTCCTCTGGTTCGAGCTTTGTCTGCCTTGTAGAAGCGTTCAAAAACAAACGGCAGATCCTCTTCAGGAATCCCTGCACCCGAATCCTCGATCTCCAGTTTAAATCCATTGATCAATTCTTCCAATCTGATCGTTACAGAACCGTTAACAGATGTGTAGCGGATCGCGTTATCCACTAAATTTGTCATCACCTGTTCGATACGATCCGGGTCTACATAAGCTTCAGCATCAGATGCTGCGATTTCACTAATCAAATCAACATCGTTTTCTTTAGCAACCCCTGTGAATTTACGGAATATCCGTTCACTGAATTCAGTCATATTCACCGATTCAATGTTCAATTGAATATGTCCGGCTTCAATTCTGGCGAGGTCGAGCAATTCATTCACCAAGCGCCCCATGCGAAGAGATTCATCATAAATGATTTGAGCCAATTCTTTCTTTTCTTCATCGCTGCCAGCGACATCATCGATGATTGCTTCACTATACCCTTGCAACATGGAAATCGGTGTTCTCAGTTCGTGAGACACATTCGCAATAAAATCCTTACGAAGCTTATCATGCAAACGTTCTTCAGTCATATCTCTCATAACAGCCACAGCACCGCGAACATGATTCTGATCATATAGCGGAGTCATCAGAATCACCCAACTTCTCCCCTGAACATCGACTTCACCCATTTGTTCTTTTTCTTGAGAAACAACCTTCTCAAATAGTTTTTCCAATTCTTCAGGCAGTTGACCTGACTCCTCTATATCATATCCTTGATCATACAACCAGGCACCGATGAATTCATTTGCAGGTGGGTTGGTTACCATCACACCACCATCACGATCCAGCGTTATGACGCCATCAGCCATTGAAGATAGAATTCGGGACAACTGCTCTTTTTCCTGATTTAATGCATTCAGGTTGGTATTCAGTGCTCTTGCCATCCGGTTAAAGGCAATGCCCAATAATCCGATCTCATCATTAGTTAAAATCGGGACCTTTGTATCAAAATTACCTTTCGCCACTTCCAATGACGCTCTGCGCATCTTACGCAGCGGTGCAGTAATTCGGGTTGTCAAAAAGAATGCAAATACTGTTGTTAATATAATGGCTATTGCGGCGGAAAGCAGAATAATGTTTGTCGTTTGACTCGTTGCCTCCTCGACGACGTCAAGAGGCTGGTAAAGAAATACTGCTCCAATTTCACCTTCTGGGAATTGAACAGGGGTACCAACGATGAGCAATTCTTCTGTCTGCTCTTCCCCGATTGATTCAAATAGGTAATGACCCTCAGTTGCAATGGATTCCTGTTCATCGAACACTCTTGAGAGAATATCGTCTTCATAAAAGAGCGAGAGGGGCAATTGACCTCCCGAGAATATCGAATCACTATACCAGTAATCCTCAGCATTGAGGATGATTACAGCTTCTGTACCATAGGTTGATGAAATTGTGTTTGCCATGGAAATAACTCTTTGCTGTGTTTCTTCTTCCTCAATCACAGAGCCCATCAGACTCGCATGACTCAACAGTTCGTCTTCTGCCCGTTCAGTATGAAACCGCTCAAAATATTGCAATAGCAGGATCGTCAAGATCAGGAGAACGACAGAGACCAGAAGCAGAATCGTAACCCAAAGCTTACCTACTACACTTCGCCAAAACATCATACTTACTTCAAGGCCTCAAATTTATAACCGACGCCCCAGACAGTTGTAATCAGATTACCGGCCTCCGGTGAAACCTTGTTTAATTTTTCGCGCAGACGTTTTACATGCGTATCCACAGTTCTTAAGTCACCAAAAAATTCATAGTTCCAAACATCTTTTAACAACTGCTCTCTGGCAAACACTTTATCAGGTGCAGATGCTAAATAGTGAAGCAGTTCATATTCCTTAGGTGTCAAGCTGATATGTTGATCATCTGCCGTTACCCGGTGGGCATCATTATCTATTGTCAAATGCTGAAAGACCAAAACATCTTTGGCATTTGTTTCTGTCTGTAAAAAAGCCGTTGAAGATGATCGTCGCAACAAGGCCTTCACACGCAAAACAACTTCGCGCGGGCTGAATGGTTTCACGATATAATCATCGGTACCCGCTTCAAATCCCTGTACGCGATTTGCCTCTTCTCCTTTTGCTGTCAACATCATAATCGGTGTCGCTTTTTGCTTTCGGATTTGTTCGCATACTTCGATGCCATCCATCCCCGGCATCATTAAATCCAGGACAATTAAATCATAGTCAACAGATAATGCCTTATCCAAAGCTTTTTCACCATTTTCAGCATCATCCACTTCATAATTCTCTCTCTCAAGATACATTTTTAATAAGCGACGAATACGTTCTTCATCATCTACGACAAGAATTTTAGCTTCAGTACTCATTGTCAGCATCTCCTCACTTTCATTTCCAGTTTATATACTTTTTAAATAAAATGTTCACAATTTTATTGTAACATGACTTGTCCATTTGTTGAACATGAAGGTCACAAAAGGAAGCAGACAATGCATCTGCTTCCTTTTTTACTTCTATTACATACCTGCGTAGGAATGGAGTCCAGCGATGACCAGGTTTACAAATATGAGATTAAACATAATGATAATAAATCCAATGACAACCATCCACGCACTCTTCTTGCCATGCCAACCTCTTGATAATCGTAAATGCAAATAGGCAGCATAAAAGAGGAATGTAATTAAAGCCCACACTTCTTTAGGATCCCAACCCCAAAACCGCGTCCAGGCAATCTGAGCCCAAATCATGGCAAAGATCAATGCACCAAGTGTAAATATTGGAAACCCGATTGCGACAGCTCTGTAACTGATCTCATCCAATGTGGTCAGATTCAATTTTTTTAGAAGTGGCTGAACGATTGCTCCTGTTGGTTTTCTGAAGATTATACGTATCAACCCGTAAACGATCAGACCGGATAGTAATGACCACAATACAGTATTCAAATCATTACTTTGCAAAATTGCCGGTGCATTTATCAGTGGTGACATCCCCTGTTCACTGATCAGTTCACCGTCATTCGGTCCGATAAGCGGAGGGAAGGAATAAGCCATTTCATCCTCAACACCGTTCTCATTTACGTAAGCAAAATCTGCCTGATAGTCTGCCAGCCCAAATGAGAAACCCAAAATCACATACATCAGTGTTGCTATTACCGAGTATTGCACGATCTCCAGGCCGGTCCGGCTTTTCGAGGGTTTAGTGAAATCAATTGCGGCAATCAAGTACATTAATCCTGCAACAAAAGCAACAGCCAATATCCCTTGACCGATTACCGTTGTGATTACGTGAATCGCGAGCCAGTTCGACTGCAAAGCCGGTATCAATGGTTGTACCTCGGTGGGAAACATCGAAGCATACGCGATGATCAACATAACAACAGGCATGGTAAATAATCCGAGATAGTTATTTTTATAGATCGGGTAAATGATTACAAACGCCAAGGCAATGGCAATACCAAGCGCAGTAGTATATTCGAACATGTTACTTACCGGAGCAAACCCTGCTGCAATCCATCGTGTTACAAAATATCCAAGTGAGAGCGCAACAGCAACAATTGCTGTAATGTATCCAAATAAGCCTGATTTATTCTTCTCCATCCCTTCGCTATCTTTGAATTTCCTCCCGGTTATTGCAACGGAGAAAAAGACTGTTGAAGCAAAATAGAAGAAAAAAGCGGCAAAGATCAGATTCGTACTAAGTTGAGCCATGTTGTTCCCCATCCCTTTCATCAGAATTTTCCGCTTCCTGATCATCCGCCTGATCAATTGGTTGTGGAATTCCTGTATCTTTCAAAACATATTCAAAATCTTTCTTTAAGGAATGCCAGTTTTTATTGGCATGGCCTGCAATCAGTAGTTCACCATCTTTTTCCCTGAGCCAGATTCTCCGGTGGTGCCAATAAGATCCTTGCACAAGACCCACCATAAAGATTGCGCCGCCCAGGATTAAAATCGGCAACGTTCGATCCCTTCTGACTGTTAACCCTGTCACGTTAACCATGTCCACATCCGTCATGGCAATCCTGTAATCATTCTCACCATTCAGTGCTTCATTCACCTGTACACCAATTAAACTGAGTTCCCCTCTTCCCTCTTCTGCTTCAGTGTCTGGTGGAAAGACCTCGAAGATAATGCGGGGATTATCAGGAATTCGGTTAAGGGTTGTCGGTTCATTTTGCTCATTAAGCATGAAGTTTGGGAAATATTCCACAATCTCCACTCTGAACCCATTCTCTAGGTCATAGCTCATTTGCGGATCGTTCAAATCAACGTTAAATGTAACAGACTCTTCTTCCTCATCAAGGTCCTCTCCCTCAATTCGGAATGTAAACTCAGAAAGTTCATTCAGTTTATAATCCACCTGATATAAGGAAAAACTGTCAAATGTGAGTGGATCATTGACTCTAATATCATATGTTTTTACTTCATCAAGTTCTGTGTCACTTCCTATCGCACCATCATCTGAACGTTCAAACAACGTTGCACTGGTCTGATAAGTCTTAACAACAGGATCCGACACGGTTTGCAACGCCTCTCCAAACACGGGGTCATCTTCGTCATATAATTCAACCAGGAACTGATCATTCCTTAAAAAAAACTCGCCATCTGTGCCTCTGACAACTTCTGTTTCCCCTTCTCGCACCCATATGTAATCATCCAGGTACATTTCAGGGAAAAGTCGCAATAAACCACCGATCAAAAAAATAATCAAACCAATATGGTTGATATAGGGTCCCCATCTTGCAAAGCGATTTTTTTCTGCAAGCAGAGATTGGTCCTTTTTTCGGATAGAATATCGTTTTTCCTTTAATTTTTTTTCAATACTTTCCCGATTTTCATCCAGCTTCTCCCCGATTTCAAATCGTGTGAAAAGTCGCTGACGTTCAAGAAATTTTTCATGGCGATCAACCCGCTGAGTTTTCAGTGCCCGATACAATGGAACAACACGATCGAGACTGGCAATCACCAGCGAAATACCTAAAGCAGCCAGTATTAAAGTGTACCACCAGGAACTGTAGAGATTATGAAACCCCAATTGATAATAGAGCTGCCCAAAAGCACCGTATTCATTTTGATAGTAAGTCGACGCCGACTCACCACGTGGTAAATACATCTCTTGTGGAAAGATTGTCCCGATTGAAGAAGCCAGCAGCAAAATGACAATGATCCAGATGCCGACTTTTACAGAGGAAAAGAAATTCCAAATTTTATCAACTACACTCTTATTATAGGTCTGCGAACGTCTGGCCACACCTTCATAGCGCATGTTTGCAAGCTGACCTTCTTCTTTTTGTAAAGGAATGCCGCAAGATTCACATAAATACGTCCCATAAGGGTTCATGTGACCACATTCGCATTTTACTTTATCCATCACGTATACCCTCCGAACTATGGAATCAGTGAATCCAATGAATCTACTACTTGAGCTTCCGTCTTTCCACCAACCTGTCGTTCAATGACTATTCCTTCTTCGTCAATCAGAAATACCGAAGGCAGACTGACAACACCATAGGAATGGCTGACCAGCATGTTCCGGTCAATATATAGAGGGAATTCAAGCCCTTGCCGTTCTTTATGCCGTTCCACCTGAAGACTGGTTTCATCGACATTCACATTCAAAATCACAACGTCTTGATCTTCATAAGATGCTTCATATTCCTGTAAATATTGCATTTTATCCCGGCAGTAAACACAATAAGTTGCCCAAAAGTTAAGATAAACGCCTTGTCCTCTAAAATCCTCCAGTTCCACCGGCTTTCCATCCAGATCCGTCACTTCAAAATTTGGAGCAGAATCACCAGCATCCACTACACCACGCTCTTCGGAAAAATTCACATAGAATGCATAGCCTACAGCGGCAAGCATGACTAAAAGAATGGACAAGCGCATCAAGAATCGTCTATTCTTCATTTGACTCACTCTCTTTCATTTCAATCGATCTTTCCTTTATAATAGCACTATCGACACGGTGTTTACAATTTCACGATACTATCTCGCAGCCATTTCCCGTAATGTTTTTACTTCATGCGGTTTCAGCTCTCTCCAATCGCCGGCATTCAAGCCTTTAAGATCCAAAATTCCGTATCGCTCACGCTTTAATTTTAAAACAGGGTGATCGATCGCATCAAACATTCGTCTGACTTGCCGGTTTCGTCCCTCATGGATCGTAATTTCAACAACAGACGAACCTTTTTTATTATCCGTTTTAATCAGTTTTGTTTTTGCAGGTGCAGTTTTTCCATCCTCCAAAAGAATACCCTTCTCCAATTTTTTTAAAGATTCCCTTAAAGGCATACCTTGAACTTTTGCGATATAGGTTTTACGAACCTTATATTTAGGGTGCATAAGAATATTAGCGAATTCACCATCATTGGTTAAAACGATCAGTCCTGATGTATCTGAGTCCAATCGACCAATAGGATACACCCTTTTTTCAGGAGGCACGAGATCAATCACAGTTCTTCGTCCTTTTTCATCATCCACACTGGAAATGACTCCAGCAGGTTTATATAACAGGTAGTATACCGGTTCCTCTTTCTCTAACGGCACACCATCCACCATGATTTCATCCTGATGAATATCAGCTTTGACACCAAGTTCTTTAACTTGTTGTCCATTCACATATACTCTTCCTTCTTGTATCATTGTTTCTGCTTTTCTTCTTGATGTGATCCCTGCCTGAGCAATGATCTTCTGCAGTCTTTCCATTTTATCCACTCCCGCTGTTCGATCACTTTAATTAAGTGTCTCAACTTTTAATTCTATCGGTTTTATATTGATAAAACAATGAAAAGTACACCGGGTTTTCGGTGTACTTTTCATAAATTATGATATCTTTTTATTTTTTCTCTGCTTTTTCTGTTTCAACTCATCATACCAAAGAGAATGACGGTGTTTTACATACTCTTGATCCACTTTGCCGGTGAACATACCAGGAAGCATTTTACGATTGTCTTTAAAAAGAAACGCAGCCATATGACCAATAAAAGCAAAGATGATCAGGACCGTACCGATATTGTGGCCGGTTGTCATAACGACCATCATTGTATTCGACAGAGAGCCTCCTGCTACGTTTTGATACACCTTGAATGCTCCGGTCACAACTAAAAGAAGAATAGAGACGGCAAAGAGGGCATAAGCCAGCCGTTGCTCCGGTAAATATTTATGGCTTGGCGGCTCTGGTTTTTTCAAAATCATGGCCTTCATAAGATGATATGAGCCCTTCAAATCTCCTTTTCTCGGTACAATAGCAAATTCTTTTCGAATCAAATGGTGAATGAGATGGAAGATGGCAGTAAAGATCAGAATGGATGCAAAGGTGTAATGAAGCCATAATGTGATTTCATAACTTTGCAGCCATTCAAGAAAAACAGGGGGATTGGGGCCGAGATACCTTCCATATAGAGGCATCTGGCCGAGTCCTGTGATGATCAGCATAATGATCGAAACTGCCGCAGTCCAGTGTACAAATCGGTTTACTTTTGGCTGCCGGATCATTTTTCCAGTGGTTTTACTCATCAATATCCACCTCCTCAACTTCTTCTTTTTTTAAGGTTTTATAAGCAGTGATCCCCGCTGCAGCGGCACCAGCTACAGGAGCGATCATCATGGCCAGCGTAAACCCATGTGCTGTGTATAAAAGGTTTTCAACTTCGGGTTTCATGTGAGGTCTGCCAGGGCGCTGATCTTCATTAACCTGTTTATCCCTCTGTATCGCTTCATCAATTTTTTCATAAGGTACTTCTGAGACGTAGAATGTATGTGTTCCGCCATTCTCTTCGTCTCCATATACAAATCCACCCATGTCATTTGCTCGACGATTTGCTTCCATCCGCATTTCTTCAAGTGGGCCAAAGGTGATCGCATCTCTTGGACAAGATGTTTCACATGCCGGTTTCTCCCCTTTTTCCAGCAAGTCTACACACATATCACATTTAAACATCACACCGCCCCCGGCGAACGTTGGAGCCAGATTTTTGTATAAGCCAACACCTGCTTGACGCTGCGGAATATCCCACGGACAGGCAGACCTGCACTTTGCACCACCCATACAGAAATCTTCATCTATGGTCACTGCACCATGCTCACTTTTATAAATAACACCGAATGGACAAAGTTTTTGACACGTCGCATCGTCGCAATGCATACATCTTCTCGGAACATGAACCTTCTTCTTCTCCCCGTTGTAATCCACTTCCACACTGTCAACAAATGTCCAGTTATATGGTGTCAACCGATCAATTCTCTCCTGCTCATCTGACCAGTCTTCATGATGATCTCTTGGCCAGTAATCCTGAATCGGTTTTTCCGGCTGTGGAAAGCGATGTTCATTCTTCGTTTTGCACGCTGCCACACAAAGTGGTGTATCTTGATATTCACAGCCATCGCATTTGGATAAATCAATAATGGATCCGATCTGTTTATCCTCATCAATCGCTGATGCGGATACCCATTTATTAGATGTCGTCATCACTGCAGCCGCAGCAGTTGCTGCGGATGCGCGCTTCAAAAAATTACGTCTGTCCATGACAGCAGTCCCCCTAAAATTAATAATTTATTATTGATACTCATACCCCTACATGTATGTTACCGTTTGCTCTTTTTTATTTCAAGGGGACTGGTGTGACAATATTGTGAACAGTTCTAGAGAAAGACGTACTGTCAATGATCTGATACACTGTAAAAAAGAGGAGGTGTGTGGCATGAGTTCAACAGATATCCTGTTAGTACTGAACTTGATCATTCTGATTACCGGCTTTGTCATTCTCGGATTACTGGTTCGAAACTGGATCGGCAAAAAATCGGAAGTTCCAAAAAGAGCACACTCTTTTTCCCCCTTGCCATCTGTTTATGCTTCTTCGCCATCACATCCTGACCATCCGATGGTCCATCAGAGATGGCGTAATGAAGTCAAGCGGACAATAGAACTTCAGTGCCTCAGTATACGAAATGCTGTAGCCAAACAAACCATTGATATTCATCAAACTGAGATGGAACTTGCACCCAAATCATTCTTGTTTGATGATGATATACTTAAGGAAGTCTATCAGCCAGAGCAATTGGACATTCTCAATGAATTCCTTTCAACATTCCAGAAATACCTTGAACTGCATTGGTATACGAAAGAACGTCGCATGAAAACTGTTTTCACCGGACGTATTTCCAATATCGATTCTGAGGCGGGAAGAATGGTCTATCGATCCAAACTGGTTGTAAATGAATTTGACCGGTTGTACCAGCAATTGATGAATTTTAAAAATGAACAGTAAAAAATACTTGGCTTGTCGAGAGGGAAATGGCGACAAGCCTCACTTATACGTATACTTCATTCTCATAACGCATTTAAACTCCCCAAAGAAAATAAAAAGACTCCCGCATTTTACTTTGAACGGGAGTCTTAATTATGGAATTATTTATTCATTACCGTCTTGATTCCTGCTGCTTCATTTTAGTCCGGAAATCCGTTTCGTAATAATCGAGATCTTCTCGAATTTCCTGGAGCGGTCCCTCAATGGAGCGAATCAGATTTTTAAGATTGTCACTGACTTCACTTCTGAACCTTATTGCGTTTTTACCAGTATACGCAGCTCGGCTATCTTCATACCAAACATCATAATGTGGTTGAAAGAATTCTTCTACGCACTGATGAAAGACCCAGAACAAGGTTTTCTCAGCAGCATTCTTGCGGAATTTTTCGCTGGTTAAAAGTAACTGGCCGGATTCTCTTCCTTCATCAAAATAGACCAACAGCCTGCGTAATTGATCAAGTATCAATTCCACATCCTCCTGTTTCGCCTCTTCCATATTCCCTAAAATGGAATGAATCGATTCTTCGTTCAGAAAAAAACGAATATCATCACTCGTTTTCTTCAGTAATTCTACTGTTGAAACCAATTGTTCTTTTACTAATTCATTTCCCATCTTTACGTCTCCCCTTCAATGTCTGATTTATTTTCCTGCTTGATATCCAAGGATTCGGAAAATCGATCATAAAATAAATCCATTTCCTCGGTCAGCTCTTCCTCATCGACATGCTCCGACAAATCCGGCAGCTCTTCGAGAGAAGTTAAGCCGAATTGTTCGAGAAAAAATCTGGTTGTTCCAAATAAAATGGCACGACCCGTTCCTGTTGCTCTACCCGTTTCTTTGACAAGTTCTTTACTTACGAGCGTTCTTAATGGCCTTTCTGACTTCACACCCCGAATATCTTCGATTTCTATTCGTGAAACGGGTTGTCTGTAAGCCACAATGGCCAGACACTCCAATGCCGCTTGCGATAGCGTAGTGGAAGAAGGGGACTGGACCAGTTTTTTAAAATAGTCCACATGCTCTTCTTTGGTAGTCAGCTGGTAAATGCCTCCTGCTTCAGAAAGCTGAATACCTCTCCCTGATGAAGCATACATGTCTTTTAATTCATGAAGATAGAATTTCAATGACTTTCGGTCAATCGACAAGACATTCATCAATTGCTTTTCATCAATTCCTTCTTCCCCACTCACAAATAATAATCCTTCAATTATGGCTTTTATTTCCTGGCTTTGCAATGCTCAGACCTCCCGCTGATAGATCCAGATGTCATCAAAATTATCCTGTTGAACACAACGAACAGCGTTTGATTTCATCAATTCCAAAAGTGCGAGAAAAGTAACGACCAGTTCATGGTGCTCATAGTCAATAATCAATAGAGAAAAAGAGGATGCACCATTCAATCCACTCAATCTTTGCATAATATCGCCCATTTTCTGTTCAATCGGTACTGATTCTCTCTGGATTTTTCTGAAAACAGGTTCAGATTGATCTTGCCTTTTTTTCATTTTTCGAAATGCCTTCAGCATGTCATAAAGAGAAGCATCAACTTCCATTTCCTTCACAGAACCATCTAAAAAGGGAGTCAAATCTGACATTGGTTTTGAAAACAGATCGCTCCTTTTCTTCTCTCGATCTTTCAGTTCCGATGCTGCATCCTTGTACTTTTTATACTCGATTAATTTATTCATCAGTTCATCTCTTTGATCTTCTTCGAAATCGAGCATCTCCTCCTCGAAGTCCACTTCCTCTATCGGGAGCAGCAACTTACTTTTCATTTGCAGAAGTGTGGCGGCCATAACTAGGTATTCACTGGCAATATCCAAATGAAGCTCCTGCATCGTATGTATGTAAGTCATGTACTGATCCGTGATCTCCCGAACTGGAATGTCGTATAAATCCAAATCATTGCTTTGGATTAAATGCAGTAAAAGATCAAGTGGCCCTTCAAAGCTGTGAAGTTTCACGCTGTACTGAAGCATGGCGGTCATCCCTTTCCTGTTTTTGAGTATACCATATTTCTGCATGACCTATAACCGTTTATTACATCCATCTTCACAACTGCCAGATGATCGTTTATTATTAAAGGTGGTATTGAATAGATTCGATTCATTTGGAGGGATATGTCATGCATCATTATCCGGAACCCTACTTAGATTTTCTGATTCATTTTAATGGAACAAGAGACTACTTTGAATGTCATGAAATCATGGAGGAACATTGGATTGAAACTGAACGTGACCCTAAATGGCTTACCCTGATTCAACTGGCTGTAGCAGTTTACCATGAGCGGCAAAAAAATCGAAAAGGCAGCAACAGACTATACAGAAAAGTTCTTGAACACATTGCAAATTCACCAGGTGTCCTTGACTCATTAGGCATTGATGAAAAAAAGGTCATTTATTTTGTGGAAGAACGCATTCAACGAAACCTTGATGAACAATCGTTCGAAAATTTCAATCTTCCTTTAACGGATACCCGGCTTGAAAAAGCTTGTATCGAGAAATGTGATAAACTGCAAGTAGAGTGGCTTTCCAATACGATCGATGACGATTTAACCTTCAGACATCGGCTTCGTGATCGCAGTGATGTCATTGAAGAACGGGAGAAATCAAAACGTAAGAAAGCTAAACAAAGAGACCGCTGAACCCAGCGGTCTCTTTCGAGTATTAAGTGATAGATTTACTTAGAATTGCTTCGTTAAATGTGCCATTTCAATGGCGCTCATGGCAGAATCCCAGCCTTTGTTACCTGCTTTCGTGCCTGCACGTTCAATGGCCTGCTCAATGGTATCTGTAGTAATCACACCGAAGATCGTTGGGACACCTGTTTGCATGGATACTTGCGCAACACCTTTAGAAACCTCACTGCATACATAGTCAAAATGAGGTGTCGACCCTCGAATAACAGTGCCCAGCGTAATCACAGCATCATATTTCCCCGAATCAGCCATTCGTTTTGCAATCATTGGAATTTCATAAGCGCCTGGCACCCAGGCGATATCCACATTATCATCGTCTACACCATGTCGTTTCAGTGCATCCTCTGCACCACCAAGAAGTTTGCTTGTAATGAATTCATTAAATCGCCCAACCACAATACCAAATTTCAGTCCTGATCCTACTAAATGTCCTTCGAATGTTTTTCCCATGTTTGTCATCCTCCAATAAATTGTATAATTCAAAATTTATGATGCTATGGCCCAAATACTTCATTTCAGTATTATAAATGCAGCATGTGACCCAATTTATCACGCTTCGTTTTCATATATTTCTCGTTATCTTTCGACGATGCCATTTGAAGTTGGACCCGTTCCACGATTTCCAAATCATACCCGTCGAGTCCTTTTACTTTTCTTGGGTTATTTGTTAACAGTCGCATTTTCTTCACACCCAGATCTCTCAAAATCTGAGCTCCAATTCCATAATCCCTGAGATCCGGTGCAAAGCCAAGCTTTTCATTCGCTTCCACGGTGTCATATCCTTCTTCTTGAAGCTTATAGGCTCTCATTTTATTCAGGAGACCGATCCCTCTGCCTTCCTGACGCATGTAGAGCAGTATCCCCGATCCTTCCGCTTCAATTTGACTGAGAGCTGCTTCAAGTTGAGGGCCACAGTCACATCGTTTGGATCCAAACACATCACCTGTAAGGCATTCGGAGTGAACTCTTACAAGTGTTGGTTTTTCCCCGCCGATATCGCCTTTTACCATAGCTACATGTTCCTTGCCATCGACGATATTCGAGTAGCCGAATGCTTTAAATGAGCCCAATTCAGTCGGAAGATCAATTTCCACTTCACGCTGAACCAATTTATCTTTTCGGTTGCGGTATTTGATCAGATCCTTGATTGTGACCATTTTTAAACCGAATTCATCTTTCACTTTCTTCAAATCCGGTACCCTGGCCATTTCACCGTCTTCTTTAATGATTTCACAAATCACACCTGCCGGTTTAGAACCACTCATTCGTGCTAAATCCACAGCCGCTTCTGTGTGACCGGCTCTTCGCAAAACACCACCATCTTTTGCGACAAGCGGGAATATATGACCAGGACGTTGAAAATCTGCCGGCTTGGTTGTTTCGTCAATCAACGCTTTTATCGTTAATGACCGCTCAGATGCCGAAATACCCGTTGTTGTATGACGGTGATCTATACTGATCGTAAATGCTGTTCCATGAGGATCGGAATTACGGTCGACCATCGGATCAAGATCCAGTTTTCTGGCCTGTTCCTGAGTAATAGGAGCGCATACAAGGCCTCGCCCATGTTTGATCATGAAATTAATCACTTCAGGTGATGCCTTTTCTGCAAGTGCAACAAAATCTCCTTCATTCTCACGATCTTCATCGTCACAGACAATGACCACATCTCCTTGAGCCAGTGCATAAATCGCTTCTTCTATCGGATCAAAAATACTCATCAAGTTCTCCACCTTTCAGTTACGAATAGAATCCATGTTCTTTGAGATAGGATTCGGTTAATTTTTCTGAAGACTTTTCGTCCGAACCAAATCGTCTCATCAAGAGCTCTTCCATATACTTAGCCAGCATATCGCACTCAATGTTCACAATATCGCCAGGACCTTTGGATCCGATCACGGTCCAATCTAACGTGTGCGGAATAATAGAAATGGTAAATGTCGTGTCTGTTAATCCGAAAATCGTTAAGCTTGTCCCATCCACTGACACACTGCCTTTCATAGTCATGTAATCTCTTAGGTGTTTAGCCACTTCAATTTCATAATAGACAGCATTGTATTCAGGTTTCTTAGAACGAATCGTCCCGATGCCATCCACGTGACCACTGACAAAATGACCACCGAATCGCCCATTTGCTGCCATTGCCCTTTCAAGATTCACTTTTGACCCACTGGAAAGATTTCTTAAGCTTGTATTTCTTACAGTTTCAGGCATCATATCCACTGTGAAAGTGGAATGAGTAAAATCATTCACAGTGAGGCAGACGCCATTTACGGAAATACTGTCGCCCATGTGAACATCTTTTAGGACAACATCAGCCGAAATGGTCATTACGATTGCGTCACCGGTTTCCTGAAGACGGCTGATAGTTCCTTTTTCTTCCACGATTCCTGTAAACATCATTTTCCTCCTTGTTTGATATACGTTCGTTTTATATCATCATCAAAGCGTTCTTCTTTTATGAGTTTCAACCTTGGAGCATCACTCAGATTTTGGACGCCCGTGCCGGAAAAAGCTGATTTTGCTTCTTTTCCACCAATGATCACAGGTGCCTGATAATGAATCACTTCATTGAAAAAACCGCTGTTTAAAAAGGCATCATTGATCGTTCCACCGCCTTCTACAAGCAGCGAGCGGATTCCTTTATGAGCCAGGTTCTTCAGTACCTCTTCAAGAAAATTCTCTTTTTCATCAATGGTGTTAACTGCAGTTCCTTTATTATTAAACTGTTTGATCCTTCTTTGAGAAGCAGAGGATAATGTATATATCCAGGTTGGAGCATCTCTTTCAACGACAATTCTGGACTTCGGTGGTGTTTTGAATGAACGGTCCAAAATAATTCTTATGGGATTATTGCCGCCATCTTGCAGACGTGTTGTCAATGTCGGATCATCCGCAATGACTGTTTTGCTGCCGACCAGAATAGCATCTGTACGGTGGCGCAAACGGTGGACATCTTCTCTGGATTTTTCATTTGTAATCCACTGACTCTCACCTGATGATGTCGCTAATTTGCCGTCCAGACTCGTTGCAAATTTCAGTGTAATATATGGGATGTTGTGAGTAATCGAGTGAAAGAACCAGCGATTGATGAAATCCGCTTCCTCCTTCATCAACCCCGTTTCCACCTGAATACCGGCATTCCTCAGTTGTTCAATCCCTTTTCCTGACACTTCAGGATTTGGATCTGTGGATGCGATCACGACTCGTTTAATACCTGCCTCAATCAATGCATCACTGCACGGTGGTGTTTGACCGTGATGAGAACAAGGTTCAAGACTGACGTAAGCCGTTCCTCCTTTAGCGGCATTCCCTGCCATCTTGAGTGCGTGAATCTCGGCATGATGGCCACCCGCTCTTAAATGTGTTCCAATTCCTTTAATTTCATGATTCTTGACGATCACACAACCGACTTGAGGATTTGGTGATGTCTGTCCTGCTGTTGATTCTGCCAGATTAATGGCTAATTCCATGAACTGCTTATCCAACTCTTCTCCACCTTTCAACATAACAGCATGTCTCACTTCGCACGTAAAAAAAAGACACCCTGAATTTTTTCAGGGTGTCTTTGTATATGGCAGTTCAAATGAGATTGATTTATGCTACAATGCCCATTCTGGATAATCAGTGTGCACTGATAAACGACAGAATTGCAGAATATGCGCTGATGTAAGTATGTCGAAACTTGAGCAGAGATAGCTTGTTAATGATTACTCGGTTCGTCTTGACAGACTCAGCAATATAAATCCTCTCATTTCTTCTCCCATCCAGACTCTACTGTCGGCTTTGGAATTACACCAAATCCACCGGGAGCTTGTTGCTGCTCACGGGTCACGGACTTAAAAGCATTTGCTCTATCACCGCCGGTTGGGAATTTCACCCGACCCCGAAGAAATGATTCATTGTATTTAATTGTGTTTGTTCTATTGTGAACAATTAAATCATAGCACTAACCTTCTTGCGTGGCAAGACTTCTGCTAATTGTGAACATGATTGTCGAAATTATTCAGTAATATGCTGTGAATGCTTATCAATCCATTCAGAAATAATCCCTATGGATGGTCTATCCGTCCAAACGTAACGCGTGAACGCCTCTGCTTCGTTTTCAGTTGCAGTCAACTCATACCCATTCATATAAAGCATCAGAACAAGTGCAGCAAAACCGGTTCGACGGTTGCCATAGTGAAACGGACGGTTTTTCAGTGTTGTACTGAATAATGCAGCGCATTTAAGTGAGAACGTAGGAAAAGCTTCTTCTCCAAATAAACTTTGAATGGGCCTTTCAGCAGCTTCAAGCAACAATCCCTCGTCTCTGACACCAAAAGGTTTATCTGGTGTATATACCCTGTTAACCAACGTATTAATGGCTTTCAATTCATGGAGCAATACATAGCGCATTGTTACTCCCCCCTTTTATCCGCAAGAGTACGAAATGTCTGATCGTATCGTTCAAGTACATGGCGCATCCCCTCAGTGAAATCCTCTTCGACGTTTTTTAAACCCGTTAAATCAAGTTTTCTAGCAGGTCGAATCACAACCTGTTTTTCATCAATCTGAAATGCAAGCTCATCTCCTTGATGTGCATGTAAGTATTCAAGAATCTCAAGTGGAATCTTCACCACATGCTCGTTTTGAACTTTTCTGATTCGTTCATTATATATTTCTTTGGCCATATGCTCACTCCCTGACTGATATGGTGAATCTGTTATCTTATTCCACTAAATTCATTGAAGCTAAACCTTTCTCTGTCATTCAATGCAGGAAATATTCAGACTTTTGAAGAACGAATACAGATAAGAAACAAATTTCAACATTTCAATTTCCAGAGGAGGGAATGATGAGTATGGTCCCGGAATTTCAAGCAATACAAGATGATTATCCCGATGATTTTGCACATTGTTACGGTTGCGGAAGGTTGAACAAAGATGGATTACAACTGAGGACTGGCTGGGGGAAAAACGATGAAACTGTCACTTTGTACCATCCGAGGAATTCACACATTGCCATTCCTGGTTTTGTATATGGAGGATTGCTGGCATCCGTTGTAGATTGCCATGGAACCGGATCAGCTGCACTGATGAAACACCGTTTGAATGGTTATGAACCTGGAGATGATGAACCTGCTCCCAGATTTGTTACTGCGTCACTTCAGCTCGAATATCTTAAACCCACACCACATAATGTTGAACTGATGGCTATTGGAAAAGTGGAAGAAATTCATCCGAAAAAATTCAAAGTACACATTCAAGTATTTGCCGGCACTGAACATTGCGTCACTGGTGAGGTAGTCGCTGTACAAGCCCCGTCATCTTTCAGCCGAAAATAAAGTAAATTCGGCTTTTCGCCGAGCCTTGGTTGCACTGATGCCTCATTCCTTCAGTAAACTGAAACATGCCTGTGAAGTATTAAAAGAGGCAGACTGATGTGTTCAGTCTGCCTGGCTGATCTTATAAATCGAATACTTTTACTTCCTGCATCACGTCACCTTGTTTAATACGGTCTACTACATCCAAGCCTTCAGTGACCTGACCAAAAACGGTATGAACACCGTTTAAATGAGGTTGTGGCGCAAAAACAACAAAAAATTGGCTGCCTCCTGTGTCTTTCCCGGCATGTGCCATAGATAGACTTCCGCGTTGGTGTTTATGCGGATTGTTTTCTGTCTCACATTTGATCGTATAACCCGGTCCACCCGTGCCTGTTCCATGTGGGCATCCGCCCTGTGCGACAAATCCCGGTATCACCCGGTGAAATGACAAGCCGTTATAAAAACCGTCATTGGCCAGTTTTTCAAAGTTCTCTACTGTCCCTGGCGCTGCCTCAGGAAAAAATTCAATTTCAATTTTTTCGCCATTCTCAAAAGAAATTTCCCCTTTTTTCATATACATAGCCTCCTGAATTCATTTTACAATATTTTTAGTTGATGCATCTTCAGTTTAATGGAAACCTGATCGAATTGAAACCATTTTTCAACCCATTCTTTTTAATACGGGATTAATTCTACTGTATCTACTCTCTTTTCTGACAAGATCTTCATATTGTTCACGCTCGATCACACATTCATGGTGACCATCTTCGACAAAGACCACTGCCGGTCTGAGCATCCGGTTATAGTTACTTGCCATCGCATAACCATAGGCGCCAGTTGAGGAGACAGCCAGTAAATCACCTGGTACGGTATGAGGGATTTTCAAATCCCATATCAGCATATCTCCGCTCTCACAACACCGACCCGCAATCGACACCAGTTCTTCTTCCGGTTCATTTCCTTTGTTCGCTACCACCGCTTCATATTCAGCCTGATACAATGCCGGACGAATATTATCAGTCATTCCGCCATCAACAGATAAATAAGTCCTTAATGTTGGGATTTCTTTACGGGATCCGATCGAATACATGGTAGTCCCTGCTTCACCTACCATAGCACGTCCAGGTTCGATCCAGATTTCCGGCACTTTCATCCCTCGTGAATCAGCCTCTTGCTTAGCAGCCTGTACAGTTTTCTCGATGTATTTGCCTAAAGGTAAAGGTTCATCGTGCGTGCTGTAACGAATACCAAATCCGCCACCGACATTTAATACATCAGGCTCATAATCCAACTCTTCTTTCCAAAAAGAAAGTGATTTATAGATTTCCTTGACTGTATGCTCGAAACCCTCAGTTTTGAAAATCTGGGAACCGATATGAGAATGGACACCCAGCAGTTTCACATGGTCATGAGCCATAATCATCTGAATTGCTTTTGTCGCCTGCTGGCTGTTCAGATCAAAGCCGAATTTCGAATCTTCCTGTCCCGTTGAAATGTATTCATGCGTATGGGCTTCTACGCCCGGGGTAATGCGAATCAAAACGTCCACGGACTGTTTATTGGCTTCAGTAATCGCCATCAGCCATGTCAGTTCAGTGAAGTTATCCACCACAATGCAGCCAATCTGCTTTTCAACAGCCATTTCCAACTCGTCAGGCGTTTTATTATTCCCATGGAAATGAATTCTTTCAACAGGGAAACCTGCTTCTAATGCCGTGTAGAGCTCACCACCTGAACAGACATCCAGACTGAGACCTAGTTCATCTGCTAATTGAAACATTGCCACACAACTGAATGCTTTACTGGCATATGCAACCTGGTAGGATACGTTTTCTGTTTCAAAGGCCTTCTTAAAATCGTGGGCACGCTGACGAATATCAGCTACATCATAAATATAGAGAGGGGTCCCGTATTTTTCAGCAAGATGAGTAACATCCACCTCTCCAATCGTCAAATGTCCATAATCGTTAAACCTGCTTGTTCCATATAAACCCATTTTTAAACCTCCTCATATCCTCAGCTGCCTCCAGCGAAATCCTGTTCCGTCTCCATTGAATAAAAAGAATGGATATGCCTATTGCACATCCATTCTTAAACGTTCTATATCAGGATAGTGCTCCACTGCAATGACAGTGACAATAGACAGTTTATTCAACTGTCCACCAGCTCAAAGACGCGGAATCGGCCAGGAACTTCGGCAGGATCACCTTTCACGTAACATCCTCGTCAAACCGGACTCAGTCACGTTACTCATCTACCTGCACCTCTATCAGTATTCAATTTGTTTGGCAGTACGGAAAATGTAGCACATCACTTTATGAAATGCAAGTCCTGAGTTTTAGCTGATGACATCATAAATCAGTTGGGGTGAAGGTATTTCTTCTTTAGAAATCGAATAGGCTGCTTGCACTTTTTCAACAACCGTTTCATAATCGGCGTCATTTACATGAAGCGTTACAAGTGCTTCACCTTCTTCAACAGCATCCCCTATTTTTTTATGGAGTTCAATACCAACAGCAAGGTCGATCACTGAATCTTTCGTTGCTCTGCCTGCGCCTAAAAGCATGGCTGAAGTGCCGATTTCATCAGCCATAATGGCGCTGATGTATCCGGATGACAGAGATGGAACAGCGATCGTCTTTGTAGCAGTAGGGAGATTTTCAGGCGAGTCGACAATTGTATCATCGCCGCCTTGTGAACGTATGAAAAGTTTAAATTGTTCCAAAGCCTTTCCTGTCTTGACGGCTTCTTGCAGCAATTCTCTTGCTTCTTCGGTTGAATTTGCTTTTCCAGCAAGTACTGCCATATGACTTCCCAGTGTATAGCAAAGCTCAGTTAAATCAGCAGGTCCACGCCCATTCAGTGTATCGATCGCCTCTTTCACTTCCAGTGCGTTCCCAATCATGAAACCTAAAGGCTGGTTCATATCAGATATAATTGCAGTCGTATTCCGCTCTAAATTATTTCCTATTTTGACCATGGCTTCAGCAAGTTCACGTGATTCATCGAGTTCTTTCATAAAAGCACCCGCTCCGGTTTTTACATCCAAAACAATGGCATCTGCTCCGGCAGCAAGTTTTTTACTCATGATGGAACTGGCAATCATCGGAATTGAATTCACAGTTCCAGTCACATCACGCAAACCATACAATTTTTTATCCGCAGGGGTCAGATTATCTGTTTGACCCATCACCGCAACTTTATTTGTATTAACCAGGCGGATGAATTCATCATTGGAAATGTCCACACTGAAACCTTTCATCGCTTCAAGTTTGTCGATTGTTCCACCGGTATGTCCAAGACCCCGTCCACTCATCTTGGCAACCGGGACACCTATGCTTGAAACCAGAGGAGCCAGAATGAGTGTTGTCGTATCGCCCACACCGCCCGTAGAGTGCTTATCGACCTTAATACCTTCAATAGCAGACAGATCAATTGTGTCACCGGAATGAACGATAGCCTCTGTAAACCATGCCCGCTCATCATCATTCATATCTTTGAAAAAGATCGCCATACTCCAGGCACTCATTTGATAGTCAGGAATATCCCCGTTTGTATAACCCTCAATAATGAATTGAATCTCTTCTTTCGTGTGCAGTTTACCATCTCTTTTTTTCTGAATCAGATCAACCATTCTCATTGTTATTATCCTCCCTCAGTGACACTTAACTAGTTTGTTTGTCAATTATGCCAAACGTTTAACAATCTCTTTAACGAATGTCAGGAAGTCAAACCGGACTCTTTCGGTTGTTTCAATTACTTCATCATGCGTCAGTGGTTGATCGAGAATACCCGCAGCCATGTTGGAGATGCAAGAAATGCCAAGTACCTCCATGCCACTGTGTCTTGCAGCAATGACTTCAGGTACTGTAGACATGCCGACCGCATCGCCTCCAAGTGATCTCAGCATCCTAACTTCTGCGGGTGTTTCATATACCGGACCTGTATTACCGACATATACACCTTGTCTGACGGTTAAGCCGATATCATTGGCAACTTCATGTGCAAGATTCAAATAAGCTTTTGTATAGGCCTGTGACATGTCAGGGAAACGAACACCGGTTTCATCAAGATTGGGACCGATGAGTGGATTGGTGCCAAACATATTCAAATGATCTTCGATGATCATCAGATCACCAGGGTTGTACGATTCATTAATTCCGCCCGCAGCATTCGTAACAATCAGCTTTTCGACCCCTATTGCACGCATAACCCGAACCGGAAGTGTCACTAGCTGCATATCGTAACCTTCATAGAAATGAAAACGTCCTTGCATGGCAACAACCCTTTTTCCTTGAAGCTCACCGATTACAAGTTGCCCTTTATGCCCGGACACTGTGGAAGCAGGAAAGCCAGGAATTTCGTGGTAGGGAATCACAAGTGGCGCTTCGATCTCATCTGCCAGAACGCCCAGGCCCGAACCCAGAATCAAACCGATTTCCGGTTTGATTGTTAATTTTGATTCAATAAATTTCTTGGCTTGCTCAATTTTTTCCATATCCATTATTTTGATTTCTCCTTCAATAAGTCATAAAGAAAACTTGTGCCATAATCAGGCATCTTCACGTTAAAATTATCTGCCACCGTTGCTCCGATATCTGCAAAAGTCATGCGGGTTCCCAAGTTTACGGAATGATCCAGCTTTTTGCTGTATGCAATGAGCGGAACAAATTCTCTTGTGTGATCCGTACCTGAATGTACAGGATCATTTCCGTGATCTGCTGTTATCAGAAGCAAATCATTGTCTTTCAGTTTATCCAGTACTTCTGGCAATCGCTGATCGTAAGCTTCCAATGCTTTACCATAACCAATTGGATCTCTGCGGTGTCCGTATTTCGCATCAAAATCCACGAGATTCAAAAAGCTTAACCCAGTAAACGTCATGTCCACTGATTGACTTAACTTATCCATGCCATCCATATTATCCTGTGTACGCAATGATTTGGTAATCCCCTCACCATCGTAAATGTCAGAAATTTTGCCAATGGCAACAGAATCCAAACCTGCATCTTTCAATTCATTCATCACGGTTCTTCCAAATGGCTTCAATGCATAATCATGACGATTCGGTGTACGCTCCCATTCGCCATCTTTTCCGGTGAACGGACGTGCAATTACACGACCTACCATATATTTTTCATCCAACGTTAATTCCCTTGCCATCTCGCAAATTTCATACAATTCTTCAGGGGAAATGATGTCTTCATGTGCAGCAATCTGTAAGACAGAATCAGCTGATGTATATACGATCAAATCTCCTGTTTTCACATGATGGTCCCCGTACTCCACGAGAATTTCAGTTCCCGAAGCTGGTTTGTTTGCAACTACTTTCCGTCCGGTTCGCGACTCAATTTCCTGGATAAGTTCCGGTGGGAATCCATCTGGAAATGTGCGAAAAGGTGCATCAATAAAAAGACCCATAATTTCCCAATGTCCTGTCATTGTATCCTTCCCTACTGACTTTTCCTGCATAACACCATAACTGCCCAAAGGCCGTTCCACGTCCTGCCCACCCTGATACGATTTGATTTTCGTTAAGCCAAGTGAATCCATCACTGGCATTTTTAAGCCATTCATTTCTTCTGCAATGTGACCCAGGGTATCTGCACCCATATCACCAAATTCTGCAGCATCTGGAGCTTCACCGATGCCCACCGAATCCATTACAATCAAAAATATTCTGTTAAACTCAAATTGATTCATGTAAAACGTCCTCCTAAAAAAAATGATAGTTAAGTGTAAAGCCGTTGAATCTTCTCATTCTATAACTTATATCTGCTGGTTATATCCTCTATTCCCCAGAAGGTTCATTTCCACACTCCCTGTCGGAAGTCAGACATCTTCTGACAATCATTTTACAATACCACCTGAAATATTATGCTCTTGGGTGGTGTTTTTTGTATACATCCCGCATTCTGTTTTGAGAAATATGTGTGTAAATTTGTGTTGTCGAGATGTCCGAATGACCGAGCATTTCCTGGACAGAGCGAAGATCAGCGCCATTATCAAGTAAATGCGTAGCAAATGAATGCCTGAGCGTATGAGGACTGAGTTCCTTGAGTATTCCCGCTTTTTGAGCAACAGTGCGAATAAGCTTCCAAAATCCTTGTCTGCTCATTTTTCTGCCGTGGTGGTTTACAAAAAGAAGCTCGTGACGTTCATTCCGTATGAGTTGCGATCTGCCGTGATCGAGATAATTCTTAATACTGACCGTAGCGAATTCTCCCATCGGAATAATACGTTCTTTATTTCCTTTACCAGTGCAATGAACAAACCCCATATCCAGATTCAGATCAGATAGCTTAAGTTCCACCAGTTCAGAAACCCGCATGCCTGTTGAATAAAGCAACTCGAGCATCGCGGTCGTTCTGATGTCAATCGGACGTTCACCATCAGCTGCACAAAAGAGCGCTTCCACTTCACTCATACTTAATGTCTTCGGAAGTATCCCTGCCTGTCTTGGTCGTTCAATTTGACGGGCAGGATTTGTTGTTACATACCCCTCCATTACGAGAAACTGGTGGAATGATTTTAAAGCTGACAGTGATCGCGATACCGTGCTGGAAGCTTTATCAGCATCCATTAAATGTTGAAGATAACTCATAACATGAGCCTTATTTACTTGAGACCAGTCAGAAAATCCCGCTTCGATTTGAAGGTAATTCACATAAGTAGACAAGTCTCTTGCATAAGCCTCAATGGACTGACGAGCCAACCCTTTTTCGACTGAAAGATATTCCGTGAACGCATCAATTTCATGATCCATAACTTCCTCCAGTTGTTTAGTTGTTCGTACCTCTTTTAAGATTACCATACTTCCAGCCTTCTTCATATAGGAAAACTGTAATTTGAATGAAATGTCAAACAGCAAAATTTAAAAAACAATCCAGCGGACGCCGGATTGTTTTACTGACTTATTGACAACGGTGACAAATGCCATGGAACGTAAGCCTGTGATCTTTGATTTTGAATTTCCACCTTGTTTCAACTATTTTTTCTACGTCGTCGAGGAGATCCTCCTGAATTTCATCCACCGCACCACATTCAATACAAACAAGATGGTGATGAAAGTGGTTTGCACCTTCTTGTCTGAGGTCATAACGGGATACACCATCACCGAAATTAATTTTGTCAACTATTTTAAGCTCAGTCAATAATTCAAGTGTCCGGTAAACTGTAGCCAAGCCGATTTCCGGATATTTTTCTTTGACGAGCATATAGACATCTTCAGCACTCAAATGGTCATCCTCATTTTCGAGCAGAACGCGAACTGTCGCTTCCCGTTGCGGGGTTAATTTGTAGCTTTGTGAATGGAGCTGCTTTTTTATCCGTTCGATTCGCTGTTCCATGTCCTTCCCCCTAATACATGAACTTCGGAGCAATTACTCATTTCATTATAATCGGCATGAAAATCACATGTCAAATGAGAATCATTATCATTTTAATTTTATAATTACTATCACATAATATGTTTTATTCTTCACCCTGTTTAATGGCCATATATTGAACCGCATAGGCTGTTTTTGCATCATGAATGTCCTCGTTTATGATCATACTTTGCGCTTCATCTAACGATACATCCAGCCGGGTCACGAATTCATCATCGTCGGGGTATGCTTCTCCTTGAACTAATTCTTCAGCCAGGAAGATATGTACCAGTTCATTCGCGAATCCAGGGCTGGTATAAAATGAAATTAATTTTGACCATTTCTTTGCTGTAATTCCTGTTTCTTCTGCCAATTCCCGCTTTGCAGACTCCAACGGATCTTCACCCGGTTCAAGTTTCCCCGCAGGAATTTCGGCAATCGCTTTCTCCAAAGCTTTTCTGTATTGTCGCACGAGAACAAGTTCATTGTCGGGGGTAAATGCGACAATTGCCACTGCACCATTGTGATGAACCAGTTCACGTTGAGAATGGTTGCCATTCGGCAATTCCACCTCCTGGACTTCTACCTCTATGACATGCCCCTTGAATACAGGTTTTCTCGATATTGTTTTTTCTTCAAATTGTTTTTTCATTATCATCACTCCGTTTTTGGAACTTGAATTCTGCTTCAGTTTAACAGACTCCTTCTTATTTTTCACTAATGTCATGCATATTAGCAAGGAACAAGGGGTACCCGTAAAGTGGAGGTGTTAGTATGAAACGAAACCAGCTTGGTTCTTCATCACTGTTTGTGTCAGAGATCGGCTTTGGAACAATGTCTTTGAGCGAGGACCAGAATCACAACGAAAGAATTCTGCACGAAGCATTGGATAAAGGCGTTAATTTTTTCGACACCGCAGATTTATATCAATTCGGTATGAACGAAGTATCAGTCGGAAAAGCACTCGCTCCCTACCGAAACAACGTATTAATTGCATCAAAGGGAGGGAACGACTGGCATAGTCAAGAAGGCTCCTGGAGATGGCGCCCGGAAAAAGCATACTTGAAAGAAGCGGTGAAATCTTCTTTAAAGCGCCTGAACACTGACTATTTGGACCTTTATCAACTTCATGGCGGAACCATTGATGATCCCTTCGACGAAGTAGTTGAAGCATTTCAGGAAATGAAACAGGAAGGATTAATCCGGGCTTGGGGCATCTCATCGATCCGTCCGAACGTCATTCGGAAATTTGCGGAACAAACGGACATCGACAGTGTCATGATGCAATACAGTTTACTGGACAGGCGGCCTGAAGAATGGTTCGATCTTTTCAAAAATAATCAGATCTCTGTTATCGCCCGTGGTCCGCTCGCAAAGGGATTGCTAGCTGATTCCTGGGAAAAGCGAGATCTTCAAAAAGGGTATCTGGATTACACTGAAAGTGAATTGGCAGACGTATTACCGCGAATCGAAGAAGAAGCAGGAAAACTAAATATGAAGATGCAGCACCTTGGACTACGTTATGCGATTGAACAGCCTGAAGTGGCTACTGCAGTACCCGGAGCGAGCAGCAGCGAGCAGGTTCATGACAATTGTGATGCGGCAAACCAAGCATCACTGACATCAAAACAAATCGGCGCATTACGATTAATTACTAAAGAAGGACGATACGAAAATCATCGATAAAAAAGCGAGCTCATTGAATGAGCTCGCTTTTTAGGCATTACAGGGCGATTTTACAGTGTTCGAAGGTGAAAGTACACGATCAGCAAAATTTTCTAATGGTCAAGTCGGATCATATTCCCGTACAATTTGTTTATAATAATTTTCCAATGATTCATAATCAAAATAACCCTGACGTCTTACGGCAATATGTCCCTCCGGATCAATCATATACGTGGTTGGTGTAACCAGTATTTCATAATCCTGACGAACTGAACCATCTTCATCCAAGACAATTTCGAATGGTAATTCAAAATCAGAAACCATCGTTTCCACCGCTTCAATGCTGTGTTCAGTGGAGGTCATATTGACTCCGATAACTACGACATCTTCGTCTTTATACGTCTCATGAAATTCAGCATAATCAGGAAGCTTTTTTCTGCACGGACCACACCAAGAAGCCCACATATTCAGGATAACGAATTGCCCTTGGAAATCCTTAATATTTACTGTTTCACCGTTTAAATTCGTTAATTCAAACTCCGGAGCAATATAGCCTGGTGAAATCCCTGTTTCATCCTTGATTTCACCGGAAGATTCGTCTGCCAGATCCGAATCTGAAACAGGTTCCTGTTCGATTCCATCCTGATCCAAATAAGATTCCAGTGCATCATTATTGGAACCCTCTTCTTGAAACATATCCCAAATAACAAATCCACCCGTGAAGATAGCCAATGATAAGATGACACCAGACAGAAGTGATTTTATATTCATGATCAAGTCCCCACTCCTAAGATAATCTCCCTTCATCCTAAGCCTAATGCTTCTCACTGGCAAGTACTTTGGACTTTCCTGAATTATTAAATTTTTGTAAAGTTTGATTCCTGCCTCCCCAAAAGTCGCAAGCTTTGATACACTGTTAAAGATTAAAATAGAATTTATTAAAACTGAAAGGAAGGTTGTTGTGACACTTTTTGAAGCAATCGTATTCGGAATCATTCAGGGCTTAACTGAATTTTTACCTGTCTCAAGCACAGCACATATCGTCATTACACAGTTTGTATTTGGCTACACTTTTCCTGGTTTGTCTTTTGAAATCTTTTTACATCTGGCTTCTGTATTAGCTGTTATCATCTATTTTTGGAAAGATCTCTGGAATGTCATTCGTGGTTTTTTTCTGTATATTGTAAAACAACAAGCGGAAGATCGTGCTCAGTTTTATTTTGGTATATACATACTCATTGCAACCTTCATCACAGGAATTCTCGGTATGCTTATGACCGGCCTCATAGCAGATTCAATGAAGACACCACCGATGATCGCGGGTGCGCTTTTCGTTACCGGGTTTGCCTTGATTTTTATCGAACGGTTTCATAAATATGGCACTCGGACTGTTGCCAGTATGAATGCCAAAGATGCGGTCATTGTAGGTCTCGGACAGACACTTGCAGTTATTCCAGGAATCTCCAGATCCGGTGCTACACTTGTTACTTCGCTGTTGGCCGGCTTGGATCGGGAGACCGCTGTACGTTATTCTTTTTTGTTGGCTATTCCTGTCATTCTTGGATCCACTGTTCTTGCAATCAATGATTTCAGTATGGGCATCGTTGATCATATCGGAGGCATAAATTTGATTGTGTCATTTATTGTGACTTTTATTTTCTCTGTGATCGGCATCATTTGGTTGATCAGCTTCCTTAAAAAAAGCCGACTCATTTATTTTGCATTGTATTGCTTTATTGTCGGAACTTTAGTGTTTATCTTTATTGACCCATCAACGATAATGGATGTCGAATGATTCAGAATAGAATAAAAAACTCTCATCTGTTAAAAAGATGAGAGTTTTTTATTTGTTTATTTTGCTGTAATTTCAAGAATCACGGTTTCGCCTGAGACACCTTGCTGACCTTCATGTTTTTCCATAGAAGATACAGAGTCGTCTGCGTTTGTAATGACAAGTGGCGTAATTGTACTCTCTGCTTTTTCGTTGACGAGGTCAAGGTCAAATTCGATCAATTTTTCTCCTTTAGCGACATTTTCTCCTTCTTTAACAAGTTGTTTGAATCCTTCACCTTTCATCGCTACCGTTTCAAGACCAATGTGAATTAAAATTTCAACTCCATTTACCGTTTTCAGTCCTACAGCATGCTTCATACTGTCGGACATTTGAATTACTTCAGCATGGACTGGCGCATAAATGGCACCTTCATCAGGTTTAATCGCAATTCCGTCTCCCATCATTTTTTCGGAGAATGTCGGATCGGGTACTTCAGACAATGAAACCACTTCACCATTGGCATAAGCAGTCAATATGTCCTTTCCATCTGCTGCAGGCATTTGAACGGGTTCTTTCTTTGCTTTTCCAAATAATTTTTTCAGCATCAAACTTCACCATCCTTTTATAGTTAACTAATTCGATCTTGGATTACTTTATTGAACTGCTTCATACTTGAAAATTTAATCATGAATCCTGTTATCATAATTCCCTGCGGGGATGGAATTAAACATCCGTTTTTTGAGCGAGAGTTAAGTTTATCATGTGAGCCACACCATGTTTATCATTTGTTAACGTTTCAATATCACTGACTTTTTTGACCGCTTCACTAGCGTTGCCCATCGCAACACCCAATCCTGCAGCATCAAACATCGATAAATCATTCAAATTATCACCGATCGCCATGATTTGATCTGGTTCGATTCCTAAAGATGCCGCAAAGAATTTCACACCGTTCCCCTTGGTAGCGTTCCGATGCGTGATTTCAATATTATCCTTTGCGGAAGCACTGACAGCTACGTCAAGAAATGCAAGCTGTTCTTTCACTCTTTCTCTTGAGGTCTCGTCTTTTGAAAATGCCAGAAGTTTTAAAATATCAGGACCTCCAGTTCCTGTCAATTCATCATAACTCTTCACCATTCTGATCGAGCCGTTATCAAAACGCATTTCTGCAAGCTTTGCAGCATCGGCATGCGACGAAAATTCTCCTGATGACATCAGCAGGTCTACAACGAGTTTTAAGCCATCTTCTCTATTGTTGGTGAAAGCTCCGTCACTTGTATACACTTCATAATACATTCCTTCATTCTCAAGCGCCTTACGAACCGGCTTCAAGAGGTTTGAGTCAATTCCTTGCCGATGCAAAATTTCGCCGTTTATTCCTCTTACATCAGCGCCATTCACACAAACTGCAGGCAATGAAAGTCCTGCTTGTTTCAAAGGACCAGAAGCTTCGAAATAATCTCTTCCGGTTGCAACAATAAACTGAATCCCTTTGTTTTGTGCATGCCTGATGGCTGAGATATTTTCTTTAGATATCGACCAGCCGTCTTTCAATAATGTGCCATCCATATCGGATGCAATTAACCATATATTTTCCATCGTATAATTTCTCCTTTTTGAAAATCATTAGTGTCCATAAATCATTTTCCGCGTCATGCCACCATCGATGACCAGATCTTCCCCGTTGATAAATTGGTTTAATGGGTCAGAGAGAAACAGGCAGGCTCTGGTGACATCCTCTGTATGTCCGACACGCTTGGAGAAATGCTGATCGTGGTCTTTTTTTCTTAATTCAGAGGTTTCCCCTGTATGAATCCATCCGGGACTGATGGAGTTTACTGTGATTTTCTTCTCCTGAAGACTTGCAGCCAAGGCATGGGTCAGGGAACGCAGTGCACCCTTTGACGCTGCATAAGCTTCGCTGTCTGGTTCAGACATCATCGCTCTTGTAGACGCAATTAAAATGATACTGCTTCCTTCAGGCATGACCTGACTCAGGTATCTCGATAAAAATACAGCTGACCTGACATTCGTATTCATCACTTCATCCCACTCATCCATAGTTAACGAGTTTAGTGAAGTGAATTGTGCCAGTCCAGCATTATGAATAAAGCAGGTCACTGGATTACTCTGGACGACATCAAGCTGATCAATGATCGACTTCAGACTATCCCTGAATGCTAGGTTTTCTTGAATATAGTGAAGCCCCTTAAGATCATCCACCCATGAAGGCATGGGTTGTTTATCAATTATTGTAACCAGGTAGCCCTCATTTATAAAACCCCTCGCTATGCTTTTTCCAATTCCCTGAGCCCCCCCGGTAACTACTATATGCTGTTGATTCATTTACACCACTCCTTTTAATCGTTCATAAACTGCAAGATGCTCCCCTATAGACTAGCAGTTTGTTGTACAAGAATTCCACTGTAAGCTATAATTTAGATAATGATTTGGAGGTGCATGATGAAACATACATTTGATTCGCGCGTTTTTCTCTTTTTTATTATCTGGTACAGTATTGGTGTAGTGCTGTTAACGTTTGACCTGGTTCCTCCATGGCTTGAGTGGGCAAACGTTGTTTTTCTGATTACATCAGGACTGATAGCGATGCTCTATTTCTACCGCAGTCATGCAATGATTCCTGGAATCATTACAATCTCTATGATTTTTATTTTCTCAATGACCATTGAAAGTATTGGAGTTCATACAGGGCTTTTCTTTGGTGAGTATTCGTACATGATGGATTTCGGGCCAAAAATAGCCGGTGTTCCAATAACGATTGGATTCGCATGGGTTATGGTACTCGCAACGTCTCATGTATTGGCTGCGCCTGTGACAAAAAAAATTCCCCGGTTGAAGGGGCTCGCATATGCTATTTACGGTGCAATCATCGCTACATCTCTCGATCTGATCATCGACCCTGTTGCTTATGAAGTAAAACAATATTGGGTATGGCATGAAAGCGGCTTCTACTATAATATCCCCTTTTCCAATTTTCTCGGATGGTTTATCCTGTCGTTTGTGCTCCACCTGATATTATACATATTCTTCCACAGAAGTCGCGGCTGGACCAATATACGCTCCCCGTTTTGGGAATTCCGTATGGTACTTCTCTATGGGATGATGATGCTGTTGTTTATGATAGTAGCACTGGTTAACGGCTTGATTCTCGCTGTTGTTTTATCTCTCACTTTGACTGTTTTATATACAGGCATCTATTTAATCCTGAAAGGAAAGACGTCATGATACAGGCTGAACGGAGTCCTCACTTCATCAAATTATTCCATTTGTATAACTTGAGACTCTTAAAAAAATCCTTTCATTCCATTCAATTGACCCGGTCATCTCTCCATCCGGATGATATCCCAGCTGGTGCGATGGTCATTATCAATCATTCGTCCTGGTGGGATCCGCTGGTGTTATTTTACCTGAACGAAGTCTGGCTCAAAAAAGACGGCTTGGCCATGATGAGTATAGAAGGTTTAGAACGGTTTCCCTTTTTTCGAAAACTGGGTGCGTATTCCATCAATTCAACTGATCGAAGGGAAATCATAACGTCCCTTCAATATACCTTAAATCAAATGGATCAGGATTGTAACATATTTATTTTTCCGCAGGGCGAAGAAACCCACTTGGAATCACGGCCTCTTCAATTTCGATCGGGTACAGCATTTTTGAACAGTAAACGTCCTGACATTCCGGTGGTTCCTGTTAGCTTCTACCACCAATTGCTTCATTATCAGCTTCCGGAGTGGTTCATCCATATCGGCGAACCGGTGGATCTTTCTAAAGTCACAGACAAACAAGAAAAAACGGCAGTTTTAGAAAATCGAATGACTGAACAGCTTGAATGTCTGAAAGATCTGGTGATTCATGATGAACAAAATCAATTCGTCTCGCTTCTTAAAGGAAGACCCGGTATTGGAGAATCACTGGAAGCTGTTAAACGTGCATTAAGGAGGTCGATTGAGTGATCTTCCTGATGATATGGACCCTGTTAGTCATTCAAGTCTGGGTCTTGTTTAACGGCAATCTCCTCTCAATTCTTAAGGTCACAAAATCCCTGCCCGCCAAGGGTAAAACCGATCAGCCCCTGATCAGTGTTATGGTACCGATGCGAAATGAAGAACGGCATGCAGAGGGGTGTATTCAAACATTAAAGGGCCTTGATTATGACGCACTTCAATTCATTATTATCGATGATGGATCAGAGGATCGTACAGCATCATTACTAGATAAAGCCATTGATTACGATCCCCGTTTCACGGTTATTCAGGGAAGTGAGTTACCTGAAAACTGGGTTGGAAAAGTTCACGCCTGTTATCAGCTTTCTACGAATGCTCAAGGAGATTACTACCTTTTTCTCGATGCAGATGTTCGAGTTCACCCTTCTTTGATTCATGAAACACTTGAACAGATGAAACCGGATGTGGGAATCATCAGCGGATTTCCCCATTATCCGCTGAAGGGTGTTTTAGGTCACCTGCTTGTACCTTTGCAGCATGTCATTGTTTATCTTCATTTGCCAGTGATGTTTGCAAACTTTACTACCTGGCCCGCTGCCACTGCTGCACATGGGGCCTTCATGTTTTTTCGGAAGAAGGCGTATGAAGATGCGGGCGGGCATCAGGCCGTCAAAAATTCACTGGTAGAAGATGTACATATTACCCGAAAGATAAAAGCAAGTGGTTGGAAAGGACTCCTCGTTAATCCTAGCCGCCTCATTTCTTGTTATATGTATGAATCCAACCGGGAAGTGTGGGAAGGTTTTTCGAAAAATATTTATCCCGGAATAGGACGCAATCCATTCATAGCGGTGATGCTGTCTGCTTTCTATTTGACATTCTTCACTGCACCTTTGGGAATTGCCATTTACGGAGCCTTTTTGGGCAATTGGCTCTTTATTGTTCCACTTCTGCTTGTGATTTCAATTAAAATAACCATCGATCTGATGAATAAGCAGAAATGGTGGCTTGGTTTATTTATGCCGGTGTCCATGCTGTTATTGGTCATCCTGCTCATTTATTCTATGTATCTTTCGTTCGCAGGAAAAGGCTTCACTTGGAAGGGGAGAACCTATTCATGACAATCACTAAAAAAGCCGTGATTATCGGGGGCGGACTCGGTGGTTTATCTGCAGCAATCAGTTTGAGAGCGGCAGATTATGAAGTGACGATTCTTGAAAAGAATCAGCATTTGGGCGGGAAATTGCACGAAGTGAAACTGGGCGATGCCTCTTTTGACTTTGGTCCAAATACGATTACCATGCCACACGTTTTTCAAAACGTTTTAAACGATGCAGGACTCAATCCGGACGATTATTTTACATTTTCGCGCCTCGACAGTCATACAAAAAATGTTTTTGCTGATGGCTCTTCCTTGATGTTTCATTCTGACAAAGATCGGATGATCCAGGAATTAGCAAACTTCGATGACGAGTCTGCATTACGTTATCCTGCCTATTTAAAAGAAACAGAGAAGTTGTACACATTGGCAAATACACATTTCTTTCACCGGACATTCTCTTCATGGCGTGACTATCTGTCTGTTCCTTTGGCCAAAGGAACCATGATGGCCAGACCGCTTGAAACACTGGATCATTTTCATCGGAAATTCTTCAAGGATGAGCGGATCGTCAGTGCATTTAATCGTTATGCCACTTATATCGGCTCATCTCCTTTTCTGACCCCCGCCACATTCGGTCTTATTGGCCATTTGGAAATGTCACAGGGTGTTTTTTATGCAAACGGTGGCAATCACACCATTTCCGATGGCTTTGCCAAGGCCTGTAAAGACTTAGGAATAATCGTACATACTGGTTGTGAAGTCATTTCATCAACCATTCAGAATGGTGCTATTCAAGAAGTTTTGACGCAGGATGGTAATACTTTCAGTGGCGATGCATTTGTTTTGAACGGGGATTTACTTACGCAAAGTGAACGGATACTCGGTGAACATGGTTCCGCTCACATGACGAATAAGCCTGAACCCTCTGTTTCAGCATTTGTGGTCATGGCTTCTGTGAACACGCGCTTTGATCTTCATCATCACCAGGTCTTTTTCGGTCAGGATCCTTCGTTGGAATTCGACCAGCTCTTTCGTAAGCACTCTTTTGGAGAAGATCCGACGATATACATCTGTACATCGTCAAAATCTGATCCTGCAGTTTCTCCATCAGGGGACAACTTATTTATTTTACTTAATGCGCCGCCTCTGCAAGCTGATTTATCTTTATCAGAACATCCGGACGAAACTAAAAAACGGATCTACAAAATCCTCTCAGAAAAGAAGATTTCGATTGAAGACCATTTGATTACAGATCAGGTTGTTGGACAATTAGATATCGCGAAGCGCTTTCACGCTTATCGGGGCGCCTTATATGGTCTTTCCTCCAATCGTCAGCGGGATACGTTTCTCCGGCCATTTAATAAATCTGCTTCGGTCAGTAATTTGTATTTTGCAGGTGGGAGTACACATCCAGGTGGTGGCTCACCGATGGTTGTATTGAGCGGGAAAAATGTCGCAAATCTGATCGTGACAAATCATTCACAAATAAAGCGAACATGACTTATAAATCAAGTCATGTTCGCTTTATTTGATAGATTCCTGTATTATTCTTTCTTTCTCTTTTGTTGTAATAAATGCCCTTTGATCAAATACTTGATATCGATTTTTTCTGACCGCATTCAAGATCTCACTGTAGAACATCGCAGCCGCCCGGACAGGGAGTCTGGCATTTAACGGATAGAGCGATAACTCCTTAATCCCAAGTGAATAATGATGGTCTGCCAGCGATGCTAACTCTTCCCACATCGAAATAAAACGGTCATCTCTGATTTTATTGAACAGATCTTGTTCAGTATAATCGTGGCGAGCCATCACTTCCCGAGGCAGGTATATTCGGTTACGGCGGAGATCTTCACCAATATCACGGAGGATATTCGTGATTTGCATCCCATAACCCAGTGACACTGCACTATCGTACAATTCATTTTTCCGTTCCGGGGCAAGCACCGGCAACAGCATCAATCCAACAGTACTTGCAACGTGGTAGGAATAGTCAAGAAGCTCATCGACTGTCTGGTAACGATTTTTTGTTAAATCCATCGCTTGTCCCTGTATCATATGGTAAAAAGGCTCAGGTTCAAAATCAAAGCGTTGAAATGAATCTTCAAGAGCAATCCAGAGAGCAGAATCATTCGGACGACTGCCACTCATAAACAGATCTAAGTCATTACCGAATACTTCGAGTTCCTGAACAGGATGAGCGCCTTCATCTACAATATCATCTGCTTTTCGGCAAAATGCATAAATCGCCCAAACCGCTTCCCTTTTTTCGCGAGGCAAGTGTCGAAAAGCCATAGCAAACGTTTTTGAGTGATGTTCAATGATCGTTTTACATTCTTGATAGGCTTCTCTCAATTCCATCTTGCGCTCCCCCTCAATTGTTTTAATTATCTATTTTATCACATGAGCTGAATGATCATATATGACACTAAAGTCATTTATTCTTTCACTTAACTTCATGGTTTTCAGAATGATCAGCTAAGTCCTGTCGGTCCATGAATTCTGAAAGAAGTCTTGCACCATGCATCACAATAGGCACACCTCCTCCAGGATGAATCGATGCACCAACGGCATAGAGGTTCTCATAGTTAAAGGGCTGCACTTGTGGTCTGAAGACACCAGATTGGAAGAGAGTAGGTGCCAAACCAAAACTTCCGCCATCAAACAATCCGTCCCGCATGCTGTCGTGCGGTGTGCGGACTTGCTTCCAGGCAATCTTATTCAGCAGATTAGAATCCACGCGTTCTTCAAGTTCTTTTACCATCTTCGCTGCAAAAAGGTGATAATCATCTTCGTCAATATAACTTGCTGAAGGAACAGGTATCAGAACATATGCGACACTTTTCCCTTGGGGTGCGAGTGAATCATCAATCAAAGATGGATTGAACACATAGAACGATGGGTCATCAGGCAGTCGATGCTGATGAAATATTTCTTGCATCTGCTGATCTAATTCATCACCCATATAGAACTGATGTACATCAGATGTGCTCAAAGGTTCATTCAAACCAAAATATATTAATACACATCCTGTTGATGGTTTGTAATGGCGAGTGGATGCTTTACCTGTCACCAGTTTTTCTGCGACAGGAAAATCACCGTTAAGAATGAAGCGGTCAAACAACTCCAATTCCTGATCAGCTTCAAGAGCGACAGCGCGGTTTCCTTCAAACTGAAGCTTCTTTACTTCTGAATTACAGCGAATGGTAACTCCCCGCTCAGTCAGTACCTTTGTCAATACTTCAGCCAAGCGGGCATAACCACCTTTAATATACCAGATACCATGTTCATGCTCACTGTATGGAACCAATGAATAAATTGCAGGTGTTGTATCAGGTGACCCACCAATATAAAGTGTCTGAAGATTAAAGCATTCCTGCAATTTCGGATGCTTGAAATATTTTTTGGTTTGTTGCCTGACCGTCTGATAGGCTTTCAACTTCATCAATGTCTTCAGGTTAGTTCCTGACCAGAAATCGCTCTTTTGAACAAAATCCTTGTCTAAAAAAGCCTTCTTTCCTTTTAAAAAACGGTCTTTCATATTAGCCATATATGCGGTAAAGGCTGCTTCCTCTCCGGGGAAGTGCTTACTGATTTCATCTTTTTGCCTATTTTGATCGCTGAATTTATAAAAAGTCGTTCCGTCTCGGAAATGAAGTGGATAAATCGGGTCAATTCGCACCATATCGATAATGTCAGGGTTTACGCCCGTTTCTTCAAGGATGTTTTTAATCATAAATGGCAGTAATACGATGGTAGGACCTTCATCAACCTGATAACCATCCTGCCCTGCAAAACTGAGCCGTCCGCCAAGTACCGATTGTTTTTCGAATATCGTTACTTCTTCTCCTCGTTGAACACGGTAGAGTGCAGCTGTAATGCCTCCGATTCCTCCACCAATGATCGCCGTCTTCATAAGGAAACCCTCTTGGTTGTTTTGTAACTGTTGGCAATCAGGTTTGCGGTAATTCGGCCTGATTCAAAAATAGTCGGTAAACCACTGCCCGGATGAGTCCCTCCACCAACAAGCCACAATCCTTCGAAATCCTGATATTCGTTATGTGGCCGGAAATACATCATCTGACCCAGATTATGCGCCATGTTAAATGTAGCACCTTTATAGACATATTTGTCATTTTCCCAATCAAGCGGCGTCAGAATTTCTTCGAAAATCAGATGATCCTGTATATCAGTAATTCCTGTTTTCTCTTCAATCAGTTTCCAAATTTGCTCCCTGAATGGCTCTTTCGACGTTTCCCAATCAATCTCCGAAAAATTGTTTGGGACCGGTGCAAGTATGTAGAGACCTGCTTTCCCATCAGGAGCAAGTGTCTTATCGGTGGAAACCGGATTTTGAACATAGATGGATGGGTCGTCCGAAATGACTTTGGCATGTGTGATTTCTTCGACGTTCTGCTTGTAATCATCGGAAAATAAAATCGTATGATGATCCAGATCAACCTGACAATCCAGACCTGCATAAATCATAAAAGTAGAACATGAATATTTTTTCTTTTCCAATTTTTTATTTGAATGCGCACGTCTTAATGAATCATCAATCAGCATTTCCATCCCTTTAGCAAAATCCGCATTCATAACAACATGGTCCGAAGAAACTTCTTCATCGGTATCCAAAATCAATCCTTCAACTTGCCGTTTATCATTAATTTTCAGTTTTTTCACCCCTGTACCAAGCCGGATATGCCCGCCATGTTCTTCCACTACCCTCGCCATTGCCTTCGTGAGCTGATTTAAACCACCCTCAGGATGAAAGATTCCCCACTCATGTTCCATATAAGATAAGATACTGAATGCACCCGGACACTCCCAAGGAGACATACCCAAATACTTGGATTGGAATGTGAAAGACAGTTTAAGCCGTTCGTCATCAAAATAACTGCTTAAAACATCATATAATGATTTCCCAAGTTCAAGTTCTGGAACGGCTCTCAAACTGCGAAACGCGAAATAATCCGTCAATTTATTGTGTTCTGTCTGTAAAACCGGCATCAGAATGTTCATTTTTTTTCGTGTATCCTTGATGAACCGGTCATAATGATCCTCGTTACCGGGAAAGTGCCTGGCGATTTCCGCTTTCATTTCATCAGAGTTTCTCGATACCCTGACAGTAGTGTCATTAAAAGATAAAGAATACATAGGCTCGAGTTCATGAAGATTAACATAATCTTGTAATCGTCGCCCTGAGGCCTCGAATACCTCTTCAAGAATGTGTGGCATGCTGAAAAAAGTTGGACCTAAATCAAATGTGAATCCCTCTTTTGTAAACGATGAGGTTCTGCCGCCAATGTAGTTTTGCTTTTCATAAACCGTCACGGCAAATCCTCTGGCAGAAAGCATCATCGCTGCAGCCAGTCCACCAGGTCCTGCTCCAATCACTGTTACCTGTTCTTTATTCATCATTGTCACCTCAGAAGTTTTCTTATGGTTTATTTTGTATTTCTAGTTATACCCATTTCATATAACAGATAAACAAAACTTGTACATAACGATCGGAAGATTTTTCTTGCAGTTTTTATACAAATAGCGCGATAATAGAGAAAAGAGAGGTGAGCATAATGGAAAAAGAATTTAAAGTTTTTGCAACGTTCAGGGAAATATGCGACGGAAAAACTGTAAAGATCCCCTACGAAGCAAATGAACCCATTGGTCAGCTTCTGGATAAACTCATTGATCGCTTCCCTCAAATGGGAGAAGAATTATTCACAGATGATAAAGTGATCCGCCAACACGTCCACGTTTTCGTCAACGGCAGAAACGTCATTCACTTGGACGGGCTCAGAACTACCGTCAAGCCGGAGGATGAACTGGCACTTTTCCCCCCAGTAGCAGGAGGTTGATATGATGGAAAATCTTGAATTTCGTGGCATACCACAAAAAGACATCATCGATTATTTGAAAGAACTAGGTGGTGTCATCCAGAAAACCAGCGACGACCACATTCTTTTTCAACATGATGAATGGCACGCTGAAGTTTTTCCGGAAACATTCTTTACCTTTATGCATTCCGAAATCCCTATTGTTAAAGTCAATTTAGAAGGGATCGATGAATCCACCCATCAGGAAACCTTACGTAAACTTCGCCTGAAAACATTCAGAGCCGGAGGATAAAATTAATAATACAACAAGTAAAGGGCATCCGGGAAAAGCCGGATGCCCTTTACTTGATTAAATTTGCATTTGCTTTTTCTTTTCCTCTGTAACAACACCGTTTTCCCATCCGCGCGCTGAATAATACTCAGCGAGCATTTCGTCTAGATGAGAAACGGATCCTTCAGAGTTTCCAGTGGCTCCCTCATTGAGGAAACGGTCAGGTAAACGATCGTCTTTCGCATCAAAACCGGCTTTATTATTGAAATAGCGTTCGATGTTATAGACACGCTCGCCAATTTCCATAATATCGTCACCTGTCAGTTCAATACCGACAACTGCACTGTACTGTTGCGCATAGAGATCCGCATTCTCTGAAAATGCTGAGAACTTACATAGATCCAACGAGTCCGAGAAAGCATGTAGATCCTGGAATACTTTCAAGAGTTCACCTTTTCCTTTGACTGCAAGCCGATCAACCGGTTCAGGAAGCCCGGCGATCTCAGCGGAGACTGTATATCCTCTAAGGTGACAAGCTCCGCGGTTACTGGTAGCGTATCCAAGACCGATGCCTTGAATACCGCGCGGGTCATAAGCTGGGATCCCTTGATTCTTAACTACCATCGCAAGTCCACGATTTCCGAATTTCTCGGCAGCATACCCGGAGCCTTCTGCCAGTATATCTCCAAGACCTTCGCGTTTAATGATCTTTTCGATCCATTCGATCATCGTGTCCACGTCACCCCACTCAATTCCTTCCTCGATCAATTCCTTATCATATGCTTCCATAACAACGGAGAAACAATGACCCAAATCAATCGTATCGATGCCATAATCATTGCAACGATCAATCATGAATGCAACGGCTTCCTTGTTTCCAGTACCACAGTTTGGCCCCAGTGCCCATGCAGATTCGAACTCAAAGCTCTCCATTTTAACTTTATACTTGCCTTCTGAGACTTCAACTTCTTTCTTACAGGCAACCGGACAGGCATGACAGGTTGGTTCGCTGATCAAAATCTCCTCACGGACAGTTTCACCGCTTACCCCTTCTGCATGTTCTGAAACCGTCGTCTGTGAATTATTAGTTGGTAATGCACCGGATTCGTTAATAATGTTCATCAAAACGTTCGTCCCGTATACAGAAAGTCCGCCTTTGTTAGGTGCAGTCAGAGCGCCTTCATTAATCGCTTTAAGTCCGGCTTTAACTGCAACTTTATAATCATCCTGATTCGCTGCTTCAGGCATGTTCCCTCTTTGAGAAGCTTTAATGACGATGGCTTTCAATTTCTTGGAACCGGCCACTGCACCTGTTCCTCCACGGCCGGAAGCCCGATCATCTTCATTCATCCATCCCGCATAATTAATCTGGTTCTCGCCACCTTGTCCAATGGACATGATGCTGGTGTCTTTACTGCCATAACGCTCTTCAAGAGATTTAATTGTATGATGTATTCCTTTTCCCCAGTATTCAGAAGCATCCCGAAGTTCCGCTTTTCCATCTTCTACATAAAGGTAGACCGGTTTTTCACTCTTTCCAGTGAAGATCAGATTGTCAAACCCTGCCCACTTCAAACGAGCCGCAGTCCAGCCGCCCATATGGGAGTCCGTCACCGTGTTAGTCAAAGGGGATCTTGTGACTGTGCAAAGCCGGCCACTCATATGAATCCGAGTACCCGTTAAAGGACCTGTCATGATTGCCAGCATGTTATCCGGTGAATATGGCTCCACATCGTATATGCCATGATCGACCATATACTTCACACCAAGACCTCGAGCCCCAACGTACTTCCTAACATTTTCTTCATTTAGTTCACGATACTCTACAGTGCCGTCTGTCAAATTAACCCAGGCCTCATGATTTTTGTAACCGCCTAAATTCATTCTTTTTACCTCCCCATTCGTTGTTTGATGAACAGTCTGCCTCTGTTGATCAAGACTATTTAGAGACAATCTGTCCGAAAAAAGATTTCACTTATTAAACTTCTCTTTTGTAAACGCTTTCTCCTGCAAATAAAAAAATATAATTGTTAATTTTTTGTGAAGATTATGATAAACCAACCCCCTTCTTTTATGATTGGTTCTGCAGATAGCATAGTCAGTCCTGATATTGTTGCAAGCTCTTTTAATTCATCAATTGTCGGAAGAGGATAAAGATTAGCATGTGCTGTCATGAAAGCATTGAAAGCAGACGTAAACATACCTCCATACTGGCTGTGATGGATAGGTGTGATGATGGAAATTTTTCCGCCTGGTGTAGTGAGTTCGCTGATATTTTTTAATAACGCCCCCCGCTTATCCTTTGGAAAATAGTACAGTAAGTTATGTACCATCACCAAATCCACGGAATCATTCTGATTATTTAAAAAAGCTGTTAGATCCTGATTCAGAAGTTGAATGTCATCAGGTAATCTTTGTCTTGCATAGTTAAAGACATCACGATTTTTTTCTACACCGGTAAGCTTCATGCCCTTGAACTGATGATGAATTTTTGCTAAATAGCCCCCATATCCGCACCCCAGATCCAAAGCCGATCCTGGCTTTGATTTTGTGACCAGTTTCATGACAGCCGGCAATGCCGCTTTTTCAAGAAGTGCGGATGTTTCTGCCACAACCTCTCCAAAAGCCTGATCCTGATAAACCCGCTTATCTTTTCTTTGAATCAGATCGGGATATTCCAGCAACGTGGGAATATGAAGTTCCATCATTTCCCGCAAAAGAATGCCCGCGGATTCATCACTGTCTACCGTTGCAAAGCGGACCATTTTTTTCTTCGCCTTAATCCTTCCTGTGATGTTTTTTTTCAGATGTCCAACGGATAAGCCGACATCTACCCAGCTTTCCAATAGTTCCTCATCCCAGTCGTAAGTTTTCGCTATCGTATGGACTTTCTCACCAGATTCGAACAATCTGAAAAGATTCAGTTTGTAGCCGACATGAGCGTGCCAGGTTTTCAGAAAACTCTCATTGCTTTTCATCCATTTTCTCGCTTGCAAAAATCGTCTGACTTCCAGCACGACCTTCACCTCCGGCTTATCGTTACAGAAATGTTCCCATTTTTCGTCAGGAGGAAACGTGGAGTTGAATCACTTCCTCAATCAACTTTGAAATTGATCGCTCAATTAAGTCATAAACCTCAATGAAATTGCCTGTAAAATATGGATCTGGCACTTCTGATAAACCTGTGGATGGATGGTAGGATAATAATCGTTCGATCACAGCTTGACTATCATCAGGTTTCAGGTTTATTAAATGATGCTCATTTGAGGAATCCATGGCAATAAAATAATCCCATTCATAAAAATCTGCTGATTTGGTCTGGCTACCTGAAAGATTCGCATGGTCAATTCCCTTTTTCTCGAGTATCTCTAATGTTCCTTCGTGGGGGCGCCTGCCGATGTGCCAATTTCCTGTACCCGAAGAACCAACATGAATTTTATCTTCCAATCCTTTTTCGTTTATTTTTGCACGTGCGATTGCTTCTGCCATGGGTGAACGACAAATATTTCCCAGACAAACAAACATGATCCGTATCATCATTTCATCCCTTTCTGTAGTCAATTTCTTTTATTATATCATTATTCCAAAAAGAAAAACCTCTTGGATTACCCAAGAGGCATGAGTTCTTTCATGATATAACTGTATTCTTTCCGAATGACCTCAAGAGCTGCATCAACTGTTGAGACATCTTTTCCAATATTGAAAGTTTTAATACTTTTCAAGGAGTCGCAAGAATCTTCAGGGCAGGTTAAAATCTGAACAGCCTCTTCTGGGTCACATTCAATTTCTTCTACTTTCTTTCCTGCACAGCGACAATCAACATTCTCAAACCGTTCATAAACGACATAGTATCCTTCGACTACTTCGTCACTCAGTAATTCCGCTGTCTCTACTAAATCCTTCACGATCATCGTAAACGACCTCTCTTTGGGTATTATTTGTGAAATGAATCACAGCGTTTGTTAACTACAATTTATATCATACATGATCATGACTGATTTATGGTGAATTTTCATTGACAATTGCGTGACAATAAGATGAAATAATGAACAGCAATTCATTAAAGACTTATTTTTTATTCATCTGTTTTGCTGCAATCTTTTCAGCAAGGGCTGGAAAAAGCTGATATAGTTTTGCGGCTACGCTTAACAATCGTGGCAATTCCAGTTCACGTTTCGGACGAATAATCAACCTGACAGCTTTTTCGGCAACAACACTTGCATCCAGAATAAATGATTTTACGTTCTGCTTGTATGTCCCCTCGGCGTCTGCAATCTCGAAAAATTCCGTCTCAATGGGCCCTGGATTGATCGTACTGACGAAAATAGGATCTTCAGACGTCTCCATCCGGATCGCATTTGCAAATCCGATTACTGCGTGTTTGGTAGCAGAGTATACGCTCGCTTTCGGTGTAGCAATTTTCCCAGCAAGTGAAGCCACGAAAATGATTGATCCGCACCGTTGATTTCTCATTCTTTTCATGACTGCTCTTGTACAGGCGATTGTACCAAGTACGTTCGTATGAAACATGCCCTTGGCATCTGTCATATCAACATCTTCAATATAGTCAAAGATGGCGTATCCCGCATTGTTGATCAATGTAGTGATAGCGCCCTCTTCTTTGTATATTTGCTCGATAACCTGCTCTACCTGATCTGTATCTGCCACGTCCAAACGATACACCGGCGCTCTGATTCCATAGAGCATGCCAATCTCCTCGGAAACTTCTCTCAACCTGTTCTCTGACCTCGCTGTCAATACCGGTATACCACCTTTTGCGGCAACAGCCAAGGCCATTTCCCTACCGATTCCGCTTGAAGCACCCGTAATCACGACGCGTTCACCTGTTAATGTTTGTTTCATATAATCCTTCACTCCCTGCTGCATATTGAATCAACGATGAAAGTATAACGAAAACCCGCTGAAGATTCCAGTATTCACCTCTTGACAGATGATCTGACCAGGTGCATAATGTGCTTCATATATCATCTGAATATTCTAATAAATGATGGAGGAGATACCGATGACAGTAAACATCAGTCTGATTGGTGCAGGATCAATGGCAGAAGCCTTGATCGCTGGTTGGACAAACGAACAGAATAACGGCCGGTATCACAAACATATCCAAGTGACAAATCACTCAAACAACACACGGCTTCGATACTTGGAAGAAACATATCAGGTCAAGGCAGAGCGTGATCCTGCCTCACTCATTCAACACAGTGATGTAATCATCCTTGCCTGCAAACCGAAAGACTGGCAAGAAGCACTGACACCCTATCTCGATTACTTCACACCTGAGCATACACTGATTTCGGTCATGGCAGGTATTACAACCGAAGACTTTGAATCCTTTTTCCCTTTTCGTATTCCGGTTATCCGCGCAATTCCGAATACATCTGCCGTTGTCAATGAGGCAATGACTCCTTATGCATGTGGACAGCATATGACACCTTCCAAGCATAAGATTTTCAAAAATCTGTTTCTCGATATCGGCGATATCCAAGTAGTTGATGAAAATCAGATGGATGCGATGACTGCACTGACCGGCACTGGTCCTGCTTATATCTATTATCTGATGGAATCCATGGAAAAAGCCGCAATCCAGGAAGGAATCGATCCGGAAATGGCACGAAAGCTCGTCTCACAGACTCTCTTGGGCGCAGGTATTCGTGTGAAATCCGAAGATATACCACCAAAGATACTCTATGAACAAATTATGAGTCCAGGCGGTACCACTGAAGCAGGTTTTAAAATACTGCAAGAGCATCAGGTTCAATCTTCAGTGATCGATTGCATCAGCGCTGCATGCAATCGATCAAAGGAACTTGGTCAATCGTTAACTTCCAACAGCAAATTGAAACCTGATACAACAGATAAGCAGTAAAGACTTTAGTCTTTACTGCTTTTACTTTGGCAACTTCTGGCGTTATTTAAAGAGCGTCACTTTTCATTTTTCCTTTTTTATTCTATACTTAATTAACAATATAAATGTAGTAAAAACACGGCATTGATGCAGTCAACATGAATCTACAATCACAGTTTACTATATTGTTAGGAGGAACTAGTTATGAAGCGCAGCCATTATGATGTAGTTGTCATTGGCGGTGGATTAGCGGGACTATCTGCCGCAGCTCGTCTCGCCCACCACGGTAAAAAAGTTGCATTGGTGGAACGGGGGAAACTCGGCGGACGAGCTATGACAATTAAATTAAAAGGCTTTCAGTTTAATTTCGGGGCTCACGCTATTTATGCACGGGATAAATCGTATTTAACACAAATGGAAAAAGAAATGAATCTCGATATCACATGGGAAGATTATCAACAGCTGCATTCCCGCTATGACATGGGCGAGGAAACGACTGTGATTCCATCGAGCCTCGGTGGGCTTTTGCAAACGAAACTGCTGAAAGGGGCGGATAAATTCCGCTTTGCTTATCACATTCTGTTTACAACACTCGGATTTGAAAAAGGAGATCCCGAACTCTCCATTCAGGAATGGATTGAGTTGAATAAGATCAGCCCTGCCGTCCGTGATATGATGTTAAATCTGGCCAACAGTAATTTCTTTGCAGGTGATGCTCGTCAAATTCCTTCTGATGTCTTCTTTTCATATTACCGTAGGTTATTTAAAACGAATATTCCAGTAAGCTTTATTCAAGGGGGATGGCAGGTTCTGATCAATGAATTCAAAAGGACCATCCAAGATAATAATGGAGATATTTTTGATAAAACAAAAATCACCGATCTGGAGACAGACGGTAAAACAGTCCATAGCGCATTTGCGAAACGTCATCAGTTTAACGCAGATGAATTCATTTTTGCCATCCCACCGGAACAACTGCAAAAATTGTTTACTGATACCCATCTTAACAAAGAGTTCAGAAAATACACTGATTATGAATCAACGTTTGTCATGTTTTATGATGTTGGATTAAAAAAGAGGATCGAAACAGAGTATACGTATGTCTTTGACAAAGACCGGCAAATCTTTATTACGGATATTTCTTATTATGATCTTCTTGCTGCTCCTCCTGGAGGTCAACTTCTGCAAGCAGTGGCGTATCTCAGACCTGATCAAGTCAATGATACGGAAGCTCATGAAGCGATCATTGAAAAATTTGAAGCTTTTTATGACAAACACTTCCCAGGATGGCGAAAAGAACTCGTCATTCCCCGCGCTTCAAAAAAACCGGTACTCCAGGCGATTCGCTGGAATATGCATCACCATGGTTTACCAACGCACTTCGAGCAAATGCCAAATATACACTTTGCCGGAGACTGGACAAAAGCAAAAGGGCAGCTTTCTGAATTGTCTTTCTCCAGCTCTTATGACTGTACACAGCGTATTTTAAAATTGAATTCGGTCATTAAACAGACGACTTAACTGTCAGGTTGACTGCTGATCCCCGGTAAAAGGGGGAGTCAGCGGTTTTTTCTGTTATGATACTTATATTCTTTTTCATCAACACATTCCCTGATGTACAATGGTAATCTGCCATGTAAAATGATAATAAAAATCACGAGATTCATATTGTTGAAAGGAGATACTCAACATGAGTGAATTCCGCTCAAAAGTACATACGTTCGTAGAACATAGGCTGTTTCAAGCAACCATCATTATCCTGATTCTCTTCAATGCTGTGATTGTTGGTCTTGAAACTTACCCAACGATCTACCAGGAATACCGCTCTTTCTTCTGGTCCGCTGATACTTTATTATTATGGATTTTTACGATTGAAATTGCGCTTCGAATGATTGCAGCCAAACCTTTTACCTCTTTTTTTAAAAGCAGTTGGAACTGGTTTGATTTTATCATCGTCAGTGCCGGCCATATCTTCGTCGGTGCCCATTTCGTAACGGTTCTGAGGATTCTGAGGGTGCTTCGGGTATTCCGTGCAATTTCCGTAATACCCTCTTTACGCCGACTTGTGGACGCACTGCTGAGAACCATCCCTTCGCTTGGAAATATCATGTTATTGATGGGAATCGTTTTTTATATTTTTGCAGTGATTGGAACCATGCTTTTTCAAACCGTTTCTCCAGAATATTTCGGCAATCTCCAGTTGTCTCTTCTTACACTGTTTCAAGTGGTTACCCTGGAATCGTGGGCAAGTGATGTCATGCGCCCGATTTTTGAAGAAATCTGGTGGTCCTGGATATATTTCGTTTCATTTGTTCTCGTTGGTACATTTGTTGTCTTCAACTTGTTTATCGGCGTTATTGTCAGCAATGTAGAAAAATCCGAAGGTGAAGAAAAAGAACAGGAAAATACTCGCAGAAGTGATGAACAAATGGCGGAAATCCGGTCTTTACGAACCGAAATTGAGGAAATGAAGACCATGATACAGGAACAGGGACAGAAAAAATAACACCGGACGTCAGATTATCTTACAAAAAATACACAAGAGAAATTCTTTCATGATATAGTAAACAAAACATCGCAACCAGCGGAGAAAGAGGCGATCGCCTTTGTCACTGGATTATAAAGACAAAAAAGTGATCAGTATTGGAATCATGAGTGAATTAACCGGTCTGTCTGAAAGACAAATCCGCTATTATGAGGAACGAAAACTCGTCTTTCCTGAGCGAAGTAAGGGCGGTACCCGGAAATTTTCATTTGCCGATGTGGAGCGACTCGTCGAAATCGCCAATAAAATGGAAGATGGTATGCAAACCTTCGAGATTCGCAAACAGGAAGTGAAGAAATCCGATGTACGGGATAAAATGCTTCGTGGTCAGTTGAACGCTGCCTTCAAAATGCGGAAATAGTCAGACCAAAAAAGGAACCAGCTGCAAGTCAGCTGGTTCCTTTTTACATCAATATCATGGTTCGATTGTCCAAGTGTCCTGAAGGTCAACATCGGCAGCTTTCATCATGGTATAAACCGGGCAGCGTGCTTCCACTCTTTCTTGCAGTTCTTTCAAACGCTCTTCAGACTCTGAAGTTCTTACTTTTGCGTTAACGGTTACCGTCTCAAAATACGGTCGCACATTTGGATCTCCCATGAATCCTTTTGGGTCAAATTTTCCGGAAATATCGAATTCAATGCCTTTGAGATCAAAATTCATTTCCTTAGCTGCCATATGCGCTGTCACATTCTCGCAAGAAGCTAAAGCTGATAGAGTTGTCTGCAAGGGATTGGGTCCTTGATCTTTACCACCCATTTGACTGCCTTCATCCAACACGAGTGCATGGTTACCGGCTTCAGCCTCAACCTTCAATCCTTCTGATTTTGCTTTAATTTGAAACATCATCATGTAAATCACCTTTCTTTACCAAAATATAAATATCAGGGTTCTATGCCTTTGTATGACCAAAGTGAGTCCCTGTTGACTCTATTCTTTCAAATACCCATCATCGTATTGTTTTTAAACGGATGATGCCTGATCCTCTTCCCTTTCGGATTGGCTGAACCATCGTTTTGCCGAATATTTCGCATAGAACGAAATGCTCGAATATTGGAACATGAATGCGATCGTCACAAGAATAGCAGCCTCTGCAGAAAACGCCGTAGCAGCAATACCGATGGCAATGGATAAGTTTCGAAGTACCGTTCCATTTACCAGTGCAATTCCGTCATTACGGTTAAACATTTTTGTAGCAATAAATGTGGCAAACGTATAATTAATGGCATAGAACAATAAGATCGCAAAAGCTGCATACAAAATCAAGTCGAGACTTCCCACAAGCATTTCTGCACGTGCGCTGGTGCTGACAAAAACGACATATAAAAGTCCCCAAATGCTGAGTGGCGCGAGATTTGGTTTTATTTTCTTGTTGAATTCCTGTTGTGTGTATTTTTTTAACAGGATCCGCGTCACAATTTGTCCGAGAACAAGTGGAATAAATACAACCATAAATATCGTGCGGAATGTCATCATAATATTTATCGGAACATACTGACCCACCATAATCAGCAGATACCAAGGTGTCAGAACTGAACCCACTACCAGCCCGAATACAGTCAACTTGACAGCGGCAGGCATGTTTCCTTTCTGAATACCGGTCCAGGCAATGGTCATCCCGCTGGTCGGAAGAAGTGCCACTAAAGCAAGTCCAGCAAACATTAACGGATCATTGCTTAGTAACGTCATGCCAATAACAAGCGCCACCAGCGGAATCCATACGAAGTTGATCAAGAATGACACTCCGATCAATTTGGATTCCTGTCGGATTTTAGTCAATTCCTGAATTTTTAAACCTACCATTGTAGCGAAAATCATAATGATCGTGGCGATTAAAATGGTTGGACCCAGTGCCTGTGTGTTGACATAGAGCCCGGTTATAAAACTGAGAATTAAAACACTGGGTAAAACCAGCAGTAGGTGTTTTTGAGGGAAATGATAGATTTTCATCAGCATAGCGACTTCACTCCGATCTGTTTTATACCCCATCTGGTATATAATTATACTACTATGGGTATGTGGCGTCTGTCAATCATTCCTCAACATTTTTTAAGTCCAGTTGACATTTCTAAACCTTGTCACTAAACTTATAATTGAGTTATCATAAATTTTTGAAATACTTCGAGAGCGAGTGTGCATACTATGCATAACACAAAAGAACAGGATTTACTCAATATCGGAATTGAACGTTTTATTATCCCCGCCGAAGATGTTGCCCATGTTCAGCCTGATAACAGTCTAGAGCATGCTTTACTGGTACTTGTAAAATCCGGCTACACTGCTATCCCCGTTCTGACGACATCCTATGAGCTCTGTGGGCTGATCAGTAAGGCACAGATTTTGGATGAAATTCTCGGGATCGAACGGATGGAACCTGAACGATTGAGCCAATTCCTCGTGCGGGATATGATGACTGAAGATGTTGCTTCGGTAGTAACCACTTCCACCTTGGAACGGGTTATGACAGTATCAATTAACTACCCCTTTGTCTGTGTCGTTAACGAAAATGGCGCCTTTGACGGGATTATTACCAGAAGTAAGCTCCTGGCACATTTAAATGGTTATTTACATGAACAACGAAGACTTTCAAATCTAGACAGTAACCGGGACGACTGAGTCCCGGTTTTTCTGCGGTTATTTCATTTTGACGAAAAAGGAGATTTTTATATGAGCGCCTTGTTATTCTCACCACTCACAATCAAAAATGTTACCTTCAAAAACCGGATTGCCATGGCTCCGATGTGTATGTATTCTTCATTTTCGGAAGATGGTCATACCAGCCATTGGCATCAGCACCACTATGAATCCAGAGCGGCGGGTCAGGTGGGGCTCGTTATGATAGAAGCGACAACGGTGATGGCAAACGGTGCCATATCCCCGCAGGATCTCGGGATATACAGCAGTGATCATATTGAAGGACTTAAGAACCTGACGGATGGAATTCATAATCACGGAGCGAAGGCAGGCATTCAATTGGCACATGCAGGACGAAAAGCAAATTATGACGGCCGAATAATGGCACCCTCTGCGATTGCCTTTGATGAAGAAAACCGCATACCTGATGAGATGACGGCAAATGATATCCAGGAACTCATTCAGTATTTCAAAAAAGCTGCAGAAAGAGCCCGAATTGCTGGATTCGATGTAATTGAATTGCATGGTGCCCATGGCTATTTAATTAACCAGTTCCTCTCCCCTCTATCAAATCATCGCACGGATGACTATGGCGGTACGAAAGAGAATCGGTTCCGTCTTTTAAAAGAAATTACTGAAGCTGTGACAGTCGTTTGGGACGGCCCTCTTTTCGTCAGGCTCTCCGCTGACGAATACCATCCTGAAGGAAATCAGCCCGAAGACCTGATCGAATACGGACGCCTCCTCAAGGAACTGGGAGTGGATCTGATCGACTGCAGTTCAGGTGGAGTTGTCCGGACAGCCATAGAAACCTATCCCGGCTACCAGATCTCCTATGCAGAGAACATGCGTAAAAAAGCTGGTCTATTAACCGGTGCTGTAGGACTCATTACAAATCCTCATATGGCTGAAGAGATCATTCACAATGGGAGAGCGGATATGATTTTGATAGGCCGTGAACTCCTCAGAAATCCTTATTGGCCTCTGGAGGCAGCAAAATCGTTGGGCGCAAAAGAAGTGGAACCTCCCCGCCAATATCTCGCAGGTTGGATGTAATACAAAACAGGCCCTTTGCTGTCGTTAAATCAGCAAAGGGCCTGTTTTCTATCCATCTTGTTTCAGAAAATGTTTCTCCAACTGACGCTCTCTGTCCTTAAACATCCCCTTCAGCATTAAACGAATCAATGGCGATGGTACTTTCGCTGCAAACTCCACCCGGTCGATCATCCGTGTCGTCTGTTCATCAATTTCTTTGAAGGCATGAACATGTCGCCATGCCGTAAATGGAAAAGGTAAATTCGTTCCTTCATCCATGAAAAAGGCTTCTGGAACAACTTTAGTTATCTCACCTTTCCATTCCAATTTCATCAGGTAGAAATTCATCTCTAAATGAACTGTTGCACCTTCTGTCACATCTTTATCCCCAAGGATCCGAATCTTGGGAAATCCGGTGATCGCCGCCAGGTTATCATTAGTCTGAAAAAACGACCAGACTTCAGATAAAGGCCGGTCGATGTCGGTCTTATAGTAAAACGTATCCTGGAACAATGACCTCATCCCTTTCCATTCATGTATATCTATTTTATGATGAGAGTAACAGAATAGCAATGAATATTACTTTTAAGTCGAGTTTAAGGATGTGAATAAAATGAGTTTCAGGTTTCAAAGAAGGATTCGTGTCGCTCCAGGTATTCGAGTCAATCTCAGTAAGCGTGGGGTCAGTACGTCTGTTGGAAAACGCGGCGGGACCGTTTCTGTTGGAACAAGAGGGGTTTATGGCAATGCCGGTCTTCCAGGTACGGGGTTATCATACCGTTCAAAGCTGAATAAAAAAAGGACATCCGGGACGGGCGGACATCGGAAAACCGGATCCAAAAAGGGACCAACCCATTCTCAACCTGTGCTGACTGAATGGGATGAGCAAGACCAGGATGTCCGTTTCACCCGTTCGGACGGCACGCCGTTATCCAGTGAAGAAACGACTGCCTTAAAACGTGCACATAAAGAGGAAATCACAGAGATCTATCAGACAAAGGCAGATGAAGTCAATGAACGAACTGCCAGGCTTCTCGAACTTCATCAGGATGCTTATGATATCCATGCGGATCTGGATCAGAGACTCATAGAATCCTTTGGCGACTCACCAGAGGAACCTTCTTTACAGCAGTACGTGCAAGAAAGAGAAGAGGAATTAACGCAGGACTTCTCATGGTTTGATAAACTGATACATCTCCTGCCTTCTAAGAAAAAAGAACTCAATCAGGCTGTTAACGCCGATGCACAGATGGCATTCATTCAAGAAAAGACCGATCACGAAGAGGCCCTTCGTGACCGGGACGAAGAAATAAAATTTCGCAAGACATTATTGGCTTCAGTCAGAAAAGGACAAGCTGATGCCATGGCTGACTGGGCTGGTATCTTTCTCGATGAACTGGATTTCCCTTTGGAAACCGATGTGGATTATGATGTAGTCGATGCACAGACTGTCTTTGTGGATGTGGACCTCCCAAATCCTGATAAGGTTCCGGTGAAAGAAGCAGAAGTATTAAAATCAGGAAAACTGAAGATCACCGAGAAAACCCAACGGGATCAAAGAGATCATTATGCTAGACTTGCCGGTGGAACAGCCTTATACTTAGCCAGCTACTTTCTCGCTTACTTGCCGACCGTCGAGCGAGTAATCGTCTCCGGCTATCAACAACAGCTCGATGAACGAAATGGTCATGATCAGGATGTATACATTTACAGTGCCATGATCACCCGTGATGGATTTCAGGAACTGAATCTCGATCAACTTCACCCGCTGTTGGCACTCGAATCCTTTGAACACCGGATGAATGCCACGAAGACCTTCATCCTGAAAGAAATCACTCCATTCTCACCGACCGATTCGTAACCTCTGTATCAAAACTGAGGTGATGTCTTCCGGATTTCACCGGAAGATATCACCTTTTTTAAATGATTGACTTTCATCAGGTCGTCATTCCCTGTCTCAATTTTACTTTAAAAGGTTCCGGACTTTTTGATCGTTTATCAGGATTTTCAATTTGATCAATCAATAACGTGACCGATGTTCTCGCCATCTCATCAATCGGCTGCAAGATCGTCGTTATGGTGCAAGGCATATAAATACTCAACTCCGCACCGTCATAACCTGTGATCTTGATATCATCCGGTACAAGAAGGCCCTTTTCTTTTGCAATTTGAACTGCCATGCCGGCAATCACGTCACTACCGGCAAAGATACCGTCAAACTGCCGTTCAGCAGCCTGTAAATGATGAATGATCTTCTCTCTTAATACCTCAAGCTTTAAGGTGTTGTAGTCTCCGTGAATCCATTCATAATGAACACCCAAGTCTTCGAGTGCATGTATGGCACCTGAATAACGGTCTTCTCCTGCAATCTTAAGATCCGAATGGCCACCCGCTATCAAAATAGACCGGCACCCTTTACCATAAAGGTGTTCAATGGCCATTTTGCCCCCACTATGATGATCAGAAGTAATTCTTGGAATCTGTGGTCCTAGATCCCGTTCAAAAGCCAGTACGGGCTGAGCCAGCATTTCAAAATGTCTGATGTCTTGCGTGTGACTCGCAAAGATCAGTCCATCCACACGGCTCGCCTGAAGCATGTCTACATATTCCTGTTCCTTTACAGCATCATGATCACTGTTACAGAGCAGGATTTTATAGCCGCGCTTGAAAGCCTCCTGTTCAATCACTTTTGTCCACTGAGAAAAGAATGGATGGGCCACGTCAGGAATGATCAACCCTATCACTGACGTCTTTTTACGCTGCAGGGATCGGGCCATTTCATTGGGCAGATAATTCAATTTCTCCATTGCTTCATAGACACTGTTTTTCAAATCATCACTCAGATAGCCCCGATCATTCAGCACGCGTGAAACACTCGTAACGGAAACCCCCGCTTCCCTGGCAATATCTTTAATCGTCACCATCCTCTTTCACTCCATTCAGACGGACAATTCCTGCATTTCACCCGTTTTTTCATCCAGATAGCGAATCGTAAAGTCATGCGTTGCCAAGTTCGCAGTCAGCATCGTTTTTAGTTTGCCGGTTGTACGAGTCATTTCCAGTACGTGATTATCCGGATCATCCTTGATTTCCACTTCTCCATCAAACGCCTTGTACTGGTTGCGAAACTTCATTAAATTCATCAGTCGATCGATCACTGGTCGCTTCATTTCATCAGCAATCTCTTCTTTTGTGTAATAATGGCGATTGATGTTCCGTCCTACTTTGGTCTCTTCAAGAAGCTCGAGATCATTCTTACCGGCAAGCAGTCCGACATAATAAACCTGCGGTATACCAGGTGCGAAAAACTGAAGGGCTCTTGCCAGAACGTAAGCCTGATCATTATCACCTAATGCACTGTAATACGTGCAGTTCAGCTGATAAATATCGAGATTGTTGTATTCCATAGTATTATAAACCCTTTTCACATTGGCACCCTTGGTAAACAGATCATCGCGTGTGGATTCGATTTCTTCTTGCGTCATTAAATCCGCCACATCGACTACCCCAATCCCGTCATGCGTATCAAGCGTCGTAAATGATTTACGCGGTGCAATCTTCAGCCAGTGCGAAAGGCGGTCCGTGCGACCACTGTAAAGTGCATGGAGCACAAGCATAGGAAGCGCAAAATCATACACCCAATACCCCCGTTCTGCGAGTTTCAGCTGAATGGTATAGTGCTCATGGATTTCCGGAAGGATATCGCACCCTAATGGCTCGAGAATTTCCTGGATTTCATCTAGCATCTCCCACGTATCCGGCTCTAAAAAAAAGCAATCCGTGCCCGGTTTTTTAGTCGCATACGCAAAAGCATCAAGTCGAATGATCGAAGCTCCTCTCTTCGCAAGAAATTCCAAATTGTCTTTCATGAATTGTTTCGTCCGCTCATGATAGACGTTCAAGTCAATCTGTTCTTCATCAAACGTACACCATACTTTTTCCGATGAACCATCTTTAAATGTTACATCAATATAGGGTGCCCGTGGCTTACGCTTATAAATCTTATCTACATCTTCCTGAGTCGGTTCCCCATTCGGCCAAAAATCTTTGTATTGGATAAATAGATCTGCATACGCCGAATCATCTTTTTTCTCTACAAAATCTTGAAAGTACGCAGAGCTTTTCGAAATATGATTGATCATAAAATCATACATCGTGTCATAATTTCTGGCGATGACCTCCACGTCTTTCCAAGTCCCAAAAGAGGGATCTACTTCCTGATATGTCATTGGTGCAAATCCTCGATCTGCAGAGGATGGATAAAAAGGAAGAAGGTGAACCCCGCTTACAGCCCCCTTAAAATGCGTTTCCAGGACCTCATTCAGCTCTTTCAGATTCTTTCCCATGCTATCCGCGTAAGTAATCAGCATAATTTCATTTTTCACAGACATTTAATTTCCTCCTCATAATAATTCTGAAATCGATTTCATGATATCTTTATTGTAGGCTGTTTTTTCTTTTGTGTCAATCGTTTAACATATGAATTGTCTTTCTTCTAGAACTGCCATTCTATTCATTCTTAGCTTTGTGACAGCGTCACGTTGTCCATATTCATAAATCAGTGCAAACAAAAAACATGATTCCCGACGGAACCATGTTTTCACTCCTATTTATTCAGGCATAGATATTAATCAACAGTCCCTGAATTTCCCCGACCATGTTCAGGATATCCAATGATTTTTTTTGTTCATGAATAACAGCGTCTGTCAGATCCAACAACTTCCGGTCAACTTCCTCAACGATTTTATAGACTTTCGTTCGTCCACGACGGTTAAAGCCTTTTCGTTCCTCGAGATTGAGCCCAAGTTTCACGGCATCATCCATAAACTCTTTGACCAGCTGCTTATATTTCCGCAGTTCATCCACCGTTCTGGATTCTGACAATGTCTTCCCTTGATCTTCAATCTTCCCAAGAAGTTCACCTAATCGTTCGTATTGGGCATTATTTCGCCCCTGCTTCATAATTTCCTGGAATGTCACCTTCGCTTCGGTTCCTTGAGATGCAGATTGTCCTGATCGATTTAAACCGGTGCGCCCTACTTTGTTTACTTCCATCGCGCTTCACCCTTTATGTCTGTCTCCTTAGAGTAAAACAAAGGCTGCGGGAAAATGCAACCTTTGTTAAAAAAACTTATTGCAACAGCTGCAGAACACCCTGAGGCAGCTGATTGGCCTGTGCCAGCATCGCCGTGGCTGACTGGTTCAGAATATTGTTCTTCGTGAACTCTGTCATTTCTTCCGCCATATCAGCATCCCGGATTCGGGACTCCGCACTGGTCAGGTTTTCGTGGGTCACTTGCAGATTATTAATCGTATGTTCCATTCGATTTTGCACCGCACCAAGCTTGGAGCGCGCATCGTTTAAAGTATCTATGGCTTTGTCTATTGAAAATATAGCTTGATTAGCAGCTTCATTATCTAATACAGAAACATCTTCAACGCCCAAAGCCACTTGATTCATTCTAGGGATATCAATCATTACATCTTGATTTGTATTTGGACCAATCTGAAATGCAAGGGCATTATTAGTGATGTTAAAAGTCTGATCTCCATCTGCAATATTTGCATTAAAGGAAAAATCAATTCTTTCGTATCTGAAATTCCCGTTCTTTGATCTGATCTCTTGCGTAGTTCTGACAGGATCAGCAATATCATCATTCTCTGCTTCATTAAAGTTAACAAAGTCATCATCATATCTGCTTAATGTCAATTCTGCCTTTGCTTCAATACTAATTTTAGCTGTATCTGCACCATTAATTCTACTAGTATCTATTCCTAAACCAAATATATTTTCAGGTTGATCTCCTTCTTCGGGAGCATTGCTTCCAATATCTATACTTTTTGGTTGTCCTAAAGACAATCCATCAGGATCTAATATTTCAATTGTTGCTTCGGTATTATCCTCATTAACACTTCTGGTAATGATAGTATATTCTCCAAATTTCATATCTTCAGCTTCATCTGTCCCAAAGCCATCAATCGTTACATAATCTGAATTATTTAATCCTGGTCCAGGTTGATTTATAACCACATCTAATTCACTTGATGAAATATTAAGTTCATAATTTCCCGTAGCATAATTAGGATCCAAAATATTCGGCTCACCCATTATATTTGTTTCATCATTTCCATTGGAAGGAAAACTTGACACCATCGCACTGCTTCCATCCAATAGTTTCCTCGTATTAAATTCGGTTTTCTCAGATATCGAATCAATTTCCAGTTTTAACTGATCAATTTCTTTTTGAATCTGATCTCTGTCGTTATCCGTATTCGTGTCATTTGCTGCCTGGACGGCAAGCTCACGCATGCGCTGAAGCATGGTATGTGATTCCTGCATCGCTCCTTCTGATGTCTGCATTAACGAAATGCCGTCCATGGCATTTCGTTCGGCCATCTTAAGGCCGCGGATCTGAGATCGCATCTTTTCAGAAATGGCAAGTCCGGCTGCATCGTCCGCTGCACGGTTGATGCGTAGACCTGAGCTTAATTTCTCGAGATTTTTGGATGTATTCATCTGGTTTTGATTGAGGTTACGGTAGGCGTTTAACGCCTGAATATTATTATTGATTTTCATGATTGAGTTCTCTCCTTTTTTATTCGTAGATGGCCGACTGCTCGTAGGCATTGGCTTTTTGCTTCATCATCCGTGGCTGTTTATCCTGATTGGTCTTCAATGCGGTTTGCCAAGCTTCCACTATGGGTGTTATGGCTTCGATTGCAAGTCGCAGCTTCTCAGAATTTTTTTCATAATTGGCTGTGACGACCAGATCTGCAGCATAATTATACAGGGCATCGAGCTGATCGGAAATGATGCCTGCCTCGTAGTTCAAGCCACCGCCCAATCGGTGTAAAATATCGGTAGCTTTTTGAAGCTTCTCATTAGCAATCATGAAATCTTTCGTTTCAATGGCGGATTTACCCTCTTCAAGATTGTCGAGCAATGCTTCATACAGTAAAGTCGTAAGCTCCTGGGGGGTTTTTTTATGTAATGCGTCGTTAGTAATCATGAACATTCACCTCTTTCAACGTGACCTACATCCGTGTATGTCCGTTTTAACCTCCGTGTCTCTATTGCTACTATCGGTTCAATCTTTGCAATTGTTAATAATTTCGTTCAATTTCTTCAATCATAAGCAGAATTTCCGCAATCACTGCATATAACTGCGGGGGGATGTTTTCACCGAGATCCATATCAATCAAATTTTCAAGAAGAAGAGCATCCTCCTCCATGTGAATGTGATTTTCCTTTGCCAGCTCAAGAATCCTTTCGGCAATATAGCCTTTGCCTGATGCTATGACTTTCGGGTCATCATCATTGCTTTCATCATAGCGGATCACGGCGGCACTGGGGCCATTCACTTTTCGACGGTTCACATGATTGAAATGCTTTGAAATCATCATACCTTATAATCAAATCCTTTCTCCGTCATAAATGGCACTGGTGCAGATGATGATCCTTCCGGATCCTCTGTCTGGTCAGGTACTTCTCCAACTGTTGCCGTTTCGGGTACAGTCATCGGCTTGACGGACAATTTTCCGACATGATAGCCAATGTCCTGAAGCTGTTCCATGGTTCTGTCAGCCAAAGGTTCCACACTTTCTGCAAAATGATCTGTATCATTTTTTAAGGTGACAGTCAGATTTCGGTCACTCACGTTCAGTACAATGCCCAACGGACCGAGACTGCTGGTTTCCATATGAAAATAGAGATTACAGTTCTCCCAATCCACCTGGTCCCCTTCATTTCGGGAATTGACGTACACTTGCAGATTCTCGCTCTCACCTTTTACCATCAGGGGAACCTGAAAATAATACATATGATTTTGCTGGGGTTCGTTGCGATTTAAGAGTTGCTGACCGTTCATTTGACTGAGGGAATTCTGTGCCTGCTGCTGGAGCATCCTGGATCCTTCATCCTCACTCTTTGCCAACTGCATCAGAATGGTTTTCAGATTCCGCTGCTGAGCATCGGTGGGTACATCCCTGCCACCAGCTAAAATTTGAGCCAGTTCCGCCTCACGGTTCATCCCGAGTCCTCGCATCCCTTCGAACAATTGCCTGGCCGACCCATCGTTATAGGTCATCATCCTGCTGGAATGATCAAACTGTTCAGCCATCCGATGTACAGGTGTTTTGGGTTCGGACCAGTTCTGTTCCTGAGTAATCATATGCTGGACACGCTGGTTCGACGGCTTAAACTGTACTTGGTCGATCGTCGACTGCACCTGACTGACGATCTGTCTCGCTTCACTGTGCTTTCCCTGTGATAAGAGTTTCTTCGCATCATGAAGCTGAGCGCTGGCACCAAGCATGCGGCGCTCCGTTTTCATGTCTGCAAAGAGCATCCATTCGCTTTTCATGAGTTGACGATCAAGTTGCTTAATGACATTGTCAAGCATCGGCTTGACTTGCGGCGCCGCCTGATTGCGAAATTGCTTGACCATGGATTCAATTCGGTTCAGCTGTTTGGACGCATCACGTTGAAAGGCTTTGAAATCATCCGTTGCCTGCGCCAAACGCTCTGTTACTTCTGTTATGAGAACTGCTTTCGGGTTCATCCCCAATGTCTGTACGATCTCATTACGCATATATTCCTGCATTTCTCTTTGTGAATCTGATAAAGACTGTGACGTTGCCTGTTGCGGCAATGCTTGCTGAATGTCCTGTATAGTCTGGGTCAGGGTTTGTCTCGCCTTTAACTCCCGACCGGAATCAAACCGGGTATTTGCTTCATCAATCGCAGCAGTGAGGCGCTGAGTCATATCCTGTGGCAGATTCGCTTGACTGAGCTGCTCTCTCACCTGCGTTAAAGCATTTGATAAATTGGCTGAATCAGCAATCACCTGCTGAGTGGATTGAAGCAGTGAATGCAATTGCTGCGTCTGCCCTGCAGCATTCATTGTCTGTTGAGGAACCGACGGTTTTACGAGCTGTGCGATCCGCTGTGATGCGGCTTCTCGTCCATTGCTTGCCTGCAGGGTAATCATTTCGCGTAAAGCCTGATTTACCTGTTGACGGGTTTCCCGGTCACCGGATTGCTGGGATACTTGTTGGAGATTTTCGATTGACTGACGCAGGCCTTGACCGGTCAGCATTGCGATGCGGACCTGTTCTGCTGCCCTGGCAACATCTTGCCTTGGATGTGAAGCAGTTCTGCCCTGATCCACACGGCCCGCTTGCGCTGTCCTTCCTTCGGTACGACCTTCAATCCGAGGGGTTTCCCCTGCCATTGCACGAACCTGATCAGACAATCTTGACCCATGCAGCGCGTCGTGTACGGCACGTATCTGATTCGCTGTCGGTTCAAGTCGTTTTGCCGCCATAACCTGTACCGTTTGCTGCCTTTGTTGTGCAGAACCACGATTCGATTGCGTATATTGTGCCAGGTCGCTGACTGATTCACGAGTGAGTGGCACGCCGCGATCCATCAGCTGTCTTGTCGCCTGACGCAGTTCTGCTGAAGGTTCACGCTGCCCAAGATTTCGCAGCACCCGCGTCACTTCCTGTTGTTCATTAGGTCCCCTTGATCCACCTTCACGTCTGCTGTCACCTTTAATCTCCCGAACTCTTACTCCTTCTTCTGTTTTCCCTTTCACTTCTATATTTACACGGTCCCGTTCAGGTACGCCGCCTTCGAAGGCAGCATGAACCTGCTGACCTCTAATGGATATCATCGCTTCACGGTCTGAAAGGCGTGATTCGACTCTTGCCCGGTATACTTCACCTTCCCGCATCTGTGCAGGTTTCTCCTGTGATGCTTGCTGACCTTGAACCTGCTGCCCTTGAATCTGCATGAGCAAAGACTCCTCTCATAAATGCTACTCATGTTAAATATCGGATAAATACGAAAAAAGTTGAGAACGAATTCTTGTGAACAAAGCGATCACTCAGAATCATCCTCAACCTCTTCTTTTCCGATGGAACCTCTGAGGAAATCTTTCTCCAGGCTGGTTCCCCTTCCTTTTTTGTCCCGTAACTGATCCGAATACGATGCCCCGCCTATCTGTGTACCTTTAAGCAAGGCACCTTCACCAAAACGCGAGCGCACTTCCCCAATTAGTGACTGCAATCGGTCATGTTTCTCGTCTTCTGCATAGTTAAAGAGATCCAAAGGTTTTACAGCGAATCCTTTTTGAACCAGATCCATCCCAGTTACTCCGAGCAGCCTGACTGTACGACCATTCCAGTACTGATCGAACAACGCTTTCGCCTGTTCATAAATCGCATCGGTTCCATCCACCGGATAACTAAGCTTTCTTGAACGGGTAATCGTTTTCCGGTCATAGTAACGGATGGTTAACTGAATATTGCCTGCATAAACATCTTTACGTTTTAATCGTCGACTGACTGAATCGGATAAATTTCGCAGAACTCGAATGATTTCCTGTTTGTTTGCTGTGTCTCTGGGGAGTGTTGTGGAATTCCCAATACTCTTAAAATCATGAATGCTCTCAGGATCCACTGCTCTGAAATCAATTCCATGGGCTTTATTGTGCATCTGACGCCCGGCTACGCCAAATTTCTCCTCTAAAAATGAAGGATCTCCATTGGCAATATCCCCAATCGTAAAAAAACCCAGCCTGCTTAATTTATCCGCTGTTTTTTGTCCTATCCCATGCATTTCCACAGCTTTCATCGGCCAAAGTATGTCCTCCACTTGTCTTTTTCTCAGCACCGATATTCCCATCGGTTTTTTCATATCGCTGGCCATTTTTGCCAAAAATTTGTTAGGCGCGACACCGATGCTCGAAGGCAAATGCAGTTCCTGAAATATATGATCTTGAATCTGCTGAGCCAGATCCAGTCCATGCCGGCCTTCAAAATGAACATCCGTTACATCCATAAAACCCTCATCGATTGAAACTGGCTCCACGAGAGGTGTATATGAGTAAAGAATATCAAATATACGCTTGGACATTTCACGGTACCGCTCAAAATTTGGAGGACGTACGAGCAGGCCAGGACAAGCCTTTTCCGCCTCCCAAAGCGGCATAGGAGGCTTTACCCCTTTCGCCCTAGCCTCATAACTCGCCGTGACTACAATGCCCCTTCTCTCTTTAGCATTTCCTGCAATCGCAAGTGGTTTCCCTCGCAGAACAGGATCGTAAGCCGCTTCAACAGATGCATAAAAACTGTTCATATCAACGTGAAAGATTACTCGCCCTTTGGTCAGTGCTGACACCCCCTTCTTTTCACAAGATCTTTTCTACAGTTTGCCAAATAACTAGTAAAAGATCAACGAACATCCGTTTTCAGTTTCTGTCCAACCATGATTTATGATATAATTGAATGCATATCGGTGAAAGGTGGTAATTTATTATGATTACAAAGGAATCCGCCAATGTCCGTCACTCTGTTGTTCTTTGTCACATTTTACATGTTATGAAGGAGAACGCCAATCACCACCTCCATTCGCCCACCATTGAAGAATTATCATCTCAGACAGGCTATACAGAAGAAAATATTCTCGAATCAATGGAATTCGGACACGTACCAGCAAACACCCTGCTACAATAGCAGGGTGTTTTACAGTCATTTTCACTCTTTTTTGTCTTTAAACATGTCGCTTTCTTTTGAATGCTCCAGCCAGTTGATGAATGATTTTCCATGAAAATGGGTATTCGCTGCTTTAAAAAAGTCATTCATCCCCTCTAATAATTCTTTTTTATCCTCAAAATATTTCTTCATAAAAGTATACATCTCAAACTCAAATTGACTCGATTCCACCCTTTTCTGTTTTCCTGCATCTGTCAAATACACAAAAGAACGCCTGCGATCATAATGATCCTTCTGCATTTCGATCAGATCTTTTCCCTGCATGCGTTTTAAAACCTGCATCACAGTAGAACGATCCCAAAGTCCGATATCTGCAATGTCTGTTACTGAAAGTGACTCATAAGAGTGAACAATCCAGAGAATATGCTGTTCTGCGGCAGTAAGACCGATGCTTTTCGCATTGCGTTGCCAATCATCATCCACCGTTTTTGAAGCAGCCCGAATATGATTTAACAAGATATGCTGTTCGTATTCTCTATTCATATAACCTTCACCTTTTCCCTTCCTGAACTGCTTCTTTCACAATTTCCACAACCAGTTCTGCTGCATGGATCAATTGTTTTTCAGAAATAGATTCACTCGTCGTATGAATGTCCTGGTAACCGACACCTAGATTTGCCGTCGGTATTCCAAGTCCGGCAATGATGTTTGCATCACTGCCACCTCCTGAATGACGGGTGTTTGGCACAATTCCAATTTCGCCCGCTGCTCGTTTCGCAAGTGTTATCACCTGATCGTCATCATCATGTTTAAAACCTGGATAGATATGTTGGGTTTCGAGCACTGCCTCACCACCCATATTCTCCGCTGCCTGTTGAAGAGCTCTCGTCATATCTTCAAGTTGTTTTTCCAGCTTATCTTTCACAAGAGAACGAGCTTCCATAAACATTTCCACATGATCACATACGATATTTGTTTGTGTTCCGCCCTTGATCCAGCCAATATTTGCTGTTGTTTCTTCATCAATGCGTCCCAACTTCATATCCGCAATGGCAACCCCGGCCATGGTGATTGCAGATACTCCTTTTTCAGGTGCAACACCCGCATGGGCTTTTTTCCCTTTCATAATGGCATGTATCTTCGCTTGAAAAGGAGCTGCAGTAATGATCGTGCCTACGTCTCCATCACTATCCAAGGCATAGCCGAAATCTGCGATCAGACTTGCCCGATGCAACGACCTAGAACCAACCAGTCCCGATTCTTCTCCAACCGTAATAACCAATTGAATCGACCCATGGTCGACTTTTTCTTCCTTCAAGACAAGAATCATTTCCAATAATGCAGCAAGACCTGCCTTATCATCTGCCCCCAAAACCGTCGTTCCATCTGAACGAATCAACCCGTTCTCACGAACCGGCTTTACGCCTTTTCCCGGCACCACTGTATCCATATGTACGGTAAAATAAATGACCGGCAATGCGGGATTTCCCTTTAATACTGCCAAAAGGTTTCCGGCAGTATGTCCAGTTTGTTCCATACTGTTATCTTCCATCACTTCAAGGCCTAATAAGGTTAATCGTTCCGTTAAATGATCTGCTATTTTCCGTTCATAACCCGTTTCAGAATCGATTTGTACCAGCTCGAGAAACTCCTCAATGAGCCTGTTATTGTTTACCATATTTATCCTCCATCTGATAGCTTTTCTTCAGTCTATCAAAAAAACAGGCGCTTATGCATTCTTCACGCCTGTTTTCACAAATTAATTATAAGGGAATATTCCCATGTTTCTTTTTTGGCCTCTCTTCAGCTTTATTTCGAAGCATTTCAAAACTGTTTTTCAACCGTTTGCGGGTATCTCTCGGATCGATTACATCATCAACCATTCCATTTGCAGCAGCGATATACGGATTGGCAAATTTCTCACGATAGAGATCGATTTTTTCAGCTCTGACTGTATCAGGATGATCCGCTTCGGCTATTTCTTTTGCAAATATGACATTCGCTGCGCCATGTGGACCCATCACAGCGATCTCAGCATTCGGCCACGCAAATACGAGATCTGCTCCAATGGATTTACTGTTCAATGCAACGTATGCACCGCCGTATGCTTTTCTCGTTATTACGGTAATTTTCGGCACGGTAGCTTCCGAATACGCATAAAGGATTTTAGCCCCATGACGGATAATGCCGCCATGTTCCTGCTGTACCCCCGGTAAAAAACCGGTCACATCTTCAAATGTAACGATAGGAATTTCAAAACTGTCGCAAAACCGGATAAAACGGCTGATCTTGTCCGATGAATTAATATCAAGTCCCCCGGCCATGACTTTTGGTTGGTTAGCAACGATTCCTATACTGTAACCATTCAGTCTGGCAAAGCCGACAACGGCATTTTTCGCAAATTTACGATGTACCTCAAGAAAACTATCCTGATCCATAACTTGATCGATCACCTTTCGGACATCGTACGGTTTCGAAGGATCCACCGGTACATCGTCAAGAAGATCATTCAGATCATCTTCTTGTTCAACCGGTTCACGATAAGGCGGTGCTTCTCCTTGACCGCTCGGAAGATAGGATAAAAGTTCTCGTACACCTTCTAACACTTCCTGTTCGGAAGGCGCTGTGAAATGAGCATTACCGCTTTTGGAACTATGTACATCTGCCCCGCCAAGCTCCTCGGAAGAAATACCTTCACCGGTAACCGTCTCAATGACTTTCGGACCGGTTATGAACATCTGGCTTGTCTTTTCAACCATGAATACAAAATCGGTAATCGCCGGGGAATAAACTGCACCACCGGCGCAAGGCCCCAAGATGACAGAAATTTGCGGAATAACACCCGAATAAACAGCATTGCGGTAAAATACATGCCCATATCCGTCCAATGACAGAACCCCTTCTTGAATTCGGGCACCGCCGGAATCATTCAGACCGATAAATGGCGCTTTTGTTTTTACTGCAAGATCCATGACGTAGGCAATTTTTTTTGCATGCATCTCCCCTAACGCCCCGCCATAGACAGTGAAGTCTTGTGCAAACAAAAAGACTTTCCGGCCTTGGATTGTTCCATAACCAGTGACTACTCCTTCTCCAGGAGCCTCGCCTTTTTCCAATCCAGGCTCATCAAAGCGGTGCTCTACGAAACCTTGAATTTCAGTAAAACTCTCTTCATCAAGAAGCAGATCGATACGCTCTCTTGCTGTCAGTTTTCCCTTTTCATGCTGTTTGGCAATGCGACGATCACCACCCCCAAGTTCTACTTTCCGCCGTTTATCATAGAGCTCATTGATTTTATCGTATAGATCCATTCAAGCATCCTCCTTCTCTTCTCCATGCACTTGTTCCACCAGCTCAACCAACGTCCCGCTGTTAGCTTTCGGATGAAGAAACGCAATCGGATGACCCATTGCTCCGTTGACCGGCTTTTCATTAATCAATGGTACCCCTTCGTTCTTCAGTTGAACCAAACGCTCCTCAAGGCTGGTTACACCAAAAGCCAAATGATGCAGTCCTTCGCCTTTTTTATCAATAAAGCGTTGCACCGGGCTGCTTTCTTTCAGCGGCTCCATCAGTTCAAGACGAGTATTTCCCGCCGGAATAAATGCAACCCTTACCCCTTGCTCCGGCACCTCTATGATCCGTTCTACATGTAAATGCAAATGCCCTTGATAAAATGGCAGACTTTCTTCAATAGACCGGACCGCTATACCAATATGATCGATTCCTGTCGGAGGTGCAAGCACGCTTTCCCCACTACCTTGGGTTTCTCTGACTGCTCTTTCGATAAAACTTGATATTGTCTCCATTTTTGTCCCCGGGGTGAATATTTTTCGAATCCCTTGTTTTTCAAGCTTTCGAATATCTTCGTGAGGAATCACGCCACCGCCAAATACAAGAATATCCGCAGCATCCGAAGCGTGAAGTTCTTCCAGTACCTTTGGAAACAGAACGTTATGTGCCCCTGATAAACTGGAGAGTCCGATGACGTCTACATCTTCTTGTACTGCAGCCTGGACAATTTGCTTTGGCGATTGCCGCAGCCCCGTATAGATGACCTCCATCCCTGCATCCCGAAGTGCCTGACTGATCACAAGCGCCCCGCGATCATGACCATCGAGGCCTGGTTTTGCAATAAGTACCCGTATTTTCTCCATTAATAGATCCTCCACTCTTATGCAGTGTATTCACCAAATTCATCCCGGAGCACATTGGCAATTTCTCCAAGGGTCGCATATGCTTTGACTGCTTTTAATATAGGATACATGAGGTTATCCTCACCTTTTGCGGCTTCACGCAATTCATCTAATGCGGCATCAACCAGTTGCTGGTCCCGCTCATTTCGGATGGCTTCCAGTCGTTCAATCTGAGCAGATACAAAGGCTTCATCAACTTTAACGACATCCGGTTCAGGTTCTTCTTCCTCCGTAAACTGATTCACTCCAACGACGATTTCATTTTGCTGATCCTGCGCCTTTTGTGTCTCATACGCCGCTCTCCTGATCTCCTGCTGCATATAACCCGATTCCACCGCGTTGACTGCACCACCGGTCTCGTCAATACGTTTAATATATGACCATGCTTCTTCCTCTACGGCGTCGGTGAGAGCCTCCACGTAATAAGATCCTCCCAAAGGATCGACTGTATCGGCCACACCGGTTTCATGCGCAATGATCTGCTGAGTTCGTAAAGCAAGTCTGGCAGATTCTTCGGAAGGCAGAGACAACGCTTCATCCTTGGCATTGGTATGAAGACTCTGCGTTCCCCCGAGTACACTGGATAATGCCTGAAGAGCTACCCGGACGACATTATTCTCAGGTTGCTGGGCAGTTAACGTCGAACCTGCAACTTGTGTATGAAATCGGAGTTGCAGGCTTTTTTCGTCCTTTGCCTGAAAACGCTCCTTCATGATCTTTGCCCACATTCGCCTGGCAGCCCGGAATTTTGCCACTTCCTCGAAAAAATGGTTGTGACCATTAAAGAAAAATGCGAGCCGCGGCGCAAATGTATCCACATCGAGTCCCGTTTCAACCGCTGCCTCCACATACGCGATGGCATTGGATAATGTAAATGCCAATTCTTGAACTGCTGTTGAGCCAGCTTCCCGGATGTGATATCCACTGATACTGATCGTGTTAAAAGCGGGTGCCTCTTCACTGCAATATGCAAAAATGTCTGTGATAAGCCGCATAGATGGACGGGGAGGATAGATATATGTTCCTCTTGCGATATATTCTTTTAAAATATCATTTTGAATCGTACCTCGTATGGCTTTCCGATCTACACCTTGCTTTTCCCCAACGGCTATATACATAGCAAGAAGGATTGCAGCCGGGGCATTGATGGTCATCGAAGTACTGACGTCCCTTAAAGCAATTTGATCAAAAAGAATTTCCATATCCTCCAGGGTATCGATTGCTACACCGACTTTTCCCACTTCTCCCAATGCCATAACATCATCAGAGTCATAGCCTATCTGGGTCGGCAGATCAAAAGCCACCGATAATCCTGTCTGTCCCTGTTCAAGGAGGTATCTGAAACGCTCATTCGTTTCCTTTGCCGATCCAAACCCTGCGTATTGGCGCATCGTCCAGAATTGGCCACGATACATCGTCGGGCGAATGCCACGTGTATATGGGAATTCACCAGGATATCCGATGTTCCCGATGTAAGCGTTATCAAAAACACTTGGAAAAAAGACTCTTTCTACAGGAATATCTGATGATGTTTTAAAATGAGCTTTTCTTTCAGGTCTCTTTTTTACCTGATCTTCCACTTTTTTTTGCCAAGCTGCATAACGATCGTCCGCGCCAGTCATATCCGCGCCCCTTTCGATTCTATGTTTCATTTTATGATTCATTCAATTGTTTCATTTCATATTATAACACTATCTGACAATGGTGTGTGTCAACTTGATTAAGACTTGAAATCAGCAGACATAGGCTTTACAATGAAGGGTAGAATGAACTGTTGGGAGGAGGATGTTCAATGCCTCGTAAATATCGTAAGGCCGTTGTGTATATGATGATCATCGTGATGTTCTTTGGAACTGTATTCGCTGGTGTTTCCATGTATTAAACTGTTTCCTGAATTCGAAAAGCCCTTTTGCAGTATTCCTGTGCAAAAGGGCTTTTTCAATTTCAGCTGGTTTCCAGCGTTCCATAGGATTTTAACGGTTTGAATTGCTGCTTGATGGATAAATACAATTGCAGTTCATGAACCAGGTGAAGCAGAGCCGATCTGGCCTCAAATTCCGATCGTGTCTCTGGTAATGCCATTTCACGGAAATTATTCTGAAGGGATTCCAATTCAGTAATATAACGTACAGCAGTATTTTGAGGATTTACCCCCTCAGCCAACTGGTCCATAAAATCCGCAAGCATATCAGCCTGTTCCACGTGATAGTCCATACTTGTGAGAAGAGGCATCATTCGTTCAATAATATCCAGCTGCTTCTCACGCATCTTGAAGTAATGATAATACTGATCTTCGTAGCGCAATACATGGTTTTCAAGGTTTTCCAGAGCAAGATTTTGAGCATCTTTTAAAAGCTTCTCTGAAGATGAGATCTCTTCACCGGTCCATCCACTGTCTCCTTCACGAATATAAGAAGCAAATTTATGAAAAATAGAGCAGTAATAGTTTTCTAACTCAATCTGCATTTTCTCCAGTCTTAATTCTTTACCTGGCATATACAAATTCATGACAAGTGCCACGAGGATTCCGATCACAATCAATCCAAGTTCGTTGGCAATGATCGAGACTGATACCTCTTTTAATGTGTACAAATGAAAAAAGATGACCGCGCTGGTAATGATCCCACTCTGCACGCGCAAATATACCGTCGTTGGGATAAAGATCAGAAGCAGAAAAGCAACCGATAACGGGTGATAGCCTATCGTTTCAAACAAGGCAATCGCATAGATCATGCCTATGATGCAGGCTACAAAACGTTGCCAGGAATTCATGATTGTCCGCTGCCGGGTTTTTTGAATACACAGCATCGTCAAAATGCCTGCTGAAACATAGAAGTCCAGTTGCAAAAGTTGAGCAATGAATATTGCAATCGCTGCCCCTAATGCCGTTTTTATGGTCCGGTATCCAATTTTAAACATTCCTTTCTCCTCCACTCAGATGGCCACAAAGAGTAAAAAAAGCTTTCAGCATATTGCTGAAAGCTTTACTTATGGCTAATAATGGCGCGCCCGTCAGGATTCGAACCCGAAACGCGAGAGCCGAAATCTCGTATGATATCCATTTCACCACGGGCGCAAACTGTGCGACTTGCTTAATCGCACTATTGCAGTATAACAACAGGAAAATAAAAATGCAATGCCTATTTTAGACTTCGTCTTCAAACATTTTTTCGAAACGCTCATTCATCTGATCCTGATTGTAGCCAAGTTCAGCAAGGCGGGTTGCAAAATTCTGTGCCCACAATGTCAAACGTTGTGCCATTTTCTGATATTTCTTCTTCTGCTTTTGGGCCTTCGATTCTTTTGCACGTCCTTCTGCATTGGACATGACATTCTCTGAAATGAATAAGGCTTTCCAAAGATCTTCTTCCTCGAAATCTGTTGCGTGATCATTAAAGTAATCAATGGTGCGCTTATAAAAAGCATCGAAATCCTTGAAGGGAATCTCTTCTTCCATATTCAAATATGTATGAATTTCTTTATATAGTTCCTGCATGCCTGATGATCCTCCATCCTTTTCACTCGAATTAAGCTGACTATCTCTATCACGAAACGTATTATATCATAAAGAAAGAGAGGCTTCCACCTCTCTTTCACAACTTTTATTTAAAATGTGTTTCAAGACCTTCTTCAAGCTTTTGCACAATCTGTATCGGTTCATGCCCTTCTATTTCATGGCGCTCAACCATCATCTTTAATTCGCCATCTTTCAAAAGCGCAAAGGACGGTGAAGATGGTGGATAACCGGTGAAATAACTCCGGGCTTTTTCCGTAGCTTCTTTGTCTTGACCAGCAAAGACGGTAACATACCGGTCCGCTTTTACATCGAAATTCTTCATGTAAGCAGCAGACGGTCGTGCAATTCCTCCGGCACATCCGCAGACCGAGTTCACCATGACAAGCACTGACCCTTTTTCGTTGAATACCTGATCCACTTCTTCAGGAGTCGTCAGTTGCTCGTAGCCTGCCTGATCCATATCATTACGCGCCGCCTGTACAACGTCATTCATAAACATTTGAAATTCCACATTGATACACCCTTTCTCATTTAAATATAACTCTATTTTACACTGTTTTAGTGTGAGTTACCATGCAGGATGCTCAATCGTTCAGAAAAAGTTACTGAAGCACCGTTCGAAGGACCTCAATATTTTCTCTCATTATGGACATGTAGTCCTCGCCATTGTCCACATCTTCTTCAGTCAGGTTCTCCAAGTTATGAATGCGTTTTGCTTCTGCCCCTGTTTCATCCTGAACGGTTTCGATCAAATTGGTTGGAATGTTCGGCTCAATCAAAACATGTTCTATACCATACTCGTCCATTGAATCAATAACATCTTGTAATTGTTGAATCGATGGTTCATTGGTTGGTGAAAGTCCTGCAATTCCGAGTTGCTGGATGCCATAGCGGTCCGTCCAATATCCGTATCCAGAGTGAGAGACGACAATGACGTCATTGCTTACTTCCTCCGTCATTGACTGGAATTCCTCATCCAATGCGAGTAACTTTTCTTCAAGCGCTTCAAAATTCTCGATAAATACATTTTCTTGTTCTGGCATCAGTTCAATCAAAACAGATTTAATTTGCTCCGCATATTCAACAGACCTTACCGGGTCAAGCCATACGTGTGGATCATAGTCTCCATGAGCATGATCGTCACCATTGTCATGATCGTGATCGTGTTCGTTGTTATTGTTGTCATTATGATTATGATTGTGATTATCATTATGGTTATGGTTGTCGTTGTTACCATGATCATCATTATGGTCATGGTTGTCGTTGAGGTTATCATTGTGATCATGATCGTCATTATGGTCATGGTTGTCGTTATGGTTGTCGTTATGGTTGTCATTGTGATCATGATCGTCATTATGGTCATGGTTATCGTTATGGTCATCATTGTGATCGTGATCATGGTCATGATCGTGATCATCGGAAAGACCATGGCTGAAATCGATAAGATCTAAATCATGTGTTGCTTCGAAAATCGTAACATCTTCATCCTCCAGAGCATCCTTTATACTGGAAGCATACCCTTCAAAATCTGCCCCGTTATACAAAAACAAATCAGCTTCTGCGATTTCAATCATCTGGTTGGTTGAAGGCTCAAATGTGTGAGCGTCTGCACCGGCAGGAAGAATGTTCGATACATCCACTAATTCCTGTCCGATCTGTTCTGTGAAATAATGAAGTGGGTACATGGTAGTTTTCACTTGGAGCGGATCCGTTTGTTCTTCCGTATCAACATTATTGTTTCCCTCATTGTTGTTTTGAGCTGTTTCATTTTCATCCTCATTGTTTTCTCCGCAAGCTGCCAACAAACCTAAAGCCATTATGGCTGAAGTCAATGTGTATGTTTTCTTCAATTTGCTCATCTCCTTAATTCGTAATCATTACGTTTTGTTGTGCATTTCGAAGTATATCGTAACCATTACGAATTGTAAAGGGATAGCCTGTTTTTTCTTTGGAACAATTCTTGATAAAATTCCCCTTAACCTGTCTCAGGCTAAGGGGATGTGTTCCTATAAAGAGAGTTGATCCGATTGGATACCTTCCAGTTTTTCTTTCACGTGCTGCATAAATTTCCCTGCAATCAGGCCATCCATCACGCGATGATCCAAAGACATACATAAATTCACCATATGGCGGATGGCAATCGCATCGCCCTCTATGACCACCGGTCTTTTGACAATCGACTCAACAGACAGGATCGCTGCCTGAGGCTGATTAATGATTGGCTGTGACTGAATGGAACCGAATGAACCTGTATTGTTCAAAGTGAACGTTCCACCTTTCATATCTTCCGTTGTCAGTTTTCCTGCTTTTACTTTTTGACCGAGGTCTTGCAATGCTCTTGCAAGCCCTTTGATATTTTTTTCATCTGCATGCCGAATCACCGGAACAAACAGTTCATTCTCTGTGGCCATTGCAACTGACAGGTGAACATCTTTGTAACGGACTATATGATCCCCTTGCCAAGAAGCATTCACTTGAGGGAACGTCTTTAATCCATCGATTACAGCCTCCATAAAGAATGGCAGAAAGGTCAGATTGTAGCCTTCATTTTGTTTGAATGTATGCTTGATCTTTTCTCTCACGTTTACCAGATTCGTGACGTCTACCTCGACCATCATCCACGCATGAGGGGAGGTTTGTTTGGAATTTACCATATTTTGAGCAATGGCTTTTCTCACACCAGTAACCGGAACCTTTTCTTCCCTGCCAGAATCGGAAACGTCAGTTTTCGATTCCAAATTAGCCGGTTCTTTGATAACAGGTTGTTCAGGTGCATCTGGCTGGGACTTTTGAGGAACGCCCTCATCGATTGCTTTGAGTACATCTTTTCGGGTGATTCGTCCACCTTTACCCGAACCTTGAATCGTCTTCAGATCCAACTGATGTTCTTGAGACAACTTCAATACAGCTGGCGAATACCGCAATTTCTGGCTGTCATCCTTTTCCGGTGAACTCTGGACCGCTTGTGTCACCTGTTGCGGAGTTTCCTCATTCCTTTCTGTTTCCGGTTCAGCAGTGGCACCCTCTACTGTCATTTTACAAATCACTTCACCAACTTCAATGGTTTCATCAACTTGAGCAATTAATTCATCAATTACACCTGTATAAGAAGACGGTACTTCAGCATTCACTTTGTCCGTCATTACTTCCGCAATCGGGTCGTACTTTTGAACTTGATCACCCGGTTCCACGAGCCATTTTGTAATGGTCCCTTCAGTGACACTCTCCCCAAGCTGGGGCATCGTAATTTCCGTCGACATTTGCCAATCCCTCCTGTGGATTAAAATTCAGCCAGATCCCGTATTGCCTGTTCGATTTTATTTTGATTCACAATAAACGCTTTTTCAAGGCGCGGAGAGTAAGGCATCGCCGGTACATCAGGTCCAGCCAAACGCTGAATCGGAGCATCCAGATCAAACAGGCAGTTTTCTCCAATGATGGCACTCACCTCACCTATAATGCTGCCTTCGAGATTGTCTTCTGTAATCAAAAGTACTTTACCAGTCTTCGAAGCCGCTTCGATGATTGCTTGTTTATCCAACGGATAAATCGATCTCAGGTCAAGTACATGCGTATCAACACCTTCACCAGCCAACTTGTCCGCTGCCTGTTTTGCATAATGCAGCATCAGACCATAGCTGATGACAGTAATGTCCTCACCCTCACGTTGCACCTTTGCTTTTGTTATATCCTCAACATGATCATGGTCATCAGGTACCTCACCTTTCAGCAACCGGTAGGCCTTCTTGTGTTCGAAGAAAAGTACAGGATCATCTGAACGAATGGCCCCTTTAAGTAACCCTTTCGCATCCGCAGGATTTGAAGGAATTACAATCCTAAGACCCGGCGTATTGGCAAACATCGCCTCCACAGACTGAGAATGATACAACGCTCCGTGAACTCCCCCGCCATATGGTGCCCGGATCGTCAATGGGCAGTACCAATCGTTATTGGACCGGTATCGGATTTTCGCCGCCTCAGAAACGATCTGATTTACAGCAGGCATAATAAAGTCAGCAAATTGCATTTCAGCAACGGGTCGCATTCCATACATTGCAGCACCAATGCCCACGCCTGCTATCGCTGATTCTGCAAGAGGTGTATCAATCACCCGTTGTTCACCAAATTGTTCGTAGAGTCCGGCAGTTGCCCTGAAAACACCACCACGGGCACCGACATCTTCTCCTAATACAAATACATTGTCATCGCGCGCCATTTCCTCTTGCATAGCAAGGGTAATGGCATCAATATAAGACATAATTGGCATAGTTGTCACTCCTCACTGTAAACATGCTGAAACAAGGTGTCCGCATCTGCATCCTCGGCATCTTCTGCAAGATCTGTTGCTTCGTCGATCAGTCTCCGCAGTTTTCCCCTGATCTCAGATTCCATTTCCTCAGACATCAACCCATTCTCACGCAAGTATTCTCCATAGATATGAATCGAATCAATAGCTTTTGCAGCAGCCACTTCTTCTTTCGAACGATAAGTACTATCGTCATCATCACTCGAATGCGGTGTTAATCGGTACGAGACCGTCTCAATTAGCGATGGCCCCTCTCCATTCATTGCCCGTTTTCGTGCCCTCTTGACTGCATCATAGACGGCTATTGGGTCATTACCATCCACTGTCTCGCCGTGAATACCATACCCTGCTGCACGATCAGAAACTTTTTCAACATTTAACTGTTTATCAAGAGGAACAGAAATCGCGTACTTATTATTCTCAACCATGAAAATCACAGGAAGATCATGAACAGAGGCAAAATTAATACCTTCATGGAAATCTCCCTGGTTGGACGAACCTTCACCAAATGTCGTTAAAGCCACTAATTTTTCCCCTTTCATCTTTGCGGCAAGAGCGATCCCTGCAGCATGGGGAACCTGAGTGGTTACTGGCGATGAACCTGTCACAATCCGGTTCTTTCGCTGACCAAAGTGTCCAGGCATTTGCCTTCCTCCTGAATTTGGATCTTGGGGTTTTGCAAATGCACTCATCATCACATCCGTTGCCGTCATGCCAAAATGCAGTACAATTCCGAGATCACGATAATATGGAAGAATGTAATCGGTTGAGTCATTCAGGGCCATTGCGGCACCTACCTGTGCAGCTTCCTGACCTTGGCAGGAAATGACAAAAGGGATCTTGCCCGCTCGGTTTAAGAGCCACATCCGCTCATCAATCATTCTTGCCAAAAGCATGGTTTCGAACATTTTTACAGCTGATTCACCTGTCAGCCCGGCTTGCTCATGTTTCAATTGAGCCATTCAAAATCCCTCTCTTTCAGTTCATCACTAAATTTTATCCACCATGTATTTCGTTTCCATCGACTGCCAATGCCGCTTCGCCCATAATTTCAGAGAGTGTCGGGTGTGGATGGATCGTCGATGCCACTTCCCAGTGAGTAGCATCCAGTACTTTGGCTAGTGCCGCTTCGCTGATCAATTCAGTCACATGTGGTCCAATCATGTGAACACCAAGCAGATCCTGACTTCCTTTGTCCGTTACGAATTTGACGAAGCCGTTTGAATCTCCGAAGACCAGTGCTTTTCCGATCGCTTTGAAGGAAAATTTCGCTGAGATTACGTCGTACCCTTGCTCTTTTGCCGCCTCTTCCGTCAGGCCGACACTCGCCACTTCCGGATTAGAGTAGGTGCATTTCGGAACAAGATTGTCGTCTATCGGATCAGGATCAAGTTCTGCCATATGCTCTACGGCATGAATTCCCTCGTGTGAAGCAACATGCGCCAGCTGAAGTCCACCAATGACATCCCCTATTGCATAAATATGGTCTTCTGCAGTCTGGAAATGATCATTCACTTCGATAAATCCATTGTTCGTAAGAATTTCTGTGTTGTTTAACCCTATATCTTCTGTGTTTGCTTTTCTGCCGACTGAGACGAGTACTTTTTCAGATATTATACTCTTCTCTTCGCCTTTATGAACATAGTGAACCGTCACCTGGTTGTCCTGAATATCCGTCTGATCACCTTTTACTTCAGCGCCAGTAATGACCTTAACGCCTTTTTTCTTCATTGCTCGCTGCATTTCTTTACTAATGTCCCGATCTTCACCCGGCAGTAATCGATCGAGGTATTCCAGAACAGTCACTTCTGCGCCGAAATCCACAAGCATTGAAGCCCATTCAACGCCAATCACTCCGCCTCCTATAATCGTAATTGAGGCTGGGATTTCTTTAAGCTTCAGTGCACCCGTTGAAGAAAGAATCTGTTCTTCATCAAGTGCAAGGCCCGGCAATGTATTTGACCGGCTGCCCGTAGCAATCATCACAGATTTGGGAACGAGCATATCGTTTTCCTGATCCCCATCATATTCGACCGAAACTGTACCCGCTCTTGGTGAAAAAATTGAAGGGCCCATGATACGGCCATAACCCTCGTATACATCTATTTTTCCTTTTTTGATGAGGTGCTGTACACCTTTATATAATTGATCAACTATGGTTTCTTTGCGCGTTTGAACTTTTTCGAAATTTAGGGAATATTCAGACACATCGACTCCGAAATCACCAGAGTGTTTTATTGTGTCAAAAACTTCTGCTGATCTTAATAATGCTTTGCTGGGAATACAGCCTTCATGAAGACACGTACCACCTAGTTTCCCTTTTTCAACAATGGCCGTTTTTAAGCCAAGCTGGGAAGCGCGAACCGCAGCGACATAGCCACCAGTTCCAGCTCCTAATATGACCAGATCATATTCTAATGCCATGGGAATTCCTCCACTTTTCCGGAGCGGCAGAGCGGTTTAATTCATTCTGCCGTCACCGGTTATTATTTTCGATTCGGATAATGCCTTACTCTTTCCTGATCTTTAAGTACACGAAGCGCGCCTTCAGTTAATGCCTGCATTTCATTCTCACCAGGCTCAACAATAACCTGTGAAATCCATTTGATGCGAGAGGTAATTTTTCCGACAAAATTATTGCCATATGCAAGGCCTCCGGTGATAACGATCGCATCCACATCACCGTTTAACACAGCTGCATGTGAACTGATTTCTTTGGCAATCTGATAAGCCATGGCATCATAGACAATGGCAGCATGCGCATCACCGCCTTTGATTCGATCTTCCACTTCCCGGGCATCGTTCGTCCCCAAATGACCTACCAATCCGCCTTGACCAACGATTTTCTTCATGACTTCATGTGCATAATATTCCCCGGAATAACACATTGACACCAGGTCTCCAGCGGGCACAGTCCCCGCTCGTTCTGGTGAAAGAGGTCCTTCACCATGCAAGCCATTATTCACATCTACAACCCGGCCTTTTTTATGACTGCCAACTGTAATTCCACCACCCATGTGGCAAACGATCAGGTTCAGCTGCTCATATTTTCTGCCAAGATCTTGTGCCACTTTTCTTGCAACAGCCTTTTGATTGAGGGCATGAAAGATACTTTTTCGTTCGAAATCTGCTACACCACTGATCCGCGCGACATCATCAAGTTCATCCACGACAACCGGGTCGACAATGAATGCTTCGATATTTAACTGCGAGGCAATTTCATCTGCCAAAATCGCCCCCAGATTCGATGCATGCTCACCGTTTCTGCCGCTCCGAAGATCACTGAGCATTTCATCATTAACACGGTACGTGCCACCTTCAATGGGTCGAAGAAGCCCTCCACGTCCAACAACTGCAGCAAGTTTGGAAAGATTCATCCCATGATCCTCGAGTGCTTTCAGAATGGTTTGTTTACGAAAATCATATTGCTCAATAATGGTCGAATAACCTGACATGTCCTCTTGTTTATGTCTGATCGTCAATTCGAACAGTTCGCGATCATTTTCATAGATTGCTATTTTCGTGGAGGTGGATCCTGGATTTATAGCCAGGATCCGAAATGACTGCTCCATTTTTATACCACTCCTTCCGTCAAGACCACTACTTCTTTAACGGCCACGGCTTAAAATGTTCATTCCATTTTGCAGAAATTGACGTCTTGATTTTCTCATGGTTTCAATGCGTTCTTCCGCCATGCGATCTGCTGCTTTATAGCTGGCAATGCCGTCACGTTTGGAAATATCGAAAATTTTGGTGATGCTGTCATAAATCGTTTCAACTTTCTTCAGAGCCCGCTCTCGATTATAGCCAATCAATTCATCCGCCACATTAATGACTCCACCTGAATTGATAACATAGTCTGGCGCATACACAATCCCCATATCCTGAATCATATCCCCGTGTTTTGCTTCTTTCAGCTGGTTATTGGCGGCTCCCGCAATTACTTTGGCTTTGAGTTGTGGAATCGTCTCGTCATTGATCGTCGCTCCGAGAGCACAAGGTGAATAGATATCTGCATCCTGTTTATAGATATCATTCACATCCACTGCTTTTGCACCAAACTCATCCACTGCCCGTTTAACAGATTCTTTATTAATATCTGTGACAATCAGCTTCGCACCCTCCTTATGAAGGTAGTCACACATGCGGTAAGAGACGTTACCGACACCTTGAACTGCAATCGTTCGACCCTCAAGGGAATCATCACCGAATGCCTCTTTGGCCGCCGCTTTAATACCTACGTAAACCCCATAAGCGGTCACAGGGGATGGATTTCCTGATGAACCAAATTCAGGTGAGATCCCGGTAACGTAGTCAGTTTCCTGATATACCAGATCCATATCCGCCACCGTTATACCGACATCCTCTGCAGTGATATAACGTCCGTTTAATCCTTGAACAAACCGGCCGAATGCACGAAACATTGCTTCATTTTTATCTTTACGGGGATCCCCGATAATTACGGTTTTTCCTCCGCCGAGATTTAATCCTGCCGCCGCATTTTTATACGTCATTCCTTTTGCCAGGCGGAGGGCATCCTCAAAAGCTGCGTCCTCTGTATCATAGGTCCACATTCTTGTTCCACCCAGTGCAGGTCCAAGTGTTGTATCGTGAATCGCAATAATCGCCTTCAAACCTGATTCTTTGTCCTGACATATCACTGCCTGCTCGTAATCATACATTTCCATATTCTTAAATAGTTCCATGTTAACGTCCCCCTGTTTTATTTAATGATTGGTTGATCTGTTGAACTTAAAGCCATCGCTAAAGAGAAGAGCTTACTGTCAATTGAATCCGTTCTCGATGTCAATACAATCGGAGCCTTTGCACCCAGTATCATCCCGCCTACTACGGCACCACCGAAATAAGTGAATGACTTATATAAAATGTTCCCAACTTCTATGCTCGGAACGACCAGAAGATCTGCATCCCCACCGACTGGTGATGATATTCCTTTACTTACCGCAGCGGACTGGTCTATGGCATTATCAAAGCCGAGGGGTCCCTCTACCAAGCATCCCTTGATTTGACCACGGTGGTTCATTTGAGTCAGCATGGCAGCGTCCACGGTTGCCTGCATCGCAAGATTGACTGTTTCAACTGCTGCAACAACTGCCACTTTAGGTAACTTCACGCCCATTTTCACCATCGCCGCTGAACTATTTTCGATCATTTGTTTTTTTTCATCCAGTGCTGGTGCAATATTCATTGCCGCATCAGTCATGAAAAGCATCTTATGGTAATTCGGGATATGAAAACCGGCTAAATGGCTAAGTACTCTCCCGGTTCTGAGTCCCTCCGGTTTACTCAACACCGCCTTTAGAAGCACCGATGTTGGCACCATACCTTTCATGAGAACATGAGCCTTAGCTTCAGCAACTTGCCTGACTGCTTTTTTGGCTGCGTCGTTCTCATCTGTCGCATCGCTGAAACGGACTTTATCGCTATCTTTCCAAGAGAAACCACCTTCCTTCACGGCTTTTTTCATCTCTTGTTCAGGACCAAAAAAGTGAAAACGGCAAAGCCCTCGCTCCAATGCTGCTTCTGCCATCTGAAAAATACCAGGATCAACAGCATGTGCGACAGCAACTTCCATCGTTGATTTTCTTACCGGAAACGTATCAAGCAATTCTTCAATGGTCATTTTTATTCTCCTTTTTAAAACAACTTCCTACTATAGTGGTATGCAATAATCGTGCCAATTCAGATGAAAGCGTTAACAAGGCTTCGGTGGTGTTTGTTCGTGCAAATAATTGCATCTTACGCAAATTATTGCACGCATTATTTTTCAACCGAGTTTGAGTCGCTCCATTTTGTAGTATAAAGAACGAATAGAAATGCCCAATTCCTGAGCAACTTTTGTTTTTACTCCTTCATGTCGGTCAAGAGCGTTCAGAATTGCCCATTTTTCAGCCTGCATTGTAATTTCATCCAGAGACTTCCCCTCCAAAAGAGGTTCTTCTTTTTTTTGTTCCGGCTTTGTTGGCTGAATAAAATCAGGCAAATGCCTGACATCGATGACCTGCTCTGTATAATGCATTTGAATAATTGCCCTGCCTAAAACATTCTCCAATTCCCTCACATTCCCTGGCCAGTGATAAGTGGTCAATTTTTGATAGGCTTCTTTCGAAATGCTTTGTACATTTCTTCCATAGTCCTGATTTAATTTTGTAAGGAGATGCTGACAGAGGATCTCAATATCCTCTGTCCTTTCCCGTAAGGGCGGGATTGTGATCGGCATACGATTGAGCCTGTAATATAAATCTGCACGGAACTCCCCCTCTTGGATGCGTTCTTCAATCGCAACATTCGTTGCAGCGATTATTCTGACGTCGATGGCCACCGGGGTTGTGCCACCAACACGTACAATTTCATTTTCCTGAAGCACTCTTAACAACTTTGCTTGCATTTTTGGAGATAATTCACCGATTTCATCGAGGAAGATACTGCCTTTATCGGATTCTTCAAACAACCCTTTTTTTCCACCCCTCTTCGCTCCTGAAAAAGCACCTTCTTCATAGCCGAATAATTCACTCTCGAGCAGGCTTTCGGACAGAGAAGCACAGTTCACCCGGATAAATTTATTGTATTTTCGTTTACTTTCATTATGTATGGCATGTGCAAACAGCTCCTTTCCTGTTCCTGATTCTCCTCTCAAAAGGATCGTCGCGGGTGTCACAGCTGCAAGTTTAGCCTGGTCAATTGAAATTTGCAGTTGTTCAGAAACACTTGCGATATCTTTAAACCGGTACTGGGCTTCCAACGTACGGATAATTTTTTTCGCTTTTTCAAGCTCTTTTGTTAATGATTCCATCTCTGAAACATCATGAACGACGCCTACACTCCCTTTAATTTCGCCATCCACCAGTACAGGTGCTACATTGACAATAACGTCTTTTCGTTGTGGCCCAAGTTTCATTCTGACTCCTCTTACCGCTTCGCCAGTTTCAAGTACTTTAAAATGCATACTATCCCCTTCTGAAATATCAGCTGTTGCGGGTTGACCAATCACCTGATCTTCAGTCAGTCCAGTAATACGAGTATAAGCTGGATTAATCATCAATCCCCGACCTTTATCATCAACTACGGAAATGGCATCTTCCGAACTTTGTATAATCGCTTCAAGCATTGTCTGAACACTTTTTAAATTTGTTACTTCCTCAGCCATTTCTACGATATCTGTTACATCCTTAAAAACGGCCAGTGCGCCCGTGAGCTGATTGCCATCGAACACTGGAACCCGGGTTGTTATGATGTTTCGATCTTTCACAAGTGTTTGTTTACGGTGATATTCGATTTTTCCGGTCTTTAACACTCTCGGAAGTTCACTGGACGGCAAAACTTCATTGATCTCCTTTAATAAGACATCCTTCTCTGTCAAGCCTGTCATTTTCTCTGCACGGCGATTCATCATCGTAATTCGCTTGTTTGTATCGATGGCAATCATTCCGTCGGATGTGGACTGCAAAATTCCTTCCATTGTGCTGCTGTGCTTTCGGATTTTATCGATCAGTTCTTCTTTTTCCCTGATCAAATGAAACAATATCCCTGCAACGGTCCCTGGAATGACTGTTAACTTTTTTTTTCTGGCAGTTTCATGAACCGTTTCTGAGAATGCCTCATCACCGGTTACATCAATGACTACATCTTCAGGTGAGAGCTGTTCTATACCTTCAAGCCAATCAAAATATGCAGATACCCCTAATGACTTTGCGTATCTGATACCTGCACTTTCAGGATTTCTATCGACGATCCCTGCAATCCCTATTAAATCAGATTCGAGGATCGTATCCAAAAGTGCCATGCCACCGTCTCCAGCTCCGATAATTAAAGCTTGTTTCACCATTTCCACCCCCTGGTCCTAATTCCTACTATAACATGGTGGTGCTGAATCTCAAACTACTCTTCTCACGATCAATTATACGAGATACTCGACGTTTTCTTAAATCTGAAGTAAACTATTTATCAGGAATCTTTTTTCCTGTTGATATATTTTGTTGAAAGGAAGCGTCCGTTTATGACTATTCAGCGATTTCTTGCATTGATCGTTTTACTCATTCCTATCGCCCTTGCCGGATACGGCATTAAATTAATGCGTGACACATTGTTTCAAATCATCAACTGGCCTTACCCTGGAGGTACATTGCAATTTTTAGCCGGTCTGATTGCTTTTATTGCCGGCGTCTGGTTCATTGGCGGTTTCATTCTCCACAGAGATCGAAAAAACAATAAAGTTGCCGTCCGTTTTCAAAAAAAAGCACCCGTGAAGGATTGAATTCCTCTCAGGTGCTTTTTAAATTCAGTTCAAGCATTCGTCCATTCACGGCGAATGCGATCAGCCATCATGGCAATGAATTCTGAATTTGTTGGTTTTGATTTCGTTTTGTTGATCGTATGGCTGAACGTCTCTGCGATCGCTTCCACATTGCCTCTGCCCCAAGCCACCTCGATGGCATGACGAATTGCGCGCTCTACACGGCTAGCAGTCGTGTCGAAACGAATTGCGATTTCAGGATAAAGGATTTTAGTAATCGAACTTAATAAATCCACATTCTCATAGACCATCGTGATTGCTTCCCGAAGGTAATGGTACCCCTTGATATGAGCAGGAACGCCTATTTCACGGAGCAAATGAGATACAGCCTGATCGAGCGTCGACTGATTAATTTCACTATTTGCAGTTTGACGCTGCGTATTTGGCATATACCATACCTGTTTAACTTTCTTCATTAAGGTATCCATATCAAATGGTTTTAAAACATAATATGATGCTCCAAGTTCAACGGCTTTTTTTTGTATAATCTTCATGACCGAAAGCAGTTAGCATCACGACCCTCGGGCGTTCCTCTTCCTTGATATCCTGAATTTCTTCAAGTACGGACATACCATCCATATGAGGCATTATGATATCCAAAATAAGGATGTCCATCTCAGTCTGTTTGATCATCTTCATACATTCCTGCCCATTGTATGCATGGGCTACTAAAACCATGTCATCTTGAGTCTTGACATATTCATCCACTAGTTCGATCAATTCCCGATTGTCATCGGCGATTGCAATTCGAAGTTTCCCCACTATTATCTCCTGCCTTTTACCGGTCAATTCTTCCAACGCCTCTATTTCTAAATCAAATTATACCATATACCCCCTGTAATCAATAGGCAGAATGTGAAAAAACGGTGATCGATTTGCTTTTTTACATTCAGAACCTGTTACTTTCAGCACTTATTTCATTCGACTGGCTTGAACAATCAACTCTTCTGCATGCTGCCGAGTTAAATCTGTTATTTCAACACCGGAAATCATACGACTTATTTCCTCAGTCTTTTCTTTTTCCGTTAATGGATTGACATGTGTCACAGTGCGGTTTTTCTGGGCAGTTTTCGAAATGAAAAGATGAGTATCTGCCATTGCAGCCACTTGAGGTAAGTGTGTAATACAGAGCACTTGCGATGATCTTGATATGCCATGTATTTTCTCTGCAATCGCTTGGGCAACACGTCCACTCACGCCCGTGTCAACTTCATCAAAAATCAGGGATGTAACACCTTCATGCTTGGATAATATCGATTTCAAAGCGAGGATCAATCTTGAAATCTCTCCACCTGATGCAGTTTTAGCCAACGATTTAAGGGGTTCTCCTTTATTGGTCGCAACCTGGAAAGATACACGATCAATCCCTTCTTTTGTTATGCCTCCATCAGATTGAGTCGTACTTTGTTTTTCAAATACGACATTGAATACCGTATCTTTCATGTAAAGCGACTTTAACTGTTGGGAAATTTGTTTTTCAAGTTTAACTGCTGCGTTACGCCTTAGATCAGACAAGTGATTCGCTTCAATCATCAGATCTTTGTGCAATGCATTCAGTTCTTCTTGCCACTTTTCCATCCGTTGTTCACGGTTTGAAAGTGTGTCCATTTCTTCTTCGATCCGTGAAGCGTATTCCAATATTTCATCAACAGTCGAACCATATTTTCTTTTTAGCTGTTGGACTTCAGATAGCCTGCCTTCAATTTCATTTAATCGCTCCGAATCAAAAGAAATCTGTTCAAAATAATCCCGTAATGAAAAGGAAGCTTCTTCTAGTAAGAAATACTGATTGGCTACACTTTCTTTTAACTCTTGTAAATTGTCATCCACCTTAGCTGCATCTTCCACCTGATGCATCGCGGTCATTACCCATTCCAAACCTTTTCCATCACCATACAAAGCATCATACGCTCCTCTTGCTGAGGAGTAAAGTTGTTCACTGTTCTCGAGGATCTTTTTCTCCTCAATCAGCTCTGTATCCTCCCCTGGCGAAAGCTCTGCTCCCGATATCTCTTCATACTGATATCTCAAAAGATCAAGTCGCTGTGCGAGCTCTTGTTCATTCTCCGAGAATTGCTTCATTTGTTTTTTCTTTTGCATGTAGTCTTTATAGACATGATGATACTCGAGTTTTGCTTTTTCCATCGACTTCCCTGCAAAGCGATCGAGAAACTGAATGTGCTGATCCTGTTGCAGAAGTCTTTGGTGTTCATGTTGCCCATGGATATCAACCAGCGTTTGACCTATTTGCCTTAAAATCCCCAAGGTTGTCAGCTTTCCATTAATTCTGCAGATACTCTTACCCTGACTTGTAATTTCCCTGCGAAGAAGTACAGTTCCGTCTTCATCGATCGGAATATCAAGTTCCGTAAATAAATGCTGAAGCTCCTTATCTACAGCATTACTAGTGGAAAAGACACCTTCGATTTCAGCCCGCTTGCTTTGATGACGAACAAAATCAGCAGACCCGCGTCCGCCGATTAACTGGCCAATGGCATCGATAATAATTGATTTTCCTGCACCTGTCTCACCAGTTAATACAGTTAAGCCATCTTCAAACGAAATCGTTACATTCTCGATAATTGCAAAATTCTTAATCGTGAGTTCCAATAACAATCTGATCTCCGCCTTTCTATCAGAGCATATCAAGGAATCGCTGACTTACTTCTTCAGCCTGCTCATTTTGTCTGCATATAATCAGAATCGTATCATCCCCGCTGATATTCCCCATGACTTCATCCCATTCTAGGTTATCAATCAACGCCCCAACTGCATTGGCATTCCCCGGAAGGGTTTTCATAACAATCATATTTTCCGTTGAATCAATTGAAATAAAGCAGTCCATCAATGTCCGTTTAAGCTTTTGCAGCGGATTGAAGCGCTGATCCGACGGGAGACTATACTTATAGCGTCCGTCCATCATCGGAACCTTCACCAAGTGTAATTCTTTAATATCTCTACTAACGGTAGCTTGTGTGACGTTGAAGCCGGCATTCCGGAGATTCTCCACCAGATCATCCTGGGTTTCGATTTCCCGATTGCCGATAATATCCCTGATTTTAATATGTCGCTGCCCTTTATTCATCAGCCATTTCCCTCCATACATGTCTTAATTCCCTGTCATTGTATCTGATTTATTATAAATATACAATCATATTATAAATATACAATCATATGAAAGAAAATCATGCCCTTGGATTTTGTCATTAAAGAAAACTTGGCTTTTCGCCAAGTCATTGGTGAAAAGCCTTAGTTGCAATTATACATCATTCTTTCAGCGACGTTAATCATTCCTGAAAAATATAAAAAGGCTGCGTTGATTTATCAGCCTTTTGAGATCAAACTGTATTGAAGCTTGTTGATAATTGTTCTATTTTTTTGAATTTCGACCAAGTGGCGGCGGATTACTGCAGTTGCAGAAGACAATCCACGGAAACCGTTAATGTCGAGCGATAATTTCCTCTCACTTGCCGTACTGAAGCTATCTGGTTTTTATGCAAGCAACCGCCTGAAGCAATTGATGGACAACGCTGAATATAAACTGGCTGTGCAGATTAAGTGTAATGTGCTTCTGAAACAACAGCATCAATGTGTTTACGATCAAATGGAACTTGGCAGACTTCATCTGCTGTTAAATGCATTAAAAATTCTATATTTCCTTCACCACCACGAACTGGCGAAGGCGCAATACCTCTTACAGTAAAGCCAAGTGTTTCACAGAATTCCACTAAATCTTCAATTACATGTTCATGTACTTTGCGATCCCGAATGATACCTTTTTTCCCAACTTCGTCTCTGCCCGCTTCAAATTGGGGTTTAATGAGTGTCATGATATCACTCCCTGGCACGATAATCGTCTTCAATACCGGCATCAACAATCGAATCGAAATAAATGATACATCAAATGTTGCAAAATCAGGTCTCTCACCAGTGAAATCTCCTGGAGCTGAGTACCTGAAATTTGTTCGCTCCATGACTGTAACTCGTTCATCCTGTCGCATCTTCCAGGCAAGCTGATTGTAGCCTACATCTAATGCATAGACATGCTTTGCGCCTTGCTGCAAAGCACAATCCGTAAAGCCACCCGTCGACGATCCGATATCCAGCATCACTTTGTTACTGAGATTCAAATGAAAAACTTCGATAGCTCTCGCCAGTTTAAGTCCCCCCCGACTTACGTAGGGGAGGACCTCACCTTTAATCGACAATATTGCCTCGATGCTTACTCTCATCCCTGGTTTATCAATTCGTTCGCCATCCGCTAACACAACACCTGCCATCACAGAGCGTTTCGCACGCTCACGGGATTCGGCAAGTCCTTGTTCAACAAGAAGGACGTCAATACGTTCTTTCTTCATTTATGCTCGCTGCCTTTTTAACGGCAGAGCTTTTTGTACCCGATTTGTCAATTCATCTGCGGTTAAACCGATTTCTTCAAGTAATTCCGGTACACTGCCATGTTCAATATATCGATCCGGAATCCCCATGCGTTCCACATGTACATGATGGAACCCATTCTCATGAAGATATTCCAGGACAGCACTGCCAAAACCACCAAGAAGTGCGGATTCTTCCAGTGTAATAACCGGTCCATGTTCACTTGCAAACTGATTGAGCATCTCTCCATCCAAAGGTTTAAGCGATCTTGCATTGACAAGTCTCGCTGACACACCGAGCTTGGCAAGCTTCTCAACAGCTTCCTCAGCGACTGGAATCATTGTTCCAAATGCCAGAATTGTAACATCATTGCCTTCTTGAAGGACCTCCCATTTACCAATCGGGATTTGTTTGAATTCCTCATCCATTTCAACCCCATATCCATTTCCTCTCGGATAACGAACAGCCATCGGCCCATCATCATTTTGGACAGCAGAATAAAGCATATGCTGCATCTCGTTTTCATCTTTCGGCTGCAAAATTTTCATATTCGGCAAATGTCTCAGATAGGATATATCAAATACCCCCTGATGCGTTTCACCATCTGCACCAACGAGACCAGCCCGATCAATTGCAAAAACCACATTAAGATTTTGACGGCAGACGTCGTGAACGAGTTGATCATACCCTCGCTGAAGGAAAGTCGAATAAACGGCAAACACCGGCTTCATGCCCTGAGTTGCGAGACCTGCAGACATCGTTGTGGCATGCTGCTCCGCTATCCCCACATCAAATGTCCGTTTTGGGAACTCTTGAGCAAATTTATCAAGCCCCGTTCCCCCTGGCATTGCTGCCGTAATGGCAACAATACGATCGTCGTCTGTTGCGAGTTTCTTTAAGGTACTGGCAAATACACCGCTGTAAGATGGGGGGCCTGGTTTTTTTACAACTTCCCCGGATTCAATTTTATATGGTCCCAGTCCATGCCAGGTTCCTTTAGCGTCATTCTCGGCGGGACCATAGCCTTTGCCTTTTTTCGTGATCACATGAACGATAACGGGACCTTTTGTCTTTTTGGCATAGTTCACATTCTTCTTAAGGTCTTCAAGGTCGTGTCCGTCTACAGGACCAAGATACGTAAAACCCATCTCTTCGAAAAACATGCCGGAAACGAGCAGGTATTTCATGCTGTCCTTAACTCGCTCAGCAGTTGCTGCGAGTCGTCCACCAAAAGCAGGAATCTTTCGGATCAGCATTTCCAGATCTTCTTTCGCTTTTTGGTATTTTCCAGCTGTACGCATTCGACCCAGCATCGAATGAAGTGCACCTACATTGGGCGCTATCGACATTTCGTTATCGTTTAGAATAACAACCATGTCCGTTTGCTCATGACCGATATGATTAAGCGCTTCCAGCGCCATGCCTCCGGTAAGAGCACCATCACCAATCACTGGAACGACATGGGAATCCTCGCCTTTCAAATCTCTTGCAACAGCCATTCCCATTGCCCCGGATAAAGACGTGGAACTGTGTCCGGTTTCCCATACATCGTGTTCACTTTCTGAACGTTTTGGAAAACCACAAAGCCCTTTGTATTTTCGAAGCTGATCGAAGTTCCCCGCTCGTCCTGTCAGGATTTTGTGCACATATGCTTGATGTCCTACATCAAACAGAAACTTATCCTTAGGGCTGTCAAATAGCTGGTGAAGTACAAGCGTCAATTCAACAACACCCAGGTTAGGCCCAAGATGGCCACCGGTAACAGACAGATTGGATATCAGAAAGTCACGAACATCCTGAGCCAGGCTTTCGAGTTCTTCGTTGGAGTAATCTTTTAAGAACGACGGATCCTTTACATTTAGCAAGTCCAAGGGAACCCCTCACTTTCTCTTAGTTGACTTCACTTTTTGCTTACGCTGCTTCTTATCATTGAATATTGTTATGTTCAATTTTACCTCTAAAAAATAAAATAATCTACCCACTTGGTAAATAATTTCCGTTGAATAACCGATTGCAATCGTTTTTCCAACGGATTTACCACCGACTGTCAGCGCAGCTACTACACTGGTAAATAGAATAGAGATGGCGAATTGAACACTACTGCCGTCCTCGTGACCCATTTGCATAGCCAGTTGCAGCACGACATAGGCAGAAGCCGTACCACTGATAACCCCAGCAATGTCTCCAATCACATCGTTCGTGAAATTTGAAAATCGGTCTGCATTACGGGTGATAACCACACCGTGACGTCCACCCGGAATTTTTTCAGCAGCCATCGCATGGAACGGTTTTTCGGATGCAGCGGTTGCTGCCACGCCAATTGTATCCGAAAACACACCGATAAATACGATGACAAAAACGATGACCATACCAACAGCCCAGTTTACACCGCTTAAAACAGCTGTGGAAACAATTGCAAAAATGGCAGCCATGATCAGTGTAACAATGGATATAATGCCACTCCACTTCAAAGATTTTAATACAGCACTTTTCATCTATATTCCCTACTTTTCAAAGGTTTATCCCACGAATCCAGGATTTATTATTTACACGAAAACCCGCCGCTGGCGGGTTTTCATCAGTATGTATTCACGAGTGGTCACCCATAGGATAAAGACTGCGCCTTAGGTCCAGTAGGTTTTCCCATGCAGGTTCCCAAGCGTCGCCGCCCGGGAGGTTTCCCTTTAAACCTGTATTGACGGTGTCGCCAACCGTCAGACTGGATTGCCACTTAGAACGCACTATAATCCCCCATGGGCGTCAATAAAGAACAGTCTAGGGGTTTTCCCCGACAGCTCTTGCCATTCCCTATCCTCTTTTGCAGACGTGATTTCATGCAGATGCAAAAGCATCTGTAATCCCCTCACGGTCCACTCAAGGCAGGCTACGCTGCTCACAGACCTCCCGAGTCTGCATAGCAGGTTCATACCCCGAATGTCCGGTCGTCAGGGAAGACTTCCAACCATTCAGGGCCTCCACGGCTGGAGGGTCAACGCCCACATGCCATTGTGGATCGCCCTACAGCCTTTACTCCCAGTAATGACCCAAAGCTGGGCGCCTCAAGCCAAAACTAGAAACTTCATCGATATGCCCTTTAGCGGATTTTTAGGCCCGCTTTGGAGAATGGAGAGCCGACTAGAATACTGCACCACTCGCATCTTCAAGCATATCATGAATCCCAGATGTCAGACAACAGAATTATCCCTTCCGCTCGCCAATGTAGGAAATCAGCCCATCGAGAAGCGCGCCATCAAAATGTTGTAAAGTTTCAAGATTCTCATGTGCGGCATTCAAATGAAAATCCAGTTTTTCTTTGGCTCCTTTAACCCCTAACAGTAAAGGATACGTGTTTTTGTTGTTCGCGATGTCACTTCCGACCGGTTTACCAATCTCCTCTTCCGTTCCTTCGATATCAAGCAGATCATCCTTGATTTGAAACGCAAGACCAATATGTTTACCGATTTTACTCAATTGAATCAAGGCATCATTATGAAAACCTGCAATGATACCGCCGGCATAAAGAGAAACCGACAATAGATCACCTGTTTTTCGATGGTGAATAGCTTCTAAACCTTCAGGCGTCAATTGCTTGCCTTCACTTTGCATGTCAGCCACTTGACCCGCCACCATACCTTCTGGTCCAGCCGCTCGGGAAATTGAGGTGATCAGCTTTATACGCTGATCTGTGGTGAGGTGTTCATCTCTAGTGATTAAACTGAAGCTCTCTGTCAAGAGGCCATCTCCTGCAAGGATTGCCATATCTTCACCAAATACTTTGTGATTCGTCGGCTTTCCACGTCGTAAATCATCGTTATCCATCGCAGGCAAATCATCATGTATCAAGGAATATGTATGAATCATTTCCAAAGCACATGCGGTGTTATAACCGTATTCGAGAGGAAAACCAGCTCCTTTCAATACAGATAACAGCAGCACGGGCCGAACACGTTTCCCTCCCGCATTTAGCGAATAAACCATAGCCTCTTCAAGGATTTTCGGTGAATCGAGGGACGTTATCAAATCTGGTAGTTTTTGATCAAGAACTGCCACCTGTTCTGTTAAGAACGTATGAAAATCCATTTTTGTTCCCACCTGTTATGACTCCTCTTCCACATGAAGTTCCGTTCGTTCACCATTCTCATGAAGGACCTCCGTCATTTTATGTTCCACCTGCTTAAGCCTTTTGTGACAATCATTGGATAATGTCACGCCCTCTTGAAACATCGCGATCGCTTCTTCAAGGGGGACATCTCCCTGTTCAAGCTTTTGAACAATTCCTTCCAGTTTCTGCATGGCTTCTTCAAACGTCGGCTCTTTTGTTTCTTCACTCATGTCAGATCCTCCCGTTCCCGGTTCAATTTTGTCTTACTGAGTACTTCACAGAATAGTTTCCCATCCATCATATGAATCGTAACATTATCTTTGATGTTTACATGATCCACCTGTTTAAGAAGTTGTTCTTTTTCATTGTATACAAGACTATAACCTCTTCCCATCAATTTCAGCGGGCTTAAGAGATCAAGTTTCGAAGTCATTAACATCAATTGCTGCTGATGCGATGATAACTGTTGACTCATGACTTCCTTGAGTCGTTTTTCTTCTCTTGAAAGCCGTTCTTGTTCGATCGTTAATTTCCCCGCAGGATGCTGGATTTGAAGACGATCGCGCAACTGTTGCAATAGATCACGCTGATCACGGACTGATTGGAATGCACTTCGCTGAAAATCATCGATCAAACGATCAAGCTCCTGTTCCTTTTGCTCAATCAGCTGTTTAGGGTAGCGAAAAGCATAGGAACGTTGCAATCGTTCAAGCCTGTCTTTCTCCTGACTGATACGATTCATGATAGCTTGTCTGAGACGCTGATTACGGTCCACCAGCCAATCGATCATTTCCTCCTGATTCGGAACTGCAAGCTCAGCAGCAGCTGTAGGCGTAGGTGCACGCAAATCTGCAACAAAATCACTGATCGTCGTATCGGTTTCGTGGCCAACAGCTGATATAACTGGCGTCACCGCTCCAAAAATTGCACGAGCCACTGTTTCCTCATTGAAAGACCATAGTTCTTCGATGGAACCACCGCCTCTTCCAACAATAATCACATCAAATTCGTCGATTGCGTCAGCTTGCTGAATGGCTTTAACAATTGAAGCTTCAGCTGTTTCTCCCTGCACCTGAACGGGCAGCAGCGTAGTTTTCGCAACAGGATACCTGCGTTTCAATGTGGTTAAAATATCTCTGACTGCCGCGCCCGTTGGCGAAGTAATGACAGCAATATGTCTTGGTGTCCGGGGGATGTTTTTCTTATATCGCTGATCAAATAGACCTTCTTTTTCGAGCTTTTTTTTCAATTCTTCATAGGCCAGATATAAATTCCCCACCCCATCAGGTTGCAGTTCTTTAACGTATAACTGATATTGACCATAGGGTTCGTAAACGGAAACTTCACCTCTCACGAGGACACTCATCCCGTTTTCAGGGGTGAATTTCAAATAGCGGTTGCTACCTGCAAACATAACCGACTGGATTCTTGAACCGGCATCTTTTAATGTGAAATACATATGCCCCCTGGCATGGTGTTTGAAATTCGAGATCTCTGCTCTTAGCCACACTTGCTGAAGGAACGGTGATGAATCAATTTGCTCTTTGATTGCCTTCGTCAGTTCTGTGACACTTAAGAATGTCTGACTCATATGACTGTTTCCGCCTTTCTGCAGATCACTTTCTGCTTTTTCGTTGAGCAGAGAAAATCGTGTTTTGCAGTAACATCGTGATTGTCATCGGACCTACGCCACCTGGCACAGGTGTAATATATGATGCTTTTTTACTTGCACTATCAAATTCCACGTCACCGGTGAGCTTTCCTTCCGCATTCCGGTTGACGCCAACGTCAATTACGACAGCACCATCCTTGATGTCTTCACCCTTTACAAAGTGTTCTTTTCCTACAGCTACGACAAGAATATCTGCCGCTCGTGTGAATTCCTGCATGTTTTTAGTCCGCGAGTGGCAATATGTAACCGTGGCATGTTCATTCAGCAGCAACTGTCCGACTGGTTTTCCGACAATATTGCTACGGCCCACGACGACGACATGTTTCCCTTGAATATCAATACCTTTTGATTTAATCATTTCAACGATGCCATTTGGCGTACACGGTAAAAAAGCTTCTTGACCTGTCATCATACGACCGATATTAATTGGATGAAAGCCATCCACATCTTTTTCAGGATCAATGGTTTCAATCACTTTTTCTTCAGAAATATGATCTGGCAACGGTAACTGGACAAGAATCCCGTTGATATGCTCTGCATCGTTCAACTTGCGGATTTTATCAAGCAGTTCATCTTCTGAAATCGAAGGTGAGACATGATCCATTTCAGAATGAATACCGGTTTCCTCACAGGCCCGCTGTTTCGCCTTTACATAAGATTGACTTGCGGGGTCCTCTCCGACTAGAATCACCGCAAGCCCTGGAACGATCCCTTGTTCTTTCAGAATCGCGGTTTGTTTCTTCATCTCATCACGTTTTGATTTAGCTAATTCTTTTCCTGAAATCACGATCCCCGACATTTGAAAACCTCCTACAAAATTGCTTTTATTGTCATTTCATCAAGCGTCTTCTTCAAGCCGTTTAGCAGCATTGGAGAGAACACCATTAACAAACTTTCCTGCTTCTTCATCACTGGAGAAACCCCGCGCAATCTCAATGGCTTCATTGATCCCGACGTTAACCGGCACATCATCAGAATACATAATTTCATACAAAGCAATCCTGAGTATCGCCCGATCCACTCTGGCCAGTCTGTCAATCGCCCAATTGTCCATTGATGCCTGCAGGACATCATCAAGTTCATCCAAATGATCCACAACACCTTGAACAACTGATTCCAGATATGGATCGGTTACCTCGTTATCCTGGAGTACATTATTAATGGCTGAATCAATTGGTTCATCGGTCATTTCCACCTGATACAATGCCTGGACAGCTTTAATTCTTGCTACTCTTCTCTTCATCAGTTCGATCTCCTTTATACATCAAATATCCACTTTTGATCATAGCATAAGTTGTGGCCTCGTGACAGCGTTGGCCAAGAAGAACCTGCATGAATGTGTAAAAAAAGCCGTCACCGGTATACCCGGCAACAGCTGCATCATAGATGATTTACTTTTTATCAGGCAGTTCCGGTTCCAGCTTTGTTTCAAACTGAACACCAACGATATGCACGTCAACGGAGATGACATCAATCGCTGTCATATTTTTCAACGTTTGTACAACATTCTCCTGCATTTTCTTACCCACATCCGGAATCGAAACACCGTAATTGGTTGCGATGAAAAGATCGATGGAAACACCATCTTCAGTTAATTCAACCTTAACCCCTTTGCCATGAGCACTTTTCCTGCCAAGCCTTTCAGCAACACCTGAGGCAAAATTACCTCTCAAAGCTGCAACACCATCGACTTCCGAAGCAGCGATACCTGCAATTACCTCGATGACTTCCGGAGAAATTTCAACATTTCCAAAATTCTCTTTGTCTTCTGACATTGGAATCAAATGATTTTCGTTCATCTTTATCCTCCTCTTGGTTTACACCATTTCGTGATCATTCAGTGAATACGTTTCAAGAAATTTAGTATTAAAATTGCCTTCTAAAAATACCGGATGGCTCATCAGCTTCTGGTGAAAAGGAATTGTTGTGTAAACCCCTTCGATGATGAATTCATCCAGAGCCCTGCGCATTTTAGCAATTGCTTCAGCCCGAGTCGGGGCATAAGTTATCAGTTTCGCTACCATTGAATCATAGAATGGTGCGATCGTATAGCCAGGATACACCCCACTATCCACCCTGACGCCAAATCCACCAGGAGGCAGGTACATGCTGATGTTCCCTGGAGATGGCATGAACTGTTTGTCAGGATTCTCAGCATTGATACGGCACTCTAATGCCCATCCATTGAATACCACTTCATCTTGAGTATAAGAAAGCTTCGCTCCTGAAGCAACCAAAAGCTGTTCTTTTATAAGATCAACTCCTGTTACCATTTCTGTAACTGGATGTTCGACTTGAATGCGCGTGTTCATTTCCATAAAAAAGAACTCATCTGTATTATGATCAAAGATAAATTCTATGGTTCCGGCACCCGTATAATTCACAGCCGCCGCAGCCCGGACAGCTGCATCTCCCATTTGCTTCCGAACGTCTTCAGAAACAGCGGGGGAAGGGGATTCCTCAACCAGTTTTTGCAAACGACGTTGAATGGTGCAATCACGTTCTCCCAAATGAATGACATTCCCAAAGTTATCCGCCATCACTTGAATTTCAACATGCCTGAAATCTTCAATATATTTCTCCAGGTAGACACCTTCATTTCCAAAATTAGCTTTTGCTTCTTTTTGGGTAACGGAGATACCTTTTTTTAATTCCGATTCATTCGCCGCTACGCGTATCCCTTTTCCACCACCACCAGCTGTTGCTTTGATAATGACTGGATAACCAATGGTTTCAGCAACTTTCACACCTTCTTCAACCGTACCCACAATTCCCTCTGAGCCCGGAACGACAGGCACACCTGCTTTCTTCATCGTTGTCCTTGCAACATCTTTTGTCCCCATCTGACTGATAGCCCAGGCACTGGGACCAATGAAGGTGATATTACAGGCTTCACAGATCTCCGCAAAGTCAGCATTTTCTGCCAGGAATCCGTATCCAGGATGAATACCATCAACTCCGGTCAAGGTCGCAACACTCATAATGTTTGTCATATTCAAGTAACTGTCCGCCGAAGAAACAGGTCCGATACAGTATGCTTCATCAGCCAATTTGACATGGAGCGCTTCAGTGTCAGCTTCAGAGAATACTGCAACCGTCTCGATACCGAGCTCTTTACATGCTCGTATGACTCTGACAGCAATCTCTCCGCGGTTTGCAATCAATACTTTTTTCAACATTTCACTCATCACCTACACCGATTTCACGAGGAATAATTCTTGCCCATATTCAACGAGCTCCCCATTTTCAACAAGAATATCAACGATCTCGCCATTGTGTTCCGCTTCGATTTCGTTCATCAGCTTCATTGCTTCCACGATGCAAACAACCGTATCCGCTTTGACTTTATCTCCTTTTGTTACATATGGCTCTGCATCAGGCGAAGGAGATGCGTAGAAGGTTCCCACCATTGGAGAGGTCACCGCTTCAACACCAGCGCGATTACCTTCGTCACTCGAGACATTCTCTGTTTTAATAGCAACGTTCTCCTCTGCCGGACGGACAGGCGTGAGAGGTTCCTGTGTCTGTATTGGTGATTCCTGTTTTGGAGTTGCCTTCGTTTCTGATTGAACAGGACTGCTGAGTTGACCCTGGTGTTTCTTAACAGAAACTTTAGAACCGTTTTGTTCAAATTCGAATTCATCAATCGATGATTCATCTACAAGTTTAATGATTTCTCTGATTTCCTGAATTTTCAACATGGTCATCACTCCATTTTCGTATTTATCCTTTGCTGATTGTCAATCGACAAAAACGCCGGGGTCGAAATCATTTATCAATTCTGATAAATTCGCCTACATATTAGGACGTAGTCATAAATATGCTACCTTAATTCCCGTTAAAAGGGAACCTTTTTCGAAGAAATTTCTACCGCTCAATAAAACAAAGAATCCCGCTTCTTTGATATTGAGCGGGATTCTTTGTTTTATTCTTGTGAAGATTCTTTCGGGTTGCCATCTTCAGGTGCTTCTTTCTCATCTTCTGTTTCGGCCTCTTCAGCAACCGGGGTTTCCACCGGAGTTTTATACTCCCGGAAGATCGGAAAGTCTGAAAGGTTATCCGGAAATTTGCCCTTTTCGAGAAGAATGATTTTGACGATATTTTTGTTCCGGGCCATATGGTAGGTTTCACCATATTCATTTTCCTTGGTAAATTGTTTCAGGCTTTGATAATCTTCCTCTTGAATTGAAACGGGTTCCCCATCTCCAGAAACTTCTGGACTCTGCACAAAACCAACTTCAAACTCAACAATTTGAATCTTATCATTCTTAATGTTTCTTGTTTGTTCCAGGACAGCTTTTGCCCCTTCTGTTAAATCTGACCACTCCATGTACATTCGCTCCTTAATGACACTTGTTCACTTCCTGATAACAGACTGAGGCCTGCAACTTTTGAAGCTGTGCGTTCAATAAGGTATTATACCACTAACCTTGCAGGAAATCATAGATCTCGAGCTAAACTTCAATAAAGAGCTTCTCATTCAGATGTTCAGCTTTGTCTGTGATCGAATGACATTCAGCAGTTGATCCTTACTTTCTGTCCATTCTTCAAAAGATTCCCTATCCGCACAAAACGAGCTGACTTCCTCATTACCATCAAATACATTCACGCAGTAAAAATCGTCCCAATGCTTACTGTAACTGACTGTAAAACCGTTCTCCAGGGTGATTGTTTCATCGCCCTTAATCCAATCCGACTGAGTGACCTGAGCAAGGTGACTATTGACGAGGTCTTTCATCTCGTCTTCATCCCATTCATCAAACGCGCTGACATCCGTGCAGAATGAACCTGTCGATTTACCATTCTTCATCACTTCAACACACACAACATACTCCGAAAATTTTTGGAAATTCGCTGTGACAGAATCCGAGATGGTTACCTGCTTCTCATCCATGTCAATCACCTCTTCATTAAGAATGTATCTGATAAAACACAATTGCAAATCACATTCTTACAACTGCGTTTTCCACCAGTTTAGCCTCGTGAAACATACTTACCTTCTCTTGTATCGATGATCAGATAATCATCTTCGTTCACAAAAAAAGGTACCTGAACAGTCAATCCTGTTTCAACCGTTGCCGGTTTTGTGCCGCCTGAAGCGGTATCTCCCTTTATACCCGGTTCTGTTTCCGTCACTTTAAGTTTAACAGTATTAGGAACTTCAACACCAAGAATTTCACCGTTGTATGTCATTATTTGAACTTCCATATTCTCAAGGAGGTATTTTAGCTGCTGTTTAATTTGGTTTGTCTGTAATTCGATTTGTTCAAATGTTTCCATATTCATAAAAGCATGCGTATCACCATCTGAATAGAGATACTGCATTTTATCATTGTCAAGGTGTGCTTTTTCTACTTTTTCTCCTGCCCGGAATGTCTTCTCCTGAATATTACCACTACGCATACTTCTAAGTTTCGAACGAACAAAAGCCGAGCCTTTTCCTGGTTTCACGTGTTGAAATTCAATCACCTGCCAAATGTCATTATCAACCTCAATTGTCAATCCTGTCTTAAAATCATTCACTGAAATCATTATATTTCCTCCCACATAAAGTTGTTATCCCCGATCATTATAACACGATCAGTTCTTTCGTTGACTTGCTCAAAATTCGATTGCCGTCTTCGGTAATCACAATATCGTCCTCAATCCGTGTTCCACCAGTACCAGCTACATATATACCCGGTTCAACGGTAACAACCATCCCTGGTTCAAGCTTCTGGTCAGATCGGAATGACAGACCTGGTCCTTCATGAACTTCCATACCCATTCCATGTCCCGTTGAATGACCGAAGTAATCACCGAATCCTTCCGATTTAATATAATCACGGGTCAAGGCGTCAGCTTCAATACCTGTCATGCCAGGTTTTATATGATTCACTCCACGTAATTGGGCTTCTAATACTGTATGATATATCTTTTTCAACTTTTCGTCCACTTCACCTATGGCAACCGTACGTGTAATATCTGAGCAATATCCTTTATAGTAGGCACCAAAGTCCAGTGTTACCAACTCACCAGTTTCGATTATTTTATCGCTTGCCACGCCATGAGGCAATGCCGAACGATAACCGGATGCCACGATGATGTCAAAGGAAGATGATACCGCACCCTTTTTGCGCATAAAAAATTCCAATTCGTTAGAAACATCAATTTCTCTTACCCCTGGTTTGATATAAGATTGGATATGAGTAAAAGCAGCATCCGCTATATCCACTGCTTCCTGGATCACTTCAATTTCCTCAGGCGACTTAATCAGCCGCATCTTTTCCACCAGACCAGAAACAGGGATAAGTTTCGCATCAAGGGCATCATTCCAGGTTTCATATTGGCTGAACGTGACATGATCCTTCTCGAAAGCAACGCTTTTCAGTCCATCTTTCTTCACTTGAGCGGCCACTTCTTCGTGGATCGGACCTTTATGTTCGATAACCTCAAATCCAGAGATTTGTTCTGCTGCTTGTGCTGTATATCGGAAGTCTGTAATAAACACCGCACGATCTTCAGTAACCAGCACAACACCAGCTGTACCGGTAAAACCAGTCAAATAGCGGCGGTTGTATGGACTCATTACAATTATGCCGTCCACATGATTTGTGTTTAATTGTTCTCTTAACGCTTCAAGTTTTGTCATCATATATCCTCCTAAGCTTATGTATTGCATAGATTTAAAATACATTTTTATTTTATCATAGTAAACCATCAGTGAACATGAAGCAGTCCAGTTAGAGGCTGATTTGCAGGTGTAGAAATCATTTATAATGGGAATAGTAAATTATCAGATTGTTCCGTAGCTTCATAAGTGATAATGATGTAGAATAGAGTTATAGACAACTTCGTTGATATTTCCATTGTTGCATCAAATCTGACAACTAGTTAACAGATGATAGTCCATCTGATATTTTTACTTTTTCTGGGAGGTGTAACTCGATGAGCCGATTACTCAAAAATCCTGTCATTATGGTAGTAATGGCCCTGGCACTGTTGGGAATAGGTGTTCAGCTTATTACGTCACCCGGAGCATTCTTCACTTCGATCCTGATCACAATCGGTATTGCAACACTACTGATACTGTTGTTCAGAAATGTAATTATGCCACGAATGATGGGTGCACAAAATGGAAGTGCTTATCAAAAAGCTGTGAAGCAATCCAAGCAGGTTCACGCCCCCCAGCAAACAGTTAAAAAACCGACGTCAAATCCAAAAAACACAACATCCTTTTCAAAGAAAAAACAAGAGCAAAAACGATCTTCAAACCGACCAACATCGCGCAAATCTTCGAATGTCAAATTGACCGTCATCGAAGGGAAAAAGAACAAGAAAAAAAGCCGGGCACTTTTCTAAAGCCTGGTTTTTTCTTTCGCTTGCTTTGTTCTTTTGATTTACAGCAATCTGAGGAGTGGATATCATGTGGTTAGGTTCCCAGCCCTTTACAAATGTCGAAACCATATCTGAATATCTTTTCCTCACCCTGCTGGTGATCGTCAGCACTGTGATTTGGACAAAACACAAACGTTTAGGCTTTAACATTCTCTACCTGACGGTATTATCTCTCACCATCGGATACATCATCTTGCTGAATGTTCCATACCTTTACACAGAGGATGGTTTGATTCCAGTCACTCACCCGCACCTGCAGGCTGTGATGACACTTACAGGCTTCGTCATCCCACTCCTTTTAAGGAAAAGTTTCGTTATCATCAGTATCCTGCCGGTCATTTTGCTCAGTTCTGTGTACTTACTCGTTTATGATATTCCTTTGTTCTCAATTATTGGCGGATTATTTATCGGGGGCTTCATCAGCTATGCGTATTTCAGAAGTCAAGACTTTATGGGCGCGATGCCTGAGACATATCTACTGATGTTTGCCATCACTTTACCGATAGCAGCACTTTTTTTCATTTTTCCCGAAACGCCAATTGTTTATTTACCCGGTGTCATGCTTGGTGCTGGAGTCGGTATCGGTTTTGAAGCTCTTAAAATTCGAATGTCTTTATCGAGCAGTTCATTTAAAAATAAAATTTTTTGTTTGACTATGGGTTTTTTCGGTATTTTTCTCGGTTATTTACTTTATTCCTTGCAATTATTTGATTCGCCATTCCTCTCTTTGGGTCTTGGACTGATTACCGGTTTATGGATTACCTTTATTGTTCCATTTCTTGCTGTTGCTCTTGGGTTTTACGGCCGTGAAGGATTTGAATCCCACGTTTTTTAATTATCTGATATGAAAGAAGAGCACCGGAACGAAGATTCCAGTGCTCTTACTTATGAATTGGATGGATCATTCTCCTGATCATTTTTTCGTTGTATGTCTCTCAAATCATCCACGCGCTCGGGCATTTCTTCAAAATATTGAACAAGGTCCCCGATCCGGTCAATTGCATCCCAACTGAGATGATGCTCAATCCCCTCGACATCTTCATAAATACCTTCTTCATTCACACCAATGATTTTCATAAAGGATTCCAAAAGTTCATGACGATAAACCAGGCGTTTCCCGATTTTCTTTCCTTTCGCAGTCAAGACGAGGCCACGATATTTTTCATAGACAAGATATTCTTTTAAATCTAATTTTTGAACCATTTTCGTCACGGAAGAAGGATGCACTTGCAATGCCTCCGCAATATCCGAAACCCTTGCATAACCTTTTTCTTCGATTAATATGTATATTCGTTCCAAATAATCTTCCATACTCGGTGTTGGCATTCAAATAACCTCCAAACAATCTGACAGCTGGATTTTATTATACTATAAAAAAGCTGGACAAACTACCGGTAAGCAGCAGATGTCCAGACAGTGTTTGTATTTTGTCTTTTCAATTCAAGTCTACCTGTATGCTGCCGTTAACCGTTCGAGCATGAATACGATGCGTCCCTTCACCGAGTTCTGCACTTCCCTGCCTGTCTTGACGGGCGCTGCTCTCCTCATATTCCCTGGTCCATTCAAGCGGACCTGAAACCGAACCGTTGGTTGTCCTTCCTTCAATGGTTGCATCTGCATGATCAGGAATATGGAGATTGATTTTGCCGTTTGTTCCCGTCAAATCCCAGTCCCCTTGTATGTTAGACCAATCCACTGAAATAGAACCATTCGTTGTTTTCGCTTCGCCTGATTTTTCTGGATTTATGATATGGATATTTCCGTTTGTCGTCCGTGCATCCAATTCGCCTTCAATATCAACTAAATCAAGTCGTCCATTTGTACTGTGAGTTTCAACAGAACTTTGATGACCACCAACAGCAATATTCCCATTTGTTGTTTGAAGATAAATCTCTTGAACAAGTCCACCAGACTCCAATTCCCCATTGATGACTCTCGCATCTACTTTGAGGTATTCAGGCAATAAGATTGTCGCCTCGAGTTCAAGCTGATTGGAAGAACCGAAGAAGGAGATCATCGACTCATGTTCTATTGTATACTCAAGTACATCAGCCACTTCTGAAATTGTCAATTGCTCTTTATAAGCCTCTATTACTTCATCACTCGTTGTCTGATTCCCTCTGATAACACCTTCGATTACGATAGAATCTCCCTCCTGAATACCAAACGCCACTTTGGCATTTGGGATATCCAGATGAAATGCATTCATGTCATCCGTTACAGCGATCTCTTCTGTCCATTCAGCAGAGGTTTTCAGCGAATTCATAAACGGTATGCCAACGGCAATATTGTTAGTGACAATTTGACTGAATAATAAACTGCCAATCGTAATCACTACTAAAAGAGCAACAGACGGTTTGTGGAATGATGGTTTTTCATCTTCTGCCATGCTTTTCTGATAGATTGACCAGCTTTCAAACAGAATCAAACCAATAGCTGCAATCCATAAATATTGAAACAATTGTAATGATTCAATCGATGTCCATTGATGAACTGCAAATAATAATCCGATGACTATGATGATGATCCCGGCCGACCTTTTTCCTATGGTAAACAATTTGATCCCCCCTTTTTCAATTCCTGACTCTTACCCTAATCATAGCCTATTTTCATGAAATAAGGCATACCCTGAAGCAGCATTTTTTCTACATCTTAAGGCTTATCTGGCCAGGCGTCTATTTGATGTTTTGAAAAAGAGGTAATCACACGATTCTTCAGTCCTCAATTCAGATTTCCTGAAAATCATAAAAAAAGACTGCCGGAAAGTCGGCAGTCTTTGATGATCGATTATAATCCACATTTCAGTTGTGCATTGCAATTCGTACAAGTGTTGCATCCACCAAGGTCTTCAATGGTCCCTTGACGGCAGACAGGACACGTATTACCAACTTCACTGCCATACGTAACACTTGTAGAACGAAGGTCTGCAATTGTCTCTACGAGCATAACCGATTTCTTCTTCTCTTCCTGATCGGTTTCTCCCCCGGTGAGATCAACTGCATATTCATCATTCTCTTCTGCTTTCAGTGTAAGAACCTGAGAATCACGGCTGCCATCGACATAGACCGTTCCTCCCTTTGCACCGCCATTATAAAGTCTTTCATAAACTCGCTTCACCTGATCGACGGTATATCCCTTCGGTGCGTTAACGGTTTTACTCAGGGAACTGTCCACCCATTTCTGAATGACACATTGAACATCCGCGTGTGCTTCAGGGGTTAATTCCATGCTGGAGATAAACCATTCCGGTAAATTGTCAGGATCCGTATCCGGATGACGCTCCAGGTAATCCTGAAGTATTTGAGCTTTGACTTCTATAAATTTCCCTAAACGACCACTTCTGAAATAGGAAAAAGAGAAATAAGGTTCAAGGCCGGTGGAAACCCCAACCATGGTGCCGGTTGAGCCGGTTGGTGCCACAGTAAGCAGATGTGAGTTTCGAATCCCATAAGCTTTAACACCCTCGAGAATATCTTCAGGCATTTTCTTCATGTAGCCCGTTTGCGTAAACCGTTCTCTCAAATAATCGGTTTCGGCATCGTTTGCTCCAGTCAGATATGGGAAACTTCCTTTTTCCTTAGCAATTTGGATCGATTCCCGATAAGCTGATGTAGCAATTGTTTCGAAAATCTGATCAACCAGCTCATTTCCTTCATCAGAACCATACGTCGTTTCGGTTTGGATAAGCAGATCATGAAGACCCATCACACCGAGGCCGACCCGACGCTCACCTTTTGCCTGAGTTGTATTTTCTTCCAGGAAGTAAGGCGTGGCATCGATGACATTATCCTGCATACGAACGCCCGTTGCAACAGTCTTCTTCAGCTTTTCAAAATCGACTGTTTTCGAAGAGAGATCAGCCATTTCTGCCAGGTTCACCGCTGCAAGATTACAAACAGAATAAGGTGCAAGCGGCTGCTCTCCACAAGGATTTGTAGCAACAACTTTCTGTCCATAAGCACTTGCATTAGTCATCTCATTCGCATTATCGATAAAAAAGATACCCGGCTCTGCGGAATACGTGGCACAAATATTAATCAGATCCCAGAGCTCCCGCGCCTTGATTTTCCGGTATGTCCGAATACCAAACCCTAATTGTTTCCATTCTCTCACATCACCATATTCATGCCATTCACGGTTGTACGCTTCCATTTCTTCTTGATTATAATTCTCCACATCGGGGAAACGAAGTTCATAGTCTTCATCATTCTCTACAGCTTCCATGAACTCTTTTGTTATACATACAGAGATGTTTGCTCCAGTCAAAAATTCAGAGTTATTCACATCATATTTCCCGCCAGCTCGCAACGTCTCTTCTGCTTGCCGGATGACTTTTGGATCAAAACCACCCTGTCCTTCAATGGTTTTATAATTCACAATACTTTGATACATGGATTCATCCACTTCAGACAATGGAATAAATTTAAGCTTTTCCTGAATCAAACGCTTGATCTGGTGATCCTCGATCTGTTCTGAAAGGTACCTGAGTATCCTTGGATTCTGCATTTTGGAAATGATGAATTCCAGAATATCCGGATGCCAATCAGCAAGCATAATCATCTGAGCACCGCGGCGTGATCCACCTTGCTCTACCAGGTGCGTCAGTTTGGCAATATCGTCGAGCCACGACACTGACCCTGAAGATTTCCCATTCACACCACGAGCCAACGTATTTCTCGGTCTCAGTGTTGAACCGTTTGTTCCGACACCGCCTCCGCGACTCATAATTTCCATGACTTGTTTGCGGTGTTCGGAAATGCCTTCCCGTGAATCAGCAATATATGGCATCACATAGCAGTTAAAATAGGTCACATCCGTTTTTGATCCGGCACCATACAAGACCCGACCAGCAGGGACGAAATTTAAATTTGCCAACTCATGATAAAAGTCATTGAATACTTGTTCCCGTTTCTGAGGATCAACTTCAACTTCTGAAAGCCCTCTTGCATTACGCAACGCAATTTGCTCATAGTAGATTTCAAGAGGTTTATCGATCGTATCTAAAGAACGATTAACAATTCCTGTCCGCTTTTCCTCAGGATCATCAAGCACACCTGTAAACTCTTCCTCCACTGCAATGTCTGCTGTTGCGCTGGTCCAATCAATAGATACAACGAATCCGTACCCGCGAGCAGGAAATTTTGGGTCCGGTTTTACTGTCAATACGACAAAATCCCCTTCCCTTAAAGTCTTCTTCTCTGTATCCTTGAAAGTATAGCGGTCAAGCATCACTAATCTTGAAACCCCGCTTTGCCGACGGTTCATGTCCTTGGTAACAGGAAACACCTGAGGAAACTGTTCGATATCACGATTCAACTGAGCAATATCAATTTCCCTCTCTGACATAAATGTGGTCACTGGCCTCTCTCCTTTACTTCGATATCGAATCGGTGATCTTGTTACACTATAGCACATTAAATTCAAAATAATCAATATGTAGTATTATTTATTTTTATTTTTACCTATATATAGATCCATAGAACAATATGTCATTGTTTTGTCAACTATGATATTCCGAGAAAAAGTGCAATAATCCATGAAATATAAAGCATTCAAGAGGCTGATTGAAATTGGCAAGATTTTCGGATATTGCTTTTTGATTCCATTTCTGAAACTCTTGTCCATCGGGACAATGGAAAGATTTTAAAACGACGATTGCGATTTTAACTGTGAACCGTTATGATTTATAAGGGGAATAAATGAATCGAAAGTAAGGGAGTGTCGAGCATGGATTTTATTATTTTAGTGGTAGTGACGATATTGCTTGTCGGCTGGATTATCATACGATCCAAGAGACCAAAGTATTTAACACCGGTCACAGAAGAAGAATTCAAAAAAAATTATCGTAAAGCACAACTTATCGATGTGCGTGAAGAGAAGGAATTTGACGGTGGTCATATTTTAGGTGCGAGAAATGTCCCCTTATCCCAGTTGAAACAGCGAATCACAGAAATTCGTCCTGATCAGCCGGTTTATATGTATTGCAATACCGGTTCGCGCACGAACCAGGCTGCAAAAATTATGCGAAAAAAACGCAACGTGCAAGATATGTATACACTAAAAGGCGGATTCAAAAAATGGACAGGCAAAGTTAAAAAATAGCCAGGCCTGAAAATCATAAACATGAAGAACCGGTTTCCTAAAAGGAAGCCGGTTCTTTTAATTACTCAGATTTTACTGTGCTCTTTTTCAACCTCGTACTTCAAGATCGGTTGTCGAGCAGCTTTCGTTTCATCAAGACGGTTAATGACCGTATGATGCGGTGCTTCCTGAACCATTTCCGGATCTTCTTCCGCTTCTTTCGCAATTTGAATCATTGCGTCACAGAATTCATCTAAAGTTTCTTTGGATTCAGTTTCAGTTGGCTCGATCATCAAACATTCCTCGACATTAATTGGAAAATAAATCGTTGGTGGGTGATAGCCGAAATCAAGCAATCGTTTTGCTATATCCAATGTTCTGACACCCAACTGTTTTTGACGTTTACCAGACAACACAAATTCATGCTTACAATGTTTTGTGTATGGTGCATCGAAATATGGCTCGAGTCTTCTGAACATGTAATTAGCGTTCAAAACCGCATATTCACTGACTTTTCTAAGACCAAAAGCCCCCATCGTACGAATGTAGGTGTACGCTCTCACATTAATTCCAAAATTGCCATAATAAGGTTTGACCCTGCCTATGGATTCAGGAATGTCATAATTGAATTCAAAACCATCCTCTTTTTTCACAACTTGAGGTGCTGGCAAATAAGGCACCAGATCTTTTTTAACTCCCACCGGTCCGGAACCGGGTCCTCCCCCACCGTGAGGCGTTGTAAACGTTTTGTGAAGATTCAAATGAACAACATCAAAGCCCATATCTCCCGGTCTTGCAATTCCGAGAATGGCATTGGAATTCGCGCCGTCATAATATAATTTCCCTCCTGCAGAATGAATTATTTCAGCCATCTCCACAATGTCTTCCTCAAAAAGCCCCAGAGTATTTGGATTCGTTAACATCAATGCAGCAGTATTTTCGCCGGCTAATTCTTTCAAGTGGTCAAGGTCGACCATTCCCCGTTCATTCGACTTCACAGTAATAGATTCAAAGCCGGCAACCACTGCTGAGGCAGGGTTTGTTCCATGCGCAGAATCCGGAACGATTACTTTCGTTCGGTTGTAGTCGCCATTCGCTTCATGGAAAGCCCTGATGAGCATCAATCCTGTCCATTCACCATGAGCCCCTGCCGCAGGTTGCAATGTCACTTGGTCCATCCCAGTGATCTCTGACAGTGTTTTCTGCAGAGTGTGCATCAGTTCCAACGCTCCCTGTACAGACCCCTCAGGCTGGTATGGGTGGATATGTGCAAAACCCGGAAGACGAGCAGCATCTTCATTGATCTTTGGATTGTATTTCATTGTGCATGATCCTAAAGGGTAAAACCCGTTATCCACGCCGTGGTTACGCCGTGATAATGCTGTGTAATGCCTGATTAACTGCAACTCGGAAACCTCAGGCAGCTCCGGTTCTTCATCGCGCATCCAATCTTCAGGGATTTCATCCTTCACATTCACGGAATCCACATCGAGCTCGGGTAAACTGTATGCAATCCTTCCCGGTCTGGACATTTCAAAAATCAACGCTTGATTCTCAGTTCGCATTATGAATTCCTCCCATCACTTCTGCAAAAAGGTCAATTTCTTCTTTTGAACGGATTTCTGTTACAGCTACGAGCATTTCGTGAGTTCTTTCAGTGAAAAAACGATTGAGGGGTAAACCGCCAATGATTCCTTCTTTTAACAATCGCTCACAGGCTTCTTCGGCATGAACAGGTGTCTTTACAACGAACTCATTAAAAAATGGACCTGTATAACAAATCGACAAACCTTTCGCTTCCAAAGCACGCTTTGCGTATCTGGCTTTTTGGATATTTTGTTCAGCCATCTCTCGAATCCCTTTTTTTCCAAGTGCACTCATCGTTATCGAAGCTGCCAGTGCATTCAAAGCCTGATTCGAACAAATATTACTTGTTGCTTTGTCACGTCGGATATGCTGCTCCCTGGCTTGAAGTGTCAAGACAAAGCCACGCCTTCCATCGAGATCCTCTGTCTGGCCAACAAGTCTCCCGGGAACTTTTCGCATCAATTTACGAGTTACAGCGAAAAATCCACAATGCGGCCCGCCAAATTGCGCGGGAATTCCAAATGGCTGCGCATCGCCAATAACAACGTCAGCACCAAATGCGCCCGGCGGTTTGATAAGTCCCAGACTCAGCGGGTTCGTGGAAACGATGAACAAACTTTTCTCCTGGTGAGCGATACTCTCAATGGCACCAAGATCTTCAATCTGCCCGAAAAAATTAGGGGATTGAACAAGAACACTTGCCACATCACTACCATACAGAGCTTTCAACTGATCGATATCTGTATGGCCTTCTTTCTCAGGCACTACTAAAACATCAAGATTTTGCCCTTTTGCACTCGTTTTCAGTACCTGTATCGATTCCGGATGCACCGTTTCTGAAACGAGAATTTTTTTCTTCTTTGTATGGCCCGCGCTCATCATTGCCGCTTCCGCAAACGCAGTTGGGCCATCATACATCGAAGAATTGGCAAGCTCCATTCCTGTCAGTTCAGCAATCATTGTCTGAAATTCAAAAATTCCCTGCAATTCACCTTGAGATATCTCCGGCTGATAAGGAGTATAGGCCGTATAGAATTCCGATCGAAGCAGCATGTGATTCACCACGGATGGAATATAATGTTCGTAAACACCTGCACCAAGAAACGATGGGTATTCTTTGATGTTCCGGTTTAAACCCGCCAGACGGTTCAGTTCCTTCATCAAACTTGTTTCATCAAGAGCAGGTGGCAATGACATGTCACCTGTCATTCTGACCTCTTCAGGTATGTCCATAAACAATTCCTCAAGATGACTTATCCCGATCGTTTTAAACATTTCACCTTTGTCTTCTTCCGTCATTGGAATATAACGCAAATGGTCCATAGTAATGCCCCCTTAGTTTCTTTTGTAAAAAGGTGTTTCAATCACCATTGCCTTCAACTGCTTCTTTCGCACTTGCACATCAATCTCGGTTCCAGGTTTACTGAAGTTCTTTGATACAAGTGCCAGCCCCATGTTTTTCCCCAATGTAGGAGATTGGGTACCTGAAGTTATGTGTCCAATCACCTGCGAGTGATTTAATACCTCATATCCTGTTCTTGGGATCCCTTTTTCAAGCATCTCAATACCGACAGATACAAGATCAGAACCTTCTTCTTTTTGTATTTTCAACACATCTTTCCCAATGAAATCTGATTCAATATCCGGTTTTACCGCAAAACCGATCCCTGCTTCCACGGGGGTGATCTCTTCTGACAATTCTTGTCCATATAAGGCGAGGTTTGCTTCAAATCGCAATGTGTCTCTTGCTCCGAGTCCGCAAGGCAAAAGCCCTTCCTGTTTCCCTTCCTGAAGTATTGCTTCCCATAGTTCAGCTGCACTTTCAGGATCACAGTAAATTTCAAATCCGTCTTCTCCGGTGTATCCGGTTCTCGATATCAGTACCGGATGTCCGGAAATCGTCACACCTTCACGAAATGAGAAAAAACGGATATCAACAAGACTCTCATCTGTTAATCTTTGAACCACTGATTCTGCTAAAGGTCCTTGTACTGCAAGTTGCGCATAGTCAGAGGATCTGTTCTCCACTTGAACATCAAATCCATGACTGTGTTTTAAAAGCCAGTCAAAATCTTTTGTCTCATTAGATGCATTCACAACAAGCAATGCACTCTCGTCTGATCGTTTATACCATACCAGATCATCGATCGTACCTCCGTCTTCCTGGCAAAGTGCAGTATATTGGCAACGACCCTCTTTCACTTTTGAAACATCATTTGACATCATATACTGTAAAAAAGAAAGAGTCCCCTTGCCCTTCACTTCGATTTCACCCATATGCGAGACATCGAATATGCCTGCTTTCGTCCTGACTGTTTCATGTTCATGCTTAATTCCTGAAAACTGAACTGGTAACTGCCAGCCTCCAAAATTAACTGTTTTCGCTCCTGATGCCTCATAAACTGGAAACAAAGGCGTCTGTTTCGCCATGTATCATCACCCCCATATATTATAAACAGCCAACATCACACAAAAAAAGACAGGAATATGCCTTGTAAAAGGTCATATCCCTGTCTTTGTTACCTGAGAGTTTCTTTAATCCGGCACTCCGGAATAAATGTCCCCATCGGTGTCTTTGCAAGTCAATTAACAAAGACTCTCCAGAGTTGCGTCAAGCAAAAGTCTTTTTGCCTGAGAGATTCACGGTTTCCCATTTGCTCCTTCGGCGATGACATACATATTCTGCCATTCTCTCCCCTTGCTATCATTCGCGACTATTCAATTCGTGCTGTTTATACTCTTCATTTTAGCACCAATGGATTTTGAATCGCAAGTGAATATCTCATTATCCTGCCGTTTATCTGAATCGATTGAGTTTTTGATTTTCATGATTGAGAATGAATCCTTCAAGACGATGCATATCTTCAAAACTGATGGTCAGCATCATTTCAGACGTCAAGTGATCAATCGGTTCCAATGTGATTAAAACCGATGCACCTCCCACAGAATATTCAATGCTTAAAACAGCAGGGTCATCCACGGGGTGATTTCTAAGGAAATCACGAAGCGATTCTGTTTTTGCCTGATGCATAATCGCTTCCGCTCGTTCAAGTTCCAGCCATTTTGATTCTTGTTCATATTGACTCGCGACATGCAGAAGCATACCCGTTAAGAGTAAGATCATACTAAACGTCAGATATAATGTAAATCCTCTCTCATTCCTGATCACCATCCGCATCAGTCACCTCCGTCCTTTCGAGGAAATTACCGGGATGGTACATCACCCACTTTTTCTGTTTCCCGTCCAACAACAAATGCAATTCAAGACCTTCCGGGTGTTCAAATACTCTGAAATGCGTAATTCGTTGCATTAAAACCTCATGCCCAAGCTGATTGACCCGTCTTCGAATTACGTCACGATACTGAGAATAGGAGATGGTATCTTCATGCTCATCAGACCAGGTATCAAAGGACGATCTCCCCGATACAGCGTAATCTGTTTCCATTTCAAACAACCGCATCAATTGTAATTGAAACAATAGCAATTCCTGTTCTGACGGTTGATTGACTGTTGTATCCAGCTGACGCCATACAGCATAACTGTGAGTGAAGGCTGTAAGGATAAGCGTCACCAGAACAAGAGCTGTCATTACTTCGATCAGAGTAAAGCCACCCTGATCATTGTTGAAGTGTTTCCAGACACCATTCATGATCCAACTCCTTTGCCCCTGGCCACGTTAAGCATGTAAATGCCGTTCCATTACTATTCAATAATTCAAATTTTCGATAATAATCTGGCAAATCTGAGTCTGCTTCGGACATTCCTATTTCATAAGACAGCAGCCGGATCGCTTGTCTCTCATCACTTACAGCAATGCGAAACTGTTGAATTTCAATTACAGCCGGCAAAATCATCGAAGTCAGGATGCCGATAATGACGAGTGAGAGCATCCCTTCATAAAGAACAAATCCTTGATCACCCATACTCATAAATATGAAACCTCCCGCGAATGATCTGAAAAGCCACTACATAGTATTGATTTGAATCACCTCGTTCTATTTCGATTTCCACGTGTTGCCGCAGCCTGCCTTGTGAAGTAAACTGAATACCCGAAAAATTAGGCGTCCTTCCGAAGATTAAGCTGATTTCAGAAGGCGCATGTCTTCTGCCGATTTCTTCTCCTGTCACAGAAACCCGGTACCCGACAGGCTGTGTTGTTAAATTAATTCTGACAGTCGATCGGTGAACCATGGCATAGAGCTGATAATACATCAAATCCGCTTCTACTTCCTGCACAAACTGAGACACATTTCTTTGAGCCAGAGAATGACTGAATAATGGTGTCAACATCATGCAGATTGCTGTCATTACGAGCAGCACAACCATCATTTCCAGTAGTGTGAATCCACCTTCTGAACTCAGAAGGTGATGCTTTATCTTAGTCATTTGACTCTAAACTGACTTCACCAGTAGTTGGGTCATATTCAATCACAGCGTTGCCTTGACAAACTATTTCATCAGAATACCCTTCTGTGTTAAGAACTTTTAAATCCTGCGGATAATTCCCGTCATCAATTTTATAAGCCATCACCTGCGCCTGAACCAGTTCCACTGTAGCTTCACACCCTTTATCGGATGCGATTGACTGATTCTTCGTCATGTTCGGTATTAACGCGAGCAGCAAAATTGAAATCACAACTAGCACAATCATCATTTCGATCAGAGTGAACCCCTTGTCATTTTTTAACATTCTCATGTCATCTCTCCTCAAATAAAATAGTTACCACTGATCCAACACTGAAAAAACAGGTAAGAGTAGTGAAGCAAACAACATCACCATCAATGATCCCAGCAACAGAAAAAACACTGGTTGAAACCACACCAAAAATCCCGAAAACTTCTTTTGTATACGACGAAAAACAATCCGGCTGAAACGATCCATTTCATGGGCAATATTTCCCTTAGATTCACCCATTTTCACGATATGGACAAACTGGGGTAAATACAGACTGCTGTTCCCGAGAGCATCGGACAGGTCACTTCCCTCAAGAAGACATTCCCGTATCCGATTACTTTCAACTTGATGATAAACGATTCGATCTTCTGAACCGATCACGTTCAATGAATCTTTTAAGGAAAATCCGTTTGTTAAAAGCGGCTTCAACTTCGCAATCAGTTGATAAGTTACATAAGATTGTACATACCCATTAATCAGAGGAATCTTCACCAATATATGTAACCTTCGTATTGGCGTAACTTTATAATATAGAATTATAATAATCGTTATAACAGCGATGATGAAGATCCCTATAAAAAGAGGTAAGTAACGAAAAAACTGGAAAGTTATCGTCGAAATCCGTGGTAATTCCGAACCCATCGACCTGAAAAATTCGTCAAATCTCGGGAAGATTCCTTGAACAAGTACGGAAGTAATCACGATAAATCCAATAGACAAAAACAAAGGGTAGTGAAATACTTTTTTAAATTCTGAGGTGATTTTGATTTGACTGTCCAGTAAATCCGTTGCCCGTTTTAATCCCTCTGACAGTTCGCCATATTTTTCAGCGAACAATACGATACTGATCACTTCTGATTGAAATCCTGCATTCTCCAGATATCCCGAAATCCACTCCCCTTCATTCAAACCTTCCTCCATATCGAGTATCCATGCCGCCTCCTCTTCACCCGAAAATTGGCGGTAAATCATCAGCATTTCCTGAAGATTGTACCCTTCCTCAAGCAGTTCAAACCACTGCCTGAGACACTCTGCCTGATGTTCTTTCGACATTTTGAATACGCTGGTCAATGCCACCACCTCTGTTTATTGATAATCTGAGGAGTATCGTTCTTAATATAGCCAAGTGCAGATCCCTTTATCATGAGATTATCCATCTGTTGCCTGGGTAAATGCGAAAAACTTTTTCCTTGTTTCATATGTGTAATACTTGCTGTCAATTCATCACATTCAAGAAATTCAAACACAGCAGCTCTTCTTCTGAAATTGTCGTGCTCACAATTTTCAGAACAGACTTGACCGCAAAGCGGACAAGTCAAATGAACCAATGATTGACTGACAATCGCTGCTACCGATTCTTGCAGATCGCTGTAAGGAACACCTAATTCATGCAGCCGCATCAGTGCTCCTGTGCTTGAAGAACTATGGAGCGTGGAAAAAACAAGATGACCGGTTAATGCAGCCCTGACTGCTGAGGCTGCCGTTTCATCATCGCGGATTTCACCTAGCATAATTACATCAGGATCATGGCGAAGAATGCTTTTCAGTCCCGCTGCATAAGAGAGTCCGGCTCTTTCATTGATTTCAGTTTGAAGAATGCCCGAATAGCGTCGTTCAACAGGATCTTCCAATGTCATCACATTTAATGATTGCTTACTGAGCTGATGCTCTAAAAGGGAGTATAGCGTTGTGGTTTTACCAGTCCCGGTGGGACCGCAAAATAGTATTAATCCTTGGGATTTAAAGAGAAGGGATGTCAGTCGCTTTCCCTGGTCAGGAAACAGCGCCAGATCATCGAGGTGAAGAGCGCGGGTGAGTCGGAAGATACGCATTACCATCGTCTCACTCGCGCACGATGGAAATGTCGAAATGCGGATACTGATCAGTTCTTTTAAAACTGGTTTCTCGATGCTTCGGCTTTGAGGTTTTCGTCTTTCACCAGGATCCATACCAGAGATAAATTTAAAGTGAGCGATCATTTTCTGAAGCAGTATCAGAGGAATATCCTCAGCTTCTCCCAACTCACCATCAATCCGGTATTTCAATACACCTCTTACCTGGCCAGGAATCAGATGAATATCTGATGCCCCCAGCCGGACTGCTTTTTCCAAAGTCAGCCGAACCTGGTTAATTACATCCATGCATATACCACCACCTTACTTAATATTGGTACAATTATGATTATAGCTCATAACCATTTAAAAAGGGGGTATAAATGTTCCCGTTCACAAATTTGACACATGATTTATCGAGACAAAAAAGTGCCGAGGAATGATTAACCCTCGGCACAATTTCTGTTTATTTATTATCTTTCAATTTATCAACATCTTCTTTTAAGCGTTCTTTTGTTTCTTCTATTTCCTTGACAACCTGTTGTGCCAATTTTTTTCCTTCAGTTTTTTCAGTTTCCATAATTTCTTTTACATCACTTGCTAGCTCTTCACCCATCTGGTTTGCTTTTTCACTGACACCTGTTGCTTTATCTGCGACTCTGTCCCACTGATGTTTCGCAGCGGAAGTCAGTTCCTCAGATTTTTCTCGTGCAGCGTCATAATACTCTGTGCTTTTTTCTTTTGCTGCATCATAATACTCTGTACTTTTTTCTTTTGCCGCTTCTGTCAATTCAGTTGTTTTTTCTTTTGCCTCACCAGCGTATTCCGTAATATCCGTTCGTAATTCTTTCCCTGATTTCGGTGCCATCAGAACTGCTGCAGCCGCTCCAATTGCTCCACCAATCAATGCCCCTAACATAAAATCTTTCGTGTCCATTTTACTCATAACTTATTGCCTCCTTAAAGTAGTAAAAACTGTTTATAAGTAATATCATTCGTTATATATACTGTAATTACCTTCTTTCTTCAAAAATTAAACTTGGGATTTTGAAATACAGCAAATGTTAACGTTTTATGACATTATCAGTTTTACCACGTAAATAGGGTGATAATGCATTTATTTATGTTATATAATGAAAAAAGATAGACCTATATGAAAAGGAGTGAACAAAATGGAACAACAAACACTTAAGATCACAGGCGTTCTTGCAGACCCAACACGCTTTTCCATTTATCAATATGTCGGCAGACAACACCGCGATGTAACTGTACAGGAAATCGCCGACACATTCAAGATTCATGCAAATGTGGCCCGTCTTCACCTGACAAAGCTTGAAGATGTCAACATGCTCGTTTCAGATACGAAGAAAACTGGAAAAGGAGGACGTCCAAGCAGGTTCTATCGTCTCTCTGACGAAGTGATCAGCATTCAATTTCCATTCCGGGATTTTCAGAGACTATCAGAAATAGCCATTCAATCCTTAAGTGAACTTGGACCTGAAGGACATAAAGCACTTGTCAAAACCGGAGAAAAATTCGGCTACGAATCTGCAAAAGAATTTGTGACATCAATGAATGAAGATCCTGACGTCATGCATCCTCAGGAAAAAATAAAATTCATTGAGCGAGTCGCACTGAATCAGGGATTAAACCCGGAAATCCATTATAATAATGAGACAAATGAAGTCACCTTCCGGATTTTCAACTGCACATTCAAAGAGATTGCCCAGTATAACAGGGGGATTTGTTCTATGCACCATGCATTAATCAATGGAATCTTTTCTTACTTCTTTAAAGATATTCAACTTGATGAAGAAACAAATATGTTTAAAGACCATGAGATTGCCTGTACGTATACTACGGCAGTTGTTTCCAATTAATTAATCACGATACACCCATTTTGCAGTTCTGTTAATTATGCAGGGCTGCGTTTTGTTTTCTTTACAAATTGGACACATTTACTTTATAATAACTATAGTTAACAATCTGCTGTCATTCATCAGATCATTGGGGCGATGAATGGGTCACGGAAAAAGGGAGGTAAGCCACATGGAGCGAATGTACCGGGTTCTTGCATTCTGGACAGGCATTTTCGCCGTATTGTTCATGGTTGGGGATATGAATGGGCCGGCAATTCTTTTCTTTGCTCAAACTGCAATCTTTATCGGTCTAAGCTATTTGAAACTTTCGGAACGAATGTATGTCTATATTTTTGGTGCATACTTAACTATTTTCTTTATCGGATTCACCTATTATTCAACTTTTTTCATGGTTTAGCCAAAGAGACTTTGAATCATCACGAATTGGAGTGCTTGATGAAAAACAGCGCAGTCAACTGACTGCGCTGTTTTATTTTGGAAGTTATCCGGTTATGTCATTCGGTAAGGATCTTCCGTAAAAATCCCCAACTCGCGATGAAAATCAGTACCCTTCGATTTAATATCTACTTGAAATGCCCCGCTGATACCATCCGGCGTCACCAGAGATTGAATTGCACGGTTCAGTTTGAAAGTATCCGAGAAAGGATCCATCTCTTTTGGTTCCTGTAAAAAGCGAAAAATCCCCGCTTTTAAAAGAAATTGATCCTGACGCAAGTGCTCCACAGTCGAACAGCCATAAGCTTTTGTAATTGCATCGTATGCATCCCATTGTATGTGACTTGTGATATCCATACGTCCAGGTGTCTCCAACGGATTGTGTATCAATTCGTGTGCTCTGTAGCCACGTAAAGAACCATCACGTCTTTGTGGATGATTCAATTCATCATTACGATAACCATAGTCAACAGTCATCAATACTGCCTTATCCGTATTTTCTAGCGCCTTTTCGAGCCAACCCTTCATGTCCGGGTTGAGCTCTGTTCTGAAACCAGGTTCTAACTCAGGCCCAAACGATGATAACCATTCGAGAAGTGCCGGGTTCTGACAAGGAGATGAGATTTCGTTGAATTCTTCGCCATTAAATTGAATCAGAACTTCATTCCATCCCTCTTTTGATTTTTCCACGACGTGAACAGGCATCGCATCAAACAGCTCGTTTGAGTAAATGATACCATTCATACGATGATTTTCCTGATAGTCCTTCAAAGAGGCAAAGATCTCTACATGTTCGTCGTATTTTGTGAGTTTTTCCTTGATGATATCCCTGTGAACTGCACTCGCTTCAATAACACAATAAGATATATCATTGAACAGGTCCTCATGATGTTTTTCGAGATAAGTCAGTACTTCGAGGGCAAATCGGCCATCACCTGAGCCAATTTCAATGATTCTTCGATTTAAATCTGATGCATCGAAAATATCTGCAAAAAAACGCCCATGAGCATGGGAAAATACCGGATGAACGTGATTACTGGTATAGAAATCTCCTTCTTTACCCAGTTTGGTCCGTTCGTTCGTATAATAACCCATTTCCTCATCATAGAGTGCTGTATTCATGAATTCATAAAATGTCCAGGGACCTTGATGTCCCGCTTTTCTCTCTAATGCATTCAAAAATTGTTTCATCGTTTCCTCCAAAAAATAAGTTAACACTGTTGACATGATGTTAACCTCTGATTATAATAGAATTATCAGTAGGACAATGATTTTCGGGAGTTCCCCCTCCCCTTCAAAGTTCATTGGTACTTGATTAACTCCCCAAACGGCTTTCTATGTTCCCCCATAGAAAGCCCCTTTTTTTATCTCAATTCAAAGCGTTTCTCATCAGTTCAAATCCATCAAAAAAGGATTTGATCTTTTTTCATCACCGATTGTTGTTAAAGGCCCGTGCCCATTGGCCACAGAAGTATTTGCAGGGAGTGTCAGCATGCGCATTTGAATCGTCCTCATTAACGTCTCCTGATCTCCTCCTGGTAAATCTGTTCTTCCAACACCTGCCATAAACAATACGTCTCCGGAAAATATAACATTTTCTTCATTGAAATAAAAAGACACACTGCCAGGTGAATGGCCTGGTGTATGATACACTTCACAGGCGAAACCGCCATCACCTAATATGCCTTCAGCTTTTATCAGCTCTTCTGCTGGTTCTGCTGCAATTTTCTCTATACCTGCAAATAATCCAGAACCATTCAGAGTCGGATTGACGAGCCAGTCTTTCTCTTCCTCATGTAAATAAACTGGACAATCCCATTTCTCCCGCAATGGCTGGACTGCGCCAATATGATCAAAATGTGCATGGGTAAGCCAGATGGCTTTAAGCTTTAAGCTGCGTTCTTGTAAAAGGGCATTTACGCGATCCTCTTCACCTCCGGGATCAATCATAACTGCTTCCCCCTCATGTTCAAGCAAATAACCATTTGTCTGCAGAGGGCCTAGCGATATTTTTGTCCATTTCATCTTAATTCCTCCAAGTCATTCGGTATCATTCTATCCTATCATACAAGAAAAAGCTGTCCCTCGACAAACAAATAAAAAAAAAGTAAAATAAAAGATAATCATCATTAAATACGATTAACATGATGTCAATAACACGATTGATTAAGGAGGTACTGGTTATGTTTTTGGGGATTCTCACATTACTCGTTGCCATATTTTCAGTAATTGGTGGCTATGTTGAACTCAAGCGTAAAAATTTCTTCGGTGTCGGATTTGCGGCCGTTTCAGTAGCTGTTTTCGGCTGGTTTTCAGTGATGACACTTTTCTCCATTATTTTTACCGGCGGTGGCGGGACCGTTTAATTTATCACCGAAAAAAAGCTGACCAGGTTTGGGGACCTGGTCAGCTTTTTTCATTATTACTCATTCAATCGCTCATTAACAGCTTTCAATTTCAGCGCCATGCCTGATTCCTTATCCCGACGGTCATCGATACGGATATTCAGTGCAATCCGCTGGTGCCCATGTTTAAATGGTACTTCGTGGACCTGACGAATGATATCATATAAATCTTCAGGTTTTCCTTCGATGATCGTACTCATCGGTGTCAACTCATATTGGATTGGCAGTTCAGTGTCTTTCAATAATTGATGAACGCTTGCCACAACTTCTGACACACTGGTCGAACCTGACCCTAACGGCACAATCGTTATATCTGCAATTGCCATCTTGGATTCCTCCTTTTTGTTTCTCTTCTTAGGTTTGCCAAATGGTCGCTCTTGTTTCAGTCTTCCCGGAGACTCCTTCAGTAAAACACGTCGATAGGCTTTGACAGCTGTTTTAAGGTGTTTTTCATTTGGTTCAAGCGTCGTTACGTGTCGCTGAGCCGCATATGAAAGTGTCAGGATTCCATTGCGCAGTCTTCGGCCGCGAACACTTCGATTCAGCCACTTTAGAGAAAATGGCAACAGAAGCAAATTAAGATAGGTTGACCACTCCAGTTGATGAAAAAAAGGCGCTGAAGTTAATAAGAGTATTGCCATCAGGATAATTGGCAACTGAATGAAGTACAGTACAATTACGTTTGTGGAGCAGTATCTGTTGGTAATCTCCGCGTCATTAATTATTTTAATATTCCTTACCGAGATCAGTTCATCACTGGAAAATACCTTGTGTTCTGCACCGTGATACCGTTTCATCTCTTCTGGAAACCAGAAATGGGTCCCCAAAAAGAAATACCCCCACAAATAAACAGGAAAACCGATCCATTCACCCGGTTGATACCAGCCTGCCATCCATGGAATCATACTGGCAAAGAGAGCGGATACAGACAAGAGGTGATACCACACCGGCATCGCTTTATATACCTTAAGCGATACCTTCATCATCGCTTTTACGGTTAACGGTTCAGCCCACGATGTGGAAGTCTTTCCCCAATCTTCTGCACCTGCCAAATAGCGATTCCCTACAAAAATAACACCTCGTTGGTAGGACATCCCTCTCATTTGTCAACACGCTTTCTCCAGTAGTTAATCATCCCTGCTTCTTCAAAACGTTCCTCCAGAGAGGGCCCGTCTGTTTTTGGCACCTCCACATCCATCCAGGTATGAACATAATCAACTGATTCAATTTCTGATGATTCATCAAAGGTTACCGTCACACTGCCATTTGGTCCAAATACATTTTGATCTTCCATACTGGTTGGGAATGGTATCGCGATTCGATCCTCACCGGTCTCTATCCATTCTCTCACAGAGTAAATCTCTTCATTGCGAGAGAAAAGCGTCACTTTTGCATAATCGACCTGAGTGGTATCTTCAAAATGAATTTCAATGTAGTCATTTCCAAAAAGCGAGCCATCAGGAAGCTGTTCCCATCGCCAGGTCAACTGAATTTGATTATCATTCACTGTCGTATCAGTGTTCACATAGTCCTGAAGTTCAAGGTGGGTGATGGTCTCATCATTTGCCAAACTGAAATAACCAAAAACGAAAAGCAGAATCATCGAAGCAAGAGGAAGCAATAGGACAATTTTATTAGACTTCATCTTACCCTCCTCCTTCCAATTGTTCACCCTCGGTCATCGTTACCAGTTGACTGTCTTTATTAAAGAAATATCTGTAGCTGATCATTGTTACGATCATAGCACTGAGTGAAACAGACGCAAAAATGCTTAATGAAATCACGATCTGATAACGTATTGCATCAATCGGGGCAACTCCTCCGAGAATTAATCCGGTCATCATCCCTGGAAGTTGCACAAGGCCGATGGTTTTTAACCCGTCTACGTTGGGAATCATCGAAGCTTTTACAACTCGTTTCACAAGAATTCTTGAAGCTTTTTTCGGGGTAGCTCCAAGTGATAATGCAGCCAGGATCCGTCCGGACCCCTCTTTAAATTCACTTTTCATGCGTTCAAGAGCCAAACCAATCGCGACCATACTGTTGCCGATGACCATTCCACTCATCGGGATGACCTGATCGGGTTTAAAGTCAATCATTTGAAAGGTCAGCCACATCAGAATGACCAGCACTGATACAAGTGAAATCACAAGGAAAACAATCGCGCGGATATTCGGAATACCTGTTCCTTTTTGACTTGCATGAAAGCTGGCCACTGTGATCATCACGGTCAACATAATGGAGATACCTGTAAATGCCTCAAGCGAAAAGAGAAAAGTAAGTACGTAACCGATCACAATTAATTGAATAAATCCTCTTAACGAAGACCAGAGAATCGACTTTTCCATTCCCAATGCATAAAAATAGGAGAGTGACACCGGAATTAATACAAAGACAATTAAAAATGACATGGCTACATTTGATATTTCAGGTGCCAATACACTCATTTCCTTTCTTTATGAAATCCGTTAATTATAAATCCATAAACTTACTTAATTCGTACGTTGAAGGATTTGATAACATCGACTTAGTCTTCCCTTGTTCAATGATTCGGCCTTCTTCCATATAAATCGTCCAGTCCCCTAAACGCTTTGCCTGTTTAATATCATGCGTAACCATCAGAACAGCTTTCACATGATCCTGCATCAGGCTCCTGATTAACTCTTCAACGATTTCCACACTTTTCACGTCCAAAGCGCTTGTTACTTCGTCAAGCAGCAATACTTCAGGTTTATTTGCCAAGGTTCGGGCAAATGCTACTCTCTGCTGTTCTCCACCTGACAGCTGATCAGCATTTTTACCAAGATAGGATTCCGGTAAATCAACCTGGTTCAATAACGAAATCCCGAGTTTTTGATCCCATTCTCCTCTGAGAGATGGGCCAAACTTTAAATTCTCTTCCACTGAACCGTCAAACAGAGATGACGATTGAAAAACCATTCCTATTTTCTGCCTGACTTCTTCAACCGGGTAAGTCGATAAAGGTTTACCGTACCAGTACACTTCACCCTCATCAGGATCCATCAGACGATTAAACAAAAACAATAAGCTTGATTTACCTGAACCGGAGGGGCCAATTAAGGTTATTATTTCGCCTTCTCTAACAGTAAAATCAATTCCGTGTACCCGGGCATTGGAGACCTTTTGACAAGCCATCAGGTTCATACAATCACCTGGATGCTTCAGGGGTGATCAGTTTCTGCTTTGCAAGCCAGGCTGCTCCAATCACACCCGCGTCATTACCGAGGGTGGCAATTTTTATTTCCGTCTCCTGAGCGATTTTCGGAATGGAAAAACGGGTAAATGAGCCACGCATAGCTTCCAGTAATTGTTCTCCCGCTTTTGATACTCCTCCGCCGATGACTACAACCTGTGGATTCAAGGAATTGCAAAGATTTGCTAATGTGAATCCGAGGTGATCCATCGATTCACGTACGATAGATGAGGCAAGTTCATCGCCTTTAGCTGCTTCGGCAAACACATCTTTTGCTTCGATGGTGCCATTTGCAGTTTGTATGTTTTTTAGTTCTGATTCTCCATCAAATTGATTTAAAGCCTCTTTCGCCATTCGTGCAATACCGGTTGCTGAAGAGACCGTTTCTAAACAGCCCTGTTTGCCACAATTGCATGGCGCACCACCCTCTTTCAGTACAGTAATATGCCCGATTTCCCCTGCGAGACCTGCATAACCGTGCAGGATTTCTCCCCCTGCAATAATGCCACCACCGACACCTGTTCCGAGTGTGACGGCCAGAAGGTTATCCGCATCACCACCTGCACCTTTCCATTTTTCACCTGCAGCAGCGAGATTAGCATCATTATCGGCAAATACAGGCACACCCAGTGCTTCGCCCAACTCTGCTGAGACTGCAACATTTTTCCATCCGAGATTGACTGCTTCGACAATCACACCATTCTCCACATCAATGTAACCAGGGGCGCCAACCCCTGCTCCAAGGATATGATGCACGTTATGTAAACGACCCGTTGCCTGATGCAATGAAGCTGCAATATCCCGGAGAATATGTTTACCCGATTCCCGCTTGTCCGTAGGAATCTCCCACTTGTCAAAAATGGTTCCTTCTTCGTCGATTAAAGCCATCTTCACCGTTGTTCCGCCAATATCAATTCCTGCATATACATTCTTCACTTTTTCATCATCCTTCGCGTTTTGATAGTAATTGATGCCGTTCTTTCGAGATAACAAGCATCGCATCCCGAAAGAACGCTTGTTCAATCAGTCCCAATCTTCTAAGTTCTTTAACATCCTCTTCAATCAAATCAAGATCTCTCAGCTTGTCTCCGGTGTAAATAAAGGAATGATACGGCTTCAAAGCCTGTAACAATTCATAATATGTCATTGATTACCTCCGCTTGGCATGTCAATCTGTTTTTACCTTTGTATAGTATATCAATATTCAACTGTTGAACAAAGTGAAAATCCGAACAATTCAGTTGCAGCTTCATAAGTAACTGTTATAATAGGAAAAAGAAACAGATAAAGGAGCATGTAAACATGAATCAAAAACTTGAACAAATCCTTTCAGAAGGGATCTATGGAAAACCGGATCTGAAACCCGAGGAAAAAGCGCTCTTTCTCAGCAATTTTGCTGAACGTGTGATCATCGCACTCACCCGTTCACAAGTCAGAAAAAGAGGTACTTATTCTCAAATGGGAGAAGCCATGACCAAACACAAAAATGCCAGACTCTATATCAACGGTGCAATGAATTATACTTTTTACAGTGATTATATCCAACTCGCTAACCGTCATCGTGTACCATTTACCATTATTAATGATTCAAAATCATCGCCTGTTGGTGCGCTCCTCGCCGAAGATCATGCTACAAGAGAGCAGCCTGAGTTCATTAAAGATGACTTGTACCGTTATGATATCCAAAGTTAATACAACATTCACCCCCGTATATTTAGCATCTGCGGGGGTGAAATTTGTTATAGAAGCTCTTCGATCTCTCTCAATAACGATTGGTAATCCTCTGTTTCCGGACGAATGAACGCCGCCTCTTGTGCATATTCATAAGCATCTTCATATTGCTCTTTCTCCATCATAACCAGGGCGAGATTATAATAAGCTTCATGAAACTGATCGTCTAATTCAATCGTCTTTCGGAGCTTTTCCTCAGCTTCTTCCAGCTCATCTGTCTGAAGAAACACATACGATAACAGAAAATGACTGTTTACATAGACTTCTTCTCTCACATCCTCTTCCTTATAATCTATTATCTCTTTTAAGTATGGCTTTGCAAGTTCATATTCATTTTGATCCACCCATTCGCCTGCCATCTGAAATTGAATTGACGACATCATCATCGGTTCCACATCCTGTCTGAAACCAGCAAACAACAGGGCTGATAATAACAATAGGGTTGCCAAGAGGGCTGTCAGCATCGATTTATCACGACTGTGATTGGGCAGACCAGTGATAGCGGATGCCAAAAAGCCGCCGATTAATCCACCAATGTGCGCGCCATTGTCTACCATGGGCACGAGAAAGCCAAACGCGAGATTAATAGCGAGGATAACGATAACGTTCATGCCCATCGTCCTGAAGAATAATCGTTTATGCTTCGCACCAAAGTAAAGCAACGCACCAAAACAACCAAAGATTGCCCCACTTGCCCCTGCAGAAATATTGTCATTAAATACAAAACTCGCCACTGAACCAAAAAGCCCTGCGACAAAATAAATCACCAGAAATCGTTTTGAACCAAATATTCTTTCGACCGCTCCTCCGAGAAACAAAAGCGCTAAAGAATTCATTAATAAGTGAAATGGTCCAATATGAATAAACATCGCCGAAAAGAAGCGCCACCATTCCCCTTCGAGAATCAGTGGATCGTACTTCGCGCCGAATTGCACCAGTGTTAATGTGCTTGTTGTGGATCCGACATATTCCATCCACAGAAAAATCGGAACAACGACGCCTATAAGCAAGGTGGTCAGTCGGAGTTTCCCCTGTAAAAAAAGCGATTGTTCCTGATTTTGCCTATCCCTCGATGCTTTTTTAATCATGTGTTTCATCGTCTGAATGATTTCCGTTTCATTGCCCTGAACTTCAAGTTGGGGCACTGGGATGAACGACGGGGTCTCTGTCAATTCCCATTCTGTCGCCAATGGGAAAAAACGCTCCTCCAACTGATCCATTGTCAATAAGATCGTGCGGAATTGCCCTTTTCCTCCAGCAGTAAATGGCAATGCACCGGATAACAATTCCTCATAGTCATCAATTGGCGTGAACTGCGATAGAATCAAATTGATTACGTTTGCCTGGCGGAGGTTTAATTTTTTCCGCAGGTCCTCCGCCGTTTTTTGTGTTCGCTGAATATCCCCTCTGAGCTGGTTACTCCAATCAAAGTTCTTACGGGAAATGCGAATGATCTGCGAATACTCTCGCCTGTCGTCTTCAATCCAGGCAGTTTCTTCCGTTTCGTTCATATGGATTAATCGCATCTTCTCCTGGATGATTAAGTGATATAGCACTTCCCAGAATCGGACGCGTTCAGTCATTTCATTCAACACTGTCACCCCTGTCATTTCCTGCATCTTGTTTCCAGTATACCAAAGCATGCTCTAATAACATAGAAAAGAACCGCCGCAAATCATTACGGCAGTTCAATTCATTCATATCGATTGTTTACAAAATCGGCTTCATCACTTCACGAAGCGTTTCGGAAGAATGATGCAATTTTTTCATTTCCTCGTCGTTCAAATCGATTTCGATCGCTCTTTCCACACCTTTTTGGCTTACGATGGCAGGCACACCAATATAAACATCTTTCAGTCCATATTCACCCTCCATAAGCGTTGAAACGGTGAGAATCGATTGCTCGTTTCTCAGGATTGCTTTCGTCAATCGGGCCAGACCCATCGCAATCGCATAGTGCGTTGCTCCTTTACGTTCTATGATGTGGTAAGCTGCATCCCGAACATTGACGAATATTTCATCAAGCTCCTTTTGATTACCATCAGGTTTGTACTTTTCCATATAGGTCATGATCGGTTCAGAACCGATACGTGTCTGACTCCAGACTGGCAATTCCGTATCACCATGTTCACCCATTATATACCCATGAATGTTGCGAACATCAATATTGAAATATTCGCTGAGAAGAAAACGGAACCTTGCTGTATCAAGAATCGTACCTGAGCCGATCACACGCTCTTTCGGTAATCCTGAAAATTTCCAGGTCGCATAAGCGAGCACATCCACAGGATTCGTTGCAACGATGAAGATGCCATTAAAACCTGATGACATGACATTATCAACAATTCCTTTAAAGATATTCGCGTTTTTTTCGACAAGATCCAAACGGGTTTCGCCCGGTTTTTGCGCAGCACCTGCGGTGATCACAACAATGTCTGCATACTTACAGTCACTGAACTCTCCGGCCCAGACTTTTGTGGGTGCACCAAATGGGATACCGTGATTCAAGTCCATTGCATCGCCTTCGGTTTTGTTTTTGTTCAGGTCGATCAGTACCATTTCATCGGTGATATTCTGATTGATCATCGAAAAGGCGTAACTGGATCCTACCGCTCCTGTTCCGATAATAACGACTCTTGAAGATTTTGAATTGATCATAGATGCATCAGCCTCTCTTTTTCGATTCATTCACACTACAATGATACCCTTCTTCTGCACATTAGCAAACCTGTTACAATTATTTTTTTGTATTTTTCTTCACAATTTAAGTGAACTAATAGTCCTAACTTCCAACATATTTCGTGAATAACGACTTCGCCCTCATCACATCTTCCGTTCCCTGTACCAGTGTTCTGCCGTCTGGAAACAGTACCAGGGTTTCACCTTCTTTTAATATCGCTTTCACTAAAAAGGGCGTCTCTTTTACCTCTTGAACCACCGGTTTCAAAACAGAGGCCCAGTGATTCAGGTCCAGTCGTCCAGAGTGCAGTATCTGAACCGTTTCACGTCCGCACAAGGTCGTGATACGGTCCCCTTCAGATGCTTTCAAGGAAGGAAATTCTTTCGTCCCGCACGTCGGACAAGCAGGAACAGCTTTACCAAATCCCATGGAAAAATGGTCATTCCTCCACATATCGATCGTATATAATGACCTTTCAATCTGGTCTTTATTGCCTGTCAGATACTTTATAGCCATCAATGCCTCCTGACTGGCAACAGCATCGACCACCATGGAGAGAACACCGATCGTATCACACGTTTGTCCGCTCGCATCATAAGTCGGAAACAGGCAGCGCAGGCAAGGGGTCTCACCCGGAATGAACATCGCACCCATTCCTCTGGAACTGACCGCACCTCCATAAATAAATGGGACACCGTATTGAAAAGCCACATCATTAAGCAGGTACCTGGTAGAAAAATTATCCGTTCCATCCATCACAATGTCAACGCCGTGCATCAAGCCATGTATATTCTCTGCAGTGACGTCCGTAACAATTCCTTCGACAACAATGGATGAATTGATCGACTTCAGTTTTTTTTCGGCTGCCACCGCTTTGGGTAACATATCCAAAGCATCCTGTTCATCAAAAAGTGATTGCCGCTGCAGGTTACTGGCTTCTACATAATCCCGATCACAAAATACAATATGACCAACGCCACTGCGGGCAAGATGATTTGAAGCAACTGTACCAAGTGCTCCCATCCCGACAATTAATACTTTTGATTCACTGAGCATTTTCTGGCCTTCTGCACCAATCGGATTAAACAGCATCTGTCTTGAATATCGTTCCCATTCATTTGTCATGATGAAGACTCCTTTTTAAATTGATAGATCTGTTTTATATTTATATCATGAACTTCAGTGGGGATCTCTTTTACAAGTTGCTCCTGTAAAACGAGGCTGACTGTTTCAATGTCCGGATGCTTCGCGAGAAAACGGTCATAGTAGCCTCCTCCATGACCGATTCTTTGCCCAGAAGATGTAAATGCAATTCCAGGTACAATGATGAGATCGATCTCTTCTGGATCTACCGGGGTCAAAACATCAGGATCAGGCTCGAGCACCCCGAAGGAAGATCGAATCAGTGACGAGCGATCTGTGAATGGATAAAATGTCATTGTCCGGTTTGCAGGCTGACAACGAGGGATTACCAGTTTTTTACCCTCAACCAACCCTTGATTGATGATCTCTGCGGTATTCAGTTCATGAGATAAACTGAGCGTTAAGCTGACAGTCTCAGCTCTTTTCCACACAGCAGAGTGAAAGAGCTTTTGAGAGAGCTCGCTCTCCTGAAACGTCTTTTCTTCAGCCGGTATTTGTTTCAGTTTTTGAAGCACCCGATTACGAATCTCTTTTTTCATGCTGATGAAAACTCCCCCGAAAATAGAATAAAAGAATCCTTTATCCATTTTATCATGCATCCCGCGAATTTGACTCGGGGAATATCTCACCAAAGGATGTTTTTTTGGTAAACTGGTATTATAAACCGACTCAGTCAGGAGGCCCACCAATATGATTCAACATTTTGAAGAATTGACACAACCGCAACTTTCCTTTCAAGGATTTGCATTTGTCAGACAATCAACGCCTGGCCAGACAAAAAAAGGCGATCCTTTTTACAGCCTGATGCTCTCTAAAAAAAGCACAGCCCTGCCTGCCAAGGTTTGGCATGACCAATTTGCAGGCAGAGAAGATGAAGCTGCGGTCATGTTAAAAGAAGGCCAGATCCTCTATATTGAAGGGGATACTTCCACCTATAATGACGCGTTGCAAATGACCGTTCGTTATTTTCGTCAGGCCAAAGAGGACGAAGTTAATCTCGAGGATTTTCTGGAAACCCCACCAGAACCTGTTTCTGACCTGATTCAAGAATTTGAAGCCATGCTTGGTGATATCCTGGATCCTTTGATCCGGAAAATCACCCAATCCATTTACAAAAAATACGAATCCCGATTTGTGAAGTTTCCGGCAGCCACAAATAACCATCACACATTTACAGGTGGGCTCCTCTACCATACAGTTTGTATGATGCGTATCGGTCTTGATATCTGTAATCGGTATACGTCTGTGAATAAGGATTTCATTCTGGCTGGGATGGCTCTCCATGACGTAGCAAAAGTGATGGAGTACACCAGCTTTTCTGCTCCGAAATACAGCATACCAGGGGAATTTATCGGTCATATTTCCATGGCCTCCATGCTCGTCGACCGTGAAGTTCAAATCATCATCACAGAACGGGATGATAAATTAAGCCCCCTCGAAAACGAAGCAGTATATCAGTTACAGCACTGCATTTTAAGCCACCACGGCAGACAGGAGTGGGGCTCTCCGGTAGAACCGAAAACCCTGGAAGCACATATTATTCATTTGATTGATATGATTGATTCCAGGGTCAATATGATCGACCGCGGTCTCGATCAGGCACCGGAAGGAGAATTCACCAAAGTTTTTCCACTCGGGAAAATATTCAAACCAAGATCGACATAAAAAGAGCCCGGAAATCCTTTACGACAAGGTTTCCAGGCTCTTTCACTTCACTTACTTCGTTTCACGGTGAAGTGTGTGACGACCTAAACGCGGGCTGTATTTTTTGAATTCAATACGGTCCGGGTTATTTCTTTTATTCTTTGTTGTAATGTAATTACGGTCGCCAGTTTCCGTGCAGGCTAGAGTTACTTGTACACGCATGAGCTTTCCCTCCAAACATACTTCTTATTCATACCTTAGAATGATAGCAAATATCCGGCATACAATCAAGAGATTTCGAGGAAATAAATTCATCTGGTACAATTTGAAAATTTGATGATGTATTGCTCCCGTTATTCTGATACGATATACTTTGGAATTGATCATTCAAGGAGGTGTCTGCCATGGAAATCGCCATCATTGGACTGCTATTTGCAGCCCTGCTATTATACATCATTTCCTTGTTTCAGAAGAGTTCAATTGCAATTGTTGAGAAACAATTTGAAACCCATTCAATTCAAATGATGCAGGAAATCTATCAATTAAAGAAAAAGATCAAGGCTCTAGAAGAAGAATATATTATTCCTCTTGATGAGAAACAACCCGTGAGACTTGATCGGGATGATGTATTGTCCATGTATGAAGAAGGTCATTCTGTCGAAGACATCGCTGATATGACAAGTCGTGACCCGGATGACATCGAAGAAATTCTGTCCAATTAACTGGAGGATAATGATATGAAAGAACAATTCCGAGGTGCAGCAACCGCACTGTTTTTTGCCGGAAGTATGCTGGCCTATGCCTACTTTTTTCATCCGGAACTGATTGGGATGAGTGAAGAGTCTGTGACAGGCTCCAGAGGAGCATCAGAAGAATCCGAGGTATCAGAACTCGAAGAAACGATCAGAACGCTTGAGGATACGAATGAGGCCCTTACGATGCAACTGCAGGAGCTGACAGAAGAAATCACAGCACTTGAAGATGAGGACCGATCTGCTGATTCAGGCAGCCCCGAAGATGCACCAGCGATTCATGCTATGCTTGAAATCAGTGCAGGTGAAACATCTTCAGACATCTCCGAGCGATTGTTCGATCTCAGGTTGATCGACAGCCGAAATCAGTTTGAAGCAACTATATCAGACTCCGGACTTTCTCAACAAATTCAGACAGGCTCTTATTTTTTGACAAGTGAAATGGACAGTACTGACATTATCGAAACCATTACTACCCCATAGGTTATTCAGGTTTATTGCCAAGTCTCTTATGGTGATAGTTATCATCAATTCATCCTTAAACGAAGTTTAACTTCACTTGACGAAGAAAGAAGATGATCCCATCTCCGGGACATCTTCTTTCTTCGTTACTATACTCTCTACTCCTCTGCATCTGCTGAACCGTTATCCGGTACTTCAGGACCTTTTCTGTTTTCTTTCAAATCGAAGTAGGCATCCAGCGCGGCTTCTGCAAGGGTATTGGCGATACCTGCATTTCCATCTTCAGTTGAGACAAAAGGCACTACGACGGAGACCACCACTTCCGGATCATCATATGGAGCAAATGCCACAAACGTCTGATTGTTGACGTTCTGCCCTTCAAAGAAACTCTGAGCTGTTCCTGTCTTGGCACCGAGGGTATAATCACGATTTTGGAAATATGCTCTTGCTGTCCCACGCTCACCGGTAACAACTCGATTAAATCCTTCTTTGACACGATTAAAGTAAGATGGATCAGTATCGATAATATTCATCACTTTCGGCTCTCTTATTTGGGAAATTGCACCAATATCCCCCGTTTGATTACTTGCTTCACGGATTTCTGTCACAACTCTCGGAGCCACTCTGACTCCATCATTTACAATCGTACCCGTATACTGAGCGAGTTGCAGTGGTGTATAGGTATCATATTGACCGTACGTCAGGAATACCATGTTACCTGGCTCCGGAGTAATCGGCCCTGTAATCCCTGTACTCTCACCTGGTAAATCAATCCCCGTAGATGTCCCCAAACCGAATTCACCAAAATGATCTCTGAGCCAGCTAAAACCAAACTGCCAGTTCTCCCAGCTTGTAGAAACACCAGGTGTGAATCCTGCCAATCTCATTGCGACAGTCGACATATATACATTGGAGGAACGTTCCAAAGCTTCTAAGTCATTTATCGGTCCCATGTTAACCACGGAACTGATACTCCCACCGCCATCAGCACCGAGGTTTGTCGGACGGTCAATGATCACTTCGCCGGGTCTGATAAGTCCATTGCTGAAACCAGTAATCAGTGTTGCACCTTTTACAGAAGACCCCATTTCGTAGGAAGATTGCATTGGTGAAGCTGTATTCCCGCTACCATACATGGCGAGGACATCACCGGTTTCCGGCTCCATCATAACGATGTGCGCGTCCGGTTCTCCAACGTAACTCCCTGATCTTTCGCTGGTAATGTCATCAATAATGTCTTCAATTTGTTGTTGCAGTTCAAGGTCAAATGAGAGAATCAGATCATTGCCCCGGCTTCCTTCCGTAACTTCCGGAGGTTGAACCTGTTCGCCATCACGATTTGTAAAGGTTTCAATTGTTCCGGGCCTCCCACGTAGAACGGCTTCATAGTGCGCTTCCAAAAACGTGTTCCCTACCTGATCTGTTCGCTCGTACCCTTGACTCAGCATCCTCTCAAGATTCTCTGAACGAATACTGCCAACATTGCCCATTATGCTTCTTAAGTGACTGCCGTATGTGTAAATCCTCTTTGAATCCCGAATGACATCAATGCCTGTTAAGTTCTCCATATGCTCCATAATTCTTGCAGCTTCTTCATGAGAAACAGATGTCAATTTGTGAGGTACATTATTCATACCCCGCCTTAAATCACGCCAAATCGCGAAGGACTCCCATTCTTCATCTGAGATCATCTCAAGATGCTCTTCAGAAACAGCATCGATCCGTTCGTGGTAAACTTCACCATCTGTCAAATCTCTCTCCTGTGCTTCACTGAGAGGCAGCAGTTCTTCAAATTTCTCATCATAGAGCACGGACCAGAAATCCTTTCTTTCCTGTTCATAACGGCTCTCGAAAATGTCATCCGCATCCACATCAATCAGCTCGCTTAAGCGCTGAGAGATCTCGAGCATTTCGGCAGCAGATGTGTGTCGATTTGTAAACGTTACAGTATGAACATGTTCGTTACCTACGAGCAGATTTCCATACCGGTCGTAAATCAGACCTCTCGGCGCCTCTACAGGAGTGACATCACTCGACGTACGCTCCACTACTTCCTGAAATTCTTCACCTTGAACAATTTGAACGACGCCCAGACGAAGAATCAAAGATGAAAAAAGAATAAAAACCATGAAAAATAATATATTTAGCCGAAGGGGAATATGCGGTTTCGTTCGTTTTTGTTTCGGCATAATTCTGTCTCCTTTAACGTATCATGACATAATTTGAGACACTCCGGTTATGCCGGAGTGTCTGCAAATTTATGCCCGCGATGCGGTTAGCTTCTCTTGATCACGAACCCGCCTAAAGCAGGTGGGTGCCCGCAGAAGAATTTTCAACTTCCCGGCACGTTACCAGGCCTGTTGTCATTTCTTCAATGGTAAGGCTCCCTATGTGATTGAATGTTCGGTTCGAATTACAATCGAAGTACACCAGCATCGCAGGCACCGTTGATTTATTTGTATTATATCATAACCTCACCTTTACGAAAAACAAAAATATACAAGATTGACCGCTAAATCCAGTATTAAAGCCACCCTCTCCTGAATCAGAAGAGGGTGGCTGAATAGTGATGATTATTTTGCTGCTTTATAAAGTTCGTTAACACGATCCCAATCAATCACATTAAAGAATGCATCCACATAGTCAGGGCGTTTGTTTTGATACTTGAGATAATACGCATGCTCCCAAACGTCTACGCCAAGAATTGGGGTTTTACCGTCGGTGATTGGATTATCCTGATTTGGTGTGCTGGTTACTTCAAGCTTGCCGTTATTAACAACCAGCCATGCCCAGCCTGAACCAAACCGGGTCAATGCAGCATTTTTGAATTCTTCTTTAAATTTATCAAAGCTTCCGAAAGTTTCTTCGATGTCAGAAGCAACATCACCTGTTGGTGCTCCTCCACCGTTTGGTGACATCAATGTCCAAAACATTGTATGATTTAAGTGACCGCCTCCGTTATTACGAACCGGCCCCTTAACGGCATCCGGGAGGGAATTTAAATTTTTCACAAGGTCTTCGATACTTTTTGCCTCGAGGTCTGAATGACCCGCGATTGCATCGTTGAGCTTCGTGACATACGTGTTGTGGTGCTTACCATGGTGAATCTTCATTGTCTCCTCATCAATATGAGGCTCCAGTGCGTCGTGTGCGTAAGGCAGTTCAGGTAGTGTAAATGCCATTTTAAAATCTCCTCCTTAAATTTTTAAATCCAAAATGTCTTCACAAGAACTTTTTAACTTTTTCACATTGGAAAAGTTCTCTTGTACGATTACACATTAACAATTTTACCCGATACTTTCAAATCATAAACCTTTTTAAACACAAGATCTTCTGTTTGAAATTCTAATTGTGAACGATACCGAGCGTCGGGTTCAACATCATCGCAGCCGATTTCAGCCTCAATACATTCCGATTCTCGTCATAATCAATGATCATTTCTTCCTCCATGACCCATGCATAACGTGTTTCGATATAAAAAGTCAAATCTGTATTTAAAGAATCGATTTCTTCGAGTCCTTCTTGTTTTTCGTACAGAGCATACAGCCCCGTTACACCATTGACGACTCAACCGCAATCGTCGGTTTGATATTTAATGATCCAGTCAAAATGATTCTGTTTCTTCAATGCTTCGTTTGCCTGTTGTGTAATAGTAACGTTCATGATGTCCCCTCCTGTTTTCGTACTCACCTATACTATTCACTTCTTCGAAAAAAATAAAACCACCACAGCGGACTGTAGTGGTACGTGAACGGTTATGGCGGAGGAAGAGGGATTCGAACCCCCGCGGGCGGTAAAGCCCCTGTCGGTTTTCAAGACCGATCCCTTCAGCCAGACTTGGGTATTCCTCCGAGTATGCAATTGGTGGACCCTGTAGGACTCGAACCTACGACCGGACGGTTATGAGCCGTCTGCTCTAACCAACTGAGCTAAGGGTCCAGAAAATAAAATTGGTAGCGGCGGAGGGAATCGAACCCCCGACCTCACGGGTATGAACCGTACGCTCTAGCCAGCTGAGCTACGCCGCCATATCGGAAAGCACAAGTGAAATCATAGCATGTTAAAACACACTTCGTCAATTGTTTTTTTAAAATCGGGAGTCTGTATTTTTTTGATAATAAAAATAAGGTTGAAAAAAGGATCGCCATTATAAAACTTGACGATAAGTAAATAAATTCTATTCATCGGTTCAACTCATTTATTACATAGTTGGGTCGATGGTTATCAACCATCGACCCACTAAAATCAGTTACTCATTAATAACAGTTTCTGCAATGTTCACAGAATGGTCGCCAATGCGCTCGAGATTGCTGATCATATCTGCGAAAATGATCCCTGCAGAGCCTTCACAAAGTCCTTCGTTCAAACGAATGATGTGTTTTTTTCGATATTTCCGTTCCATTTTATCAATTTTTTCTTCCATTTCCATAACTTCTTTTGCAATATCCGTATCATCTTTATCCAAAGACTCGATCGCCTTATCCAGTGTATCCAAAGTGTACGTAAACATATCACGAATATCGGTCATTGCTTCATCTGATAATTTCACTTTATTTGTGACCTGGTATTCGGCCAGCTCAACAATATTTTCCATATGGTCCCCTACCCGTTCAATGTCTCGAACGGTGTCAAGAAGTACGCTGTGAAGTCTGGAATCAGCTGCTGTAAGAGAATTAGTCGAAATTCTCACCAGATAATCTGTAATTTTTTTGTCAAGATTGTTCACTGCATCCTCGAATTGATATGTTAATTCGGCAGATTTCTTTTGTTTTGTCTCGACGAAATTCAGTGCTTCTTTCAGTCCCTCTGCAGATAGCTGAGCCATGCGGAGTGTTTCTTTTTTCGCCTGACCAAGGGCTATGGAAGACGACTGATTGATCAATGTAGGATCAAGATTTTGAGCATTGAATTCAATAACGGATTCTTTACCAGGAAGGATTTTAATGACAATCCACGCAAGGAAACCAATGAACGGTAGTTGAATCATAACATTTGTCACGTTGAAAATCCCGTGTGCCACCGCGATTGTCATCTCCGGGTTAAGATTGAATTGTCCCTCGAGAAATTCCATCATGCGAATATAAGGACCGACAAAAATCAACACGATGATCGTTCCGACAACGTTAAATATCACGTGTGTGAGTGCTGCACGCTTCGCAGCAAGTGAAGCCCCGAGTGAAGCCAATACCGCCGTAATGGTAGTCCCGATATTATCACCAAATAAGACAGGTAAAGCCGCAGGGAGATCCATGGCACCTTGCGCATATAGTTGCTGCAGCAGACCGATCGCAGCCGAAGAACTCTGAACACTGACGGTGAAAATGGTACCTATCAATACGCCCAACAATGGATTTGTACTCATGTTTAAAGTTAACTCTACAAATACATCCAGATCACGTAACGGCCTTAACCCATCTCCCATCAAATTCAGTCCATAAAATAATGCACCAAATCCGAAGATTACCTGACCATAGTTGTTGGCTTTTTTATTTTTCAAAAAGAAGATTAGGAATGTCCCGACTGCAATGATCGGCAAAGCATATTCTGATATTTTTAAACCGATAATAAATGCGGTAATCGTTGTTCCGATGTTCGCACCCATAATAACTCCGATGGCCTGACGGAATTTCATAAAACCTGCATTGACAAGTCCGATGGCCAGAACGGTTGTTCCAGTACTGGTTTGTAATAAAATAGTAACGACGATACCTGCGATGACACCCATCAGCGGGTTTGATGTATACTTGTCCAGCAGTTCTCTCAGTCTGTCACCAGCAACTAGCTGTAAGCCGTCTCCCATGTACTTGATCCCAAACAAAAAGATGGCCAGACCGCCAAAAAACATAAATAATAATTCCTGAAGTCCGATCTCCAATGTGTGATCCCCCTGTTACCATTGTAAAGTTCCCTTACCGTCCTTTATCGTACGTGAAGTTTGTAAAGCAACCATTAACTCTTTGTAAAGATTTTATTAATTTTCCCTTGAAAACAGGTCGATTAGTATAACACATTAAAACATTTGAGATTTCGAACTGATGTAAGATACAATAATAGCTGATATTTCATTTTAAACTGCATGACAGAACAGGAGATGACATCGTGAATATTTTCAACCAATTTTTTTACAGTCTTTTTCAACCGAACACCATCGCCTCTTTTAAACGCCAAAGAATTGGCAGAGCGATCCTGTATGTGTTTCTGCTTATGTTCATTACATCCCTTCCACTGATCTTAATCACAACATCAAATTTCAGTTCACTATACGACGATGTTGACGAACAGCTGAGAGCTTTCCCGGAATTCAACGTTGAAAATGGTGTGCTTCAATCCGAAGAAGGAACATCTGTGACTGAAACCGACGATGGTGTGATGATCATTTTTGATCCTGACGGGGAATATACACCGGACGATTTGCTCGAATACGATGAAGGGATCGCCCTGCTTCAAAGAGACGCAGTGATCTTGACTGGCGATATTTATGAGACGTTCAGTTACCAGCAATTAGGTGATGATTTCAGTAAAGCTGAATTTGTTTCGTTATCTGATACCATTGGCGGCTCGTTGACCATCATACTGACAATCATTGGCGTACTGATATATTTAGTCAACACAGCCATGAAATTCATTGGCGTAACGGTACTCGCTGCCATTACGATGTTATTAAAGCGAAATGTATTCAATGATTTGAAGTACAGCCAGGCTTGGGTACTTTCAGCCTTTGCAGTTACCTTACCAACAACCTTGTTTGCATTGTTTGATCTGTTTCAATTGAATTTTCCATTTCAATTCGCTATCTATTGGGTAATCGCCATAACCATGATGAATCTAGTATTGAGAAACCTTGCCTATACAAGAGATCAGGCCCGTTCAGAGCAGGGCCCATCCACGGAATAAGCATATAGACATCATCCCCGATTGACAGTTCCTTCACGATTGAATAACACATGCACTGATTCATGGGAGTGATTACAACTTCATGCATAAAAAAGCAGCACTGGTCTCATCATACTGACCGGTGCTGCTTTATTGTTTTCATTATGATTGTGAAGGGATCGATGCATCTTCTTTATCCGGTACAACGAGAATTCGGGTACCATCTGCTGCAATGATTGTAACCTCAGTTTCTGCATCAAGCCACTGGTTATCGGATGTGGCGCTGTACATTTTATTTTCGATTTCAACTGTACCCGTTGGCCTGAATGATGTTTTCGTCATTCCTTTTTTACCGACCAGGTCTTTATAGGTTTCATTCATGGAATTATACCCTTTATCGCTGGTCAGCTTATCTTCAAAAAGAATCTTGTTCCACATTTGTCGCTTCCGGAATACTTTCGTAAAAAGAAACGATGTAGGAGCAGCCAGAATCAGTGCCATGGCAACAAGCACACCATAAATCCACCCAGGTGAAGGCAGTGCAATTGCGGCAACCATAAATGCAACACCGAAAATCCCCACCGAACCGTCTGCTGTTACTTTTCCGTCAAAGATAATCAACGTTAATCCAACAAGATAAAGAACGACGATCCAAAGGCTTTCCGCTCCTGTAATATGATAGGAGAAATAAAGTGCCATTAACAAGATTCCCAACACGGCAAAGAAACCTTTCATTCTCACCATCAGTTCTCCAAATATAAATAAGGTTGCAATAAAAACAACGACAAAGCCTACAGCGGCCATCTCAAGCATTTCCATGTGTCTCACCTCTCATGTTCATTTCTTTACTTGAATCTATTGTATCAGTAATTCCCCTTAAGAACATCTACGAGCCATCACTCAAAAAAGTTTCATCAAAAACTGGCTCTAATGCCGCGTATAAAATGGTGAAAGTCCGCATAAACCTGTTGAATAACAGCTCCTGTGATTTATTTTATACTGAAAAACTGTGAAGAAAACGTAGCCTCTTCTTAAATCAAAGACGAGCGCCTTTGTTGCACTTATACTTCACTCCTGGAGCGAAGTGAAAGGTCCATACAGCATCAGAAAAATTGGACCTGCTGAATCCCAGCAGGTCCAATCTGTAAAAAATTATGGTTTATAAAATGTAGTTGCGGATGCAAACCAGCCCGAAATCGTATCCAGTAAATCATTAAAGAAGTTAATGATAGAACGGATGATACCCTGGCCTTGATCAGAGCCGATAAAATCACTGATATTCTCACGAACGGAATCAATCTGACTTCTCACTTGATCCCAGTCAATATTCATCTCCTTCATCCGTTCGAATAATGAGACAAGCCCTTCTAAATCTTCATCAGATAAAGAAATTCCGAGTTCTTCAGCTAATCGTCTGATCAGTTCGCGAAGATCTTCTGTTGTTTCGATATCCTCCTCAGCGAGCGCCTCTTTGATACGAGCCATCAGTTCAGTAACTTCTTCATTCCCGTGTTCTTCGCCAAGTTCTGCTGTTTTAACCAGTTCTTCATTGGCAATCTGTTTTTGATCTTCCGGGATAACTTCGTCCATGGATGCTTCATATGCCTTAATCAGTCCAGTTAATGCACCAGTACCTGACACTTCGAATGGGGCGGTCACATAAATTTCTGCATCTTTCACACCAGCCGTAATCAGCGCATTGGCGTACATACCTTCTGTGACCCAGTTGATATTATTTGTCGTAACGTCCATTCCTGAACCTGATTCAAGCAAGGTGATTTTCGATGATGACAGTGCATTACTGCCAATTACAGATGCACTGATATAATCACCCAGGTATTCATGTTCCTCTTCATTGGACACCATGACCATCATCACTTCATCTTCCACTACATCCATCTCATTTAAGAGTTGTTCACGTTGTTCTGACGATAAATCTTCCCCGAGTGTAACAATTTCATCACCTGGTGAAGCATCTGCCAATGTCGATACCGGCATGATTAACAAAGCCGCCATTACACCGAGTGCGATTTTCGTCCATTTTTTATTTTTCATTTTATTCCACCTCACTGATCAAATTCGATCTCTTTTATTGTAAGCATTGAATCTTTTTTTAACTTTTACTTGATAGTAAGACGATGAGATGTAACAAAAAGTTGCACTTTCTAAAAAACATTTTCCGAAAACGAATATTCTTGCTACTATTCAAGGCCCTTGATACAATGATACATGAAAAGATTCGAACTGAAAAGCTGAACCCAGCTGTTTAAAGGAGCGATTCTGTGTGAGTGAAATAACACATCGTAAAAATACAAGACCTGTCAAAGTCGGACCAATCCAGATTGGCGGAAACGATGAAGTCGTGATTCAAAGCATGACTATGTCGAAAACCCATGACGTGGAAACGGTTGTAGAGGAAATTCTGAGGCTTGAGGAAGCCGGATGTCAGATCGTCCGGGTCGCGTGTCCGGAAATGAAGGACGCGGAAGCGATACCTGAAATCAAAAAACGGATCAATATCCCCCTTGTTGTCGATATTCATTTCGATTACAAGCTGGCCTTAAAAGCCATTGAAGGTGGCGCAGATAAAATCCGGATCAATCCAGGTAACATAGGAAGAAAAGAAAAAGTCGAAGCTGTCGTAAATGCGGCCAAAGCGAAAGGCATTCCAATCCGGATTGGTGTTAATGCCGGATCGCTTGAAAAACGGATACTTGATAAATATGGATACCCAACAGCGGATGGTATGGTGGAAAGTGCTTTACATCATATTAAAATCCTGGAAGACCTTGATTTCTACGATATCATTGTCTCAATGAAAGCATCAGACGTCCACCTGGCTGTAGAGGCTTATGAGAAAGCATCTAAAGCTTTCGATTATCCCCTGCACCTTGGTATTACAGAGTCAGGAACATTGTTTGCAGGAACCATAAAGAGTTCTGCTGGGCTTGGTGTCCTTTTAAATCAAGGAATCGGAAGCACAGTCCGCATTTCTCTCAGTGCTGATCCTGTTGAAGAGATTAAAGTTGCAAAAGAATTGCTGAAAGCATTCGGTCTCGCAGCCAATGCGGCAACACTCATCTCGTGCCCGACTTGTGGCAGAATTGAGATCGATCTGATCAGTATCGCCAATGAAGTGGAAGAATATCTCCAAACCATCCATGCCCCTATTAAAGTTTCCGTTCTCGGATGTGCCGTAAATGGACCTGGAGAGGCCAAGGAGGCAGATATCGGTATTGCCGGTGCCCGGGGAGAAGGATTGCTCTTTCGTAAAGGGAAGACTATTCGTAAAGTCCCTGAAGAATCCATGGTTGAAGAATTAAAAAAGGAAATTGATATTTTAGCAAAAGCGCATGAAGAAAAATTGAAACTCGAACAACAAAATGTGTAAAGAATAACTTTAAAGCAGACTTTGTCTGCTTTTTCTTTTATGGTGGTGGACAATTCAACGATTTATGAGACAATGATGAGGTAACTTAGACGCTAAGAGGTGTATAAACATGAAGCATTTTCGATTTGGCATTGATATTGACGGCACCGTTACAGATCCCTCGTCTTTCATTCCGCATTTAAACAAACACTTTAACAAAACATTAACGCTCGAGGATATTCAGGACTATGATCTCTCTATCGCACTGAACGTCACGGAAAAGGAATTCTGGACATGGATGTCCAAACACGAACCGCAAATGTACCAGCTGTCATTCCCGGCTTACGATGCAGAGCGTGTGTTAAGCACCTGGCAGCATCAGTTTGAACTCTACTACATCAGTGCCCGACCTGCACACGTTCGTGATTTGACTGTAAATTGGTTTGCTAAGCACCAAATTCCCTATGATCATATTGAACTTTTGGGCCAGCACAATAAGCTCAAAGCCGTGAAAGATCATCAACTGAATGCCTTCTTCGAGGACAAACATGACAACGCTGTAACAATTGCTGAGGATTGCAACATACCTGTTATTCTGATGGACACCCCCTATAATCGAAAGCCTGTACCTGACCAGGTTTACCGGGCTTACTCTTGGAAAGAAGCTGATCACATTATCAACAGATTATTTCAACCTGCAAAAGTCGATTAAACTATACATGCATTCACAATAGAAACATCCGGATCAGCCATGGGTCCGGATGTTTCTATTTTATAAAGTTTAAACGACACATTCCGGACAATAACCATAGATTTCGAACTTATGTCCTGTGACAGTAAATCCTTTGGAGGAAATCAATTTCTGATCCATTGGACAATGGTGAATATGCTCCGTCTTACCGCATGTCAGACATATCAAATGATGGTGATGTTCGTCCACTGAACAAGCAATTCGAAACCGCTTTTCACCATCGAGTTCTGTCTCTTCGAGAAGATCGCTCGCTTCAAATAAAGCTAAATTGCGATAGATCGTATCAAAACTCAAGCCATCATGTTTATCTTTCAAATCTTCCAGAATTTCTTTTGCAGTGACGTATCTGGCCTCTTTGATCAAAAACGATAGAATATCATACCGTTTCGCTGTAAACTTATATCCTTGCTCTTTTAATTGAGCCATTGCGTTATCAATTTGCACAATCTTTCCCCTCCCCTATGCCTTTTCAAATGATGTCTTCAATATCCGGTAGCGAAGATTTTTGATCATAATCGCCATGAGTAAAATCAGAATCCCCGCCGTGACAATCATTCCTCCGGTGGCTATGTTCAGATAATAAGAAGATAACATCCCCAATATAACTGCTGATTCGCCAAACATGATACCAAAAAGTATCACTTGCCGAAAACTGTGCGATACTTGCAAAGCAGCCGCTACTGGCAGCGTGATCATCGCTCCAACAAGAAGGATTCCCACAACACTGATCGAAACACTGATCACTGCTGCGACGAGCACAGCAAACAGCAGATTCATCCATTTTACCGCGATACCTGAAGTATGGGCAAATTCGCTATCGAAAGATATCGACAGCCATTCCTTGTACAAAATGATCAGAATCAGAAAACTCACAGTGCCTGCAGAAAGGATAAATATCAAATCGGATATTGAAACGGTCAAAAGACTGCCAAACAGAAAGTTGAACCATTCTGTACTCGACATGCCGGACATACTGATCAGTACCGCACTGATTCCCAGCCCTGCAGACAAAATAATCGGAACAGCTAGTTCCTGAAAATACCGATACACTGAGCGAAGCTTCTCGACAATCAGTGCTCCCGCCAATGCAAACAGAAAACCGGTGATTAATGGGTTCACATCCTGCATGAAAATTCCGGATTGACCGATTACGACACCTGTCGCGATGCCGGCCAGCGTAATCTGTGACAGCCCCTCTGAAATAATCGTCATCCGTCTGACCAGCAAAAAAGCCCCCATCATTGGAGCGAGAATCCCGACAACAAGGCCGGCAATGATCCCACGTTCAAGAAATGTCAATTGTTCAAGCACTTCCATCATAATCATGCCCTCTTCTTTCCGCTACCTGTAATCATGATGACAAGAATCAATAATGCCAAATTGGTGAGTACAATTGTACCACCTGGAGCAAGATCAAGATGAAAAGCACTGATCATCCCGACAAGTACTGAGATTTCACCAATAAGTATAGAATAAAGCAACATTGCTTTAAAAGATTTTGCCAATCTCATAGCCGCCGCAACCGGCAAAGTCATCAAAGCAGATACCAGCAGAATACCAACAATTTGCATGGAAACTCCAATGACAACCGCGACAACTACCATAAAAGAAACATCTAAAAACTTTTTGGGCAGTCCTGATGTCACTGCTTGCTCCTCATCAAAACTCAAAAAAAGCAGCTCTTTATAAAATAAAACAATAAATGCAATCACACCCGTCAGCAAAAGCATCATCAGCTGAAAATCCTGACTGCTGACTGCAGCAACACTCCCAAATAAATAGTTCAACAAATCATTATTAAACCCGTCAGCCAGTGAGATGAAGACCACACCGATACCAATCCCGGATGAAAGAATGATCGGAATCGCCAGTTCCCGGTAATGCTTGAAGACAAAACCGAGTCGATTGACGAGTAAAGACCCCGATACAGAAAACAGCATGCCCATGTATACAGGATTTAATCCCGCAAAAAAGGGAATTGATCTGCCCAAAAGCAGACTGAACGCAATGCCAGTCAGTGTAATATGGGACAGCGCATCAGCCATGAGGGACAACCGCCTGACCACAAGGAAGACGCCGACAGCAGGTGTCAATATTCCAACGATCAATGCTGTATATAGCGAAAATTTAAGGAAATCGTATTGGAAAAATACTTCGATCATACAGTCACCTGCTCACATCATCATGGTCATGGAAATGATCATGGTGGTGATGATCATGATTATGATCAATTGTTTTGACATCGTGTCCATACATTTTTGTCATCATTTCATCTTTGTTGTCCTCGAAGTCTTTTGTGAAACCATGAAAATGAATGCATTTATTCAAACAAGCTACATGAGTAACATATTGTGTCATCGCACCAACATCGTGAGTAACAAGCACTAATGTAATCCCTCGATCACGGTTCAATCTTTTGAGCATATCATAAAAGTAGGCGACCGATTCTGCATCGACCCCGACCGTTGGCTCATCAAGAATCAGTAAGGCCGGTTCACTCACAAGCGCACGGGCAATAAACACTCGTTGCTGTTGCCCTCCGGATAATTCACCGATATTGATCTTGGCAAACGCCTGCATATTTACTTGTTTCAGTGCCTCGAATACCATGTCTTTATATTTTTTCGTCATAAATCTGAACAGACCCATTTTTCCATAGAGTCCCATTGAGACCACTTCAAACACCGTCGCAGGAAACCCGCTGTTAAAACTGTTCGCCTTCTGAGAGACGAACCCGATTTTGCTCCAGTCATGAAAATGTTTTATATCCTGATCAAACAGTCGCACTTCACCCTGATCGGGTTTCAATAACCCCAGAATCATTTTCATCAGTGTCGACTTGCCGGATCCGTTTGGACCAACCAGTCCAAGAAATGCTCCTGCCGGAACAGTCAAATTGATGTCTTCAACAACTGGTTGACGATCATAGCTGAATGAAACATCCTTAACTTCCACAACCGGTGATGTTCGTTGTACTTGCGTTTTCATGATCAGTTACCCTCACATCTCATTTAAGAATCATTACGATTTAATCCAAGTGCAAGTATACCCTAACTTTAAGAAGTTGTAAATTCCCCTGCTCCTCTCGCTTCAAAGGTTTTTTGAGCGTATACTGAACGTATAAGTATTTTCAGAGAGGATGATCAGATTGGATAGACAGGCAATTGGCATCATAGATATTGGTTCGAACTCCATCAGATTTGTGATTTATGAAGTAGATGAAGATGCATGTTTCAAAGAGACACAAAACTTGAAGGTTTCTGCCCGTCTCAGCAGTTATATCGATGACACTGGCGAAATGTCCTCAGAGGGCATTGAGATGATCCTTCATACCCTTGATGAATTCAATCGAGCATCGACAGGTTACAATCTCACAGAAGTGAGAGCTGTCGCCACTGCAGCCGTCCGAAATGCCATCAACCAGGATGAAATCCTTGAAGCTGTGAATACTAAGGGGGCTTTTTCAATAGAGGTTCTCAGTGATTATCAAGAAGCCTACTATGGCTATCTCGCTGTAACAAATTCCACCACCTTAACCGAAGGAATCACCATCGATATCGGGGGCGGCAGTACGGAAATCACCTACTTTAAAGACCGGGAACTGAAACAGTACCACAGTTTTCCGTTTGGCGCTGTGACGTTGAAAAATCAGTTCGTTAAAGGCGATACCCCCACTGAAGATGAAATGAAAGCCATTCAGGATTTCATTTTTCACTCCTATGACTCTCTCTCCTGGTTGAAAGAACACAAAGTCCCGGTAATTGGAATCGGTGGTACAGCTCGAAATCTGGCAACCGTTCATCAGGAAACCATCGATTATCCTCTGGCAGGACTTCATGAATATCGTATGACTTTCCAGGACGTCAAAGAGATCCGTGAAGAACTGTGGGATATGTCTAATAAAAAACGGGAGAAACAGGACGGTCTGTCCAAAGATCGCTCAGATATTATCGTCCCTGCAATTTCTGCCATCGAGGAGCTGATGGACTATGTATCTCACGACGAATATATTGTCAGTCACCGGGGACTGAGAGACGGTCTTTTTTATGAGCATCTGTTAAAGAACATAGATGTAACCCATTTTCCAAATGTTATTGAAGAGAGCTTTTATTCCCTGACAAAACAATTTCAACTTGATGAACAGGTTCATCGGCATCTTTCTATTTTAAGTGCCTATCTCATTCAGGATCTCGTCAATGAGGGGCTTACAGACGATCTTGATTTGCACGACCGCAAACTGATGCAATGGGGTGCTACTGTATACTATATTGGAGAAGCCATTCACCCCGAAGCAAAAGCCCAGCATAGTTTTTATATGTTAACAAACCAGGCGATTGATGGCCTGACTCATGGCGAACGAATGGCAGTTGCTTTCATCGCATCTTTTAAATCCCGGTCCACCTTAAAACAATTTGCCGCTCCTTTCGGTGACTTGGTTTCGAAAGATCATTTAAAAACCTACGAGCTGCTCGGCAGCATCCTGAAACTATGTTATGCATTGAATATTTCAAAACTTGGATCCGTTGAGAAAGTAGAAGCAATAAAAACCGACAAGAAAAACCTGCAGTTAATTGTTGTCACTAATGGTCCTGCTTATTTTGAAGATTATCAGGCAAACAAATATAAAAAACACCTCGAAAAAATATTGAAATTATCTATTCACATTACTATTCATAACACGGGAAGTACAGCTTATGAAAGATAATCTGCAAGAAACCAATTTGTACAATAATCGTGAATTAAGCTGGCTGCGTTTTAACGAACGAGTCTTGGAAGAAGCAGAAGACAGCAGGAATCCGCTTCTCGAACGCTTGAAATTCATGGCTATTTTCTCTTCCAACCTCGATGAGTTCTATATGGTCCGTGTTGCCGGCTTGAAAGATCAAGTTGAAGCTGGCTTCAACAAGCCGGAAAACAAAGCAGGAATGACTCCAAAACAGCAACTGAAAGCCATTTCCGAACTTTGCCACGAGTTAGTAAAAAGACAATACCACCACTTTGAGAATGATCTGAAAGACGGTTTACGTAAAGAAGGAATTCAGTTTTTGACGATCCAGGATCTCGATTTTGAAGAGATCATTCGCCTTGAGGATTATTTCCGGGATTTCATCATGCCCGTTTTAACACCAATGGCCATTGATGCCTACCGCCCTTTCCCGATGCTTTCCAACAAAAGTTTGAATCTTGCCGTTGTTTTACAGGGAAAAAAAGAAGACAAAGTCGAAAAACTCGCTATTGTTCAGGTTCCCTCCCTTTTGAACCGGGCTGTCCGGATAAAGCGGAATCACGGGGTTTCTTATGTTCTTCTCGAAGATATCATCACTCACTTCATCGGTGGTTTATTCAGCGGGAATCAGGTAATGAGTGTCTCCCCTTTCCGGATTACCCGAAATGCGGACCTGACGATCCATGAAGAAGGGGCCCGGGATCTCCTTCGCGAAATTGAAAAGGAATTAAAAAAACGAAAATGGGGTGCTGCGGTCAGACTTGAAATTAATCGTCACAACATGGAAGAGCGTGTGCTTTCTTTTTTGACTTCTGTTTTGGAAATTAAAAGCGGGGATATCTATGAACTGACGGGACCATTGGATATCAGCTTCTTATTCAACCTGCACAATCAACTTCAGGATTCCCATGAACACCTGCTGGATGAGTCTTTTGTTCCTCAGCCATCACAGGATTTGAATGAGAACGAAGATCTCTTCGATGCGATTCGGGAACGCGACATCTTTTTCCATCATCCGTATGAATCTTTTCAACCGATTGTAGATTTAATTGCGCAAGCTTCAGATGACCCGGATGTGATGGCCATCAAACAAACACTCTACAGAGTCAGTGGGGACTCTCCTGTCATCGCAGCACTGATGCGCGCCGCGGAAAATGGGAAGCAGGTAACCGTTCTGGTTGAATTAAAAGCAAGGTTTGACGAAGAGCAAAATATTCAGTGGGCTAAAAAACTCGAAAAAGCGGGCGTTCATGTCATCTATGGCATTACCGGACTCAAAACACACAGCAAGATCACGCTGATGATCCGCCAGGAAGACAATGACATTCAGCGTTATGTCCATCTCGGTACCGGGAATTATAATGATTCGACCGCGAAATTATATACAGACATGGGCATATTAACTTCCGACCCGCAATTTGGGGAAGATGCAACAAATTTTTTTAATCACTTGAGTGGCTTCAGTAAAAAACCGAAATGGAATAAAATTACCACATCCCCGTTTAATATGAGGGATAAATTACTCAAATTAATAGATAAAGAGATCTCCAGTCATATTAAATACGGTAATGGCTGCATAAAAGCAAAAATGAATTCCTTAACAGATAAACCACTGATTATGAAGTTATACGAGGCCAGCCAGCAGGGCGTCATCATCAAACTGATTGTCAGGGGCATTTGCTGTTTGAGACCCGGCATTCCAGGTATCAGTGAACATATTACGGTGATCAGTATCATTGATCGTTTCCTGGAACACTCCCGTATATTTTATTTTTTTCAAAACGGTCAAGAAATGCTCTATCTGTCATCCGCGGACTGGATGACCCGCAACATGGAAAAACGTATCGAGATCTTATTCCCTGTCGAAAAGCAAGGCGTTAAAGAGCGGGTGAAACAAGTACTGGATTATGGACTGAAAGACAACGTGAAGGCTCGCGAACAGCAACCTGACGGTTCCTATACGTATATTCTCCCAAAAGAAAATGAACCGCTATTTCGAAGTCAAGAACAGCTGTACTATCAGGCTGCTCAATTTGAAGAAAATGATTAAAATATGACTTATCAATGTAAATCACACTGCCAATGTTTCTTCACGAGTTAATATAATACTGCAGGGCCGGGACATCGAAGAGATGTCCCGGCCCTGCAGTATTATATTTCATTATTAGTTGTGAGAGACTAATTGACCTGACTTATCTGCCATTTCCTGAATTTCTTCAGCATACCAGCTATTGGCGTGCCCATTCCGGCTCACATAGTTTTCCATACCATAAATCCCTCGATGATAAGCTGTTAATGCATAATTCCAGTCATCATAACGATCATGCAGGAAATCAAGATACTCCACGGAAAGAAGCATGGAATAATACGGATCAAATAAGAGATCCTCATCATACTCAACACTGGCCATCTCTGCGATCCAAGGTGCAGTATTTGTCATGAACTGCGCCAGGCCATATGCATGACCGTAACTCGTTTGCGGTCCTGTCATTTCCGGATCAAATTCTCCACCTGTTTCCACTCGCAGCAACTCATAAACAAGAAAAGGATCAATATCCCGGTTTGCCGCTTCAGATGCTAAAAATAATCCCCATTCTTCTTTGAAAGCACCGTCTGAATCATCATACATAACCTCTGCTGTTTCTTGAGAATTGTTCCATTCACTTACCGTAACGGAACTTTCATAATCTGGTATTGTTGTTGTTTTTTCACGAATGGTATTGAATCTATCCGGAAGCTGTTCCCTGTCTGCAGTCGTCCTGTCCTTTTCTGCAACCTGAATATCAGATTCGTTTTCCAGTGTTGAAAGTCCCATCAATAAAACTGTTACAAAAGCAATTGAGGAATAAATCAACCATAGTTTGTTCATTTTCAAAACGTTCCCTCCTTCAAAACGTACGAAAGGATCGTACAGTGAAGGATGATAACCGATAAAAACAAATAAAGCAATGAATAAATATTGAATTAAATGAAGAATGTGTAAAATATTGTGGTCAGGAAGCTCGTGCAGAGTCAGGTTTATGATCCTGCATCCATCGAATCACAAGTCCACGTTTCGGTGCGAAAAAGAATGCCAGTAGAAACATAAACGACGAAGCCAATACGATTGATGCACCTGATGACACATCATAAATAACTGAAAAATAAAGGCCCGAAACTGCAGCCGCAACGCCGAATACGGACGAAAGAAAGATCATGACAGAAAACCGGTCTGTTAACAGATAAGCTGTAGACGCCGGTGTGATCAACATTGCCACAACAAGGATAATACCCACTGTTTGCAAAGATGCCACGGTAACAAGTGATAATAGCAGCATTAACAGGTAATGAATCCCTTTCACAGGAAGTCCGGATGCCCTTGCCATTACAGGATCAAACGTGGTTAATAGCAATGGTCTGTAAAATACAATGATCATCAATAAGACAACGATGCCTATACCGATACTGATAATCACGTCTCCCCGGGAAACAGCCAAAACATTACCGAAGAGGATATGCCATAAATCCACGCTGCTGCCGGACATACCTGTAATCATCACGATGCCCAGTGCAAACATTGCAGTAAACATAATCCCGATCGAAGAGTCTTCTTTGATCCGGCTATTTTGGGAGATGAAGCCGATTAAAAGCGCAGTCAGAACACCGGTGATAACTGCACCAACGAAGAAACTGGCACCCACCATATAAGCAATAACAACGCCAGGGAGCACAGCATGTGAAATCGCGTCACCCATCAGAGCCATACCGCGCATAATGATAAAGGCCCCGATCATGCCGCAAATAATCCCTACCAGTATTGCTGCCATCAAGGCATTTTGTAAATAAGGGTAATTCAACAACTGGTCAATGAAAAAGACAATTTGATTCATGACGGCCCCACCACCATAAAGGAATCCTGGTCTGTTCCAGGAAGAACTGCAGCCTGTCCGCCATACGCCCGTTGCAAAAGTTCCGGCAGATACACATCTGTCACTTTTCCTGCTTTAATCAATTGCTGATTTAACAGCACCAGCTGATCAAAATACTGTTCAACTTTACTCAGATCATGATGAACCACAAACAAGGTTTTCCCATCTTTTTTCAGACCTCGAAGAATATTCATAATAATTTCTTCCGATTTCATGTCAATTCCAACGAAAGGTTCATCCAGAAAGAATGTGTCTGCATCCTGTGCCAGCGCCCTGGCGATGAAAACACGTTGCTGTTGTCCACCGGATAATTCCCCAATTTGCCGATTACTGAAGTCAGCCATCCCGGTTTGTTCCAATGCGTCCATGGCAATGTCCCGCTCAATTTTTCCAGCATGCCTATACCAAGGAATGTGAACATACCTGCCCATTAAGACAACATCTCGCACAAGTACCGGAAAATCCCAGTCAATCGATGAACGCTGCGGAACATAAGCAACTTTTTTACGGATTTGATGAATCGAACGGCCAGCATATGAGATTGTTCCCTTATAGCGTTCAAGACCGAGCATAGCTTTCATTAATGTCGATTTCCCGGCACCATTCGGTCCGATCACTCCGGTAATCTGACCGGCATGAAGTGACATTGAAACATGGTCCAATGCTGTCGTCCCCTGATAATGAACGGACAGCTCTTTGATATCGATCGTTGAGTTACTCATTATATTCACCTCATTACTTGCATTCATGTATAAAAGTTTCCTTAGTGCAACTTTTACTGTTGCCTCAATTATACTTCAGGAACAATAAAAATTCAATCGCCCAGGTGAGATGCAGTAGAAGTTTCGTAAAACTTACAGTATAAATAAAACGGATTCCCGCGGGAATCCGTTTTACAAAGTTTATTTCTGTGCGGCTTTGTTTTCAAGTTCTGACTTCAGGTCCTCATAAAACGTACGTTCACGAAGCATGGCAATCTCTTCTTTATAAGGGGGTACTTTTTTCTTTTTATCTTCTCCAACGTAAGGCGTTTCAAGGATTTTCGGAATATCGTTAAACGCGTCATGATAAATAATCCGCTCAAGTGCATCGAAACCAATATGACCAAAGCCAATGTTCTCATGCCGGTCTTTAGCTGCCCCGCGTTCATTTTTACTGTCATTAATGTGTAATACCTTCAGTCGATCCAATCCAATGATATCATCAAAAGATTGAATAACACCATCAAGGTCATTAACAATATCGTAACCTGCATCATGAACATGGCACGTATCAAAACATACTGACAAACGATCATTGTGTTTGACACCATCAATGATTTTGGCCAATTCATCGAAAGAACGACCACACTCTGATCCTTTTCCAGCCATGGTTTCAAGTGCAATTTGAACATCGATATCGGGATCGATGACTTCGTTAAGGCCTTCGATAATTCTTTTGATGCCTTCGTCTACACCTGCACCAACATGAGCGCCTGGATGCAGTACAATTTGTTTGGCACCAATCGCTTCTGTTCGATCGATTTCACTTTTGAGGAAATCGACGCCCAACCGGAACGTCTCCGGTTTCGTCGTATTCGCTATATTAATAATATATGGAGCATGAACCACGATATGGTCTATACCGTTTTCTTTCATATGTTGCCTTCCGGCTTCAATATTCAGATCCTCAATCGCTTTTCGACGAGTATTCTGCGGCGCACCGGTGTAAATCATAAATGTTGTACTGTTATAGGAGGCAGCTTCTTCACTGGCTTGCAGAAGCATTTTCTTGCCACTCATGGATACATGCGAACCTAACCACATTGTCATCACACCTTTTGTTTATTTCTTATGCCGGCTTTTGATCCGGCGATTTCGTTTCATTTCCTTTTCAACCTTGAATTTAGCTTTCTTTTTATAAGCTGGTTTTACTTTCTTCGGTTTTTTAAGCATGCCTTTCGCTTTCACCGTAAGTTTTTCATTGGTATTCGCCGGTTTTTCCCGCTTCTGTATGGTTACCCAACGACCTTTTTTGAATTCACGATAAGAAAAACTCAAACCTTTTGCTTCCAGTTTTTCAATCGCTTCCTGATCATTCCGACCATAGAAGGTGATGGCAATGCCGTCCCAGCCTGCTCTTGCCGTACGACCGACGCGGTGCACGTAGTACTCCAGTTCTTTTGGAATCTCATAATTAATGATATGCGAAACGCCCTTGATATCCATCCCTCTTGCTACAAGATCAGTTGCCACAAGATATTGAATTTCGGCTGTCTGCAATTTCTTAAGGACCTTTTTCCGCTGACGTGGCTGAATGTCGCCATGTATACAGTCTACATTAAAGCCTTCAGCATGCATGCGATGAAACACTTCGTCTGCAGAGTCCTTCGTGTTCGTGAAAATAATTGCCAAGTAAGGATTCAGGTCTTTCGCAATGTTAATGAGTATGTCTTTACGATCCCGATCTCTGTCTGGAATCAGCCAGTGTGCAATTTCTGATGGCGCCGTCTGTTTCGGCTGCACTTCCACTTCTTTTGGATTGTTCATGTATTTCTTCAAAAATGGCTTCAAACTCTCAGGGATGGTCGCTGAAAAAACAAGCAACTGAAGCTTTTCATCCATCATGGATGCGATCTGATCGACCTCTTCAAGAAAGCCCATGTCAAGCATCTGATCTGCCTCATCCACTACTAAAGACGATACCGTCCATGGATTCAGTGATTTTTCTTTCATCATGTCGAGAATCCGTCCAGGTGTTCCGACAACGATATGCGGCTGTTGTTTTACCTTCTCAAGCATGCGATTCCGATCTGTCCCACCAATAATTAACTGACTGGTTATTGGCGTCTCGCTGAATGCTGAGAAATGCTTCAGAACATCATAAAGTTGTGAAGCCAGTTCACGCGTCGGCGCTGTGATGATGACCTGGGTCTCCTGCTTGGATGCATCGATCCGGGTTAAAAGCGGCAGAATAAAAGCCAGCGTTTTCCCTGTACCTGTTTGTGACCGTCCGATCACATCTTCTCCTTTGTTCACGGAAGGAATTATCCGTTCTTGTATTTCAGTGGGAAGAGTAATCCCCTCTTTTTCCAAACCTCGAATTAAAAATGGTGCAAGGCGAAAACGTTCAAAATTGTGTGTCATGAATACTACCCTCTTTCTATTCTCAAAACAATCTGCTCAAATTTTAATTTTATCATGAATCAATCATGAATAGCTACTTGAATTCTCAGAAACCCGATTGTTTTTTTATTGATGAATTAACACTCTTTTATTGACGTCTGCAGTTTTCAGTAGTAAAATTTAACGTTTTATCTTTATTTGTGTTATAATAGATTAAATGACGATATAGTGGAGGGATATGAATGTTCTCATTAGGAGACTACGTGGTGTACCCATATCACGGAGCTGGACGTGTTGAAAAGATCGAAGAAAAAGAAATACTCGGTAATAAACTGCTCTATTTCGTTGTCTATTTCCCTTTAAATCAAGTCACTCTGATGCTGCCTGAAAATAAAATTGGTGCATCTGGGCTCAGGCCTGTCATTTCAAAGAGCGAACTCGATGATGTACTTGAAGCGCTTTTTGACGAAAGCACTTTGACAGAGACCATACCGGCAAAACCTTATTCCCGAGAAAATGAGACACTGTTAAAGACCGGCTCCATCCACGATGCAGCAAGAGTTATTGCAGCATTGCATGCCAAAAAAGCAGAGCGTACCAATGGACTGCACATCGAAGACAGAAAAAACCTGGAACGGGCAACTCAATTTCTCGTCAGTGAAATTCGGAATATTGACGGTTTCTCCGAGGAAGATGCCAAATTATTTATTCAGGAATATATCCCTGCAAGCAGGTAAAACAGTCGGACACATGACCTTTCACTTTTGTGAAAGGTCATTCTCATTGATTGTCAACTTAAATGATACCCTTTATAATGGATATGCGGTGTAAAACTATATCCGTTCACTGTAAAGAGGAGGACACACATCATGAATGTGATCAAAATATCACCCAGAGGCTATTGTTATGGTGTCGTCGACGCTATGATCATCGCTAAAAAAACAGCAAATAACCCTGCGTATCCAAAACCTGTATATATTCTTGGCATGATCGTCCATAATAAACATGTCACTGACGCTTTTGAAGAAGATGGCATCATAACGCTTGACGGGCCAAATCGTCTGGAGATTCTCGATCAGGTCCATGAAGGTACTATCATTTATACAGCCCACGGCGTATCTCCGGAAGTTCGTCGTAAAGCAAGAGACAAGGGGCTCACAACCGTGGATGCCACATGCCCTGATGTAACACGAACGCACGATTTAATCCGCGAACGGAAAAGTGACGGATATGAAGTTATCTATGTCGGCAAACGAGGCCACCCCGAACCCGAAGGCGCTGCCGGTGTTGCGCCCGACATCGTCCATATTGTGGAGAGCGTCGAAGACGTAAACCAGTTGAACATTCAATCATCGAAAATCGTCATCACCAATCAGACCACCATGAGCCAGTGGGATGTGTCTGACATTATGAAAGCTTCAAAAACGAAGTATCCATCTGCCGAAATTCACAACGAGATCTGCCTTGCCACACAGACCCGGCAAGAAGCCGTTGCTGAGCAGGCTGGAGATGCAGATCTGCTCATTGTTGTGGGTGACCCGAAAAGTAATAATTCAAATCGACTCGCGCAGGTGTCAAAAGCGATCGCCGGAACAAATGCCTACCGGATCAGTAATGTGAACGAGTTGAACACCGACTGGCTCAACGGAATCTCTACCGTTGCAGTAACATCCGGAGCTTCAACGCCTACACCAATAACGAAAGAAGTGATCCGTTTTATCGAACAGTATGACGAAGACAATCCCCACACTTGGGATACAACGAGTACCGTCAAACTGTCCAAAATTCTCCCGAAAGTCCGAAGAGACGAAATGCCGAAACGCGCGGAACAGGAGATCTGATCATCAACCAGTAATCAAACAGCTTCGGAAGGCTCGTTCCTCCCGAAGCTGTTTTTATTATGGCAATCATCAGTGTAGTGGTTATTTTACACGAAAAGGATCGGTATGAATTGCTGAAGCAACAACCTCTGTAAGACAGCTATTTTTTAAAATGTTATTCTTCACATAATCCGCTGTAGCTTGCTTCATGATCTTCTCTACATTATGCCCCGGGTCAACCATCATCAATCCTTCCATCATGGCATCGTGAGCCACATGATAGTAGAGGTCACCAGTTACATAAACATCTGCACCTTTTTGAAGGGCTGTCATGGTGTACTTGTTTCCATCTCCGCCAAGAACAGCAATCTTTTTAACAGTACGGTTTCCATCACCAACCGCTCTGACAAATGGGACATCGAATGCTTTTTTGACATGTTCGCAAAAAGCATCCAAGGTCATGCCTTCCTCTAAGTAACCAATTCTTCCGAGACCAAGAGCATCGCCCTCATTTGCCATCGGATAAAGATCATAGGCAGGTTCCTCATATGGATGAGCGTCAAGCATTGCCCGTACTACCTTTTTTTCGATTGATTTCGGAACAATGGTCTCAATTTTCAGTTCTTCTACAAATTCCCTTTCACCTTGTTTCCCTATGAAAGGATCTGTCCCGTCACCTGGAATGAACGAACCTGTTCCTTCTGTTTGAAAACTGCAGTGACTGTAATCGCCAATGTGACCGGCTCCGGCATCTCCAATCGCCTGCCTGACGCGGTCTGCATCAGGTTTTGATACATAAACCACCAGTTTAACCAGTGGATCTTCACTGGTCTTGGCAAGCACATCTGTATCTTGAAGCCCCAGTGCATCAGCCATCAGGTCATTGACGCCTCCTGTTGCCACGTCAAGATTTGTGTGCGCTACATACAATGTGATCTCATGCTTCATCAGTTTCTGAATGGTTTTTCCATAAGATTCATCGGTTGTGAGCGCCTTTAAAGGCCGGAAGATCAAAGGGTGGTGAGCAATAATGAAATCAACGCCATTTTCAATGGCTTCATCCACTACCTGCTCATTGACGTCCAGCGCTGTCATCAGTTTCGTTACTTTCTTATTCAAGGTCCCAATCTGAAGACCGACCTTATCCCCTTCAATGGCATACGATTTCGGGGAGAATCTTTCAAATCCCTGGATCAGGGCTTGCGCATGAATGAATTCACTCATAGTGAAATACCTCCTTCAGCCATGTGATTTTTTGGTCAACGTCTGCGAGCCGCTCCGATACTGTGTTTTTGTCTTTTGCCTCATTCAGACTCTCTTCAATTCGTTTCAATTGTTCATATTCCCATTTCCATTTCTTTTGAAAAGCTGAATGTTTTTCCTGGATCAAAATTGGGCCTAACCACAATTCTTTTTTGAATTCACTCTCAACATTGGAATACGCTGCCGTGCCAGTGCCCGGTTCTGCCACAAGAATTTCATAGATATGACCCTCTTCTTCGAGAATCTCTTCGGATATCAGATCCCATCCCTCGCTGTATAGCCACTGCCGGATTCTGTCCGCAGCCACGTTGGGTTGAAGAATCAACCGTTTAATCGTAGATAGGTGCTCTTGCCCATCATTGAGAATCGCTGTTATAAGAGGCCCACCCATGCCGGCAATCGTTACGGTGTCGATATCTGTTTCATTCAAGAGCACCGCCAAACCGCTCCCCTTTTTCACCTGAATATGATCCGTAAACCCGTTTGCTTGTATGTTTTCCATAGCTGAAAGCAAAGGGCCATCATTAATTTCTCCTGCAATGGCACGCTCGATCACCCCATGTTCCAGGAGATATACCGGTAAGTAAGCATGATCCGAGCCAATGTCGGCAAGCTTCGCTCCGCGTGGGACATGACGACTGACAGCTTGAAGTCTTTCAGATAATTGATGACGGTTCATGATACACATCCTTTTGCATAATTTACTGTCCATATGTACAAAAAGAAGAAGGAACAATTGTCCTTCTTCCTTGAATGATCAACTTCTTATTCCTGTTCGAGAATATAAAGCGCAACGGCATCCGCTTCCTCACCGGATGCAAGACCAGCAGGCATGTTTCCCGGACCTTCTTCAATCGCGGTCAGGATTTCTTCTTCTGAGTATGCTCCTCCGTCAAGTGCCGGGAAATCGCCGCCACCTTCCAGGTTTTCACCATGGCAGGATGCACATTGTCCAATATAAACATGTTCACCAAGTTCAATCGGATCGTCAAATTCCTGTGTTTCTTCGTTGTTCTCATTGTTTTCATTATTTTCACCCGCGGTCTCCTGCCCCACATTCAAGCCAACGAATGACAATATAACGATCATGAGGATTCCCAATGCTGCTGTGGCAGCGAATGGATATAATGGTGCTCCTCTCATCTTTATGTACCCCCTTTTATTAATACGTTTTCCACTGTGACAAACCCATTGTGCTCAGTGTGATATTTATATTGTATATGAAAATAACGAACAAGCAAAGAAAAATATCCTGCAATTATTTTTGCTTCAAAAACTCAGACATTCTTCTCGGATCATTTGTGATGACAGCTTCCACACCCAATTTTTCACAAAGTATCAATTGAGCCGGTTTCTGAACATGATACGCCCTGACCGCAGCCCCTTTTTTACTCCATCGCCTGAAAAAACGTGAATTTTGCAGATTATAACGGATATGAATACCGTCTGCAGAAACTTTTTCAGCATATTTCACCGCTTTGAAAATCGGCGTTTTCGTTAAAAGTGCTGTCTCAAGCATCGGATTGAGCGCCTTTACCTTGGGAAGATAGTTATGTTGGAAACTTGAAATAACTGTACGCTTAATCATATCGAAGGCTTCGAGCTCTTTTACAACCTCTTTCAAAAAATAATCCGAATTACTTTTTTGCTGCTTTAATTCCAAGTGCAATGTAAAGGAATAATCCTGTGCCCATATTAAAAATTCCCGAAAGGAAGGGATTTTTTCTCCAATAAAAGATTCATCAAACGATCTCCCTGCATCAAATTGCTTTAATTCATTCATGGTAAACGAGGAAACCGGACCACGGCCATCTGTTGTGCGGTCAATCGTCGGATCGTGGATAATAACCGGAACATAATCTTTCGTCAAGTGAAGATCAAATTCAATTCCTTCAATGTCATAGTGCATCGCTGAATAAAATGCAGCCATTGTATTTTCGGGTGCATAGCGTTTGTTTCCCCTGTGAGCAATGATTTTCATGTTTCTGATTCCTTTCTGAAAATTGATGTTTCTATAATCTTTCCACAATCAAAAAGCCAATAAACAAAATCACACCTGAAACACCTGAAATCCACAAGTAAGGAAGCCTCAGTCGCCAGCCTGCCAAGACCCACAGCAGACACAGAATAATGATCGCACCTCCCAGGAACATCCGCTCATGATCAAAGAACAAATCTGTTCCCACTACTGTCAAAATAAACGACATAAACGCAGCCAATATGATATAAACATGTGTATAGATCCGGTCTTTGTTTTGATAGAAAAATGCAGCTGCTACGCTGAAAATCATTACGAGAGCGAGCATTCCGATTTGGAATACCGGCGGCATTTGCGTGAAGTAAAGAAACAAAATCAAGAGTATCAGAACGACTAAAATCAAACCGATGGTGATAAGCATTTTTTTTAACGCCGGGAGAAGCGCTTTAGAAGGTTCTGTATCTGTATCTGTATTTGTATCCGGTGCGTTACCTTCCGTATACAAACTGATGAGAAAATCACAGTATTTCTCAGGTAAAAGTTTGCTTTCACGCCATTTTTGAATTTCGTTTACGATGATTTTCTGCTTCTCATTCACCCAATCACCTGCCTGTATATCTATGCTGTAAGTATACCATAATCTGTTTGATTCACCTTCGGTCAACAGGTTTAAATGAAGTAAAACCTCCCGATCGGATCCGAAAGGGAGGCTTTACATATCATACGCTTATTTTATTAATCCAGGAAATCCTTGAGTCGTTTGCTTCTGCTCGGATGACGAAGTTTTCTGAGCGCTTTCGCCTCAATTTGCCGAATCCGCTCCCGTGTAACTCCAAAGACTTTCCCCACTTCTTCAAGGGTTCTTGTCCGACCGTCATCAAGACCAAACCGCAAGCGCAAAACATTTTCTTCCCGGTCCGTTAACGTATCAAGCACGTCTTCCAACTGTTCTTTCAACAATTCATAAGCAGCTGCATCAGAAGGAGCCAAGGCTTCCTGATCCTCAATGAAATCACCGAGATGAGAGTCATCCTCTTCCCCGATTGGTGTTTCCAAAGAGACTGGTTCCTGTGCAATCTTCAAAATTTCGCGTACTTTATCCGGTGTCAATTCCATTTCCTTGGAGACCTCTTCAGGAGTCGGCTCCCGTCCAAGATCCTGGAGCAGCTGACGCTGAACACGGATTAATTTATTAATGGTCTCCACCATGTGCACCGGAATACGGATCGTTCTTGCCTGGTCGGCAATTGCGCGTGTAATTGCCTGACGAATCCACCAGGTGGCGTAGGTACTGAATTTAAAACCTTTATTATAATCAAACTTTTCTACGGCTTTTATCAGTCCCATGTTCCCTTCCTGGATCAGGTCTAGGAATAACATACCTCGACCGACATAGCGTTTGGCAATACTGACGACAAGCCGAAGATTCGCTTCTGCCAAACGTCTTTTCGCTTCTTCATCATCTTCTTCTATTCGCTTGGCAAGCTCAACTTCTTCTTTTGCTGAGAGTAAAGGAACGCGGCCGATTTCTTTCAGATACATTCGGACGGGATCGTTTATTTTAATGCCCGGGGGCACACTCAGATCATTAAGATCGAATGCTTCTTCTTTCTCGACCTGTTGCAGACTCGGTACAGCTTCGGATTCGTTTATAATATCCACACCCTGCTCACCGAGGTGTTCGAAAAACTCATCCATTTGATCAGAATCCTGATCAAACGCACCCAGTTTTTCCGTAATTTCGACGTACGTTAAGGACCCGCGTTTTTTTCCTGCCTCTACTAACTGCTCTTTTACCTGATCGATGGTCAGATCGCCATCTGCCATTTGCCGGACCTGCTTATCACCCATACGACCCCTCCTTCCAATTGATCAAAAACACATTTATTCATTACGGTATTTCAATTCCCGATGAAGTCTGTTCACTTCCATACCCAATTCTGCAGCACCAAGGTGATCACGTTGCTCGATCGCTTCTTGCTGTTTCTTTTGTAATTGATGAAGTTTTTGACGCTTTCCTGCATTTCGAACGGAAAGTATATAATCTTTCAGAACCTGCTCAGACACGTCTTCCTCAACTGTCTTCATCGCAAGCTCACTGGCTGTACTTCGAATATCGGGATCTTCAATACGCTCAAGAAACATGCCGGGAGCCGGTTCATATCCTTCACTGTAATAACTGTAAAGGTGTGCCGCGATTGCCTGATACATTTCAAACTGAAAAGCAGCTCCGATCTCTTCCTCAACCAATCGGGATATGTCACTGGATCGCATCATATGTGCAATCAGTTCACGTTCCGCATTTTCTTCAGCAGTCATCATTTTTTTTGCAGAACGATCAGTTTGATTTATGATCGACTGCCTGATTTCCCGATGTTCCTTTTTTCGCTGACTTGAACGAATACGGCTCAATTCCTCCCGGAGTACCTGTTGAGACAGGTTAAATCGCTCCGCGAGTTTTTGAACATACATATCACGTTCAACCGGATTTTCTATAATAGCCGTTTCTGTAAGAATAGACTCTATATAAGCAACACGATCCGTTTCAAGAGAAAGATCTTTGTCGATAACAAAGTAATCAAAAAGAAATTGCATCCATGATTTCCGGTTACCCACCACATCGGTGGCGAAACGTTCTTTCCCGAATTCCTGAATATAATCATCCGGATCGTAACCGGATGGCAGATTTGCAACCGTTACAGTTAATCCCGCGTCCATCAGGATGCGCGCATTCTTGTACGTTGCCTGCTGTCCTGCTCCATCTCCATCATAACAGAGCAGGACGCGGTCAACATTTCTGCGGATCATTTTCGCCTGTTGCTCAGTCATTGCAGTTCCAAGCGAGGCTATTCCATTGTCTATACCCGCTCTCCAAGCTGCTATAACATCCACATATCCCTCAAAGAGAACTGCTTCATTTCGCTTTTTCATTTTCGGTCTTGCCTGGTGAAAACCGTAAAGCGTTACGCTCTTGTTGAAAATTACGGATTCATGGCTGTTCAGGTATTTGGGTTGGGCATCTCCCAGTCCTCTTCCTCCAAATGCAATCACTTTTCCCTGTGTATGATGAATGGGGAACATGACCCGGTTACGAAAGCGGTCATAAGCCTTCCCGTCGGATTCTCTTCTTCCTACCAGTCCGCAAGTTTCCAAATCTTCCATTAAAAATCCTCGTTTCTCAAGAAACGGGGCAAGAAAATCCCAGGAATCTGGTGCAAACCCAACCTGGAACTGATCTATCGCAGTTTGTGTAAAGCCGCGTTTACGCAGGTACTCTCTGGCGGGTTTCCCCTCGTCTGTTTCAACCAGTACATAATGATAATACTTCGCTGCAAGCTCGTGAGCGTCATAAAACGGCGTCAAATGCTCATCCTTTGACGAATCTCCCGCATTTGCAACAGTGTCGGGTAATGCAATATTATTTCTATCCGCCAGCCGTTTTACGGTCTCCATGAAACTTAACCCTTCAAGCTCCATTAAAAAGGAAAACACATTTCCACCCGTGCCGCAGCCGAAGCAATGGTAAAGCTGTTTATCAGGTGATACGTTGAAAGAAGGGGTTTTTTCACCGTGGAACGGACAAAGCCCGGAAAAATTCTTTCCTTGTTTTTTCAGCTGAACGTGTTCACTGATAATATCAACGATATCTGAACTTTTTCTGACTTCTTCTATGATCTCTTCCGGGATTCGTTTTTCCATGAAGAACACCCACTTTAACTGATCACTTATCAGGAAACATCCCTAACTCTTACGATTCGAGAAGGAGTTTATTTTTCCTGCTTATTTTGCAAAATAATTTTAAGTTTATCTCGGAAATGTTCACGATCTTCATCTGTAAAAGGTTTTGGTCCTTTATGATATTTCTTGCTTTTTCGAAGTTTTGCTTCATGATATCGACGATCCAATTGGAAATCGATTGATTCATCGGTAATCGGCATCCCACGGGAGGACAATACATCCGCACCTTTAGCCAGTAATAAACTGGCCAGCCCAAAATCATCGGTTATCACGACGTCTTCTGAAGTAACCAGGTTCGCAATTCTGAGATCTGCAGCTTCCCGGTCAGGATCTACGGTGATTTGCTGCACATGTTCCGGCATCACCTGATTTCGCTTATGGGCATAAGACGAAACCAATACAATGCCAACAGGCGAATTGTGATTCATTTCACTGATTTCCAAAATTTCCTTAACTACGGGACACGCATCACCATCGATGAAAATTTTGATCATGAACACACCCAATCTGCAAGGAAATAAACAAATAAACAGACAAACATCTGTCAAATCCGCAAGATTCGACAGATGCGCCCACAATATACTATTATAGCTGAAGTAAACAGTAAAATCCAGTGATAAAACTATTCCTGCTATTTTTTATGAACGGACTGATAAATCAGGTTTGCTGTTTCTTCCACAGCGCGTTCAGATACATCAATCACTGTGCAACCAATCTTATTCATAATCGATTGCGCATAACTTAATTCCTCTTCAATTCGTTCAAACGTTGCATAATTTGCCTGTTCTTTCAATCCTAGTGCCTTTAATCTTTCGACGCGTACACCATTCAGTTTCTCAGGATTGATCTTAAGTCCGATCACACGTTCCGGAGGGATCGAATACAATTCTTCAGGTGGATCCACTTCCGGAACTAAAGGGACATTAGCGACTTTCAAACGTTTGTGCGCTAAATATTGAGAAAGCGGGGTTTTCGATGTTCTCGATACACCTACGAGAACAACATCAGCTCTGAGAATGCCCCGGGGATCTCTGCCATCATCGTATTTTACGGCGAATTCAATCGCTTCGACTTTTTTGAAATAATCTTCATCCAGTGTATAAAGTAACCCAGTTTCATTTTTCGGTGGGGCATCAATTTTTTCTTCGAGCATATGAAGCAGCGGTGACAGGACATCATACACCGGTACATCTCTTTGTGAACACTGGTCGAGAAGATAATGCCTGATCTCGGGTAATACAATCGTAAAGACAATCAAACCATTCGCGTTGATCACTTTTTCAATGACTTCATCTACAATCGTTTTATCATCGACATATGGCACCCGTATCGTTGTCGTGTCACTGCTTTCAAATTGACTGATCGCTGCCCGGGCTACGAGGTCTGCTGTTTCTCCTACAGAATCGGACAATACATAAACCGATGTTTTTCCTTTCAATCCATCCATGGTCTTCCTCCTTTTATGAACGTTGATGTTCATCTCCTAAATCAACAAATGCCTTCGTAATATTGGTTTTTGTCATGCGGCCGATCACTTCATACTGTTCTTCCCCATTCTGTTGTATCTTTTTAACAACAGGCAGGCCATCGATCTGTTTTTGAATCAGCGTATTCGCTACTTCAATCAGCATGTCATCCTGTTCACACATCGTCACGTTGGGCATCCGGGTCATAATCACATTCACAGGAATCGACGAGAGGTCCTGTTTCCCCATACTTGCACGCAGAAGATCTTTCCGGGACAAAATACCGGTAAGAATGGAATTTTCCTTTACTACAAACAACGTGCCCACATCTTCAAGGAACATGGTAACGATCGCGTCGTAAACCGATGACGACTCTTTCGCAACAACCGGAATGCTTTGATATTCTTTTACTGTCATTTTTTTTAATTGATTATTCATAACACGCTTCTCTGCATTCTCTGCATAGAAGTAGCCTACACGCGGCCTTGCCTCAAGAAATCCGGACATAGTCAATATCGCAAGATCAGGTCTCAGCGTTGCTCGGGTGAGTGAAAGCCGTTCGGCAATCTTTTCACCAGTGATGGGACCATTCTCTTTTACGATCGTTAATATTTTCTCCTGTCGTTCATTTAAGTCCATTGGTTCACCGCCTCTGTTTTTGCGATGGTGCGAGAGTCATTTCTCAACCCTGATCAGCATGAAAAACAATTGCCTGGAAATCAGCGATTTGTTGAGAGAGATTTGCCAGTTCACTCATTTGATTCAATCGGTTTTGACGAAGCTGTTCATTCTCTGCCATCACCATTATACCATCGAAATATTTGTGAATAGCTGGTGCTGCTTCTGTCAAAGCATTATAAGCACTCTCAGGATCCATGTCCATCAGTGATTTCATCACTACAGGCTTGATTCGTTTGTACACTTGATGCAGTTCCACTTCCGCATCTTCATCAAACAATTCTATGCTGATTTCACCTGGGGATGGATTTTTTCCAGCGATATTCGTGACCCGGCTCAGTGCTTCAACGTCTTTTTTGAACTCTGTATTGTCAACTTTCTCCATCAGGAAAGACGCTTTCTTGAAAATGAGTGGCACATTCTGATGATCAGTTGCGAGCACTGCATCGACAACGTCATAGCGGATACCAGCCTCTTGAAGCAAGTTCTTGTATCGCAACGTGACAAATTGATCAAAACTTTTCATGACATCTTTTTCCTCACGCTTCAATAGCTTATTCTCCTGAAGCTCATCAAGTGCCATTTTGAAAACCTCTTCTAGTGACACCGTCCAGCTGAAATCATGAAAAATCTGTAACACCGCTGCAGTCTGGCGACGTAAGCCGTGAGGATCTTGCGAACCCGTCGGGATATTGCCAAGCCCGAAATGCCCGGAGATCGTGTCCAGTTTATCCGACACGCTGATCACAGCTCCAACGATATCAGATGGCGTCGGATCGTCAGCTTGTTTCGGCAAATAGTGCTCCCTGATTGCCTTTGCCACTTCTGGTGATTCGCCGGATTTCAATGCATACACTTCGCCCATATATCCCTCAAGTTCCGTGAATTCATTTACCATCTGAGAGACCAGATCCGCTTTAGCTATACCTGCAGCCCGCTGAATGGTTTCTTTTTGATTGTCAGTCAATGTTAATTTATCTGCCAGTCTTGCAGACAGCTTTTGAATTCGGGCAACTTTATCTGATACAGTACCCAGATCTTCATGATAAACAATGTCATCGAGTTTTCCAGTCATCTCATGCAGCGGTCTCTTCAAATCCTCATGGTAAAAGAACTCCGCATCCTGAAGGCGTGCACGCAGCACTTTCTCATTGCCCTTCTGAACGGTTTCGAGATGACGATGATCACCATTGCGTATCGTGATGAAAAACGGCATCAGGGACCCTTCCTGGTCTTTGACCGGGAAATAACGTTGATGCTCTCGCATTGAAGTGATCAACACTCGTTCAGGAATGGCGAGAAAGCGTTCATCAAATGTGCCAAATAAGGCCGTTGGGTATTCGACAAGATTGTTTACTTCTTCGAGAAGACCTTCATCCATCGGGATTTGCCATCCTTGTTCCAAAGCCAGATCCTGAACCTGATTTCGAATCGCCTCTTTTCGACTGTCCGAATACACAACGACATGCTGTGCTAAAAGTGCATGTTCATATTCGGACGCGTCGTTCAGTACTGCGGCCTCCCCAAGAAAACGATGCCCCTGGGATACATTGCTGGAGAGTACACCTGCTATATCCATCGGAATGACTTCTTCACCGAACATTGCTGTCAGCCATCTGATTGGCCTTGCATAACGAAGTTCATGTGCACCCCACCGCATGTTTTTCGGGAAGGGAATGGACGTAACCACTTCCTGCAATTCCGGCAGCAGTTGAATGGTTTCCAATCCTTTGGTAAACGTTTTTGCAAATACGTATTCCACACCCTTAACTTCTTTAAAAAACAGATGATCGACGTCCGATCCCTGACCTTTTGCAAAGCCGACTGCGGCTTTCGTCCATTCCCCGTTCTCGTCGAGCGCTATTTTTTTTGCAGGCCCTTTCGATTCTTTTTCCTGATCAGGCTGCTTTTCAATGACTCCCGTCACTTCAACAGCGAGTCGTCTCGGGGTGGAAAATCCTTTAATTTGATCATAAGTAATCTGCTTTTCATCCATAAAACGCCGGGTGCGTTCCGTCAGTTCATCTGACGCTTTCGTCACAAAACGTGCCGGCAATTCTTCCAGTCCGATTTCAATTAACAGGGTCTCTTTATTCATCGTCTGCTTCCTCCTTCTCTTTCAACATTGGGAATCCCAGATTTTCGCGAATTTCCACGTATTTTGAAGCACATTTTCTGGCCAGGTTTCGTACTCTTCCGATGTAGCCTGTTCGTTCGGTCACGGATATTGCACCTCTTGCATCCAGAAGATTGAATACATGGGAACACTTCAAAACATAATCATAGGAAGGAATGACAAGCCCTTCGTTCATTGCAGCTACCGCTTCTTTCTCATAGGTGGAAAACAATGTAAAAAGCATGTCGGTATTCGCTGTTTCAAAGGCATATTTGGATTGTTCGTATTCATTTTGTAAAAACACATCGCCGTAAGTAAAGCCATTGACCCATTCAAGATCGTAGACGTTTTCTTTATCTTGAATATAGGAGGCAAGGCGTTCCAATCCATATGTGATTTCAACTGATACAGGCTTTGCGTCCAACCCTCCCACCTGTTGGAAATAGGTGAACTGAGTGATTTCCATGCCATCAAGCCAGACTTCCCAGCCAAGCCCCCAGGCGGCAAGCGTTGGTGCTTCCCAGTTGTCTTCAACAAACCGGATATCATGTTCTTCCGGATTAATCCCAAGCTTCCTCAGGCTTTCAAGATACAGATCCTGAATGTTATCCGGGGACGGTTTCATGATGACCTGAAACTGATGGTGCTGATACAGTCGATTTGGATTCTCTCCATATCTGCCGTCTGCCGGACGTCTTGACGGTTCGACATAAGCCACGTTCCACGGCTCAGGTCCCAGGCTTTTTAAAAACGTCATCGGGTTCATCGTGCCTGCACCTTTCTCCACATCATATGGTTGCAAAAGAAGACAGTGTTGCTTCCCCCAGAAATCCTGCAGTGTTAAAATCATGTCCTGCACATTCATGTCAATCCCTCCAAATTCTTGTTTTTTTGTAAATCTCCGGACAATAGAAAACTCCCGTCCCTATGCCGGTTGAATGACATAGGGACGGGAGTTATTTTACCCGCGGTTCCACCCTAATTGTGCGCAAAGAACGCGCACCTGCTTTTATCACTGCTTCACTCGGAAATGCCTTCACAGATGCTGCACTGTCATCCGGCTCCCACCGCCCCGGATTCGCTGCCCTAAAAAGGGTTCAGCACAAACAAACCTGTTACTACTCTTCGTCTTTGTGAAAATTATTGTTTTACTACCTTCAAATCGTACTTAAAAAAAGCCCGGTTGTCAATCGTTGTTCTTTTTATTCACCTCATCAGTAAAAGAATGCATCTGTTCTAAGAACCGTTTTGATCTGAGCTTCAGTCCAATAAACTCCTGATAGTACAAATCAATCAGCTGATTTAATTGTGCTTTTGTTTCTTCTTTCACGTTGAGTTTCCCGATCCGGACCGGGTTGATCGATTGAAACATCCTGAGAAGTTTCATCACTTTCGGATCAGCTTTCATGACATAAGGGTCGAAATGAAGACACCTGCGACAGAGCGCCCCGCCGTATCGAAGGGAAAATTGAAAAGGCAGTTCAGCTGAACCACAGGATGCACATTGATGCAAAACCGGTGCCGCCCCTGCCCGGGTCATCATTTTAATTTCCATGATAGACAGAAGGACATCAGCATCTTCCCCGTCATTTAACCGGAAAAGAAGTTGATACAGGATTTCATAGAGCTCGGGGTCAGACTGGCCATCTTCCAAGAGGCGATCAATCAATTCAATCATACAAGCACCATAACTTGTCAGGAGGATATCGCTTCGAATCATGCGGAATGAATCGATGATATCTGCAGAATTGAGAGAGCCCATACCTTTATGGCGCTGAAAGACAAACACACCTTGAATAAAAAGTTGTGAAGCTGAGGCAAGGCGGCTTTTTGGACGTTTCGCTCCCCTTGCCATCAGTGCCACTTTCCCATATTCTCTTGTAAAGATTGTAACGATCTTATGTGTTTCTCCGTAATCGTTTGTACGGATCACAATCCCTTCAACTTTGTGAAGCATGCCCATCGCCACTTTCCTGTCGGCCCTTAGTAATCGTCCTCGTTGTAACCGAATTCTTTCAATGTTCTTGGTTTATTCCGCCAGTCTTCCTCAACCTTAACAAACAGTTCGAGATAGATATCTGTTCCTAAGAGGTTGCGGATATCTTCTCTGGCTTGTTCGCCGATCTCTTTGATCATCGCACCTTGCTTCCCAATGATAATCCCTTTTTGGGATTTCCGTTCCACGATAACAGCTGCTGCTACATAGACTTTATTCCCCTTCTTACGACGTTTGATCTGTTCGATTTCAACAGCAATTGAATGAGGGATTTCTTCTTCTGTGAGATGAAGAATTTTTTCACGAATCATTTCTGAAATGAGAAACCGTTCCGGGTGATCGGTCACCTGATCCTCCGGGTAATACATCGGCCCCTCTTCCAAATAGTGATAAAGTTGTTCGAGCAGGGTCTCTACATTATTCCCATTTAATGCAGAAACTGGAATCACTTCAGCGAACGGATATAAATCTTTGTATGCTGTGATAATTTCAAACAATTTGTCCGGATGAACTTCGTCGATTTTATTAATAATCAAAAAAACAGGCGTCTCTAAATTCTCCATTTTACGGATGATATACTCATCACCCGCACCTTTCCCTTCTTTGGCATCAACAAGAAATAACACAACATCGACTTCGCGAAGTGCCTGCTGAGCCAGTTTTGTCATGAAATCACCCAGGCGATGTTTCGGCTTATGGATGCCAGGTGTATCAATAAAGACAATTTGGCCTCTGTCATCTGTCAATACACCTTGAATCCGGTTTCTTGTCGTCTGTGGTTTATCACTCATAATCGCGACTTTTTGACCAAGTACCTGGTTCAACAGCGTTGATTTTCCAACATTCGGTCTGCCAATCAATGCTGCAAACCCGGACTTTTTCTGCTCTTGCTTCTCGATATTCATGAAAATCCTCCGTTTTCAGGCTGTATAATGAACCTGTTTGCTTTTACTTATACTAGTAGATTTTTAAAAAGGATTCTGACTACAACCACTTGATCACGTGAGGAATGAAAATCATCAGACCAATGATTGCCGCCGTGATGGAAAAAATAAACACGGCGCCTGCAGCTGTATCCTTAATCACCTTCGCTCGATCATCATACGATTGAACAACCAGATCTACAACGTGTTCAAGTGCTGTATTAATCAGTTCCATTCCGATCACTGCTCCAATTACAACCAGAAGCATAACCTGTTCAAGATAAGGTACCTGCAGCAACTGGGCAAGAATAAGAACTGCAAGTGAGATGACCGAATGAATTCTGAAATTTTGTTCCCTTTGCCAGGTAAATCGGATTCCCTGCACAGCATATACAAAACTTTGCCTTAACCTGCGAAATGAGAAAAACGGTCGTTTATTTTTTAATTCCATGGGCTGACAATATCTCCTCTTGTCGGGTGAACATCCGTTTTTCTTCCTCATCATTGCCGTGATCATAACCGGTTAAATGCAAAAAGCCATGAACACTGAGAAAGGCAATTTCCCGTTCTAAAGAATGGCCGTAAGCCCGTGCCTGCCGCTTTGCTGCAGGCAACGAAATCACGATATCACCGAGAATATCGGGCATGCCCTCCATCGTCACCTCTTCCTCTCCCTCATTCAAAGCAAAAGAGAGTACATCTGTCGCACGATCTTTATCCCGGTAATCCCGGTTCAACTCCTGAATACGTTCGTCATCAACAATGGAAATCGATACTTCTGTACCTGAAACTGTCCCTTCAAGCTTCATCGCAGTCTCCAAAATTTGATGAATCACATCCAGAAGCGTCTCTTCAAGTTGTTCTGTTTCATCAAGAATATCAATTTCAAATGCCGGCATTATTCAGCCCTCTCTTTCTTCACAGGTAGAATGCTGCTTTCCTGATCTGTCGGTGTATCGTCAGGATATTCAATTCGTGAATGGAACGTTCCTTGCAATGTTTCCAGCATCGATTTGGCAACCTTGTGTAATTCTTTGATTGTCAGATCGCATTCATCAAACTGATCGTCGTCAAGCCTGTCGTTTATGATTTTCCGTACAAGCGTATCAATGTTTTCAATCGTTGGCTGTTTCATTGAACGTACAGCTGCTTCGACGGAGTCAGCAATTCCCACCACTGCAGAAACTTTAGTGTTCGGAATTGGCCCTGGATAGCGAAAGTCTTCCATTTTAATATCAGGATCATCTTCCTTTGCTTTATAATAAAAATATTTCAAGCACGTTGTACCATGATGCTGTTCTGCAATATCAATAATCTCCTTAGGCATTTTATGAGATCTGAGCATTTCTGCTCCGTCATATGGATGCGCGGTAATAATCGTCTTACTCAGCTGCGGTGAGAGATTGTCATGCGGATTCTTTCCGCCCATCTGATTTTCAATAAAAAAGTGGGGACGTCTTGTCTTTCCAATATCATGATAATAGGACGCCACTCTTGCGAGCAGGCCGTTTGCACCAATAGCTTCACAGGCTGATTCAGACAGATTTGCCACCATCACACTGTGATGATACGTGCCCGGAGCTTCCAGCAATATTTTTCTTAATAAAGGATGGTTTGGATTGGATAATTCGATCAGACGCGATGTGGAGAGTATACCAAAAGCCGTTTCCAGGAAAGGCAGAATGCCAATCGCAAGAATCGCCGCAATGATCCCGGCTAGAGCTGCAAATCCAAGATTAAATGAAATCTCAATCCACCCATATTGTGCATTCTTCAGCATTAAAATAGCTGCAACCGTCAATATACTGACACCGGAAGTAACCATTCCGCTATTGAGCATTCTCATCGTTGACTGAGACCTTATCAGGTAGAATATCCCTGCGAGACAACTGAAAAATACAAACAGTCCTTGAGAAGCATCGAACATCGAAGAACTGAGATCATTGAACATGATGCTCGCAATCATTGAAAATAATATGCCGCTGAATAAGGCTACCCTAGAATGAATCAAAACTGTGATCAGCATTGTGCCAGCAGCTGCAGGTACAAGATACTGAATCCCGCCAATGTCAAGCTGATGCAAAAAACTCGATAATTTCATAATCGAAAGGGTAATCGTGTATATCAACAAATACATCAATAAATGCGTATTATTCGTCTTGAGGGAAGTCTTCGCATCTCCAAGGTAATATGCAAGCATGACTGTAATCAATAGAACGATAATTGCCAAACCAATAAACGGATAATAATAATTCACTTCCTCTGTCAATCCCACAGTGGACAACTGTTGGTAGATATCCGCTGTAATGACTTGTCCTTCTTCGACAATGATCTGTCCTTCTCTGATCATGGAGGGTTCAATATTTTCGATTGCCTGTTGGCGAGCATCAGCCGTTGCCTCTTCATCAATCATGTAATTTGCTGTGACGCCATAACGAACAATATCAGTAATGGCAGAGCGAATCACGACACCGCCTGGTGTGTTACGAACGATTTCCTCTGCTTCTTCTTTCGCCTCCGTCACTTCATCCATTTTAATCTCTTCACTCATGACATCGTGCACAGCACTGGTTGAAGCCTCTCTCGCAAGCTGCAGTTGATCTTCATTCGCCGTAAGTAATGTAACGAGTGTGTCATCGCTCAGCTGATCATTGATTTCCTGTGGCAATTCGCCACGAAGCATTGCCAGCATTTCATCCTGATCAAATTCAGCATAATCCACTTCTTCTGAAAAATTCGTGACCGGATCTTCATCCGTGTTATTATTGTCTCGATTTTCCTGTTCCGATTCAAAAGACTCATAGGTCTTCAGCGTCTCGTCTCTGACAAATTGCACCCGTTGAAATAAATCCTGAATTCGTTCAATTTGATTTTGAGCATAGCGGGGTTTCATGGCATAAACCGGTTCTACATCATCAACCGCTTCCTCTGCAAGCCGATCTGTTTCCGTTTTGTGCTCAATGGTTAATGGTGAATGGATATCCTGTTCAGAAACTAATCCAGGTTCTATATCAAGATAATCAGGAACGACATTGGAAAAAAGCATCAAATACGTTACAAGAGCCAGTACCGAAAAAATAATCATACGACTATAACGGTGGTCTCTTATTTTTTTCCACCATTTCTGCTGGTCAATGGGCGATCTCTTCGACATGATTCACCTCCGTAACATCATCACAACCCTATGTCTCATTGCGTTCGTATGCATCAATAACGCGTTGAACCAATGTATGGCGGACAACATCTTGTGATTGTAAATGAATAAAAGAAATCCCCTTTACATCACCCAGTATATTTATTGCAATCTTCAGTCCGGATTCCTTGCCTTTCGGTAAATCAATTTGTGTAATATCTCCAGTTACAACCATGCGGGATCCAAATCCAAGTCGGGTGAGAAACATTTTAATCTGTTCACCTGTTGTATTCTGTGCTTCATCGAGAATCACAAACGAATCATCTAGTGTGCGGCCTCTCATGTATGCAAGTGGCGCAATTTCAATGGTACCTCTTTCCATCAGACGAAGCGTATGTTCGACACCAAGAACATCGTGCAAGGCATCATATAATGGCCTTAAATATGGATCCACTTTCTCCTTTAAATCTCCCGGCAGAAAACCAAGATTTTCTCCAGCTTCAACCGCCGGACGTGTCAGCACGATCCGTTTAACCTGGCCCTCCTTCAGAGCATGAACAGCAAGGACAACGGCGAGATATGTTTTCCCGGTTCCAGCGGGACCAATACCAAAGACAATATCATGATTGCGAATAGCCTTGACGTAATGACGTTGCCCCAATGTCTTTGCCAAAATCGGTTTGCCTTTGGCTGTCACCGTGATTTTGTCATCATACAAATCGACCATTTCATCTATTTGTCCCTGATCCGCAAGCTGGGCTGCATAGACGATATCCCTCTCTTTTATGGATACATCCTTTCGAATGAGATCTAAAAGCGTATGCAGAATCAGGGAAATCTTCTCCGCTGTTTCAGCATTTGATTTAAGGTTTACGATTTGCCCTCTAGAGTGCAGAGATACTTCATATAGTTCTTCAAGCCTTTTTAAATGGCGATCATTTGGTCCAAATAAAGTTTGAACTTCATTTGCGTCATTGGCTTTAATTTCAATGGTTTGATTTACTTCATTCAATAAACTCAGTCTCCTTACTATCTCATTCATGATTGGTCATTTCTTATTTAACTTTACCACCAGAATTAAATCACTGCAAAGTATTTTGAAGAAAACTTGGCCTCCCGCCATGCCAATGGTGCAAGCCTTAGTTGCACGTATACTTTAATCCTTTAACGGATGTAAACATTCCTGAAGTATAAGAGAAAAGCTGCCCCCCTGCAGATGGGGACAGCTTTCTCTTCGCTACAATGTCAACGTCGAATTGATTTATCTTTACGCATGGATATGGGCTTTCCGAGAATTTCTGCCCAAATAACGCCTTTAACCGCTTCATCTCGGGATACTTGACTGAAATCAAGTGCAATTTTCGGCTTCTTCGTTCTGGCAATTTCCCCCATCTCAATCGGGGAATCCGAAACTTTCGAAGCAGATTTTGCAGCTTGGCGCTTCTTCTTTTCCAGTTCACGGTATTGCTGTTGCCATTTATCGCTCATTTGAGTTCCAGAATCCTTTGCTTTTTCCGAATCAGTTCTTCGGTCATCTGCATCATATCGGGGTGGAACAGGCTCTTGCTTCGGAGCCTTTTGTTCAGTTGTTTCCTCTTGGCGGAAAATATCCCGCCAGTCAATTTCATCAACCTCAGTTTCTTCCCGTTTGGGCTGCCGTTCATTTTGCTTTCGCTGCTCCTTACCCTTGCTTTGAAAGAAACTCAGGATCGCCGCAATCAGGAAAAATAACAGAAGAGGGCTTTCGAACAAAAGTGTAATGATTCCTGCCATTGCTGACACGCTCCCTTCATCTGTCAGACATGATTAACTGACTTATTATCGATCACGGTGCGGGTTACGTTCAATACCGTCTTCGTCATCATTTGTTGCTTTGCCAATCGAATCACGCATATCGGTATCTGCTTTGATGTTATTGTAGTTCATATAGTCCATAACGCCAAGCTTCCCTTTTCTGAGTGCTTCTGACATGGCCATTGGAACTTCGGCCTCTGCTTCGACAACCTTCGCTCGCATTTCTTCTACGCGGGCTCTCATTTCCTGTTCTTCAGCAACAGCCATGGCACGACGTTCCTCGGCTTTCGCCTGAGCAATTTTCTTGTCTGCCTCTGCCTGATCTGTCTGAAGACCGGCACCAATGTTCTTGCCGATATCGATGTCTGCAATATCAATCGATAGAATTTCAAAAGCTGTTCCGGCATCCAGACCTTTTTTAAGTACAGTTTGGGAAATCATGTCTGGATTCTCAAGGACTTCCGCATGATTCTTTGCAGAACCGATCGTGGAAACAATCCCTTCACCTACTCGGGCGATGATCGTCTCTTCACCAGCACCACCAACCAGGCGGTCGATGTTTGCACGTACAGTGATTCTTGCTTTTGCTTTTACCTCAATTCCGTCCATGGCAACACCAGCAATAAACGGTGTTTCAATCACTTTCGGGTTAACACTCATTTGAACCGCTTCCAGTACGTCACGACCGGCGAGATCGATCGCCGCACAGCGTTCAAATGTCAGATCAATATTTGCACGTTGTGCCGCAATTAAGGCATTGACAACGCGGTCTACGTTACCACCTGCGAGATAGTGACCTTCTAACTTGTTTGTACTGATATCCAGTCCTGCTTTTACCGCTTTAATCAGCGGATTAACAACACGATGCGGGATAACGCGACGCAGTCGCATACCGACGAGTTGGAAAATACCTACTTTCACGCCTGCTGCCCATGCTGAAATCCATAGGGCTACCGGTACAAATGTAAACAGTACCGCAAGAGCTACAATAACAAGACCAATACCTAGTAATATTGCAATTTCTTCTGTAATCATGCTTTTTTCCTCCTTGTAATTGAATTATTCAGCGTTCCGCTTACTCAGCTTCATCGGATTTCAATTCTCTGACAACAATCCTCGAGCCTGATACCGAAATCACTTTTACTTTTCTTCCCTGTTCAATATATCCTCCCTCAGAGACAACGTCAAGTCGTTCGTCATTGATTTCTGCAACACCTGATGGCCTTAGGATTGTCAGGGCGGTTCCTGTACGACCCAGATGTTCATTTTTTGACTCTGAAGAGATATACCCCTGGTCGTTCCCTGCCTGATCCAGAAGAACCACGCGTTTTAATGGACCGTTATAGCCAACATACTTGAAGAACATTACAGAGGCAACAATTGTGACGACAATCGCTATCAATAATGACATCAGCATCATGCTGGTATCATAAGAACTGAGCACAAGACTTCCCATAATCGCCCCGATTCCGAGAAAACCAAGAATTCCGAAACTCGGGGAAAAGACTTCGATGAGGAGTAATACAATTCCTATTCCTAATAGAATAACTGTCTCAAGTCCTGCAAATCCAGCTACAAGATGACCGAAAAAGAATAACAGCAGTGCCGAAGCTCCCATAATACCCGGGATTCCAAAGCCTGGAGAATAAAGTTCAAGTACAAGACCAAGGCTCCCAATACTCAGGAGGATAGGTACGACAATTGGATTTGTCACAAATCGCGCAATCTGTTCAGATAAAGTGACTTCCATTTCTCTGATTTCCGCATTCTCATAACCGATATATTCCAGAACTTCTTCCCTCGTTGACAGAACCTCTTCTGCATAGCCGACTTCCAATGCCTGGCTCGGTGTCAGTGTCAGAATATTTTCATCTGTGATATCGAGCTCCGGAATTTCAATCTCCCGGTCTGCCATTGCCAGGGCATAGATCGGATCTCTGTCGTTAAGTTCTGCAGCTTCCCGCATATTGGCAAGCCAGGCAGATTGTGCTTTATCATCTGCAGCACTTCCAGAACCGTCAATGACTGAAGCTGACCCCATGCTGGATCCGGGTGCCATGACGATTTCGTCTGCATTCAGGGAAATATAAGCCCCTGCAGACAACGCACGTTCAACAACAAAAGCCGTCGTATCCGGTTCTGCGTTTCGTATCAGCGTTGCAATACCACCCGCTGCATCAACAAACCCACCAGGCGTATTCACTTCGAATATAATGTGGCTCGCGCCTTCTTCTTCAGCAGTTTGGATTGAACGTTCAAGAAAAGCCTGGAGTCCTCTCTCGACCTCTTTTTCAACTGGAACGATGTAAACGATCTCACCATCTCCGGACCCGCTTGCCTGGTCGGCCGGTAAAAACAACATAGTCATTCCGCTGATAATGAGCAGCATGTATATTGCCAATCGTAATCGTTTCATCAAAAACCCTCCTTCCATCTCTCCCGTATGAGGGAATAAACACCTTACTGCTTCTTTACGGATAAGGCTTACATTATGTTTCAATCTTTCTATCATCAGTTTACTCATTTTTTTGACAGGAGGAAAGTATGAAGCCTTATACCAATAACTAAAACCCCGGCGCAAATGCACCGGGGTTGATAACCGTTTTAAGATAAAGATTTTTCAACAAGCTTTTTCACTTGAGTGCCGTCCGCCTGACCTTTGACTTTCGGCATGACTGCACCCATCACTTTTCCCATTTCCGCTTTCGAAGAAGCCTCTGTCTCAGTTATTGTTTCATCAACAATCGCTTGCAGTTCTTCTTCTGTGAGCTGTTTTGGTAAATAGTGCGACAGTATCTCAATTTCATACTTCATCTTATTGCTCAGATCCTGCCGGTTCGCCTGTTCAAATTCATGGAGGGATTCTTTACGCTGCTTCATTTCGCGGTTAAGGACGGTCAGAACCTCATCCAGAGACAGATCGCTACCGGTTTTAATGGCTTCATTCTGCAAGGCAGCCTTGACAGAACGAATGACACTCAACCGCTCTTTCTCCCGATTGCGCATAGCCTGCTTCATATCTTCCTGCAGACGATCCTGAATGTTCAAAGATATGCCACCCTCTCACATTAAAACTTACGCTTGCGAGCCGCTTCAGACTTTTTCTTCCGCTTTATGCTCGGCTTTTCATAGTGCTTACGCTTTTTCACTTCCTGCATAGTACCATCTTTAGACATCGATTTTTTAAAGCGACGAAGAGCAGCATCAATCGACTCGTTCTTTTTTACACGAGTTTCTGCCATTCTGTATCCCTCCCTCCGAACAACCAATCACAACATACTCTTAGAGCATGTCTTTGTCGATTATATATGAATTAAGCTGGCAGGTCAACGCCTATTTACAGTTTTTGCTGATTGTAAGTAACCCTTTTTCGGCTTTCTTACTAGTCGTATCTCATTCTATCAAACGATTACGCTGTTTGATGATCCAATTAATCGTCCTTGACTGATCGGATAGCCAGCCTGCTGCAATTGAATATCGATCACTTCACCTATCCATTTTGGATCAAGAGCTACAGATACCTTCAGGTAATTACGCGTGAAACCAATGAGTCGATTTGGATCAGATGGATCCTGCTCTTCGGGTATCATTTCGAGCACTTCACCTTCGTGCATGGACGCATATTCTTTCGCCTGCTGGTTGGACAGTGTAATTAATCGATGAACACGGTCATGTTTGACATCATCGGCCACTTGATCTTCCATTCTTGCTGCAGGAGTACCTGTGCGTTTTGAAAAAGGAAAAACATGAAGCTCGGAGTAGCCAATCTCCCTGATCAGACGAAATGTCTCATCAAATTCGTCATCCGTCTCTCCTGGAAACCCGACAATGACATCAGAAGTCACTGCAAGTCCCGGTAATGCTTCTTTTAAACGCTCAACACGCTCACGATAGAAAGAAGCCGAATACTTTCTTCGCATACGTTTTAAGACTGTATCAGAGCCTGATTGCAATGGGATATGCAGATGATTGACAACTTTATTTGACGAACCGATAACAGCAATGACTTCATCGGTGATTTGACTGGCTTCGATGGATGAAATCCGGATACGCTGAAGTCCCTGAATCTTTTCGAGGTCTGAGAGCAGTGATGCGAGGTTATAATCTTTCATATCCTCCCCGTAACCACCGGTATGAATCCCCGTTAAGACAATTTCCTTATATCCTGCTTCTGCAAGCTGTTTAGCTTGAGAAAGCACTTCATCAGGCTGGCGTGAACGCATTAAACCACGTGCCCATGGAATGATACAGAATGTGCAGAAATTGTTACAGCCCTCCTGGATTTTTAAGGAAGCACGGGTTCTGTCAGTAAACGACGGTACATCCAATTCTTCGTATACCCGGGCTTTCATGATGTTACCTACTGCATTAATCGGTTCTCTGGAAGCCTGAAATTCTTTAATGTACGGAATCATTTTATGCCTGTCCTGCGTACCAACCACAATATCAACGCCTGGTATTGCCATGATTTCCGCTGGAGATGTCTGTGCGTAACATCCTGTTACACATACGACGGCATCGGGGTTTTTCCGGATTGCGCGACGGATCACCTGCCGGCTTTTTTTATCACCCGTATTCGTTACGGTGCAAGTATTAATCACATATACATCAGCAATCTGATCAAACTCACCTTTTTCATACCCTTCAGTCTGAAAAAGTTGCCAAATCGCTTCCGTCTCATAATGATTCACTTTGCAACCTAACGTATGGAATGCCACTTTAGGCATATCATTCACCTCAATAATTCAAAATGGTAGGACAAGACAGACAAAGAATAAAGGCCAGCTGTTTCTGTTCTTAAAATTCGTGGTCCCAGAGATACTGGAAAGATGCCTGCGTCTTTGAGCATGACAATCTCCTCCGATGAAAATCCGCCCTCTGGTCCAATGACAAACAGAATACGACTTCCTTCTTGAACGCCTGACAAAAGCTCTGGTAAACCCTCGTGATTCCCCGATTTCCCCTCTTCTTCATATGCAGCCAGCACAAGATCAAAAGGGCCGGCCTGCTTGATGAGTTCTTTCAAAGTTTGAACCGATTGGATTTCTGGCACACGTTGACGGTGCGATTGTTCTGCTGCTTCTTTAGCGATTTTTTTCCATCTTTCCTGCTTTTTAGCTGCTTTTTTGGGATCCAGTTTAACAATTGACCTCGCCATGGCAACAGGTGTTATCGCAGTTACACCTAACTCCGTGGCTTTTTGAATGATCATCTCCAGTTTATCACCTTTGGGCAGACCCTGGGCAAGCGTCACTTCAACAGGAAGTTCACTATTTTCATCCAACCATTGTCTGATCCGGCCATAAACTTCTTCTTTTTCAACTTGAGTAAGTTCAACAATCGCACTTTTGCCAGATTCATTACAGCAGATAATTTGATCATCTGCAGCCATCCGCATCACCCGGGCAATGTGATGTGCTTCATCGCCTGTTAAACGGACAAGATCTCCCTTGAAATTCTCTGTTGCCAAAAAATATCGTTGCATGAGGGTCACGCTCCTCCGACGGGCTTCTCGGCTCTGATCGCAACCCAGTCTTCCATCTCCAGCGACTCTAAGATTCGCCATCCTGCTTGTTTTAATGCATCTTTGACCATGTCACGTTTCTGACCGATGATCCCGGAAACGATAAAGGTTCCTCCTGGGCGCGTGAGACGGAAGGCATCTTCTGTGAATGTGACAATCACTTCTGCTAGAATGTTGGCAACAATCACATCCTGACCGGATCTGCCATTATCCAGCAGATTCCCTTTTCGAACCTGCACCCGCTGATCCACTTTGTTTAATTCACTGTTAACCGTTGCAGATTGCACTGCTACTTCATCGAGATCCAATGCGTCGATTTGGGTCCCACCTAATTTAGCGGCTGCAATGCTGAGTACCCCTGTACCACAGCCTACATCCGTTACCAAGTCCCCTTCTTTTACACACTGTTCAAGCAGCTGTATACACATGACCGTTGTCGGATGTGTCCCTGTTCCGAATGCCATACCTGGATCGAGTTCAATCACAAGCTCCTCATCATGTACCGGTTGATAGTTTTCCCATGTCGGTGTGATCGTAATCCGTCTGGACACCTTTACCGGCTTGTAATATTTCTTCCAAGCAGTTGCCCAATCTTCTTCATTTACTTCACTGACCGTAACCTTGTTTTGACCCAGATTAATATTAAACTGAGAGAGATGATTCACTGACAATTTAATTTGCTCCACCGTTTCCGAAAGGAAGCTGTTCACAGGAAGATATCCTTTCACGAGGACACCTTCTTCCGGATAGTCATCCGGAGATAAATCATAAATTTCACCAAATTTAGTTTCCCATTCCCTGAAAAGATCTTCCCTGTCTTCAATCACGACACCGCTTGCGCCAGATTCATGGAGAACATGACTGACGGGTTCCACAGCTTCTTGCGTAGTATGAATACAAATCTCGGACCAGTTCATCTCATCACCCTCCTTGCCTTATTCATCGAAAATTGCATTGATCAGCTGAAGTTCTTTAAAGCTCGCTTTACTTTTTCAAAAAAATTCTGTGATTGCTCGTCTGGCATTTCGTCTCCAGATTCGTCATTAAACTCCCGAAGCAAATCTTTTTGTTTATCAGAGAGTACTTTCGGCACAACGACTTTAATTTGAACATGCTGATCACCCTGTCCCATGCCATGTACATTCGGAACCCCTTTGCCTCTTAAGCGGAAATGTGTGGCGTTTTGTGTACCGGCTGGAATTTTCAATTTAACTTTACCGTTTAAAGTCGGCACTTCCACTTCGTCACCAAGGGCAGCCTGTGGGAAGGTGATCGGCATTTCACAGTGAATGTCATCACCATCCCGTTTGAAAAACTCATGGGATTTGACATTAAATACAACATAAAGATCTCCTGGGGGCCCCCCGCGCTCACCTGGTTCACCCTGACCACTCACGCGGATCTGTTGACCGGTGTCCACGCCTGCCGGAATTTTAATATGAATCTTTTTACGTTTTTTTACTTTACCTTTTCCGCCACACTTGGCGCATTTATCACTTTCTTTAACAGTCTGACCCGTACCTTGACATTTGGTACAAACACGACGGTTAACCACACGGCCAAACGGTGTGTTTTGTTCCACATTTAACTGACCAGCGCCCTTACATTCAGAACAGGTCTCAGGGCTCGCTCCGGATTTTGTCCCTGAGCCACTGCAATCAGAACAGGTCTCTTCTTTTGGTATTTCAATGTCTGTCTCTTTTCCAAACACAGCTTCTTTGAAATCCAGGTTCATTGTGTACTGGAGATCTGATCCTTGCCTTGGGGCATTTGGATCTCGTCTGCCTCCGCCGAAGAACATGTCAAAGATGTCACCGAATCCTCCGAAATCTCCGGCTCCTCCGGCTCCTCCGAATCCCTGATTCGGATCCTGATGTCCGAATTGATCATAATGAGCTCTCTTTTGAGAGTCACTTAACGTATCATAGGCTTCTTTAACTTCTTTGAATTTTTCTTCCGCATCATCCGCTTTGTTCACATCCGGGTGATACTCTCTGGCAAGCTTGCGGTAGGCTTTCTTTATTTCCTGTTCCGAAGCATTCTGGTCGACGCCAAGCACGTCATAAAAATCTCGCTTGCTCATAATTATCTCACTCCCGTATTTAATCCATAACGATTAGTCTATCACGCTAGGCTGATATTCAGCAACAGTCTTTCACAGCAAAACAGAAAGTCAAAGCCAAGAGGACCCTGACTTTGACTTTTGTTTGATTGCTATTCTTTCTTATTGTCCTCTTCGTCGTTGACTTCTTCATAATCTGCATCAACTACATCGTCGTCAGCACTTCCATCCTGTGCATTCCCTTGCGCTTCTTGCTCTGCCTGTTGCGCCTGCGCTGCCTGCTCATAAAGCTTTGTGGTTAGTTCAGTTACAATTTCCTGAAGTTCATCCTTTGCCGTACGGATCGCTTCGATATCTTCCCCTTCAAGGGCTGTTTTCACTTTTTCTTTGGCAGTTTCAGCTTTTTCTTTATCTTCTGGATCGACATTTTCGCCGAGGTCTTTCAATGTTTTTTCTGTTGAGAAGACCAACTGATCTGCTTCATTTTTCAGATCAACTTCTTCGCGACGTTTTTTATCTTCTTCAGCATTTTCTTCTGCTTCTTTTACCATTTGTTCTACTTCTTCTTCAGATAGTCCGGAGGAAGACGTAATGGTGATGGATTGTTCTTTATTTGTTCCAAGGTCTTTCGCACGGACATTGACAATCCCGTTGGCGTCAATATCGAAGCTCACTTCAATTTGTGGCACACCGCGCGGCGCCGGTGGAATGTCTGTCAATTGGAACCGGCCTAGTGTCTTGTTATTCGCTGCCATTTCACGCTCACCTTGCAGGACGTGAATATCAACAGACGGTTGATTATCTGCAGCCGTTGAGAATACTTGAGACTGGCTGGTAGGGATCGTTGTATTACGTTCGATCAGTTTCGTGAAGACACCGCCCATTGTTTCGATACCTAGGGAAAGAGGCGTTACATCAAGCAGCACAACGTCTTTCACATCGCCTGTCAGGACACCTGCTTGAATGGCGGCACCAAGAGCTACAACTTCGTCAGGGTTAACCCCTTTATGAGCATCTTTACCAGTGATTTTTTTGATGGTTTCCTGAACTGCAGGAATACGTGTTGATCCACCAACGAGAACTACTTTATCGATTTCACCTTGGCTCAAACCTGCATCTTTCATGGCTTGACGAAGAGGTCCCATGGTTTTCTCAACCAGGTGATTGGATAGCTCTTCAAACTTCGCACGGGTCAATGTTAATTCTAGGTGTTTTGGTCCAGCCTGATCAGCGGTGATAAACGGCAGACTGATTTGCGTGCTTGTAACCCCGGACAGATCTTTCTTCGCTTTTTCAGCAGCATCCTTAAGTCGTTGCAGGGCCATCTTATCTTGTGACAGATCAATGCCGTTTTCTTTTTTAAATTCAGCAACAAGGTGGTCGATAATGACCTGGTCAAAGTCATCCCCGCCAAGGCGGTTGTCACCTGATGTGGCTTTTACTTCGAAAAATCCATCCCCAAGTTCAAGGATCGAAACATCAAACGTACCGCCACCGAGGTCGTAGACAAGAATGGTCTGATCATCTTCTTTGTCCATGCCATACGCCAATGCTGCAGCAGTCGGCTCGTTGACGATCCGCTCAACTTCAAGTCCGGCAATTTTACCAGCGTCTTTTGTTGCCTGACGTTCAGAATCATTAAAATATGCCGGCACAGTAATGACTGCTTTCGTGACGGTTTCACCAAGATACGCCTCGGCATCGGCTTTCAGTTTTTGAAGGATAATGGCAGAAATTTCAGGTGGGGTGTAAGACTTCCCTTCCATTTCAACTTTATAGTCTGTGCCCATATGACGTTTAATGGAGGAGACTGTATTTGGATTGGTGATCATTTGTCGTTTGGCCACTTCACCAACCTGGCGCTCTCCATCTTTGAATGATACAACAGACGGCGAGGTTCTGGAACCTTCGGCATTTGCAATGACCGTTGCTTCTCCACCTTCCATCACAGCTACACATGAATTCGTTGTCCCTAAATCGATACCAATTACTTTACTCATTGTTACATTCCTCCTAATTGTTAATGATTATGCGTTAACTTTTACCATAGATGGTCGGATGACACGGTCTTTCAGTTGATAACCGCGTTGCATTTCCTCAACCACGATATTGGATTCATAATCCGGTTCTTCCACTTGCATGATGGCTTGATGAAGATTCGGGTCAAATGGTTGTCCCACAGCTTCAATCGGAGTGATTCCCTCTTTCTCCAAAGCTTGCTGCAACTGGTTATAAGCCATTTCCACACCCTTCAACAGGCTTTTGGTATCATCGTTCTCCGGTTGAATCTCAAGCGCTCTTTCAAAGTTATCGATTGCAGGAAGCATTTCCTCAGCAAGACGCTGAGAACGGTATTTGGCTGCCGTTTCCTGCTCAATCTTTGTTCTGCGACGGAAATTGTCAAAATCTGCTTGTGTGCGGAGTAATTTATTTTTCATATCATCAAGTTCATCCTTCAATTGATTATAATCCTGCCGGGAAACCGTTTCTTCCTCTTCAGCAGTTGACGCCTCTTCCGAAACGGGTTCTTCATCAATGCTTGCCGGGTCTTCTGGTTCAATGATTTCCACATCGTCCACTTCCTCGACTTCTTCAACAGTATCTCGGTTTTCTTTATTATCCACCCATTTCACCTCCTTCAAATCGTGCAATGTAGTCATGATTTGTCATAATCATTTGAGAGTTTTTTCGACAGGTCTCTTGACAGGTATTCCAGAATGCCGATAACCCGGGGGTATTCCATACGAGTTGGCCCGAGTATACCCACTGTGCCCAGATGTTTGCCACCGGCTTCATATGTGGCTGTGATGATTGTACAATCGTCAAAGGGGGCGAAGTGATTTTCTTCACCTATGCGGATCGACAGTCCTGCCTGTTCGGATCTGAACAGTTTACTGACGAGCTGATCTTCTTCGAAAATATTTAATATCTTCCTGACCCTCTCGACGTCATGAAATTCAGGCTGGCTCAGAATATTCGTCTTTCCGCTGAAAAAGATCTTTTCTCGGTTGTGCTGATGAAACACTTCCTGAAATACATGAAGCATCGTGTCATGACTTTGAACATATTTTTTCAAGACATGTTTGACTTCTTTTGCAAGTTCATCTTTCAATCTGTACAAAGGAATGCCACGAAGGCGCTCATTCAGAATGTTGACCACTTTTTCAAGGTCTTGCGCATTGACCCGTTCAGGAAAGTGAACAGTCTGATTCTCAACATGCCCGGAATCAGTCACGATAATCGCAACCGCCTGTGTTTCTGAAATCGGGATAATTTGAATTTGTCTTAATTTCGATTCAAAAACTTCCGGACCAAGAACGATGGAGGTGTAACTGGTCAAATTCGAAAGCAATTTGGCCGACTGCTGCACCACCTCTTCAAGCTCTAAAAATCGGCTTGTCAATACGTCCTGAATATTGAGCATTTCATTCTCGGAGAGCTGCCCCGGTTTCAAGAGGTAATCCACATAATGCCGGTATCCTTTTTGTGACGGGATGCGTCCGGATGAACTGTGCGTTTTCTCAAGAAATCCTAATTCCTCAAGATCGGACATTTCATTACGGATTGTCGCTGGACTGAAGCTGATTTCATCACGTTTTGAAATACTTCTTGAACCCACCGGTTCAGCATTTGACACATAATCATCGATAATCGCTTTTAATATCAATAATTGACGCTCTGTCAGCATCGCGCAACCCTCCTGTTAGCACTCGGTGTTATTGAGTGCTAAATCTATACTATAAGTTATCAGAGAAGGATTCAGTTTGTCAACGCCTGCAGCTTGTTTTTTAAAGAATATCAATCAGAGCACCACTCACGATTAATTCCCGAGCAGAAATTTTTCAAACACCTGATTTCCAAGCAGCTTGCCCTCACTGCTCAGCCGGACCGAATCCTCATCCATCACAAGCAATCCTTCTTTGACCAATTCATCCATCACTCCTGGAAAAGTCTCTGCGACTTGTTCACCATAGCGCGACTGGTATTCTTCAAGCGATATCCCGCTGATTTTCCGAAGACCCATAAACATGAATTCTTCTTTTTGTTCATGAAGGGGTACAGGATGCTCGTGAAGCGTGGGCCGCTCCCTTGATTCCATTGCTTTTAAATACTTTGGCAGCGGACCATGATTTGCGTATCGTTCACCGTTCAAGTATCCGTGAGCACCTGCTCCGAACCCATAATATTCCTGGTTATTCCAATACACAAGATTGTGCCTGCTTTGATATTGCCCTCTGGCAAAATTACTGATTTCATACTGTTGAAAACCCGCGTTAACTGCTCCTGAAACCAGCTGATTGTACATATCTGCTTCAAGATCTTCCGTGGGTCTGTCGAGACGCCCCTGACGTTCCCACTGATAAAATACGGTTTTCGGTTCGACTTTTAATGAATAAGCGCTTATGTGAGTGACCGGCAACTCGAATGCCTGTTTTAACGTATCGTTCCACTGTTCCATGGTCTGATTGGGTAAACCGAACATCAAATCAACAGAGAGGTCGTTTATCCCATGTGAGCGTGCAAGTTCCACCGTCTTCTTTGCATCGATTGGATGATGATCGCGATTAATCGCCTTCAAAAGCTCGGGGTCAAAGGTCTGAACTCCGATACTCAGCCGGTTTACACCCGTCTTTTTCAGCATCGCCATCTTTTCATCGCTGCAACTGCCCGGGTTTACCTCTACTGTAATTTCAGCATCCGGCGACAACGGAAATGCACCTGACAAGCCTTCGATAACCTGCGCTAACTGATCTGTCGAAATCGAAGTTGGCGTTCCTCCGCCTATATAAATGGATGTAATCGGTTCTTCAGGATGATGTTGTGCAGCATACATTTGAATTTCCTGACGAAGTGCTGCGATATATTCGTCCACAGGCTGATTCTTCAGGAAAAATTTATTGAAATCGCAGTAGTAACAGATTTGTTCACAAAATGGAATGTGCAGATAAATGGCAGATGCCATTATGATTCCTCCTCTTCGATAAACTTCATTGACAAACGGCAATTTTCAAAAAAGCCGAAGAGCTTATCCTGTACGTTAACCTTATAGTGACATAAACAATAACAGAGACGCTCAAGCTGAATGATTTCGCACCAATCCGAAAAAGTAAACATATTTTCAGGGTAGCCATATAAGTAAAGAAAAGTTGACTTCTTGCTTAGCCAATTGCGAAAGCCTGATAGCACTTATTTTACGTTACTTCTAAGAAGGCTTAAACATGCCTGTGAAGTGTGAGAAAAAGGCCGCAGATGTTCACTGCGACCTTTACGATATGATCATTCAGTTGAATGAAAAGCAGTCATCAGTCATCTTTATTCATACTGAGCACTGACATAAAGGCTTCTTGAGGAACCTCCACATTGCCCACGCTTTTCATACGACGCTTCCCTTCTTTTTGCTTTTCAAGAAGCTTACGCTTTCTGGTAATGTCCCCGCCGTAACATTTAGCAAGCACGTTTTTTCGCATGGCTTTGATCGTGGAACGTGCAATGATTTTTTGGCCGATACTAGCCTGTATCGGAACTTCAAATTGCTGTCTTGGAATCAGTTCTTTCAATTTTTCGACGATGGCTTTTCCTCGTTCATAGGCTGAGTCTCTGTGAACGATCACTGAGAGAGCATCGATGGATTCACCATTGAGAAGGATATCCATTTTCACTAGACGACTTTCTTTGTATCCGATCATTTCATAATCGAACGAAGCATATCCTTTTGTGCTGGATTTGAGTGTATCAAAGAAATCATAAACGATTTCCGATAATGGGATGTTATATATAATATTCACACGGTTCGTATTCAGGTATTCCATGTCCTGATATTCACCACGCTTGCGTTGGCAAATCTCCATGACAGGGCCAACGTATTCGTCGGGTACCATGACCTCCGCTTTCACAAAGGGTTCATTTACATGATCTATATACTGCGTGTCCGGCATGTTGGATGGATTATCAATGATAAGTTCTTCGCCATCTGTGAGGACCACTTCGTAGATAACACTTGGTGCTGTCGTGATCAGATCAATATTAAACTCCCGCTCAATGCGCTCTTGCAGAATCTCCATATGCAATAAGCCAAGGAAGCCGCAACGGAAACCAAAACCCAGCGCCTGGGACGATTCCGCCTCAAATTGCAGAGAAGCATCATTTAACTCCAATTTCTCAAGTGCTTCGCGAAGATCATTGTAACGGTTTGTATCCAAAGGATATAAACCACAGAAAACCATCGGGTTTAATTTTCGATACCCTTTCATCGGTTCTGCGGTTGGATTTTTAGCATGGGTCACTGTATCACCAACTCGTGAGTCCGCCACATTTCGAATCGAGGCAATCATGTATCCGACATCACCAACAGTCAGTTCTTCTTTTCCCGTTGGCTTTGGGGTGAACACACCGATCTCCTGAACCTCAAACGTCTTATTTGTCTGCATCATCTTGATCTTTTCTCCAGGCTTGACGGTTCCCTCCATCACTCGCATATACACGATAACGCCCCTGTAGGGGTCATAGAGAGAGTCGAAAATCATCGCTTTCAGAGGAGCTTCCGGATCACCTGATGGGGCAGGTACATGCTTTACGATGGATTCCAGAATCTCATCAATGCCTATGCCATTTTTTGCAGAAGCAAGCACACAATCATCCATTGGAAGACCGATTACATCTTCCACCTCTTTTTTCACCCGTTCCGGTTCAGCACTGGGAAGATCAATTTTATTAATCACCGGCAGAATCTCAAGGTCATTGTCCAATGCAAGGTAAACATTCGCCAGCGTCTGAGCTTCAATGCCCTGAGCTGCATCCACAATTAGCAATGCCCCTTCACATGCCGCAAGACTCCTGGACACTTCATATGCAAAATCCACATGTCCCGGGGTGTCGATTAAATGAAAGATGTATTCCACACCATCGTTCGCCGTGTATGTCAATTGCACAGCATTCAGTTTAATTGTTATCCCACGCTCACGTTCAAGGTCCATCGCATCGAGCATCTGGTCTTTCATTTCTCTTTGGGTAAGAGCGCTGGTTTTCTCAAGGATGCGGTCAGCAAGGGTTGATTTGCCGTGATCTATATGGGCGATGATCGAGAAATTCCGAATCCGGTCTCTTCGTTCCAATCGTTCTTCTGGTTTCATAACTTGCTTTCACTCCTATCAGTCAAACAAAGTAGGCTTCAAGAGAGGTGATATTCAATGTCTTCACCATCATCCGTTTTATTCGCACTAACTTTAATTATAGCAAAAAACAACATCTTCATTCAAACCTTTTATAAAATGGTTTCGTCGAACGCCCTTGTTGCCTCTGCCTTTCAAGTATAACACCTTAACGCATAATGAAAATCTTATTGCATTTTAAATTCGCATTTGATAAAATCCATAGTGTTGCACGCTAAAACATCCGTAAACGTATAACATGATACACAACGGTGAGTTTTGAGGAGGTGAATCCCGATGGCAAATATTAAATCGTCGAAAAAACGCGTATTGACAAACGAAAAGCGCCGGGCAAAAAACGCTTCATTCAAGTCAGAGTTGCGCAGTGCTGTAAAATCTTTCTACACGATGGCAGAAAAGAAAGACGTAGAAGGAGCAAAATCAGCCTTCACTACTGCTGTTAAGAAGATTGATAAAGCAGTTAACCGTGGTGTCTACCACAAGAACAAAGCTGCCCGTCAAAAATCTGCACTTCAGCAGAAAATGAACGAACTCAGCGCATAATGATAAAATGATGCAGCAGGATAAATCCGCTGCATCATTTTTTTCGTTTTCACGTACCTGGTTTCAACAGATACAATTCCACAGCCATTTCATCACTGATTTGACCGGTCTTGATCCGGTGATCGATCTCAGCCAATTCATCAATTTGCTTCAGCAAATACCGGGCTTGAAATCTCGACGATTGTCTGCCTGCCAGTTTCACAACATAAGGATGCAGTTTCAACTTTCCAGCCATTGCTTTTTCACTGTACCCTTGTCCTTTCAGTTCTTTCACCTGATAAAGAATGCGAAACTGTCTGACCATCAGCGATAAAATTTTTAAAGGTGCTTCCTTTTGCTTTAATAAATCTTTGTAGATTTTGAGTGCTTCACTCGTGTGATGATTCACAGCTGCTTCAACGAGAGCGAAAATATCTTCCTCAAGGGAGCGTGCGACCAGGTCATAAACAATCTCCCGGGTAATCACACCGCCGTCCGCCGCATAAAGCGTCAATTTATTTAGCTCGGATGCCATGACCATCAAATTGGCACCTGTCAATGTCAAAAAAGCATCCACAGCTTCCTGTTCAAACTGGACTTCGGCCGTTTCCGTTCTCGCTGAAATCCATTCACGCAGTTCTTTCTCAGACATGGGTTCGGCTTTGTATACCCGGACATTTTTTTTCAAGGTTTTCACAAGTTTTTTTCGTTCATCGAGTTTCTCATATGGCGCAAAAAGAATCATGATCGTTTCTTCAGGTGCTTGTGAAATGTAGGACAGCAGTGCATCCGTATTATGTTCCACATCACTCTTATCCTTTTGTGCTGTTAAAAACCATGGATCGCGGATCAGCACAACCCGCTGACCACCCATGAACGGGAAGGTGAAAGCCTCTTCTACTGCAAGCTCAACAGGCATTTCGTTCATATCAAATTTACTGTAATTAAAGTCATGCTGTTCTTCAGATAAACTGTTGGCAATGATCCGTTGCAACACATCCTCCATGAGATAGGTTTCCGTCCCATATAAAAGATACACGCGGTCCATTTTACCGGCAGAAAGATCCTGAACCAGCTTCATGTATGACACGTCGTCCACTCCCTTTCAACTACACACAGTTTAGCCGATTTCCTGACAAAAAAAAAGTCGTCTTTTCAGCTCGTCAATTGTGGATTTTTTGTGAACAGTGAATTATACTGTAATTGTAATGGGAGGGATCGATGATGAACGAATTTGAAAAGGACGTCCAGTCCAAGCGTAACGACGCCATAGACAGTGGTATCGGTTTTGTGGCATCATTCGGGTTTTTTATAACCATATTTGTGATCGCAAACGTGATTGATCTGTTTTTGGGCTGACTCAGACAGATCAGGAAGAGGCTTCTTTCTTTTAGGGAAAGAAGCCTCTTTTTTTATTGTTCCAAACGAAACGTCTCTACTTCATAGGAACCATTTTGTATCCGGTATTGCACAGCACCCTCATCTGCAGTCTGATAGAGGACTGTCCCCTGATCAAGAAATCGATTGACGACATCTTCATGCGGATGTCCATAGGTGTTGTGACGCCCGGCAGAGATGACGGCCTCTGCCGGATCAGTTGCAGCAACAAATTGCACTGTGCTTGAAGTCCTGCTGCCGTGATGAGCTACTTTAAGAATATCCACTGGAGTCAGCAGGTTCCTTTCCACCAGCCTCGCTTCGACAGTTTCTTCCACATCCCCCGTGAACAATATTGTCACACCTTGAATTGAGGCGTGTAATACCATGGACATATCATTCTCAGAGAATGCATCACCCGGTTCCGGATGGAGCACCTGCCAATAACTATCACCATCGATCCAACGATCTCCTCTTGAACTGTAGCTGACCCGTCCTCCCAGGTCTTGCACGCAATGCAATGTCTCAAGCATGATCGGTTCGGGTTCTTTCGCTCCGGAAAACAACACTAGATCTACCTGAATGTCTTTTACGATCGCACACATTTCACCGACATGATCGTGGTGGCCATGAGACAGCAGGACTTTATCCAGTTTGCGGATTCCTTGTCCTCTGAGAAAGGGTTTAATCGTAAATTCATAAGGACCATCCGCATCATGCCAGTCACGAATTCCTCCAGTATCGACCATATAGACACCCCTTCGAAACGGTAACTCGATCACAGCAGCATCTCCTTGCCCGACATCCAAAAACGTCACCGTTGTTCCCGAATCAAAATAAGGAGTTGCATAGACAATACCCAAGCTCAACAGAAAAGGAATTCCTGCTTTCAGTAAACGTCTTCCCCCTGAGAGTTCCCAGATCAGAAAAAATGACAAGGTTGACGCACATAACATCAGTAATTGCCATTCTGACAATGAACCGAACAAAATTGCTGCAAACGAGCGTTCCCCTGATTGAACCAGAATAGAATCTACTGCAACAAGGATTCCTTCCATAATCGCAACAGGGATATACGCCAGACTCTGGTGCAGATTCAGCAATAACACGGACAGGAAGGCAGTGGGCAGGAGAATGACCGTCACCAGTGGGACCATCAAAAGATTCGCAAATACTGCCAACACACTCCATTCATAAAAAGCCCCTATGGTTACAGGTGCAGAGATGACCTGTGCAGAAATTGTCACGAGCATCAACTGCCGGGTTCGCGATTCATTCTTCAATATAGTCACCGATAGAATTAACGTGAAAGAGGTCAAAAAACTAAGTTGAAAACCAATGTGATGAATCAATGCTGGATTCATTATCAAAAGCAGGATACATACGAGTGAAATGGCATCAGCTGCCATCAGTCCTTGCCCTGTTTTTTTCACCAGAATAACAATCATCACGGTAACGGAAGCTCTCACTACCGAAGGCGCTCCTCCTGCAACAATCATGAAAAAGGGCAATATGAAAAGCAACAGCCATATGGCAGTTTCACGTGTCAGACCAATCCGCATGAGTATCCAATGGAGGTACAGTGTCAATAAGCCGACATGCAAACCGGAAACCGCTAATAAATGAATGATGCCAAGACGTTGATAGGCATTCAGAATGTCATCTGGAATATCACCCCGATCACCGAACACCAACGCCTTCATTAAGGCCGATGATCGGGGGGCAATACCACTGATTCCATCATCCACTTTCTGAATTCCTGCCTCCCGGAACCGCCGGATAAGATGAAATCCCCCTGCTTTATCCGGATGACAGCGAATCTGATGAGGTGAAATAAACAATTGATTGTGAATGTTCTGCCGGTACAGGTGAGTCGCAAAATCAAATTCATGAGGATTGGACGGCCCTTGCGGACGGATTAAATCCGGTTCAGAGATTAAACATCTTGACCCTGACGGAATCACGACCGGTCCCTCTTCTTGATTTACATAAACCAGAACGTTGCCAATCATAGCCGTCTGCCATTGAAACCGCAAATAGTTCCCCCCTGCAGTTTCGGTTGGCGATTGCGCCACGATTCCTGATACAGACTGAGGAGTCTCATCGATCAATGGCAGCTCATCTTTCGTCTGATGATAAAACAGCAACGCAGCCACCGTAAATAATCCGGCAATGAACACCAGGTACATAATTAGATTTTCCCCATTACGGTTCGAGTGGATCAACCGGACGCTCCCAGCGATCGACAATCCGAGACATATCCCAATCACCGTTATGGGTACACCTTCCAGGAGCGCAGCAAACGTCAGCGTCCAGAGCGCGAGAAGGACGAGCGGTCTCATGGTATAGAACCCGGCGTGACCTGAATTAAGGATTCCAGTGTGACGAACGTCTTATCGCCAATTCCCGGAACATTTTTTAACTCGTCAATAGTTGAAAAAGCACCTGCTTCTTCCCGGTAAGAAATGATAGCCGCTGCCTTGGAAGGGCCGATTCCAGGCAGTGTTTCAAGTTCAGCCTGATCGGATGAATTCAAACACACCGCGCCATCTTTCTCATTTTCACTGACTGTCCATTCAGTTGCAAACGGGATTCCTTCCATTTGTTCTTCCTGGTATACATAAGGGACGAAAACGACCATCTCATCATGAAGCTTTTGTGCCAGGTTAATGCCATCATAGGCCGCATCGTCAATGAAACCGCCTGCTTCCATAACAGCATCCAATACTCTTGAACCGTCTAACAGACGATAGACGCCAGGGCGTCTCACAGCCCCTTTCACATCAATATAAAACGCATCATCAACCACAGTATCACTGGATTCAGGTTGGTCAAAGCCTGATTGTTCATCCGTTTCTTCCTGTTCTGCGTTTTCCGTTGCAGCCTCTTCCATAAACCAGTCCTCCCAGTCAGAAGAAGCAGCCTGCCCGTTCATTACATTGAACACTACATAACCGGCGATCAGCATCAGGACACATCCCGCCAATGCACTGATGGCAATCAACTTTGCATTCGCACGTACATGATTCATCATCAAACCCCCATTGTTTTATTGGTGATGATTCTGTTAATCACATGTACTGTACGATCCGTTCCGATACAGTTTAAACGTTCAAATGTGGAGATCAGTTGTTGTTAAGGGGAAATGATCCTTTCTTGCATGAATGTTCAAAAATGCCTTCTTCCATTCATGCAGAAACGATCTGTGAAGAAATAGACAGTGCGATTGGAACTGCCTGAGAAGAAATAGTGAGGGTATTATGGTTTTACAGCCCTGAAGAAAATCCGTTCTGTTTCCTCTTTTACAGGTTCATTTCCGAATGAAGCCGTTATATCGATGTCTTTAAAGCCGGTTTTGTACAAGAGGTCAAAATACACATCCGGTGAAAACGTCCGCTGATAATGCTCTTCATCGAATCTTTCATACGTGCCGTCTTCACGTTTTCGGAAAAACGTAATAATGTGGTTGACACTCAGTGGCTCATCTCCTTCTTCAGAGAACCACATATATGAAATATCTTCACCGTTCTCACCGTACATTTGATGATGAAATACTTCTTCAATCTTGTAAGGTGAATGAACATCAAACAAAAATTCGCCCCCGCTTTTCAAGGATTGAAAAACGGCGTCAAACGTCGCTCTTACGTCCGCCTGACCCTGTAAATAATTTAAACCGTCACAAAATAAAAGGACAGCATCCAGATCGAAAAAACCATCGAGTTTTCGCATATCCTGATGCAAAAATGGGATCCGCAAATTCTTTAAGCGGGACTTGGTATCCGCGATTGTCAGCATATCCGTGGAAAGATCAACACCACTGACCTGATAACCTTCTTCTGCCAAAAGCAGTGTGAATGTCCCTGTACCGCAAGCCACATCCAGAATTTCTGATCCGGGTTTTACATATCTTCTCGTATAATCCAGCCAATCATCATAAGGAGCATCTTCCATTAATTGATCATATACGGATGAAAAATGGTGGTACATCAGGTCACGCCCTTTCAGGAATGCATATTGAGAATGTCCTCCGACGGAATCGTCCTGGCATCACTCCAAAGCTTCTCCAGATTGTAATAAAGCCGTTCTTCTTTATGAAATACATGGATGACGACGTATTTCAGATCGATCAGTACCCATCTGGCATCATTGAGGCCTTCCAAACGTTTCACATCCAAGCCATACTCCTGAGCCTTTTTTTTCACTTCTCGGGCAATCGCCTCAACTTGCGTCTCGGAATTACCGTGAGTAATCACGAAATAGTCCGCTACAAGTGAAACACCTTTCATATCCATCGTTACAATCTGTTGACCGTTTTTATCATCAATGGCCTTAACAGCCAAAGCCAGTAAATCTTCAGTAGTCATAATTCAATCATCAATCCTCCATTGGTCAAATCTGTTTATATAAATCATTATACCCAATAAATGTGTCGGGGTAAATCGGTAACCCTTTGCCTGCAAGAAACTGTATTGTAAATCCGAGAGATGTAAAACAGGCTTGGTTTAAATTCTTTTCTGCAATCTCACGGACAAGTGCTGCCTGTTTGAAGGTTCGTCCCGGCTCTATATAATCAGCGAGAAATACGATTTTCTCTTCCAGTGTCATCCCTGCTCTGCCAGTTGTATGATACGAAACAGCGTCTAAAATCCGGTTGTCCGTCACTTGCAATTCCTTCTTCAGATAGACTGAACCGACAAAGGCGTGCAGGATCTCTTCACCGTAATCAAGAATTTCCAGGGGAAGTTCGTCGTTTGCTCTTACTTCCTGTTTCATTTCTTCTACGGGGCGATATTTGGCATAGTCATGGAGGATAGCAGCCATACGGATCACTTCAAGGTTTCCGCCAAACCTATTCTGAAGCTTTTCAGCGGTCGTAACGACTCTGATGGTGTGTTCAAATCGCTTCGGTTTCAACGCCTGTTTCACTTGTTCAAAAGCCTGTGTTTCGTTCATACAAACCCTTCTTCCTGATATAAGAATACACTTGATCAGTCAGCAGATACCGGTTATCTTTGCCTTGTTTCATACGATCACGGATATCCGTTGAAGAAAGATCCAACGAAATATCTTTCAGGATCGTTAATGACTCTGGTAATAAGGTATCGGGGATCGGATATCCGGGTCTTGCGAAAACGGTGAACGGCAGAAGCGAGGCCAGTTTTTGTGCCTCATGCCAGCTATAAAACCCAGTAAGACTGTCTCCACCCATAATAAATTCAAAGCGGTGGTCCGGATACCTTTTAATCAGTTCCTTGATCGTATCAATTGTAAAGGACCGGCCTTCCCTTTCCATTTCGATATCACACAGTTTATAGTGGTTGGAGAGATCCGTGATCCTCTTCACCATTTCTAAACGATCTTCCTGAGTCGTGGCACCAGAGGCTTCCTTATGAGGGGGCAGGGCATTCGGCAGCCACCAGATTTCATCAAAGCCCCGGTTGATCCTGGCTTCTTCCGCCATGATCACGTGACCGATATGTGGTGGATCAAACGTCCCTCCGAGAATACCTGTATGCTGCATCAGTGGTTCCTCCTTACCTATGACGGCAAATCAATGGATTGATTCTCCTCAGATGTTTTATAGAGAACAATCGTATTACCGATGATTTGGACCAGATGAGCATCCGCACCTTTTGAGATTTGTGCTCCCACATCATGCTTATCTTCCAGGCAGTTTTGGAGCACACTCACTTTGATTAATTCTCTCGCTTCAAGTGCCTCTCCGACCTGCTTAATCAGATTGTCATTCACTCCGCCTTTTCCCACTTGAAAAATCGGTTTCAAATTATGCGCCAAACTCCGTAAATATCTTTTCTGTTTGCCAGTTAACATCAGTTACCTCCTAATTGTTCCAGCACCGCTTTTCGCATTACATCGCGCGGGGCTGATTTTCCAGTCCATTTTTCAAAGGCCAGTCCGCCTTGAAGAACAAACATATTCAATCCATTTTGTGTTTTTGCCCCTTTTTGCCGGGCCATCTTAAGAAACCGCGTTTCATCCGGGTTGTAAATCAGGTCGGTAATGATCGTATGTCTGCCCAGCATCTCCAAAGAGATTGGCAGGTTATCAACATTTGGCGCCATACCGACTGACGTCGTATTGACTACCAGATCAAATTCCATGAGCCTTGCCTGTGCGAGACTCAACGTTAATGACCTCGTCGCCGTAAGCGGCTTACATGCTTTGGCCAGTTCTCCGGCTTTCGTCTCGGTCCGGTTGGCAATATACAATTCTTTGATTCCTTTGGATGCGAGTGTCATGGCTACTGCCCTGGCAGCGCCTCCTGCTCCGATGATCAGAGCACGCATATCCGTCAACGGCATGTCCAAAAGTGGACGCAATCCTTCAAGATACCCCATGCCATCCGTATTATAACCCGTCAGGATACCGTCATCGTTCACGATGGTATTCACTGCACCAATCCGTTCTGCTAAAGGGTCAATATGATCCAGATACCTCATCACGTTCACCTTATGGGGGATCGTCACATTGAGCCCACTTATACCCAGGGCTTTAACACCTTCAAGGGCACCTTGCAAATCTTTTGGTAATACATGAAAGGCATGATAATCTGCAGCTATCCCGACATGCTCAAACGCCGCTTCATGCATGACAGGAGACAGACTGTGTTCAATCGGATCTCCTATAACACCAAATAACTGTTTCATCTCTGCTCACCTCATCTTCCCTTCATTTCAGAGCACATTTCATCAAAATATAGAAGGTCTGATAGTCACTTCAACACCAACAGGTGCATAGGATGCAACAATGGCACCCGGGCCATCAATCGTTACCCACCCAAGTCCGGAATACACGATATCAAATTTGCCAGCTTCCACTTTCCACTCTTTTCGTTTTAAAGCCGGAAATTCTGTCAATTCATCGCCTGTCGGCGGTGCCAACTGATCTCCTAGCTGCGTCTCATAAAGATGATCCGCCTTTTCGAGCTTTGTCCGGTGAATATACAGATCATTGGACATATAAACGACGAAAGACTGACGTTCCCCTTTCAGAAAATCAACGCGTCCAAGTCCGGCAAAAAAGATCGACTGTTCACTGGATAACTGAAATATTTTTGGTTTCACTTCTTTTCGGGGCATCATGACTTTCAACGACGACGCTCCAACCAGATGGGCCATTTGATGCGGATTAATAATGCCTGGCGTGTCGTAAAGGGAAGCCCCGTCGTCAAGCGGCACATCGATCATATCCAACGTCGTGCCCGGAATGTTTGATGTTGTGATCATCAGATCTTCTGCAGCACCAAATTCTTTCAGCAGCCGGTTGATAAATGTCGATTTCCCCGTGTTGGTGCATCCCGCTACAAAGACATCACCCTGATTGCGATAAGACTCTATCAAATCAGCCGCTTCCAGGACGCCTTCTCCGGTTTCAGCGCTCATCAGATGCACATCCACCGGTTTCAACCCTTTGTCTTTTGCTGCTTTTTTCATCCATTGAATCACTTTCTGACGTTTAACAGATTTAGGCAGGAGATCGACCTTGTTGCCGACCAGAAGGATTGGATTTTGACCGACATAGCGCTGAAGACCGTTCAGCCAGCTGCCATCAAAATCAAAAATATCCACGATTTTGACGACAAGACCTTTTTTGTTGCCTAATTCATTTAATATTCTCAGGAAATCATCGTCTGTTAATGAAACATCCTGCACTTCATTGTAATGTTTTAATCGGAAGCAGCGTTGACAAATTAAGATTTCTCGCTCGAGTGCCGATGAGGGAGTGTACCCCGCTTTGTTTTTGTCCTCTGTTTGTATCTTTACGCCGCAGCCTGCGCACATTATCGTTTCCTGCTGTCGATCTGATCCCATTCAATTAACCCCTTTCGTTTCATCGCACTGAATACACGTCTTTCCATAATGCGGTTGAATTTCGTGAAAACACTGTCTGAAGGTTTCACCGGCACAACCAAAACCGTGTTATAACCGCCGCGGTTCGCGCCAAGAATATCCGTCATCAGCTGATCACCAATCACAACGGCCTCTTCTTTTCTTCCGTTCAATAACTTTAAAGCCTGATTAAAACCACCTGTGAGTGGTTTTTTTGCTCTATAAATAAAAGGAATATTGAGCGGTTCTGCAAAAGCTTTTACCCTTTTCTCATTATTGTTTGATACGATGGCAATGGTAAAGCCCTCTTTTCTGAGGTGAGTAAACCATGCTTCAAGTTCTTCTGTTGCATTTGCCTGATCCCAGGCAACCAGTGTATTGTCCAGGTCCGTAATGATATAATGGATCCCTGCATCTTTTAATCCCTGAATGGAGATATCAAACACTGTCGGTACATACTGTTTTGGGATGAATCGTTTCAGCACCTGCCGATCCCTCTTTTCGTGGTTAATCTTTTATACACACGTTCTGACACTTATCTATCATACCTGTTTCCACCCCATGATTTCAAACTGAATTTGTTTATTTCACGGGTTAGAAAAAAATTTTTTTTCGTTATGTTCGATCAGTTTCTTCATATTTAATAAAACTGAAAAATCACTACGGAATAAAGGCTTCTAAGGATGCATGGGGGTTGGATTTATATTATAATTTTACGTATGCTTAATGTGATAATCGTAAAGTTGCGCACGGGACCCGGCCGGCAGCCTGTCCGTTCTGAGTAAATCCAGGACGGATTCGTCATGATGCCAACCATGAATCCAATGAACTTGTAAGCTCAAACTACATTTTAATAAAAGGGAGGTATATCATTTGTCAACGCTTCACTTGATTCCATTATTGCCATTTATCGTGGCCATATTCATTCCATTTCTGTATAAAAGATTCCGAAGTGTCCATACAGGCTGGTTTTTATTGCCTGTACCGTTAATCATTTTTTTGTTTATGCTTCAATACCTGCCTTTCAGCGGAGATCCGTTTCAGGAGGTCATGTACACTTTTGAATGGGTACCGTCTCTGGACATTGCCTACACGGTTTATGTGGACGGACTCAGCCTTCTATTCGCTCTGTTGATCAGTGGGATTGGAATACTGGTGGTTCTTTACTCTATTTACTACATTGCCAACAAAAAAGATGAGCCATTGAACAATTTTTATGTGTATCTGATGATGTTCATGGGTGCAATGCTCGGGGTGGTTCTCTCTGATAACCTGATCGTTCTCTATGTCTTTTGGGAGTTGACCAGTTTATCATCCGCATTACTAATCGGGTACTGGTTCCACAAAGAGAAATCCCGCTACGGTGCTCAAAAATCCATGTTGATTACCGTAACAGGCGGCTTTGCAATGCTCGCAGGGTTCACATTGCTGTATTTGATGACGGGAACCTTCAGCATTCGGGGCATCATTGAAGTGGCGGATCAGATTGCTGCAAATCCATATTTCCTTCCTGCCATGCTTTTGATTTTGGCCGGCGCATTTACGAAATCGGCACAGTTTCCATTCCATATCTGGTTACCGGACGCTATGGAAGCTCCAACACCGGTCAGTGCCTACTTACATTCCGCCACAATGGTAAAAGCCGGCATCTACCTTGTGGCCCGTCTGACGCCACTTTTTGGCGGTCAGCAAGAATGGTTCTGGATCGTTACCGGATTCGGTCTCTTTACGCTTTTATGGGGATCTGTTTCTGCTGTAAGACAAAAAGACCTCAAAGGCATTCTCGCCTTTTCAACCGTCAGTCAGCTCGGTTTAATCATGAGTCTTCTGGGGATGGGCTCTGCTGCATTCCATTACGGTCTGGATGGTGGACAATCGCTCTATACAGTGGCCGTTCTTGCCGCCGTATTCCATCTGTTCAATCACGCGACTTTCAAAGGCAGTCTGTTTATGGTGGTCGAGATCATTGACCATGAGACCGGCACCCGGGATATACGGAAATTAGGCGGTTTGATGGCGATCATGCCGGTGACTTTCACCATTTCTGTTATCGGTATTGCATCCATGGCCGGTTTGCCTCCCTTTAACGGCTTTCTCAGTAAAGAACTGTTCTTTGAAGGTGCCTTAAATGCTGCGACCGTTGACGCCTTCAGTGGTCAGGCTCTGATGATGATCTTCCCGGTTATCGCATGGATTGCATCTGTTTTCACCTTTGTGTATTCAGCAATGATGCTCTTCAAGACGTTTACCGGAGAACATAAACCAGATCAATTGCCAAAACACGCCCATGAAGCTCCTATAGGGATGCTGATTTCACCAGCCGTTCTGGCAAGCATGGTGATTTTCTTCGGGTTGTTTCCAAACCTGCTCGCTTACACCATTATTGAACCGGCGATGCAGGCGATTCTCCCTGGGCTGACAGCACCGGGCGAACAGTTTTATATTAATATTTATCATTGGCATGGCATCAACGCAGAACTGTTAATGACCCTTGGTGTCGTCTTCATAGGTGCTGCGATCTTCTTGAACATTCAAAAGTTGGAGCGTACAGCATTTTATGCAGGTGAACGGGATCTATTCAACTGGTTCTATGATAATGGCCTCAAAGGCCTCATCAGCGGTGCCCAAAAAGTCGATGGCATCCAGATGACCGGTAAACTGAGACATTACTTCATGTATATGTTCACTTTCTTGATTCTTGTACTCGGTTATGCATTGATCACCACCGGTTCCATCACTATTGATTTCAGTCAAACGGCGGCGATATCACCATATCTCTTCTTGATTGTCGCTGCGACAACCTTAGCCACAGTCGCAATTCCATTTGTATCCAAAAGGATCCCTGCCATTGTGCTCCTGGGTGTTGTCGGTTTCCTCGTTGCACTCTTGTTCGTTGTGCTCCGGGCACCTGACTTGGCGTTGACCCAGCTATTGGTGGAAACTGTCATGGTTGTGTTATTACTGCTGGTTTTCTACCATTTGCCTGAGTTAAAAAAAGAGAGCTTCAAACCGGCTTTTAAACTGACCAACCTCGTGATTTCCATCGGGGTCGGAACAGTGGTTACACTGGTGGCACTGAGTGCGCATGCGTTCAGCACAGCTAACCCGGTTTCACCGATTTCAGACTATTTCGTGGAAAACGCATATGCACTTGCAGGCGGACAGAACATCGTCAACGTGATCCTCGTCGATTTCCGTGGACTTGATACATTGCTTGAAGTGCTTGTTCTGGGGATCGTTGGTCTTGCCGTTGTCGTGTTGATTAAATATAAAGCATCGGGAGGGGATGGCGTATGATGAATAACCCGATTCAACTCCATGTAATCACCCGAATCGTTGCTTTCATTATTCTCGCCTTTTCCGTGTTTTTGTTTTTTGCCGGACACAACAATCCCGGCGGGGGTTTTATAGGTGGATTAATGACTGCTTCAGCACTGGTTTTGCTCTATTTAAGCTTTGACCTGAAGACCATTAAACGGGTTATTCCATTCAACTACGAAAGGATCATTGCCGCTGGATTGTTAATCGCAATCGTTACGGGCATTGTCGGTATGTTTTTTGGATTTCCGTATTTAACGCAGTTTTTTGAATACTATAATGTACCTATCCTCGGCGAAATCGAATTGACTTCTGCCTTGCCTTTCGACCTTGGTATTTACCTTGTTGTCGTCGGGTTTACACTCTTGACTATACTGACAATTGCGGAGGATGATAGCTGATGGAAATACTCATGATTTTTATGATCGGCATATTTGTCTCCGTGGCAACCTATCTGATTTTGACCAAAAGCCTTTTACGCGTTATCCTGGGCGTCGTTATTCTTTCACATGCGGCGCATTTGTTACTGCTGACTTTATCAGGCTTGAAGCTCGGATCGCCACCTCTTTTGGGAGAGGAAGCTGCATCTTATGCAGACCCGCTTCCTCAGGCGCTGATCCTGACAGCAATTGTTATTGGTTTTGGTATTACTGCGTTTATGCTCGTATTGGCCTACCGGACATATAAAGCGCACGGAACAGACAACTTTGATGAATTAAGGGGATCTGAAGATGATTAATCTAGTCGTATTACCCATACTCATCCCTCTGTTAATCGGGGTTGTGCTTATCTTTTTCAAAGAGTACAAAAATCTGCAGCGGATTTTGACTGTTTCGTCCATGCTGCTGGTTCTGTTGGCATCAACAACCCTGGTTTACTTCGCATATGCAGATGGGATTCAAACACTTGCCCTTGGTGACTGGCCTGCACCATTCGGCATTATTCTGGTAGGCGATCTGTTGTCCGCATCATTGGTCTGGCTTGCCAGCATACTTGGACTGGTCACCTTGTTCTATACGTATCAAACCTTCACAGCTGAACGGGAATATCATTATTTCCATTCGTTCTTTCTGTTTTTAATCGTTGGCGTCAATGGTTCATTCCTGACAGGTGACTTGTTTAACCTTTTTGTCTTTTTCGAAGTGATGCTGATTTCATCCTTCATTCTGATTTCGTTCGGGAGTAAGAAGTACCAACTGCGGGAATCATTGAAGTATGTGATCATCAACACTGTTTCCTCAATGTTCTTTATTATTGCGGTTGCCTATATTTATGGTGTAACCGGAACATTGAATATGGCCGATCTCTCCATTAAAGTCGGCGAACTATATGAAGCTGGAAACTCTGGTATTTTGACGGTGATTGGGCTTGTCTTCCTCTTCGTCTTTGGTACGAAGAGTGCGATATTCCCGCTTTATTTCTGGCTGCCTCACTCCTACTTTGCACCTCCGGCAGCAATGGCTGCATTATTCGGGGGGCTGTTAACCAAAGTCGGTGTTTATACCGTGATGAGGATGTATACGCTTATTTTCCATCACGATCAATTGATCTTCAACGTCCTTCTCATTGTGGGAGGGCTCACGATGTTCATCGGTGTGCTCGGTGCGGTAGCTCAGTTTGATTTCAAGCGGATCCTGGCCGTTCATATCGTTTCGCAGGTTGGTTACATGATCATGGGGATCGGGATTGGCACCAGTCTTGCGATTGCAGGTACATTTTATTTCCTTGCACACAATATTATCGTGAAATCCGCACTCTTCTTCTTTGCAGGTGCTACAGAGCACGTTTCCGGGACAACACACCTGAAGAAGATGAGCGGTCTCTTGAAAACACATCCTTATCTCGGCTGGCTCTTTTTCATATCCGCCATCTCCCTGGCGGGGATACCGCCGCTGAGTGGTTTCTTCGGAAAATTCGCCCTCGTTGTGGCGGGTCTTGAAGCGGGACATTATTTCGTGATTTTTGTCAGTCTTCTCACTGGTGTTCTGACACTCTTCTCAATGATGAAAATTTTTATTACGTCTTTCTGGGGAGAAGTCAAATTCCCTGATCACGCAGAATCAGAGAAGAAGCCTGTTGGCAGACTGCTGATTCCAATCTTGCCGCTTGTCTTCCTGACGATCCTCTTAGGTGTCGCAGCTGAGCCGTTTTTCGCTTTCTCACTGGAAATGGGTGAACAGCTGACTGATCCGTCAATCTATATCGAATCTGTACTGAAGGAGTAGGTGCCAATGGCTTTTCAAATTTTATTAAACATCGGTCTGGCCTTCATCTGGATGCTGCTGCAAAACGAGTATACATTCCTGGATTTCTTCATCGGTTACCTAGTCGGTGTTGCCCTGCTCTATCTTCTGCGCAGGTTTCTGCACTTTGACTTTTATTTCCGACGAGTGATCGCCTTGTTCAAACTTCTGATACTTTTTCTGTACAAGTTAATCCTGTCAAATATTGATATGATCAAGATTGTGCTGAGCCCCAAAATGAATATTGAGCCTGGCATCATTGCCATTCCCACAAAACTGCGAACCGATTGGGAAGTGACACTCCTGGCTAATTTAATTTCGCTAACTCCAGGAACATTGACCATGAATTTCTCAGAGAATGGCCGTACGTTATATGTACATTCAATTCACGTGCCTGATAAGGATGCGGCAATTGACGAAATCCGCCAGTCTTTTGAACGTGCGATTATGGAGGTGACGCATTAATGCTCCCTACTGTTGCCGGAATCGTATTATTTATTATGTCAGTTGCCATACTTGTCACAGCCGTCCGGGCTGTAATCGGTCCAACGGTATCGGATCGGATCGTAGCACTTGATACAATCGGGATTAACCTGATCGGGTTCATTGCAGTCATCATGCTTATTCAAGATACCATTGCGTATGCTGAAGTCGTGTTGGTCATTGCCATACTGGCCTTTATCGGTTCTGTCGCCATTGCCAAATTCGTCGAAGGGGGTGTTGTCCTTGACCGAGATCGTCATTAGTATCTTCCTGCTTGTGGGCGCTTCACTGAGCCTTCTCGGTGCGATCGGTATTGTCCGCTTTCCGGATGTTTACGGACGCCTCCACGCAGCAACCAAGAGTGCAACCCTGGGTGTCATCAGCATCATCTCAGGCGTCTTCCTTTACTTCCTGTGGATCGATGGTATCGTCGTGGGGAAATTGCTCCTGACAATCATTTTCGTTTTCCTGACAGCACCTGTAGCTGCTTTCATGATTGGACGCTCTGCATACAATACCGGGGTCAAAATGTGGGGCAATACGCAGCAGGATGATCTTGCAGATGCAATGAGAAAACAGAAAAAAGAAAATCAGCAGTAAACGAACTAAAATAGAAATCTGCTTGGCAATGTGCCAAGCAGATTTCTAAAACTTCTCAACTGCTCTGTCACTTTAATCCTTTAGAAAACTTGGTTCTAAGTCAATTGTTGGGGTAGTGGCACTTTGCCGCTGCCCCTTTATCCTACTTGAAAATGTTCATTTTTGAATTGATGATGCAGTAATACCCGGAACCGGAAACGATCGTATCGTCTGAATCCGAATGCATTCCGTTTGATCACTTTCGTCTGATTGTTTAACCCTTCGATCGGACCGTTTGTATAACCATAGGCAAAGCTGTTCAGGATGGCCACTTCCCAATTTCGGAATGTTTTCAGGACGTCTTGAAACTCTTGCATCTCCGATGCCTCCACGCATTGATAGAACGCATGCAGTTCTTCTTTTACGCTTCGCACATCATGTTGCCCAACCTGTTTCGCCGTTTCAAACCAATCGCGATAAACTTCTTTCACTTCATAGGCTTCACGAAGCTCCTCTGACAAAGACAGATAGCGTTGGAGATACCAGTGTTGTTTCTCCGTTAAGTCTTGCGCGTGTTTATGAAAAACATGCTTCATCCGTTTACACTTTTTCCGATCATATTCGTGGAATTCCTTCTGTACACGGCGCCGAATCCGGTCCAGCGCCCAATAGATATAACGACAAAAATGAAACCGGTCGGCGACAATAACAGGTTTGCCCAATGCCTGGTCTACCGCTGATTTAAAGGAATGGCTCATGTCCATAACCACGATGCGGACTTGACTGCCTTTCTGTTGTAAATAACGTTTGACGGTTTGGACCGCACGGTCCGGCAATATATCCAATGGTTTTCCTGTCACACCATCTGCAATCATGACTTGATATTTCCCTTTTTCGGTGTCTCCCTTATACTCATCGATGGCAATGACCGAAGGAAGCTCCTTCACTTCCGACAACATAGGGGCAGCGATCTGATCGAACCTTCTCATCACGGTGGTTGGAGACGTATGAAACTGTCTGGCCGTGTCCGTGAAATTCTTTCCCTGGATCACACGCAGTCCCAACGCCTGATTCCATTCCACCGTGTGTCGTTGGTAACGTTCCACCAGTTTGATCTGTTCAGAAAATCGCTTGCCACATGGGCATACGTAACGTCTTCGACGATAGAACAAGACCGTAGGTCGTTCCCACATTTTCAGGTGTTGCATCTTCTGGATCCGGTAATCATGGACTTTACTCGTCCATTCAAAACAACATGGACACCTGTGCGGCTCGCGTTCCATCTCGATATGAATGTGTACTTCCCCATCAACAATGGCTGTTTTCGTGACGATCGCTTCTTCTAACCCCGGAAAGTTCATGTTAAAATCAGTAGTATGCACGCAGATCCTCTCCTTCACTTTGTTTCTCGTCAATTCAAGTGTAAAGGATAGAGGAGCCTGCGTGTTTTTTATGCCCAAATTTGTGGCCATTTGACATGCTGGCTTTGAACCAATCAGCTTGTTTTTCATGAGTGACAGGCGGTGACGCCAGAGGGATCAGCGCAGTCTGAAGATCCACTCTGACGATGCAAAGCTGAGACAGAATTAGCTGAAGACAAGCCCCTTGGCAAGCGTCCGCCGATAGGGAATGAAAAACACCTCGAAGAGAGAACCGCAATTGTTTCTAAACCCCAACATATATTTTAGAGCCTAAAAAGAAGATCAGGCCCTATTCCGAGGGCCTGATCTTCTTTGTTTTCTTTTATGAAGTCTTTAAGCTTTTGATATTCAGGTGGTTATACTGTTTCAGCCTTCAATTCAGCATGTTTCACAGCATCCGCAAGCAGGTCTACAATGTGAACGCCATCCATATCTCCGGCTTTTCCTTCACGTTCGATACCAAGACGCATCTGCAACAGACAGCCTGGATTCGCAGTGACAATCGTTTTCGCCTTTGTCTTATAGACTTCCTGCATTTTCTGATCAAGAATCTGCATGGACATTTCCTGTTCCACAAGATTATAGGTGCCCGCAGATCCACAGCAACGATCTGCATCGATCATTTCAACGTAGTGTACACCTTCGATTTGTTTCATCAGTTCACGTGGTGCCGAGAACGTCTTCATCACATTTCGAAGATGACAGGAATCCTGATACGTCACGATTCTTTCAGGAAGTGACATCTTAGGTAATCCCGCATCCAGAAGAATTTCAGATACATCCATAACCCGATCACTGAAACGCTTCGCACGATCTTTCCACTCTGGATCGTTCTTTAGCATTTGATCGTAATCATGCAATACCGCTCCGCAACCACCGGCATTACTGATAATATAGTCAAAGTCGCCTTCCTCGAAGGCCACGATGTTCTCTTTTGCCAAAGCCCTGGCAGCTTCCATTTCACCACTGTGGGCATGAAGCGCTCCGCAACAGCTTTGCTCTTTAGGAATGACAACTTCACAGCCTGCCTTCTGAAGAAGGAATAGAGTTTTGTCATTGGTGTCCATGAACATGGTATCCATGAGACACCCAGAGAAGAATGCGACTTTCTTTTTCACTTCTCCTTCTGCATGCACATGTGTCGGCCGGTTTTTCATTCTGGATGGTGCCGGAATTTCTGGCAGCACCCGCTCGAAAGTTGCCAGATGCTGTCCGACAAGACCTGTAAGCTTTGTTCCACGGGCGATTTTCTGAATCCCACTACTCTGATAGAACCACAAGAGACCATTCAATTGCTTCATACGGTTGGAGTTCGGGAACACATTATCAAAGATGACTTTGCGGATCCCTTTCTCTTTGAGTCCTGTTTTCTTATGGGTCTGGAGGATATCCACGGCATCTTCAAGAAGATGACCATATTTCACTCCTGATGGACAGGCTGGTTCACAAGCACGGCAACCAAGACACAAACTCAGTTGATCTTCGAAGGCCTGGTCCGGCTCCATAATACCGTCAGAAACAGCCTTCATTAAGGCGATACGCCCACGTGGAGATGCTGCTTCATTTCCCCCGGTTTCCCGGTAGGTCGGACAGGCCGGCAGGCAAAATCCACACCGCATACAGTTCAACAGTTCATCATGATCCATCTTCTCATTAAAGTCAGCAGCAATATCTTTTTTCATCTTCTTTGTCATTGTCATTTGTTGACCACCACCCGGAATTTTTCGTCTTTGGCAAATATTTTCTCCGGATTCATAATGTTATTCGGATCAAATGCCATTTTGATGTTTTTCATGATGTCCATCCCTGTCTGGCCAACTCTCCAGGATAAGTAAGGTGACTTCATGGCACCTACACCGTGCTCTCCTGTGATTGTTCCTCCCAATTCGATTGCCCGTTTAAAAATATCTTCAAATGCCTCTTCAACCCGTTTCATCTCTTCCCGGTCCCGGGCATCAGTCATACACGTCGGATGCAAATTGCCGTCTCCGGCATGTCCGAATGTACAAATCTGTACGTTGTGTTTCTTGGCAATTTCTTCGATGGCACGAACCATTTCAGCTACTTTCGAACGAGGAACAGTCGCATCTTCCAGAATGGTTGTCGGCTTCATTCGAGCAAGTGCTGATAATGCAGAACGTCTTGCTGCAGTCAAAGCTTCTCCTTCTTCCGGTGTGGAAGCTATCTCTGCCGATAATGCTCCTGTTTCTTCGCATATTTGTTTCATTTTCGCCATGTCCCGTTCCACTACCTCTTTCGGGCCGTCCTGTTCAATCAGTAAAATGGCACCAGCGTCCGTTGGCAGTCCGATTTTAGCAAAATCCTCAACAACCCGGATTGTGGGCTGATCAAGGAATTCCAGGGTTGCCGGAATGATTTTATTAGCGATGATTGCTGAGACAGTATCTCCTGCTGTTTCCAGGTTAGGGTATAATGCCAGCATCGTCTGCTTTGTTTCAGGAATCGGTATTAATTTCAGCGTGGCTTCGGTCATAACGCCAAGCGTACCTTCTGATCCGACCATCAATCTTGTCAAATCATATCCTGCAACATCTTTGGCGAGTTTGCCGCCACTGCGTACAATGTCTCCGTTAGCCAGAACAAATTCAAGTCCCATCACATAATCTCTTGTGACACCGTATTTGAGTCCTCTCAGGCCGCCTGATCCTTCGCTGATATTGCCACCGATTGTTGAGATTTTCATGGAAGAGGGATCCGGTGCATAAAACAACCCTTTTTCTTCAACCGCATTGATCAGATCAAGCGTGATCAGTCCCGGTTGAACGGTTGCAGTTAAATTCTCCTCATCAATCTCGAGAATCTTATCCATGTGATTGAACAACATGACAATACCACCTTGTAAAGGTGTTGTTCCCGCAGACAGGTTCGTACCATTACCCCTTGGTACAATTGGCACCTGATGTTCATTACAGATTTTACAGATCTCTGCTATTTCTTCTGTTGACCTTGGTTTAATAACCCCGTCCGGCATACTTTGAAAATCCGGTGTCGAATCGTAAGAATAAACTAACAGATCTTGTGGTGAATCAAGGTAATTCTCTTCTCCGACGATGTCGACGAACAATTTACGTACTTTCTTCTTTAACATTTTTTTACCCCCAAGCGTTTTCGTATAATCTAATTATAAAGCAAGAAAGCGCTTGCATCTATGTGTAAAAAAATAAATATTCCTGCATTTAAGCAGGAATATTTGTATGTTTTCATAAATTCACTCTTCATTATGCCATCCTTTGTAAAAATGAACAGCCATATACAGTGAAACGATGTCTTCCGTATCCTTGACGGATTTGCCGGTGAGCTCCCCTACACGCTTTAACCTGTAATGTAACGTATTGATATGAATGTGAAGCACTTCTGCCGTTGGTTTCAGTTTCAGGTTTTGCTTCAAAAAGACTACCAGGGTTTCCAGAAGATCTTTTTCATTCAGGATCGGGCCGATCACTTTTTCGACAACCCGTTCCCTTGTCATCGTGCTGATCTCAGCCAGCGCAAGTTCCAAAGACAATGAGGAATAGAATACCACCGATTCCGGATGTGCTTTTGCACTGATTGCCCTTTTCGCCTCCTGGTAAGATCTTCGAAGTTCCTCAGGTATTGTTACCGTTGTACCTACACCTGCCTGCGGACGAAGATAAAATTGACGTTCAATTTGCGCGTTCACTTCCATGAGCTCTCTGTTCAAAGCGGAATCATCTTTTTCAAACTGCGTCATATCTTTCAAGATCATAAATCGGCCGGCTCCCCAGGGCACGACAAAATCCTGAGACGCATCTGAAAAACAACTTCGTAAGTAATCTGTCACTGCTTGATCCAACGTACCTACCTTTGCCTCATCTTCTTTTTCACTATCCACTGAATGGGCATAGATATCAATCAGAACACAGCATCTGGGCTGTTTAATCCGAATCCCTAATATCTCCCCTCGCTCTTTAAATTCATAATCAAGATCCTGAATATTCACCCATTCATAGACAAATGTTTCATATCCTCTGTGTTTGGAATCAAGCAATTCTGAGGAGTACGCTTCTTTTATAATGAGCTCGGTCATTCGCTGAATCAATTGGCCGAATTGAATGACTTTAGACGGTTCCCCGGTAATTCCAATCACACCTACTGCAGACCCGGCAATCATAATCGGCAGATTTAATCCGGCTTTAACACCTTTCAAGTGCGGGACATCCTTGCGGCGAATAATGTACTGTTGTTTCGTATCAATGGCAATCTTAGCCCCTTCATGAAATGAACCGATTCTTTTTTTATCACTGGCTGCAACGATAATACCAGTATGATCGACGACTATGACCTCTTCACGGACAATTTCTGTTACCTCTTCTACAATCCGGTGTGCCAGTCCTGTCAATAATTCCATGATTCACTCTCCCATCACTTGACCTATTCGTTCACCTGTCAGTACTGGAATATTCAGATCTTCTCCTTGTTCAATCCAGTCAATATATTGCGATTCGAAAAGCAGAATCACGGTGGAACCGAATGAAAAAAAGCCCATTTCGTCACCTTTCTCGATCAATCGGTCAAAAGCTGTTAATTGAATGCTGTTTACATTGACTGCGCCAACTTTGATCACAGCACTTTGTCCGAAGTCGGTTGCAACTTCCGTGATTAATCGATAGTTCCCCGACAATGGGTTTCTTCCATAAGTTAATCCCCAGCGGTTTACTGGCTCAGAACGACATCCAAGAGCATAACTACGAAGTCGATCGCCACTTACAGGCGCATGGACTCTGTGATAGTTATGTGGAGCGAGATAGATCACTGCAAAACTTCCATGAGTAAAGGCTCTCAAAAGTTCCTCTTTCCCGATCAGCTCCTTGAGTGAATAAGACGAACCCTTTACTTGAAATACAGCATCATCACCCATCATTTTTCCTGAAGCCGTCAAAACACCATCCGCTGGACTCACGATTATATTTCTTCCTGATGCTACAGGCCTGGCACCTTCTTTCAGCTGCCTGGTAAATATGGCACTCAATGATTCAAAATCAGCCAGTTTCTTCTGAGATTCTTCCTGATTGAATTTAATCCATTTAGCAAATGGTTTTATCAATGGTCTGCTGTATTTGGACAAGGTATAGGCACGCAAGGCATTCGAAACATTTCTTGATGTCAACAAAGTCATTATTGTTCTGTATACTGTCTTTTTCATCGTCTTCCTCCTGAATTCATAGAACATTCATAATTTACGAGTGATGCAAAGAGATAAATATGGTATAATTAACATTTATTAAAGGGATTTTATATCCTGAAGGAGCGTGAGTCCATTTGATCTTACTACAACATCTTGTTGACAATACATTCAGGCGTGTACGAAGTCAAACAGCGAATCTTTTGACCATCTTAAACCTGGGTCTTGGAACGATGGCGATTCTCTTTGTCATGCAGGGCCAGCTTGGTATTACCGTTGCTTTGATCGTCGTCGCTGCTGTTTTTGACCGGTTTGATGGCAAGGTAGCACGAAAACTCAATATTGAATCCGAAATGGGCAAGCAGCTTGATTCGCTTTGCGACCTGATATCGTTTGGACTGGCTCCCGCACTTTTAATTTATCAGTCAACATTGCACAGTTTCGGCGTCGCTGGGTCGTTGGCAACAGTGATATTTATTGCATGCGGTGCCATCAGACTGGCCAGATTTAATATTTCTGATCACAAAGGTTACTTTGTCGGTCTTCCGATTACTGCCGGTGGTTGTATTTTGACAATCACTTATCTGCTTGAAGGAGTAATTGAACCACATGTCTTCATGTTTATTATTCTAACATTATCTGTCCTGATGATCAGTTCTTTCAGCGTGAAAAAAGCATAATTTGATTTAAAAACACCTCATCATACTGTTTGAGGTGTTTTTTGTCGCTTCCTCACGTATACTGAAAATGTAAACTGTTTGAATGGAGGCATAGATCATGCGCGTGATATTATCCCACACTAACCTTGATTTTGACGGCTTTGCTTCGATGCTGGCCGCAAAAAAACTGTTCCCGGATGCAGCACTGGTTCTGCCTTCCAAACTGTCTGCTGAAGTCGATCACTTTTTCGCAATTTATAAAGACACTTTTCCATATACAAGGAATAATCATTTGAATTGGTCCGTAGTTACTGAAGTGATCCTTGTCGATACCAATGCCGTTGAACGAACTGGGAACTTTCATGAGTACATACCTGAAGAAGCAGAATTCCGTGTCTTTGATCATCACCCGGAATCAGTTGGCTCCGTAAAGGCGATCGAATCTCAAATCGAACAGGTCGGTGCAACCATTACATTGTTAACTGAAAGGATCCGATCCGCCAACATGGAACTTTCTCCTTTTGAAGCGACTGTATTTGCTCTCGGAGCTTATTCAGATACAGGATCATTCACGTATCCTCATACTACCGCAAGAGATTTGGCAGCAGCAAGCTACTTCCTGGAACAAGGTGCCAATTTAAGGGTCGTGGATCAGTTCCGCGAACCGCCGCTCAAAGAAGATCAGCAGAATTTATTTCAAATTCTTCTTGATGAAATGCAAACGGAATCTGTCGACGGTCTGATCGTTTGTATCGCCCATCATGAACAAACATTTTACACCGGTCACCTGGCCACTGTCACATCCAAACTCCTGCAAGTCACTGGTGCAGACGCCATGATTGCTATTGTTACGATGGGTAACAAAACCTTTATTACCACAAGAGCACAGTCAGAGCGCATTGACTTGCTCCCGTTGGTCAAACAGTTTGATGGCGGGGGGCATCATCAGGCTGCTGCTGCAAACGTCGACCAAACGAGCGCGGTTTTGCTTTTGGCTCAAATCAAGAATCAACTCCATCACATCATCTTGCCTGCATTGACAGCAAAGGACATGATGTCGACGCCCGTAAGAGTCATTGCACCGGACACCACCATAGAAACAGCTTCAAAAATGTTATACCGCTATGGACACACAGGTTTTCCTGTCGTAGAAAACGACAGGATTACCGGGATCATTTCCAGGCGTGATGTGGATAAAGCACTCCACCATCAGCTTGGACATGCACCAGTAAAAGGATATATGAGCCGAAATCCGATTACGATATCGAAAGATACCACCATTGAAGAAATCCGTGAACTGATGATTGAAGATCAGGTGGGCAGGCTTCCTGTTATGGATGGAAATCAATTAGCCGGTATTGTTTCACGTTCTGATGTGATCCGGGCCATGCACGGAAAAAAGGTGATGAATTTTTCATCCTTGACCGGATCTTCCGTTCCTATGAAGCGGCAATTAACCCAAACCATGCGTAAAAAAATGCCTGAAGATCTGTTTCAATTACTCACAATGATCGGCAAAACGGCAGCACAGATCAACATGTCTGCTTATTTAATCGGAGGTATGGTCAGAGACCTTCTGCTCGAACACTCAAACGAAGACATGGACATCGTCGTAGAAGGAGATGGCATCACACTTGCTGCTAAACTACAAGAAATCTACGGTGGACAAATCCGGACGCACCATGAATTTCGCACAGCTACGTGGAAACACCCTGCCGGTTTCAAGATTGACCTGACCAGTGCCCGGACAGAATATTACGATTTTCCAGCTGCACTGCCCAAAGTTGAGTTATCAACGATTAAAGAAGATTTGTACCGAAGAGATTTCACCATTAATGCCATGGGTATCTGTATCAGTCCCGATGAGTTCGGTGATCTTCTTGACTACTTTCATGGCTATGAAGACCTTAATCAGGGACGGATACGTACACTGTACAATTTGAGTTTCGTTGAAGACCCTACGCGGATCCTTCGTGCTATTCGTTTTGAGAGCCGTTTCCAGTTTGAAATGGATGAACAAACTGCAGATTTGGCCATTCAGTCCGCTAACAATCTGATGTCAGTATCAAAATCCCGCCAGGCTGCGGAGCTGTCACGAATGTTCTATGAAGAAAATCCGCTTGCATCCTTTGAACGGATGAGAGATCTGGGCATCACTTCATTTATTCTGAAAAGTAAAGTCAGTAACCAACTGATTATAAAAAGAATCAAAGCAATGAACGGCTTCAAGAACCTGTTTGATGAAGTACAAAAACCATTTGAGAGTCACATTTGGCTTGGCTATGTGATGATGTTTTACAAAGATGTGCTTGAGGAAAGCCATCACATCGAAGGCTATGCGTCGCGAAAATATGAGCGGAAACTATTTTATGATGTCCTCCGTTTAATCCCTTTAGTGACAAACATCCGCTCTGACTATTCGATATCTGACCTGCATGTACAATTTGCCGGTTCTACAGATGAAGCTATCTCTGTATCCTGTTCCCATTTACTTTCTGAACACACGGAAATGGTCAAGAACTATTTGAATCGGCGTGCATCCATTTCATTTGAACTCACTGGACAAGATCTGATCCGTGAAGGATATACCCCTTCCCCAGACTTTAAAAAAATGCTGTTTGATGCAGCATGTCAGCAGTTAGAGTATCCTGAGAGCACAAAAGACGAATTGATTCAGCATATTCAATCTCAAGAAAATAAGGAGTGAGCCATCATGACAGATAAACGTATGGTTGGTAAACAAGCCCCGAGGTTCGAACTGGATGCGATATTACCGGATCAGTCATTTGGGAAAGTGAGTCTTGAAATGATTATGAAGGAGGATAAGTGGACCCTTTTGTTTTTTTACCCAATGAATTTCTCCACTGTTTGCCCGACAGAAATCATTGCTTTCAGTGATGCTTATGATTCTTTCAAAGAGCTCAACACAGAAATCGTTGGCATCTCAACGGATACAATACACAGTCACAAAGCCTGGACCTCGATGGACCGGGACAACAAAGGAATTGGATCCTTGGCGTACCCTCTCGCAGCTGATCCCAGTCACCATGTATCTAAAGAATATGGTGTGCTGGTTGAAGAAGAAGGCATCAATCTGAGGGGGTTATACATTATCAGTCCGGTAGGTGAGCTGCTGTATGCTCAGGTCAACCACCATGATATTGGACGAAGTATTCCGCATACATTGATGACTCTCCAGGCGCTTCAGACTGACGGTTTATGCCCTGCCAACTGGCAGCCCGGTGACGAAACGCTGTGATTCTTCCGAAAAAGGAGTGTGAAAAATGAATCGAAACAGCCCCTTGCCTGATTTGTCAAAAGCACAGGAGTGGTTCAACGGCAATGAAACAATCGTAAAACAGCATCCTGAAAAAATGATTCTGGTCCACTTCTGGTCTGTCAGCTGCATTCTTTGCAAAAAAGATTTCCCGGAATTGAATCAGTTAAAAGAGGATTTTGCTGATGATGTAGTAACCATTGCAGTTCATATGCCAAGGAAAGAAATCGATTACGACCGGACACGGATCCTCAGTGATCTGAATGACTTCAACATCAGTCAGCCATGCATTCTTGATCAGGATCAGACGATCACCGGTTTTTTTGAAAATCGCTTCGTGCCTGCTTATTATCTGTTTGATCGATCCGGGAAACTCCGTCACTTCCAGGCCGGCGGACGCGGAATCGCTATGCTCAAACGGCGTATCAGTCGCATCGCGTCACAAACATAAAGAATACGTTAACATTATGCGTGGTTCATGATACAATGAACAAGAGGTCAGACTTCTATTTTTAAATTGAAAGGATGATAAACATGAGTGTTCACATTGGTGCAAAAAAAGGTGATATTGCAGAATCAATCCTGCTGCCTGGGGATCCGCTGCGAGCGAAATACATTGCCGAAAATTTTCTTGAAGACATTACACTTTATAATGAAGTACGAGGAATGTACGGGTATACGGGCACTTACAAAGGAAAGCGCGTATCTGTACAGGGAACGGGAATGGGTGTACCATCCATTTCAATTTATGCGCATGAATTGATAAACGATTATGGTGTAAAGAATCTCATTCGTGTCGGGACATGCGGTGCTATTCAAAAAGATGTAAAAGTCCGTGACGTCATCATCGGAATGAGTGCCTCTTCTAACAGCGGGGTAAATCAGCACCTCTTTAACGGTATTGACTTCGCGCCGACTGCAGACTTCGACCTTTTGAAAAAGGCCTACGATGGTGCGATGAATCGGGATATGAACGTCAAAGTGGGTAATGTCTTCACGAGCGATATTTTCTATAATGAAGATGAGACCTTGATTCCAAATCTCGCAAAACACCAGGTGCTTGCCGTGGAGATGGAATCATCTGCACTGTATACGATTGCAGCCAAATTCGGCGTAAAAGCCTTATCGGTCCTGACGGTCAGTGACCATATTCTGACGGGTGAAGAAACAACGTCCCAAGAACGTCAGGAAACGTTTAATGATATGATCTATGTTGCCCTCGATGCAGCCATTGCCGACTGATGGATTTCAATATGAACACATGCAAAAAACCGGCTGATTGCCGGTTTTTTTACTTCATTGGAAAATATAAGTGCAACTAGGGTTTTCGCCATTAATATAGCGAGAAGCCAAGTTATCTTTATTTTTGCAGGGATATAAAGCAGTCATGTGGAATGGAATAATAGCCCATACATGAAAGCTGTTCATTTACATAAGGAGGAAAAGTATGACTGAACTACGGATCCTGCAGGAAATCACACAGTACCAAAACGATTTTTTCAATACGTTCGCCAGGATTTTTACTTTTATTGGGAATGAAGAGTTTTATTTCTTGATGATTCCGTTTGTCTATTGGACTCTGTCGAGACGGATCGGTTTTTCCTTATTTTATGTGTTCTTATTATCTGCTTTCGTCAATTCGTTTATCAAGATCACGATGGCGATCCCCAGACCTGTCGGTACAGAGGGGATTGAGAGTATATTTGTGGAATCCGCCGAAGTTGGGAGTCATTATCCGAATGACGCCTTTCCAAGTGGACACGCCCAGGGATCTTCCGCTCTCTGGACGTATCTTGCTTTGGTTGTTCGACACCCCTTGTTTACAGGATTCGCCGTCTTACTCGTCCTTGCCATTTCGTTCTCCCGCCTTTATACAGGCCTGCACTGGCCGAGTGATGTAATAGCGGGTCTCGTCATCGGTGTCGCTATAGCCATCAGCGGTTATTTCATCTTCTTACGAATCCATAAAATACCTGCGATCGTATTTCTCATTGCCGCAATATTGATTCCTGCGGGAATGCTCTGGTTACTTCCTGAAACAGAAGGGTTTCAATATGGTGGCATCCTAATTGGGGCAACACTGGGTTTTGTTTTTCAACTCATGTGGTTACCTGAACTCACGGAAACCTCCTGGCTCAGAAAGATCATCGCATTCATCCTCGGGATCGTGATCACGTTCTCCCTGCAGTCAGGTCTTAAGATCGTCTTTCCTGATCCACTTATATTTGAAGCGCTCAGATACGCGATCCTCGGCATATGGATCACATATTTTGCTCCTGCATTGTTTTTATTTCTCCGATTAAACAGACAAAAGCAGTCCATTCATTTTCCGTGATGAATGGACTGCTTTTCATTCAGTAAATCAATTCAATAAGCTCTTCTTTCGATACTCGACCGAAATAATGTGTCATATCCAGATCCTGAAGTGCTTCATGTATTGCTTTTTCCTCATAACGTACATCTTTCAGCAAATCCTCCACGTCAGCGACTTCACCCACGCCAAAGAAATCGCCAAAGATCTTCACATCTGTGATTACATTACCTTTGACATTCATGCGAATATCAATCAGTCCTGCATCAAATTTCTTCGACCGGTGCAAATCAAATTTCGGATTCTTTCCGTAGTTCCAGTCCCAATTTTGATAGCGTTCTTTGGAAATTTTATGGATTCCCTCCCAATCTTCTTCTGTTAATTGTTGTGTTTCCACATCGCCTTCAGCAAATACAAATTCGAGAATCGCTTTCTTCAATTCGTCAACATTCATCTTATGATCAAGAAATTCGTTGATGTTAGCCACCCGGCTGCGAATCGATTTAATACCCTTGGAACGAATTTTCTCATCACTTACATTCAATGCCATGACGACTTGTTCAATGTCTGAATCAAGAAGCAGCGTGCCATGACTGAACATCCGACCCTTTGTGGTATATTGTGCATTTCCTGAGATTTTTCTATCGCCTGCATGGATATCATTTCGGCCACTCAGTTGCGCGTCCACACCGAGCTTCTTCAGGGTATCAATCACAGGCTGTGTGAATTTTTTGAAGTTCGAGAAACTGTCTCCGTCATCTTTCGTAATGAAACTGAAATTCAAGTTGCCTTTATCCTGGTAAACGGCCCCGCCTCCGGACAAGCGCCGCACTACATGAACATTATTCTCTTCCACGTAGTCACGATTGATTTCTTCTGCAGTATTTTGATTTTTTCCGACAATGATGCAAGGCTCATTCACATAAAACAATAAGTACGTGTCATCAATCGGAAGATGACGAAGGGCGTATTCTTCAATCGCCAGATTCACCCGTGGATCGTGGACATTTTCGTTATCAATATATTTCATGATGGTGCCTCCTTCTAAACTGGGTCTGCATGAAACAAGCTACGTTTTGATCAAAAGCTTGATTGACATGCAACTGTCAATATCTTATCACAATGTTTAGAAAAGGTTAACTGCAAGGGCAATCCTTCAGAAAAAATACCGGGCTGTGTTATAATGAGTATGCTTTACATATACTTACCAAGGAGGAATACATATGACTGATGTACGATTGAATAATGGCCTCAAAATGCCTCAACTCGGTTTTGGTGTGTGGCAGGTAGAGAACGAAGAGGCAGTTCCTGCAGTCATTCATGCAGTTAAAACCGGCTATACAGCCATCGACACTGCCATGATCTACAAAAATGAAGAAGGTGTCGGGCGTGCCATTAAGGAATGCGGTGTTCCCCGTGAAGACCTGTTTATCACCACAAAGGTCTGGAACGCTGACCAAGGGTATGAACAGACTCTGAAAGCCTTTGATGAAAGTTTGGAGCGGTTGGGCCTTGATTATGTGGACTTGTATCTGATTCATTGGCCGACCCCTGAATTTGATGACTATGTGGATACCTACAAGGCAATGGAAAAACTCTACCACGATCGCAAAGTCAAAGCCATCGGCGTCTGTAATTTCGACATCGACCATTTAGAAAAATTAAAAAAAGAATGCACCATCCGCCCTGTCGTCAATCAAGTGGAGTGTCATCCGTTCCTGCAGCAGCGTGAATTGAAAAATTATCTTGATCAAGAAGACATCTATCTCGAAGCCTGGAGTCCTTTAATGCAAGGTGGGGACGTACTCAATCACAGCACGGTGACCAGCTTGTCAGAGAAACACGCGAAAACTCCGGCACAGGTGATCATTCGTTGGCATATCCAGCGCGGGCACATCGTGATACCTAAATCGGTGACGCCATCGAGAATTGAAGAAAATTTTGACGTCTTTGGTTTCGAACTCACGGATGAAGATATGCTCGCCATCGAAGCACTCGACCGCGGAGAACGAAAAGGACCCGAGCCTAAGGATATGAATGTCAGGTAAAGAAACCTCGGCCACTCCCCAGGTCAGTCGCGGATGCCTTCATTGCACTGATACTTCATTCCTTCAGCACATTTAAACGCGCTAGTGGCGTGTAATAAAAGAGGAGACGCCGGTTCGCACCGGGTCTCCTCTTTTATATTGCCGATTCAGCAAGTCTTGCAGCATCTTCAGCCACTTTTTCATAAAGTCTTTGCTCATCTTCGTTAACATTTTGTGAATCGACTTTAACACTTCTATCATTCAAACTGACATGGATCGATGCACGGTAGTCATAGGTGGCATTTCCGCGAAGTTTGATCCGATAGGTATCGTCTTCGAAATCAATCAGCGTCTGGACCATCCCTCCCGGATTAAAAACCGAGATCACTTCTCCAGTCTCATTTCCTGATGTGAGAACTGATACCAGGCTCGATGCCGACATCGCAGTACCACAGGCATTCGTTAATCCAACGCCCCGTTCGTAAGTTTGAACAAATATCCGGTTTTTCCCGAGTGTCTTCATGAAGCTCACATTGACACCGTTTGGAAACAAATTCTTCATTTCATTTGCACGTCGCCCGATTTTTTCAGCATCTGGATATGGCACTTGATTCACTGTAGCCACCACATGAGGGTTCGGTACACTCAGTGCCGTGAATGCCAATGTCGGGTCAAGATCCGTAATCGGCGCTTCAATATGCGGATTGTCCATCGTCTTTAAAGGAAGTGTTGCCGGATTCAATGAAACAGGTTCAATGGCAACTTCGAAAGTTGCGAGACCCGGATACAACTCTTCTGTTTGCCGGACGGATAAATTGGCTTTCATCGTTTCGATCACAAGCTGCGTTCGCCCTGTTTTCTCAACCGCATATCTCGCCACACAGCGAAGTCCGTTTCCACACATTTCCGCTTCACTGCCATCTGTATTAAACATGCGCATGCGGGCATCACATGCCTCACTTTCCTGAACAAAAAGAATGCCATCAGAACCAACGGGACCATTTCTATCGCAGAGGATTTGTGATAAGCTCACTCGTTCCTCTTCCGAATCCACAACATGACCATTTATTTCATCAATGATGATAAAATCATTGCCAGAACCATGGCATTTGATCATTTCCAACTCCATTTTTTCAACCCCTTTCACAGAAAAACCCCCTGTTCCAAGGGGTTTTGTTCGGCTTATTTCACTTTCTTGAATGTGCCATTTTTCAGTATATGTCCGGCAAGGTCTCTGTTCACGTCACGGGCCATCATCGAGTCAAGCAGATCCTTGGAATCGCTTGGTGTAAGATTACGATACCATGTTCCTTCGGGGTAATCAACCGCTACACATTTTCCTTTACACTGCTCAAGACATTTTGTTTTTGTTACTTGAACCGCCTTTTTCAGCTCTCTTTGGTCCACTTCTTTTTGGATCGCTTTATAGACTGCTTTTGCACCTTCTTTTCTGCAATTTTTCCCCTGACAAACGAGCAAATGATGTGCCGTATTTTCCAATTTTCGTGATGACAGTGTAGACACGCCCTTTCCGTACTGACTGATACTTCACTTTACCCGAAAATCACTTCCATTTAACGTCATTAAACACAAGTGCAGTCAAAAGCCATCTAAAATCTATGATGAAGACGGAGCGGTTCACTCAGGTTGCCGGTCAGCCAGACCGCTTCAATTTCATTTGCAGGAACCGGTTTTGTGAAATAATAGCCTTGAACTTCATGAACGCCCTCTTCTTTAAGAATCCTGTACTGCTCCTCCGATTCTACCCCTTCAGCAATCGTCGTCAGATTCATTTCATTGGACAGTTGGATCATGGACCGGAGAATTGCTCTGCTTTTCTTATCATAGAAAACATCCGCTATAAACGAGCGGTCAATTTTTATGGTGTGAAAGGGGAGCCGGTTCAGAGTACTCATTGAAGAATAACCCGTGCCAAAATCATCAATCGATAAATACACACCTAAATCCCTTAAGAGATCCAATGTAAAGCAAACTTTTTCGAAATTTTCCATAATAACCGATTCTGTGACCTCAAGTTCGATCTCCTGAGGCAAAAGACGATAATACGCCAGGCGGTCTTTAATCAAGTGTGGCAGAGCGTTTCCCTGAAGCTGTTTAACCGAAATGTTGATGGACATGCGGATCGCTTCTGCTCCTCCATCTTTCCAGGACGCAAGCGTTGCAAAACATTCGTTCAATACAAAAGAGCCGACCTGGTGAATCAATCCCGTTGTTTCTGCAACAGGAATAAATTCATCTGGTCCAATCCACCCTTCGCTTTTATGATACCAGCGCACCAGTGCTTCAAAACTTTTCACCCTGTTGGTTCCTGCTTCCAAAATGGGCTGGTAATGTACCTGAAGCTCGTGATTTTGCAGCGCCCGCCGAAGCTCCTGCTCCAAAAACAGTTTTCGCCGTGAAAGATCATTCATGGATTCATCATAGAAAGACAGCTGACCTTTCCCGCTTCGTTTACTGGCATACATCGCCATCTCCGCTTGTTTCGTGATGTCTTCCACACAGACAGCAACGACTCCTTTGGCATATTCGGTCACACCGATACTTGCATTCAAATAAAAACTCTGTCCGTCAATGACATAAGGACTGGAAAACACAGACTTGCATTTTTCCAAAAGAATGGCCAATTCCTCTTCCTGTTCCCAAGGCGCTATGATCATGAATTCATCACCGCCAACCCGTCCGGTTTCAAACTCCTGCGGTAAAATCCTGACTAACCGTCTTGCTATTTCCCTGATCAGCGTGTCACCTTTGTCATGACCGATGGCGTCATTGATCAATTTAAAATCATCAACATCGATCACAATCACCGCAAGGGAATGGTTCATTGACTTAGCTTTTGTACAACATTGCATCAGCCGGTTCTTCATGTCGCTTCGGTTTGGAAGCGCCGTCAGAGGATCCCGATTTGAAAGATATTCAATCGTTTCCATCTGCTTTTGTTCCGTGGTAATGTCTTTGGAAATCCCGTAAACACCGACAATCTCATGGTCCACAATCATTGGCAGATGAGTGATATCCAATATCTTTCTAACACCCTTTGCATCTAAAACGGTTACTTTATAATCAACGGTACTTCCGTCGAGTGCCACCTGCAGCATTTGCCGGACCATCGGCACATCCTCCGTACTGACCATGGATTGAAATGTTTCATCTTTCAATTCAGCAATTGATCTTCCCAGAAGCCGCTCGCCTGCCGGATTTAACGTGGTGAAATAGCCAAAACGATCCAATTCAAAAATGCCGGCTTTATTGTATTCAAATAAAGAATGGTACCGTTGATTGCTTTGACTCAGTGCCTGGCGCTGTTCTTCCAGTTCTGTGATGTCCCGGGTGATTGCAATAATCATCCTTACCTTCCCCTGTTCATCAAAAACAGGGCTGAGCTTCGTTTCATCCACAAAGTCCTTCGAAGTATCAGTGAATACCACGGTTTCACTTGTCGAACAAACATCGTGATAGGCACTGTTCAAGTACAATGCAGCAGTTTCATCAACCACGTCATCGATGGTTTTCCCCAGCATGTCATCTGAGAACGAAAACCGTCTCTTACTTTCCTGATTTATAAATTCATAGCGGAACTTCCCGTTCTCCATAACCGACATGACAAATACCGCATCATTGATTGTATTGGCAAAAGTCTTATAATTCATTAAGTTCATATTCATGCAGTCTGCTCCTATTCCAGTGTCGTGCAACCGATTTACCTGAGAAGAGTTTATCATACTGTCGACTTGTTTAAAACGGTTTCCTGAAATGAAAACACAGTGAACCCTATTGGGATCCACTGTGCAGAAAAAATGATTGATTATGCGTTCATCATTACATTCAAGTCCGATTCTACATCTGTCATGCCACTGATACCAAAGTTTTCCACCAGTACTTTGGCAACATTCGGAGACAAAAATGCGGGTAACGTTGGTCCAAGTTTGATATCCTTCACACCCAAATGAAGCAAGGCAAGCAAGACAATAACGGCCTTTTGTTCATACCAGGCGATGTTGTATTCAATCGGCAGTTCATTAATATCATTTAGCTCGAAGATTTCTTTGAGCTTCATCGCAACGACTGCCAATGAGTAGGAATCGTTACACTGACCTGCGTCTAACACTCTTGGAATACCACCAATCTCTCCAAGCTGTAATTTATTATAGCGGTACTTCGCACAGCCCGCTGTAAGTATGACTGTATCATTCGGTAACTCCTGAGCGAATTCAGTATAGTAATCCCGGGACTTCATACGGCCATCACAACCTGCCATGACAAAGAACTTTCTGATGGCACCGCTTTTCACTGCATCAACGACTTGATCCGCCAGTTGAGTGACTTGATTGTGGGCAAATCCACCTACAATGCTGCCCTCTTCGATCTGCGTTGGCGCGGGGAAAGTCTTAGCATGTTCAATCAGCTCGGAGAAATCCTTCTGATTGCCATCTCCCCGATCAGGAATGTGCTTAAATCCTGGATAGCCGGTCGATCCCGTTGTATAAATCCGGTCCATGTAATTTGCTTTTGGCGGGACAATACAGTTGGTTGTAAAAAGAACAGCACCATTAAAACTTTCAAATTCTTCTTTTTGCTTCCACCAGGCATTCCCGTAATTTCCTTTGAAATGATCATATCTCTTAAAGGCCGGATAATAGTTCGCCGGCAGCATTTCCGAGTGTGTATAAATATCGACTCCGGAATCCTTCGATTGTTCAAGCAATTCTTCAAAATCTTTCAAATCGTGTCCGCTGACAAGGATCCCGGGACGATCACTGTTTACGCCGATCTGCACTTCTGTCATTTCCGGATGACCATAGCGTGTTGTGTTCGCTTCATCGAGGAGCGCCATCACGTCGACTCCATACTTTCCGGTCTCAAGAACGAACGCTGTCAATTCTTCTCCTGTCATTTCATCATCCTCGGTTACGAGTAATCCTCTTTCGATAAATGCATTGATGTCTGATTTTTCGAAACCGAGGTTCAAAGCATGTTCAGCGTATGCTGCCATTCCCTTCAATCCGAATAACACTAAAGAACGCAGGCTGCGGATATCTTCATTCGGTCCTGCAAGAAGACCAACTCGCTTTTCTTCGGATTTCTCTTCAAATGTATGTCGGTGTCCGCTCCAGGAAGCATAATCAGGTAATAACTGATGTTTCTGAATCAGTCCCTCAACCATTAATTGTCGCTTGATTTCTTCGCGTTTCGTTAAACCTTTTTCGATCTTCGTCATGATTGATTCGTCATCGAAATTTGCATTTGTAATAGTGGTAAACAGGCCATCAAGAACCACTCGATCGGTTTTCGGGTCATTGATCCCGTGTTGACGAGCAATCTGGTTGAAGTAAGCCACGCCTTTCATCGTGTAAATTAATAAATCCTGCAAATTGGCGGTCTCGCTCGTTTTACCACAGACACCTGCCATTGCGTCACAACCGACATTTCTCAGCGCTTCTTGACATTGATTACAAAACATACTCATAATAAATTTCCTCCTTGAATGATCAGTATTGAACTAATTCAAATGATAGTGCATCCACTATTTTTCAGAGGTGATGCATATCACAATGAGAAAGCATTCACAAAATTGTCATAAAAAAATAACCACCCACTAAGGGTGATTATTCTTCAAGCGCCAGATTACCGCCTGAATTATCAAAGGAAGATACGACACCATCCGAGAAGGTGACTGTGGATTGTCCATACGTCCACGTTTCGCCTCTTAACGCATTTGGTGCGCCCATTGCTCCGGCAACTTCTTCTTCCGAACTGCCTTCACTGAACGTATCCACATTGGCCGCTCCCGTAATCTGAACTGGAAGACTTCCATCTACATCTGACCAGCCTGTTACATTCCCATCTTCAATGGTAATGGTTGAACGACCATAACGGTGATAAGGGTCGTTAATCTCATCAGGGGATCCAAGGATATCCTGTATATCATCAATACTCGCACCTCTGCCAAAGGTTTCCCCAGTCCCATTATCAGTGTCATTATCAGCCACTGATTCAGCTTCCTCTTCAGCTGCTGCAAGATCTTCTTCCAGATTATTTATTTCGTCAAGTAAAACGTCATTCTCAGTCTCAAGACTGGATATTTCTTCTGCCATAATGGTTAACTCTTCCTCAAGCCGCACGACTTCAGAAGTGAATTGTTCAAGTTCTTCTTCAAGCTCCCGGTTCTCTTCTTCCAAATCATCAATCCGGTTGACCCGTTCCTCTTCTTGCGTTCTGACATTCTGAACTTCCTGCTGGGCATCTGATACCTCCGTAATGCCCATCGCAAATAAAATAACAATCAGGAGATTCAATACCAGGGATGCTATACCGACTTTTTTCCAGCCGCTCCATTCGGGAAACAAAGGTTTCGGTTTTTGTTGCCGCTGATTACGCCAATCCGTTTCATCATGCATCACCGGGTCATCATCCGGTGTTTCATCTTCCTGGCTTTGATGCTCATCATCACTGAAGCCCCAATCTTCATTTACATGAACATAAGCCTCATCATAGCTCTGCCGTTCTTCAGGATCTGAAAGTACATCAAAGGCTTCTTGAATATCATCATAGACCTCCTGATAACCGCCTCTTTCAGGATCCACTTCCTGAATCTTTTCATTGTAGGCTTCACGTATGGCATGTGCCGATGCATCCGCGTCGACACCGAGAATTTGATAGTAATCTTTGAATTGCTCCATACGGATCCCTCCATTCGATGTACCTATTATAACCTTTTTATTGCAAAAAGAAAAATCCTGCTCTGAAAAAAGAATTCAGAACAGGAGCAGAAAGAGCCGATGGTTTCGATTCATTTTGTAATTTGGTCAGCGATCTCACTGATGGCCATGTCTTCAGTCAGCAGATATTCTCCGGTACGAATGGACATAACCAGTTCTTCGTCTTCGATGTACTGCCTGAATTCTGATGAGGAGTTCACCACCTCGGCACGTTCAAGAATTTCACCGATTTCCCCGGCTGTCATTCCTTGAGTGACAACAAGATACAGAACTTGTGCAGAGGCATCAACCTTCTCCGCTTCCTGATCCTTTCGTTCCTCGAGTTCAGTCTCAAGATCCGCAATCTCCTCATTCAATGATTGATTTTTTTCGTCTGCGGCCAGCAGCATTTCCTCGACGACCGAATGTTCCGCAATCAGTTCCTGATACTCTTCCCACTTTTCATCCGTAAATTGATCTCCATGATCCGAGGCAACTGATTCAGCATCGTCTGATACAGCTTGATCCTTTGCATCTGTTGGTTCTTCGTCTCCTGCTAATACAGAAGGAATGAAGAGAGCAGTGGCCAGAATAATGCCTGTCCCCAATCCTTTAAGTTGATCTTTTGTCACAACGCTGCCTCCATTTAGTATGTTATTGTGCGACGGTTTCCTGCTTATTTTCTGCGTATTTTAATTGCTCCTGTAACATCATTTCTTTTGTTTTGAGCTGTTCAATCTCGTGTTGCATGTCATCAACCCGCTTGTTTGTGCGTTCAAGTTCCTGCATCAGTGATATTGAGAAGTTTTCCATTTTGTGATCTGTATCTTCTCCGGAATCCTTTTTCATTATGCCATACCCAATCAATCCAATCCCAATGGTCAGCATGATGTATACCACAATCATATCTTATTCCTCCTTCAGTTTCATGTTCCAACATTATATATAACATATTTCAGCATGGTTCAACATCTCTTCAGACAAAATAAGCCGTAAGGACGATATAAGATCCTCCGATATGAGAGATCCGTACAAAGTATCACGTCATGTCAAAAGAAGTGACACCTGTCACTATATGTAGATGACAATAATCTCTATACTGAAATGAAGACTAATTGTGAAGAGAGTGGTGAAACGATGTCAGAGAAGAAAATCGCTTGGATAACAGACAGCACAGCATACGTAACACAGGAAATGAAAGATCATCCCGACGTTTATGTCATCCCATTGTATATCACGTTTGGAGAAGAGCAGTTTCAGGACGGTGTCGAACTCAGTACGGACGAGTTATACAAACGCATTCGTGAGAATAAAGAACTCCCAAAAACTTCCCAACCCCCGGCAGGCGAATTTGCCAAACTTTATGAACAATTGAAACAAGACTATGATGAGGCAGTTGCCGTTCACGTATCCAGTGAAATCAGCGGAACCATCGGCAGTGCAAACCAAGGAAAAGAAATGGCTGAATTCCCGGTTACGGTCGTGGACTCACTTTCAATGTCTTATGCGATCACAACACTGATCAATAAAGGATTGACCCTTCAAAAAACCGGAAAAAATGCCGAAGAAATCGGTGAAATATTGACGACTGAGGCAAAAAAATCAGAAAACTATGTCCTTCTCGGAAGTCTCGAACAATTCTATAAAGGTGGCCGCATGTCCGGCACGCAGTATCTTCTCGGGAATCTTCTGAAGGTAAAACCGATCATTCAAATCAATAATGAAGGGAAGTTCCATCTCTTCCAAAAAGTACGGTCTGAAAAAAAAGCGACCAAACGATTAATCGAACTGTTCCAAGAAGCGATGAGCAAATACAAAATCGACTCCGTTCATGTGATGCACGGCAATGTCGCTCAACGTGCCGAAGAGGTCAAAGGACTCATTCATGAGGTGTACCCTGAGATGAACGTCATTACAGGTGAAATCAGTTCCACCATTGCCGCACATGCCGGTGAAGGTACAATCGCTGTCATATGGCATAACGAAAACAAACCGGTTTCTTAAAACACTGATATAAACGAAAACACAGCTCCCAGGATTTAAATGATCCTGAGGAGCTGTTTTGTATGCTAATCATGGTTTCGATGGTACTCGCGATGACTCGACATGAGCGACTCGTAGGATTGATACCGCTCCTGATGGGAGCTGAGGTGCGTAATGACCATGACTTCATCCACGCCAGCGCGGCAGCACATGGCGTTGAGTTCTTCGTGGATCCTTTCAGCCGACCCAATAAAGCGCTGATTCCTTAATCTGGTCATGATTTCCTCATCCGCCACCGTATCTTCCTCAGGTGCGCTATGTCCAACCGCTTCGGCGATCCCGGCTGCCTGGTTCTTTTCCCTTTGTAAAGAAGCTTTCAGGACCGGTTCAGCCAATTCCTCGGTGAGCTGCTCGGTCTTCGCGCAAATGGCAGATACCGTAATAATTGAATGATGCTCTCCGGGGTAAAAACCGTTCGCCTGCAAGGCTGACCTGTATTCGGTCATCGCCTCTGCCGGATCAAGATCACTCATGAAATGGGCAAAGGCATAGGACAAACCTCTCTCCCCTGCCATGCGGGCACTCTTCAAGCTCGTTCCCAAAATCCATAGTTCGGGTTTTTCATCAGGTACCGGAGCTGCCCTTAATCCATTTTCTGCCGTTCCATCCAAATAGCCTCTCAACTCATCAACGAGTTCCGGCATACTGTACACTCTTTTCAAAAACTCCCCGCTCAATGCTTCAGACGTCTGGGCGTTCCCGCCTGGTGCACGTCCAACACCGATATCAATCCTCCCTGGATTCAAGCTTGCCAAGGCATGATGGACTTCGGCCACCTTGTAGGGACTGTAATGAGGTAACAATATCGCCCCGCTCCCTAGACGGATCGATCCAGTTGCCTGGCCGACAGCTGCGAGAAGCACTTCCGGTACAGAACCTGAAAGGCCGGCTAAATCGTGATGTTCTGTTGCCCAGTAACGATAATAGCCCAACTGTTCACAAGCTTTCGCCAGAGAAACTGATGAACGAAGTGCCGCAGCGTCGGACTGTCCTTTTAAAATCGGGGATGAATCAAGAAGACTTAATGTTTTCAGCACGGATCGTTCCACCTTTCAATTGCCAGTGATCTGACAGATTTATTAGCCTCGTTCAACATCATTGTAAGTCTGTAAATCACTTAGTATGTCGCAACAACGTTTCTGTAGACCCACACAGAAGGCCTTTGCTATGATTAGTATAACCTGATTCGTCATGAACAGGAAAGGAGATGGACAGGATGGAAGACCGGTTTAAAAAAGCGTCATTTGCTACATGGCTCGGCATTATTGCAAATGCGGTCCTGGCAGTCATGAAAGGCATTACCGGCTGGCTTTCCGGCAGTCGGGCATTAATCGCCGATGCTGCCCACTCCGCTTCGGATGTGGTTGGATCCATCGCCGTCCTCGCCGGTCTCAAAACAGCTCAGAAGCCGCCTGACAAAGATCATCCTTATGGTCACGGCAAAGCAGAAAACATCGCGACCATCATTGTTGCTATCTTATTAGTTGTTGTCGGAATTGAAATCGCCATCTCATCTGCAGGTGCTTTTTTCGGTGGTGTCACCCGGGCACCGGGGATGATGGCTCTTGTTGTAATTATCTTTTCCCTGATCGTTAAAGAATGTTTATACCATTACAAATACCGCCTGGCCAAAAAAATAAACAGTTCCGCATTAATGGCAGAAGCCTGGCATCACCGTTCAGACTCCATTTCATCGATGGCCGCTCTCGTCGGTATCGGCGGTGCCATGGCCGGACAGGCATCAGGTCTTCCCATTCTCTTCTATCTCGATCCACTCGCGGGTATCGTAGTCTCACTGCTTGTTATTCGTGTAGGCATCAAGCTGGCAAAAGAATCCAGTCAAATTATGCTTGAACAAGTCCTGTCCGATGAGGAGACGAAGCCTATGGCAGAAGCCGTTCAAAAAGTGGACGGTGTCATCCGCGTAGATGAACTCCTGGCGAGAACACACGGTCATTATATGATCGTGGATATTAAAGTCAGTGTGGAACCGTCTATCACTGTCGAAGACGGACATACCATTTCAAAACAGGTCAAGAAATGCCTCACTAAGGAATTTCAATCCATTCAAAATGTCTTCGTGCACATTAACCCTTACAGGACTGACGACGATCGGAAAGTCGTCGACATCAACGATCAAAAAACCATCCAAGAGAGAGCTTGAGTATTTCAGGCTCTCTCTTTGATTTGTTCAAACACGCCGTGTTCTAAAAATGCCTTGCGAATATCTTTTGGCATAATCTGAATAAATGTCCGCTCATCAACCCATTCAAACGCATCGTGCTCATCTGATAGTTCGACCTGAGCCGATGCTGCGGTACCTGAGTATGTCAACACAAGGTAGGGCAAGTCATTTTCCACTGACACAAGCGTTGCGTAAAGCAGTCTACCCGGAACAATGCTCAGCCCCGTCTCTTCAAAGACTTCTCTGACTAAAGCAGCTTCCAGATCTTCTCCAACATCGACCTTCCCACCGGGACATTCCCATTTTGCATACTTGCCGGTTCGATGTACGACCAGCCCTTTGCCTTGATACACTGCATAAGCTTTCACAACGATTTTTGCTTGAAGGACACTCACCAGCGTTCACCTGCCAATCATGTTGATGATTTCTTGCCAAAAATGAACCATAATACACTGCAAAATAGTAACGCCACACCCTGCATACCGAGTATATACCATGGATGTGGGCCCAGAAAATCAAGTAAACTTCCACCTGAAGGCTTCTCCATCAAAAACCAGTAGTTTCCATCGAGACGGAGGTTGATCCAGTAGATGAAAGGCAACAGGATATTTAAAAACAATAATGCTTTCCAAATGCTGTGGATTGTAATGCTATAGCCTCTGATCCAGATGAAGTAAAACGCCACCCAGATCACTGCAATGTGTGAAAGAAAAAAGTGAATATAACGGAAATGCGGGAAACCATAAAACAGCACAGGGGTGAATACCGCCTGCAAAGCGCCGGCAATGCCCACCATAAACATAATTTCAACGAGGTGTCGATTACGTTTGATCAACAGGAAGATCATTAACAGAACACTGATGCTTGACAGTTCAATCGGCAATCCGCTCGAAACCGACCACACATCCATTCTGACAAGCCATGTGTAATATGCCACTTCAAATAAGAGTAAGAAAATCGCTGAACTGATTTCAATCATTCTCACCTTTTTCTCAGGAAGTGACTGAAACCAGTGACGATACAGATACAAATAAAAAATACCGAAAAATGTGATCACAATGGCAGCCAGGTGATCTATTCCAAACATCTCAAAAGGATAATCTGACGAAGATCCTGTCACGAAACCCACGCTGGACGAACCCCTTTCTTCTCATTCGTTGGTCGTTGCATCCTTTTCAATTCCCCTGCATACTGTGATTATACCATGACCGAAGGATGTGTTGCCCAATGAAGCAGGTAATTACTGCGTTAACTGTCATTTTTACGTTGAGCGCTTGTGGAACTGAAGATCCACCCCAAAGCAACGAAACTGCTTCTGACCCTGCCGAAAACAAAGCTGAGCAAAATACAAACACGCAAAACGACGAGCCGGATAACGGCGTCCCGTCAGATGAAAATCATACCAATGATCAGAACGAAGACAGCAGCGCTGCGGGTGATTCTGCTTCCGGAACACTTGAGGTTCACTTTATTGATGCCGGGCAGGCAGATGCCACCTTGTTTTTGCATGAGGAAGGCGACGACCAATTCAGCATTCTGTATGATACAGGGGACTGGAGACAGACGGATGTCGTGTCCTATTTGCATGATGAAGATCTCGAGGGAATCGACATCCTCATCGGCAGTCATCCTCATGCTGACCACATCGGGCAAATGGATATCATCTTAAACGAATTTGATGTATCCGAAGTCTGGATGTCAGGAGATGACCATACAAGTGCTACTTACGAGCGTGTTCTCGATGCAATAGAAAACACCGATGCCGTTTACGATGAACCGCGTGCAGGAGATGCTTTTGAAGTTGGAGATCTGGTTATTGATATCATTCACCCCGAAACGCTCACCGGTGATCTGCATGAAGGCTCGTTAAGCATGCGTCTCAGCTTCGGTGAACACAGTTTCGTATTGACAGGTGATGCAGAGATTGAATCGGAACAGGAAATCATCGACCGTTATCCCGAGCTGTCATCCACAGTTCTCCATTTAGGACACCACGGTTCACACACGTCTACTTCTGAAGATTTTCTGAACGCTGTTGCACCCGAGTTCGCAATCATTTCGGCAGGAGCGGATAACAGTTTCGGCCATCCGCACAGTGAAGTAGTGGATCGCATCCAGAAACACAATATGAAGACCTATGGTACTTATGTACATGGAACCATTCTCGTATACTCCGATGGTGAAATGCTTGAAATTGAGACAGAACAAACCGGTGAAATCACGCCTGGTACCCGGGAAGATTCAAGTGACCCGGAAGGCGATGACAGTGGTTCCTCCGTTACGGTACCAGATGGCGACTGTGTCGATATTAATTCGGCATCCCACGAAGAACTGCAGGCGATTATGCATATCGGTGAAGGCCGTGCCGGGGATCTGATCGAACAAAGACCATACGATCAGGTCAACCAGCTGACACGGATTCATGGCATTGGTGAGGGCCGGATACGTGATATTCAAGACGAGGGGATCGCCTGTGTTGAGGAGGAATGACCGATGAAAAAAAAAGCTGTGATTGACCGCGTGGAAGATGGAATCATCGTCTTACTGTTTGAGGAAGACGGACGGGAAGAACATTTACAGGCCGATGACTGGCTCAATGACAGTCTGACTGCAGGGAACATTGTAGAAGTAACTTTGAATAATGACAAACGAATTGAACACATGCACCCTCTTCACAAAGAGACATCCAGCCGTTTCAAACGCGTCGCTGATAAAAGAAAACGGCTTGCCGGGCGTTCACCCGGCAGCCGTTTTAAGAAGAAGTAACTTCATCGATATAATCTTCGTATCCTTCTTCCTCCATATCTTCCAGAGGAATGAAGCGAAGTGCTGCGGAATTCATGCAATAACGCAGTCCGGTTGGTTCCGGCCCATCTTCAAACACGTGACCCAAGTGTGAATCACCATAACGGCTCCGGATCTCTGTTCGAACCACCAAGAGTTTGCGGTCTTCTTCTTCTAAAATGTAATGCTCATCAATCGGCTGTGTAAAACTCGGCCAGCCTGTTTCTGAATCGTATTGGTCCCGTGAGCTGAACAACGGTTCTCCAGAGACCACATCGACGTAGATCCCGTCTTCATAGTGGTCCCAATACGCATTCCGGTATGCGGGCTCTGTTCCATCGAGCTGAGTGACTTCATACTGGATTGGCATCAGCATCTCTTCCAACTCCTCGTCCGTATAGTCAACGGCGTACTTTGAGTCGGCAGGGTCGTATGACGTTGGTTCATAATTGCGTTCATCGCCCCAGTATTCATCCAGAAAACTGTCCCTTCCGGAAGCTGCGCGATAGGCTTGATAGCGAACGGGATTCTCCTGATAGAATTTCTGATGATACTCTTCTGCTTTGTAAAACGCTTCTGCTTCTAAAACAGGCGTGATGACAGGTTCATTGAACCGCCCGGATTCTTCAAGATCCCGCTTCGAGGCTTCAGCCAAATCCCTTTGTTCACCGTTATGATAAAAGATTGCTGTACTGTATTGATGACCCCGGTCGACGAATTGTCCATCTGCATCTGTCGGATCGATTTGGCGCCAGAAAATTTGCAATAAATCCTCATAAGCGATGCGATCCGGATCAAAACGTACCTGTACCGCTTCCACATGATCGGTATTACCGGATGCCACGTCTTCATATGCGGGGTATTCTTCCTGGCCGCCAGTGTAGCCGGAGTATACTTCCATGACACCTTCTACACCGTCAAAAGGCGGCTCCATGCACCAGAAGCAGCCCCCGGCAAAAGTTGCCAATGCTTCCTCATCGGTGACAGGAGATACAGAAGCCACACTCCCGGATGATTTATTAAAAGTGGCATCATATGCAATTTGTCCCACCGGAATCAACAAAACGATTACGACCGCTGCAATTGCCACCTGAATCCATCTTTTTTTCATGCGGATAACCACCTTTTCCATGTTGTTTAACTCATTATAAACCTTCAAAACTCAGAATGAAATGAAAAGGCTTTACCTATGGAAGATCCTGCCTTAAGATGAAAGAAGATGTGAGGTGACATGACGTGAGTAAAAAAACTGCATACATAATGGTTATGACTGGCGCAGCATTGTGGGGGACGATCGGCCTTTTTGTCCAGCAGCTTTATGCACTCGGGTTTACCCCCTGGGAAACGGTAGGTATCCGGCTCAGCTTTTCTGCGATATTGATCGTGTTGTTTCTTCTTTTGTATAAGCCCGGACTACTTATAATCAATATCCGGCATCTCCCCTATTTTGTTGGGACAGGTGTCATCAGCATCGCTTTTTTTAATTATTTCTTTTTTACGGTCATCAGTGAAGCAAACTTATCACTGGCTGTCGTCTTGCTTTATACAGGGCCGGTTTTTGTGACCATTTTATCCCGGATTTTCTTCAAAGAACCATTTACCGGTGCCAAGGGTCTGGCGCTTATTCTGATGCTTGCCGGTTGTGCATTGACGGTGGAGTTTCTCCCCTCTGGCAATGTTCCTGATGGTTGGGGCATTGTTCTGTTCGGTTTCCTCTCAGGGTTTTTCTATGCGCTCTACAGCATCTTTGGCAAATCCATCAGTCGCCACTATCACAGTTTGACGATTACTGCTTATTCCATGATCACAGGTTCCATCTTTTTGCTAACCACAAGCAGTCTGCTGGTGGAACCTGGCCGCCTCCTGCAAACGGGTGTTTTAATCAATGGCGGATCGATGGCGCTGTTCTCCACAGTCCTTGCCTATGTGTTTTATACATTTGGACTTACTTATGTCGAATCGAGTCGTGCCTCTATTCTTTCCATCATTGAACCTGCTGTAGCAATTGTCATCGGTGTTGCCGTTTTTCAGGACAACCTGAACAGCTGGCAGTTTCTTGGCTTTATTCTTGTGATCCTTTCTGTTGCAGTTACTGTTTACCGCAGAAGTACACCTGTTGAAAGAGCAGCCATAAAAAAAGTGTCGTCGTCCTGAATGGACAGCGACACTTTTTTATGTGTTCCACGTTCTTAAAAAAACAAATAAGTGGCTTGATACTCCTGGTCCTTGATGCGGATCTGTTCCTTGTCCTCGTCTTTCACCATCATTTCCTCTGTTTGCATCCGTTGCATGTCCGAAAGAAAATCGTTAAGATTTGCCTCTTGTCGGTTGTTCATAATCAAGCCCTCCCTTTTGTTTTATAACAGAATTTATTCTATAGATGTATACTATAACAGAGGAGGAGAGATGTCAACACAAAAAAAGAAAAATCCTCTGATTTGCATTTTTATATGCAAATGTTTTTTAAAAAGCCGATATATAAGAAAACAATAAGGAGATGACAACCGTGGAAATGACAAAGGTGTCCACAACCGTTGTCCAGTTACCCCAGTCAGCCAATGCAAAAGCCGCTCAGAATCGAAGCGATACTTCCGCAGTGATCAAACAGAAACAATCATCTGAAGTCTATACGCCATCCGAACGTCCACCTGTCAAAGAAATGACTGAAGAAGAGCGGAACGAATACATTGACGAACTGAGACAGAAATCCGAATACCATTTTGAATCATTAAAGAATCTCGTCCGGAAAATGCTCGAAAAACAAGGGAACACATTTCAGGATATCCATGATGGAAAAATCGACTGGGAGACTTTCGAGGTGGACGACGAAACGAGAGCAGAAGCCGCGGCCGCTATTGCAGATAACGGCCCCTATGGTGCAGAAGCGACTAGTAACCGGATTGTTAACTTTGCTGTCGCCTTATCTGGTGGAAACCCTGATAAACTGGCTATTCTTCGCGATGCCATAAATGATGGGTTCAGTGCCGTAAAAGATATTTTTGGGGACCTTCCTGAAGTATCCGAACGAACTTATACCCTGGTTCATGATAAACTCGATGCCTGGGAGAAAGAACAAAGAGGAGAATTCTTAGAAGGAAACATTTCATAAGACCAATTGAACCCCATGACCAGTTCATTTTAACTGATCACGGGGTTCTTGATGTTTACTATTTATTTTGATTAATCCAGCCAGGAAGTGTACATTTCCGGACGACGGTCATCAAACACGGCGATTCGCTGTCTGATCGCCTCGACTTCGTCTAAGTCAATCTCCTTAATCAGCACCTCTTCCAAGTAGGTGTCACCTTCACGCAGCACCTGGCCCCATGGATCAATCACCAGCGAGTGCCCGCCGAATTCATTTTTCGGATCAGACCCGACCCGATTACTGGCGATCACGTAACATTGATTCTCTATCGCCCTGCTGATTAAAAGCGTGCGCCAGTGGTCGACTCTTGCCAACGGCCATTCTGCTACTGTAAAAAGAACTTTAGATCCATTCAATACATGCGTCCGAATCCATTCCGGAAAGCGGATGTCGTAACAGATGAAGCCGCTGCAAGGGACCCCTTCCAATGTGAATTGGCCATTCGTCTCTCCTTCTGACAAGTATTTCTCTTCGTTCATCAGTCGGAACAAATGAATCTTTCTGTATTCTTTTTGAATGGATCCATCCCGGTCAATTACCAGCATCTGATTGTAATAGTGTCCGTTTTCTTCAAAGGCAATCGATCCGCCAACGACCATCGAGTGATACGACAGGGCCAGCTCTTGCAAAAACGCAATATCTCCATTTTGATGCTTCTGACATAATTCCGGAAGACTAGCGAGATCATAGCCGGTGGACCAGAGTTCCGGCAATACAATCACATCCACATCACCAAAGTTCTGATCAGCCAAAAGAGAGTGAATCTTTTCCCTGTTTTTGACCGGATCTCCATACGTAACATCCATCTGGACGATAGCCACACGCCATTTCATCTTGATCCCTCCAATCAAATACATTCCTTTCTAAATCCTCGCACGCTTTTTAATTTTGGTCAAATTTTTTTGGACTTTTTTTAAATTAGGGGTTTCTTTTTATTCGATTTTCCATTATAGTTGTACTTAGCTGTTTGATGTTCGGATAAATTTCAAGATCAGAAAGACTTTTTAACAAGGATTCCTCTTGAACGTTTAAATGAAGAGCTCAATGGTAATAAAACGTGGCAAAAAGCCACACAGGAGGATTTATTCATGACACAAGGTACAGTAAAATGGTTTAACGCAGAAAAAGGTTTCGGTTTCATCGAGGTAGAAGGACAGGACGACGTATTCGTACACTTCTCCGCGATCCAAGGCGAAGGCTTCAAAACACTTGAAGAAGGCCAAGCCGTTACTTTTGACATCGAGCAAGGTCAGCGTGGACCACAAGCTGCCAACGTGCAAAAGTAATGAATAAAAAAGACCCCATTCGTTGGGGTCTTTTTTCTTTGTCCTTTATAGAAATGTTTAAGTATGCCAAATAAATGAAGTCTAAGTGCAACGAAGGCTTTCGTCATAAACTTGGCGACATGTCAAGTTTTCGTATCCATTTTGGATCGCCCATCCGGTTATTGGCATAAAAAAAAGTGGTCAGAACCCTATTGGATTCTGACCTCTTTTTTCGTCGATTTCATAGGCTGTTTTACCTGCGATCAGCAACAGTCACTTTCATTACCGGTCATGACGAGTCCGCTTCCCTGCGGGGTTTCCTGGAAGTCCAGGGCCATGTTGCCGGTCTGTCCGTGTACATGCTGTTCGAATGCAACTTTAATCCCATTGATCTCTTCAACAATATCAGTCTTTGACGGCTCATCCAGAGCCAGTCCTAATTGTGGGCCGCCTCAGCCCATGCCTGCAACGTACACTTTAATGTTCGCTGCACCATTCTCGTCCAGAATGTTCTGGATGTAACCTTTAGCTTTGTCTGTAATATTCATAGTCTCACCTCTCCATTTTTATACCTATAAGGGTATAGTAACATGGCCATTACCCTCTTGCAACCATATTACTTACTGATTCATCAATCCGTCAACAAATACTTCTGTATTGTGACGCATCATATCCACATAAGTTTCCGCTCCTGAACCATCCATTCCAACCGCGTCAGTATACACTTCGCCCGCGATGTTCACTCCTGTATCCTCTGAAACAGTCTCTATATAGCGGCTGTCAACGGTTGTTTCCACAAAGAGAGAAGGGATGTCCCGGTCTCTCACCAGATCGATTATCGCATTAATCTGTCCAGACGTGCCCTCTTCACCGGAATTGATTTCCCAGATACCTGCAGTTTCAAAGTCGTAGGCTTCCCCGTAATATTTGAAGGCATTTTCACTGACAACGATGATCCGGTTTTCTTCAGGGATCCCCTCAACTTGTTCTTTAATCCATTCATCCAATTCGTTGATCTCCTGGATATAGGTCTCGGCATTTTCTGCGAAAATCTCCTTATGATCCGGGAAGCGTTCGCTTAAATCCGCCAGGACATTCTCTGCATAAATCTCTATATTTGCAGGATCCAGCCATGCATGTGGATCGGCTCCGCTCTCACCTTCCAGCGGAATTTCGGTTACCCCCTCTGATAAGGATTTAACCGGCGTTTCACCTGTATTTTCGATTAATCGTTCGAGCCACTCTTCAAGGCCTAACCCATTGGTATAAAAAACAGATGAATCACTGACCTTCCGAAAGTCAGATGGAACAGGTTCATATTCATGAGGTTCTTCCCCGATCGGCACCAGATAGTCCACTTCTCCACTATCACCAAGAACGCCGTCAATCACATCTGCCAGGATCGAAAAACTGGTCGTTACAAAAATGCCAGCATCGTTTTCTGAAGCAGCATTTTCTTCATTATTTTGATCATTACCACACGCAGCCAGCAACGCTACCGATAAAAATGCCAGCATTAATTTAACCTTGCCCATATTAATTACCTCCATCTATAAATGTTTACCTTGTGCAACTTTATAAATGTATCGTACCTTAAAGGTTACTGGGTGTCAACATAAAAAACACCCCCAGAAGTTAGATTTGGTGGTCTAACTTTTGGGGGGGGCGGTTCATATAGTTCACACCCGGTTTTTTCTATCTTTCATAATTGAATCAATCTGTTATCCGGTATACTCTTGCCTCATAAGGTCGAAGGGTAAACTCATTCGCCGATATCTCTTCAACTTGATAATTACTGATCAACATGTCCCGATTTTTTTGCACAAATTCTTCAGGCAGCGCTGCCTTCGGTTGTCCGTCGTAGAAGTTCAGAAACACCAGGAGCACCTCCCCTTGGTATTCACGCTGATAAGCAACGATTTCTTCGTGATCATTGTACAGACTATCAAAGCTGCCATAAACGATGCTTTCATGTTTATGACGCAGGTCAATCAGTTTGCGGTAGTAATGAAAAATTGATTGCGGTTCAGCAACTGCCGCTTCAGCATTGACTTCCTGATAGTTCGGATTCACCTGAATCCAGGGTGTCCCCCCGGTAAAGCCGGCATGTGAAGAATCGTTCCACTGAACCGGCGTTCTGGCGTTGTCCCGCCCTTTTACGTGAATCTTATGCATCAGCTCCTCTTGCGGCACCCCTTCAGCACGTTTCTCCCGATACATATTCAACGTTTCAATGTCCTGATAGTCCTCAATGGAATCAAACTGAACGTTTGTCATACCGAATTCTTCGCCTTGATAGATGAAAGGCGTTCCTTTCATCATGTGCAGCATTGTAGCCAGCATTTTTGCAGATTCTACCCGGTATTTCCCGTCATCACCAAAACGGGAAACCATCCTGGGCTGGTCGTGATTGTTCATGTACAGGCTGTTCCAGCCCTCGTTCTCCAGTCCCTTTTGCCATTTCACAAGATTGTCTCTCAAGTCTTTCAGCTTCAGAGGTTTCAGATCCCATTTCCCTTCCGGACCTGAATCGAGATCCATATGTTCAAATTGGAATACCATATTCAATTCCTGGTTGTCTTCTTTCGTATAGTCCACCGCTTCAGCCACATCAACTCCCGGCATTTCACCAACCGTCATCACATCATAATCCGCCAGTGCCCGCTGATGCATTTCGTGCAGGAATTCATGAATCCGCGGCCCGTTCATGAAATAGTCGCCTCCAGGAACATATTTCTTACCTTGCGGGTTCGGTGCGTCCGGTAAGCCCGGCACCTTGGAAATAAAATTAATGACATCCATGCGGAATCCATCGATGCCTTTGTCAAGCCACCAGCGCATCATATCATAAACCTCTGAGCGAACTATTGGATTTTCCCAATTCAAGTCCGGCTGTTTCTTCGAGAACAGATGAAGGTAATATTCCCCGGTCGTCTCATCATAATCCCAAACAGAGCCACTGAACGCAGATTCCCAGTTATTCGGTTCACTTCCGTCCTGTTTTCCTTTACGCCAGATATAATAATCACGGTAGTCATTGTTCTTTGACTTTCGGGATTCGAGAAACCATGCGTGTTCATCAGAAGTATGGTTTACCACGAGATCCATAATGATTTTAATGCCTCGGTCATGGGCCTCTTTCAGCATAGTTTCCCAGTCTGTCATCGTACCGAATTCATCCATGATATCCCTGTAATCACTGATATCATAGCCGTTATCATCATTCGGAGACTGATACACCGGAGACAGCCAGATGACATCGACCCCGAGTTTTTTCAAGTAATCAAGCTTCTCGATAATGCCCGGGATGTCACCGATTCCGTCATTGTTTGAGTCGTTAAAACTTCTCGGATAAATCTGATAGACAACACTTTCTTTCCACCATCGTTTTGATTGTTCCATTCTTTTCACACCTCTCGATTGATTCTTTTGATTGTCTCACGCAGCTTCAGTTGATGAAGCATGGTTGTACTTAATGAGTGGGGTGTCTCTGTCTGTTTAAAATCGTATTCTTCATGTTCTCTCAGCTTTAATAATTGTTCCACCGCTCTCCCCCCCATGGCATCAAGGGGCTGACTGATGGTCGTCAGCGGTGGAATCGCCATGACGGCGGCTTTTGTATTGTCATACCCCAATACAGAAACATCTTCCGGAACTGACAGTCCAGCAGTCCAGCAGGCAGACAAAACACCGATGGCCGTTTCATCGCTGACAGTAGCGACGGCTGTAAACGGGTCACCTGAAGCAAGAAATGCATGCAAGCCATCAACGCCACTTTCAAACTGATAGTTTCCATAATAGATGAGCAGTTCATTGACAGGAATAGTTGCATCTGCCATCGCTCTGCGAAATCCACGATCACGAGGTCCACCTGCAATCGCATCGTTGTTTTCTCCACCGATAAAGGCAATCTCCCGATGCCCCTGATCAATCAGATACGTCGTCCCATCGTACATTGCCTGTTCATCATCCACTTTCACATAAGGAAAATTCATCCTCAAGGAGCGGGTGGCGACAAGTATGACGGGAACCTTCATATCCATCAGAAGATCTTCCTGGGGAGGGGTTAATTCATCACTGATATAAATCACGCCATCCACCTGTTTTTCCCGAAAAACCTGCAGATCCTTCAGGGCGTGTCCTTCATTTACTTGAGTGTGACTGACAAATACGCTGAAACCCCTCCTTCTTGCTTCTTTATCAATCCCCTCAAGAAGTTTTGCTGAAAAAAGTCCAGACACTTTCGGCATAATCACACCAATTGTTTTGGTTTCCCGACCCACAAGACCTCTTGCAAGCGCGTTTGGCGTATACCCAAGCTGCTTGATGGCAGCCAGAACGTTCTGCTCTGTCATTTTGCCGTATCCCGCTTGTTTATTGATAATGCGGGATACGGTTGCAATGGAGACGCCTGCCTCTTTTGCAACATCCTTGATCGTAACCGTCATCACACACCTCCGTTACGTAAACGTTTACTCTCACCGATCTTATCATGACCCGAAAACGTTTACAAATTATTTTTATTTCGATTCCCGTTTTGTTACACTGTAATCGAAACACAAGCCGTTTCAATACAAGGAGGCGTCCACCATGGATAATCATAAAAAACCAGTAAACGAGACCGATTTAAAAAAGCTGCGAATTCTCGCAGATCCAATCCTGGATGATGATACAGGAAATACATATTTTCTTGAGACCATCATCACCAGCGACAATCAGTATGCTACACACTTATACAAAAAGGCCCGTCATTCAGAAGATGCAGTCGCTATGACAAGCGGTCCAAGAAGTATTAAACAGCCGCGTCTGTCTCCGAATCAAAAAACAATCCTTTACCTGCGAAAACCGGAGTCAAAGAAAGAGCCGCAGCTCTTCTTTCAACCCCTTCAAGGAGGCGAAGGGAAACAGATCACCGAGGTCCCTGGAGGAATACACGGTGCAGAGTGGAGCCGAAGCGGGAAACAGATTCTCTTGACCTTGAGAGGTGAAGTCGGTGAACAGGGAGACCAGCTCAACGCCTTTACTGAAAAGAAAGAGGAGCCATCCGATGAACTGAAAAAACCTTACATCGCGACGCGAATTGACTATAAAACAGATGCAAGAGGCTTCGATGACGGGATGCATTTGCAAACGGCACTGATCGATTTGGCCACCCATTCGATCAGGATCCTGACACCACATGATGCAGATTATCAATTCCAGGATTACTGCGAAGAACAGGAATCACTTCTTGTGACAGCAAACCTGGGAACAGATACCGAGGTCCGATCTGATCTTTATGAGATCCGTATGGATAACGGCAGCTATACAATGGATTATCTGGCAGAGGGTTTGACCGTCCAGCAGGCAAGATATTTGAATAATAGCGGTGAAATGGTGCTTCTCGCTCATGATAAAGCATACCTGGGTGCCACCCATTCTGACTTATACCGCTATGACTCCAACAATCAGAAAGCATCCAATGTCACAAAAACTTTTGATTGTCCAATTGGTGATCAGATGATTGCAGATATACGATTCGGTGATTCCTCAAGAAGGTTTACCGTTGATTCAGAACGCGAAATCGTTTTTACACTCGTCAGTAATCAGGGAGAGACTCAGCTTTATCAGTTCGATCTGAGTGGAACCAAGGAGCCTTTGCCCCTGACACACGGCCAGCATCACGTTTATAATTTTTATCTGTCAGACGCCGAAGCACTCGTCGCTGTGAGTAACCCGGTTTCTCCTGGAGAACTGTACATGGTTCCGTTAACAGGCTCCGGTCAACTCAAACCGGTTACGTATCAAAATCAATCCTGGTTGGACAATACAAGTTGCTTGGATATGGAAGAAGTCCGGATTCGCTCTACAGACGGCAAGGAAATTCAAGGTTGGGTTATCGGGGCAGCAGCGTCCATGCAGAATGGCTCACTCCCTGCTATCCTCGAAATCCACGGCGGTCCGCATGCGATGTATGGGTATAGTTTCTTTCATGAACTGCAGCTTCTTGCACAAGAGGGCTATGCCATCATGCTGGCAAACCCAAGAGGCAGCCATGGGTATGGTCAGGAGCATGTCAATGCGGTTCGAGGCGATTATGGCGGTATGGATTATGAGGATCTCATGTGCTTTGTGGACGGTTGTCTCGAGCGTTATCCACAAATCGATTCCGAAAGGCTCGGAGTTACCGGCGGCAGCTACGGCGGGTTTATGACTAACTGGATCATTGCGCATACCGACCGTTTCAAAGCAGCCGCAACGCTCAGATCAATCTGTAACTGGACCAGTTTTTTCGGGGTGTCCGATATCGGCTATTTCTTTACTGAGTGGGAGATCGGTGACGATCTCTTCAGCAACCCGGACAAACTGTGGCATCATTCCCCTCTCCGCCTCGCTGCACATATGAATACACCGCTGTTAATCCTTCATGGCGAAAAGGACCTGCGGTGCCCAATTGAACAGGCGGAACAGCTGTTTTCAGCACTCCGGTTTCAGGACAAAGACGTTCGTTTTGTAAGAATGCCCGATGCCAACCACGAGCTTTCGAGAAGTGGTCCTCCGGAACTGAGAGAATCACGTCTGGTAGAATTGAGAGAGTGGTTTAACAGCAAACTTTAATTTGGTTGAATGGAAAATCAATGAAGAAAATCTGACTTGTCGCCATAGGGCTGGCGACAAGTCTTTGTTACACTGATACGTCATTTCTTCAGCCAACTTAAACCTTCTTGTGATGAATAAAGAAAACTTGGCTTCTCGCCAAGCTTACATCGCAAAAGCCTTAGTTCCCTTTTTACTTCAATCCTTTAGCGAACGTAAACATTCCTAAGAAGTATAAAAAAAGCTGCCCCTGACGGGGCGGCTTTTTTTATTTGAACAAACCTTCTTTTTTCAAGGCTTCCACGAATGAAGGATTCACTTCTGCTCCTTCAAACTCCAACTCCACTTCGTCACCTGGCTGCAAAGCCAATGCCAGAAGGCCGAGAAGACTTTTCCCATCAATGACCCAATGGTCTTTCTTGATCAGAATTTTTTCTTCATGTTTTGCTGCTTCATTTACAAGAATACTGGCTGTTTCACCAAAGACTGGTCTTGCGACTGTTAATTTCATCAATCGTTCACCTCCAACAGGGATTGATTTCATTATATAGAAAATTTACTGATCTTCCAAGTCTCACCTTGAAATGGCACATCAAAAAGCCTGATATTCGTTCCAATCCATTGAGATTTGTTATACTGTACGTATATGAAAGCAGCAATGTTCAAGGGAGAGGGATTATATGAATACACGTGCAACTGATTTGATCAGTTATTTCGAAGACCGCAAAGCAGGCATACTCGGTCAACATAAATCTGTTCATTTTTCATTATTTCTTCCGCTGCTTTACCGGGATGATCAATGGCATCTTCTGTTTCAGGTACGATCTACCCTTGTAAAACAGCCCGGCGAAGTTTGTTTCCCGGGAGGCAGAGTGGAAGAATCCGACCAGAGTTACGCTGCCGCTTCGCTCAGGGAACTTCAGGAAGAGCTCGGTTTACAGGAAAAGCAAGCGACACTTCTTGGCGAATTGGACATTATGGTCACACCATTTCAGTTTATCGTTCACCCTTTTATCGGGATCATACATGATGAGAACGCCATTACACCTCAGGAAACCGAAGTCGCAGAGGTATTCACTGTCCCTGTGAAAGACTTGATTTCCATGGATCCTAAACAGCATAACATCCGGCTTGATGTTAGACCTGAATCCGGTTTCCCTTATCACCTGATTCCAAACGGCCAGGATTACAGCTGGCGCACAGGCCATATCAAAGAATTGTTTTATGACTATAACGGCCGGATCATTTGGGGGTTAACTGCAAGAATCCTCGCGCATGCCATCGATGAAATCAAAAACCTGGAATAATTTCATCAAGTCAGCTCTTTCATCTCCTCGAGCATAGCCATGACAATGTTCGCTGAATTGATGCCTGCTGTTTCAAGGAATTCCTCATAAGACATCAGTGCATCTTTTCCGGCAATGTCGGATAAGGACCGGATAATCACAAACGGAACAGCAAACTGATAACATACCTGTGCTATCGCTGCAGCTTCCATCTCAGCGCATTGGGGTTCAACAAACATCTTCTTCAAACGCTCCACGCGTTCATGATCACTCATGAAGGAATCCCCTGATATGATCAGACCCTTCGCTGCATTGACTCCTGCCCCACCTGCACTTTTTCCTGCAATTTGCACCAATCTTTCATCAGGACTAAACAGCGCGGGCATTTGTGGCACCTGCCCGAATTCATAGCCGAAAACTGTAGCATCGACATCGTTGTAGCGCACTTCTGTGGAAATGACAATATCACCAACTGATAGCCGGGGATCGAGTCCTCCTGCAGAGCCCGTGTTGATAATATAGTCCGGATGATATAACTGGTTCATCAACGTTGTGCTAACCGCAGCATTGACTTTACCAATCCCGGATTTGGAAAGAACGACTTCCACACCGTAAAGTTCCCCCAATGTAAACTCACAGTTTGCAATCACGGTCTCTTCAATGATATCCATTTTCGAACGAAGCATATCCACTTCTTCGTCCATTGCTCCTATCACACCGATTTTCACAGCCACCACTCCCTATTATTCATAATTCTGTTACATCATAGCGAACCTGACGTTCTTACGCAACACAAATTTTCCAGATCAACGTCCAGTCAATATCGAAAAACCGGGGAAAATATCCCCCGGTTTTCATCAGTTATATGGATTAGACGAAAGTTGTTCTTTCTCAGTCGGCATCCAGCCCTCATTCTCTACCCAAGACAATGTAATCTCATAAACCTCAGAACGATCCTCTCTCAAACTGACTGTACCGACTGCTGTCTCGTGATCCCCGCCATTACCGAGCCATTCGATAATCATGTCTTCTTCATCAGTGTTCATGGCATATTCCAATGCACGGGTCATTTCTTCCCAGTTAACGTGATCCCTGTCATAAACTGCCGTGAAAGGTTCATCCTGCACTGTACCAATTGGACCCCATTCACCTTCTGTCACTTCGCCATTACTGTTTCCAGCTGCGCTCTCATTGTTTGATCCTTCATCGTTATTCGATGATGTGTCATTTTCATTCTCTGTTTGATCATTGGACCCATTTTCATTGGCTTCGACGTTTTCGTCAGAAGAAGATTCATTGTCAACATTCTCCTGGTTATTTTCGTCTGAAGATTCATCAATATCTGCATCAATCGTATTTTCTTCGTTTTGCTCATTCTCATTATTTTCAATTTCCTCTATATCCTGATCATCATTCACTGCCACAGAGTCATCGTTGCCTCCCATGAACATGGATGCAGATATCACAACAATTAACAGTGCTACCAAACCGATCGCTACATTTAAAATCGTATTCATTCTTTTTTTTCGGCGAACCTCACTGCGATTAAAATCCTGATTATCAAACTCACTCATATCCTGAGTTCCTCCTTCTATTCCAAATCTATTTCCTATTATAGACGATACAAGAAAGGATTACGATACAGTTTCCATGTAATTCATCAATTGACATCGATTTGTTAACCTTTTGTAACAGGAAAAGCAGTCTTCGAATGATTATAGTGTATACCTTCGGCGAAACAGACTCCCTTGAATGATTGACAAACCCCCGACCAGTTTTACACTTCAAGTCGGGGGGTTCATCCTATACTGCGATCACGATACCGCTGTTATTTTCACCGTCATATCGCCGCCTGGTGTAGATACGACGACCTGGTCACCGATTTCACAACCGAGAAGGCTTTGTGCCATAGGCGATTCATTGGAAATTTTCCCTTCCAATGGATCAGCTTCAGCGCGGCCCACGATGACATACTTTTCTTCTTCACCATCCGGAATTTCAACAAAAGCGACTGTTTTGCCAAGGGATACTTTGGATGTGTTTTTGTCTTCTTCGATGATCTCTGAATTTCGGATCATGGTTTCAAGCTGCTGAATACGCCCTTCCACAAATGCCTGCTCTTCTTTGGCAGAATCGTACTCCGAGTTTTCGGAAAGATCCCCAAAGCTTCGTGCAATTTTGATTCGTTCAACAACTTCTTTTCGTTTTTCAGTTATCAATTGTTCAAGTTCCTTTTCGAGCTTTTCTTTACCTTGTTCTGTCATATAGTGTTTCTCTTCTGCCATTGTTTCTTTCACTCCTTCATATTGTTTCAACCGTTTCGATTTGCCGGTAACGCTTCCATATCAATTTACCAGACAGAAGCCGGTTGTAACGTCTTGAAACGGTAAACGCCCGGCCACAAAGTCTCTTTGAAGCCGGAGCGTAATGCATCGATCTTATACAGAGCATTAACCGATAATTTACAAACCGAAATGCTCTGAGGTTATTATATACAAAAAAAGATAAAAAAGCCATTAGAAACTTTCTAATAATGGATGATCAAGAAATGTTCATGAAATGTCCACACTTTATTTTTCGATTTCGTTTGTTATTGTTCTGATTTTCGATACCAGGAGATCGATGGCAACATGGTTATGACCCCCCTCAGGAATAATCACATCAGCATATCGCTTGGTTGGCTCGATAAACTGCAGATGCATCGGCCGAACCACAGAAGTATACTGATCAATCACAGAATCAATTGTGCGACCCCGTTCCTGAATATCTCGTAACAGACGGCGAATAATACGTAAATCCGAATCGGTATCTACAAATACTTTAATGTCCATCATGTCTCTCAGCCGATCATCTTCAAGTATCAAAATACCTTCCAGTATGATCACATCTCTTGGTTCCTGTGTGATGGTCTCTTTCGCCCGTGTATGGTTTGGGTAATCATATACCGGCTTTTCGACAGCTTTTCGTTCGAGCAGTTCATGTAACTGATCAATCAACAGGTCCGTATCAAACGCCAGCGGATGATCATAATTGGTTTTTAATCGTTCCTCCATCGGCAGATGATCCTGATTTTTATAGTAGGCATCGTGTTCAATCATTAAGATCGACTGCTCAGGGAACTCTTTACAGATCTTGTGGGCCACCGTCGTTTTACCGGAACCGGAACCTCCCGCAACACCTATGATCACAGGTTTGTTCTCCATGTTATGAAAGTTCCTTTCTCATCATGTTATAGGGGGAAACCGGCCTGTCTGTTTTAAACGACACAACCTGCAGTGGATGACGGGCTGCATCAACAGATTCGCCTTCGTCATTGATAATTTCACCTACGGTCATCGAAAAGGATTCAATATCCGGTCCGAAAAATTCCACCTGATCACCAGGGCGAAAGTGATTCCGCTGCTGCAAGGTGACTGTACCTGTTTCCTCATCATAATCTAACACAAGTCCTGCAAAATCAAAAGGTGTTTTTTGCTTATGTTCACGAAACATTTGCTCTTCAAATCCTGGTACATGTTCAAAAAAAGCAGGCGCTGCCGGCCGGTTAGCGCATTTCTCCAGTTCTTTAATCCATTCTTTTTTCATTGTAAAACCGTCAGGATCCTCACAGTAGGAATCAATGACCTTTCTGTAGACACCGATTACCGTCGCAATATAGTGAATGGATTTCATGCGCCCTTCCACTTTCAAACTGTCAATGCCTGCCTCGATCATTTTCGGGATGGATTCAACAAGATTCAAATCTTTCGGCGACATTGCGAACGGGGCATCGTCCTCATCAAACAATGCCTCTGCGTCATCCACAACCGGCGTGTTCCCGTCTTGATAGAGGAAATAATCCCATCTGCAGGATTGACAGCATCCGCCACGGTTTGAATCTCTTGCAGTCATATGATTACTAAGCGTACAGCGACCTGAATACGAAATACACATGGCGCCATGGATAAATGATTCAATTTCAATATCAACATGCTTCTTCATCTCGAGCATTTCCTGAAGACCAACTTCTCTTGCCAAAACGACACGATCCAGTCCTTCATCCTTCCAAAACTGTACAGCCTGCCAATTGGTCAGTGACTGCTGTGTGGAAAGATGAATCTCGAGTTCAGGAGCATACTGCTTACACGTTTCAATGATCAACGGATCAGCAACAATAATACCTTTAATGCCTACACGCTGGAGGCCTTCGAGATAAGATTCAAGTCCCTCCATGTTCTCATTATGGGCAAAGATATTCGTCGTGACATAAATACACGCGCCGTATTGATTGGCGAATTCCACAGCTTCGCTCATTTCATCACTCGAAAAATTGTCTGCATTGGAACGCAGGCCAAAATCCTGACCTCCGATAAAAACAGCATCGGCACCATAACGCACCGCAACTTTTAATTTTTCAAGATTTCCAGCCGGTGCAAGGAGTTCCGGTTTTTTGGTGATAACGCGCTTCGTTTTTTTACTTTGTTGACTTATCGTTTCCACTTGGACATTCCTCCTATCTGTCAATACACGGATTCTTTGAAGAAGAATCCACTGTCGAGCTGTCTGTTTTCTGGTTGAATGTCCTGAACGGCTTTGAGCCACTTCTCTTTTTGATCCAGATAACTGTCCGGATCTGCACGATACTGATCAATTGCCTGCCGATAAAGTGCCGTAATGGCCTTCAGATAGGCTGAGGATTTAAGGATGCCGTCTATCTTGAAAGAATCCACACCCGCGTCCATCATCTCATCCAGCTCGTCAATAATACAAATATCTTTTGGACTCATAATGTGCGTTCCGTTCCAATCTTCCCAGATCGGGTACTTCACATCCCGCTCCGGATCATGCAATACGAGACTGCGGTCTTTCGAACGGCCCTCGACCGAGAGATCCTGCCCCTGGAATTCCATGTAATTCCCAACCAGCGTACGCTTGGATTGGAACATGCATGTCATGCCCTGCACCTGCACTTCGATTTCTACATCAGCATGTTCTTTGATTTCCAAAATGGCATCCATGTTCAATTCTCTGGCCAATACGGCTCTTGATGACCCTTTTCTGCCCCAGTAATTGGCTGTGAACCAGTTGGTGACCGTTGTTTCAGTATTCCAGTGGAGATTCACATCCGGTGCGTGTGTTTTCGCGTTCAGAAGGACTGCAGGATCACCGAACACAATCCCGTCTGTGCCAATTTGATTTAAAAAAGCCAAATAATCGGGAAGATCCGGCAGGGCTGCATTATGAAACAATGCGTTCATCGCAACATAGACAGACACGTCCGATGCCTGCGCCAATCTCACCGCTTCGGCAACTTCATTCTGATTAAATTCTCCAGCAAGCCGGAGTCCGAATTTTTCTTCACCAATCATAATCGCATCCGCACCGGCTTCGATCACATCTTTCACATTTTGTATATCAACTGGCGTGACCAGAAGCTCAGGTTTTTTCATTATCGTTCCCTCCACTACGTTTTCTCGATATCATCAGGCCATCTCCGGCAGGGACAATCACAGATTCCCATTGCGGAGATGACATCATCAACTCATTAAATGCGCGTATTTTTTTCACCATCGCTCTAGTGTTCCGGTTCGGATGATCACCTTTCTCTGCAACCAATCCCTTAAACAAAACATTATCTGTAAAGACCGTCCCTCCTGCATTCACATAAGGGGCATAAAGGTTAAAAAATCGCTCGTACTGTCCTTTGGCCGCATCAATAAAAAGGACATCAAACGGACCGCGTTCAGCTGCCTGGTCTTCCAACTTCAGTGCATCTCCTTCGAGCAGCGTGATTCTGCCGCTCATGTTCATCCTTGTGAAGGTATCTGCTGCAATGACCGCCCGCTCCGGATCTCTTTCGATCGTGACAAGCGTCGCTTTTTCTGCTGCTTTGAGCATGCTCGCCCCCGAGTAGCCAATGGCCGTGCCGATTTCCAATATCCTGGAAGGTTGAAGCATCCTGATATACTGAAGCAGGATGTCAAGACTATCGCGCTCCATTATGGGAACCTCATTACGCGCTGCATACTGTTCGAGCTCTTTGAAGTACCCTTCTTGCTCGCCTATCAATGAGTGAATATAAGCAGATTGATTGTTCATTTCCCCATCTCCTTATGGTGTTTACCCATTACAATCCGATACATTTTAACATAAAAAGAAAGAGAATGCGACTGGCGCATCCCTCTTCCTTTGTTTCGTAAACACTTACGTTTATTGGTACTGATCGACGATATTCTGGTGTTCTGCGTTCGTCTCGGAGAAATAGACATCACCTTCAGGTGAATGGTAAAAGAACAGATAGCTGTGATCTTCCGGGTTCGATGCCGCGCGAATGGATGCTTCGCCCGGGTTGTTGATCGGACCGGCAGGCAGTCCGGAGATCTGATACGTGTTATACGGTGAATCCAATTCCAGATGTTCATTTAACGTCCTCGAAAAGCGTTCCCCGTGCGCATAACCGACCGTTGGATCCATTTGAAGTATCATATTGATACTTAACCGGTTGTCAATCACTCCGGAAATCTTCTCTCGCTCATCATCTCCCTGTGCTTCCCCTTCAATAATGGATGCTTTAGTAAGTGCCTCGTGAATCGTATCTTCCGATTCAAAAGTGTTCGCACTCTGGAGCACCGAATTCATCCGGTCAAGCATCGCTTCGATAACCTGTTCATTCGTTAATTCTGTTTCTATAAAATCATACCGGGCAGGGAACAGATATCCTTCCAGCGGTTCACGAATATCCTCCTCGAGAATTTCTTCTGTGAGCATATCGTACTGCTCAATCAAATCCTCAAGATAGTCTTCATCCCGGACCGTTTCAAGGAATGATTCTTCTTCAAGATTGGTTTCATCAGCAACCCTGACTGCAATCTCTTCTATCCAGAGTCCTTCGGGAATCGTAAAGATCGTTTCATATTCCTCTTGCACGGTACCGGTTTTCAATTCTTCAATGATTTCATCAAAATGCATATCTGGGCGAAGCAGATATTCTCCTGCCTGAAAACCCGCTTCGTTTTGAAAACGGACATAGTATCGGAAAATCATGTCACTCTCGATAACACCTTCCTGTTCGAGTAATTCTGCGATCGAATCCGTGGTCGAACCAATCGGGACAGATATTTGCACTTCTTCAGATTCCTCATTTTCTTCCGGTTCAATCGCTGCCATAACGTAGCGGTACGCACTGAATCCCGCAACAGCAATGACAATCAGTAAGACTAAAAAGACAATGAGCACGATTCGTCTGACGATGGTCGCCTCCTTTTTACGCTGCTGTACTTTTTCTTTATGTTTTTGGCGCTTTTCTTCTTTTCTTTTCTGTTTATCATCTGTCATGAACAGTCGCTCCTTTCACCAAAACCAATTATACAACAGATCTCTTCAGAAATCCCACTATTTTATCAACAAACATACGAAAAGGATCCGTCAATACAAAATCGATTGGCCGGATCCTTTTGATTCTATATGAGTATAACTGGAGGGAAAAGCGTTACTCTTCGTCTTCTTCCTCAGTGAATGTATTCAGTAATTCCTCAACCATTTCCCACTCACTGTCAGTTTCGATCGGGAACAGTGTAATTTCACCCTGCTCATCCTCTTCATACCGGAATGCATGGACTTCCACTTCATCGTCCTCGTCACCTGTCGAACCTTCTGGTACGACGAGCATATAGGATTTTTCTGTCGAATCCACATCAAAAGTGAAGAGCACCTCGAATAATTGTTCATCGCCGTTTTCGTCCGGGATCACAATCCGTTCTTGTTCTCCACCTTCATTAATTTGATAGTCAGCCATTGTTGCATCATCCTTTCTTATGTTCTATTGCAGCTGATCAGGATTTGGAATCCAGATAGCCTTGTAATATCAGTACTGCTGCGATTTTATCAATGACGCCTTTTCGCTTTTTCCGGCTGACATCCGCACTGATCAGCGTCTTTTCTGCTGCTGCAGTCGTCAGTCGTTCATCCCATAGAATGACCGGCAAGCCTGTGCGCGCTTTGAGTTGTTCGGCAAATTCTTGACATAACTCGCCGCTTGGACCAATGGTCCCGTTCATGTTTTTTGGAAGACCCACGATGATTTCTTTTATACCCTGTTCTTCAATCAAGTTGATTAGATAAGTGAAATCTTCTTCCTCATGTCCCTTTTTACGCCGGTGTGTTTTTATACCCTGGGCCGTCCAGCCAAATGGATCACTGACGGCGATGCCAATGGTCTTTGTTCCGACATCAAGACCAAGAACCTTCATTCCTCTTCTTTTATCTGCTTCGCAAGATAAGACCTCACAAGCTCTTCAATCAGCTCATCACGCTCTACCTTCCGGATCAGGGAACGGGCATCATTATGGCGGGGAATATAAGCCGGATCACCGGACAACAGATAGCCTACGATCTGATTGATCGGATGATATCCTTTGTCATCCAGCGCACTGTAAACCTTCATGAGAACAGTTTTCACATCGTCGTTACTCGAATCGTCGTTAAAGTTAAACTTCATTGTATGATCTTGCGAACCCATAACACAACCACCTCTCTATCGTTCTTTCCATGTCCCGCTTCCTGAACCCTGTAAACTGCAATGAATACACTGCAATCAGTGTACGGGATTCTGTTTTCATTGTACATCAAATTGATTCAAATCACATGTTTTTTATTAATTCGGGCACCTTTTCCAATGCTTGTGGTAACGCCGATGGATCCTTACCGCCTGCCTGAGCCATGTCCGGACGTCCACCGCCACTGCCGCCACATGCCATGGCCACTTCTTTTACGATATTGCCGGCATGATAGCCTTCTTTGACAAGGTCTTTGGAAACGCTGGCCACGATACTGACTTTCTCACCGGTTACAGCACCAATGACCACAATACCAGAAGGAATTTTCTCTTTCAACGAATCAACAGTTTGTCTCAAGGCAGACATATCCTTTGCTTCCACCTGTTTAAACAGGACCGCAACGCCGTTGACCTCTTTTACATCATCCAGTACCGATCCGGCTTCCAGATTACTCAGTTTTGCGGATAAAGAAGCCATTTCCTTGTCCTTGTCTTTCAATTGTTTTTGCAGCTGTGTCACCCGATTGGGCACTTCAGCGATATTTGATTTCAAACTCGACGCCGTTTTCTTGAGGATCTCAAGCTGACTATTCATATATTCATAGGCACCTTTACCAGTTACGGCTTCAACGCGGCGTATTCCTGCCCCGATTCCCGCCTCGGAAACGAGTTTGAAGAGACCAATCTCTGCGGTATTGTCTACGTGACAGCCCCCGCATAATTCCAGACTGTAGTCACCCACCTGCACGACTCTGACTTCTTTGCCGTATTTTTCACCAAATAACGCCATCGCACCCATCTCTTTTGCACGGTCAATCGATGTATTCATCGTTTCAACCGGGATCGATGCCCAGACTTTATTGTTCACGATCTCCTCCACTTGTTCGATCTCTTCTTCCGTCATTTGACCGAAGTGGGAGAAGTCAAAACGAAGACGTTCTTCACCGACATAGGAACCAGCCTGATTCACATGTTCACCTAAAACATCTTTAAGCGCCCGGTGCAACAGATGTGTTGCAGTATGATTCTTAATGATCCCTTTTCGCGTGCGCTCGTGGACAGCAGCAGTCACTTCGGCGCCCACCTTCAACGTGCCTTCTGTCACTTCACCGATATGAAGATGCTGTCCGTTTGGTGCTTTTTTCACATCTTTAATATGGACCGTTACACCCTCTGCATGAACCATTCCCTCGTCTGCCAGCTGACCACCGCTTTCTGCGTAGAAGGGGGTCTGTGTCAGCAAAAACTGGATCTCGCTGCCGGCAGCTGCAAAGTCAATTTTTTCACCGTCTTTGACAATTGCTGTGACCACGCCTTCGTCTGTCAACGTATCATAACCCGTAAAGGTGCTCGGATCTTCTATGCGCCCAAGTACATCATCCTGCAATTGCATGGAACCGGACTCTTGTCTTGCGGATCTTGCTCTTTGCCGTTGTGCAGCCATTTCCGTATCAAATCCATCTTTATCAACCGTAAGTCCGGCTTCTTCCACATATTCTTCCGTCAGGTCAACAGGAAAACCGAACGTATCATACAACTTAAATACCGCTTCTCCCGGAATCACCTGTTCACCTTTTTCCTTTGCTTTTTCAATGAGGTTCGTAATCATGTTCATGCCATCCTGGAGCGTCTCATGAAAACGCTCCTCCTCGGTTTTAATAACTTTCTGAATGAACTCACGCTTCTCCTTGACCTCCGGATAGAAGGCATGCATGACATCTCCTACAACCGGTACCAGCTGATACATAAACGCTTCGCTGATACCCAGCTGTTTAGCGTAACGAACCGCTCGTCTTAAGAGGCGCCGGAGCACGTAACCCCGTCCCTCATTGGAAGGAAGAGCACCATCTGATACGGCAAAGGTCACCGTTCGGATATGGTCAGCCACAACTTTGAACGCTGTATCAAGCTTTGAATCCTTCCCATAGGCAATGCCTGAAATAGCTTCGGTCTTCTCTATTATTGGAACAAACAGGTCTGTATCAAAGTTCGTCGGCGCATCCTGAATGACTGATACGATCCGCTCAAGACCCATCCCCGTATCAATGTTCTTCTTTGGAAGCGGCGTGTAGCTGCCGTCAGGGTTATGGTTAAACTGACTGAATACAAGATTCCAGATTTCTAAATGCCGCTCATTCTCGCCGCCTGGAAACATTTCCGGATCATCAGGATCATCGCCATAAGATGGCCCACGATCATAGAAGATTTCCGTGTTGGGCCCACACGGCCCTTCTCCGATATCCCAGAAGTTCTCTTCAAGGCGGATGATGCGTTCTTGCGGCAGGCCGACTTCTTTGTGCCAGATGTTGAACGCTTCATCGTCCTCTGGATAAATGGTGACCGCTAGTTTTTCAGGGTCAAATCCGATCCACCGCTCATCTGTGAGGAATTCCCACGCCCAGAGAATCGCTTCTTGCTTAAAGTAGTCACCGATCGAAAAATTCCCGAGCATTTCAAAAAATGTATGATGCCGTGCTGTTTTACCAACATTCTCAATGTCATTTGTGCGAATGGATTTTTGCGCATTGACGATTCGTGGATTCTCAGGGATGACCCGACCGTCAAAATATTTCTTCAGTGTCGCCACACCACTGTTGATCCATAAAAGAGATGGATCTTCATGCGGAACGAGAGGGGCGCTTGGTTCGACTGCATGTCCTTTTTCCTTAAAAAAGTCCAGATACATTTGCCTTACTTGTGCAGATGTTAATCGTTTCATACTGCTGATGCCTCCTGGTTATAATATATTTTACAATTCCAAAAAAATAAAGAAAATACCGGCTCGCCTACGGGCAGGCAGGAAAATCCTTATTATACTTATACTTCCTGATAAGTATAAAAAAGCCCCTGTCATTAACTGACAGGGACGAATTCACTCGCGGTACCACCCAGGTTATCCATACAAAAACTGCACAGATCTCTTCCAAGCAGGTAACGGTTGCTTGCCGGCAAGTTTTCGCTTGCTCTCTGGAGTAGCATGTTTTTGACCCTGAATCCGGTTCTCCTTTCAGCCGTGGAAGAACCTCTCTGCAGGACGCGGTCATAAACCGTCTCCGTCATCGATTTTTTCAATTTCTTATCTGAGCTTATTATAGTGAAACAGCTTCTTGTTTGTCAACGTTTGATCAGGAGCGGTTTTTAGAAACCGATTTTTGAAGTCGCTCTTTCAAGGTCGTGCGCCTCGGTGATTCTTCACCGGTCACGACTGCTTTCTCAAGCGCCGACCATTCACCGCACAAAATCAGATACGCGGATGCGCGGGTGACCCCGGTATAAATTAATTTTTTCCGCAGCATCCGCCAGTAGCTTCTGACAACCGGCATCACGACGATGGGAAACTCACTCCCCTGTGATTTATGTATGGAACAGCAATAAGCCAGCGTAATGGCGTTCAACTCATTTCTGAGGTAGTCCACTTCTTCACCGTTAAACGAAATGGTGATGCGCATCATTTTATCGGCTGTTTCTTTCTCCGTCATGATCGCGACAATTTCACCTCTGTCCCCGTTGAACACATTGTTCTCAGGATCATTGATCAGTTGCAGGACCATATCCCCAACACGGTACACGGCATCCCCGAAACGGACTTCCTTCACCTTTTCAGACGGAGGATTAAAAAGTTCCTGAAGCATGTCATTCAACAGATTGACACCTGCATCCCCTTTATACATCGGGGCAAGAACCTGAATATCACTCGCCCGAAATCCTTTCTTGATCGCACCCAGGCACACCTGCTTCACAGTATCTTGAACACCGGATACCTGGCAAGGGAAGAAGCGGAGGTCTTTGTTTTCTTTGTCTATTCCACCTTGGGGAAGCTGTTCCTGTTTAATCTGATGAGAAAATTCAATGATCTTGGATCCTTCCGCCTGTCGAAAAATTTCCACCAGTTTCACACTTGATACAGCACCAGAGGCAAGCATATCCTCGAGGACCTGCCCTGGCCCGACACTCGGCAGTTGATCTTCATCCCCGACGAAAATCACCTGCATCCAGGTTGGTGTTGCTTTTAGCAGCTGATTCATGAGCCAGGTATCCACCATCGACACTTCATCAATGATCAGTACTTCCCCGTCGATCGGATCCTCATCATCTTTTTCAAAGTACCCTTCCTTCTCGCCTTTGTAACCAAGGAGTCGATGAATGGTTGAAGCCGGAAGCTGTGTCGATTCAGTCATTCGTTTCGCAGCACGGCCAGTTGGTGCCGCCATCACAATCGGGAACGGTGCATCATTTTTGCCGTACTCCTCCGGTATTACGGATTGTCCTTTCAGCTTTCCATAGACGTTGACAATCCCCTTGATCACGGTGGTCTTCCCCGTTCCGGGTCCGCCTGTTAAAATCATCACCGGTGAATGCAGCCCTTGAATCACAGCTTCACGCTGAGAATCTGCATACGTGATGCCGAGTTCTTCTTCCACTTCGCCTAACGCTTTATAGATTTCCGCTTCCGGAAATGTATCGACTTCATCCATCCGGTTAATCAGTCGATCGAGGTGGGTGACGATCCCGCGCTCAGCATGATACAAGGACGGCATAAAAAAACGTCCGTCTTCTTGACGTAACTTATCTTCTTCTTCGAGCTCCAAAAGCTGGCGGGCAAGCAGATCAACGTCAATCGCCTCACTCACACCCTGAGAAAGCAATTGATCAGCCAAACGTATTAATTCCTGATCTTCGATATAGGTATGGCCGTTTGAAAAAGTCTCTTCCTGAAGTGTGAAGAGAATCCCTGCTTTTAAACGGTCCGGATGATTGGCAGTTAAGCCTTGTTTGCGCCCGATCTGATCTGCCTTTTGAAATCCGATTCCCTCTACATCTTCCACGAGTTCATACGGATTTTTCTCCATCTTTTCAACGGCAGCCTCCTGGTAGGTCTGGTACACTTTCAATGCCATTTTCACACCGAATCCGTACTCATAGAGTTTGGTGAGTATGACCTCAATCCCCTGATCTTCGCGAAGTTGATCCACGAGAATCGCAGCTTTTTTCTGATTCATCCCAGGCACATCATCGAGCACTTTTTTATTCTCAAGGATTTTGGAAATCGCAGTTTCACCAAGGACTTTCACAATGGATTCCGCTGTTTTACGCCCGATTCCTTCAAAACGTTCGCTCGACAGATACAAAATGATCCCTTCTTTTGTTTCCGGAAGAACCGTTTCGTATCTGTCGAATTTGAACTGCGGTCCATAGACCGGATGTTCGGTCATCCGGCCTTCAAAACGGTATGTCATATCGTTCTCAGGCGGTTTCATCATCCCGACAACCGTCAAGTCTCTCTCTTCAATCGTCTCACTGGATTTCTTGACTTTGAATTTGGCCACTGTATAAAGAGAGTCCGGCGCATGAAAAATCTGCTGGATCAGTTCTCCTTGAATGAATTCCTGTTCGAGATTGGTTTCATCGACCATCCGTGATTCCCCGATTCATAGACATTCGTCTGTATTTGAGTCTTCAGCTATTCAGGATTCTCTTGATTGAGTGCATCCTCCATCGCTTGTTCCATCTGTTTTTTCCCGTTTGCACTCAGCGCATGGTCAGGCTGAATCTCCAACGAGCGATTGAAGGCTTCCAGTGCTTTGTCGGGTTCTCCCTGATAAGCATAGCCCACCCCAAGATTAAACCAGCTGTCCGCATGGGCGTCATCGAGCTTGTTCAGCTGATGAAACGCATCGATGGCTTCACTCACATGTTCGGTCTGAGCAAGACAAAGACCGTAATGAAACCATGCTTCCGTATCCTGGTCATTTAATTCCACGGCAGTTTTAAATTGAGGAACTGCCTGAAGGAACGCTTCCTGTTGAAAACAGCTCATGCCAAGCATATAGTAGACGTCACTCTGATGAAGTCCGAGCTTCACGGCTTCCTGATAGGTGTCCTGCGCTTCCTTGAATCGTTCAAGATTATACAGGGCATTCCCTTTCCCGTAGGCGGCCGTCGCCTGAGACTGATCAAGGCCCAGGGCCCGTTCAAAAAAGACGATTGCCTTTTCATTTTCGCCCACTGCAGACAGCAGGTTCCCAAAGTTAATATACCCCACTGGATCCTCAGGGTTTTCTTCAATGCTTTCATTCAGCAGTTTTGCTGCATTCTCGAGTTCCCCGTCCTGCATGGCTTTCACCGCTTGTTGATTCTTATCTTCCGCTGTCATATATCCTCACACCTTTACTTCTGTTTTCAGCCGTTCATTAATCGTCGCGCCCCCGAGGCAGACTTCCCCGTCATAAAAGACCACGGCCTGCCCTGGTGTCACTGCTCGCTCAGGTTCATCGAACAATACCGTCACCTGATCATTTCCATCTACCAAGACTTTTGCACGCCGGTCTTCCTGACGATACCGGGTTCTCACCGTGCACTGAAATTCATTCGCAGGGGGAGAACCAGCAACCCAGTTCACACCATCAGCTTTCAAGCCTTCGGAATACAGTGCCGGATGGTGAAAGCCCTGGCCGACAAGCAGCACATTACGCTCAAGATCCTTATCAAGGACAAACCAAGGTTCACCGGATCCGCCAATACCGAGACCTTGTCGCTGTCCGAGTGTATAATACATCAGCCCGTCATGCATCCCCTTGACTTCGCCCTCGGGGGTTTCCATATTCCCCGGTTGCGCCGGCAGGTATTCGCTGAGAAACTCTTTGAAGTTCCGCTCCCCGATAAAACAAATTCCCGTGCTGTCTTTCTTTCCGGCTGTGGCAAGCTTAGCTTCTTTGGCTAATTCCCGAACCCTCGGTTTATCGATGTCACCGAGTGGAAACATCACACGCTGCAATTGCTCTTGACTGAGGGCGTTGAGAAAATAAGTCTGATCCTTGTTGCGATCTTTCCCTCTTAACAGCTTCACCTCGCCATGTTCTCTTTCAATCCGTGCATAATGGCCAGTGGCGACATAATCCGCACCGAGCGTCATCGCATGATCGAGAAAGGCTTTGAATTTAATCTCTTTATTACACATCACATCGGGATTCGGAGTGCGCCCTGCTTTGTATTCATCCAGAAAATACGTGAACACTTTATCCCAATACTGTTTTTCAAAATTCACCGCATAATACGGAATGTCCAGCTGATTACACACACGGATCACATCATCGTAATCTTCCGTTGCCGTGCACAGGCCTGCATCATCGGTGTCATCCCAATTCTTCATGAAGATCCCGATCACTTCATACCCCTGCTCCTTGAGAAGATGGGCTGTTACAGAAGAATCCACGCCTCCGGACATACCAACAACGACTCTCGTATCTTCCGGCTTTTTGATATCTTGCATTTGTTTCACCTCGATAGGTCAGGTATTCGCCTTCAGACGATTGACGACCTGACAGATTCGTTCTGCAGCTGTCGCTGCTTCTTCTTTCGTATTCCCGAGACCAAAACTGATGCGGATGGCAGAATTCGCGATCGCTTCATCGTCAAACATCGCACTGAGTACATGGGACGGATCCACAGAACCCGCGGTACAGGCGGAACCGCTGGAGACCTGGACTCCTTCCATATCAAGATTCATCAACAGCGTTTCAACATTCACGTCTTTGAAACTCACATTCAAAATATGCGGCAGCGTATCCTGAGCCCTTGAATTCACATGGATATCCATTCCTTGCTTATAAAAAATATCAAGCATCACAAATCGGCAGGCATCGTAAGTTTGACTGCGCTCAGCCCTCGTTGTAACTGCCAGATCGGCAGCGTACGAAAAGCCGACGGCACCTGGTACATTTTCTGTTCCTGCACGCCGCTTCTTCTCCTGTTCTCCGCCAGTCAACTGCGCGTCAAGCACAACCCCTTTTTTCACGAACAACGCGCCAATTCCTTTCGGTCCGTTCATTTTATGGGCAGAAATTGTCATCAAATCGACCGGCAATTCGGAAAAGGCAATGGGTTGAAGACCAGCTGCCTGCACGGCATCTGTATGAAAACGGATCCCACGTTCCCCAAGAAGAGTGCCAATCTCATGAATCGGTTGAATCGCACCCGTTTCATTATTCCCGTACATAATAGACACGAGAATCGTGTCCTCCTGAATGGCAGATTTCAGCTCACCCAGATCAATCAGGCCTTTATCATCCACGTCCAGATACGTGACATCGAATCCGACAGGTTCCAACGCCTCAAACGCATGCAGCACAGCATGGTGCTCCGTCACAGTTGTGATCACGTGATTTCCTTCACCTTGAAGCTGCCTTGCAGTCCCGAATATCGCCAGGTTATCTGCTTCTGTACCTCCACTTGTAAAAACCACTTCGTCGTACCTCGCACCAAAAAGACCGGCCAGTTGTTCACGGGCATCATCCAAAGCTTTTCTTGCTTTCCTGCCGGCCTGGTGAATACTCGATGGGTTCCCAAACTGCTCATAAAAATACGGCATCATCGCGTCCACCACATCCGGATGAGTTGGAGATGTTGCCGCATGATCCAAATAGATCGGTGATTTCATATGAATCGACTCCTGTTCGTCCGCCACTGCTATGACGTCTCTGTCTAGATATAGAACATATAATATTCCTGGTTTTCTTCCCCTTCATAATTCGCCAAATCATCTATGGTCGTAGAATCAAGCACTTCTTTGACGGCATCGCGAATCTTGATCCAGAGATCACGTTTTGCAGGTTCTTCATCGTCTATGATTTCAACAGGTGTGATCGGTCCTTCCAATACACGAATGACATCCCCGGCTGTGATCTCCCCGGGTTCTTTAGCCAGCATATAACCTCCGTAAGCGCCCCGAACACTCTTTACCAGTGACGCGTTTCGAAGAGGCGCAATCAGTTGCTCCAGGTAATGCTCCGACAAATTATGTTCCTGGGCAATGGACTTCAACGATGTCGGTCCTTCCCCGTGTTTCCTTGCAAGTGCCATCATAATCGTCAAACCGTAGCGTCCCTTAGTTGATATTTTCAATGTGCATCCCTCTTTCTTCCATTCGATGGTTCATCCAGTTTCTGCAGATCGTCAATGACCATGCAGTGATGTGTCCGATCGCCAAACTGAAAATGATCGTCCCGATAAATACAGGACCGCCAATGAGCCAGCCGATGATCAGTACGCTTCCTTCCATATAAAGACGTACTCTGGCAACCGATAAAGGCGTCCGCTCGGCAATGGCCAGCATCACACTGTCTCTTGGTCCTGCTCCCATTTGGGGTGATATATATATACCAATGCCAAATCCCATGATTCCGATACCAAAAAATAAAAACAGCAGTTGAAACACCAAAAGTTCCGGGGCCGGGATTAAAAAGAGAAACATATCCACAAACAACCCGACGACCAGCATATTCGCATAAGCCCCCAATTTAGGGAGTTGTTTTGTAATCAGTGCAGACAAAAGCAACAAAAGAAATCCCATCAGGATCGTCCATGTACCGACAGTTAATCCGAAGTTCAAAAACAGCCCTACATGCAGCACATCCCATGGTGCACTCCCTAACTCAGCCCGGATCATGAGGGCTATACCCAGACTCATGACCATTAATCCAACCGTAAAAACGGTCCATCGAAACCACATCGTGTCACCAGCTCTCTATTTACAATTGCTTATCACATTATAGCACAAATCAACCAAAGCTTAAATTCGCCAAACTTCTTGCATTTTAGCCTGCGCTGGGGGAAAATGCAATGGATACAGACTGAAAATGACGCATTTATTTATGAAAGGAGCAGATCATATGGATCTCTTCTCTTCCACTCCGGATCAGGATAGACCGAAAGGCCCCTTGGCTGCAAGAATGCGCCCGCGTACGTTGGATGAAATCTTCGGCCAGGCTCACATCATAGGCGAAGGGACACTGCTTCGAAGAGCCATCGAAGCAGACCGTCTGTCACCGATGATTTTTCATGGACCACCAGGCACCGGAAAAACGACACTGGCCAAAGTCATTGCCAATACAACTGCGGCTGTTTTTGAGCAGTTAAATGCCGTAACAGCCGGTATTAAAGACATCCGTGACATGGTCAGTCAGGCAAAAAGCAGGCTGGACTACGACCATAAACGAACCGTTCTGTTCATCGACGAGATCCATCGGTTTAATAAAGGCCAGCAGGATGCACTATTACCGCACGTGGAAGACGGAACGGTGATTCTGATCGGAGCCACAACCGAAAACCCGATGTTCGAAGTCAATCCCGCCTTGATTTCACGTTCACGGCTGTTCAGACTCGAACTGCTCGATGATCAGGAAATGAGAGCGGTGATGGATCACGCACTTCAAGACGAGGAACGCGGCTTCGGTGAATACAGCGTAGAGATCGCTGAAAACGCCATGGCACATTTGATTCACATCGCATCAGGTGACGCCAGAACAGCTCTCAATGCCCTTGAACTGGCTGTACTGACAACCGATGCAGATGAAGACGATGTCATCCGCATTGATTTAGAGACAGCAGAGGCATCGATCCAGCAGCGTATGATCCGTTATGATAAAAGCGGCGATAATCATTACGATACAATCTCTGCATTTATAAAAAGCATTCGCGGTTCTGACCCTGACGCAGTTCTCTATTGGCTGGCTAAGATGATCTATGCCGGAGAAGACCCCCGTTTTATTGCAAGGCGCATTTATGTACATGCCGCCGAAGACGTAGGCCTGGCTGATCCGAATGCGCTGTTGATCGCTCAGGCAGCATTTGATGCCGTGGAATTCCTCGGTATGCCCGAAGCACGGATTCCATTGGCTGAGGCGGCTCTGTATTTGGCTACGGCTCCGAAAAGTAACGCTGTCATCACCGGCATCGACAGTGCTCTGAACACGGTCAAGAATGAAAGACCTGGGGAAGTGCCCGTTCACCTTCGCGATGCACATTATAAGGGTGCATCAAAACTTGGGCATGGGGATGGTTATCTTTATCCTCACCATTATGAACACCACTATGTCGTTCAACAGTATTTACCGGATCAACTGAAGGGAAGGCAATTCTTCACCCCTTCAGCAAACGGCTATGAAAAAACCGTTCAAAAACGGCTGGACTACTTCAAAGACCGTCAAAATGATGCCCGAAACAGGAAGCCGTGACAGAACAGACCCTCATCAAGGTGATTACATCACAGAAATGAGGGTCTGTTTTTTATCTTGGTGCGTTCAAAAATGAACGAACTGTTTATTTGTCATCAATCACGATATAGGTCGCCTGAACAGGGCCATGAACCCCTACAACGAGACGAAGTTCGATATCTGCTGAGTTACTCGGTCCGGAAATAAAATTGATGCACGATGGCATACGGCCGTTTTCCTTCGCCATTTCGGAAATCCGGTCTGATGCCTGGGTCATCCTTGGCACGAGTGTACTTTTCGGGACAATTGCGATATAGCGCTGCGGTAATAAGCTGACGGATCTGCCTTTTCCGTTATCGCTGAATAAAACAACCGTACCGGATTCAGCCAAGGTGACATCGCTGAACGTGACACCAATATTGGCTTTTTCAGCCTTCACGATACTCTTCTTCGGGTTCGTTGAATCCCATTCAAAGACGTCTGTCCCTGCACTTTTCTCCTGATCAAGATAAGTGGTGAGTCCAAACTCTTCAAAACGGCTGTCTTTTGAATAAACAATGGAATCCTTACCCATTTGCTCAACAACTTCACCAAACGATTGATTTAAATCATCAAATTTCGTCACGACAACACTTGTATGAATTTTATCACTTTGAATGATAAATTGATCGAGAAGTTCGTTTTGATCCAACCCTTTAAACACTTCACGATGGGGTTCCTTTGACCATTCAGGGATTATTACCGGCTCCGTTATTCTTTTTCGGCCAAGTGCATTCGCAATATTATTTAAAAATCGATCCTTACCTTGAATAGTTCCTTGTGCCATTATGATCGATCTCCTTTCTCACGGGAATTAAACCATTTTCTGAACGTATCTCCGCGGGAATCAGGCAGATCACGAATGTTCGTCCACAGTTTAACAGGTCCCATTCCTTTACCTTCGCCATCCGATTCGCTCTTGGCAATTCTGCTGATGTATGACGGCGCTGCTTTTGTTCCCATACTGTACATGTTTGGATGGCTTGCAGCAAAGGCAAAGCCTTTCATTGCCATTCTTTCCGCCATACCGACTTTCCCTGTCTTCTCAACAATATCTTTCCGGTGTTCAATCAACAGTTCATGCAGCGGGATTTTCACCGGACAGGCATCCGTACATGCTGCACAGAGCGAGGACGCATATGGCAATTCTTTATAGTCATCATAGCCTTCCAGGAGCGGTGTCAGAACCGCACCGATCGGGCCTGGATAAATCGATCCGTAAGATTGCCCGCCCACATGGCGATAAACCGGACATACGTTGATACAGGCTGCACAGCGGATACATTGAAGAACGGACTGATACTTTGTGCCAAGGATTTTAGATCGTCCGTTATCGACAATCACAACGTGGAACTCTTCAGGACCGTCTGCATCGCCGTCTTCACGGGCACCGGTTAAACCGGTCACATAGCTGGTCAATTTTTGACCAACAGCACTTCGGCAAAGCATCGTAACGAGAACATCCAATTCCTTCCATGTTGGTACGACCCGTTCCATTCCCATGATGGTGATCTGCGTTTTCGGCAGGGTGGTTGCAAGCCTCGCATTGCCTTCATTTGTAACAAGTGACATGGTGCCGGATTCTGCCACTCCAAAATTATTCCCTGTAATACCCACTTCCGCTTCAAGAAAATCTTTTCTCAATTGTTCCCTGGCGAAAAGGGCCATTTCATTGGGATCGGACGTTTTATCATATTGTCTTTTTTCCTTGAAAATATCCCGGATCTGCTCTTTATTTTTATGAAGAGCAGGCACAACGATGTGAGACGGTGCGTCACTGTCGTCAAGCTGCAGAATCCATTCGGCAAGATCGGATTCCACTACTTTTGCTCCTGCACCCTCAAGGGCTTCGTTTAAACCGATCTCTTCTGTCATCATGGATTTCGCTTTGATTACGTTTTTTGCATTTTTGGATTTCACGATGGATTTCACGTATTCATTCGCGTCGTCTGCTGTATCTGCAAAGAAAACATGACCGCCTTGTCTTGCCACATTTTCAGCAAATTGATCCAGGTAATAGTCCAGGTTCTCAAGCACATGCTCACGCATTTCCGAAGCTGTATCACGCCAATCTTCCCAATTCCCCATTTCTTCTTGAATCCCGGATTTACGACCTTGCAGACGCGTTTGAGCTTCTACAACGGCTTTGCGCATAAATGCATTGTTGATTCCCTTGTCTACGCGCTGAAAAAATTTATCATCACTCGTTTTAACTCCACTCATTTAATAACACCCCTTATGCTTGCGAATTAAGTACTTCAGCAATGTGCATCATCTTCACCGGTTTACCATGCCGATCAAGTCGTCCACCAATATTCATCAAACAGCCAAGATCCGCTCCGATAAGAACGTTCGCACCGGTTTCATGAATGTGTTCGACTTTCTCATTGACCATTTGTTCAGAGATCGGTACCATTTTCACACTGAATGTCCCACCAAAACCGCAGCAATTCTCCTTATTCGGCAGCTCAGTGAATTTCAACCCTTTCACATTGTTCAACAGTTTCATCGGCGCATCTTTCACCCCAAGGAGTCTGGTCATATGGCACGACGTGTGATAAGTGACACTGGCATCAAACGATGCTCCGACGTCTTCCACCTTCAGAACATCGACAATAAACTGGGTTAATTCATACGATTTCGCTTTCAATGCTTCTGCTTTTTCCAGCCACTCGGCATCCTCTTCGAAGAGCTTTGGATATTCGTGAAACATGGCTGTACAGGAACCAGATGGTGAAACGACGTATTCGGCATTCTCGAATACTTTAATCATATGTTTCGCAACATCCCTTGACTCCCTGTGAAAACCACTGTTGAATGCAGGCTGTCCGCAACAGGTTTGCTGCTTTGGAAAATCCACTTCACAACCGAGTCTCTCAAGAACTTCAACCGAGCTTTGTCCAACAGAAGAAGGGTAAACAACATCTGCCAAACAGGTTAAAAATAATGACACCTTCATATATATGCCTCCCCGCGCTTTTTTGCACTCATCTGATGACCGGATGAGTTGACGTAAAAAATTTTTTGATCAAATTCATTGTACTGAAAGCGTTTTTACATGTAAAGACTTTCTATCATTCTGTGTTTAAAAAGAAGGGCAAACGTTGAACGTTTGCCCTGTTTTTAACACCTTCGATCAGATAATCAGCAATACGATGGTTCCTGCGATACCAAGAAACAGTCCGTACAGAAGTGCTGGAATCAACGTCTTCCGGATGATGTCGCCTTCTTTACCAACCATTCCTACAACAGCAGCGGCGGCAACAACGTTATGAACACAAATCATGTTCCCGGCTGCTGCACCTGCGATTTGTTGACCCAAGATCAGATTCACATTAAGGCCTGTATCCAATGCTGCACTGTATTGGATCGGTGCAAACGTCAAGGTGGATACGGTAGCACTTCCTGTAATAAAGGAACCGAGTAACCCGAGGTACGGTGCAACAAAAAGCCACATTCCGCCGAGCGATCCTGCCATTACCGTTGCAATGTGCTGCGGCATGGAAACTAGATCTTGGGCATTCATTCCTGAGTTCGTAAATACCTGTACCAGGGCCAGTGTCGGTAAGAGCGCCAACGCCGCTCCTTGAATGGTCCCCAAGGACTGCTTCGTTGCTGTTACAAAGTTAGACAGTTTCTTCTTCTGGGTGAAAACAGAAATGAAGGCAGCCAATAAGAGTACAGCACCAGGTGAATAGAGCACTTGCCACGCTGACGAAACGCCCTCAACACCTAAAATGTCATTCCACCCGAAATCAATCGCTGTTTGCGTAAAGTTTTGAATCGGTTCAACAATTCGCGTCAACAAGAGCAATACGACAACAATCATGTACGGGCTCCATGCTGATAAGAGACTCATTTCAGATTTCGTGTCCGGCACAACAAAGTCATCCTGAAGCGCATCTTGCCAAACTTCTTTTGGAAGCAAAATTTTCTTCTTCGCTGTGACTGTTGCAACAGCCAGTGCCGTCATTGAAGCCAGAATGGCAACGAATTCCGGTCCGAACAAGTAAGCGTAAACAAATGCCGAAATGGTGTACGTAAACCCGACGAGCAAAGACCAAGGCAACATGGAGAAGATAGACGACATGCCACGCTTTTTACCGAATGCAACGGTCAATACCACAACTAGGGCGAAAGGTACGAGTGTACCGACAAGAAGATCCATCATCGTGATGCGGATGGCTACCTCCTGGAACATCTCTGCCCCGGCACCTTCTATGTTACTTAAGCCGACAATAACCGGTGTACCAACTGCTCCAAAAGATACTGATGTACTATCGGCAATCAATGCCGTAGTCGCAGCCGCTAGTGGTGTGAAACCGAGTGCAACCATCAAAGGCCCTGTGACAGCTGCTGGTGTACCAAATCCGGCAGCACCTTCGATCAGACTCCCGAACAGGAATGCAACAATGACTACCTGTACACGCATATCCGGTGAAATGTTTCTGAAACCTTCGTTAATTCGTTCAACGGCACCTGTTTGCCTAAGCGTATTCAGGAGAACAATCGCTCCCAATAGAATAAACAGAATTGTCACCGCTCTGTGAAAACCTTCCAAAATCGATGCACTCAGTGTATGAAGATCCATCCCCCATACCAGAAACGCCAGTAAAATAAAGATGATTGCACTAAACAGCATCCCTTTTTTTGCCGGCATACGAAATAGTACAAGAAAAATGAACGGAAATAAAATGGCACTAATCGCTGTTAAAAATAACACTCAACATCCCCCCGTTTGATTTAATTCTTTGGTTTGACAAACTCTCCATTTGGTTTACCTAAGCTCATCTCGTCGTTCTGCTGCAGCAGTCATCAGATGACCTTATGTAAGTGCTTTCATTGTAGAAAAAACTAGAGATTCTTTCAATAGCATATGACAAGAAATATTAGATTTCCATCTTGTCTATACAAATTCCGAAAGAATCTCCTCTTATTATCGTTTATTGTTTTTTAACGTTTGTGTAGTGTTATTTAATTCACAAACTGACACTTGTATGAAAATATAAATAAAACAGCTGAAATACCTGTGAAATTCAGTTGTTTCTATGAATCGAAATCCCATCCAAAAGTCTGGTAATGACGTGACCTGCCATCATCAACCCTGAAACAGACGGAACAAATGCGTTTGAAGAGGGCGGGAGTTTGGCTTTTCGAATGCTTCCTTTTTCAGCTTGTTCCGAAACTATTTTCTGACGGATTTCCTCACGAATCACAATCGGCTGTTCCTCAGAGTAAACCACTTCCACTCCACTGTGAATACCCTCTTTGCGAAGACGGGTTCTGATGACTTTCGCCAATGGGTCGTATCGGGTATCTGAAATATCCGCAATTTCCAGACGGGAAGGATCCATTTTGTTAGCAGCCCCCATTGCAGAAATAATGGGTATTTTCCGGTTAAGGCACTCTTTCATGAGATGAATCTTATAACTGACCGTATCCGATGCATCGATGACATAATCCGGTTGATAAGAGAAAAAGGTTTCATAGGTCTCATCCGTATAAAACATTTTTAACGCAATGATCTCACAGTCTGGATTAATATCCATCATCCGTTCTTTCATCACATCAACTTTAGGTTTCCCGACGGTCGACAACAGCGCGTGAATCTGGCGGTTCACATTCGTGATATCAATATCGTCTTTATCCACAAGAATAATTCGTCCAACCCCTGATCGTACTAACGCCTCTGCAGAAAATGATCCGACACCACCGATTCCGAGTACAGCTACTGTTTTGTTTTTCAATCGTTCAAGACCATCTTCACCGATAGCCAGTTCATTTCTTGAAAATTGATGATGCATGATTTCCTCCTGTTCTTAACCCTGCGTGAATCGTTTTTGCAATCTCAAAGCAAAGTCTGAAAAGATAAAAGAGCACTCCATATAAGAGGAGTGCCCTGATGAATCGTATCTGATTATAGCATTGCCAGAGCTGACTGACAATACGGCTGTGCGTATAAATAAGAGTCCCGTGAATGCCGTCCATTGACCTTGGTTTGAACCTGCATTGGCAGGTGGGTGCCCTGTTCAGCACCGCTAACTTCCCCATTTACGGGGCATGTTATTGTTGCTGAAACTCAAGGTTCAGGCTCCCGATGTATAAGTGTTGGCTCAAAACGTTAAGTTTTTAACGAACACCACAGGAACTCTTTACACATATGCTTTATTGATTACTCTTATTTTACCTCTGAATCAGAAAAAACACAAGAGCTTACATGGTCCGATCAGTGAACATTTTTTATCCTTATTTTTCTAAAAATCATGAACCTTATGAATCAGCGGGCTTCTGGTCTTTAACGGCCAGTTTCAATTCATCCAGCTGCGCATCACTGACACCACTTGGCGCATTGGTTAACAGACAGTTCGCACTGGCCGTCTTCGGAAAGGCAATTGTATCACGCAGGTTCGTTCGTTCGGCCAGGATCATGACAAGACGGTCAAGACCTAAAGCGATGCCGCCATGAGGAGGAGTACCGTATTCAAAGGCATCGAGCAGGAACCCAAACTGGGATTTTGCTTCTTCATCGGTAAAACCGAGTGCCGAAAACATCTTCTCCTGAAGGTCACGTTCATAAATACGCTGGGAACCGCCGCCAAGTTCATAGCCGTTCAAAACCAGGTCATATGCTTCTGCACGAACCTTTTCGGGCGATTCTGTCAAAAGCGCCTCGTCAGCTGCAACAGGTCGTGTGAATGGATGATGCTCAGCCATATAACGACCCATCTCCTCATCATAAGAGAGCAGCGGGAATTCCGTCACCCAAAGGAAGTTGAAGTCTTTCGGGTCGAACAGCTTCAACTCTTTTGCAAATTTATTTCGCAGGTTTCCGAGGACATCATTTGCTACTTTTCGTTTATCCGCCACGAATAACAGCACATCATCAGTTGAAGCATCGAAGATATCGATCAGCGCTTTTGACTTTTCGTCATTGAAGAACTTGGCTATCGGGCCTTTCAATTCACCATCATCTTCAACCTTCAACCAGGCAAGTCCTTTCGCGCCATAGATTTCTGCAAACGCGGACAGATTATCGAGGTCTTTGCGGGAATTGTCCGGTCCAATCCCTTTCACGCAGATCCCTTTCACTACATCACCACGTTCAACGGTTCCGGAAAAGACCTTAAATGACGAATCTTTCACCAGTTCAGATACATTCTTTAATTCCATACCGAATCGTAAATCCGGTTTATCGGAACCGAAACGTTCCATCGCTTCATGGTAGGTCAAACGCGGGAAAGGCGCCTGCACATCGGCCCCCTTTAAGGTCTTTACGAGTTGGATCATCATCTTTTCCATCATGGAGAGCATCGCTTCCTTACCCATGAAGGAGGCTTCGATATCCACCTGCGTGAATTCCGGCTGCCGGTCTGCTCTGAGATCCTCATCACGAAAACATCGGGCAATCTGATAGTAACGCTCAAAACCGGAGACCATCAGCAATTGTTTAAAAAGCTGCGGAGACTGCGGTAATGCATAAAACGAACCGCCGTGAACACGGGAAGGCACCAAATAATCCCGCGCACCTTCCGGTGTGCTCTTCGTCAGAATCGGCGTTTCGATCTCCATAAACGCCTCTTCATCGAGAATATCGCGGATAAGTTTTGTCGTTCTGTAACGCATATGCATGGTATCTGCCATTTTCTGTCTTCTCAAATCCAGATACCGGTATTTCAGCCTCACATCTTCATTGATCTCCTGCTCATCCTCAATCATGAAAGGAAGGCCCTTTGCTTTATTCAAGATCGTGATGTCCGTGACGTTAATTTCAATCGTCCCTGTAGAGATCTTCTCATTCACATTCTCAGCATCCCGTTTCATAACGGTGCCTGTCACTTCAATCACGTACTCGCTGCGTATTTTTTCCGCGAGCGCATGAGCTTCCCGGTTCTCATCACCATTAAAAACGATCTGGACGTACCCGGAACGGTCTCTCAAGTCAACAAAAATCAGTTCTCCCAGGTCACGGCGCCGCTTTACCCAGCCTTGTAAAATTACCGTTTCCCCAATATGCATTTCATTTAATTCCCCACAGATGTGTGTGCGCTCCTGCATTATGATTCCCCTTTCGTCTTTCCTTCTTTAAGATAGTCGGTCAATTCACTGATGTTAACCGTTTCCTGAGAACCGGTTAACATATGCTTTACTTCAATCGTTCCGGCTTGCACTTCCTCATCACCAAGAATCAAGGCGTACCCGGCATTGATTCTTCCGGCAGCTTTCATCTGCCCTTTCATTTTCCGTGAAAGATAATCCGTATCCACGGATAATCCTGCATGCCGTAACTTGTGAATCAAAGAAGGCGCCTGATCTTTCGCCAGCTCCCCCATCGTCACGAGGTAGGCATCCACTTGGTGATCAGCAGGCAGTTTAATTCCCTGGGTTTCAAGTGCCATTAACAGCCTTTCAATACTGAGCGCAAAACCAATTCCGGGTGTTTCCGGTCCCCCGATTTCTTCGACAAGTCCGTTATAACGACCACCCCCCATTAAGGTCGTAATCGCACCGAATCCCTCACCGTCAATCATGATTTCAAAAGCTGTGTTATTGTAGTAATCCAGACCCCTGACAAGTCCCGGATCCACGACATATGGAATCTCCATATCTTCGAGATACTTTTTCACTTTGTCAAAATAAACGGAAGACTCTTCGTTCAAATAGTCGAGAATGGATGGCGCAGTTGCCTGCTTTTCATGCTCGCTGTCTTTTTTACAGTCGAGGATACGCAATGGATTTTTTGTGAGGCGTTCCTGACAATCACTGCACAATTCCCCAATCACCGGTTCAAAGTGCTTCACGAGTGCTTCACGGTGATTCGAACGACTTTCCTGATCACCGAGGCTGTTCAAGACTAATTTAACCCCCGTCAGTCCAAGTTCCTTATAAAAGTCCATTGCAAGACCAATGACCTCGGCATCAATTGCCGGATCGCTGCTGCCCATGGCTTCCACACCAAACTGGACAAATTGGCGCATTCTGCCAGATTGAGGGCGTTCATAGCGGAACATCGGACCGATATAATACAATTTTACCGGCTGGTCAGCCCAACCGTGCATTTTCTGATCCACAAAGGAACGAACGGTGGAAGCCGTTCCTTCCGGCCTGAGTGTTAAGCTTCGGCCGCCCCGGTCCTCAAAAGTGTACATCTCTTTTTGGACAATATCCGTCGTATCACCAACGCCTCTGGCAAACAGCTCTGTCTGTTCAAAAATTGGTGTGCGGATTTCCTGATAGTGATAGCGTCTGCAAAGTTCTCTTGCTTTTTCTTCGATGTATTGCCATTTTTCCGATTCACCCGGCAGTATGTCCTGAGTGCCTCTCGGGATTGAAAATTTCATATGATTCATCCTTTCACCGATTGCATGGTCGAAACTTTTATCTGAAAACAAAAAACTCCCGTCCCTGTTTTGAAATCAAAACAGGGACGAGAGTTAACTTCCCGTGGTACCACCCTTATTGGGGAATTCTGAATTCCCCCTCTTTACCGGTTAACGCCCGGCAACGTTTCTCCCTACTGAAAAAAACGGTTCAGAAGAAAGCCTAAGGAGTGTTCATTCATAGAGGACAATCAGAAATGCTTCCAGCCTTTGGCATTTCTTCTCTGGGACTGACGATCTCTACTACTCTTCTCCCTCATCGGCAATTCGCGCTTGTTCAATTGTTATCTATCATACTCAATCATGGGATTGCTTGTCAACCTGTGAATCAGGAATTTTTGCTCTCTACAACAAGCGTGACAGGTCCATGGTTTACCAGTTCTACGTCCATCATGGCTCCAAATACACCGGTTTCCACAGTCAGGCCATGATCTTCTTGCAGAAAACGGTTGAATTGTTCATAAACTGCCGTTGCATGATCGGGCTTGGCTGCAGCCATGAAATTCGGCCGGCGACCTTTTTTGCAGTCCCCATAGACTGTAAACTGGGAAATCGACAGAATTCCGCCAGCGGTGTCCTTTACGGAAAGATTCAATTTTTCATCATCATCCTCAAATATCCGCAAATTGCCGATTTTATCCGCCATCCATTTCGCATCTTCTGCCGTATCTTCATGTGTTACACCAACCAGGAGCATCAGTCCATTTTCAATTGCCCCGGTAGTCTGATCATTTACAGTAACCGCTGCTCTGGATACCCGTTGCACTATTGTTCGCATTCCTCTTCCTCCATCGTCCTTTATCAGTAACGGTCAATTCATGATTCTCCGGACAGCGTATATGTCCGTAATCTGTTTGATACGGTCAACAACCCGTTGTAAGTGGGCGACATTTTGAATGGCTACAGTCATGTTGATCGTCGCCATTTTATTTTTATCCGACCGCCCTGAGACCGCATTGATATTCGTTTTTGATTCTGCCACCGCCTGTAGCACATCATTCAAGAGTGCTCTTCGATCGTAGCCATTGATCTCTATGTCCACGTTATACGTCTTTGTTTTTTTTCGAATCTTCTTCCCATTCTACGGGCAACAGCCGCTGCATCGCTTCTTCAGTATTGATATTTGGACAGTCCGCGCGATGAACGGAAACCCCCCGTCCTTTTGTAATGAAGCCTTTAATGTCATCACCCGGGACCGGATTACAGCACCGTGACAATCTGACCAACAGATTATCCACACCCTTGACCCTGACCCCGGTATTCGTAGATCTGGACTTTTCCTCATTTTTTTCACTGGAAGGTGATTTCACTTCATCTTTCACTTCATTCAGGGACGTGATTTCTTTTTCCTCTTCCTCTTTTTTCCGGATATCATCCGTAAGTCGGGTGACAATCTGAGCTGCAGTGATGCCCCCGTAGCCAACCGCAGCAAACATATCATCTTCTGACGTGAAGCTGAATTTGTCAATGGCGTGAGCAATATTCGCATTGGTCATAATATCTTTCACTTTATACCCTTTTCGCTCAACTTCTTTCTCAATCATATCCAGCCCTTTTTCAATGTTTTCTTCCCTTTTTTCCTTCTTAAACCATTGTCTGATCTTATTTTTGGCATGAGAGCTTTGCGTGATTTTCAGCCAATCGGTACTCGGGCCATAAGAATGTTTCGATGTCAGAACTTCGACAATGTCCCCTGTTTTGAGCTGATGATCCAACGGTACCATTTTACCGTTAACTTTTGCACCGATACAGCGGTTTCCCACCTCTGTATGAATCCGGTAGGCAAAATCAAGCGGTACTGATCCTTTCGGCAATTCGATCACATCCCCTTTAGGGGTGAATACAAAGACCATATCACTGAAAAGATCTATTTTTAATGATTCCATAAACTCCTGCGCATCATTGGCATCGTTTTGCCACTCAAGAATTTCTCTGAACCAGGAAAGTTTTTGATCCATCGTTTCTTTATTATCAACAACGGTCGTTCCTTCTTTATAGGCCCAATGCGCTGCAACACCAAACTCAGCAATTTTGTGCATTTCCTCTGAGCGGATCTGCACCTCCAGCGGGTCCCCTTTCGGACCAATGACCGTTGTATGCAATGACTGATACATATTCGCTTTCGGCATCGCGATATAATCCTTAAAGCGGCCCGGCATGGGTTTGTACTGGGTATGAATCGTCCCGAGTACCGCATAGCAATCTTTGATGCTTGGCACGATGATTCTGACAGCAAGCAGGTCATAAATCTCATTAAATTGCTTATTTTGCAGCACCATTTTACGGTAGATGCTGTAAATATGTTTTGCTCGTCCATTAATCTCCGCTTTGATATCCATCTGTTCACAGCGCTCACGGATATCATCCTGGACTTGCTCAATATAATGTTCCCGTTCTGCGCGCTTTTTCTTCATCAGGTTAACAATCCGGTAATACTGTTGAGGGTTCAAATAGCGAAGTGCTGTATCTTCAAGCTCCCATTTAATCGCGGAAATCCCCAACCGGTGAGCCAAAGGCGCAAAGATTTCCAACGTTTCATTGGCAATCCTCCGCTGCTTATCCGGTGGGAGGTGTTTCAAGGTTCTCATATTATGTAACCTGTCGGCCAACTTAATCAGAATGACACGGATATCCCTTGCCATAGCAACAAACATTTTCCGGTGATTTTCTGCCTGTTGTTCCTCTTTGGATTTGTATTTAATTTTACCGAGCTTTGTAACGCCATCGACGAGCATCGCCACTTCTTCACCGAAATCCCGTTCAAGATCTTCCAGGGTGATTTCCGTATCTTCAACCACATCATGGAGAAAAGCCGCCGCAACAGTATTCGGATCCATCCCGAGTTCGGCAAGAATTCCCGCAACCTGAACAGGGTGCCAGATATATGGCTCCCCGGATTTGCGGTATTGTTCCCGATGGGCATATTCAGCAAGTTCATAGGCCTTGCGAAGAAAGGCAATATCTTCATCGTTTAAATATTCATTTGCAAGTTCTAATACTTCTTCAATGGTCATGAAATCACCTTAGATCGTCGAAAATACCGCCCGGTAGATTCGGAGAATTCGTGTCCTTGCAATCTGTCTGCAAAGATCACGTGAATCGTGTAAGAAAAAAGTCTTCTCCGAGGAAAAGACTTGTTGCCATCATAGCACATTCAGCATCGTTTGCGAATTCATAAAACTCGAAAAAAACTGAACTGCCCTTGCACGTTTTTCAATACGTGACTAAAGAATAGACATCATATTTCTGCAGGTTTTTACGGCCCTCAAGAAAACTCAGCTCAATTAGAAACGCAACGCCCACAACAACGCCGCCAAGCTCCTCCACCATGGAAATCGTTGCCTGAATTGTACCTCCTGTCGCCAATAGGTCATCTGTGATGAGTACTTTTTGACCTGGCTTGATGGAATCCTTGTGAATATTCAGCGAATCTTTGCCATATTCCAGCCCATAATCCACTTCAAGTACTTCCCGTGGCAGCTTGCCGACTTTACGGACAGGTACAAAACCCGCTTCGAGTGCATAAGACACCGGACAACCTACCACGAATCCACGCGCTTCAGGTCCAACGACAACATCCACACCACGGTTTTTTGCAAAAGTCACCATCTCATCAATCGCCTGGCGATAGACCTTTCCATTCTCCATCAATGTCGTAATGTCCTTAAAACTGATGCCTTCATGCGGGAAATCTTCAACTACAGTAATGTGATCTTTAAAATCCATCTTCTTCCTCCTGTGGCCGGATTGATTGGTTCCGGCTTCATGAAATTAATTACATCTGATTCATTGGCGGGCAGAAGAATCTTCCAATTGAGCAACGCGATTGTTTCTGACATCATCGATCCATCGCTTCAATTCAGTGCTTGAGGAATAATACAAGTTTTCCTCCACCCCTTGTTTTGCCAAACTTTCCTGGTACAATGCCGAATCGGTTAACACCCGTTTATCCGGTTTGGAAACAGCATGTACAATGCCATTTTCAATTGTAACAAACTCCAGCTCAGAAAACACCTTACACATGAACCGAATATGATCCATGGACCAGCCCTTGCGTTTACTGATCGTTTGGGCGTGACGTTTCATATCAATCTTCCCCTGATGCACAAACAGTTTATATAACTCTGTAAACTGTTCCCGCCTTGGAACTGTATTGATTCTGCCGCTATCCTCATGAAGAAAGACCGGATATAATTTCTCCAGAACTTCCATTTTATCAAGTACAGCCTCCACCTGATTCAGGTTGATTGGCAGATCGATAAAAACTACTTCCTGGGCTTCTTTCAGCTGGCTCACCTGCTCTTCATCAGGCAAACTCCCCTTTAATTCAATACGCGACCAGGCTTCAGGCAGTTCTTGTGTCAGGCTTTTAAATGAATGACTGAATGATACGGCAGTCACTTTATCGCGTTTTAACAAGTGCTGCTGACGAAATAATTTTTTATTTCCGCGGTAATCAAACAGCTGCCAATCTGACACCCGAAGATCTTCCACCATGAATTGTGGTTTTCGATTCCCGTTCCACTCATTGATACTGAGTTTTCCTACAACGGATAATCGTGACATCATGGAAATGGCATTCGCCAGCTCTCCTTTTCGAAAAGCAATGGCATCCAGCTCTCTGTCTGACGCATCATCTCGAAGTGTAAATTTCAAATGATCTCCCGTTGCACCAATTTGACGCATCGCACTGATTTGAACCTCATCAAGCATTACTTTCGGTGCGGGGTTGCCGATCCCATAGGGCGCCATGCTTTGAAGGTCCTCAATGGCTTCAAGCGTCACTTCGTGTATAGCCACCGGCAGATCCACGTGGAGTTTTCGGATCCAGTCATCCTCTGACATGGTCTCCAACGCCAGCTCAGATAATCGTCCCCGTAAATCATCGACATCCTGCAGGTTCATCGTCAGCCCCGCTGCCATCGGATGTCCGCCAAAATGAGGCAGAATATCACGGCAAGTGGATAGTGACTTGAACATATCAAAGCCTTCGATACTTCTCGCAGAGCCTTTTGCGACGCCTTTTTCCTCATCGAAACTGAGCACAATCACCGGTCGATAATAGGTTTCGACCAGTCTGCTTGCAACAATCCCGATGACACCCGGATTCCATCCACTTTTTCCTACAATCAACACCGGCGGAATGTCCTGCTCCTCCACCTGAGCAATCGCTTCTTCACTGATTTCTTTGACAATGGCCTGTCGCTCGCGGTTCAAATCATCGACAAAAAGCGCCAGCTCTTCCGCTTCAGAAAAATCAGCGGTTATCAAGAGTGCCGCCGCTGGATCCGCAGAATCCAATCTTCCTGCAGCATTCAGCCTTGGACCGATCAGAAATCCGATAGTCTCTTCGTTCAGTTCACTGATGTCCGCACCTGCTTTATTCAGGAGTGCTTTCACTCCCGGGCGGCAATCGTGACGGATCGCCTCGATCCCCGCTTTTGCGAGGAAACGGTTTTCCCCTGTAAGTGGCACGAGATCGGCAATTGTGCCAATGGCAACCAGGTCCAGGAGGTGATCCGGGACATCTCCGGTCAAGGCATGAATGACCTTGAATGCCACACCTGCTCCTGCGAGATTCGGATTCGGATAGCTGCAGCCCGGCTGTTTCGGATTGATGACAGAAAACGCATCGGGCAATGCTGGCGGCGGTTCGTGATGATCCGTAATAATCAGATCAACACCCAGTTCTTTTGCGACAAGCGCTTCATGTACGCCCGAAATCCCGGTATCGACCGTTATGATTAACGCAACGCCTTCGTCTTTGGCCTGTCGAAATGCAGATTCGTTTGGTCCATAGCCTTCCGTAAAACGATTTGGAATATAGTAACTGACCACCGCATCCAGTTCTTTAAGCGTCAGGTACATCATGGATGTACTCGTAACACCATCTGCATCATAATCTCCAAAAATCAGTATTTTCTCTTTATCTGCAATCGCTCGAATGATTCGTTCAACCGTTTTCTCCATCCCTTTCAACAGGAATGGATCATGCAGGGAACGATGGTCCATATGTAAAAACGACATCACATCTTCTTTTGCAGTGATGCCACGCCGGACAAAAAAGCGGGCGGCAATATGGGATAACCCCGTCAATTCAGCCAGTTCCTTCACCTGATCCTCCGACCATTCGGGAATCAACCATTTCGCCTGTGATTGTAGCATTCAACATCACTCCTGACCTACATCATTATACATAAGCGTTAGATCTCCTGCAACGGCCTTCGTCCATTCTCCGTAAAGAAAACTTCGCTTTTCGCAAACCAATGCCAGAGGCCTTAGTTGCACGTATTCTTTCATTCTCCAGTGCATTTAAACATACCTGTAAAGCATCAGAAAACCCCGCCTCTGATGAGACGGGATTAAACTGTTATGGTGAAGTGGTTTCTGCTTTTTGTGCTTGTTCTTCTTGTTCCTGTAATTCTTTAATACGCTTCTCTTCAAGTTTCTTAATCTGGCGTGTTTTCAGTTCCAGGAAAACCTGAGCTGCGATAAACAGTGACGAATACGTTCCTGCAACGAGACCGACAACCAGTGCAAGGGAAAAAGTTCTTAGTCCCTCTCCACCAAAGATGAGTAACGCACCTGCGGCAAATACAACCGTCAATACGGTATTGATTGAACGGGCGAGCGTTTGAATCAGTGATTTGTTGACGACACGCGCCACGTCTTCAAACCCTTTGATCTTCTTCTCATAGGACATGTTTTCCCTGATCCGGTCGAAGGTTACAATCGTATCATTGATCGAATAGCCGACGATCGTGAGCACTGCGGCAATGAAGGGGATATTGACCTCCATTTGCAAAATGCTGAAGACAATTAAGATCAGCAATGCATCATGAAATAAAGCAACGATCGCAGAGATTCCGTAAAGCAGTTCAAATCGGAACGTGACATAGAGAATGATGCCAAATGAAGCAATTAAAACGGAAATGACTGCATTCCGGGCAAGTTCTTCACCGACAATCGGGGTCACGGTACTCACCGTCGGTACATTACCATAAACTTCAGCAAAGTGGTCCTGAATCTCCAGGGTTTCCGCCTGATCCAAGTCACCAATGAACTGAGCTCGTCCAATTTCATTGGCATCTCCTGCCAGCGTCAAATCATCCGGGATGTATCCGACGGCTTCAAATTCACTCATGACTTCTTCTTCCGTTACCGGTTCATCAGCGAGGATATCAATAGTGGTACCGCTGCGAAAATCAATCCCTAAATTTAATCCGACGGTCATCAGAAGAATAATTCCTACCAGAATAAAGGAGGTCGAAGCAATGAAGAACTTTTTACGATGTTTGACAAAATCAATCTTTGTATTCCAATGCTTAAAGTTCACTGATTTCACCCTCCTTTACACCGAACAGTTTCTGCTTGCCGTTAAGTATCCGGCTGTTGACCCAAAGACCCAGGAACAATCTGGCTCCAAGGACAGCCGTCAGGAAACTGGTCAGGATACTGACGATCAGCATCAAGGCGAAACCTTGTACAGCACTCGTTCCAAAGTAGAACAATACTGAGGCCGCAAGAATCGTCGTAATATTCGCGTCTAGAATCGTGGACAATGAGCGCCTGCTCCCCGCTTTGAATGCACTCATCACCGATTTCCCTGAGCGCATTTCATCTTTGATCCGCTCAAAGGTGATGATGTTGGCATCCACTGCCATACCGACCCCGAGAATCAATGCGGCAATTCCCGGCAACGTCAAGACGGCGTTCATCCAGTCAAAGACGACCAGTACAACGTACGTATAGAGTGACAGGGTCAATACAGCAATGAGGCCCATGAAGCGGTAATACATCAACATGTAACCAAAAATCAATGCCACACCGATATACCCGGCAAAAACCGCGAGTTCCATGGCACGTTCACCGAGAGATGCCCCGACGGAGTTGGAATACACTTCATCCAAGGATACCGGCAAAGCACCGGCATTCAGAATCCCTGCAAGTTCCGACGCTGAATCGACGGTGAAATCTCCGGTAATCTGAATAATGTTCGACTGACTGAGGGGTCGCGGTACTCTTGGAGCAGAGACGATTTTCGAATCTTCTTTGGCGATTTCATCGTAATAATTGTCTTCTTCTTCATAATCGAGCCAGATCGCCATGATGTTCTCAGGCGGCTGACGCTGACTGATGTCACTGGTGATGTCTGAAAATTTACCCGGATCATCAATGGTGACTTCCACAATCGGCCGATTCGTATCCTGTTCGAAACTCTGCCTTGCCCCGCCTTCAACCAGGTCAGAACCATCCATTAACAGTTCATCTTCCGTGTCCCGAAAAGACAACCGCGCCTCTGTGGATAACAGTTCCCGTGCAGCAGCCTGATCGTCGATCCCAGCCAGCTGAACCCGGATCCGGTTATCCCCTTCAATTGTGATACTCGGTTCGGATACACCCAACACGTCCACTCGGGCATTCAAAGCTGACACGGTATCTGTTAATAGATCACGGGTAATCTCTGTACCTTCATCGTAGGGTTCCACCTCATAGAGCACTTCAAAACCACCTTGCAGATCAAGACCGAGACGAATGTCGTCCACATGATCCATGACCGTCGCAGCAATCAATATGCTGAGTGCAATAATCATGGCAAAGAAAGCAGCTATATGACCTTTTTTCACTCCCCGTCGTTTCTTCATGAAACCTGACTCCTCCTTTTATCACACGTCAAGACGCAGCTTGGTGAACCACCAGGCTGACGTCTTTGCTGTTCTACTTCAAATTACAATCGTCTAATTATAGTCATTGACAATTCAGAGTGTCAATGACCAGCATGATCCTGTTCTTCTGTCAACGCACGTTCGCGATCTGAACGAAGATCCAGTGCTTTGCCATCCGCAAACAAATCAGGTCCTTTCAAAGCATCGACTGTCAGTGTCGTCATATAATCATTGACAGACAAATGCATCAGTTCCTGAACCAGCCAGTGCACGTGAATGGTTTCCGGCTTCTCTTTCTTTTTCTCAAGACGTGTGATAAATAAATCCCAAACGACTTGCTCGGTTACCTCGGAATGACCGAAGTGGATCCATTCTTCCTGTTTACTTTTCAATACCGGCTCAAGCTTCAATCTCCAGTAACCCCACTGTTCATTCGTCATGCGGATTCACACCTTCCCTGTTCTTGGTATCATTTGCCTTCCCCAGCCGGAAAGCAATGGCAAACCCTCCGGCAAACGTCAACAGACTCAAAAGCATCATTCCAATCTGGCCACTGATACCAGGAAATACGATCGTCAACGATCCGATCAGTAACCCGATGATCACTGCGTAGGTCAAGGTTCTGTGGGTCAGCAGCACATAGGCAATCACTCTGCTGCTGACAATAAAACCAATGCCGATTCCGGCAACTAAAACGAGAATCACAGCCAGATCAACAGTTAATAACGCGTTGATGGCAGACCCGTATACACCGAACATTAACAAAACCGTCGCACCGCTCAACCCTGGCAGGAGCAAGGACATGCTGGCAAAAATTCCTGCTGAGAATAACCAGAGGCCACTTTGAATCGTCAGCTCATATGCTGTACGCGCCCCTTCTTCCGGTGCAAAGACATTCATCAGCATCACGAGAGCCACAACGGCGAGCAGCAGTGTAATATGTATAATCCGGAATGTCTCTTTGGCATCTGCTTCTCTGAATAAGAACGGCAATACACCGAGTATCAGTCCAAGAAAAAAGAACTGCACCGGTTCAAAAGCATGTGTCAACAGCCAGCCGATCAGCCAGCTGAACGCCAAAATCCCACCGATAACGCCGACAGCAAGCGGAACGATAAACGGTAAGGTTCGCTTGATTTTCGGACTGAAGAAATCCCGGACGGATACCAGGAGCTCGTCATAAATGCCGACAATTAAAGCGATCGTGCCCGCACTGACACCAGGAATGATATTGCTGATCCCCATCAGCGCACCGTAATAGATCAATTTCAGATTCACTGTCACGTCACGTCCTTCTACTGTAGCAGCTGACATTCTATTTCATACTTTAGCATAGATTCCAATTCACGATTATGTAAAAAAGTAAAACAGCCTCCCGCATTTCATACAGGAGGCCGCCTTCATCAGTCCGGATTGATCACTTCACGTACAGCCTGACGATCAAAGGTCAACTTGTCTGACCCATTCACATTCATAACGATTTTATCCTCATCAATTGCATCGATGGTTCCGTGCATGCCACCGATCGTAATCACTCTATCTCCCTTTTGAAGAGATTGATGCATTTCCTGAATCTTCTTCTGACGCTTTTGCTGTGGACGGATCAACAGGAAATAGAAGATCGCAAACATCAGCAACAGCGGAAGTAACGCGCCGAATAATTCCATTCATTTCACCCCTTTCACCTGCGTGTGTTCCCAGGTGGAACCTGTCCCATACAGGATTTTCTTCTCCCGTACCATTGTAGACAAAAAATCATGTGTAAATCAACGAAAATCATCGATGAATTTAAAAGTTTTTTGCATTGGGCTTATTAAAGCCATATTGTTCAAAAAATTCTTCCCTGAAATCAAGCAGTCTGTCCTCACGAATGGCACCTCGGACTTTCTCCATCAAATCCAGAAGAAAATAGAGGTTATGATAGGAGCAGAGCCTGAGCCCAAGGGTTTCATTCGCCTTGATCAGATGCCGGATATACGCTCTCGAATGGTTCTGACAAACATAGCAGTCGCAGTTCTCGTCAAGCGGACGGAAATCTCTGGCGAACTTGGCATTCCGCACGACCAGCCTCCCCTCGCTCGTCATTAATGTGCCATTCCGGGCAATACGCGTAGGCAATACACAATCGAACATGTCGATCCCGCGAATCGCTCCGTCAATCAAAGAGTCAGCAGTTCCAACACCCATCAGGTAACGGGGCTTATTCTCCGGCAGGAAAGGCGTCGTGAATTCAAGGACCTGATTCATGACGTCTTTCGGTTCACCTACGGATAATCCGCCAATGGCGTACCCGGGAAAATCCAAAGAAACCAAATCTTCTGCACTCTGCCTCCGGAGATCTTCGTATTCGCCCCCCTGGATTATCCCGAACAAACCTTGGTCCTGAGGGCGCTGATGCCCCTCAAGGCAGCGCTCTGCCCAACGGCTTGTCCGTTCAACAGACGCTTTCATATAGGCATGTTCCGCAGGATACGGTGGACATTCATCAAATGCCATCATGATGTCCGGGCCCAGGTCATTTTGAATGCGCATAGCCTTTTCAGGGCTGAGGAACAGTTTCTCACCGCTCAGGTGATTACGAAAGTGCACTCCTTCTTCGGTAATATTGCGCAGATCACTGAGACTGAATACTTGAAAACCACCGGAATCTGTCAGAATCGGGCGATGCCAGTTCATGAATTGATGCAGGCCGCCAGCCTCTTTAATAATATCTTCGCCCGGTCTGAGCCAAAGATGATAGGTGTTACTCAAGATAATTTGTGCGTTCATGCCGAGAAGATCTTCCGGACTCATGGTCTTGACTGTGGCCAGTGTCCCCACAGGCATAAAGATCGGTGTTTCAAACGTACCATGCGGTGTATGGACCTTGCCAAGCCGCGCTCCCGATTGTTTACACGTTTTGATATGTTCATAGGTTACTGCACTCATGTGTGATCTTCTCCTTTTGTTATGGTTCCGACACCGTCAGCGATCAGCATCGCATCGCCGAAACTGAAGAACCGGTACTGCTTTTCAATGGCTGATTGATACGCATTGAGAATATATTCCCGCTTCGAAAATGCGGATACGAGCATGACGAGGGTGGATTTCGGCAAATGAAAATTTGTCAACAGACCGTCGATCCCTTGAAATGTAAAACCTGGATAGATAAAAATATCCGTCCAGCCGGATGCCGGTTTGATTTCACCACCATGATCCCTTGCGATCGTCTCAAGCGTTCTCGCTGATGTCGTACCGACAGCAATCACACGGCCACCGTTTTTTCTGGTCTGATTGAGCACGTCGGCAGATTCTTTTGACAGCTGATAAAACTCCGCGTGCATCTTATGTGCTTCAATCGTATCCACTGAAACCGGCCTGAACGTCCCGAGACCCACATGCAAAGTCAGAAATACAACATTTGCGCCTTTCCTGCGGACATCTTCGAGCAGTTCGGGCGTAAAATGCAGCCCTGCTGTCGGAGCCGCCGCACTGCCAAGGTTTTTCGCATAAACGGTCTGGTAACGCTCTTTCTCCTCCAGCTGCTCCTGGATATAAGGAGGCAGCGGCATTTCGCCGAGTTCATCGAGCCGCTCATGAAACACACCTTCAAAATGGAACTTCAATCTGCGGCGGCCTTCCGGTAATTCCTCCGTGCACACCGCTTCCAGAATGCCGTCCCCAAACGAGACCTCTGTCCCTGTTTTCAAGCGTTTGGCTGGTTTCACCAACGCTTCCCAGACGTGATTGTCCTCTTCATTCAGAAGCAGGACCTCGATTTTGGCTCCTGTATCTTTTTTAATCCCATACAACCTTGCCGGAAGTACTTTCGTATCATTCAACACAAGCGCATCCCCGGGTTCGAGGAAATCCAGCACATTGCAAAATTGTTGATGAACCAGTTCCCCTGTCGAGCGGTCCATGGCGAGTAATTTCGATTCGGCCCGGTTGGATAAAGGGGTCTGGGCGATCAGTTTTTCTGGTAATTCGTAATCAAATGCAGATACATCCATTCTTTCATTCTCCTTTTTTCAATAACACGTGCGTTTATCGCTGGCTGTATAGATATAATGCCAGAGACAGGATTATGCTGATGATGATCGATGTCATCAGCGGAAAATAAATCGTCGTATTTCCACGGGAAAACAGAAAATCTCCGGGCAATTTGCCGAGTGGCAGAAATCTGCCGCCAAAATGCCAGATCACACCGATCACTATGAGAATAATCCCTCCCGTGATCAGTAAACGAGGCACATCCATCATGGCTTAGGCACCTCCAATTGAAAATGTTCATAAGCAAGCCCCGTGACCATCCGGCCCCGGGGGGTCCGTTGCAAAAAGCCAATCTGCATTAAATACGGCTCATACACATCTTCAATCGTATCTGATTCTTCCCCTACTGTCGCTGCAATGGTATCCAGACCGACCGGCCCTCCTTTAAAGCTGTGGATCATATTCTTCAAGAGTTTATGATCAATATGGTCAAGGCCCAACGGATCGACTTGAAGCAAATCCAGGGCCTCTTTCGCCAGGGATTCCGTGATCTTGCCATTTCCTCTGACCTGTGCAAAATCACGTACACGACGGAGGATCCGGTTCGCTACCCGTGGGGTCCCTCTCGAACGCCGCGCGATCTCCTGAGCTGCATCTCCTTCAATGACCACATCCAAAACCTGTGCAGTTCGTTTTACGATCACTTCCAGATCGTCTTCTGTATAATACTCCAGCCTGCTCATGACACCAAAACGGTCCCGAAGCGGTGCAGAGAGAAGTCCCGCACGGGTCGTCGCTCCCACCAGCGTAAACGGCGGCAAGTCAAGTTTGACAGATCTTGCCGTAGGGCCTTTGCCAATCACGATGTCCAAAAAGAAATCCTCCATCGCCGGGTAGAGCACTTCCTCCACAGCCCGGTTGAGCCGGTGAATTTCATCGATAAAGAGCACATCCCCTGGTTCCAGGGCAGTGAGTACGGCAGCCAGATCGCCAGGACGTTCGATCGCCGGACCGGAAGTCGTACGGATTTGCACATCCAGTTCATTGGAGATGATTGTCGCAAGCGTCGTTTTCCCAAGGCCAGGTGGTCCATAAAGAAGCACGTGATCCAGCGCTTCTTCCCTCATCCTGGCCGCTTCGATAAAGACTGTCAGATTATCTTTGACCTGATTTTGGCCAATGTATTGATGTAACCGTTGCGGACGAAGAGAAAGTTCCTGCATTTCCTCTTCTTCCAAAGGCTCACCACTGACAATTCGCTCATCCATTCCAGCTCACTCCTCTCTTCCATCCCATACAAATACCGATTACAATTTCAACAATTCCTGCAAGGCCCTGCGAATATAAGCATCCGTTGACAGGTCCTCCTGTTTCAGAATCGGTTTCACCCGATTTAACTCACGCTCCACATAACCGAGTGCCTTCAGTGCCTCCATCGCCTCATCGAGTTCAGGATGTGCAGACGTCGAACGATCGACCGGCATCGGCTCAGCGTCACTTCTGGTTTTCGGATGATCCTGAAGCCCCGGAAGCAAGTCACCCAGCTTCCCCTGCAGATCCAGAATCATCTGTCTTGCGGTCTTCTTTCCGACGCCCGGGAATTTCACGAGGAACTTTTCGTTTTCCGATTCGATCGCTTCGACGATATTACCAGGCTGTTCTGAAGTCGCGATCGCAAGAGCCCCTTTGGGACCGATCCCAGAGACTTGAAGCATTTTTTCGAACAACCGCCTTTCCTCCCGGTAGCGAAAACCGTACAGGCGAATGGCATCTTCTCTGACATGCTGACAGGTATATACCGTTATTTCTTCATCCATCCACTCTTGAAAACGGTACGGGTTGCCGCAATAGATCAAATACCCGACACCCTGGACATCCACAGTAATGGTTTCCGTTTCAATGAGAATCAATCTGCCTCTTAGCTGTTCAATCATCTATGAGTCACTTCTTTCATTTCGATTGGGTTTATCTTTCAAACAAAAACGATGAGAAAGGTGATCTTCCCCATCGTTTCGTATTATATCACTTCTTTAACCGTTTTTCCTTTCCCATTTTTCTTGAGGTGATCCCAGGAAAAAACAGGATAGCTTCCAAGCACCTGCACCTCACACCCGAGAGCTTTCAGTTCTTCACAGGCCGCAGGCAAGAGTACATCATCGTATTTTTTATCCACATCCACGATAAAAAAATAATTCCCCAATCCGGTTTTTGTCGGTCGGGATTCAATTTTCGTCAAGTTGATTTTTCGCCAGGCAAAGGCGGCCAGGACTTGATGCAGTGCACCGGAAAAGTCTGATGACAATCCGATCATGAGTGTCGTTTTATATGGCGTATCACCCAGTTCCTCTTTTGTGAATACTTCATCCCCATTTGTTAATAGCATAAACCGGGTCTGATTATTGGGATAATCATTGATCGATGTCTCAGCAAGTGTCAGGCTGTATGCTTCTGCGGCGACTTCATTGGCGATGGCTGCTGCCGATTCTTCCGGATGCTCCGCAATATATTTGGCCGCTTCCGCAGTGGAATTCGTATAATGAATATCCGTGTCAGGCAAGTTCTTACGGAGAAACTGATGACACTGGGCAATCGCTTGCGGATGGGAATACACTGTCTTGACATCTTTCCAATTGTCCAAGTGATCGGCATGGATCAAGAGATGCTGTTCAATCGGGGCCGACACCTCGCCGCCCATATTCAACCGCTGGTGATGAATGAAATAATCAAGGGTGATATTCACTGATCCTTCAATGGCATTTTCCATTGGAACGACGGCCCGAGTAACTTCCCCTTCTTTCACCGCATCCATTGAATCCGGGATCGTTTTATACGGAATGAGTTCATCGTTCGGTACAAGAGTCCTTGCAGCTGCTTCCGTAAATGACCCCCAAGGTCCTAAAAATGCTGTTTTTACCACTGCAAACACTCCTTTATTCATCGTCATGATTCACGTTATTTTTATGCGCCTGAACCAATCAGTTCGACTTTAAATACCGGTTCAAGCCGTTGTAATTTTCTCAATAGCACCGTCACGTCGCCTGTCATTGCTGCTGTTTCGATCGTCAGCGTAATCGTGGCCCTGCCCTGCAACGGGATCGTCTGATTAATGGTCAATACGTTCGCACCAGTTTCCGCAACCAAAGATAACAGCTTTGATAACGCTCCTGACTGATCTTCAAGGTGAACCGTCAGGGTGATGATCTTCTCCTTCATCATCGTTGAAAAAGGGAAGACGCCGTCTTTATATTTGTAAAACGCACTCCGGCTTAATCCCGCATCCCGAACCACTTCATTGATTCGAAGTCGCGGATCATTTTCAAGCATCCTCTTCGCTTCTACTGTTCGAAGCATTGCTTCAGGGAGCATATCTTCTCTGACCAGATAAAACTGGTCCGATCGTTTTCTCACGCATCTTCACCTGACCCTCTGTTAACTTATCTCATCATTATAGAAGAACCTGTGCTCCTTGACAACCGCTTGCTGGATATATTCTGATTATTCGGAAGACAAAAGGAGATGCCGATGCATCTCCTTGGACCTTATTCCACAAATTCAAATTCGTAACTGAAGATCCTTACCGTGTCCCCGTCTTCCGCTCCGCGCTCACGAAGCGCTTCGTCTATACCCAATTGACGCATACGTTTTGCGAAACGCTGAATGGAATCATGCCGGTTGAAATCTGTCATATGGAAGATCCTTTCGATCTCATTACCACTGATACTGAAGACGCCGTCGTCATCTTTTTCAATCTCAAACGGTGCATCCTGTTTTGTATACGTGTAAAGTACACGTTCATCAAGATCTTCTTCTGCCAATGGAAATTCAGGTGTTTCCTCAATTTTATCAGCCGCGGCACGAAGTACTGCTGTTATCCCTTCTTTTGTCACCGCGGAAAGAGGATAAATGTCCACCTCTTCCCCCACCTGTTCACGGAAGAGTTCCAAGTGGGCTTCTGCGTTAGGCAGATCCATCTTATTTGCTACAACAATCTGCGGTCTCTCTGTCAAACGCAGATTATATGCCTTCAATTCCTCATTGATCGTCACGTAATCTTCATACGGATCGCGCCCTTCAAGTCCACCCATATCCACGACATGGATGATGACACGGGTTCGTTCGATATGACGCAGAAACTGATGGCCAAGCCCAACACCTGCGTGGGCGCCTTCGATTAAACCGGGAAGATCCGCTAACACGAAACTGCGCTGATCATCCGTTTCCACTACTCCCAGATTCGGGACGATGGTGGTGAAATGATAATCGGCAACTTTCGGCTTTGCGCTTGATACAATGGAAAGGAATGTGGATTTCCCGACACTCGGAAAACCGACAAGACCGGCATCCGCGAGTAGTTTCAATTCGAGATCAATCGTCTTTTCCTGCCCCGGTTCACCATTCTCTGCAATTTCAGGTGCCGGGTTGGTTGCTGTTGCAAAACGGGCATTCCCACGACCGCCGCGACCGGCACGGGCGATGATCGCGGTTTGACCATGCAAGGTCAAATCAGCAATCAAATCTCCGGTTTCAGCATCCATTACCGTTGTTCCAGGTGGCACTCTGACCACGTTCGCATCGCGGCTTTTCCCATGCTGTTTGGCCGTCCGGCCATTTTCCCCGCGCTGCCCTTTGAAGTGGCGCTGATAGCGAAAGTCCATCAACGTTCTCAGACCTTCATCCACTTCAAAAACGATATCCGCACCACGGCCCCCGTCGCCACCGGCCGGGCCGCCGTTTGGAACAAACTTTTCTCTTCTGAAAGCGACGATGCCGTTCCCGCCATCGCCTGCTTTAACATGCACTTGCACGTGATCTACAAACATTTTGTATCCTGCTCCTCTAATTGGTTCTGACAACGTCTCAGTGAGGTTTCAGCACAAACACACACTCTTCTTCGGAGTGGTGCCACCCCTCCACATAAGGAGAGAATTTTGCAGTGAACGCCGAGATATCATTCAGAAACGTATCATGTAATTGAAGTTTTCCTTGAAAATGAAATGTCACCTGTTTTTGATCGCCGTCCTGTATCATCATCGCCATATCCTGCTCTGAGCCTGTTTCGGAATGTGCATCAAGAATGTCTGCAAGCGACCTCAGACAGTCAGATAAAAGTCCATCCACACTGGACCAGTCCTGTTCCACGATCGCTTCAAAACTCAAGGTGAATGCGTGATCATACCAATTGAATGTCAACACATCCTCAATGAAGGACGGCGCCTTCATCTTCATCAGTTCGCTCTCATTCAGCGATTGTGCCACCACTCGCTGGATGACCTGTTTCGCCTTATCAGTATGACCGAGACTCAGATAGCCGTCGATTAACTGGATCTGATTCAGCCAGTCATGGCGGGAATGGCTGAGGATCTCAACCTTATTAAGGGATTTGTTCATCAAAACACTCCCATCAAGCCAAAGTCGTTCTCAAGTGTTTCATCCATTAACTACACGAATATGATACCATAAGAGAATAGAAAACCGAACCTATTTTTGATCAGGAGGTTGATGGTACATGTCAAATGAACAGTATATTTACGGAAATACACCTTGTTTCCTCGGAGGTAAGAACCTTGTGAAAAACCCTGAACAGACTGCCGAGTCCGACGTTATCGTTTACGGGGTGCCTTGGGAAGGTGCTGTCACCTGGGGGGATTACACCGGCTGTGAACTCGGACCAAAAGTCATCCGGCTGAATTCAGCACGCTACAGCGGCTACCTTCCGGAGATGAATCATATTGACATATTTGAACACCTCTCCATCGGTGATCTCGGCGACGTGTCCGTCATCCCTCACGACCCAGAGAAGACCATGGATGAGATTTATCATTTCGCCAAGAAAGTATGGAAAACAAGGAAGTTTCCGTTAATCTTCGGTGGTGATCACGGTATCACCTACCCGATCGTCAAAGCATTGACAGAATGCAAAGATCAGAAAGTGGGAATCATTCACCTTGACGCCCATTATGACAACAACCAGGATTCCATGGGAGACCCTTATGGACGCGGGGCACCGTTCGCCCGACTTTATGAAACAGAGGGCGTTGTCAATGAATCACTGATTCACATGGGCATCCACGGCCCCAGGAACAAGCCGCAAAACGGTCGTTTAGCAAAGGAATCGGGCGCGGTCACACTGACCATCAACGACATCCGTGAATCCAGACATCCGCGGAAAATCGCAAGGGAAGCATACGACATGGCCAGCTCCGGCACCGATGCTGTCTACCTCAGCATCTGCAGCGATGTGCTGGATTATGCCTTCAATCCCGGCGGTCCTGCCGATGGCAACGGACTCACATCCTATGAATTGCTTCAAATCGTCCATGAAATCACGTCCCAAGGCGTTATCGGTATGGATTATGTCGAAGTGTATCCGCAACAGGATCCAAATGATTTCAGCTCACATTTTGCTTCATTCGTTGCCGTTTATGCGCTTGCCGGTCACATTGAATCAATGAAAAAATAACCCCTGTCAACTCCATCACAGTAAGAGCCTCCGGATCATCCCTGCCGGAGGCTCTTCTTTATGTTTATAGTGCCGCTATATTTCGTGCATTTTGGTTCACAAGGGTTTTTGCAGCCGCTTTTCCCTGATCAATACAGTCCGGTAAGCCGATTCCGTTCAGACTCGCGCCGGCTAACAGTACACCCGGATAACGAAGGTTAAGGGCTTCCCGGTATGCAGTGATGCGTGCTTTGTGTCCCACTTTATATTGAGGCATGGAGTTCGTCCAGCGGGTAACGACCGCAAACAAAGGTTCCCCCTCAATTTCCATGATCCGGTTGAGATCATTCAAAACCAGCGACTGAATCGTCTCGTCCGATTCATTGACTACGCCCTCGTCACCGGGTTTACCGATATAGGCTCTGAGCAGTGCATAGCCTTGAGGTGCCGCATGCACCCATTTTTTATGAGTCCAGGTACAGGCGGTAATCCGGTAATCCGTTTTCTTGGATACGACAAATCCGGTCCCATCTATATCCTTTTTCACAGCCGATTCAGGGAATGCCATAGCCACTGTTGCGACTGAAGTTGATGGCATGTCTGTAAAGGCATCACCAAAGTCTTCTGACTCAAACAACTTCTCTACATGCTGATGTGGTGTGGTAAGAATCACTTCATCCACAATGTCCACATGCCCATTTGCAAAAATCAATTCATAACGGCCGCTTGAAAGTCGATTCAGCGAATTCAGTTGGTGATTGAATCGGATCATATCCTTATCAAGGTTCGATTCAACAGCTGTCACCAAAGAAGAGAGACCCTGCTTGAAAGTCAGGAACATGCCTTTTGGCTTCGCGCCCGTTTGTTTCGATGCCCCTCCCTGACGCTTGGCCATGGACGTCTTCATCCCCACGATCAGACTGCGGTATTTTTCTTCAAGGGTTTGAAAATGCGGGAACGTGGCATGGAGACTGATTTCGTCCATATTACCCGCATAGATTCCCGATAACAGCGGGTCGATCATATTGTCCACGACCTCATTGCCGAGTCGCTTTCTGAAGAACTCTCCTAAAGAAATGTCTTCTTCTCCTTTTGTAACCCTTGGAAGAACCAGATCAAATGCTGCGCGGGCTTTCCCTTTGACACTGAACAGTCCCGTTTGAACAAACGGTCCCCACTTCGTGGGAATCCCCATAATCGCTCCCTCAGGCATCTTATGCAGCTTGCCGCGGCTGAGGATAAAGGAGCCGCCCTGATTCGGCACGAGATCGTCCTTTAGCCCGACTTCCTCTGCCAAATCAGACATGCTTGTCTTGCGTGCCAGAAACGAATCAGGTCCCGTTTCAATCGTGAAGCCATCTCGTTTAATCGTTTCGATACGTCCACCTGCATGATCACTCGCTTCATAGAGTACACATTCCGCTTGTAAATCATTGTTTTGTACGGCTTTTTGCAAATAGAAAGCGGCAGACAACCCTGTCATGCCGCCACCGATCACTGCGATTCGACGTTTTGTCATGAATCAATCACCCTTTAAGCGTTTTTTCGATGACCGTCGCAAGTGCAGCAATAAATTCCGGTTTGTCATTCGGCATTTCCGGTCGATAATAGCCTGCACCGACTTCATCTGTCACTACCTTACACTCATAGTCGTTATCGTACAATACCTCCAGGTGATCTGACACAAAACCGACAGGACAATACATAAATGCCTTGTAGCCATGCTTCTCAAAGAGATCCCGGGTCAAATCCTGCACGTCCGGTCCGATCCATGGATCAGGCGTATTCCCTTCACTCTGCCAGCCGATTTCATAGTTCTCCACGCCGGCTTCTTCAGCAATCAGCGCTGCCGTTTCCTTCAGCTGATCCGGATAAGGATCACCGCCTGCGAGGATTTTTTCCGGCAGACTGTGTGCAGAGAAGATTACGACATGGTCTGCTTTTTCTTCATCCGTCATGGTCTCCCGCGTCTTTTTGATCTGATCTGCCCAGTACGTGATAAAACCGGGTTCATCATACCAGCTGTCCACCGATGTAATGTTCGGTCCGTCAATTTTTTCCGATTCTTCCTTCGCTCGTCCGTTGTAGGATTTCACGCTGAACGTCGAATAATGAGGAGCCAAAACAATGCTGACAGCTTCTTCGATCCCGTCATGTTTCATCTGAAGTACCGAATCTTCTATAAAAGGATCGATGTGCTTTAACCCTTGATAGGCCGTGAACTCGATATCCGAATATCGGCGGTTTAATTCTTTGACCAATTCATCCGTCTGGTTCGTGGTGATTTTTGCAAGCGGTGAGATCCCGCCAATTGCCTCATATCGTTCAGTCAGTTCATCCACTGCTTCCTGAGAGGGCTTTCTGCCTCTGCGGATATGTGTATAAAACGGTTCGATTTCTTCTACTTTACGAGGCGTACCGTACGCCATAACGAGTAAACCCATCTTTTTTGTCATTTCCTATCACCATTCCTTTTCTGAATTGCTTCACGTGAATAATCATGTACAAACGCCGTCAGTCTTTTCAGCTTTGCCGGATCCACTTCCGGGAACACTCCGTGCCCCAGATTAAAGATAAATCCAGGCTCTTGAATGCCCTGATCGATGATTTCTTTCGCTCTTGTCTCGATGACCCGCCAAGGTGCCATCAATACCGTTGGATCGAGATTCCCCTGAACCGCCCGGGTTACACCGTCGCGGCGGGCCTCATGAATGGGATAGCGCCAATCGAGTCCGACCACGTCGAGGTTGAGTTCATTCCAATCCAGCGTCAAATGTCTCGCGCCGATACCGAAAAGAATGAGTGGAACTCCTTCGCCTCTCAGTTCATTGAATATCCGCTCCATCACCGGTTTCACATAAAACTGATAGTCCGCCTGGTTCAAAGCACCGACCCAAGAGTCGAAGATCTGTATCGCCTGCGATCCAGCCTTCACCTGGGCTTTCACATACGAGATCACCATGTCACCCAGGTTATCCATCAGCTTAAACCACGCTTCAGGTTCTGCATACATCATTCCCTTGGTCTTATAATAATTCTTTGAAGGTCCGCCTTCAATCATATAGCTCGCAAGGGTGAAGGGTGCCCCGCTGAAACTGATCAGCGGCACAGTAAGCTGTTGCCGTAATAATTTGATTGTGTCCAGGACAAACGGCACGTCCCGGGTCGGATTCAATGTACCAAGGGCTTCCACATCTTTCATGGATTGAATCGGATTTTGAATGACAGGTCCGATCCCTTTCTCAATTTTCACATCAACGCCCATAGCCGGGAGCGGTGTCATGATGTCCTTATAAAGAATCGCTGCATCATTTTCATACTGATCCACAGGTAATTTCGTCACATAAGCACACAATTCGGGATTTTCCGTGATTTCCTCCAAGGAATATTTCTTCTTCAACTCCCGGTATTCAGGCTGAGATCGTCCCGCCTGACGCATATACCATACCGGAACGTGCTCTACGTTCTCTTTATTACAGGCTCTCAAAAACTGGTCATTAAACAAACTTCTCACCTCTTGGATAAATTTCTCTTCTATAAACGTCACATTTGTTCACACAATAGAAATTCTACACGAAACCTTTACCTGTTGTACAGGAAAAGAGGACATGCCGCGGCATGTCCTCTTACTCCATTGAAAAAAATGAGAATCCTGCTTCCACAGTATTCGACGGATCTCCTTCACGATTGATCTGTGGATTATAGGGCACGACCTGATACTCTTTTTTTGAAAAGAGGTTCTGCCCACGAATCGTATAACTGTCCTGCCCCTGAAGCTCTTCTACAAGCTTCCGGTCACCATTCCCTGTCACTTCATAAACGCGATACGCAAGGCGTTCGTCTTCACTGCCAGTCCAGCTTAAGTGAATATTGGAACCGGTAAAACCAAGATTCGTCTCCACTTCAAGATCCGTAATCGTCATCAAGCGGATCGGGTCCTGAAGATCTTCTGCACTCGCAGGCTTATCAAATGCCAACTGCTCAGTTTCATTTTCATAGACATCACGCAGTAACGCCTTCATAGCTATGACCGATATGGCACTGGAGTCTGTTATGACAGTGTCCTCGTCATACCGGTCGAATCCCATCCAGTAAGCACCTGTCACATCAGGTGTGTATCCGGTGAACCAAAGGTCTCGCCGGTCTGTTGAAGTGCCGGTTTTACCCGCCAGAGCCCCCGGAAACTCCCCCGGGGTTCCAGTCCCGTCAGTCACCGCCGCTTCAAGCATCCGTGTCATGTACCAGGCTGTCTGCTCGGAATAGATCCGTTCCGTACGTAACTCACGGTCAGGAAGAATGGATATCCCGCTGGTTGTCGAGATCGATTCGATTACATATGACTCCCGGTAAATCCCGTCATCGGCAAACGTTCTGAAAGCAGAAGCCATTTGCAGCGGACTGACACCGTTTGTCAGACCCCCCAGCGCCATGCTCAGTCCATCGTCATCGAGGTCAATCTGCTGGCTGCTTAAATATGCCTTTGCAGCCGGTACACCTAAATCATTCAACACCGAAACCGCTGGCACATTGACTGAATCCACGAGTGCATCGTATAAGCTCATTTCGCCCTCGTAGGTGCCGGAAATGTTTCGCGGCTCATAGCCGTCGAACTCCACAGGTTCATCCTGAAGTAAAGAATAGGGTTCATACAGCTCCTCTTCGAGAGCAGGTGCGAACACCGCCAGCGGTTTGATCGCAGAACCCGGTTGCCTTGGAATCTCTGCGCGATTTAAACCTTTCCGGACATAATCACGGCCACCGATAACAGCCAGTACGCCGCCGCTTTCATTGTCGAGCATCACAGCGCTCCCCTGAGCGATCTGCCCGGCACTGTCGGCCGGAAAGATCGCTGCATCTTCAAATTGGTCATGCAAAAGCTCCTGCATGTTCCGGTCCATCGCGACTTCGATTTCATAGCCGCCTCTGAGGATTTCGTCCTCCCGGATACCAAAACGCTCTTCCGCTTCATTCAAGACCATATCCACATAGGTTCTGTAGGCAGGATTCGCCGTGATTGCAGACGGTTCCTGCGGCAGGGTCCTGCCCTGAAGGCGAACCGCTTCGTCTTTATCCAGGAAGCCGTGACGTTCCATGAGTCCGAGCACAAGATTTCGCCGTTCCAGGCTTTGATCTTCATCGATAAAAGGGGAGTAAAGATTCGGCCCCTTCGGTAAGGCTGCCAGAAGTGCCCCCTCTTCTGCACTGATTTCACTGATTTCCTTATCGAAATACAATTTCGAAGCAGCCTGAATGCCATGGGCTCCGTGCCCGAAATAAATCTGATTCAAATACATTTCCAGAATCTCCGGTTTTGTATACCTCCGTTCGAGGTTGACCGCGATCAAGACTTCTTCTGTTTTCCGAAGAAAGGATTTTTCCGGCGTCAAAAAGACATTCTTCGCAAGCTGCTGGGTGATTGTGCTCCCGCCTTCCTGTAAAGAGCCACTCGTGATATCCCGGTACAACGCGCGTCCAATGGCCCGGACATCAAATCCCGTATGTTGAAGAAACCGGTGGTCTTCAACAGCAATGAAGGCCTGTTGGACATGTTCCGGTACCTCTTCGATCGTAATCAGTTCACGATTTTCTTCAAAAAGATGCGCAACCTGGTTCCCTTCCTGGTCCACCACGGTTGTCAACTCGCTCATGACAAGATCTTTTTCATCGATTGTATAATTGCCAAATAAGATGACGCCTGTATAACTGCCGGCAGTAATCAAGAGCGTGATCAAAACGACAACACTGCTCCATATCAGCCTTTTTCTCACTGTTTTGCTGAGCATTTTTTCACCTCCACTGACGATTCCCAATAATGATAAGACGTTCTTTCGAGCAATAAGTTTCACTCTCGTGTTAATGTGAAATATGAGTGAAGATTATTTCTTTCATTATTATTTTAGTATATATTGATAGTGGAATGTTGAATTTATGACAAGAAGACATACAACGCGTCTTTCATTCAGGGGGTATAAAGCATGTATATTGGGGCATTGGTCGTCAATGAATTAACGTTTTTATCAATTTGGATCGCACTGTTTGCAGGGGTTGTTTCGTTTTTATCACCTTGTATTTTTCCGCTTGTGCCGGCGTATATCGCACAGCTCACTGGATCAAATATCAACGAAAATGAAATCGCCGCAGACCGGAAATTGATCTTTTCCAGAAGCATGGGCTTTATCATCGGGTTCACATCGATTTTTCTCATCATCGGCGCTTCGTCGTCACTGATCGGCTCGTTATTTATCAACTATCAGCAGCTCCTCCAACAGCTTGGCGGCATTATCATCGTCTTGTTCGGGCTTCAGCTCATGGGTGTCTTCTCCCTGGACTTTCTGATGAGTAATAAATCATTTTCCACACCGAAGAAATCCACCAGTTTCGGCCGTTCGATCGTCTTCGGTCTCGTGTTTGCCGCAGGCTGGTCCCCTTGTGTCGGGCTTGTTCTCGGTTCGATTCTCGCGCTTGGCGTAGGTTCCGGGGCTGACACCGGCGGGATGATGGTTCTGTTATTATTCTATTCCATGGGAATCGGGATTCCCTTCTTACTGGTCTCACTCATCTATGCAAAATCCCTGGATAAAGTCCGGAACCTGAACCGCTTTTTGCCTGCCCTCCAGAAAACAAGCGGGGTCATCATGATTGTACTGGGGATTCTTCTGTTTACCGGGATCTTTTTCAGGATTGCTTCATACTTGTCCCAATTTGTTCCATTTGGGATTTGATGACCGGTCGGGCGATTGTGCTGTTTCTTCCCTTCGGTTAAACTGAGGAGTAAGGATTGAGAATGAAAACTGAACAGGAGGATGACAATGGCTATTCAAGATCAGCTTCATCAGGCATTGGAAAATCATTTTGAAGAAATGGTGGACATCAGACGCTATCTGCATGAGCGTCCCGAACTGTCCTTCCATGAAGAACATACCCCGGCGTATATTGCCAATTATCACGAGGACCTCGGGCATGAGGTCAAGACGGGCGTAGGTGGCCGCGGTGTCACTGCGGTTCTTGAAGGGGCTCAGGAAGGCCCCACGATTGCGCTTCGCGCCGATTTCGATGCCCTGCCGATTCACGACCTGAAGGACGTTCCCTACCGGTCCAAAGTCGACGGTGTCATGCACGCCTGCGGTCATGACGCGCATACAGCAGAGTTACTTGTCTTGGCCAAGGTATTGAATCACTTTAAAAGCAAATTAAAAGGCAAGGTCGTCTTCTTGCACCAGTTCGCTGAAGAAGTGGCTCCCGGTGGCGCCAAACCGATGATAGAAGACGGCTGTCTCGACGGTGTGGATGTTGTCTACGGGACCCATTTGTGGTCGACAACGCCTGTTTGTGAAATTGAATATCAAAAAGAAGCTGCCATGGCTGCAGCTGACCGGTTTATCATCCGGATTCAAGGTGAAGGAGGACACGGTGCGCACCCTCATACAACCAGGGATGCCGTACTCATCGGGGCAAAAATCACCGATGCGATCCACCATATCGTAAGCCGGACAGTGGACCCGATGGAATCAGCTGTAATCAGTATCGGCCGCTTTGAGGCGGTGAATGCATTTAACGTCATCAGCGACAGCGCGGAGCTTGAAGGGACGGTCAGAACGTTCAAGCCCGCCGTACAGGAGCTCATTCGAAAGGAAATGGAACGCATTACCCGGCACATCGCGGCCGCTTACGGCGCAGAGGCGACCTTCGAATTCATTCCTGGTTACCCAGCGGTCATCAATCATCCGGAGCATGCTGAAATCGTACGCAGAATCGCGGATTCAACACCAAGTGTTGCAAAAGTCACTCATGTTGCACCGCAGATGGGCGGGGAAGATTTCGGTTACTACTTACAGGAAAAACCGGGTGCGTTCTTTTTCACCGGGGCCAAAAACCCGGAATGGCCAGTAGCTTATCCGCAACATCACCCGAAATTCGATATCGATGAAAAAGCGATGCTTACCGCTTCAAATACGCTCGGTAATCTGGTATTTGAAACGATGGGCATCCGCTGAATAGCCTCGCACACGAAGAGGCTGGGACAAAAAGCCTTGAATGATCAAAATACGCTTCCGATTATCATAAATTGATAGTCGGAAGCGTTTTGTCTGTTGATACAAATATAAAAAACAGTATAACGCAGTGTACTTTCTCAAGTTCACTGCCATGAGTGCAAAACCCATTTCTTTTTTCACTTTGTCTTTGCCTCTCACCGACATTCTGGTGAAATGCAAATTGGCCTTCAGAAATCCAAAAACTGGTTCGACATCGACTTTACGTCTGCCATAAATCGCGCCAGTTTCTTCTTCCAAAAGCAGTTGACGAATATGCTCTTTTTGCAGCTCCCATTTTTCATTGTAATAAACCTTACGGTTTTTGCCTTCTTTCGCTTTTGTGCAACTGGCCCGTAAGGGACAGCCCGTGCAGTCTTCACTTTCATAGACCTTGAATGTTCGTTCGAATCCTGCGCGATCGGTTCGTTTGGATACATAGCGAAAGGTGACTTTTTTGCCGTTTGGACAGAGAAAATAGTCTTGATCCTGATTGTAATTCCAATTCATCACATGGTAGCGATCGGTTTTGAATGACCGTTTCTTTTCTTTTCGGTACATACTATACGTGATCAGTGGTGTGCTTGATAGACGGTTCAAAAAAATATCCTCATAATTTTGTTCGCTTCCGTATCCGGCGTCCCCAACAATATAGTCAGGCAGTGAAAAGTACCGTCTCTCGATGGTATCCAGAAATGGAATCAGGGTTCGTGTGTCAGTCGGATTTGGATAGATGTCATAAGCGAGCGTATATTGTCCTTCCGTTGCAATCTGGAGATTGTAACCGGCTTTCAGTTGGCCATTTTTCATATAGTCATCTTTCATTCTCATAAACGTGGCATCATGATCGGTTTTCGAGTAACTGTTACGATCACCCAGGATCGCGAGATCCTTCTCATAACGTGCTTTACGTTCGATGAAATCCTGAAATTTTTTACGCTTTTCTTTCGGCTTTTTCCGCTCTGATCTCAGTCTTTTTCTTTCCTTCGCATCATCATTCTCTTCGATTTGCTTGTCGTAATCCTGAACGGTCTGGTCCAACTCTTCATGAACTTTATTCAGCTCATCATCCGTTAAGGCTTCCTGATCTTCCAGTTCAATCGCAGGAATGATTTCCTGTTCAATCAGTTCATCATAGATCGCATTTGATTTCGTAACGATATCATGATGATACCGTTGCACGGATTTTTTCCATACGAACGTGAATTTATTCGCGTTGGCTTCGATCTTTGTACCATCAATAAAAATTGCTTCGTTATCAATTGCTTCTTCCTGAACCAGTCGGCTTCTGAATTGCACAAAACACTGACGTAAGAGCTCTTCAACGTCGGGATGTACTCTGAATCGATTGATCGTCCGGTAGGTCGGCGCGTGTCCTTGTGCCAGCCACATCATTCGAATACTGTCCTGCAATAAGGCTTCAATTTTCCGTCCAGAAAAAGTCGATTGAGTATACGCACAGAGAATCACCTTCATCATCATTTTCGGATGATAAGAAGGGCGACCCTGACTTTTATAAAAAGCTTCAAAAGCTTCTTCAGGTATCGATTCAACCAGGTCATTCACTGCAAAAGCGACATCATTTTTTTGTAATTGAAGCGATAAATCCATCGGCAAAACGAGCTGATTCATGTTATAATCGAGAAACATAAGGATACCTCCGGTTTTGTTATGACTTGGTCGTTCTAACTTAATCCGAAGGTATCCTTTTTTTATGTAAAAATCAAGACCTGACGGTCTTTCAATGCAGTTGATTGTCAAAAATACATGAGACGCCTGCGGGAAAAGCAAGAGCTGAAGATCCACCGGCGGTGGTTTTCCGACGGTTAGCTGAAGCCTTGCCCGCGGCAAGCGATTGTATTTTTGCACAATCAACCCTTCTATACAGAAAACCCACACCGTTTGGTGTGGGCCTCTTTATTTACTGGGTTTTGTCCCAGCCTCTTTTTATATTTCAAAGGACTGTTTAAGTTCGCTAAAGGATTGAAGTATAAGCGCAACTAAGTCTTTCTTTATACTTCATAGTAAAACTTACGTTTTCTTTAATTCTTCGAACTTTTTTGTGTAGCTTTTTTTCAAATGGACGTCACTGAGCCAGAGTGCTGACAGGGTCGCAACGAGCAGAATGATCAAACCCTGCAGCCAATCAGCACTGATCCAGCCCGCAGCTGCAAATAACACAGCTTGTGTTAATAAGAGACCTCTCATCCAAAACAGGTGCCCTTCGAACTGCTTCTGTCGTTTCACCGGATACAGTTCAATCATCTGACTGGTGTCATAATGATCTTTCAAGGTGTTCAACTGCATGCCGCTCAATACGACAAATGCACCTGCAGTCAGCCACTGTCCCCAGTTCAAATGAACTGCGGTAACGAAGACGATGCCAAGCACAGTCAGTCTCAAGTAGATTCCGAAATAATCATTTGCTCTGACCAGACTCCGTCCAAGAATGTAATGATACATCTGATCCGGAGCATACCGGATAAAAGACAGAAAGATGTCCATATACCTGCGGCTCTTGACTTTGGCTGTCATCCCTGGCACATCGGTGAAACTGTTGGCAATGCGGTAAAAAGTCATGGTCGTCCGCTCTTCAACATCCAACAGCCGGTGCCATTTCAAACGATACGTATCGGAGAGTTTTCTGAAATAAAAGCCATAAACCGCCAGAAGCAGCAACCCTGAAAGGATCACCATCAGCCATGTTTGTGAATCGAATAACGCAACAATCACGACTCCGTTAATGACAAACCGCATCGCTGTATGCCGATAGACCATCAAATCATCCTGAAACCGTTGTTCTTCAAACCCGGCAAGCAAGTTCCAACCTTTAAGCAGCAGAATGGCAGCCATAATCAGTAACCACGAACCTGTACTATCGACAAAACGGTCCATCATGAGCGGTGTAAATAACAACACCACGAGCGCCGTATAGAAAGATTCCATCAGCCAGCTGTATCCTAACGCTCTTCGAATGTATTTTGGCATATGATGCTCCACAGGCGTGAGAAACACCATATCAGCTTGATGGGTAAAGGTTCTCACCCTGCCCCTGGTCAAAAACCAGACGAAAACCACCCCGGTGACAACTGCTGCCGGAAAGGTGTCCGGAAGCCAGTTGAGCAGCTGACCGTAGTAGTAGCTGCCAAAGACAAACAACAGGTACAACGAAAACAAAAAGCCACTGTTCCCAATCAGGCGTAAATACCGGATGGCCCGCTGCCAAAATTCGCTGCGCCGTGTATCGAATAACTGCCCTCCGTCAAACATGCCGTTCTTCCTTCGTTGCTTCAATATAGATATCATCAAGCGCAGCGCCAGGCATATCAGACTGTTCTCTCATTTCCTCGAGAGTCCCCTGGAGAATCATTTTTCCGTGATGAAGGAAGATGAACCGGTCACAATAGCGTTCAGCTGTTGCAAGGATATGTGTCGACATCAAAATTCCTGTCCCCTGCTCACGCACCTGAACCATTCTGTCCAAAAAAGATTTTATGCCGATTGGATCCAGTCCCACGAAAGGTTCATCTGCTACGTATAAAGCAGGTTGCACCATAAACGCGCACATGATCATGACTTTCTGACGCATCCCCTTTGAAAATTGCGTTGGAAACCACTGTTTCATTTTCGTCATCCGGTATTCATTTAATAATAAATCGGCTCTTTCGCGCATGTCTTGTTCACTTAATCCATATGCCATTCCGGTAAATTCAAGATGTTCCCATAAGGTCATTTCCTCATAGAGCATAGGCATCTCAGGAATGTAAGCCAAATGTTGCCGGAAACTTTCCATATCGTTATCCATCGTTTTTCCGTTGAGACGGATCACGCCCACATGGGGATCCATCAAGCCGAGTATGTGTTTGATGGTTGTACTTTTCCCTGCACCATTCAGACCGATGAGCCCGACGATTTCACCTTGATTCACCTCAAATGAGACATCATGCAAAACCGGCTTATTTCGCTGATATCCACCGGTCAGCCCTTCAATTTCCAGTAAATCTCCCAAAACTGATCAACACCCTTCTTCCCTGATAACTTTTTTCTTTATCTTCACTATATCGAAACAAGTTGGACTTGAAAAGAAAAGCAAAAAGATTTAATGTATAATGAAACGGAATTGAGCATGAAAATCAACGTGAATGAGGTGAAACCATGTCCACCGAAACCAATTGTATTTTTTGCAAAATCATTCAGGGTGACATTCCAGGCGCCAAGGTCTATGAAGATGAACATGTTCTCGCTTTTCTTGATATCAGTCAGGTGACAAAAGGACATACTTTGATTATTCCGAAGCAGCACGAGGAAAATGTGTTTGAATTGTCCGAGGAAACTGCCCGTAACCTCTTCGCTTCGGTACCAAAAGTAGCGAATGCACTGAATGAGACTTTTCAGCCAAAAGGGCTGAACATATTGAATAACAACGGGGAATTTGCCGGTCAATCTGTATTCCATTACCACCTCCACCTGTTGCCAAGGTATTCTGAAGAAGATGGTTTTGACGCCAAATGGGTCCCCCATGCTGACGAATATACTGGTGAAGAACTCGGGGAAATGGCAGCTGCCATCCAATCGCACATATCCTGACCAATTTTGCCAGAACAGTACCGGGGAAGCTTCCCCGGTTTGATTTTGAGTTGAATTGTCAGATTAGTGATAATAATGACTAAATAAGGAGAGATGAACGATCATGACAACGTACAATTTCAACCCAGGACCAAGCCCTCTTCCACAAGAAGTGCTGGACCATGCACAAGCCAACATGTTCAATTTCGAACAATCAGGTATGGGAATCATGGAGCTCAGCCACCGCAGCCCACAATATGAGGGCGTACATAACCAGACCATTAAGCAGATCCGTAAGCTGCTCGATGTACCTGAAGACTATTCTGTTTTGTTGCTTCAGGGTGGAGCCTCTCTGCAATTTGCCATGTCCGCGATGAATTTTCTTCCTGCTGATCAAAAAGCCGCATTCGTCATGACTGGATCCTGGTCTGAAAAAGCCAAAAAAGAAGCTTCTTTTTACGGGCAAACTTATGAACTGGCAACGTCCAAAGCCAATCAGTACAAAAATATTCCGGAAGTTGATCTGTCACTAGTATCACCAGACACCGCTTATATCCATTACACATCAAACAATACGATTTTCGGCACACAATGGACCCGCTTCCCAAATAGTGATCAACCCGCGATCGTCGATATGTCCAGTGATATTCTGAGTAAGGAAGTCGACTGGAATACTGTCGATATGGCTTATGCAGGCGCACAAAAAAACGCCGGCATGTCAGGTGTGACCATTGTCATCGTCCGAAACAGCCTGCTTGACCATGCCTCTGAGAATGTCTCACCGACACTGTCCTACAAACAGCATGACAAAGCAAATTCTCTTTATAACACACCACCCACCTCTGCTATTTATATGACGGGTCTCGTGTGTGACTGGATTGAAAAGAATGGAGGCTTGAAAGGCATGAAACAGCGGGCGGAAGAAAAGGCTCAGCTGATCTATGATGAAATCGATGGTTCTGAGGGCTTTTATACCGGTCATGCAGACACAGCTTCCCGCTCAAATATGAATGTCACCTTTAACTTGCCATCAGAAGAACTGGAAAAGTCCTTTCTTGCCAAGGCAAAAGCAGAGGGATTTGTCGGCCTGAATGGCCATCGATCCGTCGGGGGCTGCAGAGCGTCGATTTATAATGCAGTACCAAAAGAGCATGTTGAAAAACTGATTTCTTTTATGAAAGAATTCCGAAGTGTAAACAAATAGGTCTTAGGAATGGTTTTTTATATAAATACTGTTTCTAACTGGTATTGGAAGCTTCGGAAACACTAGTTTTCAATAATGAATTCGGGCTCCCGGCATAGCAGTTATCCTTACTGTCAGTTGACTGATTGGTCCGTTGAGCAGGGGATATTCGGCCGGGAGCCTGTTTATGGAGTCTTTTCATTGCCATTCTCCTTATTATTCTTTTTTTAGAAAAATCCAAAATCTTTATTGAGAAAAAACATTCGGTTATGTTATGATATGCTTATCATTTTCCTGAAAAAATAATGAATTTTTAGATAATTCACTTTTTTATTCATTTATGATCATGGCATATTAGATTGGAGGGAGATTATGGAGCACCAGGAATTGCAAGCAATGAAACAGTCAATCATGTACAGTCATAAGATTGCACAATTGAGCAAAGCGCTATGGAAGTCCATTGAGAAAGACTGGCAGGCTTGGATCAAACCGTTTGAACTGAACATTAATGAACATCACATCCTATGGATTGCCAACAATTTGGAGGGCGCATCGATCACGGATATTGCCAAGTTTGGTGTCATGCATGTATCCACAGCTTTCAACTTCTCCAAGAAGCTTGAAGAGCGGGGATTATTAACTTTCTCGAAGAGAAATACCGATAAACGGAATACTTATATCTACTTGACGCCAAAAGGAGAGGATCTGCTCCTTGAAACATTTAAAAGCTACAATCTGCAAACGTATGCAGTTTACAGCGGTTCGTTGCCCATTAAAGACCTTTACGGGAAATTTCCTGAATTTTCAGAATTAATGAGCATTGTCAAACATATTTACGGGCCTGATTTTATCCGGATTTTCGAATTGTCTTTATCTAAATTTGAAGATGGGTTCACTGAAAAAGATGGCCAGCTGGTTCCCCGAAAACGAGGCGACCAGGAAGCCTCCACATCGTAAAAGTTGCCACCGCCGGGAGAAGGGATTCTCCCGGTTTTTTGCGCTGTAAACGCTCCCTTTTGACAATCCCGCGACTTTTTTAAAAAAAGGCTTGATTTCTTCTCTTATTCGTCGTAAATTACACTAAGTGTTGTTCATTTATCTGACACGAATGTTGCTCACGGGCAACTGCACAGATCTGAAAAAAAAGAACATACATAGCTTTTTGTGGGGGTGTCTTCAATGAATTGTCTCAAGACCATCTCCGTTGAACGCGATTTTGGAAAAGGCCGACTTATTCTGACTTCTGTGATTTTCAGCGGTATTTATTTCTTATTATTTTTTACTTTGTTCAGAACCTTTTTGCCAAGCGTCCCATTAATCGACTACGGACCTTTCTTTTTGATCCTTGTCATGGCATTAGTCGTTCCAGTTCATCTGATCATGCACTGCCTGCCGCTCTGGCTCAGTGGTACGAAGGCGATCTGCGGGATTCGTAAGGACCAGTGGCCTTACTTATATTATTCTTTTGATCAGTCGATTTCAAAGCACATCAGTATCACATCTACCGTATTGCCTGCTATTGTGATTACGATCTCATCCATTGTCGGGGTCATTCTTTTTCCACAATACATTCACTATATTGCACTCGTCTCTGCGTTAAATGCCGGATTGTGTGTGTTTGATATGCTGAATTTCAAACAGATCTGCATGATTTCTAAACAATGCCTCATCGAAGAACATCGGGATGGATTTTATATCCTCCGTCCGATCCGCTATGAGGAAGCCAATTAACCTGCATCAAATGACAAACAAAAGCTGTCTTGACAGATCGTCTGATCTGAAGACAGCTTTTTTTGGCGACAAGCCACGTGGTTTTTCATTCTTCATCCTCTGATGTAAATGTTGCCATAAACCGGAGGTCTTCTTCTTCAAGGTCAAACGCCAGAATCCGAAGGTCCAACCCTTCTTCAGATGAAGCCTGACGAAGATCAATGAAAAAACTTCGCTCAGCCGGTAGGACATCAATCCAATCCGGTAAATCTGCCGTCGCCTCGATCAGTTGAAAAACCTGTTCTGAAGGCAGTTCAAAGCGCGCAAGTCTGAATTGTTCCTCTCTGACAATTAAATTCCCGTTGTCGGTTACTTCCGGGGACAATGTCATATCAACAGGAATCCGAAAGCCGAACGCCTCAATTCCTGTTTCGACATAAATCGCATCGTCGAGGTAGAGCGTGAAATCATCTTCTCCTTCTTCTCGCATTTCCTGTTCAATCCACAGATTGATGTCATCTTTTGTTGTGATGATCTCAAATTCTGCACCTGATCTGTCCTGATACGCCCGAGGTTGAAAGGCGGTTTCCTGATCGTATGTCAAGAAGGATCGCATCATAAACCACGCGACAACTCCCGCGATTGTTAAAATTGCTGCGAGGCTGAAGAATGCCCACTTCCAAAAATTAATTTTCTTGCTGCCCATCGAACATTCCTTCTTTCAAAGATTTATTCCTTCAAGTTCCTGCGTATTTTTGTTACACTATAGTCAGTATATAAGGTGAGTTTGCAGTAAGATGACTGGAGGTTACATTTTGGCTTATATTCCATATATCATGTTTTCAACTCTTTATCTATTTGTCATCAACTCAATGACAAATACATTGATCACACAAAAAGAAATTCCCGAAGAAAAACAACCCAAGGTTTTCCGAACGATTAATGTCCTGATTTTGATATTGATTACTTCGGCATTCGTCAGACTGTTTCATACGTAGTTTAACATAACACGTGCGTAGACATGGCATATTCAAAGCCCGCAGAAAAAACTCTGCGGGCTTTTCCGTTCTATTTCGACTGGAATCGGGGTTTATAAAAACTTCGATTCTCAAGTGGAAAGACTCTTTCACTGAAGGCCCCAGGCTCCACGTGTTCAAGTGAGCGGTCAAGCATATTCATCCTTGCATCGAGATTATCGATCATATGAAGCATTTCTGCCTCTTTAATCATTGGTGACGTTGATGATCCCCACTCTGGCTTTCCGTGATGGGACAGTATCATATGCTGCAGTGCCATCACTTCTTCCCCTTCGATTTGCAGTTCTTTCGCCGTTTCATCGATTTCCGTGACCATCATCGTAATGTGACCGAGCAGTTTCCCTTCAGTTGTATATTCAGGTGTCATTGGGCCCGACAATTCTCGTACTTTGGCCATATCATGAAGGATAATCCCGCTGTAAAGCAGATCTGTATCAAGCGTCGGATAGAGTTTCGCCAGTTCCTTTCCCAAGTGAAGCATAGAGACCACGTGATAGAGAAGTCCGGAAGCATACTCATGATGATTCTTTACTGCAGCCGGTGCTGTTGCAAAAGATTCCTGATGTTTCTTGAATAAGTGTCTTGTGATGCGCTGAAGTTTGGCATTATTCAACTCGAAAATGAACCGCGTCACTTCCTCGATCATCTCTTCTCTGCCTCGCGGTGCTGATGGCATAAAATCTGCAGCACGTGCCTGATCCTGCTGAGCAGCCAGCCGGATGGAACGAATCTTCAATTGACGCATGCCCCTGAAATCCTGGACTTCCCCAGTTACATTAACAACTTTTCCTGCCTGATAAGCCTGTTCATCTTCCGGGGATACAGCCCACATCTTCGCATCGATTTCACCTGTCTGATCCGATAATTGCAAAGATAAAAAAGGTTTCCCATTGCTTGCGATTCCTTTTCTCGCCTGTTTGATCAGCATAAAGCTCTCCAAACTGTCTCCGACGAGCTTCTGTTGAATGCCGGTTGTCGCAGTCATGCACATCACTCCATTCCCATAGTTCAATGCATTCATTATATCATACATACGTTCGCAAGTCTTACTGAGATCCCTGTCCTGTTCATCTTTTACATGCACGGGAAATAAGCTCTCCAAACGCAAAAAAATCGTACTGACACTTATACATAATGCCTTGAACAGACCTGAACGGTGCAATCTAAGAAGAAGACCTGAACCACATTGGTTCAGGTCTTCTTCCCTGAGGATACGTTATTGGATAAACGGATATAAAACGTGACACCGCCTTCTTCGTTTTTAACAGCTGGCGAACCGTCGTGAAGTTCACAAATCCGGTTGACTATCGCAAGCCCTAAACCGAACTGTCCTTTATTCCCCTTACTGAAAGGGGTGAAAATATGGCCCACCTCATCTTCAGGAATCGGATCGCCATCATTCCAAACCGTGATGAGGGTGTGCCCTTCTCTCTCTTCCGCTTTCATGATCATCGTTGACACAGCATAACGCAGGCCATTTTCAAGTAAATTCTCCAATAATACACTGAGTAATTCACGATCCCCATTGATCCGGGTATCATCACCTTTTACCTGAATCGTGATGTCATCCCTGGCAACCCTGAAGCGGTTCTCAAGGTCATAGGCTATGGCCCCGAAAGGAAATTCACTCCAATCCATCGGTGCTTCTTTCAATGAGTCCAGTTTTGTATAGTAAAGCATATCCCTGACCCGTTTTTCCATGCGTTCGGATTCCTGTATGATCACATCCATTGTTTCTTCTATATTTCTTTTTGGCAGGATTCCGTCCTTGACGGATTGGGCATAGCTTTTCACGACCATAATCGGTGTTTTCATTTCATGAGAAGCATGTTGAATAAACGTCTTCTGAGCTGAATCAAACCGAATCAAATTCTGCCGCATGATTTCAAATTGACCTGAAAGCTTTTCGAAATCCTTGTCCCCTTCCCAATGAAAAGGCTCTTTCCAATTACGCTCAGCAATTTTCTCGAAATGATTACCTAAGGTATTTAACGGACTCTTTAAATAAGACTTCAGCCAAAATGCAGGAATCAGACTCATCAGCCCGGCAATGAGCATAATGACACTAAGCCGTGACCATAACCGGTTGACCATCTGATCACGGTAGGTATCCCACATATATGAAATGTGATATGCCTCACCGCTGGTCGTATAGACTTTGAACACCACGTAGAACAGTGTCGCATCATTGAAGTTCAACTCGTACCTGCCACGTCTGGCTAACTGCTCCTGGGCTTTTTCACCCATCTCTGCCAAAACATCGTTAGGAACAGGGTCACCTTCAAGGGTACCGAACTGATTCATCAGAAACAAATGCCCAACCGACCGTTCTGCTTCTCGTCTTTCAATGAAATCGAGCTCTGAATTGGGGGGCACCATGTGTTGACCATAAGGATTCGTATAGCGGGTCTGCTCCTGTTCGATAATCCGGTACGTTTCCTCTGTTAACGTGCTGTTCAATGACAATGGATAAATGATCCCGATCAATAATCCGACGAACAAAAGAATCGAAATGAATGAAAACCAGATTCTCTGTGTCAGGTTCAATCGAATCATGATGCCAAAATCCTGTATCCGAATCCATAAAGTGTCTCCACATGGATGCGCGTCAGTTTTTTACGAACACGACGGACCACATCATCAACGGCACGCTCAGAACCGAAATAATCTTCGCCCCATACATAATCAATAATTTCCTCCCGGGAGAGAGCTTTACCGATATTTTGCGCCAAAAGAATCACCAGGTCCATTTCTTTTGTGGTTAAATCAATCGTTTCCTCATCGTCCGTCACGGTTCTTGACATCGGGTCGATTTCATAGCCATTCAACCGGATCAGATCCTGAGACACTTCATCTTTATTGTATACCCGTGATAAAAGTTTCCTGGCACGGATCATCAATTCTTCCGGCATAAACGGCTTCGCCAGATAATCATCGCTGCCAAGCTCGAGACCCAGAACCCGGTCTAGGTCCTTATCTCTTGCAGAAATGAAGATCACAGGCGTATCCTCATGCTGTTTAATCTGTTTTAATAATTGATACCCATCCATGCCTGGTAACATAATATCAAGCACCCATAAATGCGGTGGCTCTTCGATCTTCTCAGATGCCTCTTTTCCATCAGTGTAATGCTTAACTGTCCATCCTTCTTTTTCCATGTAGGCTTTGATCACTTCTCCGAGATTCTGCTCGTCTTCCACTAAATAGACCTGATATGCTGCCATATTATCTGCCTCCTGATCCAATTTCAATACCATTGTATGTCGAATACCTTCTGGTCAAAAGTGTAACTCATCCAAGTATATCAGAGGAAAAAGTCCGATATTTTACACAATTCACGATAGTTTTTTTACGTTTCCACCCAGCTCAGAACCGAGCTCTGTTTCAAGCCATTCATGACAGGTCATAATCAGGATTTGCCTTGACCCGGAGAGTTCTTTCAATAATTTTAAGACGCGAATCCGGCGGGCAGCATCGAGATTGACCAGCGCTTCATCAATGATCAATGGAAAAGTATGAGCGAAGCTTTCATCCAGTGCAAGAGAAAAACGTAAAGCCAAATATAAAAGTTCCTGTGTTCCCCGGCTCAGTTCCGCGGGAGTGAAGCGTTGCCCATCTTGCGAGACGACGATGAAACTGCTCCCCTCGGCTGGTATGAAGAAGCCTGTGTAGCGTCCATTTGTGAGCGTTGAAAAATACGCTTTTGCTCTGGCAATCACTTCAGGTTGACGTTCTTGTTCATAGGTTTCTCTGATTTTGTGAATATAGTAAAGAGCGGTTTTTGAAACGAGATACCGTTTCCTCGTTTCTTCAAGCTGCAGCAGCCTCTGATCCCTTTTAAAGATGTATTCTTCCATTGTACCATCCTGCTCCATCGCAGTGATCGCCTGCTGGAGGCTTGTTCGTTCTTCAATTGCCTGGTCACGCCGGTGTTTGATCGCTTCGAAATCCGTCTCCAGTTGCTCCAGACGATCTGACACCGGACGCGGATCTTCCATTACTCTTTTAACGATCAGTCGCCGCTCCAAAGAATCAGGGATGCCTCCGGCTAGTTGCCGATTCAGTTCATGGCTTTTTTCTCTCATCTCTGTCCATTTTCGAACCTGTACGCCCATTCGCCTGAACGATTCTTCATCTTCAGCACCTGCTTGCTCCAATAACGTATCTGCCTGACTCTGAAGATCATCCAGCTGCGCCTGCGTCACATCTTGCTCCCGCTTAATCGCAGACAATTCAGAGCGTAGTGCCCCCAGTGCTTCTTGTTCCTTCGTGATGCGCATCATCGCATCGAACAGCCAGGGCAGTTTACGCTCCAATGACGAATGTTCCATTGACGGAACATCCCGCCAGCGGCTGATCTGCTTTACAGCTTCTGTCACCTGATCATCGTAAGAGGTAATCCATCGAACGATCTCATCTCGTTCAGTTTTGATTGTTTGACGATCAGTGGCGATACTTTTCCATTCCCGGAAATCTTCAAGGAAATAATCATAAACAAGAATATCACCCGTTTCCGGAAACCCGCAGGATGCGAGCCATTCATCCCGGTCCTGTCCCCACTCATCACGGCGTTCCCGAACATCTTGAAGATCGTTTCCAATGGTCTCTTTCTCTCGTATATGCCGGTCCAACTCTTCATCAAGCGCACTGATTTTCATCCGGATTTCATCATCCGCTTTCATTGTTTTCGAGAGCTCTTCCAAATTCATGTAATGAGGGGACGTTTCAACCTGATACTGTTCAAGCTCTTCCGCCTCGCTTCTCATTGATTTTTTCTTTTGTTTCATGTGCCTGAGATCCACCACGATGCTTACACTCCAGGCACCACTCAAAATCAGCATAACCCCGGCTACGATCCACTCCGACACGAACAGAAGCCCTGCAAACAAGAGAATCCCGATGATGCCCACCAGCCTCAACCGCGCGGTCTGTCCATGCATTCGTGCATCCAGTTCTTCTTTTTGTTCTTCCAGACGTGACAAATCACGCTTGATGCGCTCGTTTTGTTTTTGCTGTTCCTGATAAGCTTCGTAATGTTGCATATCCCGTTGAATCGACGCTTTTTCTTCGTCCGGCAATTGCTTTTCCTGCCATTCAGTCCGCCGGAGTTCCGCCTGCCTGATTCGTTCACTCACGGTTTTTAACTGTTGCTCTTTTTCTTTTTCCAGGAGTTTTATTTCCTGCAACCTCATCTTCAGCTGTTCAAATTGATGCAGTTGATACCCATCGGCTACCGCTTCTTGAAAGACTTCGCGTGGAATGGAAGACCATTTTTCTTCAAGGACTTCCTGACGTGCCTGTTTCTCTCTGTCTCTCGCATCGAGGCGTTCGAGCTCACTTTTTTTATGGGTGAAGAGACTCGCATTCTTCTCCACTTCCCGAATGTGTGAGAGTTCTTCGTCCCCTGGGATCGTATTTGACATTGAGTCGATCTTTTCAGACAAGGTTTTGCTCTCGCTTCGTCTCCCGCTGATTTTTGCACGAAGGGTCACCATTTCTTCTTGAAGTTTTTCCAGCCGGTCGATCCCTTCTTGAGGGAAATGATCAAGAATGGATTGATCTTCTTGTTCCTTTGCGTTTTCAAGGGTGTACCATTCCCGAATCACTCCTTCAAAGCTATTTGCCAACGTCATCCGGCGACGTTCAGTTTCCGTGGCACTGAATTCGCTCTCGAGTTCTTCCTGACGCAGGGATGTCGTTTCCAATTCTTTTTTCATCGATGATAATGAACCCAGCTGTTTTTCGGTTTCCTGTATTTTTTTGTCGAGATAATCGAGTTCCGACAAGAGCTGGTTCATGTACGGCTTCTGGCCTTGCGCTTTGAAAAGCTCTTCTTGCTCCTTCGTCAGTTCACGTTCAATTTCAGTCAGGATTTTACCGCGTTCAAAGCCCGCATCATACAGAAATTCATTCATGTCTTCAGGTTTCAGAGACGACAATTGACTGATGCCCTCGAGATCGATCAAAAATACGCCTTTGAAACTCTTTTCATCAAGGCCTCCGAGAAATCGTGCAACCCCTTCTTTTCCTTCCTTCAAACCATCCGGAGCCGTGATTGTCACATCCCCGGTTTTACGCCTTGAAGCGATGCGTTCAATGCGCCAGACTTTCTCTTCCTCATTCGTAAATTCAAGAAAACCGCCGTACTGTTTCGATTTGCGAGGCTTCCTGTCGTCTCCGCCACCAGGAAAACCGAATAATACCGCATAAATAAAAGAGAGAATCGTCGATTTCCCGGCTTCGTTGTTTCCGGTAAGTGTCACCGGTACATCATCTTGAAATGTCAGGTCGAAATCAACCCATTTACCATACCCATAAATATGAATCCGGCTGATTCTCACGATCGATCGGCCTCCTTTTGGATGAGTGCAGAAGTAACCCGTTCCACAGCTTCATCAGCAATTTCCTGATCTTCCTGGACTGAACCAAGCTTGGCAGATACTTTACGGTAACGGGCATTTCGTTCAAGATCGGTTGTTATGTCTTTGAACCAGTCCTCTTTTGATCTGAGCGACTCCCTGATTGACAATAAATCTCTGTATAGTGAATCCTCCCGTAATCGTTCCGCCGCTTCGTGATCCACGAGACCTTTCAAGCGGATCGTATCAATAATGACTTCCTCCTGCATTCCCAGGCCTTCTTGCAGCAGCTCTTTCAATTCGCCATTGTTATGACTGTTCACGAATTGTGAAAAGCGCGAAGTCTCCCCGAAAAACATAACCGTCACGATCGTCAGTGCAGCGAGGGGAAAAGCTTGTACTTCATCGGCAAAACGCTGAACGATATCATCCAGCTGTTCGGTCCCGGAAACGTCCACATGCACGTTCTGATATTGAACGGGCGCCGTTGCCTTGAATGAAGCTGTAAAAACCCCTCCTGATATAGAGACCTTCAGGTATCCTTTTTCCCCGGATTCTTTCCGGTGCGCACCCTGCATATTTCCCGGGTAATACACAGGCGGTTCTTCACTTAAAGTCATTCGCTTATGGATATGGCCCAAAGCCCAGTAATCATATCTCAGGTTTCTCAGCTCAGACAGATTAAATGGCGCATAAGGAGCGTGATCCGAAGCGCTGTTTCCAGCCTGACCGTGAAGAACGCCGATGTGCCAAGTCGCATCTTCCGTCCGGTTTGGAAAATACGCTTTGGCTTTTTCTGTAAATTCTTTTTGCGGGTAACTGAATCCACTGATTGCAAGCGTTTCTCCAGACTCATGGCGGTAGAAAAATGTTTCACCACCAACAGGGAAAACTTTCACATTGGCTGGGTATCCGACTGCTTCTTCCTCGATCAGCGGGTCATGATTCCCATGACTGATATAAACAGCTATCCCCTTTTCATTCAGCCTCTCGCACTGCCTTTTGATAAACCATTGGCCTCTCAGGGACCGGACCTCTTCATCGAAAAGATCCCCTGCAATCAAAACGAAATCCACCTCTTCAGCCAAAGCCTCGTCAACCATCTTCTCAAAAGAACGGTAAGCGGCTTCTTTCACCAGTTCTTCCTGGTTATTTTTCAGGTTACTGTTTGTTTTGACCGGGCGTCCGAGATGAAGGTCCGCACAGTGGATAAATGAAATCATAACTGCACCTCTTTCGTTTGTTCTGGTTTTCCATCAGCTTCCTGCGGGTATAAGAATGAATGAGTATTCAGACCAGGAGGGATAACCAATGGCAAAGTATTATGTAACCGCCTACGACAAAATCGGGAAAAACCTGATGAATGATGTCATCGAAGCTGAGACGGATTCAGAAGGCCGCGAGCTCGGAATGAAGCAACTGGAGGAACAAAGCCTTTTGGGGCACACCGCCCGTGTGGTAAACAGCCAGGGGCAACTGCTTTATTTTCATGCGTAACGGATTATCTGGATTGCGGGAGCCTGTAGAAGGTTCCCGTAGTTTCGCTTAAAAGATTCCCCTCGTCGTCACTCACACTGCAGGTAATAAACTGAATCGTTTTGCCGCGCTTTTTAAACGACGCCAGTGCATGCATGTGACCATCTTTCGCTGATGAGAAGTATTGTGTCTTCAGTTCGAGGGATACAGCAGGCGCTTGCAAAAACGCCGCACACAAATGACCCATGGCGGTGTCGGCAAGGTAATGCAGGATCCCACCGTGAATAAAGCCTACCGGGTTAAACGTAATCTCCGTAACCGGTGCCTTAATGGCAACGGTTTCTGCTTCTTCATCGTATTGGAATTCAAACCCCATGAGTTCATATAAAAAGAGTTGGGGAGTTCCTTCCTCATGTGCCGTTATCGCTTTATCCGCTCTTTTTAACCACGCTTCACGATCCATCATCAATCTCCACCTTTGCCATTGTTTTCTTTTCAGTATACCGTTTATTAAACGTTTATGCATGTCAGAATAACCTCATCCGCAACAGTGCCCTTTATGGCGTAAGCTTTTTATGATCTGTCTCCAGGTACCGGATCCACGCTTAAAAGCACACAAAAACCGGTCATTCAATGATGAATGACCGGTTTAAGATCGTTACTTATTGTTCTTCACCAGTGCCGTAGAGTGCTTCAAGAGGCTCTGTGATGATCTTGTTAATATCGCCAACAAGCTGGCTCATACGCTGCTCTTCTTCCATCAGCTTGGAAATCACTTCGTGCTGCTGAACCAGTTCAAACTGCTTTTGAGCTTCCTGGATCTCTTCTTCAGTAATTTCCTGTCCCTGCATCTGCTTTTCCTGCAGGCCTAATTGTACGTTGCGGAAGTTATCAAGCATACGTTTTGCTACTTCGTCACTGTTCACCTGATCGTGCAGGCCTTTCAATGTTGTGAATTCCTCGCTGCCTTGTAATTCGCCAGCCAATTCACGTGCCTTATCATAAGGGTTTGCCATAAATGTGTTCCTCCTCATTAATTACGAATAAGCAAATGTAATTGAGTAATTCCTATCACAAATTGCCTCTCGTCTTTGATCAACTTAGACTATAACACGAATGGATACTTCATTTCATCCGATTTGGCAAAATTCTTACCGGTTTTTTCATTACTCCATCAATACGGTGTAAACGTCAGAAATAAAATCGCCTGTAAAAGACCAATGGCGCCTCCAATCAGGGCACCGAGAAGCGCAATCAGTTTCAATTCTCTGGCCGAAACGGAAATAATCATCTGTTCGAGCTGAGTAATCGGAAACTGATTGATCTGATTGGTGACGACATCCCTGATCCCGATCTTTTTCATCATCCGGCTGAGGTATTTCGAAACGATTGAAGTGGAACCGGCCATCACGGCAGGAATGACCGTCTTGTCGAGAAATGCATGATAACCACTGCCCCACTGATTAATCGGCTTGTCCCACTCCCCGACAACCGGAATTTCATTCACAATTTTTTCAATCAGTTCCCGGATGTGTTCATCTGCTCTTGCTTCATCCAGATAATCAACCGGCCGTTTTTTCATCGCCTGATGCATTTCCCTGTTCAATAGATCCGTCACCATCCGGTTTGTCTGATCATCCCGAACAAATCGCACCAGTTCTTTCGTAAGCAGATTGGTTAACGAAAAACGGTTGATAACTTTTCCCAGCATGGAACCGACGCCGCCCCGGGATTCAAAAAAGCGCGTCACCATTCGCCGGATTTGTGCCTGTCCTTCATCACTCACCAGATAAACTTCGAAACTTTTCAGGATTTCTGATGTGACAACCGGCATCTTCTCTTCTGCTTTCACAACCCAGTCTGCAGGGAGGGTTTCTTTAATAGGCACATATTTATATTGCTTTAACAGTTCACCAATTTTATCGTTGATGCCTGTCTCCAGATTCTGACGGATGACGGCAGTATTGCCTTTTTTCTCAAACGTCTCTTCCAGCCATTCATCAATCGTCCGTTCATCATTCAACAGTTCTTCGATGCCACGCTGCATTCTTTTTTCAATTTCATCGGAGAAAGCGGATCCGGTCAGCTTCGACTGAACTCCTTCAGGTGTCAGCAGATAATCCTCAACCATCCGCCCGAGCCGATCAGCAATTTCTCCACGGCGTTTTGGCACCAGTCCCGGTGTAAACGGTATACGCAGAGGACCGATATAAATCGCCTGCAAAGGTCTGAAAATCATCCTGATCGCCAGCACATTCGTCCCCCCGCCGAGTACCGCCCCGATCAGAATCATCATAATGAGTAATCCTGCTGTGTCCACGATGTTCATCCTCCTTCAAAACCTGTCCATTTATTACTTTACCTGAATTTCATCGGATGAAAACCCGCTTCTTTTCAGCGTGGTCCAGTCATGATACGATATGATCGATACATAGAAAGGATGTTGTCTGTATGATCACACATTTTCAACAAAAAGAAATCGACCGCTCCATTCCGAACGGGAAATGGTTGATCAGCTTCTTCCACCAGCAAAAACGTTGTACGGGCCATTATCATAAGAATGGCGAGATTACATGGATACAGCCCCCTGAAAGTCAACTGGAGGAAATTCAGGCCATCGTCCATGATCTGATGCTCTATCATGTGTATGAGGACCACAATCCGCATTAAAAACGGATGAACAACAAACCAGTGGCAAAAGCCATACGTTTTTCTTATCCCCCACTTCTTCAGAGACATTCAATTTCCCTGAAGAGCCAGAAAGGAATTCTGACCATGATCAACCGTTTGAAAACCCATTTCCCCCATGCTGTCGCTGATGCATCAACACCTGCCGGGTATCAGCTGCTTGTCTCCCTGGATTCAGGGGAGCAACTGATTCTTGATAAGCGGGAACTGTCACCGGATGAAACGGGTATGCTGAAAAAATTATTTGATACAAAAGAACCCAGTTCATCGCCTTATAATGAACCTGCCCGTTCTTTTCATCGCTGGCTAATCGAAGGAAACGACGATGGAAAAGCCAAGGCTTCTGAACATGTGAAGCGCCCGTGCAGGTTTGTGTATGTCCATTTCAGCGCACATCCTGAGAACGATCCGGATCTCAATGAAGTGATCGAGAGTTTCTTTCCGGGTACGGTCGTACAATTGTGGCGAACCCCGCAGGATCTGGTGATCGTGCAGGAAATCAATGAATGGTTTGAAGATACGGTTCCCTTTGATTCGATCATTGATACACTGGCGACCGATTTCTTTATTAACATCGGCATTTATGCCGGCAGTCTGATTCCGTCACCGGATGATGTGTCCCAGGTGTTCACTCGTGAAATCCGGATATATGACGGCATTAAACCGCTGTTTGCCAAGAAAAAATCGTTCCACGAACAAGAAGCGATGATTTATTTCATTTTGCTTCAGTTGCCCCGCGACATGAAACACACATTGCTCGAACCGCTGGCCGCGATTAGAGGCGACAGTGAGTTAAAAGAGACTATCACAATCTATCTCCGGCATAATCTCAATACATCGTCCGCGGCAAAAGAAATGTATCTGCACCGTAACACGATGCAGTACCGACTCGACAAATTTATTGAGAAGACTGCCCTTGATATTAAACATTTTCCAAATGCTGCTGCCTGCTACCTGATGCTCGCACTCGAAGGGATTTCACATAAAGAACCATGGGACTAAGTGTGAACATGCACAAAACCCTTTTTCTTTTTTTGTGCATCCTTACAGTAGGATTGTAATCCTTAACAAGATACACTGAAGTCAGTTCAAAAATAGCGTTTACACAGGAGGTTTTTTAACAATGGCAGATATCAAATTTGACGGCTTGTATAAAATTTTCGACGGTGACATTCAGGCCGTAACCGACTTCAATCTCGACATTGATGACAAAGAATTCATTGTGTTTGTCGGACCATCCGGTTGTGGTAAGTCTACAACACTGAGAATGGTTGCCGGCCTCGAAGACATATCCAAAGGTTCTTTGTACATCGGTGAAAATAAAGTGAACGATGTGGCACCAAAAGACCGCGACATCGCAATGGTATTCCAGAACTATGCCCTTTATCCGCACATGAATGTGTATGAGAATATGGCATTCGGACTGAAGCTTCGTAAGTTTGATAAAAAAGAAATCGATGAGCGTGTTCGGAACGCCGCGCAGATTCTCGGGCTCACAGAAATGCTCGACCGTAAACCGAAAGCAATGTCCGGTGGACAGCGTCAGCGTGTTGCACTCGGCCGTGCCATCGTCCGGAACCCGAAAGTGTTCCTGATGGATGAGCCGCTGTCCAACCTGGACGCTAAATTACGTGTTCAGATGCGTGCTGAAATCATCAAATTGCACAAGCGTCTGCAGACAACCACCATCTACGTAACACACGACCAGACGGAAGCCATGACCATGGCGACCCGAATCGTTGTTATGAAAGACGGGTATATCCAGCAGCTTGGTGAACCAAAAGAAATTTACGACTATCCAAACAACGTTTTCGTCGGCGGATTTATCGGTTCACCTGCGATGAACTTCCTGCAAGGCAAGCTCCAGGACGGTAAATTCGAAATGGGTGACATGAAGATCGTCGTTCCGGACGGCAAGCTGAAAGCATTGGAAAAATACAATGGCAAAGATATCATTCTTGGCATCCGTCCGGAAGACATCCACGATGAGCCGGTCTTCCTTGAAGCCAACCAGGATTCCCGCTTTAATGCGATAATTGATGTAGCGGAATTGATGGGTTCTGAGTCATACTTGTACTCCAAAGTGACTGACCAGGATTTCATCGCCCGTGTTGATTCCCGAACGGACATCAACAGTGGTGATAAAATCGAATTGGCATTCGACATGAACAAGTGTCACTTTTTCGATGTAGATACTGAAGAACGCGTCAGAAACTGATTTGACCATATCTGAAAATGGGATCCCTCTGCACCTCCCCCTTGGTGCAGGGGGATTTGTCTGTTTACCAGAATGTCAGCATATCAAATATGCCTAACATGACGAGCAGTGTCCCTGCTGTGCGCTGCACAAGCATACCTGCTTTTTTTCCTTTACGCATGTTTAACTTTCCGATATCGAGGAATTGAATGATGAAGAGCACAAAGACAAAAGGAATCGAAGTCCCGACGGCAAAAACAGGAGGAAGCACAATACCTGTTGATGCCGTTAAAGAGAGGGGCATCAACAGTCCGAAGAATATCAAAAACATCGTCGGACAAAAGGCCAGCGAGAACAGAAAACCGAGCATAAAAGGGCCGGATTTTTTCCCGTCAGGCAGCCATTTCCCGAACACCTTTGACAAATCGACCATCCAACCCATGCGAAACATTCCGAGGAGGTATATCCCGATTACAATCAGCAAAGGCCCCATCACTTTTCGCATCGGCTCAAAGAAGAGTGGCAGCTGCCGCTGAAATTCCTGCCCGAGAAGAACAACTATCAGCCCCAGTAAAGAAAACGCGGCAATTTTACCAGCCATAAAGTATACTGCCTGTTTCCAGGAAACCTCTTCTTGAAGCGATTTTGAGCCATATAAAGTAATCGCACTTAAATTCCCTGAAAATTGGCATGGCGCCATCGCTCCCACGATCCCCAGGATGAGGGCGAATACTAATGGGAACTGTTCCACAGACGTTGCCAGATTCATAAAAGGTTCACGAATCAGCTGGCTGAAGGCATCGACATATTCGAACATCGCAAAAAACTCCTTAGAACAGATTAACAATTTTTCTTTGAAAGTGGTGTATAGGATGAATATTACCGTATTAGGAGCAACCGGCAGAACCGGTTCGAAGCTGGTAAAATCCCTCGAAAAGGATCATCAGCTCACATTGCTTGTCAGAGATCCGGATAAAGTGGCCAACCTGGAACTGAACCCTCAGGTGATCGTTTCAGGAAATGTCCTGAACATAGATGATCTCCGACTCGTCATCCATGAAGACACTGACCTTGTGATTTCCTGCCTGGCTACGGACAAACAGAATACATTATCGCGTATGGCGAACGCCCTGATTGCACGTATGGAAGAGTTTCCGGCGATTCGCTTTATCGGAATTGGTACAGCCGGTATACTTGACGCCAGGCATGAGCCAGGCAAATACCGGTTTCAATCAACTGAGTCTAAACGATCATCCACAGCTGCAGCCGAAGATCATCTTGCCTTGTATGAGAAGCTGCGACAGTCTCAGACTGACTGGACAATCATCTGCCCGACCTATTTACCTGACGACGATCAGGAACGACCGGTCGTCTTCGAATTGAACCGTCTTCCTGAAGGTGTCAAGCGTATTGGCACCGCATCACTCGCACGTTTCATCACCGATCATCTGCAAAACAGCGATTTTATTCATCATCGTGTTGGTGCAGGCGAAGGGTACGATTGATCAGCGGATATAATGCAGCCGCTTTGCCCAATCATACCAGTCCTGTCCCTTTTTGACACCCAGCTTCTTCTTCACGTTCCGGCGGTGATTTTCTACGGTTTTCGGCGCGATCATCAGTTTTCTCGCTGTCTCATTGACCGAAAACCCTTTCACTTTCAATTGAAAGATTTCTTCTTCCCGTTCAGTAAGGGGATGTTCATCATCTTCAAGAAAACCTTGTCCACTTTGTGACAGGTTTATCCGTTCTCCCTGCCGAACTTTGTCAAAGAATTGCATCAATTGATCAATATCCACTTCTTCATGAAACACACCTTCGACCTGATACTCCCGAAATAAGGTCTGGTGCCTCCCTTCAGCCGATGTGTGGATCAGTATTTTAAGGTATTGTTCGTTGATCAATCCATTGCTCGTGAAGAATACTTCCGGAATGGACATTTCATATAAATCTTCGTGCAGAATAATCAGATCGAAAGCGTATTTTTTCATTGCCGACCGCCATTCCGATTCACTCTCCGATACGACGAGATAATGAAGATCAAAGACATCTTTCAATACCTGCGTGATCCCGTAGCGGACCAGGGGATGGCGGATTCCTAAATGAATGCGCATGATTTCACATCCTCTTTTCATTTTGTTCATATTTCGCTCATACTTTCACGTAATATGAGGGTAATCCCCTATGAACCTTTACGACTTTATTTTATAACATGTACATAGTGCAAAGCAATTTTATGATCCGACATTATCTACGTTTAAAAACATTCGTACAACCAACTTCATTCGAGAAAGGACTGAATACATGATGATTGAATACGATCCGGTACTCTACAGTCGTATCTTAACCTACGCAACGCTTGGTTTCCATGTTATTTTTGCTACCCTTGGTGTAGGGGTACCTCTCATGATTGCCATCGCTGAATGGATGGGGATTAAGCGCAAGGATCCTCATTACACGTTAATGGCCCGCCGCTGGGCAAGAGGGTTTGTTATTTCGGTGGCAGTCGGTGTTGTTACCGGGACAGCGATTGCTGTTCAACTGGCCTTGTTGTGGCCGAATTTCATGCAAGCCGCCGGTCACACCATCGGCCTGCCGATGTTTATGGAAACCTTCGCGTTTTTCTTTGAAGCCATCTTCCTTGGCATTTACCTCTATACCTGGGATCGGTTTAAAAGCAAAATGAAACATTTCCTTTTGGTTATTCCGATTGTCATCGGGGCAACGGCCAGTGCCTTCTTTATTACATCCGTCAACGCTTTTATGAACTATCCGACCGGTTTTCAGATCGTCGATGGTGTATTGACAGATGTCAGCCCGCTCAGTGCTATGTTTAACCCGGCCACACCGACGAAAATATCTCATGTCATCATTACGGCTTATTTGACCGCTGCGTTTATTCTCGGGATGGTTGCTGCGTTGAAGCTTCTGAAGAACAAGGGCTCCGAATATTACAAAAAAGCATTGCATCTGAACATAACCGCTGCAGCCGTATTCGCGATTGCCACCGCTGTGATTGGGGATTTCTCCGGAAAATACCTTCACGAATATCAGCCCGAGAAATTGGCAGCTGCCGAATGGCATTTCGAGACCGAATCAGAAGCGCCGCTGATTCTCGGCGGCATTCTGACAGGAGACAATGAAGTCCGCTTTGCCCTGGAGATTCCATATGCACTGAGTATTCTGGCCGGTGGTACACCAGACACTGTCGTTACCGGGCTGAACGATTTCGATCCGGATTACCTGCCACCACTATGGGTGCATTATTTCTTCGACAGCATGGTCTTTATCGGGATGTATCTGGCCGCGGTTTCAATCTTGTTCGTGGCCGCCGGCTTCAAGCACCGACTTAACCCGTTAAGGCGGATCAATCCGATGCATCCGCTGATCTTGAAATTAATCGTCGCAGGCGGACCTCTATCCATGCTGGCGATTCAGGCAGGCTGGATCTTCGCTGAAGTAGGCCGGCAACCGTGGATCATCAACGGTGTCATGACCGTCAGTGAAGGGGCCACCACATCGAATCATGTGGACACGATGCTCTGGCTCTTCATTGCACTGTACACCTTGCTCGGAGTCACTTCGGTCATTGTATTAAGAAAGATGTTCAAGGAAAATCCTGTTGAGAAAGAAATGGAAAAGCGGAATATTCCCGAATCTACTCTAAATGGGGGTGAGGAATCATGACGTATGAACTGTTAGGAATCATCGTTCTCTGGACTTTTCTCTTCGGCTATCTGATCGTTGCTTCTGTAGATTTCGGTGCCGGTTTCTTCAGTTTTGACGCCAAATACAGAAAGAATGACTTTGTCCTGAACAAAGTCATTCAACGGTATCTCTCCCCGGTATGGGAAGTCACCAACGTCTTTTTGATCTTCTTCTTGATCGGGATTATCGGTTTCTTCCCGGATTCAGCCTACTATTACGGCACTGCGCTCTTGATTCCAGGCAGCATCGCTGTCATTCTGCTGGCTATACGCGGTTCTTATTACGCGTTCAATACCTACGGCGCTGAAGAGAGCAAATTGTTCTCCTTTCTATACGGGGCAACGGGACTGTTGATTCCTGCCTCATTAACGGTTGTGCTCACCGTATCACTCGGTGGGTATATCCAGGTCTCAGACGGCAATGTCTCACTCCTTTACGGTGAACTATTTACGAGCATCTATTCCTGGAGCGTTGTCCTTCTGGCCATCGCGAGTGTCCTGTTTATCTCGGCGATGTTCCTCGTTTATTACGCCGGTAAAGCACAGGATCATGAGGCACTTGCCACAGTCCGGAAATACGCACTTAGCTGGGCGGGCCCGACGATTTTGATGGGTATCATCGTGTTTATGCTGCTCAGCCAGCGGAATGCCACCCAGTTTAATAACATGCTGGATTTATGGTGGGCATTCGCAGTTTCTGCTGTCGCTTTCGCTGGTGCGGTATACCTTGTTTGGCAAAAGCGCTCCTACGGGACTGCATTCCTTCTGGTTACCATACAATATTTTACGGCTTTCTTTGCGTACGGTTCAGCGCACCTGCCTTATTTACTCTATCCGCATTTGACCATTTATGACGGGTTCACCAATGAATCGATGGCACTGGCACTGATAATTGCCTTTGTTGCAGGATTGTTCTTGTTAATTCCGTCATTGTATTTATTAATGAGAATGTTCCTGTTTGACCCTGAGTATGTTCAAGGTAAAAAATGACGAAAGGAGTTTTTCCCATGGATATGCATACATTTATGATTATGCTGGCTTCCCCGCTCCTCCTGGCAGTGAGTGTGGCCGTTGTATTTATCTGGGCGGCTAAAGCAAAAACACCGGAGTGGGTCAAGTCATCGGAAGGTGAGTAATCAAAACCGGACTCGATTGATGAGTCCGGTTTTTTTGATCCTGGTTTCGGGGTATACTAGTTATCTGGATACATATTGATCTTTACTTGTTCGGAGGCAAATGAGATGAAAGTCAAAAACCTATCGAAAACCATTAGACAACAACAGATCCTGAACAACATTTCGTTTGAAGTATCCCCTGGAACGATCACCGGCATTATCGGCCGCAACGGTGCGGGGAAAACCACACTGCTCAGAACGATGGCCGGCATTCTCCTTCCGAGTTCGGGAGATGTCTTCATCGGCAATCACAGCATCCTCAAGCATCCTGCAAAAAAACAGACAATGATCTTCATTCCTGACAATCTCGACTCCCTGAAAACATACAGTACGAACGAATTAATTACGTTGTACAAGATGGTCTATCCCGGGTTTGACATGGACTATTTCAATCACATGCGTGCCCATTTTTCCCTTCCGGATGTGAACCGGATCAGCCAATTATCAAAAGGAATGAAAGCTCTGTTTGTGCTGATTTTGGCATTTTCGAGCCGGGTGGATTATCTTCTGCTGGATGAGCCTACAGATGGTCTTGATGCGATCGTGAAACGAAAGGTGCTCGATTTTCTCGTTGAACAGGCAAGGGCCAATCAAGTGGCTGTCATGATTGCCAGCCACCGCCTTGAGGAATTGGATTTTATGGTAGATGATGTCTTGATTCTCCGAAACGGCGAAGTGGAAGAACATTTTGCGATCGGTGAATTAAAAACACGCTACCGGAAACTCCAATTGGCCTTCCAATCAGGATCTTTCCCGCCAGACCTGTTAAAACGGGTAACGCCGGTCAGTCAGAGCGGCAGTGTATATGCTGTGCTTATTTCCGCAGCGGACTCAGCCATTTATAATGAGATTCAGGACCATGACCCGGTGTTGTTCGAAGAATTGAAGTTGACGCTTGAAGACGTATTTCTCGCACGGCTGGGGGGAACAGATGATGTTTTATAAGGCGCTGTTTTATCAGAATTATAAACATACCAAGCTTTTACTCTGGATTATCCTTGCGCTTTTTGTCATTCATATGCCCTTTCAGGCAACTCTGTCGATCGAACATTGGAATGAACGGGCGGATATGGCAGATACCATCGACAACTATGTATATGAAGTCCAACGCTTTGATCTGATTCAAGTATTCTCAGAAGGCGCAGTCACCGTCTTTCTTGTCATTGCCCTGATCGGACTGGCTGCGATGCTCATTGGACTGGAGCGAAATACGAGGAGACAGGATTTCACCTTGTCCTTGCCATACAGCCGTTCGTCGTCTTTTTTTCACAAATGGTTATACGGTACACTGGCCATAACGCTCTTTCATCTTGTGAACTTCTGGGTTGCCTATGCCATTATCTATCAGTCCCCGCACCAGATGAGTTTTGAACAGGTGACATTGAGTGAGATTCTGCTCGAGCCGCTTCTTGGCTTTATCCTGCTCTACACATTTGCTTTAATGATTGGGACGATCACCGGAGATATGCTTTCTCAGCTTGGTCTGACCGGTCTGATCGCATTTTTTCCTTTAGGTGTCTTTTATCTCGTCCAGGACTTGATCGATGTTCATTTTGGTATGGTCATACCACTGCCGAGGTGGGTGGAGTTTATCACCCCATTTATCTATGTTTTTGACGGCGGACAAGGGGGACCGTACCTCAGCTTTCGCTTCATCGGGATCGGACTGTTTTTCATACTGGGCATGATGCTCTATCGCATGTCACCCGCTGAACACAATGGGGAATTTCTTGTCTTCAAACGTGTACAGCCTTATTTGCTGGTTATCATCGCCGGGATGATGTCTTTCTTCGGCGGATCCTTTATTACATCTCTTTCACCTTGGAGCGCGGACATTTTGCGGATTTTAACGTATTGGATCGGTTTTACAATCTTCTTACTGTTCACTGTACTGATTATTCGTAAAGTAATGGATATGCGCTTAACAACTGTTTCAGGTCATTAATAACCTGCTGTAGATTGAGTAAGGACCCTGGCCTGTTTGGCCGGGTCCTTACTTTTTGCGTATCACGTGGTTAAACCTTCTGTTTCCGGCCTTGTTCGTTCAACTTCACAGCCACTTTCGCGCCGTTTACAGCGTTATGCTTCACAAGTGCAATATTGGTAACCAGCGTCTGTCCGTCACTCAATTCTTTCAAACGTCCTAAAAGATAAGGTGTGGTGTCTTTTCCTTTAATTCCTTCTTCAATCGCTTCTGTCAAAGCGATTTGAATCATACGATCGACATCTTCTTTTTGCATTTCTGCCTCTTCGGGTACAGGATTGGCGATGACGACGCCGCCGCTAAGGCCGAGATCCCGTTTCACTTGCAGCATAGATGCAACATCCGCGGGATTTTCACCTGTTGCGTCCACACCATACCCGCTTTTTCTTGTATAGAAAGCCGGGAATTCATCCGTTTCATAGCCGATCACTGTCACACCGTGTGTCTCCAGGTATTCCAGTGTCAACCCGATATCGAGGATCGATTTCGCACCGGCACAGACAACCGCCACATTCGTTTTTGCCAGTTCCTGAAGATCGGCAGAAATATCCATACTGGATTCCGCGCCCCGGTGAACGCCACCGATTCCCCCTGTTACAAAGACTTGAATACCGGCTAATTCTGCACAAATCATCGTAGCAGCTACAGTGGTTGCTCCGGCTGTTTTCTTGGCAAGTACCTTCGGGAAGTCCCGGCGGCTGACTTTCTCAATCGCATCGCCTTTAGCGAATGCTTCAAGTTCTTCTTGGGTCATTCCGATTTTGATTTTTCCATCGATCAAAGCAATGGTTGCCGGAACTGCCCCCTCTTTTCGGATGATATCTTCTACTTCCATCGCGGTTTCCAGGTTCTGTGGGTACGGCATGCCGTGGGAAATAATCGTTGACTCCAACGCCACCACAGGTTGCCCTTTTTCCATCGCCTCTTTTACTTCAGGTGCATATTCAAGATAATGCTGATTCATTTTTCATTCCTCCTGTTATGATTGTTGTATGGATTTTATCCATGTTTCATTCACCGTGCTTGTAACGGTGTCTGTCGATTCCAGTGTGGCCTTTGCGGCCAGCAGTCCGGTTCTCACAGCCTCGTCCAGCGGATTGTTGTGACTCAAGCTGAACAGGACACCCGAGCTGAATGCATCTCCTGCGCCGGTAACGTCCACAACATTTGTCTGCGGTGCCGGCTGATGACGCATCTGACTTCCTCTTTCCTGATAATAAGCACCTTCAGCGCCTTTTGTGATGATTACTTGTTCAACCCCTTCTTCCGTCAGATGATGCATCAGTTCCTTTTCATCTTCTGTGACATGACCGGTCCAGTTCTTAACCAGCGTGATTGCCTCAAAATGATTCAGGATCAGCAAGTTAATCTGTTCCGGACGGTAAGGGATCCGGTTTAATTTCGAGGCAGATACCGGGATAACGGCAAGCTTTGTTCCTTTTGAAGCGGCTGTTTGTGTCAGTATTTCCCGCATTGCTTCAAGGCTGAAATTTGTATCCACTGCGACCCATTCACAATGACCGGCCTTACGGAAACTTTTTCTCACCTCATCCGGCATAACCGTATCATAAATGGCCATATCAGCAGCTGCGAGAATCAGATCGTGATCCGGATTAAATATTGCTGTATAACTTCCAGTCGATTGATCGCTCCTGGTCAGTGACAAAGAAAGATCCAGACCGCATTCCGCGGCATGCTTTCGTAAATGTTCACTGTCCTGATCCTGACCCAGAACGGTCAGCAGGTTAGGGTCCATGCCCATGTGCACCAGGTTTTCGGCAATATTCCTTGCCACGCCGCCTCTCGTATTGCCTGTCGCTGCCGGGTTGGAATCACCCATATTGACTTTCTCAGTCAATGTGATTTTACGGTCCATATTGGCACCACCAATAATAAGGATACCTGGTCCTTCGTTCATCACATAAGCTCTGCCTTTGATCATCCCTTGACGAGTCAACGACGAGATATACCCTGCGACAGCAGAACGGGATACATTCAGGCGCTCAGCAAGATCCTGCTGTGTGATAAACGGGTCCTGTCTGATCAGTTCGATGATGATCTTCTCTTTCTCATTCATGTCACACCTCCTATAAACAAATGTTTGTTCATATAACATCTGTTGTTTGTATTGATTGTAACATACTTTCGCAGGAAATGGGGTATTGGTTTTTTATAAGGATTGTACAGGAGGACTACCGTGAAAAACTTTTCATTATACAGAATTTTCGTGATCGTCAGGATGTTTATTAAATTTGTCCTGCAACTTTATATTTTCGGCAAAAAACATAAAGCATGGGATGCATCAACGCGGGAAGAATGGGAAACACTCGTTGCCAAACAAGCGATTGAATACAGGGAACGGGCACTTGATCTCGAAGGGTTGATGATCAAAGTCGGACAATTCCTCAGCACCCGCGCCGACATTATGCCTGAAGCCTTTTTAAGAGAACTGCAGGATTTGATCGATCAGGTGCCTCCTGTTCCACCGGAAGTGTCCAAAGCCATTATTGAAAAAGAATGGGGACAACCGCTGGATTATTTTCTGCTCGATATCAGTGACCGCCCCGTAGCCTCAGCCTCCATTGGAGAAGTATACAAAGGCACACTTTTGAACGGACAGGAAGTCGCCATTAAAGTGCAGCGTGCTGATATTGACAAAATCATTAAATCCGACTTCAAGGCCATGAACATCGTTCTCTGGATCACCCGGAACTTCACACGATTCGGGAAGGAAATTGACACAAAAGCATTGTATAAAGAAGTTGTTTCAGTCGTTGGGGATGAACTGAACTACTACAAGGAACTTCGAAATGCCCAATACTTTCAAAAGAAATACAATGGCAGCGAATCGATCTACATTCCTCAATTCTATGAAGAATACTGCACCCGGCGGGTACTGGTTATGGAATGGATCGAGGCCAGAAAAGTCACGGATCTTGTCTGGTACCGCGAGCATCAGATTGACCCCATAGCGACCGCCGAAAAGCTGTTTTTGTTCCTTGTCGATCAGCTTCTGGATTACGGAAAGTTTCACGCCGATCCCCATCAAGGGAATATTATGATCAAAAGTGACGGGACGTTGATCATTCTCGACTTTGGCATGGTAGGTCAAATCAGCCGCAACGATGCCCGAAACGTACGAAAAATGATCCAGGGCTTCGTCATGGATGATTACCAGCTTGCCATCGAACAATTGGAAAAACTGGGCTTTCTTTTGCCCCATGCTGATAAATACAAAATTGAGCAGAAACTCAGGGAATACATCGATATTTACCTCGAACAGAATATCAATGAGATGGATCAGGAAATCGTGCAGGAAATTTTCGAGGACTTGCAGGAATTCGTTCGGGAACAGCCGATTCAGTTGCCCGCTGAATTCGCATTTCTTGGCCGGGCCGCTTCCATCGGGCTCGGTGTAATCACCTCATTGAATCCGTCCATCGATTTTATGACGCTGGGGAAACCGGTTGTCAATCAATGGATGCAGGAAAAGGAAGACGATGAAGATGCCCTGCAAATTCAACTTGTCAAGGATACGCTGAAACCTTTCCTGTCGCTGCCCCGTCATTTAAATGAATTCCTAGAAGCTCCGGAACAAAAGCGGCAGCAAGAAGAGGTTCATCACTGGTCCAGGTTGGAGCATCAGCGCTTTTTATTGTTAACAGCGCTGCAGGTCATCATTTTGCTTGCCACAATCGGCTTCACTGCAGCCGGATGGTTTTTAAACAGCACAATCGTATTATCACTCAGCGGGATCGTCGCAGTCCTGTTGTTGATTACTTTAATGATCACCATTTTCAGACACAAACGGTTTATCCAGAGCAACAGCCGTTTTGAATCATAAATCGTACTATAAATGAGGAGGAATGCAAAATGAGTAACATTTTAAAAACGGGTTTTTTATTAGGTCTAGGTGCCGCAGTTCAAGGAAAAGAACGGATGGATCAGTACCTTGACGAAATGCTTGTCAAAGGGAAAATCACACCGAAAGAGTTCGACGAGCTGTATCATGACCTGATTAAGAAAGGTGAATCCAAGGAAGAGGAATGGAACTACCAGTCAAAAGAACGACTGAATCAGCTGATGACAGATTTAAACCTGTTCACGAAAGAAGAGTACAACGCACTTGAAGCAAGGGTTAATGACCTTGAAGAACGACTGAATCGGATGGAAAACAAAACAACCGACCACGAATAATCCAACGCACGCTGAATAGAGCACAGAAAAAGGCCAGGCGATGAAAATTTATCGCCTGGCCTTTACTCTTTTGCCCTCTGATCAGTTCATTGGCAAAGTACATCGCCATCTGATTCGGTCGTTCCCCTGCGGCAGTGGATCCGCTGCTCGAGATCCCTAATCTGCCAGGTACCGTCTTCAGACTCGAGGTACAAAAGGAAATCCTCACCGGCTATGGCATCGTCGCGCAGGCCCCACTTCATAATCAGAGCCTCCGCCTCATTGTCTTCAGTATGATTCATCCTTACAGTCAGCTCATCAAAAGAATCCGGACGCGTCAACATATTCCGTTCACCGATCCACGTGTAAACCAGATCCTCGGCCGTCTCCAGATCAGGGTACTCCGTATTAAACTCTTCACTGATTTCTCCAAATGCAGCGGTCCAATCAAGACTCTCCCGTTCATATCCCACTTCTGCTTCTAATTCTGTCTGTTCCTGGTACATCCAAACCTGATCATAAAAGCGATCTCCATGCGGCGTCCAATTCTCGCCAAACGGACTTTCCTGCGTTTCTGCCTCTTCGCCTTGATCTTCATCAGGCTGTTCGGCTTCCAAAGCACTGATCTCATCGAGCAGCTGATCACGCTCTTCCTCCAGATTCGCTACGGTCGTTTCGAGTTCTTCGATTTCCTCGTTCTGTTCGTTATTCACGGACTGATCAGACGTTTCATTGGCATTCTCATCGTTGATACCCGCTTCATTTTCACCCTCATCATTGGCGCATCCTGCTGCAATGATCAACGTCATCAAAATCATGATGGTTCGCCAGTTCACGTTGAGCCCTCCTTTAAAATCTGTTGAATGTCCAACTATAAAAGATCCCTTGATCCTTTTGCATTCTCTTCCCACCCATTTCTTCACATAAACGTTCCCCGGCCGGGGAAATAGAAAGGACTTTTGCTTGAAGCTCACCCAGTGCATAATGCTTTTCCACAATTTCCTGCGCAGCTTCTGCCAAAGCTTTCCCTTCACCTTGACCGATAAAATCAGGGGAACATTGCATGTATACAAAAGCGCTGGCCTCGGATTCCAGCTGGAAATCGATGTATCCGAGAAGAACATCATCCTTAAAAACCGCAAAACGGTTCCGCCAGTTAAACGGGTTCAAAAAATGGTCCAGTGCCTCATCATTTTCCTGTAAATCAAGCCTGTCGAGGGGGGAATCGTACGTCCATTCGGCAATCTCCAGTGCCTGGTCATTTTTCAGCCAGTCCCAATAATAACGACTCATGATTGATCCTCCTTCGTTTTAATCACGACACCCGCCAGCTCCAAAGCGCGGGGTAACGTCCCCGTGACATGCATGTGATTAAAAGAAATTCCTAAATTCACCATCGTCTGAGCCAGTTCGGAACGAACGCCTGAAAACACGGCGGTGATACCAATGACCTTCAAGGCATCATGGAGCTGAAACAGATGGTGCGCCACAGCCGTATCAATCATATGTACACCGGATAAATCAATTATAATAAAGCTGAGTTCCAGCTCACGCCCGCGATTCAAAGCTTTATGCAATAACTCCTCTGAGCGATGCGTGTTCATGGTCCCGATGATTGGAAGAATTGCGACATCACGGGTTAATGGCACCAAGGGTACAGACAACTCCAAGAGCTCATCTTGCGCATGCTGATAGGTCGCATGGTGATGCTCCACATAGGCTTCGGTGAAGGCGTAGACAGTCTGATCAATCATTGGATGAAGAAAATCCGCCATTACGAAATACTCCTCAATGCCATGGTTGTTCTTAAGGAAGATGTCACGAATATGCCGAATAATCACTTTCCGGAAAAAAGGGACAATCAAAAGCCCTTCTTCAACATTGACGCCGGATCTGATCGCCGTTTGACCGAATCGTTTTCCCCACTCAAACACTTTGCCACTAAAGGCTGTATATTCCTGTAAAATCATCTGTTCACTGATCAGGTCTGTTAAATGGTGGAATTCATTGATCAGTTTATCTTCTGCCATACGAGTGAAACTGCGCTCGTATTCCCCGGAAAATGACTGAACGATTTCAGTCGCAATCGTCTCACTTCGCGATTGAAAAGCATGCCCAACATCTTCAAGTAATGTCGCTGTCATAAACATTCATCCTTTCAAAAAGATGATCCTTGTTTCTATTTTACGGTGAATCAAAAGAATTGTCACACATATTTGTATGATTTCCATTTCTTACTGCTGCATGGTACATTAATAATACTAGTTTGAAACGAAAAGAGGCTCTTGATTTATGTATGGACACATTCCTGTATCGGTACCACGTCGCAAAACACACCGCCGTAAGTTTCTGTGGGCAGCATTCTCTTTGCTGTTCATTCTATTGCTGTTCACTGCCATCACGATCTATATCGGACTCAGCATGACACGAACCGAACCCCGGGAACTGTCGCTCAATCCTGCAATGTACAGCATGCCCTATGAAGAAGTCTCTTTTGTCAGCGCCCACGATGACCGTGTCGCTTTGAACGGCTGGCTGATGGAACCTGAAGAGGATCCGGTTTCAAGTGTCATTATGAGTCACGGTTACCGGGGTAATCGTCACGAGAGCGGAGCTGGTTTCTTCGCACTGGCTCAAGGCCTTCTGGGCGAGGGGCATCGTGTATTGATGTTTGATTTCAGGAATGCCGGTGAATCTGAAGGAGATTTGACCTCCATTGGGATCTTGGAACGCTATGACGTATTGGGTGCTGTGGATTACATGACCACCCATTTCGAGGAACCGCTGTTGCTCTATGGTGTCTCGATGGGGGCATCCGCATCATTGTCTGCGGCTGCACTTACAGATGAAGTGGATGGTGTCATTGCCGACAGTCCCTTCAGCGATCTCGAACGTTATCTGAAAGCGAATTTGCCTGTTTGGACCGGCCTCCCTGCTATTCCGTTCACATCACTGACGATGACGCTGATTCCTCATCTGGTGGGGATTGAACCTGCTGAACTGAGTCCGATCCGCGACCTTGAGGCTATCCACCCAAGACCTGTTCTCTTTATTCATGGCGATGAAGACGACTATATCCCTCATACTGAAAGCATTCAGATGGTCGAAACATACGAAGACGCCTTCGAGCTGTGGATCCCCGAAGGCGCCGATCATGTGCAAGGATTTTACAAATATCCAGAGGAATACCTCGCTTACGTCCTCGGCTTCTTTGCATCAACCGTGCAGGATTGATCCCTCTGATTAAAACTGATTTTGTTTCGTTTACTTTTCTTGTTCGGTTGTCACGATCGGTTCGCCGTCCGTGATAATTAATGTATGCTCGAACTGGGTGGACAAGGAGCCGTCACGCGTTCTGGCTGTCCACCCGTTTTCATCCATTTTTGCGCGCCAGCCACCGATGTTGATCATCGGCTCGATGGTAATGGCCATCCCCTCTTTCAGCCTTGCACCCCGTCCAGGCTGACCGTAATGCGGGATATTGGGTTCTTCGTGAATCGTTGGACCGATCCCATGTCCGGCAAATTCCCGGACGATGCCATAACCGTAAGGCTCGACAAATTGTTGAATCGCATGACCGATATCCCCGATCCGGTTGCCTGCTCTTGCAGCTCGAATACCACGGTATAACGCCTCTTTTGTAACCTCATTCAGTTGCCGTACTTCCTCGGAGACTTCCCCCACTTCGTAGGTCCAGGCGCTGTCCGCCATTGCACCTTCATAGTCCAATACGAAATCCATCGTAATGATATCCCCATTTTTCAATGGTTCTTTTCGTGGAAAACCATGGCAGATTTCATCGTTTACTGAAGCACACGTGGCAAACTCATACCCCTGATAACCTTTTTGAGCCGGCATGGCTCCGGCACGTTTCATTTCTTTTTCGACAAAACGGTCCAGCTCAGCTGTCGTAACACCCGGCTTCACCAGATCCCGAAGTTTCCGGTGGATCGATGCCACCAGATCCCCTGCGATAATCATATTCTCCACTTCACGTGTTGATTTACGTTCGATCAATGTCGTTCCCTCCAAGACAGTATTTTGTTTCAGGCAGCCTCAATTTGTGCCAGGCGACTGCGATTGAATAATATCACTATGATCAGTATAAAAGAGATCCCCCCGGCAATCAAAAAGATTGTTCCGGACAACACATCGTACGTAAATGCAAAAACCAACGGGCCAAAAATACGGCCCAGACTATCGGCAGAGAATTGCAGCCCTGACGCATAACCCGACCGGTTCCCGCTTGCCCGGGTAATCAAAGACAAACTGAGGGTGCGGATCATGGCATTCCCGACAATGAAGAGAATCAGGTACACGCCAGCGAGAATCAGATTAAAATGCACCACCATCAAAACGAACGCCAGGCCGGACATCACTTGTCCTACGGTAATCCAGATGTATTCCTTCCCCGTCTTAATTTTCCGCAGGAAACCGCCCTGGACGATCGCCAATGCTGTGCCTCCGATAAAGAACAAGAGGCCCATTTCAGCAGGAGTCATCGCGATCTGATCAATGCCAAACACCTGAAACACACTCTCGAGCCCTGTCAACAGAAAAGAAGCTGTAAATGACATAAACAATAAGAGCTTCAACAGACCCGCATCCGGCAACTCCAATTTTGGCAGCAAGCGGCTTTTATCCACTTCAACCACCGGTACCCAATAGGCATCTTTCACTGTGATCAGTACGATTGGAACGAGCAACAGCATCAATGTACCCGCTAAGTAAAACGGTGCAGCAAGACTGACCAGACTTAACAAGCCTCCGGTTGCAGGTCCAAATATGAACCCGAGGCCAATCGCCATACCTGCAAGTCCCAGATTCCGGTTTCGCGTGGTATCATCCGAAATATCGGACAATGTCGACATCGCAGCCGCATACAGTGCCCCGGCAAAGATCCCGCTGACAAAGCGGGACAGGTACATCATCATCAATGAATCAATGAAGATGGCAAAAATGAAGAATCCGACAGCGTAACCGATTAATCCGATGATTAATACCAGCCTTCGCCCTTTTCGATCGGCCAGTGCTCCCCAGGACGGTGACGTAATAAATGATGCGACAGAATAAATCGCCAGCATGCCTCCGATATGCCCTGCAATGCCTGAGAGCTCTGTCACAATCTCCGGCATGACAGGAATGACCATCCCGAAGCCTGCATAAACAATAAATTGAATAAATACAACGATCAACAACGTTTTTTTCACAACAATCAGACCCCTCACACAAATTCCACACTACATTCTATCACAGGTGCCTGATTTCTTCTCGAAAAGTTCACAATCCGATGCTCATCTGTATTATGATGGTAGTGATCCAATAGTCTATGAACAAGGAGAGGATACATAATGGGAAGTTTTTATCAAGAGACACTCCCCTTTCAGCACCCCGAGGAGATCGAACAGAAATTAATCCAGTTGCTCACACGGGATATCGAGAGCTCGGAGGAACTCGAACAATGGCTGATTGACCAGTCGGATTTGTATGATCAGCTCGAAGAGGGATTAACGGGCCACTATATTGATTTTCAGTGTCAAAGTGATTCAGAAGAAGCAAAGAAAGCGTTTGAGCATGATCAGACGATCATCGAACCGATTCTGAAGAAATATGAAGCTGAACTCGATGATAAGTTTTTGAAAAGCCCTTATGTTGACTCGCTTCATAAGGAAAAATACGCCCGTCTGATCCGTTCCAAACAAAACGCACAGCAACTGTTCAGATCCGAGAACATTGAACTCGAAGTCCAGGAAAACAAACTGTCCACAGATTATTTCGAACACACCGGTGGTCTGATGGTTGATTGGCACGGAAAGGAATCAACCTTGAGTGAAATCGCCGTTCACCTTCAGGACGAAGAACGGGAAACCAGAAAACTGGCCTATGAGAAAAATGGGTCAGCCTATCAGTCCGTTAAAGACGAACTGCAAACCATCATGAATGAACTGATCGCCATCCGCCAACAAAAAGCGAAAAATGCAGGGCTCGACAATTACAGGGACTATATGTTCAAAAAATACGAGCGCTTTGATTACACGGCGGAAGATTGTCACACCCTTGCTGACGCTGTTCAGAAACATGTTACACCACTAAAAGAATCCATTCAGAAAAAACACCAATCCGAACTGGGTGTCGACACCTACCGTCCATGGGATACGAAAGCCGTCCTGCCAGGTCAGACACCCTTACAACCGTTTCAAGACCGCGATGAGCTCGTCAATACCAGTCACAGCATTTTTCAACAGCTCGATGAGCGATTTTCCGGACTGCTGTCCACGATGGATGAGCGGGGGATGCTTGATTTAACGACCCGGAAAGGAAAGGCTCCTGGCGGGTTCTGTGCGCCCCTCCCGGTATCAGGTTTATCCTTCATTTTTATGAATGCGGCTACAACTCAAGATGATATGATTACACTGCTGCACGAAATGGGGCACTGCATTCATAATGACCTCAAACGTCACTTGCCGCTGGCTGTTTACCGCGACACACCGATGGAGTCTTCAGAACTTGCCAGCATGACCATGGAGCTCTTCACAATGGACAAGTGGGATCAATTCTACAGTAACCACGAAGACCTGAATCGGGCCAAAAAAGAGCACCTCGAAGGTATCATTCAATTTTTACCGATGGGCATTGCTGTCGATCAGTTTCAGCATTGGCTGTATGAGAACCCAACACACACCGCAGAAGAACGAAACGCAAAGTTCTTTGAACTGCAAAAGAAGTTGAACGGTGAAACGGTGGATTGGAGCGATTATGAGCAATATGCCGAAAACAGTTGGCTGCGCATTCTTCATATCTTTGAAGTCCCGTTTTATTTCATTGAATATGTCATTGCCCAATTGGGTGCATTGCAGATGTTTAAACAATACCGGGAGAACCCCGATCAGGCACTGGCTAACTATAAACAGGCTTTATCCCTCGGCAATACCGGTTCACTGTTTGATATTTACGAAGCCGCAGGCATATCCTTCGACTTTTCATCAGAGAAAATCCAGGAACTTATGACGTTTTTGCAAGACGAACTTCAGAAAGTATCTTCCTGACACAGCATGTATCGCACATCAATCAAAACCCCCGGGCAAATGCATTTCAAAACGCATCTGCCCGGGGTTGTTTTTTACTTAATCGCAATGTTGACGTTCGCTAAAGGATTGAAGGATAAGCGCAACTTGGCTTTTGCCATTAAAGCTTGGCGAAAAGCCAGGTTTTCTTTAATGAATTCAATGTTATTGTTGCTTCTTCAAAACCATCAATAAGAGCCTCTGATGTGCTCATGCACCTGCTCATCATAAAACCGCTTCAGCTGATCCAGCTCAGATGGCGTAAACGGTTTAACATCCACCGCCTTCAGATTACTCTCCACCTGCTTTGTATTCTTAAAACCGGGGATTGCGGCTGAAATGGCATCGTGCTCAAGAATCCAGCGAAGCGAGGCAGCCGTCATCGATTCACGCCCCTCCTTAATCCACTCCAGCTTCCGACTGAGTGCAACCCCTTTTTCAAAGGGAAGCCCCGCAAATGTCTCGCCGACATTAAACATCTGGCCGTCCCGGTTGAATTTTCGGTGATCGTCTTCTTCAAACGCGTGGTTTTCATTGAATTTCCCTGTGAGCAGTCCACTGGCCAAAGGTACACGAGCAAGAATCCCAACTCCTTGTTCCTGTGCTTTCGGGAATAACTCACGGGCCGGTTTTTGCCGGAAGATGTTAAAGATCACCTGAAGTGCTTTTACATTCGGATAAGCCAGGGATGCAAGGCCTTCTTCAACGGATTCAACGGACACACCGTAATGCCGGATCAGTCCCTCCTGTTGAAGATCATCCAGCACCTGAAATACTTCGCCGTCCTGAATAATGTCAAGCGGAGGGCAGTGAATCTGATAGAGATCAATCTGCTCACGCCCAAGGCGCGAAAGCGTTGCTGTTAAGTATTCTTTGACCTGCTTTTTTGAATATGTTTTTGCGCTGTGAATATCTCCTGCACGGCAAAATTTACTCGCGATATGGATTTCGTCTTCCTTGCCTTTTGTCGCTTTTTTCAAGAGTTCCTCACTGTGACCACCGCCATAGACGTCCGCGGTATCAAAGAAATTGACGCCTTCGCCCATGGCTTTATCCAAAGCCTTCAATGAGTCGTCATCGTCATTGGATCCCCACGCGCCGCCAATGGCCCAGGTGCCGAAACTCAATTCACTGATCTTTAAATCCGTACTGCCTAACTGTCGATAATGCACACAATCATCTCCTTTTTTCAATCGTTCATCTTGCTCTATTCATCCATGTTCCTTTTTGAGCATGATACAAAACGCGTTTATCTCATTTCATTTTCTCTTAACCGTTCATCGAGTTCCCGGTATGCTTTCAAAAATTGTGCCGGAGCTTCTTTTACCATATACGAATAGACGCCCCGGGTCGTATGCAGATACAAGATTCCTTCATCACCAGGCATCTCACGATACGACATGTCCATGACCGTCTCGATCGGGAAAGAGCGGTATTTCGTCTCCACACGATCCTCGTATAATTCGATTTCACGTTCATACTCCACGTTCTCCTGCTCCAATTTTCTGACTTCGCGCAGCACTTTGTAATACGGGTGACTTGCCAGTTTCGTCATTCCTTCAACTCCTTCATGTATCAGATTCTCCAAAAGACGTTCCGCTTTCGTATTGCCTTCAGTTTCATTATACTTCTAATTAAGAGTACGTGTCAGCCTGAAAGGTGGTGTCATCCCTGTGGATATCTTTACAGTGCCCGATCCGAACGATCCAATGATGGGCTATGCCTATATCATGTTAATCTTTGTCTTGATCGCTGCATCATTCACCGTTTATAAAATGAAGAAGTCACGGAAACAGCAAACGGATAAACCTGAACCGAAAGCCTATGACATGTATGAATATACAAAAAACGAACAATCCGATAAAAAGAAGGACTGAGAATGTATGGCTGATTTATGCCCACTATTTAAACTTCGACATGAAAGAACATTCGTGATTGAAAAGCCTGCACTGTTTACTGATGGGGTCCAAGCTGGCTTTTCAACAAGAAAAGGTGGAGCGAGCAATGGGGAATACGAATCCTTGAATCTCGGCTACCATGTCAACGACAACCCGGAACATGTGACAAGAAACCGGCACAGTCTGGCATCAGCTGTCGGCATCCCACTGGAACAATGGGTATTTTCTGAACAGACGCACCGCGATCAGATCGTTAAGGTTCCCCACATCCTGAAAGGCAGCGGTGCACGTTCTCAAGCTGGAGCGATCCGAGACACAGATGGCCTGTATACCAAGGAAAACGGTATCGTTCTTGCCCTTTTGTACGCGGATTGTATTCCAATCTATTTCAGTGCGCCTGAAAAGCATCTCATCGGCATTGCCCACGCCGGTTGGAAAGGCACTGTGCTGAACATTGCAGGGAAAATGGTCAAACTGTGGGAAGATGCTGAAGGCGTCGATCGCTCAGAAATTCAGGCAGTGATCGGCCCCGGCATCTCCAAAGCACAGTACGAAGTGGACGAGCGTATCATCAAATCCGTTGATGAAACATTGAATGAACTGGCGATTGAAGAGGTCCCTTATCAGAAACTTGATCCGGACCGCTTTCTCCTTGATTTGAAAAAATTAAATGTGCTTCTCCTTCGAAACGCGGGTCTTCATGACAGTCAAATTCATGTGTCACCAATCTGTGTAAATCGTGAACAAGAGCACTTTTTCTCTCATCGAAGAACAACAGGACAAACCGGTCGAATGGCAGGCTGGATTACACAATCAAACTGATTACGGACTGCAGCCGGATTTTGATTCCGGCTGCAGTTTTCACTTCAATCTCACAATCACCGGCACATCAGCCGTTTTATGAAAGCGCTTCAGAAAAATTTACAATTTATCAGAAAATTCACGCAAACTCAGTCGTGTCAAGGTAATTCGGCTCTTCCCTACTGCCGCAAGCGTTTGAACTGTCAGAATTTTTTACACAAAGCTGTTGCAATTGTTGTCTGCAGGATGTAATATAACCATCAATATCAGATTTTTTCAACGATTTCAACAACGATTAAAACAGACAGACCAGAGTCTATCAGAAAGGAGTGGGTCGGTATGAGCAGCCAGTGGATCTTCCTTGGTGGTGAGTTCGTCAAGAAAGAAGATGCGGTCGTCAGTGTGTACGATCATGGATTTCTCTACGGAGATGGGGTGTTCGAAGGCATTCGGGTTTATCACGGGAACGTTTTTAAACTCAGTGAACACTTGACACGATTGTACCAATCAGCACAGTCGATCATGCTAACAATTCCATACGACAAGGAGGAAATGGAACAGTTGATTGTCGAGACTGTTCGAAAGAATGAACTCCAGTCTGCTTATATTCGTATCGTCGTATCGCGTGGCCCCGGTAATTTGGGTCTGGACCCTTCTTCTTGCAGCAATCCAAAGGTGATCATCATCGCAGAAAATCTGCGGATGTTCCCTGAAGAGCTATACAATCAAGGTTTACGTATTGCGTCCGTTGCAAGCCGGCGAAACCGGCCGGATGTCTTAAGTCCACAGGTCAAATCCTTAAACTACCTGAACAACATCCTCGTTAAACTGGAAGCGAATCAGGCGGGGGTGGATGAAGCTCTGATGCTGAACGATCAGGGCTATGTCACAGAAGGGTCAGCCGATAACATCTTCATCGTAAAAAACAACACGATTTTAACACCGCCGGTTTATCTGGGAGCTTTGGAAGGGATCACACGCAACGCGATCCTCAACATCGCGGCAGAGCTTGGCTACAATGTCCATGAGACGCCTTTCACCCGCCACGATGTTTACATTGCCGATGAAGTCTTCCTAACCGGTACAGCCGTGGAAGTCATCGCAGCAGTCGAAGTCGATGGACGAAAAGTAAATGACGGCAAACCAGGTCATATCACCAATCATTTGTTAAGAGAATTCAGAAAAGTTGTTGTCAGCGACGGCACACAATGTTACGATAAATCTCAAACAAAAGCGATCGTTTAAGAAACACCATCTAAATCTCAAACCGATGACGGGAAAAAAGATTGAAGTTACAGGTATTTACAGAGAGCCGGTACTGCTGGAAACCGGTAATACTCCTTCATTCGACATCATCCCTGAGCGTGCTGCTGAACGAGTGATCCAGTAGGCAGCACCGGGTCTCTTGAAAGACCCGTTACCAAAATGGAGCTGTTTTCAGCTTCTTAAGATGAACGGTGCAAGCCGTTCATGAACCCGGGTGGTACCGAGAAAAGACAAAGGCTCTTTCTCCCCGTTCTCCGTCAGTGGCATTTTCACCCCTGACGAAGGCGGAGAGGAAGGGTCTTTTGACGTGTATAAGATGAAATTGAATTTAACAGGAGGGGAATCGTGATGAAAGTAAGAACAATGCCAGAGCCGGCTCAGGCTCAAGAAGAAGCCGAAAAGACACCCACGCCAAGAACCGGAGCCGATATCCTGGTGGAACAACTGATGAAACAGAAAGTGAAGACCATTTTCGGATATCCAGGAGGAGCTGTTCTTCCGATTTATGACGCCCTCTACCGTTCCGACGGCGATTTCGATCACATTCTGACCCGGCACGAGCAAGGTGCCATTCACGCTGCTGAAGGCTATGCACGGGTTACCAATGAACCTGCAGTCGTCATCGGCACAAGCGGACCCGGTGCTACAAACCTTGTTACAGGCATTGCGGATGCCATGATGGACTCCCTTCCTCTCGTCGTCATTACGGGTCAGGTCGCAACAGCTGTCACCGGTACTGATGCCTTCCAGGAAGCAGACGTAATGGGCATCACAACACCGATTACAAAGCATAACTACCAGGTACAGAACAGTTACGACATCCCTAGAATCATCAACGAAGCCTTTCATATTGCTTCCACAGGCCGGCCAGGACCGGTTGTTGTCGATATCCCTAAAGATATCTCAGCAGGCATTGTAACAGAAAAAGGACCGGAAGCCTTTCATCTGCAAGGATATCAACCAACCATCAAACCGAATCCGATGCAGATCCGAAAGGTCGCCGAAGCACTCAAAACTGCCAAGAAACCTTTGATTCTTACAGGAGCCGGCGTCCTTCACGGACGAGCCTCAGAAAGGCTTCTGCAAGTGGCAGAATCCTATCAGATCCCGGTAACGTCCACCCTTTTGGGTCTCGGAGCGTTCCCCGGGGACCATGAATTATTTCTTGGTATGGCTGGTATGCATGGCACCTATGCATCCAACATGGCCATCACCGAATGTGATCTTCTCATCAATGTCGGTGCCCGTTTCGACGATCGGCTGACTGGTAATCTCGGTCATTTTGCACCCGATGCCACAATCGTTCATGTGGACATTGATCCTGCAGAAATCGGCAAAAACGTACCAACGCATATTCCGGTCGTCAGTGACAGTAAAGCCGCGATGATCTCGCTTTTGAAACACCTGGAAGAGCCAGGGGATTATACCGAATGGCGAAGCCACTTGAAAGAATACAGCATGGAAAATCCGCTCTGGTATAATAAACCGGAAGAAAAGATGATTCCACAATGGCTGATCTCTTCAATCTGTGACATCACAAAGGGTGATGCAATCATCACAACAGACGTTGGACAGCACCAGATGTGGTCCGCTCAATATTACCGGTTTAACCGCCCGGATCGCTGGGTCACTTCCGGCGGACTCGGCACAATGGGCTTTGGCTTCCCTGCCGCCATTGGTGCGCAGCTCGCCAAACCGGATGACAAAGTCCTTGCCATTGTTGGTGACGGTGGGTTTCAAATGACGATGCAAGAACTCTCTGTTCTGCAGGAACGGCAACTCCCGGTAAAAATCGTCATCGTGAATAACGAAGCCCTCGGCATGGTTCGTCAGTGGCAGGAAGCTTTTTACGACAAGCGCTATTCCGAGTCACTGATGGGCGTTCAGCCGGATTTCGTCAAACTCGCCGACAGTTACGGGATCGAAGGTGTGAAGATTGAATCTCAAGCACACTTCATGGAAATTGCACCAGAATTCCTCAGTAATGATAAGCCATGTCTCCTGGACTGCAGAGTACTGCGGGAAGAAAACGTCTACCCGATGGTAGCACCAGGTAAGTCCATCAACGACATGATTGGAGTGAAGCCGCAATGAAACGGATCATCACAGCAGTTGTCCAAAACCGAAGCGGTGTATTAAACCGCCTCACCGGACTATTACAAAAGCGGCAATTCAATATCGAAAGCATTTCCGTTGGCCGTACGGAAACCGACGGCATTTCACGAATGACCTTTGTGGTGGATGTAGCAGACTTCCGGAAACTTGAACAACTGACCAAACAGTTAAATAAACAAATTGATGTCATTAAAGTATCCGATTTGACCGAACAGGCTGTTGTCGCAAGAGAACTTGCGCTCATTAAAGTGGTCTGTACTCCGCAGCACCGGATGGAAATTCAGGGGATCATTGAACCGTTCCGTGCAGATGTCATTGACGTCAGCCGTGATTCCCTCTCCATTCAGGTCACCGGAAAGCCGGAAAAAATTGAAGCCGTTATCGATCTCTTAAGGCCCTATGGCATCAAGGACATTGCCAGAACGGGGATTACAGCCTTTACCCGCGGGCATCAGCCTCAGGTCGCTGAGTCACCAACTTTCTCCTTATTGAAATAAGGCGTACTCGGCACCTCACCCGATTCGATGGCGAAAGCCTGAGCTTCATGTATACTTCCTTCAGCAAAACTGCACTTTACTGCGAAGTATACCAAAAACATGGTTTCATCACTCTTGTTCACCCAGAACAAAGAGGTAAGAAATAAAATATGAATGGGAAAATGAAAGGAATGTTCTGATTATGACAACTGTACTTTACAACCACCAAATTGAGGATCAAGCTTTGAAAGCAGAAAAAATCGCCATCATCGGCTACGGCTCGCAAGGCCACGCACACGCACTGAATTTGAAAGAGAGTGGCTTTGATGTAGTTGTTGGCCTGCGTAAAGGCAAGTCATGGGACAAAGCAGAAAAAGACGGAGTGGATGTCACAACCGTTCCTGAAGCTGTTAAACAGGCAAAAGTCGTCATGGTCCTTCTCCCGGACGAATATCAGCCGAAAATTTACGAAGAGCAAATTGCACCGCATCTTGAAGCAGGCGATGCATTGGCGTTTGCACACGGCTTTAATATTCACTTCAGTCAGATTCAACCGCCGGACAATGTTGATGTGTTCCTGGTGGCTCCAAAGGGCCCTGGTCATCTCGTTCGACGTACCTATGAAGACGGTGCCGGCGTCCCTGCACTCTTTGGCATTTATCAGGACGCTACAGGGAAAGCGACAGAAACAGCGCTCGCTTATGCCAAAGGGGTTGGCGCAGGTCGAGCCGGAATTCTGGAAACGAGTTTCCAGGAAGAAACAGAAACCGATTTATTCGGTGAGCAGGCAGTCCTTTGCGGCGGTGTAACAAGCCTGATCAAAGCAGGTTTTGAAACATTGACGGAAGCAGGCTATCAGCCGGAAGTTGCTTATTTCGAATGTATGCATGAAATGAAACTGATCGTTGACCTTCTTTATGAAGGAGGGCTTGAGGGGATGCGTTACTCCATTTCCGACACTGCTCAGTGGGGAGACTTCGTATCCGGTCCACGTGTTGTCGATGCAGATACAAAAGCACGTATGAAAGACATTTTAAGCGATATTCAGACGGGTAGATTTGCACACGGCTGGATCCTTGAGAACCAGGCAAACCGTCCGCAGTTCAATGCCATTAACACAAGAGAAAACCAGCACGAAATTGAAGTCGTCGGTCGTAAACTGCGTGAACTGATGCCATTTGTTAAGAAACCGGTCAATACTAAGTAAAAGGGAAGTGATTTGTTATGACTCGCATAAATATATTTGACACGACACTTCGTGATGGTGAACAATCTCCTGGTGTGAACCTGAATCAGCTTGAAAAGCTGGAAATCGCAAAGCAGCTTGAGCGGTTTGGGGTTAACGTGATGGAAGCAGGTTTCCCTGCTTCCTCACGGGGCGATTTCGAAGGGGTGAAATCCATTGCAAATACGATCCAGAATGCCTCTGTCACAGGTCTTGCCCGGGCAGTGAAATCCGATGTGGATGCTGCATGGGACGCTTTAAAAGGCGGTGTTGATCCAAGGTTGCACGTCTTTATCGCCACCTCCCCCATTCACATGACTCATAAGCTAAAGAAATCCCCTGATCAGGTGGTTGCCACTGCAGAAGAGATGGTCCGATATGCGAGAAAAACATTCCCTAAAGTCGAATGGTCTGCGGAAGACGCATCCAGATCGGATCTGGATTTCCTCGTACACATCATCGAAAGAGTCATTGATGCCGGTGCGACCGTGATTAACCTGCCAGATACCGTTGGTTACACCACACCTTATGAGTATGGAAAAATGTTCCGTTATGTAACTGAACATGTGCCAAATATTGATAAAGCGATCCTGTCTGCTCACTGCCATGATGACCTGGGTATGGCGCTTGCCAATTCCATTTCAGCGATTGAAAACGGAGCAACTCAGGTCGAAGGTACGATTAACGGAATCGGAGAACGAGCCGGTAACGCAGCCCTTGAAGAGCTTGCAGTTGCCCTGCATATCCGAAAAGATTACTACAACATCGATACAAGCATCAATCTCGGGGAAACGAAACGCACCAGTGACCTTGTCAGTAAGCTCACAGGCATGTTTGTACCGAGGAATAAAGCGGTTGTCGGCCAAAATGCATTTGCCCACGAATCAGGAATCCACCAGGATGGTGTCTTAAAGCATGCTGAAACGTATGAAATTATTACACCTGAACTCGTTGGTGTACACTCCAACGACCTTGTGCTCGGGAAGCACTCCGGCAAGCACGCATTTAAAGACCGCCTGAAAAAGCTCGGCTATGACATGTCCGATGAACTGCTTTCAAAAGCCTTCGGTGAATTCAAGCAGCTGACAGATCATAAAAAAACGATTACGGACGATGATCTCTTTACGATCATGACAGACATTCAGACTTCCGCGTATGACATTTCGTCCTACGACCTGACCTCTTTTCAGGTGCACTACGGCTCGGGTAATCTGCCAACCGCAACCGTTGCCATGACAAGTCCCGACGGCAAAAAATACGAAGAAGCAAGAACAGGCTCCGGCAGTGTCGAAGCTCTGTATAATACACTCGATGCCATTATTCAGGAAGAACTTCACCTGACTGATTATCAATTGAATTCAGTCGGCCGTGGTCGTGACGCTTTGGCTGAAGCCCATGTGAAGATGAGTGTGGAAGGTGTAAACGTTACTGGCCGGGCCAGCTCCCAGGACGTACTCGAAGCATCAGCAAAGGCCTTTGTCAATGCGGTAAACCGCTTCATTCACCAGCGTGCCCTTGAAGAAGGAACCACCCCTGGCAAAGAACACACGATTTTGACTTAAGGAGGACCATCATGCATAAATCAATTGTACTTCTTCCGGGCGATGGAATCGGCCCGGAAGTTGTTGAATCTGCCAAATGTATACTCGATGCCGTCGCTTCTGCATGTGATCATTCATTCGATTATGCCACGCATGCCATCGGCGGAGCCGCCATCGACCAATTCAACGATCCCCTTCCACAAGAAACAGAAGCAGCCTGCAAACAGGCAGATGCTGTTCTTCTTGGCGCTGTAGGTGGACCCAAATGGGATCAGAACCCATCTCACCTCAGACCTGAAAAAGGATTGCTTCGTATTCGGAAGTCGCTTGGTTTATATGCGAATTTACGACCTGTACAAGGGTTTCCCGAACTGCTTCACGCCTCCCCGCTCAAATACGATGTCGTCAACGGAAGTGATCTGCTCATCGTAAGGGAACTGACAGGCGGACTCTATTTCGGTGAGCCAAGCGAACGTCGAGACAACGGAGAATCCGTCGTCGACACCCTCGCCTACACGAGAGAAGAAATGGAACGTATCATCGAAACCGGCTTTGATGCCGCCATGGTAAGAAAAAAGCACCTCACTTCCGTAGATAAGGCCAATGTACTTGAATCCAGCAAAATGTGGCGGGAAATCGTCGAAGAAAAAGCAAAAGATTATCCGGAAGTGACCGTTGAACATGTGCTTGTGGATGCTGCAGCGATGAAACTCATCACAAACCCTACACAATTCGATGTCATGGTCACAGAGAATATGTTCGGTGATATTCTCAGTGACGAGGCTTCTGTCCTTACAGGGTCCCTTGGCATGTTGCCAAGCGCCAGTCTCCGTAAAGATGGCTTCGGACTGTATGAACCTGCCCATGGTTCAGCCCCGGACATCGCCGGCCAGGGCATCGCGAATCCGCTGGCCACCATGCTCTCTGCAGCCATGTTGCTCCGCTACTCCTTCGACATGGATCACGAAGCTCAGCTGATTGAGCAAGCCGTCGCTAACACGTTGTCCGCAGGCTATCATACAGCGGATCTTCACGTGAAAAACGGCACGAAACTTGGAACAAAAGAGATTACCGAGAAAGTGATTGATTTCATTGAAGAAGAATCTGCTTCGGACCGCATCATGCGCTGCTATGCATAAAAGATTCCGCACAGATAAGACGAAAGAGAAAGGATGAACCTGTTATGAGTCAACCAAAGACGATTATCGAAAAGATTTGGGAGAAACATATTGTACACGAAGAGGCGAATAAACCGGATCTCCTTTACATCGATCTTCATCTTGTACACGAAGTCACTTCCCCACAGGCATTTGAAGGACTTCGCATGAAAAACCGGACAGTGAGACGCCCGGACCGCACATTTGCCACCATGGATCATAACGTACCGACGATCGCGCGGCATATCGTTTATGATCCCATTTCTAAAAAGCAAATGGATACACTTGAGGATAACTGTAAAGAATTCAATATTCCACTGACGGGAATCGATCATCCTGATCAGGGTATTGTGCACGTTATCGGACCGGAACTGGGACTCACCCAGCCTGGCAAAACCATCGTCTGTGGTGACAGTCACACCTCCACTCATGGAGCATTCGGTGCCCTGGCTTTTGGAATCGGCACCAGCGAGGTGGAACACGTGCTGGCAACCCAGTCCCTGTGGCAAGTAAAGCCGAAGACAATGAACGTCCAAGTGACCGGAGAACTCTCTCCTGCCGTAACTTCCAAAGATCTGATTCTCGCCATTATCGGAAAATTCGGTGTCAAATTCGGAACCGGCCACGTGGTCGAATACACAGGCGAAGCCATCCGGAACCTGACGATGGAGGAACGTATGACCATCTGCAACATGTCGATTGAAGGTGGGGCAAGAGCCGGTCTGATCAGTCCCGACGATACGACCATCAACTACCTGAAAGGTCGTCGTCACGTGCCTGAAGGTGAAGCATTTGAACAGGTAGAAGCTGAGTGGCGCGCACTGGCAACCGATTCCGGTGCAACGTATGACACCACCCTGACGATCGATGCTTCTGAAATTGAACCGCAGGTCACATGGGGAACGAATCCTTCCATGTCGATTCCTGTCAGTGCTAACATTCCTTCTCCTGAGGACGCGGATGACAATATGGATCGCGATGAAATCGAACGGGCTCTTGAATATATGGGGCTCACAGGAGGCACCCCCATTTCCGAAGTGGAAATTCAACACGTCTTCATCGGCTCCTGCACCAACTCCAGACTCAGTGACCTTCGAAGAGCGGCAAAAATCATTGAAGGACAGACCGTTCATAATGGCGTCCGAGCCTTAATTGTGCCCGGTTCGCAAACGGTCAAACAGCAGGCGGAAGCCGAAGGCCTCGACAAGATCTTCATCGATGCCGGATTCGAATGGCGCGATGCCGGTTGCAGCATGTGCCTCGCGATGAATGATGACATTGTCCCTTATGGTGAACGCTGTGCTTCGACGTCCAACCGGAACTTTGAAGGGCGTCAGGGAAATGGTGCCAGGACGCACCTCGTTGCACCTGAAATGGCTGCTATCGCTGCCATCAAAGGACGTTTCACGGATATCCGATCTTATGAACCAGCACCCGTATAATAACCAATGAAAGAAAGGAGAACCCTTTATGGAACCCATTCGACAGCATACAGGTAAGGCTTATCCCCTATACCGTGCCAATATTGATACCGACCAAATTATCCCGAAGCAATTTTTGAAACGGATTGAACGGCAAGGGTTCGGCCAGTTCCTCTTCTACAACTGGCGTTTCGATGAAAATGACAACCCACGGGAAGACTTCTCCATGAACGATCCAAAATATCAGGATGTCAGTATCCTGATCGCCGGAGAGAACTTCGGCTGTGGATCCTCACGGGAACATGCCCCCTGGGCCATACAGGATTACGGCTTCAGAGTCGTTATCGCCCCAAGTTTTGCAGATATCTTCTCAAATAACTGCACAAAAAACGGCATTCTGCCCATCGAGCTCCCTGACGAGATCGTCTCGACATGGGCCAAAGAAGCAGAAAGTGACGCTGGAGCAAGCTTCCAGGTTGATCTGGAGAACAAGACTGTTACAGGTCCTGATGGACAGGCCGTCACGTTTGAGATCGCCGATTACCGCCGCGAGATGCTTTTAAACGGCTGGGACGAAATTTCCGTCACCTTGACCCTTGATGATAAAATCAGTCAGTATGAAGAACAGAAAGTATAATGATAGCCCTCATCGCCACGTTTTCATGGCAATGAGGGCTATTTTTTACTTTAGCGAATTTAACTTTATTTACGGTTTAAAGTAGAAGTGCCGCTAAGCCTTTCGCCATTTAATTTTGGCGGCAAGCCTGGTTTCTTTATATTTTGCTTAAATGAGGCATACCGATCGTCTCTTCCACCGGAAGAACAAAACCGATGCCTTTTCCAGGCTCATCGATATGAACCTCCCGTTCAATGGCTTGTAAAACGTCTTTTGTGATGTCCCTTTTAACAATAGTAAGGACGATTTCCTTTTCGGGTTCAATGTTAATCGAGAGCAATTTTGCTTTTTCGTGAATGCCGCTGCCCCTGCCGTTAATCACCGTCCCGCCTTCAGCTCCGCCACGCTTGGATGCATCAATGACTTCACCGGCATCTCCTTTATTGACGATGGTAATAATCAGATCAAAGCCGTCGTGCTTTAAGTTATCAGTCAAAATGTCCAACGCCCCTTTCTCGATCTCTTCATAATCCATATGCGCCATGCCAATGGTTTTTAAAATATCCAAAACGAATCCAATGCCACGGCCTTTTTTATTGAGTTTCACAATACTGTTGATTTCGTCTATGACATCAGGCAAAAGATCTTCCGGAACGATGTTGAACACAATATCTTTTTCATAGAGCGTATCGATCGAGAATACTTTTTTCTTTTCATGGACACCTATGCCCGTCCCAAGCATAATGGTTCCGCCATCACAGCCTGCTTTTTTGGCTGCTTTCATCACTTTTTTTGCCTGATCACGTTTGACGATGGTGACAAGCAATTTGTGGTCTTTTCGAATGTGTTGAAACATCATGAGGTCATCCGCTCCTTTGTCCGGTAGATCATCCCTAATACCAATACAGCCAGAATCGGTGTCAAAGCCACTAAAGCAATCATCCCGAATCCATCAAGCAATGGATCTCTCCCTTCTGTTACTGAAGCTACACCAACGGCAATGGCCATGATAAAGGTTACCGTCATGGGCCCTGTCGCTACACCACCTGAGTCAAAGGCAATCGCGACAAACCGGGGGCTTGAAACAAAAACAAGGATCAAAGCCAGTATATAGCCTGGCAGGATAAAGTACAATAGCGGGATGCCCAGTACGATTCTGATCATGGAAAGAGAGATCGCGACACCGACACCGATCGAGAGCGTAATCAGCATCACATTCCTTGAAATCGAACCGGCAGTGACTTTTTCCACCTCATAATTCAGAACCCGGATGGCCGGTTCTGCAAATGTAGCAACGAAACCGAATAAAAAACCCAATGCCGGCAAAAGGATGATGGTATTCTCTTTCTCTCCCAGTATTTCACCAATCGCTTCGCCTGCAGGAAAGAAGCCAACCTCAACGCCTTGCAGAAAGAACAAAAGTCCGAAAAAGGTGAAGACGATGCCTATTAAAATGTCTTTGATTTTTTTCCATTCCAGTTTCAAAAAGATCAGCTGGAAGATGAAAAAAAAGATAATCAAGGGTACAATGGCCATTGTAACCTCTGCAAGTACATGATCAAACCCTTCGAATAACATCGCAACGTGGCTCATCCGTAAATCACTCCCAACAACATAACAGCAAAAATAGGGCCGATGGAAGCCAATGCAACCAAACCGAAACTGTCACTTGTAGATGATTTTCCGCGGAGAACAGATGCCACACCAACACCCAAGGCAAGGATAAACGGAACGGTCATCGGACCCGTGGTCACACCACCAGCATCAAATGAAATTGGTATGAAATTTGGCGGCACCTGCGTCATCAGCAGGATAACCAGACCATAACTCACAACCAAAATATATTTCAGTGGAATATTAAACAGCGTCCTCGCCATCGCTACCGCGACGAAAAACCCGACGCCGAGTGCTACCGAATAGACAAGAACGGTGTTGGAGATATCGCCTCCTGATACATCGTCAATCTGCGAAGCCAAAACCCGTACGTCGGGTTCGGCGATAGTCACAACGACGCCCAGAATAAATCCAATGCCAATGACAAGACTCCATTTTCCCGTCTTCGGTAACGTCGAACCGATCATTTCACCTACCGGAAGGAGCCCAATTTGTACCCCTACAAGAAATAAAAATAAACCGAAGCCTACCATAACAACACCTGCAATAAAACGGAAGAAAAGCTCCGGAGGAAGTCCAATAACCGTATACTGTAGTATAATAATCAAAGCAGCCATCGGAAAAATTGCCATAGCCACTTCTTTGAATTGTTCCCAAATTCTCTCCATACGTTTCACCTCTTCAACCAATTACCCTGATATAACTGAAACAAAACGACTATTCATAGACCTCGAAATGCGTTATAATTGACTGTCGACAGTAACATTCGAATTGTGTGAAAAGAAAGGATTTTAAACATGACAATTTCTACTGCTGCACCCCGACGTACTTTTGCGATTATCTCCCACCCGGATGCGGGAAAGACCACACTGACTGAGAAACTCCTGCTTCTTGGAGGGAGTATTCGATCTGCAGGGACTGTAAAAGGAAAAAAATCAGGTAAATTCGCCACATCTGACTGGATGGAAATCGAGAAGCAACGCGGTATATCCGTGACCTCCAGTGTGATGCAGCTCGTTTATAATGATGTACAAGTCAATATTCTTGATACTCCTGGTCACCAGGATTTCAGTGAAGATACCTACCGGACTCTGACCGCTGTAGATACCGCAGTCATGGTGATCGACAGCGTTAAAGGGATCGAAGCACAAACCTTAAAACTGTTCAAAGTCTGCCGGATGCGTGGTATTCCGATTCTGACATTCATCAACAAACTTGACCGTGAAGGGAAGGAACCCCTCGACCTCTTGTCGGAAATTGAAGAGACCCTTGAGATGGAAACTTTCCCGATGAACTGGCCGATCGGAACAGGGAAACGCCTGAAAGGCATTTATGATTTACAGAACGAAACGATTGAGACGTTTACAGATAGTCATAGTAACCGCCAGATCATCCCGTTAAAAGATGCCGATAATCTGCAGGATCATGAGCGGGAGAATCTCGAGGAAGAAATCATGCTGCTTGACGAAGCAGGAAATGATTTTTCACAAGAGAAGATCCAGAACGGTACGATGACCCCGGTCTTTTTCGGAAGTGCCTTGGCAAATTTCGGCGTACAGTCCTTTCTGGATGCCTTCGTCAACCTTGCTTCCAAACCGAAACCACGGAAAGCTTCCGGTCAGATGATCAACCCTGAACAGGATCAGTTCTCCGGTTTCATTTTCAAAATCCAGGCGAATATGAATCCGAATCATCGGGACCGGATCGCCTTTTTGCGCGTTTGTTCAGGGGAATTTGAACGGGGTATGGAAATTATCTTATCGAGATCCGGGAAAAAAATGAAGCTCAGTCAGAGTCACTCCTTCTTCGCGTCTGATCGCGAGACCGTTAACACCGCAAGGCCTGGTGACATCGTTGGGATCTATGATTCCGGCAACTTCCAGGTTGGAGATACACTGATCGGTGGCGGAGAGCGAATTCAATATGAAGAAATGCCTCAGTTCCCACCTGAGAAATTTGCCAAAGTGACTGCGAAAAATGCGATGAAACATAAACAGTATCATAAAGGCATTGAACAACTGGTTCAAGAAGGAACCATCCAGCTCTATAAAACCCCGTATTTCGAGGACTACATTCTCGGTGCTGTCGGTGAACTGCAGTTCCAGGTATTCGACTACCGTATGAAAAACGAGTACAACGTCGATATTGAATTAAATCATATGACACATGAACTGGCGCGATGGGTCACCAAAGGGGATGTCTCTGATATCGTCAGCGACAGCCGTAAAATGCTCGTTGAAGATCAGCAAAAGCGTCCGGTTATCTTGTTTGAAAACGAGTTTGCCATGCGCTGGTTCCAGGATAAAAATCCAGGTTTCGAACTCTCATCCGGCTGGGAAATTCTCGAGTAACAATCGAACGACTCTATAGTAAAGCCAGCGTCTCTAATGAGGCGCTGGCTTTTTTCAAAAAAGACCAGAATCCGGGTGATTCCGGATTCTGGTTATGATTTCACTACTGTTTGATCGTCCGCTGGAATGCGGACTTTTTTGATCTTCCCTGTTCCCTGACAGCGGTCGCAAGTTACTTTCTTGAGCTTGAACAGCACTTTCTTTTCAACTTTACCCCGTCCGTGGCAAACCTTGCAGACATAGTATATCGCCATCAGTCACCGCACCCCATTCTTTTTTATGAAGTTGGTACACTTTACCCGATGTATTGTATCCTAAACCCGATTATTGTGGAGAGCAGGAACCTTCCTGTATCCGGTACATATGCAAATACTGATTGATCAGCACGTCGAGTTCCTGACTGTACCTGATCGCTTTTTCAGAACTGATCCCATCATGCAAAACAGTCTGGACCATAATGAATCGTTTATCTTCGATCTCTTTTAATAAACGACTATTCATATTGCGTACACTTCCCTTTGTGCGTTCGTCTGACGTCTAATATTCCCAAATAGGGTAAACAGATTATATCACGTTTCCAATGAGGTGCCAATTGTTGAATGCCACAAAAAAAGATAAGAACACAAAAAATTCTTGTGTTCTTATCCTGATTCATCGTCTTATACTTCTTCCGCTTTAGCAATCAGCGTCGCTTTGACTTCCGCGAGCCTGGCAGTTGATTCTTCATGAGAATCACCGTTCACTCCGACATAGAATTTGATCTTCGGTTCAGTCCCGGATGGTCTGAGACAATACCAGGAACCATCGGAGAGAAACATCTTCAAAACATTCGAAGCGGGTAAATCAATGGCTGTTTCTGCACCCGTTAAAACATCTTTTCGTTTCCCTGTCTTATAGTCTTCAACAGCTACAACGTCCTGATCAATGTTGCCAGTAGCCACATTCTGTCTGAATGTATCCATGATCTTGTTGATTTTCTCAGAGCCTTCTTTTCCTTTGAAGGTATAGCTGATCAGATCTTCATAGTAGTACCCGTATGTTTTGTACATCTCAAGCAATGCATCGTAAAGCGTCATACCCTTCTTCTTATAATAAGCAGCCATTTCAGCGGCAAGAAGACCAGGCTGGATTGCATCTTTATCCCGGGCGAATGGTTCAATCAGATAACCATAGCTTTCTTCATATCCGAACAAGAAAGTGTGTTCACCCGTCTGTTCGTATTGACGGATCTTCTCACCGATGAATTTAAAGCCCGTCAGGACATCCAGAGAATTCATCCCGAAGCTCTCAGCAATCTTGCGACCCAATTCAGAAGTGACGATCGTTTTGATCACCATGCCGTTTTCTGGTAACCGATTCTGTTCTTTTCGCTTCCTTAACAGGTAATCGAGTAACAGACCGCCGGTTTGATTACCATTGAAGACCTGGTAATCCCCGGCATGATTCTTCACCGCAAGCCCGATCCGGTCTGCATCGGGATCCGTAGCGATTAACAGGTCCGCATTGACTTCTTCCCCGAGTTGAATCGCCAACTCGAAAGCACTGTGTTCCTCAGGATTTGGCGATTTCACCGTAGAGAATTCTGTATCCGGTTCTGCCTGAGCCTTTACGGAGTGAATGTTTGTAAATCCGGCCATATCAAATGCCTGCATCATCGGCTTCTGTGCAGTGCCGTGCAGTGGCGTAAAGACGATTGAGAGGTTCTTTCCCATTTCATCAATGAGTGCCTGATCCATGATCACCGCCTTCATTTCCTGCAGATAGGCCTCATCCACATCATCAAGTACCCATTGCATCAAACCTTGAGACAGGAGTTCATTCTGATCTCCAGTTTCGACGCTCAATTCATCTTCCACAGCATTGACATACCCGATGAGCTGATCGGCATCAGCCGGAACCATCTGGCAGCCATCTTCTCCGTATGCCTTAAAACCGTTGTATTCCGGCGGATTGTGACTTGCTGTAATCATTGCCCCTGCATATGTGTTAAGATGCCGGACAGCAAAAGATAACATGGGTGTAGGACGCAATTCATAGAAGACATAAGCCTTCACCCCGTTTGCACCCAGTGTTTCTGCCGCTTCAACGGCAAATTCCTTGGACATTCTACGGTTGTCATACGCAATCACAACACCGCGTTTCTTAGCTTCTTCCCCCTTGGAACTGACATAGTCCGCCAGCCCTTTCGCTGCTTTACGCATCGTGTAAACATTCATCCGGTTCGTACCTGGTCCGATTTCCCCGCGGATTCCACCTGTGCCGAACTCCAATGTCTTATAAAAATGATCTTCTAGGGCCTTTTCATCTCCCTTCAGTCCATCAAGCTGTTTCTTCACCTTATCATCGAGATGTCTGAACTGATCCCAACGCTCATACTCCTGGTGCCATGTCATTGATATACTCCTCCTTTATAAACATAAATCTCCCTCCATTATCCGTTAAGACATGAAGGGAGTAAAGTTTTTTCTCTTAATTTGCTTCCCGCGTCTCAACAGGATTCGCAGCGTAATAAATCTCTTCCTCAAGGTATTGTTTATGAGTCTCTACTTGTTTCTCAGTCCAGCCGAATCGGGTTTTCATATACTGCATCACACCATCTTTCCACTGATTTACATAATCAATATCAAAGAACAGCGCACTGGTTCTCCGGTTGAAGAAATCAATCGGCGCAACCACCATTTCTTCTTCTATGCCGTAGATCAAGGCAGCAAACACGTCTCTCGGAAGACCATAGTTTTCTCCTTCATCCCCAGTCGTTTCCATGATTTCGTAAACACGGTCAACGTTGGAACCATACAGATGTGCCAACCGGTTTGCGACAGCTTCAGATAACCCGAGTTTCTTACCCGCTTCGGTTTTCTCAGCGATGAAAGCATCCAGCTGAGCGGATCCGCCGACTTCCCCACCGGAAAGAACGATCTTATCGGTACGGCACTTCGTTTTAATGCCCTGCTGTTTCGCTACAATATCGATAATCCGCTCAGCCATTTTCCTGTAACCGGTCAATTTCCCACCGGCAATGGAAAGCAGTCCGCTTTCAGATTCGAATGTTTCATCTTTTCGCGAGATCTCAGAGGCACTCTTACCTTCCTCATAGATCAGTGGTCTGAGCCCCGTCCAGCTTGATTCAGCATCTGCCCGTGTCAGGCGAAGATTCGGAAACATGTAATTGGCTGCGTTAATGACATAGTCCAAATCTTCTTCCGTCATTCTCGGATGAGCGATTTCTTCGTTGTAGTAGGTATCCGTTGTCCCTACATAGGTCTTATTGCCTCTTGGAATAGCGAAGATCATCCGCCCGTCATCTTCTGTATCAAAATACACCGCTTGTTTCAGCGGGAATCTGGACTTGTCGAATACGATATGAATGCCTTTTGTGAGATACAGGTATTTCCCGGTTTTTGATCCGTCCTGTTCCCGTAATTCATCAACCCATGGACCTGCGGCATTCACGACCTTTTTCGCTTTGATTTCATAAGATTCTCCAGATTCAAGGTCTTTCACCACTGCACCTTTCACTTTCCCCTGTTCATAAATCAATCGTTCAGCTTTTGTATAATTTGTGGCCAGAGCACCCCGCTCCACTGCCGCTTTCACAGTTTCAAGTGTCAGACGGGCATCATCAGTTTTGTATTCCACATAGACCCCGCCGCCTTTCAGCTTATCTGTTCTGAGAAGTGGCTCACGCTGCATGGTTTCGTCTTTACTGAGCATCTTTCGCCGTTCTTTGCGACGAACGCCTGCTAACAGATCGTAGACTCTCAGTCCAACTGAGGTCGCCGTCTTTCCGAAAGTACCGCCTTTAATGATCGGCAGCATCATCCATTCAGGATTCGTGACATGCGGGGCATTTTCATACACAATTGCCCGTTCCTTCCCGGTTTCGGATACCACTTTGAAATCCAGCTGCTTCAAATACCTGAGTCCCCCATGAACCAGTTTTGTTGAACGGCTTGATGTCCCTGCAGCGAAATCCTGCATTTCAACGAGTCCTGTATGCAGACCCCTATCGACAGCATCAAGCGCGATACCTGCTCCGGTGATGCCTCCTCCGATTACAAGAATATCCAGCTCTTCATTCGCCATTTGTTCCAAATACCCCTTACGTTGCAATGCACTGAATGGTTTAACCATATCCTAACAACCTCCTAAATTAATACTATCACTATAACTACCCCATGATGATTTGGATCATATTTGTCGTTCTTGTTGACGGTCAACGTCCTTTTTTGGTGAATGCATAGCCTCGTTTTGACTTGACCACCAACAACAACCACAGCTTTTCAACTTAATGGAAAAAAAGAGACGACACAGAGGCAGATTACCCCAGAGGGAAAATCATACATGTTGTCGTCTCTCAGCATCTCAGACAGAATATGAACTTAACGACAGCATATCATATCAAGCTGTTTGGTGAAAATGTTACGCTTTTTGTTTGATCGTTTTCTTCGGTTTGAACGCCATTGTTGCTTCCACTGCGGTCTTCCATCCCGCATAGAGGTCTTCTCTGGTATCCTCATCCATAACCGGCTCAAAGGTTTTGTCAATCGCCCACTGCTCCGCGATCTCACTCTTATCCTGCCAGAATCCAACCGCAAGACCAGCAAGATATGCTGCACCCAGTGCCGTTGTTTCCTGAACGACAGGACGCTCAACCGGTACATTCAGGATATCACTTTGAAACTGCATCAGGAAGTTGTTTGCTACAGCACCGCCATCAACACGCAGTTTCTTCAAGTCAATCCCCGAATCGGCATTCATTGCACCCAGCACGTCCGCTGTCTGGTATGCAAGTGATTCAAGCGTGGCCCGGATAAATTGTTCTTTCTCAGTCCCCCTTGTAATGCCGAACATCGCCCCACGAACATCACTGTCCCAATACGGTGTGCCCAAACCTACAAATGCAGGAACGAGATAAACCCCATCATTGGATTCAATCCGTGCAGCATACTCCTCTGTATCTGATGCTGTCTTGATCATACGGAGTCCGTCACGGAGCCACTGCACCGCTGAACCTGCTACGAAGATACTGCCTTCGAGTGCGTATTCCACTTTGCCATCAATGCCCCAGGCAATGGTCGTCAAAAGACCGTGATCGGATTTGACCGCTTCTTCCCCTGTGTTCATGAGCATAAAGCACCCTGTACCGTAGGTGTTCTTCGCCATACCTACTTCGAAACAAGCCTGTCCGAATAAAGCTGACTGCTGATCCCCTGCCGCTCCGGCGATCGGCACTTCTTCACCGAAGAAATGATAATCAATCGTTTTCGCATACTCTTCAGATGAAGGACGAACTTCAGGAAGCATGGATTTCGGCACGCCCAGGATATCGAGCAGTTCATCATCCCACTTCAGTTCATGGATGTTGTACATTAACGTCCGGGATGCATTGGAATAGTCTGTCACGTGTGCACGTCCACCGGAAAGCTTCCAGATCAGCCACGTGTCGATGGTTCCGAACATCAACTCTCCGTTATCGGCTTTTTCACGCGCACCTTCAACATTATCAAGGAGCCATTTCACTTTCGTTCCGGAGAAATAAGCATCAATCAACAGTCCGGTCTTGTCTCTGAACTTGTCATTGAGACCCTGACTGCGCAGTTCCTGACAAATCTCATCCGTTTGACGGGATTGCCAGACAAGTGCGTTATAAATCGGTTTTCCGGTTGCTCTCTCCCAAACGACGGTAGTCTCTCGCTGATTTGTAATCCCGATGGATGCGATCTCTTTTGGAGAGACGTCCTGATTGGCCAGAACTTCTGCGATGACACCCAAAATCGATGACCAGATTTCGTTGGCGTTATGCTCTACCCAGCTTGGCTTCGGAAAGTACTGAGTGAACTCCCGCTGAGCCACATCGACGATCTTACCTGCTTTGTTGAAGAGAATGGCTCTTGAACTGGTTGTTCCCTGGTCTAATGCCAATACGAATTTCTTTTCCATGAATATCTTCCTCCTTGAGAATAGATCTTTCTGTAAATATTTTAACAGGAACGTGAAGGCCTCTGCTTTATCATGGTGCAAAAGCCTGTTGTTCCTTAGTTCGCCCGTTCTTCAGGGTTGTGCTGAATCTCTTCACCTTGTTTGATTTCTTCAGCTACGTTCTTTTTTTGCATTTGCATCGATGCAAACAATACGACAAAGAATGCTGCGATAAACACCCATAGTAGTAGCGGCGGGTTGCCTTGATAGAGTGCGACGTAAAGCGTTGAACCAAGTCCACCGCCAATGATTGGACCGACAACCGGAATCCAGGAATAACCCCAGTCGGAGCTGCCCTTCCCTGCAATCGGCAGTAATGCGTGTGCAATTCGCGGTCCCAGGTCACGGGCCGGGTTAATTGCATACCCTGTCGTTCCACCGAGTGACATACCAATCACAACAATAAGAAGACCGACAATTAAAGGATTTAAACCCGCTGAAAATTCGTTCCCGCCGAGAAACATGATGCCGAATAAAAGGACGAAAGTGCCGAGTACCTCGCTGAAATAGTTCTGTGGTGTGTGCTTAATCGCAGGACCTGTAGAGAACACGGCCAGTTTTGCACCTTGGTCCTGTGTTTCTTTCCAGTGCGGATAGTAGTGAAAGAAAACCAACACCCCACCGGTAAATGCTCCCGCAATTTGTGCCAGGACGTATCCTGGAACGTCAGCCCAGGCGAAATCTCCGATTGCTGCCAAGCCAACGGTAACCGCCGGATTAATGTGACCGCCACTGATATCGCCAATTGCGTATACCGCCATGGCAACCCCAAGACCCCACGCAAATGTGATCACAATCCAGCCGCCTGCTTCTGACTTCGTACCTTTCAACACAACGCCTGCTACAACGCCTCCACCAAAGATGATGAGAAGCATCGTACCTATAAACTCTGCTAAAACTGGTGACATGTTTATTTCCCCCTCAAGAAATAATGTGTGTGGGCACAAAAAAAACCAACGAAAAGCTACCCCTGGCCATGGTCCAGGGTTTGCTTTTCGTTGGTCTCATCGTCTCCACGAAAACTAATTAACTTAAGACTCATTTAACCATCGATTGTAAGCGTTGTCAACAGAATAATCAAAAAAATAGTAAAGTTTTTTTCAAATCTAAGGAAAACAACTGGTACAAAAGGATTGTTCAACATTTCACAACCACAAACTTTTATTCGACGTCGTGACAGCACTCGCACCTGCATTCAGTGACGCTCTTGCTTCGAGTTCGGTACGAATCAGTCCACCTGCAATGATCGTTGATCCGGTTTTTTCTTTAATTTCTGAGATAATGTGCGGCATAATGCCCGGCAGTACCTCGATGCAATCCGGTTGAATGCTTTCATACATTTGAAAACTGGATTCAAGTGCCAGTGAGTCGAGCAGAAACATCCGCTGTACTGTCAAAAGCCCCGCTTTTTTTGCTGTATGAAGAATACTCTTCCTGGTTGAAACAATGCCAAATGGTTTAATGTCTCGGCAAAGAAATTGCGCGGCATATTCGTCCGTCTTTAAACCCTGAACCAGATCCGCATGAAGCAGCACTTTTTTATCGTGAGACTTCAACATTTTCATGAGACTTTTCAACTGCCCGATATGTGTATTTAACAGTACGATATGTTCATAGTCTGTCTCGACTACCTTGTCGAGGTCTTTCAGATCACGAATGGCAGGCAGTATCTCTGTCTTAAATGGATTCATTCCTATTCCCCCCTGATGTGATTAAGTATAACTCATTTCAGCCTGAAATGCCTGATTTATCGGTAAGTCAACCACAGCACGTTGCCGCTATCCTTGTGCAGCAAAAAAGCCCTCCAATTTGGAGAGCTTTTTCACTTTATCAGCATCTGTGCTGAATCGTATAGAGATCCTTTCGACGGTCCTTCCACTGTGTCACATTGCCTGATTTTCGTGATCGACGTAACAGCTCGAGGTCGACGTCGCCAACGAGAACGGTTTCGATATTCGGACTCGTTTCGCCGACAATACCATCCCGGGCAAAGGTAAAATCAGAAGGTGTGAAGATTCCGGACTGGGCATACTGAATATCCATGTTTTCAACGTGGGTCATATTACCTACTGTCCCGGTGATCACCGTATACACCTGATTCTCAACGGCACGGGCCTGTGCACAGTACTTGACGCGTAAATACCCTTGACGATCATCCGTACAGAATGGGGATATGATGATATTCGCACCTTTTTCTGTCGCAATTCGTGCCATCTCAGGGAATTCAATATCATAACAGATCTGAATCGAAATTTTGCCGCAGTCTGTATCAAATACTTCCACTTTGTCACCACCGCGAATACCCCAGAACTTCTTTTCATTCGGTGTGATATGAACCTTATACTGCTTTTCAATCGTCCCGTCGCGTCTGAACAGGTAAGCAATATTATAAATCTCACCATCTTCTTCAACGAAGTGGGAACCTCCCACAATATTGACATTATACTTAATGGCAAGTTCCGTGAACAGATTGATGTAATCCTCAGTGAAATCCGTTAACCGGCGGATCGCCTGACTCGGGCTCTTCTCCTCAATAAAGGACAACAGCTGGGTTGTAAAAATTTCCGGAAATACGACAAAATCCGATTCGTAGCTTGCACCGACGTCTGCATAATATTCACACTGCTGCGCGAAATCATCAAAGGAATCAATCTTTTTCATCATATACTGAATCGCACAAATCCGGACCGGAAAAGCCGTTTTAAAATGCCGCTTTGTCGTCGGACGGTAATCGACATTGTTCCACTCCATTAATGTCGCATAGGACATCGATGCCTTATCATCGGTCAAATATCTGGCATTTATCCGTTTCAGCGTGAAACCGTTCATGACCTGAAACGTCAGGACCGGATCATAAATGTGATGATTCATGACCGCATCGACGTATTCCCGAGGTGTCATCTCATCGCTGTACTTGCGGAAATTCGGAATTCTTCCTCCAATGATGATGCTTTTCAGATTCAGTTCCCGGGCAAGTTCTTTTCTGGCTTCGTACAGCCGGTTTCCAATTTTCATACGACGGTAATCAGGGTGAACCGCTACCTCAATGCCATACATATTGTAACCTTCCGGGTCATGGTTGGTAATGTAGCCTTCGTCCGTGATTTCATCCCAGGTATGCTGGTCATCATACTCATCAAAATTAATCAACAGACTCGAACAGGTTCCGATAATCTCCCCTTCTACTTCCACACAGAACTGCCCTTCAGGAAACACTTCCAAGTGGCTGAGAAGATGCTGTTTGGTCCAAGGGTCCATATTGGGGAAACATTGGCTTGATAAAGCGATAATATCGTCGATATCATCGTGGCGGATATTACGCACAATGATTTTTTTCTCAAATTTGGACATGTCTAAAAAACTCATGCTGCAGACCTCCTTTACATGCTCTGTACACTTTGTTCAATCTACCTTATAGACCAGACAAAATCAAACATCTTGACGCACTTGTACATTCGATTTGAAAAAAACAGACTATCTATATCCACGTGAGCGAGGAATAGAAATAGTCTGGTGAATGTTTCTCTCTATTTTTCGTCAATGCGTGTTATTCATTTGGCACATTGCTATTGATATGCAATATGATCTAGCAGCCATTCATTATTATCCCCATGGATGAATTCCAAATTTACTGTGGTATTCCTGAAAAATGATTCGTCATCCACGGAATAAAGACCGTAAACCACTTGAACGGATTCATTTTCGCGATCATAGTCCACTTCCATTTGTCTCATCGATTGAAATGAATCAATTTGCAAGTAGTGAAAAGAACGCGTCATATCTTCGTCCGTTTCAATCACCAAAAGATTACGGTCGCCATCGGGTTCAATCTGGTCTGTCGTGACCGTATCAAGCAGCACATGATCCCTGTCGTGCATGGCCATAAAAACCTTGCGTGTCATTTCATCAATCGTCAAACGGACTTCCTGATAACGGGTGACGTACTGCTCCGTCTCGAGGGTCTGTTGCCGATACGTGAGAAGATCCTCTCGCAAATCCGCATTCTCTTCCTCTAATTCGGCAACTTCATCTCGCAGGTTGTCGTTTATGATTGTTTTCTCTTCCAACTGGTCAACCAGTTTTTCATTTGTTGAGATTAATGTATCCAAATCCTCTTCATTTAATGCTTCGTCATTGAGATTGAGAGAGGCTTCCTCTTCATTGACCGTATTTTGACAGGCTGTCAAAAGAATCGCAACAATGAAAATGAATCCGAATCCCCACGATCCGCGAGTCAGTGTGCCCATTCGATTGCTCCTTTTTCGTATATCATGTTCATAGTCTACCACTTATTCAGAAACAGCAAAAGAGATTTCTCCCACCTTGGAATGCGGCCATGTAAAAGAGGAGCCCGTATTTGGACTCCTCCTTTACATGGTGTGCTAGTCTTTATCTCGCTTATTGCGTTTTTCCTGTTGTTGCAATTCTTCAATTAACCGTGCCATGTCTTCTTTCGTAACGTCCTTATCGGAGTGACGAACCCTTCTTGGCGGCAGTTTATCAGTAACCTCTTCCGAGTACATAAACGTATCCGATTCAGGTTGACGATCTGCTCCTGCCACATCCGGATCCTTGCGATTTGTATCGTCAAACCAGGTTTCCGAAAGATGTTCTTCTTTTTGCGGTGCGCCGGACACCGGCCGGTAAAAGTCAGTGAAATCCCTGGCAGACTGTTGAGACGGGATCTCTTCTTCCTTCACTTGAGGGTAGGAACTGAAATGTCTTCTTCCTTGTCCTTGTTCTTCCGAATACGACTCCTCCAACAGATAGGCTGGAACAACCTGTCCATCAGGTGTCATGAACTTCCGGTTCAGAAAACGTGTTTCCTTGTCCATAAAGCTGTACAAAACAGGGATCAGGAACAGCGTCAGGAACGTTGCACTGATCATCCCCCCGATCACTGTGATCGCCATCGGCTGTTGGATCTCACTGCCCTCACCAAATCCAAGTGCCAGCGGAATCAAAGCCAGGATCGTTGTGGATGCTGTCATGAGTATCGGTCTGGCACGATCCTTCACGCCTGTCACAATCGCCTCCATGCTGCGCATGCCTTCTTCCTTGCGCTGGTTGATGTAGTCCACCAGCACAATCGCATTGTTTACGACAATCCCAACCAGCACGATCAGTCCAATGATCGCTGTGACACTGATGGGTGTGCGTGTCACGGTCAACGCGATCGCGACCCCGATCACAACAAGCGGTACACTGAACATAATCACAAGCGGATAGCGCAACGATTCAAATTGTGCCGCCATCACGAGGTAGACAAACAGCACGGCAAGAATCAGCGCAAACGTTAAATCAGATATCGCATCCTCGAGGAGTTGCTGGTCTCCAGTGTACGAGATGGACGTCTCATCAGGTAAGCCATACTCATCCACTGTGTTCTGGACCAATTCGTTGATTTCGTTCAACGTATTGCCGGAGGAAAACGTCAGTGTGAATTGCACGGATTCTTCCAGGTTGGTCCGGTTGATTGTTTCCGGCGCATCCCCTTCCTCAAAGTCCGCCAATTCAGACAAGTTGACAAAATCACCGTCCCCCGTCTGAATCCTGAGATTCTCCAATGCTTCCACGGTATCAGTGTAGCCATCGTCGTAACGCACATATACTTCAAGAACCTGATTTTCTTCAGTCACGACCTGGGTCGCCATCTCTCCTCTTGTCATGGTATCGACAGTGGAAGCAATCTGCGCAGGTGAAAGTCCTGCATCACGAGCAGCCTCATCATCAATCTGAAGTTGCAATTCCACAATGGTTTCTTCGAGTGAATTTGTGACTTCATTGAACTCACTCATGTCCTCAAATTCCGCAAATAAATCTTCTGCCACTTCCTCTAATTGAAGTGGATTCGCATCGTTTAAATCAAACGAGAACGTATTCGGATCTGCACCAAACGATGCATCCATCGAAATGGAAACTTCACCATCCGGCACAGCACGCTCCACATCCCGGCGAATTTCGTCAGTGAAATCCATGGTCGAGATCGTCCGGTCCTCGAGCGGCACCATCGTGACATAAATAACAGCCTCATTCGAACTGCCTCCTGTGCCGGCATTTGGCCCTTGTTCACCACTCGATCCGGTCACGGACGTATAATGCCTGACATCCGCTTCTCCGTCAAGGATCTCCTCGATTTCCTCAATATCCTCGAACGTCGTTTCCAGTGGTGTGCCCGATTCATTCTCGATATCAATCTGGAAAAACCCTTCATCGGTAGCAGGCAAGAATTGAACGCCAACCGTTGTAATTCCAAAAACGCCCGCCCCAAGTAAACCTAAAGTAATAAACAGGATGGCAAACCTATGCCTGAGCGACCATCTTGCCGAACGGTCAAACGTCTGTACAAAATTCGATCGAGCCCGTTTTTTCTCCATGTCTTCTTTCGGCGTTTTGAGCCATTTGCTCGCAAGCATCGGCACAACCGTCAGGGCAACGAGTAGTGAAGCCAATAAACTGAACGCAACGGTCAATGCAAATTCCCTGAACAGGTTCCCGATAATACCCGCGATAAACACAACGGGCAAAAACACAGAAACGGTTGTCAGTGTCGAAGCCGTAATCGCTGTCGCTACTTCACTTGCGCCATCCAGGGCAGCTGTTTTGGCATCTTTTTTCATATTCAAGTGCCGGTAGATATTTTCAATTACGACGATCGAGTTATCCACCAGCATCCCGATTCCGAGTGCCAGTCCCCCGAGGGTCATAATATTCAAAGAGAAATCCGTGAAATACAGGAGCACAAACGTCACAATCACGGAAAATGGTATGGCAATTCCAATCAACAGTGGCGTTTTGAAATTTCTAAGGAACAGGAACAAGACAATCATCGCAATGACCCCACCTGCAACAAGTGCCAATGCCACGTTCGCGATCGCATCATCAACATATTCGCCCTGATTGAAAAGCACTGCCTGGTCGAGATCCTCGTACTTCGATTCTTCGAGCAGTTCATTCAACCGCTCGGTAAAGTCACGGGCCACATTCGCCGTATTGGCATCCGACTGCTGCTGGACATTCATCAGGATCGCATCTTCCTGATTGGTTCTGGTAATTGTGTCAATCGGTTCAGGATTAATCCCGACAGATGCCACATCCGCGACTGTCACATCGTCCCCGCTCTCAGGATCAGCAGTCAAAACGATGTTTTCCACGTCCTCCACATCATGGAGCTGAAACAAAATTCTCGTTGAAATTTCCGAACCATTATTGGAAACCACCCCGCCAGGAGCTGTAACATTATGGCTTTGCAGCGTTTGAATCACCGCATTCTGAGTCAGGCCGTTCTCCTCTAAATCATCCTGATCGAGACGGATATCAATCTGATCCATCGCATCCCCGAGAAGATCGATATTGGCAATCCCGTCGATCTTCAAGAGCTCATTCTCCAAATCGACCACGAGATCACTGAAATTCTCATCGTCTTCATTGATCGTGGACAAGGAGAGCTGGATGATCGGAATTTGAGACGGATCAAACTTCAGAAACTGCGGATTCCCCGCACCACTTGGTAAAGGAGTCTGGTTCATCTGCTGAGTGATGTCATTTTCAATATCATCAATGGAGGTCGTCCATGAGAATTCCATGAGCACCAGCGATGAGCCCTCAGACGAAACCGAACTGATGTTATTCAGCCCTTGAATCGTCGAGAGACTATTCTCCATGGGGGTCGTCACCCGGTCCACCACTTCCTCCGGTCCTGCCTGATCGTAGCTTGTGACAACCACTGCGATCGGAGGATCAATATCCGGAATCAGCTTCAGCGGTATATTCGTCAAGGACACAAACCCCAACAATATAAATAATGTCATCGACACCAGTGTAAATACCGGACGCCGTATGGAAAAGCCGATAATATTTCTCATGACTGACTCCCTCTCTTCTCGTCTTGAATAATATCTGATAAATTCCCCATGATCCGGTCAAGTTCCTCAAGATCCTGCCGTTTCAATTTTTTTAAATATTTAGAAACGATAGCGGTTCGTTTATCATTCATCTCTTTCGTCAGCTCTTTCCCTTTTTCGCCTGCTTTCAGTACCGAATTTCTCCGGTTTTCAGGATCAATTTCCCGATGGATGATATCCATTGCTTCAAGTTTGGACACCATTTGACTGACCGCACTGGCTGAAATGTTAATGATGCGCGCCAGATCCTTCACTTGAGTAACTTCCTTTTGTGTGACCAGATACAACAGCAATTGCTGGTTGGATGTGAGCGTATGATCCACTTCACAACCGAATTCCTGGTTAAACATCAGTACGATATCAAAAACGCGTTCTTCAATCGTCTGTATAAGGTTTTCCTTCATCCTATTTCCGCCCTCCGGATTGTTTAGATAATTAACAGTTAACTTTCTAAATCATAAAGGAATTGATTTTTGAAGTCAAAAAAACCGACTTTAGCAGCCGGTTTTTTTACATATTAGCTTTGTTAAAGCTTGTTGTTGATCGGAGGATGGAAAGAGGGGCAGCCCGCGACGCCCAAAGGATAAGCACAGTCCGAACATCCACATTCATAAAGCGAATGTGAGTTGAGGGCGAGCCGTTCACTTCGAGCAGATGATGCTCAGGTGCCTGTGGTGCAAGCGTTCGCCCTGAGTGTTGGTAATCAACACGAAACGATAACAGAGCTTTTATGGCAGATCTTTCACCCTCGGTGAATGACAGAGGGATCTACAGGTTTTCCCCAACCGTTTCTGGCAAACTGTCCGGGATTTCTTCAGACGATAAATGCCAATACCATGAAAAACAGTCCGAGCGAACCAAGTTGAACCGTCGCTGTTTTCACGCTCTTTTTATAACTGCGCCATACGAGAAGATAAGCCCCGAACATGACCGTCATAAAGATGATCCCATCGAGTAATGGATGGATCACCATATAATAAGTGGATACTTCCTGATAAATCGTAAAATTCACTAACAGGGCCAAAATCCATCCGCCCAATACACCAAGGCCAATCCACATCAACAGTTTTTGCATGACACACTGCCTCCTTTTTACGCAAAATCATCTTCAAAGCACGGGATCGTCACGACTGCTGTCGTTCCCTCTCCCGGTTCGGATTCAAAGGTCAAAACACCCTCATGCTTCTTCACAATTTCATTCACAATCGTCAGTCCGAGTCCTGTTCCACCAAGCGACTTGGAGCGGGAACGTTCCACCCGGTAAAAGCGTTCCGTCAATCTGTTCAGTGTTTCTTTCGGCATCCCTTGTCCATAGTCTCGCACCTTCAACAAGGCAGAGCTCCCGGACTGTTCAAGCGAGACATCAACAATGCCACCATCTTTTCCATATCTGATCGCATTTTCAATCAAATTACTGACCACTTGTTCCAGGCGGCTCTCATCTCCTTCGATAATAATACCATAATCAAGGGATGTATTCACGGCCATCTCGTCATGTTTTGCAATCAAGTCCATTCGTTCGCATACGTCTTCAACAAGTTGGGCAAGCGGAATCGGTGTTTTCTCAACCGGGTACGTATCGCCCTCCAAACGGGCAAGATCGAGAAGGTCATGAATCAGTTTTTCCATCCGGTTCCCCTCTGCCTGGATTTTTTCGATATGACGCTCATCGAGTTCTTCCCCGTTCCGGTGTTTTTCCAGGAGAACCTCAGAGTATCCTTTCAGGTAACTTAGTGGCGTTCGGAGTTCATGAGATACATTCCCGAGAAATTCCTGCTTCTGCTTATCGGCCGCATCCAGAGAATCCGTCATCTGATTAAATGCTTCTGCCAGTTGCCCGATTTCATCATTGGTCGCAACCTGAACCTTTTCGGAAAAATCACCTTGTCCCCATTTTTTTGAAGCCGTTATCATGTGTCTGATCGGATCGATGACATAACTTGTTACTTTATTCAGGACAAATACAATCACGACGAACGCCAGCCCCATGGCAACGAATAAAATGCCACGCAAGGAATCAAAAGGGGAAAATGCTGCATCCACCGGTGTGGAAATGGTAATAATGGCTTCCATATCCTCTTCAGCCGAATCCATCAACGGCATCGTGATAATGAGGTGGTCCTTGTCGATGCCTTCCCTTGTAAAACGGAGGGTTCCTCCTGCCGTCAATGTCGTCAGTTCGTCATCTGTCAACGCATATTCATCCTCTTCAAGCGGAATCGATCGGGAAATTCGCCCATTAAACCCGTCTTCCTCGATTTCATTGATGGCGATACTTGCCACCGCACAGCGGGACATAAATTCTGCCAGGTCATAAAAATACTCAAATTGCGCTTCGGTTTCTGCCTGATAATATACCTCAGCCAGATTGTTTCCCCTGCCTTCGAGCTGATCACCCTGGTTTGTTAAATAAAAGGATTCGTAGAGATAATTCGTCAAAAACACAACCGAGATGAGTGAAGTTGCTGTAAATAAAATGATGAACACCCATGTTTTCAGCCTGAGACTGATTTTCATCGCTTGTCACCATATTCGAGAACATAACCAACACCATAAACCGTACGGAAATAATCCCCGCTTTGCCCCATTTTATAACGCATTGTCTTCATATGTGTATCAACGGTTCTGTGGCCACCCGCTGTATAGTTCACACCCCAGACATGATCGAGGAGTTGCTCACGGTTAAAGACCTGATCCGGGTGAGTCATAAAATGAACCAGCAAATCAAATTCTTTTCTCGTTAAAGAAACGGGTTTTCCATCAGTAAATACTTTTCGGGAACCGAGGTTGACTTTGATATCCTGAAATTGCAATTCCTCCGATTCCTCTTCTTCTTTGAAACCATAACTTCTGCGAAGCTGAGCTTCAATTCTCGCAACCAGCTCTTTCGGGCTGAACGGTTTCACGATGTAATCATCTGCCCCGCTTTTCAGTCCTTCGATCCGGTCATTCTCATCAGACTTTGCCGTGACCATAATCACCGGGATGTTCCGACGCGTTCTCAGTTCCTTCAAAGCTTCCATCCCATCCATTTCCGGCATCATGACGTCGAGCAATACGAGATCCACTTTCCTGTTGTTGACGACCTCGAGCATTTCTTTCCCGTTGAATGCCTGAACAGCATGGTACCCTTCCTCTGCAATATACTCCGAAAGGAAATTCACCATATCTATCTCATCATCCGCGATTAAAATCGTGTATTTCTGATTCTCCATTATACACCCTCCTGCGTATCTTTCTGCCTCTAGTTTACCGGAAATGTACACGACTTCACAGGGTTAAATCAAAAACTGTCCCCTGAGTGGGAACAGTTTTTGACTATGTTTCAGAAGATCGATGCATGACACGATTTTCGGTTAAAAATAATGGTAATTGTTCCGGCGGAATCGGCCTGCTGTAGAGGTAACCCTGCATTTGATCACAGTGCTGATCCATGAGGAAATTCAATGAATCACTTGTCTCCACACCTTCCGCTATCACTTTCATGCCCATATTATGCGCCAGCTGAATAATGGAAGTGACAATCGCCTGATCATTGTGATTTCTCTTCAGTTCCCTGACGAAGGATTGGTCGATTTTCAGCATATCCACGGGAAACGTACGGAGATAACTCAGTGAACTGAACCCTGTTCCAAAATCATCAATGGAAATATGCACCCCGATGGCTTTGAGCTGTTCGAGGGTGTTCATGCAGGCCTCTTTATTATACAAGAGAACATTCTCGGTGATTTCAATATCCAGGCGTTCTGCTGGCAGTCCTGTCTTTACTAACGTCCATTTCACCGATTGAATAAAATCAGGATGCTGGAATTGCACCGGAGAAACATTCACTCCTACACGAATATTCAGGCCATTATCGTACCAGTCTTTCCCCTTTTGACAAGCCTGATCCAGTACTTGTCTTCCGATGGGAATAATCAGGCCGGTCTCTTCCGCGACTGTAATGAACTGATCGGGTGGCACATAGCCCAGGTCTTCATCAAACCAGCGGATCAAGGCTTCGAACCCGACGACCTGCTGGCTGTAAAAATCATACTGTGGCTGATAATGAAGCTGAAAGCTTTTTTCTTCGATCGCTTTATTCAAACGTTTTTCCAGCGTCAATTGTTTGGTGTAATGACAATGCATTTCCTCTATGTAGACATGATAAGTTGACGGGCCTTTCTCTTTCGATACCTGCATCGCCATCTCCGCCTGGTGAATCAGATCTCCCTTAGTTTTTGCAGTGTCCGGCAATAAAGACACTCCGACGCTTGCAGATACTTTCAATTCATGATTCGAGAGAACAAATGGTTGCTTGAAAAAATGACAGACGTCTTTTGCCACTTTATGAATATACGTCATACTTGGGTAGCCTTCAATCAAGATCGCAAATTGGTCTCCACCGAAACGATAGATCTCCATTCGCTGATCCTGGATGGCCGTGAGTCGAGTAGCCACTTCTTTTAAAAGCCTGTCCCCCGTTAATTGCCCCAGCGTTGCGTTATAATATTTAAACCGGTCCAGATCGAAAAATAGCAACGCCAACTGAGCATCTTCATGCTGGTTTTGACATTTTTGTTCCACTTCCAGTTCGAATTGATCACGGTTTTTCAGTCCAGTCATCTGATCGTACACGACCTCCTGTTGCACAACAGATCCCTGCTTATCCGGCTTCTGATCGGCGATGACATAAAGGGATGCTCTATGCACCTGTTTGTGATCTTTGATCGGAACGAACGATGTTCTATAGGAAATCTGCTTTCCAAACGCTGTGGATTGAACGCAGTCAAACGAAACATGCGAAGAGGACTGACGTGCTTGATTCAATGCCCGCATATCGTGATCATTCAAAAATCTGAATTGAATCACATCATCGATGTGCGCTCCTGATGGGAACTCTTTCTCGTATGTGAAAAGTGAACAATAGCTGTCACTTGCATAGACCAGCCTGTCTTGATCATCCGTCACAAGGATACTAAGAGACTCTCCGATTATTTCCGTGATCAAAGACAGCTGCCTGGTTAAATCACAGCTCGTATGTGCGTATGTATATTCAGTATTTAAGAACTCACCGATCCACTCGTTCAACAATTCGACACTTTTTGATTTCCGGCTCATTTGCTTCTCTCCCAGTCTGGCAAGCTGTAGTACCCATGTTTCACATATGAAAACCCGATCATCACACATTCTATTTTAGACTTAGTTTATTTATTTTCGCAAGTATTTCACGAAGTTTGCGCGGCCTTCTGCTCAGGTTCACAAATACATAACAAAACTGCCAAGTAATGTACACAATTCACAAGGTCTGATTTCCATCCACTGTATTATAATAGAAGTACAGAGGAAAGAGGTGATCGCTTTGAATATTCAAGTCTATGTAAATGAGAATATTAAAGGCAGGGTCTTCGAACAACGGGTAAAAGAAGTCATTAAAGAGCTCGGCATTGAAGCGGATGTTCTGATCTCTTCCAAGCGTCCTGAATGCGCCAGTCATGTTTTTTACTCCCCTGCGTTGATCATCGATCAAAAGGTGGTTGCCACCGGGAAGTTATTAAGTCGCGATGAAATTGTCCATCACTTCATGTAATCGTTTTTACAATCAGTATTTCGGGTACAGTTCTGTATACTGACCACATTTCAAGGAGGCGTCGATATATGGAACAAACTACAATACGCGATGGTTATTTTGATCACCTGAAGTTTGATGATTCGAACAAGCAACTGCATGTCCGATTCTCTTCAGGGAAATATTTCCTCCACTACGAAGTCAATAAATTTGATTACATTGGTCTTTTGTCGAGCAGTCAGATGAGAAGATACTATGAAGATACCATTCTGAAAAAGTATCCTCCGGAAGACATGAAAAACTGAAGATTTCGAAAACTTGCCTTCTGGCAAGTTTTTCTTTATGCATGATTGTATATCATCCTCTAAACAGATAAGATAGGAACAGAGCTATTCATTTTATTCATTTGGAGGTAGTCGGTTATGATCATTGGAATTCCAAAAGAGATCAAAAATAACGAAAACCGTGTGGCCTTGACACCCGCCGGAGTCATGACATTCAAACAGGCAGGACATGACATATACGTTGAACGTTCAGCTGGAATTGAAAGCGGTTTCACAGACGAAGCGTATGAACAGGCCGGTGCAACAATGATGCATGATGCAGCAGACGTCTGGCAGCAGTCCACTATGATTATGAAGGTTAAGGAACCGCTTGAACCTGAATACAAATGGTTCAGGGAGGATTTGATTTTGTTCACTTACCTTCATCTCGCGGCCGAACCGGCACTCGCCAAAGCATTAACTGAAAATAAGACGACCGCGATTGCCTATGAAACCGTTGAAGTGAACGGTACCCTGCCCTTATTGACACCGATGAGTGAAGTCGCCGGACGGATGGCATCTCAGATCGGTGCACAATTCCTGGAGAAACCCCATGGCGGTTCAGGCGTGCTGTTATCCGGTATTCCTGGCGTAAAACGGGGGAAAGTGACCGTCATCGGAGGCGGTGTCGTCGGAACCAATGCAGCGAAAATTGCGATGGGACTTGGCGCGGATGTAACCATCATCGACCTCAATCCGGAACGTCTGAGACAGCTTGACGATCAGTTCGGCACAGCAATCAATACCATCATGAGTAATCCGCTGAACATTGCCCATGCGGTGAAAGAATCGGACCTCATCATCGGAGCTGTTTTGATTCCGGGTGCAAAAGCACCCACTCTCGTCACAGAAGATATGATCAAGACGATGCATCCCGGGTCTGTCATCGTCGATGTGGCCATTGACCAGGGTGGAATTGTAGAAACCGTTGATACAATCACCACGCACGATGATCCAACCTATGTAAAGCATGGCGTGGTCCATTACGCCGTAGCCAATATGCCGGGGGCAGTTCCGAGAACGTCCACTCTCGGCTTGACGAATGTGACCGTCCCTTACGCGCTGAGAGTCGCAAATTTCGGCCTCACAGAAGCCCTGAAACATGTTTCAGGGCTAAGGCAGGGTGTCAATACCGCCGGTGGTTATATCACCTATGAAGCCGTTGCGAAGGATCTTGGTCTCGTATATAAACCGCTGGATGAAGTAATGCCTTGATCGATACCATACGATTAAAACCCTGATTGCCCAAGAGGCAATCAGGGTTTTTCAGATTTAAAAATTAGTCAAGCGTATAGCTTCCATCTTCGGAAATCGAGATTCCGCCGTCCCAATAATATACTTCCTCATAGCCGAAATCTGCAATATTTTCCACAACACCTGCAGCCCGGGCACCGCTGGCACAGTGTATCACTAATGTTGTACTCAAGTCATCCGGCAATTTCTCCTCAACGCTTGGATCGTTGGCATGAATATCACCATCCGGAATATGAAGCGCACCATCAATCATTCCCCCGGCCACTTCACTGTCACCGCGAACATCGACAATGGTTGCACCGGAATCGACAAATTCATCAAATTCATCTGCTGAAACGGATCGATCCACTTTCCCGGCCGACACATCAAACTCTGAATCCGCTGTGTCCATGCCGAATGTCGGCAGTCCAGCCTGCTTCCAGGCCGGCATTCCGCCTGACAGCACCTTCACATTTGTATAACCATCTGCGAGCAATTCGTTCGCCAACTGGGGACTCTTATGACAGAAGAAACCGCCACAGTAGATGATGATCTCTGCATCTTTATTTGCTGGTGCAAACCCTTGATACTTCGAACCGTATTGTGTGTCATCCCAAAATACAGCAGTAGGAATATGTTCACCGAAATAGCCGGCGTAGGTTCTTGTATCAATAATCATGACAGGTTCAGTATCGTCTCGTACAACATTGGATTCCAAAATCTGTTCTTCCACATATTCCGGTGTTACCGTAAAATAATTTCCTTCCTCTTTCCAAAAAGGCGTTCCTTCCTGATAAACGTAGGTATTCTCATAACCCATTTCCTCAGCTTTTTCTGACGAACTGCCACTTAACGGACAGTGCAGACCGCCACAGTAGAAGATCAGTTTCGTATCCAAATCCTCCGGAAGAAGGTCACTGTAATTGTCAAAGTTGCTGTCCGGGATATTGATGGCTCCGTTAATGTGTCCGGCTGCATATACTTCAGGTGGGCGACTGTCAATCAGTGCGACCTTATCCCATTCAGGCGGTACCTCGTCATAAGTGGACCGGTCCTGACTGATCTCCGGTAATCCATCCATTAACCGAGATAATTGTGCGGTATCAATATAATCCCAATCCTCGTTGTATGGAACGTCTTCCGGACCGTCATCCTCTTCTTCCGTTTCGATAATATAAGGAGATGTATCGGGTTCCATTGGCAGAAACGAAGTGGGTTCTGATTCGCTTGCTTGCGAAGAGCCACATGCACTGAGTGCAAGAACACCTGCAAGCGAAATGAAACTGATTGTCCATTTCTTCATTCTGTTCACTCCTTTCTTAAGTGAGCTCTTTCGGACTGACCGAAACCGTGCCGATCAGTACGTTGAGCAGATAATCATAAAAAGGTACATCGTCTATTTCCTGATGGTTCTTGTGAAAATCATCAAGCCAGTTCAGATGATCCCGACGAAAAACTTCTGCAGCTTCAAGGTCCTGCTCGATCAGCATCGCATAAAACTCCAGCGTGATTGCCAGGTGATCGGGCATCATCTCATAGTCTTTTGGCACCTGAATCTGATAGTGTGCCAAAAGGTGCTTCATATGAAGCGCAGAATCACCCATGTAGAATCCTTTTTTGTTATAGAGCCCTGTCTGATCCCCTGGATCAACGCTCCATGGTTTATAAAGGGATTCCACCGGCGGATGAAACGGTGCACTAATCCCTGAGTAAGCGGTCATGAACTGTTTTTTCGCTGTGTTTGAAGCATCGCGTAAATCTTTGAAAGAACGAAGCGATTCAATCGGAATTTCAGGAATATCAGCAAGATACCCTTGTACTTCCTGATCCAATACGCCTTCTGCAATCGCCTGTTCCACTTCGTCATCCGGGTACTTGTATAATTCCCCGATCAATTTTACGAGTTCTGTATAGGCTTGAAGCCGATCTGCAATCGTCATATGATCACCTTCTGGTTGTGGTTGAGTATGTCTGTTCAAGATACTTTCGTACTTTCTGTTTCCTCATGATGATCATCTTCATTCAAATCCAGGAACTGTTCCCCGAGAAGATAAAGCATGACAGATCCACCGAGACCAAAGATCATTGTCGCCCATTCTGACCAGAGAATCGACACATCGCGAAGTTCATTCATCGTCAAAGACCCGGTCACCACTTCAAGAGGTACCATTTGTCCGGCAAAGGTCAGAATGATCCGCATCGCAAACAGTCCGATTAAGAGTACAATCCCGGTCGTTAACATCGTGGACGCCTTCTTGACTTTTACAAGCCCCAAAATCAGAAGCGGAATCAGGAACACAAATCCGACTTCAAGAACCCAGTAAGGAACGGCGAGAGGACCGTCGACCATTAACTGCATGGACGCCAATCGGTTTGTGTTCCCGCTGTATAAGGCATAGATCCAGTTCCAGGTGACAAAAATGATCCCGACTGCAAGCAGCCCCATGGTCAATTTCGTGATCAATGGATAGATCCCCGGCAGCTTGTTGCGGTCTTCTTCCGGCATGACTTTCGTCTTCGAGAGGAAGAACGCCATAATCATGGCAACAGCCAGACCTGATACGAACGCCATCAAGAGAAAGAAGATCGACAGATACGCCGTATTCCATAGTCCTCTTGCCACACTGAGCCCGAATACGGCGCCCAGTGTACTTTGTGCTGCAATGCCGACACCGAGAACAAACGGGCTGATCGTATTGACAATCTGATGATTGTTTTTAATCTGAAAGAAAAACTCAATGACATGAAGCAAGAGATATAAACCATAGAACGCACCCATCCAGAAAATCGGAGCAGTCCAGTTCGGTGTCACAAGAATATACACCATCGCCAATGGATTTCCCAGTTCGACACCGATCATGACAAAACCCATCAACAGTGTGGCAATCGAGGCCATCGTTAACCGCTTCGTCAGAAAGGCGAATTTTTCGATTTTGAATACGTGCACCATTGATGACAGGAACGTCAGCCCTGTACTGATGGCAACAAAGAAAACATAAGCACCAATCAAGGATCCCCATGGCACATAGTTACTGGTGCCCATCACGTGTTCACCGTGGATAAAGATATTTGCAATACCAACGATACCAAAGATCATCAGCACGCCGGCTATTCCGTACCATATATTACGATTCAGCATAGTTTCTCACCTCTCTTTATTTGATGTACCAGATTCTCGGCTTCGTGCCGGCTTCCGGAAGAAGTTGCGTTGTTGTAAACTGAGCCATCTTCTTACTGATTTCACTGTCCGGATCGTCCAGATCACCGAAGAGACGGACTTCATTCATGCAGGTGCTCGAGCAGGCAGGCTGTTTCCCCTGCGTAAGCATCTCTGGGCACCAGCGGCATTTTTCTGCCAGACGTGCCTCATTCAACGCTCTTGCATCATAAGGACAAGCTGCCATACACGCTTTACAACCTGTACATTTTGACGGATTAAAAGCAACAATGCCATCCTCTTCTTGTTTGAATGTTGCCTGTGTTGAACACACTTTGACACAAGGTGCATCGTCGCAGTGCATGCATTGAATCGGCAGGATGTCCATTTTCACATTCGGATACGTGCCGCTTTCGACAAACTCCAGCCGGTTATACGTCACTTCCGGCTCCAGCTCGTTATACGTTGAACAGGCAATGCTGCAAGCATGACAACCTGTACATTTTCTTGAGTCAATTAACAGTCCATATCGGGCCATTACGCTTCACCACCTTTTCTTACTTGGACAACGACTTCCTGGGACATCGTGGATCCTGAATACGGTTCGATCATCATCGGGATAAAATCATTGTAGTTAATCCCTAATTGATACCCTTCTTTAATTTTATGAGAGAATGCGCCATATGCGGATGGAATCCAGACACATTCAGGGTGTATGAGCTGAGTCACATGGACAGGAACGGTTTTGTCGGCAATGTCCGATTTGACCGATACGGTGTCGCCATCTTCAATCCCCAGATCCTTTGCCCGCTGTGCATTGATCCACATTGCTTCGCCTTTATATTTTTCCGTGATGCGAAGTAAGGATGCGTTGGTGCTCGTCACTGAGTGTGAATGATACGGCTGTTTCCCGTGGATCAATCTGAATTCTTCAGGATTGTTCAGATCAGGCTCCACTTTCGTCGGGATCCAGGTCGGAACGCCCCGCTTCCCTTCCACTTTGAACAGTTCGGCGGAAAACTGGATCTTGCCGCTGAATGTCCCGAGATCCGGTTGACCGGACATGTTGACCGGGAATCCCGGTTCCACTTTATTCGTTCGCAGTTCAACCGTACCTTTTTCTTTCAACTCTTCCGGTGTAACGCCAGTCGGTTCTAGCATTGCAGCGATTTCATCATCCACCGTGTAATCATAGAGATTGTCATAGCCCATCTCTTTTGTAATGCCTCTCATAATGTCGAGGAGCGGCAAGGTATCATGCAACGGGTTGGTCACCTGCTGCCGGATTGAAATTTGCGGCCAGTCATGGGAAATATGTCCGGAAACTGGCATTGGCACTTCGGTTCTTTCCAGGTAATAATTCTCCGGAAGAATATAATCTGCTGCATAAACGGACGTTTCGTTCCAGTCCACCGGGATCGAAACCACCAGCTCGGCATTGGCAATCTTCTTTTGATACTCCGGATCGGGAGCGGTACGAACCGGGTTGAAATGATAGATGAACACGGATTTGACTCGTCCCTTATCGATCATCTCCGGAACAGATTGAGCAATCCCACGGCTTGATTCCACCGTCATATGCTCGCCTTCAACTCCGGCACCATCTGCTCGCGGTCCCTTTTCGACCATTTCAACATCCGTTTGCATGTATTCGCCAAATTCAACACCGGCAGATGGCATAAGACCGCCACGCTGAAAGAAATTCCCTACGAGCGCATTGAGGATAACACCCATCTGTGCCGTTTGTGTGCTGTTGAAATAGTGAGCATGCAGGCCATGCCAACCAGGCTCAACGAAAGCCTGCGGCGCATTTTCAGCAAACTCCCGGGAAATCCGTCTGATCGTTTCCGCTTCTATACCGGTTTTTTCAGCGGCCCACTCCGCATCTTTGTCTTTATTCATATTCCAAAATTCATCGAAATCCGTCACATACTTGTTTACAAATGTCTTATCATAGAGATTTTCTGAGATCAGCGTATGTGCCATCCCCAGTCGAAGTGCCAGGTCGGAACCCGGTCTGATCGGGATCCACTCGTCGGCAATTTTTGCCATTTCTGTGTATCTCGGGTCAATCACGACGATTTTTGCGCCATTCTCTTTTGCTTTCAGGATTTTCTTCATTCCGTTTGGAATAATCGCACCGGCAAAGTTCCGACCTTCAAAAATCATATACTTAGAATGTTCATGGTCTCCTGCCGGCATACTGCCGACCATGTGCTGCCAAGCATTCGTTTTCGATGTGAAGCAGGTGGAATAGTGCGTAATGTAGTTGGAAGAACCCATTCGATCAAGCAACGGATCCGCGTAACGCTTGCCTCTGACCCCGTGTTCCAACCACAGAAAGTTATTGCCGCCGTACTGATCTCGCAGGCTTGCCATTTTTTCACCAATTTCTTTAAACGCCTGTTCCCAGGAGATTGGTTCGAATTCGCCTTCAGCCACTTTTTTCATCGGTCCCTGGACGCGGCCTTTCCCATAGATATCTGCAGCCATTCCGTGACCCCGTGCACAAAGACGTCCGCCGGATTTCAGGTGTACCGGATGTCCCTCGACATACCAGAGGCGGTCGTTCTTTACATGTGCAATGATCCCGCACATGCTCGCACAGCCGTTACAGGTGGAAGAAATGGTTCTGTCTTCTCCTTCTGCTGCTGCTTTTTTGAAGTCCCCCATCGTCATCTGAAATGGTACAGCTGCTGCAGCTGCTGTCGCGGCAGAAGCTTTTAGAAATGTTCGTCGTTTTAATTTTGCCATTCTGATTCGCTCCCTTCGTTAGCTGCATCCTGCTTCAACATCGCCAGAATCCATATCAAATTTCAATTCAGTAACCGGCAGATCGTATACCTTGGAGAAGTCAAACAGATAATCTCCAACGACCTCTTCATCACCGCTCCAGATGCTCATGCCATAGGCAAGCGGTGCTGCTTTGTAATCAAGCTGTCCGAGTAATCTTGTAATTTGTGAGGCATCGTACCCGTTATAACCGATCACGATCGTCATCTTATCCGGATCGAGTAAGGATAAGTTCTCTTCTGTAAACAGTTCGTTATAAGGGATGTTCGCCGCTTCTTCGACATGTCCCTGAGAGTAATGCTCTTCAAGCCGTGTATCGATCAATTGATACTCATCCAGCTCTCCTTCATCGATCAGTTCTTTCACTGCTGGCGCGCCCATCACAGCCGGCAGTTCCTTATCAAGCATGACTTGAGATTGTTCAAACGCCGCTGCAGTCATGTCATCAGCATCACTCATCACCTCAGGCAACGCATACGTTTCCGTCAACTCATAGCCCGTTGTGACGACCGGTAAATCAGCAGGTCCTCCAGGAATATCTGAACCGAGTCCGGTTCCTGCTGCGTAACCGCCCATTCCAAATTGCAGTGCTTTCGCATCATAGCCGGCTGCATTCAGCATGCCAACCGTCTGACTGGCCGTGTGCCCTGAAAAACAGACGACATAAATTGTTTTGTCTTCCGGTAATTCCACATACAAATGCTCTATTCCTGAAACTCTGAACGGTATACTGACTGCCCCTGGAATATGGCCTTCAATAAACGTTGTCGTATCCCTGACGTCGAGAATGAAATAGTCTTCCGGATTTTCAAAGATGGTTTTATTGTGTAGTTCTTCACCTGTGATCAGATTAAAATTCGGCTCCTCCATATACGCTGCCGACATTTCCATCAGATCATTGAATACGTCTGTTTCAACCGGTGTTTCCTCTTCCTGACCGTTTCCATTGTTGTTTTCTTCATCGGCCATGACACTGGCTTCTTCGCTGTTACAGGCCGTTGCTGTCAACAGCAATGTCCCCATCAACAACCCTGTCCATTTGTGTTTCATGTCTTCAACCTCCCCTTTATTATCAAAAATTATCTGTTGTATTGTTCTACATCCTAAGCATAGAAAACAATTATGAAATGATCATGAAATCACTGAAATCATTCTGTGAACAGCCGTTCATACTTTTGAATTGTCATGACTTTGACACAAATAGACGGCCACAGCGGAATAGCCGCCATGACCGTCATTCATTACGTATATGATTACTCTCCCCGTTAAAATCGCCAGCTCACTAATCCTTCACTGCTGCATCACGGAAATCAGGAGCTCTTCGAGGACATGTTGTCTGATAAGGCTTCAAGCCTGTTCGTCATGGCTTCAAGCTCATCCGTCTGAGTCGACAATTCTGTCATTTGTTTTTCCTGATCATAGACCAGCTGCTGAACCGCTTCAACTGAGGCGGCTGCTTCTTCAGTAAATGACGTGACGTCATCCGTCCGTTCCTGGATCATACTGAAGACCGAGGTGAGTTCAGTGATGTTATGTTCCAGTGTTTTCAGATCTGAAAAACTTCCCTCCGCATAACGTTCGATTTCCTGGAAGTGTTCCACCGCTTCCTTACTGGAATCAAAGCTCGTTTTCACAGCTTGATAATTCGCATCAGAGCCACTTCGCACCTGATGGATCAGATCCGTGAGCTCTTTTAAGATCCCGGCAATCTGTTCTGTCGACTGCTGGGAGGATTCCGCAAGTTTACGAACTTCATCTGCCACGACGGCAAAACCTTTTCCGTGTTCTCCCGCCCGGGCAGCTTCAATGGATGCATTCAGGGCCAGTAAATTGGTCTGTTCTGAAATCCCGGTGATCGTACCCAGAATCTGTTCGATTTCACTGCTGCTTTTAAACAGTGTTTCAATCTGTCCGGTCTGATCCTCAATACCGCTGTAAACCCGTCGCATTTCCTGATTCGCCGTTTCCACTTTTTCTCGGCCATTTTTGGTGGCTGTCAGAGTTTTCTCCGAACGATCCTGAACGACGGTGAACTGATCTGTAATCTCCTGGATATCTTCGGTTGTTTCAGCCACCTGTCCCTGTATCTGCTCCACACTTGATGCGGACGCTGTCACACCTTGCCTCATATCCTCATAACTCTGGACAATATCCGCTGTGATGCGATCGGCCCGGGTAACAACCTGCTTCAATGTATCCGTAAACTGAGCCAGCTGCCGGATGGATTTTTGAACGTCATCGAGCATCTTTTGTAAAGCCTGTTGAGACGTATTGACCTGTTCAACGTAGCCCAGTTTTTCCCGTTCCATCCGTTCACCGATTTTTGCCTGGGCAAACAGGGTCGAGGTAATCACGATGTACATGACATTCAGAGAGAACAACATGCTCATCTCTGCACCGAAAAACATGTCATCTTGATAAAATACAAAAAAGCCGTTGGATAAAAAGAAGCCAATCACCGTCATGAATAAAATGGACCGGCTGTTGTGATAAAGCGTGATAAATGCAATGGCCACATAGACCATCAGATAGTTGGATAACCGCGGTGACGTCATGACCATGGCTACAATCACAATGGAGAAATTCACCGCAACGAGATACTGAATCATATGTACTGTTTTCGGATACCTGTACACCAGTACCGTCAATACCAAAACAGCGAGTATACCGACTCCGGAAAAGGCAAGGATCCCCTCGATATTGACCCCTGTAATAAAATTACTGGCCACCCCAAGCAAAAATGCAAACCATAACAGCTTCACCATCATTTTGTTACGACCGTCAAGTTCTCTTTGTTTTGACGTCAAAAAAAGACCTCCCCCAAAAGTGGACTGAATTGTCATTCATTCCAGCTAATCGTACCATGAATCAGGATCATTGACCATCACAAACAGGAAAAAGCTGCAGCAATAGCCGCAGCTTTCAGTCGGTTGTGATGTATTGTCAAAAAAGATTGATTCAGGGCAGAACGGATTATTCTACAGGTAATTCTGCACTGTTCCAGCCGTTCATGCCGCCGGTTGCAATATACGTATCATACCCGGCCATTCTGAGTACTGCCATGGCCTGTGAAGCCGTTTGGCCCGAGTAGCAGACAACGACGACTTTTTCATCTGACGGAATCTCGTCAAAGGATGTGCCAAGCTGCGCCATTGGAATATTCATTGCTCCTGCGATCGCTTCTTCGGCAAAGTCACCATCAGCACGAATGTCCAAAATCACCACATCATCTAATGCTTCATAAACATCATCCGCAGACATCATGTAGCTGCCTTCAGGCAAGGTGTTGAAATAAGCTCTTGATGCCTGCATGACGATTTCATCTTCGTCTACTTCCGGCGCCTCATTATTTACATTTTCTTCAGCCGCCGCTGCTTCATTTTCTCCGCCTGTTGCATTTTCAACGTCATTGTTATCCCCGCATGCTGCGATTGACATCATCAATGTTGTACCCAGTACGATTCCGATTACCTGCTTTGCTCTTCTCATTTGTAATTCCCCCTGTAATGTAATTTGTTCCACGTCCCAAGTATAGGTCCTGTTTCCCTTCGAAAAATAGCGAACAGCGACAGATGTGAAGAAAATGCCAAATCTGCGACTGTACTTCCGCTACACTTGTTTGAAACTTTCACAGGTTGTTCACCACTCTTCACAAATCAGTCTCAAAAACACCCGACTTTCCGTTAAGATGTGGACTTTTTGTCACAATACTTTAACAAGATCACCACTTTACAGGATTACATCCGTGTGAAAGCGTGATAAGATAATAGTAACATTAATACCCCAAGGGCTATTTCACATGGATTTCATAATCTGTTCGACAGGAGGCTACTGGTATGAATATTGCAGTCATTGATCCGCAGGAAGTCACCAGTGAAGGGTTACGCCAGTTATTGAAAGCGTCGTATTTCATCGATGACTTTTTAACCTACAGGGGTCCTGCGCAGTTTCTGGCTGATCGAAGGGACCTTCAGCTGGATCTATTAATCACAGAGCTTTGTCTACCAACGCCTCTTGACGGTTTGACCTTCCTAGACCAGCTGCATGATTCACAACTTGTTCCGAACCGGATCAGACATACAGCAGTCTTGACCTATTGTGATGACCTCCTGTTTGAACGTCAGGTGAGACAGCGTGATGCATCGGGTTTTTTATGCAAGCAAATGACCAAGGAAGAGATCGTAGAACGACTGGATCTGGTCCTTGCGGGTAAACAAAGCTATCCCCATCCTTCTGAGTCCAGCATCACCGACCGGGGGACCCAGGTTTTGTCCAGGAAGGAGAAAGAGGTCTTTACCATGCTCGTCCGGGGCTATGCCTATAAAGACATCTCCTCGGTCTACCGCATGTCTGTTCACACCGTAGAAACACATCGGCAGAACATCAGTCGTAAACTCGGTAAATCCGCAAGACATGAATGGTTTGATATCGCCAAACAGATGGAATTGATTTGACGCCAATCAAGACACGTTGGCTTGATTCTTTCAGTATACTTAAACGTGCCTATGTCCTGTCGATTTCGCAGGTTTGACCAGCTGAAAACATTGCTGTGTTCGGATTCAGAACCCTCTGAATGACAGATGTTCTTACGGAATGCAAAAAGCACGTCCTGTCTGTTCATAAAACAGACGGGACGTGCTTTTTCAATGCAGCCTTCTTACGTCAGGAAATACCCGAAATAGAGGACAACGGCCAAAAGGACGATAAACAGTCCCCAGAATACAGGTACCTGCTGTTTGGTCAGAGTCCCTTTTTTCATACGGGACGTAATCAATTCCATCATAAAAATCAGTGCAAAGGCTAAAATTCCTTTGATGATGGCATTTACTGTTGGTACGAGAAAGATCATGATGAGACCCGTTCCGAATACCAGTAAGTAAACCAGGCGCAATGTCATTTGCATCATTTTGGCAGGTTTCTGCTTGCCATTTCGAATCATCACTGTCGTCAAAAGAAACAGTACAACAGCAATGAGCCAAAACAACGCGTGAGAGTGCAGAAATATCCCGTAATTTTGTATCATGTATCATGTCCTCCTTCAAATCCTTCTCGCAGTCGATTATAGCGATTTACGCTTCGAAGGACAACCAATAGCACTCTGTTTCAAAGACATTCAGTTCAAATCAAACCGTTGCCCGTTCACTTCGTAAATGATCCACTCCGCCACATTCGTGCCATAATCGGCAATCCGCTCCATATAACGGGCCATGAAGACAAATTGCATGACATCCTCGCTGGCTTTTTCCGACGAAAACCGGTGTTTGACGAAGTCGCTGTAGTCCTTATCAATTTTATCATCCAGTGCTGCAATATGCTGAGCACCGATCACGTCCGATTGACTGTAGGCAAGGAATACACGGTGAATCATTTGGATCACCTGTTTAGCTAGATCGTTCAGTCCTTCAATCTCCGTTTCATAATTGCAGAGATTATCCACACGCAGGGCTGCTTTCGCCATATCGACCGTCAAATCCCCGATCCGTTCGAGATCACTTGCCACTTTCAGACCTGCGATGATTTTCCGTAAATCCGACGCGACTGGCTGTTGCCGGGCAATCATCATCGTTGCCTTGTCGTTGATATCGAGTTCAATCCGGTTGATTGTCTCATCTTCTTCGACAATGTCTTCGAGTCGCGGGAGGTTGTTCGCTTCGATGGCCTGAATGGTATCCTGGAAGCCGCGAAGTACTGAATGGCCAAGGTCGGCTATGTCATCTTTCAACAAGCTTAATTCCGCCTCGAAATGTGTTCGTGTTGGCATGATGCCACCCTCCTTCAGCCGAACCGGCCGGTGATGTAGTCTTCCGTACGTTTATCCGTTGGATTTGAAAAGATCCGGTCTGTATCATCAAACTCCACGACCTCACCGTTTAGAAAAAACGCTGTTTTATCCGATATCCGGGCAGCCTGCTGCATGTTATGGGTCACGATCACAATCGAATACTTCTTCTTCAGTTCGCCGATCAGTTCCTCCACCTTGAGAGTTGATTTCGGATCGAGTGCCGATGTCGGTTCATCCATCAGGATCACTTCCGGTTCCACAGCCAGGCATCTGGCAATGCAGAGGCGCTGCTGCTGTCCGCCTGAGAGACCGAGTGCCGACTCATGCAGGCGATCCTTCACTTCATCCCACAAACCGGAATCGCGCAGACTCTCCTCGACGATTTCTCTCAGTTTTCCTTTATTTTTAACGCCGTGCACCCGGGGACCAAAAGCGATATTATCAAAAATGGACTTCGGGAACGGGTTTGGTTTTTGAAACACCATGCCGATGGCTGAACGCAGTTCCACCAGATTGATGGAGGGATCAAAAATATCCGTCTCATGATAAATCACCTGACCGGTTGTTTTGACGATCGGAATCAGATCCACCATACGGTTCAGTGTCTTCAGAAACGTGGATTTCCCGCAGCCTGAAGGACCGATGATCGCTGTGACACCGTTTTTCGGGATGGCCAGATCGATCCCTTGAAGTGCCTGATCGTTCCCGTACCAGAGATTTAATCCCTTCGCTTCGAAAATTACCTCTGCACGATTTTCCTGCTTTTCTTCAGTGACCTTCGCTTCTTTTTCCATGACTGAATGTGATAATACCATCTTTAATACCCCCTGATAGTTAATTGTATGACGCCGGAATTGTTTCTTGTTGATTTCATCAACTGTCTGTCATCAAGCCACGATTATAACGCTTCGTTGCGTCGTCTGAACCGGTTACGGATGATGATCGCAGTCAGGTTCAACAGAATGACCAGTATGATCAGAACAAGCGCTGTGCCATACGCTATCGGTCTCACTGCACTCGCCTGCGCATGCTGCGTTGCCAGAATATACAAATGATATGGCAGTGCCATAAAGCTGTCTGTCAGTTCCGTCGGCAAATTCCTTGAGTAATACGCGGCACCCGTTAAGATAATCGGTGCCGTCTCTCCTGCAGCGCGCGCAAGCCCTAAAATGGAACCGGTCATCATTCCGGGAATTGCAGATGGTAAAACGAGCTGCCGGATCGTCTGCCATTTCGTCGCTCCCAGTGCCAGACCGCCCTCGCGAAACGAGGTGGGGACTGCCTTCAGGGCTTCTTCAGAAGCAGTAATGACCCACGGTAACACCATAATCGCCAGAGTGATGGCGGCCGTGATCAAACCGACCCCGATTTGCAGAAAACTGGCGAAGATCCCGAGTCCAAACAGACCATAGACAATCGAAGGAACCCCGGCCAGATTCCGGATACTCAACCGGATCAAGCGGACAATGGGCCCTTGCGAGGCATATTCGTTCAGATAAATCGCCGCACCGATTCCAACAGGCACGGAGATCATAACGGTCAGCGAGGACACATAGAACGTTCCCACGAGGGCAGGCCAGATGCCTCCTTCCGTCATGTTTCGTCTCGGCGCTTCCGTGATAAAGGACCAGCTTAAAACCGATGCACCTTCTCTGATGATCGAAAACAACAGGAGTCCCAGGGCAACAACGGTCATCGCTGCGAAAAAACCCATGATGGAAAACCAGATTTTCTCTGTTCGCATTTTTTTCTTATTCATTGCCCAGTTTCCTCCTTTGCTTATTGATCAGATAATCTGCGACCATATTGACAATGAACGTGATGACAAAAAGGATAAGGGCAAGGACAAACAGCGAACTGTAATGGAGGCTTCCCCATGACACATCCGACCCTTCAATGGCGATGTTGGCTGTCAATGTCCGCACAGATGTCAGAAAGTCCGGTACAACGATGCCGAAAAATTCACGGAGCGGCATGTCAATGGCGTTACCTGCAGCCATGAGCACCGTCATCGTCTCCCCGACGGCCCGGCCAAACCCGAGCATGACACCGGCCATAATACCTGATTTTGCTGCGGGGGCTGTGATCATTTTGATCGTTTCCCAACGGGACGCACCCAATGCATAAGCTGCTTCCCGGTAATCTTTCGGGACACTTTTCAACGAGTCTTCTGCGATACTGATAATCGTCGGCAATGCCATGACTGACAAAATCAGCGAGGCGGTCAGCGCCGTGAGACCATTGGACAGATTAAAAAGATGCGCAATGATCGGTGACAAGATCACCAGTGCAATAAACCCAAGGATCACCGACGGAAAAATCGCCAGGATCTCCACCGCCGGTTTTAAAATCTCTCTCACACGCCTCGGGGCAATTTCTGCAATAAAGATTGCTGTAAAGATCCCCCACGGAATCGCAATAATGAGCGCGCCCAGGGTAACCATGACGGAACTCATAATAAACGGCAGTGCCCCGTAGCCCGCTTCCTGCGGAGAAGAGGGATACCATCTGATGCCGGTCAAGTATTCAACAATGCCTACTTCCCGTAAGGCACCGGAGCCTTCCCTGACCAGAAAAAATAAAATCAGGAATAATACAAATACCGCGATAAACCCGAAAACGAGAAACACTTTTTCCATTACGTAATCGAGCACATTGGATTTGAATGATCGTTGTGTCAATTTTTCTTTTGTGACGACATTGAGATCCTTTTCGGTCCCATCGTTATCTTGCTCAAGTGGCAATCCCATTGTGTATGTCCTCCTTACCAGTCCCTGATTGATGATCCTGACTTGACCATACCGAAAAAGAAGGGCTGGACCCTTCTTTTTCGATCGGGGGTTTCATTACCAGTCAAGACCCAGCGTTTCGTAAGCTTGTTGATTTTGTTCCTGATTGTGCGATCCGATTTGATAAAAACCGGTATCATACCGGACATCATCCGCTGTCTCTGACTTGATGACGAAATCAAGGTAGTCCAGCATAATGCCTTCAGGTGAACCGTTGACATAGAAATAAAGCGGTCTTGCAATCGGGTACGTTCCTTCATCCACATTGGACTCTTCAAACGGTGTCACGTAGTCACTTTCCTCGTCGTTTGCAATGTTCAAAGCGTCGATCCCTTCGATGTAACCTATTCCGATATAGCCAATCGCATTCTCCTCTTGCTCAATCGCTTCTCGAATGGCTGAAGAACCCGGCATGAATTTGGCACCTGATGCAAAATCCTCACCATCCATCACATTCTCGTTAAAATAGACGTACGTGCCGGAATTGGATTGTCTCGAGTAGATGGACATCTCGCCACCTTCGTCCCAGCCAACTTCGGACCAGTCGGTCATCTTGCCGGTGAAGATATCTTTCACCTGCTGGACTGTCAAATCATCAATCGGGTTATCGTTATGGACTGCCACTGCCAGACCGTCCTGACCGACGATGAATTCATGCGGTTCCGCGCCATTGGCTTCAGCTTCAGCCATCTCATCCTCTGTCATCGGGCGGGATGACTGGGCGATATCCACTTCGTTATTGATCATCGCGGCTACACCTGTACCCGATCCGCCACCGGTAACGGATACGTCACCTTTTACGTTATAATCCATGTACTCTTCGGCAAAAGCCTGTCCCAAGTTCACCATCGTATCCGATCCTCTGATCTCCAGATAGCCTTCAGGACCGTCCTCACCATTACCGTTACCGTTGTTATTTCCGTTGTCGTTGGCAGCACCTGCTGTGTCACCGTCGTTGTTCCCGCACGCTGTTGTCATAAGCAATGCGCCAAATACCACTGTTAATGCATACTTTTTCATGTTTTAGTTCCTCCCGCATCATTTTGAGTACTTGTTTTCTTTCTCTTACAAGTCCAAGTGTAACGATGTATTGTTAAGGACATATAAAGTGAACGTAAAGTGATCGTGAAAACTGTGTAAAGTTTGTAAAGGCAAACATTCAAACCGTTAACAGCGCCTCACAGCTTCAATAAATCCAGGTCTTCTTATCAGAGCAATCACGATAGCCTCAGTTGCACTTACAGTTCAATCCTTCAGCATACATAAACCCCTTCGATCATCATTCTTTATAGCTATGTTTTAGTTCGTTGTTTTCAGTCGCTACCGACGGACGCTTACCGCAGTGTCGCTACCTGTCTCTCCCTCAAACTATGTATCATCAATAGACCTTAACAGTGCCTTCTTAATAGAAAATAAAAAAACACCCCAGCTTTCGCCAGGATGTAATGGTTGTTCAGATCTGATATTGGTCGTTGTCCTTTGCCAGAATGATGTCTCCGGTGAATTCTTTTTTCGCCTCGGCGATCAGTTCCGGATGGTTTCCAAAGTGCGGGAGATGGGTCAGAATCATTTTTTTCGTTTCGCTTTTTCTGGCGAGAATGCCGCAATCTTTACTGGTCATATGACCGAACAGCTCACCGTTTTGCCCTTCATAAAAGCTGCATTCAGCGAGCAGCAGATCACTTTTGGCTGCGAAGGTTTCAATCTCTGGACTGTATGACGTATCTGCTGTGTATACGAGCGTTCCGCCTGTCACGTTTGACGTGATCTTCATCGCATAACTGTCCACTTTATGTTTCCCTTTGCAAAATTCCAGACTCAGATTCCCGTAAGTCAGTCTGTTCTCTTCGCTGTAGGTCTTCAAGTCCGTATAGGGATCTTTTTGATAGCTGTTTGCCCATGCCATCGCGGTCTCATGAACAAAAAATTCAATGGGATGATGCGTGTAGTTCAACTGCATGCCAATCAGCCTGCTATAGGCTAAAACACCCAGATCCGCCGTGTGGTCTGCATGCTCATGGCTGATAAAGACTGCATCGAGCTTATTCAAATCGATAAATTTCTGTAAATGGGAAACGCAGCCACTGCCACAGTCGAGCAGAATGCGCGTCTCTCCTTCTTCAATCAGATAACAGCTGGTCGCACTGTCTGCAGCAGGATAAGCACCCCAATATCCGACGATTGTCACATCCATCCCTTCCGCCTCCTTTTTTATATGCATTCATCATACCATATCATTTGTTATATTCCAATTATCGGAACTTATTATGGGTACACCGCTTGATTACAGAAGGAAATATCGGCCAAATATTTCCGTTCAGACTGCGTTCAGCTAAACTGAACCCAGTCCAACAGAAAGACAGGTTTGTCACTTCAGCCATGGGCAGGGCCTTTGTCGCCCCTATTCTTGAAGGTAAACTTTTATAAAGAAAATGCGGCTTTTCGCCAAACTTTAATCACGAAAGCCTTAGTTACGTTTATCCTTTATTCCTTTAGCCAGTTTAAACAATCCTAATCAATACAAAAAAGACCCTCACGAATGAGGATCTTCAGAGTGCATTAATTATGCTTCCTGGGCAACAGGGTATACGCTGACGCGCTTACGGCTGCGTCCAACACGTTCGAATTTTACAATGCCGTCGGCTTTTGCAAAAAGCGTGTCGTCTCCGCCGATCCCTACGTTGACGCCTGGATAAATTTTCGTTCCTCGCTGACGGACGAGAATTGAGCCGCCAGTTACAGTCTGTCCATCACCAGTCTTGGTACCAAGACGTTTGGAGATCGAGTCACGACCGTTTTTTGTACTACCTACCCCTTTTTTCTGGGCGAAATACTGAAGATCCAACTTCAAGAACATGGTCTTCACCTCCTGTCAGTTTACATCGGTTACGTGTATGAATCGGCTGTACTGCTCTTCCATTGTTTTCAATGAAATCCGTAATCCTTCAAGCAGTATCTGGACTTTTTCACTGACTGACTCTTCAAGATCTGAAGGAACAGCGCAGCGTAGAAATCCGCCATTGTCTCTCATGTCTACATTCAAATCAACGCCTGCCACTTCTGCAATGGCATTCACTGCTCCAAAAGAGACAGCAGATGCGCCGGCACAGACGAGATCGAAGCCATAAGGCCCGGAATCGGCGTGACCGTCCATGGTAAATGAGTGAATGGTCCCAACGGATGTACGTTCAAAATGAACTTGTATCATCGCCTCTGGTTCCCTTTACGCGTTGATCTTATCAATCGTTACTTTTGTGTAAGGCTGACGGTGACCCTGCTTACGACGGTAGTTCTTTTTCGCCTTATACTTGAATACAGTCAGCTTCTTCGCGCGTCCCTGCTTTTCAACTTTGGCTGTAACTGTTGCTCCATCCACGAGTGGGGATCCCACTTTGGCCGCGTCGCCACCGACAAAGATTACACGGTCGAATGTGACAGTGTCACCAACGGTTCCGTCCACTTTTTCGATGTAAACTTCCTGGCCTTCCGTTACTTTCACTTGCTTACCACCAGTTTCAATAATTGCGTACATATGCGCACCTCCTTCTAATACTCAGACTCGCCATAACAGGTGCACTCCCTGTGCTTACCAATTGCTTGACCTGATCTGTGCGGTTGCAGTTCTTTGGGTGCATCCAAACAACTAACAAAGGATAGCATACCACGAAGGATTCCGCCGTGTCAATTGCGTTTTACAGTCTGATCCACGGCTTTTCCTGCCGTTCGATCCGTTCTTTGACCGCGTCCTCATTTTCCGCGGTCATGCGAATGGAAAAAGCAGGTTCCCCGGCATCCGACGTCACGTAGACGGCCGCGGTTAATCCACCCGTCACTGCTTCATGAACGTCACCGAATCGATGATTGATTTCTTCGAGCAACGAGGGGTTCACCTCCAGCCAGATCGCTTCGGTACCGTCAAGACCGGCTTTCATCAGTGCCTCACCGCATTGATAAAGCCTTTCTGCTTCGCCGGGCACATCTCCTTTGCCTTGGCAGATGCCGCACGTATCCAGCAATCGTTCCTGCAGCGATGCGCGGGTCTTTTTACGGGTCATTTCCACCAGGCCAAGGGACGTGAATCCGGCCACCTGAACCATCGTCCGATCCTTTTTACAGGCTTCTTTCAACGTCTTTACAACGTCTTCGCGGTGCTGGTCTTCCTCCATATCAATGAAATCAATCAAAACAATGCCGCTTACGTCCCTCAGCCGAAGTTCTCTTGCTATGACTTTCGCCGCTGCCAGGTTCGTGATGTAAGCGGTCTGCCGCAAGTTCTCTTTCCCTGTGTACCGGCCGCTGTTCACATCCACCACGGTCATGGCTTCGGTCGCCTCGATGAGAATCGATCCGCCATTCGGGAGCCATACATACGGGCGAAGGGTCTGATGCATCGCCTGATCAAAGCCGAATACTTCAGACAGACTTCGTTTGGAAAAGTTGACGGCAGCCCCTTCCTGAATCACTTGACGCTCTCTTTTCAGCCACCGGTAATCGTCATGATGATCGGTGAGGACCTGTGTATCTTCCGCTGTGAGGTAGTCCCTCGCCACTCTGGCCAGGAGCCTGGACGGATCAAACAAGACAGTGCCTGCTTTACCACCGCCCTGATGAAAGGCTGTTTCCACCTCTTGGTACTTTTCTTGTAACAGCTTGATTTCCTCGGCAATCGTCTCTTTTGCTTCGCCTTCCGCATGGGTGCGGATAATCATCCCTTCCGGTTCCGACACCGCCTTTTTCCCCCACTCCCGCCAGGTCTCCCGTGTGCGGTTCGATGACATTTTCTTTGAGACGGCAATGTAGGAACTGAAGGGCAGATAGACCGAATATTTCCCTGGAAATGAAATCATCTCGGTCACTTTCGGTCCTTTCGTATCCGTTCCTGCGCGGGTGATCTCAAGGAGCAGGTAAGCGCCTTTTGTCACCAGCGATGAGATGGCAGGTTCCTGCCCCTCCTCACGGTGGTGCCAGCTCTTTAATTCCGTCTTATTCAAATAAGCGCGTTTTCCGGATCCGATATCCACAAAAGCCGCTTCCATACCATCATGAATAGCCTCGACCTGACCGATCACGAGCATCCCTGGCTCCGTCTCACTCTGAGTCTGATCCATCAGCCATTCCACAATCCGTTCATTTTCAAGTACTGCACCCCTAAGATCAAACAGTCCGCGATGCAGGGCAATGGTTCTGCTCATGGCTTCATTCATCCTCTCCTGTCACATCTCTTCTGATTATAACTGAAGAAACCCTCCCGGAAAACCGGGAGGGTACAGATTCATACGGTCTATTCTTTTACTGAACCACTGGTCAGACCTGCCACGATGCGTCGTTGGAAGATCAGAACCACAATCACAATCGGAATGGTCACCATAACCGTTGCTGCGGTAATGTCACCCCACGGAACCGTGTACTGTGACTGATACATACTGAGACCAACCGGGATCGTGCGCCAGCTGTCAGCCGAGTTGATCGTCAGGGCAAACAGGAATTCATTCCAGGCTGCGATAAACACCAGGATCGCGGTGGTGAAGACCCCGGGGGCTGCCAGTGGAAAGATGATCTTACGGAACGTTTGAAAAGGCGTTGCACCGTCGAGCTTTGCCGATTCTTCCAATTCAAAAGGAATCTTTTGGAAGAATGTCGACAAGATCCAAATCGCGAGCGGCAAGCTGATCGTGATATAGGGAATGACGAGGCCGATGTAGCTGTTACGCAGGCCCAGTCCCTGAATCAGGTTAAAGATCGGGGAAATAATCGCAATCTGCGGAAACATCGCCGCAGCGAGCACAATCCCGAGAATCGTTCCTTTAAATTTGATCGGCAGACGCGTCAGCGCATAGGCTGCCAAAGAGGCTACGCTGATCGCGAGAACCGTTGTCAGTGTGGATACAACCGTACTGTTCCAGATATAGAGAAACAATGGCCGTGTCGTGATGGCACTTTCATAAGATGCAATCGTCGGATTGGCTGTAAACCAGTTAAAACCGCCAAATAATTCACCAGTCGGCTTGATCGATGTCAGGAAGACCCATAGAAATGGGAACATGATCACGAAGATGAACAAGCTCAGAAAGACATAAAAGCCGACACCTGCTTTTTTTCGCATGTTGGTAGACCTCCTTTATTTTTTCACTCTGCCTTCGAACAGCTCCGAACCAATCAGCTTGATAAAGATGATGCTGATGATGGCAATGGAGACGAAGACGATCACGGACAAGACGGAACCTTCACCGAAGTTCTGTTGCGCAAAGAGCACCTGATAGGCGTAAACCGAGATGGACTCTGTACTGTTGGCAGGTCCACCGCCAGTCAGAACATAAATCAAGTCGAACACCCGGAAGGCGTCCAGTGTTCTGAACAACAAGGCGACCAGAATCGCTGATTTCAACATCGGCAAGGTAATGTAGACGAATTGCTGGAATTTCCCGGCACCGTCCACTTCAGCCGCTTCATAGAGTGACTCGGAAATCGTCTGCAGGCCGGCCAACAGGAGCAAAGCCATATACGGCATCGTCTTCCAGACGTCAGCCAGGATAATCGAGAACATGGCCCCGGAACCTGTACTTAAGAGGACCGAGGAATCCGATATGAGTCCGAGCTGTGCAAAATAGTGGGCAACGATACCGAATTGCCCATCATACAGGTAACTCCACATCATCGCGCTGACCGCTGTCGGGATTGCCCACGGAATCAGGACGGCTGCACGGACTGCCCCCCGCCCGATGAAGGCACGGTTAATGACCAGCGCCACCGCAAGACCGATGGTTAATTCAAAAAAGACGGAAATGACGGTAAAGAACGTTGTATTCCATAACGATTGCCACATCCTGCCATCCGTTAAGTACTTCCCGTAATTCGACAGACCGATAAAGTTTGGTTCGATGAGTGAACGCTCCATCTGCCTGAGAGAAGACGAGGCATCAGCCAGGTAATCATCAGCCGCATCGTCTTCGAGCTGATCACGGTAGCCTTCCATCTCATCTTGAAGATCCACAATCAAATCGCGGTATTCCCTTGCAAAATCATTTTCAAGCGTCTGATAACGTAAATCCGAGTCCCTTACAGGTTCAAAGGACATTAACAGTTCATCCACTTCTTCATAGGCATCCGGAAACTGTTCGACGAGATCTGCGTGAGCCGACTGAATCTCCTCGATTGAGTTTTCAATGGATGTCTGAAACTCAGGTTCCGTCACGCTTTCCGCCGCATCCCCTAAATCCCGCTCCAAGTAGAAAAAGTTATTGACATAGGCCTCTAAATCGACCTGGTAATTCACATTCGTCTGGTTCCTGGTCGGGTCGTTCAGACGATAATCAAACATACTGTTGTAAAACGACTGGGCGACGGGCCACAGGGTTACCGCTGCGATCAGGATCAGTGCAGGCAGGACCATCATATACCCCAGTTGTTTTTCATTCAGCTGGAATTTTTTCTTTTTATCTTTGCCCATGGTTGTTCCTCCTTCGGCCTGAAAATACTTCTGTTGACCTCTCAAACATTATTTTAATATATGATATCGTTTTCAGTAGAACTAGTGGAAATCCCTGAGAATCAACCCGTCAGGTCGACTGACGGATCACTAATTCCAATGGCAGAATATCTTCTCTAAACGTCACGTTGCGCTGGTTTTTGATCATGTCGACCATGATTTCCATCGCCCTTGTTCCCATGAGTTGCATCGGCTGATGGATCGTCGTAATGCCAGGATCAATCAGGCTCGCCAACGGCTGATCGTCATAACCGACCACTGCCAGATCGTCCGGCACACGGCAATGAAACCGTTTGGCCTCTTTGATAATACCTGCTGCCACTTCGTCTCCCCCTGCGAAAATTGCAGTGGGGCCATCTTGCATCGCATAGATCCGGTGGAAAATATTCTTTCCATCTTCAATGCCATAAAAACTCGGAAACGTCCATTCCTGCGGGATCGTTAAGCCACTTTCCTCCATTGCTTTTTGGAACCCGTGCCACCGGTCCCTCGTTAATTCAATCCGGTCTGCGCCGCCTGCATAGGCAATCTTTGTGTGCCCTTTATCGATCAGGTGACGTGTCCCGATATAGCCGCCTTCAAGCTGATTGCATCGGACCATCGGGACCTCAGCTCTGCGGTCGTATTCGTTACACATGACAATCGGACCGTATTTGGTGAAAGGTTTAATCGTTTCCCAGTCATTTTGAAGTGAAGCGAGAATGACACCGTCCACCTGTTTTGCCTTCAACAGTTCAAGGTGACGAAGTTCCCGTTCTTTATCAAGCCTGGAATCGCAGAGAATCAGCTGGTAGCCGCGTTCACCTGCAATCATTTCCATCGCATCCACGAGATGACTGAAGAATGGGTTGACGATTCTTGAAATAATGACAGCGATTGTATTCGTCTTCTGTCCCCGCAATCTGCGTGCTGATGAGTTCGGTACGTAACCCAGCTCATCCATTGCTTCCAGGACAATTTTGCGTTTCTTATCATCTACATAAGGGTGATTATTTATGACTCTGGATACGGTCGTGGGAGACATACCAGTACGTTTTGCAACTTCTTTGATTGTAGCCATGGTCATCGCCTGCCGATCTGAATATATACTTGGTGATTCCCGTTTTTTCCGAAAACCCCTTTCATTATAGCAGAGTCCATTCAAGAAAGAACAGGGGCATGTGAACAGAGCGTCCACATCCCCCTGCACCGTTGAATTATTCAGCTAGTGCGTCTGTAATAGCTTGTTCCATATTTTCTGCAGCTTCTTCAGGTGAAATGTCACCTGCGAGGGCTCTGGAAAGCTCAATTTGCATCAGGTCTGAAATTTGCGGGTAGATTGGCGATACTGGACGCGGTACGGCATTTTCCAGTGTTTCCACAAATTCAGGGTCTGCGAACAATGGTGCTGAATCCTGTACTTCTTCGTCATCGTAAAGGGAACGCATCGTTGGTGCATTTCCGCCTTCGATGGCAGAAATTTTCTGTCCTTCATAGCTGGACATGAACTTCATCAGTTCCCAGGCTTCTTCAGGATGATTCGAGTTACGGTTGATCATCGTCATCCAGCCACCAAGGCCTGACGCGCTTCCGTCATCACCTGCAGGAAGCAGTGCAAACGCTGAGTTACCAGCAATGTTCGACTCATCTTCGTTTTCGGTCATGGCTTGCATGTACGGCCAGTTTCGGGCAAAGACTGCATCCCCGTTCAAGAACGCATTGTGCGTTTCTGTTTCCATGAAGTTGTTGATGTTGCTTGGTGTGATATCCGATTCAACGATTTCGACCATTTTTTCGATGGCGGCAACCGTTTCAGGTGAATTCACGACAACATTTTCATTTTCGTCGAGTACTGCACCGCCGTAAGAGGCAATGAATTCGACCGCGTTAACGACAAGGCCTTCATACTGGTTGGCCTGCATCAGGTACCCGTATTCCGTGCCTTCTTCGCCCATGTACTCACCGGCCATGTCAATCAGCTCGTCCCAAGTTTCAGGCGGTGTGTCGACGATATCGGAGCGGTAGTAGAGTAAGCCGGCATCGGTAAACTTCGGCATCGCCCACTGTCGTCCTTCGTATTGACCGGATTGTACGGTTCCCGGGAAGAACTCATCCATGTCAATGTCATCCCGCTCGATAAAGCGGTCCAGCTCGAGGATGTATTGCGCCTGTGCAAATTCCGCCGGCCAGATCACGTCTGCGTCAAATACGTCGATGGTGTCGTCACCTGCACTGAATTCCGTTACATACTGGTCATGAGATTGACCGGTATCCGCCGGCATTTCACGAAACTCCACTGTAATATGCGGGTTTTCTGCCATGAATTCTTCAATCAGCACGTCTGTTGCGCCCGTTGCATCATAACCGCGTGCATACGTGATCGTTACTTCTTCTTGATCTTCAGCTGCTTCTTCATCGTTCTCATCATTGTCGTTGACATTGTTCTCGTTGGCGTTGTTATCCGCCGCGTCATTTGCCGGTGCGTTGTTGTCAGCATTGTCATCGTTCCCGCAAGCTGCAAGCGTTCCTGCCATGGTCAAAGCCACAGAACCTGTCACTACTTTTTTCCAAACTTTCATAATGTGTTGCCCCCTTTGAAAAATTAGAATCATGGATGATGTGTATGATAACGATTTCAGGTCAGTACTAGAAAAAATCAATCTCCTTTCTATCATTTTGCACATAAAAAGTCATTGATGAGCACCTGTAATCGTTTTCATACTTCGTATTATAAACCTGTATGGTATCGATTTCAAGTGTTTTTCTCATAAATTTTTAGATTTTTTAAAAAAGCCTGCCACAACGCGGAAAAACACCTCTCTCCAGGGTGGAAAGAGGTGCTCGTTCATCGTATTCAGATCACTTGGAAAACTGAAACAGTTTCTTAAACCGGTCAAACATCCCCGGTTCTTCTTCAAAACTCATCAGGGGGACACTCTCCCCGTTGAGTCTTCTGGCAATATTGCGATACGCAATGGACGGCTTGGCTTTCGGGTTCATGACGATGGGTTCCCCGTTGTTCGATGACAGAATCACGCTGTCGTCATCCGGCACAATGCCCAGAAGATCAATGGCAAGTATCGTCACGATTTCATCGACGTCCATGGCATCGCCCGATTGCACCATCCGGCTTCGGATGCGGTTGACGATCATGCGCTTACTCTGAATGCGGTCTTCCTGTTCGAGGAGGCCGATGATCCGGTCAGCGTCACGTACCGAAGACACTTCAGGCGTCGTGACCACAATCGCATGATCCGCACCGGCAATCGCATTTTTAAATCCCTGTTCGATGCCTGCAGGACAATCAATCAGTACGTAATCATGATCTTTTTTCAATTCTCCCACAAGCCATTCGAGGTCTTCCGGATTCACTGAAGACTTGTCTTTCGTCTGCGCCGCCGGCAGGAGATTCAGGTGCTCGAAACGCTTATCCTTGATCAAAGCTTGCGGAATCCGGCAGCTGCCTTCAATGACATCCGTCAGGTCATAAATGATCCGGTTTTCAAGCCCCATAACCACGTCCAGGTTCCGTAGTCCGATATCCGTATCGACCAGACAGACACTTTTTCCGGACAGTGCCAGGGCCGTTCCAATATTGGCGGTGGTTGTTGTTTTTCCGACGCCGCCTTTTCCTGATGTAATGACAATGGCTTCTCCCACGTTCGTCTCCCCTTTCATCATTCCTGTTGCTCATTTTTCAGTCTATCGGTTAAAATGAATCGCTGTATCGGTTTGGATGATGGCTTTTGGGATCTTCTGAATCCGTTCCACCGTCATCTCATTGTTCTCATTGAGGTAGGCACATTCGAGATGACCATCATTCACTGGCTGCTGGTCGTCATTTTCCTGTTCCTCCAGGGCCTCCATCGCTTCAGGAGAGCGGTAAATCGAGGTGGCAATCCTGAGCTGCCTGGGTTCCATGACCGCGGCACAGATGACTGCGGATGGATTACCCGACGCCCCTGCATGAGCGATGCCCCGCAGGTGTCCCAATATGTAAATGTTGCCGCTTGCGCGTATGACGCCGCCCGGATTCACATCGCCGACAAGGAGCACGCTTCCTTTGAAATCCAGCACCTGTCCGGAACGGACCATACGGACTTCCTGGTGAAAGGCCTGTTCTTCTACCATCGATTTGGCTTCTTCAATGGTGATTACTTCTTTTTCCACATCACGAATGATGATATTGTGCTGTTTCTCCATCATCGCCTTCAAGCGGTTCAGTTCTCTCTCTGTTACATAACGCTTCCCTAACACGAGAGACGCACTCAGCGGGGAATGATTCGCAGGTTGATCCTGCAGAATCTCCTGCAGCCGTCCGACGACTTTTTCCCAATCCGCTCCATCATCGAGCTGGATTGACAACCCGCCTTTTGTTCCGCGGAGGCTGACCAGCTCAACGTCCGAAATCCCATCTGACATCATCATGCTCCTTTCACCCGGCAAAAGTATTGTATTTACCCATCGCTATCCTGAATGTGCCGTTCAATATAATCGAACCATTTTTTCATCGGCCAGACGAGTACGATCATGACCGCGGTATTCATCAGCACCGTCGGAACCAGCCTGTCAAAGAGGAAAGCCTCATGTGGCACCGCTGCCAAACCAACTAAACTCATCATACCATAAACATAATATTCTAAACATACAACCCCTGTGATGACGATCAGCACAATCACCGATAAATGCTGTTTGACAAACGGAAAGGACAATGCCAGAAGATAGGCAAAGAGACCGAAGCCGAAGGTATAAATGCCGAGCACTTCCGAGTAGACAATGTCGTACATGGCCCCGAAGGTCACCCCGTAGGCCAGACCGAATCCGCGGCCTCTGAAAATCCCCGCAGTCAAAATCAGCATAAACAGGAAGCGGGGAATATACAGGAGATTGCTCCCGCGAAAATCAGGTGCAAATACCTGGTAAACGGTCCCTTCAAAGATAAATACGAGAAAAAGCAGGGTAAGAAACCCGTAGCGGAAGATCATTCTTCCTCACCCGCCTCTTCAAGTTCCGGAGCACCCCGCTCCACCACCTGAACGTAGTCAATATGATAGAAATTCGCAGAGGGTTCCACGAGTGCCGTTTGCGTCAGTCCGTATTCATCATTTTCAACGGCGATGACTTCACCGACGACGAGCCCTCTCGGAAATACACCGCCAAGACCTGACGTGCTCACGGTATCCCCCGGTTCGAAGGAGGCATCGATATCAATCTTCGCAAAACGCAGTGCGCCACTCTCATGATCGGTTCCTTCGATAAAACCGTACACGGTTTCTTCCTCCCCGCTGACCATCGCAGAAATCCGGTTGGTCGCAGACTGATCGCTGAGCAGCTGCACGGTGGACGAGAACTGGGACACCCGGTTGATTTTTCCGATGAGTCCTTTCGACGTCACCACGGCCATGTTCTCTTCGATTCCGTCCTGCGCCCCTTTATTGATTCCGACCTGCTCGTTCCAGCGGTCAGGAGAACGCTGAATGACCAGTGCCGTGCGGATGCTGTAATCGTAGAGATCATCCTGAAGTTCAACGCTTCCTTCAAGTTCTTCGTTACGCCGGCGCAGTTCGGACACCTCCACCTGCAGTGACGCATATTCATCGAGCTGGGATTTCAGTGCCCGGTTCTCTTCATAGACATTACGGATATCCCGGATATCTTCAAAGAGACCCGCTGCAAAATGAGCGGGTCTTGAGAAGGCGGACTGAACAGCCCCCACGGTATCCGTTACAAGCTGCTCAGGGAGTGTCGTGTTCTCACGGTCACTCATGGAGTATCCCACAAGCGCCACGAGAAGAACAAGACAGACCAGAAGCACAATTAAACGTTGATTGGAAAAGAATGATGGCATGTATGACACCTACTTGTTATTTTCGATTCGAACGTGCTGTAATCCCCGCTTTTGAGCGGAACAAATGCAGGTTCTCGAGCGCCTTGCCTGTACCGATCGCCACGCTGTCGAGCGGCTCTTCTGCAACCAGGACCGGCATATTGGTTTCTTCGCTGATGACGTGATCGATGTTCTTTAACAACGCACCGCCACCTGTCAGGACAATGCCCCGGTCCATAATGTCCGCAGCAAGCTCCGGCGGGGACTGTTCAAGGGTGTCTTTCACTGCAGCGATAATCGCATTGACCGTGTCCTCAAGCGCTCCGGACACTTCTTCTCCCGTGACCGAAATGGTTTTTGGCAGACCTGTCACGAGGTCGCGGCCACGGATATCCATTTCACCGACGGCGTCCGCAATCGAGGCAGACCCGATCTCGAATTTGATCGCCTCTGCGGTCCGTTCCCCGATCATGAGGCTGTATTTTTTCTTAATGTACTGCACGATGGACTCATCCATCTCGTCACCGGCCACGCGCACAGACTGGCTTGTCACAATCCCGCCGAGGGAAATGATCGCCACTTCCGTCGTGCCGCCACCGATATCGACAATCATGCTGCCTGTCGGTTCCCAGACGGGCAGATTCGCCCCGATGGCTGCTGCAAACGGTTCTTCAATGGTATAGGCTTCCTTCGCACCCGCCTGCTTGGTCGCATCTTCCACTGCGCGCTTTTCCACAGCTGTGATCCCAGTCGGTACGCAGACCATCACGTTGGGCTTTCGTGTAAAGATCGAACGGTTTCTTAGTGCCTGTTTGATGAAGTGTTTCATCATCGTCGCGGTTGTATCAAAATCGGCAATGACCCCGTCACGCATCGGACGGATCGCCACGATATTTCCTGGTGTCCGGCCGATCATGTTTCGTGCGTCGCTTCCGACGGCTTCGATCGTCCCTGTATCCTGACGGATCGCCACAACGGACGGCTCCCGTAAAATAACCCCTTTACCTTTTACATACACCAGCGTATTCGCTGTGCCTAAGTCAATCCCTAAGTCTTTCGAAAATCCTGCAAACATGAATCAATTTCTCCCTTCGTATGTAAGAAGCGGAACGCTTCTGTCATCAGCCATTTTAGAATGATCAATCTGCTCCGTTTATGAGCGTCCGGAAAAACCCGGTACGCTTCATTATACTCAAAGTCACCCGGATTGAGTAGCCTTTTACGACTATCCCATAAAATTCCTCATTTTATCCTATCATACCGAAGTGACGTCTGCCTATCTTCACGGTAAACAGAAGCACACCCCTAACCTGTAGTATAGCATTTACAGGGCAGAGGTGTGCCAGTTTTTTCTATACGTATCCTTTTTCCTTTAATGAACAGAAGGTGCGGTCACCGACAATGAGATGATCGAGGACATCGATGCCCATCGTCGCGCCTGCTTTCACAAGCCGTTTTGTCACCTCAATGTCTTCCTGGCTCGGCGTCGTATCGCCTGACGGATGGTTGTGGATGCAGATCATCGACGCCGCGGAATAGCGGATGGCGGCCTTGAATATCTCCCTTGGGTGCACGACGCTCATGTTCAGGCTCCCGATGAAGATCGTCTGCCGGTGTATGATCTGGTTCTTTGTGGACAAAAAGAGACAGACGAAATGTTCCTGCGTCAAGGTCCGCATGTCTTCCATGACATAATCCGAGGCATCTTTGGGCGAACGGATAATGTATTTCGTTTCTTTCGGATAGGCCCGGATCCGTCTTCCGAGCTCAATCGCGGCCCTGAGTTGCACGGCCTTCGCCTCACCGATTCCGCTGATGGCGGTCAGTTCATGAATCGTTGCCTCTTCGAGAAGCCGGATCCCGTCAAAATGCTGGATCACCCGGTTGGACAAATCCAATACCGATTCCTTTTTCGTTCCGGAACCGAGTAAAATGGCGATTAAATCCTGATTCGTGCAGGCTTGTGCCCCTTCGAGAAGCATCCGTTCCCGAGGACGTTCCACCTTTGGTACATCGTTCATTGTCAGTGCCATTGCCACATCATTTTCCTCCCTGAGAATCAGTCAGACTGATTTACTGTGAAAATGAACGCCATGCACGAACAACCTGGGCGACAGGCATGCCAACGATGGTGAAGTAATCGCCTTTGATCTCCTCCACCAGCATGGCCCCGAGCCCCTGAATGCCATAAGCACCCGCCTTATCGAACGGTTCACCGCTGTCTATGTAGTGTTGTATGTCCTCATCTGTCAGTTGGTAAAAGCGGACGTCCGCCCGTCCATGAAAGACGGTACGTCTGTCGTCAGAAAGTATAGCCACTCCTGTGAGAACGCTGTGCACCTGTCCTGACAGCTCTTTCAGCATCTCCCTGGCATCTTCGGTGTCCCGGGGTTTCCCGAGAATCTTGTCACCGATGACGACGACGGTATCAGAACCGAGAACGATTCGGCCGGGGTGCTGCTGTAAAACGTGGTCCGCCTTGGCACAGGCAAGGGTCTCCACATACTGCGTCGGACTGGATTCCTTCGGGTATCGGCTTTCGTCCACATCGCTTGGCATCGTCTCAAACGGGATGTTGACCTGTTTGAGCAGTTCCTGACGCCGAGGTGAACGGGAAGCCAGTATCAGTGGTTGCATACATGATCCTCCTTCATCTTTTAAAAACAAAAAGGAAGAGTTCATGGTTAAGCATAGAGAACTCTTCCTTTGTTGACAAGCGTATACCGGGATTGTTCACAAGAAATACAAACATTTATTCTCCGAATATGAGTTCCTGCGCAGCGATCCCCGGACGGGTCATTTCCCCTGGATCGAGAATGCGGTCGAGCTCCTCTTCGGACAAGATGCCCCGCTCGATGCAGATTTCCCGCACCGGCCGCCCCGATTGGATCGCTTCCCTTGCAATGCGCGCCGACGTTTCGTAGCCGACATGCGGGTTGATGGCCGTGATGATGCCGACACTGTTTTCGACCATCTCCCGGTTATGATCCACGTTCGCTTCAATCCCGTCCACGGCATACTCCCGGAAGACGCGGATCCCGTTTTGCAGCACGGTAAACGACTGCAACAGGTTAAACACCAGCACCGGTCCCATCACGTTCAGTTCCAGCTGCCCGGCCTCCGAGGCAAGGCTGATCGTCTGATCGTTCCCGATCACCTGAAAGGAGACCTGATTGACGACTTCACACATGACCGGATTGACTTTCCCCGGCATGATCGAGGATCCCGCCTGCCGTGGCGGCAGATTGATCTCATTGAAGCCGGTTCTCGGTCCGGAACTCATCAGCCGCAGGTCGTTAGCCATTTTGGACAGGTTGATGGCCATGATCTTCATCGCACTGGACAGCTGCGTGTAGGAGTCGGTATTCTGCGTCGCATCGACCAGATCTTCCGCACCGTGAATCGGCATCTTACTCATCTCCGCCAGATTCTTCGTCACTGCTTCAATGTATTCCGGCATGGCATTCAAGCCGGTCCCGACGGCCGTCGCCCCCATGTTCACTTCATACAGCTGATCCACCGATCGCTGAATCCGCTTCAGATCCCTTGTCAGAAGGCGTCTGTAGGCACCGAATTCCTGCCCCAGACGAATCGGCACCGCATCTTGCAGGTGGGTTCTGCCCATCTTGATGACACTGTCGAATTCCTCTTCTTTCGTTTTTAAAGAGGCAATCAGTTGTTCCAGTTCTTCAATGAGCCCGTCCGACAAAAATAAGCCGGCCAGGTGAATGGCCGTTGGCAGCGCGTCGTTCGTCGACTGGGCCATATTCACATGGGTATTGGGGCTGACCTTGATGTATTGCCCCTTCTCCCCGCCGAGGTACTCAATCGCCCGGTTTGCGATGACCTCATTGGCGTTCATGTTCATGGACGTTCCTGCACCGCCCTGGATGCTGTCCACGATGAAATGGTCATTCAGACTCCCGGAAATCACGTCGTCTGACGCCTTCATGATCGCTTCTCCGATCGTTTTGTTCAAAACCCCCACTTGCATATTGGCTTTGGCCGCCGCTTTTTTTACATAGCCCAGAGAGCGGATCAGTTCTTCATGAATCGGATACCCCGTAATCGGAAAATTTTCCTTGGCCCGGACGGTCTGAATCCCGTAGTAGGCGGATTTCGGGATCTGTTTTTCCCCCATCAGGTCCTTTTCCACGCGAAATAGTTCTTCATTTGCCATGACGTCTGTCTCCTTTGTATCACATTAGTTGCAAAATTGACTGCTTCTTTATTATCGCGTTTATGCGTGCTGACTTCAATACCAGAAACGCACGAAAAGCCAGGATGCAAAAAGCACACTGGCAACGAACCCCGTTGGCACGCCAATCAGAATGAGCCAGAACACCGGGCCTTTCTGATAGTCTACCATCGAACGGTTTTTTCGTACGTTTGGCGGAAGACGGGGACCGCCGGAGCTGTCCCCATCATCGAGATACATGTCATTCATGATCTCTTTTTGTTTCTTACGCGAGGTGAAATCGACGAGATTTTCCCCCTCCACAGCCTTGAATTGCCGATTGTTGTGCACGTTTGCCCGCTTCTTACGATGATGTTCAAGAGAGGTGATTCTGCTTGATTTCTTCTTCATCGCCGGCTCCTTTCAAGGACCCTTTCCACTGCATCATCATTCATAAAATGGCTGTTCGCGGTCCTCTGACGGCATGTAATGCGGCATTGGTGTTTCATCCCGGAGCGTATCGAGACCAGGGTAAAAATAGGCGGACGCCTGTAATTCAAAGAAGATATCACTGGCCCCGTCAAAAATCCGCACGTCGTCGGCACCTGTGAAATAGATGAATTCCACATTCATCACCCGATCAAGTGCTTCGAGTTCATGGATGAACCGGGCGAGGTTTTCGTACTGATTCACCCTGATTTCCATCGTGAACACCTGCCGCTCGAGTCCGTCCAACGGTGAATCGACATCGACGGGCTCTTCCCCGTCTTCTTCCGTTTCTTCTGAGACCTCATTGTCTTCTTCGTCGAGACGAATCGGGTCTACGATCGCATTATGATTGATAAAGATGTCCTGAATGACCACACCGCTGACTTCCTGCGCCTGATTCAGACCAAGCAGGACCTGATCGGTCATCTCTTGAACAGGGACTTTCCTTTGGGCTGAACCGGTATGTTCAACGCCCATTTCCTGTTCCCGTTCTTTTTCCAAAAGTTCATATCCGAGCATCTCGACGCGTTCTTCCTCAACTTCCACGTTTGACTGCAGGCGATCCCGCTCATCCATGGCCGGTGCTGTATACAGTGTGAAGGTGGCATAGAAAGAGGCTGCCGCTAAAACGGCGATCACGACGATAAGCAGTATCCGTTCGCGTTTATTCATCGGTTACCTCCCCCTCATCATCCAACTCATCCGGATCTTCCTCATCCTCATCCACGGTATCGTCCGCTTCCGTTTCAGGATCTTCTTCCACCGCCCCGGTCAGTTCATCGATATCCAGTGTGACGGTGTATGTGGAGAGGTAATTCGGGAAAAATTCGTCGTACCAGAACGTATCGTCTTCATTGACAGCCTCTTGAAAGTCTTCGTCTTCCTCCACGGCTTCATCCACTTCTTCGCCACTGATGGTGTGCACATCTACATGTTCAACATACGGCGAATTTCGTAAAGAGTCAAGATAATATGCCACGTCAGGGAGCTCAAGATAATAAAAACTCATCTCCAGCTGATTCGGATAGACGAAATCGAACATGGCCATATAGCCTTCTTCCGGCATACGGGCCACCATGTCCGTCAAGAGTTCGGCCGTCGGGATCACCTGTCCTTCGACGGTTTCAATCGCATCAAACAACAGTTGATGCTCGCCCTGGGTCATTTCGGATATCTCGGTTTCCAACTGGTCCGCCTGTTCTTCGAGAAGTTGACGTTCTCTCTCCAATTCCGAAGCTTCCCGGTCAGCCATCGCGCCGAAATAGACGATAATGACGTTGGCGAGAATGACCAGTAAGACGGCAAGAACCATGCCGGAAGCAAAGTTCGATTTCTTTTTTTCGGTTTTTTTAACAGATTGATTTCAACAGCCATTTATTTCACCTCACCTTTCATCATCAAACCAGCTGCTTCGAAAAAGTGAGGTTCGACCATCATTCCTTTTTTACCCATAACCGCATCGAGGCGATTGATAGTCATGCCGTCGATCTGTTTTTTGAACAATTTTTCGAAGTGCGTCAGCTGCGGGTGGTCTCCGGTCAGGAAGATCCGCTCAACGCCGCCTTCACCTTTCCGGTAGTTAAATTGATAGAAGGATAACAAGCGATCGATCTCAGCGATGTTATCGAGCCAAAGATCGTTCAGATCCTCAATGGACCCGCCCCACCTCAGCTGATCACTGTCAGTACCGACAACCTGCCACTCTTCTTTGTTCAGCTCCGTCGGGATGGAGCGGGTGATCAGGGGATACTGGTGATGGAAGATGGTCACGACCAGGTCATTTGGAAAACAGGAGATAATCGCATAGTGACCGGTCAGGTCATGTGCATTTTGATTCTCCAGAAAGCGCTCGATGCAGATCGTTGAAAAATCAATCACTTCAGGGTTCAGCTTCAGATCAAAGAACAGCCGCAGATAGGCGTCCACGACGTCCTGCGACGACACGAACAACAAGAGGTCCTTCTCTGCGTCATTGTCATCCATGATGCAGTGGTCAAAGAGGGGATCATCCATCGGCAGGTGCAGATCGTTACCGAGCTGGTCAAAGATGTAGCCACGGATCTCTTCCTCGGGTATTTCCGCCGGGATCTGATGGCGGCGGATGAGATTCGTTTCATTCGGTAAGGTTATGTATAAATCGCCTTTTTGCAAGCGGTATTCCCGCTTCATTTCCCCGAGGATGGCCAGGAGGGTTTCCGATTCTTTGATGACACCGTTTTCGATGGTGCCTGGGGGTAAGTAGCGGTCGCGAACGACTTTCAGCTCATCGAGGGTGCTGCCTCTGCCTTTGACGTATCGGATGACGTGATCATGAATGACGAGGACATGTCGTGTCGGTTTGTTCAATACGATATCCATAGCTTGTATCCCTTCTTTCTGTGACTGATTTGCCAGCCTTTTTCAATACGATCTTGCTTCAAAGCGGTTGAATGACCTATTGATAATAATTTAAAGCACAGGGAACCTTCCGGTTCGCTGATGGTGGACGCTTTCTGAGGGGCTCGTCTTCAACGAACTTCCGCTTTGCGAAAGTCGATTTTCAGACTTTGCTCCTGCGGTTACTCGTCGCACAAAAACATTCGCTGATCCCTTCAGAGTCGCCACCATCGCTCACCTTCAAGGATGATTATCAACCTGTTTCGTGATAAAGAACTGCTTTATTTTTATATCTTTCACTTCATGCGTCAGAGCAGGAATGAGGTGTACCAGTTGATGAGTTCGGTGCCGTAAAAGTAGGCGATAACGGCGCCTAATGCAATGAACGGTCCGAACGGGATCGGGGTACCGCGTTTTGATTTCCCGGAGAGCCTTGCAGGCAGACCGAAGATCAGACCTACGAAAGCTGCGAGAAACAACGATAATACCGTTGCGGCAGGACCCAAAACCAGTCCGATAACGAAATAAAGCTTGATGTCACCGCCACCCATGCCTCCTTTTGAGGCAATGGCAAGAAGCAGCAGGATCCCGAAGCCTGTCATTGCGCCAACGATTGCCAACCACCAAGGATCAAGAGGTGCTACAAAAAGCCGTAAGAACAAAACCGGGACACCAAAGGCAATCAAGATCTTGTCCGGAATCAGCATCGTCGCCAGGTCACTCACGGTGATGATGGTGAGCATCGAGACAAATAATAGTGCCACAATCAGTTCCAGACTCCAGCCAAACACTATGAACGAGAGGACGAACAAGAGTCCGGTACTGAGTTCCACCAGGGGGTACTTTAGCGAAATCCATCCTTGACAATGCCGGCAACGTCCACGCTGAAAGACCCAGGAAAGAACGGGGACCAGTTCGATGGCGGAAAGGGTATGCCCGCAAGACGGACAGCGGGAGCGTTCTTTCCCTGTAAAGGGAATGCCTTCAGGGACCCGAAGGCCGACCACATTATAGAAAGAACCAAGTACTGTCCCTGCAGTTCCGAGATACACCACACTCACCCAGTCCATCATCACTCGCCCAACCCTTCCCGTCAATTCCAGCCTCTTCCTCTAGTATAGATGTTTTTACGCACAGGATAAACAAAAAGAAGGAAGATTATTAAAATAATCTGCGTAAATTCAGTGATTTACAATCAAAGATGAGTCATTTAATAAAAAAAGACTCCGGAGAGTCTTTTTTTATTAATATCAATGAAGTAGTGAATTTCGTTATTAATCAGAAAAAGGTAATGTTTCTAATCCAGATCTACCTTCTGCTCTAATTTGAGCAATAGTGTAATCTCCATCAAAATAAACAGTCTCACCAGCCTTTAGATAGACAACATAATCACCTGTTTCTGAATCATAAGTTATAAAAGCTTGATCAAATTCAGCATCTCCCATTGGATTTTCTGGAATTGCATCCATATATCCTAAATCCACTAAATCATATCCCGTTCCAGGAGCATTATCACCAGGAGATGAATCGTCATCAATTTCTGCATAAAAATGTGCTTCAGAATTTACATTTTCACCAACAACAGCTAATCTAGCTGCATCATACATCGCTTCCGCATTTGCAATCTGGGCGTCCTTTCTACTGTTGTCAATAATGTTCGCAATGGCTGGTACGGCAATCGCTGCAATAATACCTAAAATAACAATAACGGCCAACAATTCAACAAGCGTTAAACCTTTCTGGTTCTTTAAGAATTTCTTCATGTTCCCCACTCCTCTAAGTTTTTTTTAATGTATTTTAGTGCTCCGAAACCTTTGTCAGCTCTGCGATAATTGTCGCAGGTAACTCAGAGATCCGGTTGTTTCTAAAGTATATTAATTTTCTAAGGCATCTCTGCCATCAGCCCTGATCTCGGTGATTGTTTTACCATCCTCACCGAAATATTCGTCCAGTGTTACGGTGTATTCTTCCCCGTTATACTCTACATTTGCTTCAGAGTAGACACCGTCACCTTCTGGATTCTGCGGTCCGGAATCAAGATATCTTTCATCCACCAGATTCAATACCTCATTGTCACGGTCAGTCGCGGTATCATCTGCATAAAACGTCCAAAAATCGTCTTCATCTTCGGGATCTGCATTCAGATTCTCTGATACCACCGCAAGCCTTGCTGCATTGTAGAGGCTTTCGGCGTTGGCGACGTGGGCGTCTTTTCGTGAATTGTCAATGATGTTGGCCACGGCCGGGACGGCGATGGCGGCGATGATGCCGAGGATCACGATGACGGCCAGCAGTTCGACCAGGGTCAGACCTTTTTGATTCTTCAAAAAGCTTCGTATTCGTATCACGTTTTCGTCTCACCCCTTTTCATCTGGTATGAAAATATACAAAAAACAGCCCAACAAAGTAGATTCGTCCGGCCGGTTGCACTACTTGCTCCGAAATGGTTAAGTGCCCACATAGTACCCATTTCTTCATCGCATCCAATTTTTTAAGTGCTTTGTATGGAACAAAATATGTCCCAGTTGATTCAATCATCCTTTATACATGGTTCCGATTGGAACCAACGTGTGATATTGGTTTGATTATACTACTTTTAAATGCATTTCGCTACAATTTTATTACGTTATTTATCAATTTTTGAAATAAAAATAGAAAAATACTAGTTATTTAGCCGATTGTATCGAAAATCTCGAACATCGGGATTGCAATTGATGCGACAATGACGCCGACGATCACGGCGAGAACGACGATTAAGAGGGGTTCCATCATGCTTTTCAGCCGTTCGGCAGCCTGATCCACTTCGTCTTCATAGAAGATCGCGACCCGGTCGAGCATCTGATCGAGGGAACCGGTGCGTTCGCCGACGGTGACCATCTGAACCACCAGGGGCGGGAAGAGCCAGTGATGTTGCATCGGGCCGGCCATGGATTCCCCTTTTTCCAGGGAGGCTCGGATATTGCGGATCACTTTCGCCAGCACTTCGTTCCCGGCGACGCGCTCGACAATCGACGTTGCCTGCAGGACAGGCACACTGCTTGTGAAAAGCGAGCTCAGTGTCCGTGACATTCTGGCCAGGGCCGACTTCTGCAGGATCGGTCCGACGATGGGCAGCTTCAGCATCGCATAGTCGAGATAATAGCGGATGTCATCATTCTTCCGTCCGACACGGATCCCGACGATTGCTAAAATGAAGGCGATAATGATCACCCAGGCGTAGGATTGGGTCCATTCCCCTGCATGGAGGACAAACAGCGTGATCCACGGCAGTTCACTGTCAAAGCTTGCGAACATGTCCGCAAAGGACGGTACCACAACGGCTAGGAGGAACATGACCACCCCGATGGCCACAACGCCCAAGGTGGATGGGTAGGCCAAAGCGGAAATCACTTTCTGCTTCGTCGCGTTCTGCTTTTCATAATAGATCGCAAGGCGCTCAAAGATTTCATCCAGAATACCTGCGGCTTCCCCGGCGCGGATCATGTTGATCACGAGGGGCTGGAAGACTTTCCGGTGCTTCTCTGCGGCGTGGGAGAGACTGACCCCCTGACGGAGATCATCTTCGATTTCCGCCAGTGCCGATCGTAACAGCCGGTTCGGCGCCTGCTGGCTTAACAGATTGATGCTGTCGACGAGAGGAATCCCTGCGGCCAGGAGCGTGTTCATCTGTCTGAGAAAGATGACCATGTCCTTACTGGTGACGCGGTTGAACAGATCCAGATCCTGATAAAGGATCCCCTGCATCTTGCTCATCTGCAGCACCGAGAGGTTTTTATCCCCGACGAGCTTTTTTTCCGCCTCAATCTGAGAGTCGGCTTTGATTTTGCCTGATAAGAGTTCACCCTGCCTTGTGCGGGCTTCGTACTGATAAAAAGCCATAATATCCCCTGCTTTTTGTTAGATTCACGTTACTCCGGTAAAAAATACGCCGCCGTTTCTTCTCTGATCTTTCTGTTTTTCAACAGTGATCTGACCGACATTTCCATGGTGTGCATGCCTTCCGCTTTCCCGGTCTGCATCGTCGACGGAATCTGGTGAATCTTCCCGCTTCGGATCAGGTTCTTCACCGCTGGGTTGTTCATTAACAGTTCAGTCGCCGCGACCCGGCCTTTGCCGTCCGCCGTCCGCAACAGCCGCTGCGAGATGACTGATGTCAAAACCGATGCCATCTGGATGCGGATCTGGTCCTGCTGGGAAGGCGGGAAGACGTCGATGATCCGGTCAATGGTGGACGGGGCATCCGTCGTGTGCAAGGTGCCGAGCACCAGGTGACCGGTTTCCGCTGCGGTGATCGCAGTCGAGATCGTTTCAAGGTCACGCATCTCACCGACGAGAATCACGTCCGGGTCCTGACGCAGTGACGCCCGAAGCCCGTTGGCGAAGTTCTGTGTGTCAAAGCCGATTTCCCGCTGGTCAATGATTGACTGATTATGTTTATGCAAATATTCGATCGGGTCTTCCAGGGTGATGATATGGCGTGACATCTGTGTATTCATATAGTCGATCATCGCCGCCAGGGTCGTCGATTTCCCGGAGCCTGTCGGGCCGGTGACGAGAACGAGTCCCTGGGGCCTTGCTGCAATGGCTTCAAGCAGTTTCGGCATTTTCAGTTCCTCAATCGTCGGGACCTCCGATGGAATGACCCGGATCGCAAGGCTCACACAGGAGCGCTGAAAGTACGTATTGATTCCAAACCGGGATACACCGGGTAACCCGTAAGAGAAATCCAGTTCACCCTTCTTTTCGAAGTTCATCCAGAGTTCTTCGGGTACGATTGCTCGCGCCATACCTTCCGTGTCCGCAGGCTTGAGGTTCTCATCACCCACTTTCTCCAGCTCCCCGTTCCGTCTTAAGATCGGCGGGACACCGACGGTGAGATGTAAATCCGACGCACCGACGGTGTAGGCTTTTTTCAGAAGTTCTTCAATCATTTCTTTCATAGACACTCACTCCTGACCGATGTGTGGTTACTGTCATTACTCATCCATGGCAACCCGGTACACTTCTGCGAGACTCGTCAGTCCTTCTTTTACTTTCATGAGGCCGTCTTCCAAGAGGAAGATCATCTTGTTTTCTTCTGCATACTTCCGGACATCTTCCATCAGCTGCTTGTTCATGACCATCCGCCTGATGGTGTCATCCACTTCAAGGACTTCATGGACGGCGAGTCGGCCTTTGTAGCCCGTGTCGTTACAGTTGGCACAGCCGGTTCCTCGCTTGAGTGTGGTAATCGGAATGTCTTTTTTCTCAAAGATTTCCCGTTCCACGGACGTCGGTTCGTATTCCTCCGCACATTCGGTACACACCCGCCTCACGAGGCGCTGCGACACGATCCCGGACAGGGAACTCATGACGAGGAAGCGCTCGATGCCCATATCAATCAGGCGGGGGATCGTCCCGATAGCGCTGGTGGTGTGAATCGTACTGAACACAAGGTGTCCGGTAAGAGACGCCCGGATGGCAATCTCAGCGGTTTCCTTATCCCGGATTTCCCCAACCATAACAATATTTGGATCCTGACGCAAAATGGAGCGGAGGCCGTTGGCAAAGGTTAAGCCGATGGCCGAATTCACCTGCACCTGGTTGATCCCTTTCACCTGATACTCGACGGGATCCTCAATCGTGATCAGGTTCACGTCCGGGGTGTTCAGCTCGGTCATTGCCGCATAGAGGGTTGTGGTTTTCCCGGAACCTGTCGGACCGGTGATCAGAATGATGCCAGCCGGGCGGCTGATCATGCGCTTAAAGCGCGTGTAGTTGGTCTGATTCAAATCGATTTGAGACGTTTCTTTCACGGCGTTACTGACGTCGAGAATCCGGATGACAATCTTCTCACCGAACACGGTGGAGAGGATGGAGATCCTCAGGTCCACCGGTTTTCCCTGGATGGATACTTTCACCCGGCCGTCCTGCGGCAGTCGCGTTTCCGTAATGTTCAGGCTGGCCATGATTTTAATCCGGGCCGTCACCGCGTTCTGATCGGATTTGGCAATGGCCCGCTCCGTCATCAGGATGCCGTCTACCCGGTAGCGCACGATCACCTTTTTATCATGTGGATCAATATGTACATCCGAAGCGCCTTTATTGATCGCCTTCACAAGAATCTTATTGACGAGGGAGATGATCGGAGCATCTTCTTCATTTTCGTCCACATTGGCAACAGACAGCACATCCGGCGTATCTTCTTCTGCAATATCGAGGTTCAGGTCCTGATCTTCGTCGTAAAATTTTTCGATGGCATTGAGAATTTCTTTTCGTCCGGAAATGACCGGTTCCACTTCGAAACCGGTCGTCATCCGGATGTCTTCGAGGGTGACATAATCCATCGGATCCGCCATTGCGACCAGCAGATGACTGTTCTTCTTCAAGATGGGGAAGACTACATTTCGGATTGCGAAATCTTTCGGCAGCAGTTTTGTTACTGTTTCATCAACGGGCTGCTGGTTAATATGCACATGGGGTATCCCCAGCTGGAATTCCAACACCTCGATCAGCTGGTCTTCTGTAATGTAGTCTCTGGAAATCAGTGCGTTTCCGAGCTTGTCATTCCCTTTTACACTGAGTACTTCCTGCACTTGGGCCTCGGTAATGAGGCCTGCATCGACAAGAAGATCTCCAATTCGCTTTCGTTTTCTCACCATACGGCGGGATCCTCCTGTTCGAAATTAGTGTCCTTTAATCTCGTTTCCTTCGTCATCTGTCGACGGCGGGATATAGGTACCGTTCTCATCATAAGAGCCTCTGTCCTCACCGTTCTCTGTATCGTCTCCGTTACCGGTTCCTGGCGGTGACCATCCGGAAGGCGGGCTCTCGCCATTGCCATTTCCATTCCAGTCGCCGTTCCAGTCACCGTTTTCGTCCCACTCGCCGTTCCCGGTCCAGTCGCCGTTCTCATCCCAATTGTCTGGATCATCGGGATCACCTGGCCCGCCTGGCGAGCCGTTCCCGCCATTGAAGCCATTGCCGTTTTCTTCGTCTGGTTCCGGTTCCGGCTCATGAATACTGCGGACTTCGAGGCGGTGTTCCGGTTTATAAAAATCACGGCTGATTTCCTCTTCCTGGATCAATTCATCCACATCATTGAACCGGGAGCGGACGACGCGGACAAATTCGCCGTCCGTGCCTGTCTCCTCAATCCGATCTTCTCCTGCCGGGAGATCATCGGAATAGGTCACCCGCGTTTTCGGTTCCACGGTGCTCTGATCTTCAAGTGTCACTTCGAGGCGGTACGGCAGGTCAAAACCCGTCACCCGGACCTCGAAGCCATTTTGCACGTCATGAAAACTGATGGTATACGGCACGTCCATCGGATTTCTGAACACAAGGTCCCGCTCGTCTTCGTTCATATAAGCATCAAAGCCCAGAGCAACATTCGGATAACGCTGTTCTCGGATATGCCGTTCGATGATGTCAAAATCCGCATGCAATACCGCTTCATAGACGGCTGAACTGACAACATTCATCAGCTCTCCGCCATTAAAGGTATAGATGAATTCACTCAGGTGGATCACTTCATACGGTGCCACTTCAATCTCCGGCTCTGAAGACAGCCAATCCGTCAGAAGCGGGCCCTGCTCAAGGGTCCGTGAGATGGTCGTCATCTCTTCTTCACTCAGGCGGTGATGCGGCTCCAGCACGGTATGGAGCGGGATCAGGATCTCCATCTCAAGCGTTGAAGCCTGATTCTCCATTTCCTGTTCTAGTGCAGTCATGTCCACCAGATCAACCATGTTCTCCGGTAAGGCGATTTCACGCAGCTCATCTTCAAGTACCGACGTTCTGGCGCTTGTGATCATCCCTTCTTCAACCGGTTCACCGTCGAAATAACGGTCCAGTGTGTCATCAATTTGAAAATCAACAGCGTTACCAGGAAGTTCAATCACTTCGTCAAACCAGGTGATTTCCATCACGGCACGTTGTTGCCAATCAACGACTTCTTCTTCAAGCAACGCCCTGGCTTCCTCGCGGCTCATCTCACTGACATCGACAGACGCGATTTGCGTCGTCGACTCCAGGCGTTCCTCTTCAAAAAGGACTTCGTACGTGAATGATGTTGCATATGTAAAAGTAATCAGAAACAGAACGCTCATGGACATAATCAGGATACTGCCTAAAAATGATTGCTTCATTACACTCATCCCCCCTTATGCTTTTCAGTTTATTTTTTATCCTCTGACGGGCCATCGTCTGTCTTGTCCTCACTGAACTCCTCGGCGTCCATTGAGGCGTCCCTTCGTTTCAGCGGAACGGAATCATCTTCATTCAGGGGTTTTCGTTCGGTCAGGGTCGCGTCTTCATCCTCAATGATCAATCGCGAACGCCCGGAGGGATCCGGGTCTGTCTCAGCGGTTTCGTCTTCCGGGTCAACGACAAACCGGTTTAACCTGCGGTCGGATTTCGATTCGTCAGGTTGACGGGCGTCTTCTGTTCCGGTTTCGTGTCCGGCCGCTTCTTCTGGCTCCGTTGCCCGGACTGCCTGCTGCGACTGTGATGATCGTTCAAAACGCTGGTAGCTCACTCTTTCAGGATATAACTCCCCTGCCTCTTCTTCAGTGTCCTCTGCAATCGCCACTTTTCTCGACACGAGGAAGCTGAATACCGCGATCAAAAGGATCCCCGTCACCAAAGCCATCTGCCAGGATACCCATACTTCAGCCGTTATCATCAGCATGGCGGTAATCCCTGAGATCAGTGCCAGAACAGCGGTGGTTTTCCTTGGAAATATCGAAGGCAAAAGCAGCAATAAAACGAACAAAAGGCCCCAACCCACGATAAAAAATAAGACTGTTGTCATACAAGCACCCCGTTATCCTATGTATAGTTGTATATTGTTGCCATTGTACCACTTTTATCACAGCTCGTCTTTAACAATTTTGTGATTTCTTTAATAAATTGCTACTTTATTACGGCCTTTATTTTTCGCGCCCATGTACATCGCCCGGTCGGCCTTGCGTAAAATGGACAGGGGATCTTCCGGATCTTTCCTTGTCGCCACACCGATGCTCGCCGTTAACGTGAGCGAAAGCACCTGGTCGGGATGACTGGTCAGGTCGTTAAAGACCGTGAACGTGGCTTGTTCGATCGCCTCACGTAACGCCTCTCCTTCATGTTGCGCTTCCTCAGGTGTCACATCGTCGAGCAGGACAACGAATTCTTCGCCGCCATAGCGGGCCGTGACATTGCCCTCTTTCTTTGGCACATGCGCCTCAATCACCCGTGCCACCTGATAGAGGACGTCATTCCCTGCGCTGTGACCGTATTGATCGTTCACCTGTTTGAAATAGTCCAGATCGAGCAGGATCAGGGCAAAGGTCTTTTCATTATGGTCATAGCGTTTTTTGAGCGTCTGTTCAAAATAGCGGAAGTTCTTCAGTTTCGTCAGTCCGCACTCCATGCCTTCAAGCCTGGCCCGTTCAAGGTGAAGCACATTCTGAATGGCGATGGTCAAATGGTTCAAAAGAATATCCAGCAGCATCCGGTGGCTCCGGGTAAAGGCGTTCTTTTGAAAACTGATCAGGGTATTGACCCCCGTGACACGTCCTTCACGAAGGGCCGGAACCGAGAGCACCGACTCCGCTTTCGGGAATACGACGTTAAACCCTTTACTGATCGCGTCCCAGTCTGAACGGATAATCACGGCCTGACCCGTCCTAAGCACATGGCGGCTCACCTCATCTCCGTGTCCCAGTACCCGGTCCGTCCTTAATATCCCGCAGTCCACATGAACAGGCGTGAGCTGCTCTGTGTACTTTTCCGGGGGATCATAAAGCAGCACGCCATCTGCCGGAAACATATCACAGCAGGCTTCGATGTAGCGGTCATACATCGACTGGCTGTCCGTCATCCGGTTGATTTCCTGGCTGAATTCACTGACTTGCTGCAGCTGATCGATCAGTTCTTTCCCGTCGTGGTAAATTTTTAAAATCAACGAGACAGCAACGACAGGCACACCGATGATCGGCAGGGCGACGAGTCCGATCTGATGATACAGATACGCCAGTATAAGACCCACCGGCAAAATGAGCAGGGACGTCATCCCTTCCCAGTAAAGCCCTTCCGTAAAGAAACGTTCATTTTTCAACCCGAGTAAATAACGGCGGATCAAAAAGATGATCATGTTATTCGAAAAGAAATAGGTAAGTGTATAGACGAGCACCGGAACCAGCTGACTCGCGATGGATTCAAACGATGTGGCACCGACAGTCCCGCCGAAAAGGAAAAATGCACCACCTGAAAGCAGCGATGTGCATAAAAAAATCAATGAGTTCAATGGCATCCGGTAGCGCTCTTTCGGGTGAAGCCGCAGGCTCAACAACACCACCACAATTGCGATCTGTGTGAGGATGATTTCCGTAAAGAGACCGAAATGCAAAAACACGGCAAGGGATACCCCGTGCACCGGAATAAAGGTCGTCCCTTTGATCTTCACAGGAAAGAGCGATACGAGAGCGATCAGGATCATAAATCCGGTGATGGAAACGGCATGTTCAAGCCAGAACGCCCCCGTTGTTTCCATCATGTAATAAACGAAAGGCGGCAGAAGTGCCAGCCAAATGAAAAAAACTGCAACACGATAGTTTGGATTCACACGTCCACCCCTTCCGACAGCTGTTGTACATTAGACACATTTCTAATATACCACATAACTTCCCATTTCAAGCGGCATTTTGAAATCAACCGGAAAAAAACTCCCTCATTTCAGCGATAAACTGGTGTGAGCCCGTGATGAGCAGGGTCTCGTGAACGTGTGCATTCCTGAGCCAGTCGCTCAGCCACTTCTTTACATCCGTGACTTGTTTGTAACCATCCGGCAACGCTGAAAGAGGCATCGCCCGCGGGTGATCAAACGTCGTCACGGTGACGTGTGACGCCACCTCCTCGAGCTGCTTCAGCATTTCATCCGCCCGTTTATCCTTCATCGCCGCAAAAAGAACTGCCGGTTTCAGCTGTTGCCTGTTCAGTTCCGCAATCACCGCTTCAATGGCCTCCATATTATGCCCGGTATCGAGAATCACCTTCGGCTTCTCCAGGATCGTTTCAAAACGTCCGGGGACTTGAACGGACTTCACGGCTTGTTGGAACGCACCGGGTGATACGGTAAAGCCGAGTTCGTCCCCGGCAGCTTTTGTCAGTTCGTAGGCCAGGCTGGCATTGGCCTGCTGGTGGGCGCCGGCCATCGTCAACTGCCACGGGGTATCAATGGCTGCGACTTGTTTGATTGCAGCACCCTGTTGCATTGCCTCCTGTTTCAAGACAGCAAAAACTTCACCGGTTGCCGCAGTGAAACACGGGACAACGGGGCGCATAATCCCTGCCTTCTCCCTCGCGATGGCAGAGAGCGTCTCCCCGAGGTAGGCCTGATGATCGAGCCCGACATTTGTAATCGCTGTTGCGACGGGCTGAGTGACCACGTTCGTTGCATCAAGGCGTCCGCCCATCCCGGTTTCAAGTACCACGATGTCCACCGGCTGCACGCGATCAAAGATGAAGCAGGCCAGTCCCACGAGCCATTCGAATTCACTGACAACCTGACCTAGCCGTTCTTCCACGTCATTGACCCGCTCCTCGTAAGCCCCGGCATGAGCCAGGAACAGCTCCCTCGCTAGAGGCACACCGTTGATCGTGACGTGTTCATGCACGTCACCGAACACCGGCGAGTTAAAGGCACCGACCTGTAACCCCTGTGCCACAAGGGCTGCGACGGTATAAGCTGATGTTGAGCCTTTCCCGTTCGTGCCGGCAATATGGATGCACGGGATCTGATCTTGCGGGTTTCCCATCGCCTCAAGCAACGTCTGGATCCGTGTCAGGTCGTACACGATGCCTGCCTGCTTTCGTTTCGTCAAGTGTTTCGTCACGTCTTCCATGCTCATCGGTTTCATCGCAGCCTCCTGTTGACTGTATTGATTTTACGTTCGAAACATGCCATGATTAGGAGAAAAATATGGCCGAACGGCGATTGATCAACTGATCCAAGTATAGCAAGTGAACACGTTACCGGCCAGTGGAGGAAAAACAATGCACGCTGCACCGAAAACCCTTGCGATCCTCTCCAATGGTCATTTGAATACGGAGAAATTCCAGGACTACAACCAGTGGATGATCCAGGCCGCCGAAACGGCCGGCTTTGAGGCCTCGCCGCTCACCAATCTCGATGTCCTCGCTTCATCGGCGCCGGATCGGCTGATCCCGGCCACGAATACATTCAACGCCTTACCGGATGCTGTCCTGTTCGCAGATAAAGATCTGCTGTTGGCCCGGGCCTTCGAAAAAAGGGGCGTCCGGGTTTTCAATACGAGTGAAGCCGTCGGGATTTGCGACCATAAAGGCCTGATGCATGATGTCCTGTCCTCACATGCGGTTCCCACACCCTTGACGATACAGGCACCGTTTATGTATATGCCCCCAAAAGAACTCGACGACCGTTTCCTGAAAGCCGTCGTCCATCACCTGGGGCTTCCGCTGGTGGTAAAAGAAGCGTATGGTTCCTTCGGCGAACAGGTCTACCTGATCCAGACAGAAGAAGCACTGACACGTCTCACCCGTGAGCTGGCCGGGAAACCGTTTTTGTACCAGCAGTATATCACCCACAGTCACGGCCGTGATATGCGGGTGAACGTCGTCGGGGGCCGGGTGGTTGCGTCCATGATCCGCACGTCTAAGTCGGATTTCAGAGCGAACGTGACAGCCGGCGGGCAGACCGTCGCCTGCGAGCCGCCAGCGGAGGCGTCGGCTCTGGCCATCCGGGCCGCAGAAGCCGTGGGGGCGGATTTTGCCGGCGTGGACCTCCTCTTCCATAACGGGGGATTTCTCGTCTGCGAAGTCAATACCAACCCGCACATACGAAGCATCTACGAAGCGACGGGGATTGACATCGCCCCGCACATGATCAGCTGGATCGATCAGCATACCGTGAAAACAAACTGATAACGAAACCGACAGGAGGGGCACTCATGATCAAAACAGACTTACGGACCGGCTGGGTCATTTACCGGTCCCGCGACATCCCGCGAAACGATACCTTTATATCTCTCCTTCATGAGGCGGCTTCTGAACGGCACATCAGCTTAAAGATCGTCGCATACGAAGACATCATCGTCCGCCTCGGCAAACAGGGCGTCAACCCTTTCGTCCCGTTGGACGGGGAACGCCCCGATTTCATCATGAACCGCTCTGTTTCCCCGTGGCTGAATGAGGTCTGTGAAACAATGGGGATTCCCTGCTTTAACAGTGCCTATGTCTCCCGGGTGGCAAACGACAAACGCCTCGCGTATGCCACGATGGCACAGCTCGGTGTCGATATGCTTGATTCCCACGCCCTCACGCTGGACTGTGCTCTGGACAACGCGATTCTCGATCCCTTTATACTGAAGGATCCGTTAGGGCGCGGGGGCACAGGTGTCAGGATGGTGGAGCCGAATGATCCTCTGAACGGGATCCGTTCTTCGCTTCCTGCGGACGTTATCCATCAGCCGGTGGGTGGCCAAAAAGGGAAAGACGTCCGGGTTTACGTCGTCGGCAACCAGATCGTTGCTGCGGTGCTGCGCCGTTCACAAACCGATTTCCGGGCAAACCTGTCCGCCGGCGGCTCATCGAGTCTGTTTCACCTCAACGACAATCAGCTGAGTCTCATCCAGTCGATTATCGATGCGATCCAGCTGGACTACGTCGGCCTCGATTTCCTCTTAACCGAAGACGGCGACCTCCTCTTCAATGAGATGGAAGACGCCGTCGGCTCGAGGAGCCTGTATATGTGTTCAGACATCAATATCGCAGACATGGTCATGGACTACCTGGACTGGAAGCTGTATCATCTGATGGATCTTTGAACAGATGCTTCAATCCGTAAACAAATCCTCTTTGAAGGCATAGATCACCGCCTGGGTGCGGTCGTGCACGTCGAGTTTACTGAGGATGTTACTGACATGCACCTTCACCGTTTTCATCGAGATGAACAGCGCATCGCCGATCTCCTGATTGCTCATCCCTTCGCACATCCGCTTTAACACTTCCAGCTCCCGTGCGGTCAGCTGATCGTGCAGATCCGCCGGCTTATGGTGCATCCGGTTCATGAGCTTGCCGGTCACTTCAGGCTCGAGGATGGACTGCCCCTGACTAGTGGAACGAATCGCTCTGGCAATCTCGCTTGCTTTACTGGTCTTGAGCATATAGCTCGTCGCCCCGGCTTCAAGTGCCGGGTAGACCTTTTCATCGTCGAGAAAGCTCGTCACGATGATGATCTTCGCTGCCGGCCACTGCCGGCGGATTTCCCGGGTCGCCTCGATCCCGTCCATCACCGGCATGACGAGATCCATCAGGATAATGTCCGGTCGCAGTTCCAGCGCTTTTGTCACCGCTTCTTCTCCGTTCGCCGCTTCTGCCACCACGTCAATGTCCGGCTGCGCCGTTAAATAACTGGCCACACCGATTCTCACCATCTCATGATCATCTGCAAATAATACGCGTATCACACTCATACGCCCACCTCCCTGATTGGCACTTTCACTTCGAGCTGTGTTCCTTCACCGGGCACACTGATCAGCTTCAGACTGCCACCTACCTCTTCTGCCCGCTCACGCATGTTCTCAAGGCCATACGACCCGTGCTGACGAACCGACTTCATATCGAACCCTTTCCCGTCATCGCGGATCCGCATGATCACATTCTGGTCCCGCAACACGAGTATCACCGAGAGTTTCCCGGCCTCTGCGTGCCTCAATGTATTGGAGATCGCTTCTTGAGCAATGCGGAAGAGGTGGTCTTCAATGCCTTTATCGAGATCAATCTCTTCAAGTTTGACCTCCATCGTCATCGGCACCTTTTGTTTCAATTCCAACAGGAGCTCGTTCAACCCTTCGCCGAGGGTCTTTCCCTTCAGTGCAACCGGTCGTAAATGAAGGAGAAGGGCCCGCATTTCCAGCTGGGACTGATCCACCATACGGCCGACCATCTCCAGCTGTTTTTGAATAGCCGGGTCCTTTTGGGCTCCGGTTTCATTGATGGTTGCCATCATCATCGATGCCGCGAACAGCTGCTGGCTCACCGAGTCATGCAGTTCCCGGGCCAGGCGGCTCCGTTCCTGCTCCACCACTTCCTGCAGGCTCTTCTCCCGCGCCGTGGCCCGTTCCGTCGCCAATTTTTGCGCTGCTTCCTGCTGCCTTGTGAGCTGTGTACGGATCGTTTCCAGTTTGTCGTGCAGCTCCCGGATCATCGGGACGTTGTCATTGGGCGGCGGATCGGGTTTTTGCACGTGAAGGATCCCTTCCATCCGCCGAAGGAGGTTTCTCACGGCACTCCGGAGCTGACTGTGTACCACCTCGGCGTACATCATGCCCATCAGGATCACAAAGGCAAGCACAATCGCGATCAGCGGTACATCATAAATGACGGCAAACAGATAGGCCTGCAGGGAATCCGAAGGATTTGCAGCATACGTAAGCATCAGGACCACGCCAGCTGTGAATGCACTGAATACAATATTCAAGAGGATGAACTGGGTGCGGTTCTTCATATTCTCCGCACCTCCAGATCCCCGGAGAGAAGTGAGGTGACGATCTTCACGTGGGGTCCGTCGGCGGAGAGGTTCCGGTAACTGACGGATTCATTCACCAGTTTCCCGCTCTCTTCAAACACCGTGAACTGCCCGAACATCGTACTGTGGTGCACGGTGACATCCACTTCATACGGGACATAAATGGTGATGTTGCCGAACAGATGCCGGATGGAGATTACTGCCTCATCAGGGAGTACCGTCTGACTGAGATCGATGGTCCGGTCCCCGAATCCGCCGTGGATATTGACGTCCCGCCAGGAATACGGCTCTTCGCCCACCCGTTGACTGCCGAATACCTTTTGCCGAAGCAGCGGGCGCTTGTTCATCGTAATCCCTGGCTTCATCTCATCCGAGGTGAAAACCGGCCGGATTGCCTCTTCCTCTTTGTCGAGAATGACGTATTTGAAGAACAGGACGATCAGGGCCAACAGGAGGAACTGAACAGCGACGAGGCTGAACACATTCCCGAAAAAAGCCAGTATGCCGATGAAAAAGATGATCTTCCCGAAGAGGCTGTGAAAGTTCTTCCACCCGAGATAGATCAAAAACCCGAAGATAATTCCGGGTATGATGACGTCTCCGCCTTTGACTGCCAGCTCCACCAGCAGTATCGCAATGGCAATCAGGATCACCGCATTCATCGTTTTTGCAGGCACTCTTCTGAGCATCTGACCTCACCTCCCGTTTGACAACGTGCTTCTTACTGTATGTACAAGATCCGCGGGGAACATGGGTTCTCCGCGGTTGACTCTATCCTTTATCAGTTTATCACGAATTGGCTTCCGTGGAAGAACGTTCCTCTTCCAGTTTGCGGATTTTTTCGTCGAACAGGGCTTCCTGCTCTTCCGGGCCTTTCCGGCTTTCTCTTCCCTCTGCAGTTTGAAGCGGTGACGGTTCAAAGCGCTTCGCCTCGCGGATATGCGCGTCTCCTGCGGCTTCCATCCGCTTCAGCTTCATATCCTTCAGCTTATGTTTCATGGTTTCTTCCTGACGGGTGAGATCCTCGAGCTCTTTATTCATTTCCACTTCCCGGTATAAAAGCTGATCGATGCGCCCGGTGTAGACCTCAATTTCCCGGTCTGCATACATCACGAGACCTTTTTCATTGGCCTCATCAGCCACAGCCCGTTGGCGCTGACGTTTTGCGAGCATCTGTTCAGCTTCTTCTCGCTCTGTTTTGACCGCTTCAAGCAGCTGTTCATGCCGGCGAATCAGTTCACCCATCCGTTTGATTTTCTTTTCCCCTTCGTGAATGTAGTGATCGAGCCGCCTTAGCGGATGATCCTTTGACAAGGGCTGTTCAAAACTGAATGACTGCTGCCCGGTGATTCGTTTCCAGTCTTCCTCCACCGCTGTGCGGATTTTTGTCCATACGTCTGTCATGGCAATCGCCTCCTTTTTGAATTTCAGTTCTTCTTCAAGCTGGACCATTCCTGTTCGAACTGATTGAACGGATCACTCTCGCCGTATGACTGTTGCTTGTTTTGCCGCGGCACATCACTGTCGTCTTTTCGAAAAAACAGTACATACAAGACATACACGGCGAACAGACCGACAATCGCATACACATTGGACAGCGTGATGCTGAATACGATCAAACCGAGAATGACCCAGAGTACTTTGGCTCCCGTCTCCTCGGCTGCCGCGAATTTTTTCCAGATGACATAAAGCAGATACACGCCCAGTGCAAACAGCACCATCGGGCCGAAATTGGCAAGCAGGACAAACATTGCTATGATGGCGATTAAAAACACACCGAATGATTTCATCTTGATCCTCTCCTCTCTTCTTATTCTCATTGTAGAAGAAGGAGGGCATTTAAATAATGAGCCGCGGATGTAACTTGACTAAGACCTCAGATGTATTTCAACGCAAGGCCTTAAAAGCCGGTTCATGATGTAAGGAATGGCGGCAAGTCGAACGGATCTTGAAAAGCCGATTAAAAACCCTGTTCCACGTGGGAACAGGGTTTCAGTATGAACGGCGCACGGCCGCCCGTTTTCGCTTATCCTCAGGAAAAACCGCCTCTCGGGCTGCAGGCCTGACCGGGGCTTGAGCCCATGACACGGTGCGTGTAGGTTGCTTTAAAGACGATCGCACTTTCTTGTTTTTGGCAGGTAGGACATGTCACTTCGTGCCGGGCATCGTAACTGGACCAGGTTTCAAACCGGTGATCACAGACTGTGCATTTGAAATCATAACGTGGCATGTTTTCTCAGTCCTCTCTTATACCTTTACGGGTATAATACAGAAAAAAGGCTGATCTGTCCAGTCCGCTTTTCACAGGTCCTTGAATTTGAGATACTGAGAAAAAGCGAAAAACAAACAACTGGAGGGGTATTCGTGCAATTGTTGAAATACATTCTGATCGCCGGCTTCCTTGTCGGGCTTTTCATCGGGATACAATTCCTGATGGTGGTCTGGAACCAGGAGGATCAGCTGTTCTTCGAGACGACGATCAGTGAGCAGCATCAGGACGAAGCAGCCGAAAACGCTGCGATTGAAGAAATCCGCCTGACGACCGCGGATCAAGAGGAGTTACACGGCTGGTTACGCCACCCGGTTGATGCTGCCGATGAGCCAATGCCGCTCTTGCTCTACTTCGGCGGGAATGCTGAAGAAAAAACGCAGGCGGCACTGTCCCATGATTGGATCGAAGGGTACCGCATCGCCTTTATCAACTACCGGGGCTATGGCCTGAGCAGCGGCTCGCCGGGAGAAAACGAACTGTTTGCCGATTCGGAGCTGATCTTTGACCGCTTAGTTGAACGAGACGATGTCTCTGAAGATCAGGTCGTCTCCTTCGGGCGGTCGATGGGTTCCGCGCCGGCCACGCACCTCGCCACGGCCCGGGACCTGGCCGGAACCATCCTGGCTGCGCCCTACGACAGCCGGGTCCGTGTTCAGGAACACCGCCATCCGTGGCTTCCGATCGGACCGTTCATCCGGCACCCGTTTGAAGTGAGCACCATGGCGGAAGAGATCGGCTCGCCGCTTCTGATCCTGACGGGCACCGATGATCAGGTCATCCCGCCGGAACATTCGGCCGTGACGGCTGACAGCTGGCAAGGCGAGGTGACTGCCAATCAGTACGAAGGATTCGGTCACAACGATATGCAGATGCATCCCGACTACCAGGGGGATATCCAGGCCTTTCTGGATGAACTGCAGTAGCTGTTCTGCTCACTCACAGCCTCCGATTCGCCTACACTTCAATCCTTTGGCAAACCTTAAGTCACTTATGGAGCATAAACAGGAAAAGCCTCCGCAGGGACCCGCGGAGGCTTCTTCTATCACTTTGACATGATGGTCTTAAATGCATGACGTGCCGCTTCAATCGTCTGATCGATGTCTTCTTCCGTATGCTTTGTGGACAAAAACATTCCTTCAAACTGAGAAGGCGGGAGCGAGATGCCCTGATGGAGCATTTCTCTGAAATAGGCGTTAAACAGATCCAGATCAGAAGACGATGCCGTTTCGAAATTCTTCACCTTCTGATCGGTAAAGAAGAAACCAACCATCGAACCTGCGTGATTGATCCAGTGCGGCACACCGAATTCCTTCGCCGCTGCTGAGAGGCCATCGCTGAGACGTTTACCGATTTTCTCGAAATGTTCATAGCTCTCTTCGGTCAGCTGTGAGATCGTTTCGTACCCGGCCGTCATTGCCAGCGGGTTCCCGGATAAGGTACCTGCCTGATAGATATTCCCTGCAGGGGCAATGCGCTCCATGATATCGCGTCGACCGCCATAAGCGCCTACCGGCAACCCGCCGCCGATCACTTTCCCGAGACACGTCAAATCCGGTGTCACACCAACGCGTCCCTGAGCACTGTGATAGCTGCTTCGAAAACCGGTCATCACTTCGTCGAATATGAGCAGTGAGCCGTGATCTTCCGTGACTTCCCTGACCCCTTCGAGGAAGCCGGGCTCAGGGAGCACGACACCCATATTGCCTGTGATCGGTTCAAGAATCACCGCTGCAATGTCATCACCAAACTTGTCAAAAGCGACCTTCAGGCTTTCCAGATCATTATACGGAACCGTCAATGTGTTGGATGCGACGGATTCCGGGACGCCCGGACTATCCGGCAGACCGAGTGTTGCCACACCAGACCCTGCTTTGATCAGCAGCGAATCACCGTGACCGTGATAGCAACCTTCAAATTTCAAAATCTTGTTGCGGCCGGTGAATCCGCGGGCAAGTCGAAGGGCACTCATCGTCGCTTCCGTACCGGAGTTAACCATCCTTACGACCTCAATGGATGGCACCCGGTCGATCACGAGCTCTGCCAGCTTCGTTTCCATTTCATGCGGGGCACCAAAGCTGGTCCCTTTCGCCGCAGCGTCCTGGACACTCTTAATGACCTGCGGGTCCGCATGACCGTGAATCATCGGTCCCCACGACAAGACGTAATCGATGTATTCATTTCCGTCCAAATCCCAGATTCTCGTCCCTTTGCCTTCGTCCATATACACCGGGTCCAGCCCGACGGATTTAAATGCACGTACCGGACTGTTCACTCCTCCGGGCATTAAAGGCAGCGCTTTGGCAAATGCCTGTTTCGATTGATCAAAATTCATTGTCTTCAACCTCCTGGTTCATGTTTACCGGTTCCAGCGGGCAATGTCTTTCGCAAAATAGGTCAATATCAGATCAGCGCCGGCCCGCTTCATGCTGACCATTTTCTCCATGACAATCTCCTGCTCATTCACCCAGCCGTTCATTGCTGCCGCTTTCACCATGCTGTACTCTCCGCTCACGTTATACGCAACGACAGGCAGATCGTGCCGCTCCCGGACATCGCGGATGATATCGAGATACGACAAGGCCGGTTTCACGATCAGGAAATCGGCGCCTTGGTCCACATCTGAAGCAGCCTCACGATGTGCTTCGCGGCGGTTTGCCGGATCCATCTGATACGTCTTGCGGTCACCGGATTGCGGTGAGCTGTGGGCTGCATCGCGAAACGGACCGTAAAAGGCAGACGCGTATTTCACGGCATAGCTCATGATCGGCACGTGACTGTATCCGGCTTGATCAAGGCCTGTGCGAATCGCCTGTACAAAACCGTCCATCATATTCGAAGGCGCAATGATATCCGCCCCTGCTTCTGCCTGGGACACGGCTGCTTCTGCCAGCAGATGCAGCGATGGATCATTGAGAATTTCCCCTTCTTCCACAATCCCGCAGTGCCCGTGATCAGTAAACTGGCACAGGCATGTGTCCGTGATGACTGTCAAATCCGGGAACGCGTCTTTGATTTGTCTCGTTGCCCGTTGCACGATGCCTTGCTGATCGATTGCCGAAGAACCGGTGTGATCTTTATGATCCGGGACACCGAATAAAATGATCATCGTAATGCCCAGCTCCACCGCTTCCTGGACTTCCGCATTGATCAGATCCAGTGAACGCTGGTAGACACCTGGCATCGATGGCACTTCGTTTTTAACGCCCGTACCTTCCACAACGAACAACGGGTAGATTAAATCTTCCGTACGTACATGATTTTCCCTGACACTGGCCCGAAGATTCGGGGTTTGTCGCAACCGGCGATGCCGGGCGAAAGATGCGTTTTCCTGCATATATTCCTTCATCCTTCCACAACAGGTTCAACCAGTTGATTTTTTGTATTCTTGAATGGCTCCGACAAGTCCCTCGATGGTGTAGGTGTCCGGCGTGATGATCCTCGATGGATCAACGTAACCGCTGAGGGCTTCTTCCGTGACCCGTCCAATGACGGCAAACATCAGATTTTTTGCGAATGCCATCTGAGCGGCCTGATGAAAAAAACTGTGCACAGCAGAGGGACTTGCGAATGTCACGACATCACAGGCGTCGTTTTCGAGCACACTGATTAATTCCTTCTGTTTTTCCCAATCCTCCACCGTATTATATACAGGGACCTCCGTCAGTTGTCTGCCCGACGTTTTAAGCAGGTCGTGCAGCGTGGAACGGGCCCGCTTGCTTTTAGGGTATAAGATCCGCTCTTTAACCGATGTTGCGTTCACGACTGCTTCTGCAAGATGCTCAGCATCAAAACGCGCCGGGACGATTTCCGGTTCAATGCCCAGTTTCTTCAGCGCACTCTCCGTTTTGGAGCCGACAGCCGCGATGCGCTTATACCGTAATGAAGCGATCATAAAGTCACGATCGACAATGGGGTTTAACAAATCGAGGACGGCGTTGACCGCGTTCACACTGGTAAAAATGATGACGTCCGCTTCCTGGCAGGCATTATAAAATACCGATGGATCCAGGCCGTTTACCGGTTCCACGCGAATCAACGGCATTTCAATCACCGTTGCACCACGTTCCATTAACAGCCGGCTTAATGTCCCCTGCTGGTGACAGGCCCGGGTATTCATCACAGTGAGCCCTTTGAGCACTGTCGTCATCAGTTGTTCTCCAAATCTTCCTTCACCTTGTCGAGCACTTCTTTCGCACCTTGGCGGAGAATCCGTTCGGCCACTTCCGTGCCGATATGGTCGGGATCTTCTCCGATGATTGATTCTTTAAAGACCTGCTTGCCATCCGTGGAGGCAACGAGCGCTGTCAGGTGAATCTGATTTTGTTCATCGAGGGTAGCGTGAGCACCGATCGGAACCGTGCAGCCGCCTTCCACCGTGCGTAAAAACGCTCGCTCTGCCGCTACCGTTCTTGCGGTATACTCATGGTTTAAATGGGCGAGGAGTTCCCGGAGTTCATGGTCTTCCTCCCGGCATTCCAGACCGAGAGCGCCTTGTCCGACAGCCGGCAGGCACAGTTCAGGATCGAGAAATTCGGTCACGATATCTTCAGTCCAGCCAACGCGTTCAAGTCCCGCAGCAGCGAGGATAATTGCATCGAAATTCTCCTCACGGCACTTACGAAGCCGGGTATCGATGTTGCCCCGAATCCATTGAATCTCGAGATCCGGTCGCTTCGTGAGGACCTGGGAACCGCGCCGAAGACTGCTCGTCCCGACGATGGATCCCGAAGGCAGTTCCATCAGGGTTTTACCGCTGTTTGAAATAAATGCATCCCGGGGGTCGACGCGCTCCGGCACAGCTGCCAGAACAAGCCCTTCTGACCGGCCTGAAGGGACGTCTTTCATACTGTGCACGGCCATATCAATTTCACGGTTGTGCATAGCCTGTTCGATCTCTTTCACAAATAAGCCTTTTCCACCGACTTTGGAGAGGGTCACATCGAGAATCTGATCGCCTTTGGTGGTAATTTCTTTAATCTCAAACGTGAAAGGCAGACCGAGCTTTTCAAGTTCCTGAATCACCCAGCGTGTCTGTGTCATCGCGAGATTGCTTCGTCTTGAACCGAGAATAATGTTCCGTGTCACGTTCACATTCCTCCTAAAGTGTAAGCTCTGTTAAGGTTGAGTGTTGATATTCAATCGCTGACGGCGGACGCTTGCCCGAAGTGCAAACAGCATCAGTGCGACAATCGACTCGGCATTACCTCGTCGTGTCTTACTGTCCCAGGGGCTTGCTTTAACCAACATCCGCTTTGCGAAAGTGGATTTCGAGACTGCGCTCATCCGTCGGGCATCGCCGCCTAACGCTCTTGAATATGAGATTCAGAAAATCAACAACAGGCTTTAACAGTGTGAAAATTGGTAAACACCCAGCGTTTCGTTTTACCAGATATGAAACGTTGAAAAAGATCCTGACAGAAAATAATTGATGAGCAGGACCAGAAACGCAGCGAGATTAAAAAGCACCAGCTGATAGCCGCGCACTTTCCTTACTTGATAAAAAAAGACGTATGTGCCGTAGAAAGCCAGCACAATAAATGACGTGACCACCTTCGGATCAAGCCACGGGATCGTGTCAAAGGATAAATAGGACCAGATCACACCGAGTATCAGCCCGATCAGCAGAAAGGGAATTCCCGTTACTGCAGCAAAAAAACTGTACCGCTCCAGTGTGTTCAGGTTCCCCGTTCTTGCCATTCTGTCATTGAACGATTTTGATTTCAGCATATGATGTTTCAAAAAATACAGAAAAGAAAAGACAAATGAAACGGTGAAAACACCGTAGCTCAGTAACAGCACCACGACATGAATCATCAGCATTTCAAAAATGAACAATTCACTGAGTAACGGAGACACATCGCCTGTCGGCACCATTAAACCGATCACCACCACGATAAAACCGATCAAATTCAAAAAGAAAATCAGGAAATCTGTTCTGAAGCGGCGGTTGATGAACAAGGACGCCGTAACGAGCAGCCATGAATAAAAAAACATGGCCTCGAAACTCGTCATGATCGGCAGTCGTTCAAAGGCTATGTAGCGCAGGGCCATAAAAGCAATCTGCATGAGCCAGACAATTGAAAGTAACCAGAAAGCCAATCGGTTGACCTTCTGGTTTTTATGAATAAAATCTATGAAATATCCTGATACACTGGCACAATAAAGCACGACGATCAGGATATACAGGATATTCATTCCCGTCATAAGTCAGCTTCCCTTCTTTCAACAGGAGCGGACAACCGCTTTTTTCTTCGATCCGATTGCCGCTTTCCGGCGGGCAATATTATACTGCCGTTCCTGACGGTTGATCTTGATATTCGATGTGATTCGCGGTTCCTCTTCGTCCATATGCTCTTCAAGTTTGAACACTTTGGAGAAGTACTCCAAGAGGGCATCCGGATCGTTTTCATTCGGTACTTCCTTGAGTGCGGTGATCGGATCACGGAGCATCTGATTGATGATACTCTTCATGTGTTTACGGATCACTTTCTTCTCGCGCTCGCTCAAATGGTCCAGCTTTCGCTCGAGGCTCTCCATCGTGACTTCCTGGATCGTCTTCGCCTTTGCACGCAAGGCAGTCATCACAGGAACGACTCCAAGTGTATCCAGCCACTCGCCAAAAATGACGAGTTCTTCTTCAATCATCAATTCGATCTGTTCCGCGGCTTCTTTTCGTACTTCCAGATTGGATTGTACAATGCCTTGGAGGTCATCGATGTCATAGAGATACACATCATCAAGTTCACCCAGTCCCGGATCAATATCACGCGGGACGGCGATGTCCACGAGGAACAACGGACGGCCTTTTCGTTTCTTCATGATCTGTTTGACATCAGAAGCGTTCAGAACGTACTGATCGGCTCCGGTGGAACTGATGAGGACATCCGTCTCCAAAAGCGATTCGGTCAGCTGCTCAAACGGACGGCTTGCTCCTGCAAAGCGGCTCGCCAGTGCATCTGCCTTTTCCTTCGTCCGGTTCATAACCGTAATCTGATCCACGCCGTTTGACGTCAAGTGCTTGGCCGTGAGTTCACTCATCTTGCCGGCTCCCATGACGAGGACCTGTTTCCCTTTGAAGTCGCCAAAGATCTGCTTCCCAAGCTCAACGGCAGCATAAGAGACGGAAACCGGGTTATCGTTGATTTCCGTTTCTGCCTGGGCACGCTTCGCCAAGGTAATCGCCTGACGGAAGCTGTAATTTAAAATTGTTCCGGTCGTTTCCAGTTCCTGCGCTTTCAAAAACGCTTCACGGACTTGTCCAAGGATTTGTGTTTCCCCGAGAATCATCGAGTCCAGGCCACATGATACCCTCAGGAGATGTTCAATCGCGTGCTCATCTTCTCTGATTAACAAGTGATGCGAGAACTCTTCTTTCGGAACTTCAAACCACTCGGATAAGAACATCTTCGTATAGTAGCGACCGGTATGAAGCTGGTCTGCCACGACGTATAATTCCGTGCGGTTGCATGTCGAGATAATGACACTCTCGAGAATACTTTTTGATTGACGTAATGTTGTCAATGCCTGATCCATGTCCGATTGAAACTGAAACTTCTCCCTGATTTCAACCGGTGTTGTCTTATGATTTAAACCGACAACGAGGATATGCATACCTTCACCCCCAAGACTTAAACCCACTCTATCATACACGGTTTTCGTGACGCTTTCAAACCATGTTTCTCTTAATTAGAATCATTATTTATTATAACATATTCAGCACAAAGTGAAAGAAATCTGTTTGAATACTTTCATTGTAAACGGTTGTAACCGATAATTCTGTGATACCGGTCACATCAAAAGAGAAAAAACCGCCTTTCCGGCGGTTTTTGATCATAAAATTTTTGAGAGAAACGCTTTCGTCCTCGGTTCTTTCGGGTTGGCGAAGAAATCCTTCGATGGCCCCTCCTCAAGAATGACACCGTCATGCATGTACAGCGTCCGATCTGCGACTTCTCTGGCAAAACCCATTTCATGTGTGACGATCACCATCGTCATCCCCTGCGAGGCAATATCCTTCATCACGGCGAGTACTTCACCGACAAGTTCAGGATCAAGGGCCGATGTCGGCTCATCAAACAACATGACTTCCGGTTGCATGGCCAAGGCTCTTGCGATCGCGACCCGCTGTTTTTGTCCTCCGGAGAGGGTGAAGGGGTAGTCATCGGCCTTTTCACGCAAACCGACGCGTTCAAGAAGCTTGAGCGCTTCCGCGGTGGCATCTTCTTTACGCCGTTTCAGCACATGAACAGGTGCTTCGATGATGTTCCCGAGCACGGTCATATGCGGAAACAGGTGAAAATGCTGAAACACCATCCCCATCTTCTGTCTGAACTGGTTCACATTGTGTGTGGTCGTTTCGATCACTTCACCGTTATAACGGATGGTCCCGCTGTCCTTCTCTTCGAGAAAATTGAGACAGCGGAGGAGGGTACTTTTTCCCGAACCGGATGAACCGATGACACAAATGACCTCTCCTTTTTTCAGCGCGAGGTCGATGCCTTTTAATACCGGCGCATCGCCAAAGGATTTATTCAGGTCGTGAATCTCGAGCAGTGCATCCATGGAGCCCCATCATCCTTCCACATCGGAAGTCCCCCGCTGTTCCTTACTGAAGAGGGCTTCCTTAATTTCACGCCAGGCTTCCTCTTTTCCTTGACCGGTTTCTGAGGAGAAGAGGATCAATGGATCCCCCGCCTGCATATTCAGATCGTTACTGATATCCTTCTTCGCCTTCGCCCATTTACCTCGCGGAATCTTGTCACATTTCGTTGCGATCAGGATCACTTTCAGCCCGTGGTGCTTCAGCCAATCGTACATCAGCACATCGTCTTCAGACGGTTTATGGCGGCTGTCCACTAACTGGACGACGGCTTTTAATTGTTCCCGGGAAGAGAAAAAGATCTCAAGTGTCCGTCCCCAGGCGGCCCGTTCCGCTTTGGAGACCTTCGCGTACCCGTAACCCGGGACGTCCACGAAATGAAAGCGGTCATTAATGACATAGAAATTCAACGTCTGCGTTTTACCCGGTCGTTGAGACGTGCGGGCCAGATCTTTTCGATTCAAGAGTGTATTGATAAATGAAGATTTGCCTACATTGGAGCGCCCGGACAGCGCGATCTCCGGAAACATCGTTCCCGGAAACTGCGCTTCTTTCGCTGCACTGATGACAAGTTCTGCAGAGGAGATTTTCATGACTCGTCATCCTCCTCCGTCAGTGCCACCTTCAATACCTCATCGAGGTGCGCGACCGGGATAAACGTCAGATCATCCCGGACACTGTCCGGGATATCTTCGAGATCTTTTTCGTTTTCTTCCGGTATGATAATGTGCGTCAGACCAGCCCGGTGCGCGGACATGGATTTCTCTTTCAGACCGCCGATCGGCAGCACGCGTCCCCGAAGCGTAATCTCACCGGTCATGCCCACTTCGCGGCGAACCGGTCGATTCGTCAAAGCAGAGATAAGCGCCGTTGCAATCGTGATCCCGGCAGAAGGGCCATCCTTTGGAACGGCACCTTCTGGCACATGGATATGAATATCATTCTTTTCATTAAATTGTGGGTCGATGTTCAATTCTTCGGATTTGGCGCGAATATAACTGAATGCCGCCTGAGCGGATTCTTTCATGACATCCCCGAGCTTTCCTGTCAAAAGCAATTTGCCTTTACCGGGATAGAGCGACACCTCGATATTCAGGGTATCCCCGCCTGCGGCCGTATAGGCAAGACCTGTGGCGGTTCCGATCTGATTTTTGGTTTCTGCTTTCCCGTAGCGGTAGGTTGGACGGCCGAGAAGTTCCTCGATGGTCTTGTCCGTGACGATCACCCGTTTTTTCTCACCGGAGACGATTAATTTTGCCGCTTTGCGGCAGATCTTCGCGAGTTCCCGCTCTAAATTTCTGACCCCTGCTTCCCGGGTATAGCGCCGGACCACTTTCAGGATTGCTTCATCTTTAATCTGAAGTTTTCCTTTTGTAAGACCATGCTCTTTTACTTGCTTTGGGAGCAGGTAGCGTTTGGCGATCTCTTTTTTCTCCACTTCCGTATAGCCTGGAATATGAATCAGTTCCATCCGGTCACGAAGCGGGGGCGGAATGGCGCCGACATTATTTGCTGTTGTGATGAACATGACTTTGGAAAGGTCATAGGGCTCTTCAATAAAGTGATCGCTGAAGGTGTTATTTTGCTCAGGATCAAGTACTTCGAGCAGTGAGGCCGACGGATCGCCCCGGAAGTCATGCACCAGCTTATCAATTTCGTCGAGCAGGAAAACCGGGTTCATACTGCCGGCTTTCTTCATGCCCTGAATGATCCGGCCGGGCATTGCACCGACATACGTCCGCCTGTGACCGCGGATTTCCGCTTCATCTCGCACTCCTCCGAGGGACATACGGACGAATTTCCGGTTCAAAGACCTTGCAACGGAGCGCGCCAAAGAGGTTTTCCCTACCCCTGGAGGTCCTGTCAGGCAAAGGATCGGCCCTTTTAATTCATTCGTCAGTTCCTGTACGGCCAGATATTCCAATACGCGTTCTTTTACTTTTTCAAGCCCGTAATGATCCTCATCCAGGATCTTCTCCGAGCGGTGAATGTCGAGGACATCTTCAGTGACATTGTGCCATGGAATGACCACGAGCCATTCGACGTAATTGCGGATTACCGAGCTCTCCGCAGAGCTTGGAGGCATCTTCTCATAGCGCTTCAATTCCTTCAGCGCCTTCTCTTCAACCGATTCCGGCATTTCAGCCTCTTTGATGCGTTTTCGAAGATCGTCCATCTCTGACTCTTTCGATTCTTTTTCACCCAATTCATTTTGAATCGCCTTCATCTGTTCGCGAAGGTAATATTCCTTTTGGCTTTTTTCCATGGAACGCTTGACCTGCTGACCGATTTTACGCTCAAGTCCGAGCACTTCCCGCTCATTCGTTAACGTCTTCAACACGAGCTCCAGACGCTCTTTGACGTGGAATGTGTCGAGTACTTCCTGCTTCTGTGGCACCTTCAACGGCAGATGGGACGTAATGATATCGGCCATTCGCCCTGGTTCCACAATATCCGTGACGCTCTCGAATGTCTCTCTTGTAATGTTTTTCGAGAGCTTTAAGTATTCCTCGAACTGGTCAAGAAGGTTGCGCATCAGCGCCTGTTCTTCCACCGTCGCTTCCTGACGTTCCTCGACATGGGTTACTTCGGCTTGTGTGTATGTCTCTTGTTCGGTAAGTTCCTCTACCTGCGCCCGGTGAAGCCCTTCCACAAGCACCCGGATTGTGCCGTTCGGCAGTTTGAGCATCTGATTGACCTTCGCCACAGTCCCTACTTCATGCAGTTCTTCTCTCGACGGTTCATCGGTGGATACGTCTTTTTGTGCCGTGAGGAAAATCTCCCGGTTGTCCACCATCGCTGTTTCAAGTGCCTGGATCGATTTATCACGTCCGACGTCCAAATGCAGGACCATGGTTGGAAAAACAATCAAACCTCTTAAGGGTAATAATGGGAGTACTTTGTTCTCATCACTCATTATATTGCACCTCCTGTAAAAATCATTGCTGTCTATTATTGTATCGTACCCGGAAGGTAAATTGAAGGAACGCTGTTTGAAGAAAGAAAGGACGTCTCAGTGAGACGCCCCGTCATTGATTGGATTCAACATTATGCACTTTCTTTCGGTTCTTCAGGATCGACGACTTCTTCTCCGTCTTTATCGAGCAGGATCGGTTTCACATTGTCCGTGACAGCCTTGTCGGTAATCACACATTTGACAATGTCTTCACGTGACGGCAGGTCATACATGACATCGAGCATAAGCCCTTCGATAATTGAGCGGAGACCACGTGCACCTGTTTTCCGTTCGATCGCTTTCTTAGCGACTTCCGTCAAGGCACTCTCTGTGAATTCCAACTCCACTTCATCCAGTTCAAGCAGTTTTTGATACTGTTTGATCAGGGCGTTTTTCGGTGCTGTCAGGATTTCCACCAGCGTCGCTTCATCCAGTTGCTCGAGGCTCGCGATCACCGGGATACGACCGATAAATTCCGGAATCAGACCATAGCGGAGCAGGTCTTCAGGCAGGATTTTGGAGAGGAATTCGCCCTCCTTCAGGTCTTCCTGTCCGGATTCCGCACCAAATCCGATCACTTTCTTCCCGAGACGTTCTTTAATGATGGAATCAATACCATCGAATGCACCACCGACGATAAAGAGCACGTTCGTGGTATCAATCTGGATAAATTCCTGATGCGGGTGTTTACGCCCACCCTGCGGCGGCACGCTTGCCGTGGTTCCTTCAAGGATTTTCAGGAGCGCCTGCTGCACACCTTCACCGGATACGTCACGGGTAATCGACGGATTCTCCGACTTTCTGGCAACCTTGTCCACCTCATCAATATAGATGATGCCGCGCTCTGCTTTCTCTACATCATAGTCTGCCGCCTGAATCAGCTTAAGCAGAATATTCTCCACGTCTTCACCGACATAACCGGCTTCTGTGAGTGATGTGGCATCCGCGATGGCAAATGGCACATTTAAAATGCGGGCGAGTGTCTGCGCGAGAAGAGTCTTCCCGCTTCCCGTCGGTCCAATCAGACAAATATTACTCTTGGCAAGCTCCACATCATCGTTTCTGACGGTGGCATTGACACGTTTATAGTGATTATAAACAGCAACGGATAACGTCTTTTTCGCACGATCCTGGCCAATGACATAATCACTGAGAATCTCGCGGATCTCCTGTGGTTTTGGAATGTCTTCCATTTCCACTTCTTCTTCGGTTCCAAGCTCTTCTTCCACAATTTCATTACACAGCTCGATACACTCATCGCAAATGTACACTCCCGGTCCTGCTACAAGCTTTCGGACCTGGTCCTGTGTTTTACCACAAAAAGAACATTTAAGCTGTCCTTTTTCTTCGTTAAACTTAAACATATTCGTTCACCTCTCAGGATCAAATTTCACTCAAGTCATTCAACTTTCGATTATGTGTGACAAATTCTTTATCTACCGTTCATTTTAGCATAGTTTCCTGTCAGTCCCAAAATCGTCAATCGTCTGATCTCCCATTCAGAATAAAGAACGGAAACACCAATGTCAACGAATCCACTTGACGGGCATGTTCGATTATGTATAAACAACAAGGCACGACGAAGTGTCGCGCCTTGCTGAATGCTGTTCACCGGCAGATAAATTATTCGGCTGGCTTCTCCACTGCTGTTTCAGAGAGCAGGTCCAGTGCTTTACGGATCCGAAGATCAGATTTCAGCTGATCGGTTCCGCCTTGCATCATGAGAATCTGCTTGATTTCATCAGCTGAGCGGCCATACATTTCAGCCATCTTTTCGATTTCTTCATCCACTGCTTCTTCAGAAACTTCAATCTCTTCTTTTTCAGCAATGGCTTCAAGGGTCAGGTTCATGCGGACACGTTTCTCAGCATCCCCTTCGAATTGGGCTTTCATGCCCTCTTCGTCCGTCTGTGCAAACTGATAATACATATCCATCGTCATCCCCTGGGACTGCAGTCGCTGACTGAATTCCTCGAGCATCCGGTCTTTTTCAGTTTCAACCATGGCCGATGGTACATCAATCGTGGCATTTTCTGTTGCCTGCTCAACGAGAGAATCCTTCTTCGCCATTTCTGTTTCTTCTTTTTTGGTTTTCTCGAGATTTTCCCGGATGTCTTTTTTGAGATCATCGAATGATTCGAATGACTCGTTAACATCTTTTGCGAACTCATCATCAAGTTCAGGAAGATCCTTACGCTTCACGTCGTGAAGTTTCACTTTGAACATCGCAGCCTTACCCGCTAAATCTTCAGAGTGATACTCTTCAGGAAATTCCACGTTCACTTCAAGGTCAGACCCCGGTTTTGCACCGATGAGCTGATCTTCGAATCCTGGAATAAATTGCCCTGATCCGATTTCAAGTGAATAGTTCTCTGCCTGACCGCCTTCGAATGCTTCACCATCAACGAAACCTTCAAAGTCCATGACAACGGTATCGCCCTGGGCAACTTCTCCATCTTCGATCGCAACGAGATCCGCGTGCTTCTCACGGGTTGATTCAATTTCCTGATCAACGTCTTCATCCGCTACTTCAGTCGATCCCACTTCCACTTCAAGACCTTTGTATTCTCCGAGCTCCACTTCCGGTTTAACCGTTACTGTGGCAGTGAATTTCAAGGCATCTCCTTTTTCAACATGCTCGATGTCGATTTCAGGCTGGGCAACCGGATCGATCCCGGCTTCTGCAACCGCCTCTGTATATGCTTCAGGAAGTACGATGTCGATAGCATCCTGGTAGAGACTCTCTACGCCAAAACGCTGTTCGAAAATCTGACGTGGTACACGGCCTTTACGGAATCCCGGCACATCCACCTGCTTAACGACTTTTTTGAATGCTTCATCAAGTGCAGTGTCGAAACGCTCGCTGCTTACTTCAACCGACAGGACACCTGTGTTTCCTTCTTTCTTTTCCCAATTTGCAGTCATAAATTGTTTCCCTCCATATCAATCATTAACCTAGCTTTTTTGCAACTCTTCAATTATAACATAGCTGATTCTCATTTCAATGATTTCGGGATGATTTCATCCTGTAACCCGTACGAATCATTACTCGTCCGTCATATGGATTTCAAAGTGATGTAAGAGCAATTCGATTTCCTCGATATGTTTGCAGCAGCTTATGAGTTCATCTGCGCCTGTTCCGTAAATTTCTGCAAAATCTTCCACTTCCATGCCTTCCTGGTTCATCAGTTTCTCAAGGTGCATATGTAGAGCACCGGCCCAGGCCCGTTCGCCTGATCCTTGAAGTGGAACCGGATAGATGGCAAATAGATAATGCCACCACAGCTGTTCTGCAAGTGAAAGCAGCGACGGATTCTCTGCTTCAAGCTGATCCCTGATTAGTCTGACGACTTTCATGCCTTCTTCACGGTGAAATAACTGATTCGCATCAGCGAGATTCACCTGATATGTATGACCAAACTTATGCACATCAAATTGTTCTTTTATCCCCATCTCTTCAAGGGTACTCAGAACATAGCTTTTCAAAACCGGATGGTGCCCGTCAGACGCCAGGAGTTCCCTGTAGGCTTCAACCGCGATGCTTTTCTCCCGATGACTCAGCTTATGTATCGCGCCCCATTGCTCTTCGGTGTTTCCTTGTTGAATCGTATTGATTAAATCACCCGTCGTCACGGACATGTCATGATCATCCGCTTGCTGACGCAGCTTCGAGCTGTCGTCTTCCACCATCTCCCGGGCGAACTTCAGAAGTTCCTCAAAAGACTCCGCCATCTCTGAAGGCATCGTCTCAAGCGGCAGTGCTTCATCGAGGATTTCCACCACCCGTTCGTAATCGGTCAGTTGAACAAGGAGAGAGATATAGATTTTCAGCACGTCATAATAATCACCAAGGCCCTCTTCCAACATCGATTCACATTGAATCCGGGCTTCTTCGAGGCGGTTCAGTTCGATATTGGCAATCACCAGACCGTATCGCCCCTGTGGGTGATCTTCATCAAGCTGGGTGACCTGATTGAAGTACGTCAGGGCATCGTAAAGCCGTTTTTCTTTTAAGGCATTCATCCCGAAATCGACCAGCCGCTCCACAAGACCAGGCATCTGAATCACATTGTCTTTTTGATCGTGTTCCTCTCTCATCTTTCATCATCACCTCCTGTCTGAACGATATGATATATGTAATAGACACTCACTTTATTTTAGCAATCTATTCATGAAAATACAAACATTATCACTATTGACACATGGAATAACACGCCAAAATAAAAACCCCTTAACCACTGACACTGCAGCAGTTAAGAGGCTATCAAACGTCATCTGATGTGACTGACTGACTGACAGGAATGGTGTCCCAGGAGGGATTCGAACCCCCGACCCACGCCTTAGAAGGGCGTTGCTCTATCCTGCTGAGCTACTGAGACAGGTGAAAAGGTGGAACTTTTGATCGCATCTTTGATCGATGGCGACATGTATTAATATAAACAATTCCACCTTTACTGTCAACTATTCTTTCGGAAAAGTTTTTGAGAGATCCGTTAATTTTTCACCATTCACATTATAAAACGTCACGGAATACACATGAGCATCTGACTCAATAATGGCATAAGATCCTGCCGGATACCCTCTCGGTTCACGGAGACTCCCCGGGTTCACGAGCAGAAGCCCTCTGCTTAAAACCGCTGTCGGCTGATGCGTATGTCCGAACAGACAGATCGTCGCTTCAGCTTCCTGGCCTTTATAGACGAGATTCAATTCAGACATCTTGATGCCAAACAGATGGCCGTGCCCGGCAAAGAACCGTTCTTCACCTGCATCCTCGACGATTTCATCAGGGAAGTCTTTCCCAAAGTCACAGTTTCCGGATACCGTATGAATGCCTTCAAGTTCAGGGGTATCTTTCTTCAATTCCGAATCACCGCAGTGAAACATGATATCGACTTCTTCTTTATGACGGTCACGAACTTCGCCAACCTCTTTGACCCAGCCGTGACTGTCGCTGATCACCAATGCTCTCATGATTTGGCCTCCTCTTCATGTTCGAGAACCCATTCATCCCACAAGCCTTCGAGCTGCCTCAGAGCGTCAGCCCTGTGACTTCGCTGGTTCTTTTCTGCTCTTGTCAGATGAGCCATCGTCCGCTCTTCACCCTTCAGGATAAACAATGGGTCATAGCCGAATCCTTCTGTACCGCTCAGTGTTTCCGCAATCCTGCCTTCTGCAGTGCCGCGGACAGTCTTAATAACACCCGACGGAAATGCCGCAGCGAGGACACAGACAAAACGGGCCGTCCGCTGTTCTTCCGCCTTTCCTTCAAGGGCTTTGAGCAGTTTTTGATTGTTTGCATCATCGTTGTTTTTTTCGTCACCTGCGTAACGGGCAGAATAAATGCCCGGTTCCCCGTCTAAGGCGTCGACTTCAAGGCCTGAATCATCAGAGATCACGGTAATCCCCAATGCTTCTGCGACAGTGACGGCTTTCTTAATGGCGTTCGCTTCAAACGTGAGACCGTCTTCAACAATGTCAGGGATCTCTGTCGTATCGAGAAGCGATTTCACCTGAATACCTCTTTCATGAAAGAATTGTTCGAATTCAGATACTTTCCCCTGGTTTCGGGTAGCGATCATGACTTCCTTCATTACTTCTCATTCCCTTCACCAGCGGCAGAACTCCAGGCGGCCACCTGCTGCTGACCGATGGTCTCGGCAAACTCACCGATCACATCCCGCTGCACCTCGATCAGCCGGGCAATCCCAATTTCCGCTACGTCCAGCATCCGATTCATTTCTTTACGGGAAAACGTTGCTTCCTCGCCCGTTCCTTGTACTTCCACCAGCTCGGCGCTCCCGGTCATGACCACATTCATATCCACATCTGCGGCAGAATCTTCATTGTAATCAAGATCAAGGAGTACTTCCCCGTCTGAAGAGACACCGACCGAAATCGCTGCAAGGAAGTCCGTCATTGGGTTTTTTGTTAATTTTTCATCCTGAATCAACTGCTCAAAGGCGAGAGCCACGGCCGTAAACGCACCGGTGATCGATGCTGTGCGTGTACCGCCGTCGGCCTGAATGACATCACAATCCACCCAGATCGTCCGCTCGCCCAACGCGTCCAAATCAATCACGGACCGAAGTGCACGGCCGATCAGACGCTGAATTTCCATCGTCCGTCCTGTGACTTTCCCTTTGGATGATTCTCTGACGTTTCGTGTTCCTGTGGCCCGGGGCAGCATCGCATATTCCGCTGTCACCCAGCCTTTTCCCTGACCTCTGAGAAAAGGCGGGACCCGCTCTTCGATACTTGCCGAACAAATCACTTTCGTATCACCGAAGGATACCAAAACGGACCCTTCCGGGTGCATAATATAATTCGGGATCATTTCGATCACCCGTAATTGATCATTTAAACGTTCATAAGCTCTGGTCATCGTGCAGACCCCTCCTATTGATTTGTTGATGAACCGGTTTTGACCGGTAACTGCAGATCCGTCTTTCTGATATCAAGATCCGCACGTTTGAGCCAAGATTCCGCAATGTTTTTAAACATCGCCTTGGCTCCAGTAGTATAAAACACATGATCAGGTCTGCGCTCACCTGAAAACAGCAGTTTCTTGTGGTACAGGAGAGAACTCACTTCACGGGCCGTTTCGTCCCCGGAACAGATCACATGGATCCCATCGCCCACAACCTGCTGAATTTCCTTTTCGATCATTGGATAATGGGTACACCCCAAGATGAGACTGTCCACCGGGTAATCCAAAAGCGGCTTCAACGCTTCGGAGATCACGTCGAGGGCCTCTTCCTCCGTGAAATGGCTCGATTCCACAAGCGGAACCAATGTAGGACAGGCAAGACTGACCACCTTCACGTCATCGTTGATGGATTTCAGCTCATCGTAATACGATCCGCTTGAAATCGTTCCTTCTGTTCCGATGACACCGACTTCAAGGTTTTCAGTGACTTTCAGTGCCGCGATGGCGCCAGGGTGAATGACACCGATCACCGGTATCGGTAAACGCTGCCTTGCCTCTTCGAGAATGACCGCAGAAGCGGTGTTGCAGGCAATGACCAGAATCTTGATATCAAAAGACATCAGATATTCGATCATTTCCCACGAATAATCCGCTACTTCAGAAGCAGGTCTCGGTCCGTAAGGGCATCTGAGCGTATCCCCGATATAAATAATTTCTTCTTTTGGCAGCTGTCGCATCAGTTCTGAAACAACAGTCAATCCCCCAACTCCCGAATCGATTACACCAATAGGTCGTTCCACATGACATCCTCTTCTCTTTTAATTAAAATGATTTCCACGTTTGTGCGTCCCGTTTCATTTCATTCGATAAATGGAGAAGGCCACTCTCCACCTGGGCCACTTCTTCTTCCGGCAGTCGTTCGAGCACTTGAGACAAATACTCCCTGCGCTGACTGATGACCTCCTGAATAATGGTCGCACCTTTTTGTTGCAGGTGGATCCTGACCACGCGACGATCTTTTTGATCTTTCACCCGTTCCACCAGCTCATTATTTTCCATCCGGTCGATCAGGTCAGTGGTCGTGCTGCAGGCGAGATACATCTTGGAAGACAGTTCGCCGATGGTCATATCTCCGGATTCATGCAGCCACTGTAAGGCGATAAATTGCGGCGGTGTGATCGGAAATTCATTCAGAATCTCCCGGCCTTTTTGTTTTACAATGTCTGCAATGGTACGCAGGGATTTTTCAATCACAGCCACTTGCTCAGCGTTCATATGCTGGGTTGTATCGCTCATGGTCATCGTACTCCTTTCAAGGCATAGCGAAAAGACGATGCTGCATCGTCCACTCTTTGCATTAGTTTAACACAGGATCGATTTCGCCGCACCCGCAGCTTTGACTGTCAAAGCGATCAAAGGAAAATCCACCCAGACCGGTTCGGCTGAGTGGATTGTATGCCTTCTGCATGGATCAGAGGAACCGCTTTAGGACAAGTGACTCGACTTCTTCTGATGTGTTTAAACGCAAGGCTTCCTTCGCGACTTCCTCCGCATCCTTTTTCGTCAGTTTACTGAGCTGACTTCTTGCAGGGAGGATCGAAGTAGCGCTCATGCTGAATTCATCAAGACCCAGACCGACGAGGAGCGGAATGGCAATTTCGTCACCGGCCATTTCACCGCACATCCCGGTCCATTTGCCCTCCTGATGAGAGGCATCGATGACCATTTTCACCAAATTCAAAATCGCAGGATTGTAGGGCTGATACAAGTAGGATACCTGTTCATTCATCCGGTCTGCGGCCATCGTGTATTGAATCAGATCGTTTGTGCCGATGCTGAAAAAGTCGACTTCCTTGGCAAATTGCGGTGCCATTACTGCCGTTGAAGGAATCTCGACCATAATGCCGACCTCAATATTCTCTCCGACTTCGACGCCTTCGTCTTTCAGCTTCTGTTTCTCGTCGTCAAGCATCGCCTTCGCCTGCCGGAACTCTTCAAGGGTCGCAATCATCGGAAACATGATCTTCAGGTTTCCGAATGCGCCTGCCCGAAGCAACGCACGCAATTGTACACGGAACATGTCATCTTTTTCGAGACAGAGCCGGATCGCCCGGAATCCGAGAAATGGATTCATTTCCTTCGGCAAATCCAGATATGGCAGTTCCTTGTCTCCGCCAATATCAAGGGTACGGATGACTACAGGCTTCTCCCCCATCTCTTCCGTCACTTTCTTGTAGGCTTCAAACTGTTCCTCTTCAGTAGGCAGTTCATCACGTCCCATGTAGAGAAATTCAGTGCGGTAGAGGCCAACGCCTTCCCCGCCATTGTTCTGAACACTTTCCAAATCTTCCGGTGTGCCAATATTGGCAACGAGTTCCACCTGAACACCATCTGCCGTAACAGAAGGTTCATTCTTCAGTTTCGCCCATTCTTTCTTTTTCTCTTCAAAATCAGCCTGTTTTTTGCGGTACGCATCGAGTTCCTGATCCGTCGGATCAACAATCACTTCGCCATCGAGACCGTCAATGATGATCGTTGTCCCCGCTTCCACTTGATCCGTAATGGATTTCGTCCCCACAACTGCGGGAATTTCCATCGAGCGGGCCATGATAGCGGAGTGAGATGTCCGTCCACCGATATCGGTTGCAAAACCGAGCACGAACTGTCTGTTCAACTGAGCAGTATCCGATGGTGTTAAGTCATCAGCCACCAGAATGATCTCTTCCTGAATTTCTGCCAGTGAAACGATCGGCTGCCCCAACACATGAGCCAAAACCCGTCTGGACACGTCGCGGATATCTGCCGCACGTTCTTTCATGTACTCATTATCCATAGACTCAAACATACTGACGAACATCTGCGTCACTTCAGTCAACGCTTGCGCCGCATTGGCAGAATCATTCTTGATTTTCTCTTTGATCGGATCGATGAGTTCCGGATCGCGAAGGACAAGAAGATGGGCAGAAAAAATCTCTGCGTGCTCTTCCCCGAGATCATCCAATGTTTTCTTACGTATGGCTTCGAGTTCACTCGTGGACTGAGCCAGTGCCTCGTCAAGCTTTGCAATTTCCTGGTCCGGATTGTCCACTTTATGGTCATCAAAGCTTAAGTCGGGCACTTCCATTCGAAAAGCTTTCGCAATCGCGATACCTGATGATGCTGCGATTCCTGTCAGCTTATTTCCCATTATTTCGATAAACCTTCCTGCATGACGCCATCCAATGCTTCCATGGCTTCATCTGCATCCGGACCTTCAGCTTTGATGGTGACTTCCGCATTTTGACCAACGCCAAGAGACATGACGCCCATGATCGACTTCAAATTCACGGATTTCCCTTTGTATTCCAGTGTAATTTCGGACTCGAACTGACCTGCTTTGTTGACCAGCTGTGTTGCCGGACGTGCGTGAATACCTGTGTCTGCTGTAATCGTGAAATTTTTCTCTGCCATGTTGAAACACTCCTTGGATTAATGTAGTAGAGGCTTGGCCTCGTCTTATTCTGTATCCCGATCATGATTGAACAATTTGTTTTCCGGAATACCCATTTCTACCTATTCACTTTACCCTGTTTACACGGAATCATGCACAAATTCGTAAATTTCATCATAAAAAAAGCATGAGTAAGAGAAAAAGCGGGCATTGCAACGAACATTCACAGAATGTGACGCGCTGAAAGGCACACCTTCTTCTTTACTCATGCCTGATCAAGTCAGTAACACGTAAACGAATGAAGTGCTGATTATGAATTTGGTTCAGTCTGATCTTCTTCCAAGACCGAATGCAGGGCAAGCATGAGATGCAGGGCATCCTTATCACCAACAGACATGCCGTCTGTCTTCTCAATCATGCGGATTACGTTACGCGATATAGTATAGCACAGATCAAATGAATCCTTCAAGTGCATGATCGTATCCATGACGACTTGGTCATTGACCGGTGGTTCCGGGTCCCGAATGATCTGATTCATCAAGCTGACGAATCGTCTCACCGACCGGGATTGTTCCGTCAGCTTCATTTGCGCTTTTTCTTCAACGTAGGAGAGAGAGCGTTCAATTAAATCGTTATGACTGCCAGCATGCTGATGTGGATTCACGCTTCGTAAAGCACTTTGGATGTGCAGCGTTACAAAACCGACCTCCGCCTCCGGAAGCGTTAAGCCGGTACGTTTGTTTAAGTACTGGACCGCTTTTTCAGCAAGCTGATAGCTCTCACGGTATAACCATTTTGTCTCCAGAAGAAACGGATTCTGAATATCCGTTCCATCCGTCGTGCGTTTCAGTGCCAATGCCAGATGCTGCGTCAATGCAAAGACAGTGGCATCTGGCCACCTGAAACCGATCTCTGCCTGAATGGGCTGTATCGCTTCATGGACTGCCAACAGCCGTTCTTCATCATCCTCTTTCACAAGCGCCTTGTACCGGGCCTGTTCGGTTTCATCCATCAATCTGTACACCTTGTCATGTTCCATATCGGTATAGGCATCGCCTTTTTTCTTGCCGAACCCTATCCCTTTGCCGATGAAGATCACCTCAGACGATCCTCCGTCTGCAGCAATCACGACATTATTATTCAATGCTTTTACCACTGTATACCCTGGTTCCACCATCATTATCCGCCCCACAGATTCAGTTTCTGCGTTTATCATAGCCCTTGAAAGCGCTGACGTCAACGCCTTGGCATGTGGGATTCGAGCCGATCTTTCTCCTCTTTTGTCCACGGGATACTTTTACCGGTTTTCGCAGAGACCTGCACAATGCTGCCCCTGCCTGTAAAACAGATATCCCCGCTCCCATTCACCGCCATATAATGAATATCCATCGACGAATTGCCGACCCGGTTCAGTTTCAAACCGATTTGAAGTTCTTCATCGAAATACACCTGTCTCATATAATCGCAATGCAGATCTGCCGTGACAGGGATGGCCTCTGTTTCTTTCTTCGTCCAGTCCTGCATCAGCCCGATCTGTTTAAAAAAAGAAATCCGACCATGCTCAAAATAGACAAACGTTGTCGTATTATTCAAATGTCCGAATGCATCGGTTTCGGAAAACCGCACCGTAACCGGATAGAAGTATTCGAACTCATTACGCCATAAAGGCAAATCTTCAATATAGTCTGGTACGCCCATCGCTGTTACACCTCTTTATTGAGTGATTGTTCATTCATTGATTGGTTGTAAAAGACAAAGAGAGAAGGCTGCTTCTCTCTTTGTCCGCTTTCGTTATGCTGTGTGATCGGTACCGAAAAAGTTTTTGAAAGACTGCAATGTCGTTTCCCGGTTCAAAGCTGCAATGGAAGTCGTTAACGGAATTTCTTTCGGACAGGCTTCCACACAGTTTTGCGAGTTCCCACAGCTGGCCAGTCCGCCTTCTCCATCCATCAAGGTCTGCAGGCGCTCTGCCTTATGCATTTCTCCTGTTGGATGGGCGTTGAACAGCCGCACCTGCGATAACGCTGCAGGGCCGATGAACTCAGATTTACTGTTCACATTCGGACACGCCTGCAGACAGACCCCACACGTCATACATTTGGACAACTCATAGGCCCATTCACGCTTCGCTTCAGGCATTCTTGGTCCTGAGCCAAGATCGTGTGTCCCGTCGATCGGTACCCAGGCCTTGACACGTTTGAGGGAATCAAACATTCTGCTTCGGTCCACTGTCAGGTCCCGGACCACCGGGAAGGTATTCATCGGCTCGAGCCGGATCGGCTGTTCGAGCTGATCAATCAGTGCTGTACAGGATTGCCGCGGCTTTCCGTTAATCACCATGGAACAGGCCCCACAGACTTCCTCGAGACAGCTGGCATCCCAGGCAACTGCTGTTGTATCCTCACCCTGAGCATTTTCCGGGTTTCGACGGATTTCCATCAGTGCCGAGATGACATTCATGTTGGTACGGTACGGAATCTCAAATCTCTCCTCGTACGGAGCGGATTCCTGGTCCTTCTGCCGTGTGATAATCATTGAGATGGTGTTCTCACTCATGCCTTCGCACCCGCTTTCTTCGTGGAGGTATAATCTCGCTTTCGCGGTTTGATCAGTGTCACATCCACATCTTCATATTCGAAATCAGGATCCTTCGTTTCCGGATTGTATTTCGCTTTGGTTGTCTTCAACCACTCTTCATCATTACGATCCGGGAATTCCGGTTTGTAATGTGCACCGCGGCTTTCGTTCCGGTTCAATGCACCGACGGCAACCACGCGGGACAGATTCATCATCGCCTTCAACTGACGGATGAATGCAGCGCTTTGATTCGACCACTGCGCGGTATCATCAATACTGATGTTTTCATAACGCTCAAGGAGTTCCACGATGGTCTCGTCTGTCTTTTGCAAACGCTCATTGTCACGAACCACTGTCACGTTCTCCGTCATGATTGCCCCGAGTTCCTGATGCAGTTTAAAGGCGTTCTCATTGCCGTTCATCGTCAAAATCTTGTTGAATTCATCCTGATCCTTCTGCACCTGGGCATCGAACACTGCGCTGTCCATTTCCTCAGCGAGCTGCTCCAGACCGTCGATATATTCTGCTGCTTTCGGTCCGGCAACCATTCCGCCGTAAATGGAGGAAAGTAACGAGTTGGCACCCAGCCGGTTCGCACCGTGGATGGAATAATCGACCTCACCTGCAGCAAACAGGCCCGGGATATTCGTCATCTGATCGTAATCCACCCAGAGACCGCCCATGGAATAATGCACCGCAGGGAAAATCTTCATCGGTACTTTACGCGGATCGTCTCCCATGAATTTTTCGTAGATTTCCATGATCCCGCCGAGCTTGAGGTTGAGCTCCTTCGGATCCTTGTGGGACAAGTCGAGATAGACCATGTTCTCGCCGTTAATGCCGAGCTTTTTATCGACACAGACTTCAAAGATTTCACGCGTGGCAATATCACGTGGCACGAGATTCCCGTATGCCGGATATTTCTCTTCAAGGAAGTACCACGGTTTACCGTCCGCATCATAGGTCCAGACGCGTCCGCCTTCACCCCGGGCAGATTCACTCATCAGACGCAGTTTGTCGTCCCCTGGAATCGCCGTCGGATGAATCTGAATAAATTCACCGTTGGCATAATAGGCGCCCTGCTCATAGACTGCTGCGGCCGCATAGCCGGTATTGATCATGGAGTTGGTCGATTTTCCGAAGATGATCCCCGGTCCACCTGTAGCCAGAATCACGGCGTCTCCGCGGAACGATTGAATTTCAGATGTAGTGAGGTCCTGAGCGGTGATCCCGCGACAGACTTGGTCGTCGTCGAGAACGGCGTGCAGGAATTCCCAGCCTTCATATTTGTTTACGAGACCATCCACTTCAAAGCGGCGCACCTGCTCATCCAAAGCATACAGCAGTTGCTGTCCGGTGGTTGCACCGGCGAACGCTGTGCGGTGATGCTGTGTCCCGCCGAATCGTCTTAAAGCCAGAAGACCTTCGCCTGTCCGGTTGAACATCACGCCCATCCGGTCGAGAAGATGAATAATACTCGGTGCCGCGTCACACATTGCCTTGACTGGCGGCTGATTTGCGAGGAAGTCTCCGCCGTAAACCGAATCATCGAAATGCTCCCACGTGGAGTCACCTTCCCCCATCGTATTTAAGGCTCCGTTAATGCCGCCCTGGGCACAAACGGAGTGTGAACGTTTGACGGGAACCACGGAAAAGAGTTCCACCGTCATTCCTCTTTCTGCTGCTTTTATTGTCGCCATCAGGCCGGCTAATCCGCCACCGATAACGATAATTTTACCTTTGCTCATGTCACACACACTCCTTCTATTGGACTTCTAGATGACAAACGCCAGGATGGCACGGATACCCACAAACGTCAGCGCCACGAAGATTCCCATGCTCACGTATTGTGAGATCTTCTGAGATCTTGGAGACACGGTAATGCCCCAAGTGATCAGGAACGCCCAGATTCCATTGGCTAAGTGGAACGTTGCTGCAACGATCCCGATAATGTATCCGATTAACGCAATCGGACTCGCTACGATATCCGCCATCATATCAAAATTGACTTCAGCACCAAGCATCTTCTGTATTCTTGTATCCCATACATGCCAAACCACGAAAATAAACACGACCACCCCGGATACCCGTTGAAGCATGAACATCCAGTTGCGGAAATAGCTGTATGTAGATGTGTTGTTCTTTGCCTGGAATACAATATACATTCCATAGATCGCGTGGAACAGTAATGGCAGGAAAATTAAGAAGATTTCAAGGAAGTATACAAATGGAAGGCTTTCCATGAAGGCGACTGCATCATTGAAAGCTTCTTCACCTCTTACAGCGTAATAGTTCACTGATAAGTGCACAATCAGAAATGCACCGACCGGAATTACACCAAGCAAGGAGTGGAGTTTTCTGTAGAAAAATTCACGATTATTTGTTGACATGTCATTCTCCCCCTGTAATGAATTAGGTTGGTCTTTCTTTCGTTTTAAACCGGAACGTTTAATACCCCCCTTTGAAGTAAAATCAGCCGGACCGCTTTACAAATAATGTTAAACGAATTGACAAGGAACTATCACAACTTTGTATAAAGTTTGACAATTTCATTCTACTCCTCAATCGAACACCCGTCAAGAAAGCGGATTCAGTATTATTTTAACAGAAAAACGATTTGAAATGTGAACCTTCGTACTATTCAGATAATTTTTCCGGATGAAACCACTCCTTTCGAATCTGTAAGAGAGAAGCGGACCCCCTTTTGAGAAAACGGTCCGCTAATTGAGAATTCATTCAGTTTTTGTAAATTTGTGCAGTAATAAGCATTTCACTATTTTACCATAGAGTAATATTTTCCCTTATTCAGTTTATCCAATAATAATCCGTTCTTTCGGATAGTGGAAATGGGTCTTCTTTTCCTGGGCGCGGATCGAAAACAGGAACGCAACCAGGCCGACCCGGCCGATGAGCATAAGGATCATCAGGATCGTCTGGCTCCCAAAGGACAAATCAGGCGTAATGCCCATCGACAAACCCGATGTCCCGAACGCCGAACTCGTCTCAAAGACAATGGCAATCAAGGCGACTTCGTTCCCCTGTTCAATATGACTGATGCCGGTGATCGCTGCGAACAGCCCCACTGCAAAAACCGAGAGGACGATAAACGATTTTTGCTGGTCCTCCACGTGGATTTCCCGGCCGAATACCTTCACGTCTGAGCGACCCATTGCAAAACTGCGGATCGTCAGGAACATGACCGCAAGCGTCGTCGTCCGGATCCCCCCTCCGACACTCGACGGGCTGGCTCCGATGATCATCAATCCTGACAGGAGAAGAAGACTCGCGAGGGTCAGATCATTCATATCCATCGTCGAAAGTCCCCCGCTTCTGGCTGTAGCCGAGTTAAAGAGGGAGAAGAACAACTGCTGATGCCAGACCATGCCGTCATAATAAGCAGTACGCTCCGTGATCCACAGACCGGCAGCACCAATCCCGAAGACAATGAAATAGGTCGACGTCGCGATTTTGGTAAACAGGCTGAAACGAAACGACCGGTCCGACGTCGTAAAATATTCCTTCAATTCCATCAATACCGGAAACCCGATCGCCCCGGCGAAGATCAGAAGAATATTGACAAGCTGCACAAAGTAATCATCCGCAAAAGGAACCAGTGATTGCCCCGTCACATCGAAGCCGGCGTTTGTGAAGGCCGTTAACGCACCAAATGCCCCCTGATAAAAGGCTTCACCCACGGTATCGAAGTAATTGATATAATATGTACCAAGAATCAGTGCACCGGCAAGTTCAATGCCAAATGCGACGAAGAGAATGCCGCGCATCAGCTTCACCAGTCCTGCAAAGGAAATCTGATTATGGTCGACCATAATCAGCATCCGCTGCGACAGGGCAATCTTTCGGCCGAGCACCATCCAGACAAACGTCCCCAGTGTCATCACGCCGATGCCCCCGAGCTGAATGGCAGCTGCGAGGAAAAAGATCCCCAGCGGACTGTAGGTTTCTGAGACATTTACGACGGTAAGTCCCGTCACACTAACGGCACTTACCGCTGTGAAAAGCGCTTCAGTGTAACTGACGTACACCCCTTCCTGCGCAGAAGCGGGAAGGAAAAGGAACACACTGAACAGAAACATGGCGATAATATAAGAAGCCACAATAATACGAAATGGCGATAGTAATTTGGATGTTCCGAGCTTCATAAAAATAACCTCCCGTTCAATACGGAGATTAGTATATCATGTTACCGGACAGTTCACTATATGTTATCCAAAAATCAGCCATTTCAAGATAAGATGTGGTAGACTGAACACATAAGAGATTGATTCAGATAAGGATGAGGACCCATGTTCAAAAAGAAACAGACGCAGGAAATCCCTGAAAGCATTTCAGGATTTGGCTATGACATTTTACGCAATGACTTGATTCCCGAGCTTCTCGGTGAAGATGAAGGTATGATTCTCTATTATTCCGGAAAGTACCTGGCTCGAAAGTACGCGGAGGATGCCAGGATGGATCTCCCTGCTTTTTTCGCAAAATGCGGCTGGGGAGAACTGACCCTCATCAAGGAGAAGTCCAAACAGATCACTTATGAACTCACGACATCGTTTCCCATCAGTGAACGCTCCTTTTCGCTTGAAACAGGCTTTCTTGCCCAGCTTGCCGAATTGGATAAAAATGCGGTGTCAGAAGGATCTTTCATCATTAAAAAGAAAGACCCCTCTCTTGTGGAGATCCAGGTCATCTCAGATTTAAAAGACCCCGTCGATTAATATTGTTTTAAAAACCAGCACTCCGGTCATTACCGGGGTGCTGGTTTCATGTCATACATCATCGGAACGATGCCATCTATTTAAGGAATGGAGCATCAATGCCATTGAGACGTTATCAGGAACTGAGTGCTTCGACTTTCTCAAGTTCCTCTGCATCAAGTTTAAACTTGGAATGAAGGGCATTTGCCGCTTTGATCATATCTGATTCAGGGACTACTGCCGAAACGCCAATCTCAGAGGTGGAGACCATCATGATCTCAATTTCTTCTTCAGAGAGTGTCTCAAACATATCCGCTGCGACACCTGGGTTGGAAATCATACCTGATCCGACGATCGATACTTTACTCAGCATACTTTGATGACGAACCATGGAATAACAAAGTTCTGCTTTGTTCTCCTCAAGGATCTCAAGCGCGCGTCCCAATTTATCCGTATCGACGGAGAACGAGACATTCAGCGCATGATCACTGGTTGTTTGCTGAATAATCAAATCCACATTGATTCCCTCGTTGGCGAGCAGTTTAAAGATGACAGCCATCGTGTCATATTGGTTGGGTAACCGTTCAATCGAAATCTTTGTAATATCCTTTTCAAAAGCAAGACCCCGTACTACGAGATTCTTCTCCATGGATGGTTCCTCCTCCACAAGTGTTCCTTCTACTTCCTCCATACTGGATGCAACAATTAACGGTACGCTGTAATTCTTCGCAAACTCAACGGCACGCGGGTGAAGTACACCTGCACCGAGATTCGCCAATTCAAGCATCTCGTCGTATGAAATACTCGGCATTTGCCGCGCCTGCTTCACATAGCGCGGGTCTGCTGTGAATACACCCGTTACGTCGGTGAAGATCGAGCACGATTCTGCTCCAAGAGCTGCTGCAAGCGCCACAGCCGTTGTATCTGATCCACCACGACCGAGTGTCGTGATATTGCCTTCGTCACTGATGCCCTGAAATCCGGCAACAAGAACCGCTTTCCCCTCGTCCAGGTAATCCTGGACAGCTGATTTGTCGATATCCGTGATGCGTGCATCTCCATGTGTACATTCGGTCTGGATTCCCGCCTGCCAGCCCGTTAAGGAGACAGCTTCCACGTTCAATTCATTCAATGCCATCACGACGAGTGAAATCGTAACCTGCTCCCCTGTCGTTAACAGCATATCCATTTCCCGCGGATCCGGATCATCTGTAATATCGTTTGCAAGGTCGACCAGTTTATCTGTGGATTTCCCCATTGCGGATACCACGGTCACAACCTGATCTCCTGCTTCCATTCGTCGTTTAATCCGTTCTGCCACCCGTTTGATTTTTGCAGTATCTCCGACGGATGTACCTCCGAACTTCTGAACTACCGTTGCCAATGTCGATTCCTCCTTGAGTTTTTTGGTGAATCGTTCATTTGTTATTACTTGCCGCTTCGTCCGGATTTGTAACCTCATGAATAAAAAGGATGAGAGCAAATTTGACGAAACTGTGGACAAGCACATCTATAAGCATAACAAGACCCCAGTTCAGAGGCAATTCTGTTCTAGCTTCATTTGTCAGCCTCATTCTCGATAGCCTTCTTTAAGGAGGAAGCAACGGACTGAGGGATGCCTACACGCTCGATTTCTTCCAATGACGCCGATTTGATCCGTTTCAAGGATCCAAATGACTTTAAAAGTAGTTTTTTCCTTTTATCTCCGATTCCTTCCACATCATCCAGAATTGATTGAAACTGTGATTTTTTCCGGACATTCCGGTGAAAGGTAATCGCAAAACGGTGCACTTCATCTTGAATACGCTGCAGTAAATAGAATGCTTCGCTCGTCCGCTTCAACGTAATGGCTTCCGGAGGATCACCAATCATCAGCTGTGATGTGCGGTGCTTATCATCCTTAACGAGTCCGCAAACCGGGATCGACTGACTTAATTCATCTTCCAAGACACTTTGTGCAGCAGAGATCTGACCCTTCCCCCCATCGATGACGATCAGATCCGGCAATGGCGCGCCCTCGGTCAACAGCCTCTTGTAGCGCCGTCTGACCACTTCACGCATCGATTCATAATCATCCGGCCCCTCAACCGTCTTCACTTTATATTTCCGGTAGCTTTTCTTGTCCGGTTTCCCGTCAACGAAAGCGACCATCGCCGATACCGGATCGACACCCTGTATGTTGGAATTGTCAAAGGCTTCGATGCGGTAAGGGGTATCGATTTTCATGGCTTCGCCCAATTCTTTGATGGCAAGGATCGTTTTCTTTTCGTTCTTTTCAATCAGATCAAATTTCTCTTTGAGGGCCAGGTTGGCATTTTTTCTGGCCAGATCAACCAGCTGTTTTTTCTGGCCCCGCTTCGGCTCAATTGCATTTACCTTTAGAAAATCTGACACGATGTCCGTATCCACTTCTGGCTGCACGAAAATTTCCTTCGGCAACGGATGCTGCTCATCGAGATAAAATTGGCCGATAAACGCATAGAAATCATCCACCGGTTCCTGGTAGACCGGGAACAAGGAAACATCCCGTTCAATCAGTTTCCCCTGCCTGACAAAAAACACTTGCACACACATCCAGCCTTTGTCGACTTCATAACCGAACACATCCCGGTTGCCAAGATCCGTAATTGTGATCTTTTGTTTCTCCATCACATTTTCGATGTGGCGGGTCTGATCACGCAGTTCCTTGGCCCGTTCAAAATTCATCTCTTCTGAAGCCTCATACATTTTTTGTTCGATTTGTTTTTTGACTTCTTTATGACCGCCGTTTAAAAACCGTGCAATCTCCTGAACCATTTCTTTATTGGTTTGCTTCGTGACAGTAAACTCACATGGCGCGAGGCATTGCCCAATATGATAATACAAACAGACACGATCGGGCAGCGTACGGCACTTTCTGAGGGGATACAGTCTGTCCAGCAGCTTTTTTGTCTCGTTGGCTGAGTAGGCGTTCGGATATGGACCGAAGTATTTCCCGCCATCTTTTTTGACCTTGCGGGTCGTGATCAGTCTCGGGTGCTCTTCGTTCGTAATTTTTATGAAAGGATACGTCTTATCATCTTTTAATAAGACGTTGTATCTTGGTTCATATTTCTTGATCAGATTCTGTTCCAACAGCAGGGCTTCGAGTTCAGAATTCGTCACGATGTATTCGAAATCCGCTATTTCGCTGACCAGCATTTGTGTCTTCTGATCATGTGTACCCGAAAAATAAGAACGAACCCGGTTTTTCAACACTTTTGCTTTTCCGACGTAGATGATGGTTCCGTGTTTATTCTTCATTAGGTAACACCCAGGCTGGGCCGGAAGCAAATCCAATTTATGTTTAAATTCAAGCATCTGTCATTCTCCTTGTCATCAATGGTTCTCTGTGGCGCTAGTGTACCATATCCCCCGATCCGCTTTAAGAAAAACGCTGCCTGACAATCCCCCGTATGCTTACACAGTCCAGAAATCAAAAAAAAGCAACAGTCCTGAGTAGGACTGCTGCTGGTCTGTTGATTTTTATGACATGTGCTTGTTCAATGTGTTTGCCAGGGCGTCTTTCGGTTGGAAACCAACGACCTGATCCACGACTTCGCCATCTTTAAAGATAAGCAGTGTCGGAATACTCATCACACCAAATTTACCGGCTGTCTGTTGATTTTCATCTACATCCAGTTTTACAATTTTCAACTTATCGCCCATATCTGCATCCAGTTCTTCAAGTACCGGTGCAATCATCTTACAAGGTCCGCACCATGGCGCCCAAAAGTCTGCAAGTACTACACCTTGTCCAGTTTCTTCTGCAAACGTTGCGTCCGAAGCTTTTACAATTGCCATCTTAAACATTCCTCCTTGTTATCTTTCTGGTATTCATATACCCTATAGCGTATTATACTAAACATTCTGCGTCATGAAAAGTATTTTTTCCTAAGGGTTGTAACACCATCATAAATCATATATTGCAATTAATCAAAGATACTGTTTCACAAACTGCTCTTCCCTTCATAAGCAACACGAAGGCCCGGGGAAGTGTCAGTTCACCCGGGCCTTTGATTCAGTCTTTTCACACAACAACTTTTTTAAATTCTTCGATCAATTTAGGCAAGGTATCGAAAAGATCGCCGACAATACCGTAATCCGCCATTTGGAAAATTTCTGCTTCTGGATCTTTGTTCAGGGCAACAATCACTTTTGAGTTGGACATCCCCGCAACGTGCTGAATGGCACCACTCAAGCCAACCGCAATATACAGATCAGGTGTAACCACTTTTCCTGTCTGCCCAATCTGCAGGGCATAGTCGCAGTACTCAGCATCACACGCGCCACGGGACGCACCAACCGCACCTCCGAGAAGGTCTGCGAGTTCATCGAGCATTTTGAAATTTTCCTCTGACTTCAGTCCACGTCCGCCGGCCACAATCACAGATGCCTCCGAGAGGTCCACACCTGTAGCTGTATTCTTAACGACATCTTTAATGATCGTCTGCAAATCAGCAATAGCCACATCAACCGTTTCTACAGATCCACTTTTCGAGGTGTCTGCTTCCTGTGCAGGAATATTGTTCGGGCGGATGGTTGCAAAAACAACGCCATCTTTCGATTTCACTTTTTCAAAAGCCTTACCGGAATAAATTGGTCGCGTGAACACTGGATCTTCGCCGTCCATTTCGATACCGACGGCATCTGAAACGAGACCCGCTTCCATACGAGCAGCAAGTTTCGCGGACAAGTCACGTCCAAGGGAAGTATGCCCCATAATGACTGCATCCGGCTCCTCTTGATCCACCAGTGCCATCGCTGCCTGCGTATAACCCTCCGGCGTATAGTTTTTCAGTTTGTCATGATCGACAACAACCACACGGCTTGCACCATAATGAAACAGCTGATCGGCGCGATCTTTCACACCGCTGCCGAGAAGAGCACCGACAATCTCGCCATCAGGAGCGATCTGTTTCGCTGCAGCAATCGCTTCAAACGACACATTTCTGAATTCCCCATCACGCATTTCTCCAATGACTACTACTTTATTGGCCATAATTCAAATCCCTCCTGTTTAAATGACTTTCGCTTCGTTCTTCAGCAGTGACACCAGTTCAGTAACCTGTTCATCCACTTCACCTTCAAGTATTTTACCGGCTGCCTTCGGTGGCGGAAGGTAAATTTCTACCCGTTCGGTTTTTCCTCCCACGTCATCCTCGTCGAGGTCGAGATCATCGAGATCGAGTTCTTCCAACGGTTTTTTCTTCGCCTTCATAATGCCCGGCAACGATGGGTAGCGGGGTTCATTTAATCCCTGCTGCGCTGTGAGGAGCACAGGAAGCTGCAATTCAATGAATTCCTGATCGCCTTCTACATCTTTTTCAATACTCACTGTTGTGCCGTCGACACTGACACTGACTACCGAAGTGACATGAACCATGCCGAGCCGTTCCGCTAAGCGTGGACCGACCTGTCCCGAGCCGCCGTCAACGGCCACGTTACCACCGAGAATCATATCCACTTCTTTATCGGCAAAATAACCTGCAAGAATTCTTTCAGTGGAGTACGTGTCTCCGTCTTCCACATCTTCATCTTCAATCAGAACCGCTTTGTCGCCTCCCATCGCCAGGCCTGTTCTCAGCTGCTTTTCAGCTTCCTCATCACCGACTGTGACGAGTGTCACTTCACCGCCATGCTCATCGCGCAATTGGATTGCTTCCTCAATGGCATATTCATCGTACGGATTAATGATAAATTCAGCGCCGTCCTCAGAAATTTGCCCGTTTTCCAGCTGGATCTTCTCTTCCGTGTCAAAAGTTCGCTTCATAATGACGTAAATGTTCATTCCGTTCCCTCCTGTTTTTGAAGTGAATGTGAAACGCTTTCAAATGAATCTATGTTGAAAACCGCTGAATCAGCGATCTTCAAACTTTGGAGGACGCTTTTCAAGAAACGCCCGAATACCTTCTGCTGCATTTTTCGTCTCAGCCAGGTCTCCGAAGAGCACGGCTTCTTTTTCCTGCCCCCGTTCCAGGGAGTCCCGTTCTGCTTCGTGAATCAGTTCCAGGACCGCTGCCAGATTTTTAGCCGGCTTCGCTGCCATTTTCCCGGCGATGCTCATTGCTTCCCCGAGCGGATCATCTTCGGATACCAATTGATTGGCGAGTCCGAATGCCACCGCTTCTTCGCCCGAAATCGGATCTGATGTGAGGGTCATCTGCAGCGCCTTCGCATGACCGACGATGCGAGGTAACCGCTGTGTACCGGCAAATCCAGGGATCAGTCCGAGATTCAGTTCCGGAAGACCGAGTTTAGCTGAAGACGTCACCAGACGCATATGACAAGCCATAGCCAGTTCCAGACCGCCACCAAGTGCAGCGCCGTGAATAACGGCAATCACCGGTTTGGAGAGTGTCTCGATCATACGGAATACCCGTTGACCTTCCCGGGCGGTTTCCCGAAATTCATTGGCATGCGTCATTTCAGTGAATTCTTTGATATCCGCTCCTGCAGCGAAAAACTTCCCTTCGCCTTGAAGGAGGATGACTTTTGCCTCCGGGTTATCCCCGAGTTCTTTGAATACCTCATCCAGCTCAGCGATCATTGATTCGGAAATCGCATTTGCCGGTGGATTACTCAGTGTCACAATTGCCACATGATTTTCAAAACGAACCGACGTTAATGATGTGTCAGACATCAAGTTCACCCTTTCCCTTTGAGTTCTGGCTGACTCTTCAGCGACAACCCTTTGATCAGCATATCGCTGATGTCTGATGCGAGAGGCGTGAGCGCATACTTACGCTCCTTCATCACCCAGTTTGTCGCCACTTCATCCACTGCTCCGAAAATGATCTGACGGGCAATGCGGATATTCAGGCCAGGGTCGAACAAACCTTGTTTCATGCCTTCTTCGAGAAGCCCGTCAATCAGACCCAGGTACCCTTTCAGCACTTCATTGACTTTGTAACGCATGTTCGTGTTCGATTGACGCAATTCCAGCTGTGTGACGATCGCCAGATCCGGATCGAGTTCCAATTGGGTGAAATGCATTTCCACCATGATCTCCAGCTTCTTCTCAATGCTCTCCACATGACTGATCTCATGTTGGATCCGATCCACAAAAATACTCATTTTTTCTTCAAACATGGAGATCAGAATGTCTTCTTTATTTTTAAAATAAAGATAAATCGTGCCATCTGCCACGCCGGCTTCCTGTGCTATTTTTGACACTTTTGAATTGTGATAGCCGTTTTGGGCAAACACAACCACTGCAGCATCGATAATTGCGTCATACTTCGGACCTTTTTTCCTGCCCATCTCATCACATCCTCTGCTTCCAATAAATGAATGATTATTCATTCATAATATCATTGTAGTCGACAACCCAAGCACTGTCAACACAAAGGTGCGCTGAAATACTCAGCCTGATTTTCTCGCTTTTTCCTTTTCTTCTTCGAGCAATGCCCGTCTCAGAACCTTACCTACCATCGTCTTCGGTAATTCTTCGCGGAATTCATAAAGTTTCGGTACTTTGTAAGAAGACAGTCGTTCCCGGCAAAATGCATCCAGATCTTTCTCCGACACCTCATGACCTTCACGTTTTACGATAAAGGCTTTGACGGTTTCCCCACGGTAAGGATCCGGCACGCCGACTGCAACAGCTTCTTGTACGGCTGAATGTTCAAACAGAACTTCTTCAATTTCCCTTGGATAAATATTGAATCCACCGGCAATGATCATGTCCTTCTTCCGGTCAACGATATAGAAAAATCCTTCTTCATCCATATAGCCCATATCTCCGGTTAAAAGCCAGCCATCATGGAACGTGGCATTCGTTTCTTCCGGCCGGTTCCAATACCCTTTCATAACCTGAGGACCTCGAATGATCAATTCGCCCACTTCACCTGGCTCCGCCGGTTCACCCGTCTCCGCAGAGAGGATTGCCACATCGGTATCTGGCCACGGAAGACCAATGCTGCCTGTCGGCCGCTTTCCCCACATCAGATTGAAATGCGTTACCGGGGATGATTCGGTCAGTCCAAATCCTTCAGATAATTTGCCACCGGTCAGTTTCTCAAATCGCTGCTGGACTTCCAATGGGAGCGGTGCTGAGCCACTGATACAAATCTCAATGGAACTCAGATCGTATTTCTCCACGTCAGGATCGTTGATGAGGCCAATGTACATGGTTGGTGCACCCGGGAAGATCGATGCTTTTTGCTTTTGAATGGCATCGAGCGTCTGTTTCGTATCGAATTTCGGCAGGATCACCATCTTGTTGCGGTCCATCACAGAGAAATTCATCCCCACTGTCATACCGTACACATGGAAAAATGGCAAGGCACAAAGGAGCACTTCATTCCCGTGATCAATCTTATACATCCAGCGAATGCACTGCGTCGTATTGGAAACCAGATTCATATGCGTCAGTTTCACGCCTTTTGCCACGCCGGTTGTTCCACCGGTGTATTGCAACAGCGCCAGGTCATTTTCGGGATCAAGCTCCAGGGGAATCTCCTTTGACGGATTCTCCTTCACGACCTTCTTAAAGGCATGAACGCTATCCCCGAAGTCGACCTTGGGAATAAATCCGTATTGTTTCTTTTGTATAAACGGATAAATCAGGTTCTTCGGAAACGGCAGATAATCCTTGATTCCTGTTACAATCACATGCTCAAGCGACGTCTTATCGATCACATTCATCACTCTTGAATACAACAGATCCAGACAGATCATGATCTTTGCTCCTGAATCCACCATCTGATGCTCCAGTTCACGTTCCACATACAAAGGATTCGTTTGAACGACCACGGCACCTGCTAAGAGCGCTCCATAATAACTTACAACAGACTGGGGTGTATTCGCAAGCATAATCGCTACCCGGTCGCCCTTTTGAATGCCTAAACCTTTCAGTCCATTGGCAAATGAAAGGGCTTCGTGATAGACCTCTTTAAACGTCATTTCCTTCCCCATAAAGTGCAGCAGCACTTTATCCGGTTCTTCCATTGCCCCGTCACGCAGATAATCCTGCAATGGGCGCCGATCATAATCAATCTGTTCAGGTACTTCCTCAGGATAGTGTGTGAGCCACGGTCTTGCTACTGTTTCTGACATATTCCTGTTCCTCCTCAACCTCCCTTTCCTCGAAAAACTACTCTCTCTCATCCCCTATTCTATATGAAACCGATTACAAATGTGAATAGTTAATGACAAAATAATTTCCCCTGATGATGAAAAAATCAGGGGAAACACTCGCAAATTTCGAGATTTGCACATTTTTATTCTTTTTGTTTTGCTTTTTCTTCATCCACCAGCACACGACGAAGGATTTTACCAACCATGGTTTTCGGCAATTCATCACGGAACTCATAATATTTCGGGACTTTAAATGAGGCAAGCTGTTTGCGTGAAAACTCATCAAGCTCTTCTTCCGTCACTTCAGACCCTTCTTTGAGTACAATGAATGCTTTAACCGTTTCACCACGATACGGATCCGGGACGCCTATGACACAAACTTCCTGCACGGCTTCGTGCTCATAGAGAATTTCTTCCACTTCTCGGGGATAAATATTAAACCCGCCGGCAATGATCATGTCCTTCTTGCGATCGACGATGAAAAAGTATCCTTCGTCATCCATATAACCCATGTCGCCGGAGAGGAACCAGTCATCCCTGAAGGAGGCCTGGGTGGCTTCTGGAAGTTTCCAATACCCCTTCATGACCTGCGGACCACGAATGCAGATTTCACCTACTTCATTAGGCTTGGCAGGTTCTCCTGTCTCGGCGGACAAGATCATGATGTCTGTATCCGGCCAAGGGAGTCCAATGGATCCCGGCTTTCGCTTCCCCCAGATCAGGTTGGCGATCGCAACCGGTGCCGTCTCAGTGAGCCCGTAGCCTTCTACCAGGCGTCCTTTCGTTACTTCTTCAAATTGGCTCTGCACCTCAATAGGCAAAGGTGCCGAACCGCTGATGCATGCCTTGATGGAGGACAGATCGTGCTTACTGATATCCGGGTGATTCAACAAGCCGATATACATCGTCGGCGCACCAGGATAAATGGTTGCCTTGTGCTTTTCTATCGCCTTCAAAATCTTTTTCGGATCAAATTTCGGCATGATAATCATTTTATAACCAAGACGGATACTCAGATTCATAACCGTTGTCATACCGTACACATGGAAAAATGGCAATGCCGCCATGACCACCTCTTCCCCAGGGATCATTTTGTACATCCATTCCTCACACTGCTGGGTATTGACCGTCAAATTGTAATGCGTCAGCATGACACCTTTGGCTGGACCTGTTGTACCCCCGGTATACTGGAGCAGTGCAAGGTCATTTACCGGATCGATATCAAGCGGGATCTCTGTCTCTGTTCCTTTTTCAAGTAAATCCGTAAATGAGTGCAAATGATCGTTATACGTGAGATCCACTTTAATGCCGGTATTCTTCTTCTGAATAAACGGGTAGATAAAACTTACCGGAAACGGCAGATAATCCTTAATGCCTGTGACAATCACATGCTCAAGATCGGTCTTATCCTGAATTTTTGACACTCTTGGATAGACGAGGTCGAGACAGATCATGACTTTGCACCCTGAATCATTCATTTGGTGCTCGATCTCCCGTTCCACATAGAGCGGGTTCGTTTGTACCACAACCGCACCGGCAAATAAGGCTCCGTAATAGGAGATCACGGCCTGCGGCGTATTCGCAAGCATGATTGCGACTCTGTCACCTTGCTTGACACCCAGACTCCGAAGCTGATTAGCCAGCTTCATTGCTTCTGTGTAAACCTGACTGTACGTCATTTCCTTCCCCATAAAATGAAGCGCCTGTTTGTCCGGGTATTTCTCACTCGCCCGTTTCAGGTAATACTGAAGGGGTTGTTCCTCATAATCGATGGACGTCGGGATCTCCTCTGGATAATGATCAAGCCATGGTTTTTCCACTAGCGTTTGCATCGTGTAACCTCCTTTTAATCGTTCACTGTCCACTTTCCCCAAAGCAGATAAAGAGGCATACTTCTCTTACCTTCTATTGTAATGAAAACGCATACAAAAAGAAACTGATTTGTAGAAATTTTTTGACTTTTTTCGTAAAGCCTTGACAAAACATCGTTAAAATGGATGGCGACTTTTTTGTAACCCTGTAAAACGGGGTTCTGAAACATCCGTAAAGCCGGCCCGTTTTACCGGACCGGCTTTACTGAAAATCAGGATTCGTTATTTCCACCGTCGTCATTACCGCCATCATCAATGTCAATCTCAATGGCGTTATTTCCATTGTTTCCTGAGTTTTCTTCACCATTTCCATCAAACATTGGTAAAAAGAAATTTGCGAGGAAATACAAAATAATTAGGACAATAATGGTAATGAAGCCGTACTTGATAAATGTGGCACCGACCCGAGAAGGCTCCTTTCGTTTTTCCACCTTCTCTTCGCGCTTAAAATCGTCACTCACGGGTAAAACTCCTTTTTCATTCGTCGTTATGCTTTTGAATACAAGATGCGATAACTGCATCTATGTAGTGTTTTCCCGTAATCTTGGATCATAAACGCTTTGTTCACGAAAATGGTTCTAAATTACCAATCGCTAAAACAGGTAAAGGAAAATAACCCCGGCAATGATGAAAATTCCCGAAAGACCAACCAATACTTTCCACAAAGTGTCCACGCACGATCATCCTTTCTACTGAAAAAGTAAAATACTTGAGCCGATGATGTAGGACAATGAGATGGACAGGATGAACGAAACCACACCGATCGCCCGATTATCACGCGCCAGTTCCTGATCTACACTGAATGCCGGTGTCAGAAATTCAAAGATGAAATAAACGAACAAAAGCAGAACAAAACCGTAAGCGCCCCATAGGAGCATCACGAGAATCGAATCATTTGCAGAAATGGAATGTCTGAATACATTGGCAATCCCGAAAATCTTCCCACTGATGCTTAAAGCCACAGCGACATTGCCCTTCTTCATCTCGTCCCAGGTCTTGTAGCTCGACACCATTTCAAAGATCGACAGGCTGACAATGATCATCATCACTGTCAGACTGTATACGCCAGCTGTATAGAGCCATTCATTCAAAAATAATTGATCCATCTGCCGCTGCCGCCTTTCTTTTTTGGTTCTGTTAGCGATCATTGTTGATGTCTCTCGCTATCGGGGGGGCGCTTGTTCTGCTCCACGATCACCAACAGACGTTAACAGAGCCTTTTTTTCAGGCTGTTATTGAAGCAATGCGATCGTGACACCGTTTCCGCCTTCACCCTGAGTGCCCATTCGGGTGGATTTTACATTCGGATGACGTTCGAGCAATTCCTGGACTCCTTTTCTGAGGGCACCGGTTCCTTTTCCATGAATAATGGAGACTTGATGATACCCCGCCAGAACTGCGTCATCCAGGTATTTTTCCACATCCATCATTGCACTTTCATAGCGCTCGCCCCGGAGATCGAGTTCGGTTTTCACATGGGCATCTCTTCCACGCACTGCTGCCAGAGGCTTGGTTTCAACCGGTTTAGGACGGTCGATATAAAGAAGATCGTCTTTTTTGACTTTCATTTTCATCATGCCGAGCTGTACCATAAAATCAGAATTACCGGCGGGTTCGGCAATGTAGCCTTTCTGGTTCAGGCTCAACACCTTCACTTCATCACCAGGAAGCAGTTTATCCACTGTCTTTTTCTTCTTTACCGCAGTCTGTTTTGTTTTCTTTTTGGCAATGGCCGGTTCCGTTTCCTCCAGGCGTTTTTTTGCATCAATCAGCTTATGGTCTTTGATGGAAGGCGCATTCGCCTGCATTTCCCGCAGTTCTGCAATGATGAATTCTGCTTCTTCCTTTGCCTTTTCCACAGCTTTGTTCGCTTTTTCTTCCGCTTTTTCATAAATCCGTTCTTTTTCACGCTCTATCTTTTCGAGCTCAAGACGGAGTTCCTCATGCATCGCTTCCGCTTCTTTCAACAGTGCATCCGCCTGATCATAATCGATTTCTGCCGCTTTACGGCTGTCCTCCAAGGATGAAATCATCTTTTCCATCTTGTTGGAGTCCGCAGTCACATGAAGGCCTGCTTCATCGATAATGTCGTCTGAGAGACCGAGTCTCCGGCTGATGGCGAACGCATTACTGCGTCCGGGTACACCAATTAACAACCGGTAGGTGGGACGTAAGGTCTCCACGTCAAATTCCACGCTGGCATTGACGACACCGTCGCGGTTATACGCATAGCCCTTCAATTCGCTGTAGTGGGTGGTTGCAATGACCTTGGCGCCAATCGCTTTCACCCGGTCAAGGATGGCAATACCCAATGCTGCCCCTTCGGTCGGGTCAGTACCTGCACCGAGTTCATCAAAGAGCACCAGGGACTCGTGATTCACCTGATCCATAATGCTGACGATGTTCGTCATGTGGGAGCTGAATGTACTGAGACTTTGTTCAATGGACTGTTCATCCCCGATATCCGCAAAAATCTGCTGGTAAACGCCTGCCACAGACCCTTCCTGAGCCGGGATATGAAGACCCGACTGTGCCATTAGCGTCAGCATCCCGACGGTTTTCAACGTCACGGTTTTCCCGCCGGTATTCGGTCCGGTAATGACCAGGGAAGTAAAGTCGTTCCCTAAGGACACGTCAATCGGTACAATTTCATCATCAGGTATAAGCGGATGCCTCGCTTTGCGGAAATCAATCTGCCCATCGCCATCCAGTTTCGGTTCAGATGCTTTGATCGATGCACCATAAAAAGCCTTCGCGAACATAAAGTCCACTTCAGTCATGACCTCCACGATGATTTCCAGATCCGCTGTATATTCGCCTACCTGGTTTGAAAGTGCAAACAAGATCCGTTGAATCTCCGTCTCTTCACGGGCTTTCTCTTCCCGGAGCTGATTGTTTGTCGTCACAGCAAATTCCGGTTCGATGAATAACGTCTGACCGGATGCCGACTGATCATGCACGATCCCGCCGAAATGGCCACGGTATTCTGCCTTGACCGGCAGGACATAGCGGTCGTTACGGATCGTAATGATCGCGTCGGACAGCATTTTCCGTCCGTTGGCAGAGCGTGTTGTGTTCTCAAGTTTTGATCTGACGGAAGACTCCAAAGACCGGATTTGCTGACGGATCTGACGGAGCTCCTGACTGGCAGAATCCATCACATGACCATTTTCATCAATCGCCTGTTTAATCTCCTGTTCCAAATCCGTTAATGGTGTCATCGTCGCGATGAGTTCCGGCAGAATGCTCAGTTCAATCTCATCTTCCACCATACCTTCCACAAAGGATCGGAAACGGCGGCTGACGTAAATCGTCGAAGCAACGTCCAGTAATTCCCGCTCGTTCAATTGTGCACCGATTTCAGCGCGCTTAATGGACGCACGGATATCCTTCAAACCGCCGAGAGGAACATTGCCTTTCAGACGGACAATCTTGGCAGCTTCAGCCGTTCTGGCTTGTTCCACCCTGATCCGTTCGATATCAAACAGCGGAGTCATCGCCTTGACCTTTTTCTTGCCAAGACTTGACCCGGCATGTTGCAACAGCTGTTCTTTCATTTTGTCATATTCAAGCACACGACAAACCCTTTCAAGCATTGAAGGGCACCTCCAGTTTCATCAGCGGTTTTTCCAGAGATGATCCAGCAGTCGTTCACCGGACCAGGTATTCACCACTGTGTCTTTTCGTAACCAGCCCCGCCGGGCATTTCTGACCCCGTAAGGCAGGTGTTCGAGCATTTCATAGCGATGGGCATCGGTATTAATTGAAATCAACGCCCCTCTTTCCTGGGCCTTCTCTGCCCAGCTGGCGGAAAGATCCAGACGATTCGGGTTGGCATTGATCTCTAATATCGTATTCGTTTCCACTGCGAGATCAATCAAACGATCCAGATTGACGGCATAGCCATCCCGCCGGCCAATCAACCGGCCTGTTGGATGCGCGATCATGGCCACATGAGGATTACGGCAAGCAGCTTCCATACGTTTCATCATCGTCTCTTCGTCTTGTGAAAAAGACGAGTGGATCGATGCGATCACGAAATCGATCGTGGAGAGGACATCATCGTCATAATCCAATGAGCCATCCGGCAATATGTCCATCTCAATACCGGTAAACACCTGAATATCCGTCAATTTTCCGCGCGTTTCCCGGATCTCCTCATGCTGACGCTTCAATCGTTCCACGCTGAGACCGTTGGCGACCTGCAGATACTTGGAGTGATCCGTGATCGCCATAAAGCTGTACTTCTTTTTCCGGCAGGCATCAATCATATCGTCGATGGACTGCGCCCCGTCGCTCCAGGTGGTGTGCATATGCAAGTCTCCCTGCATGTCCGCGAGCGTGATCAAGCCCTCTGTCTCTGGAGCGTCATCAATCTCATGCTTCCCTTCCCGGACTTCAGGCGGGATCCACGGCAGGTCAAAGTGCGCGAAGAAATCTGTTTCCGTTTCGAAATGACGGACGTCCCCGCTTGCTTCATCTTTAACCCCGTATTCACTGATGCTCTCCCCCCGGGCTTTCGCAATTTGACGCATCAGCACGTTGTGATCTTTCGAACCGGTGAAATGATGCAGCATTGTTGCAAATGATTCATCCTCCACCATACGGAAATCAACGGGCACGATCGTTTCCCCGAACGTCAATTCCACACTCACCTTCGTGTCGCCATGCCCGATCACTTCGGTAACCCGGGGATGATTGACCAGGGTTTCGCCCACTTTTTCCGGGGCTTTTGTAGACAGGATGAAATCAAGGTCTTTCACTGTCTCCCTGCCGCGACGGAAACTGCCTGCCAGTTCAAATCGAACAATGTCTGGAATACCCGTCAAAAACTCATACAGATCATCTACAGCAGCCGTGACATGCGGCAGTGCCAGACGATCAGGCCGTTTCCCCATTTCATTGACGGCAGTGAGTATTTTTTCTTCCGTTTTTTTTCCGAATCCTGCAAGGTTTTGTACTTCATTCACTTCACATGCATGTTTCAAGGAAGCGGCGTCTTCCACACCGAGTTCCTGATAGAGCTTTCCGATCTTTTTCCCGCCGAGACCTGGCAGTTTCAGCAAAGGCAAAAGCCCTGAGGGGATTTCTTCTTCGAGTTCATCCAACAGCGCTGTCGTGCCGGTTGAGAGGAAATCGTTGATGATCCCCGCCGTCCCTTTACCGATGCCTGAAAGTTTCGACGGATCGTCAATTTCAGCCATCGATCGTTCGTCACGCTCCAGTGCCTGAGCTGCTTTTCGGTATGCAGAGACGCGAAAAGCATTTTCCCCTTTAATCTCCAGGTAGACTGCAATCCGCTCCAGTAAATCAATGATGTCCTTTTTATTTAAATCACTCATCTGTCTCCTCCTGATATGCCGAATTGAAAATCCTCATCTGTCACCAGTCCTTCTTGGTGACAGCTTTTGTTTCACATATACTTTCTTCCTTGAACACGTGTTAACAGTGCTGTGAACTATTAAGAAAGGCCTCCCGCCAGAAGACAGGAAGCGCACTAGATCATTCTGCTGTAAACCATTCCACCAGCCGCTCTGAAATCACCGGTGTGGAATTGAAAAACCACTGGGCCAATGACGAGTGATTGAGTGCCGTCTGCAGAAAATCCCATTGGATCAAGGATGCAAAATGAAGCAGCACCACAATGATCACAACCGCTTCAATCAATCCGAAGAAAGCGCCCAGCCATTGATTGAAAAAGTTCAAAATTGGCAGATTCGCGAGAAAATCAAGCATCGAACCGACGATCTGTGCAACGATTTTCGTCAGAAAAAACAAACCGACAAATGCCATTCCCCGGTAAAAGACCATTTCTCTTCCGTACTCTTCGTTTAATATCGAAACTTCTGAACCTTCCGCCAGCTGTGGAAATGGAATCAATAATCTTAATTCATCTCCAATCGGCTGGTAATACCGAAGGGCCACCACAAATGCAATAATGAGTCCGGCAATATGTACCAGTTGCAGCACAATTCCTCTTCGATAACCTGATAAAACACCTACTATTAATCCTAATACAATAAGCCATGTAAGCATGATTACTTGTCCTCATCTTTCTTTCTATCTTCGATTTGATCCTGAAGATGCACAAGCTCATGACACATGTTCACAGCTGTCAGTACGGCCAGTTTGGATACATCGAGATACGGATTCGCCGCCCTCAGTTCACGCATCTTATCATCCACCATTGTGGCAACTTTCTCCACATGCCTCGCATCATCTTCCCCGACAAGCCGGTAGTTCTGACCATAGATCGTCACGGTCGTCCGATTTTTCCGATCCCCTGCCATACAGATGCCTCCATTCGTCAAATCCTGACTACTATCATAACATGTCCGTCTGATAATGAAAATATCTGCACGGAAACCCCCGCTGAGCGGTATGATTTTTGGTATAATACCCGGGAGACAATCACAGAAAGGAAGCGTTCATGATGAGTCACGCCGTTCTTCAACTCAGTACTGCTGAAATGAAAAAAATGAAAACCCATTACCAGAATCACCTCAAGCAGCCCGCTCCACAAGGCGCACTTTTTGCTGCCAAGACCGATCGGGCTGCTATTACAGCCTATAAAAGTGGAAAAGTGCTCTTCCAAGGGAAAGATGCTGAACAAGAAGCGGCCAAATGGGCCGATTCTTCAAAAAAAGCACCCTCTCAAAAAACAAAACCATCATCCGTTAACAAGCATGACTACCAGCCTCCGGATCAGCTGCTTCACAAAGTATTGATCGGCAGCGATGAAACAGGCACGGGTGATTTTTTCGGTCCCATGACCGTCGCAGCCTGTCATTTGTCCATCGAACAACTGGAAACGGTTGAGTCCTGGGGGATTCGTGATTCCAAAACCGTAACAGATAAAGACATCCGCCAGATCGCACCTAAGTTGATCGAGAACTGTACCTACAGTTTGATGACGCTTCACAATAAGAAATACAACACCCTGCAGGCAGATGGCATGAACCAGGGCCAGATGAAAGCGATGCTGCACCATCAGGCCATCACCAATGTCCTGGCCCGTATTGAATCATCGAATGCGTCACTTGACGGGGTGTTGATTGACCAATTTTGTCCGCCTGCAACGTATTTCAAATACCTCCGCTCCGGTGAACAATCGTGGACCGCAAAAACACCGCTCTATTTTGCCACAAAAGCCGAGTCCCTGCATCCTGCTGTTGCTGCTGCTTCGATTTTAGCGCGGTACGCTTTCATTGAAGAAATGGACCGCATCGAAGACAAGCTCGGTATGCCCGTTCCAAAGGGCGCCGGAGCGAAAGTTGACCAGGCTGCACAAGCCATTGCCGACGCTCACGGTATCGAGACCCTCAAAGCCATCACAAAATGGCATTTCGCAAATGCTGGTAAAGTCAAATCCTGACCGGACGTTTCAGTCGCGTTTCAAAAGCCGCTCGTTGTCTTTTACGAGCTCGTCCCAGATTTGTTTATCCGTTGCTATGCGCAGTCTCGCAGCATCTTCAATCTTGAAGATCTGACGGGCATTGAAATGATCTCTCACCAGCCGTTGAAATGCCGGATGGGCAAGAAGCCGCTCCTTCACTTCCCGGTGAGCACCGATTAACGGGTGACAGGCGACCTTCGTTTCACCGCAGAGTGCACATTCACCAACACTCATCAAGGCCTGCAGATCATGCGTAATAAACGGATTGGCAAGCCATTCTTTCTGTTGAACGGCATACACCAGGTCCGTTGCAAAAACCGTCGGCAGATCATTCACATGAAACATGACGGTAAATACCAACGGCCCTTCTTCATTCACATAGGTTACATCTGTTACGTGATACATACGAACCACTCCCATTTATTCTTTAATTCCTTTTAGAAATTAAGCATTTCTGACGTTCAAAAAAATCCCCTGACATCCAGTATAGCATGGATCCAGGGGTATTTTTATCTCTCTATTGACAATTTACTGCCGAAGATGGGCATCATATGCCTCTTTGACTGCAGCGAGTACCTGCTCATGAACCGCCTGAACATCTTCATCCGTTAACGTTTTTTCCGGATCGAGATATTTCAGGGAGAAGGCAATGGACTTCTTACCAGGTTCCAGATGTTCGCCGGCGTAGAGATCGAATACGCTGACCTGCTTCAACAGGGGACCACCGGACTGCCTGATGACCCGTTCGAGTTCACCGGCCTGGACTTCGTCACTTACAACGAGAGCGATGTCACGTTCGACGGAAGGGAAACGCGGAATAGGTTCATATTTCATCGTCCCACCGGATAGTGACAGCAATTGATCGAAGTTCAATTCGAACACATACACTTCAGGCATTGACCATTCTTTCGATACCGCCGGGTGCAGCTGAGCGATGAAGCCGAGCGCCTGTCCGTTGACAACGACTGCGGCAGTTCTTCCAGGGTGGAAGCCGTCTTTTTCTGACGTCACCAGCTCAGGTGCTGGTATTTGCAATTCCTGAAACAACCCTTCGATCACACCTTTGACGGCAAAAAAATCAACGGGACGCTGTTCTCCCTGCCAGGCATGTTCAAACCAGCTGCCCATGAAGGCGCCGGAAAGGAAACTCATTTCATCAGGTTGTTTCGTGACCACTTGTTCTTGGGTGTGAAATACAGATCCCAGTTCAAAGAGATGGACATCGTAATTATTCCGGTTCTTATTATGGCTCAATGCATCCATTAAGTGTGGAATCAGAGTAGTTCTCAGTGCACTCCGCTCCTCACTCATCGGCAAGGCAACATGAACGCGAGACGCTTCTGAGCCAAAACCAAGTGACGCTTCTTTTTTTGCGGTCGTCAGTGAATAACTGACGGCTTCAGACAAGCCGGCACTTTCGAGGAAGCGTCTCGCTTTTCGTTTCGCTTGCTGTTCCGGTGTCAATTTCCCCGGCGTTGTCGCCGTGTTCGGAAGCGTCGTTGGAATCAGGTCGTACCCGTGAATTCTCGCCACTTCTTCAATCAAATCCGCTTGGATGTGAATATCCTGCCGCCGGGTCGGTACATGTACTTCAAACGTTTCTTCTGTTTCATTCACATGAAATTGCAAGCGGCGGAATACATCGAGTACATCCTCCGACTGCAGTGACGTGCCGAGTACTTCATTGATTTTGGCAAGAGAGATGGGAATGATCTGTTCATCCCGGTTCATCGCATCGATTCGCGCTTCCGGCAATAATACCCGTCCTCCGGCGAGGTCCTGGATCAGCCCTGCAGCGCGGGCAGCCGCAGCCTCCACGCGGTTCGGGTCCACTCCTTTTTCAAAACGGATACTTGAATCACTGCGAATCCCCAGTTCCCGGCTTGCCTGACGGATGCGCACGGGGTTAAACAGTGCGGCTTCAAGAAGGATTTTCCCGGTTTCATGACTCACTTCGGAGTTGGCGCCGCCCATGACACCGGCCAAAGCCACCGGCTGTTGCCCATTGGTAATGACGAGATACTCTGCTGTCAATGACCGTTCCTGATCATCGAGCGTCTTCATTGTTTCGCCTTCCGTTGCCCGGCGCACGCGGACTTCTGTGGATCCGAACTGATCGAGATCAAAAGCATGGAGGGGCTGACCGTATTCAAACAGGACGTAGTTGGTGATGTCCACGATATTATTCAGCGGCCTTACACCCGTCATCATGAGGGCCGACTGAAGCCATACAGGTGACTCTTCGATCGTCACGCTGTCAATAACCGTCGCACCGTAATACGGATTGTCCTCTGTGTCGTCGACTGTCACGTCGATCATGTCCTCTGTGGATGCTTCGGTCGCCTGAATCGGCGTTTCAGGAATCAATACTTCGCGGTCAAAAATCGCTGCCACTTCGTAAGCGACACCCAGCATGCTCAGTGCGTCCGCACGATTCGGAGTCAGATCCAGTTCGAGGATCACATCATCCAGACCGAGCAGCGGGACAGCATCTTCGCCTGGCGTATATGCCGTCGGGAAATTATAAATCCCCTCTGCATATTTTTTCGGAATCACTTTCCCGTCGAAGCCAAGCTCCTGCAAAGAACAAATCATTCCTTCGGATTCTACGCCCCGCAGTTTCGCACGCTTGATCTTCATGCCTCCAGGCAGGCGGCCCCCGACGCGGGAAACCAGCACATACTGATCTGCGCCGACATTTGCCGCACCGCAGACAATTTGGACCGGATTCTCTTCGCCCACATTCACCTGACAGACGCTCAACTTGTCGGCATCGGGATGTTTTTCGCAGGCAAGCACTTTTCCCACCTGCAGCTTGGTGATCTCTTCATCTTTTCGTTCAATACTGTCTACTTCGATCCCGCTGCGCGTCATTTGTTCCGCTACTTCTTCAGGGGACACATCGGACAAGTCTACATATCGCTGTAACCATTTATAAGAAACCAGCACGTTTACAACCTCCTATTGTGTATTACACATGTTTGAATTGTGATAAGAAACGAGTATCGTTCGTATAGAAATGGCGAATGTCATCGATGCCGTATTTCAGCATGGCAAATCGTTCCACACCCATACCAAACGCGAATCCGCTGTACTTCTCCGGGTCAAAACCACCCATCCTGAGAACGTTCGGGTGCACCATTCCGGCACCGAGTACTTCAATCCAGCCGCTGCCTTTACACGTACGGCAGCCTTCTCCTCCGCACAGTGCACAGGATATATCAAGTTCCGCCGATGGTTCAGTGAACGGGAAAAAACTAGGTCGCAACCTGATCTCCCGGTCTTCACCGAAATACTCCTTGACGAATGTCGCGAAAATCCCTTTCAGATCACTCATCCGGATGCCTTCGTCAACAACGAGACCCTCAATCTGCATAAACTGATGGGAGTGGGTCGCATCATCCTCATCCCGGCGGTATACCTTCCCTGGACAGATGATTTTCACCGGTCCCTGTCCCTGATGTTCTTCCATCGTTCTTGTCTGAACAGGGGATGTCTGTGTCCGTAACAACAGATCCTGTGTCACGAAAAACGTGTCCTGCATATCCCGGGCCGGGTGATGCTTCGGCAGGTTCAGCGATTCGAAATTGTAGTAATCCGTCTCGACTTCCGGTCCTTCTGCCACGTTGAAGCCCATGCCGACAAACACGTCTTCAATGGTTTCCACGACCGATGTCAGCGGGTGTCGTCCTCCACGGGGAACGGGTCTGCCCGGCAGTGTCACATCAATGGCTTCTGCCTTCAACTGTTCCTGAAGTGCCTCTTTTTCGAGTCTGGACTCCTTTACATCAATGAGACTGTTCAGGGATTCTCTCACTTCGTTTGCTTTTTGACCGACTTTCGGCCGTTCTTCACCGGAAAGTTTGCCCATGCCTTTCATCAGTTCCGTCATCGGTCCTTTTTTCCCTAAGTACTTCACCCGAACGTCCCTCAGGTCGTTCAACGTTTCTGCTGCTTCAATTTGAGCAGCTGCTTCGTCATGCAGTTCCTGCAATCGTTCCAACATGATCATGTTCCTCCTTTTTCATTCACTCTGTAAAAGCTCATTGCTGTTAATCAACACAAAAAAGCTCCCGCCCCGGTAAAGGGACGAAAGCTTCGCGGTACCACCCTAATTAGCAGCATTCATCAAGTACAATGCCACTCACTCAGTCAGAAGGTAACGGGCTTCTGGTCCGGGCTGCCTTTTCCAGTCATTCCTGTAATCCGGCACCTGCTCAAGAGTGAATTCCTTCGTGCCCCGCATAAACCGGCTCTCAATCCATGACCGGTTCTCCCTGTGTACGTGCGTACCGAAGTACTGCTCTCTATCTCAGCATTTATTTCATCAGCTGTCATATTGTCAAATTATAATGGAACAAGCGGAAATTCGCAACTGTTTTTCAGACAGACTTTTCTTTTGTATCCCCGCTTTTACAAACCACGAAGGTGATACAGGACGATTCCGCACGCCACAGCGACATTCAACGATTCCGCCTCGCCGTATATCGGAATGTACAGATTCTGATCTGTCATCTCCAGTAATTCTTCGCGAATGCCGTCCCCTTCGTTTCCCATGATCAATGCGAATTTGTCCTGCGGCGCCAGCGCATTGAACGTACTGCCTTTCAAGCTCGTGCCAAACACCGGCACTCCCGCTTCCTTACAGATTTCAACCGCATCTTCAAGTTTCATTTTCTGTACCGGGATGTGAAACAGCGACCCTTGCGTGGAGCGGATGACTTTCCCGTTGTACATGTCCACTGTTCCTTCACCAATGATGACACCGGAGATTCCTGCAGCATCTGCTGTGCGGATCATTGCACCGAGATTCCCGGGGTCCTGCACACCATCAACGAATAAGAAACGGCCATCATCAAGGGGCAGATTCTTAAGCGGCGGCATCTCGCAGATGGCAGCACAGCCTTGAGGCGTTTCCGTATCCGAGAGATCATTCATCACGGCTTCAGTGACAAATACTTGCGGTGTGGTCAAAACCTGCCACTCTTTCGGGACTTCCTTCCCCTCTTTGATAATCAGCTCTTTGAGCACAATATCTGAGCGAACCGCCTCTTCTATCAGATGCTCCCCCTCGATAAAGAACAGACCGGATTTATCTCTGCCCTTTTTCGTGTGAAGCTTTTTCCAGGCTTTTATGCGGGGATTTTGTACTGATGCAATGAGATCCATAGCGGATATCTCCTTTCCGTCGATACAATCATTCCTGCATTATATCATAAGTACAGTTTGATTGAATCCATCAGTCAATCGTTTCCCGATGCTTTTCAAACAATCTTCAATCCACCTGCCTCTTTTTCGGGATCAATACGATGCGATAGACAATGAGCAGGATCAGGATGACAAAACTCGCTCCGATCGTTATCCATTTCGTCATGGTGAACAGCGTGACGATTTCTGTCAATACAGGGATGCGCAATGGATAAACATACATCACAAGCGAGGCTGAGGAATTTTCCAGAAAATCGAGAATGACACCGAACACCGGCAATAAGCTCAAATATTGCGCACATTGTTTCCGAATGTTCCTGGAAAAATATGCGATTCCCGACCACAGGAAGAAGCCATATGCCAAAGGCCAGACGATATCAAAAGTGAATCTGGACTGAATGTAGTAGGACCTGCCCTCCGAACCGAATTCTCTGGCGATTGAATACAATTCATCGCCCGAATAGAGAAATAAAGTATCCGGTGCAGACGTATCCCCGAAATAATCCGAAGAGCGCTCGGCCTCACTCGGGAGTACAATCAACATAAACAAGGCAAAAATAACTATGCCAGCTGCAAACACTGACAAGGGAACGTTACGTGCAAATAATCCGGTGAATGTTTTAATCATCCTCATCCCACCCCTCCCTGTTATATACCCCTTATCATACAGTTTTAAGTACTCACACCAGCTGTTTTAAAGTGACGATGTCAACGAACCCCCACTGAGGTACAACGTTTCAGTGGGGGCTTGAGATAGCCAAGCAGGTCTTTTCTTATTACGAAGAGCGACGCTCTGCATGGTTCTTCTCAAATCACTTTTTTTGGTTGGTACTGGCGACGTACGATCGTTTTCCCACTTGCACCACCCTTCCGAGGAAGAGCAGTTCTTCCTTTCGGAAGAAACCACCACTCAGCATATAACTGGCGTGTGCTACAAGCCCCAACAAAAGTTGAGTACACATGGATGGTTGACGCACCCACTAGGCTATGCGCTAAGCAACAGCTTTACGTTTTTGAACGTCGATGATCATGGGCGTTTTTATTTTCGTTTTTTCATCCCATTCTGCTACTTGAGATTTCCGAAGGATATTTAATGCTGCGTTAATGTCGGCATGGATGCATTGTCCATTTTCACAGCGATAGAAGCCGCGATATAGGCGCTTCCCACTAAAGGAGTACATCGTGTTACCGCCTTTTGACCAAACCGGAATATCGTCATTATCCAGAAAACTAGCTTTAGACGTGTAGCTCTCTTCCTGCTTAACGAAACGGATGCCTTCCTTGAGACACTTGTTCTCAATAGCCGAAATCAATCTGTGGAAAGGAATTTGTACGAACTCTTGATTGTTTTTCTTCCCTAAATGCGATTCTTGTTTCCAACCGGCATTATAACCCATTACCACGGTATCGACGTTCAGTCGTTTTATCTGTTTGAATAACAAACCTACGGTTTGTGAAAGGTAGCCGTCTATTTGGAGATTTCGTTTACGCCAAAGAGAAGCGATTTGGTTTGTCACTATGCGTTTCGACAAGCCGTTTTCGATGTTTTTCTGTTTTAATTCGCTTATCTTTTTGTTGAAGTACTGATTGATGGATTTTAACTTCTTTCCATTCATCAAAAAGGCGTCTCCTTGATTCGTTGTACAACTAAGAAGATAATCTACACCTAAATCGCAACTCAAAGCTTTTGTCGTCGTTTGTTGTTTCTTCATTTGAGACATAGGTACTTCGTATACATAATGAGCCTCAAAGAACCGACCATTTTGCTTTGGCACAATTTCAATGTAAGAAATGTTTTTATCCATTAAATTCTTTGGCATTTGCAGTCTTAAGGGACCAAAACGTTTTCTGAAAGCAGTATTCATTGGAATGCTCCAATATCCATCCTTATCCACTTTGGGAACTTGATAGATTTCGATGACGCGTTTGGCCGTGGAACGAGAATACTTTGGGAACTTTGGGCGATCTGTGAAACCTTCAGGGGTTTCTTTCCACTTCTTTAACGCTTCGAAGAAGCTCTTTACGTCACTGAGTAAGGTTCTTCGAACCGCTTGTACGGAGTTGGATTGAATGCCCCAATAGTTCATATCGGCCTTCATTGCGCTGTCTATTTCTTTTGTTGTCGCCATTTTGTTTTCATTCAAATACTTTTGTTTAATCGTATATAAGCCTACGTTGCGCAAAGCCTTAGAACTATGAGACATGCGTTGCAGAAGTCGAAACTCTCTAGCACTCAGGGCGTTGCGACCAATGTTCTGTTTTTGAGTGAACCGTTGCATATTTGCTGTTTTCTTTTTCTTGCGCAATACTTTAATCGGTTTTTTCCTAGTCATTTTTGTCACCTCCTTTACCGACGTCAAGGTGTTTGCTTCATTCCTTGTGTTTCAATAGCTGCGCAACCAAAACATTTCTTTCCATAGCAACTTTTTAATTTCGTTACTTAACAACCAAAACTAAGTGGTAATGCAACAGTAACACTGAATGATCATTATTTAATAACAAATAATGTCAATCCTTTCAGTCTATATCACTCATTATACCATTTAACAAAAAATGAATCTAAATATATTTTCGAACTCTTGTTCTTCCATTTAAAACATCTATCAGTCGCAAGACTGATGGCAATTCATCTCCACCTGAATCGCTGGGCTGATGCCCGTATCGCGAATCAGATGGAGTCTTCTTGCCTAGTGATGATAAAGTTCAGGGTAGTTTCAAAACCCCAACATATATTTTAGAGCCATAAAAAGAAAACCTGCTGCGGGAATGCCGCAACAGGCCTTTTGTCGTATAATCAGTCGAATGTAATTTCTTTGACCGTGTCTGTATCCAGCTTCTTGATGACCGAAACGATCAGTTTCACGGCATTCTCAAAATCATCCCGATGAAGGATGCCTGCATGTGTATGGATATAGCGGGTAGCCACCGTAATCGACAGCGCAGGTACACCGTTTGCCGTCAGGTGAATCGCTCCGGAATCTGTACCACCGCCTGGTACTGCATCAAACTGATACGGGATGTCATTCTCATCCGCAGTATCCGTCACAAAATCGCGCAGTCCCTTATGAGAAATCATTGAGGCATCGTACATGATGATTTGCGGGCCTTCACCCATTTTTGCCAATGCATCTTTCTCTGTGACCCCTGGTGTATCTCCGGCAATCCCCACATCCACACCAAAACCGATGTCCGGTTGAATATGGTGCGCAGACGTGCGTGCACCTCTCAGACCCACTTCTTCTTGTACAGTCCCGACGCCGTAAACGGTGTTGGGGTGATCCGTATCTTTTAACTGCTTTAACACTTCAATTGCAATCGCACAGCCGATCCGGTTGTCCCAGGCTTTTGCCATGAGGAGCTTTTCGTTCTTCATGACGGTGAAATCACAAACCGGCACCACTGAGTCTCCGGGACGCACGCCGAAGGATTCTGCTTCTTCGCGGCTTGACGCACCGATATCAATAAACATTTCTTTTTTATCCATAGATTTTTTCCGGGCTTCAGGAGCGAGAATATGCGGTGGTTTAGAACCGATCACGCCTGGAATGTTGCCTTCTCTTGTCATGACGGAGACACGCTGAGCAAGCATGACCTGCTCCCACCAGCCACCGACTGTCTGGAATTTCAGGAAACCACGGTCATCGATTTGCGTGATCATAAAGCCGATCTCATCGAGGTGACCTGCTACCATGATTTTCGGGCCATCGGTGACAGAACCCGTCTTCTTGGCAATCAAACTGCCGAGGTGATCCGTCTCTACTTCATCCGCAAAAGGTTCGATGAATTTCTTCATCACCTCGCGGGGTTCGCGCTCGTTACCGGGAACACCATTGGCATCCGTCAGTTCTTTTAACATGTTCAACATATCGTCCATGATTTCATCCTCCTGTTATGTATCGTTATGATCAAATTGTGCCTGTTATAAGTATAACGTTTTCACTGAAAAATCTCAAACCCCTTCGAGTTTCGAAATAATCAATAGCCTTCACGTTGACGCTGAAAATTCACCTGATTCTTTTCATGATAGGCGCCTTCAATGTCGGCCTCTCCAAACCCGAGCGCCACTCCAAGCATCAGGTACGCATGAAACAGCTTTTCGTAAGACGACAGGGCCCGGTTTTGCCGCAGCTCTTCAAGGCAACGGTAAACCGACAGGAATGCTGCGGTCTGATCGACTTCCTGCACCTGATGATCAGCATTGACGTCCACCGATTCATAACTCAACTCAATGCCAACCGACAATAGAAAATGCAAGCCGTCCACATATTCCTCAAGAATCGTCTGACGAGCTGAAGGTCCTTTGTCACTCCAGAATTTAAAACAACGGGTCTCGTTTGCCAGCTCTCCGAGTTCCACATAAAAAGCGAGGAATTTCCGCTCGAGTAAAGACTGCCCGGATAAGCCCTTTGATTGTTCGATATTCCGGTCCAGTTCTCGTTGCATTTCAAATAACTGTTTTGTATTCATACTACAACTCCCTTTGATTGAATTCCTTATCGCCACTCATTATACTGAACGTAACTATGTTTTGTCATGAGCGACAGGATTTTTTTGAAACTCTTTTTGCAGTTGAATCGTAACTAGTAACAGAACTGCTTATTTTATGTCTCATCAACAAAGGAGAGGTTTTAATGTTTCACATTCTGCTCTTTCGCCTCTTGTTAATCATAGCTGTCGCCATTATCGTGTTCAGCATCACGAAATATATTCTCGATCCCCGCAGGAAGCTTGAAGCGGCCAAAAACCGTGGTGACTTCTATTTACTCGACGATACAGAGAATATTCGCAGGAATATCACTTTCACTTATAAATCCGCCTTATTCGAGGGCGAAAAATTTCTTGATCCCAACCAGCCAGGACCTGACGTTACCAATATTATGGTCTGGTCTGAAGATATCGATGAATTCCAACGGATGTCACTGAGAGATTTTCAATACATGGAGCGGGAGTTGAAACTGCGCTACCCCGATGCCCTTGTTGAATGGCGCACGCCTGTTGATGATTGGATAAAACGTCTGAAAAGAACACGCGAATCCTGACCGGATCATTTTGCCACCCCACACCTGTCATCGGTTGTGGGGTGGCATTGTCATGTCTATGTGATTCAGCTTCGCCTCTCCATCAGATTAATCCCGATACCTGCTGCAAGGACACCCATTAAGAACAGCAGTCCGAGTTGCTCTTGAATCGCATACAGGCCGTTCCCATATACACTGATCTGAATCATTGCATCCATGGCATACTTGATTGGAATAACTTGAGAGAGCGCGAGAATCAATGGATTCGAGACAATTTCCAAAGGCCAGAAAGCACCACCGAGCATAGCCATCGCCGTTGCCGCAATCGGAATTACCGCCTGCAGCCGTTCCGGAGACGGGACAAGCCCAAGGATCAAAAGCCCCAGACTCACGATCGTGAAGACGTAAACTCCTGCAATCAGGGTAATCAGAGCAAATGAATCCCCGAGGTCATAGTTAAACAGATAACGAAACACGAAAAAGGCAGTCATGATCTGAATGTAGCCAACGAGAAATGTAAAGGCAAGATGTCCCATGTACACTTGAATTTTTGCCAATGGGGAAACGATAATCCGGTCCCATGTGCCCGATTTTTTTTCTTCCACCACCCGCGTCAGGCTGAACAGCATCGTGAACATCGCGAAATAGAGTGTCATGCCAAATAGATTTTGTAACTGATTATCATAGATGAAATCATCCGCTTCACCTGTAGCCAATGACTGGGTTGACACGGTCAGGACAGGATCGTCCCGGTATTCTTCAATGTTTTCACGAATCGAAAAACCCGCTTGCTCCTCAGCTTCTCTCAGCCGGATTTCTTCGAAGAAGACCTGATTCACATGACCCGAGGCCCTCTGATAACGCTCTTCTTCCACACTCACCCAAAAGCGGTAATCATCATCAAGGAGTTCAAGTGCGAAATGAAGATGACCACTGCGTAAACGATCCTTGATCTGTTCCTCTTCATCCAATGTAAACACGAACTGTTCATGTTCATTCAGGAGATCGAGCCATGTTTCTGCCTCAGCGTCCATAACGGTATCGTCCGTAAACACGTTCACCTGAATGGTGTTTTGCTGCCCGGCTCCGCCCAGGAAAAAAACGAAGACAAGTGTGAGGCCCAGAAAAGACAAGAACATCAATGGCGAACGGATGAGTCGTCTGATTTGCAGTTGAAAGACCGCCTTCATCCCTTCACCCCCTTATCTTTCGGATAAAGCCCTGCTGCCAGAACCGTCAGCAGAACGCAGATCAGTAACAGCCTGTAAATGGAGGGGAGCAGTTCGCTCATTTCAAAGCCTTGAATCCACCTCAGATACAACGTCATTCCCTGTCCGTTCGGTGTCAGATCGCCCACAGTCCGGATGATTCCAGGCAGTCCTTCTGTCGGGAAGAAGCTTCCACCGGTGAAAGCCATCAATGCAACAACGCCACCAGAAAAAACATTTGCTGCTGCATTACTTTTTTGCCGGATGGTAATTGCGGATACTAACGCCCCCAAAGCCCCCACACTCATCGCCATCACAAGGGAAATCAGCACGATTCCAAGCCAGAATGACGGGGAGGACTGGGGAAAGGTCTGAAATACGAGGGCTGATAGACCAAACAATACGATCAGCTGTAAAAATGCAATCAGCATGGCTGAGAGCCATTTTCCTGAGAGATAGCTGACCGCACCTGTGCCTGATAAGAGGATCCGGTCGAGCACATGCGATTTTCGTTCAACATTGGCAAATGAGGCAATGGTGGCAGCAGTATACAACACGAACATCACAGCCATGCCCGCTGTGTAATATTGTTGTGAATTGATGGGATCATAGGAAGTCAAGGTTTCGATTTGACCCAGCTCTGTCATGGAACGTTCCGGTTCTTCAGCAATTTCTCTGGCAATGGCAGTTTCGAGATTAAAGGTCTCCGTAAAGCGGTTCAGTATATCATGCATCACACGTCCGTAGATCGATTGTTCATCCTGTATCGTCAACTGCAACGAACTGCCGTCACCTTCCCCAATGATCATCAAAACGAGACTGTCATAGGTGAAGTGTTCCGGCACCTCTATCACTGCGTTGTAGCGGTTCTCCTCCAACCCGTTCAGCGCAGCCTCTGTCTCTTCCTCCCTGTGGATGGTGATCATTCCGGACATCTCATCGGATTCCAGCAATTGATCGAGCATCCGGGCAGGCGAGATCTCTTGTAAGGACCTGCTCAGCTCGTCAATTGCGTCTTCTGGCATACCTGATGCCGATAAATCTTCCAACAGCTGTTCTTGTGCTCCTTGCCGGTCATCAAGATCGATCAGGGCCACATCGATATCGAGGGCTTCTCCGCCTCCTGTTAACAGACCGCGAAGAGCAAAACCGAGAATCGCAATCAGGATCAGGGGCATCGCAAACAACAGCAGCAGTTCAGTGCGGTTTCTAAGCAGTAATTTCAGGTCTTTTACGATATAGGTCAACATGCTGTTTTCCCCTCCTAATCCCGAAGTGTTCTGCCAGTAAGGTGGAGAAACACATCCTCAAGTGAAGGTACCTCAACTCGGACATTCAGCACATTCACCTGCAAAGCCTCCGCCAGCTGAAAGACCTCAGGCAATTTACGTATCCCTTTTGCAACAATCAGCTTGACACCTTCTTCTGTATCCTGGACCTGACGAATGCCTTCAATGGCGAATAACTGATCCGAAAATTCCTGATTCGGAACCTCGACATCGATGTATATCGCTTCCTCATTCGAAAGAATTCGCTTCAGTTCATCATTTGTGCCGTTTGCGATGATTTGACCATGATCCATGATATAAATCCGATCACACAACCGTTCAACTTCTTCCATGTAATGGCTCGTATACAAAATGGTCATGCCTTTCTCTTCATTCAACAATTTCACCATTTCAAGGATATAGGTCCGGGATTGGGGATCGATTCCCACGGTAGGTTCATCCATAATCAGAATTTCCGGATCATGCAGGAGTGCGCAGGCGATGTTGATCCGCCGTTTCATCCCGCCGGAATACGTTTTGATCAAGTCATCTTTTCGATCCGTCAAGCCAACCATCTCTAACCGTTCAGCTATCCGCTCCTTCAGATCAGACCCTTTCAGACCATAGATCCGCCCGAAAAACTGCAAGTTTTCAAACGCAGACAAATCTTCATACAATGCAATTTCCTGCGGGACAACACCAAGAATTTTTCTGACTTTCCCCGTCTTACCGAGAATACTTTCACCACTTAGCAATACATCCCCACTGCTTGGTTTCATTAACGTAGAGATCATGGAGATCGTCGTTGATTTCCCTGCCCCGTTCGGGCCCAAAAGACCAACGGATTCCCCTTTGCCCAGATAAATACTGACACTGTCAACCGCATTCATCTGTTTGAATTTTTTTGTTAATTCATGTGTTTCAAGCATGGTACCGCCCCCCGTTTCCTATGTCCTTTCTTTCAGTATATACGAAAAGAAGACAGTACAAGTACTGTCTTCAGTCATGATTTGTACTTCTATTTATGACTTTGGTCATTTATCTGCCAAACCGTTATGAATCGCAAAAATGGCAAGCTGCGTCCGGTCGCGGAGCTCGAGTTTATGAAGAATGACGCTGATGAGGTTTTTGACTGTGCCGATCGTTAAAAACAGCTCAGAGGCGATCTCTTTATTGCTCAGACCACGGCCCACTGCGCCAATGATCGTTCGTTCCCGTTCAGTGATGTCATCAGGCAAAACTGAATTGGCTGTCGTTTCTGTCTTCTGTCTGTTCATCAGAAGAGGAACCACAGTGGCCGCCACCTGAGGTTCGATGGCCAAGCCCCCTTCGATACATGTCCGGATGGCACGAATCAGTCCTTCTGCATCGGCATTTTTAAGTAAATATCCCCTGGCGCCATGTTTCAATGCTTCAATCGCGTACTCATCATCATTGAACGTTGTCAGCATTAAAGTCATTACTTTCGGATAGCGCTCTCGGATGATCTTAGCGGCATCCAGGCCATTCATATGCGGCATCCGGATATCCAGAATGGCGAGATCAATGTCCGGGTGTTTCTCCAGCAAAGAGAGAACTTCTTCACCGTTGCTTGCCTCCGCAACCACAAAAAGGCCATCGCCTGTTTCAATCATCATCTTGAGACCCTGTCTTACCAGCGCCTGATCTTCTGCCAGGAGTATCTTCACCATCTGATTCATTCCCCTCTTTGTATCGGCAACCGTCCCTGCACGATAAATTCATTACCTTCTCTTTGGACTGTCAAGGTCCCCTCAACACGCTCAATGCGTTCTCTCATTGCCTTCAGTCCAAACCCTTCTGAAAAGGTCAAGTCTTCTTTGACAGGATTTGTAACGCTGAACTGAAAAACAGATCCCCCTGCCACCTCAAACGTGATGCCAACCGTTTTCACTTCGCTGTGCCTCATACTATTTGTCAAAGACTCCTGGACTGAACGGTAAACGGCAACTGCCTGATCCGTTGTCAAAGGAGCCGTTAACGCGCCTTGTCTGACTGTGAATTGCACGTGGATCATGCTCTCTGCCTCAAGTTTACGGATCAGCTGCAATATTGCAGACAGACCGGCTTCTTCCTGGTTTTTCAATGCTCGAACAGCTTCGCGAGTCTCCGATAAGCCTTCACCTGCAAGTTCTTTTAAGGCTTGCACTTTCTCACGTTCGGCTTCAGGGACCGACATTCTGAAGACTTCCATCTGCATCAACAGCGCCGTCAGTTTATGACCGACCGAATCATGAATGTCTCTGGCAATCGCCTGACGTTCCTCACGCCTGGCCATTTCTTCATCATTAACCAGCCGTCTTTTCAGGCGCTTGTAGTCACTGAACAGAAACTGATGATCCTTCTTAAGCTGTTCATACTGCTGATGAACAGCTAAAAGGAGATGAAACACCGGAAGAAGGAGTGCCCCAGTCAAGGCGATCATCATCAGAGGTTCATGTTCACCCGTCAGGTAAGCGCCCGCCGCCAAAGCGGCAAATATCAGTACATGGAGCACTGTACTGGAAATTTTAGTCGTATAATAAAACATACTGCCTGAAAATATCGTCAAGCTGAACAGAACTATGTAAATCCCCGGCGGCTGAAAAGGATAAGCCACCGCCAGCAAAGAGATAGCCATGAGCACGCCAACCAGCGTCACATGACGGTGGATCAGTGGCAAGAAGAAATACAGCGCGAAAAAAATACCCGCTGCCACATAGCGAAAGACGGACAACACGGCCCCTTGAGGTGTCATCAACAGATACAAAAGCGTTGTCAGGACGAGTACAAACAGCCACATCCAAAATTGATTTTTAACCAGCATCATACACCTCACCACTTCCATTACGCATCTGATTCCAGTTTAGACCGCCTTTCATTTTCCCGCAACTGCCTTTTTTTCACAAATAAAAACCCCGAAGTCTATCCGCTCCGGAGTTACGATCTGGCTTTTGCCATAATCGCATTGAATTCTGCTTTTGTATCGTCCTGATTCTGTCCGAACCAGAAGAAAATGATCGCCAAAAAGCCAAAGAACGACAGTGTCGCATACCAGGGCATCGTTGTGATAAACCCGCCAAAGCTTGTATAGGTGATCGTCGGCAAAATCACGCCAGCGACTGAATAGCGCATGTATTCCCGAAAGGATGATGTAATTTCGATTAAAAACAAGGATAAAACCTGAAAATGAATAAATGGCATCATACGCAGGATGTTGACTTGTCCAATCGTCATTTGCCGGTTACCGAACAATTTATTTTTAATACGCGATAAATAATGCCTGGCACTCGGGATGACGTTCACAATGGCATAAAACGCTGCGCTCATCAGTGCGAGTCCAATCAGTGTATAGATCGTTCCATAGAAAATTCCGAACAAATAGCCTCCGGCAATGTAAAATACAACCACAGGAAGCAGCAGAACAGGACGGAATACATGAAGGAGTATGAAAATCAGCGGAGCGATCCATCCGGCTTCTTCGATCACCTGAAAAACCGTATCATTCACTGTTTCCAATTGACATCCCCTCCTTTATTCTTAAAACTGTGTCCTAGTAAAACAGATAAATACCCGCTGCAATGTGTACGATGGCCATTGCAGGAAGGCCCAGCGTGAATTTAGGTTTCTTTGTCTTATGTCGAATGAGCCTTGACACCATCAGCATGACAAATGCACCGCCAAGAGCACCCGCAGTAAGGAGTGTCTTCTCTGCGATCCTGGACTTGTCATTGATCGCACGCCCTTTATCGACCATCATCAAAAGACTTCCAATCACACTGATTATCAGAATATAAAGTAACGCGCCGTTCATGAATGACCATTCCAGGACAGCCACCTCCATTGCTCTCTTGACTATGAAGCTGACTTGGCTTTTCGCCAAGTTTATGGTGAACGTCTTTGTTGCACTTCTGCTTGATATCCATTATAAACGAAAATCTGATTAGGAAGTATGAAAAAAGGATGACAGCGGCCCGGATTCGGGTACCTTTGCCATCCTGCGTTGTCTTACTTCAAGTTTGCTTTTGCTTTATCAGCGAGATCAGAAAATGCCTGCTCGTCGTTAATTGCAAGATCAGCCAGCATCTTACGGTTCATTTCGATGCCTGCCTGTTTGAGACCATGCATGAAACGGTTATAAGAAAGACCATTGATCCGTGCTGCAGCATTAATACGCGCAATCCAGAGTTTACGGAAGTCGCGTTTTTTCTGGCGACGGTCGCGGTATGCATACAGATGTGATTTCATCACCTGTCCCTGTGCGGTTTTAAATAAACGATGCTTGGATCCTACGTATCCTTTAGCAAGCTTTAATACTCTTTTACGACGACGACGGGCTACATACCCACCTTTTACTCTTGCCATCGTAATCCCTCCTTTGTGCTTTCAGTATATTCGTGCGGTTGAAACAGCCGGAGCAAGCGGCTCCCGGGCTGATTTAGATCATTTCTCCAATACGCTTCTGGTCGCCTTTGCTTACAAGACCGGATTTACGAAGCTTACGCTTTTGCTTTTGGGACTTGTTCGCTGCCAGGTGACTTGTGAAGGCTTTTCCACGCTTCAGCTTGCCAGTTCCTGTCTTTTTGAAACGCTTTGAAGCGCCTGAATGAGTTTTCATTTTAGGCATAATGAATGTCCTCCTGTCCTTAAATTCTTTGTTGTTGTCGTTGTCAGTGAGAAAAAATGAATTCCGGCCGGTTTAAATCGGAAGAGATGAGTTCGGCATAACTTACTCTTTGTCAGAAACCGGTGCGAGGATGAGGAACATACTGCGTCCTTCCATCTTCGGTTTTGATTCAATCGTGGAAACATCTTTGCATCCTTCTGCAAGACGCATCAGAACATCACGACCGAGTTCAGAGTGGGTAATCGCACGTCCACGGAAGCGGATCGCTGCTTTTACTTTATCTCCTTTTTCAAGAAACTTACGAGCATTACGAAGCTTTGTGTTGAAATCATGCTCTTCAATGTTTGGACTGAGGCGAACCTCTTTGACGTTGATAATCTTCTGCTTCTTACGAGCTTCTTTTTCTTTTTTCTGCTGTTCGAAGCGATACTTCCCGTAGTCCATGATTCGGCAGACGGGAGGCTTGGCATTAGGCGCTACCATCACTAAATCCAAATCAGCATTTTGAGCCATTTCCAACGCTTCACGCTTGGATTTTACACCGATCTGATCCCCATTGGGACCGATCAATCGCACTTCCTTCGCGCGGATGTTTTCATTTACGAACATATCCTTACTAATGTTGAGCCACCTCCATGATCTTTTTTGGACCAAAGCAAGATGTTCATGCCAGTAAGGCTTTTCTGACGAACATCACGACATAAAAAAGTGTGGGCACATACGTGCGCCCACACTCCAATTGATGTTTGGAATTAAGTCGTAACCTGCCAGCACAATTGCCGATCAGGTGAGAAGCGGGCGCCTCTTCTTGCTTTCAATCCTGTATAATGTTCACTAAAACAATTTACCATAACTCCAAGTGCGTGTCAAACGCTTTTCAATAATTGATTAAAAGGCATCGGTTTCGCAAAATAGAATCCTTGAAGAACGTGACAGCCTATCGCCCGCAGATAGGCTGCTGCTTCCATCGATTCCACACCTTCTGCAACCATTTCAAGACCCAGGTCTGTTCCGAGTCTGATTGTGGCTTTTACAATCGCTTTATCCGCTTCATCTTCAGGAAGATCCTTAATGAAAGACTTGTCCACCTTCAACACGTCGATCGGGAACGTTTTCAGATAGCTTAATGACGAATAACCGGTTCCGAAGTCATCGATGGCAATTCGAAAGCCTTTTTTCTGAAGAACATTAAGCTTTGCTACATTTTCTTTTCGCTTTTCCATCAGAATATTTTCGGTTATTTCCAACTGAAACTGATCAGGATGTATATGTTCCGCTCGCAAAATCTTTTCGAGCTGAGCTACAAAATGAGGCTGCTGGAGTTGCAGTGAAGAAATGTTGACCGAGACCCGGCGTTTTGATCCTGCCAGTTCAGACCAACGACTCACATCCCGGGCTGCTTTTTTTCATAATCCATTGCCCAAGAGGAACAATCAATCCGGACTTTTCGGCCACAGGGATGAATTCCGCAGGCGAGATCAATCCGCTGTGCGGATGGTTCCAGCGAATGAGCACTTCGGCCAGATCCGCTTCTCCGGCTTTATTGAAAATGGGCTGATAGTATAACTCAAACTCGTCTTTCACTTCCAATGCCTTTCGCAAATCCCTTTCCAAAATCACATATTCGCTGAACTGTTTTTGCATATCTCCAGTGAAAAATTGGTACTTCTGACCACCGGATTTTTTGGCAGTCATCACAGCCATATCGACCTGTTTCATAATGTCTTCTGCGCTTTGGGCATAGTCCGGATAAAACGTTCCCCCGATACTGACTTGCAAATGTATATCTCCCTCAAAATAAGGGAAGGGCTCGTGAAATAACTGGACGATCTGGTTGATAAAGGGCTTGACGGTGCCATCAGAAAATCGGCTGATCAGGAAAACAAATTCGTCCCCGCCAAGATGATACAGTTTATATTTGACATGTTCACCTGCCGGGATACGGTTCATTCGTTCGGATGCGATCAATAGAAATCGATCGCCCGTTGCATGCCCAAGGCTGTCATTTATGTTCTTGAACTGATCCATGTCAATCAGAAGAATCGCGATCGGGTCATGCGACTGCTTTCTCTCCGCAATCAAATCAGACAGATCGCATTCAAACTGTCTCCTGTTCGGAAGCTCGGTTAAAGGATCTTGAAACGCCAGATCGCGCATCGCATCCTGCGTTTTTTTCAGCGGGGTGATGTCTGAAAATGAGGCTGTCACAGAGACGATGTCGCCGTCTTCCATGATGGAGGCGAAGTTGACATAAAGAGACCACTTTTGATACTCCAGCTCCAGCCCGGTCGTTTCGCCCTGGAATGCTGCTCGCAATTGACGCAGGAAAAGCTGTTTATTCTCATTGGATAATCGCAGCACATCCTCAACTGACGTACCGAGGACCTCTCTTTTTTCAATCTGGAGTTTATCGATCATCTTGCCGCCAATCAATGCAACCGGGTAATTCCCTCTTTGATCATCTTCAATTCGCATCACCATATTATCGAGATTGTTTATGACCGCTTCATAATTGTCTTCTATTTTATTTCTTTCTTTTTCCCCGATTCGCTTACTCTCTGAAATATCTTTGCGGATGGCGATATAATGTTTAATGCTGTTATTCTCATGTAAAACGGGCGTGATCGCTGTTTGCAGCCAAAAGATCCGACCGTTTTTGTGTTGATTTTTGATCTCACCGGTCCAGGACTCCCCCCGCTGGATTGTAGCCCACAACTCATCGTAAAAGGCCTGTGAATGCAAATGGGATTTGATTAACCCATATTCACTGCCAATCAGTTCAGATCTGAGATAACCGAACACCTCACAGAAGTAGTCATTTACATACAAAATTGTTCCACTCGGATCGATAATGGATATGAGGGTCACATCATCCACCGCTTCGAGTATGTGCTTCAGATCCTGATAATTTTCGCCGTAACACCCCTCAGGAATTGAACGGGTCTCTGTTTCATCCTCCCTATGCATCGTCAACCAATCAGTCAAAAAGCGGTACCTGAATGTCATCTCAACACATCCAATCCTTCTATATCATACATTAAGTGTACTTCTAAAGTCTTATGAATTCAATATACTTCTTTGATATCCGTTTGTTTCAAAAATAAGCACAGTGAATTTTAAATTCACTGTGCTTTTGGGAGGGATTTATTGATCACTTTTTCCATACGTGCGAATGTCCGCCTGAATCTTCTCCACAAAGGCAGCCATCGCCATTTCTGTTGAATCTTTCTGTCCGTAACGTCTGACATTCACACTCTCGTTTTCGATTTCATTATCCCCGAGTACAAGCAGGTAAGGAATCTTCTGCATCTGCGCTTCCCTTATCTTATACCCGAGTTTCTCATTTCGCGTATCCACATGGACACGGACGCCCGCTTTCCGCAGTTCATCCTCGACTTTTTTCACGTAATCCAGATGCACGTCACTGACAGGAATGATTTCTGCTTGAACCGGGGCCAGCCATGTTGGAAAAGCGCCTTTATACTCTTCGATCAGGAAGGCAACAAATCGTTCCATCGTAGAAACGACGCCTCTGTGAATGACAACCGGACGATGATCCTTGCCGTCTTCTCCTGTATACGTCAAATCAAAGCGCTCCGGCAGGTGGAAGTCGAGTTGTACAGTGGAGAGCGTCTCATCCTTACCAAGGGCTGTTTTCACCTGAACATCAAGCTTCGGGCCATAGAAAGCAGCTTCTCCATCTGCTTCAATATATTCCACACCCATCTCATCGACGGCTTCCTTCAGCATCGCCTGAGCCTTCACCCACATCTCGTCGTTGTCGACATATTTCTCTTTATCCTCCGGGTCCCGGTAAGACAGACGGAAATAGTAATCATCAATTTGAAAATCTTCGTACACAGCCTGGACCAGTTCAACAACACGGATGAATTCTTCTTTCAGCTGATCCGGCCGGCAGAAAATATGCGCATCGTTCAATGTCATCGCCCGGACCCGCTGAAGACCGGCAAGGGCTCCGGACATTTCATGGCGGTGCATCGTGCCGAGTTCTGCAATCCGAAGCGGCAGGTTCCGGTAACTGTGCTTCTCATTTTTATAAATCATCATATGGTGCGGGCAGTTCATCGGACGAAGGACGAGATCCTCATTGTCCATATGCAATACCGGGAACATGTCATCCTGATAGTGATCCCAGTGTCCGGATGTCTTGTACAAATCGACACTGCCAAGTACCGGCGTATAGACATGGTCATAGCCGAGGCGTTCTTCGATATCGACAATATAGCGTTCAATCTGGCGGCGCACCGTCGCACCTTTCGGTAACCACAGCGGAAGCCCCTGGCCGACTTTCTGACTCACTGCAAAAATGCCGAGCTCCTTTCCAAGTTTCCGGTGGTCACGTTCTTTACGTTCTTCAAGAAGCTGCAGGTAATCATCCACCTGCTTTTGTTTCGGAAAGGCCGTGCCATAGACACGTTGCAGCATTTTATTATCACTGTCCCCGCGCCAATATGCACCGTTCACCTGCAACAGCTTGAACTTTTTCAGTTTGCTGGTTTGCGGAACATGCACCCCGCGGCAGAGGTCAAAGAACTCACCCTGTTCGTAGATCGTGATCTGATCGCCTTCCGGGATATCCTCCATCAACTCAAGCTTCAGTTCATCACCAATATCTTCATAGCGGCGGATCGCCTCTTCTCTTGATACTTCCACCCGCTTGATTTCATGATTTTCATCAATGATCTTCTTCATCTCTTTTTCAATTTTCGGCAGATCCTCTGGCGTCAGTTTATGCTCCATGTCAATATCGTAATAGAAGCCTTCCTCAATCACCGGACCGACTCCGAGCTTTACGTCATCAAACAGCCGCTTGACTGCCTGGGCCATCAAGTGTGCCGTGCTGTGACGCAGCACATCGAGTCCTTCCTGGGAATCATACGTGAGAATTTCAATCTGAGCACTCTCTTGAATCGGTGTTCTGAGATCGATCGGTTCACCGTCGACTTTACCTGCTACGGCATTTTTCTTAAGCCCTGGTGAGATGGACTGGGCAACTTCTTCCATCGAAATACCCTGTTCGAATTCCTTGACGTTGCCATCGGGAAATGTGAGTTGTACTTGTTGTGCTGACATATGAATCATCCTCTCTTTCATGGTTCTTCTTTTACTACATACCGTTCAGTTTCGCTTTGCTATTGATTCAGACACTTTTTCATAAGCGTCAGGCTCTGACACCAGAGGATCGGCGAGTATGTTCGTGCAACGAGTAATCGCAGAAACAGAAGACACATCCCTTCGACAGTCAGACACGACATTTCTCGCAGAGCCTAAAAAAAGCCCGTCCGCTTCTGAATCAATAATTCAGAAGGGACGAGCTGATGCATCGTGGTTCCACCCTTGTTCCCTGTCGAGGTAAGACAGGCTTCATGGTCTTCGTAACGTGAAGAGTAACGCCGGGAGTTTCGGTGGTCCTTGACTGAGACACACGTTCCAAACCGGTGCTTCGCAGTGGTAAACAACTTTCATTCACGAGAACCTTCCAGCCGCGGGTTCACTCTCTGTCCGTTTCAGAAAAGCTGATCATATCTGCATCAACGCATCTGTGATTTGTTATTGAAGTTCAGTATAGCGAAGCTTGTATGGAAAATCAAGAGGCCTCAGAAAAAGAAATCAAGCTGCAGGCTTATCCCGCAACTTGATTTGAGCTCGGTCAGTTTTGCATGACGAAGTCGTTTTCCACTGATTCGTCTTCTTTGAAAACACGGAGCGTGTTGTATTTTGTATCGCGCTGGGCAGGAATCTTACCTGCTTCACGGATGAGACGTAAAATCAGATTCGTATCGACTTTATGGGTCGCACCTGCAGATGATACAACGTTCTCTTCCATCATTGTACTTCCAAAGTCGTTAATGCCATAAGAGAGGGATTCTTTACCGACTTCAGGTCCCATCGTTACCCAGGAAGACTGGAAGTTCTTCACGTTATCCAGGAAGATTCGGGCAATCGCCGTGTTCTTCAGGTATTCACGTGCCGTAACACGTTCACCCTTCATCGCGGTATTATCCGGCTGGAAGGTCCAGGAGATAAAAGCCAAAAAGCAATCCGCATCGTCCTGCGCGTCGCGCAGTCGCTGCAAATGCAGTGCCCGCTCTTCGTACGTTTCACCGAAGCCGATCACCATGGTCGCCGTGCCGTGCATACCGACCTTCTTCACCATCTTCATGCATTCGATCCACTCTTCCCACGTTCCTTTCAGACGGCTGATCCGTCTGCGTGTGCGGTTATCAAGAATCTCTGCACCACCACCTGGTACGGAGTCCAGTCCGGCTTCTTTGAGTTCAATCAATACTTCTTCCAACGATTTACCGGAAACTTCAACCATCTTATAAATCTCGGCTGGTGAGAAGGAATGCATGGTGATATCAAAACGCTTCTTGATTTCCCGAAGCAAATTCGTATAGTATTCAAACGGCAGGTTCGGGTTGGTCCCGCCCTGCATCAAAATTTCTGTGCCATTGACGTCTTTGGTCTCCTGAATTTTTTGAAAGATTTCTTCATCATCAAGGACATAGCCGTCTGCGGCATTCGGCGGCCGGTAAAAAGCACAGAAACGGCAATAAGTATCACACAGATTCGTATAATTGACATTTCGACCAACGACAAAGGTCGTGATCGGGTCCGGATTCCACTTCAGCATCTTTTCGTTGGCTACTTCACCAATCTTTTCTACTTCATCACTCTGATATAACGTGATTGCATCTTCAACTGAGAGTCGCTCACCCTGACGTGCTCTTTCAAGGATATGATCTATACTCATGCTGTTGCCCCCATTCTGATTCAAAAAATCTATAAGGCTATACTAACATATTCCGGCAGGTAGCGTGAATAAAACGCACAAAAAACTCATGATTCCCGGAAATTCTGTTACGATTTATTCCGTTTGTTCTCACCCTTCATCGCCACAATCCGATTTAAATGACGAATCCGTTCAAGAATCCGCTGTGCCTTCAACTGATCCACTTTCTCCACACCCTTTTGCTGAGTGGATGATAAATGCATTTCAAGCTCTTCAAGGCTCAGGTTCGACGTGTAGATCGTCGGCAGCTGTTCCATCATTCTGTGCTGCAAAAGCGCCCCCAACACTTCGTCGCGGACCCAGCTGCTCATCGTTTCAGCTCCGAAGTCATCCAGTATCAGTACACGTGCATCCATGACCCGGTTTAATTTTTCCTGGTACGTGCCATCTGAGATCCCGTTTTTCAGTTCCCGGACAAAATCCGGAGTGTAGAGAACCATCGTGGAAATCTCTTCATCTGCTAAATAATTGGCAATCGCACCGATCAAAAACGTCTTCCCGACACCGAAAGGACCGTGAATGTATAAGCCCTCACCGCTTTCACCCGGGCTCACGCTCTCAGCGAAGCTCAGTGCCGCATTGAAAGCATCCATTCGTGCCTTTGAATCCTGCTCAAAGTGTTCGAAACGGACATTCAGCATTTCTTTTGGAATGTGCAGACTTTTGATGAACGATTCCTGACGCTTTCGTTCATCATCTTTCCGTTTCAGATGGCAGGGGTGATAAGACAACTCCAAATCTCCCCGCAAGACTGAAATCTGCGGCTGGAAGCCCTGCATGATATTCGGACAGGCATCAAGACCTGGACAGTCATCGCAGTGATCCCACTGGTACTTGTACTGGTACAATTCATTGATGCGGTTTTCTGTTAAATGCTCCTTGAGTTCCGGATGTTTTGCCAGAAAAGACTGCACTCTGAAGTCGCTCAGCGTCTCTTCTCGAATGCGCTTGAAACGTTCATTGAAATCGCCATCAATGAACCGTCTGAATGAAGGTTGAATCGGATCCATTACCTATCGTCTCCTTTTTGTCTCGACTTATTCTGCAGTCGGGCAAGCTTTTCAGCCGCTTCACGTCTGGCCGTGACCAATTCCTCTTCCGACGACTCGTCTTTGTTCCAATCCGGATTCTCCATCCATTCAGGCACAGGTTCTTTTTTGATCTGCTGAGGTTTCCGGTAAAAATCCGTCTTTTTTGTTTTTGAATGCTGCTGGAAGGAATCGTTTTTCTTCGCTTCGTTTTTGGCTTGCTCCATGGCCTGCGGTACGTTGCGAATGCCTTTACGCTTCCAGTTGTTCGCGATCTTAAAGGCCAGGTTCTTCACCAGTCGTTCATCATGTTCACTGAACAAATAGGTAATCAATACATTCACCACACCAGGCGGGAGGGCATAATCGAAGATCAACTCATCAATGATCTTCAGATCTCCCTGGTAAATTTTCGCCCCTCCGGTCAGATCGGTGATCTGTTCAAGCGGTGAAATCGATTCATAATAAGCCACTTTCTTTTCAAAATCATTGGCCGGTTCACCTTCAACTGTCTTGAGTGAATCCGGCTGAGCATCCAGATGCGTCAATGTCAGACCAAGGCCCGCGGGCTGACGGGATTCATTCAGCTGATAGGACTCCCGTGTCAGTTGCCGAAGTTCAACAAAATCAATTTCGTCACGGTTTAACAGCACCTGCGAGATTAAATCTGCCATAGCTTTGGCATCGAGCTTGTAAAGGAATACGAGGTTCTCGATCATCCGGATATTTTCCCGCTGAATCAGCTGCTGTTCAATGGCAGGAACCCGGGTGAATTGCGGAAGGTACGCAAGCATGGTTTCATAATCGAAATCCAGATCATGAAAGGAAAACGATTCCTCTGCTTCCGAGAGCATAGACAACAGTGAAGTGGAGGACATGGCCTCTTTAGACTCCCCGGACTTCACCCTCAATTCAGATGGGTGCACACTTCGAAACACCTCATCAAACTTCATGGTATCTGCAAGATAACCCGATGCATCGGGCGGTGTGACAACAAAATGCTGCCGCAGCTCTTTATAAATATGCTCTCCTGTTTTATTCAGCAAGAAGACAGGAAAGGTATTATGACTGAAAAAGTGCTGTGGACTGAGGGGCAACTGAATCGTATAGATAAAGCTGTGCTCACCTTCTTCACTGTGTTTAAACACTTTTAACAGCCCCATGCCTTCAAGCTTTCTGCGTTCACCATAGAGAACATCAAGCGGCTGTCCTGTGAGCATCATCAGCCCCCGGTGGGTACGTTCGGCTTTTCGGCCTGCGGATTTTTGGGCGTCCTGCGCCAATGTCAAATATAACGATACAGCCTGAGAACCGATTAATGGCTGATAGAGGAGCGTCATGACCTCGATATCCTCCATCGAGAGTCTTGAACGCATAAAGACCTCATAGGGGGATGATGGGTTTACTTTTCCGAGATGTTTCACTGAACCACTTCCTGACTCAATCTTTTAGAACGTGGAAAAAATGGAGCGTGGCCGCTCCATTCGATTGTTATACTTCATAGAATAATTTTACGTTTAGTGCGGGAATCGCGTATACAGGCATTTCAGGCTTTCACCATCTGCTTCGCGGCGAGCCAAGTTTTATTTCTTTGTTTGTTCCCGTTCGACCAGTTCTTTTAATTCATTTACAAACACGTTAATGTCTTTGAATTGGCGATACACCGACGCGAAACGTACATAGGCTACGTCATCCACATCAACGAGAAACGCCATGACACTTTCACCAATTTCTTCACTGCTGATTTCGGCCCGTCCGGAATTACGCATTTCATGTTCGGTTTTTTCAACAATTTCCTCAAGTGTATCAATGGAAACCGGGCGTTTTTCACAGGCACGCACCAGGCCACGAAGCAGTTTTTCACGGCTGAATTCTTCTCTGTTCCCGTCTTTTTTCACCACGATCAGCGGGGTGTGCTCCACCCGTTCAAAGGTTGTGTAACGGTGGCCACATTCTTCGCATTCTCTCCGGCGACGAATGGAACGCCCCTCATCACTCGGTCGGGAATCGAGTACCCGTGTCCCATTGTGGTGACATTTCGGACACTTCATTTTGTCATCTCCATTCCATTATCGAAAGGTTGACATTTCCTTGGCAAGTCCAGTACCTACAAAGGTCATGCGCTGATCCAGTTCATCATACATCACTTGAATCATTTTTCCGCTGATCCCAAAATCTGAAAACAGGAAGGTCTCTGTTGCAACGGAAAAATCGATCGCCGTCCGGTAAGGGCGGACCATGATGACAGTCACAACCATCAGCATGCGCTTCCCTTTATTGACATGAACAATCATTTCACCGCGCTCTTCGGAATAATCCCGGACTTCAAAACCTTCGCCACGCTCGAAAATCTGATGAAGCTCTTTGATCGCTTTATCAGGCATGGTTTTATAATAACGGGTCTGAAACCGTTCATCAGCGTGTTCTTCTCTGGTTTCTGTATGTTTTGAAAAGATTTTCTTCAAATTTTCCTTTATTCCCATCTCTCATCCCCACCTTCTTTTCTACCACAAGCATAGCAAGAAACGGCAGGAAGTTCAATTGTATACAAAAGAAACTCTCTTTAGGAACAGAGAGTTTCTCGATCGATTCATGAATTGATTTATCTGAGTCTATGAGGTGATTGGCATTTGCTTCTCGTTTGACCGGCTTCCCGTGAATTTCACCATGTCACACACGCGAGAAGCGTAGCCCCATTCGTTATCATACCAGGCCAGAATTTTTACGGTATGCCGATTCATCACCATCGTCGACAGACTGTCCACAATGCTTGAATGGGCGTTGCCATTGAAATCCGTTGAGACGAGGGGTTCGTCGCACACACTCAGCACGCCGGCCATATCTCCGGTTGCTGCAGAGCGAAGCACACCGTTGACTTCTTCCATGTCTGTTGAAGAACGGACCTCACAGACCAGGTCTACGAGTGATACATTCGGTGTCGGAATTCTGAGCGAAATCCCGTGCATTTTGCCGGCCAGCTCCGGCATCACAAGACCCATTGCCTTCGCAGCACCGGTTGTCGTCGGAATAATTGAGGTGGCACACGACCTTGCACGCCTTAAGTCCGCATGCGGGTTATCAATGTTCAACTGATCATTCGTATAGGAGTGCACGGTTGTCATTACCGCTGATTCAATATGAAAGTTCCGATGAATGGTTTTTGCCACGGGTGCGAGGCAATTCGTTGTACAGGATGCATTCGAAATGATTCGATGACGGTCAGGGTTATACTGCTCATGGTTCACGCCCATAACAAGGGTCGCATCCGCATCTTCACCGGGAGCCGTGATGATTACCCGCTCAGCACCTGCACGAAGATGAAGCGCCGCTTTCTCCCTGGAGGTAAATGCCCCCGTCGCTTCAATGACCGTTTCAACGCCAAGATCGCCCCAAGGGAGAACCTCAGGATTACGTTCCTGACAAACGAGCACCCGTTTATGATTGGCAATCAGATACTGCCCATCGGTCTGCACCTCACCTTGAAACGGTCCGTGAACGGAATCATAGCGAATCAGGTGCGCCAGCGTTTCCACCGGGTAGCTGGCATTGACCGCCACGATTTCTGTACCCTCATCTTTTATCAATTGCCTGAACACCATTCTGCCAATCCGGCCAAATCCATTAATTGCTACCTTCATCATGATAAACCTCCATTAGTATGTCACATTGAGTGATTATTCTGGAATTAGTATATCACATTCAGGTGCGGAGTATAAGATCCATCAATGAATTTATTTAATGGCTACCTTGAAAATAAACTCTGTTATCGTTCATTGTTGATTTCATTCGCTCACGGCGGACGCGTGCACCACAGGCACTTGGGCATCCTCTGCTCGAAGTGAACGGCCCGCAGTGATTCCATCACCACCTGTCGCTCTCTCCATCTCACGATCAACAACAAGCGTCGAAAAAGCTAATGTAATAAGCTACCCTGAAAAACAAACAAACAGTTTCCGGGCAGCTTTTTGATCAGTAATGCAACTCTTGGTGTATGCGATTCACATAGGCTTCCACTTCCGTTTTCAGTGCTTCAAAGCCTCTTCTGTTATCAATAATATCATCGACTTTCGCTCGCTTTTCATCAATTGGCATCTGCGCATTGATCCGTTTCGCTGCTTCTTCTTCAGATAAACCATTTCGCTCAATGATCCGTTCAAGTTGCTGTTCTTTTGTGGCATAGACGAGTACCGTGCAGTCAACGAGATGAAAGAGATCGCTCTCGATGAGAAGGGGGATATCCAACACCACAACTTCCGCACCGTAGTCGAAGGCTTCTTCCGCCTCTGCGGTCATCCGTTCCCTGACGGCCGGATGAACGATGTCATTTAACTGCTGCCGTTTTTCCTGATCCTGAAAAACGATTCTTCCGAGCTTCTCCCGATCCAAAGCACCTGTTTCCTCATCCACGATGTCATCCCCGAACACCGTTACAATCGCTTCAAACGCAGGCTCATGTGGTTCCACCACCTGTTTAGCAATCTGATCCGCATCCACGACCACCCAGCCTTGGGCTCTGAATAATTTTGCTACCGTACTTTTTCCAGTTCCGATTCCACCGGTTAACCCGATCTTCATCATTGATCGTCCTCTCTATTTGTTTTGCAATGGTTGGCACTTGCTGCAGATATGCGTTCCCCGGCCGGCAATGACTGTCCGTATGATCTCAGTTCTGCATACGCGGCACTGCTCTTTGGCTCTGCCATATACGTACAGTTGTTGCTGAAAGTACCCCATCTCTCCTCTGCCGTTGACATAGGAGCGAATCGAAGTCCCTCCTTGTGCGATCGCATCCAGAAGCGTCTTTTGAACGGCCTGATGTAAAGTCATTACTTCCTGCGCGGTCAGTTGATGCGCCGGGGTCGCAGGATGGATTCCTGCCTGGAATAAGGCTTCATCCACATAAATATTTCCGAGTCCTGTCAGCACAGCTTGATCCAGCAGTGCTGCTTTTACAGCTCTCGAAGTCCGCATCAGTCTGCGGTGCAGCTCAGCTGACTGAATCGCATTTGGTCCTACCGGTTCCGGACCGAGCTTTGATAATGGCGGATGGTTTTCTTCTTCCCCCTTTGGAAAAAGGTGCATCGTCCCGAACTTCCGGACATCTGCATAATGCAGTGCTGTACCATCGGTGAATGTCACAATAACATGCGTATGCTTTGATGGTTCGGCGCCGGGTTGATGCAGCGCGTATTTCCCTTCCATTCTTAAGTGAGACACCAGCACGTGTTCATGAAGAATCACCTTAAGAAATTTCCCTTTCCTCTCCACCGCTTCAACGGTCTCCTTCAAAAGCATGGTTTTAAAGGCTTCGGCATCATCCGGTTTCTTCACCATTTTCGGCCAGCCTACCCATACGTGATCAATGGTTTTTCCAGTAATTAATTCTTCCAACGTTTTACGAACGGTTTCCACTTCCGGTAATTCGGGCATTCTGACGTCTTCCTTTCACATGCATGAAGCTTATTTGGCATCGTACCAGGTTTTCCCGTGTTCCATTTCTGCGAGTAATGGGACATTGAGTTCAACAGTGGACTCCATGATCTCCTTCACGAGTTTTTCCATCGTCTTGATTTCGTCTTCCGGCACCTCGAAAATCAGTTCATCGTGGACCTGAAGCAGCATCACCGAAGACAGTTCCGCCTCTTTCATCGCACGCGACATGTCGACCATCGCTTTTTTTATAATGTCTGCGGCCGATCCCTGGATCGGTGTGTTCATCGCCGTGCGCTCTGCAAAACTTCGCTGATTGAAATTCCGGCTCGTCAGATCCGGCAAATAGCGCCTGCGCTGAAGCATCGTTGTGACGTAGCCTTTTTCCCTCGCCTCTTCAACGACATCTTCCATATATTTTTTGACGCCGGGATAACTTTCGAAATACCGGTCAATAAAGGTGCGGGCTTCTTTTCTGGAAATGCCGAGATTCTGACTCAGTCCGTAATCACTGATCCCGTAAACGATCCCGAAATTGACCGCCTTCGCCGTGCGTCGCATGGTGGACGTCACTTCATCCGTACTCACACCAAAGACATCACTGGCCGTTTTCGTGTGAATATCCATGCCATCTTTAAACGCCTGTATCAGATTTTCATCCTTGGAGATATGAGCCAATACCCGCAGTTCAATCTGGGAATAGTCTGCCGCAAACAGGCTTGCCCCTTCTTGTGAAGGAATGAATGCTTTACGGATTTTCCTTCCTTCTTCAAGGCGGATTGGAATGTTCTGCAGGTTTGGTTCTGTCGAACTGAGTCGCCCTGTCTGGGTCACTGCCTGATTAAAAATCGTGTGTATCTTTCCTGTTACCGGATGAATCACCTTCAGTAATCCTTCGATATAGGTTGAATTCAACTTTCCGAGCTGCCGGTAAAAGAGAATGTGGTCAATGACTTCATGCTCGCCCTTCAGCTTTTCGAGCACATCCGCTGAGGTCGAATAGCCGGTTTTGGTCTTTTTGATCACCGGCAGTTTCAACTTATCGAACAGAATCACACCCAACTGCTTCGGTGAATTGATATTGAAGGTCTCTCCCGCTGCTTCGTGAATTTTTTTCTCCAACTCATCGAGCCGTTTTGTGAGATCTTCACCCATGTTCTCGAGTTCAGATTGATTCACGGCAATGCCGTGGGCTTCCATTCTGCCGAGGATCACCGATAAAGGCATCTCGAGATCCTCAAACAGCTGCCATTGATGATTGTCTTCAAGCTCTTTTTTCAGACTTTCTTGAAGATCAAGAATTGCCGCGGCTTTTCGGCCCAGATGCTGTGCGAGCTCATTCTCTTCTGGGAGCTGCTGTTTCTTCCCTTTGCCATAGACCGCTTCGTCCGTTTGTACCTGTTTACCGTCTTTACGACTCGTTATATCTGCAATTTCATGACTGCCGGCTGATGGATCAATCAGATAAGATGCCATTTGCACGTCAAATGTGATCCCGTTCAGTTGAATGCCTTTCCAGCCGAGGGCCACAACGGTTCGTTTCGCATCAAATGTATAGATCACCGTCTGATCGTCTTCGGCCCATGCTTTGAAATGATCATTCTTTAACGCATAGTCAGCACTCATATAAAAGATACCCGCTGCGTTGGCAATTGCAACGCCCGTTATTTCTCCAACATGATAGTTCTCCTCGAGCATCTCAATATAGAGCGCAGATGGGGAGTGCAAGTGTTTATCGAGGAGGGGGGCATCGTTTGACAGGACCGTGATCGTCAGATTTTCCATCGCCACTTTTTCTTCCACATCTCCACCGAATTTGCTCAAGAGTGATTGGAATTCCAATTCTTTAAACAGCTGCTTGACAGCCTGTTCATCAACCTCTCCTCTGGCAAGGTCCGCCGGTTTCAATGTCAAAGGGACTTCACGGTAAATCGTCGCCAGTTGTTTACTCATTCGCGCTTCTTGTTCATTGTCCTGAAGCTTTTCTTTTAACTTCTTCCCCGATACTTCTTCAAGATGCTCGTAGACGCCTTCGAGCGAGTGGAACTGATTCAACAGTTTCAAAGCCGTTTTTTCACCAACCCCAGGGACACCCGGGATGTTATCACTGCTGTCACCCATCAGACCCTTCAGGTCAATGATTTGCGCCGGGGTCAACCCGTACCGTTCATCCACCTGCTTGGGCTGATAGGTGTCCACGTTGGTAATCCCTTTTTTCGTCAAATGCACGGTGACGTGGTCATTCACAAGTTGCAGCAGGTCCTTGTCTCCCGTGTAAATATGTACTTCCCACTCTTCATCTTCGGCCACCTGTGTGGACAACGTCCCGATGATGTCGTCTGCTTCATATTGATCGAGTTCAATGGAATCGATTCGAAAGGCCTTCAGCAAATCACGCATGACCGGCAACTGTTCCGCCAATTCAGGCGGGGTTTTCTCCCGTTTCCCTTTGTATTCCTTAAAGGTTTCGTGTCTGAACGTTGTCTTTCCCGCATCAAAAGCAACCGCCAGATGCGTCGGCTGCTGTTCTTCGAGTACTTTTAACAGCATGGTTGTGAAGCCGTACACCGCATTGGTGTAGACACCTTTATCTGTATTCAGCAAGGGTAAAGCAAAGAATGCCCGGTAGGCAATACTGTTTCCGTCAATCAATACGAATTTATTCATCGTTTTCCCACTCCTCGCGTGATCATTCTAGTCCTTCTCATTCTATCATTTTACAGTACAAAAAAGAAACGGCGGCTCAGGGGGGCCACCGTTTCTCATCAAGATGTACTCAAGGGGAATCCTGGTAAGGGAACTCTCCTTAAGGAAGTACACAATTGGAGTATACCCAATCAATGTAAATCCTGTATGAAGAGCGTATTAATCTTTTGTAAATATTACTTTTCCGGCAGGTTCTTCAAAAAGGCAATGCGGAAAACGGTCCCTTTTCCCGGTTCGCTGTCCACAGATAAAATCGCCTGGTGGGCCTCTGAGAGGTGTTTGACAATCGCCAGTCCCAAGCCGGTTCCTCCAGAGTTCCGGCTTCTGGCACGGTCCACTCTGTAAAAGCGTTCAAAAATACGGGGAATTTCTTTTTTACTCATCCCGATCCCTGTATCTTCCACTTCCAGAAGCACCCGTTCATTTTGCTCCTTCACACTGACCATCACTGTACCACCTTCCGGCGTATAAACGATGGCATTGTTAATAAGATTCATAAGAATCTGTTTAATTCGCGCCGCTTCGCCTGCAAGAATCGGACTGCCTTTGATTGTCTTTTCAAGCGTCATTTTCTTCGCATCCGCTTTTTCACCAAGTACTTCAACGACCTCATCGATCTGTTCTTCAAGATCGACTGTTTGCCAGTTGAGTTGAAAGGTGTCGCCTTCAATCCGTGAGAGCTCCAGCAGTTCGAAAATCAGTGTTTCAAGGCGATCGGATTCACTGGCGATGATGGTGAGGAACTTCAGTCGCAATTCCTCGTCATCCATCGCCCCTTCGAGAAGCGTTTCCGTGAACCCTTTCAGTGAAGTTACCGGTGTTTTCAACTCATGAGAGACGTTCGCCACAAAATCTTTTCGGGCCTGTTCGAGTTTCTTCAGTTCAGTAATGTCGTGAAAAACGAGAACAATACCTTTCAATTCTCCGTCCTGTGCAATAATCGGCGCCCCGTGCACATCGTAATGGTTCAGGTAAATCCCGGAAGCAATACTGATTTGCCGGCGTTTACGCTCTTCAGTGAGAAAAATACGCTGAATGAATTTATTGATTTTTTTATTACGAATCACCTGATAATACAGGGTTCCATGCCATTCCTGCGTATTTTCACCAAAAATCACATCACAGCTGCGGTTGACGAGTGTCACATCGCCCGTATGATTGATGAGGATCAGACCACTGCCCATATTCTCAATCAGCGTCTCCAACCGTTCCTGCTGACGTTCATACGTCTGAGTGATCTGCATCAGGTTCTTCGCCAGGACGTTGATCGACCGGTTCAATTCACCGGTCTCATAGCTGTTCCCCTCATAAGCACGGGCAGAGAAATTCCCTTCGGCCAACTCATTGGCCACCCTTCTCGCATCTTCAATCGGCCGGATCATCTGGTTTGTCAATCGGGAAGTGAGAATCAAAATGATCACAAACGCCACCAAAAACGAAACAAATAACAAAGCCCAAATGTTTTGATACAGGGAATCCAGTTCATCCATCGGGATACCCAGACGAACGAAACCTTCTCCCTCATCCCCGTTCAGCGGCAAAGCAAAATAAAGCAGTTCGGCATTCACCGTGTCACTGTACCGGATTTCCCTGTCAAAGTTTCCTGCAATGGCAGATTGAATTTCAGGCCTATTCAGGTGATTATCCATGACGGCAGGATCTTCATACGACTCTGCCAGAACCACCCCTTCGCCATCAATCACCGTGATTCGGACTTCAAAGCGTTCACTTAACGCCTCTGCCTCTTCTTGAAGCAGCCCGTCATCACTGAAATCGATCCGTTCGAAATTATAGGCAGCTACCTCGGCTTCTTTCGAAATGCGGTCATGCATCCGGTCAAAATAGAATTCTTTGAAAAAAGGGCCTAAGATCGCGCCAAGTCCTATCAGAACTACGAGGATGATGATCGAGAGCGGCAACAACAGACGAATCCGGTAACTAGTCATGACGGATTGGCATCTCCAGCTTATAACCTAAACCCCTGACGGTTTTAATATAAACCGGCTTCTTGGTATTCGGTTCAATCTTTTCACGGAGGTGACTGATATGCACATCCACAATGCGGGTGTCCCCCACAAATTCGTAATTCCATACGGCATTTAAGAGCTGATCTCTCGTCAATACCCGCCCCGGGTGATTTGTCAGGTACATCAGCAGCTCAAACTCCTTCGGTGTCAGTTCGAGTGCCTCACCATGGAGAAAAATTTCGTAATTCTCCGGAAAAATATGAACGTCACCGAGAATGATTTTCGTATTCTCCTGTTCATCGTCTTTCTTTGCAGGTGCAACTGCCGATCGTCTCAGAATCGCCCTCACTCTGGCAGTGACTTCTCTTGGACTGAATGGTTTCGTCAAGTAATCATCTGCACCAAGTTCCAGCCCCAGCACTTTATCAAACTCTTCATCCTTCGCTGTGAGCATCAGGATCGGCGTGGCGATCTTCAGCTGCCTTAACGATTTACAGACCTCAAGACCATCCATCTCCGGCAACATGAGATCGAGAACAATCAGATCAAAGTCCTTTTCACTGGCAAGCTCAAATGCGATTTTGCCATCAGTCGCAGTGACGGTTTCGAATCCTGCCTGATCCAGGTTGTACTGTAATAATGTCAGGATGGATTCTTCATCATCCACTATTAAAATTCGTTGTGACATGCTATCTCCTCCACATTTCGATTCCCCTGAATCTGCGTACTTCTGCACTCATCATACTACAAAAGTATACATTCTCCTATGATGAAATCCTGAAATGCCGCCTCGGTTGATTCATATAGAAAACCCGGTAACCTGTCATGCAACGGCTACCGGGTTTGTCATTTAAAAATTCTCGAAATTACCTGCATCCTGTGTGACAGGTTTCCATGGATATGCCGGGCTGACTTGAAAATGCCCCGTCAGGACTTCCTCGTCATCTCTGTCATAGCCGTTTACCCCAATCGTCACCTCGTGATTGTCGATATCGATCGCCGTCACTTCAAGATAGATTTTTAACTGCCCATAATGATACAGGGGCTTAGGATATTTCAAATGATGTTCTTGAATGTAACACCCTGGTCCGGGTAATTCCATTGATATGGCAGACGACACCATGCCTGCCAGCATAATATGCGGGACGACCGGTTTTCCATAAGGTGTACGAGAAGCATAATCGTGTTGAATATAGACCGGATTGGCATCATCGGATAACCCGAGATACAGGAGAATATCCTTATCCGTCAAAGCCTTCTCCGTTTCATACGAATCTCCGATTTCCAGCTGATCAATCGTCTTGCCGATTTTACGTTTCTGGAACATAACATTCCCTCCTGTAAGATCATCCGTCTGAGGTGGTTAACGAATCAGAGAATCTCCATCACTTTCTTGACAGAAGCTACGGATTTATCCAGATCCTTCTTCTCCTCATCGGTTAAATCGAGTTCAAGCACTTTTTCGATTCCATCCCCACCGATAACGGTCGGTACACCCAGGTAGATGTCTGAATACCCAAACTCGCCTTCGAGGTAGGCAATCGAAGGCAAAATGCGTTTTTTGTCTTTCAAAATGGCTTCAACCATCTGAACAATCGATGCGGCAGGCGCGTAATAGGCGCTTCCACTTCCCAGCAGGTTGACGATTTCACCGCCGCCTTTACGGGTACGCTCCACAATCGCGTCGAGACGTTCTTGGGAAATCAACTTTTCAAGCGGAATCCCGCCAGCGAAACTGTAACGGAGCATCGGGACCATATCATCACCGTGTCCACCGAGAACAAACCCTTGCACATCTTCCACCGATACATTCAGTTCCTCTGCAACGAACGTATTGAATCGCGCTGTGTCAAGAACCCCAGACTGACCGATGACCCGGTTTTTAGGAAAACCGGATTCCCGAAAGACGGTGTACGTCATTGCATCAACCGGATTCGTCAGAACGATAATATAGCAATCCGGTGAATGCTTCACAATTTCCTTTGTCACACTCTTCATGATCCCGGCATTTGTACTGACGAGATCGTCACGGCTCATTCCCGGTTTCCTTGGAATACCGGCCGTGATCACGACGACATCCGAACCTGCTGTATCCTGATAATCACTCGTTCCGGTAATCTTACTGTCAAAGCCTTGAACCGGACTCGCCTCTTTCATATCCAACGCTTTTCCCTTCGTTGGGTCTTCCATCTTCGGAATATCGATCAGCACGACATCACCAAGTTCTTTCTGCGCTGCCATCAGTGCTGTGGTTGTGCCGGTGAATCCCCCTCCGACTACTGTGATCTTTCGTCTTTTAATCGCCATGATTCATCGCTCCCTTTTGATTAACTGGATTAAAACGCTTTCATTATTTTTTTGATCATGATGACCGGAATTCCGCTTGTGGAATTCCGGTCATCATACGAATATCTTAAAGATTATTGATCAAAGCATCCCCAAACTCTGAACATTTCACTTCTGTCGCACCGTCCATCAGACGGGCGAAATCATAAGTGACCGTTTTACTTCCAATCGTTTTGTCCATGGATGCTTCAATCATATCCGCGGCTTCCACCCAGCCGAGGTGTCGCAGCATCAGCACACCACTGAGAAGAACTGACGACGGATTGACCTTATCCATTCCGGCATACTTCGGCGCTGTGCCGTGTGTGGCTTCGAAAATCGCATGACCGGTGTCATAGTTAATGTTCGCACCCGGCGCAATGCCGATCCCGCCAACCTGAGCTGCCAATGCGTCGGAAATGTAGTCACCATTCAGGTTCATTGTCGCCACCACATCAAATTCTTTTGGACGCGTCAGGATCTGTTGCAAGAAGATATCCGCAATGGAATCTTTCACGATGATTTTTCCTGCCGCTTCGGCTTTCGACTGCGCATCATTTGCAGCGTCTTTGCCTTGATCTTCCACAATGCGGTCATACTCAGCCCAAGTAAAGACTTTGTCGCTGAATTCTTTCTCAGCCAGTTCGTAACCCCAGTTTTTGAAAGCTCCTTCAGTAAACTTCATGATATTCCCTTTGTGCACGAGTGTGACACTCTTACGGTTATCATCAATGGCATACTGAATGGCAGCCCGGACCAGCCGGTCTGTCCCTTCTTTGGAAACGGGCTTCACACCAATGCCTGAAGTCTCCGGAAAACGGATCTTCGTGGCGCCCATTTCATTTTGCAGGAAATCGACGAGCTTTTTGACTTCCGGTGTTCCTTCCTGATATTCAATACCGGCATAGATATCTTCTGAATTCTCACGGAAAATAACCATGTCCGTATCGTTTGGCTTCTTCACTGGTGAAGGAACACCTTCAAACCAGCGCACCGGACGGACACACGCATAGAGATCGAGTTCCTGGCGAAGCGCCACATTCAGTGAACGGAAACCGCCACCGATCGGCGTGGTTAAAGGACCTTTGATCCCGATATAATATTCACGGATCGTTTCCAGTGTTTCGTCTGGAAGCCACTCTCCCGTTTTATCATGTGCTTTTTGACCGGCGAGCACCTCTTTCCAGTGTATTTTCTTTTCACCGTTATAGGCTTTTTCAACTGCCGCTTCAATGACTCGTGACGATGCCTTCCAGATATCCGGACCGATACCGTCCCCTTCGATATATGGAATCACCGGTTCATTTGGTACATTCAAAACGCCATTGTTAACTGTAATTTTTTCTCCTGCCATCATTCAATTACCTCCCAAGTAAGTATCGCGCCCAATTTTATCATCAATTTGGGCACAGTGAAGCTTCCGGACAAAAGCTTTTGCCCGGGCTTTCATCTATGGTCAGGACGAATAGCCAGCTATCCGTCCATAACCTGATCGTTGATCATTTCCTTTTTTCAATCGGAATCCAGCTCTGCTTGTCCGGGCCAACATATTCTGCCCGCGGACGGATGAGACGGTTGTTGGAATACTGCTCCAGAATATGCGCAATCCAGCCTGACACCCGGCTTACGGCGAAAATTGGTGTGAACAGGTCGTGATCAATCCCCAGACTGTGGTACACACTGGCCGAGTAAAAATCAACATTCGGAAGCAATCCCTTTTCATTCGTGACGATTTCATCGATCTTGACACTCATCTCATACCAGTTGGTCTCGCCGGTGATCTCCGTCATCTGACGGGACATTTCTTTCAAATGCTTCGCTCGGGGATCTCCATTTTTATAAACTCTGTGGCCGAAGCCCATAATCTTGACTTTGCGTTCTAATGCATCTTTGATATAGTCTTCTGCTTTATCCACTGTGCCGATCTCATTGAGCATTGCCATAACGCGTTCGTTGGCACCTCCATGAAGTGGCCCTTTCAAAGCGCCGATGGCTGATGTCACGCCGGAATACATGTCCGAGAGCGTTGCCACACAGACCCTAGACGTGAACGTTGACGCATTCAACTCATGGTCTGCGTGCAGAACAAGTGCCTTATCGATCGCTTTTACCGATGTTTCATCGGGTTCTTTTTCATTAAGCATATAGAGAAAATTTGCTGCGTAACTCAACTCTTCTTTCGGTGCCACCGGTTGTTTCCCCTGACGGATTCTTGCAAATGCTGCAACGATGGTCGGTAACTGGGCTTGAAGTTTCAGAGCTTTCCGACGGTTGGCCTCATCATCATGAGAATCCGCTTCATCATCAAATAAAGCCAGATTTGACACAGCCGTCCTGAGCGCAGCCATTGGATGTACTTTTTCAATCGGGTACGATTTCATTTGTTCAATGACTGCATCCGGTACTTTGGATACAGATGCAAGATCTTTCTTAAATGCCTGGAGCTCCTCCTGTGTCGGGAGTTTCTCGTTCCAAAGCAGATAGATAACCTCTTCAAAGCTTGCGTGGTCAGCCAGATCATCGATATTGTAGCCGCGGTACGTCAATACATCATCGATAATGGAGCTGACACTGGATGTTGTCGCAACAACACCTTCTAATCCCTTAGTTGTACTCATGTTACCTCTCCTTTGCAAAGAAATGTCGTTCGGTTCAACCAATGCGCGCAACCGCAAAAAAGAATGAGGCCTCACTCAATCCCCCATTACTATTTCAGGAAAATGTCATTCTCTTTTTTTGTTCCCTCAGAAATACACAGATAAACATGCTGGATTCGTAAGCGGTTACGTAACTGATCGGAAAAAGACAACGAAAGTGACTACGCTATGTACCTCACATCACTCAGTTTTCATTATACCATTTCTCACAATTTTGTGAACGCTAAATTTTCAAAGAATTAAATATTCAGATGATTCTATTTACTTCTCACTTTTCTTTCACATGAGCCGTGCTGGTTTTGTTTTCTTTGTCATTCGATGTGCGTGAATGCGCCAACACAGGGCAAGCGTCTTATTTCGACAGGTAATCGCATCTCACATCCTTCAAAAAAGGCTGACATAGAAACATGCTCTCAACCCCCGAGGGAAGAGAACATGTCTGCAATTTTCATCGCCAGGTAGGCGATGCCGGCGCCGATTAAAGGACCGACTGCCACGCCGTTAAACAAGGCTACCGCCAGGATTGTGCCCACGACAAGCGCGACGGTGATATGCGGATCACTCTGCAGGAGCTCAATTCCGTTCGCCGCAATCACCGCGACAAAGATGCCTGAGAACAGCGCGATCCAGGCATAAGAGGATTTCAGCGCCTCCTGTAGATCACGAAAGCCGATTTCGCCGGTCACAATCGGCACCAGAACAGCGATTGTGATGATCGTTACGCCTACGTTGATGCCCTTTGTCTGGATCACAGGCAGGAGCTTATCACCAAGACCGATCCATTTCACCGCCAACAGAAAAACAACAGCGATAATGAGTGCCTGATTTTTCGCAAATAGCCCAACCGCCAGAAGGATCAGCATAAATAATGTACTGTGTGCCATAGGTCGTTCCTTTCCGGGTGTTTATGGACGTTTTTTCCAGCTTCCACCGGAGACATAGATTGCCGATCCATTTTTCACCATATAGTAGAACATCTTCTGCAAAAAGCCTTTAAAAATCGCACGTGTCTGCGGGATCAGTAATAAAAAGCCCATCGCGTCAGTAATGAATCCAGGCGTCAACAACACCACACCCCCGACGAGGATACAGATGCCATCAAGCAGTACGGACGCCGGAACCTGTCCTTGAGATGCCTGCAATTGTGCGGTTCGTATGGCATTGAGTCCCTCTTTCTTGGCCAGGGCGGCCCCCAGAATCCCCGTCAGGATGATGAGCAGTATCGTCGGAATCACACCGATGGTATTTCCGGATAAGATCAAAACGCCGATCTCCATCGCCGGAACAATAATCAACAACAATAAGAGCAGTTTGCCCATGAATCTTCACTCCCTTTACTTGCTTGGAAAAACGGGAATTCCCGTCACTTCTGTATTTCAGGCGTTGTTAAAGTCTAAAAAATGAGAGGGGCAAGCCCCTCTCATCGTCTTTGTGCCTGTATTCTATTATAGGATAGAAGCCTGCCCTTTGTAAATCTTTCCTTGCTGGGCATCCACTGTCACTTCGTCACCATCATTGAAAAGAGCCGTAGCCTGGTCGACACCAACGATAACCGGAATCCCGAGGTTGAGACCGACAACCGCTGCGTGAGAGGTCAAACCACCGGATTCCGTCACGACAGCGGCTGCTTTTTCAAACGCCTCCATCATGTCTTTATCCGTGGAAGATGTAATCAGCACGTCACCTTGCTTCATCTTTTTGACTGCTTCCTGACCTGTCTTTGCAACAACGACACGGCCTGCTTTCGCGCGGCGGCCAATACCCTGTCCACGCGCTGCCACTTCACCGACGAGTTGCACTTTCATCAGGTTGGTCGTACCGGATTCACCCACTGGTACACCTGCTGTAATCACGACGAGATCACCATTATTCACATATCCGGATTTCTTCGCTTCATCGACCGATAAGCGAAGCATTTCATCCGTTGAATCCACCTGCGAACCTGTACGGGCATATACGCCCCATACAAGAGCCATTGCACGGTTTACACGAGCACTGCTTGTGACAGCAATAATCGGTGCTTCCGGACGGTATTTTGAGATCATCCGCGCCGTGTGGCCACTTTGTGTCGCAGTGACGATCGCAGCCGCACCCAGGTTCAGCGCTGTATGAGAAACAGACTGACTGATCGCATCGGTGACTGTATTTTCGATTTCCTTAGACTTCTTACGGAGAATCTCACGATATTTCAGTGCAGATTCTGTTTTGAACGCGATGTTTGCCATCGTCTGGACCGATTCACGCGGGTAATCACCGGCTGCAGTTTCTCCGGAGAGCATGATCGCATCTGTTCCGTCGAAAATCGCATTTGCCACGTCACTCGCTTCCGCTCGGGTTGGGCGAGGATTACGCTGCATGGAATCAAGCATCTGCGTCGCCGTGATGACGGGTTTACCCATCTGATTGCATTTTTTGATCAGTTCCTTTTGAACGAGTGGTACGTCTTCTGCCGGAATTTCGACACCAAGGTCACCACGAGCAACCATCAAACCATCGGAAGCTTCGAGGATCTCATCAATATTGTCCACGCCTTCCTGGTTTTCGATCTTTGGAATGATCTGAATGTGTGTCGCATTATGCTTTTCAAGCAGTTCGCGGATTTCGTGAACGTCCGACGCACGGCGAACAAATGATGCAGCAATGAAATCAACGTCCTGCTCAATCCCGAAAATGATATCATTCGCATCTTTTTCTGTGATACCAGGAAGATTGACACTGACATTCGGAACATTGACACCTTTTTTATTCTTCAGTGTACCGGAGTTTACCACTTCGGTAACAAGTTCATCTTCTTCGATCGCGGTTACTTTCAATTCAATCAATCCATCATCAAGAAGCAGGAATGATCCAACATGGACATCATTGATAAGTCCCGGGTACGTCACAGAGATCTTATCAGCATTGCCGACAACTTCTTTCATCGATACACGGACGGTTTTTCCTTTTTCAAGATCCGCAAAACCACCTTCGAGGGTTTGTGTGCGGATTTCAGGACCTTTTGTGTCGAGAAGAATCGCTACGCTCTCGCCAGCCTTTTCAGAAGCTTCCCGAATCGATTTGATACGGGCACCGTGCTCGTCAAAATCTCCGTGGGAAAAGTTCAGCCGTGCCACGTTCATTCCAGCATCAATCAGGCTGGTCAACATTTCCGGCGATTCACTGGCAGGTCCGATGGTACAAACAATTTTCGTCTTTCTAGTAATCATCATTTTCCTCCTTATAATTCCTGACTCTGTTAAAGCCGCACTGCACGATGTTTATTTTCTCAAAATCACTTTGAACGAGTTTAATCAGCATCAGGTTCTTCACATACTGCGTTGATAACAGACGGCGTACACGGCAGACGAAAACCAGAGCAAAGCGTTGCTCCAGTTGCTTGTCATGTACTGTTTTTTTCTGAGGACACCGGCTGCCAAGGATTAAATGGACAGTTCCTTGGACAGCTTATAGATGTCGTGATCGAACGATGGTTTCTTTGAAAGTGCGTCCTGGATATCGTGATGAACGATTTCATTTCGCTCGATCCCGACGACCTTACCTGCCTCACCTTCAAGCAGAAGCTCAACAGCACGGGCACCCAATCGGCTGGCCAGAACCCGGTCACGCCCTGTTGGAGAGCCGCCGCGTTGAATATGACCCAAAACCGTCACACGCGTTTCGTATTTGGTTTGTTCCTCAATTTCTTTCCCGATCTCGACCGCGGAGCCGGCACCTTCGGCAACGACGATGATACTGTGTTTTTTGCCGCGTTCATGCCCCCGCTTTAAACGGGCGACGATGTCTTCCATCTTATCATCCACTTCCGGAATCATGATGGTCTCCGCTCCGTCAGCCAAACCGGCCCATAAAGCCAGGTCTCCGGCGTCACGACCCATGACTTCCACAACATACGTGCGTTCATGAGAAGTGGCGGTATCACGGATTTTGTCAATGGCATCGATGACGGTATTCAGCGCCGTATCGAAACCGATGGTGAAATCCGTTCCCGGAATGTCATTATCAATGGTTCCAGGTACACCGATAGCCGGAAAACCATGTTCCGTCAGTTTCTTCGCACCCTGGAAAGAACCGTCTCCACCGATGACTACCAGTCCTTCAATACCAAACTTTTTCAACTGATCGATCCCTTTGAACTGTCCTTCTTTCGTTTTGAATTCTTCACAGCGGGCGGTGTACAGAATCGTACCGCCACGATGGATGATGTCCCCTACAGAACCCAACTCAAGCTTTTTGATATCTCCATCAATCAGCCCCTGGAATCCGTAATAGACACCATATACTTCAACACCGTGATAAATCGCTTTTCGGACAACCGCCCGAATCGCAGCGTTCATCCCCGGTGAATCACCTCCACTGGTCAAAACAGCAATTCGCTTCATCATATTTCACCTCTGTATAGTTTAGTCTCAGCTACATATCACACTAGTTAAAAATAACACTTCCCTGCTTAAAAAACAATAGAGATCAGACCACTACGCAGCCTGATCCGCCCCTTATTGTGAATCATTGATCAGGTGTATCAGTCATGACATCGTTTACATGGTCATACTCGCCGATTTTCTTAAATTTTTTGTACCGTTCCAGAACGAGTGATTCCCCGTCAAGTTTCATTAATTCGTTGAGGTTTCGCTGAAGTGTGGCTCGGATATATTCCACTTGAGCAGCGATATTCCGATGTGCACCACCACGGATTTCTGAAATCATTTCGTCAATCACACCCAGTTCAGCTAAATCCGGTGCCGTAATCTTCATCGTCTCTGCTGCATCTTTCGCCTTTGACGCGTCTTTCCAAAGGATCGTTGCCGCTCCCTCTGGAGAAATGACGGAATACGTGGCATTTTCAAGCATCAGAATCCGGTCGGCAACGCCGAGGGCCAGGGCTCCTCCGCTTCCTCCTTCTCCGATCACAATCGAAATAACCGGCACTTTCAGTGAAGCCATCTCAATCAGATTTCTGGCGATCGCTTCACTCTGTCCACGCTCTTCAGCCGCTTTTCCGGGAAATGCACCTTTCGTATCAATAAAACAGAAGATTGGCCGGTTGAATTTCTCCGCCTGCTTCATCAGACGAAGGGCTTTGCGGTAGCCTTCCGGGTGGGGCATCCCAAAATTCCGGCGGACATTTTCTTTCGTGTCCCGCCCTCGCTGATGACCGATGACCGTTACGGGCTGACCGTCAAACGACGCGATCCCGCCGACAATCGCCGCATCATCAGCGTAAAGACGATCGCCGTGAAACTCGAGAAAATCCGTAAACAGGTAACCGATATAATCAAGCGTCGTCGGTCGTTGACTCAGTCTTGCAATCTGGACACGATCCCATGGGTCCATGTTTCCATAAATATCTTCTTCAAGCTGCACGAGCCGATTTTCCAATTTTTTAATTTCTCCGGACAAATCGATCTCTTTTTCCGCCTTGAAGCTTTTTAATTCTGCAATTTTATTTCGCAGTTCAATGATCGGTTTTTCAAAGGGTAATTCTTCAGGCATGCCCGTCACCTCCATGATACGGTTGATGCAATTTCACGATTGTCGCCAATGTTTCCCGCATGTTTTTGCGGTGAACAACCTGATCGAGTTGCCCGTGATTCATCAGAAATTCAGCTGTCTGAAAATCATCCGGAAGTTTTTCGCGAATCGTCTGTTCAATAATCCGTCTCCCTGCAAAACCGATCAAAGCACCCGGTTCAGCCAGGTTGATGTCTCCAAGAGAAGAAAAACTCGCTGATACGCCTCCCGTTGTCGGGTCCGTCATCACGCTGATAAAGAGCAGCCCTTGTTCTCTCAACTGGTTCAGGGCTGTACTGGTCTTTGCCATCTGCATCAGGCTCAAAACACCTTCTTGCATCCTCGCCCCACCTGAAGCAGAGAATAAAATGAATGGCACCTGCTCTTCAATCGCTTTTTCAACCGCACGGGTGATTTTTTCTCCGACGACCGAGCCCATGCTTCCCATTCGAAATCCTGCATCCATGACTGCTATCATAACCGGGTAACCGGAAATCGTTCCGCTGCCGGTTCGCACAGCTTCGTTCAAACCACTCTTTTCCCGGTCTGACACCGACTTTTCATCATAACCTGGAAATTGCAGAGGGTTTTTTGAAATCATGTTTTCGTCATAGGGTGTAAACGACCCTTCATCCAATGTACAGGCAATCCGGTCTGCCGAGCCTATACGATGATGGTGATCACAATGATCGCAGACATATTTCTGATTACGCAGTTCCTTGGCGTATGTGATTGTTTTGCATTTCGGGCATTTACTCATCAAGCCCTCAGGTACTTCTTTCCGTCCTTTTTTGGACGGAATGGTCGCATATTTTTTCCGTTTATTGAAAAATCCCTTAATCATTCTGTTCACCTCTTCTTGAAGTCGCTGCCGGTGTATAGGCATACTGCTATTATGTGGAGTGGTACTGTCCGATGGGACGCTCTAAAATTCACTGTTCTCAAGATGTTCAAGCAGTGCACTCACCGCTGCATCTGCATCCCGTTTCTCGATTGCCTCAACAATCAACTCATGCTCCCTGAGGGCTTTCTCAATTCTTCCTTCTCTCTCCAGAGAAGATTTCAATGCCGCTTTACTGTAAGCCACCAGAGGGCGCCAGATATTCAGCATCAGCTGATTGTTCCCGGATTGGACGAGCATCTTATGAAAAGCATAATCCTCCTCTACCGGGACGTCTCCTTCTTCTGAACCATTCCTGGCTTCTTCAATTAATTCCTTCAGCTTCACCAGTTGCCAGGCTTCATGCCGCTCACAGGCTAATCTGACCGCTTCTGCCTCAATGATCCGTCGTGTCTCTGAAAGGTCCTGTCTTGCTTTTGGTTCCCGGAGGAAAAAACCGGCCAGCAGTTCGGCCAACCTGTGACTCCCGGGCTGTTTGACAAAAGTGCCTTCCCCTTTCCTCGTCTCGATTAAATCAAGAAGTTCGAGGGCACGGAACGCTTCTCTGACGGAGGAACGCCCGGCATCCAGCCGCTCGGCCAGTTCCCGCTCTGAGGGCAACTTGTCTCCTGCGATCAAGCCATCTTCTTCGATTATCTCATCGATGGCTTTAAGGATATTCATATAGACTTTATCCATTGTTTCATCACGTTCCTATCTTCTTGAAAATCCGGACCGCTGGTTATCAGACCGGTCCGGATACCCACTATTCCTCTTCGATCATCGTCAGTTTGTAGGTTTTCCGCTCCACTGCATCCGGGTCAACTTTTCGTCTTGCAACACCCGTTTCCATCGCAGCCATGGCGACAGCTTTTGCAACTGCTGGTGCCACCCGTTTATCGAATGGCCCGGGGATCACGTAGTCCGCATGAAACTCGTCATGACCAACGAGACCGGCAATGGCTTTGACCGCTGCCACTTTCATTTCTTCATTGATATGCGTGGCATTCACGTCAAGGGCTCCCCGGAATATTCCGGGAAAAGCAAGAACATTATTCACCTGATTCGGGAAATCCGACCGACCCGTACCAATGACACTTGCCCCTGCAGCTTTTGCTTCTTCAGGCATGATTTCCGGTATTGGATTGGCCATCGCAAAAATGATCGGATTGTCATTCATGCTCTTAACCATGTCTGCCGTCAATGCTCCTTCTACCGACACCCCGACAAACACGTCTGTATCTTTTATGACATCCCCCAATTTCCCTTCTTTCTTTTCGAGGTTCGTCTTAGAGGCAAGCTCATCTTTCAAATCATTCATGCCGTATGGTCTGCCTTCAAAGATGGCTCCTTTGGAATCACAAAGAATAAAGGATTTACAGCCCATACTCATCAACAGTTTGATGATGGCAATTCCTGCCGCTCCTGCACCATTGACAACCACTTTGATTTCTTCCATTTTTTTGCCAGATAGCTTCAGGGCATTCAACAGTCCGGCAGCCGTAACGATCGCGGTACCGTGCTGGTCATCGTGAAAGACCGGAATATTCAATTCTCTTTTTAATCGTTCCTCAATGTCGAAGCAGCGGGGTGCAGAAATGTCTTCCAGATTGATCCCGCCGAAAGTGGGCTCCATCAATTTCACTGTGTTCACGATTTCATCCACATCGTTGGTATTCAGGCAAATCGGAAAGGCATCCACACCTGCAAAAGATTTAAACAGTACGGCCTTCCCTTCCATGACCGGCAATGAAGCTTCCGGCCCGATATTCCCGAGTCCAAGAACAGCCGAACCATCTGTCACAACGCCTACCATATTCCCTTTCACCGTGTAATCATAAACGGTTTGCGGATCCTCAAAAATCTCTTTACACGGTTCCGCGACCCCCGGTGAATAAGCCAATGATAAATCTTCAGCATTCCTGACAGCAACTTTTGGTGTGGTTTCAATTTTACCCTGATGCACTTTGTGCATATGTAGTGCTTCTTCTCGTAATGTAGACAATGCCCCCACGCTCCTTTTTGGAATCTGGTGGTCAGACCACCCCTAGCCTCTGTTATTATATCAAAAAAAATCCGTTCATCACACCCTTGATGAACGGAAATGCACATTCTTTTTACCAAGTATCCCTTCGAGTTTCATCAAAAGCTCGTCTTCAGCGGCGATATTCCAGAGTTCCGATAATTTCTTCACTTCACCGGAGGATTCGTATTTGATCACGACCGGGACATCACCAGGTGTATCCTGCAGCACTTCTTTAACGGCTTCACCTTTACCGGTTTTTTCATGAAGCAACGAAATGAACAAATACAATACCGGCTGCTGCTTGTCTTTCTTTCGCATTTTCAGCATATCGATCGTGATGGCTTTTTCCATGATGAGATTCCACTGATCCTGCCGCCACTGCATTTGACCTTCGAGAAAAACAAGCTCCTGTTTTTTCAAGCTCATTTGATGGTTCTTCAAGACCTTCGGAAACACCGTGACGTCGAGTCCGCCTGTTTCATCGGTGATATGGATGAACGCCATCTGCTCGCCTTTTTTCGTCTGGACATAGCGGACCTTCTCCACCATACCGGCAACACGAACTGTTTTCCCTGACTGCCCGTGTGTATCAATGGCCTCATGAATCGACATTTTGTTAAACGGTCTCAGCAGTTCCTCATAATCCTCCACCGGATGACCGGACATGTAAAAGCCCATTGCTTCCTGCTCTTCATCCAGCTTATTCATTAACGTCATTTTGCCGCCGGTCGTGTAGGCCGGTTCGCCGCCTTCCTGGTCAAAAAGCGAAAATCCTTTGCCTTCCTCATCACCATATTGAATCGCATCATCAAGGGATGCAAACAGCGTCGTTCTCTCAACGCCAAAATCATCCATTGCTCCTGCCATAATCAGGGATTCAATCGCACGGCGATTGACTTTTTTCAGCGAGACCCGTTTGCAAAAATCAAACAGGCTCGTGAAGGGTCCTTCAAGGCCGCGGACACGGACGATTTCCTCAATCGCCTGCACGCCGGTATAGCGGATGACAGTGAGGGGTAAATAAATCGCCCGTTCAACAACCGAAACACCCAACCCGCTATGCTGCACAGAAGGACCTGATACCATGAGATTCATGTCCCTGGCCTCTGCCATGAAGCTGACCAGTTTATCCGGTGCGTGGACGGTCTGTTCCATCAAAGCTGCCATAAACGCATCCGGGTGATGCGTTTTCAGCCAGCCGAGTCTGCAGGAGATCATGCTGTATGCCACCGCATGACTCCGATTGAACCCATAGTTGGCAAACCGTTCAATCAGATCGTAGACCGATTCTGCCTCAGCGGTGCTGTACCCCTTCCCTTCAGCACCCGACACAAACAGGGTTCTCGAGCGATCCAGTTCCTCCTTTTTTTTCTTACTGACCGCCCGCCGGAGAAGATCTGCCTCAGCAAGGCTGAATCCTGCCATCACGGCGGCAATTTGCATGATCTGTTCCTGATAAATCATGACCCCGTAGGTTGGTTTCAAAATCGTCTCAAGATCTGCATGCGGATAGCTGATCGGCTCCTCACCATTTTTCCGTGCGATAAACGTCGGAATCTGTTCCATCGGACCCGGGCGGTAGAGGGCGTTCACGGCTACGATATCTTCAAAACGGCTTGGGCGAAGCTGTTTCAGTACCCGGCGCATCCCTTGAGACTCCAGTTGAAAGATGCCGTTGGTCGCCCCTTTAGCAAACAGCGCAAACATCTGATCATCCTCAATCGGGAGCCTTGTTACATCGAGCCATTCCCCGTTTTTTTCATAGACCAGTTCTCTGATCCGTTCCATAAAGCTCAGGTTCCGCAGCCCAAGAAAATCCATCTTTAACAGCCCTAACGCCTCGAGATCATTCATCGGGTATTGCGTGAGAAATAAGCCGTCATGGCCGGACTCGAGCGGCACAACATCCGTCAGTGGATGTTCACTCATCACCACTCCAGCTGCATGAATGGACGTATGCCTCGCCAGTCCTTCAATGGCCTTTGCTGTATCAAATAAATCTCTGCCCGAAGGCATTGCCTCCAGCAGTTCTCGAAAGCTGCCGGATTCAGCGTACGCTTCATCGAGCGTGATGTTCGGTCTCGAAGGAACCTGCCTGGTCAGCTGGTCCACTTCACTCACCGGGATCTCCAAAGCCCGTGCCGTGTCTCTCAGTGCAGCCTTTGCTGCAAGTGTTCCGAAGGTGATAATCTGTGCCACGTGAGAAGACCCGTACCGATGCTGTACATAGTGGATCACTTTGTCCCGTGACCGGTCCGAAAAGTCGATATCGATATCCGGCATGGAAACCCGCTCCGGATTGAGAAACCGTTCGAACAGCAGGTCATACGCCAACGGGTCCACGTCCGTGATCCCCAGCACATAAGCAACGATCGACCCTGCGGCAGATCCTCTTCCCGGACCGGTCAAAATGCCTTGATCATGAGCAAACCGCATAAAATCGGCTACGATCAGGAAATAATCTTCGTACCCCATTTCCCGGATCACACGCAGTTCTTTCTTCAATCGTTCTTGATAAGCCTCATCCGGATCGCTCACTCTGGCTGTTAATCCCTTTTCACACCAGTCCCGGAGCACCTGAGAGGTCTCTTGTCCGGGTTCGAGAGGATAGGAAGGAAGAATCTTTCCGCCAAAAGGCAGTTCCACTTCACACTGATCGGCGATCGTATTCGTAACGTCGAGGGCCTGACGCCATTTGGCAAATTGCTCTTGCATCTCCTGTTCACTCTTCAAATACATCTCAGGTGATAACAGGCTGTCATCCATTGCTTTTGTGGACGTTCCTTCCCGGATCGCCTGTAACGTCCCTGCTGCATTGAACTGGCTCTTGTCAAAAAAATGGACGTGATTCGTTGCAACGACCTGTACCTGATTCGCAGTGAGCCAATGACGGATCGACTGCATTCTCATCCGCTCCCAGGGAAGCCAGTGATTTTGAATTTCCACATACACGGACTTCGGACCTGCGATCGCTTTCAGTTGACCCAAAAAGTCTGACGCAGCCTCTTTGTCACCTGCTTCTGCGAGGCTTTGCATTTCACCTGATGAAAACGGGGAAATAATCAGAAGATCCTCTGCTTTTGATCTGACCTCTTCGAGCGTCACGAAAGGGAGTCCTTCACGGGAAGCGGCCAGGGTTGCCAGCTGAACAAGCGACTGATAGCCTGCATAGGTTTTGGCATAGAACAGCAGCGTATAAGCGGCTGCATTGCCTCTTTCCGGTTCATTTCGGGACACGGTCAGTTCTGCACCGAGAATCGGCTTGATGTCCTCCTTTACACATGCCTGGTAAAAGGCGGCGGTTCCGTACATATTGTTCTTATCCGTGATCGCAAGTGCGGTAAATCCCTGTTTCTTCGCACGTTTCACCAGTTCCTGTATCCTGACGAGACTCGTCAGTAAGCTGAATTCTGTATGAATATGTAAATGAGTATACGCCAACCGATTCACCCCTTAAATCAGAACACTTGTTTCTTTCATTATGCCCGATTCCCTTCAAAATGAAAAGAGAAATCTGCACGATTGACAGATTCCTCTTTTGCTTATACGAATTGCCCGCACAATGTATCCAGTTCCTTGCTGAAGGCTTCCGCTTCTTCCCATGTGAAGGCTGACGCTCCGGCGGCCATCGGGTGTCCGCCACCGTGATACTTCTCGGCGAGTTTGTGGATCTCCGGACCTTTTGAACGCATCCTCAGCCGTATCTGATCGTCTTCTTCCACAAGAAAAGCCCAGGCCTTCAAGCCTTCAAGTGCCGAAAAGCTGTTTACAATCGCCGCTGCTTCTTTTGCATCGACGCGGAAGCGCTCGAGAACGCTCTTCGGTAAATGAACAACGGCAGCTCCGCTAGGTTTTACTTCAACGCTTGAAAGGACATATCCCTCGAGTCGCAGCATCTTCTCGGATTTCATATACATTTTTTCATAGATTTCCTCTCTCGAAAACGGCGCAGAAACCAGTCGCGCTGCAGCTGCAAAAGTCCGTTCCGTCGTATTCGGAAAACGGAACCGCCCGGTATCTCCAACGATGCCCGTATATAAATAGCGCGCCATTTCTGGCTTGGGTGGCTTTCCTTGAAATGATTCAATGCTGTCAAACAGTTCATAAACCATTTCAGAAGTGGAACTCGCTTTGGCATCCACCCACTCCACATCTCCGAATGAATCGACCATTGGATGATGGTCAATCTTAATCAAAGCTGCCCCTTTTTGAAAACGTTCATCATCAATCCGTTCACGGTTCGCTGTATCACAGACAATGACAAGCGCTCCTTCAAACTCTTCATCTTTCACTTGATCCATGCGTGTCAGAAAATCAAATTCCGGATCGCTTTCCCCACTCATCAGTACTGTTTTGTCGGGATGGAGCCATTTAATAAGTTCCATAAGACCCGCTTGAGAACCGATGGCATCGGGATCGGGACGGACATGTCTCAAAATAATGATCCGGTCATATTGTGCTATGTAATCTAAAATCTCATTTTTCAATCTTTACACATCCTATTCACAGTTGCTTTCTTTTTACAGAGTATTCTACAATAGACGAAAGTGCAAGGTGAAAGACCGGCCATCAGATGGTTTTCACACTGCCAAGAAACAGAAGGGAGCAACACTCATGTTTGGTGCCATTACGATCATCGGATTTCTGATGATCTTCCTGTATTTTAAAGTCTATCAATACCGTTCTCAACATGAAGCCATCCGCCGTTCCTACGGTGCGAAAAGCAATATTGCCATCGGCTTCTTTTTCATCAGTTTTGCAATCAACAGCTATGTACAGCTGCAGTCATCGGTTGCAGCTTTTGTCCTCGTAGCTTTCGTAGCGTTCGGCGGGGTGAACATCTTCCTCGGTTACAAGCACTTCAAAGCCCTCCAGCCATATGTAGAGAAAGCTTTGGCTGAGAAATCCTGAAAAACCGGACTCCGTGTCCGGTTTTTCAGGTTTCTTCAGGACCGTTTTCTTTACCTGTCAATCAACTGCGCCACGAGGAGCGCTTTCCCGACAAGCAGTCCCTGGTGGAAAATTTCCACATCCACTTTACCGAATTTCCGTCCGACTTCGAGGACTTTCGGCTTCACCAGAATCGCTGCGTCAATTTGAACGGGTTTAATAAAAAAGATCGTAATGTTCTCAACAACCAGATCGCCTTTTTTGTATTTTCGCAGCACCCTGCTGCTCGCTTCGGTCACAATCGTCGTCACCACACCATAGGAAATGGTCCCGAGGTGATTTGTCATTTGCGGCGTGACTTCGAGCTGAAAGGCATGTTCCTGAGGTGTTGACACATCCTCAAAATGACGCGTCACCAGGTCCTCGATGGTGTCTCCCACATGGGGCTGCCGCTGTAACATTTGCAGCGCCTTCAATACATCCTGCCTGCTGATAACCCCAATCAGTTTCTTGCTCTGATTAATGACCGGCAGGAGCTCAATGCCTTCCCACACCATCATGTGCGCCGCTGAGGCCACACTGGTCATACTGGTCACAGAGATGGGCTGCCTTGTCATGATTTTCTCGACATTGGTATCCGGTTCTTCTCCAATAACGTCTTTCGCGGTAATGATCCCTTGCAGCTTAAGATCCTTATCCACCACCGGATAACGGCTATGACCTGTCCGTTCGTTCAATTCATTCCACTTGAAGAGTTTCTCACCGGTGACAAGGTAATCCGTCTTATCCACAGGAATGAGAATATCCTCAACAGAGATGATCTCTTTCTTGATCAGCTGATCATAGATGGCCCGGTTGATCATGGTTGCAACCGTAAACGTATCATATGAAGTGGAAATGAGCGGTAAGTCAAGCTCATCAGCAAGTCGTTTCACATCGTCACTGGTGTCAAAACCACCGGTAATCAATACCGCAGAACCCGCTTCAAGGGCCAGTTTGTGGACCTGTTCCCGGTTCCCGACAATCAGCAGGTTGCCTGCCTCCACATAGCGCATCATTGCTTCTGCTTTCATGGCACCAATCACAAATTTGTTCAGCGTTTTATAGAGACCGTTTCTGCCACCCAGGACTGAACCTTCAACAATATTAATGACTTCGGCGAACGTCAATCGTTCGATGTTTTCTTTTTGCTTTTTCTCAATGCGAATGGTGCCCACCCGCTCGATCGTGCTGACCAGTCCCTGATTTTCAGCATCTTTAATCGCTCTGTAGGCCGTTCCCTCACTGACACTCAGGACCTTGGCTACATGTCTTACGGAGATTTTGTTGCCTACTTCCAATGATCGGATGTGCTGTAATATTTGCTCGTGCTTTGTCATGCAAGGGTTCCTCCTTGAATTTATGTACTGTTGTTATGTGATATACTGTCTGTACTATTACAAGTATATGATGGAAAACAAAGAACTTCAACCTTTCGTTTTTTACAATCTTTGATCTTTTTCCTGATTTATTCACTTGCACAATGGCTTTCCATCTGATTATGATTAAGAAAACCCGGCTTATCGCCCGGCCTATGGCGAAAGCCATCATTGCACTTATACTCCATTCCTTCAGTCAACTTCAACATTCCTCTGAAGTATCATAAAACAGGCAGAATGATAACCGGTAACGACGAAGATAACCTGGACCGAAGAGGAGGAGAGCATCATGGTTAGGAAATTCATCTGGATCGGTGCAGGCTTTTTGACGATGTCCCTGATCACAGCCTGTCAGAACGATAACGTCGAAGACAGCTCCCTTGACATCAGTTTTGAAGAAGTCGAGGCCGTCTATCACGAAAATACTCCCCCTTTGAGTGCGGATGATTATGCCGATTTAACGGCCTATGCCCAAATTCTGTTTCAGAACCGTTTGTATCTTGTTGATGAAGATGATGTGCAGGAAATCGAGAAATGGTTTATCCGTTATTATATTCAGCGCGAGGAATTCCAGGAAGATTGGGAACTCATTGAAATGATCCAACTCGCCGAAGATCGTTACATTTATGAACAGGCATGGCGGCAATATGCAGAGGATGAATACGGAGTATCAGTCACCGACGAGATTGTGGAACGCCAGGCGCGTTACAACGTTCAAGTATACGAGAACAACACACCTGCCCTGATCGAAGGTATGTCAGCAGGGTTGGACAAATCTCTTGAAGAATTCCTGATGGTTTTCGATCGGGACCACGCAGAACGGACAGTCATCTGGCAGCGGTTGATCCCGGAACTTTTGGAAGGCAGCCAGCACGACGATTCAGAATATATGAGTGGTGTCCACTTAAGAGAGCAATTTGATCAGGAAGTGGAAGAGTACTTGAATGAGATTGGAGAAATCTCTCTCCATAAAGAATGAAGAGGCCGGGTATCAAACCGGCCTCTTCCTTTCTGTCCAGATCTCTATGAGACCACACATCTGGTTTTTTTACAGTTTAATTTCATCGCCCGGTTTCATTGGTATCCCTTCCTGGTCGGCCCCCAGCGATTTGCAGAAGGCTTCACCGTCCTGCTCAATCAAAGGAAATGTATCATAGTGAACCGGGACAACTTTTTCTGCACCGATCCACTTGGCTGCGATACGGGCATCTTCAGGTCCCATCGTGAAATTATCTCCGATCGGCAGGAAGGCCAAATCGATTTTCTCCAGTTCCCCCAATAATTTCATGTCTGAATAGAGTCCTGTATCCCCGGCATGATGAATCGTTTTGCCTTCAGCCTTCAAAAGAATACCGGCCGGCATGCCCATATACGTGATCGTCTGATTCTCATCATCGGTCCAGGCTGATCCATGGAACGCCTGCGTAAACTTAACGGTGCCAAAATCAAATTCATGGGCACCACCGATATGCATTGGATGGGCATCGACCCCTTGCCAGCCCATATACGTAGCCAGTTCAAACGGGGCAATGACTTTTGCGTCACAGCGTTTGGCGATTGCCACCGTGTCTCCAACGTGATCATTGTGTCCATGAGTCAGCAAAATCACATCCGCATGAACGTCGCCTGCATGTAAATCCGTGGCCCCGTTCCCTGTAATAAATGGATCAATCAAAATGGTGGTTCCGTTCGTCACTACTTTTACAACCGCGTGTCCGTGAAATGAAACATTCATCTTCAAACACCTCTCCTTGTCCTTGTGATTAAAACACCTGTCATTCTTTACCCTGAATAATCTTGAAATATTCATAAGAGCACCCGTTTTCCGGTTCCGGGGACTGAATATCCTCTGCACGACCGTTTGAATTCATGATAGACTGAAACGAGTGTGTCACTTTTACCAGTGTTAATCTAGCTCCATCAATTCTATCGAAAGGATGATTGATACCGATGAATGAACGCATAAAAACCCTGCAGGAAAACATGAACCGGGAAAATATCGATTATGTAATGGTTCAGTCAAGGCCGAATGTCTTTTACCTGACAGGCTTTGATGCCGATCCACATGAAAGGCTTTTGGGCGTTGTGATTCCGAAAGAAGGCAATCCGACTTTGATTTGCCCGCAAATGGAAGTCAATCAGATCAGCAAATTGTTCAATCCTGAGTGGATTATCGGCTATACGGACTCGGAAGATCCATGGTCAAAACTGTTCAGTGCATTGCAGCCTGATGCACAGGTTGTTGCCCTTGAAGAAAATATTCCCTGGACCCGTTTCACAAGCTGGCAGTCCAACTGCCCGGGGAGCCGCTACGTGACCTGCGATCATCTCTTAAATGCGATGAGACTGACAAAGTCTGACGAAGAGATTTCGATCATGAAAGAAGCGGCGGCACTTGCTGATCAGGGGATCCAGGCAGGTGTTGACGCTCTCAAGGAAGGCGTCACGGAAATGGAAGTCATCGCACAAATTGAGTACACGTTGAAAAAAGAAGGTGTCCGGGAAATGTCTTTCTCCACAATGGCTTTGTTCGGAGAAAAATGCGGGGATCCTCACGGGAATCCTGGTATGCGCACCTTACAAAAAGGTGACGCCGTGCTTTTTGACCTGGGCGTCGAGTGGAAAGGCTACACGTCAGATATGACGCGTACCGTCTTTTTCGGAGAAGTAAGCGAAGAGCAAAGGACCATCTATCAAACCGTTCTCAATGCACACTTGAAGGCCGTGGCGCTTTGTAAGCCCGGCACACTCATTCAATCTCTGGATCAAACTGCAAGAAAAGAAATTGAAGAAGCCGGTTACGGGAACTATTTCCCGCACAGGATTGGTCATGGTATCGGCATACAGGTGCATGAATTCCCCTCGCTGAACGATCAAAATCAGAACGCGTTGACCACTGGCATGACGTTTACCATTGAACCGGGGATTTACATTCCCGACATTTCCGGTGTGCGGATTGAAGACGAGATCCTGATCACAGAAGATGGCTGTGTATCATTAAATTCTTTTCCAAAAGACCTGCAGGTCATTTGGAATTCATAACGGTTTTAATACCGCAAACAGCCACACCCGTCCTGACTGGAACCGAAGGTGTGGCTGTTTGTGTTACTCATTTTACGCCCTGTGACTGTGAAGAACGTCCATCCCGCCTGTCACTTCAACGACCGCACCGGTGATCATGTCCGATTCTTCTCCGGCAAGAAACAGCACAGTGCGTGCAATGTCCTCCCCGGTACCCGATCGCCCGACAGGTGTTTCTTCATCCGGCTGTCTGCGGGAATCTGCAATGGACGACTCTTTCATATCGCCAAGGATCTTCCCTGGACAAACCATATTGGCTGTAATGCCAAATTCTGCTTCTTCAATCGCCACCGTCTTCGTAAGCGACGTCAATGCAGTTTTGGATGCAGCAAAAGCAGACCGGTACAGCCAGCCTGGCGTATGATCCGAGGCTTGAAAACCGTATGTAATGATCCGTCCGAATTGCTGTTTTCTCATAATGGGAATGGCTTTTCTGAACAAGTGAAAGGCTGAGTTTAAATTCCCATCCACCATCTCATACCACTGCTCATCGGTATAATCTGCGAGTTTTTTCCGCTCGAACACATAAGGTCCTGCATTGCAGATCAACAGATCCACACGACCAAACCGTTCGACTGCGCTGTCCACGAGTGCCTCCATATCGTGACGGTTCGTCACGTCACCTTTCAGAAATGATAAACGATGCTTCGCTTCACTGAAAGCCTCTTTCATCGCTTCTACGGCCTGTTCATCACTTCGGTAATTGACGGTCACACTATATCCCTCGTGAAGTAATTGTTCTGTTACTTGTTTCCCTAATCCTTTCGTGCCTGCTGTCACAATGGCATGACGCATAACGACCACCCTCTCCGGACAAAAAATCTGAATACAACGTCCATTATATCGACCATTCCCCGCTTAAGTAAAAAAATAACCACTCATTGTTAACTGATTCACGAAAATGTCGTCAAAGTTCTAAAGATTTGCTATAATGAAAGTGAGTAAGATGATTTTACTTGAAAAAAGGAGGTCTTCACATGCCATTGAAGTACAACAACGTTCTGGTAGCTGTGGATGGATCGAAAGAAGCAAAGAGAGCATTTAACAAAGCCGTACAGCTTGCAGGTGATCACGACGCTAACCTTTTTATCAGTCACATCATCGACACACGCACATTTGCCTCTGTTGAGCATTATGATCGTACGATTTTCGCAGAAGCGGAACAGTACGCTCGGGATATGCTTGAAGAGTACAAGGAACAGGCCCTTGAAAAGGGGATCAAAAAAGTATCGCTGGTTCTCGATTATGGTTCACCAAAAGTCAAAATTGCCAAAGACGTTGCAAAGAAATATGAGATTGATTTGATCGTGACAGGCGCAACCGGTCTGAATGCTGTTGAACGCTTCTTGATCGGCAGTGTGTCTGAACATATCACGCGCCACTCTGAATGCGACGTACTGATTGTCCGTTCGGAACCCAATTCGTAAAAGTGAGGTAGGATTGATTCATGGAACTTGTTACATTTGAGTATGATAACCGGCTCGGGATAGCCGTGCCCCAATTTACTAAACCTTTAGAAGAACTTCCCTACCAAGAGCAGGTCCAAGTGATGCTGCATTGGGAAAAAGAGCGGGGAAAAATCCCAGACAGAATAGCAGAGCTGGAAAATGAAATTAACGTATTGCAGGATCTTCTCTATGAGGAGAGCCACTTCGACACCAGCTGTGAATTAAACAGTAACATCTCTTCTCTCGCTTCTACCATCAATGACCTCTGGTTATGGTACCGGGCTGACGAGAACGTTGAAGTTCGTGCACACCATTAATAGCCATCATGCATACAAAAAGCCTCCGGATCCGGAGGCTTTTTTTCGGGCTCTAAAATATATGTTGGGGTTTAGAAACAATTGCGGTTCTCTCTTCGAGGTGTTTTTCATTCCCTATCTGCGGACGCTTGCCAAGGGGCTTGTCTTCAGCTAATTCTGTCTCAGCTTTGCATCGTCAGAATGGATCTTCAGACTGCACTGATCCCTCTGGCGTCGCCGCCTGTCACTCATGAAAAACAAGCTGATTTGTTCAAAGACAGTTTGTGACATGGCCACAAATTTGGGGATAAAAAACACGCAGGCTCCTCTATCCTTTACACTTGAATTGACGAGAAACAAAGTGAAGGAGAGGATCTGCGTGCATACTACTGATTTTAACATGAATTTTCCGGGGTTAGAAGAAGCGATCGTCACGAAAACAGCCATTGTTGATGGGGAAGTACACATTCATATCGAGATGGAACGTGAGCCGCACAGGTGCCCATGTTGTTCTGAATGGACGAGTAAAGTCCATGATTACCGGATCCAGAAGGTGCAACACCTGAAGATGTGGGAACGACCTACGGTCTTGTTCTATCGTCGAAGACGTTACGTGTGCCGATGCGGCAAGCGATTTTCTGAACAGATTAAACTGGTGGAGCGTTACCAACGACACACTTTGGAATGGAATCAGGCGTTGGGACTCCGTGTGATCCAGGGAAAGAATTTCACGGACACGGCCAGACAGTTTCATACGTCTCCGACCACCGTGATGAGAAGGTTCGATCAGATCGCTGCCCCTATGTTGTCGGAGGTGAAGGAACTCCCTTCGGTCATTGCCATCGATGAGTATAAGGGAGACACCGAAAAAGGGAAATATCAAGTCATGATTGCAGATGGTTTGACAGGAAAACCATTGGATATTTTGCCGGACCGTGCGGTCCAAACCGTCAAACGTTATTTACAACAGAAAGGCAGTCAAGTCCGGATCGTGGTTATGGACATGAGCCATTCCTTTAAATCAGCGGTAGACCAGGCATTGGGCAAACCTGTTATTGTCGCCGACCGGTTTCATTTCTGCCGTTATATCTATTGGGCGCTGGACCGGATTCGGCGCCGTGTACAGAAGGAATTCCACGAATATGATCGGAAAAAGTGTAAACGGATGAAGCATGTTTTTCATAAACACGCGCAAGACTTAACGGAGAAACAACACTGGTATCTTCAACGCTATCTGTCTTTGTCAGAAGAGCTTCGTGAAGCCTATGAAGTGAAAGAAGCTTATCGCGATTGGTTTGAAACGGCGAAACAGGCTGGGCAACATGATGTGCGAAGCGTAAAAGAAGAACTTCATCTGTTCTATCAATGCGTGGAGGCATCGGAGATGCAAGAGTTTCAAGACGTCCTGAAAACATTCCGAAATTGGAAAGTGGCCATCCTGAACAGCTTTGCCTATGGTTATACAAACGGTCCGATCGAAGGGTTAAACAATCAGACGAAAGTGATCAAACGGAATGCATTCGGATTCAGACGATACGATCGTTTCCGATTCCGGGTATTACTGCATCATCAATTCAAAAATGAACATTTTCAAGTAGGATAAAGGGGCAGCGGCAAAATGCCACTACCCCAACAATTGACTTAGAACCTTTTTTCGTTCCTGTTCTTCTTTACTCAATAACTATTTCGAGCTGAGCCGAAGTGTATCACGGGCAATCATCACTTCTTCATTCGTTGGAATGACCATGACTTTAACCGGTGAGTGAGGATAGTTAATAAAGGCTTCTTTTCCTCTTGTCTTGTTCAGCATCGGATCCCAATATACTCCCATAAATTCAAGACCGTGAAGCACTCTCGAGCGGATTTCGTCACTGTTTTCGCCGATACCTGCAGTGAAGATAATCGCATCGAGGCCGCTCATACGTGTCGCATAAGAACCGATGTATTTGTGGATGCGTGAGGTGAAGACATTCAGCGCAAGCGCAGCACGATCGTGGCCATCCTTTGCCTTCAATTCAATATCACGAAGGTCACTTGAGAATCCGGAGAGCGCAAGCATACCGGATTTTTTATTCAGAACATCCATTACTTCTTCTGCGGTCATGTTTGCTTTATCCATGATATACGGAATCAGGGAAGGGTCGATGTTACCGGAGCGCGTTCCCATTGTCACACCGGCAAGTGGTGTAAAGCCCATTGACGTATCCACAGACTTGCCGCCTTCAATCGCCGCAATACTTGCACCGTTACCAAGGTGACAGGAAATCAGGCGAAGATTTTCCACCGGGCGCCCGAGCATATCGGCTGCACGTTCGGAAACATACTTATGTGATGTGCCATGAAAACCGTACTTACGAATGCCGTAGTTTTCGTAATATTCATAAGGCAGACTGTAAAGGTAAGAATCTTCAGGCATCGTCTGATGAAATGCTGTATCAAACACAGCGACTGACGGGACATTCGGCAAAATTTTACGAAATGCATTGATCCCGACGAGATTTGCAGGATTATGCAGCGGCGCCAGATCAGATACTTCATCAATGCCGTTGATGACATCTTCTGTAATCAAAACGGAATCATTGAATTTTTCCCCGCCGTGAACAACACGGTGACCGATGCCTTCGATTTCATCAAGCGAGTTGATAATCCCTAAACTGATCAGCTTATCCAGCAGAATTTCGACAGCTTTGGCATGATCGTCAATCGCTGTTGTATCTTTCTTTTTATCACCCTCTACTTCGATGGTGAAGACCGCATCGTTCATTCCGATTCGCTCTACAATTCCCTTTGTGACAATCTTCTCTTCCGGCATTTCGAGAAGTTGAAACTTCAAGGATGAACTTCCGGCGTTTATCGCCATAATTTTAGACATAAATGATTCGCTCCTTTTTTATTTTATTTCAATTGACCAGCGGACACACTCTCGATTGTTCACGTATAACCACTATTAATTAAAACACTTAAAAAAGAAGTTTGCAACCTCTGTTTCATCGCCGACTGTCCCAAAGACTATAACACAGATTCCCCATGAAACCATTGCCATTCCTGTGATTCAGTTCTCCCATTGGGTTTTCTGTACAAATACAGACTTGTGCAGACCGTAACAGATACCAATGTGAACATTTTATGACAAATGATCACTGATCCAATCAGAGATTTGACGGGTCATGTCCTGAAGAGCCTCTTTACGGCTGAATGATGGCATCTCTGCAAGCAGTGCCTGTTTCGGTACCGTCATACCTGTTTTCTTCTTTCGCAGCAAAAGAAAACTCTTCTGTTGCTCCTTTGCTTTAAACATGGTCTCTGGCAATTGCAGTAACGCATAAATGACTGCCGAGTCTTTTAAATAAGCTTGCAGTATATCTGCCTGCTCGGATTGGAATAAGGTGTTCGGGATCAAAAATAACAGAAATCCGCCTTCTTCCACCTGTCGCAGACTTTTTTCGATCAGAAGGTGATGCACATACGTCGGTGTACCTTGTGCCTTCGTCTGAAATCCATCGATCACCTGTTCATCAGGATAGTAGCCAACCGGCAGATCTGAGACTACGAGGTCCACCCGGTCGTCCAGTCGATCCATTTTGACCGAATCATCATGAACACCCGCAAGGTCCAGTCCTTGCACGCCACTGTTTATAAACAATAGATTAGCCAGGGTTTCATCTGCTTCCACACCGATCCCTGCTACCGGGGCAGACTGCTGATTCATGACACCTGTCAACAGATTTCCCGCTCCGGCTGCAGGATCAAAGATTTTTTGCGTTTTGTCTGCTTCTTTTTGCAATAATTGACTCACGAGAAAACCGGCGAACACCGTCACCGCATCCGGTGTCATTGCATGGTGAGGCTGTGTCGCTTCTTTCATCCCTTTCAGGACTGCCAGTTGCAGCGCTCTTCGTCCTTCCTCTTTATCATAGCTGAAGGGCGGCTTCACCTCTTTGACGATTTGTTCCACCTGTTTTGAAGCGTCTTCTGACAAGCCGTTGATCGGTTCGTTTTGGTGAATCATCAGATTCCCTGCCAATGACAGTGCTTCCAGGTATAAGATCCCCAGTTCTGACTGGAGGAGACTCGCTGCTTTGTCCAATGTTTCATACATGATTTCTGTTTTTGTTGTTGGGTTCATTTTATTTCAGCCTTCCTTTTTTTGATTCGTTAAAGCTTAAAGAAAACCAGGCTTGTCGCCAAGGTTAGATGGCGAAAGCCTTCGTTGCACTTCTACTTTACTCCTTTAACAAAGTTAACCTTTCTTAAAGCAGAAGAAAAGCATCGATAATCGATGCTTTTCCATAGAATCATATTAGCTCATTTCTTTTGCAGCTGCAATTGCCTGATCATAATCCGGATGATTGGTTACTTCCGGAACCACTTCTTTATATTGCAGTGTACCGTTCTTGTCGACGATAAAAATGGAACGCGCCAGTAATCTCAGTTCATCGATGACAACACCGTACTTCATTCCAAAATCAAGATCGCGGTGATCAGATGTGACCTGGATGTTATCGACACCCGCGGCTGCACACCAGCGTCTCTGCGCGAACGGCAGATCCACTGAGATCGTGATGATCTCAACATCATCGAGTTTGGATGCTTCTTCATTGAAACGTCGCGTCTGTTCATCGCAGACTCCTGTATCAATCGAAGGTACAACGCTGATCAGTCTGGTTTTTCCGTTGAAATCAGAGAGCTTCACATCTGACAAATCATTTGCCAGTACTGTGAAATCAGGTGCTTGTTCCCCTTTTTGAACCTCTGTTCCTTTCAATGTTACCGGATTTTCTTTAAATGTTACAGTCATACCGTCAGCTCCTTCTCCCGAATTTTTCGTATTTTACCTACGATTTTCAGTTTAACATACTGGCTGGTTGATCTTCCATTATGATGCTTCTTCCTTCTTTTTCACCGGTACAGTAAACCCTTTGCGGGGTTCGAGAATGACCAGTGAATTTCCGATCCGATCATGAACCCCTCTCTTTGTCGGGGCAAATGCCACAATGAGATAGAGCAGATTCGTAATCACGAGGGATCGGTGGATAAACCGGCCGATCACTTCACGGAAAATGACATCCGTCCAGCTTAATTCCTGATTTTCAAATGGAATCACCCTGATTCCGAGTGCCATTTTGCCGAGGGTCTGCCCCCAAAGCTTCGTCAGGATGACAAAATATGAGAAAGAAATCAACGCAGAAAGCGCTCCTGCTGCTGTATAAATCCCAATTGTCAGCTGATCAAGATCTGCCGCAAGATACATGACGCCCAAAATCAGGCCGCTCAGGCTGCTTGCCACAACCAAATCCACCAGGTATGCCCAAAAACGCATCCAAAAACCGGCATAGTAAAACGTCATCGTCTCATAATCATCCAAATGATCATGACGAGCGGGCTCTGGCCGCTGATCAGGTTCTTCTTCCAGGGGAATCGTATTGTTCTCTTCACTCATGTATCTTCACCTCAATTCGTATACAGATACATTACCCGTGCACCTGCATTAGAGTTAATGACTTCTTCGATCATTCTTGCTTCCGAACCGGGCATCAGCTGACTGCCGAATCCGGCAAGCGAACCGAATCCAGCGGGTCCGCCGTATTCAACCACAGAAAGATCGCCCCGTCCAAGTTCCTCAATCATTTCTTCAATTGCATGATTGCGGTTACCGATTTCATCAATCAGACCATTTTCAACTGCCTGGTTTCCTGTATAAATCCGGCCATCTGCAAGCTCATACACTTCGTCTCTCGATAAATTACCGCGTCCGTTATCGACGACATCCACGAACTGCTCATAGGAATCCATAACGATTTCATCCAATAACTCACGTTCTGCCTCGGTAATATCCCTGGTTGGGTTCAGAATATCCTTAAATTCACCGCTGGTGAACGTCTCGAGGGATACACCCCATTCTTCTGCCAGACCTGCTGCATTCACAGACTGGATAATCACACCGATGGAACCGGTGAAGGTCTGTGCATTGGCGTAAATCTTTTCCGCAGGAGCGGAAATGTAGTAGCCGCCGCTGGCAGCCTGACCGCCCATCACGGCATAAACCGGCTTTTCAAACTCCTCTTGAATCGTTACAATCCGTTCGTGCAACTCATCGGATTCAACCACGCCACCTCCTGGCGTATTCACCTGCAAAATCACACCGTGCACTTCCGGGTCTTCGCCTGCGTGTTCGAGCATCCGGAGGGTCTGCTGATGATCATAGCCGACGCTGAACAGACCTCCCGCGCCGCCATCCTGAATCGTACCCTCCACTTGAATCACTGCTAACTTACCAGGGGTCGTTCCCTGCTCTATCACCTGTTCGCCAAATTCACGATCAATGGACATCATTTGTTCAAAGTCCTGCCCGAAATTTTGCATACCTAACGTAAAAAAACCTGAAACGACAAACAATAATACTGCAGCACCGAGTGCTACCCAACGTTTCACATTCATAAAAAAACACCTCACCAATCTTAAAATGTTCAGCAATCGCTCCGCTAATTTGTTAGAATTAAATTATGTAAGCGATTTTTGCTGAGAGTTGTCGAAGAATCGCACACCTAAAGCACTGACTACGAAAGGACGTTGATGACATGACAAACCGAAAAAATGCTTTTCTGTTCTACAAGAAGGACGAAGAACTGGAAGAAAAGATTCACAAAGTCCGTGAGATTGGCCGAAAATATGACTATCAGCTGGTTGAAAATCCAAAAGATGCCAATATTATCGCCAGCTTCGGTGGAGATGGGACTTTTTTACAATCTGTCCGTAAAACCGGTTTTCGAGAAGATGCCCTCTATGTAGGGGTCAATGATGGTCGCTTGGGATTCTATACAGATTTTAACACAAATGATCTTGAAAAGATTGAATTGGCACTCCAATCTGATCAAACAGAAGTCCTTCAATACCCTACGCTTGAAGTATCGGTTGATGGAACCGAATCATTTCAGTGTCTGAATGAACTGTCCGTTCGTTCACAGATCATCAAAACGTTTGCCATCGATGTCTATATCGATGGACTCTATTTCGAAACCTTCCGGGGCGATGGCATGGTCGTTTCCACACCGACAGGCTCCACCGCGTATAACCGTTCACTGAGTGGCGCCATTGTCGATCCTAAGCTTCCCAGCATGCAGCTGACAGAGATTGCATCGATTAACAACAATCAATACCGGACCCTTGGCGCCCCGCTTATTTTGAATCATGATCGGGAATTAACGCTGAAGATTGTCCAGGATGGTAACGACCATCCCATCATCGGTGCGGATAACGAAGCACTCAGCATCCGTCATTCGCATGAGATTAAAGTGAAAGTATCAAATAAAAAAATCAAGACGCTGCGTATGAAAGATAATCTCTTTTTGCATAAAGTGCGCAGATCGTTTCTTTGATTCAATCAGCCCCCGTCAGACCGGTTCATCCGTATGACGGGGGTTCTCTTTTTATTCGATCCATTCAAGAACGGGTTCCCTCACGGCTGTCGTACATGATGCTGTCGTCAACGACCGTCAGCAGTGCGTGAACCTTGAGCCAGTCATCCGGCTCAAGCATAAACAAGTCCTGCGACAATACTGTGAAATCAGCCTCCATGCCAGGTTTGATCCAGCCCCGGCGCTCTTGATGACCGATCGCCGCTGCAGCGCCCTTTGTGAAAAGGCCCAGCGCCTCGAATAAGGTCAATTTCTCTTTGGGCAAATACCCTTCATGATCCACTCCTGGCATTCGTCTGGTTACCGCAGCATGAAGGCCAAGAAGTGGATTCACCGGTTCAATGGGAGCATCCGAACCGCCGGCACAGATCAATCCTTCATGAAGCAACGTCTTCCATGCATAACAGGATTGTATCCGCTCAGCGCCAAGCCGGTTTGCCACCCATGGGAAATCCGATACCGTGAAGCGAGGCTGAATATCAAGAGCTACCGGCAAACGTTTCATCTGTTCAATCAACGACGGACGGAGGATCTGCGCATGAATGATCCGGTCCAGTGCTCCGCGGGGCGGCGGTTCTTCTTCGAGAGCCGTCAGCGTCTCAGCCAATGCCTGATCGCCGATGGCATGAATCGCCACTGGCATCTGGTAGCTTCTGGCCAGGTGAACAAGTGCTGTCAGCTGTTCTTGCGTATGAATGGCAACGCCGCAGGTTGATTCATCATCTGCATAAGGTTCACTGAGATAGGCGGTTCTCCCTCCAAGTGCACCATCGGTAAAAATCTTCACGGACCCGAAATCGAGAAAGTCCGAATCCGGCCCATTCGGATACGTATCAAATACCACTTTTGCTGCTTCGTGGTGAACGAGTAAATTCGTACGGAATTTCCGGTTCGATCCGTCGACCACTTTTTCAAATACCCGCACCGTTTCGACAGGGTTCCCGTAATAAAACAGATCTTCCGTGTGGCCACCGGTATACCCGTTAGCAAACAGATCTTCCAAAGACGTTGTCAGGGTGCGTTCAATATCAGCAAATTTATGTGACGGCAAACAGTATTTCACCAGTTCCTGTGCCTGATCGTGGAGATAGCCTGTCGGTTCACCATCTTGATAACGTTCAATCCGCCCGCCGGAAGGGTCCTGTGTCCCTGTATGTACGCCTGCGATGTCCAGCGCTTTGGAATTCACGGAAACCGCATGCCTGCAGATGCGGGTAATGAGAATCGGGTGATCACGGCTCACTTCGTCCAGAATCCGCCGATCCGGAATCTGTGCATCCGCAAACAGGTTTTCATTAAATCCTTCGCCAATGACCCAGTCGCCAACCGGAACGGTATTCGCTCGGTTTATCAGGCGTTCCTTTACTTCATCCAGCGATCCGGCGTCTGAGAGATCAAGTGTTAACAAACGCTCCCCATGGCCAATCATGTGCAAATGGCTATCTGTGAATCCGGGATACAGGCAACCTCCCTCCAAATTGATTTCCCGGGAAATGATAGCACCGTATTGTTCCATCAGTTCGTCTTCAGATCCAACGGCCAGAATCTTCCCTTCCTGTGTGATCAACGCTTCCGCCATATCCTCCGCAGTCAACAGTGTCCGAATGGTTCCGTTACGATAGAGAGTCGCCAAAATAAATTCCTCCTTATACACTTTCGTATTGTTCGTTTAACAGCGATCGTGCACAGCAGTGAACCGCTGTGCACGATCATTCAAGCTCCTATTCTTCTTCCTCTATCCGCTCAAGGACAGCGTCTACGGATGCAATGTCCGGAAAATCTCCCGGGCGAATACCCCGTTCACGTATCAAGTGCCCCTCTGTCCCCGACATGCCCTGTTCCTCTTCAACCAGGTCCTCATTGATACCGGTTGAATCCTCCTCAGGCATCCGGGGTGTATCTTCTTCACCTGGATCATCCAAAGCTGATGCCTCCTCTTGATCCGCTGGCGACATGCCATTTTCTGCATCAAGTGCTTCCTCAAACATTTCAGGAACGCCGTCATCTTCTGATCCGGCACCCTCCATCGTATCCAGTTCATCCGGGCCAGAAAAAATCGTAAACAGCAGAAAACCCCATATGGACGCAGCCACGATAGCCACTCCACCAATTACTCCTTTTTCTTTAGCAACCATCGTTTCATTCAGCTCCTTTATCTCCCGACAGTCTTAGGAGGATTTAGAATAGGCCTCTTCCTGGAGCCTCTCTGCCGCACGCGGTTCTACGAAGCTGACTGCTTCTAAAGAGAGTTGTACGGCTTCATCAAACAGCCCTGTCCGGAACCGGTCCTCGGCCTTCAGCAGATTGATCTGAACATGGTCACTTTGACTGCGATAGCGGTTCCCATATTGAATGACCCGTTCGGCAAGTCCGGCCTGCTTAATGATATGATCCACAAGGTCTTCACTTTCCGCTGCATCTTTTTTCGCAATCTCTGTTTTTTCATTTACCCTTTTCATCGCGACAGGGACTTCGGATAATTCCCGTCTCGCGTCTTCCACACGCTCTTTCGCATCCTCTATATGGACGTGTACATTTTCAGGAATCATCGGCAAATTGCTTCTATTGATCCGTTTTTCAGCTTGTTGGATCTGCCGTTTGGCACTCAGGAGTTCCTGAGCTGCTTTATGTTCATCTGCCCGCATTTCCTGGAAGTTATCTTTCATCAACTGAACAGCGTCCATGAGCTTATCGCAATCTTCTTCACATTCAGCAAACTGCTTTTGAAGAGACGTAAAGGATTGTTTTTGATTTTCATAAGCTTCTTCGAGTGCCCGGAAACGACCGGTCACATCTTTCTCTTTCTGTTCGAAAGAGAGCGCCTCTTTTTCCTGTGCATCGTCCAACTGATAATTTAATTTAATGGTTTCGATTTCCGACCGCAAGCCATCCAGAAGCTCCGGCATGGACTCTACTTTCTCCTGTAAAGCAGGAACTTTCGAACGGCACGTCTCCCTTGCAAGTACTTCCTGCTCGAGGGTTTCATAAATGTCTTCGATTTCCTGATCTACCTTTTCGAGCGGTGCATCGACGTCATCCAATTGAAGACGTTCAACCAAAGGCAAAAGCGCGATAATCCGCTGGCGGATTTCATTGATCTGCCAAGTAATGGAGAAATGTTTCAGGTTGTACCCATCCTCTTCCATGTCTTTCATGCCGTTCTCGATATCATCAAGTTTTTTCGGCAACTCTTTTTCCATCCGCAGGAGGTATTGCGGCACACTTTCCATCAAGGCAGCCTCTCGCTGTATATCCTGCCTCGTTTTCAGAAGAATTTCTCTTGCCTGAAGATAATTCCCTTGTTCAGTGTGTTCCTCAAAAAGGTTGAAGTTCTCTTCGAGATCAGACAGTCTGAGCGAAAACGTTTCCGAAGCGCCGCCAAGAGATGCTTTTTGTTCCATCAACTGATGTCTGGCGTGATCGAATTCCCGGATCACTTCCTGGACTTCTTCGCGGTTCTTCTCCTCGCTGTCCACCAGTTCATCCACCTCATGGATGATTTCTTTCATCCGTTTATCAATGGCAGCAAGCTCTTCCTCCACGAAAGAACAATTCTTCTTCGCGCGGATAAAGCGGTATTTATTCGTCAATTCTTCGATGTCAAAGAGACGCTCCTCGATGTCCGGCAAGAGCTTCGTCACAATATAATCCCACTCTTCACGCCACTGCTCAAAACGTTCTTCCGTTTCGCCGGACATGGTCAGACCCTTGATACGCTTTAATTCTTCTGCAACAGGTTCGTTCATCATTTGTATTTTTTCATTTTCGAGTCGGTCCACTTCCTTGTAAAGTTGACGGCGCTGCCAGGCGCTGTAAATCGTTAGAATCAGAAACAGACCTATGATACTATAGATAGCAGTGAGCAATGGATCCGTACCTCCCTTATTAATCGGGCGATGATGTATGTATTGTCACATTTCGTTCCCTTTTTTTCTATCATACCACATGAAATGTCATTCTGAATGGTTAAATTCAACAAATTCACCACATACTTAAGGAGCGTGTTCAAATGCAGAGAAAAGACGGCCATATTCACAGTCCCTATTGTCCCCATGGATCATCCGACAACATGGAAAAATACGTTCAAGAAGCGATTCATCAGGGATTCGAAGCCATCACATTCACTGAACACGCCCCGCTCCCTGAAGGCTTTACAGACCCTGTCCCTGATAAGGACAGCGCGATGGCAAAAGACGACCTGAGCCGGTATTTCAAGACGCTGGAAATGCTCAAAAAGGCGTACCAGGACCACATCACCATTCACTCCGGACTCGAACTTGATTTCATTGAAGGCTTTGAGCACGAGATTCAAACGTTCATCGATGCGCACGGGCACCAGCTGGATGAACTGATCCTCTCCGTTCATTTTTTGAAGTTGCCTGACGGTTCATTCATCTGTCTGGATTTCGACGAAGCTTCCTTTGCGGCAGGAATAGAGGCTACAGGTTCCTTACAATCACTCTACCGCTTGTACTATCAGACCGTCCTTCAGTCCGTTAAAAACAACCTTCATTTCCCCTGTCCTGTCAGCATCGGCCATATCTCCCTTGTGCATAAATTCCAAAGTCACTTCCAGCGCACGTTCAGTGATGAAGACCAGATCCGGGATGTGCTTTTTGCCATCAAAGAAAAAGGGTTCCGTCTCGACGTAAACGGCGCCGGTCTCGTCAAACCGCTTTGCAAGGAAACCTATCCGCCGCCCTTCGCGATTTCGCTTGCCCAAGAGAAAGACATCCCGCTCGTTTACGGCTCCGATGCACATTCTGCTTCAGGTATCGGACAGGGATATGCTACAATCAAGCCATTACTAGAAGGGAAGAAGGGATGAATGAACGATGTTTGAACAATTAACCTATCAGGGAGATCTGACAGACCAATACCGCCAGCTGAACAGCCAGCTCGATGCTCTGTTGAGTGATGAGCGCGACCCCATCGCGCATTTCAGTAACGCCTCTGCGTTATTGAATCAGTTTCTCGATGATGTCAACTGGGTCGGTTTTTACTTAATGAGGGAAGATGAACTCGTCCTGGGTCCGTTTCAAGGCCTGCCCGCCTGTGTCCGGATCAAACCAGGGAAAGGGGTATGCGGCACGGCTGTCAGTGAAGTTGCCACACAGCGGGTCGCGGATGTCCATCAGTTTCCGGGCCATATTGCTTGTGACGCAGCGTCAAACAGTGAGATCGTTGTTCCAATCATCTTACAAGGCGAGGTAGTCGGCGTCCTTGATATTGACAGCCCTTCAAAGAACCGTTTTACCGCAGAGGATCAGGACGGTCTCGAAGCCTTTGTCAAGGTTCTTGAAAAGCACCTGAAGGTATCCCAGTAGATTCGCGCTGTGAACCGCAAGCATTTGCCTCAGCGTTTCTGAAGCATGAATGAAGAGCGCCTCCTTTGTATATAGGGGGCGCTCTTTTCTTGTACTTCAGGAAAGTATGATTTATTTCGTAGAGGAAGTTTTCTTTATCGATACTGTTTTACAGTATTTTTACCGGATGCTTTCGCCCGGTACATGGCGTCATCCGCCTGATTGAAGAGATCTTTAAGCTTTGGCTGTTGCTGACTTTCATATGACCAGCACGATACACCGCAAGACACCGTTACTTCAGGCTTGGTCAAACGCTGCACTTCTCTTCGGATCGTCTCCGCCAATTTCACCCCATCGGATAAACGGGCATTGATCAGATATACGGCCAGCTCTTCTCCACCCCATCGGACAGCAATGCTCTCAAAGTCGGCAGGCAGTTGTTTGACTAATTCTGCGACCTGGATCAGGACATCGTCACCAATCGAATGACCGTACACATCATTGACTTGCTTGAAATGATCCACATCGAAAAGCAAAAACACGCCCCGGTAATCGCGCTGCATGGCCCGCCGGATTTCAGCATCCATATATTCTCTCGTGTTCAAACCGGTCAAATAGTCCGTAATCATCACCTTTTGCATTTCTTCATGAAGCATCGCATTGACAAAGGCCATCGTTGAATGCTGAACCAACGATTGCAACAGGCGAAACTGATCATAACTGAAGCATGATCGTTCACGACCCATCAACAGTACAACACCAATCATGTCCTGCTGATGCATCATTGGAACACCAACGAGTGAACCGAAGGGAGCTGATTTTTCAGCCATCTCCCAATCGGCAATGAATTTTTCATGTTGTGTGGCACGAATTTCCGCAGTTACAGCCTGAATGGCCGGATTATCGAGAAGTTGCTGCCTTCTTTTTGAATAATCAAGGTCAAAATCCAATTGCCATTTCGCATCGGTCATCACGAAAAGTGCTTCGTCGGCTCCGAACGCTGCCGTCAATTTCGTCCGCAACAGTTGCAGAATTTCGCTGACTTTTAAACTCTCGTTCAAAGCCTTCGTCGTCTCGCTTATTAGCTGCAGATCCTTAATATGCTTTCTGGACTGCTCGTATAAATGGGTGCTTTCGATCGCATTGCCACCCAATTCTGCAATGGCTTCCATAAATGCCAGTTCTGCCGGATCAAACGGCACGTCAAAACGCGGGGAGACTTTCATTACTCCATAGACGCCCTGCCTCCCTGGCAAAGGAGAGTAAAACAAGTCCTTCCCGCCCGATTCATCCTGGACGTGTTGATTCAGCCCGTTGACGTACACATTTTTCGCCAAATCATCTTGATCATGACGAAGATCCATCATCGTAATACCTGAAATCCCTTTAACGCCCCAATCGTTGACCAGATGAAGTTCAATATCCGTGTCCGGCATCATTTCAGTCAACGCATCCGTAATCACTTTCAACACTTCATGGACATGATTGGAGTGGTGGAATTGCCGATTCGCCCGAAAAAGAATGTCCTGACTGCTGTTTTTTAACTCTGTTTCCTCATTTGACCGATCACGGTCGTGAATGAGAGAAAAACCCGTTGCAATTCCTTGAAGATACGCTTGAATGACCGCGCTGCTCACTTCTGTGTTTTTCACTTCACAATGAACAAACAGATCTTCTGCCCCTTCAATAGGGATCGAGTCCAAAACAACGCCTTCTTCACCGGAAAAAGGAACAAAATCACAAAGGGGCTCTTTTCCATCAGACAAATAGAGCCGGGTTTCACCGGCCCAGGAAACATTCTCTGCTTTTTGAACAAGCAATTGATGCATGACATCATATGTATAACGATTTATAGACCCTGCAAGCATCAGCATTCACTCCCCGACAAGGAAATTATCCGAACATTTCGATTAGTACCTTTCTATAGTATACTGTTTAGCAGAAGACTTGCAAAGGTAAATCATCTTGAATCCCTGTTGACTTTTGACCCGGAAAATTATACAATGTCATTTGTGCAAATAAGACAGCCACAGTAAACAACTGGTTGTTCATTCCATTCCCACATTAAGTTGAGGGGTATTGCGTAACCTCTAGCTGTCGAGGCGAAGATACCGAAAATGAAATGACTGTCATTTGGGATTACTACTCTGTTTATTTCACGAAATTTATTATTTCGAAGGAGGAGTCAATTATGGCTCGTTACACAGGACCAAGTTGGAAACTGTCCCGTCGATTGGGAATCTCTCTGACTGGAACAGGCAAAGAATTATCAAAACGTCCTTATGGACCAGGGCAACACGGCCCGAATGCACGTCGCAAAGTATCTGAATACGGACTGCAGCTTCAGGAAAAGCAAAAGCTTCGTCACATGTACGGCATGAACGAACGCCAGTTCAACACACTATTTGTCGCAGCTGGTAAGCTTCCTGGTATTCACGGTGAGAACTTCATGATTCTTCTTGAATCTCGTCTTGATAACCTCGTTTACCGTATGGGCCTCGCCCGCACGCGGCGTCAATCCCGTCAGCTTGTGAACCACGGTCACGTGACTGTGGACGGCTCACGCGTAGACATTCCGTCTTACCGCGTAGCACCAGGACAGACGATTTCTCTTCGCGAGAAGTCCCGTAACCTCGATGTTGTGAAAACAGCACTCGATGTGAACGACTTCCTGCCAAGCTACCTGGAGTTCGATGCAGACAAGCTTGAAGGTAAGTACACGCGCTACCCTGAACGTTCTGAGCTTCCTGCTGAGATCAATGAGCAGCTCATCGTTGAGTGGTACTCACGTTAATCAACGTCATCAAAAACACGCCTCCATATTGGAGCGCGTGTTTTTTTGTTCAAACCTCTTCTTCAATCGGTTTGTTCAAGCGGGATTTTGAAAATCCGTAATAGAGTATTGAAAACACCGCACCGGCAACTCCCCATATGACAAAGCTTCCGATCGATAGACTGACCTCATTGCCTCCGAGTACAGGTAACATATACTCCATCACGATGAGCATAAACAAAACCCAGACAATGCCGCCTTTGATTGCCGAAGACTTCAGCTTTTTCTTCTTCTCTTCAAACTCATCCCACGTGGCGCAGTCGGACTCATCCAGTTGCTTATTCTTCACTGCCACGATCATGTATACCGCATAAACCATATTAATGACGAACAGCAAGATCGGATAAAAGGTGAACACTTGCTGCATCGTGTCCCAGACGATCATAAACAGCATGAGCGCCATCGAGAGATACCATAGAATGATGCCTGACATCGCCATCTCCTTATGAATCTCCTGCTTCTGGTATTCATCCCGTTCATCCATTGCTCCGACCATCTGATTCAGTATTTTGTCTTTCATACGTCATCCTCCTCCCAGAATAGTGTGTTTAAATCCGTATCCAGTGCTTTTGCTAACGCAATGCAGAGTGAAAGGGACGGATTATATTTGTCATTTTCAATCAGGTTGATGGTTTGCCTGGCAACACCGACCTCTTTCGCCAGACCCATTTGCGTGATGTTCGCCTTTTTTCTGAATTTTTTTACCCTGTTCAATCCTCATCGCCCCCCTCACTGCTTTTTGTACATTATATATGACATAATTGAATCGTGTCAATTATATGTGACAAAAAAATCGTTTCACTACGCTGTGCTCTTTGCAACCAACGCGTTGAAACGATTTGAATTCTTATCATCGCCATCTGATGAATCAGATGGTTCGTTCTGCTTTTGTTAATCCTGCCTTTCTTTCGCCTGTTGCCAACGGATCTGCTGGCGGTGACCATATGTCGCCTTGAGAATCGTATTCTCACTCTCCAGACCGGCTCCAATGGCACCGACGAGGGTCGCTACAGATGTGACGAGCCAGGCGATCACGAAAAAGATGCCCGGACCAACCGCTCGACCAAGTTCATATTCCAGCATAGATGGCGGAATAAACAGGACTACCGTGATGAGAAAAATCCCATACAGCATCACATAGTAAAACAGGACACCAATTCCGAGTGTTAATGCCGTCACCGCATTATACAGATTCGCAAGATACCTGGAATGATTGTCATGTTTCTCTTCCCACAAATGATGCACCACGATGATCCAGGCGACCATCGCCGTGATCGCGACAGCCATCATCGTGATGAGCCGGGTCATGCTGTAGCTATTACTGAGAAGCCACAGATTCGGGAAAATCAGACCGTACGCGCCTGTCGCAAACGCAGTGGCCAGGACCTTCTTGAAAGCAGGGAAAATCGTCCACGGCCGATTGGCCAGAACCATGCCGCTGATCATACGAATAAAACCGCTCACACGTGATTCAACCAAATAACGGACGTCAACATTCGAATTCTCCCTCGCGAAGCTTTGTCTCTTGATCGGGGAAATCCGCTCGGTCATCCGCCGTTTCGTCAAATCCTGGGAGCTCTTGTTCACCCGATCTTTTTCAACGAGATCCGCTTTCCCGCCGCTGTGCTCACCTTCCCGCTCTTCACGGTCCTCGGACGCTGCTCCGTGGTGCATTTCATCTGTCAGCTGAATCACGGCTTCCCGGACACGCTTTTTAATCGGAGCTGCGCCTAACGCCGGAATCGAGATATAAGCGATATTTTTCTTCACATCAGCATCTGAAACGATCAGCCGCCGTTGAAAGAAAATCGGCAGATCCGTGACACTGATGATCAGATCCCAGTTTTCACGGTCTTTCACTTTTTCCAGTTCGTTCATGATTTCTTTCGAGTACCCTTCTGAACCGCTGAGGGGATCGGTCAACGTCCGGATCGTCCATTCGACATTTTCATCCACATACTGCTTCAACAGTTTCGGCAGGCTTCCCTTCATTTTATCGATGATTTCTTCCGGGAGCTCCGGAGCGGTCAAGAGCCCAAGCGTCAGCTGCTTCTCTTTTTGGGCATCTTTTACTGCGTTGTGTTGCAATCCCATCGACCTCCATATGGCATACATTCTTTTACCTATTGCCCGACTGAAACCATGGTAAACACCATCTATACGCCAGCTATCAAAACAAAAGGATTGTTGAAGCGAGCTGCTCGATATGATACGGTCATTCCATAACATTTTGCATAATATGTTATTATATGAAAAAATAACAAATTGACTTGCGTGATACTGAACATGCAAATCACTGTCAGGAGGCCACCATGCAAGCATCGATGAATGACATTCGCCAACATCTTGATCCGGACGATGAAGTTATCGCCTGTATCCGATGTTCCATCAAAATCTTCATTTATAACTTTAACCCAAGACCTGGACTGCTTGCTGCAACAAAACAGCAGCTGATTTTTATTGGAGATCGATTGCCAGGTGAAACGATCAAGGAAACCTTTGACTATGAAGACATTGAAGAATTCTCACGCAGAAGAAGGCTTTTTACGCACATTCTTGTGTTAAGACACCAACATGACATCACGAAATTCTGCCGAATGACCACTGGCTCTGTAGACCTCCTGATCGATACGGTTCAGAGCAGAATGTCCTGACAACAAGAACTGACGATGCCCCTGGCTGTCCCAACAATGAATCAGTCAAACCCCTCTTCTGCATCCGTCAGATTCTGATAATCCTCGCGGGGATGAATCATGTCAATGAGAATTTCATGACATACACTTTCCCAGTTGCTCCGTTTTAACAGAGGGGCGCAATTATTGTGAGAATTGATCAACATGATTTTCGCTCCTCAGCTCCGAAAGCAGTTGAATGATTTCTGCAAGGCTTGCCTGATCGTGAAAAATGGAATTGTGATCGGCTCCTGGAATCACTGTGATCTGGTCTTGATCAACTTCACTGACATACTTCGTCAGTTTCTCTGCATCGATCACTTCGTCATGCTCACCAATGATGATTGGAATTGTGTGTTTTGAAAAGAGCGGCTTGCTGTAAGCCGGATCGAGAAACCGCCCCATCATCAGCCGGTAGCTTAACGTGAACGGATGAATCTCGGAGTCCGTATACAATGGCTGTTCCCGCAGCGGAATCCTGACCACAGGGATCCTCTCTGCAAATCTCAATCTAAAACGGGTCAGGGTATGCGCCGCAACAGCCCGGGCATTGAAGATTTTATAGGACGGATCATTCTCTGTTTTCTCCTGCTCACGGAACACCTTCATCTCCGGGTGAATGAACGGTGCCAGTAAGAGCGGCTCAAAGGCGTCGGTTTGCCGGTTCAGTAAACGCATGACATTCCCGCAGCCTGCGGAGTGCCCCATCACGATGACCCGTTCGTATTCCTGGTTCAGCTCAGTGATCATTTCCGATAAGTCCTGATCATACTGCTCTTGAAGCGGAATATCTCCTCTGTTTTTCTTGTTCGGTTTATAACCTCTCAGTACAGGCAAGTGAACATCCACAGGCCCGCTCTCCGTCACATGACCTGCGAGCTTCATCCACTCATCGAGATCCGGCGTGATCCCGTGGATCCCTAATACGACAACGTCCGCCTGATCCGGACTCTCCCATTCGTAATAGGGAACGGTATACCCATCTGAAAACGTAAATAATGAAGTCCGCATCTCATCATCTCCTTCGATTGTAAAAGTATTCCCGATTCCGGATTATACTACTCCTGAAGTCTGCCGGAAAAGTCCAAAGGCCTCCGGGGAACAGATTCACAAGCATATTCATTGAAATTGTTTGTGAATCCCTTTACATTTACACTATCATGACATTGTAAAGGAGTGAGGATTCATGACGCAACGATCAAAAGACGACGTGTATCAGTTTTTGCAGCGTGCAGAGGTTGGTGCAGTCGGAACTTCGAATATGGGGAAACCGCGGCAGCGGATGATGCACTTTGCCGTCGATGAGGATCTGACATTGTATCTGACCAGTATGAAAGGCGACCCGAAAGTCATCCAGTGGGCAAACATACCGGAAACGGCGATCCTGATTCATCAGGGTGACACCTTTATGGAAATGGAGGAATGTGAGGTCATCGGGCGTGCCGAAGTGGTCCGGGATGAATCCGAAAGGGAAAAAGCAACTGAACTCCTCAGACCCCGTTCACCCATCGTCGCCCAGTTTTATGACATGGGTGCCGTCGACCGCCTGGAATTCATCAAGGTCTCGCCCTACACGGTAAAATACCGCTACGTACCGGAAATCCTGCAAGGCGAAAAACCAACGGTCTTCGAATTCAAAGAGCAGCAGGAGAAAAACACCGATAAAGAAGACTTGAAATCCAGACTCCGAGCCTGGAAAGAGGCTGTCCGTCCCCTGTCACTCACCGCTGCATTGATTCCGGTATTGTTGGGCGGTGCGATTGCCTACAGTCTGACCGAGGTCTTTTTCTGGGGATTATTCCTGTTAACGTTATTCGGTGGACTGATGATTCAAGCGGGAACCAATATGTATAATGATTTCAAAGATGCCGAAAGAGATGCGGAAAACACCTCCGGGATCCGGCCCTTTACCGGCGGTTCAAAAATGATCCAGTTAGGACTGATTTCAAAAGCCGATATGGGCTTTTTCGCCATCCTGACGATCGGGATCGCTGCAGCGATCGGGATCTATCTTACCGTAAGTGCAGGGGCAGGTTTAATACCGATCATTCTCTATGGTCTGTTGGCCGGTCTCTTCTATACGAACAGTGAAGGGCGGTTTTCATTCATCAATGCCATGCCGGGTCTTGCCGAATTTTTCATCGCCACCACATACGGTGTCGCCATGACCCTCGGTGCCTTTTATGTCCAGACGGGCTTTTACGCGCTGGAACCCTTACTGATTTCATTGCCTGTGTCGTTACTGATCACAGCAGTCCTTGTGATCAATCAGTTCCCTGATGCAGACGCCGATCAGGATACGGAGAAAAAGACGCTTATCGTCAGAATCGGCAAACAAAAAGGCAGAGACGTGCTGGCCGCTCTCTTCGCCACTGCCCTGATCCTGATCATTCTGCTCCCATTCGTATCCGCTCTGCCGCTCGCGATCTATCTGGGCCTCCTGTCAATTCCATTTATGGTCCAGGCGGTCCGGTATACGTTTAAATATTATGCCTCGCAGGCAACCGACCTGATTCCAGGGAACGCCCATACCGCCATTCATCATTTATTTACCGGGTTACTGCTCGTCCTCGGCGTGTTGGCAACGGCCGTGGATCTGTGGATCATCGGTTTATTATTCATCGCGTCCCTTCTGTTCATTTTCTGGGTGTGGCGCTATATCGAACGGCAACGAAAAGTTATGTCCGGATTTAAGCAGGCTTTCACTGCACCTTCTAAATAACCAATCCAGCGCATTTTCCTGTCAGTTCGCTTTCAGCGGACGCTAGCCGAGGAGCTTGTCTTCTGCTCCTTCGGTTACTCGTCGCAAATCGTTCATGGCTAATCCATCGTTTTGTTTCACTCATTCGTGATGGATCTTCAGACTGCGCTTAACCCCTCGGGCGTCCCCTCTTTCGCTGCCTGTCAGGGATCATACAAATTCTATATTTCAACAAGATGTTAAATTCATATCTGGTTCGGTTTTCGAAAACAAAATTATAAATAGCAATCTAATGTAGACGACTAATTTCGCAAGTCTTTTAGTCGTCTTTTTTTGCTGTTCAATCATTTAAATGTAAATGAACAGCATATTGAACATACGAAATCACAAGATGACAATATATATTGTCATGACTCTGATACTATTAGATTATAGAAATAAGGAATTTATGAATCAGCGCATGTAAAGTATTGGGAAGAATCGATCAAGTAAATATTCTTGTTACTTATAACAAAGGAGGGCTAGTTGTGCGTTCTTTAATTAAACCAACAAAACTATGGATTACTTTATCTGTTATATGTGTGTTTATTGGAATTGCCGTCTGGATACCTAATGTTCTTTTTCAACAAGGTCTTTCGTATTGGCTTTTAACGTTCATCATTAATCCGATAGGCATCCTTTTTGGTTACTTAGGAAAAAGTAAAGTGGCTATGATTTCAAATTTTATTATGACTTGCAGCTTTTTTATCTTGATGTTTTTAGGATATTTGTTTAATGCGATTATTGGAGGCCACCCATAAAAAAATTTACATAAAATAGTATTTCAACACCCGACATTCCTGAGTATAAAAGAGATGGATCTTTGAGACTGATTGGACTTATTCTTACAGATTAACAGATATCATAGAAAATATTTCTTCTAATCGAGGCAAAGGTTTTATAAAATAAGAGTAGTTGGATATCATTATGTTTTATTTGGGGGGCTGTGAATAATGGAAGTGATCGGGTTATTGGCACCTATTGCCTTTGTTTTTGCATTAGCCGCATTGGCCCAGGTAGGTTCACTCAAAAAAGAAGTGGATGAACTGAAAGAAGAGATCAGGTCGAAGGAATAATCAGTTCATGAAACACGAAGGGAGTTGACGGTTCTTCCATGCGTTTAAACCTCAGCTTGAAAAACGCCTTGATTCTCATCTGCATTGTATACACATTGCTGACTGTACTCAGTTCCAGTTACGCGTTAATGGTTGGAGTCACTTCGGATACGCATTTCCACTTGCTGGCCCGTTTTATGGTCACGGCTGTTGGTATTGGCAGCATTCTTCTGTTTAACTTGTTCCCTGAATGGAAATTATGGAAAAGGTTCGTCATGCATTACACCGTAACGATGGGACTCATTTGGGGGCTGGTATGGTTCAGCGGTTTTTTCACAGAGCTTCATCCCAATGCATACCGGGACATTTTTTTGAACTTCACCCCGGTTTATCTGTTGATTGCAGCCGGCTTTTTGATCAGGGAGCACTTTAAAAACAGGAAAATAACTGCATGACTGCATGCAAAAAGCCTGAGCCCCAAACCCGACTGTTCAGCCGGGCAAGGGTATCAGGCCTTTTTTTATCGTTCATAGAGCAGATGTTCTTTATAATACAAAGATTTCTTCAGGCATTGAGGTGATGCAAAGTCCGCTGTCGCAGTGACTTAAAAGCTTATTGCAATTCACCTGCGTCCACAGAAACATGGATGCGCTCAATTTCTCCTTCGCGGTTAAAGAGTGACTGGCTTGTTTCAAGATCCAGCGTATCCGTGTCTTCAAACCTGCGCTCACCACCATCCTTGTAGCTGACAATGATCTGCTTTTTGCCCTTCAGGTCGTAAACGACCGGAACTGCGCAGAAGGTAAAGCCAAGTGTATCTCGATCCAGTTGAATGGTCTTTGGGTCCGCATCAAACTGTTCCCCTGGGAGGGTCCAGGCTTCTTTACCGTTCAAAAACTCAGCCTTGGCCAGCAGTACGGGTTTGAATTGAACAAGCCCCGCATTGACATTCACGCCCACTTCACCGAGACGGGAAATGAAATCTTCTTTCACCTGGCCGGTCATGCCCGGTTGCTGCACACCTGCAAAGCTTGGTGTATGGGAATAAGCCTCTGTCGGGAATGCCCCGTATTCTTCCGGTGTTTTATCCAGTCCGATGCCTGCCTTAATGTCTTCATAGTACTTCTGAAGTGCCTTGGCTTCATCGTTCATACTTTTCTTCGCATACACATCGTTGAAGTTCTCTTCCGCTGCCAGTACCAGCTTGGATACCATATGCCAATACACGGAACCGAGTCCTTCATACTTGTAAAAGGTACCGGAACGACCGGTGAATGCGTGGTGATTAAAGAGCTCTGAAAAGATTTCCTTCACGATTTGAACGTCTTCATCACGGTACTCGCCCGTGGCCTGAAGCGCCTCTTCAATCTCTTCCCCGTTACGGAATTGACCGTTGAAATGATACTTGCCCTGAATATCTTTTTCAATGAACCGGGTTCGTCCAGCTTTTACTTCTTCTTTCAGCACGTTTGAAGAGAGTACCTGTTCTTCCGGAACGATATTTTTCTCCAGGAACTTCGGCAGCTCACGGTTTGGATAGAGCATATAGCTGTGTTGATCTTTCCGGTAAATCGCACTGTTCCGAAGTGCCTCAAGGACATCGATGGTTTCCTGTTCATCGAGTGCTTTTGAACTCAGTACGGATACCTGACCTTCCAGCATTTCATACAGATGGGAGATGCTGCACGCATCATCATCAAAACTGATCAGATTATACGAGTGGTACAGTCCGTCTTCACGCTTGTTCTTTTGGATGGAATCTTGTAAATGACGCATCGACACATCAATGAATTCCTGGAGGGCATCGATGGAAAGTGCCCCTCTGTCTCCTGTGAAGCCATTGTTATAAATCGCGTTCCGATAGTCTTCGCCAATCTGGCCGAGGGCTTTGACAATCTCAAAACGTGCAGCGTCGGAAATCGCGCTGCCGAGATGCTGTTGACTGTCTTTCAATACATTCAGCGTAGACTCAAACATCTTCAGCAGTTCCACAGACACTTCAACCGTGTCCGTGTCAATCTCTTTCACGATGTCGGCCATGAAGACCTGGAAGCGGTGCATATGATACAGCGTGACCATGGAGAGGCCATTCCCAACCAAGGCGTTGTTGGCGTCGTTCCATTCCGGGCGCTGCGTATTCATCCAGATCCCGCCTTCAGGCACATAGTTTGAGAATTTGGCCAGAAGAGGTACCAGCAATTTTTCCATGAGGTTCACTTTGTAGATCTCATCGTTTTGGTAGACCAGTTTCCCGTCAGATCCGATCGTTTCGGTCTTCCTGGCAATCTCTTCTTCGTTTTCATCATCATAAATAATCGTATCCCGCGGATCTTCAACGAGGGCGTCAAAGCCTTTGATTTTGTAAGGGACATTCGCATAGACGAAGATGTCTCTGTGAAGCAGGTTCTGCAATTTCGCCGGATTATAGGCCTTTGACAATTCCATCAGTCGTAACAGGTAAATGATCTGGTGATCGCCCCAGTAGCCGATATTGGACCACGGGTCATCCGGATCGATCGTCTCCCAGTCAATGCCATCTTTCGTGATCCGGTACGGGTTATAGCCGTCCGGCGTAGAAGCGTTGACGAATTTCGCAATGATGCTCTCCGTGTAGGCCGGGTACGACATCGATAACGCTTCCCAGTTTTGGAAGATATCACGCCAGTTCCCTTCGAATTTCAGGGCCTTGCTGCCGTCTTCTTTGGCAATCTCAATGTTGAATTTATTCCACGGGCGACTCGGATCCCCGTGACGCCGGCTGAACGTCAGCGGCAAATACTCAAATGCCAGCCGTTCAAAATCCTGACTGCCAAGCGCGGCAACGCGCGTTAACAGGTCATTGTAATCGATCGTTTCCGGCAACTTGTTCAAAAACTCCTCATACTGTCGATAGACGGGTGCATTCCACTGACAGACAAACGCCTTGAAATCCTCCCGGTCGATCTTATACCCATCGGCATAGATCCCGCCGCGCATGATATTGTACAGCGTGTTGGAAAAGTGCCTGTAACTCACTTTGTCATCTGCCGTGCGCTGAAAGCCGTCTGCGTTAAAGACGAGCTTATTCAGGTTGTAATCGCCTTTAGACACGTCCGTTTCCACATCGTCAAGAATCACCGGATTTTCCTTGATGTCCCGAATCAGCTTCACGACGTTCGCTGCGTTTTGATTCAGTTCAGCGATGATGTACCAGGTTGTTGCTTCATTGGCCTGAAGGTGAACCGTATCCGTCACATAGTAGGAGCCTCTTCGCCCTTTAATGTCCTCTTCTGTTTGAACCGTTTCGTTCAAAGAGAAAGCGGTCATCTGCTCTTCTGATAACAGGTAGCCTGGATTTTCAAGACCTTTTGACCAGACCGTCGTGGCCTTCAGGGATTCGCTCGGTTCCGCTTTATCGGTTAAAATCGAGCTGAGCGTAAAGATCCCAAGCCCGGCCTCGCGGATTAATTCCGTCCGTTTATAGCCGTCCCCAAGCGTACTTCTTGTGTCTTGCAGCACCGTGTTGATCCCGTAAGGCAATACGTTACGAATACCGTCGAGGACCCTGATGTCGACATCTTTGTCAGACAGGTTCACGAGGTTGGACTCTTTCACGAACCCGAACTGATCACTGTTTTTCCACGTATACGTGAAGCTGACGTCGAGATCGTGGTTGATCTCTTCAAACATAATCTTGTTGCCGGTCACGTTCTTATACAGATTTCTGGTGATCTGATAGACGTTGCTGTTGTGACGTGTAAAAGGCTTCCAGAGATAGTCCTTGTCCGCTTTCTTCACGATGAACATGGTATGCGAGCCGGTTGTCTCCGCGCTGTCATGAATTTTATCATCTGTGTAATACGGAAATAAGGACGACTCTGCATTTTTACGACCGCATGTTACTCCCCCGGTGCTGGAGATAAACATCCACAGGTCAGCATCACTGACAACCGTCATAAAAAATGGATTCATCGTATTGTAATGTTCGATCTTGAAATATGTCTCCCCGTTCATTGTCACTGTTTCTAACGAAACCGGTTTAGTTTCAGTGCGCAACGGGGCCTCTGCGTAGTATAAGTTTTGTGTGTTCTCCATAAAAATGTTCCTTTCTTTGTCATAGTATTAGGTCGTCCCCTTCAGAACAACCTGGTTTACCGTACATTTTCTTAAGCTGCACGCCGTTTTTCCAGCCAGCGCCGAATGCTCAAGAGCTTGTCAGGACGAAGTAGCCATTCAGTGCTGTTCATTTGAAGCACCCTGTATCATCGGTCATGGAGCGACGATCGGCTGCACAAACCCTCGGAGTGCCTTCTTGTTCAAGGGGCTGCTCCTTCGGGGTCGCCACCTGACGCTGATGAACATGGACTGTTCAAATCAAGCACTCACTTTCTTCATGTCTTCCTGAAAATGTGTACGCTGTCATTTCCTTTAACCGATAACGAAACCGCTTTCGGATCGCTATGTAAAAAAAGGCTTTTGATACGGTATTCTGTTGTGTGCGTTCTTCTGCGCCCCTTTCCATAAAGGTTTTTAAACTGATCTGGTTACATATAATTATAAAGGGCTGAAGCTGAAAGTGCAATCACCTTCGACAAATATCAACGATTATTTCAAAATCATTTTATAACCAAATCATCAGACGTTGTTCTGTAAGCGAATGAACGATTAGCCTTCCGTCTTCTGATAAAATTCGTAAACCCGCTGCCATGATTTCGTCTCATTGACTGCTAATTCAATATCAATGAACACTTCCGGGCAAACCACATGAGTGTGTCCCCATAAAGCCATCTTGGCAGGCTCAAAGACGGATCGTTCCCGAACGCCCGCGCCCACTTCTGTGTGGTACACATCCCAGTTATAAGAGCCCGTGTGAGCACTCCATTCAATCCCTGCATACACGTCATCATCCGGTGTTACCGGAAACGTTATCCGGTCCCCTGTTTTCAAAATGGACCCGACCACGACGTCGATGTTCTTCAAACCCGGGATCGTCAATTGATACCCCTCACTCAACTCCCGGTCATTGATCCCGATAAAATTATGGGAATATTCATTTGTAGAGATGGGTTTTGTCCCTGTATTCGTCAGCTTGTAGCTGATGATGAGCCGGTTATCCTCCAGGGTAATGGCTTTGTTCAGATGATACCCGTAGCCATCCGGACTGGCATCGCTCACGTCAAAGATCAATGCATCTTCTTTTTCCTCTGCGTTTATTTTCGCTGGTGTCACCGGGTAAGGGTGGAAAATGTCATAAGCTTCGTTCTGATCTTTCTTTAACAGCCCGGTCCCGATTTTAGGGAACAGCTCCCCCACTTCGATCTCATCGTAGCCGATCGGCTTATCAAGACCGAATTCATTACATAAGCCGTGCCCGCCGGTCCCTTTTCCCTCTTCAAGCCGCTCCGGCACGCAATAGCGAACAGCGTCATCCAAGGTGATTTGACTGATGAAACCGGTCCAGTCAAATCGTGGGCCGTTGTAAAAACTGCCTGGTGTTTGAATCTCCACTTTCAAGCGTTCGTTTTCCAAGTACATCAAGTAGATTCCTCCTTGTCTATTTTGGTTATGTTTTCGTTCAATTAGTATGACATCGACTTCATTCGTTTAAGAGAACCAATCTAAGTGTTTATTATAATGGAATAACAGAAAAACAGCCACCATAGATTGCATGGGGCTGAAAAAGCACAAGAATTTTGTGGAAGCACTGAACATTTAATCTTCAGGCCCTGAAATCGTCCATCAATGATTTATTGAGAGTTACCCACTCATCAAAATGACAGATGCTTGAAGCGGGGCCATCGGTTTAATAATTATGTAACTGTCTTAGCCCTTTTTTTCATTAAGCAGTTCAATAAAATGGGGTAACCCATCTTCTAACAATAGTTCAAAAATCGCCATCATGTCTTCAACTTCGTTATCATTCACTTCTAATAAAATTTGTAAAACAACCCCATCTACTGCTCCCAGTAACCAGGAAGACAGGGCTTTATTCAATCTCGGATCTTCCAGCCCATAGAGATTTTTGAGGATCTCTTCAATCCCCTCATTCCACTCCGTGTATTTTTCATGAAGTTTAATTTGCAAATCTTTATTGCCCGACAAGACTTCATGGGCAAATTGGTGTTGCAAACGATTTTCCGCATCTTTTCTTAATCTCTCTTCGGTTCTTTTAATGATCTCTTTGGTCAGTTTGTCTTTATCGACATCTTGTTTTCCAACCTCTTTTGCAATTCGGGTTGAATCCGAAAGGCTCTCATCAAGCACATCATACAGCACTTCATTTTTATTTCTGTAGTAATGGTAAATTGCCCCTGTGCTCATACCCGCTTCTTCTGCAATGGATCTGAGCGTCGCCCGTTTGGAACCATGCTGGCTGATCACTCTCCTAGCAGCGTCTAGTATTTTTGTTTTGCCGTCTGCTGTCATTGAAATCTCTCCTTATTTTATCTAGTATATCACAAACATTTCACTAAATTGTACGTTGTTAATTTCACAAATCCGGTATAAACTTAAAACATAACGAACGTTCGGTTTGTTAAATTCGCAGTGAGGTGGGTGAAGAAATGGAGATTTGGCCGCATGCTATATCGATGCCGATTTACATTGTTTTTTTACTTGGGATTATCACCTTTTTTCGGAAACATTACAAACTGTCTGCATACTTCTGGCTGGCTACTTTATTGACATTTCCTTTATGGATGATGGGCGGTGTTGAAGGCTGGTTTCGTTGGGTCAAAATTTTAAGCGTTATCATACCGACGATCCTGGTCGGGTTTTCCCGAATAGCTGTGTACGAAGATAAAAAAGGAGTCATATGGGACAAACTGAAGAGTGAACATTTTCTCTGGTTTTTTTACGCGATATTATTTTTAAATATCGCAGAAGCGACAATCAAAGATGTGACTTTGGGGAATTATTACAATGCCGCAGCCGGATTCCTTCTTTGTGTCACGATCCCGTTTGCACCGAAGTTTTGGAAAATAACCACATCAGGAAAATACTGTGATTTAATTGCCTATACAACCGCCCCATGGAATTTCCTTTACACCTCTTGGAATGCTTGTTTCGTTTATGCAGAATCCCCCATGTATTTTGCGAGTTCTTTATCGATCCTCTTGGCCGCTGAATTGTACCCGATCATTAAGAAACGCCCTGAACTTTACATTACTGCCCGTATTTATACGTTAGCCGCACACCTGTTACTGAGAGCCACCTATGATTTTTTTCCAAATGTCATGGATTCCACTTCATGGTTCAACCCGGAAGTACTCAAAGTGTGGGGCATCATTAATTTTGTGTTGATTGTACCTTATGTATTCTGGCACATGTGGCAATTACACAACAACAAAGCAGACACCAGCTTCAAACGGCAGAAATCAGCATAATTTCACGAGCTCGATAACAGCTTTGCTCATTGATTCTGAACACATTTTGCTTACAGGATCAGAAATCAGATTCCCGGTTTCTGATCCTGCAGCTGTCTTTTTAAAATGAAAAACAGCCACCATAGAATGCATGGGGCTGAAAAAAATACAGATTTAAAATGATAGTTCCGACCATATCTTTCGCCAGACGCTCTTGAACAGAAGTGTTATGTAAGATTTCATGAAAATCAGATGTTCACCTGATGTTTCGTGGTTACGAACAATCCCGGATTTGCTCCAGCAGCTTCGTATACAGTTCATCATCCAGTTCCAGCAGACTTTTCTTACCGTCCTTGAATTTCACGGCCACTTTGTGAATCCTGACCGTCTCTTTTTCCAGCCCCAACAGCGCACCGAAAGGCCCGAGGAACAAGCCACCCAGGAAGCTTTTGTTACTCATTTTGTACCCTTTCTTCTCCTCTCGGGTATCCACCCGCTGATACGCTTCCACCGAATGGTGATCCAACGTAAATTGCCCATCCCACCGGTCTTTCAGGACAACCGTACCTGAACGTTTTCCGATTTTACTGTCGAGGTAATCCCCGTCAATGACACGATTGAATGATCCCATGTGCTTGCTCCCTCCCGGTTGAACTGGCACTGATTTTTATTGCGTGTTTCATGACTTTCACGCCACTTTCTGGGATCAGTTCCGTCAGTGATCCCGACACTCTTCACTCTCTGCATGACGCTTCTCTTCAGTCTGATCACGGATCACTTCATGCTGCGTATATTCTTCCGCAGCTGACCCTGAATACGGATTTTGCTGCGGGGCACCGAGCTTCTGGTAATGGTCTTTATGCCGGATGGTCTGAAGGACAAACGCCGCGGACACACTGGCAATGACATACGTACTGACAACCCGGTGAAACAGCAAGTCCGGGTCACTCAGTGCAATGACCATCACCACTATGAGGGGTGGTATGGACAGAAGATATTGTAACGTTTTGATCGACTTCATAATCACACTCCTGACGAAAGATCCGGCGCATGACCTGTCATTCTCAGACGCCTGCTTCTTCCCATGCACCATCTTCCTTCCACGGGGCATTGTCATGCACGGAATTGTAGGCCTGCTTGAATGATTCATAGTCATCCTGATGTACGCAGAACCCTGCTTTTTTGATGAGTTTGCCCTGGTGATAAATGATGATGCCGATATACTCCCCGGACCCGGAAAACATCCCGTGCATTTCATGACCGATCGTCAACGGCTCTGCCTGAATGGCTTTTATCTTCTCGAAGGGAATACGCCGTTCATCCACCACAATGGCATCCTGCATCAGGCGCAGCATGGGAATCTTGATCGTTAACAACGAATAAACAGGAAGCCAGAGGATCAGAAACAGCTGACCGTAGCTCACTTCTGCCCCGGTGATCAGTAAAGCAATCCATCCTCCGGAGATCAGCACCGAAATGACAAGCAAAAACCAGAATTTCAGCCGCCAGTCTTTTCGCTCCTGTTGTTCACTGAGCCTGACGCTTCTCGATACAACATCGAATGCTTTCCCATCGAACAGCGAGGTTTCGTCACGCTTACGCCACTTTATGGTCCGAATCAAAGCGGTAATTACAAAGACCGTCACCACTGCAATGAGCGTCATAAACATAAACTGCATCGCCATCTCCTCCTCATGCACAGATCCGTTACATCTGCGCCATTCCTATCACACTCACGCCTTTTGAAGACGCATGCGTGCATCATCCATCATAAACATCAGTGTAAACAAAAAGCCGGTTAGAACGAAGATGACCACCGGTGCCGCCACCGGCAAAAGCCAAGGCTCGGCAATCAGGTTCAACGCGAGACCGAATGCAGCGCTGGTTGCACCCATGAGAAGTGCGAAGCCAATCACATCGGACAACTTGGATGCTTTGAACAAATGGTAGGCACGATCAATACTTTCAATGACCCAGGTATCCTCCGTTACAAGGACGAATTCCAGGTAAATCATCACCACTCTCACCAGGACGATAACGATCAACGTCAACACAAATCCGAACGTCGCAAAGTAATGCATCAGCAGTAAGCCGGCAAATCCAGCGACGAAAACCAGGAACATCACCAGCAGACCCAGGAGGAAAAAACGCAGCCAAAACTTCCTGGCGCCGCTTAAAAACGTACGAACATCAACAGATTCCCCGTTGATCCCCCGCCAAATCAGATAGTAATAGCCTCCTTCGATGAAGACCGCGATGATGAGATAAATCAAAAAGACCGCCATCATCAACCAGCCGCCATTCATCTCTTGGGCGAAAGCTTCGTAGTTCATGAGGAGACTGTTCGTCTCCGTCAACAGCCCTTCCACAGTCGGCAGCTGTGGACCAATGGCAAAATCCGTAGCGAAAGACCTGGACATCGTGATGCCGACCGTCACAGTCGCAATCAGAATCGTCAGCCAGTCGAATAAGAGCGGATATAGCACGATGCACCAGTGCTGTTTTGCTTTAGAGAACCCTTTACCAAACATGGAAAAACCCTTTCCCTGTTAAATGGATGCAATGCACATAGCATAGCATAAGGGAAATGGGTTTTAAAGAAAATACTGTTAATTTATGATGTGAAAAACAGGAAATTAAGCAGATCACGATTATATTTTCTGGGTGTTGGGTTAATGCACCGAGGGTCTGGCGCTTATATAGGCAGCCCTCGTTATGTAAATCGGGAATTAAGGTAGTATCACAACCCTACTGTTTACCTAGTCCCCGTAGAATTTGGGTTTTAGTTCAGCAAGAAAAAAAAGAAGTAAGAAATGATCGGTCCAAATACCATAACCCCTAAAAATAAAGCGATTAATTTCATTGGAGTTGATAACCCTTTAGGTTCTTCCAACTTATCTATTTTCTCATTCATTTTCTTTAATTCGTTTAATATTTCTTTATTTAATTCATCAGCCAAACGTTTCCCCTCCATTATTTTTATGACTATTTTCACACTAGGAATTCATCACAGAATATTTACATGTTTTCCATTCTTTATAAACAAATTTTATCATAAATGTTAAATGATTGATAAAGAAACATTTGATTCAATTTGTAGTATAAATGTACAGCAGTAAACTTATCAGTAGTTCCCAAACATAATGGTTTTTACCCTGCGTTCCCGGAACACTTAACTAGGTTCACCTTTCAAATTGAACGAGTTAAGTTGGACTGTTTCCAATCAAAAAGATTAATATACCAAGTTATTAAAACGATTCAATAGTGAACTCTAGTTAGAAAAACTCGGATCTGCCCCCCGATCCAGGTAACGCTTTACTGAACCGGGGGTCTGGCACTTTCCTAATACTGCATCGGGGACATAATTATTTTGATAATAGCTTTTCTTTTTCCTTTTCAAATTGCTCTTTTGAAATAATACCCTCTTTTGTTAAATCATTTAATTTTCTCAATTCATCAGCAACCGAGGTTATTGATTCAATTTCATTCTTGTCTGATTGTCCAAAGTATTCACTATTCGTTTTTTGTTCTTCTTTATCTGCTTTGTTTATCATCACTTCTAAAATACCTTTCCATTTTTCGGCTTTTTCATACATAAATTTATAGTTTTGGTCATCTTTATAAACATAATTATCGGATTCGAAAAATTTTACTTTTTTGATTGGAGACAACTCATCGTTCACAAGAATTTGTAATTCTAAAATCCTCACCTTATTATTTTGTGTCTTTTCAGATGATAACCCACCAATTACAGCACCAGCCCCTCCAGCTAACATACCACCTACCAGTGCCGAACCAATTTGACCTACTCGTGAAACACTAGTAACGGTAGTTCCATCTTCTACTATATCCACTTTTAATATTTTTTTATAATTAATTTTCTTTACTGCTAACTTATTGATAATTCCAACACTATTTTTATCATCACTTAACGCAATTCCTATAGTTTTGTTGTAATTATATGATGGATTAAATTTCGTGAATCCTTTAGATGCCAATGCATCTTTTTGTTTATCAATAAATTCAATATTTTTTATATTTTCTTTTTTTGCCGCATCAAATAAAAATGGTAATGTAATCACTATACCAACTATTCCAGTCAGAAAAAGATTTATTGCATTTGGGCTTTCAAACAGAAAAAACCAAAAACTAAGTAATATAAGTATACTCGACAGAAGAAGTACAAGTAATAAAATACCTTTAAATATCATAAATAATCCCACCTAATGTAATAATAGGGAATAACCCTTAGTATCTTGAACTTTACCAAGCTAAATTGTGCGTATTGTTACCAAGTGTTATTAACCAAATTATCAATGGTATTCTTGATGTTCTCAATCGATAGTTGCTCATTGTTCCAAACTTTCATAAAATCTACATCAGAAGAATCTGGAAGTTGTTCATTCGCAACCTCCCTTACTTTTAAGAAACTCGGACCAGACCCCAACGTGTTGGTACTTTAATGCACCGGCGTCTGGCACTTAACTGCATTAAAAATCAATCAAATACAAATACTACTGACTGATCAGATAATGTTTTTAAGCTTTCATCTTCATCAATTAAAGTTACATCATATTTTAAATATTGGAGATCTAGACCGTCCAATACATATTCAGATAATTTGTCTTTGTTATTTTTCTCTTGAGAATCATGATTTAAATCTCTATTAATAGAAGCAACAAATAAGTCAGATATTTGTAATGATCTGAATTGATGTGAGGGCATCGATACAAATTCTTTTATCCTGACTTGATCCTCGTAGTAAATTTTAAATTGATCACGTAGCTTTTGTTTCAATTCCTCAAGTGTAAATGAACTGTCTCCTTCTTCATCCTTTGTGATATTTAATGATCTCGGCAATCTTAGTCTAGCTTTGTTTAATTCATGATCAATTCCCATTCGAATTAACTGATATTGCATCTTCAATAGTAATTCCGAAATATTGATCCGATCTAGTTTTTCTTTATTAACTGCAATAGCTTTTAAACTAATCATTTCTGAATTTCGGAAAACATGATTGAAAAAATCTTTATATAATGTCAAATGTTTTTCCCCATTGTTATTAAGATCTTGAAAATGAAATTCTTTTGGTAACTTCAGCCCTTCATTTTTCTTTTCTTGTTCCCACTCAATAATATTTCTCTCTAATCTCGCCATTCTCTTTGAATCTAAATACCAAATACCACCTACTATTACATATGGACCTTTTTTACCTGATTCATCTGAGTATATACTTATAGAATCTAAACTTGGTTGATCTATGATTTGAATTTCTTTCTGTTTTTCTTCTAAAGTTCTTCGCCCTTTTCTTATTTTTTCATCTGCTAAAAAAAGTCCATATTCATTTTGAATTTTGGCTCTTGATCTAGTTATTGACGTTAACCTTTCCAATTTGAAAAGATCGTCTAATCCTACTTTTTTAGCGTCTACCCCTTCATAAACCTCCCAAAATTTAACTTGCAATGCTACATCCGAATTTCTTGTTTCTGGATACCGATTTAAGATGTTTGCAACTTTCATTGTTAAATTTTTTTCTTCTCCTAATTGCACTGATCTCCATAATGCTTCTTTTTTCCTTTTTTGTTTTTGTTTTTTTTCTGTTTCCTTATTGTCATTTTGTTCTTTCAAGCTAAAATCCTTTATCTTATCATTTTTTGAAATTGCTTTTTCATCTTCATTCTTTTTCATTTTATCCCCCTTCAATATCAATGCTTGATTTCCCCCGCCATCAACTCTGCTTGTTCAATTACGGTCTCTACAGCCATCTTTTGTAGATCTGGCGGATACCCGTATTTCTTAAGCAATCTCCGAACAGTCACACGCATTTTCGCTCTTGCGGATTCGCGTTTGTTCCAGTCGATGCTCATATTCGCTTTGATCGCTTTCGTCAATTCGTGGGCGATGGCTTTTAAGGTTTCGTCCCCCATCACAGCTTCTGCGGTGTCGTGGCTGGCCAGCGCATCGTAAAATGCCACTTCTTCGGCAATCATGCCGGCATGGCGCTCGTCATCCATCGCCTCATTCATTTCTTTTGCCAGTTCAATGAGTTCTTCTATGACCTTCGACGTCTCAATCGCTCGTTTGTTGTACTTTTCAATCGCTTGTTCCAATAGTTCAGTAAATTTCCTGGCCTGGACAAGGTTTTTCCGCTGGACGTTTTTCACTCGTCCTTCAAGGAGCCGGTTTAACAGTTCCACAGCCAGATTCTTCTGCGGCAGCGCCTGCACTTCTTCCAGGAATTCATCGGACAGTATCGAGATATCCGGATTCTGAAGTCCTAGAGAACCATAAACATCCACGACTTCTTCGGAAATCACGGACTTTGAGATCAACTGATTGATCTGGGCATCGAGCTGATCCGGGGTGCGCTTTTCTCCGTCTGTTGGGATCAGCTTCACGATGGCGGACTTCACTGCCTTGAAAAAACCGATCTCCTCATTGATCTCTTGTGCATCGTTTTCCGTGGAACAGAGAGCAAAAGCTTTCGTCAGTTCCGTCACGGTATTTAAGAACAGCTTCTTCTTATCCCCTAACCCCATCACAAAATCAGCGGTTTCGACAATCTGACTCATCCGTTTGGAGTTCTTCTCATGATTGAAATCACTGTAATCATGCGCATACAACAGATCCTGCAGGATTTCATACTTCTCCATTAAGACATCCACTGCAAGGGAGGTATCCACACCTGCATTTTCACGGTCTTTCTCGGTATACTGCTTCAACGCTTCTTTCAAGCTGTCAGCGATACTGATGTAATCAACGATCAAACCGCCCGGCTTATCACGGAACACTCGATTCACCCGGGCAATGGCCTGCATCAGATTATGCCCTTTCATCGGCTTATCCACGTACATCGTGTGCATGGAAGGGACGTCAAAACCGGTGAGCCACATATCCCGGACGATGACCAGTTTCAATTCATCGTTCAGGTCCTTCATCCGTTTTGCCAGGTACTCCCTGCGTCGTTTGTTGCCGATGAACTGCTGCCAGTCGCTCGGGTCACTGGACGTGCCGGTCATGACAATCTTGATCTGTCCTTTGTCGTCATCATCACTGTGCCAGTCGGGACGGAGTTTCATGATCGCTTTGTACAAATCGATGGCAATCCGCCTCGACATGACCACGATCATCCCTTTACCGTACATGGCTTTCTGACGCTTTTCGAAATGATCCACCACGTCTTTTGCAAGCATCTCCACCCGCTGTTCCGCTCCGGCAAGGGCTTCAAGCCTCGACCATTTACTCTTCAGTTTCTCCCGTTCATCCATTTCCTGATGCTCGGTAATCTCATCGAGCTCTGTATCCAGGTCCAGATTCTCCGGAAGCCCAAGGGAAATCACCCGGCTTTCGTAAAAGATCTTCACCGTTGCCCCGTCTTCCACGGCCTGGGTCATGTCATACACGTCAATGTAATTCCCGAAGACCGCAGGGGTGTTCTTATCCGTCGATTCCACCGGTGTGCCTGTAAACCCGATGAACGAAGCGTGTGGCAATGCGTCACGCATGTATTTTGCAAAGCCGTATTTCGTTCCGCTGCCGTTTTCTTTTTGCTGCATATAGGCCTGAAACCCATACTGGGAGCGGTGGGCTTCATCCGCCATGACGATGACGTTCTTTCGTTCCGTAAGCGCCTTCATCTCTGTTTGTCCATCTTCAGGGACAAACTTCTGCATGGTGGTAAAGACAATCCCACCGGATTCAACCCGTAATAATTCTCGTAAATGATCCCGGTTCGTCGCTTGGGATGGCGACTGCCGTAACAGCTGTTCACTCTTACTGAATGTCTGATACAGCTGATCATCGAGATCGTTCCGGTCCGTTAATACAACCACCGTGGGATTGTTCATGGACAGGACCAGTTTCCCTGTAAAGAACACCATGGACAGGCTTTTCCCGGAGCCTTGCGTATGCCAGATAACACCGATCTTACGATCCCCGTCGGTTTGTGTTGCCCGCTGCGCCTGTTCCACGGCTTTATTGACGGCATGATACTGATGATAACCCGCCAAAATCTTTGCGACGTTCTCCCCATCGGTTTGAAACAGGATAAAGTGACGCAAAAGGTCCAGTAAACGGTCCGGCGTCATCATGCCACGGATCATCACTTCAAGTTGCGGCATCGTTGGCGGAGCTGTGGATTCCCCGTCGATGGTGCGCCACATCATGAAACGATCTTCATTGGCGGTCAATGAGCCGACGCGAGCGTTTAACCCGTCACTGGTGATCAAAAAGGCGTTAAACTGAAATAAGGACGGAATCGTTTCTTTGTAGGTTTGAAGTTGATGATAGCCTTTGGAGATACCGACATTTTCATTGACGGCACTCTTTAACTCCATGACAACGAGGGGGAGGCCATTTACAAAGCAAATGACGTCCGGTCGTTTATCATATTTGCCTTCCAGAACGGTAAACTGATTCAAGGCAAGGAACTCATTATTCGTGGGCGTTGTGAAGTCAAAGAGCCAGACTTTCTTCGTGGTGTTTTCGCCTTTTACCCGGATGGCCACGTCGATCCCATCTGTGACCATCTTTTGAAAGGCTTTGTTGTTCTGGATGAGGTTCGGATGTTGTTGGATGGTGATCTGTCTCGCGGCTTCGGTGATAGCTTCTCTTGGAACAGTTGGGTTGATGCGAAACAGGGCGTCTTTCAACCGTTCGGCAAGCACCACGTCCTGGTAGCTGGACCGTTCAGGACGTGAACCATCCGGGGCAAGTTCAGCCCCGTTCATGGTCGTAAACCCTACTTCCTCCAGCCATTCAAGAGTTGCCTGTTCCAGTTCTTCTTCACGAAACTGGTACATCGTTGTTCACCTCACGATCATCCGGGATCTCCACCTCACCTGAAAGAAGTTTGGGGAGGAGGGTGTCTCTTAGTTCAGTTAAATGGTATGATTCTTTATTAAGCATATTGATTTTATTTGCCATTGATTGAGTAACTTCTCCATATTTAATAAGCATATCAGTAGGGGGGACAGGCATTAAATAATTATCTAAAACTTTTGCTGAGACTCGTTGTCTCCCAGAACTTCCAGTCATATTCTTAACAGCGTAATTATAAAAGCCCTCTTGTTTTGCGAAGAAGAAGCTTATATGTTTAAATTCGTTTAATTTAGTCCTTATTGTAATGAACTCTGTAGAACCCCAAGCAACTTCACTATCTTTCAAGAAATCTACAAATCCTATCTTCCCATTTTCTAAACACGGCGTGATTCTAGCAAGCAATGTATCCCCTTTGATAAATTTAGATCCACTTCCATTAAATTCTCGATATCTCCAATACGGAATTGCAAATGATCCAACTAAATTTTTCATTTCAACAAATTTTGTTACGGAACCTTTTTTCAAGCTTGTTCTTGGTGCAAATTCAAAAATATCTTTAGCATATCCTGCATACCACCCCTCAGGAATCATCCCTAGCTCACTCTCAACCATCTTTCCGCCACTGGACTTGTAAGGTTCTCCGTTTTCGTTCGGGAATTCAAAGTCCACAAACCAGCGTTTGAACAGTGTTTGGGCCAATTCTTCGAGGTTGCTGATGATTTGGTTGTTTAGTAATATTCTTTGCTCAAGGTTCTCTAAAAAATCACAAATTTTCTTTTGGATTGAAAGTGGAGGGAGAAAAATAGTCAATTTTCTAAGTGAAACCATAGTCAGTGCACGTTGAGTTGATCCTATTGTTATTTTATCAATTTCATGTTTCCCTACAGATGAATTTATCCAATAATAAATAAATCTTGAATCTATCTCTGATTCAAATGAGTGAAGCCAAGTTAAATTACCATCCTTAAAATAAAAAGGGGAATTATCTTGAATTAAGTAAGGAATTCCTATTGTCCCTACAGAAGTTAATAGAATATCACCTTTGACAGGAACGCCTGATTTTTCCTTAATTTCATTGTATTTTTCATTCGATATATATAGAGTATCTAGAATTTCTTCGTTATTATGAAGTTTAATTATTTCTCTTGATCGGTAAAAAGGGACTCCTGATTTAACATAATCCTTTAAATATACTCTTTTACTTGAGCTCACTTTACATAAATCTCCAATATGCTTAAGTTTCCATTTAAATTTCATACCCAATCCCCCTCAACGACTGGCGGATTTCATCTTCCAGTTTCTTTGATTTTGCAAATTGCTCGGAAAGATCCGTTGTGATCCGCTCCATTTTATCTTCAAACGGCTCGGCATCTTCCTCTGCTTCTGCAAGACCTACATAGCGTCCTGGCGTGAGGATATATTCATGTTCACGGACTTCTTCAATCTTTGCTGCTTTACAGAATCCTGCCACATCTTCATAAGGTTCTTCTTTCGTTCCGCGCCATGTGTGGTAGGCGCTTGTGATTTGATCGATGTCTTCCTGAGCCAGTTCTTTATGCACACGATCTGCCATGAACCCAAGCTTTCGTCCATCGATAAAGAGGATTTCGTTTTTTCGTTCACGTTTCCCGTTCTTTTCTTTGTTTCGTGTGATGAACCAAAGTGACACCGGAATCTGTGTAGAATAAAACAGTTGTCCAGGAAGCGTCACGATGCATTCCACCAGATCCTCTTCCACCAGATTCTTTCGGATTTCAAGTTCACTGGTTGTACTCGTGGACATGGATCCATTCGCCAAAACGAATCCTGCGGTTCCGGTTGGCGCAAGCTTAGACACCATATGCTGAATCCAGGCATAGTTGGCATTTCCTTTTGGCGGTGTGCCATACTTCCAACGCAGATCTTCCGTCAGCTTCTCACCACCCCAGTCGCTGATGTTAAACGGTGGATTTGCCAGAATGAAGTCTACCTTCAGTCCCTGATGGAGGTCATTATGAAAAGAGTCGGCGTTGTACTCACCAATGTCGCCGTCAATACCCCGGATGGCCAAGTTCATTTTACACAGCTTCCATGTTGTCGGATTGGATTCCTGGCCATAGACAGACAGGTCCTCAATCGATCCCGAGCGTTCTTCCACAAACTTTTCACTCTGAACAAACATCCCGCCTGATCCGCAGCACGGGTCATATACGCGACCTTCATAAGGTTCAATCATTTCAACAAGGAGTTTAACAATGCTTTGTGGCGTATAGAATTCACCGCCACCTTTTCCTTCCGCGCTGGCAAACTTCGCCAGGAAATACTCATAGACTCTCCCAAGGACATCCTTGGACTGGCTTTCCTTATCGCCTACCTGAAAGGAGAACATATCAATCGTTTCACCCAGACGGGTTTTGTCCAGTTCCGGACGGGCGTAGTTTTTTGGTAACACGCCACGCAGGGAGTCATTCTCTTTTTCAATGGCAATCATCGCCTCATCAATGATCTGGCCGATTTCCGGTTTCTTCGCACTCTCTTTTATGTAGGTCCAGCGGGTTTCTTTCGGCACCCAGAAGATATTCTCTGCCAGGTACTCATCCTTATCTTCCTCATCTGCCAGCTCTTCTGCCTGCAGTTGTTTATGCTTTTCTTCGAATGCGTCGGACACGTACTTCAGGAATAAGAGCCCAAGGACGACGTGTTTATACTCAGATGCGTCCATGCTTCCGCGGAGTTTATCCGCCATTCCCCATAATTTTTCTTCAAAGCCAATATTCGCAGTTGTTTTCGCCATGTCAATTCCTCCGTTAGTCTTGTTCTATGTACAGGATAGTCAAAAAGGTGACAGTCACTGTCAGCGTTCGTATGTTCGGACCACTCATTTTTTATATCAACGTAAGTCCACATAGATTTCCATATATTATCTATCTTATCAGATCAGCTATTTCATTTCCCTAGTTTATCGAAATTAACTGAAAATTTATGAATTTCTTCATATTAATTTGTTCACCACGATGAAAACAGGTTTTTCTGGATTTGTTTTATAACCATATTGTCAGAAGAAAAGCCCTTCAGGGTTTCCTCCTGAAGAGCCGGCAATTAATTTATGGCGAATTCATTTGATGGTATGCCTTCGTTCATCTGATTACGGATAAGCTTGAGACTCGAGAATCATGCTTGATTTGATTCATCTTCCGGTAATCTTAGTCTCCTGACCCCCAGCACGTTAATGCTTTATTCGACCAAGAATCTATAACATTTTGAATTACTTTCATTCTAATAAATGGGATTATGTTAACTCATTAAATTATAATTTAATACCCAAATTCCTTGATAATCGTATCTAATGGCAAACCAATTTAAACAAAACTAACATGAACGATTATATTTGAACATCGAAGCTGAATTAGCTATTAAATCTGGCCTAGTACTTCTCGCTTGAAATGCATCCTCTATCCAGTTTTTTAAACTATCTTTGCGTTTGGGGTAAGTATACCACCTTGCATATCCTTCATTAGCATCATCACCTAATAAATTTTCTTTAAGTCTTTGAGGAGGTGTGGCTGTATTGTTCATAGATGGCAAAAGTATGCCAATCAAACCGTTAGGTGTAAAACTTCCACGTCTCAGACTAGTTTTTATTTCCCAGTCAACATAGCGTCGTGCCCAAGTACATTTACCAATAAGTACAATTGTGACTGTAGAATCTTTTAAATATTTTTTTCTTATTTGACTCATTACATATTCCGTATTATCACTATTAATAATATCATCACTCATAGTGCCAACTGCCCTATGCGTAAAAACATTTCGCTCATTACCAAATGTAGATAGAAAATTGTCAACTTCCTCTTGATCTTCATGATGATACGATACAAAGACCCTATGTCTGATATCTGTCATACTTTTCCTCCTTGAAAATACTTATTTAATGTTTAAACACTCTTTTAATCTCTTTTAATCCGTAATATAAATATAGTTATTACTTGTTAGCTTGGTAAATAGGAAAGATGAAACTAATACAAATACTTCTCTTAATGCCCTAATTTAACTCATTCTTCTTTTATCATTTTGTCTTGGTAATTCGATACATAATGAAATTTTTAAAGGAATTTCATCTATAATTTACAATATCTAAATTCATAAATAAGAGTTAATCAAACCATTACGTAAAAAACCTTCTATTTCTTTGCTATATTTGCCAAACCTTTTAGAACAAGAGAAATCATTTCTGGTACATGAAACGTGTTAAATAAAATTAAATTTTCATCTATAGAAAGACCATTGTTTAGACTTTCAATTCCTTTCTCTTTAAAGAATTTTAAAAGTGTGTCGTAATCAATAGTGTCATCAACAGCAGGGTCTGAATTATATTCATTTACCATATCAAGGTAGTCTTTATCTTGCTTTTGAAATTCTTCAGTCAATTCAAAAGTTTTTTCACCCTGTAATACATTAATAATAGCTTTTGTGCATCCTCCAAACCCTCCTAAAAGGAATAGAGGTTTCTCCTCTCGAAGAGCCATATACGCCTCCTCTAATAAACCCGGGTATTTACCTTTGTAATTCTTTATAACCCCTCCTATTATAATTCTTACATTAAGATTTTCATTCATCTCTTCTCGCATTTTTGTTAAGCTCTTTGCCCATATCACTCTGTTTTCTGTAGAATCCGGTTTAAGAAAGGTATTTTCATCTAATCCAGAAACTTGAGGTGGTTCTACCGTTTTAAAATTTACAATTTTATTCAATTCTGCTCTTATTTCAGTGGTCAACTTTAAATATATGGGCCAAGCTTGATAGTTAAAAATTTTATGGGATGATTGAGTCTCTTCAGGAAAATAACTTCGTACTAAATTATATAATTTTTCAGTAAATCCACCCTCTCTTAGATCTCCTCCATAAAGTATTCTTCCACCATGTACTAAAAGGTATCTTGAGAATTCAACTAAGGCATCCTCTAAATGTGTTCCGCTCATACCATAATCTAATAGATCAGGAGAATCTGAGATAGACAAACCTATTTTTAAATCATGAAGAATGTCGAGTGGTTCCTCATATTCTGCTTCCTCTGCATAGCGAAGTATAGGTAACATGGTAGGTGTTAAAAATCGAAATTTTGGTTTTATTGAATGCAACAGTTGAAGTTCTTCATATCCTATTGGGGGGTCTGGATATAACACAGTTAATATGTCTTTATCGCCTTCATCTTTTAATATGTTAACAAAGCTCATTAATTCAGGGTGATGAGATATTGTATGCACTCTATCTGAGACCTCATATATATCTGTTAAACTCTCTAAGTGTTTTTTTGTATATAAGTGACGAAGTATTTCCATAAGTGTATTATCAATTATGTCTGCGATCACTTCTTCTGAACCGTCCCACCGAATAGTTGGCACATTTCCCATGTAAGGGAAGCTTCGGCTTTCTCCTATAGATACTATGTTAATAACAACTATGGGTATATTAGATAGTTTTGCCTGTATTACTTCCCTTCTGCACCAATCACGAGAAGAGTAGGTGTCTGTATGTATAATTAGGAGAGCTGTTTCGCTCAGTTCTATACTTTGATTAATTTCACTTGAAAAGGAATGGCCAGCAGCAATATCATTTGCATCAAAAAAAGTTTTTAAAGAAGTCTGATCATATATATATTTCTTAATTGATTTAGCTAATTTCTCTCCATCTTTTTTTGCATGACTTAAAAATAAAGAAACTGGGGAAGTACTAAGACCATCTTCTTTAGATATTCTCGGTTGATTCAATAACAATCTACTAATTTCGTGCGTGGCAGATCCGACAAATTTTTTAATATAGTTTTCTTCTGGAATGTCATGTAAGCGAATAAAATTAATGTGATTAATATATTCAATGTTAAAGGCATTTTCAGAAAGTGAAACTGGATATATACGATGTTTATTCTCATCTGTATTTTCAATTTGCTTCCATAACTCTTCTAAGAAACTGTTCCATTCTGGATCCACCACCATCTCATCTTCCACTAGAGCAAAAACTACTGTGTGAATGGCATTATTTAAATCAATTTTGTTTTTGATCTCATTTTTATAAAAAACTGGTATTCCAGGTCGACGATAAATAGTATCACTTTGAATTTCCCTGCCAAAATTGGCATGTATTTGTTCTGCATATCTTTTTCCTTTTTCGAATTTCGGATGCCACATTACGTAGATTGTTAAACTAGGGTGAAATTCTGTTATTTTATCAATGAGAATAACCTCCTTCAAAAGTGAGAGTGACAAAATGATTGGTGAAATACAATTTAAGATAGGGGTAAAACAAGTTTTATAAAAATCCAATAAGTTCTAAATATTATAGACAATTGTAACACATTAAAACAAGAATACTTTGCCAACCAAAAGTTAAAGGTTATTTACCCGTTCACAAAAGTACACCTTTCTGAACAGATTAAATTTTCATCAAATGTTGTTCTATAATCAGGATAGTGACTCAGGTGACAGATAGTGTCAGGGTTCTTATATTAGGATCACCCATTCTCTATATTGATGTAAGTCTACTTTTATTTCCATATATTATCTATCTTATCAGATCAGTTACTTCATTTCCTTAGTTTCTTATAATTAACTGAAAAATCGCAATTGAATTTTCAACCTCGCCCAATTAAAGTTCAAATCATTTGTAACATTATCAAAAAACAATAATCAAAATGAGTTACGTTATGGTAAGGAGGTGAACCCAAATGAAGTTATATCGCTATTTGCTGGAGAAGTATGGCTATGATGAACCTATATTTACCGATCAGGTAAAAGAAGACTTAGAAATGAACCCGAATACAGTGCGTCAGTATTTCAAGCGTTTAGCCGATGAAGGGAAGATTGAAAAAGTACAAAACGGTCTCTATTTTATCCCGAAGAAACAACCGCTCTTTGGTTCACCAGTATTGAACGTGGATCGCATCATTCAACGGAAGTTTCTAAAGAATCAAAATAAGGTCACCGGTTACATTACGGGAACCAACTTTACAAATCAGCTCGGTTTAACGTCACAAACGGCAGCGGTTACTACCGTCGTGACCAACAACACTTCTTCCATCAAACGGGAAGTGACTTTCTACAAGAATAAAGTGATTATAAAAAAACCTCGCGTACTGATCACAAATGAAAATTATCGGCTTTTGCAAGTATTGGATCTGCTGAATGACTATGATCGTTTCAGTGAAAAATCACTTGAAGAGGGACTTTCCTCGATCAAACGCTATTTGAATGGGATTACCATTGGGGAAGAGGAACTAAAAAGTTATATGCATGCTTATCCAGTTAAAACAAAACTGAAGGTCTATGAATCGGGGTTATATGATGCGATTACACGAAGAGGAGTTTAATAGTATGATTTTCTCAAAATCGGACCCGAAAAACTCGGACCTGATCCCCAATATGATGACGCTTTACTGCACCGGGGGGTTGGGCACTCACACTTTCGATGTCCTTTTTATATAAAACACCATATATAGTATCTATCATTACAATTAAAACAACATGTATTGCTTCAAACTTAATTATGTATTATAATTTAACTATTATGGATGTGAAAGGAGGTAGTTATTTGTGGCTAAAAATACTGGCAATGGACGGAAAGGTTCCATTAAAGATCGATCTCAATTTGAAACACCAAATGGTAATTGGACGAAAAGAGATACAGATACCGGAAAATTCATCGACAAAAAAGATACCCCCTACAAAGGAGTCAGAAAAGAATAAATTTCACACATATATCAGACCTGACCCCCAATGCGGTGATGCTTCAATGCGACGGGGGTCAGGTACTTTTATTTGTTTTTATACAAAAAATCAAGGGGGAATGTGTTTTATGTTAAATTAGACCATAGCTAGGGTATCTGATAAGAGGATCATAGCAAGGAGGCGAAATAATTGGGTGCGATTGAACAAACAGCATTTTTCGGTATCATTCTGATTCTTCTGTTCTTTTCTGTACTGATGATACTGAATTGGACTAAGAGCAGGGAGAATAAGAAAAGGAAAGCAACTGATTCTGTTTTCATCGCAATTGGTGTCAGCTTAGTAATCCTAACAGGGGTTAACCAACAGTTATTTATGTTAGTCATACTCGGACTGTTCCTGTTTGTGTTCCTTTTGAAATATCAAGTAAACAAAGTTTCGACTAAACATTCATAATATCAGTGTATGAGACCTCTTCCAGGTCTCTTTTTACATGCACTTTTACGCAACATTTCAACTGTTATCAGACTCGAATAATTGCAGGCTGATAGAAGCATTTGATTACCGCGTTCTCCAGAAAATCGGAACAGCCCCCAGCTCTAATTCAGCTGGGGGCTGGCACTTTCCTTTGCTGCTCACACAGAGGAACTGTCAGAATAATTTTGTTCACCGAAAACAAACCTGTTTACTTCTCTTCAGCGATTCATTTCATGTGTTTTTTCTTTCAACAGATTGATCGTGTTACGCATCTCCTCCACTTGCTTGTACTGCGTATTGATCGCTTCGTTTGAATCTTCAAGCTGATATGCTGTTTTTTCTGCATTTTTTGTTTCCTGATTGATCGCCGATGTGATTTCGTTACTCGACACGGTCAACGACTGCATGTCTTCATTGACCGATTCAACTTCTGCTGCATTTTTCAACAGCTCTGTTGTAATTGCATCAAAGCGCTCACTCATTATTCCTATTTTTGATGCACCGGCTTCAATGGCTTGTGTCTGCTCATTGGTGTTCCTTGTTGATACGTTTACCTGCTTTAAAATACTCTCGACTGTTCCTTTAATCGTTTGTGTAGCATCACCGGATCGTTCAGCGAGTTTGCGGACTTCATCCGCGACAACAGCAAAACCTTGACCGTGTTCGCCCGCCCGAGCAGCTTCGATTGATGCATTGAGTGCCAGTAAATTGGTTTGTTCTGAAATGTCACTGATTAACTGTACAATTTCACGGATGCGTTCAACTTCACCGGAAAATTCGTTCATAAGCTCTCGCGTTTCCTCGGACTTTTCCGTAAGACCTTCAATGACTTCGAAGACCTCCTCCACTTCAGCTTTTCCTGTAATGGCATCTTTCTCAAGATGATGAAAGGCAGCCGTCACTTCTTTCAACTTTTCAGACAGTCTTAAAATATGCTGTTCCATCGACTCCGTTACGCTTAAGGTTTCTTCGAACGTCGCAAGCTGACTGTTGGACGATTCAGAGACACCCGTTGACATATCCGAAATGATATCGGATCTCTCAATCAGCTTGTTTACTTGTTCAGTGAGTGAGAGCGTACTTTGATCCACTGCTTCGATTTGCCGGTATACCGTTTGTTCCTGTTCGACGGTTTTGTCAAAGAGCTGATTCAGCCTCCAGGCGACATCGGCAATTTCATCATTTCCTTTGAAATTCAATCGGACTTCACGATCTCCATTTTCGAAATCATCAACCTTCGTGATAATTTTCTTTAACGGTTTCGTGACAAAATGTCTCAGAATATACAAGAGTAATACGACCGTCACAATGATATTCATGCTGGCATTTAACCAGACCCCAATGATGCCGAGATCAATTCCCGTCATCTCTAAACCGGAAATAATCAAATTGGCAATGATTGTATTCACCAGCATCACCAAAATGATTGATGCAATAAATCGAAACGTTAATCTCTTCATAAAATCCATGTACTACATTCTCCTCTTTCAGCCATGATTTCATGGCACATAATCATCTTTGTTTTTAAAATTATCGATTTTTTCATTTCCATGAACAGCATTCATCATACATGAATCAATGATCAAATTCACTTCAATGAGAGGTGTCAACAAAAAAACGTCAAACTTCACCTTTAATTTAACAAAAAAAGATCAGATATTTTTCATCTGTTACCATTTGACATGTCGTATGCCCCTGTATCCATTCTTATATGAGACCAACGCCTATTTTTACGCATAGAAAAACCCCCAACAAAGCCGTGTAGAAATTGATTCTTTCTACTGTCCACTTTGTTGGGGGCATATCATGAGCCATTTCAATCTATTCAATTCATGATCCGGTCAAACGGAATTCGCTGACTTATGCAGCACGGCCACCAGTTCCACGTGAAAGGTATGCGGGAACATGTCCACCGGCTGGACTTCCTGAAGCTCATAGCCAAACGGGATCAGCTCCTGCACGTCCACAGCAAAGGTCTCCGGGTTACACGAGACATACACGATCCGCTCCGGTTTAGCGCGGCCGATGCGGCGCATGACTTTCCCGCCTGCCCCGGAGCGCGGCGGATCGAGCATTAACAGCTCCGGATGGCCGAACTCTTCCAGCATCTGATCGATCCCGGTCCGGGCATCCTTTGCCAGGAACGTCGTGTTCGTAAGCCCGTTGTCCGAGGCGTTTCGTTTGGCGGATTCAATGGAACTCTCCACGATCTCAATCCCTGCCAGTGCCTTCACCCGCTGTGCAAACGGCAGCGAGAAGGTCCCCACTCCGCAGAACAGGTCGATCATCGTCTCATCCGGCTGAGGGTTGCCCAGCTTCAAGGCCTGTTCCACAAGGACTTCCGCCTGCTTCGGATTCGTCTGAAAAAAGGTATCATACCAGAGGCGGAACTTGTAGCCCGCCAGTTCATCATGAATGAAATCCCGCCCCGAGAGGATATGCGACTTCTCCGACTGTGCCCGGTCCGCCCAGTCGGTGTTCTCAAACCACATGAAGCTCTTGACGAGCGGCGCGTCTTTGGCAATCCGCGCTTTTAAGTCCTCCACGGCCGTGTGCAGGTCACCATCAGGGGCTGCAGTGGCGAAGAGGCCCAGCATGATTTCGTTCGTCGCAAAGGATTGCCGGACCATCAGATGTCGGAGGAGCCCGGTGTGTTCATCCTTATCATAGCCAGGCAGATTGTATTCCTTCGCCCAGGCCGAAACGATCATCGCCGCTTGTACCATCGGCTCTCCGGCAATGAGACAGGTCTCTAGGGGAATGATGCCCCGGAAGTTTCCCTGTTCATGTAGACCCATCTCGCCTTCGATGGAGAAGGTGAACTCCATTTTATTGCGGTAATGCCACGGTTCCGCCATACCGATCGCAGGCTTCACCAGATTCGGATTCAGCCCTGACTGCGTCAGACCCTCTTTGACGTTCTGTGTTTTATAATTCAGCTGGGCCGTGTAGTCCCAGTGTTGCCACACACAGCCGCCGCATTTTTTAAAATGGGGACAAGGGGGTTCAACCCGCTCACTGCTTTCTTCCAGAATCGCCTGGGGCATTGTCCACCAGCGCTTTCTGTCCGGTCGGTCCACGGTGACTTTCACCATCTCTCCCGGCAGGGTCTGGGGAATGTTCAGGCGCAGTTTTTTCTTGTTGCCCTGATCGTTTTCCCGCCAGTAAACGGCCCGGCCCGATCCTCTGTGATCCATCCCGTTAATCGTCACTTCATACGTTTCAGGTTCAATCCATTCGTTCTTCATCTCTTCTTCCTCCAATCCAGTTCAACCGATACCGGGCAGTGATCACTGCCCAGCACCTCGCTATGTATCGCTGCCTCGCTCACGTGTTCCTTCAGCCTCTCTGAGACGAGGAAATAATCAATTCTCCAGCCGATATTCCGCTCTCTGACCGTTTTCATGTAGGACCACCACGTATAGGCGCCTTCACGATCCCGATAGAGAAAACGGTACGTATCCACGAGAAAGCCGTCCAGAAGCTGAGACATATAGCCCCGTTCTTCCGGCGTAAACCCCGAGTTCTTTTTATTCGTTTTGGAATTCTTCAGATCAATCTCCTGATGGGCTACATTCATGTCCCCACAGACGATCACCGGTTTTTGCCGGTCCAGCGCTTTGAGATACGCATGAAATTCTTCTTCCCACGAAAGCCGCTCATCCAGCCTTGCCAGATCCCGCTGGGAGTTGGGCGTATAGACATTCACGAAGAAACAGTCCGCAAATTCCAGCGTCATCAGCCGTCCTTCTGTTCGTTGACGCGCATTGCCGACATCGTTATATGATACAGACACAGGCTCTCTTTTCGTAAAGACCGCAGTGCCTGAATAGCCCTTTTTCTCGGCGTAGTTCCAGTATTGTTCATACCCTTCCAGGTCCAGGTCCACCTGACCTTCCTGAAGTTTGATTTCCTGCACGGCAAAGAGATCTGCCTCCATCCCGTGAAAAAAATCCAGAAACCCTTTTTTGATGCAGGCCCGTAGGCCATTGACGTTCCAAGACACATATTTCATCGCTTCATCCTCCGTTCCAACAGTCAATTATAATCGAAGATCAGGAAAACAGCTACCCATTATGAACAAGCAGATTCAGGTATCCCTTAACCGACTGAATAATTCTTGAATCGGTGTTAAAAGAAATGCATATGATTTCATTTCAAAGTTATGTATAATGTTCAACAATATAAACATTGGAGGAATCAGCATGAAAAAGTTCATAATCTCTAGTATTTTTATTGGTTCAAGCATCCTTATTTTGGGGTGTAATAATAATAACGACGAAGTAGAAAATATGGAAGCAGAGAACAACGACAACACCCAAAACGAAACAGAAAATATGAATGAGAACGGTAATAATCCGGAAATCGAGGCAAACGAGGAAGAGAACGAAGGATTTTCCTTCGACATCATTGCAGACGTCGACAAGGATGAACCAACTGTCACCGACACTCTCAACCTCCTCGAAAATCTCTTGTATCCAGGAGGGCAAAGCTACATCGAAGCCGGTGAGGAAGGCATCGAACACATCCGCTCCTTCCCGCTGTTAAGTGACCGGTTTGACTATATTGAACCCTTGATCGAGCTGACCCAACACGCGAGAGAACATTACGAAATCGAGAACTTCGAACTCCAATACTACAATGAAGTCAGCGAAAACTATTTCGACGTGGTCATTGAAGCGCCCCTCTACGAAGACGGGGAATTCAAATACGACCTCGAGATCCAGGCTGCCATCCTCAATGCAGAAGGCACAAGAGTCATCGAATTCCAGGACGTCCGCTTCGACAGATAGATTCTTAAGAAATTCATTCATTTTGATGGTTTTACTTCGAAACATTCAACCATTCATTCACTTGGAAAATTTCCTTTAGAAGTCACCCGAAGGTACGCGTAGGCCGTGACTCCCGGAGGATGAAGCGCAGTCCTCGGGAAAGCATCGGCCTAAAGCGTACCGAAGGTACAATGAAAAACAGCCACTCCCTATAAAACATGGGGTGGCTGTTCTCTTCGATCCAAACCTATTTCCGATGTTTTTGAACCGCCTCTTTAAACCGCGCAACAGTCCCTTTAGGATCCTCCGAAGCCGCAATCGCCGAAATCATCGACACCCCATCAGCACCCGCTGCAATCACTTCAGGTGTATTCCCTTCCGTAATCCCGCCAATCGCAACAATCGGCGCCGTGATCCCGGCTTCCCGGTAATACCGGATGCCAGCAGGACCGATCACGTCTTTCGCATCATCCTTCGAACCCGTCGGGTAAACCGGACCGATCCCGAGATAATCCGCCCCCGCTTCCAAAGCCTGATTTGCTTCTGTCAGACTGTGCACCGAGACCCCTAACAGGCACCCATCCGGAAGAAGACTGCGCACATCACCGGCTGCCATATCCTCTTGTCCGACATGGACCCCGTCCGCCTGAAGACGAACCGCCAGATCAACATCGTCATTAATGAAAAACGGGACATCGTTCTTCCTGCAGAGCTCTTTCACCTGAATCGCGAGAGTTTCCCTCGCTTCACCAGTCAAAGCACCGTCACCTTTTTCCCTGAACTGAAAGCAGGTAATGCCGCCTGCAATGGCCGCCCTCACACTTGTCACGAGATCCGTTTCTTTCACATTCACAGATCCGGCAATGTAGTAGACCTGAAGCATATTCCTGACGTCGATCACTCCACATCCACCTCCAGGGAGACAGAGTCGTCCTGATGAAGCCGGTGCGCCGAGTGATCCACCGGGCCAGGTCCGGACCCCGGCTGGAATCCGTGCTGAATGGCAATGTGAATGTAGCGTTTTGCCTCAGCCACCGCATCAAAGAGGGGCAGCCCGAATGCGAGATAGGCGGCAATCGCTGAAGCATACGTGCAGCCGGTGCCGTGGGTGTTGTTCGTGACCACTTTCGGCACGGTCAATGTATGAATCTCTTCCCCGTCAAAAAACAGGTCCTGGATCTTATCGCTATGATCCTGATGACCGCCTTTTAACAGGATCGCTTTCGCGCCTTTGGCATGGAGGGCATAGATCGCTTCACGACGTGCCTCATCTGTCTTTAAATCCATGCCCGTCAACACTTCCGCTTCAGGGATGTTCGGTGTGATGAGAGACGCTTTCGGGATCAGCTCATTCGCCATGGCATCAATCGCGGAATCCTCCAGCAGTTTCGCGCCTGACGTGGAGACCATCACCGGATCGATGATGAGCCATGGCCAGTTGTAGTGATCCGCCAATTCCGCGACCACGCGGATCCGATCGGCATCAAACAGCATGCCCGTCTTCACGGCAAGAAGGTCAAAATCATCCGCCACCACCTGGACCTGTTTTCGAACTTCCTCCACAGGGACGGGAAATACACTGTGAACCCCGGTGCTGTTTTGTGCAGTCAACGCCGTGATGGCGCTGGTGCCGAACACACCCAGTTCCTGAAACGTTTTCAAATCCGCCTGGATACCGGCACCGCCACCGCTGTCCGACCCGGCAATCGTCATGACACACTTGACCATGATCAATCCCCCTCTTCTTTTGTCTGAAGTTTGACGCGTTGTTGAAGGTCCTCATCGGTAATCAGGTATAATTGATCGAGAAAGTGCACCTGGAAGCTTCCTGGAGCAGGTTCAGACAGAGATGCCGCCTGCTCTGCCGCCGCACCGTAGAAGGCCACCGCACAAGCGGATGCTTCCAATACGTCGTGATGTTTGCAGACATATGCCCCGACCACTGCCGTTAACAGGCAGCCTGTACCGGTCACTTTCGATTGAAGCATGTGTCCGTTACTGCAGGTGATCACTTTTTTCCCGTCTGTAATCACATCGGTCTCACCGGTCATGACTACGGTGGTTTGAAAATGCTCCGCTACGGCTTTTGCAGCCAGTTCCGGTTTTTCCAGTTCCGCATCACTGTCCACACCGCGGACCACGACGGGAAGTCCGGCTAACCGGGCAATTTCACCGCTGTTCCCACGGATCGCAGCGACCTTCACCCGGGAGAGAATCCGTTCACACGTCTCCGTTCGAAATGCGGTTGCACCAACACCTACCGGATCGAAAATCACCGGTGTCCCTGCTTCGTTTGCGGCCTGACCGGCAAGCACCATGGCACTGATCTGCGGCTCGGTCAAGGTGCCGATATTGATGACGAGCGCGTCAGCCTGGGCCGCCATTTCCTGCACTTCCTCTTTTGCATTGGCCATCACCGGCTGAGCACCGATGGCGTATAAACCATTGGCGGAAAAATTGGTCACCACATCGTTTGTCATGTTGTGCACCAGTGGGGGCTGTTCCTGAATTTTTTTCCGGATGTCGGTCATGAGTTGCATCGTTACATTCCTCCTAAGTGTGATTAGATTCACGGTTCACAATACAGAAAACTTGGCTTATCGCCAAGTCAATGGCGAAAGCCTTAGTTGCACTTATACTTCATTCCTTAAACAAATATAAACTTTTCTATGAAGTATAAAAAACACCTCATCAGCTGTCAGCCTGATCAGGTGTATCCATCTTTTGCAAGTATGCATTCACCCACATTTCCTACGCTGGTCTCACCCAGATCAGGTTCAAAGGGACCGGCAACGCCGTCTCAGCTCTGTATCGAGCACCCCTAGTGGTTATGATGAGTTATGATGTTCCAATAAACCATTTACCCTTACAAAGAACATTATAAACCACAATCAACGATTTGTTTTCATGACCAGCATATCCCGGGACACACCGCCGACGATGTGTTCCGTAATGATACCTTCTTCGTTAATGATAATCGTCTCCGGCTGCCCGGCGATACCGTATTCTTTCGAGACATCCGTATTGAAATCAAATACATAGTTCAGTGCATCATAGCCAGTATCATCGATGAAACGGTCGACGGCTCTTCTCGTCTCCGATTTGACAATCGTTAACACAAGGACGTCATCCCCGTACTCTTCCTGGAAGGCAATCACTTCAGGCGTCTGCTTACGGCAAGGGGAGCACCATGTACTGAAAAACGTCATCACGATCGGTCTTTCCCCCACATGTTCCTCAATATCGACCAGTTGACCGTCCCGGTCCTCCAAGGCAAATGCTACCGCTTCATCCCCGACGTCCGCAGCATTGCCGTCCATATTCAATCCGACGACAAAGAGTATCAGCATGCCGACGACCACCGATCCGGACAACAGTTGTATGACTGATGATTTTGTCATCGTAATCCCCCCGTTCACACCTGATCTCGACGGTTCAGTTCGTTTAAAAACCTGATTTCTTTCATCGCCTGGTTCTGACGTTTGCCGATCGTCCACACATACCCTCCTATTAACAGCCAGATTATCGAATACGCACCGAGTAAATAGATCATCGTTTTATCCTCCTTTTTTATTCAAAACCCTATCCCGTCAGCTGATCATCTGCTCTTGCTTTTTGGCTTTGATTCTTGAAACCATAAGCCTCAGTTTCTCCACTTGAAGCCCCCGCTGCAGCAGGACAAAAAACAGACACGTAAATGTAAACACAGAGAAAATCAGCGTGATGAGCATCGCTGTTTCCAGTCCGCCGCCGCCTTCACCGACAACAACGGGATGAAGGTTCGATTCCCACCAGCGAATCGACATGTACACAATGGGTACATTGATGAAGCTGATGATCCCGAAGACAGAAGCAAGTCTAGCTTTTCGCTGCCACTCCATTTCGAGATTTCGGATCATGATGTAGCCGATATACATAAAGAGCAAAATCAGCGTCGTCGTAAGCCGTGGTTCCCATGTCCACCAGGTATTCCATGCGGACCTGGCCCAGATGGGTCCCGTCGTCAGCACAATCGCCGTGAACATCACACCGATTTCCGCACTGACGCCGGCCATCAGTTCATACACCCGCTTTTTCGTGACGAGAAAAAGGATGCTGAACACGGCGACAATGAAAAAGGCAAAAAAGGCGTTCCAGGCAGACGCGACATGAAAATAAAAGATCTTCTGCACAACCCCCATATTCCGTTCAATGGGCGTCCAGATAAACACCATATATATGGCGATCAACAGCATCACCGCCGTAAACAGGAAAAACCATCTCTGAAATGAAGTCGGCGACATGCGCCCCAAGTCTTCCATTCCTTTCATCCCTACACCTCCAACACATAGTCAAATAACAGAAACCCTGCAAAAAAGAAAATCACATTATACACCGTCATAAGCTGCAGCCAGCTCATGATGGCTGCTGGCCCTTCAGAAAACAGCAGTGACGTAGCCTGAACCGCGGCGATCAACACCGGCATCACCAGCGGAAACAGCAGGACCGGCAACAGCATTTCACTGGACTTTGAATGACTGCTTAAAGCGGCGAGAAGTGTACCTGCGGCAATGAAGCCGAACGTGCCCAGAAACACGATCAGGATGAACCACCCCGACGTTGCAAGCGTCAGCTCCGAATAATCAAATAATAAAAACAACACCGGAATCGAAAACCCCTGGACGATCAGAACGAAACACAGATTCGCAAGAAACTTCCCGAGAAAGATCCCTGACGGGTCCACCGGTGCCGTCATCATCCCGTGAAGCTGATCGTTCTGCTTTTCCGAGAGAAAGGAGCGGTTTAAGCCGAGGATCCCCGAGAAGATCGTGATCACCCAGATCATCCCCGGGATCAGCACCCGGACCGCTTCACTGGTGGGATCAAAGGCAAAACTGAAGGTGACAATCACCAGTCCGGCAAAAATCAGCATCGTCGTGACCATCTGTTTGGATTTCAGTTCGGTCATCAAATCTTTTTGAAACACGGCCAGAGCCGGTCTGAACAAAGTATTCATGCAAGCACCACCTGCTGCTTGTCATACAACTCTTTCACCTCTGTCAGGCTCGTGGCAGCTGATACGGAAGCATCTTCCGTCACGCGGCCGTTTCTGAAGACAACGACCCGGTCACACACATTCATCATCTGATCAAATTCATGGGTGACCATCACAACTGTCGTCCCGTTTCTCTTCACGTCTTGTACCATGGCCGAAAACCAGGCCTTGGACTGCTGATCGAGCCCGGTATGGGGCTCATCGAGTAAAAGGAGCTCCGGTTCATGCAGGATCGCCCTGGCAATCGCTGTCCGCTGGACCATTCCCCGTGAGAACGACCGGACGGGTTCATGCTTGAAATACGTCAGATTGATGCGCTCGATCAGTTCATCAATTCGTTTTTGCGGGTGCTTCATGCCATAGAGTTTTGCATAGTACATGAGATTTTCGTACGGAGAGAACTGATCATACAGGAAACTCTGATGCCCGAGGTAACCGAGATCTTTCTGTTGCAGGTAGCTGTCCTGTTTTCTCTTTTTTCCGTTGATGCTGATGGTACCCGAGGTCGGACGGATCAACCCTGCCACCAGCTTCAGCCACGTGCTTTTCCCGGCGCCGTTCGGACCGAGGACGGCAACAGATTCCCCTCTCCCAATCGTCAGGGACACATCCTTTACGATCAGTTTTTCACCCATAGCTTTCGTCAGGTTGCCTGTTTCGATCATGATCAGTTCCCCCCTTCTGCATCATCGATCAGTGCATGAAGCTTTCGTTCCGTTTCATACAAGTGTTTCCGGTAGGCAGCTTCCTCCTCCAGGAAATCGCCCTCCGTCAATTCTCCTTGATCCCTGGCTTCTTCGAGATCGATCAGTTTGTTCATAATGACTTTTTTCCGGGCCATCAGTTTTTGGAACGCTTTTTCCGTTTCATCACTGTGCCACGCATCATCGAGCTTGGCGGCCTTTTTCTTGCCCATCTGATAAAACACGATCCCCGCTATCGGGATCATAAGGATCAATAGCGTAAATAAATGCGGATTGATGGCCGTGAACATTGAATCGTACCACCAGTTCATATGGCCTTCAGGGTGAAGAGTTGCACCGGGATTCGTGACATCAGCAGTCAGCAGGATCATGGCCGTTCCCTGGCCTTTCTCATCTCTTCGAGTTCACGTTCGATCTGTGCTTCAAAATCGTCGTCCGATTCCACCTGTCGTTTTGCGTTTGCCTGTTCCTGGCTTCGCAGCTCTTCAATTGCCAGCGCCTCGTATTTCTGTTTCATATGTTGGTAGTCCTGCGCTGAGAGTTTACCCATTTCATACTCCATATCCAGCTCATTGATCGTGGCATAGATCCCTGTCAACGTCACATCGTCCAAATCATCTTCGATCGCCTCGGTGTCCCATGTCCGACGCTTATCGAAAAACGGCCGTATCACAAGAAACAGCACTGCGATCAATAATACAGTCACGATAATGATCTCCATCTTCATCACATCCCTTACTAATCTGAATCGCACCGGAGGATTTCCTGTACTAGAAATGCTTTCGCTTCTCTTCTTCAATAATGGAACGGAGAATATCATCCTCTGCCCGCTTCTCCGCATCCTGATCGATTTTGACGTCAGCCGGCTCATTTTCTCCGTTCTTCTTCTGCGCGTTCACATTGTTTCGAAGCCTCACGTAAAATGCATAGCTCCCGGCACCCAATACTACAAAAGGCAAAACCCAGGCGGTTAAACTGAACCCCCTGCGGTCCGGAGAACGAAAGCCTTCTTCCCCGAACATCGCTTTGTACTCGCCGAGAATTTCATCTTTGTCGTAACCTTCGTTCAGCATGTCGGCAATTTCATTGTAGTAGTTGTACTTCGTTGAGCACGTTGCCAGATCGTGTTCACTGTGTCCTTCCATGGACAGATGACCGGCAATCTCGGCCACTTTCTCATGATTCATGTCGTACGTTTCTGCCAAAACCTGATTTGCTCCGACTGTCAGCAGCATCACCAGTACCAGCACGATTCGTTTGATCATGATCAATGCACCTTCCTTTGTGGGCCTGCATAACGAGGGACTGACTGTCCGTATCTTCCGCCGAGTATCGCAAACAATGAACCGAGTACGAGTACGGCGCTGCCAATCCAGATCCAGGACACGAGCGGATTGACGTTAATCTGGAATGTCGCCCGGTTGTCTTCTTCCCAGCCGCTTAACACCACATATAAATCTTCAACCAGCGTGGAGCGGACAGCCACATTCGTGGAAGGCTCCTCCCAGTTGGCATAAAAGACCCGTTCAGGAGTGACGTAGCCGACATCTTCCCCGTTTTTTTCGACGGCGATGGTGGCGTAGACGATATCATTCAAGCCATCCCTTCGCTGATCGAGACTTTCATACGTCAGTACATAATTTTCAATTTCCAGCGTATCGCCTTCCTGAAGTGTCACGAGCTGTTCAGCGTCGAAGTTGGACCCGACGATCCCAAAGGCAATCAAGATGACACCCAGGTGTACCACATATCCGCCGTAGCGGCGTCTGCTCCGGTACATCAGGCACCCGAAGGCAACGGCGACATTCTCCTTCGTAACCTTCTGCCTCGCCTTTGTGCCGCGGATGAATTCCACAATGTGGGTGAGCAGTGCAAAAGCAATGACGGTGAAGGAGATCAGCGGATACGCATCACGGACCCCCATGGCTGCAATCACACCCAGCACAGCCAGACTGATCAGTGCGGGAATCAGGAAATTGTCCCGGATGTTTTTAACGCTGGCTCTCTGCCAGGCAATGAGCGGACATATGGCCATGAGAAAGATCAATGCCAGCAGGATCGGCGACATGACTGTATTAAAGAACGGCACGCCTACGGTGACCCGGGTTCCTGCAATCGCCTCACTGACAATCGGGAAGATCGTCCCCCAGAACACGGCGAATGTGCCCCCGAGCAGGATGATGTTGTTCAGCAAAAAGGAACTTTCTTTTGATAAGTATGAATCAAACTGACCGCTGTCTTTACGGAGTAAATGATAACGGCTCATGAGAATGTACAAAGAGAGCAGGACCATAAACGAGAAGAACATCAGGAAATACTGACCGATATTCCCTTGTGCAAAAGAGTGAACGGAGGTTAAGATGCCGCTTCGCACCAGAAATGTTCCGAATAAAGTGAGTAAATAGGAGATAATGATCAAGCTCAAATTCCACACTTTCAACATGTTCTTGCGTTCCTGGATCATCACCGAATGCAAATAGGCGGTGACGGTCAGCCACGGCATGAAGGAGGCATTTTCAACCGGATCCCAGGCCCAGTAACCGCCCCAGCCAAGTTCTGTGTAAGCCCACCAGCCGCCGATGACATTGCCCATCGTGAGAAAGGCCCAGGCGATGATCGTCCATCTTCTCGCCATCTGTACCCAGAAAGCATCCATGCTCTTCATGATCAGTGACGCGATGGCAAAGGCAAACGGGACGACGAGTCCGACGTAACCGAGATACAGCGTGATCGGATGCAATATCATACCCGGATCCTGCAGCATCGGGTTCAAGCCTCTGCCTTCTGCAGGAACCTCGCCCGCGGGGAACGTATCAAACGGATTCGATACGAAACTTAAAATGAAATAGAAAAAGATCGTATTTAACAACATGATGCTCACAATGTAAGGCGTCATCGGATTTTTCTTCATTTTCTTTGAAAACGCCACCATGGCCCCGTACATTGCCAGGAAAAACGTCCACAGTAACAGTGAACCCGCGTTTCCTGCCCAAAGCGCCACAAGTTTATAAACCATCGGGAGATCCGTGCTTGTATAACTTGCAACATATTCAAATCTGAAGTCACTGGTCCCCAGGAGGAACAACAGTAACGTCGTCGATACAGATGCTAAAATAAATATGCTGAGTACCGCGCCTTTCCCACTGTCGATCAAGCGTTGATCCTGTTTTCTGATACCGATCAGAAACGAAATCAATGCCCAGACAGAGAGGAAAAAGCCCAGATAAATCGAAAATTGACCGATCAGTTCCATCTGAATTCACCTGCACTCTCTACGTTGTAATTAGTCGTTGGAATCCTCTTCATCCCAGATGGCATCCGGATCATGATCATCCGCATCTTCACCTTCATACGTGCTTGGACAACGGGTCTGCACCGCTTCCGCTTCGAGGACGCCTTGTTCATTTAAATAGCCCCGCACAATGATATAAACGTCATCCGTGAAATTATCGGGTCGGACACCGTTATAGAACACCGACAGTTCATGACCTTCGTACACGATATCAAACGTCAGTTCAATAGCATCCGCATCCCAGCTGACGCTGTCCTGAATCAACAGCCCTTCTGTCGTCAGGTGACGTCCCTTTAACGTGTCGGCTGTTTCGTTGATATTCGCAATCTTCATTTCCGATCCGCTCGATGCCGGCGTAGCGACCAGGAGCATGGCGATGATCGCAATAATGATCGATGACGCACTGAGAATGATTTTTGTATTTTTACTCATCTACTCTCCTCCTCACGAATCTGAATCCGGTCACTTGTTTGCGAGTTTTCGCATCGCTTTCTTGTACTCATCGTCTGTCAGTGATCCGTCCATGTACTGTTTTCGTAACCTTTGACGTTCTTTGTTCAAGTCGTCCTCTGCTTGGGCTGCATTTCTTCCGTTTTTCGATACGTCCGATGGTCTCGCTCTCAGTCCGAAGAAGACAAGGACTGCGGCAATGACGATCGCGCCGGAGATGATGATGGCTGAGGTGGTATCGATCAGTGTGGTTCCACCTGCGCCGTCCATCCCTGCCAGGTCCGGATGGTCTTCAGGGAAATCATCCAGGTCATTTCGAAAGCCTGCGTGAATATCATCATCAGGCGGCTCCATCGTCTCCAGTGCATCGAGGGTCGTAATCGGATCTCTCTTCTCGTAGCTTACGACAAAGGAATCTTCCGAGCCGGCAGCAACATCCTCACGATCAAAACCGAAAACCGGGATGTTGAACATGTCCGTTTGCCGGTCTTCCTCCTGATCCACAGTGAAATCACTGGCTCCATAAGGCTCAAAGAGCATGATGGACAGATCTGCCGCATCGTAATCCAGCAAATAGTGATAAGAAAATGTATGACGGTCGCCGTCAACGTCGATCGGGTCCATATAATACTCAATCACAAACTGATAAGCCTCCCCTGCGGGAATTTCTTCATCAGGTACCCAGCTCACGGTGCCTGTCGCTTCATCAAATTCATGGTTCACTTCATACACCGTGTCTTCATCATCGAAATCCCCGACCAGGGACAGGTAGAAATCCGGCTCGTTCACCGGCACCTGGATCTCAATGCGAGGTGTGACTCCTTCTTCTGAAGGGTTTCGAAGTACCCCGTGCTGACCGACAAGCACCAGAGGCTGTCCTTCAGTCCAGCCTTCCGGTTCGACGTAGTGCGGCATCACCTGAACAAGCAGTTCGTCATAGTAAAGCTCCTGTTCGTCGGCACTGACGGTTGCGGGTAACAGCGACGCCAGCAGGATCATTCCCATCACAGCGGATATCGTCTTACAATTGAAAAGCCTGGTCATGATTCTTCATCCTCCCCCATTCTCTGTCTCTACTGTATGATGCTTTATGTATTTCAACTGTGATGCACGTCACATTAAATCAGGTAGAAATTGTGACAGTTCAACACACTGTTTGTCATCGTCATCATGGTTGAACCTGACACCCATTGAGGGCGTCAGGTTCAACGCATGCATTGATCAATCTCTCAATTCAAGCACGTCCGGGAAGTAGTCATTGACGGCATGTTGATGTTTCTCGTGAGGATCTTCTTCGTTATAGACGTCTTCCATCGTTTCTTCAATCTGTCGTTCCAGTTCGTCAAGATCTTCGCCCAGTTTTGACAGTTCGGATACGGCGATCTCAATGGCCTTGTTCGACGCGTCCGATGAGGTTCTCATGGAATCCGCACCGCCCTGAGGATTGTGGAACCCGTCAGAGTTTTCCGCTGCGATAATGTCCCAGAACCATTGACCTTTTCTGACATAGTATTGCGCTTCTTCAATCTTTTCTTCGTCAGCACCGGCCGTGATCATGCGGTTCACAAAATAATGCGCACGTACCGAGTGCCACTGTGTTTCGTGCATCGCTTCGATGTGACGGTCCTGAATGGCATCCACGCGGTCTCTCATCTGCTTTTCCGTCTTATCAGAATGGCAGTTCAAGCATGTGTTATCCATGTTGTCCATCGGCGACGTCCAATGATGGGATGTGATTTTCTTCGCGCCGTCTGAACGCTCATACGGCATATGACAATCTGAGCAGGAAACCCCTGCCTCACCGTGCGGCCCGTAGCTCCACAGTTCAAATTCCGGGTGCTGCGCTTTCAGCATCGGAGCGCCTGAAATCGTATGCTCCCAGTCATAATCAAATCCTTGCTCTTTCGCCTGGTTTTCTTTGTATTCGAACATGTCTTCAGGCTTCAGACCGTTATCCCAAGGGAGTGTCACCTTCTGATTTTCCGGTTCAAAGTAATACTCCACATGACATTGCGCACACACATAGCTTCGCATGTCGTTCTTCGACGCTTCCGTCACATCCACACCCATGCGTTCCATGGCATTTGTAAAGGACGGTCTCGTGATGCGCAGTTCCATGGTTGCCGGGTCATGGCAGTCGGAACAGCCGATGGACATGTGACCGAATTCGCCCAGGTCTTCGGATTCTCCGCCTTCACCCAGTTCAATGGTTCTTGGAACGATTTCTTCTTTGAAACTCGCACCCCAGTAGTCATCGCCCATCTCATCAAGCAGGGCCGGAACCGCGGTGGACTTACACGTCATACACGAGCCGATGGAATTGTCATTGATCCGTGCGATGTTGATCACGTCTTCCACGGCGTAGGTATGACCGCGTGTTTCGTTATACTCGAGCATAAAACCATAGTTGTGAAAGAGCATTGGCAAATTCGGCTCGATCTCTTCCACAAACTTCGATGAAGGGGCATCGGATGGTTCCATATTTTTTAAATAGCTTTCGTAATGTAACGGAAATTCCTCTTTAAATGCGGTATTAACGATTTCGTCCGGAGGGATACTGGTCGTATCCGTCGTACCTGCCTGACTCTCCTCTTCTCCACTGCAAGCCGCAAGACCGATGGAGAAGATCATCATCAGAATCAGGAGATAGTGACTGGATCGTAATTGTTTCATGAAACTTCACCCTTTCTCGCCCATATTCCGATTAACTTCTCGCTTCATAGTTTCCTGGCTCAAACCAGTCATCCGGTTTGTACATGCCATTGCCATGCGGCACATCTCTGTGACAGTCAATGCATCCCCCCTCTTTCACGTCGTGGTATTCAACATTGGAAAGTCCGGCTTCGTGACAGCTGATACAATTGGCTTCGATCACTTCCACGGATGCCTCTTTTGCATACAGCACATCCGGAATATCGTTTCGGCCAATCGTGTTCATATACATATGGCTGCCACCGGCTTTTGCTTTGAAGGCCAGCTTCGAGGCGAGATTATCTGTTGGCGCATGGCAGTCATTACACGACAGTGACGCATGATTCGACGATTTGAACGAATCATAGGCTTCGTCCATTAAGTGACAGCTCGAACAGAAATCAGCAGAATCGGTATAGGTCATCGCACTGGATGTACCGGCTAACAGGGCAACTCCTATAAAGACGCCCGCTAAAAGAAACAAAACGGCCTTCTTGTTGACGTGACGGAATACATTTTGCAACTTCATTCACCCCCTTCATGATGAAAAATACATACCCCTTCTGTTTAATTGTATATTTCTGCATGCTATAATTGACGTGACCCACATCACGCTACATATGTCCAATTTGTGAACAATAAAGGCCAGCTTTCAGTGAAAACCATGACGATAGGAGACGTTGAGTCACATGTCTGAAAAGAAAACGTTTATTAACCGGATTCCAGCCTTTGCCTGCCTTCAAGAAGACGTCCAGGATGAAATCACCTCCCTGGTCAACACCAGATCCGTCGCCGCAGGAGAAACGCTGTTCAGGGATACCGAGCCTGCAAAAGCGGTGTATTTTATTAACGAGGGGAAAGTCAAACTCATGAAAAGCAGTGCCACAGGGAAGGAAATCCTGCTTGATATCCGTTCAAAAGGAGATATTTTCGCAGAGGTTGCCCTCTTCAGTGACCCGGGTATGACTTACCCTGCAACCGCTGTCATTCTGGAAAGCGGGACCGTCTCCTATATCCGCAGTGATCAGCTCGAAGCATATCTGCTCGAGCACCCTGAACTGACGGTATCGTTATTCCGGATGATGTGTGACCGGCTGCGCATTGCACAGACGACCTTGAGAGACGTGGCTCTGTACGGAAAGCTGAGCGCGCTATCCACCACGTTACTCAGGCTCGCCCATGATTACGGGAAAGAGCAAGACGGTGATATTGTGATTCCTCTAAAGTTGACCCACGAGGAGATCGGGAACTTTTTCGGGGCAACCCGCGAGAGCGTATCGCGAATGATGAAGGAATTAACGAAGCAGGGAGTGATCACACGAGACCGTAATAAGCTGATCATTCACAAGCCCGACCAGCTGGCTGAGTACAGCGCACAGTGAACAACAAAAACCGGCACGACCGCTCCCGTTCAGGGAAAAGCGATCGTGCCGGTATTTCAGTTAATCTATTCAATACTCTCCAATAGACTGGTATCCACAAACCCGTCCAGATCCGGATCGGCGTCCATGAATTCCTGTTCATACGATGCGTCGGCCCATGCCTGCAGTGCGTCTGCATGGGTTTCTGTCGTCACTTCCATACGCTGCCACGCTTTCGTCAGCACGTCTTCGGGCAGGCGTGTCTGTGTCAGATCGTAAATCAGGTCATTAACAGAAGCCAGGGTTTCTTCTTCATTGTCCTGTGCGAATGCCACGGACTTCTTGTGGGCTTTCAGCGCCTGTTCCACCTTCTCCGGATTCTCTTCCAGGAATTCACCTGTGGTAACAAGAACAACACTGGCCAGTTCTTCACCCAGAAACACCTCGTCCCATTCGGCAACCACATTGGCGTTATGCTCTTCCACGAGGAGCGTTCCCCAAGGTTCAGGCGCTGCGGCACCGTCAATCTGACCCTGTTCAAACATCGCTACCATGCTCGATGGATTGACCCGGGACTGATGTTCCACTTCGCCGCCACGGCGGTTCGTCTTCAAGCCTTTTTCCAGCAGCATCTGTTCGAGCTGGACGTTATGTGTGCACCCGTTCCCCGGGGTCGAAAAGGAATGCCCTGCAAAATCCTCCACTTCGTGAATGCCGCTGCCTTCACGGGAGACGATCAGGGTCGCCCCGTTCGCCGCAGCGCCGATGACGACAACGTCACCGCCTGAGAGGTAATAGTTAATGGCCGGACCTGGTCCCACATAGCCCAGATCAATGATCCCTGTATCCAGGGCATCAATGAATTCATTGCCGTTCGGGAAATTCTGAAAATCAATGGCATCGCCCAGTTCATCTGCAAAATACCCTTTTTCCTTCCCAATAATTCCGGCCGCATGGTCAAGGTTCGGGAAATAGCCAATATTGGTTTCTTTGTCATCAGGCTCCTGATTTTCTGCGGAGGCTGGTGATGCATCTTCATTTCCGCACGCTGCCAACACCAATAGTCCACTTCCCACGATTCCTGCAATACTCTTTTTCATTCTGTCGTCCTCCTTTGTTGTTTTTCGGTTTATTTTATGCTGCTGTTGGCGTTAAACCCCAGCGTGATAACACTTTTCGTTCGATCCTTGAAAAAATAAAATACTCAACGATCAGGCCGATGGTGGAAATGATGATCATGATCGCGACGACCAGTTCCATATTGAAAAAGTCCCTGGCATCCATGAGCGTTCTGCCGAGGCCGCCCCGGCCGATCAGTTCTGCGGCCATCAAGGCACGCCATCCGAAGGCCCAGGCAAGTCTTGCACCGGTTAACACCGAAGGAATGGATGCCGGCAGCATGACCTTCCAGATCAGTTCCGTCTGGTTGTAACCCATGGTCCGGGCTGCCCGTAACAAGACGGGTTGAACATTTTTGATCCCCATCCGCATATTCATCGTCATCGCCCAGGTTCCGCCGAGAATGACAACGAAATAAATGGCAGCCTCTCCGCCCTGGAACATGACGAGAGCAAGCGGCAGCCAGACAATACTCGGCACGGACTGCAAGGCAACCACCAGGGAACCGACGGTTTCATCGGCAATTTTCGAAACACCGATGAGGATGCCCAGGAGCCCTCCGATTAAAAGCGCCAGTGTAAAACCGATAACGATCCGTTGCATACTCTCACCGAGTGCCGTAGCCAGAATCCCTGTTTCAAACAGTCCGATGTACAACTGCTGCACGGATCCAAACGGTGAGGGAAACATTTCTGTCTGCCTGGAGTAGATTCTATATACCATCTCCCATATAACGATCATCCCCAGAAAGAACACGATTCTCCGTAGCAGTGTAGTCATCACCAATCTCCTCTTTCATCACTTTGTCGATTTCCTTACCGAGTATCTCCATAATCTCTTCTTCCAGTGCCACCAGCTCCGGTGACGCAAGGGACCTTGGCCGCTCCAAGGGGACCTTGAAGATCTTTCTGATCCCTCCTGGTCTCGTGCCCATCAACACGATCCGGTCACTGAGCAGGATTGATTCCCTGATGTTATGGGTCACGAACAGGATCGTTTTGCGGGTTTCCCGCCAGATCGCATCAATTTCCTTATGCAGCATCATCCGTGTCTGTTCATCCAGGGCACCGAACGGTTCATCCATCAACAGAATGTTCGGATTCATCGCCAGCGCTCTGGCAATGGCGACCCGCTGCTTCATCCCCCCGGACAGTTCGTGGGGATAGGAGCCGTGAAAACGGGTCAGGTGCACCATTTTCAGGTAACTGTCGGCCCGATCGGATGCTTCCGCTTTGCTGTAGCCTTTTCGCATCCCGAAGATCACATTGTCTTTCACCGTGAGCCACGGCATCAGTGCCGCTTCCTGAAATACGACGCCCCGGTCCGATCCAGGTGCTTCGATCACCCGGTGTCCGGCCCTTACTTCGCCGTTTGTCGGCTGATCGAGCCCGGCGACGATATTCAGGAGGGTTGATTTCCCACAGCCTGACGGACCCAGTAAGGAAACAAATTCTCCTTTTTTAATATGCAAGTCAACGTCCCTGAACACGGTATTGCCTGGTTGGCCATCCGCTCCGGGAAACGTTTTTTCCAGCTCTTTCATCACCACTTCCTCCATAAACACCCTCCTATATATATTAATCTTATCTATTTACTCGGGTATAGATTGTAGTATAGACAGGAGGGAAAAAGAAGTCAACCGTTTTTCAAATTTTCCCTATTTGAATAGTATTAATTATCGTTGAACAAACGTCATCTTCAATACAAAAAACCTGAAATTCAGGGATCTCCCCGCATTTCAGGCCTTTCATATCGGTTAGTGAACAGTGAGCGGTTATCAATGACTGAACATGGATCTTTTTCAACGATGAAACGACTATTGATTCTGTAATTATTTCTTTACTTTTTGATCTTCCAGGAGTTTCGAGAGAATGATACAAATCAAAATCAATGCGATGAATGTTCCGGTATCATCAGGCCTGTTGTCGAAAAACAATGGCGTGATTAAAAAATTTACGATCACGATTAGGATGGTTATGATCAAAAGAATTCTATATACCATTTTTTATGTCCTCCTTTAAAATACTCCCACCCCGTTAATATATTGAGACAGGGCAACCGTTTCTGAATCGATTCGTTCATTTGATCCTATAGTATAATCATTTACAATTATTGTATCATATCCCTTTACTAGGGTGACTGTTTTTTCATGGAACCAATATAGATGACTATAACAAAGACCTGAAAAGCAGATCATGATCCGCCTTTCAGGTCTTCTCTCTTTTCTTCGGTCATACTCACACCGTATCATAACATGGAAGGTGATCAAGAACTTTCCTCCAGCAACGCTTCCTGTTGTTCACGGTCCACAGACGAGAGGTTATACTCCTCCCCGAAGGAATCTTCCGGTTCGTCCAGGAGAAACAGACAGAACAGAAAGCTCATGAAAGCGCCGATAGCGAGGATCATGAAAAACGTCGACGCTCCAGTGAAAGTATAGATCGTCAGGTAAACCACAGATCCCACATTGCCATAAGCACCGGCCATCCCTGACACCTGTCCGGTCAGTCTTTTTTTCACAAAAGGGATGATCGCAAAAGTCGCTCCTTCCGCTCCCTGGATAAAGAGAGACGTCACAAACGTCATCGCCACGGCCAGGATCAGCGGCCACCCGGAATCGATCATCGACATCCCGAACAGACCACCACTGATGCCGAGCATGTAAATCAGCATCGTCCGTTTACGGTTGCCCATCCGGTCACTGAGCCAGCCGCCAACCGGTCTGGCAAACAGGTTCACAAAGGCAAAGGAGGCCGCCATAATCCCGGCCACCGCCGGATCCAGCGCAAAAGTCTCCAGAAAAAACAGCGGCAGCATGGAAACGATGGCGAGTTCTGCACCGAAGTTCGCAAAATACGTCGTGTTCAGGGCAATCACATTCTTAAACCGGTACCGGTCATCTTTTGGGATCCCTTTACGGAGCATGGGCAGGTTCACCCGCAGAATCTGAATCACCTGATAGACGGTAGCCAGTACAAGAAAGACGGCAATCAGTTGAAAGGCATTACTCGTGAGAAAATCCATCGTCATAAGACGCCAGGCAAGAATCAACAGGGCACCGTTTAACGGCAGGGTCCACAGGATCAGCCAGACGAGATCACGGTAACTGCTCACTTCCATGGCCCCTGCTTTCTTTGCCCGGACAAACGTCTTCCCCGCCGGTGTATCCCTCGCGACGCGCCAGTAAAACAGGCCATAAGCAAAACACATCAATCCGGTGAGAGCCACGGCGTATCGCCAGCCGTCATCCCCACCGAAAAGATACAGGGCGAGCCAGGGCAGCACGATTGCGGCTGCCGCCGATCCGAAGTTCCCAAAACCTGCGTAGAACCCTTCCGCAAACCCGACCTGACGCGGTGGAAACCATTCGGACACCATCCGGATACCCACGACAAAACTCGCCCCAATACAGCTGATGAAGAGCCGTGCAATCAAGAGCTGCATAAACGTGGTTCCAAGGGCAAACATCAATATCGGTACCGCCATGACAATCAAAAGCAGACTGAACACCCGCCGCGGCCCATACCGGTCGAGAAGGGAGCCGATGATGACCCGTGCCGGAATCGTGAGGGCCAGGTTCACGATCGCCAGCGCCTCCAGATGACTTCTTGTCAGCCAGTCTTCACTGGCAGTCATCATCGCCGTCAACGGCGCCATGTTAAACCAGGCAAAAAAGGCGATGAAGAAGGCGAGCCATGTATAGTGCAGCGTTCGGATTTGCGGATTCTTCATATTCATTACCTGTTTTGGACGCATCCTGAATCAACCTTTCTGTTCAACAGTCCATCAGCACTTCACTTCCGCATTCTTTCGGGCATAATAATACCAGGTGATGACCAGACTGATCACGTAGTAAACGATAAAGATGACAAGGGCAAAGATGGACGAGCCCATCGTATCGATGGACCACCCGAAGATGTTCGGGATCAAAAAGGCTCCATATGCAGCAATCGCCGCTGTGAATCCAAGAACAGCCGGAGCTTCCTTCGCCGGAAAAATCACCGGAATCATCCGGAATGTTGATCCGTTTGCAATTCCTGTTGTCATAAACAAAATGAGGAACATCATCAGAAACCCGGGAAAGTGATTGATTTGAATAAAGAAAATAACCCCTATGGTTGCGGCAATCATGATGACGATGTCCCAGAACGTCACGATGGCGCCTCCGAGCTTATCGGAAATCCAACCGCCCACCGGCCGGATCAGGGCCCCGATCAGCGGCCCCAGAAAAGCCAGGCTACTCATTCCAAGTTCCGGAAACTGGGAATTAATCAACAGTGGAAAGGCCGCTGCATACCCGATAAAAGAACCGAAACACATCGTATAGAGCCACGTCATAATCCAAGTATGCTTATTCTTGAATATCACAGACTGTTCCTTGAAACTGCGCTTTGTACCCGGCAGATTGTTCATCCCGAAATAAGCGGCGATGGTGACAATTACAATCGGAACCACCCAGACGAAGGCGGCATTTTGAATCCAGACTTCCCGTCCGTCGGCAATGGTCTGGGATGAACCGGTCATCGCCCCGATAAAGCCCAGACCAATGACAACCGGCGTCAGAAATTGAACTGCACTGACACCAAGGTTTCCGATGCCGGCATTGATGCCTAGGGCCCCGCCCTGTTCTTTTTTCGGAAAGAACGGGCTGATGTTCGCCATCGATGATGAAAAATTTCCGCCGCCGATCCCGCACAAGGCGGCCAGGATGGCCATCGTGGCAAAGGAGGTGTCAGGGTTCTGCACGGCAAAGCCGATCCCGATCGTCGGCAACAAGAGTAATGCGGTGCTGATGACCGTGAAATTCCTGCCTCCGACGATCCCCGGTAAAAAGGTAAAGAAAATTCGTAAGGTTGCCCCCGTCAAACCCGGCAAGGCGGCCAGCGTAAAGAGCTCGGAAGCGGTGAAATCAAAGCCCACGCTGTTCAGATTGACGGCGACAACCGACCAGATTTGCCAGACGGCAAAGGCCAAAAACAAGGCCGGTACTGAAATCCACAGATTGCGCCTGGCATGGCGCTTCCCCTCGCGCTCCCAGAAATCCTGGTCGTTGGGATCCCAGTAGTCAATATGTTTTACTCCCATTGGATATGCCTCCCCTTTATATCATTGAAAATCATTAAGCTGCATTTTTATTTCTCTTTTTCCGAAAGATGATCGGGCTTCTCGTCAGATACATAAACGGTAAACTGAAGACGTGCACCATCCGGGTAAACGGCCAGATCGCGAAAAAGGTGAACGACGCCAGGACATGGGTCTTGAACCAGACCGGCACATCCGCCATCAGCTCAGGCTGCACGTTGAAATAAAACAGCCCTCTGAACCACGGTGAGATCGTCGTTCTGTAGTCGAAACCCTGTGAATCGATATTCATAAACGTCGCCGACAACCCGGAGCCCACCACGACGAGCAGGGCCAGGAGCGCGACGGTATCCGCTCTGGACGTGGTCTGTTTCACCCGCGGATTGGTGAAGCGTCTTTTCACCAAGAGCAAGATACCGATAAAGGCTGCGAGCCCGGCGGGTATACCCGCACCGATCGCCAGCAGATGATACGCGTCTTTCGTGATGCCTACTGCATCATAGAAACCTTTTGGAATGATCAATCCCAAAACGTGACCGATAAAGACAAAGATAATCCCCCAGTGCAGCAGCATAATCCCGTAACGTAAATCTTTTTTGCTCAAAAACTCGCTGGATTTTACGGTCCAGCCCAATTGATCATATTGATAACGGATCAAGTGCCCACCGATGAAAACCAGCAGTACCAGATAGGGGAAGATTCCCCACAATAGCCATTCCATTATGTTTCACTCCCCTTTTTTTTCAGGCTGCACGGCGGATCCCGTCATTTTCCAGGGTCACGAGCAGTGCATCCAGTATGAATGTGTAGCCACTCTGCGCTTCCACCAGACCTTCACGAATGCCTTTGATTTGTGGAAAGTAGGTTTCAATCAGTTTCTTTCGATCCTCAGGTGCTGCGTGCGCGCAAAATTCGAGCATCATCGGCAAATAGTCCGGCAGTTCCCCGCAGTCCACCTTGAATCCACCTGCCTGGTAAGCCTGTTTCATGTTTAATAAAACCGTTCCCCGCTCTTTGTCCTCGCCTTTCAGATCATAAGAAATATACAGGTTCGTTTTCTTGCCGAAATCAAACATTTGAATATAGTGATCTTCCCACTGGGCTTCGGTCATGTCCGTCACCCAGTGAAAAAACGAAGAAAAGTGCATATAAAGCTGCGGATGTTCCATATCCCCGATCGTTTCTTTAATGATTGCGATCGAAGATGTGATTTCTTTGGACGGGTACTGCAGCAAATAGCTGATGATGCTGTATACGGTGTCTGCTTTTATGGCTTTTTTTCTGAGCATCAGACTCATCCTTTCTGTCCCTGTAAAACTGAACAGCTTCCAGGACCCCCGTCAAAATCAAGGCCGCATTCGCCTTGCATCTGGTACAGGTCGTCTGCGTATTCTTTCTCACTGACAGGAATCACAAAGCGGTCTTCATACTTGGCAATGGCCAACAGCCGGTACATCTCCTGAATATCCTTCTCCGTGAGACCCAGTTCATCACAGACCGCTGCGTCAAATTCACGGCCGGTCTGTTTCGTGCGCATATAGTCGCGCATCACCGCCATCTTTTTTAAGACGTGGCGGATATGAAAGGTGTCCCCCGCGGTTAAGAGCTCCGCCAGGTATTCGATGGGAATCCGCATCTCGTCAATTGCCGGGAAGAGCTGGTCTGCACCGCTCTTCGTGTCTGCATCGTCCACGAGATTCATGATCGGGCTCAGTGGCGGAATATACCAGACCATCGGCATCGTGCGGTATTCCGGATGAAGCGGCAAAGCCACTTTCCAATCGGTGATCATCTTTTTGATCGGTGACGCTTTCGCCGCTTCCAGGACGTCTTTTGGAATGCCATCCTTTAGTGCCTGTTGATAGATTTCCGGGTCATTGGGATCCAGGAAGATCTCCAGCTGCTTATGGTAGAGCTCCTTTTCGTCCTCGGTGTTCGCCATTTCCTCCACCCGGTCTGCGTCGTAGAGCATGACACCCATGTAACGCATGCGGCCGACACAGGTTTCGGCACAAATGGTCGGCTGTCCGTTTTCAATCCGCGGGAAGCACATGGTGCATTTCTCCGCTTTGTTCGTTTCCCAGTTGAAATAGACTTTTTTGTAAGGGCAGGACGTGATGCAGTGCCGCCAGCCCCGGCAGGCTTCCTGATCCACGAGAACGATCCCGTCTTCGTCCCGCTTGTAGATAGCTCCCGATGGGCACGACGCCACACACGGGGCATTGATGCAGTGTTCACAGATTCTCGGCAGGTACATCATGAAGACATCTTCAAATTCCGTACGGATCGACTCTTCCATCTTCTTGACGTTCGGGTCCTGGAGCCCGGTAATATGGGCTCCGGCCAGATCGTCTTCCCAGTTCGGACCCCAGTTTAAATCGATAAACTCCTGGGTGAGCTGGGATTTTGCCCGTGCCACGGGCTGGGTCTTCCGCTCTCTTGGATCAAAGAGGTTCTCGTAATCGTAGGACCACGGTTCAAAATAATCTTCAATGGACGGCTGATACGGGTTGTAGAACAAGTTCAGAAGCCTTGTCGCCTTCGCCCCGGATTTCAGTTCCAGCTTGCCCTTGCGCCGCTCCCAGCCGCCTTTATAGCGGTCCTGGTCTTCCCACTGCTTCGGATACCCGATGCCGGGCTTCGTTTCCACATTGTTAAAATACATATACTCCGCACCCTGACGGTTCGTCCAGGTGTTTTTGCACGTAATGCTGCACGTATGACAACCGATACACTTATCGAGGTTCATGACCATGCCGATCTGCGCTTTAATGTTCATACCAGTTGACCTCCTTCATTTTCCGGATCACCACGTTGATGTCCCGCTGATTTCCTGTCGGTCCGTAATAGTTGAAACCGTAACTCAGCTGTCCATAGCCGCCGATCATATGGGTCGGTTTTACATGGATTTTTGTCGGTGAGTTGTGCGTGCCGCCCCGGTTTTTCGTCAGATCCGTCCCCGGCGTGTGAATGTGCCGGTCCTGGGCGTGGTGCATAAAGGCCATCCCCCGTGGCAGGCGGTGCGAGACGACTGCTCTGGCGACGACAACACCGTTTCGGTTATACACTTCAATCCAGTCATTGTCTTCAATGTCCGCATCCGCCGCGTCGTCGAGGTTCATCCAGACCGTCGGCCCGCCCCGAAAGAGGTTCAGCATCGGCTTGGAATCAAAAAACATCGAATGGATGGACCATTTGTTGTGCGGTGTCAGGAAGTTCAGGGTAATCTCCTTGCCTTCTTTATTCGGCTGGCCGGATAAAAACGGTTTGTGCTTCAATATCGGTTTGTACGTGGCCAGGGATTCACCGAATTCATGCATCATCTCATGATCGAGGAAGAACGACTGTCTCCCGGTAATGGTGCGCCACGGGATGTGCTGTTCCACGTTCATGGTGAACGGCGAGTACCGGCGTCCATCTTTTTCACTGCCGCTGAAGGCCGGTGACGTAATGACCGTCTTCGGCTGTGCGGAAATCTGATCAAAGGTAAAGTGGTCACCTTCCCGTTCCTTGGCAATGTCCTCATAATCCCGTCCGGTTTTCTCACTCAGGGCCGCCCAGGCTTTCACCGCCACTTTTCCGTTGGTGGTGGAAGCAAGAGACAGGATCGTTTCCGCCACTTTCAGATCCGTGGACATATCCGGACACCCTTCGCTAAAGCCTTCCTTCACCGTCCCGTTTCGCTTTTTAATGTCTTCATACTCTTCTTCCATGGACCAGTTCATGCCCTTGATGCCAAAAGGCTGCGTTCCGACATTCGGCCCGAGAGAGGTCATTTTCGCATAGAGATTTTTGTAATCCCGCTCGACGACGTGAATCTGCGGCATCGTCTTTCCGGGAATCGCTTCTGTTTCCCCTTTGGACCAGTCTTTGATTTCACCCAGCGGCTGTGCCAGTTCCTGCGGTGTGTCATGCAGCATTGGGGTGGCCACCACTTCTTTTCGGGATGCGATATCCTCTTTTTCGGCCATGTCCGAGACAGTCTTTGCAATGGATTTGAATATCATCCAGTCCGACTGGGATTCCCATAACGGCTGGATCGCCGGATTGAACGGATGCACGAACGGGTGCATATCCGTACTGGACAGATCACTCTTTTCATACCAGGTCGCCGTAGGCAAAACGATGTCCGAATACAGCGCCGTTCCGGACATCCGGAACTCCAGGTTAATCAGAAGATCCAGCTTCCCTTCCGGTGCCTGATCGTGCCATTTGATTTCTTCGGGGCGAAGGCTGTCACTGTCGTCCCCCAAGAGCCCATGGGTCGTACCGAGGAGGTGCTTCAGAAAATATTCATGGCCTTTGCCAGAGCTTGAGACGAGATTCGCCCGCCAGACGAAGAGATTTCTCGGGAAATTCACCGGATTGTCCGGGTCTTCAATCGCAAACTGCAGCTTTTTGTTCACGAGCTGATCTGCAATGTAGCTGCCGATCGCTTTCGCATCGGTATGTCCCTTTTCTACCGCTTCTTCGTACAGATGCATCCCGTTTCGGTTAAAGGTCGGATACGACGGAAGCCAGCCCAGTCTTGCCGCCATGACGTTATAGTCTGCCGGGTGATTGTAGCGGGCGCCTTTTCCCGTTGGCGAAGCCAGTTCATTCATCCCCTGATCCTCATAGCGCCATTGATCCGTCGCAAAGTAGTAGAACGACGTCCCGTTTTGCAGCCTTGGGGGACCCTGCCAGTCCTTACCGGACATGATCGTCTGCCAGCCTTCCGCGGGACGGAGCTTCTCCTGCCCTACATAGTGGGCCCAGCCGCCGCCATTGACGCCCTGTGCCCCGACGAGGAGAATCAGGTTGATCACGGTGCGGTAGATGGTGTCCGAGTTGTACCAGTGGTTGATGCCGGCGCCCATAATTATCATCGAGCGACCGTTGGTATCGATGGCGTTCTGTGCAAATTCCCGGGCGATCTGAATGACCTGTTCCTTTGGCACCCCCGTCACCGCCTCCTGCCAGGCCGGGGTATACGGATGCAGGTCGTCGAAATCCTTCGCTGCCTGCGATCCCAGTCCCCGGTCGACACCGTAGTTGGCCATCATCACATCAAAGACCGTCGTGACATAGATCGTTTCACCGTTTCGTTCGACGGCTTTCACCGGTACGGCCCGGTAGTTGACGGTTTCCGTCTCGTCGGTGAAGTTCGGTAAGATGATTTCCTTCGTTTCATCGGTTTCCTCCATGAAGCTGAGTGCCGGAGAGATGTCTTCTCCAGTGATCTCATCCACCATGTCAAGGGTCCATTTCTGTTTGTCTTCCCAGCGGGTGCCCATCGTTCCGGTCGGCGAGGCAAAAGCATTCGTCGCCTTGTTATACACGAGCGGCTTCCACTGGTCGTTGCCCGTTTCCATACTGACGTCCGTGGCATGAAGATACCGGTCAGGTGTGAGACCTTGTTCTGTTTCACGGAGGGTCAGAACAAACGGCAGATCGGTATATTCACGTGCGTAGTGTTCAAAGTGCGGGGTTTTTTGATCGTGATAAAATTCCTTCAGGATGACGTGTCCCATGGCCATGGCCAATGCCCCGTCCGTTCCTTGCTTAATGGAAATCCAGCTGTCGGAGAACTTCGTGGATTCTGCATAATCCGGGCTGACGGAGACGACTTTTGTTCCTTTGTAGCGGGTTTCCGCCAAAAAGTGTGCATCCGGCGTACGCGTCAAGGGTACATTGGAGCCCCAGGTCATGATGTAGCTGCTGTTAAACCAGTCCGCACTCTCCGGCACATCCGTCTGATCGCCCCAGATCTGAGGCGATGCCGGCGGAAGATCCGCGTACCAGTCGTAGAAACTGAGCATCGGGCCTCCCATCAGGTTCATAAAGCGGGCACCTGCCGCGTGGCTCACCATCGACATCGCCGGGATCGGTGAAAAGCCGGCGTTGCGGTCGGGTCCGTAGGTCAGTGAGGTGTAGAGCATGGAGGCGGCAATCATTTCCTTCGACTCCTGCCAGTCCGCTCGGACCAGCCCCCCTTTTCCTCTTGCCTGCTTATAGGATCTGGCCTTCTCAGGATCTTCAACGATGCTTTTCCAGGCATCCAGAGGACTTTTATGCTGCTGTTTCGCATCCCGCCAGAGTTCCAGAAGAATTTTCCGGACGTACGGGTATTTCACCCGCAGGGGGCTGTAAATATACCAGGAGAAGCTTGCCCCTCTTGGACAGCCCCTCGGTTCATACTCGGGCATATCCGGTCCGGTTGTCGGGTAATTCAGTGCCTGCCCTTCCCAGGTGACAATGCCGTCTTTCACGTAAATGTCCCAGCTGCAGGAACCCGTGCAGTTCACACCATGTGTACTTCGGATGACTTTGTCGTGCTGCCAGCGCCGCTTGTAAATCGCTTCCCAGCTTCTGCTTTCTTCAGTGATCTGTGTGTGCTCGTTTGCGATCTTCTCTGTCGGTTTTAAATATTTGAATTTGTCCCATACACGCGAGCGATGATTCGCCATGTGACTCACTCCCCGTTTCGTTTTGAATACAGTTCCATTTAACCAAGGGGGAGCGCAATCCTCTAGTGACAAAAATCACACGAGAGCGGTTGTCAAAATTCCGCAACGAAAAATAACCTTTTTGTGATAATTGTCACTTAAAATCACCCCGGTTTGTGACAAATGTGTGAATGAAAAACCCGCACACGACGCGTGGCAGGTTTTTTACTGTATCAATCATGATCAATTTCAAAACATTTTGTTCTGTAATGTCGATTGTCCAGCAGGTTATTGTATAATAAGAGTCAGTCGATATTCCTGATGACCCTGATGATAGAGAGGTGAACAAGCTCATGAAACCGTTTTTAACCCGTCTGCAGCCCCATGACTACGATTTATTAATGATTAACGCCAAAGAAGAAACGTTTCAAGAGGGCGATTTTGTTTTTAAAGAAGGACAGAGTTCCGATCGGATATTTTTCATTTCTAAAGGAACCGTTCGTGTTCATAAAGAACTGGATCCGGATAAAGAGATTACCGTGTTTATTCGCGGTGAGCTGGATTCCATCGGTGAGATCGGCATTTTCAGCGGCAACACGTACTCGAATTCAGCCCAGGCCATTGAAAAAACAGATGTCTTTTATATCGAAAAAGAAGCTATGGAAAAAATCATTGTTGATAACGGAAGAATCGGACTTGAATTTACCCGATGGATCGCCGAATCCCTCGAAGCCTCAAAAGCGAAACTCCGCGACTATCTGGCTTTTGGTTCTGAAGGGGCGGTGGCTTCATTCTTCATTCGTGCCGCGAATATGTACGGAAAGGATATGCCTGATGGCATTCTGATTAAGCAGGTGTTCGCCGTGCAGGATATTGCGAGACATTTAGGGATTTCCAGGGAAACTGTCAGCCGGATCATCAGCAAATGGCGGCAAAAAGACGTCCTGGAGAAAAAATACCGATTTTATCATATTAAAGACATTCAATTTTTCAGGGACATCTTAAGCTGTGAAACATGCGGGGTACAGAACTGTGTGATTTGATCACTCTTCATCAACCAACGAAAGGCAGTGCTTATGACAAGTACTGCCTTTTTATTTTTTCCAGAATTGTGATGCTCATCACAGCCTCAAAAACTGAACCTGCTAGACTGAAGATACAAACACTGATTTCACCTTGAGAGGACTGAAGACGATGAAATGGTACATACCTAGAGAACACGGGGCGTGGGCAATGCTGATCGTTCCTTTCTGGTCGGCAGCCTTTGCAGCCGGACTATCGATTCATCATCTATTATTTTTCACCGGTATTTTCGCCGTCTATTTCGCACAGGCACCATTATTGACGTGGGTTAAAAATCCATCGATCAACGACGTCTGGCCTTCGTTCATCCTTTATCTTTCCACGGGGCTGCTGTTCACTGTTCCGTACCTTGTGATGGATCCTGCGTTATTCGTGACCGGACTCTTGATCCTTCCTTTTTTTCTGATGAATATTCTGTTCGCAAAGCTGAAGAAAGAGCGCTGGTTTATCAATGATTTATGTGCCATTGCCGGACTGTCCGGGCTCGGATTCCTCGCTTGGCAACTGGCCAGTTTACAGGTGACCCACAATGCCTTTTTGATCGTCTTATTCAACTTCCTCTTTTTCACCGGCAGCGTTTTCCATGTGAAGAGCCTGATCAGAGAGAAGAGAAACAAACGGTTCATAGTCACAGGGAAGGTGTATCACGCGCTGTTGATTGGTTTTTTCAGCGTCTATGCATCCTGGCCGTTGATCGCAGCCGGGCTGTTGACCTTTCTGAAAACCATGCTGCTCAATGAAAAAATCTTGAGCCGCCCTGGTAAAATCGGGGTCGTTGAAATCGTGAATTCCGTCGTCTTCTTCATCGCCATGGCACTTCATTTTTAGAATTGTACAGGTTTTTCATCAAAATGAATGTTGGAGGGAACCACCATGAAATTCCCAATGAATTATGACCAGGACCCGTTTATTGTGATCTGGGAGCTGACCCGGGCTTGTGAATTGAAATGCCTGCATTGCAGAGCTGAAGCACAATATACGAGAGATCCCCGCGAACTGTCATTTGAGGAAGGGAAACGCTTCATCGACGATTTCAAAAACATGAATAACCCCATGCTCGTCTTTACCGGGGGAGATCCATTGATGCGTAAAGATGTCTTTGGTATTGCTTCTTACGCGATTGAGCAGGGAATCCGTGTCTCCATGACCCCGTCAGCCACCCCGAACGTCACGATGGAAGCGATGCGAAAAGCGAAAGAAATTGGCTTATCCCGCTGGGCATTCAGTCTAGACGGCCCGACGGCGGCGATCCATGATCATTTCCGGGGAACGGACGGTTCATTTCAACTGACGGTGGATGCGATTTCTTACTTGCATGAACTGGATATGCCCGTGCAAATCAATACCGTCATTTCCAAATACAACGTCGATCACCTGGATGAGATGGCTGCGGTCGTTGAAGACCTCGGATGCGTCCTCTGGAGTGTCTTTTTCCTCGTCCCGACAGGCCGGGGACAGGAGAATGACATGATCTCTCCGACTGAACATGAGCGGGTGATGCGCTGGCTGTATCAGATTTCCAAAACCTCTTCCTTTGACGTCAAAACCACCGCCGCCCAGCACTACCGGAGAGTTGTTCTTCAGGAAAAACAGCGGGAAGCCAACCGTTCAAAAGAAGTTCAGCCTGAATATCAGGATGTCTTACAGTCCGGTAAAACCGGCACAGTTGACGGATTGGGCAGAGCACCCAAGGGGGTCAACGACGGGAATGGCTTCGTCTTCGTCTCGCATATCGGGGATGTGTATCCCAGCGGGTTGTTGCCGGTGAAGGTTGGAAATGTAAGAGAGGAACCGTTATCCATGATTTACCGGGAATCGCCGGTCATGAAAGCGTTGCGTTCCCCCGACGAATACAAAGGAAAATGCGGGGTGTGCGAATATAAACAGGTGTGTGGCGGTTCGAGATCGAGAGCGTTTGCGATCACGGGAGATTATATGGAGAGCGAACCTTATTGTGTCTATATACCAAAAGCCTGGCGTAATAAATCAACTGCTCAATGATCACGTCCTGGTTTACTATGACTGTAAAACGAAGAAAGACCGATCCGGAGTGCTGGCCGGGTCGGTTTTTCTTCATTCAGATTCAATCTGTTCAAACGGAAAGATCCAGCCTTCGTGACGGGCCTGGTCCAGTTCAGCCACTTTTGGATGTACCAGTTCCGGCAACAGCTTCCCTTTCGTCTGATAGGCCATGGCATACAGCGCGCAAATGGCTGCATCATAGGCGTCTGTTCCTGAATCAAGTCCTGCTGGCATCTGCTTTTCCAAAAACGGCTGGACTTTTTTATAGCGGGCCATTTTCACGAGTGCCGGATACACTTCGATGATCGTTCTGGAAGATCCGTTGCTGTTATCCTGCGGCTCTAAGGTAAACCCTTCTTCTTCCCGCCACTGATTTGCATGAAGCATCGCCACTGTTGCATTATTCCCGATCCGGTCAAAGCTTGCGGACAACGGTTTCTTGCTTCGTGTTTTATAAATGTAACGGTCCGTCTGCCGGTAAGCCATGCGATTATCGATTTCCCGGTCCGGCCGGGTTTGTTTCACCTTACTTCCGTTCAAAAGCTGAGTAAATAACTCGGGATAACCAAGAGGGGCATCCACCCCGACGGTGATTCGTATATCTTCATGGAAAGAATCACCGGATTTCATCATTTCCACCAAATCCGAAACACGCCAGAGCCGGTCTTTTGGCATCGCGGTTGCAAAAGGCTGACTCGGCCAAACCACACAGTCGGATTCTCCGTCCCACACGCAAACTGCCAATCCGTGATTCTTCCCCATCCAGCCGCCAACATCCCAGCCCAGACCCATGAACTTTGTCATCAATGAAAACCCCCGTTTCTTCTTTTAATTATAACAAAACACCAGATATTAATAAGTAGATTAAATTTTCAATTATCGGTTGCAATATCAGGTTAAAACGATTACCATAGTTAAAACGCAGTAAACAGATCAGATTTATTAATCAGATCAGGGAAGGTGAAAATATGACCGCATCAACTGCTCCTCTTCTATCCTTATCACAAGTACATAAACGATTCGGCCAGCCGTCGACTGCGGAAACGGTTCTGAAAAATATCTCATTTGATATTCATCAAGGTGAATTCATCTCACTTCTTGGAAAAAGTGGCTGCGGCAAAAGTACTTTGCTGAATCTGATGGGCGGATTCACCAAACCTTCCGAAGGCCGGATTACTTTTGAAGGGAAATCGATCACCGCACCTTCGAGACGGGCAATTATGCTGTTCCAGGACTATGCACTCCTGCCTTGGCGAAACGTCTTATCCAACGTCCTGATTGCACTTGAACCCGAAGGCCTCCCCGCGGAAGAAGCTAAGGACAGGGCCATGCATTATTTGAAGCTCGTCGGACTGGATCAGCACGCCAAACAGTTCCCGGAACAGCTCTCCGGCGGGATGAAACAGCGGGTTGCCATTGCGAGAGCCCTTGCGATCCGTCCGGAGCTGATCCTGATGGATGAACCATTTGCGGCTCTGGATACGTTCAACCGCTATTATCTTCAGGATGAACTGTTGAAAATCCAGCAGCAGGAAGGGACCACCATCGTGCTCGTCACCCACGATATTGAAGAAGCGGTTTACCTGTCTGACCGGGTGTTCCTGATGGAATCCGACCCCGGAAGAATCCGGAAAAGTATCGACATTCAATATTCCAAACCCAGAGACCGCTCCCACGAGAATTTTCATTACTACCGGAACTGGATTCTGGATGAATTTGATTTCATTCACAAACAGCCGGAACCGGAATTCCTGATTTAACCGTCACTCAGAAGGAGGTCTATGATGAAACACTCACATTCACTTTCGATGCTCTTTATCTCCGGAACCATGATGCTCGCAGCCTGCAACCCCCCTTCTGCAGCCCATGACCGTGAAGTTATCCGCATCGGGCATCTGCCGATCACACACGCCGCACCGCTTTATTTCACGAAGGAATATGAGGATGAACTCCTGCCCGGATACGAGCTTGAGCTGGTCCGTTTCAGCAGCTGGGTCGAACTGATGGACGCGTTGAATACCGGCCGGATCGACGGGGCTTCCGTCCTCTTTGAACTGGGCATGAAAGCAAAAGAAAGAGGCATTGATATCAGTGCAGTCGCCCTCGGCCACAGAGAAGGAAACGCCATCGTCGCCGGGCATGATATCGACAGTGCCAGCGACCTGGAAGGCGAAACCGTTGCCGTCCCTCATACCCTCTCGGCTCATAATCTGCTGCTTGACGAAATGCTCAGACGAGCAGGCCTCGATTATGACAGTGTCAACATGGTGGAGATGCCGCCGCCGGAAATGCCTGCGGCCCTGGCTGAAGACCGCATTTCAAGCTACATCGTCGCCGAGCCTTTTGGAGCACTTGGTGTCACCCTTGACACCGGACATGTCCTGCACCAGTCCAATGAGTTCTGCCCGAACAATTGCCTGTGCTGTGCTCTCGTTCTCCGGGACGATTTCATGGAGGCATCACCTGAGCTGGCGGATCAGTTCATTCAAGGGTACCTTGAAGCGGGACAAATTGCAGACGCCGGGGACGCTGAAGCCCTCGAAGTGCACAAGAATTACCTCACCGTGGATGAAGACGCGCTGGATCTGTCCTTAGGCTGGATCGAGTACGGTGATCTGGAAATCCGGGAAGATGAATACTCCTTTTTACAGGAACGCCTCGTTGACATGGGGTTATCCGATGATCCGCCGGATTACGATGATTTTATTTTGACCGATTACTTTGATGAAGAGGAGGAGAGCTGATGCGCCATTGGCAAACACTCATGTTCGTTGTTCTCTCCTTCACGCTGCTTATCCTGATTTGGCAGAGCACCATCTGGATCGGTGATTATCCTGAAGCTTTATTACCCTCTCCCTGGATGGTGCTCCTTGGTATCATCAGCCTGATTGCTGACGGGACCATGTTCGAACACGTCCGCATCAGTCTGTTCCGGTTCTTCTCGGGCTATATCACCGCAGCTTTGGCTGCCATTATTCTCGGTTTGATTTTAGGGCGTTCCAAAATCATGTGGCGTCTGGTTGAACCGATCGTTCAAGTCGTGAGACCCGTGGCACCTGTTGCCTGGTCGCCGTTTATCGTGCTCTGGTTCGGGATCGGCAACATGCCCGCCATCGTCATCATTTTCATCGCCGCATTCTTTCCGGTCCTGCTCTCCACCGTTTCTGCGGTGAAGAAGATTGACCGGACGTACCTGAAGCTTGCTGAAAATCTGGAAATCAGCCAGACGTCGCTCCTTTGGAAAATCATTTTGCCTGCGGCATTTCCCTATATCGCCAACGGTTTGCATATCGCCGTCGGTACCGCCTGGATCTTCCTCGTTGCAGGGGAAATGATCGGTGCCCAATCCGGTCTTGGTTACCTGATCGTCGATGCCCGAAATGCCCTGGATCTCGATTTAGTCCTTGCAGGCATCGTCTTTATCGGTTTACTCGGCCTTCTCCTCGACAAGTCCCTCGGTCTGGTGGAAAAACGGATCGGCAAAGTGTGGGGGCGTCAGGAAGCCGTTGAATAAACAATAACTTACAACAAATTATCAGGAGGAATGAATCATTATGGCACTTTATTTAATTGAATCATCATTAGAGGGAAAAGTTGAAAACGAATCCGCATTTGAACAAAAGGTCAGTGACCTTGAAACGAACCTGTCTGCCGGTGAACTCATCGAAGTGCAGACGGCCACCGATTTCACCCGTGTCTTCTTCATTTTTGAAGCGAGTGAGGAAAAAGCGCTGACAGCCGAACTTGAGAAAGCCGGCGTTCCGGTTCAGTTGACGAAGGAAGTCCGCATCGTCGGGCAGGACCTTGAAGAAGCGAAAAAACAAAAAGAGAAAATCAATTATCTGGTGGAATGGAATCTGCCGGAAGATTTATCCATGGATCAGTATCTCGAAAGAAAGAAGAAGAATTCCGTTCATTATGCGGAAGTTCCGGAAGTGTCATTCTCAAGAACCTATGTGTGTGAAGATATGTCAAAATGCCTCTGCTTCTATGACGCACCTGACGACGAGGCCGTCGTGAAAGCACGTGAAGCCGTGAAGGCACCGATCGACGACATCACCCGACTATCCTCAAGAAAGAAGTAAAGGAGCGATCGAACCATGGCCATCCATGTTGAAGAATCACTGCAGGATATCCTGGAAAAAGATCTGAAGCCACTGGTCAAACGTATCGATCAGGATGCGTTCTATCCGGAATCCGTGATCCAAAAGTTGCCGGGGCTGGTCTCCGGGCGTTCATTGTATGAAGAAACCCGCCTGATTCATGAGGTTTCCGCCACCTGCATGACCACAGGGTTTAACCTCTGGTGTCATTTTGCAGCCTTGACGTATATCCGTCACACGGAAAACCTGGCATTGAAGGTGCGGTTTCGTCATGCTTTGGAAGAGGGGACTGTCATTGGTGCCACCGGGCTTTCCAATCCGATGAAGCACTATGCAGGTCTTGAAAAGCTTCACTTGAATGCTGTTCGGGAAAAAGGCGGCTACTCCATCACAGGTGCCTTGCCTGCCGTCTCCAATCTTGGACCTGGCCACTGGTTCGGGATCATCGCCCAGGCGGAAGAACCCAATCAGCGCATCATGGCATTTATTCCATTTGATGCAAAAGGGCTCTCGACCAATGAGAAACTCAGTTATGCCGGTATCAATGGCAGCGCCACCTACTCGTGCAAATTCAATTCTGTTTTTGTACCCGATGAAGAAGTAATCACCGAAGACGCGGATCAGTTCGTCAAAACGATCCGTCCCTATTTCGTCACCTATCAGATTCCGCTCGGCACCGGTGTCACAGAAGCAGCGATGGCCTCCATCGGAAAGTATGAAACCCGCCAGAATCGCTGCAACGACTTCCTGTCTACGGATGATCAGGAGCTCTGTCATGAACTGACTTCGGTTCAGGAGAAACTGGACGAATTAACGTCCGGAGGAGCACCTGATTGGTCAGAGATCATCCAATTGAAAAAGCAAACGACGGAACTTACCGCGTCTGCCGTTCATACCGCCATGCTTCATGCAGGTGGATCGGGCTATCAGTCAAACAGCCCCGACTACCGCAGGCTCCGGGAATCGTACTTTTTCCTGAACCTGACACCGACCATCAAACACCTTGAAAAACTCTTAAAGCATCCGTAAACAAAAACAAGCCACCGAACCTGCGATCACCCGGTTCGGTGGCTTGTTTTGTTCAGGCGATCGGTTCAGGTGTTTTCCCTTTCCAGATCTGGTGCAGATGCGTGACGATGACTTTCGTGACTGCGTAAACCGGAATCACCAGAATCATCCCGAGAACCCCGATGAACTGCCCGGCGACAAGCACGAGCAGAAGAACCGTGACCGGATGGATGCGCATGACTTTGCCGATGACATTCGGCTGAATCAGGATGCTCTCAATCTGTTGGATGACGACCACCAGCAGGATGACAAACAAGGCCTGCAGTGGCGAATGGATCAAGGCGACAATCACTGCCGGCACCGCACCGATCCATGGACCGACGTACGGAATCACATTTGTGAACATACCGATCAGTGCCAGGATCAGTGCATATTCCACGCCAATCACCGAAAAACCGATGAAATACAAAATCCCGATAAAAGAGCACACAATCAGGATCCCCTGGATATAGCGGCTGATGGTGAAATCCATATTCTGAAGCACCGGCTTGATTTCTTCTTGTCTCTCTGCACTGAAAAACTTGAGAATATAAGGAGGCAAACGATCTCCTTCTTTTAACAGGAAAAACAAAATGAACGGCACAATGAAAAACAGCAGCAGCGTATTGAATACCGTGCCGACAAATGCCATCGTATTTGATACGAGCCCGCCGGCAATCGTACTGATCAGCGTGCCGATTTCCTCAAACCGGTCTTCCAAGTCAAGCCATTCCTCAACACCGCTCCCTTGAATCCATTCAAGTTGCTGGAGCTGATTTAATACATACTGCAGGTCATTCATCATCCCTGGTACACTATCCACCAGATTATAGAACTGCCTTTGCAGTTCCGGTCCGATCAGGGACACCGCCCCTACAGTAAGCCCGAGGAATCCGATATAAAGAAGCGCAATCGCAAGTCCCCTCGGCATTTTCAGACTGAGAAGATTCACAACGGGTCTGAACAGATAATAAAACACTCCGGCAAAAAGAATCGGAAAAAAGGCTGTGGAGATAAATACGGTAATGGGTTCAAACACCCAGTTTATCAACGATCCTAAATAAATGAGCAAGAACAGCATGATCAACAACGAACCGACTTTCAACACTTTTATGTACATCACTATTCCCTCCGGCACTGCAATTCTTTCTTTAGTTTATTGATTTTAATGAAACAGTGTCAAGCAAAGTTCCTTTCCGTTTGGAATAGACACGCCTTTGACAATCATGCTACGATATGATGGAAATCTTATTCCATACTTTAATGAATTGGATGTGAATCCATGTTCTTTGTCATCATCGTGTTATCGATCCCTGTCTACCTCGCTAATATCTGGGCACTGTATGAACCCGAGGAAGCGTTTCTATTCCTGCGCCGCTGGCAGTACAAGGATACGCCTGAAATTTCTGATGTACGTCAACGAACCCCCACTGAGGTACAACGTTTCAGTGGGGGCTTGAGATAGCCAAGCAGGTCTTTTCTTCTTACGAAGAGCGACGCTCTGCATGGTTCTTCTCAAATCACTGTTTTTGGTTGGTACTGGCGACGTACGATCGTTTTCCCACTTGCACCACCCTTCCGAAGAAGAGCAGTTCTTCCTTTCGGAAGAAACCACCACTCAGCATATAACTGGCGTGTGCTACAAGCCCCAACAAAAGTTGAGTACACATGGATGGTTGACGCACCCACTAGGCTATGCGCTAAGCAACAGCTTTACGTTTTTGAACGTCTATGATCATGGGCGTTTTTATTTTCGTTTTTTCATCCCATTCTGCTACTTGAGATTTCCGAAGGATATTTAATGCTGCATTAATGTCGGCATGGATGCATTGTCCATTTTCACAGCGATAGAAGCCGCGATATAGGCGCTTCCCACTAAAGGAGTACATCGTGTTATCGCCTTTTGACCAAACCGGAATATCGTCATGATCCAGAAAACTAGCTTTAGACGTGTAGCTCTCTTCCTGCTTAACGAAACAGATGCCTTCCTTGAGACACTTGTTCTCAATAGCCGAAATCAATCTGTGGAAAGGAATTTGTACGAACTCTTGATTGTTTTTCTTCCCTAAATGCGATTCTTGTTTCCAACCGGCATTATAACCCATTACCACGGTATCGACGTTCAGTCGTTTTATCTGTTTGAATAACAAACCTACGGTTTGTGAAAGGTAGCCGTCTATTTGGAGATTTCGTTTACGCCAAAGAGAAGCGATTTGGTTTGTCACTATGCGTTTCGACAAGCCGTTTTCGATGTTTTTCTGTTTTAATTCGCTTATCTTTTTGTTGAAGTACTGATTGATGGATTTTAACTTCTTTCCATTCATCAAAAAGGCGTCTCCTTGATTCGTTGTACAACTAAGAAGATAATCTACACCTAAATCGCAACTCAAAGCTTTTGTCGTCGTTTGTTGTTTCTTCATTTGAGACATAGGTACTTCGTATACATAATGAGCCTCAAAGAACCGACCATTTTGCTTTGGCACAATTTCAATGTAAGAAATGTTTTTATCCATTAAATTCTTTGGCATTCGCAGTCTTAAGGGACCAAAACGTTTTCTGAAAGCAGTATTCATTGGAATGCTCCAATATCCATCCTGATCCACTTTGGGAACTTGATAGATTTCGATGACGCGTTTAGCCGTGGAACGAGAATACTTTGGGAACTTTGGGCGACCTGTGAAACCTTCAGGGGTTTCTTTCCACTTCTTTAACGCTTCGAAGAAGCTCTTTACTTCACTGAGTAAGGTTCTTCGAACCGCTTGTACGGAGTTGGATTGAATGCCCCAATAGTTCATATCGGCCTTCATTGCGTTGTCTATTTCTTTTGTTGTCGCCATTTTGTTTTCATTCAAATACTTTTGTTTAATCGTATATAAGCCTAAGTTGCGCAAAGCCTTGGAACTATGAGACATGCGTTGCAGAAGTCGAAACTCTCTAGCGCTAAGGGTGCTGCGACCAATGTTCTGTTTTTGGGTGAACCGTTGCATATTGACTGTTTTCTTTTTCTTGCGCAATACTTTAATCGGTTTTTTCCTAGCCATTTGTGTCACCTCCTTTACCGACGTTAAGATGTTTACTTCATCCCTTGTGTTTCGATATATTTGCGAATGGTTTCAACAGGTGCGCCACCCGAAGTTAAAAGACAGTAGCTGCGCGACCAAAACATTTCTTTCCATAGAGACTTTTTAATATGAGGGAAGTCGCGCTTTACTAAACGGGAACTAACGCTTTTGTAATTGTTTATTGTTTTTGACAAATCTACATTAGGAACCGAACGGAACAATACGTGAACGTGGTCACCGTCTTGATTCCACTCTTCCAATTTGATTCCCTTAGGCTCCATTAAGCGAACGAAATGATCTTTCAAATACTCTGAAATATTATTATCAATCACTTCTTTTCGGTACTTAACAACCAAGACTAAGTGGTAATATAACAAGAACACTGAATGATTATTGTTATCTAATTCCAAATGGTATCAACCCTTTCTGTCTATACTACTCATTATACCATTTAACAAAAAAGAAGCTAGATATATTTTCGAACTCTTGTTCTTTTATTTAAAACATCTATCCGTCGTAAGACTGATGGCAATTCATCTCCACCTGAATCGCTGGGCTGATGCCCGTATCGCGAATCAGATGGAGTCTTCTTGCCTAGTGATGATAAAAAATTCATCCGCATCAGCAGTGTTGCCACGATGATCTTCTGGACGATTCTTCTGATTCAAACAGGCATTACAGCCTTCCAGCCAAACCCAATGGACGATATGTTAAACAACATCGATCAGAACCAGATGCCTTGATTCGTTGAAAGGGGATGTCAGCAGATGCTGTCCTCCCCGCTTCAGCTATTCCCTCTCTGATAAATCGTCTCCTTCAATTTCCCAGATCGCCTGACCGCTCATAAACGGGTCTTCGAAGATGAATTCAAAATAGGGACTCTCATCCACATCAAACGCCAGTTCACCTGCCATCGTCCGCCCGGCACCGACTTCCCCGTCAAGGCTGCCTCTCGTATCCACGAATAACGACAGATCCTGGGCATAGCCCTCTGCATCCAGCAGGTCCATCTGCATTAAGGAAGAGATATTGGCTGCTTCTTCCGTGGTGTTTTCGATACTTACATCAAGGATGACAAAGAAGTCCTGATCTGGAATCACCCAGTCCCCATCCCCTTCATAACGGAAGGCTTCTTTCAACGTCACTTCAAGGCCGTTGAAGTTGACCATTGTACCAATCCCCAGATCCTCTTCCTCTATCATTTCTTCTTCATCCGCCTCTTCGTTATTGTCATCAGCCGCAGTGTCTTCAGCATCCTCATGATTGACGTTCTCAGCTTTCTCCTCCAAGTCATTGTTTCCAGACACCGTTTCCCGCTCAATCTCTGACTCAGTTCCACACGCTGCCAAACTGACCACGATGCCAACACCCATCATCCATCCTTTTTTCAATAAACCCACCTCATTTCGTCAAAATACGGGTCAAGTCATGACCTCTGAGTTCATCATATGTGTGGGAGTGACAGCTGCTGTCAGCGATTATCAGTTCGCATGCTTTTTTTTTCGAGAGGTGTGATAAACTGAAGCCGATTCTGATTTGTTTTAGACAGAAAGGAAACTGACCATGCATGTACTGGAAAAATACTATACCGTCATCATCATGGCCTGTGTGCTCATCGGTCTCGCTTTGGGACAATTCTCCCCTGTTGCAGATGGGGCAGGCTATTTCATCACACCTCTCTTAATGGTGATGCTCACGCTGATCTTCATACAAGTACCTGTCAGTGATATCCGAAAAGCCTTTCAAAATAAACGCTTCAGCCTCACGTCAGTTGTCATCAACTTTATCTGGACACCCATTCTGGCCTGGTCTCTTGCTTCGATTTTCCTGGCAGAGCATCCGGCGTTATTTATCGGTTTTATCATGCTGATGGTGACCCCTTGCACAGACTGGTATCTGGCATTCACCAATGTATCGAAAGGGAATCTGCCTCTCTCCACTGCGATTTTACCGGTGAACCTGATCCTGCAACTCGTTCTCCTCCCGGTCTACTTGCTGCTATTTGTCGGGACCTCCGGGTTGATGGACCCATCCGAACTTCTTTGGAGTATTCTGCTTGTCCTTGTCATCCCGTTTCTATTGGCAATCTTGTTTCGGTACGGGCGGGATTTAAACGCAAAAATTCGTCGGGTCACAGACATAGCCGTTCAGTTGCCAGTGCTGTTTCTGGCACTTGCTATCCTGGCGATGTTCACCCATCAAGGTCAGATACTATTGGACAACATCCATTTCCTCAGTTGGCTGCTGCTTCCGATCGGGCTGTTTTTTCTCATCAATTACCACATATCCCAGCGAACCGGTAAAGTGCTTCAGATGCCCCTTGCGGACCAGCGCAGTCTGACACTCACGACCCTTGCACGAAATTCACCCGTCGCTCTGGCTATTGCCTTGACGGCGTTTGACCATGAACCGATGGTGGCGTTGGCGTTAATCATCGGTCCCCTCATTGAATTACCGGTATTGAGTTTCATTTCCAAACTGCTCCAGCGCCAATCACATTGATCGGGACACTTCTGATTTTTACATTTTTACATGTTGATTCCACCAAATCCACGTGTAAATCTGTGTCGTTCGGGAACAGAAACTACACGTGGACAATCATTCAGCACGATGAAAACAGGAGGGATCCACATGAGCAGTTTTCAAATACTAGACCAGTTGCAGAAAATCCTGGTCATTGTAAAAGAAAATGAACGCGTAACCGACAATCAGATCAATCAGATCGAAGGGATTATCAAAGTGCTTCGGGAAGAACCGCTGAACGAGAATTTTGACGGGACCATTCAGGAAATCCATTCATTTCTGGATAACTTAAAGGATACAAAGACGCCGGACGAACTGGTAACGCACCATAAATTAAATCTGTCACGCTGGATCGACGAACTTCACTTCCTCGAAGAAGGCGGCGGTGCGGTGACGCTGGATTACGAGCAGCGAAAAGGCCGGGAAATCTGACATGCTTCATGTTTTTTGCAGGATACCGCCGGTTCGGGGTATCCTGTTCATGTGAATACATCATTTTTGAAGGAGGCAACTCATGAGTCATTTACTGGTACTGAATAAAGATGAAGACACCTTATCGGTGGTGGACCTGGACACGAAACAAGTCATCAAAACCGTTCCAACATCTCACAACCCCCACGAATTAGTGATCACCCCTGACGGCAAAAAAACGTACATCGCCTGTTCTCTCGGCAATACGATCGACATTTTCGACAATCAAACCCTTGAAATCACAGGTCACATCACCCATGAACAGTTTGATTTCCCACACGGTCTTGATGTCACCAGGGACGGCAGGAAGCTGTATCTCGCTTCCACTTTCAGTGCACTGCTGTACATCATCGATGTTGAATCGGACACGGTCGAAGATGTCATTCCAACGCATCAGACTTACTCCCACATGATCAGCTTCGATCCTGATCAAGAGAAGGTGTATGTTCCGAACATCGGCAGCCAAAATATCAGCGTATTTGACACGGCAACGAAAGAATTCACTGCCGTAATCCCTACAGGGAAAGGACCTGAAGGCATCGGGGTGCACCCGCGCGGTCATCATCTCTACGTCGCCAACCAGGATGACGACACGTTGTATGTTATTGATATCAACACCCATGAGATCCTCTTCAAGCGACGCATTGGTCATGTGCCTGTCCGGCTTGTGTTCAGTCCGGATGGCAAGTATGCACTGACTGCCAACCGTGAATCCAACGATGTTTCTGTCATCCTGACGGAACAACGGATCAACGAGACCGTCAGGCCATGGGAGATTAAGCGGATTCCTGTCGGACTTTGGGCAGGCGGCATTGTCTTCTCCCCTGATGGGGGCTATGCCTATGTGGCAAACAATAAAACCAATGACATTTCCCTCATTGATATGAACACATTGAAAGAAACAGAGCGCATTGACGTCGGTATTCATCCGGACGGGATCGCATACTTGAAATAACCCTTAAAATCATTCAGGAATCAGGCATTTGCCTGGTTCTTTTTTTCGTTATTTCCGTTATTGACCAACCCGGTCATTTGGAATATAATGAAATTGACCAGGTTGGTCAATTTGAATGGACCGAGGTGGAATGTATGAATGATGCTTTTTACAATCTGGCTTACACAAAGCAAGAACGCATTATCAATGCTGCCATGAAGGAGTTTGTCGACAATGGATTTGTGAAAGCATCCACCAACAATATCGTCAGACACGCCGGTATTTCAAAAGGATCCTTGTTTTATTATTTCCAGAACAAAAAAGACCTGTATTTCTTTTTGATTGAACATACAAGAAAAGACGTCAAGCGGGTTTTTGATGCCATTGATTATGAAGAGACAGATCTGTTTAAACGTTTAACCCAGATCAGTTTTGCCAAACTCGATATTCAAAAAAACTACCCTGAAAGCTTTGATTTTCTCACTTCCGTTTTCACGGAAACATCAGCTGAAGTAAAAGATGAAGGTCATAAAAAAATTGAACAGATCCAAAAAGAAGGCTTCGAGAAGCTGTACATCAATATTGACTGGTCGTTATTCAGACCTGAAATCGATGTGAACCGGGCCGTGGAAATCCTCAACTGGACAATGATGGGCTTTGCCGAGAAAAACCGCAGCAGAATGAAAACATTTGAAAATGTCGGACCCGAACTGATGGCCGATTGGGAAGCTTATGCACAAATCTTGAAAACCAGTTTCTATCACAAAACCGATGAGGAGTGAAAGATGATGAATCTCATTACCGTTAATGATCTCAGTAAAGCATTTGGCGATGTACAGGCACTGGATCGCATTCATCTGGAAGTGAACCGCGGGGAAATCCTCGGATTTATCGGTCCGAACGGTGCCGGGAAATCGACCGCTATCCGGGTATTACTCGGGATTTTAAAAGCTGATTCAGGACAGGCAACCATCTTTGGCAAGGATGTCTGGTCTGATGCCGTGGAGATCCATAAACGCGTTGCCTATGTGCCCGGAGATGTGAACCTGTGGCCGAATATGACCGGTGGTGAAGTCATCGACCTCTTCATCGAACTGAGGGGCGGTCAGAAAAACGGGCGGCGGGATGAACTGATTGAACGGTTCAAGCTCGATCCATCAAAAAAATGCCGGACCTATTCCAAGGGTAACCGGCAAAAGGTGGCACTCGTCGCGGCTTTCTCCGTGGAAGCGGATCTCTACATTCTCGATGAACCCACATCCGGACTGGATCCGTTAATGGAAAAGGTCTTCCACGACTGCATTATGGAAGCGAAAGAAAAAGGCAGCAGCGTACTGTTATCGAGCCATATTCTCTCGGAAGTGGAACGGTTATGCGACACCATCGCGATCATCCGTGATGGCAGCATCATTGAATCGGGTACACTGGAAGATATGCGGCACTTAACGCGAACACAGTTTTACATCGAAACGAAAGATCCCCTCTTTGGATTGGAGACGCTTGAGGGGGTCCACAACCCGGATAAACAGAAAGCGGGCTATGTCTTTCAAGCGGATACAGAGAAGATTGATGCCGTCATGCGGCATATCACCCCATTCGGGATCGTGAAGCTCGAAAGTATGCCCCCTAAACTCGAAGATGTCTTCATGCGTCACTATGAGGGGTCCGGGGGTGAAGGCTGATGCGCGATCACCGCTTTGCCAAAACCTGGCGGCTGACCCGGTTTATTGCCCGGCTTGACCGGTTTAAAATCCCGGTCTGGCTGATTGCCTTCACATTCTTCACCTTGATTGTCCCTGTCGCTTTCCAAGGTCTCTACGAAAGCCAGGCGGAACGCGATGCCATGGCACAGACGATGGAGAACCCGGCCATGATCGCGATGGTCGGCCACGGCGACCTGGAGAATTATACAGTGGGTGCCATGACAACGCATCAGATGCTGTTAATGACTGCCGTCGTCGCCGGGTTGATGAGTATCCTGCTATTAGCCCGTCATACCCGTGGGGATGAAGAAGATGGACGGATTGAACTGATCCGCTCCCTGCCCACCGGGCGCTTAAGTTATCTGAATGCCGCGCTGTTGGTGATCACATTGACGAGTATCGCTTTGGCACTTGTCACGGGTTTCGGGCTTTATGCCCTCGGTATTGATACGATCACTTTGGAAGGGTCCTTATTGTACGGGGCTTCACTTGGAGGCACAGCTCTCGTTTTCGCAGGCGTCACAGCTGTTTCTGCCCAATTGGCTGAAACGTCCCGGGGCACCATCGGTCTGGCCATTGCCCTCCTGTTAGGCGGCTACTTGTTCCGGGGCATCACAGACATCAGTAACGAGGCACTGTCCATTCTCTCCCCCCTCGACTGGGCCACGAAAACCGAGGCTTTTTCAGGGAATCACTGGTGGCCGGTTCTTTTGATGATCGGTGTCTCTGTCATTTTATTTATTGTTGCCAACCTGCTTTTATCGATTCGCGATATGGAGAGAGGTTTCCTCCCTGCAAGAAGCGGCCGCAGGCATGCGTCTTTTCTGCTTACCAGTTCTCTGGGTCTTTCATGGCGACTGCAGCGGGCCGGGTTTCTCTACTGGCTTTTGGCGATGTTCGTTCTCGGTATCTCTTACGGGTCTGTCATGGGGGACATGGATTCCTTTTTTGAAGGCAATGAACTGTATCAGCAGATGCTCTTCAGTGAAGAAGGGTATTCCATGATCGAACAGTTTATTCCCCTGCTCATTGTCATCATGTCCATCATGGCAACGATCCCGCCTGTGATGGCGATGAACAAACTGCGCAGCGAGGAGAAGAAGGACCGGATCGAACAGTTACTGGCCCGCTCGGTATCACGATTCTCACTGATGGGCAGTCACCTTCTGCTCGCTTGTATGAATGCTGCAATCATGCTTTATACGGCCATGTTCGGTTTTTGGATCGCTGCGGATCTCTCCATGGACGAAGGGATCGCCTTGGGTACCTTAACCGAAGCCTTCATGGCCTATCTTCCGGCAACGCTTGTTATGGTCGGTCTGGCCGCTTTTTTGACAGGTGTGTTTCCGAAGTGGACCTCATTCGTCTGGGCCTATCTGTTCTACTCCTTCTTTGTCCTGTACCTTGGGACGCTTCTCGACTTTCCCGAATGGACCAATCAGCTGTCCCCATTCGGTCATATCCCACAGGCACCGATCGAAGACATCACCGCCATGCCTCTGATCATCGCTTCATTAATCGCAGCTTCACTGATGGCGGCTGGGCTGATTGGCTTTAGAAAGCGGGATATCAGAACTTAATGCAAACGATCAGCCGGACTCTGACATTTCAGGGGCCGGCTGATCACTTTTCATTAGAGAGTGTCGAAGTTTGTCAAAAGGGGTGTAGATTGTGTGGATATATAAAACAACTAAGGAGCGTGAAACGTTGTGAAAGATTTAAGCTCAACCATCAGGCTGAACAATGGTGTGGAAATGCCCTGGTTAGGACTCGGTGTGTTCCGCTCACAAGAAAGCGGTGATATCAAAGACATCATCACGACTGCCCTGGAAGCAGGTTACAGGAGCATTGACACCGCATCATTTTACCAAAATGAAGCGGGCATTGGTGAGGGAATCAAAGCTTCACCGATTCCCCGCGAAGATCTGTTTTTGACATCCAAAGTCTGGAATGACAGCCAAGGGTATGATCAGACCATTCGTTCATTTCATGACAGTCTGAACAAACTGCAGACGGATTACCTCGATCTGTATTTGATCCATTGGCCTGTTCCAGGGAAATTCAAAGAGACGTGGCGCGCATTGGAGGATCTCTATGATGAAGGAAAAGTCAGAGCGATTGGTGTCAGTAATTTCACCATCGGAAATTTGAAGGATCTCATGGCCGATGCGCGAATCACGCCTGCCGTCAATCAGGTGGAGTGTCACCCTTGGCTTCAGCAAAAAGAACTGCACACCTACTGCCTCGAACACGGCATTCAGCTTGAAGCCTGGAGTCCCTTGACACAAGGCAAAAAACTTGATGATCCGGTTCTTCTTGACATCGCGCGAAAACATGACAAATCACCTGCCCAGATACTAATCCGCTGGGACCTCGATCAGGGCATTGTCACCATTCCCAAGTCAGCTGATAAGGCACGAATGATTGAGAATGCCGACGTCTTTGATTTTCACCTTGATCCCGTTGACCTCGGTCAACTGGCTGAACTCGAAGAAGGTCTTCATTTCGGCCCGGATCCCGATGAATTCATGGAAAAACTCGCATAGCATGACGAAACCCTGCAGATCTATCAGGTCTGCAGGGTTTTGCCGTTTCGTCACTTGTAGCGGATCAAGAAGAATTTCTTCTTACCCCGGCGCAAAATCGTAAAGGCGCCGTCGATCATATCTTCTTCCGTCAGTTCCTTCTCCATCTCCTGACAACGCTCACCGTTCAAATAGATGGCCCCGTTGTTGATGTCTTCCCTTGCCTGACGCTTGGACGACGCAACACCAGCATTCACAAGTACATCGATGAGGCCATTTGCTTCTTGTTCTACGGTGAAGCTTGGCACATCCTTGAATCCTTCCAACACTTCATCTGCCGTCAGGCTGTATAAGTCCCCTCCGCCAAACAAGGCAGCCGTTATGTTCTGTGCTTTTACCAATGCCGCATCATCATGAACAAAGCGCGTTAATTCTTCTGCCAGCCGCTTTTGGGCAACACGTTCATGCGGGCGTTCCTGCACCTCGGTTTCCAAAGCATTAATTTCATCCGGTTCAAGGAACGTGAAGTATTTCAAAAAGCGGATCACATCGCTGTCATCGGTATTCAAGAGAAACTGATAAAACTCATAAGGTGACGTCTTCTCCGGGTCCAGCCAAATCGCTCCACCTTCAGACTTTCCGAATTTTTCACCATCTGCTTTTGTTACCAGTGGAATCGTAAATCCATAGGCATCGGGACGTTCGCCTTCTTCTCCCCCGGATAAACGGCGGATCAGTTCCAGCCCGGCTGTAATATTTCCCCACTGGTCACTGCCGCCAATCTGAAGTTTCACACCCTCTTCGGTATAGAGTTTATGAAAATCATACGACTGCAGAATCTGGTAAGTGAATTCCGTGAAACTGATACCAGTCTGAATCCTGGACTCCACTGAATCCTTTGCCAGCATGTAATTCAGACTGAAATGCTTACCGACATCACGGAGGAAATCCGTCAGTGTCATCGATCCCAGCCAGTCATAATTATTTTTCATCTCTGCGGCATTCTCCCCATCAAAATCGAGAAACCGCTGGAGCTGTCCTTCAATTTTAGCGACGAAGCCCTCAACAACTTCCTGTTCGTTCAATGTGCGTTCCGCCTTCTTTCCACTCGGATCACCAATCAGTCCTGTAGCCCCACCGACAAGCGGAAATGGCTTATGCCCTGCCAGCTGGAAGCGCCGCAGCATCAGGATTGTCAGCAAATGCCCGATATGCAGGCTGTCGCCCGTCGGATCGAAGCCACAGTAAAGCTTGACCTGTTCCTTTTCGAGTAAGGCTTGTAAGCCTTCCTCATCTGTCACTTGGTGCATCAAACCTCTGTAGGTCAGATCTTCAATTAAATTCATCTTTTTCACCTCTTCTGAGTAATCAACACTGAAACCTGATCCATGTCTGAATAATGTATAGAAAACTCCCTCTATACTCTTTGCTTAGGAGAACAAAAAAACGCCCCCTGCTTTCCATATCGAAAGCAAGGGGCGAATATTCGCGGTACCACCCTTGAATACAGTTCCACAAAAAAATACCGGAACCGTTCTTCATTTCATAACGCCTGTTTTGGCGGGCAGACATACGCTGCCGATCTCCGAAGGTGTAATTCGTCTTACTCTTTGCACCGGTTCACAGCACCACCGGTTCTCTTTGGCAGGGAGAGTTTGACTACTCCGTCTTCATCCTGGATCATTTCAACTATGTGAGATAATAAATCAATTTATATCACAATTTCTGATTCGGTGTCAATACTCATTCTTCGATCTCTATTCCCGGGAGCGTGTTTGTGCTATAATATGATTGAAATTTAGGAGGTTGACGATAATGAATGAATTTTTCTCATCGATACGACGGATCTTCTCTCGTAAAGAGCCGCAGGTTGTTATAAAAGGGATCAGAATCACGACCAAAGTAGCCTGGAATATTTTATTGTTATTCATAACGGTCACTGTGATTCTCGGTGCATTTGCCGGAGGTGCAGCTGCAGGCTATTTTGCTTCCCTGGTTCAGAATGAACCCATACCGGAATTTGAAGAGATGGAGCAAAGCATCTATAACTATGAAGAAGCTTCAGAAGTTTATTTTGCCGACGATGTATTATTGGGGGATTTACCGAGTCCACTGGACAGACGGGAAGCTTCACTGGATGATATCAGCGATCATTTAATCAATGCCGTCATCGCCACAGAGGATGAGTATTTCTTTGAACATGAGGGTGTGGTGCCAAAAGCATTGTTCCGTGCCCTGTATCAGGATTTCTCCAATGCTGCAATCCAAACCGGTGGTAGTACCCTGACCCAGCAGCTGATCAAAAACCAGCTGCTCACAAGTGAAGTCACCCACGACCGCAAGGCCATCGAAATTCTGTATGCGATGCGGCTGGAGCATCATTTCGAAAAAGAGGATATTCTGGAAGCCTACATGAATATCGTACCGTTTGGCCGAAACACGAACGGCCGACAGGTGGCCGGGGTGGAAGCAGCGGCAAGAGGTCTATTCGATGTCTCTGCAAGTGAACTCAGTTTGCCGCAGGCGGCCTATATCGCCGGCCTGCCGCAGAGTCCCTTTGCCTATACACCTTTCACTTCAAGCGGGGAAATAAAGGAAGACCTCAGTGCAGGGCTCAGTCGGATGAATACCGTGTTGAACAGAATGTATTCGGCCGGCTATATCACTTCTGAAGAGCGGGACCGTGCATTGGATTTCAACCTGGAGGACGAACTCCGTGAAAGTCAGCCTTCAAGCCGCGAGCAGTACCCGTGGGTCTTGGAAACGGCCAAGGAATACGCGATCCCGGTGATCCGTGAAATCCTCTTTGAACAAGAAGATATCGATCTCGATGAGGTGGAAGATGATGATCAGCGCCAGCTCCTCTTCAACCGTTATACAGAGTTGGCAGAACGTTCCTTAGAACGCGATGGCTATCAAATTCACACCACGATTAATAAAGACATGTATGACGCCCAGCAGGAAGTTGTTGCTGAATTTGAATATTTTGGAGCAGAAGAAACCTTCGGAACCTTGGATGATGGCAGTCCATGGAAAGTACCAGAAGAAGGTGCATCTGTCCTGATCGATAATTCAAGCGGTGCGATTTTGAGTTTTGTTGCGGGCCGTGACTTCGAAGCCCGTCAGACCAATCGTGCGATTAAGAACTCCGGTTTCTCCGGACGTCAAACAGGGTCAACGATGAAGTCACTGTCTACCTACCCATTAGGCTTTGATACCGGTGCTCTGCAACCGGCGATTTTGGCACCTGATACACCTTACGATTATCAATCAGAAGATGATAAATCAGTATCGAACTTTGATAACACCCACCGCGGGATTATGACTGCAAGAGAAGCGCTCGTCCGGTCACGGAACGTGCCGGCAGTCCGCGAATTTTATAACATGGACTGGGAAGCTGGGTCAGATATGTTTGTCGATTTCGGGCTCGATTATTATGAAAATATGGACAATATGTTTGAAAGTCTCCCATTGGGAACTGATAATTTCAGTCTGGATCAAATGGTCAGTGCTTTTTCGACATACGCCAATGACGGCGTCAGAAATGAACAATATGTCATTGAATCCATCAAAAGCCTCGACGGGGAAGTGCTTTATGAACATGAACCCGAGGAAGTGGAAGTCGTTTCACCACAGACCAGTTACCTGATGTATGACGTTATGCGTGATGTCATTTACGGCAGCGGTGGAACAGCCGGTAACCTGCCAAATTATCTGAATGTCGATGCCGATTGGGCCGGCAAAACCGGTACGTCTCAGGGTGTCCGCGATGCACTCTTCATTGCTTTGAATCCCAATGTGACTATGGGCACCTGGATTGGCTATGATAATAACGCGAATATAGAAGATCATTCCAGCGGCATCAGCTACAGTATCCGAAACCAGATTCTCTGGTCGGAGCTGATGAATGCCGCCTACGAGATCGATCCGGATTTAATCGGTCCATCTGAGCAACAGTCTTCACCAGGCGGCATCGTTGAACAATCCGTTTGTGCGATATCCGGTAAATTGCCATCCGATCTTTGCCGCGAAGCCGGCCTTGTGTTTACCGATCTGTTTAACTCTGAATTTGCTCCGACTGATGAGGATGACAGTCTTGAGCGGGTCCGGTATGTCAGAATCGATGACGAATTATATAAATCATTGGATGAGACTCCGGAAGAGTTTACAAAACCGGGTGTATCCGTAAAAGAAGAGTATTTTGAATTTGCAGATGGCGATATTACAGAGTACCTGCCAGATGATTGGGATGACCTCGTTCCTGATGTGGATGCGCCTGACAATGGCCAGACCCCGTCCGCAGTTACTTCAGGGTCTGCAGATGGATCGTCTGTGAGATGGTCTGAGCACCCCGAAGGTGACGTGATTGGTTACCGACTTTATTACAGTCCGGCAGAAGATCAAGACCCGAGTCTTGTGGAAAGCTTCATTTGGGATGATGATTTGAGTTACAGCGCCGGAGAAGGTGCCTACTTCATTACGGCAGTGGACGTATCGGGGCGAGAATCTTCACAATCTGATCCCGTGATTGTCGGAGAATATGCTGCACCTGAAGAAGAGGAAGAGGAAGAGGAAGAGGAAGAGGTCGAAGAAGAGCCTGAAGAAAGCGATAATAATGATTCAAATCAGGTCGATAACGATAACAACGATAATCAAAATAACACAAATGAAAACAATAATGATCAGAACGAAAATACTGGTAATACCAATAATAATGAGACTAACAATGAAGACGAAAATGACAATAATAACAACAACGAGGATAATGACGGCAATAACAACACTGCGAATAACAACAATGAGGACAATGTGAATACGTCCAACAACAACGACAATACTAATTCAAACGGGAATAACAATCAGAACAATGACGCGACGAGGGAAGACGACGAAAACGAATAAACCGGCTGAAAGGCCCCCTGCAGAAATGTCTGCAGGGGGCCCTTCTTCATAAATTTTTAAGCTTTTGAGTTTTCACTTGACGATTCGATCACTTTCAAAGACTGTTTTAATGTACGGAGGTTTTTCTTTTGAATCTCTTTTTGCCTGGGGATATGTGGATACATATCTGTGCGGTCAAACCATCCTTCAGGTAAGGTTACCGGGGATTCCGTCTGCCATTTCTCAAGCCATTGTTTTGGGATCCCCTTTTTCTGGAGGTGTCGTTGCCCGGACATCTCAAGCCAGACCATTGACCAGGCCCGTGGCACGACCCGCCAGATATCATAGCCTCCACCGCCTACTGCAATCCAGCGCCCCTCACAATATTCATGAGCCAATTCATGCGCAATTCGTGGAATTTCGTGATAAAGCTTTAATGTGCCGCATAAATGCGTCAATGGATCATAGTAATGGGAATCAGCACCATTTTGGGTCAGGATGACATCCGGCTTAAACGAAGCAACAATCTCTCGCATCGCTTCTTTGTAAACGTGGATAAAAGAATCATCCTCAGTGAAGGCTTCAAGTGGAATATTGAAAGAAGTTCCGTAACCATCACCATGACCACGCTCATTCGCATTACCTGTTCCAGGGAACAGAAAGCGCCCACTCTCATGAATCGACAAGGTACACACATCCGGATCGTTATAAAACGCCCATTGCACCCCATCGCCGTGATGGGCATCGGTATCGACATATAATACTCTGGCCCCGTATTTTCTTCTCATATATTCAATCGCTATTGAACTGTCATTATAAATACAAAAGCCTGAAGCTCTGCCTCTGAATCCATGATGCAGACCTCCACCAAGATTCAAGGCATGTTTTTTCCCTTTTGCAAACACTTGATCCACGGCTTCGAGTGTCCCACCAACAAGCCAGGCTGCAGCCTGATGCATTCCTGGAAAAGCAGGTGTATCATCCGTCCCAATTCCGAAGGCCGTTCTATAGGAAGATCGGACTTGCCCCTCACTGGCATTCAAAACCGCCTGAATGTATTCCTCATCATGCACGAGCAGCAATTCCTCAATCGTTGCTTCCCGCGCTGGGGTTATGTCCTCCGGACGCAGTGCACCCAGATGAAATAACAAATCATTCGTAATGGATAGCCTCTTCTGATTGAAGGGATGTTCCTCATGAAATCGGTAATTCAGTTGTTCTGGTGAAAAAATAAATACGTGTTCATCTGTCATACGCCCAACTCCAGATCTTTTGGCCATTTTACATGAAAACCTTCCTCTTTCAACGTGTTAAGCAGAGGTCTCATATCCATTGCCTGAATGCGAAACACAAGAATTTTCTTCTTATTATCTATCGGGGACGGATACAACAATACACTTTGAATGTTCATCTTGTGTTCATTAATCAGTTGAGTAACTCTGCATAAATGACCGCTCTCATCATTGACCTCCACCTCCAGTCGTGAACTGGGAAGAGATGCGCCGGTCAGTTTCACCAGAATTTTTAATAAGTCGGTTTCGGTAATAATGCCTACGAGTTTCCCGTCCTCTTCAACTGGTAAACAACTGATATTTTCTTCCACCATCGTAAACGCCGCCTCTTCAACGAAATCGAGTGGCAACGCCGTAATGACATCGGTTATCATCACTTTTGAAATGGGTACATAAATGAAATCTTCGTGTGATTTGTCAAAAATCGAAGGTGCCGCATCTTTTAAATCCCGATCCGAGACAATCCCCACAAACTCGCCAGCATCATTCACTACCGGCAGATGCCGGATATGCATAGCTTTCATGTATTCGAGGGCATCTCCCGTTGACAGATCCGGCTTTGCAGTCTTAATATCTCTCACCATGATATCGCTTACATTCATGATATCACTCTCCCCTTCTATCTGTTTCAAAGCATGTATTTATGTTTAAATCGTACACGATCAAATTCATGAACATCCGATGGAGAGACATTTTTCCCAATTCGCGCCATCAAACAGTTGGCTGGATGAGAACAAATTTCCGGATCGTCTGTTGCGTACCATTCCAATCCCCCGGATTTCATTACTTTCTCCATAATATCTCTGTATTCCCAAATAGAAAGACCTGTTCCTCTCAAATCCCAATGCCAGTAATACTCTGTTGTGATGATGATGTAATCCTCCACCGTCTGGTCCATCATGGAAACTTTAAGAATATGCTTTGCCAAGGCTGCACCACGGTATCTTGAAGAGACTTCAATCGCACCTAATTCAAGCAGATTTTCCAACTGTATTTCAGACCACCGTTCTAAAGGATCCGGGAACAGATAAGTCGCATATCCTACAATCAGATCACCTTGTCTGGCCACCACGATTCTGCTTTCCGGTAAATCCATCACTTCCAAAAGTGCTTTCCTCTGTTGCTCAGGTTTTCTGAAAGCTACCAGTCCTTCATCAAATTCACAGGCTTCAAGCGTCTCTTTCGAGATTGGCCCTTCCACAAGGTATTCCTGCCCGTCTTTGCCTTTCACTGTGATCGAATGGTATTTTTTGCGGTGTTTCATCGGCAACCCACCTTCCATCCTCGTTATTACTTCCACTATATCACATTGGACTGAACAACATGAACGAAAAAAACACCCCTTTGTCAGCGGTGTCTTCTCAATATTAAAATAATTCGTCCCCGTCTTGAGAGGGATCAGAGATAACGATCACAACACGCCGGTTCTGTTGCAAATTATCCGGTGTGGTATTCGGTGCCACTGGACGGGTTTCCCCATATCCAACAGCCAAAAAGCGTTCCTCATCCACATCAAAATTATCGAGGACAAAGCGTATGACGCTGCTCGCTCTGGCACCTGAAAGTTCCCAGTTAGAAGGAAATTGAAACGTATTAATCGGTCGGCTGTCTGTGTGACCTTCTACCTTCACCATATTCGGAATGGTGGTAATCAGGGTCCCGACTTTTTCGAGGAACGGCTCTGCCTGCGGAAGAACTTCAGCACGTGCTGTTTCAAAAAGTGCCTGTTCCTGAAGAACAAGTACTACTCCGCGATCATCACGGGTAGCCGAGATATTCTCTGTTAATTCATTCTCCTCGATAAACTCATTGACCTCTTCAAGTAAGACATCAAGCTGTTCACTGATCTCCTCGTCATCCATTTCCATGTGAGATTCAAATGGATCCACGTCCGCATCAAACGGATCATCCTTAACATCCCGATCCTCTGCAGGATTGTCAAACGGCACTAAAGACGGATAAAAATCAAAGATCGCCCGTTCCTGAAACGAATCCGCAATCGCTTCAAACCGGTTGGCATCCACTACTGACATGGAAAAGAGCAGAATAAAGAACACGAGAATCAGCGTCATCAGGTCGGAAAAGGTCACCATCCATTTCGGTGCACCTCTTGGCCCTTGCTTTTTCTTTCTATTCATCCTGTCCCAACTCCTCCGAGTCTTCGTCTTTGTTATCTTTCACGTGATTCGGAAGGAAGGCACTAAGCTTTTCTTGAAGGATTTTAGGATTTTGGCCCGACTGGACGCCAATCACCCCTTCGACGACCACCTGTTTACGGAAGACTTCTTCTTCCGTGCTCAGTTCAAGTTTATTTGCCATCGGCAAAAAGACAAGATTCGCCATTAACGTGCCATATAAAGTCGTTAAAAGTGCAATCGCCATATTTGGGCCGAGTGTGGAAGGATCGTTCAGGTTTTGAAGCATCAAGACAAGACCAACCAATGTCCCGATCATACCCCATGCCGGGGCATACTCTCCAGCCTTCTCGATGATGCTGCGGCCTTTCCGGTGACGTTCTTCCATTGCGACAACTTCCGCCATCATAATGTCTTTGATGATATCCGGCTCGATCCCGTCCACTGCAAGAAGCACCCCTTTTTGAATGAAAGGGTCATCCACATCCTCCAGGCCAGCCTCCAAAGCAAGAAGCCCTTCACGACGTGCCCTGGTGGAGAGATCCACAAATGTATCGATCAGCTGTTCCAAATCATTCTCTTTTGTTTGAAACGTCTCTTTAAATACCCGTGGAACAAGTTTGAGATCCGTGGTTGCAAAATTGACCGTCAATGCGCCAAATAAACCACCAAACACAACCAGTAAAGAAGCTACCTGAACGAAGTCAAGAATCGATCCGTCCCCGGCTTCATTGACGTAAATCGCGAGCAGCACTGCGGTCATGCCAACTAATATCCCAACAGGTGTCAGTAAATCAAATTTTTTCATAATCCTCTCCCTAACCCCACTGTGATGTTTATGCTTTATCTAGTGAAAATGATTTGTCAGGTCTCAGTCCTTGTGATGAAACCCGGTAGATTGCCGGTATTCGATCCGGTGGGGCAGAAGTACAGCATGTTCCTCCACGTTCTCTTTATTCATGTACTTTGTTAACAATCGCATGGATACAGCTCCGATATCATACATCGGTTGAACAACTGTTGATAAAGTCGGACGGACCATCGTGGCCAGTCGGGTGTTATCAAAACCGATCACATCAAAATCACCCGGAACAGATTTGCCATTATCCTGCGCACCGTGAATAAGTCCCAGCGCCATTTCATCAGTTGATGCAAAAATCGCCGTTGGAGGCGTTTTGAGTTTTAAGATTTTTTCCATCGCTTCCAAACCGGAATCATACGTATAATCGCCAATGAACACGTATTCTTCATTCACTTCGCGGCCCGCATCGAGGTGGGCCTTTTTATATCCGGAGAATTTCATATAACCGTTTATCGGATCCTCCAATGTACCTGTCAACATGGAAATATGTTCGTGCCCTTCATCTATGAGGGCTTTCACCGCATCGTAAGCAGCTTGTTCATAATCAATGTTTACCGAAGGCAGCTTTTTGTGATCATCGATCGTTGCCGACAGAACGATCGGTACAGGGGATAACTTAAAGGTTTCCTCAAGCTCACGGGTAATCTCACTGCCCATGAAGACAATTCCGTCCACCTGTTTTTCGAGCAGCGTATTAACCAGATGGATTTCTTTTTCCTTATTATGATCTGAATTACAAAGGATAATGTTGTACTTATACATGGTCGCAATATCTTCGATCCCGCGGGCAAGCTCCGAGAAAAAAATACTTGAAATATCGGGAATAATAACCCCTACAGTCGTCGTTTTCTTACTCGCTAACCCTCTTGCTACTGCATTTGGTCGGTAGCCAAGACGCTCTATTGCTTCGTTCACCCTTTTTCTTGTTGTCGGTTTGACATTCGGATTGCCGTTTACAACCCTTGACACCGTGGCCATGGATACTCCTGCTTCTCGTGCCACGTCATAAATTGTGATGTTCATTTGTATTGCCTCCTCTATTTAACATTAAATGGTTTTCATAAAAGTCTATGTATGCATATAATACGACAAGTGAAACCGCGATGCAAACGCCTTTCGTCCATTATATCGGATTGTCCTGCAAAAAGATAAGTGAATAAGCAAAAAGGTTCATGAAAACTTCGATTCTTTTTGTACGTTTGTTATCAGTCAGCACTTCAGAAAAGCGATTTTCACCATATTTTCAAATTAACGGAGTGCTTGTCCTGCTTACCTAATCACACCAGCGTTACTAAACGTTCTTTCCTTCGCACCAAAAATCACGGAGCTGAAAAAACTCAGCTCCGCGTAGTAATGTATTATTTGGTTGCTGTCTTTTTTGACTTATACAATCCGGACAATTCAAGCTGATTCATAAACTCGCTGAACTGTGGGAAATCCATCTGCTGGGCAGAGTCAGACAATGCAACGGCCGGGTCCGGATGAACCTCAGTCATTACGCCATCCGCACCAACTGCAAGTGCTGCTTTCGCCGTTGGAAGAAGAAGATCACGCCGTCCAGTGGAATGTGTCACATCCACAAAGACCGGAAGATGCGTTTCCTGCTTTAAGATCGGTACTGCTGAAATATCAAGCGTATTCCTTGTTGCCTTTTCATATGTTCGAATACCTCGTTCGCAAAGAATGATGTTGCCGTTCCCTTTTGAATGAATGTATTCTGCTGCATTAATGAATTCCTCAATGGTCGCTGACAGACCTCGTTTCAACAGAACCGGTTTATTCACACTCCCCGCTGCCTTAAGCAGTTCGAAGTTCTGCATGTTCCGTGCACCGATCTGGATAACATCCAGGTATTCAACCGCTTTTTCAATGTCACCAGGCGTGACAATTTCACTGATGACGGACAAGCCGTATTTTTCTGAAATTGCTTTAAGAATTTTAAGGCCTTCTTCACCGAGTCCCTGGAAGTCGTAAGGTGACGTACGCGGTTTGTAAGCCCCGCCTCGCATCAGGGTCAATCCTTGCGCTTTCAATTCTTTCGCTACCGCATCTACCTGTTCGTAGCTCTCTACGGAACATGGACCGGCGATCAAATGCTGTTCTCCGCCGCCTAGTTTTGTCCCATTAATATCGACAATGGTGTCTTCCGGATGTTTCTTCCGGGATACCAGAAGTGCTTTACGATGATCGTCTTCCTGTAATTCAAGGCTCGCCTTGAAGATCTGTTTAAATAAATGCTGAAGTGTTCCTGTTTCAAATGGCCCCTGATTTTTCTCCTGAATCATATCGAGCATTTTCCGTTCTCTGACAGGATCAAAACGATTCATTCCCTGGCTGCTTTTCACACGGCCGATTTCCTGTGCCAGATGCGCCCGCTCATTCATCAACTCCACCAGCTTCTCGTTCACGTCATCAAGCTGGCCTCTCAACTCTTCCAACTGTTCATTTCCCATTTGAAAATCTCCTCTCAATCCTTGTGATCCATCGCTTCTTAACGATTTAGGATTTATTATATCTTATGATCAGGAGAATGTCACCCCTTTTTTCTTTAATAATTAAACGCTTTTAAGCGTTAAAGCGTTTAATCAAAAAGAATGATTCCTGCAGGATGCAACGCGACGGGAATCATGTATAATGAAAGAAGACACGGAAAGGTGGGAAAAAAATGACGCAACCTGCTACCCGACCATTTATTTTTGGCCTGGATATCGGAACAAGATCGGTCGTAGGATTGATCATTCAAGAAACCGATAATGGTTATCATGTGGTGGATGTTTTCAGTAAAGAACATACTGAACGCTCCATGCTCGATGGGCAAATACATAATGTCCTTGAAGTTGCCAAGTCCATTACATATGTAAAAGAACAACTCGAAGCGAAACATGGAACACTGAGAAAAGTCTGTGTAGCTGCTGCAGGGCGTTCATTAAAAACCGTCCGGGCGATGGAAGAGCTTGATATTACCGGGAAACCGATCTTTGACCGCGAATCATTATTGACACTCGAACTCAGTGCTGTGCAGAAAGCGCAATTCAAGCTCGCCAGTTCAGATACGGGCTCACACGGCCAGGCGAACGACTATTGTGTTGGATACTCTGTCATCGACTATCATCTGGATGAACAGAAAATCGGTAGCCTTGTAGATCAAAAAGGGAATAAAGCTGCTGTCGAAGTGATTGCAACATTCCTGCCGAAAGTTGTTGTAGAATCACTGATTGCAGCCTTACACCGCGCAAACTTATCTCTCGAAGCCTTGACACTTGAGCCGATCGCAGCAATCAATGTCCTGATTCCACAATCCATGCGAAGACTGAACGTAGCACTGGTAGATATCGGAGCCGGCACATCGGATATTGCGATTACCGATTATGGAACCGTTACAGCATACGGCATGGTTCCAAACGCCGGAGACGAAATCACCGAAGCGATCAGTGATCAATTCCTGCTCGACTTTCCTGAGGCAGAGAATGTGAAGCGGCAGCTTAATGACAAAGACGAAGTGCTGATTGAGGACATTCTTGGCATCGAAACCAGTATGACCCGTGATGAAATCATTGCACCTGTTCTGCCGGCTATCAATCATCTGGCCGATCAGATCAGTGCCGAAATATTGAATTTGAACAGTCGGATCCCAAAAGCTGTGATGCTCGTCGGTGGAGGCAGTTTGACACCTTTACTCCCTGAAAAAATCGCTGAACGATTGGAACTCCCTGCGAACCGGGTTGCGATTCGAGGAATTGATGCCATCAAATCGCTGACTTTTGAACAGGCATTTGAACCGACACCTGAACTGGTGACCCCCATCGGCATCGCCATTGCAGCGAGGGAAAATCCGGTGGAATACATCAGTATCCGCGTCAACGAAGAGACCGTTCGCCTTTTTGATATCAAAAAATTGACTGTTGGCGACGGGGTCGTATCGAGCGGTGTCGAATTAAACAAACTCTTCGGCAAACCGGGAATGGCGATTATGGTGAAAGTCAATGGCCGGGTCGTTTCGATCCCCGGTGAACACGGGACACCTCCGAACCTGCTGAAGAACGGCGAGATCTGTTCTTTGGACGATCCTTTATCTGACGGTGACGTCATTCATGTTGAAAAAGGCAAAAGTGGAAAAGATGCATTGGCCACAGCAGGTGATGTACTCGAAATTCCCGAACCGTTTACGATTGAACTGAACGGGGATAGCTATACCGTCGAACCGGAGCTTCTGATCAATGGACAGATTGCCAGGATGGATGATGTACTTCATGATCGCGACCAGCTCGACATGCATGTTCCGCAATATCTTGAAGAAATCTTGAATCAGCCCGGTGTTCAGGCTGCTGTTCAGCAGGTTAAAAACATTGAAGTAACTGCCAATCATCATTCGATACGTCTGCAAAAAGAGCAGCCGGAATATCTGGTCAATGGTGAACCTGCACTTTTGACAAGACCGGTGAAACGCGGCGATACCATTGAAGTGAAAAATCCTTCACAGAAATCATTCACGATTGAAGATGTCTTGTTGCAGAAATACGATTACCCCAATCGGGAGATTCTCGTTACATTCAATGATGAACCCGTGCGGTTGGAAAAAGCACTCTTTGATTGCACATTAAACGGAGAACCAGCAGCTCTCTCTACCTCTTTATCAGACGGCGACAGCATTGAGCTGAAGGAACGTCAAAATGTGTCATTTATTTTTCAGGACGTCTTTGCCAAAGTTCAGGTTAAAAAACCGTCCGTTTCCGACCATGTAAAACCGGTGATTTTGCAAAATGATCAGGAAACGTCTTTTTCAGCACCGATCAACCATGGCGATCAGCTGAAGTTGAACTGGCAATGAATATGTGCATTTCAGACCTGCATTTCTACGGAGTGCAGGTTTTTCTTTTGGTTTCATTCTCCTTTTGCTTTTAGCCTGTAACGAACGTAAAGATTCCTATGAAATATAAAGAAATCTTGGCGAAATCCTTAGTTGCAATTATACTTGAATCCTTTAGCAAGGTTAAACGTTGCTAAAGGATTAAAAAACTTCCGCGCATCCAGATGGATGTACGGAAGAATGGTGAGAAATATTATCTCTCAAATGCTTGTTGACATGCTTTTTGTGTGATTTTCCAGTGCGAGGCATTCCAGCTGACAGCCTGATCTTCAATGAGCAAAAGTTGTGGGGACTGATGTTTCACACCATAGGCATCCTCAATCTGATTTGAGAGTTCCCTGGCTTCCTGCACATTCAAATAGACCACAGGCGGTTCCCCACCAACGAATGATTCTGCATACTTCTGCACCTCATCCATTGCCTCACGGCTCACGGGGCAGGTTGTACTGTTCTTCAACACAAACAGCTTCCCTTTTTGTCTGGTAGCGGCTTTCAGATCTTCCCAGTCCATTATTTTTTGGAGTCTCATCTTCAACTTCCCTCCGTATCCTCATTTCTCTTCCGCTCCCGCTCTTCCACCTCTTTTACAAGCTGTTCAACAGATCGCTGAAGATCTTCCACTTCTTTTTTCACCGATGCGGCAATGTCGTCACTCAGACCTTGAACATCATCCATCAATGAATCGGCAGATTCCGTCAATTCGTTCATATCCCTTCGAAGTGAACGGGACAGATCTTTCGCCTTATAAACAAGCAGTGAAGATTGATCTGAGACACGGTTTGCCAAATGAGAGGTCGTTTCTTTCGCTGAAGAAGCAGCTTGCTGCGTAAAGTCCGATGTTTTGTCTTTCGCTACTTTTGCCTGCTCAGAAATATTTTCTCTCAGTTCCTGACCTGTTTTTGGTGCGAGAAGCAGCGAGACCGTCGAACCGGCTACAGCGCCAACCACCACACCTAAGATGAAGCCTTTGCCACTATCGCTCATTTCAGTTCGCCTCCTTACCAGGATCGGCTTGCTTTGTTGTTTTCTCTGTTTTCCATTTCTGCCAGAATGACATGACGACACTGCCCCACTTCACAGCCTTTGCCACATCCTCTGCATTATCATCTGCCTGCTTAGACACCGTTTCGCTCACTTTCCGAAGTGAACCATTCAGCTTCTGAAATGAATGACCCAAATCTTCAGCCGCATGGAACACGGAATTCAGCGTATTTGATTTATACTGAAGATCCTCCGTCAGTTCGTTCGTCTTATGTAACAGCTGAGTCGATTCCTTTGAAATCTCATCTACCTGTGACTTCATCCCATCAACTGTGTGAGAGATATTTTCCATTGTCTTTTTCAAAGACAAGAGTGTCTGGATGATGTAAAAGACCAGGACTGCAAATGCAATCGCAATAATCGCAACACTCACATACATTAACCATTCCATTGTTGTCATCTCCTTTTTTATCGATTCTGCTGGTTCCTGTTTACAGTATACCATTGCAGCGTTTGCTTGACAGCGTTCTTTATGGAGTTTTTTTGTTAATCTCAAGGGTGGCGCTCCCATCTCCCCTCCTGTAGAATGGAAATCGACAGATTGACTGGTGCCAAAGCCAGTCAAAGACTATGAAGGAGGCCTTTATGATGCGAGATCCACGAATCAATCAACTTGCCGGTAATCTGATTCATTACTCTACCGAAATGAAGCCTGACGAGAAAATTCTCATCGAAAACTTCGGTGTTCAAGAAGAATTGGTCAAAGCATTAATCGAAAAAACTTATGAAGCAGGGGCTCTTCCATTTCTTTCCCTTAAAGAGCCGAGCATAAACCGGACACTCCTGATGGGTGCCACAAAAGAGCAACAGGAAATGCAAGCAAAGTTTGAGGCTGACGTGATGAAAGAGATGGATGCCTATATTGGTCTGAGATCGGGAGATAACATCAATGAACTGAGTGACGTGCCATCAGATAAAATGAGCTTGCACCAGCAGACTGTTGGCACAAAGGTACATCGGCAAATACGCGTCCCTCATACAAAATGGGTCGTTCTGAGGTATCCGAATTCCTCCATGGCCCAGCTCTCGCAAAAAAGTACAGAAGCTTTCGAGGATTTCTATTTCAATGTCTGTAACCTCGACTATGCAAAAATGGATAAAGCGATGGACCCGCTCGTAGAACGAATGAACGCTACCGACCAGGTTCGGATTACCGGTGAAGGTACGGATCTGACATTCTCAATCAAAGACATTCCAGCTGTGAAATGTGCCGGGAAACTCAACATTCCGGATGGTGAAGTATATACAGCGCCAGTAAAGAATTCTGTTAATGGGACCATAACCTACAACACGGCTTCACCGTATCAGGGAACCACTTTCGAAAACATCCGGTTCACTTTTGAGAACGGAAAAATCATCTCCGCAGTCAGTTCGGATAACACGAAAATCAACGAAATTCTCGATACAGATGAAGGTGCACGCTATATTGGCGAATTTGCCATTGGCGTAAACCCGTACATTCTCGATCCAATGCAGGACATCCTGTTTGATGAAAAAATAGACGGCAGTTTTCATTTCACACCCGGTCAGGCATATGACAATGCAGATAATGGAAACACGTCTGCCATTCACTGGGATATTGTAAACATTCAACGTCCGGAATATGGCGGTGGCAATATTTATTTTGACGGTGAATTAATTCGCGAAAATGGACGCTTCGTCAATGATGACCTCAAAGGACTGAACCCGGATAACCTGAAATAATGGCACAAAAAAAGAGACCCCCGGGTCTCTTTTTTCAATCATCGTCTCATTCAGGAATATCACCATTACGCCAGCCACTCGTATAAGCGGACTGGAATTTCTGCACATCACCCGCACCCATAAACAAAATCACGGAGTCATGGTGTGTACGAAGCACTGCCGTAGCATCTTCTGTGATCAACTTCGCACTCGGGATTTTTTCCTGCAGATGGCCGATCGTCAAATCGCTTTTAAACTCTCTGGCAGAAGAAAAGATATCGCAGAGATAGACCGTATCTGCCTGATTGAGGCTCGCTGCAAAATCGTCAAGGAACGCTTCCGTTCTTGAAAACGTATGCGGCTGAAATACCGCTACAATGCTCCGGTCAGGGTATTTCTTTCCGGCCGCTTCAATCGTCGCTGCGATTTCTCTCGGATGATGTGCATAATCATCAATCAGAATCTGTCCATTGAGATCAGACTCTGAAAACCTTCGTTTCACACCTTCAAAAGAGGCAAGGTGTTGCTTCACTTCATTCAGAGGAACTGATTCGTAATCACACAGCGCAATCACAGCCAGTGCATTCAGAACACTGTGATCCCCGTAACCCGGAATTGTAAAGCGCTCACTGTATGCACCGCGGATGAAAACATCAAAATGCGTCCCTGCCGAATCATGACTCATGTTCCCCGCCGAAAAATCATGATCGTCTTGAAATCCGTAATACACGACCGGCACAGACGCTGTTAACCGCTGCAGGTCTTCGTCTTCCCCGCATGCGATAATCGCTTTATTCACCTGATTCGCCATTTCCTGGAATGCCGAAAAAACATCTTCATTATCTCTGAAATAATCCGGATGGTCATAATCAATATTCGTCATGATCGCATAGTTCGGATAATAATTCAGAAAATGCCGGCGGTATTCACATGCTTCAAACGCGAAGTACTGACTGTTTTCCACGCCTTTCCCGGTCCCGTCGCCAATCAGATAGGATGTGGGCTTTGCGTTCCCTAACACATGTGAAAGAAGTCCGGTTGTCGACGTTTTCCCATGGGATCCTGTAACAGCAATGCTCGTAAAATTCTGAATGAATTCACCGAGGAAGTGCGGATAAGAGTGGACTTCCATACCTCTGTCCAGTGCTTCTTTAATTTCCGGATTGGACTCGTTATATGCAGGGGATGCTACGATAGTCTGGCCATCCCGGATATTGTCTTTATGAAAATTGAAAATAGGTATCCCTTTTTCTTCCAATGGTTTCTGTGTGAAAAATACTTTATCCACATCAGATCCTTGTACAGTCGAATTCATGTCGCTTAAAATTTGTGCCAATGCACTCATTCCGGATCCTTTGATCCCGATAAAATGATAGTTCGTCATAGTTGACCTCCAAAATTCAAATCAATCGTTCGTAGTTCGCATTTTTTGTGATGCGTTGTCTATTATAGCAAAAAAAAGTCGCATAGACTATCGTCCATGCGTTAAAGAGCGTATTTACGAAAATCGATGCCGAACTCTTTCATATATTTCCTGAATGAACTGTCACCTTGATCATAAACACTGATTAACTTTTCCAGCACTTCCGTTTCATGTTCTTCAGAAATCGTAAATGCTGGTCCGACGATCATTCGCGTTGCCCCCAGCTGGGTAATGCGCGCAAACACCAGCGCACCAGGGGTTAGAGGCGACTGATTCAGATGGGTTCGGACTTCCCAACGTTTGTCATCATTAAAAGCGGGTGATAAGACTGCCATTTCCGAATCCACTGAATGCACTCGGACGGGCTGAAGATGCATCAGCATTAAGACCCCTGCTAATTCGAGCATATGCCGGCTCAAGAGCCCTTGCTGGCTGCGAATGAACAAATCAAAAATCCTTGCACCTGTTACCGTCATGTAATCAAAGGCAAACCAGTTTTCAAAATAAATCTGCTCTTCATCCGGCAGAGGAAAATGATCCGGGAGCCCGGTTCGATAACGGTAGGTATGCTTTGCCCGTACTTTTTCCCTCAGATTTGTATCATGCTCAATGTACAGAAACAACTCTTCATAAAGCTCATGAAAGAGCCGCATCATACGCTTTTCCTGTTCCTGAAGCACACGCTCATGGTCGATGACAAATTCCATTTTTTTTCGTTCCATTGATCATACGCCTCTTTCTTTGAAACTGAGTCTGATTCAAACAGACATCGGTTATTTCTCTTGATGAACTCCGAGTTTAACCTTCTGAAGGCGGCTGTTGTAGCGTTCAACCCGACCCATTTTTGCTTCATGTTTTCCGTTTAAGGACACGTTATCGCCAGTGAAACCAATATGTATTTTCAACAAGCTGCTGCCTATTCCGTACATGTCAACCGGTGCGCCCAACTCTTCATACCGGGCAATGCGCTCTGCGTCAAATCCACCGGAAGCAACGATTTTCACATGCTGATACCCCTCGTCATCCAAAGCCTTACGAAGCGCAAACAAAAGCTCCGGGTTCACACCTCTTGGATCAAATGTACCGAGAACTTCGGGATGTCTGGCAAAATAAGCATCAACCATATGATTTGATGTATCCAGACGGACACCTTTCAAATCATTCCCGAATTCACGGGCGACTTTCAAGGAGTCTTCAATCGCATTGTTATTATAATCAACAAGTGCCAACAGATCATCCTCCGGAAAGGTGTCACGGTATGCCCGGCACGCTTCCACCAGATCGCCTTCAAACAGCTGGATGAGGGCATGCGGCATCGTTCCAATTCCTTTTTTTCCCCACCATTCATGCATGGCGTGGGTTGCCTGTGCCTTGGATCCCCCGATAAATGCTGCATAGCCGTCGCCAGCCTGCATCATGAAATGATCATCCCGGTCACCCATAAAAATCACCGGCTTATCAGTAATCCGGCTCTGCGCAGATTTCACCACTTCATAGACGTTGGTCGAAACGGATGTACGCCTTGCGAGAATCCCATCGATGACGCCTTCGAGGTAACCAAAGTGCTGATAAGGACCGGTCACTTTCAAAACCGGTTCAAAAGGCTCGATCTTGTCACCATCTTCAAGCGAGTAGACTTCGAGTTCTTCAGGCTGGTCGGCGAAGGTTTCAAGAAGTGCCAGAACTTCATCTGTACCGCACACCACCGCATTCTGCTTTTGAAAAAACTGCATCGTCACGATATTGTCCGGTTTATATTTTGCGGCAATCTCTTTGGTTTTCAGAAAATAAACAGCCGAAAACCAACCTTCACCGACCCGTTCATCAAACTTAAACGTGCTGTTTGTCAATCGTTTAATTTTACCCTGAAGCTTTAAATGAATTTCCTTCATCAGAATCTCCTCTTACAATTGATTAGTTTGCTTACTGATATAATGAATGATTCATCGAACGTTGGATCACTGCTTCCAGGATTTCTTTCACATCACTGGTTTTCAACGTTTCCACTCCGTTTCGTAAAACGATATCTAGCGTCCGTTCTTCCGAAGTTAACAAGTTCATTAAGTCGGGAGCTACGGATAGAACGATATTTCCTAAAGGTAACTGTTGCATAAGCAATCCCTCCTTCGAAAATGTTGTTCGATCGCGTGCCAACTTTCTGAAATCATGATGCGACACCGGAAATCGGTATGCAGTTGTGATGCAGTTAACTAACTGCTGCATTACGTCTATTGTATGCTAAACAGAACGTAATGTGTAGTAGAAATTTATCGGTGCCTTACTGCGACCATTCCACGAAACAGCAGGAATCAAACGCATTGGACCTCTTTTTCTGTTCCTTACTGGTCATCCTTTTTCGGCTTCTTCTGCGCCAGAATAAACACCGGCTCCAGTTCACCTTCATCGTAGAAAAAGGACAACGCCGTCAAAGGCACCCTTCCCTCAGAGAAAAACTGAAACGCCATCTGCGCCAAGACATCGTAACCTGCTTCGTTTCTGATATCGGCGATGATCAATACGTCATGATGAGGAACAGCAATTGCCATTTCACCATGAATTTCTTCTTTTTTCTGTTCCAGAAAAGCCTGATTTAAAATTCTGCTGGCGTCGTATCCGTCTTCGGTATTGAGAAAATGAAACGTATTCCCTGCAACAGAATCCGAAGTCATCACCGTAGGGAGCTTACGCAAATTGAAATGAGCAATTTCTTTAATTTCCTTTGCTGATTTCCCTGCTTTTTCAAGCATCTGTTCATCGATCATCATATACGATGCTCCCTCATCGACAGCATAAAAGATCGTTGTTTCTGCTGTATGTTCATCGTATACCAGCTTCACACCATCTTCTTTCTCTTTTTGAAAGGAAGGCGTTCGGAGAACCGGGTAGATCTGGTCTTCTTTACCGATAATCTCCACCGTTTCGGTTAACAACCGCATCCCTTCAGAAATGGTCTTCATCGTATCTTCCAAAGCGTCTTCAGGATTGTCCTTAAATTTCTTGCTCAGATTGCTTAATTGAATTGTAATTCCTTTATCGACACGTTTATCGGTAATCTTTAACGTGTCACGATCTCTGTCGAATGCTGTCGTCCAGTTTTCATTTGTGATTTCCTGTTCGATCATTCGTTTCATTTCGATTGGTTTCATCCATTCATCACTCCTCTTCCACATTTCAGTTTATCACGGAAGGTTCAAACCACCAACGATCCGGCTCAATTCTTCGGGATCGTCATATCGCCCTGTTTGATCCAGCCGGCCCTTCGTAAACTTTCAGAAAGAACCAGACTGATCAGAGCCGGCAGGACAAAGTATAAAAGCAAGATAGCAAACAGGATGTCCGTGCCTGTCCCCATCGTATTGATTGTCATCACTGGTCCAACAAACCCGCTCGTTCCCATTCCGGCACCCGCGGTATTATTCTCTAAATAGAAGACCATCGTCGCCAATGGCCCGAGCACTGCGGCCGTCACCGTTGGTGGAATCAGAATTCTCGGGTTTTTGGCAATGTTAGCAATTTGCAACATGGACGTGCCAATGCCAAGAGCGATCAGTCCGCTGAGACCATTTTCCCTGTAACTGCTGACAGCAAAACCTACCATTTGTGCTGAACAGCCGACTGCAGCCGCTCCGGCAGCCAGTCCGTCCAGTCCCAACATGAAGGCAAGCGCCGCACTCGATATCGGCGCTGTCAATGCGAGCCCCATAAATACGGCCAGCAGGATCCCCATCAAAAACGGTTGCTGTTCAGTTGACCAGATGATAAAGCTGCCGAACCGTTCGAGAAATGCAGCGATTGGCGGACCGATAAACTGCGCAGTCAAAAAGCCTGTCGTAATGGTCACAAACGGCGTGACAATAATATCGACCTTCGTTTCACCACTGACAAGTTTCCCCACTTCAGTGGCAATCAAAGCTGCAGCATAACTTCCCGCAGGACCGCCCAGTTCAGCGCCGGCAGCACCGGCGACAACAGCAGAAAAGATGACGAGTCCCGGTGCTTTTAAACCGTAAGCAATGGCAACACCAATGGCAGGACCCATCAAACTCATGGCCAATCCGCCCATATCCATCAGAAGCTGTCCACCGGTCGCCCAGAAAGGCAGGATCAGCATTTCACCAGCAGTCTCCATCATCAACCCCATAATGAGCGAGGCGAATAGCCCTAAGGCCATATAACTCAACGCTGTGATGATATAGGAATGAAAACCGGGTCTGACTTCTTTACGCTTCATCCACTTTAACATGACCACTGCTCCTTTCAACCATAGACAAAACCCTCAATGTTCGTCATTGAGGGTTGTCGGATTCATTCACTGATTGATTCATGTGCCATTGAATACACAAAATCAAACATAAACTCCGCATTTGACGCAAGCTTATCAAGCGGGAGAACCGTTGTCATCTTCTTTCCGTCCACTGCAACGATCAAGCGGTATGTTCCATCATCAAATTCCGTGATCATGATATACGCATCTAATGATGATTCATTCGTAAATGTCTCGAAGGTCACCACTTCATGATCAAGCATGAGATCGTCCCGGATCTCGTCTTGATCAGAATAATCCAAATCATCGTTTTTAAACAGGAGGTATGTTGTATCTTCAGCCGAGATGACATAGTTATATTCGTTCACCTCTTCTACGGCGATTTCGCGATCCCCATAAAAAGATAAACCATTTATCGCTTCGTTCGGCTCTTTTGGTTCTTCGATTAATTTCGATTCAATCAATGAGCGCGCTTCATCTTTAATATGCTCCTCAGATACTGAGCAGCCAGCAATCAACCACGCTGCAATCAATGCAGACAGTGACAAGCTGATCCACCGTTTCTTCATCTTTACTTCCCCCTTGACCCCTAGCGTTATCCCAAAAACCATTTTATCATAAATCATGATGTATATCGCAGTATTTGTCGAAAAAAATGTTCAATACAAAAGCAACCTCAAAAGTTTGTCGATTTCTACAAAGGGGAATCAGGTCAATTGAAAATCAAAAAGGAGGGAAACACCTATGCAATTCCATGTTTATTTAGCAGGACAGATCCATGATGATTGGCGGGAGACGATCAAGCAGCTGGCAGGCCAGGAACAGCTCCCTGTCACATTTACCGGGCCTATGGAAAACCACGATCGTTCCGACAACATCGGTGAAGAGATTCTCGGTACACAATCTGATCCCATCGCCAAAGATGAAGCAGCCTCAGAAATCAATAACTTAAGAACCCGGTTGTTACTGGATAAATCGGATATTGTGATTGCGAAATTCGGTGAAAAATACAAGCAGTGGAACAGTGCGATGGATGCTGCAACGGCGGTTGCTCAGAATAAACCACTGATCCTCATTCGTCCAAAAGAGCTGCATCATCCATTAAAAGAACTCTCAGAGCGTGCACAGGTTACCGTTGAGACTGACGAACAAGCGGTCAAATGCCTCAAGTACCTGTTCGAAACCGACTGAATTCGTTGAGCATTGCTACGTTACACATCATGCGCCCCTCTAAACCATCGAGAGGGGCCTTTGATCTGTTTACACTCCCGCTCGAATGCTGTCGAGGGTTGTAGCGTCCGTCTTTCTGACAAGCGTTGTAATTAGTTCTTTCGCTGCAGCATAATCATCTACATGAATGATCGATGCTGATGTGTGAATGTAACGCGAACAGATCCCGATCACCGCAGACGGTACACCACTGTTCGACATATGAACACGCCCTGCATCGGTGCCACCTTGAGAAATGAAGAACTGATATGGAATATGATGATCTTCAGCTGTGGACAGGATAAAGTCACGCATCCCGCGGTGGGTGATCATCGTCCGGTCAAAAATGCGCAGCAAAGCACCTTTCCCCAAGTGACCGAAGGCATCTTTTTCACCAGAGGCGTCGTTTGCGGGGCTTGCATCCAAAGCATAAAACAGATCCGGCTGGATCATGTTCGCAGCAGTCTGCGCACCACGAAGACCGACCTCTTCTTGAACCGTTGCACCGGAAAAAAGCGTATTCGGCAGGCTCTCCCCTTGAAGTTCTTTCAACAGTTCAATCGATAAGCCGACACCGTACCGATTATCCCACGCCTTCGCAAGCAATTTTTTCTCATTGGCCATTTTTTCCAATGGGCAGATCGGCACGATCGGCTGTCCCGGACGAATCCCGATCTTCTCGGCATCCTCTTTATCATCTGCGCCGATATCAATATACATATTTTTCATTTCCATCGGTTTCGCCCGTTTGGCTTCGTCCAGTAAATGGGGCGGGATAGAACCGATCACTCCGGTCACCGGGCCGTTGTCTGTCATAATTTGCAGCTTTTGAGCCAACAATACCTGACTCCACCAGCCACCCAGTGGCTGAAAACGGATCAATCCTTTTTCAGTAATGGATGTCACCATGAAACCTACTTCATCCATATGGCCTGCCACCATTACCCGGGGTCCCTTTTCGTCACCGTTCTTCACGCCGAAAACACTGCCCAGGCGATCTTGAATCACTTCATCGCTGTATTTTTGAAGTTCGTTCTTCACAAATTTCCGCACCTCATGTTCATGACCGGGTGCCCCGTGCAACTGTGTCAGTGTAGTAAACAATTGAAATGTTTCCTGATTCATTCGATCCCCTCCTGCATTGGAATTTATCTGATTCACCATATCCATTTTAGCGAAAACAAAATCAATATGCCACATTTTTTCGGAATTCGAAATAAGTCGTCGTCAAAACCAGTGGCATTATCCGGCAAAATTCGCTATACTGTAGAGGCATTCAATCATGTAAACGTAACAGATAAGGCAGGTGTTTCAAGAATGAGTTGGAAAAAATTCGCTGCAGGTGTTGGTGCCGGTGTAGCTGTAACGGTGCTTGCAAAACAACAGATGGATCGCTCAGATTTGGGGTTATCCGCTGAAAAAGCGCTCAAGCTTGTCAAAAAACAGGCATCCGAAATGGGAACCCTCGAAGGATCATGGGTGCACATGGTCACGGAAAAATTTGAAACAGACAATCTGGTTTACAATGTGTACCGGGGTGGCGTCACCTTGGCAGACGAAGACGGAAAGATTGTTGCATATGATTTTAACGTGGATGCATCCACCGGAACGATCCTGTCTTTGGAAAAGCAGTAAAGCCACCTGACAAGATCAAAAAACGAGGCTGGGACAAAACCCAGTAAATAAAGAGGCCCACACCAAACGGTGTGGGTTTTCTGTATAGAAGGGTTGATTGTGCAAAAATACAATCGCTTGCCGCGGGCAAGGCTTCAGCTAACCGTCGGAAAACCACCGCCGGTGGATCTTCAGCTCTTGCTTTTCCCGCAGGCGTCTCATGTATTTTTGACAATCAACTGCATTGAAAGACCGTCAGGTCTTGATTTTTACATAAAAAAAGGATACCTTCGGATTAAGTTAGAACGACCAAGTCATAACAAAACCGGAGGTATCCTTATGTTTCTCGATTATAACATGAATCAGCTCGTTTTGCCGATGGATTTATCGCTTCAATTACAAAAAAATGATGTCGCTTTTGCAGTGAATGACTTGGTTGAATCGATACCTGAAGAAGCTTTTGAAGCTTTTTATAAAAGTCAGGGTCGCCCTTCTTATCATCCGAAAATGATGATGAAGGTGATTCTCTGTGCGTATACTCAATCGACTTTTTCTGGACGGAAAATTGAAGCCTTATTGCAGGACAGTATTCGAATGATGTGGCTGGCACAAGGACACGCGCCGACCTACCGGACGATCAATCGATTCAGAGTACATCCCGACGTTGAAGAGCTCTTACGTCAGTGTTTTGTGCAATTCAGAAGCCGACTGGTTCAGGAAGAAGCAATTGATAACGAAGCAATTTTTATTGATGGTACAAAGATCGAAGCCAACGCGAATAAATTCACGTTCGTATGGAAAAAATCCGTGCAACGGTATCATCATGATATCGTTACGAAATCAAATGCGATCTATGATGAACTGATTGAACAGGAAATCATTCCTGCGATTGAACTGGAAGATCAGGAAGCCTTAACGGATGATGAGCTGAATAAAGTTCATGAAGAGTTGGACCAGACCGTTCAGGATTACGACAAGCAAATCGAAGAGAATGATGATGCGAAGGAAAGAAAAAGACTGAGATCAGAGCGGAAAAAGCCGAAAGAAAAGCGTAAAAAATTTCAGGATTTCATCGAACGTAAAGCACGTTATGAGAAGGATCTCGCGATCCTGGGTGATCGTAACAGTTACTCGAAAACCGATCATGATGCCACGTTTATGAGAATGAAAGATGACTATATGAAAAATGGCCAACTGAAAGCCGGTTACAATCTCCAGATTGCAACGGAAGGACAATATACGCTCGCTTATGACATCTATCCAAATCCGACTGACACACGAACCCTGATTCCATTTCTGGATACCATCGAGAGACGGTACTTTTCACTGCCTGACTATATTGTTGGGGACGCCGGATACGGAAGCGAACAAAATTATGAGGATATTTTTTTGAACCGTCTATCAAGCACACCACTGATCACGTATAGTATGTACCGAAAAGAAAAGAAACGGTCATTCAAAACCGATCGCTACCATGTGATGAATTGGAATTACAATCAGGATCAAGACTATTTTCTCTGTCCAAACGGCAAAAAAGTCACCTTTCGCTATGTATCCAAACGAACCGATCGCGCAGGATTCGAACGAACATTCAAGGTCTATGAAAGTGAAGACTGCACGGGCTGTCCCTTACGGGCCAGTTGCACAAAAGCGAAAGAAGGCAAAAACCGTAAGGTTTATTACAATGAAAAATGGGAGCTGCAAAAAGAGCATATTCGTCAACTGCTTTCGGAAGAAGAAACTGGCGCGATTTATGGCAGACGTAAAGTCGATGTCGAACCAGTTTTTGGATTTCTGAAGGCCAATTTGCATTTCACCAGAATGTCGGTGAGAGGCAAAGACAAAGTGAAAAAAGAAATGGGTTTTGCACTCATGGCAGTGAACTTGAGAAAGTACACTGCGTTATACTGTTTTTTATATTTGTATCAACAGACAAAACGCTTCCGACTATCAATTTATGATAATCGGAAGCGTATTTTGATCATTCAAGGCTTTTTGTCCCAGCCTCGTTTTTTGGTCCTTCATTCATTTTCACGGTTTCGTTTCAGTGACTCCTCAATTGATTTCCCGTCTTGTGAGAACCGGATGTAGCGGTATTTGGCATCGTGGTAAAAAATAAAATACGGTGAATTCTCAAGATTTCCTTGAATATATTTTTCTTTTTGCATAATCGATGTGACAGGATAGTCATCATAGGCGAGAACCCACAGTGAAGGAAAGTGGGCATGAGTCGGCATCAGGTCCGCCATATGCCAGATATTCGCATTGCCGCGGTTGATATGAATGATCGCATGGCCGTTACTGTGCCCGCCGGTATGAATCATTCGAATATCCGGCACCACTTCCAGCTGTCCTTTGTATGGTTTGACCTGGGCCTCGATTCCTTCCCAGTTCTCGCGGAAGTACGTATTTTTTGAACGCATATTCGGTTCACGCATTTCATCCCACTCCCGTTCTTCCACGTAGATCGTAGCATTCGGGAATACGGAAACGAAGCTGTCCCCTTCAGGGCGGCTCAAACCGCTCACATGGTCAAAGTGCATGTGCGTCATCAACACTGCATCGATGTCTTCAGGGGTCAGGTTCAACTTTTTCAGCGATTCGTCTACCTTAGATTCAGATGTGATGCCATAGTTCCGGATCGCCTTTTCGGAGAATTTCCCATTCCCGATCCCCGCTTCGATCAGCAGGTTCATCCCGTCCACCTGTATCAGGATTGGATCTGAACGAAGCTCGATCTGATTCTTGTCATTCACCGGGTACCGTTTGGACCAGAGCGGCTTTGGCACAACACCGAACATGGCACCTCCGTCCATGTTTGTAACGCCTCCATCAAGCCAGGTCAAAGTCACTTCCTCATTTACATGCCAGCTTTCCATCGCCATTGAAACAACCTCCTTCAATATAGGCACTCTTTTGATACTATCTTATCATAAGGTGTGACGGTATGCTTCCAGACGATAGATCCGCATTCCTTTTCCGGCGAATTTCTCTTCGTACTCGGTCATCACATTGTGTTTCACATCGCTTCGATGAAGGTCGAGGCTGACGTTTTTGAATGCCAATCCATGTTGTGACATGCTGCCAAGTGAATATTCAAATAGTCCCTGGTTATCGGTTTTGAAATGGATCTCACCGTCATCCGTTAACACCCGGTCATATTTTTGCAGAAAATCCCCATGCGTCAGTCGACGTTTCGCATGCCGTTTCTTCGGCCAGGGATCAGTGAAATTGATATAAAGACGGTCGATTTCACGCGGAGTGAACAAGTCCTCAATATCATTGACATCTGCCTCGATAAGACGGAGGTTTGCCGGTGGATTCCCTTCCACTCGCTGTACACCTGTGACGAGTACACTGCTGTATTTTTCCACACCAATGAACAGGATATCGGGATGCTGTCTCGCCATTTCGGTAATGAAGCGGCCTTTCCCCGTCCCCACTTCTACATGAAGCGGACCCTCCTGCTGAAAGTATTCTCGCCACCTCCCCTGATTGGCTGACGGATTTTCACTTACGACATTCGGAAATTTCGCCATATATTCATGTGCCCAAGGTTTTTTTCTGAGTCTCATTTGAACGTAACGCTCCTTTACACGGTTTATTTTTCACATAAGAAAACGCACCAGCTCGGAAGCAAGCGCGTCAGACCCATTCGTTATGAATGATTTTATCCAGCCGGTACAGCCATTGCCCCCGTTCTGCCGGCATCTCACGCCGGTCATACCAGGCAATGTTCTCAAGACACAAAGCAACCATATACCAGCGAATCTTGTGATCCATTTCTTCGGTATGTCTGCACCCGTATTCTTTCAACCACCAGTCCCACTCAGGACGCGGAACATAGATGAACAGGAGGGGGGCTATATCCATCACAGGGTCAGCAAGCTGAGCTCCGTCCCAATCGATCAGATACAGTTCATCCTCACCCATTTCAGTATAATGAATCCAATTTTTATGATGCACATCCGCATGACAAACCACAAAATCCGAGACGTTATGTACCGGCACATGATCTACAAGCCAATGAAGTCCTTCTGTAGCCTTTTTGATCTCATTGGTCATGGACGTAATCGATTCCTTTGCGTGGTGAATCACATGCTCCGGGAGCAGCGGCTGGTTCCCCATTCGCTTAAACATCGCCATCAGCTCGGTCGATCTGTGAATCTTACGGAGAAGTCTCGCTACCCGGGGAGCATTGAGTTCCTCCTGATTCAACTTTCTTCCTTCAATCCATTCCTGTGCTGTAATGACATCCCCGTTTTCCAGCCGTTTCGTCCAAAGCAGTTTCGGGACAATTCCTTCAGCAGACAGAACAGCCAGAAACGGAGATGAGTTACGTTTAATAAAGATTTTCTGCTGTCCTTTTTCGGCAATGTACGCTTCGCCTGTGGCTCCACCGGCCGGGCGCAATTGCCAGTCCTCTCCAAGAAATTGTTCCAAATGTTTCACCCTCTGTAAGTCTGATTCTTCATGCAGCATTACTTTGACCTGTTTATTTACGATACTGACAATATGCGCTTTATATCATTGTAAAGAAGTTTAAATGGAGAATCAAGACTGTCTTTTTTTACAGAGAACCAGGCATTCATAAGGCTTCACAGTAAGCTTCAGGCCCAGCATCGAAGGTTCTGTAAGAACGGCTTTCCGATAAGGGGAGCTGAGTACACGCCATTGTCCCATTGAAGGCAAGTGGACCTCTTCTTCCTCATCACCCGGATTATAAAAGACAACGATCTCTTCCTGGTACTCCATCAGGATGTAGCCAAAAACTGGATGCTTTGTCTGCAGCACCCTCATCCGCTCGCGCAGTGCAGGATTTGACAGTTGCCTGAAGGCCGGACGGCTCTTTTTGAGTGAAATCACTTCTTTCATATAAGCGATCTCCTCTTGATAGCATTCCGCCTGTTGCCAATCCAGCTGATTGACTTCATCCGGGGAAATGTAACTGTTGCCATCCCCATTCTTCGAGCGGAAAAATTCCTGACCGGCGTGAAGGAATGGTACGCCTTGACTGAAGATCGTAATCGCAGTCGCCAGCTGATGAATCGCCTGCCTGTTCTGATCTGTCACATTGGGATTGGAGATCATCAGCCTGTCCCAAAGCGTATGATTGTCATGACATTCCACATAGTTAACGGTTTGCGTTACATCTGCGGTATGCGGCGGCAGTACTTCGTCAGGCATGGATGAGCCTGCCGTCATCTGATACATCCGTTCAATCCACTTCCCTTTTCCATTGGCATAGCCCTGCTCATTCAGATCAAAGGTACTCCCCTTGAGCGTATCTCTGAACATATCGTTAAAAAAACGGATGCCGGGCATTTCTCCCGCCCGGTGGTTCGTTGCCTTTTCATCAAAAGGGAGACCCGTCGGCAAATTCCAGCCTTCCCCCAGAAGCATGATCGGCACAGGTTCTTCCATCGCTTCTTTTTCGATCGCCCGCATCGTTTCGATATCCATGATTCCCATCAAGTCGAACCGGAAGCCATCAACACGGTATTCTTTCAGCCAGTACCTGATCGTATCCACGATGAATTTTCTGACCATGGCCCGCTCACTGGCGATGTCATTCCCGACTCCGGTTCCATTACTCGGTTTGCCCTGTTCATCGTATCGGAAATAATAACCCGGAACCAATTGCTCAAATGGGGATTCTTCCATGACGAACACATGATTATACACCACATCCAAAATAACCTGCAGGTCATTTTCATGAAAACGTTGCACCAGCGTTTTCAATTCCGTAATCCGGTTAAACGGATCTGCCGGCTTTGTCGCATAGCTTCCCTCGGGAGCCTGGAAAAACAGCGGATCATACCCCCAGTTATACTGGTCATCCGGAGCGAAATCATCCACACGGCCGAAATCATTAACCGGGAGAAATTGTACGTGCGTCACGCCGAGCTGTTTGATGTAATCGAGACCCGTCGGAAACCCGTTTGGTGTCGTCGTACCTCTTTCTGTGAGTCCGAGGTATTTCCCTTTGTGTTTCACACCGCTGTCCGGATGAATCGTCGCATCCCGAACATGCAACTCATAAATAATGCTGTCTTGCAGCAGGTTCACCGATGGTCTGTTCCCGGAGCGAAACCCCTTTGGATCGGTGCGCGGTAAATCCGTGACAACCCCGTCCCGGCTGTTCGCTGTCAATGCCTTGGCGTAAGGGTCCACAACACGCGCGGTTGTTCCGCTGATGTTGACATGATAGGCATAGGTCATCCCGTGGCAGTCGCCGGAAATGGTGCGTTCCCAAATCCCGCGATACATTCTTTCCATAGAATAGAACTGACCATCAAGTTCCAACGTCATAGTCAAAGCAACCGGTGACCAGACCCTGAAGGTTGTTTCCTGCAATGAGAATACCGCACCGAAAACTTCATCAGAAACTGCATAATTTTCATCAAACCATTCCGTATGTACCAGAAAACGGATGTGCACCGGGGCGTGAATCCTTCCGATGACCAGATCCATATCTTTTCCGGGGTACAAATCTTTTTGAGTCTGTAAATGCAGTCCGTTCTCATAGGTATCTGCAACAACCGTTTCAATTACTTCATTGCTTGTCACGATCTTGCCCCGTTCATGGACATGAAACCGGCGTTCGATTCCCGGTCCGTTCAGTTGTATATCTCTTGGGCTGTCGACCCAGGCAGTTATATTTCGCATACCATTCCCTCGCTTTATCACAATCAGTCCGATCAAAGATTCTGAGATTCCAACGGACCGTCTGTATTTCAGTTTATCCACTATACCCGATTGTACTTGATTTCAGTCAAATTAGACATCGAAAATCCACTGAAGGTGAAATGGTTTCGCTTTCATCAGTTTCATTCGTTAATTTCAAAAAAATTCACATTTTTTTCGAGTGAAAACAAAGGGAATTAGGCATTGCTGCACGAAATGGTTTATAGAGACTAAATTTCAGGGAACGGTAACAGTAACGACCTGTCGCAGAAATTTACTCTTTCGGGGAACTGCGTTCTCTTAGTCAGAAAGGAGCAGGATACAATGAAATGGCAGATCAGCGAGGAAGATACATACCTGTTTCATCAGGGAACCCATTATCAGAGCTACAAGCTGATGGGTGCAAAAAAAATGACCGTCGATGGAAACGAGGGTTATCGTTTTGTTGTTTGGGCGCCTCACGCTCAAAAAGTCACGTTGGCAGGTGATTTTAATGACTGGCATACGGATAGCCATCCACTGGAAAAAATCACGGTGATGGGCCTGTGGGCAGGTTTTTTCACGGATGTTCCGGATGGAGCCGTCTATAAGTATTGCCTTGAACATCCCGATGGCCGGACATTGATGAAAGCTGACCCTTACGCGAACTTTGCAGAGGTACGTCCGAATACCGCATCGGTTACCTGGGAAGACCCGGTCTATGCGTGGCAGGATCAGTCGTGGTATGAGCGCAAACGAAAGACAACGTCCTACGCCTCTCCCATCAACATCTACGAAGTTCACCTTGGAACCTGGAATAAAAAAGAAGGAAAAGTGGAAGACGAAGCACTTTATTCTTACCGTGAGCTGGCTGAAACCCTGGTCCCTTACGTCAAAGACCTTGGCTACACCCATATTGAACTGCTGCCGATTACAGAGCACCCTTTCGATTTATCATGGGGTTATCAAATCACCGGCTACTATGCGCCGACAAGCCGATTTGGCCGCCCGGAGGATTTCAAGTACTTTGTTGATCAGTGTCACCAGCATAACATCGGTGTCATTCTCGACTGGGTACCCGGTCATTTTTGCAGAGACGATCATGGGTTGAGGCAATTCGACGGGGAGCCCTGCTTTGAATATCAGGATATCAACAAGGCCGACAAACCTTCCTGGGGCACGTTGACCTTTGATTTCGGCCGCCCGGAGGTACAGAGTTTCCTGATCTCCAACGCCGTTTACTGGCTCCGTGAATTCCATCTGGATGGGATCCGCACTGACGCCGTCGCCAGTATGCTGAGTCTGAATTTCGATCGTCCGGATAATGCCCCGAAACTTTACAACACCTATGGGGGAGAAGAAAACCTCGAGGCCTATGCGTTTTTGAGAAAGCTGAATGAAGCTGCTTTCGCTTATGAACCGGACGTTCTCATGATGGCAGAGGACAGTTCGGACGTCCCACTCGTCACTTCTCCGACCCATGAAGGCGGTCTGGGCTTCAATTTCAAGTGGAACATGGGCTGGATGAATGACATGCTCGACTACATGGCATACGATCCGATTTACCGGAAGGAACATCACAACAAATTGACGTTTTCTTTCATGTACACCTTCTCTGAAAATTTTGTTCTGCCACTGTCACACGATGAAGTGGTTCATGGCAAGAAGTCTATCCTCAACAAAATGCCCGGGGATCAATGGCAGCAGTTTGCCAACTACAGATTGCTCCTCGCGTATCAAATGACCCACCCTGGTAAGAAACTCCTGTTCATGGGCAGTGAAATCGCCATGTACAGTGAATGGAAGGATAAAGAGTATTTGGACTGGCACCTTCTTGATTACCCGCTTCACCGGAGTGCGCATGAATATGTCCGGGTGTTGAACCATCTTTATAAAAACGCCACCGCCCTTCATGAACAAGACCACAAGCCGGAAGGATTTCAATGGATTGATGCGGACAACAGTGATCAGAGTATCACGGCATTCATCCGCAGGGGCCAAACTCCCGGGGATGAGTATATCGTGATTTGCAACTTCACCCCTGTGGTGCACTATGACTACAAAATAGGCGTCCCGGCTGTTGGCACATATAAAGAAATCTTCAACAGTGACCACGAGCATTTCGGAGGCTCGAATCAGCTGAACGACGGGGATCACTTTACTTTCGATGAAAAATGGCACGGTTATGAACAGCACATTAAAATCATGGTACCACCTTTAGCCGTCTCCATTTTCCAAATAAAACACTCAGACCAAAAAGAGGAGGAATCACAATGAAAAAAGAAGTGATCGGCATGCTTCTCGCCGGAGGGAAAGGTACCCGACTGGGCCTCCTGACAGATGCGATCGCCAAACCGGCTGTCCATTTCGGGGGGAAATACCGGATTATTGATTTCACGCTCAGTAACTGTTCCAACTCCAAGATCCACACTGTAGGCGTGCTGACCCAGTACTCTCCTTTGGAACTTCATAAACATATGGGGATTGGAAAACCTTGGGATATGGACCGCCAAACAGACGGTCTCTCCATTCTCTCGCCATTTCAGGCAAGTGACGGTGCCAGCTGGTACAGTGGCACAGCCGATGCAATTACAAAGAACATCCATTACATCGATCAGCACGACCCGGAATATGTACTGGTCATATCCGGCGACCACATTTATCACATGGATTACCGCAAGATGCTCGAGCACCATAAAGAAACCGGTGCTTCTGCGACGATTTCTGTCATGGAAGTTCCGTGGGACGAGGCATCAAGATTTGGCATACTGAATACAAAAGACGATCTGGAAGTGTATGAATTCGATGAGAAACCGAAAAATCCCAAGAACAACCTTGCATCGATGGGCATTTACATTTTCACATGGTCAGACCTGCGCCAATACCTTGTTGATGATGAAAAAGTGGAGGATTCAGACCACGATTTCGGTAAAGATATCATCCCATCCATGCTCAAAGACGGGTTGCCAATGTATGCCTACCGCTTCGACGGATACTGGAAAGATGTCGGTACGATCAAAAGCTATTGGGAAGCAAATATGGACCTCTTGGAAGAGGATCTGACTCTCTCATTGAATAACAAAGAATGGCGAACCTACTCACACGACTCCAACTATCCGCCTGAATACATCGGTGAAACGGCGCTGGTGAAAAATTCACTGATCACATCGGGCTCCTGGATCGATGGCACGGTCACACAATCTGTCCTGTTTGAAAAGGTCGACGTTTTTGAAGGGGCAGAGGTCGTGGAGTCCATCATTCACCCATCGGTCAAGATCGGGAAAAACAGTAAAATCACCAAAGCCATTGTCATGGAGAATACGACCATTCCGGACAACGTGGTAATCGACGGCAGTACCTATGATGAACCCGTTGTCATCAATCAGGAGAATTACGCAGAATTTAACCAGGCGAAGGGGGTTAACTAATATGGAACCTTTACTCGGACTCATCAACCTCGACAATGAACATGATTTCCTCGAAGAGCTGACTTACTTCCGTTGCGGCGCAGCAACACCGTTTGCCGGTCGTTACCGGATGATCGATTTCACCTTATCGAACATGGTCAATTCAGGCGTGGAAGAAGTGGCGATTTTCACGAATCATAAATACAGGGCTTTGATGGACCACATTAAGACCGGTGCAGAATGGGAACTGGCCAGAAGACATGGCGGTGTGTTTATCCTGCCGCCCGACTGGAACGACCCGACGGATATTTCCCGCGGGGACTTAAGGCATTTTCACAACAACCGGGACTTCTTCCATCGCTCAAAAGCCGATCATGTACTGATTTCCGGGAGTCAATATCTGGCAAACTCACCCGTCTCAAAAGCCTATGAAGAGCATTTGGCGACAGGGGCAGATGTCACGGTTCTGTCCACACAAGTGACTGAACCGGATGATGAGCATAGCAAGCTGCTTCGCATTGAACAAGATGATGACGGTGTGGTCAAAGGTTTTTCCAGTGACCCGGCAAATCCAACGGTGTTCACGAACATGTACATCATTAAAAAAGATGTGCTGTTAAAGATGGTGGATTACTGCATTGCTTACCACAAAGACAATTTCTTTCTCGATGGCATCCGCGGAAAACTCCCGGATCTGAAGATTCAGAATTTCGACATGAATGGTCCTGGTATGTTTGTCAACTCGATTCAGAGCTACTATAAACACAATCTAGGCTTACTGAATCCTGAAATGTACAAATCCGTCTTCTTTAAGAACCAGCTTGTGAAAACAAAACTGAGTAATGAACCGCCGGCCAAGTATATCAACGGCAGTGCCGTTACGAAATCCATGGTCTCAAACGGCTGTGTCATCCAGGGGAAAGTTGATAACAGCGTGCTCTTTCGCGGTGTGAAAGTGGCACCCTCAGCAACCGTGAAGAATTCGATCATTATGCAGCGCTGCGTCATTGAGGATAATGTCCACCTCGAAAATGTGATACTCGACAAAGACGTACACGTCTCTGCCGGACAGCAGCTTATCGGTTCCAAAGGCAAACCTTATGTTGTCGCCAAACGTCAGCGTGTCTGATCGCAACCGTTCAGCTGATGTCTCATTATTGAAAGGAGAAGGGATTCGATTATGAAAAAAATTCTTTACACCGCATCCGAATGTACACCGTTCATCAAAACTGGAGGACTCGCGGATGTCATCGGGTCTCTGCCTCAAGCACTTGTTAACGAGGAACAGGCTGACGTTCGGGTGATCCTGCCGAAATACGGAACCATCCCGGCCAAATGGCATGAACAAATGACGGAAATTGCGTCATTTCCTGTACAAATCGGCTGGCGAAATCAAGGAGCCAAGCTGTTCAAACTCAAACACGATGGCATTACGTTTTACTTCATCGAGAATCATCACTATTTTGAACGGCAGGGCGTCTACGGCTATTACGACGACGGTGAGCGTTTTGTGTTCTATTCCATGGCCGTCATGGAAAGCCTCAAGTATCTTGATTTCACACCGGAGATTCTTCATGCTCACGACTGGCAGGCTGGTCTCACCGTCGCCTTCGCCAATATTCTTCAGCCGATCAAGGGGATGAAGACCGTCTTTACGATTCATAACATCAAATATCAGGGGATGCTGCAATTTGAAGCCTTTGATGATTTATTCATACTCCCCCGTGAACACTTTGCCGGATTTGAATGGAATGGTATGATCAATTGCATGAAGAGTGGCATCTTCCATGCGGACAAAATCACGACAGTCAGCCCAAGCTACGCCGAAGAAATTAAGGACCCCTACTACGGGGAAGGCCTCGACAGTTTACTCAGGGAGCGTGCCGGTGACCTGAGCGGGATTATAAACGGGATCAATACCGATGATTATAACCCGATGAAAGATCCGCATATCCACGCCAACTACCAGACATCAAGAGCCAAAAAGAAAGAGAACAAAAAAGCCCTGCAGGAAGCCATCGGTCTCCCTGTCAATGGGGATGTTCCAGTTTACATTGCCATTTCCCGATTTGTGGAACAGAAAGGTTTTCATCTGGTTGAACACATCCTTCATGATTTCCTGCAAAACGATGTACAGGTGGTTATTCTCGGTACAGGCGAATACGAATTTGAGTCTTCATTCTCCTGGTTTGCCCAGAATTTCTCTGATAAAATGGCTACACTGCTCAAATTTGATGAAGGACTGGCCCGTCAGCTTTATGCCGCAGCAGATTTCTTTATCATGCCATCGAAATTTGAGCCATGTGGACTTTCACAGCTGATCAGTCTGCAGTACAAAACCGTTCCGATCGTCCGGGAAACCGGTGGTTTGAAAGACACCGTTCATGCGTTCAATGAATTCGACGGCACCGGGAACGGCTTCAGTTTTGAAAACTACAACGCTCATGAGCTGTTGCAGCAGATGGAATATTCACTGAAGATCTATCATGACCCGAAACAATGGCAGACATTATTAAAAAATGTTAACAAAAGTAAGTTCAGCTGGAAAGATTCAGCCACAGCTTATGCCAGATTGTATGATGAACTCACGCCCGCAAAAACCAAAGGAGAGTGACCGCATTGCAACAGTATACAAAAGCTGAGTTTATCAAACTGATCGAAGATAAGCTCAGACGAAAGCGCAGCAAAACGATGGAAGAAGCGACTGAGAACGATTTATATTTCGTCATCGCTTCCATTGTGCAAGATAATGTCATGCCCGATTGGCTCGAAACGCAAAAAGAATACACCAAAAATCGCAATAAGCAGGTGTATTACCTGTCCATGGAATTCCTGATTGGCCGGCTGATTGAAAGCAATCTGTTAAATTGCGGACTGCTCGATGTCGCCAATGAATCCATTCAGGAAATGGGGTTCAATCCCGATAAAGTTTATAATCAGGAACATGACGCCGCTCTCGGTAACGGAGGCCTGGGCCGCCTCGCTGCCTGTTTTTTGGATTCCATCGCGTCACTTGGTTACGCAGGTCACGGTGCCGGTATCAGGTATCGCTATGGCCTCTTTGAACAACGGATCATTCATGGCAACCAAGTTGAATTGCCTGACTACTGGTTGAAAAATGAATACCCTTGGGAAACCCGTAAACCCGATGAGTCTGTCGAAGTCCAATTTGGTGGGCGGGTGATTGAACATACCCGTCGGGACGGATCACTTGAAATACAATATGTAGATACTGATAAAGTCACTGCGGTTCCTTATGATGTGCCGGTGATTGGCTATCAGAATGAGGTGGTGAACACCCTTCGTCTTTGGAGTGCAGAAATCTCACCGTATGACCGCTCGATCCATGCCGGTGCAGGCGCGCAGTATTATCATCACCTGGAGCACGTACACTCTATCGAGCAGATATCCGGCTTTCTCTATCCCGATGACTCCACCTATGAAGGCAAGGAATTACGTCTGAAACAGCAGTATTTCCTCGTTTCAGCAACCATCAAAAATATTATCAATAAATTCCGTGATGATCACGGGCTGCCTCTTTCAAAGTTGGCGGATTATATCACCATACAGATCAACGATACACATCCATCCCTGGGTGTGCCGGAACTGATGCGTGTCTTGATGGACGAAGAGGGCTATCCATGGGATGATGCATGGGACGTAACCCGCCACGTCATGGCCTATACAAACCACACGACATTGAGTGAAGCCTTGGAGAAATGGCCGGAAGACATGATCCGGAACCTTCTGCCTCGTATCTATATGATCATTCATGAAATCAACGAACGTTTTTGTATTGGGCTGTATTACGATCACGAAGAATTGCGTCCGCACATTAAAGACATGGCGATTATTTCGAATGGTCAGATCCACATGGCCCATCTGGCGATCGTGGGTAGTTTCAGCGTGAATGGGGTGGCAAAACTTCATACTGAAATACTCAAGCAAAAGGAAATGAAAAATTTCTATTCCCTGTATCCTGAGAAATTCAATAACAAAACGAATGGCATTACCCATCGCCGCTGGCTCTTACAAGTGAATCCGTGCCTGTCCGATAAAATTACCGACGCTATCGGACCACAATGGATCCATGAACCACATAAACTTATTTCTTTGCTCCGCTATACAAATGACAAGCCGTTTCTGGATGATATGCGCCAGTGCAAGCAGCACAGCAAGGAACTGTTGGCGAAATACATTTACGAAACACAGGGATTAAAAGTGGATACCGGATCAATCTTTGACGTTCAAATCAAACGACTGCATGAATACAAACGTCAATTGATGAACATCTTCCATATCATTTACCTATATAATGAGCTGAAAGATAATCCGAATATGGATATGACACCCCGGACGTTTATTTTTGCAGCCAAGGCTGCACCGAGCTATCACCTGGCAAAAGAAGTGATCAAGCTCATTCATCACGTCGCATCTGTTGTCAACTTCGATCCGGATATTAAAGGGAAGCTCAAAGTTGTTTTCCTGGAGAACTACAACGTCAGCCTTGCTGAGAAAATCATTCCGGCAGCCGAAGTCAGTGAACAGATTTCCACCGCGTCCAAAGAAGCATCTGGAACCGGAAACATGAAGATGATGATGAACGGAGCCATCACATGCGGAACCCTGGATGGCGCCAACATAGAGATTCGCGACTTTGTCGGGGATGATAACATCTTTATCTTCGGTCTCACATCCGATGAAGTGCACGACTATTATGCGAACGGCGGGTATAATGCACAGGAAATTTATCACTCAGACCCTCGTATTAAACGGATTCTCGATCAGTTAAACGGAGGCATTTTTGGAAAAGAAGAGATTGAGTTTAAGGATCTTTTCTACAACATCATGTCGCACAATGATCCGTACTTTGTTTTAAAAGATTTTGTGCCGTATCTGGAAACCCATGAGCTGATCGAGAGATCGTATCGGCATCAGCGGGACTGGCAACGGATGAGCGCCACCAACATTGCTCATTCCGGTAAATTCTCCAGTGACCGGACCATTCGTGAATATGCTACAGGCATTTGGAAGTTGTAAGCTGCACACATCAAAGACCCCCTGACTGCTTAGCTGTCAGGGGGTCTTTTGTATGTCATTGTACCATGACTTCAAAGTACGATTGACGGCATCCTTTTCCTGGATGGTTACGGCAGGCTCAATTTGCCAGTGCACAGAGGCTTCAACAACACACGTTTTCCTCAGATCCGCCGTCAACTCTCTTACGCTGGATGCATAGAAAGGCCCCGCGTCTGTGTCCTCAGTCCATGCCTCGTATCCTGATTCACCATACCAGTCAGATGTCCGTCTGATACGAATGACTTTGTATTTCCCGTTATCCATCCTCATCTAATCTCCCGTTACAATATACTTCACACAGTAATCAATCATAACGGAAATCAGTTTCGTCATCAAGCAGGTCGGTTTCGTCCATCTCCAGATCCTCACGTATTTCAGAAAGTGTCATGCTGTTGGCGAGAAGAATATCCGCCATTTTAAGCTGATGTGATTTAATCGGTGCGGTGCTTTTTAACATCTGCTCCTTAAATTCATGAAGGGTACGCCGGTCATACAGTTTGATTCTGGTACTTCTTGGACTCATGTCGATATAACCATCCATGGAGATCACTGCCTGACGGATTGGTATATCGGTATCCAGTTCGTCAAGCAGATGTTCAATTACTTGTCTGCTTCTCTTCAGATCCATCAGAGGACTCATGAAAGACACTCTTTGATCATTCACCCGCTTTTCCCATCTGCGATCTGATTCCCGGTCGAATATCGTTTGATCATTTCCTTTTAGATGACGGATCAGCCAGATCTCAAAAGGCGTAATTAAAATAACATCCATATCGACCGGAGCCTTCTTCAGATAACAGACCGGCTGATACATCACAAAAACTGTGTCTGGCAGTTCCTGAGCCAAAAAACGCAAAAAACCGTCATAATAATAACTCTTTTTCACCCGCGATATTTCTGAAATTGTCGAGCTGGCCCAATTCATTTGAAAACGGAATAATTCGTCTCTGAACGCTCTTTTCAGGTCATCGAAGGATTGATCCTGTTGCTCGTCAAATGGCAGATCCGTCACATCTTCATCTTCCTTCTTCGTGAATTGGCGTCTCCAGGTGTTGAATTTCTGTTTGATTTGCGACACTTCAAAATGGGATGGTGAATGCCACAACGGCATTTGTTCCCTCTTTTTTCTCGCTTCCCAATCCAGTTTCAGCCGCTGCCAGCGTTCCTTTTTCAAACGGACATACCGGCTCGGATAACGGTAGATATCAATTTCGTACCTTGATACATAATCGGATAATTTAATCAGCTGAGCCATTGTTGTCACCTGCTTTCTCTGATCTCATCCACGATTTCATACGATGGTTTTTGATCGGGATGAATGCGGTACAGGCAAATCCGGTCTGCCAACACCGCAACTGGAGAAGCTAACTCTTGCGGAAACAGATGGCAATCCGGCATCGTTACTTCTCTGTTCTTCCACTTTTTCATTATTGTAACATGGGGAGTGAAGACTTTCGACGATACTGGAAAATTTTCCTTTTCAGCTTCCTGATCGATGATCCGCTTTAGTTCAAAGAGTGCTTCCTGATGGTCCGGTTCAACGTATACCACTCGGGGCTGAATGGCGTCCCCAAAGTGATTCAACCTCCGAAACGTTAATGCTAACGGGATTGGCAGTACAGCCTGTTTCATTCTTTCCCAGATTCTTTCAACATGCATTGGTGAGAATCCACCGAAAAACAACAGCGTCAAATGGAGATCTTCCGGATGAGTGACGCGTTTAAAGAGCTCGTCTGCCTGCAATCTTCGATGCCATGTTACAGTTTCTTGTTGAAGATCCTCATGTAAGGGGATACCGATAAAATAGTGAGGTTCCATCTCCAGCACACCCTTTCTCTTTTCGATCGTTCTATGATAAACTGATTTTAATCCGACACGAAAAATCGGGATTATAAACCTTGATATCTTTATCATACTGAAAGGGTGAGGGAAATGAAAGTCGTAAACAATGTAGCAGAACTGATTGGTGACACGCCTCTTGTGAAATTAAACCGGCTGACTGACCAAGACAGTGCCGATGTCTATTTGAAGCTCGAGTTCATGAATCCGAGCGGCAGTGTCAAAGACCGCGCCGCTTCCAATATGATCATTGAAGCTGAAAAAAAAGGGATTACTGAATGAAAAGTCCATTATCGTGGAACCCACGTCCGGTAACACGGGGATTGGACTGGCCATGGCCGCTGCCGCAAAAGGGTACCAGTCGATTCTTGTGATGCCGGATACCATGAGCCAGGAACGAATCAATTTACTGAAAGCATACGGAGCAAAAGTAGAGTTGACGCCTGGAGATAAAAAAATGCCCGGCGCCATTGAACGGGCCCATGAAATTGTTAAAAATACGCCGGACAGTTTCATGCCGATGCAGTTTGAAAACAATGCCAACCCGGACGCTCACCGGGAAAGCACTGCGCTTGAGATTATCGAATGTATGGATACAATTGGCAAGGACCTTTCCGCCTTCGTAGCTACGTCAGGAACAGGGGGCACCGTAACAGGAACCGGAGAAGTACTTAAAAAACACTACCCGGAAGCTACGGTTCATGTGGTTGAACCGAAAGGGTCACCGGTCTTATCCGGAGGAAAGCCTGGTCCGCATAAACTGGTAGGAACCAGCCCCGGGTTTATTCCATCCATCCTGAATCAGGACGTTTATAACGAGATTTTCTGTATTTCCGATGAAGATGCTTATGACATCACACACCGTCTGGCCAGGGAAGAAGGAATTCTTGTTGGTCCATCGTCCGGAGCCGCATGTTATGCTGCGCTTCAAGTAGCCAAACGGTTGAAGCCTGGCGAAGTCGTCGTAGCCATCGCTTGTGATACAGGTGAGAGATACCTGTCCACCGATCTGTTTGCATTTGACAGAGACTGAGTGAAAAGTGCCGAAGCGAATTGTCTCACCGCTCCGGCACTTTTTATGTTCAGTTCATTCAATTTTCCTTTACATTCAGTTCAACCGGGCCTTCAACAGATGGTTTACCGTACTTTTTCTGACGATAAAGCATCCATAGTGTTAACAACGCCCCGCACCCGGTCATGATCCCATAGAAGACATAGACGGAGATGATCGAATACCATTCCATGATCATACCGGCACTGATGCTGAAAAACCAGGCACCGACGCCATTGCCCATTGCGGAATAAATTGCAACCGCCGTCACCTTGACCTCCGGAGGTGCAAGGTCACTCACGTACTGCAGGGCAGCCGGAACAAACAATCCGATGCTCAGCCCCTGAATGATCGTTGTCACATAAATCCACTCATGACTCGGTCCCGATCCATAATACAGCCACCTGACGGCAGAAGCCCCTGCAGCAATCAATAAGACACCCAGAATACCAATCCGACTGATCCAGGTCCCGGCAACGCGCATGAACGGGATTTCACTGCCCGCAGCAAGCAGGAATGCGAGACCGACTCCAGCCAAAGTCCCCCCGGCAAATTGAATCAGGAGACCAAAGTAAAAATTGTTCGCCATGATCGGACCGAATACCAGGAAGGTCACAATCAGAAAGATCATAAACTCCGGAATCTTCGTTAACTTTTTCAATCCATTCTTTAAGTCGACCTTTGTGGTTTCCGTCTCTTTCGGCATCCCGATGGCAAAATAACCACTGATCAGCAGGACGATGAAGAACCCGTAAAATATCACCTGCATCCCATACAGGTCAGATAATGTCCCCATCAGCCAGACCGCGATCGCGAAGCCTGCGGCGCCCCACATCCGGATCGAACCGTAGTCTCCTCCGTGCTGACGGACGTAACTCATTGCCATGCTGTCGGATAATGGAATCATTGCACTTTGAAAGACCGCCACACCGGCTGCAACGGCAACCAGGACAGCATAGTTATCGGTAAATATGTAACTGAAACCGACAGCCCCGGCTCCAATCACGGAGAACGTTAACAGAAGCCGAGGCTTCTTCGTCACGTCACTGAGCATCCCCCAGATAGGCTGTACAAGAATCATGACAATCGGTCCAATGGACGTAATCACGCCGATCTGAGAGCCTCTCAAACCGACTTCTTCCTGTAAATAAACACTTAACAGCGGGAACAGGCTCCCGAAACCGAAGTAAGCAAAAAAATAAAACATTTTCATATTAAAAAACATCCGTCGCTCGCTCATACAAATTCCCTGCTTTCAATTCCTCATATTGTCATCTGACCTTTACCAACTTACAGTATACGCTCCATTTCAAAAAAACAAAAGTCTTTGGCGCCTTTTACATGACGAACACGCGGTTGAGGTGATCCCCTTCTTCTTTACCATATTGGGTTTTTAAGGTAGAATGACGAAAAGGAGGAGTAAGTATTGGATCTCAATATGGTGATGCGTGTTTGCATTCATCAGTTGCATCAGGCAAAGAACCTGCGTCTGATCAATCGCTTCCTTTTCAAATCGGACAGACTTATGGTTATGAGCCTTTACCAACGCTATCATCTCAATGAAGCATTCAATTCAGTGATCCTACAAAGGAGTGGTTTGTTTGAGTACGCCAACTGACCGAATGTTGACGAGAATTAAATCGATGTATCTCTTTATTCAAAAACATGAGACCGTTACGACACAGGAACTCGTAGAGGAATTCGGCACCACCGAACGAACCATTCAACGTGATTTGAACATCCTCCATTACAATGAATTAGTCGAATCCCCGGAACGGGGATTGTGGACCGTTACAAACAAAAAAGTGAAACGCTCATCATGATCACCTTATGAACCAGAGAAGCCTGACCGTGTCTCACCACGGTCAGGCTTCTTTTCTATACCGTACGTTTCACTTATTGCTCAGATACCTGTCCTGACAAGAAGATTTCTTCAGCTGACAATTCCCGGTATTCGCCCTGTTGAAGCGTCGGGTCCAAGGTAACATTTCCGATTTCAATTCGCTTCAATTGTCTGACATGGTTTCCCACTGCCGCAAACATCCGCTTGACCTGGTGGTACTTCCCTTCCTGAATGCTCAGGTGCACCTTGTGAAGTGACGAATCGGCATCAGGGATAACCACTTTACCCGGTAAGGTCTGATACCCGTCGTCAAGTATGACACCGGACTCCAACGCATTGATCATCGTTTCTGTAACCGGTTCGGCCAGTTGCACTTGATAGGTTTTTTCAACTTTACGTTTTGGTGATGAAATACTGTGGGCCCACTTCCCGTCGTTGGTTAATAAAAGCAACCCGGTCGTGTCTTTATCCAGCCTGCCCACCGGGAACGGCTCAAACAGTTTGTCCTCATCTGTCAAAAGATCCACTACCGTTGACTGTGACTGATCCTCTGTTGCTGAGAGAACGCCAGGCGGTTTATTCATCATCAGATAGATATAGGGCCTGTAATGAAGAGGCTCTCCGGAAAGCACCAGTTCATCCTCTTCCGGATTGACATGAACCTTTCCCTCTTTGACGGTTTGTCCATTTACGCTGAACAGGCCTTTCTTCAACAGATATTTCACATCTTTTCGTGAACCGTATCCCAAATGTGACAATAACTTATCGACTCTCATAGCGGATCACCTGCAATTATTCATAATCTTCCTCTTCACCAAACATATAATGTCTGGTTCGTATATTCACATTCAGCACCAACCCGACAGCCATCATGTTCGTGATTAATGCACTTCCCCCGTAGCTTACAAACGGTAAAGCCAGTCCTGTGATCGGAACAAGCCCGATCGTCATCCCGATGTTCTGAAAGATTTGGAAGGACAAGAGTCCGACAACACCGGCCACAATATAGGTTCCAAACGCATTATTACAGGTAAATGCAATGATAATCATCCGGTATAAAAGCAGGAAATACACCACAATCAGCACGGTTGCACCGACAAAGCCGAACTCTTCACCAATGACGGTGAAAATGAAATCGGTATGTAACTCCGGGATCTGTCCGGACTGCGTCTTCACGCCCTCTGTAAACCCTGAACCATACAATCGTCCTGCACCAATCCCCTGCATGGCCTGGTCCAGCTGATAGGCCTCGCCACTCACATCCGCATTCGGGTCAAGCCATGCATAAATCCTGGACATCTGATGCGGCCTGAATACATGCGTCGTGAAGAAGTCATAAAAATAATTGTGGAGGAAGACCAAGAATGCGATGAATCCACCTGCAAGCCCCAAAAGCAGTGAGATCATGCGAAACGTGACGCCGGCCATGACGATCATAATGAAGATGACCGCCGCGACCACAAGGGCGGTACCCAGGTCGGGCTGAACCAGTATCAAAAGAAACGGCGGCAGCCCAACCCCTAGAATCTTTGCCACGACACCAATATCTGAACGGAAACTTTTCGTATTCTGCACTCTGGTGATCTGGGACAGTAAATGAGCCAGGGTTATGATCACGAAGACCTTCACAAATTCCGAAGGTTGAAATCGCCCGACCACAGGAAGATCAATCCAGCGCTGGGCATTGTTCACTTCCACACCGGCGAAGTGAACAGCCAAAAGCAGAATCATCCCCAAAACGTAAAGCGGAATCGAGAAATTCTTAAACATATCATAATCGATGACAATCATACTGACCATAACGATCGTACCAATAGCAAAATAGATCAGCTGTAACTGTGTAAAGTGTGCCGGACCTACTTGATACTGATCCGCAGAAGATGCACTGTAAATCGCAATCAGACTGATGCACATCAACAGAAACAAATAAAACAGTAACCAGAAATCCAATTGTTGAAAGGGAGTCTTTCGCTCTTGCATCAGTCATCCACCTGCTTTATATCAATTTACCTGACAGAATCAGTTCGTTTTACGTCTTCTTCTTCAAAGGATAATACAGCTTCTTCCGGCCGCTGTCCGCTTTCCGCGAAATAGTGATCCTGCTGCATTTTGCGTGAGATATTAATGAGGATCCCCATCATGACGAACGTCACCATTAACGACGATCCACCGTAACTCAGAAATGGAAACGGAATGCCCGTGATCGGCAACAGACCACTTACCGCCCCCGCATTGAATACCACTTGAATGGCCAGCTGAAATGAGATCCCGTAAGCCAGGAGACTGCCAAACGAGTCCCTGCAACGGATCCCGATCATGATTCCCCGGGAAATAATAATCAACATGACCAGTAAAGCAAAACCAATCCCTAAAACACCCAGCTCTTCACTGACAATTGCCAGGATGAAATCCGTGTGTGCTTCAGGAAGATAAAACAATTTTTGAACACTTTGACCGAGACCCGTACCCGTTAATCCGCCGTGGGCAATTGCGATATAGGACTGAACCACCTGGAAGCCCTGGGTCTGTTCCAGTTCAAAAGGACGCATGAATCCGGTAATCCGGCTCATCCGGTATTCTTCCGACCGTGCATAGTATGTAACCACCACAATCACGACAGCGGCCAGGCCGGTCAGGTGCATGATACGGGCCCCTGACGTAAAGGCGATAATCACAGCTACACCTATAATCGATACTGCAGTCCCCAGATCCGGTTGTTGAAGAATCAGGAAAAAGAAGCCACCAATAATAACAAGTGGCGGAAAGATCCCTTTCCAGAACTGATTGATATACGACTGTTTCCTCGAATAGACGTGCGCCAGGTAGAGAATCGAGGCCAGCTTCACGAATTCCGATGGTTGTATACGCCCGAGCCCGGGAACATCAATCCACCGGGTTGCATGGTTCACTTCAACGCCCACTCCCGGGATTAGTACCAGGATTAAGAGGAACATAGAACCAAGCACCAGCAGTTTCATCATTCCTGCAAATCGACGGTAAGGAAAAAACATAAAAAAAGAGAGGAGGATGACTGATATAAGGAGCCACTGCAATTGACGGTCAAAAAAGTGTGTCAGGTTGCCGTACATATCATAACCGCGCACGTAACTTGCGCTGTAAATCATCACCAGTCCGAAGATGCCCATCAGGAGAGTACCTACCAGGAGATACCAATCCATAAAAAACGGTTTTTTTTCTGTTGATTTCACCTGGTACCCTCCTTCTCTCAGAAACTGAAGAGCCACATCATGTCCCCTCTTCAGTCAATTACCCTATTATACCAAATTCACATTCCTTCAGGAAGGGACCATAGACATCAGAACCTCGTGTTATACATCTTTTTTGACACGGATCATCAATTTCCTGGTTCTCGGCCCATCGAATTCACAAAAATAGATCCCCTGCCATGTGCCAAGAACGAGTTGACCATTCTGAACAAGTACCATTTCAGAAGAGCCAACCGTGGATGCTTTCATATGCGCAGCCGTATTGCCTTCCATGTGCCGGTCCGCTTTCATAGCCCACGGATACACCTCGTCAAACCGCCGCAGCATATCGCGTTTGACATCCGGGTCAGCATTCTCATTAATGGTTAGACCTGCGGTCGTGTGCATGCAGAACAGATCTACATGCCCTTCGCTGCATCCTGCTTCTTTTACGGCCTTCCGGACAACGTCTGTGACATCAATCATTTCATCGCGGGTGTTCGTTTGCAATGAGTGTATTTGTTTCATCAGACCACCTCCTTCAGAAAAGTTTATGATTTATTGGCAGCGGCATGCTGGTTGGCTGCAGAGACCGCTTCACCTATCAGCTGATGAAAGTCTCCTGCCTCAAGGACGTTTAAGCCTTCTCTGGTGGAGCCTCCCGGTGAGGCCACTTGATCGATTAACTTAGCAGCAGACTCTTCACCACCAAGCATCGCAACAGCACCTTCCATCATACCTGCCACCAATTTGGCTGCTTCATGCTCAGTAAGCCCTTCCGCCTTTGTTCTCTCTACCATGCCCTGTGCAAAAGCATAAACGAAAGCAGGCGCACTTCCCGTGATCGCCGTGAGTTGATGTACCCTGTTTTCACTGGTTTCATACCCTTCACCGATCGCATTGACAATGAACTGCACTTCTTCTTTCTGTGCGTTTGACAGATGCTCTCCTAACGTATAAGGAGAAATCGATTTCCCAAGCTTGGCCGCTGTATTCGGCATGATCCAGCTGATCGCCGTTTTGTCTCGAAGTACTTGTGCCATCATGGATGGATCAACTCCTGCCGCAACAGAAACAATCAGCTGATCTTCAATGACTGGTGCAAGCTCTTCCAACAGCTGAACCACTTGTTCAGGAGGTATGCAGAGCACCAATGTGTCATGTGTTTTGACGCATTCATGCAGATGAAGTGACGTCTGGATCCCATATGTTTGATGCAGATGATCGAGACGATCCTGATTACCGGCATTCAATGCGGTAATCTGTTCAGAAGCGACGCCGCTTTGGATCATGCCCGTAATGATCGCTTCTCCCATCCGGCCTGCGCCTATAAATAAACGTTTACGATTACTTTGTATCATTCGCTCACCCCTCACATGTATTTTACACATTCATGCAAAGGAAAACCACCCTCGGTCTGCGAGAGTGGTTCGATGTCAGGATCAGCTGATATCCTGTAATTTCCGCTCGATTTTCTTCATCTTAAACTCATGTTTATGCGATTTCAAATACTGCTTCAGCATCCGCTTGAGCTTGGATCTCGTCCATGTGAAGTCCGCAATATCTTTATGATTCAAATACGTTGCAAAAAAGTCCAGTTTTCCACTGTCCAGATATTCGTACGTATCCATCAGCTCAAGGTAGGCGTCAAATGACTCGATCAGAGAAGCATTTTCCGGCAGGAAATCACCGTACTGATCGAGGTTGTAGCGGAAATTGTTTTCACGCAATTTCGTCAGAAATGAGTTCAGGAACAATTGTTCCCTCCCTTCAAATTTGAACCCTTTTTTCTCGAGAATATCAATGAAGTATTTCAGTTCATTGTGATAATACGAATACGCACGCCGCATATCCTTTGTCATCGTCAGACTGACATTGAATGTGCCTTCGGAGCGAGAATACAACATATTCAGAACCGCACGGTAAACATCGGGTTTCAAAAGAAACGTTGGATGTTCCGTCCTTAAATATTTCCCGATTTCAGCATTCAAAAATGTTTGAACACTTTCCTTTTTTTCCATTTCAATAAGAGCTGACTTTTTCTCAAATTCAGCGTATTCCGCAATTCGCTCCTGCGTCTCTTGCGACCATACCGCACGTTTTGCTTCGAGTTTGTTCTTCAAAACCTGAAACATGTGCATCTCCTCCTTTCGTAACTTTCATAATTTTGATCTACACAAAGTGTAACACAGAATAAATGGGAATAAAACAGCGTTTGCTCATAAATACACGATTATTTGGGAGGTGAGTTCACCTGAACGACATATTTCATGATAAATCCTTTAAAATCATCGTTTTCCACCATATTCTTAATTATTTTTCAGTATTTTTCGAGAATTTCAATGATGCTCTTTGAACGATCTCTGATACAATATAAAAGACAAACAATGTTCTTCACAGCGTTGTGAATGGATCAAGGAGTGGGAAGAAACGTGACACATGATGTAATTATTATTGGCGGAGGACCTTCCGGATTGATGGCAGCCTACGCAGCTGCCAGTAATGGTGCAAAGGTGCTCCTTCTGGAAAAAGGCGCAAAACTGGGACGGAAACTTGCTATATCAGGGGGGGACGGTGCAATGTGACAAACAGGGCACCGCAAGATGAACTGATCCGGCATATCCCCGGAAACGGAAAATTTATGTACAGTCCCTTTGCAACGTTCAATAACGAGGATATTATCCGCCTGTTTGAAAATGAATTGAACATTTCATTAAAAGAAGAAGATCATGGCCGGATGTTTCCCGTGTCCAATAAAGCCATCGACGTCGTACGGGCCCTTGTCGGACACCTTCGAAAACTGGGTGTCGACCTGCGTACCAATCAAAAAGTTCATGATATTCATTTGAGTGAGGATCATTCGGAAATCACGGCTGTTGAATTGGCTGACGGCACCGTCATCGGCTGCACCAGTCTCGTCATTGCGGCAGGCGGGAAATCCGTACCTCATACCGGCTCAACCGGAGATGGTTATGCATGGGCCAAAAAAGCAGGGCACACGATCACAACGCTTTTTCCGACTGAAGTACCGATCCGCATCCATGATCCGCTGATCTCAGGAAAGAAACTCCAGGGACTATCGATGAGAGATATCTCACTGACGGTCTTACAGCCCGACACTTTCAAGCACGTCAAAACCCATCGGGGCGATATGGTCTTCACCCATTTCGGCTTCTCAGGTCCTGTCGCACTCCGGTGCAGCCAGTATGTCGTCAAAACTCGGCAGCAGTTCGGCAAGAAACATATCCCTGTAGATTTGGACTGTTTTCCCGACCGGGATTTAGAAGAGCTTTTCGGGTCCGTCATGGACATGTTGAATGAACAGCCTCGAAAAGCAGTAAAAAATGCCTTATCCGGTATGATCCCGGAACGGTTATTACTTGAAAGCCTGAAACGTTCGGGCATAGATCCGGACCAATCGTTTGCAGTTCAGGCCAATGATCTGTTCCGGTCATGGACCGAACAGATCAAAGCTTTCCGTTGGATGGCAACGGGAACTTTATCCATCGAAGAAGCGTTTGTCACAGGAGGTGGCGTGTCATTGAAAGAGATCATACCGAAAGAGATGGCCTCAAAAAAAACCGCCGGTCTCTATTTCGCTGGTGAAATTCTCGATTTGCACGGTTATACAGGCGGCTACAACATTACCGTGGCCTTCTCCACCGGATACTCGGCTGGTCAGTCTGCCGCGCAGCGGACATGGTATGCTGGTTGAACTGAAAATGGTTATCCGCTGGAAAGCATCGGTCAAATCCAAATCATTTCAGCCGCATTTGACGAAAGATGCTCCGTTTGAAGCCAGATAAGCGCTGCGAAGATGCCTGTGGTGTGAGAGCTGAATCTTCAAGCCACATCCTGATCGTTTGTCTCTTATTTGGCTAAAATACCTCAACATGTATATAAAAAGATTCGGCCATCCTTTGGGATAGCCGAATCTTTTTTACTTCTATTCAATCAATTCGCAACGATGTTCACGAGTTTTCCTGGAACGGCAATCACCTTACGTACCGTTTTTCCCTCTATCGTCTGTTTGATTTTTTCATTTTCCATTGCTTCTTCTTCCATCGTTTCTTTATCCGTATCTTTCGGCAGATAGAGCTTTGCCTTCAGCTTGCCATTGACCTGGACCACAATCAGGACCGTGTCATCCTCGAGCATCGCCTCATCATGTACAGGCCAGGTGGTATAGGAGATCGTCTCGCTGTGACCAAGCCGGCTCCAAAGTTCCTCTGCGATATGGGGTGCAACTGGTGAAAGCAGCTTCAGGAAGCCTTCAAGGTGGCTTTTAGAGAGCATGTCCTGTTTATACGCTTCATTGATGAATACCATCAGCTGGGAAATCCCTGTATTGAATCGAAGGTCCGTAAAATCATCGGTCACTTTTTTGACCGTCTGATGATAGACTTTCGTCATTTGATCGGTTCCCTGTGCATCCTGAATCATTGGATTCAATGTCCCGTTGTCCTGGACAAAGATCCGCCAAACGCGGTCGAGGAATCGCCTTGCGCCGTCGAGGCCATTGTCACTCCATGCAATCGCTGCATCGAGTGGTCCCATGAACATTTCATACAGTCGCAACGTGTCCGCACCATGGGTGACAAGAATGTCATCCGGATTGACGACGTTTCCGCGGGATTTACTCATCTTCTCGTTATTCTCACCGAGAATCATGCCCTGATTATAGAGCTTTTGGAAAGGTTCCTTTGTTGGTACAATTCCGATATCGTAAAGCACTTTATGCCAGAACCGCGCATAAAGGAGATGCAGCACGGCGTGCTCCGCACCACCGATATAAATATCGACAGGAAGCCATTCCCGGAGTTTGGATGGATCAGCCAGTGCCTCATCGTTGTCCGGATCAATGTAGCGGAGGTAATACCAGCAGCTGCCTGCCCATTGCGGCATCGTGTTCGTTTCACGTCGACCTTTTCGTCCGGTCTTTGGATCAGTCACGTTCAACCAGTCTTCGTTATTCGCTAAAGGGGACTCTCCGGTGCCCGATGGTTTAAATTCATCCATTTCCGGCAGTGCCAGTGGCAGGTCCTCTTCAGCCACCGGCTCGAGGCTCCCGTCTTCCCAATGAATCATCGGGATCGGTTCACCCCAGTAACGCTGACGGCTGAACAGCCAGTCTCGCAGGCGGTAGGTGACTTTCCGTTCGCCCTTCCCCTGCTCTTCAAGCCAATCGATCATTTTGGCAATCGCTTCCTCGTTATCAAGCCCGTTGAGGAAGTCTGAATTGACATGTGGTCCGTCACCTGCATAGGCTTCTTTATTGAGGTCCCCGCCTTCGACCACTTCTTTTATCGGCAGATTAAAGGCTTTCGCAAATTCATAGTCCCGCTCATCGTGGCCGGGTACCGCCATGATCGCACCGGATCCATAACTGATCAGGACGTAGTCAGCAATCCATACCGGTATTTTTTCACCGGAGACCGGATGGATCGCATAGCCGCCGGTAAACACGCCTGTTTTTTCCTTAGCGAGCTCTGTTCGCTCCAGCTCTGATTTATGAGTGACCTTGGTGATGTATTGTTGAACATCGGATTTACGGTCTGCGGTCGTCACCTTTTCCACTGCGGGATGTTCCGGCGCAAGGACCATGTAGGTTGCACCGTATAAGGTGTCAGGACGGGTTGTAAACACCGTCACCTCTTCGCCGGTTGCTTCGAATGTGAACGTCACATCCGCCCCCTCCGAGCGGCCGATCCAATTACGCTGCATGTCCTTAATGCTTTCCGGCCAGTCCAGCTCTTCCAGATCCTCAAGCAGACGATCAGCATATTGCGTGATTCTGAGCATCCACTGCTTCATCGGACGCTTTTCCACCGGGTGATCTCCCCGTTCACTTTTGCCTTCGATCACTTCCTCATTGGCGAGTACCGTGCCAAGTGCCGGGCACCAGTTCACGGCCACTTCATCGATGTAGGCCAGTCCCTGATTATAGAGTTGAATAAAAATCCACTGCGTCCACTTGTAGTACTTTTCATCCGTTGTGTTGATTTCACGGTCCCAATCATAGGAAAAACCAAGCGACTTAATCTGACGGCGAAACGTATCGATGTTTTTTTCGGTGAACTCCCGGGGATGTTTCCCTGTGTCCAGTGCATATTGTTCCGCAGGCAAACCAAAAGCGTCCCAACCCATCGGATGAAGCACGTTATAGCCCTGCATCCGCTTCATACGCGAAAGAATATCTGTCGCTGTGTAGCCTTCAGGGTGCCCCACATGAAGACCCGAACCCGAAGGATAGGGAAACATATCCAACGCGTAGAATTTCTCCTTATTGGTATCTTCCGTTGTCCTGAATGTTTTCTCCGACTCCCAAAGCTCTTGCCATTTCTTTTCAATGGCCTGATGATCAAATGCCATCTGTACAACCTCCTCATTAATCGAACCAAACGAATTGTTTCATTATTATGTAAAAAATGTCCCCAGCCTATCCCCAGGGACAAGATGCCTCATTATAATGGAGCTGAACGACACGCGACACGTCTTCCATCCTGCTTTATATTGTATTCATTTTATAAGCCGCATGTCAAGGCAGTCCGAATCTGTGATAGGATTGAAAAATACAGTGTATGAAGGAGCGAATTAAACATGAACAATCTGATCCCATCCCATTTCGGTGACAAGCGTTATTATACCTGGAACCAGCACCTCAGAGAAACATTCGGTGAAAAAGTCATCAAGGTTCCCATTGACGGAGGATTTGACTGTCCCAACCGCGACGGAACAATCGCTTCAGGCGGCTGTACGTTTTGCAGCAAACGCGGATCAGGTGACTTTGCCGGAGACAGGCGCGACAAGGTTCTCGATCAATTCCATGAGGTGAAAAACCGCCTCCAACGTAAATGGAATTCCGCAAAATACATCGCATATTTTCAGGCTTATACAAATACCTATGCACCGGTTGATGAATTGCGGGCCATGTTCGAATCTGTCCTGCATGAAGAAGGCGTCGTAGGCATAGCGATCGGTACCCGTCCGGACTGTTTACCTGAAGACGTCGTGGACTATCTGGCTGAACTGCATCAGCGCACTTTTCTCTGGGTTGAGCTCGGTTTGCAAAGTGCGCATGACGTGACCGGTGAACGCATAAACCGGGCTCATGATTTCGCCTGTTACAAAGAAGGTGTCGCCAAACTCAGGCAGCACGGCATTCGGGTTTGCAGCCACATCATCAATGGCCTGCCAGGTGAAACACGCGAGATGATGATTGAAACCGCCGAGGCCGTTGCCGATCTCGATGTACAGGGCATCAAAATCCATTTGCTGCACGTCTTAAAACAAACTGCCATGGCAAAAGAGCTGGCTCAAGGGGAATTCCGGCTCCTCGATCAGAAGGAATACACAGAGATTGTCCTGCGGCAGCTGGAAAGACTCCCCCAGGATCTGGTCATCCACCGTCTGACCGGGGATGGGCCACGGGATCTGTTGATCGGACCTGAGTGGAGCCTGAAAAAATGGGACGTATTGAACGGGATTGATCGGGCGCTGATCGAAGACCATACCTGGCAGGGGAAATATGCGCATCTGCAACCCATTCAAGGAAGTGGTTCTCATGAATAGCCCCGGTGTCCTCGCTTTCACACGCACGCTGCTGTCCTCTTGTTTGAAAGCGGGAGACACAGCTGTGGATGCAACCGTGGGGAATGGACATGATACTGCATTTCTAGCTGAGCTCGTCGGTCCCTCCGGGGAAGTGTACGGTTTCGATATTCAACAGCAGGCGATCGAGGCTGCACACGTCCGCTTACAAGAAGCAGGCACGCTCGACCACGTCCGTTTGATTCAGGATGGACACGAAACCATTCCGGACTACCTGCCCGTTGCCAAATCCGTTCAAGGCGCCGTCTTTAACCTCGGTTATCTCCCTGGTGCTGATAAATCGGTCATCACCCTGCCCGACACGACGTTAACCGCCCTGAAAGCCTTAATGAAAAGGCTCACCAAGGGCGGCATCATCGTTCTCGTCGTTTATCACGGCCATCCGGGAGGTGCAAACGAACGGGATGCGTTACGTCATTTCACCCAAAGGCTTCCCCAATCCAGCTGGCATGTATTGGAGTACGGCTTCACAAATCAGATCAATCACCCGCCGTTCATCATCGCTTTAGAGAAAAAACGGAACCTGAGTTAATCTGTCTTTTGGCCGGATCTTCTGAAGATCCGGCCATTCATATAGAAAAACATGGATTCCAATCCACCAAAACGAAAAAGCGCAAATTGCTGTCTTCGAAGCAGCGGATGCTGACTGACTTTTTCATCAGCCAGATAAATTGCAAGAAGACCGCTTGTAATCATACGGTGAAAGCGGTGATCAGGTAGGGATCGGATCGCCCTCTTTGCACGTTTAAAGAAGTAACCAATCCGACGAAGCATCTCCTCATCAGATTCATAGTATGTGCAAAAATTCAAATCCCCTTCCTCGTGATCTTCTTTCTGATCAATGAAATAATCCATCAGAATATGGAGTCCCTGCACCCAAGGAAAATAACCTTCATACACCCTTTTTGCCTTACTCCTGGTCATCCTTGGATCTTTCGCTGCATAAGCCACAAGCGAAAAAATGCCCAGCGTTGATCCGGAAGATGCCGCATATTCATACCAGCTCATCTCGTCTCGCAATGGCCCCGCAGTACTCTCAAACCACCCAATCAGTCTTTCTTCACGTTCCCCAGGAGTGACGTGTTTGTGAACCTGCAGCTCGGTGTACCGTTTAGCCAGATCCTGTAAATGTGGCTGAATGATCTGAAAGGAAGGCAAAGCAACCAGCTCCTCCCGGCAAACCGTCACCAGATCCTTTAAATAGTTCTTGTCCCCGGTGTGATCCCGGCACGCATAATAATCACTCTGTTCTTTTTCTGGTTCAAATACATCCAGCATCGCCTGATGCAGATGGTGGAAATCGTTTGGATCAAGGGAGACACTTCGATCACAAAGGTTATCCAGGTAATCGCTGATCGTCTGATACGCCACGATAAAGCGGATCACTTCTTTCGAGTGATGACCGGAGAGAAGACCCAAAATCGACCCGCCTTCACAGTGGAATGTTTTATGCCGGATACTCAGCTGTGCCTGACTTCGAAGCTCCTCATCCGGTATATCGTCTGCTTTTCGTTTCCAGATGGCAAGCTCTTGATGGACCCTCGGAATCACCTGTCGATAGACGTCAGCCATCAGTGGCAGTGCGTGCTTCGGCGCTCTCATCGGACAGTATGTCCTTTTTGCTGCTTTTGTTCTTGCAAAGATCGTGTCACCGACATGTACCCGATCATATGAAGAAATACCTCGTTTCGCTCCGGTTCATTGATCACTTCATGATAGAGGCCAGCCCATTCCTTATAACTTTTATCTCTGATATTCAGGGCATTGAACCAGCGGAACACCGCTTCTTTATCAACGATGAGATCATCTCCGCCCTGTGTAATCATGAGCGGCACGTCCGGAAAATGATCCACGTCATCGAAAGCCTGATTCATCGCCTTCAATAATTCCATGTACCACCTGAGCGTAATCGTTTTTGTACGAAGCGGATCTGTGGCATAGCGGTTTTTCACGTCCTGATTTCTTGTTCCTGTCCCGTCTCTCACAGTCGACTTTACGTACAGATCAGGCTTCAATGGATGAATCATCTTTGCCATTAAATTCTTACGTTTGCTCGTCTTGTTTACTAACCCGAGGCAAGGAGATGACAGCACCATCATATCCGGAAGCAAGCGTTCATCAATCTGCGTTACGGTCCGGATAGATGCCAGTCCACCCATGCTGTGTCCGAAGAGAACGACCGGTAACTGATCAGCTTCTGCAGCAATCAGCCAGGATGTAATCCGTTCAATATATTGATCAAATGACAGGATATGTCCACGTTTCCCCTCGGTTTGACCCTGACCGGGCAGATCGCCTGTTACTACATGGTACCCTTCCATGTTCAGTTGCTTGATTAACCAGTCATACCTTCTGTGGTGCTCTCCTGCACCGTGAACAACCACCACAGTGCCAATTGGTTCTGACTGCCCAGATTCATATTTCACAATCATATGATCGCCATCCTTTATTTTATGTACTCTTCTTATCTTCGCTCAACATAACACATTTCGTCAACTGATCCCCTGTTTGATCTGTGTTAGAATACAGATATCAACATACGAAAGGATGACTCAAATGATCATGTATCCATATAAAGGGGTGACGCCGGACATTGATCCAACTGCCTACATCGCAGAAGGCGTCGTCCTGACCGGCGATATTCAGGTCGCCAAAGATGTGAGTATCTGGTTTAATACCGTTATCCGGGGGGACGTAGCCCCTACAGTTATCGAAGAAGGAGTGAATATTCAGGATAACTCCACCCTTCATCAGAGTGCACCTCTTCCCCTCCACCTCAAAAAAGGGGTCACAGTCGGCCACCAGTGCCTGCTGCACAGCTGCACAGTGGAAACGAACGCACTGATCGGGATGGGATCGACTGTTCTTGACGGAGCAACAATCGGTGAAGGCGCCTTCCTTGGTGCCGGCAGTCTGGTTCCTCCGGGAAAAACCATCCCTGCAAATACGTTGGCACTTGGCCGTCCTGCAAAAGTGGTTCGTGATTTAACCGACAAAGACCGAGAAGAGATGTCCAGGATCCGGGAGAGCTATATCGAAAAGGGCCGGGAATACAAACGCATGCAAAAAGAGTAAATCCGCACGTCCATCCTGTAAACCAAGGACCTTAACGAAAACTCGGTTTTCCGCCAAGCTTTACTGGCGAAAGCCATCGTTTGACTTATGCTTCAATCCTTTAGCGAACGTAAACATGCCTCTAAGGAAAGAATGAAAAAAGCTGGCGCTCTCCTCATCGGAGAATGCCAGCTTTTTTTGATCCTTCATATGAAATGGTATCGTTTTTTGAAGGATTGAAGTATTAGCCTCAATGTCATTAAGCTTGTTCGGTCAGTTCCAGCGCCTGTTTTTTCATCTGTTCCGCTTTATCTGTCGCTTCCCAAGGCAAATGGATATCTGTTCGTCCAAAGTGACCGTATGCGGCTGTCTGCTTGTAAATCGGCCGGCGCAAGTCGAGCATTTTGATAATCCCGGCAGGTCTGAGATCAAAGTTATTCCGGACGACCTCGACGAGAATTTCCTCAGTCACTTTCCCTGTTCCCAATGTATCCACGGCGATGGACACCGGCTGGGCGACACCGATCGCATAAGCCAACTGAACTTCGCACCGTTCCGCCAATCCTGCGGCAACGATATTTTTGGCCACGTAGCGGGCTGCATACGCTGCGGAACGGTCCACTTTTGTCGCATCCTTACCGGAGAAGGCACCGCCGCCATGACGGGCGTACCCGCCGTAAGTATCTACGATGATCTTACGTCCAGTCAGTCCCGCATCCCCCTGAGGTCCACCGATAACAAAGCGGCCGGTCGGATTAATGAAATACTTTGTTTTGTCATCCAGTAGTTCTGCCGGAATGACAGGCTTGATGACATGCTCAAAGACATCGTGTTTAATCTCTTCCAAAGTCACTTTATCCGAATGTTGCGTAGAGATCACGACGGTATCGATGCGAATCGGCCGATGATTTTCCCCGTATTCTACTGTCACCTGAGTTTTTCCATCCGGTCGAAGATACTTCAATGTCTTGTTCTTTCGGACTTCAGAGAGTCTTCTGGCAAGCTTGTGTGACAATGAAATCGGAAGCGGCATCAGTTCTTCGGTCTGATTGTCCGCATAGCCGAACATCAACCCCTGATCTCCGGCACCGATCGCTTCGATCTCATCATCGGTCATCTGACCTTCTCTCGCTTCAAGGGCCTTGTCAACGCCCTGGGCGATATCCGCTGACTGCTCATCAATGGACGTTAGTACAGCACAGGTTTCAGAATCAAACCCGTATTTTGCCCGGGTGTATCCAATTCCAGTTAACGTTTCGCGAACTGTTTTCGGAATATCCACATACGTGCTTGTGGAAATTTCACCGGCAACCAGTACCAGACCGGTATTCACCGTTGTTTCACAGGCAACCCGTGCATTCGGGTCATGCTTAATAATTTCATCGAGAATGGCATCGGAGATCTGATCGCAAATTTTATCCGGATGCCCTTCGGTAACTGATTCTGAAGTAAATAATCTTGTACGTTCTCTCAATGGATTAACCTCCTCGAATAATCAGGCTGCAGCCTGTCATTTTTTCAGTACGGACCTCATTCCCGCCATGGTAGTACCGGCAGAAAAGAAATAGAGAAACCTCGGCTGATCACCAAGTCAGTGGCGAAAGCCTTAGTTGCACTTATACTTTAATCCTTCAACAAAGTTAAACATCATTAAAGTATAAAAAAGACCCTTCCCCAAAATGAGGAAAAGGTCGTTCAAGTCAGCCTTTTACCTCTTATCGTTCAAGGTGGGTTCACCTTGCAGGTTAGCACCGTTCACCTTGTCACTGGTGATGGTTGCTGGGCTTCTTCGGGCCTGTCCCTCCGCCAACTCGGGATAAGAGTATCCGTTCTCGATTTAGGTTACGTCATTCTTGCCAATTTGTCAACCTGAAGCCATCTCCAGCATCACGTTAAGGCATTTCTGTGAATCTTATCAGAATATTGTGATTCTATTCACGCAATGTTTTACAATAAAGTAAACAGAAAATCCATCTATTAGTATGTCACTTTTAATTAAATGTGTTATACTATTTAACGAAAACAGTCCATCTGTTATAGCATACTATGGAAAGGGTGCATGGCTATGAGTATGATTCATTTTGAAACATCTCTGCGACAACTGTTGATGAAAGACACGGTGGCAAAGGACTTGTCTGTTCCACAACTCATCGAGCGTTCACTGTATCGAGAAGAAGGTTTGTTGACAAACAGCGGGGCATTCCTTGCAACCACGGGTGTCTATACCGGCCGTTCACCAAAGGATCGTTTCATTGTTGACGAACCCGAAACGCGTCAGAAGATCGACTGGAATGATGTCAATCAACCGATTCAACCTGAAATCTTTGACCGCCTCTATGAAAAAGTGATGAAGCATCTCGAAGAAAAAGAAGAATTATTTACGCGTCACTGCGTTGCCGGAGCAGATCAAGCTTTTGAACTTCCCATCAGAGTCATCAATGAACTTGCCTGGCATAATTTATTTGTCCGACAGTTGTTTCTTCGTCCTGAAACCGGAGACAGTGATTTACAGCATCCTGAATTCACGATCATTTCTGCACCTTCTTTTAAAGCCCATCCCGAAACCGACGGGACCAACTCCGAAGCATTTGTCATGATCTCCTTTGAACGAAAAACCGTCCTGATCGGCGGGACTGCGTATGCAGGTGAAATGAAAAAATCGATTTTTTCCATTATGAACTATTTCCTGCCTCAAAAAAATGTTCTGCCGATGCACTGCAGTGCCAATGTTGGCATTGAAGGAGACACGGCGCTCTTTTTCGGATTATCCGGCACCGGAAAAACCACGCTCTCTGCAGACCCTGAGCGCTTATTGATTGGTGATGACGAACATGGATGGAGCAACCGCGGGATCTTTAATATTGAGGGCGGCTGTTATGCAAAGACGATCGCACTGTCGAAGGAAAAAGAACCTGCGATTTTCGATGCCATCCGCTTCGGTTCTGTTCTCGAAAATGTCCTGATCGACGATCAGTCGCGCCAGCCTGATTATAACAGTGCTACACTCACGGAAAATACACGCGCAGCTTACCCGATCGATCATATTCATAACTGTCAGGAATCCGGCGTCGCCGGTCATCCTTCGACACTCTTTTTTCTGACTGCTGATGCCTCCGGGGTCTTGCCCCCTGTCAGTAAACTGACACCAGCACAGGCCATGTATCATTTCCTGACGGGGTACACAAGTAAACTTGCCGGAACCGAACGGGGCATTACTGAACCTCAGCCGACCTTTTCCACCTGCTTCGGTGCACCATTTCTGCCATTGAATGCCTCTGTCTATGCAGAGATGCTGGGTCAAAAGCTGATCGAACATGACGCAGAGGTCTATTTAATCAATACCGGTTGGACAGGAGGCGGTTACGGGACAGGGCAAAGAATGAACTTAACGTATACACGGGCCATGATCCGTGCAGCACTGAACGGGGATTTCAACAATGTGGAGATGGCCGAAGAGCCGTTTTTCGGTCTCCGGATGCCTACCCGCTGCCCTGGCGTTCCTGACGATCTGCTCGAACCACGGAGCACCTGGGCAAATGGCGCGGAATATGACCGGCAGGCGGAAGCGTTAGCTGCTTCGTTCAAAGATAATTTCAACCGATTTGGCACAATGCCAGAAGATATCTTACGTGGAGGTCCGATACAGTAATCAGAAGGCAATTCATCTCCACCTGAATCGCTGGGCTGATGCCCGTATCGCGAATCAGATGGAGTCTTCTTGCCTAGTGATGATAAAAGGAAGTTAAGAACACATCGGTGATTAAAATTACACAGCCGTATTGTGATCACGCTGACGATCGCTATAGAAAACAAGTACGCCTGGATATTGAAATCCAGGCGTACTTTTGATATATCGCCTTAATACGTTTAACAGGTCTACGGTTTCAAGCCATTTGGCAATAGATCGATTAAATCTTCCAGCCGATCAATAAAATAATGATATTGCGCTACTTCTCCAAAGCCATACTTGGCATAAACAAATGGAATCTCTGCGTATTGTGCAGCCTTTCTGTCGCCATCTGTATCCCCTACATAGATCGCATTTGTTATATGATTTCGTTCCATTAAGATCTTAATGTTTTCTCCTTTAGATAAGCCAGTTCTTCCTGAGTTTTCAAAATCCAAAAAATAGCCGCCTACTTGATGATACGTAAAGAACGCCTCAATGTAACCTTCTTGGCAATTACTGACGATAAACAACTGATAATCTTTTGATAAACCGGCCAGCATCTCATTCACATTTTTATACAACTGACCGCCATGGCTCGCTAAGTATTGGTTTTCCATCACAAAACATTTTTGTAAAACTTCGTTGCGAAACTCATCATGTATAGCAGGAAGCAGTTTTCGACTAAAATCATCGGCTTGAAGCCCCATTGCTGCCTTCAAATCGTCCGCCGTTATTTCATTCAATTCTTCGAATTGTTGAATGACTTTATTCCAGGCTTTCGCAACCGATACGCTTGAATCCCATAACGTTCCATCCAAATCGAAAATAATACTGTCCATGCAATTAAATCCCCGCTTCTTCACGAATTAATAAAGTACTGACATATCAGTTTTTTGACGTTTTCACTCCATACCTGAACTGCTTCGAGTTCTTATTCAGCTGCCTTTTTCCTGCTGTTTCATCCATTCGCAGATTCGTTTCGTCCATTCGTATTGAAGTTTTGGTGTCATGCGATGTCCCTGATTTCTGATCAGACTCAAAGTCACAGGAACACCGGAAACAGTTAACGCACGGTGCCATTCCAATGCATGCACGACAGGTACATGAACATCTTCAGTTGCATGGACAATTTGAACCGGCGCCTGGATCAGATGAGCCATATTCAAAGGAGATCTTATCTGGTACGTCCGCCTCGCCTGCTCCGGCGGCCCTTGAAATGTTCTTCTGAGCAGTCTCCCCATGTCTTTTCGTTCATCGTACATTCGAAAACAGTTTGATACCGCTCCCCAGGAAGTAAGAGATGCGACAGGCCTGTTCACAGCTGTCGGTGCAGCCATGACACCGCCCCTGGAAAATCCCACAACATGGATGCGATCAGGATCGACTCTGCGATCTTCCTGGAGCAGGTCAAAACCACTGTAGGCATCCTCCAGATCTGCACCGCCGAATTCATCAACACCCTCTCCACCGGCATTTCCGCGGTAATAGGGTGCAAAAACGATAAACCCGAGAGATGCATATTGGATCATTCGGGCCATCCTGACCATTCCCACTTGGCGGTAACCACCCCGCAGGTAAAGAATGGCACTGCCGTTTCGTAGCGATCCATCCGGTACGACCCGCATCCCTTTTACGAGCAGTTCACCTGAACGGTAAGTGACTTCACTGACATGAAACAGCTGAGAAGGATAGCCAAGCGTCTGATCATCGACCAGCCGGTTCAAGACAGTTCAGCGCCCTTACCGAGAAAACGCCGCCTGACCTCCTGTACACTCAGTTCCAACACCCGGTCTTTCATGATGAAACTGTAATCATGCAGGTCTCTGACATCATCAGGCAATCGTTTTATCAATTTGGGTCCTTTTGTTTCGAAATAGTTGTTCTTTGTAATCATCTGGTCGACATCCGCAAAATAAACGTTCTTAATGACGGTTTCCTTTTTCCCTTTTACCTGATACTGGCCGATGTAATGAAGACGACCGGTAACGATCCCGCCGGTTTCTTCAAACACTTCCCGAATCGCAGCTTCTTCAGCCGTCTCTCCCGGTTCAACTTTTCCACCAGGGAATTCAAGACCTCTCGATGGATGAAGGGTTAACAGCCAGCTCCCCTTAAATCTGGCAACGATCCAAACATGCTTTGGATCCGATGAAAAGGGATGATTCGCTGAGGAAAATGTGACTTGGTTTTGATAGTAATCACGGAACTGTTCTTCGATCATGATGGAATCCCTCCAGTTACACAACGCTTCTGATTGTCATTGTATAAGGGGAGAAGTCATTTGTCTAATTATCCACACGGCAAAAAACCGCCCACCCAAGGTGAACGGTTCTTGATTCCTGAGTTATTCAGTGAATTTCTTCGCTTCTTTCTTCGCTTCTTCCACAGGTTCACTGACATCATCTGTCAGTTCTTTCGTGGATTTTTTGAATTCCTTCAGCGTCTGTCCCATTGCTTTCCCCATCTCCGGCAGTTTGCTTGGTCCGAAAATAATGAGTGCAATCACGAGAATCAAAACCAATCCTGGAATACCAATGTTTGAAATCATGTTACATTCCCCCTCTATGATAGTTGATAGATACGTGACACAACAGTCGTTAATTCTCTATGGCAACCGGTTCAACGTTTTCATTGACCGAATATCCGCCAAGTGACTCAACTTTATGTTTGAATTCTTCTGAACGAAGGGCCTGATACAACTTTTGCCCCCGTTCACTTTCGTAGAATGTTTTTGTCATAATCAGATCATATTGTTCATCTCCCACCGGAATGAAATCTGCGCCAACTGCCTTTGCAGCTGAATAGATTCCCATACCGCACGAATGATGATCCACCATCACTTCCGCCGCTACACTAAGATGCGTGTACATTTCCCGCCGGTATCCTTCCAGCTGGTCCGGGCTGATTTCATGTTTTTTGAGGAGATGATCAAATAATACTCGCGTCCCGGCACCTTTTTGACGATTGATGTAATGGATCCCTTCCCGGGTCACATCTTCAATCCCCTCAATATGTTCCGGATTCCCGGCAGGTACGATCAACCCCTGGGACCTTCGAAGGAATGGCAGCTTAATGATATCCAAGTCTTTCAACCATTTTCGGATATAGCTGTCATTGTACTCTCCGGTAGCCGGGTCCAGCAGGTGAATCCCTGCGATATGCGCTTCTCCTCTTTGCAGGGCAATCAGCCCTGCCAGGCTGCCGGTGTGACTTGGCGTAATTGACGACACGCCGTCTGACTCTTTCATGACTGAAGAAAGAATGTCGATGGAAAGATCGTGACTGCCACTGAATAAGGTGGTCAAATCCAGCTGTTCTTTCGGTTTTAACAGACGGGCTTCAACGAGATCACCCTGCTCAACACCTAAATGTTCAGGTGGAATCGTGACAATACCATCTGCTTTGACGAGAGACATCGTCACACTCGCAGAACGGGACAGGGGATTGGCAATATACTGATCGCCAACCTTGCCGATATGAACCCTGACAAAGTCCTCTGAACCCATATTCGACGTCATCCGTCTTCCTGCGATCACATTCATCACCGGTTTCACCGGCGTCGGCTGCCCATTCCAGGCATGAATCATCGGCTCGACGAACCACTCCATCACAAAGTAGGCACTGACAGGATACCCTGGAACACCCATCACAATCGTATCGTTCACGTTCCCGATAATGACTGGTTTCCCCGGTCGGGTAGCAATCCCGTGGGTCCAGACCTCACCCAGTTCTTCGATGACATCTTTTGTGTAGTCCCTTGAACCGGCTGAGGATCCTGCATTGATCAAGACGATGTCCGCCTCTGTTGTGCCCTCAATCAACGCCTGCCTGATCTTTTCCCGATCATCCCGGACGATGGGTTTCAACATCGGGATGCCGCCCCAGGATTCAACCATTCCGGAAAAAATGGTCCCGTTGAATTCAATCAACTTCCCTGGTTCGGCCTTTTGATCAGGCTGGATCAATTCATTCCCCGAAGGATAAATGGCTACTTTCGGTTTTTGTTTCACCTCAACGTCAAGCACCTGGGCGCCCAATAGGGCACCTGCATCCACCGGGCGGATCTGATGTCCTTGAGGCAGAAGCATTTCACCATAGGTAATATCTTCACCAATCGGCCGAATATGCTGCCAAGGTACAGCCGGTTCAATAATTTCGAGAACATCATCCCCGGCTTCATTCACCTGCTCGATCATGATGACGGCATTGAAAGGAGATGGAATCGCGTGCCCTGTATCCACATAGGCAAAATCGGCTCCATTTTTCAGATGGAGCGGACGGCTTTCATGCGCCGTCTGTGTCCTATTCGCTTCAACGGCAATCCCATCCATCGCTGAAGCGTGATAGTGCGGATTGGAAACCCCTGCAAAGATCGGGGTGGCCGTCACTCTGCCCATTGCTTCAGCAACAGGGAGAACTTCCGTGGTTTTCTTCTGTTGATCAATGAAAGTCAGACATTCCTGCAATGCTTCATGTCTTGGCTTATCCTCTAAATAAATCGTGCGCTCATGACGCTTTTTCATAATGGAACAGCCCCCTCAGATGAAGTAATGAACCTTGACCAGATCGCCTTTTTGGACGCCTTCTTTTCGTGAAGGGATTTCCATCAGACCATCACTTTTGATCAGTGTACTGATCAGCCCCGATTTTCCCAGGACAGGTTCAGCTTCCGAGTATGGTGTTCCTGACTTCAATGTAACACGAATATAATCAGTACGGCCGGGTGAAGAAGGAATATTTTGTGACACTCTGGCGACAGTTGTATGACGATTTCCACGGTTCATGCCGAGTAATCGATGAATGATCTGTTTACCAAACATATGAAAAATAACCATCGCTGAAGCAGGGTGCCCTGGTAACCCGAGTACCGGTTTAGCCGACGTCACTGAAAGAATGGTCGGTTTTCCGGGTTTCACCGAGACCCCGTGGACCAAAAGGCCGGGAGTTCCATTTCCCAGAGATTCAATGACCTCTGTCGTATAATCTTTCTCGCCAACAGAACTGCCGCCACTCATGATGATCATGTCGCACTGCTCAAACAGGCGGTTCGCTTTTTCTTGGAAATCTTGACGATCATCAGCAGCAATCGGGGAGACGACGACGTCACATCCCCAGGACCTGATCAAGGACGGAATCGTGACGCCATTGACATCACGGATTTCACCCATCTTGAGTTCCTGTTTCGCATAGGGAACAATTTCATCTCCCGAGGAAAGATACCCGACAACAGGTTTTTTACAGACAGTGATGCTCGACAGACCAAGTGCAGCCAATGCACCGGCTTCCTGTGGACGGATTTCTGTTCCGGCAGTCAGCACTGCACTTCCTGCTTGCGTATCTTCTCCTTTGAGAATGACATTTTCCTGGTGCCGGACTGGTTTGAATACCTGCACCAGATCCCCGGACAGGTCTGCGTCTTCAATCATGACGACAGCATCTGCTCCTTCAGGAATCATCGCACCCGTGGGTACATACACCGCCTGATCCATGTCGAGGACCATGGCAGCTTCCTGCCCCATCTCAATGCTGCCCGCCAATGACAAAAATGCCGGCATCGCTTCTGTCGCTCCGTGTGTATCCATCGCCTTCACTGCATACCCATCTACTGTGGATCTTGAAAAGCCGGGTACATCTTCCGTGGCGTGAACATCTTCATACAATACACGTCCTGCTGCGTGATCAGGAGATACGGATTCAGCATATGTAAGACGCTGAACGTGAGCATCGATGATCTCACTCATCTCTTCTGTTGATTTCACCCGAAAAAAGTCCATTCAATGAGCCTCCATTACCTGATGTTATACTTGCTGTGTTTGAACCCATTCATAGTCTTCAGGCCGATTCATATTGTAAAACGCCAGCTTCAAATGCGCTTCACTCCAGCCGGCATCTTTCAAATCTTCCTCTGTCACGGTGATGGCATTGACTTGATCCAACACGTTGACCATCCGTTTTTCGCCTTCTTCAAGTGCATCCACCACGTACGGCAAAAAATCTTTATGATAGCAGGCGAACAGCGGATGACGCTTCCCATTGTATTCAGGTACGGCAGCCATCGCTCCACTTTCCTGCACCTTCTTGCAAAGAAACCGTGCAATTTCCATGTCCGCAAACGGCATGTCACAGGCAATAATCAGATTCCAAGGGGTTTCTGAATGCTTTAAAGCCACCTCAATACCAGCCAGTGGTCCATGTTCTTTGTGTTCATCTTCATACATCGGCATCTGCAGAAACTCGTAGGAGTCCGGATCGTTCGTAATCAGGATCTGATGATCGGTTCGTGTTTGGATCAAACGCTTGATTCTGCCAATATTCGTCTCATCACCTACCTGCAGAAGCGCTTTGTTCCGTCCCATCCGGCTCGATTTTCCACCGGCAAGAATAATTCCAGTAATCTCCATGGTGAGTTCCTCCTTTATTATCAGCTTTCATCAGCTGCATGATGAACTATTGTCCATCATAGCCTTCCTCTTGGGCCACAAAATCCAGGTGAATCGTCTCAAGATCAAGCAATGCAGCAGGTTTGTTGGCAAACAACTTCTCCGTATCCACCACTTTCAAGTAGTTCTTGCAGGATTCACAGACTTCAATTTTTGAGGATTCATCATCTTTCACGTTAATATAAAAGAGTTTTTCATGCTTATCATTACCGCAGTGGACACAGGCAAGCCGTTTTTGCTTCCAAAGGGTCTCACAGCGGGGGCAATTCAAATGCTTTTCGCCTTTGATCAGCTTGGCGACACGGTGAGGTTCACCGCAGCAAGGGCATGTTCCCATCACATCGAATTCCTGGATAATATCCGCTACTTCACGGGCCATGAGCTGCATGAAAGGTCTTAAACCCTGCTCCGCAAGGAAATGAGGCAACCATTCGGACACACCGCGATCTTTCGCCTGCTGCTTGAAATAAAACTCATCAAACATCACTGCTTCCTTGATCCAGGTCATGACTTCCTCTTCTGTCAACGTTGCTTTGATCTTATTTAATTCGTCTGCCAAGTCAGGCTGGTGTTCTTCGATCACGTCTGCAATCTTTTCCACTGCCTGATGATACAGAACCCCCGGAACAGGGGATTGAGTCAGTTGAGGGAGAACGGGCAGTTCCCGTTTTAAATCTTGTTTCTTGATATCCAAATCGATTTCATTCACGTAGGCTTCTGTTAATTCTTTCTGAGCATCCATGATGGCCCGCTGCAGAATCAAGTATTCTTCGGCTACGACATTGGGATTCATAATAATCCTCCTTAAAGATATCATTCTATTTATCATTATATCTCTCATAAGGAAAGGCTGTCCATGTAAGGACAGCCTTTTCATAGAACTTTTTGTTTGACGATCCGTTATGCACCTTTGTCCTGATTGTCTTTTTTGATTTTTCCTTTTTCCACAAGCTCATCATACCAGACTTCGTGATGAGCTTTTGCATACTCAACATCTACAGTTCCCTTTGTCATCCCTTCCAAAGAGGCTTTGGAATTCGGATGACCGATACTCAGGAAAATGTGACCGACAATCACAGCAACAGATAGTCCGAATGCAATGTTATGAATCGGGAACGCCCATTGAATGACACCTGATGAGAAAAACTGCGGAAACCACATGACGATCCCTGACAGAATCAGAAATACAGCTGTCAAAATCACGAGCAGTGAATTCAGTTTTTCCCCGGAGTTATAGAAACCCTGTTTTGGACCACCGCCTTTACCCAGGAAAAATTCCTTCGGGAACTGTCCCAAAAATTTCAGGTCGTCTTTCTTCCATGTGAACGTTGATTTCAACCAGAACAGCATACTCTTTGGATCAAAGATCAGCATCAAAACCGGTACTGCAATAAAGACGACAGCAAAGATGCGATGCAACAGCCGGGCCATTTCCGGTCCGCCCATTAATGGATACATCCAGCCGAAAAAATCCGAATAGAGAGGAAGTGCGGTGAAATACAGCATAAAGAACGTCAGTGCAAACACCCAGTGACCAACACGTGATGTTTTGGAGAAGCGTTTGACTTTTTGCGTTGTATTAATCTCTGTCGACATCGTCATGTCCCCCCTCTTCTTCAGATCCATGGCCTTCTTTATTGAACAGTTTATTCGTCACATAACCGGTCATGACCGCCATTGTCGTAACACCTAAGAGCGCTTTTCCCATCGGCTGGGCATAATCTTTCCAAACGACGGCTGAAGTCGGCACTTTCGGATCTCTTGGCAGATCGTAGGCCTCAGGCTCTTCTGCGAGCAAGTAGAACGTGTGGGTTCCGCCAACGCCTTCTGGATCATAGATCTGCGCGTTCGGATAACGGTCCTGAACTTGAGCGAGTCGCTTCTGAGCCAGTTCTTTCATCTCTTCTTTCGTACCGAATACAATGGCATCCATATGACAGATATCCGCGCAAGCTGGCTGAAGACCGTTATGAATCCGGTCATCACACATCGTACACTTCTGTGCCCGTTCAACCGTCTCACCGTCACCGTTGGTGTACTCAGCCAATTCGACAATGTCAAACGGGCAATTCTGCACGCAGTAGCTGCAGCCGACACACTTTTCTTGATCGATGACAACGCTGCCCATGTCTGTGGTGGAAATAGCCCCTTCTGGACAAACCTTTTCACACGCCGCATCTTCGCAGTGGAAGCAGGCTGAGTGGCGGAATAACCACTCGAAGCCGCTGCCGTTCTCATATTCTTTCATTTGCAGAACATTCCAGGTTTTCCCGTTTACTTTTTCGTGGGATTGATAGGATCCGCCATATTCCGAAACATCCATCGGGAGATCATTCCAGTTCTTGCACGCGACCTGACACGCTCGGCACGCATCACAACGGGTGACATCAACTAATTTGGCATAACTCATGCTTCCACCCTCCTTACATCACAGAGAAACGCTTTATACTCCGGTATCATCGTATTGGCGTCACCAATATGACTTGTCAGATGGTTTGCAATCGACCCTGTGGAGATGCCTTCATACCCATAGTGCCATGGCATACCCAGGTGATGGATCTTTTCTCCGCGAATGGTGTAAGGTTTGAAGCGTTTCGTAATCATCGCAAGGGCTTCTATTTCGCCACGTGCTGATGAGACCATGACTTTATCCCGTTCCTGAATGCCTTTCTCTTTCGCCAATTCTTCACTGATCTCAACGAACATATAAGGCATCAATTCAGACGGCCATTCCAGCTGTCTTGTCATGGATCCGGACTGCCAATGTTCCGTCAGGCGATAGGTCGTTGCCACAATCGGGAAGTCGGCAAATTTACCGCGACGGTTATGGTCACCGGGCCAAATGTGCACCGCAGGATTCAGTTCCTGACTGGAGAATGCATTTGGAATCGGGCTCTCATAAGGCTCGTAATGCTCAGGGAACGGGCCATCTGTAGTGGCATTGGTGAAAATTCCACCTTTCCCATGGGAAATCATGATAAATGGATTCGTTCCGCCTGGACCGTCAGGCGGATTGGTTCCACCAAAGTCCGGTACATCATGTCCTGTCCACTCACTGCCGTTCCACCAGATCGTCTCTTTGTCAGGACTCCATGGTTGCCCCTGAGGATCTGCGCCTGCCCGGTTATACAAAATCCGGCGGTTTACAGGCCATGCGAAGGACCAGTTCAAGTAATTCTCCATGCCGGTATCGTTATCATCACGCCGCTTGGAGAGGTTCTTATCTTCATCAGGTCCTGCATCCGGATAGAAGCCGGAATAAATCCAGTTTCCACTCGATGTCGTTCCATCGTCCTTCAATTGCGTAAAGTTAGTAATCGTTCGACCCGTGGTAAGGTCGTAGCCATTGATTTCCCGGCACACCAGATCAACATCCGGATAGTCCGATCCTCCGAAATTCCAATCCAGTGCCTGGATCGGCTTCGCCGCTTCTGATGATTCATTCTCATACAGTGCTTTCACACGCAGTGCCAACTGATTGGCAAGCCATGCATCAGATCGGGAATCGTGTTTCGGTTCAAGGGCTTTCCAGCGGTACTGCATCCAACGTCCGCTGTTGGAGACCGACCCTTCCTTCTCGTAAGGGCCACAAGCCGGCAACATGAAGACTTCCGTATCGATGGCAGAAGGATCACTGCCTGCGGATTCTTTCCAGAATGAAGCTGTTTCGGTTTCCCAGAGGTCCATGGAGACGAACCAGTCGAGCTTCGTCATCGCTTTGCGTTCGAAGTTCGAGTTTGGTCCCCCGACCATCGGGTTTTGCCCCCAAGTAATCATCCCTTTAATATCCTCTTCATGCATGGATTCAAACAGGGAAATATGGGAATAGTTCTTCCGCCCTTTCGGGAAATAGTCAAACAGGAAATCATTTTCCGGTGTTGCATTATCGCCGTAATAGGCTTTTAACAAACTGGCCAGGAATTTCGGTTTGTTGCTCCAATAACCTGAAGCCGGTGTTTCATTCTCGTTATAGGCCGAGAGACTGGCGTGGCGGTCGTTCTGAGTCGGGGCGCCAATATAGCCCGACATCAGGTGAAACAGCAGTGCGAAGTCCGTGGAACCTTGTACATTACACTCCCCGCGCATGGCATTGACACCGCCGCCCGGGCGTCCTACGTTCCCAAGCAGAAGCTGAAGGATCGCATAGCTGCGGACATTTTGGGATCCGACGGTATGCTGGGTTGTTCCCATGGCATACATGATCGTTCCTGTTTTGTCTTCGGCTCCCGTGCTGCAGAAAATGTCTGCTACCTTGAGAAAATCTTCGGTGGTCATGCCCGTCATCGCTGCGACGGTTTCTGCATCGTATCGCTCATAATGCTTCTTCATCAGCTGATAAACGCATCTTGGATCCTGCATGGACATATCCTGAATAATTTCGCCATCTTCATCCTTCTGGAAGGACCATGTAGACTTATCATAACTTCTTGTCTCTTCGTCATAACCGGAGAATAATCCGTCTTCAAAATTGAAATCCTCATGGATCAGGAATGTTGCATTCGTGTAATGCCGGACATAGTCCTCATGGTACAAACCGTTTTTGAGTGCGTGATGGATCAGGCCACCCATAAACGGAATGTCCGTACCGGAACGAAGAGGTGCATACGCATCCGATAGTTGAGCTGTTCGGGTGAAACGCGGATCAACCACGACGAGCTTACCGCCGTTGTCTTTTGCTTTTTGAACATATTTCATACTGATCGGATGGTTTTCTGCAGGGTTTCCGCCGATGACCATCACGACGTTTGCGTGCTGAATGTCATTCCAGTGATTTGTCATTGCGCCACGACCAAAGCTTGGTGCCAGACCGGCAACCGTAGAGGAGTGTCATATCCTCGCCTGGTGTTCAATAAAGGTGGCGCCAAGGCCGCGCATAAATTTCTGAATCAGGTAACACTCTTCATTTTCCAAAGCGGCGCCTCCGAGACTGGCAATTCCCTCCGTGCGATAGACCGGTATGCCGTCAGCGGTTACTTCAAAAGTGTCATCCCGGGTTTCTTTAATCTTTTCCGCAATGCGGTCCAGGGTCCAATCCCAGTCCTTTTCTTCCCATGTGTCGCTGCCTGGTGCCCGGTACATCGGTGCTTTCACACGTCTGTCAGACGTATACAGCTGCCGGATCGACGTCCCTTTACTGCAGAGTGAACCCCGGTTGATCGGGTGATCCGGATCGCCTTCGGTGTAGACAACATCATCATCTTTCACATGAACCAAAATGCCGCACCCTACTGAGCAATAGGGACAGATTGTCGGTGTAATCACCGACGATTCCGTCTTCAGGCTCTGTGATTCAGCCAGTGCCTTGTCCGGGTCAAACCCGAGTTCAACGACTGCCAGTGTTGCTGCCGTTGCCCCCGACAGCTTTAAAAATTGCCTTCTTGATACTTCAAGCATCATAACTCCCCCTAAACTTACATTTAGTATTTCACTTTTCGATTCTGCAACCCCTTGCTAAATCGATGTAGCCGCTTCCAAATCATTAAATACTTTGTCCTGCTTTGTGTAAACAAAAGACATTCTGCCCCGCATGTAACCAACTACCTCTACCCCAAGGAAATTTGCCAGCTGAACAGCCTGCTTTGTCGCCGCTGTCCGGCTTCCGATTACACCGATTCCGTATCTTGCTGATTTAGAAAGCATTTCATAGGATACCCGACCGGTCGTCAGTAAAATGACCTCTTCCGGTTGAACGCCGTTTATGAGCCCATAACCAATCACTTTATCCACTGCGTTATGGCGGCCGATATCTTCTCTGATCACCAACGAGCCATCCTGCATGATAAAACAGGCTCCATGCATCCCCCCCGTTTCGTTGTACATAGGCGAAGACTTCGCAAATTCATGCCGTTTCTTCAGTAAATACGTCAATGAAATCCGGTGGTTTGTTTCCACTTTCGGAAAGCCCAGCACATCATTCATTGAAAAGAATGTTACGCCATTACCGCATCCGGCAGTCATTCTTTTTTTTCTGCCCATCAATTTGGCAACATCGAGGTCCTCTCTCAGCTCCACTGAGATTTTACCTTCTACAATCCGGATGTCTTCGATATCCTCTGCCGATTCAATGACCCCTTCACTGAACAGGTGACCGTAACACCACTCTTCAAGATCAGCATCGGTCAGTTGATATACAGACATTTCCTGCCCGTTGACAAACAATGCCACCGGGAATTCTTCTGGACAATACATCTTCATCAGCCTTCCTCCCTTCACCCTTTATTTTCAACTCTTTTTATAAATTTGCATGGAAAGAAAGCGTTAACATTTCCATTTGTTTTCAGTCTACCGAATTCCGAAAAAGAATTCTGTGACATTTGATACACCCCTGATACAAAATAGAAAAGACTGCAGCAAAAATCGCTGCAGTCTCTCACCTGTTATTCTTTTTATTTCACAACCATGACATCCACAGATGAATAACGGACAATGTTCTCGGATGTGCTGCCCATATCCATCTGGTCGTAGCTGTCCATTCCTGTGTGACCGCATATCACCAGGTCAACGTCGTATTCATCAATATAATCATACGTGATTTTCGTTTTCGGATTGCCTTTTTCAATCAGAATATCAAAATCCCTGAACGCTGCTTCACTCATGATGGATTCGATCAATTCTCTCATTTTCTTCCCGTGAGCCTCTGCTTCTTCATGGACCTTTTGAGGTCTGCTTTCAGTAAATTGAGCTGAGCTCAGATTAATCACATACGCGACAAGGATCTTTGCCTCATTACGTTTTGCCACATTAATTGCTTTCTTCAGTGCTTTAACCCCGTTTTTTGAACCGTCAAATGCTGTAAGAATACGTTTGTAATTGGTATCAAGCATCGATTGACACGCTCCTCTGTCGTAATGTCATCCTGACTCTATTATAAACGAAGAGACAGATCCTTAAAAGGTTATTCCGGTTACCGCTGGTATTTTGCAATGATGTCTTGCAGACCTTCAGCCATGTCTGAGAGCTGATTAGCGGAGGCATGCACTTCTTCCATCGATGCCGTCTGCTCTTCAGCAGATGCCGCCACATTTTCGCTGTAGCTCGCAGATGTCCGGCTCAGTTCTGACGTTTCAGCTGCAGATTGCTCAACCTCACCAATGCCACTGGTAATCGTCTGCATCACGGCTGTGACCTGACTCATTCTGTCTGACACTTTTACGACAGCCTGATCTACTGCATCAAACGCTTCTCCGGCCTGATTGGCATAGTCTGTCCCCAACTCCACGGCCTTCTTTCCCGCACGGGTGTGCTCAACCGAAAGAGAGACCTCTGTCTGCATCTCCTCAATCAGGTTCTGGATATCACCGGTTGCTTTCCCTGTCTGTTCAGCAAGCTTCCGGACTTCATCAGCCACGACGGCAAAACCTTTCCCATGCTCACCTGCCCTTGCAGCCTCAATGGCTGCGTTTAATGCCAGAAGATTCGTCTGTTCGGCGACATCATTTATCAGTTTAATGATATTTCCGATTTCATCAGAACGATCAGAAACCCGTTGAACAGAGTCATCCACTTCCCGAGTGACCCCTTGTATTTCATGGATCTGTGAAATCGTCATCTGTAACGTTTTCTTCCCCTGTATCGTTTTGTCATTCGCTTCGGATGTTACCTGATCCACCTCGTCTATCGCCGACGTCGCTTCGTCCACTTTCGTGCGCATGGAAGACACGACATGCGTATTTTCCGATGCTTTCGTCAGCTGCTGTTCGGCACCACTTGCAACTCCCTGAATGGATTCACTGATTTCTTCGGTTGCCCGGCTTGTCTCACTTGCCGATGCAAGCAGTTCTTCAGAACTCGCAGCCACCTGATCGGATGACTGGGCGATCTGTCCCACCATCTCTTTGAGACTGGCAAGCATCCGGTTTACCGCAGACCCCATCTGTCCCATCTCATCTTTTGATGTCACCGTTACTTCCGCTACATGGATATTCCCTTTACTGATGGCATCCATACGTTCCACGACTTCACCGAGAGATCGCGACATGTTACGTGTCAGGAAGTAGAAGAAAATCAAGCCCAAAATCAGGTTCACAATAAATAACACAGAAAAGATGAAAGAATTCTCATCGATCATCGCTGCTGCTTGCTCTTCCGCCTCTTCTGCATGACTCTGAATGACTTCAGTCAATGCTAAAGAATCATCCACCACCGTGGAACGGAGTTCGGCCAATTCATCCATGCGCGAATTTTGAATCGGTCCAACCGCTTCCGGGATGCGTTCAATTTGAGCATAAAATTGTTCGAGATTATTTTCAACAGAACTTAATAAAGCTAATTCGTCCTCATGATCAAGTCCGGATTCAAGCGTACTCAGATGTTCGTCCAGACGACTGGTCCAGTGTTCAAACTGCGCTTGATCCATCGGTTCACCGGTTCGAAGTTCGTCTGCTTTCAATATGTAACTGGCACGGACCAATGCGGCAACATCCGTTGAAGCCACTGCTCTCTGATTTGCTTCCCCGTATTCTTCCATCTCTTCTCCGACTTGCGCCATTTGCACGTAGGTCGTAACTGAACTGATAATCAGAAGAATCACAATCACCCCGAACGTCCCGAGGATTTTCTGGCGTAAACTGGCATCTTTCAAATACTGAATCATGGTCCAACCCCTTCTGCAGTGATTTACAATATTGCATTTCTAATAGACTGCTACTATCTTATCATGATAGCGGCAGGTTGTCAGACCTATTTTCCGCTTTCGATTCATTTTTCCGCAGTATTCCTCTTCTGTCCGACAAGGCAACATCATGCTATAATAACAGAGAACACCTATCTGACCCTTGGGAGTGACGTCAATGAACCGCAATAAATGGATCATTCTGAGCATCGGTGTCGTGCTGTTAATTGGATTATCAGCAGTCGCGCTGACGCTTGAGGATAACTCTGCATCTGAGCCTGGAATGGGCAGTGACTCAGCAGTCAATGGCACTGGTGAAGAAGATAATAGCGCACCCGCAAATGATAACGGTTCCCAAAATCAGCAACAAAATGGCAATTTAAATATTACGTCCGATGACGAAGGGTTCGGAGCAGACGGGCAGGCTGCTGATGAAGAAGCATTGATTGCTGCTGCGGAAGGCCTGCTTTCGTCCATGGAACTCAGCCACATTTCTGACTCTCCGTCAGAAGAGAGCCTCCTTGAACAAAGTGAACTCTACTACAGTTATCTTGCATCCCTTGAAGAAGGTGGGGATCCTGACGCCGTGAATGACGCAGAATGGACAGCCAGAGAGCTTTATGTCTGGTTTAATATGGCTCAAGCCGAATACGATGTTCAATTCGATCCTGACGCGTATCACTCATTCATCGAGGCGGAACAGGAACGGGAAATTACCGAAGAAGACCACGATCCTTCTCAACGCATCCTCTTCGATGTACTTGAATCAAACTATGACACAGAAGCCAAACGCCGCCAGCAGGATATTCACTATCTGCAACCGTATCTGTGGACTCAAATGAAAGAAGAAGCCATTTCCAGACATAGCGACGGGGCCACGGATGAAGAGAACACATCAGAAGCTCTTCTTGAAGTGGAACAAATGGTGTTTGAACGGATGGCTCAACAGTACCCGGATCTCGTCGATAACTGACCTGACAGAAAAAACGCAGCGTCTCTGCTGAAGGAGACGCTGCGTTTTTCTTGTATTTCATTAAGAATGTTTACGTTCGCCAAAGGATTGACGTATAGGCACAACGAAGGCTTTCGCCATTAAAGCTTGGCGAAAAGCCAAGTTTTCTTTACTCTCTTTCAGGAATGTATTTCTTCGCTCAAAACGAAATGATACGGCGGAGTGACAAATTTTCAAAAGTAATTACTGACGATAATCGTCAAAATCCAATGAATACGTCACATAAACCGATGGATCGGACGTATCTTCAAAGCGGATGTGCAGAGGGCGGTTTGTATCTACCTGGCCCATATCCATCAGAACAGATTTCAGTGATCCTGAAGATTTGTTTGCCTCATAGGTGTCGACTTCCTCGGCTTCGTCTCCGATACCCTGGCTTACAGTTACATCAAATACGTAGGCATAATGATCATAAAAGCGCGCATTCACAGGCAGATAGCGATCGGATAGTTCGTCTTTAATTTCCGGTACAGAAGGGGTCCGTCCAAAATGATCGAGGATTCGTCTTGCTTCAAGCTTCACTGTCAGTTCCGGAGGTTCAACATAGACAAAAGAAATTTCCTCCAAAACGGTTTCCGTGTTATTCGTTGTTAACTGAAAGGGATCCGTCAGTCTGATACTCTCCCTCGCTTCTTGAATGGCAGAGGCGATCTCTCCATCTGTCATATAAAAATAGTACCCCTCATCCTCAAAGGAAAAATCCACATCAGTCATATCAGTCCGATTATCCCCATCTGCACTGGCGATGAGATAAAACAACGTCGCCGTCGCGAAAATCGTCATGATGATGAAACTCGCGATCATTTTTCTGAACATAAAAAAACCCCGCTTTCTTCACCTATTATAACGAAAGATGAGAAAACGGGGAATGAAAAGATTTCCTGATAAATGATTAATTCGTATACAAAATCCCTTTCGGTTCATACGTATTGAGGATCGTTTGTGGTACTTCCTGACCGGAAGGAGCCGTCACGTAGTCCATAACACTCTCTTCACCGAGTTCTTGTTCTGTTAAAATACGGTACCCCAAGCGACGGAACGGTGCTACTTCTTGATCGTCCGATAAATTCAAAATGACTTTTCGTCTCGAACCTTCAGCACTGTGCAAAACAGCTGACGACATCATTTTTTCATACAGGTCACCCTTCTGATCGTGAAGGCTGCCGCCACCCGATGCTTTTCTCAGTGCATCATCCAAAGCCTCATACAGATCGTCTATATCTTCAAGTCCAACGGACAGTCTCACGAGATCCTTCGTGACACCGGTTGTCGCCATATCCTCATCAGACAGTTGGAGATGTGTTGTACTTGCAGGATGAATGATCAGACTTTTCGCATCCCCGACATTCGCGACATGACTCCAGAGGTCAATGTGCCGGATCAGTTCCCGGCCGGCATCGAGACCACCTTTGATACCGAAATTCACAACAGCTCCGTAGCCGCCTGTCAAATATTTTTCAGCCAGATCATGTGCCGGGTGTTCAGCGAGCCCCGGATAGCTGACCCATTCCACGTGAGGATGTTGCTCCAGACGTTTTGCCAAATCGAAGGCATTATCCTGGTGACGCTGCATACGAAGATTCAACGTCTCAAGTCCCTGTATCAATAAGAAAGCATTGAATGGACTCATAGCTGCGCCGATATCCCTCATTAATTGAACACGCATTTTCAAAATGAAGGCAAGCTCCCCAAGGTCTTTATATTGAAGACCTCCATAACCCGGATCAGGTTCATGGAACATCGGAAACTTCTCTTCCTTCCACTCGAAACGGCCTCCGTCGACTACCACACCGCCGATGGTCGTTCCATGACCGCCAATCCACTTCGTTGCCGAATGGACAACGATATCCGCACCGTGCTGCAGCGGCCGGCACACTGCAGGTGATCCGAATGTGCTGTCGATAATCAACGGAATATCCGCTTCATGCGCAACATCTGCAATGGCTTCAAAATCAAGCACATTCAAACTTGGATTGCCGATCGTTTCTGCAAAAACAGCTTTCGTTTTCGGCGTGATGGCTTTTCGCACCGCTTCCGGATCGGTGGAATCAGTGAAATGGACCTTGATGCCGTATTTCGGCAAGGTATTTTTAAACAAGTTGAACGTACCGCCATACAGGTTCGACGCAGAAACAATTTCATCGCCTGCTTCTGCCAGGTTCAAAATAGACAGCGTAATCGCTGACATCCCGGAAGACGTTGCCAATGCACCGACACCATCTTCCAAAATGGCCATGCGCTTTTCAAACGCATCCACCGTCGGATTCATAATCCGGCTGTAAATATTCCCGGGTTCCGCCAGGGAAAACAAACGCTCCGCATGTTCTGCATCGTCAAACACGTACGACGTGGTTTGATAGATCGGAACTGCCCGCGATCCTGTCGTCGGGTCCGGATCCTGTCCTGCATGCAACAACTGCGTACTCTTCTTCCATTCATTCACTTCTTTTACCACTGTTATTCCTCCTTTATTCTGATCAAACACATAGTAAAACCCTGTCTTACATACAGACAGAGTGCGCGGCTTTTTTAATAAAAAAGGCGCTCTCATCTGCCAGGACATACTCGCATCCTGCTGGAATTGGCACCTTGCAGGATCAAAAACGTTCCAATCCTGCTGGTTGCCGGGCTTCATCGGGCCAGTCCCTAAGCCGCTCTTGATAAGAGTCATCATTCATCAAGGGTGAGGTTGTCTGAATCATCAGCCATTGACTGATAATTATTTGAATATTATCACTTTTCAAGGTGGCCCGTCAACTCAAACACCGGTCCATCTGATGTATTCGGTTACGATTATCAGAAGATTGTTACTTCACCTGTTTTCCTTCAATTAAGGTTGGGTTCCGTACAAGGCTGTGTTATACTCCTTTGGATTTGATAGTAACTAAACAGGAGGGATCCAAATATGAAGTGGATTCAGCAATTCTTTTCAGGGCTTACACTTAAGCCATTTATCATTATTATTATCGGTACGCTCATTTTCGGTTTCGGCATCATTCATTTTAATATACAGAACGGTCTCGCCCACGGCGGCTTCACAGGGATCACCCTGTTTTTATATTATCTGTTTGCCATTGAACCATCTCTTTCAAACCTGGCGCTGAATATTCCGCTTTTTCTCATCGGCTATAAGCTGTTTGGCAAAGCCATGCTGGTTTACAGCGTATTCGGCACCCTGTCATTATCCGTTTCACTGCGATTATTTGAACTCTACCCGGTTACAGAAATCCCTTTACAAGACGACATGATCCTCGTCTCCTTGTTTGCAGGTGTCTTCGCCGGTACGGGGCTCGGTATGATCTTCCGGGCAGGGGGAACAACCGGCGGGGTCGATATTCTGGCACGTCTTGCAGAAAAGTATTTCGGCATGAGTATCGGAAAGTTTATGTTCAGTTTTGATGCGGCCGTCATTACCCTCTCCATGATTCATCTGACGTTGACCCAGGCCATGTATACCCTGGTCACCGTGTTTGTTGCAAGCAGGGTGATTGATTTCATCATTGAGGGGGCAAGCGCTGCCAAGTCGACGATGATTATTTCCAGCCGGACCGAGGCCATTTCCCGGGAAATTATTAAACGCATGGGCCGTGGATCAACCGCCATCACAGGGAAAGGAAGTTTCACGGACAGTGAACGTCAGATTCTCTATGTTGTCGTTAACCGCCATGAACTGATTCAATTAAAAAACCTGATCCAGGAAGTCGATCCCTACGCGTTTTTCTCCATTAATGATGTCAAGGAAGTTTCCGGGGAAGGATTTACCTTTGACAAAAACTATCAGCCGCTGAAACCGACATCCTGATATGTAACCAGCAGTTCCTGATTTACAGGAGCTGCTTTTTTGTTTACACTGAACAATCATATACCGTAAATCGAATTTGGAGGAGATCCCCATGGTAAAAGCAATCTTTTTTGATTTGGATGATACACTGTTAAACGATGCCAAAAGCGTGGAAACAGCCCTCAGAAAAACCTGCCGCTTTGGAGAAGACAAAACCGGTATTGAAGCGGACAAGCTTTATGACGCGATCCGGCTGAAAGCACCGGAAGTCTATTCCCGCTATGATACATATGAGTTCACCAAAAAAATCGGCATCAACCCTTTCGAGGGGTTATGGGGAGAATTCGATGATCGCGGCGAAGGTTTCCAAGCCCTGAAAGACGTCATCGTCCATTACCAGCAGACGAGCTGGACAGAAGCGCTTCAGCACTGCGGGGTCGTGGACAGTCAGACAGGACGTCAGCTTGCCACCAAATTCAGAACGGAACGTCTGGACGCCCCTTTTCTTTTTGACGATGCCCTGCCACTGCTCGATCAGCTCAAAGGACAGTACGACCTTTTGATGCTGACAAACGGCTCTCCGCAGCTTCAGAATATTAAGCTCCGCCTGACGCCTGAACTCGTTCCCTACTTTGACCACATCGTCATCTCGGGCGAATTCGGAATTGGAAAACCTGATCCGTCGATTTTTGAGCATGCCTTACAGCTCACCGGTCACAGTCCAACAGATGTTCTCATGGTGGGAGACAACCTGAAAACGGACATTCAGGGAGCCAATCAAGCCGGAATTCCTTCTGTGTGGTTAAACCGGCATGAAAAAAAGGCTGAAAACGAGTCGCCAACGCATGAAATAGAAGCGCTTGAAGAATTGATGACCCTCCTTAATGAAATCCAATCATCTGAATGATTCCTGAAGGCATCGCCATCAAAACGGTGCCTTTTTTCTATTTTTTACGGATCAAGCGCTTACTTCAATCTATTTTTTGAAGTTGATTTACACGTATGGTTCAGTTGTGCTAGAATCGTCACTTGCGTAATCAATCAAATTCGTAAATCTGGAGGAATCATCATGAATATAAAATCAAAAATCGACTGGCCTGTTCTGGCTATCAGCGGTGGTGTTCTTGTTTTGTTCGTCATCGCTTCAATTCTGTCGTCCGGTTGGACAAACAACGCGGTCAATCTGTCGTTTGACTTCGCGGCCAACTATTTCGGCCTCTTCTGGCAGGTGTTAATGCTGGCTACTTTCGTTGTTGCCATCGGCATCGCCGTATCCAAATATGGGAAAGTTCAGCTCGGTAACCTGGCCAAACCGGAAATGAGCTATTTTAAATGGCTCTCGATCATTATGTGTACATTACTCGCAGGCGGCGGGGTATTCTGGGCTGCGGCGGAGCCGATGTATCACTTTATGACAACACCGCCAATGAACACCGGTGTTGAAGCAGGAACAGAGAGTGCTGTTATTCCTGCACTGTCCCAATCCTTTATGCACTGGGGTTTCCTCGCATGGGCCATTCTCGGTACGCTCGGTGCCATCGTAATGATGTACGCACACTATCATAAAGGGATGCCGATGAAGCCACGCTCACTGTTATACCCGGTATTCGGTGAAAAAATAATGAAGGACAGCCCACTCGGTACGATGGCTGATGCCTTCTCCATCGTTGCCGTTGCTGCAGGTACCATCGGTCCGATCGGTTTTCTCGGTCTGCAGGCTGCCTATGGATTCGATGCCCTGTTTGGTATTCCAAACACCTTTGCGACACAGGCGTTGATCATCATCGGACTGATTACCATCGCGTCGATTTCAGCCGTGACTGGTGTCCACCGCGGCATTCAATTTCTGAGCCGCTTCAACGTCATCTTCACCTTCGTACTGATTGTCGCCGTGATGCTGCTTGGACCAGGCGCTTTCATTATGAATAATTTTGTCGGTGCATACGGCACGTACCTGTCTGATTTTACTTCCACCAGCTTATACAGAGGGGATGCCGGATGGTTATCGTTCTGGACGGTTTTCTTTTGGGGCTGGTTTATCGGCTATGGTCCGATGATGGCCATCTTCATCAGCCGAATCTCCCGCGGAAGAACGATCCGGGAACTGGTAACTGCTGTCGCCATCATTGCTCCACTGGTGACGAATTTCTGGTTTTCTGTCGTCGGAGGCTCCGGCATCTTTTTCGAACTGCAGAATCCCGGCTCGGTTTCAGAAGCCTTGAATACCGGCGGCATGCCCGCAAGCATGATCGCCATCGTCACGCAACTTCCTTTTGGCACGCTGATGGCTTTCGCCTTTTTGTTTGTGACCATCATCTTTGTTGCAACCACCAGTGATTCCATGTCCTACACGATTTCAATGGCGATCACCGGCAGCAGTTCACCAACGAGCATGATACGCGTGTTCTGGGCTGTTGTCATGGGTACGACCGCCATCTCACTTCTTTATATCGGGGAAGGGAGTATCGACGCATTGCAATCGTTCATCGTTGTGACCGCCGTACCTGTTTCCCTGATTCTCCTTCCGCTGATCTGGACTGCACCAAGAGTGGCACGCCAGATGGCTCAGGATCAAGAGCATGCTTCTAAAGAAGAAACAACTGAATCAAACCAGGAAAAACAAGTCAGCTGATGATTTCACAGAGAACGGCCACACGCGATCGCGTGTGGCCGTTATTGTACCTGCAGGGAAACCGTTCAACAAAGCTTGATAAGCGTCCTCAGAAAACTGGGCTTTGCGACAATCCCATAGCAAGAGCCTTCGTTGCACCTATGCTTCTTTCCTTCAGTTAGCGTAAACATCCCTGCGAAGTATAAACAAAGGACGCTCCGCTATGGAACGTCCTTTGTTTATTGCCTGGCTATTCAGTATCCGAATCAGCGGCTCTTGACGAGCAGCTGAACAGCTTCTTCGATCACGTCTTCTCGCTTTTGACCAGAATTTGCTTCATCACGAATGCAGGTTTCCAGGTTTTTCGCAACAACAAATGCCGTTGCCCGATCCAGCGCTGAGCGAATCGCAGACATCTGCGTGATGATTTCCTTGCAGTCTTTCTCTTCATCCATCATCCGAAGCACACCTCTTACCTGTCCTTCAAGGCGCTTCATGCGGTTCTTTACTTCCGGTGAATAATCCATTGATAACACCCCTGTTCTGTATAATTTCAAAGTCAGTGACAGCCGACGAAAGAGCATTTCCCTCAATCCATATCATTTTACTACAGTTTAAACATCATGCCAACCGTTACCTCCATTATACATAAACCCAAAGGGGTATACAACCACAAGCTGCGCCGGCTTTTAAAATGCCGGCGCAGACTTCACAAAAATTTCATAATTTCGTCACGATCAGATAAACAGATTTACATTCGCATCTTCTGCTTCAGAAAGGTAAGAAGCAACACCTGCATATTCCAGTCCGTCGATCAGTTCTTCTTTACGAAGTCCCATGACATCCATCGTCATTGTACACGCAACCAGTTTGACATCGAGATCCTGAGCAAGTTCCATCAATTCAGGCAATGTACTGACGTTGTGTTCTTTCATCATTTTTTTCATCAGGTGAGAACCGACACCACCGTAGTTCATTTTTGACAGCTTCAGTTTACCGGGACCGCGTGGCATGAGTTTTGCGAACATGCCTTCGAGGAAGTTCTTGTCCTTCACCTCGATATTTTCTTCTTTACGCAGGACATTGAGTCCCCAGAATGTAAAAAACATCGTTACATTTTTCCCCATTGCAGCAGCACCTGTCGCAATGATAAAGCTTGCGATCGCTTTGTCGAGATCCCCGTCAAATACGACCATTGTTGCATTATTTTTTGATTCTTCCGCCATGATTATTCCTCCTTCAACATTTATACCCTTATTGGTATTAATCACTATAGGCATAGTGTATACCTCGCACGGTATTTTGTCAAGGGTGAATGTTCAACTGAAAACCTCCGTTTTCGGCTGACAATGGTGAGGGCCTTCGTTGCACTTATACTTCATTCCTTCAGCAATCTCAGCCTTTGCTCTGAAACATAAAAAAATAGACCGTCACTGAACGAGTAACGGCCTTCTAGCTTAATGTTTAATTGCAGTGCTGACTAACTCAAGCTCTTCTCCATGGTGAAAAAAGTGAAGCGGTTCCCCTTCAAGCAACGTATACTCTGTCTGGTTGGTTGTCATGTCGATGGCAATCAGCCGATCGTGGTAACGGATATGAAACCGCAATTCATCCCACTCTTTTGGCAGCCGGGGCGCAAAATGCAAACCGGTTTCTTTTACACGCATACCGCCAAAACCGCTGACCAGTGCCAGCCAGGTACCGCCCATATTGGCCATGTGCAGCCCATCTTTCGTATTTTTGTGCGTATTATCAAGATCCAGTCGCGCTGTTTCGATAAAATAATGATATGCCTTATTTTCATAGCCAAGCTTTGCGGCCATAATGCTGAACACACAGTACGATAAAGAAGAATCGTGCGTGGTCACTTTTTCATAATAGTCATAGGATCTCCGGATCGTCTCTTCATCCGCCTCATCCTCAAGAAGAAAATAACTGAGGACGGTGTCTGCCTGCTTACACACCTGATACCGGTACAATGTCAGTGGATGATAATGTAAAAGCAGCGGGAATTCTTCTTTCGGTGTCTTTTCAAGATCCCAGACCTGTTTATTCAAAAACGTGTCATCCTGCGCCTGGATTCCCAGAGTGTCATCGTAAGGATAGTACATCTTCATGGCAGCCGCTTGAAACTGATCGAGTTCCTGACCTTCAAGACCCAGTTTTCTAACGAGAGACTCATAGCTTGATGGATCGTCTTCTTTCACAATCGCCATCGCCTTCACAGCCCATTCGAGATTGTATTTTGCCATGGAGTTTGTGTAGTAATTATTGTTCACTATACACGTGTATTCATCCGGACCCGTTACATCATCGATTCTGAACTGATCATCTTTCATATGCCCGGCGTCAATCCACAGGCGCGCTGTTTCGACGAGCAATTCTGCACCATGAGAAATCATAAATGAGCGGTCACCTGTCGTCAGGTAATAGTGAATAAAGCTGTACGCAATGTCAGCACTGATGTGATACTGGGCTGAGCCTGCCGGGAAAAACGCGGAACATTCGCCCCCTGTAATCGTCCGCCAAGGAAACAGCGCTCCCTGGCGATGACCCATTTCTTTGGCACGGTCTTTGGCTGCGTCCAACAGAGAGAAACGATGCAGGAGAAGATTCTTCGCGATCGCAGGATCGGTCATGAGAAACGGTGGATACATATAAATTTCGGTGTCCCAAAAATAATGTCCTTCATATCCTTCACCGGACAAGCCTTTGGCAGCGATATTGCTCTTGGGGTCCTTTCCGACAGATTGAAGCAGCTGATACAGATTGAACCGGATACCTTCTTGCAGCAGATCATCTCCGGAAATTTGAATATCCGCCGTCTTCCAGAACTCATCCAAATATGACTGTTGTCCGGTAAGAATGTGTTCAATAGACGTCTCACTCAAACCTTTGAGGCGTGTTATTGCTTCATGTTTTACCTCGTCTCCGTGACGGTATGTGTCTGTGAAGACGGTCCATTTCTCCACCATTATCGGCTGATCCCCTGAAAAGCGCAGCGTTTCGCGAACGGATTCCGCATCGCTCGATGAGCCGCGATCTATTACTGATCCCGCAGCTCTCAGGGTAACTGCTGCTGCCGCTTGCAGTTGAGATACCTCGGTTTCATCAACAACACCCGATACGTCACCTTCCGTAAACACATCCGTTACATGCAGCCGCTTGGCATGACCCGAGGCAACCCGCGGGTCATCGGCGTCCACATAATTTGTAACGCCGCCATTAATACTACTCTCCACGTGTATTTCTTCGATTTCCGATAAGGGTTTGATCTCAATCCATTGCACAAACAGTTCCTTATGGACAAAAGAAATCAACCTGTTGAACGTGATTTCAGCTTCCTTCCCCCCAGGACTTCTCCAGTGAACAGTCCGCTCTGCATACCCTTTATCCATATGTAAGAGCCTCTTGTAATCCAGTACGTCCCCGGTGAATAATGAGAATACCTCGCCGTCCAACGACACTTGTATGGACTGGGTGTCCATCACGTTGACGAGCTTTTGCTGTGTATCCGGAAAACCGAAGAGTTTCTCGCCGTATTCAATCGGAACAATGTCATGAAACGCATTGATATACGTTCCACGGATCGACTTCATGTCTTTCGCGTACCCTTCTTCGAAGTTACCTCTCACGCCAAGATAACCGTTCCCCTGTGAAAACAGGCTTTCATCCACGAGCAGCTGGCTCTGATCCTGTGCATTTGATGTGATTTTCCAACTCATTTTTTACGCCTCCTTGACTTCTCTACATGATCACAGCCTGAAAAGACTGGATGTATGAAAAGGATTTCATACATCCAGTCTATCAAAAGTTGAAAACGATTACCAGCCCCTTTTAAATGCGCTGATTGGACAAAAATCAGCTCTTTCAGAAAAGTTTTTATGAAATCGATATCATATAAGTGTCAGGATGCAGTGGAATTGTCATTCTCAAGCCACTGGACGATCCTTTCCGCTGCCTGCATCATCAATGCCTGCTGCTCATTTTCGTGGAGTCTGACGGTTTCTTCATTCCCATTGGCTTCATCGCCTGCGTTCGAAAGGTGCAACAACCAAGTACCTTCTTCTTTTTCTTCGATCGTGACCGTTTTGGAAAAATGAAGATATTGCATCAGTTCGTTCAATGCTTCTTCATTCATCCCATCGACCTTCACGAAAACGACGCTGTGCTGCTCTTTTAAATTCAGATTCAACTGTGTTGCAATCTCATCCTGATTCCTACGACCTGAAGTAATTGCCAGCACATCTTCCGTGGAAGAAAGTCCGTCGTGAACCCTGTCAGCCAACCCTTGAGAATTGGCCGTTTCCTGAAACCCAACGATGCTAAGCGATGGGTGGACACTGATCAGGCGTTTCGCATCTTCCATCGTTCGGGCCTTGATTTTGTCTTCCACCGGATCGGTAATGCCAGAAGCCACCCGGATCAGTGAGAACGCATACCAGATGAGGAACACAAGGACGGCAAACCCGGCAGTAACGTTCAAGAAAGCTGCAAGGACGATACTGAGCATCACAAAAAGGCCCGCCATCACATAGACCGTGCCAATCAACCGCTGAATTTCCGGTGAATAGTCCGGGTGTTTACGGCCTTTTGCCAACCTGATCAGATACACTCCATGAATCATTACCGTGACAACAGCGAGCATCAGTCCCTCTGCTGGACTTGATAAGAAAAAGAACAGGAGAGAAACGACATAAATCAACTCCACTTTTTCGAGGACTTGCTGCCGGTTGTCGATCATCCATTGCTGATAATCGATCCTGTCATAGTCAAACTGCTGCATAATCGCTGCTGCATACCTTACTTTCAGAGCAAATGGTATCCCAAACACAATGACGAGTATTGTAAAAAGAGCAATTTCGATTACATCCATTTTTGTTCCCCTTTCGATCTTTTAATCGTTTTTTCTACTTCTTGTAACCCTAGATTACCACAGTCGTAACATCGTAAACACAATTTGGATTTCGCAGGTTTCCTTTGCCAATTTTCGGTACCCTTTTTCCTGTATAATTCAGAATGATCAGTTTTTTTGATAATTGAGTACACGATCCTCCCTCTTCTGTGATATAGTATTTTATGGTCTTTTAATACTTCAACGCTTTAAAGGGGAGAGTGAGTCGTTATGAGTGCTTTACAACAACGAGAGCAGTGGGGATCGAAAATCGGATTTATCCTTGCTGCCATGGGATCGGCAGTCGGTCTCGGAAACATCTGGCGTTTTTCTTATGTCACAGGGGAAAGCGGCGGAGCAGCCTTTTTACTGATTTACCTGGCATGTATTATTGCGATCGGCATTCCGATTTTGATGGCGGAATTCTCCATCGGACGCAGAGCGCAAAGTGATGTGGTCGGTTCATTTGAAACGATCGCGCCAGGAAAACCATGGGTCCTTGCCGGCTTCCTGGGTGTCGCATCAGCGTTTATCATCCTGTCCTTTTACGGGGTTGTCGCCGGCTGGTCGCTTCATTACTTTACTCAATACTTTACCGGTGGGCCTGCCATAGGTGATGCCGGTGGCTACGGAGACTATTTTGGCGGATTCATTACGAGTCCGGTTCAACCGCTCTTCTGGCAGTTTCTGTTCATGGCTCTGACAGTTGGGATTGTATACGGCGGAGTGAAAAAAGGCATCGAAATGTGGAACAAAATCCTGATGCCTGGTTTAGCCCTGCTTGTCATCGGACTCGCCGGTTACAGCCTGACGCTGGGTGGAGCAGGCGAAGCGATAACCTTCCTCTTCGCACCGGACTGGAGTGCATTTGGTGATCCGGAAGTTTATCTGGCGGCTCTCGGGCAAGCCTTCTTCTCCTTATCCCTCGGTATGGGGGCACTGATCACCTACGGGAGTTACCTGTCGAAGGAAGAAAAATTACCTGGTGCTGCGGTCAGCGTTGCCACGCTGGACACTTTATTTGCAATTATTGCCGGTCTGATGATCTTCCCGGCAGTCTTCGCATTTGGCATCAGCCCGGATTCCGGACCGGGACTCGTCTTCATTACACTGCCGGAAATTTTTGCTGAAATGACTGGCGGGATGATCTTTGGTTTCCTGTTTTTCTTCCTTCTCTCAGCTGCAGCCATCACATCCGGTGTTTCTCTTCTGGAAGTGGCCGTTGCCTACTTCATGCGTCGCTTCAGCTGGAGCCGGAAAAAAGCAGCCGTCATCATTGGCGGGATCATTTTTGTACTTGGCGTTCCATCTTCTCTCGGGAACGGGGTGCTGTCACACGTCACCATCGGTGGTCTCGAAATTCTTGATGCCGCAGACTTTCTTGCATCCAACATCTTTTTACCGCTCGGTGGACTGATGATTGCACTGTTTGTCGGTTGGGGATGGCAGAAGTCGGATGCACTTAAGGAATCTGACTTCGGCGATACAGTATTCGGTAACTTATGGGTATTCATTCTGCGCTTTGTGGCACCGATATTGATCCTGATTGTATTCCTGAATGCCATCGGCCTGTTCTAAGCCATTGGCACACAAAAAACTCGCCTTTTCGGGCGAGTTTTTTGTGTGTGTTTATAAATCTTCAAGAACCTCGAGAATTTCATCTTTATTTTCCCCGACAAGGTAATCCACTTCGGTTGTCTGTTCACCTGTTTCAGGGTTCACGGCCGTATACCCTCTGAATATCAGTCCTTCATCCAGATCGACAAAACCATGGTCAGAACCTACTTCATAGTTCATATCCGTCAATAGATCAAATGCCAGGCCCGTTTGTTCAATGACGTCCCGGTGCTCTTCCGGTGAACTCGGGCTGACGCCATAAACGGTGTAGCCTAAAGCTTCCACTTCTTCTATCACTTCGTTCAGCTCAACTAGCTGAGTAATACAAACCGGTCAGCCAACACCTGTGAAATACAGGTACAGTCCTTTTTCATCTTCTGTAAACAAATTCACTTCGCTTCCTGTTGAATCCGCTAAAGCATAATTGTAGTCAGATGCATCATAGGCTTCATAGTCTGTTGCTTCGTTATTTCCGCAAGCAGCAATTACGACCGCGAGCATCATCAGCACAAGACTCATCCATAATCGTTTCACGTGTTCCGCCTCCTCTTTGTGATCTTCCATTAGAATAGCATCTTACACAATTGAATGAAAGGAAATACAACGCTGTCCATATTTTTCAACATTTTTATTGTACTTCCTTTTATCTATCACGTCCTATGGATCGGTTAGTCCGACGGGCTTACGTTTCTCCAAAATCGTACAGTCCGAATCCAGCGTTTTATCGGGTAGACAAGAACACCCGGAAGAATAACTAGGTATTTTTTTGAATCTAGTCTTGATTTATAACATTTTAACGTATAAAGTATGTTTAGTACCGTTATAATCGAACTACATACATTGACAAAGGCACACTACCTGAAAGGGTGGGTCGCAAAGCACCAGGGTCTAAGGTTATTCAACTATGATCGCCTTGCTACCGGAATTTTCTTTTTTGGCTATTCTACATCTGACGATTAGAGTAGTTATTTTTTTATTTAATAGGACTGTTTAAGTTCGCTGAAGGATTCAAGGATAACCACAACGAAGCCTTTCGCCATTAAAGCTTGGCGAGAAACCAAGCGCAGTTTTCTTTCTTGTCAATGTCCCTTAGAACGTAAGCATATTCCTCGGCTTTCTGCTCAAAAAAGATTTTCTTCCGGAACAATCATGATTGGGGGAGTTAAGTGATAGGGCACTGATTCAAGCAAGGTCAAAGAATAATAAATAAGTAATGGGAGTGGAATTGATATGATTGGCATTATTGATCGTTTGAAATTTGGAACAAAGCTTAACATACTGGTTCTTTCAATAATCATCGGACTTTCGATTATTTTAAGCATCGTCGTTCATAACCAGGTTACGTCCGGGATTCAGGATACTGCTATTGATAAGGCGCAGTCTGACCTTGAATTAGGGTACAGTTACATTGATGAGCGTTATCCTGGAAACTGGAATATTCAAGATGGCATGTTATTTAAAGGAGACACTCAGATCGACGAAAATTATGATATTGTTGATGATATTGGGGATATGACCGGCGGGACTGTCACCATCTTCTTAGATGATACGCGCGTGACCACGAACGTGCTCTTGGATGGTGAAAGAGCTGTTGGAACGGTTGTGTCAGATGAAGTCGTTGAAACCGTGTTACATAACGAAGAGATATTTACCGGAGAAGCAGATGTAGCTGGAACAATGTATCAAACGGCATATCAACCCATCTATGATGAAACTGACGAAGTCATTGGCATGTGGTATGTCGGTGCCTCTCAAGAATTTATCGATTCAACCATTTCACAAACCATGCAGGGATTTATCACAGCTCTTGTTCTTGTCATTATTATTTCGATGGCGATCGTTATCCTATTCACGAGAAGAGTTAAAAAAAGATTAACTGCGGTAACGAATGCACTTGATCTTGCCGGAAAAGGTGATTTCACAACAACATTACATGACAAATCCTATGATGAAATTGCTCATTTGACGACCAGTTACAATTTGATGAAAAATAACTTAGTATCTTTACTGAAAAAGGTATCCGATAATTCAGAGCAAGTAGCCGCTTCTTCTGAGCAGCTTTCAGCAAGCGCTGAAGAAACGAGTAAAGCGTCAGATAGCATTGCAACCTCGATCCAAGAAGTGGCATCAGGATCTGAAAAACAAGCTTCAAGTGCAAGTTATGCCTCAAACACGGTGAATGAAATATCCGATGGGATGCAACAAATCGCATCGAGCATGGAACAAGTAAATGAATCCGCTCAGACGACGAGTGAAAAATCAGAAGAAGGTTCACATGTCATTAATCAAGTTGCGAGTCAAATGCAAATCATTAACGATAAAACAACTTCAACCTCAATGAGTGTGAAAGAACTGGGTGAAAAATCAAATGAAATCGGCGAAATCATTAGCCTGATTACAAATGTCGCCGAACAAACGAACCTCTTGGCGTTGAATGCCGCAATCGAAGCAGCCAGGGCCGGTGAACATGGTAAAGGCTTTGCCGTCGTAGCAGATGAGGTTCGGAAATTAGCCGAACAATCCAGTCAATCTGCAGGTCAAATTGGTTCACTTGTTGAAGATATTCAAGCCAGCATCGAGGTTTCAATCGCTTCAATGAATGAAGGCAGGGCTTCTGTGGAAGAGGGAATTGATTTTGTCGACAACGCAGGTAAAACATTTGAAACAATATCAGATGCTGTTACAGGTGTTACTACACAAGTGCAAGAAGTATCTGCAGCTGTCGAGCAAATCACTTCAAGTACTGAATCGATGTTACATTCGGTGGAGGAATCGGGAAAAATTGCAGAAAACACAGCAAGCCACACGCAAACTGTCGCCGCCTCTGCAGAGGAGCAAAATGCATCGATGCAAGAAATATCATCATCTTCTGAAGCATTGAGCGAAATTGCCGAGGACTTAAAGACTTCTATAAATCAGTTCAAGATGCAGTAGTGAATCTGATGATTTTATGTACCTGGTATGAAAAACGAGCTTGCTTCTTAAGCTCGTTTTTCTTTTGTTACATCGATAACTCAAAACCTGTTATCCCGGGTATATTGAACAAAAAAACGACGCAATTCCCCGATCATTCGGAAAACCACGTCGTTGGTCACATATGCAGGTGAGTCAATATTGGTGGAGCATAGCGGGCTCGAACCGCTGACCTCTTCGCTGCCAGCGAACGCCACCTTTCATTTTCGAACACTTGCACTAACCAAAAACCACTGATATCAACGGTTTGATCACTTTACCCCACTTCTTTTTATGACTGCTCACGTCTATTTGGTTACCAAATATGTTACCACGGTATTCAAATATGAAAAAGAACAATGTTGTGCCTGCCTTTTTCATAGCTTTCTTCTTTAGTATCTCTGCTGACTTTTGCTGATTTATTGATGATATATAGTGCATCACTCACGGAAAATTGTTGAACTGGTAATGAGACAGTTTACTCTCATGAAATTTTTTTGTATTATGTAAGTAGTAACTGGTAATTCCTTAGTTTGATCGCGTGGGATTGCATATGTACAAGAAAGAGAGCCAAAAGGACCTCCACAGTCCTGGCTCTCTTTTTTTGAGGGAAATACCCATAAGGATTCCGACAAACTTCCCCTTACTCTCTGAACGGATGTTTGAATGGTTTAACTCACTTTTAAGATCAGTAGGAAAGGACGAACACTTTATTCAGTTGATTCACATAGATATTCGCAATTCCCACAATAATCCATTAGGTGGTAATAACAAAAGGGTGAGCGTATACTCGTTCCTGTCAAATTTCATCATCATCTAAATACCGACTCTTAATCCAGCCTTCAATTAGATTATCCACATCTAAGTATAAAATTTTTGACCATTTCTCGTTTCTCTCTAACACAATGACCATGTCCTGTTTTGATAATTCATGCAACACTTCTGATGATTCATCATCAGCAAAATAAATTACAGATGAGTTATTGGAAATATTTTTCACATCAGAAAAATCTGTGGCTATTTGTTGATAGTTGGTTATTTCTCTTGTAATAGTCGTATGATCATCTGTCAGTATTGAGGCCCCTAAATAATCGTAGACAAAATTTGAAACAAACCAAATCAAAACTCCACCAACTATTCTAAATGATCTTGACTTTTTCGGCAGAGTCTTCAAGTAGTTCAACAATTTGTTAAACTGGGTATGATCTCTTATTTCATCAGTAAAAATCCCCGCTGAAACCAGTGCTGAGTCAAAGGTTGATTCAACCTCTTGAACATCTGTTGTTGGGTATTCACTTTCTTCCAACAAAACTAAGTCATTTGCAATTTCATTTAATTTGTCCCAATCTACTTTCTCAAAATTCGTTCGTGTAAATTCCTCAAACCTTGATGAGACTGCTACAAATTCTATAATCAAAGGTTCAATGTTTTCATAGATTTTATCGATTTTTTTTATGAAATCAAAATGTACTTGAGCAATTGTATTGAAAGCTTCAACTGCTCTTGCAATTTTAGTAGTATCCAAACTGTTTATGAAATGTTCATAAGCGAGTGCTTTCTCGCCAATCATGTTATTCAATCTATGAAAGCTTTTAACCGCATCAAGTATTTCATCATTAAGTCTAAATCCAGGGAATTGTTCAGAGCCATCTGATGAATTTCCCACTCTCTCACCACCTCTACTGAGCGACTTATCTTGAGAATGCTTTCAAATCTCTTTCACTGTCTCTTCGTCCAAGATTCGCTTTCTGTCTTCCCAATCAGGCATCAAGACGTCTAAAAGCGTATAGAATGCCTCCGAATGATTATTATGAATGAAGTGAATCAGCTCATGCAGGACAACGTATTCGATGCAGGCTTTCGGCGCTTTAATCAGTTCAAAATTCAGTTGAATCGTTTTTTGATCGACTAAGGCCGATCCCCACCTAGATTTCATCACTCTGACCGATATTTCAGGTTGATCTACGCCATATTTCACAACTTTCCCGTATGCTTTTGCAAGCTGTTCTTGAAAAATAATGGAAGCACGCTTTCGCATCCATTGTTCAATCAGATTTTTCTTTCTTACTTTATCCTCTGCATCTTTTACATAAACATGTAGATAGCCTCTGAAATACTTCACACCTTCTTGTTTCACATGATCGACCTTTATCACACGAAGCCTATATTGTTTCCCCAAGTATTTCAAACTTTCACCGCTTACGTATTCCCGCTCACTCTTCCGCTCAGGCTGTACTTTTTCAAAGGCATTGACGTGTTTAAGTATCCAAGAAGCCCTCCTATGGATGAGTTTTTCGATAAATTCCATTGGAACATGCTCGTTTGCTGAAATAACGACTGACATATCTGGTTTGATGTTCACGTTGACATTCTTCACATTTTTCCGTTCAACGAAGAAGACGATCGTCTTGTTGTTGTATTCAATCTGGTGCTTTTCCATAGCAATCGTCCTTTTTATTTAGTGTACCGCCTGATGGCTATCGTTTTGACTTGATCGATGATCTTATCGATTTGCTCAAAAGGAAGCTCCACACCATGTTTTTCCGCAAATCCAAAGAGGAGATCATCAATTTCCTGCTCGATTTTATTATGAACGTCTATGTTATTCTGCCAATCGACTTTTGCATGTTCATTCACGATACTGTCCATGTCCTTTGCCAAAGTACCCACAACCTCATAAGATGGCATAGATTCGTTCACTTCGGCAATGATATCTTTTGTGACCCCATAAAAGGCTTGTGCAGTGCCATTGCCCCTTACACTTTCAGGGAACTGATCATCAGAAGCACCTGCTTGATACTCTTTCTTCAGTTCATTCATTTGTTCCCAGTATTCAGATTCAGTAATCCGCTTTTCTTTATAGGCTTCCAAAGTCTCCTTGATCCGCTCAGAAAATTTCTTATAGTAGGCTGGGTTCTCATCATATTTTTCGTTAATGCTTCGCGTCATTCTTGTCCGAATCGCGTCAGCTTTTGCTCGTTTTGATCCCAAACGATCCATTTCTTCCTCAAAACCATCACGGTCGAGTATATCGACAGGGTTGGTAATTTGCATCATATCTTCCGAAGAAATGTATTGGTCCATCAGTTGCTGCATCTTCGCTTCATATTCTTTATGGTCGATATCATCCGAATATCGTCGCTTCACACTTCGACGCATCTCCTGGAAAAACTTCAAATCCTTTTTGTACTTTGCCAACTCGTCAGGACCCAATGCATCATACACACGTTCTGATTCCAGTGCAATAGCCATATTCCGTCCAAATTGGCTGAGTACATCATAAAAATTATCCCGAAGTTCATCATTCCCTAAAAGAACCTCATACTCTTCAGCATCATTTTTATTTCGCACAGGGGCAAAAATATCCCATAGATCAGAATGACTTTGACGAATTTTCCCAATAACTGAAATGACATCATGCAATGCACCTTTCAGGTCATCTGGATCGTAATTATCGAGTCCAGAGCCCGAATATAATTCCATCGCTTCATCTAGCTTCTCCAGAAGCCCTCGATAATCAATGATGACACCGTAGTCTTTGCCTTCATATAGTCGATTCACTCGGGCAATCGCCTGCAATAATGTGTGTTCCTTTAACATCTTGTCGATATACAGCACGGTTGCACGCGGGGCATCAAAACCCGTTAAAAGCTTATCCACTACGATCAGAATGTCAATGTCATCGCCATGGATAAACTCATCTTTGATGCCATCTTCATATTTATCTCCATCGCCATATCGATTCATCATCCTCTTCCAAAAGCGTTGGATTTTATCTTGTGATTCCTGATCAACTGCTTCATGCCCCTCCCGTTGATCAGGCGGGGAAATGACAACTGCACAGTTTAAGTCACCCAATTCTTCGAAGGCATCCAAATAACGTATGGCTTCAATTTTGCTGTTCGTTGCAAGCATCCCCTTGAACTGGGAGCCTTTTGTTTTGTAATTCTGCATAAAGTGCTGGTTAATATCATATGCAATCAAGCTGATTCGTTGATTCGATGATGCAATTCGTTCAAAACTGCTCCACTTTTTCATCACTTGATCTTTCTGTTCGTCATTTAAATGTCGGGTGATCATCTCCAAACGTTTATCGATTGCCTTTTGATTGACCGTTTGTTCAACCATACGTCCTTCATAAAGGAGTGGCAGTATAGCTTTATCTTCAACACCATCAGCAATCGTGTACTTATGAATTAGCTTGCCGAACTTGATCATTGTGCTTTTTTCTTTCTTCAACAATGGCGTTCCTGTAAAACCTAAATAGGAAGCATTCGGGAAAAGTTTCTGCATCTTGATATTCATCTCACCGTATTGACTCCGATGTGATTCATCGACCAGGACAAAAATATCCTTTGATTCAATCGGATCCTGATTGTGAAGTGCCGTATCAAATTTATGAACTAACGTAGTCACGACATCCGCTTTGTTACCTTTGATCAAATCAATCAGATGCTTGCCAGATCTTGCACGACTGGCCTTCAATCTGGAATGGTTAAAAGTATTGTGTATCTGTTTATCAAGATCAATTCGATCTGTTACAATAATCACTTTTGGATTAAATTTCATCAATTCAGAGAGAATGAACTTTGCCAGCATCACCATCGTCAGTGATTTCCCACTTCCTTGGGTATGCCAAATCACACCGCTTTGGCGATTGCCCTTCTCGTCACGCTCTTCGATGGTTTTGATGATTTCTTTAATGGCATAGAACTGTTGGTATCTCGCCACTTTTTTAACGTCTTTATCAAATATGACAAAATAACGCGTAAAATCCATCAACCGCTCTGGTTGGCAAAGAGAGATCAAGTCTTTATCCTGCTTAGTCGGTGTCCTTCCTAGAACAGCCTCTTTCAATCGATTCTCAAGCCAGCTGAAATCTTCTTCTTTCCAGACAGCCCAAAACTTTGCAGGTGTGCTGCACGTCGCGTACATGACGTCGTTTTTGTTAGTCGCCAGGACCAGCTGAATGAATTTGAAAAGCTGAGGGGCATAATCTGACTGTTGATTTCGAATCGTCTGACTGACGCCCTCTGAGACTGGAATTGAAGCACGTTTGCATTCGATCGTAGCGAATGGTATACCATTGACAAAGAGCACCAGATCGACCCTTATGGTGCCATTTCCGTCTTGCCGTTCAACACTGAATTCTTCAGTCACGTGATATTGATTCCTTGAGGGATCATCCCAATCGATATATTGAATCGAAAATGACTTCTTCGAGCCGTCGGGTAAAGTCTCCGAATAACTACGCCCTAGCATCATGGTCTCATAGATCTTCTCATTTGTTTTCACAAGACCGTCAGTCAGATTCTCATCTAAATCTTCAATCGCTTGATGTATATTGCCGTTACTGAAGGCGTATGTTTTGTCGCCATACTCAAAGCCATTCGTATTTCTCAAATGATCTTCTAACACATCCAATAACAGCACATCATAAAGGTTTTTTCGCTGACGTTCCACTTCTTCCTGTGTCAAATACGTATAACCCAGTTGCTCTAGAACCTCAACGGCAGGTTGCTGACTGACTGCAAGTTCTGATTGATCCAAATAATCCATTGCTTCACCTCCAAGCCATTAAGCGGTTTTATCCTTCAGCACCAACACGAACCTTTCCTGTGAGAAGTAGTTGCATGAGTCCTTTTTTTTGGGACCTCAACAAATCAACTTCTTTAATTAACAAATTGACTGATTTATCAAAATTTCCTATAGTGTGAGAAATTTGTTTTTGCTCTGCGATGCTTGGTATTTTAAGTTTATAATAATTCAAAAAATCTTTAGGGACATGAGGAATTCCTGAACCTTCCCTTATTCTTTGTATTTTAGATTGGTCGTTTAAGAGAGAATAATGCAAAAACCAATTATCTATTCCATCACACTTAAGTTTAACAAATGTTGACCCAACTGCTCCTTCTATACCAGTATAAGAACGTCCTGCTCTCGAACCATCCCAAAGTAAAAGTACATCATTTAAACTCGATAAAACTTCTGCATGCTCAGTATAATTTTTGAATCTACCAGTTTCAAAAAACTCCATATCTATACATGGGATTGAACCTTCTTCTGAATAGTTTAATTTTTTCCCTTTTATTTTTTTCACTACATCTTTTAGTCTTACTTCTTCCCAGTTATCATTATTCCCTGGGATTCTCAACTCACCTGTCAACAAATTTTGCATCAACCCCTTTTTCTGTATATTTTTTTGCTTGATTAATTGTTCTTTCAGTTCTATGGCTTCGTCCCAGGTTTTGAGAATTTCAGCAATCTTTTTTTGTTCTGATAATGAAGGGATGGTTATTGTGGTATTTTTAAAAATCTTCATTCCCACAAGGTTTTTCATCGCTCCTCCCTGAGTATTCTCTATGATTTTATTTTGAAAATTGTCCCACTCGAAAAATTGGTTAAAAAATTCTCCATCTACTTTTTCTTCATCAAGAGTTATTTTAAGTAAAGCCTGGTTTATAATACCACTTTCTGCCCCTTTAGGGATTCTATAAATTTTACCGATTGTCCCCGAGCAACTTACGATAAAATCACCTTCAAATAATCGAAACCTTTTTAATTCTTCATACTTAACATCATCTATATAATAATTACCAATTTCTGCATTTTTATATATTGCATTCTTTTGTTCATATACTTTATGACCTTTTTCAACAAAAAATTCTTTTTTTAGAGCGCCTCCAAATGGTCCCCTGACAAGACCTTTTTTAACACATATTTCTTCTAATTTATATGTATTCCACTTTAAAGATAGTGAATTCAGGTCCTTTTTATCTTCGATCATATTTTCACCTACTACAATCCTAATTTTTCTAAATACTTATCCATCTTATCCTCTAGATCACTTATCTTTGATTTAATTGCGTGAATATCCTCTTTAACTTCTTTCATATTTATTCGAATTTCATTGTAATGACTCTCAAAATACCGAGGAATATTCATGTTATAGTCATTCTCAATTATTTCGTCAACACTTGCTTTATAAGCAAAACTGTCAAGAGTCTCATACTCTTTATATGCATTTAATATTCTTTGAATGTCAATTTCTCTTAATTTATTTTGATTTGTTCCTTTTTCGAAGCATTCCGCTCCAGAAGCATCGATAAATAATACTTCTTTTCGAGGTCTATTTTTCTTAAATATTAATATTACTGCAGAAATGGAAACATCACCAAAAAACAAATTACCAGGGAGCCCAATTACTGCATCTAATAAGTTCATTTGAATAATACTCTCACGAATTTTCTTCTCACTATTTCCTCGAAATAGTACTCCATGAGGTAGTAAAGTTACCATTGTTCCTTCGTTAGATAAAGAATGTATCATATGTTGCACAAATGCAAAATCACCCTTTGATTTTGGAGGTATACCCCACTCAAAACGCCTGTAAGGATCTAAAGAACTCTCCATCACAAAACTTTTATCGTCCGAAGTATCATTTGCAAATCCCATTGACCATTTCTCTAGTGAAAAAGGAGGGTTTGCGACAATTCTTTGAAATTTCATTAGTTTATCATTCTCTAAATGGAGGGGATTTGCCAATGTATCTCCCCACTCAATCTTGGCATCATCAATGCCATGTAAATACATATTCATCATTGCAAGTGATTGCGTTTGACCATTTCTCTCTTGCCCATAAATAGCAACTTTTTTATTAGCGACCTGATTTGAAACTCTTATCAACAATGATCCAGATCCACAAGTCGGATCATATATACGATCATTTTCTTTTGGTTCAACAAGCCGAGCTATTAATTCTGATAACATAGATGGGGTGAAAAATTCACCGCCTTTTTTACCTGCATCAGAGGCAAATTGTTCAATCATATACTGATAAGAATCCCCAATGATGTCCTCTCGTCCAACATCAGAAGGTTTGAGCGAGATCTCATTAAAGTCTTCAAGTAATGATCTCAGTAGCGCATTCCGCTCTTTTGTTCTTCCCAGAACCGTTTCCGAGTTGAAGTCAATATTTCGAAATACGCCTCTGAGCTTGCCCGTGTTTTCATCCTCGATCTTTTCAAGTGCTTTGTTAATGATCTCGCCGATTTCAGGGTTGTGTCTCTGTTCGTAAAGATAATCAAATGAAGCCGATTGCTCAAGCACAAATCGCTCTCTTGATAGAGCCCGATTAATTCTCTTCTCATCGCCATTGTACTTTTCAGTGTACTCAGCCAAATGTTCTTTATACGAATCACTTATGTATTTGATGAACAGCATCGTCAGTATGTAGTCTTTGTAGGTACTTGAGTCAATTTTACCTCTGAAGGTATCCGCTGCACTCCATAATACTGCATTAATGTCTGACTGTGCGACTGTTTGTTTACTCATATAATCGATCTCCCCTTGTTTATAATGAACACCAGATACGAACACATGTTTCAATTTGTAAGATTTCAAAACGAAAGAGCTTCAATCCAGTGTTTCTATATTGCATCAATTTCGATTCATTACAAGTATATCATTCATTGGTACTGATTTTAACGGGTCTCAGTAAGTACTTGCCTGAAGTCATTTCACAAATGACATTTTTTCGAGACAATTGGGGCTTTATAGAACAAACGTACGTTATTCTGTTATATATAGTCATTGACTGCATAAAATGATAACAGTAACACAACACAGGAGCCATATTTGGCAATTTCAAAGGAGGTAAAGAGGTATGAAGAACAGGAACATCAATAGTGAAGAACGTATTTTGTCGTCAAAGCTTGCAACTGCTGTGAAGTATCACCGAAATAAGAAGAAGCTCTCATTGGCAGAAGTGTCGAATCGAACTGGCGTTTCAGCTGGTTATCTCTGTAGAATTGAAAACGGTATTAGGCGTAATGTTTCCATTCCTGTCATTCAGGCATTGTCGGAATGTCTTAACACGAATTTTTTTCATTATTTGGAGCTTGGAAACGACCAGGAAAAAGAACTTTCAGATATCGAAGAAATACTTCTCGATCTCGATTTTACGGTTGGTGGTGAAGAGGTGAGTTCAAAAGAAAGACAGTTGATCGTATCAACTATAGAATTTGTCACCAAAGAGATGCGTGATATGCATATCAATTTCTCTAAACAGAGTGAACTCTTGGGAATGGTTAAAGAACTTCAAGATGAGTTCAACAGGAGTGCCTTCCAGAATGAAAGTGGTGAGATGTAATGTCGATTTATGGATCTAAGAAAGAGGAGCTTTTTAAACTCGTGCTTTATAATAAGCCTGAGATTATTGCAAATGTACTCGGTGAAGAGATTGAGTCATTCCAGTTTGAGACGTATAAAAATAAACGTTATATCGACCTGTTTGGTTTGACGGTTGCGTCTAATTTGAATGTCATTATCGAGGTACAATTGACGCCTACTGATGTTGATCATTACAACCGAATCACCGAAATGTATGAGCATTATGATGAAGCAATCATCGTTTGGATCGCATCCGATTTTGATTCAGAAATGGTTGAAGCTATCATATTCGACTTGAACTTCTCTTATTCGAAGTTCATCAACTTTTATGCCATTACATTTGACGAAAGAATTTTGGAATGGATCGATCGTTTGAATATGAAGACAGACGTAGAAAAATATCGAGAGATCGACCGATTTAATCAAGATCTCGGATTAAGTATCTTCGACCATACCAAATTGATTCCATCAGGTTATTGCGCTGAAGAACCAGAAGCAGATTTTGATCTCCCTGTCGTAAAGCGGAACAAGACTCTGTTGAATGCTTTGCATGCGAAAGTACCTTATGCCTTTAATCTCATGCGTTCAAAATCAACGTTAAATCACCCCACTGTTAACGTTGGAGCGGGGAAAAGTTACTTGACCTACTCTTTTGCATTGGATCGTGAAAATGGAAAAGGGGCTTATTTGAGACTAATGCTAACGGAGCACAATCGGAATCAAGATTTCATTGAGATAGTGTCAGCAGTATTAGATCAGCAGAAATACTTCCATTCATGTCACATTAAATTCAATCACAGAATGATCGTCTTTTGGATCGAAAAGCAGTCTTCTGATCAGTCGACCATGCATGTCATGGCGGAAGTATTCAAGCGACTTCACGACATCGTATCAGGGAGAATCGACGATCGAAAGACAATATAAGATAAGTGAAAACACCCTTTTGATCAGGGTGTTTTTCATTTAATCAGAATTTCACCACGGAAAGAAATCAGTTCAAAAGAGTTATTTACCTAACTCTTTTGATTCATATTTATATAAAAATACACTAAATAAATAGTCTCAAAAGCACATATTTATATAATGCACTTTCTACATCAATTTAATGGACACGAAGTTGTTTTTCTCTTTTGAATAATTTCATGTGAGCTGCATAGAATACAACAACAATAATTTGGAGGTGCAAAATGAATAAAGATCAGTTTTTCTCAATGGATCCTCATGTTCGTGTGAAAAAAATCAATAAGCTGATGGAGAACAATTCACTCGAAGAAGTTGCTGAATCAATTGGTGTTGCAAGAAGTTCCTTTTCAAAAGAAATGCAAAAAGAGGACTACGTCTATATTAAACGATACAATCAATTTTTCCGTTTTGTTCGCGATCAAGATGCTTCTCCTTCTTTCAATCAAGTGAATCAGAATGAGACCATGCAATTCATCGAAGATCACAAAAAGGATTTCGAACGGCTGTTTCTGAATATGAGAGGGAAGCGAGTTGACATTGATCCGACGATCTATGACAACAATACCAAAGTCATCACAAAGAGCATCCGAATTCGTGAGCACGTTTATCAAGACTTCCAGACTTTTTGCCAGTCCAATTGGCCTCAATTTAACGTCCAGGATCTTCTTGCTCAGTCATTAATTGAGTTCATGCACAAAAAGCAAAACGATACAGATGAAAAAGTCACCTAATGGGGTGGCTTTTTTCAATTTCATCAAACAGCAATGACAAAGGATTTGGAATTGATTTTGGAGAACCTTTGATATTTTTGGGGATAGTAATGGGATGAATGGAGAGTTCTTCGAGCAGACGAAGATATTTTTTGAAGGTAGGCTTGGAGACATTGCCTTTTTTAACGGGAGACGAAACAGTTGCTTTACTGTAGTTGATTTTCTTTAACAGATCAATCAACTTGTCTTTTTGATACGGCGTCAGTGTTGATCTTTCAATGCGTTTTTTAGCTTCTGTGAGTTTGACGAAATCGCCTTGGAAATAAATTGGTTTTAGCATTCGATACATATATTCATGAAACACACTGCGTTTGAAGTATTCTTTCAACTGACGATCACGCGTATTCAAGCACTTCTTCGGGTTCATCTTGTAATCCAGATGCGCTTTAGAAAGTTTGACTTCAAATCGAAGAACACTTTCTTCATAGGGCATAACCTCCAATCCAATATCTGCTAAATGTGCTTCTTTGTCGTAGACCAGAGTTCCAGAAGATTTTGAGGAATGGTAAACACTCGTTTCATAAGCCTCGTATGTGCCGTCACTTTTCAGCTTACCTGTGTGTTTCTTTAAATGTCCATGTTGTTGAGCCAGTTTACCATATAAATGAAAGAGTAATTTCCGCTGGTTGGGATCGGTAATCTGAATGTCGTAACGGTAATCGATGCGGACTAAAAACGCATTTTGAATTGCACGCCAATCCATGAAAATCTTAAAAATCATCGAATTGATCTGTCTTTCAACCGCAGTAAAGTCAGATTCGTCAATGTCAGACCTCCCCAGAATTTTTACAATGTCGATATGCATCGACAGATAGTAACGTCCCTTTGCTTGCTGATTGATCAAATTAAAATGTGCAAAAGGATATTTTCCATGAAATACCGATTCCACGTCGTCGCCTGAAATATGGAAGCGAGCTTTCATTCTTTCTACGTCGTCGATAGCCATTGGAACATACATTTGTAGCGTATGAATCATAATTTCACTCCTCTGATTTCGAATAGTTGCATCATCAAATCGGGATTATGAATTGACTGGTGAATCGATTGATATGATTGGCATTTGATCGGTTAATACACCCATTTATTTTTCCCGTTTCAACTTTATTTTTTCTCATTGAATGGTTAAAAATCTGATACAACTGAATTCCTATGATTATCATAATGAAGAATCAAAATCATTAACACTGCATTTATGTTCAAGCATGTTCGAGCCTTTGCAATTATATGAACATCCATGAAATATATTCATACATCTGCAAAAGTTCCCACAAAAAAAAAGACGCCCCGATTATTGAGACGTCTTTTTCATAGGCTTATATATTTCATGCTTATCTAACATATCTATACTGACATTATCTCCGCAGGCCAGTTCTAAAATTTCGTTTATGTCTTCTATATCATATTTTTCGTTCATAATTGCCATCTGAATTGCAGACTCGTATAGGTCATTATTATTAAATGCCTTACCCGAAGCAGACAAAAGTTCAGTTGTTTGTTCATAACTTAACCTGAAAAAAATTGCCAATTTCATTAAAATATCAATTCTTCCAACGGATCGACCTGATGTCAAGTTCGAAATCATACTTGGTCCAACATTCAGGATCCTGGCAATTGTGCTGCTGGATAAATCAATGCCTTCTGCCTCCTCTTCTTTTCTTATGTATTCGTTTAATAATGCTTTTACTTTTCGACTGTTCTTCTTTTTCTTTTTAATTTCTTTTTCAAAATAATTCAATTCGTAAGCACTCAATGCATGACCAAAATACACTTCTTCGGGAGGATCATTTGTATCATCAGTATTTTGGTGTATGTATTCTTTGGATTGATTAGTCTTGATTAAATGAATGATTTCTTCAACCGTTAAGTTCATGATTGTCCACTCCTGATAAATAGTTTATTACCTATAGTAAATCATGTTTTGAAAATGTTTACAAGAAACTTGTAAGGAATATATGACCTCTTCCGCTATACTGTATTTATTCACCCCGAACCAACTTCCTCACTATCTATTTGGCGATAAATACCACAAAGTATATACCCAGATGATCTAATCATTGGAAAGGGTAAATTTAAAATCACCCCGAAGGAGGCACACGCCTATGAAAAGAAAAACACTCACAGTAAAAGAAATATCCGCAATTCTAGGAATTGGCATCAACCAGACATATCAATTGGTGAATCAAGGAATCATCCCGAATAAACGTCTCGGTAATCGCATTATCATTCCTGAAAAATCGTTCTACGGTAAGCGTCAAAAATAAGCACGTGTAATTTTATTATTAGCTCCTTCATACTGTGATTATAGTAAAAGTACGAAGGAGTTGACGCGATGAATAGGAATGCTAACCTCAGAGATTTCTGGGAACATAAAGTTAAAGAGGTCCAAAAATCTGGACTGTCTGTAGCTGAGTGGGTTCGTCAAAATGATGAATTCACGGTCCATCAAGTGCGCTACTGGATTCGTAAATTTAAAGAAGAATCCAAATCACTTGCAACCGCAGAACAGCCGCAAACTAATTGGATACCCGTAAACGTTGATGCCACATCCCGACCTGATCCCCAAATGATCTATCTTACCCTTCCAAATGATAGCCGACTTGAAATCCCTTCGGGATTAGATCAGTCGGACCTCACCAATCTTCTTCGAGCAGTGAATGCATTATGATGTCTCATGCTCAGCCTAAACAAGTCTTCCTTGCAAAAGGTGCAACAGATTTACGGAAATCCATCGACGGATTAGCTGCCATTGTGCAGGAAGGGTTCCAACTGAATCCTTTCTCACCGTCGTTCTTTGTCTTCTGTAACAGACAAAGGGATAAGATTAAAATCTTGCATTGGGATCATAATGGTTTCTGGCTTTATTATCGCCGCCTTGAAAAAGGGACGTTTCCTTGGCCCAAAGCAGATGACCATCAACCCTTACTCATTACAGACAGGCAGTTAAGATGGCTTCTGGATGGGCTTCCGATTGATCAAAAAGGAGCCCACAGAAAGTTATCTCCTGAAAAAGTTGTATAAACTATTGAAGTGAATCGCGTTTCCATATAAAATAAATCTCGTTATGAAAAAATCTTCTGCGATCTCACCCAAAACAACTGAACATCTCGAAGACCGTGTCTCGAAACTTGAACGGGAAAAGGCTGAACTTGAACTTCAACTCAAATGGTACAAGGAACAGCTCAGCCTCCAGCAAAGACAAAAATTCGGTAAGTCCAGTGAAAAAACGGATCCGGATCAGCTGGAGCTGCCTCTGTTTAATGAAGCAGAGCAAGAACAACATCCGTCCGAAGAAGAACCAACGGTCGAATCGATTACATATGAACGTAAGAAAAAGCGCAAAGTCCGAAAGGACCTTACAGAAAACCTTCCATCAAAAACCATTGAGCATACACTCCCGGTTGAGGATCAGGTTTGTTCGTGCTGCAATGGAAAGCTCCATACAATGAAGCAACAAGTCAAAGAAGAATTGGAAATCATTCCGGCAGAGGTTAAAGTAATTCGATATGTTACCTATCTATACAGTTGCAGAGACTGTGAGAAAAACGGTACGGGAAACCCGATTGTTAAAGCACCTGTTCCAGAGCGGGCATTCCCAGGAAGCCTTGCTTCACCATCGATGGTCTCTTACATCATGGACCAGAAATTTGTTCAGGGGACGCCGCTTTATCGCCAGGAACAGGCATTCAATCGTTTGGGTGTTCCTTTATCAAGGCAGACCCTTTCAAATTGGATTCTTGAAGGTTCTGAACAGTGGCTGGAACCGATCTACGATCGGATGGTTGAGACTTTAACATTGCTCGATGTTCTTCATGCCGATGAAACGACTGTTCAAGTTCTCAAAGAGGATGGGAAGGAAGCGAGCTCTACCTCCTATATGTGGTTGTACCGATCAGGCATGAGCAGTGTGCCGATTGTGATCTACGACTATCAACCCGGACGCGCCAGTAAATATCCAATTCGTTTCCTTGAAGGATTTAAAGGATACTTGCACGTAGACGGATATGGAGGCTATCACGGCTTAAAACCGAAAGTCGAACTTGTTGGGTGCTGGGCTCATGCACGCAGGAAATTCGTAGATGCTGTGAAATCCTTACCTGATGATGGTTCGACAACCAAAAGTTCTGCACAGGAGGGTCTGGATTTTATCAACCAGCTCTATCGCATCGAAAAGCATATACAGGAAGAGCGCCTCTCTCCGGAAAAAGTCTATGACGTTCGTCAAAAACGTTCAAAACCTGTTTTGGAGGCTTATTCAGCATGGCTTCAAACGATGCGAGCCAAAACCTTACCGAAAACGCTCCTTGGAAAAGCCATTGTTTATTCTATCAATCAAATGGATCACCTGAGAAACTTCTTAAAGGATGGCCGCCTTGATATAGATAACAACAGAGCTGAGCGCAGCATAAAACCTTTTGTGATTGGAAGAAAAAACTGGCTGTTCTCCAATACACCGCGAGGTGCAAAGAGCAGTAGTGTTATTTACAGTATCATTGAGACAGCAAAAGAGAATCGTTTAAAGCCTCAAGCTTATCTGGATTACTTGTTTGAACATTTGCCCAATAGCAAGCAATCTGAAATGGATCAGTTTCTACCCTGGTCAGAATCATTACCAGAGGAAATTCGGATCAAATAATCGAATTTAAACTCAGTATAGGAAATCCGCATCTAAATTAATAGGTGCGGATTTTTGACGCTTACGTTCTACGAATGGTTTTATGATGAAAGTGCGTAATGTTCACCAACTTGAATATTTTCATATTTGGAAAAGTCTTCATATCACAATCAACTAAAAACAGCTGACTCAATGCATGTCTAAAGTAAGTACTTTGACATGCATTCATTTTGAAAGGAGAAGAGTTCAATGAAAGGCACAGTTAAGCATGAAGGGTCGTCCTGGTATTTTCAAGTCACACTCGGTAAAAAAACTGATGGGAGCAGAAATCAAGTGAAGACCCGTGGATTCAAAACCGAAAAAGAAGCTCAGCAAGCATTAAGAAGGGCTATAATGGAGTACGAAGATGGCCTATATGTTCACCCAAGTAAGATGTTTTACAAAGACCTCGCTAAAGAATATATGGTGTACAAAAAACCGAGGATTTCATCAGTAACTTACGAATGCTACTCACACCTATTCAAATCAATCATCCTTCCATTTTTAGGAGAGGTAAAGCTTAACAACATAAAGCCCCAATTAATTTACCAGTTTTACGGAAAAATGAACGATGATTCATTCGCAGGAGCAACAAGGGCAAAAGTTCATGACCTTCTGAAAGATTCTTTCCAGTATGCTCTTAACTTGCAACACATTAAAATCAGTCCAATGGAAACAGTTGAACGCCCTAAAAAAGGAACAAGGGATATAACCGTCTGGAATTCAGAGCAGATCAATGAATTCCTTTCCCTCGCAGAAAATTCCCCATATTTCATCGTGTATTATATCGCTTTGGTTACAGGCATGAGACAGGGCGAAATTCTAGGGTTGCGTTGGGAAGATATTGATTTTGAATCGGGTACAATCTTCATTACACAAACCAGAAAAACTGATGGAAAGCTTCAATATGGAGCTAAAAATAAATCATCAATGCGTTCTTTAACGCTTGCTTCTTCTCAAATTGACGTTTTGCTCTCACATTACGAAAAACAACAAGAACAAAAGAGGCAATCCGAAGATGTCTATTCTGATGAAAATCTAGTTGCTGCTTCTGAAGTTGGAACATCCATTAACCCAAGCAACTTGCGAAGAAATTTAAAGAAACTCATCAGTAAATCAAATCTTCCTTCAATACGCTTCCATGACCTGCGTCATACCCATGCTACCCTCCTGTTGACTTTGAAACAGAATCCAAAAGTAGTTGCAGAACGACTAGGTCATTCTAATGTAAAAACGACTCTCGACACATATTCTCACCTGTTACCAAACGTTCAGAAAGAAGTATCCTCGGAAGTGGCAGAAGCGATCCGATTTCAATTCTAAATCTGAAGATGTTACCAAACACGTTACCAAAACCAAAATTTCATGACTCATTCATTAATCACTGATTTTAAAACCAAATTTTCACAATCCTATAAAACGAATATTCGCTAAAACCACTAAGCAAAGACACTGTGATATACGGTGTCTTTTTCTTCGGTAAAACCTTTCAAATCAACGTTTCAATCATCTTTATTTCAATTCAGCACACGAACAAAAAAACGACGCAATTCCCCGATCATTCGGAAAACCACGTCGTTGGTCACATATGTAAGTGAGTCAATATTGGTGGAGCATAGGAGGCTCGAACTCCTGACCTCTTCGCTGCCAGCGAAGCGCTCTCCCAGCTGAGCTAATGCCCCTCGATCAATCGGTGACTCACAATTATTGATTATAGCGGTTCATGTTCGAACATGCAATAGTTTTTGTAAAAAAAATCGATCAGAAAATCACAAACAGCAGATACCATACGATCCCTGCCAAAATCGCTGTAATGAAGCCCGCAATGACATTATCACGGTGCACTTTTTTATGTTTAATTCCGTCAAAAATCACCCACCCTATAAAGATTGTAATTGCAAAAATAATCGCCTGCGCCATCGTTTATCCCTCCATCTCTTCCCCATTATTCTATCGTCAACGAACCCCCACTGAAGTACAACGTTTCAGTGGGGGCTTGAGATAGCCAAGCAGGTCTTTTCTTCTTACGAAGAGCGACGCTCTGCATGGTTCTTCTCAAATCACTGTTTTTGGTTGGTACTGGCGACGTACGATCGTTTTCCCACTTGCACCACCCTTCCGAAGAAGAGCAGTTCTTCCTTTCGGAAGAAACCACCACTCAGAATATAACTGGCGTGTGCTACAAGCCCCAACAAAAGTTGAGTACACATGGATGGTTGACGCACCCACTAGGCTATGCGCTAAGCAACAGCTTTACGTTTTTGAACGTCCATGATCATGGGCGTTTTTATTTTCGTTTTTTCATCCCATTCTGCTACTTGGGATTTCCGAAGGATATTTAATGCTGCATTAATGTCGGCATGGATGCATTGTCCGTTTTCACAGCGATAGAAGCCGCGATATAGGCGCTTCCCACTAAAGGAGTACATCGTGTTATCGCCTTTTGACCAAACCGGAATATCGTCATGATCCAGAAAACTAGCTTTAGACGTGTAGCTCTCTTCCTGCTTAACGAAACGGATGCCTTCCTTGAGACACTTGTTCTCAATAGCCGAAATCAATCTGTGGAAAGGAATTTGTACGAACTCTTGATTGTTTTTCTTCCCTAAATGCGATTCTTGTTTCCAACCGGCATTATAACCCATTACCACGGTATCGACGTTCAGTCGTTTTATCTGTTTGAACAAAAAACCTACGGTTTGTGAAAGGTAGCCGTCTATTTGGAGATTTCGTTTACGCCAAAGAGAAGCGATTTGGTTTGTCACTATGCGTTTCGACAAGCCGTTTTCGATGTTTTTCTGTTTTAATTCGCTTATCTTTTTGTTGAAGTACTGATTGATGGATTTTAACTTCTTTCCATTAATCAAAAAGGCGTCTCCTTGATTCGTTGTACAACTAAGAAGATAATCTACACCTAAATCGCAACTCAAAGCTTTTGTCGTCGTTTGTTGTTTCTTCATTTGAGACATAGGTACTTCGTATACATAATGAGCCTCAAAGAACCGACCGTTTTGCTTTGGCACAATTTCAATGTAAGAAATGTTTTTATCCATTAAATTCTTTGGCATTCTCAGTCTTAAGGGACCAAAACGTTTTCTGAAAGCAGTATTCATTGGAATGCTCCAATATCCATCCTGATCCACTTTGGGAACTTGATAGATTTCGATGACGCGTTTAGCCGTGGAACGAGAATACTTTGGGAACTTTGGGCGACCTGTGAAACCTTCAGGGGTTTCTTTCCACTTCTTTAACGCTTCGAAGAAGCTCTTTACGTCACTGAGTAAGGTTCTTCGAACCGCTTGTACGGAGTTGGATTGAATGCCCCAATAGTTCATATCGGCCTTCATTGCGCTGTCTATTTCTTTTGTTGTCGCCATTTTGTTTTCATTCAAATACTTTTGTTTAATCGTATATAAGCCTACGTTGCGCAAAGCCTTAGAACTATGAGACATGCGTTGCAGAAGTCGAAACTCCCTAGCGCTAAGGGTGCTGCGACCAATGTTCTGCTTTTGGGTGAACCGTTGCATATTGACTGTTTTCTTTTTCTTGCGCAATACTTTAATCGGTTTTTTCCTAGCCATTTGTGTCACCTCCTTTACCGACGTCAAGGTGTTTGCTTCATTCCTTGTGTTTCAATAGCTGCGCAACCAAAACATTTCTTTCCATAGCAATTTTTTAATTTCGTTACTTAACAACCAAAACTAAGTGGTAATGCAACAGTAACACTGAATGATTATTATCTAATTCCAAATGGTGTCAATCCTTTCGGTCTATATCACTCATTATACCATTTAACAAAAAAGAAGCTAGATATATTTTCGAACTCTTGTTCTTTTATTTAAAACATCTATCAGTCGTAAGACTGATGGCAATTCATCTCCACCTGAATCGCTGGGCTGATGCCCGTATCGCGAATCAGATGGAGTCTTCTTGCCTAGTGATGATAAAGAAAAAGCAGATCTGAACAACACGTTCAGATCTGTTACATCAATTCTGATGATTTCGTTTCATCACAAATTTTCTTGTGATGGTTTTCTCGATCTCAATGATTGTAAATACGATTATCCCTAAGCCGATCGGGATCAACCAGTAGTCCAAACCTAATGGTACTGTCCCGAAAGCCACATTCATAAATGGGACGTACAAAATGAAGGCCTGCAGTCCCAGGAGCACCCCTGAAACCAGAAAGGCCACCTTGTTCTTAAAGAAATTCCTGTTGAAAGCAAAACCGATCTCATTTCTGGTATTAAACAGGTGAAACATCTGCATAATAACAACGGTTTGCAGAACAACACTGTTTAAATAAGCCTCGTCCACATCTGCTCCCAGCAGGTTCTGACTGAAGAGCAATGTACCTCCCCCGATTAAGAGCGACACAAATGCAATTCTGAAAATGTAGTAAGGCGTCAAAAGCGGTGTCTTGACCGGTCGGGGTTTTCGGTTCATCGCCCCTTCTTCAAGTGGTTCAAAAGCCAATGCCAATGAAACCGTCACCGCGATGACCATGTTGACCCAAAGTATCTGGATCGGGGATAACGGCATGGTCGTCCCAAGCAGGATACTGATCATGATCAGTAACGACTGCGCACCATTGGTCGGTAAAATAAACAGGATGGTTTTTTTGAGATTGGAATAGACCCGTCGGCCTTCTTCGACTGCCCCTACGATGGTTTCGAAGTTGTCATCGACGAGTACCATCTGGGAAGACTCCTTGGCAACCTCTGTTCCTTTGATACCCATCGCAACACCGATATCTGCCCGTTTTAATGCCGGCGCATCGTTCACACCGTCCCCGGTCATCGCAGAGACCTGATCATTTTCCTGCAACGCCTTCACGAGCCTAAGCTTATTCTCAGGGCTGGTGCGGGCAAATACGTCATATTCCATTATCGCCGCTGAGAGCTCCTCATCACTCATCTCGTCGATCTCCCTGCCTTCGAGCCCTTTCTGTCCATCACCGATGCCCATCTGCTCACCAATCGCCATGGCGGTATCCTTGTGATCCCCTGTAATCATCTTCACTTGAATACCGGCTTTTTTACATTCTTCCACGGCCACAATCGCTTCTTCGCGAGGCGGATCGATAATCCCGGTGAATCCAATGAAGTTGACCCCACTGAACAGATCGTCATGATCCACTTCTTCTTTTGTGCTGTCAACCTTCTTGATCCCGGCGGCCAATACCCGTTCACCTTTGGTCGTCCGCTCTTTCATTTTGTCTTCCCAGAAAGAACGGTCAAAGTCGGATTCACCTTCTTTCGCCATATCGAAGAGCCTATCCGGCGCACCTTTAATATAGATGTAACGTTCGCCCTCTTCTTCAATCAGAACCGCCATGTATTTATAAGCTGAATCAAAAGGAATTTTTGAAATCACATCATGACGTGGGACTTCACCATCCGCTTTTTCAGCCAGTGTCAATAAACAGCCCTCTGTCGGCTCTCCATTGATCGTCCACGTCCCGTCATCTTCTTGCAGCTCTGCATCGTTACAGGTCTTCATGATTTTCAGGAGGTCCTTGAGATGACTCTCTTCATCGACAGACACTTCCGTATCGTCTTTTTTAATTTCCCCTTTTGGAGAATAACCCGTACCAGTCACTTCATACGCCGATTCCCTGGTCATAACCGAGGTGACGGTCATCTCATTTTTCGTCAATGTGCCTGTTTTATCCGAACAGATGACAGACACCGCACCGAGGGTCTCCACGGAAGGCAGATTTCTTACAATTGCCTTTCGTTTGGCCATATTCTGCACACCCAAGGCAAGGATAATGGAAATGATCGCAGGAAGACCCTCTGGGATTGCTGCCACGGCAAGCCCGATGATCGATAACAATAGTTCTGCAGCCCCATAGTCCCTGACAAAGAAGCCGAAAACATATAAGAGGGCTGATGAGGCTACGATAAACATCGCGACCTGCTTACCAAACCGGTCGGTCTGCTTCATCAGCGGTGTTTTTAACTCTTCCACTTCGGATATGGATTCGTTAATCTTGCCGATTTCCGTATGGGAACCTGTCGCAACTACAATACCTACACCGGTTCCGGACGTTACAGAAGTTCCGGAAAAAGCCATATTCTCCCGGTCACCAAGCACAGTGTCTTCGTCCAGCTCTCCGGTCACTTTTTCAGTGGATGTGGATTCACCGGTCAAGGCTGCTTCCTCTGTTTTCAGATTATCTGCCTGCAGGAGGCGGAGATCAGCAGGAATTTTATCTCCGGCATTTAAATAGACCAGATCCCCGGGCACGACCTCTGAAGCATCGATCATTTGCTTTGATCCATTCCGTAAGACATTTGCCTCAAGAGAGAGCATATTCTTGATCCCTTCAAGGGCTTGTTCGGCCTTACTTTCCTGAAAATAACCGATACTTGCATTAATCACCGCGACAAGCAGAATCACGGCCGTGTCAATGTAGTGACCGAGAACGGCCGTGATAACTGCTGCGACAATTAAAATATAAATCAGCACATCGTGAAAATGCTTCAGAAACTTAATCAGTTCTGATTCCGATTCTTTTTCAGGCAACTCATTCTTCCCGTATTCGTTCAGTTTTTCACTTACCTGATCACTCGTTAACCCTTTATCCTGATTGACATCCAGACCAGAGAGAACGTCCTCTTTTGACTGCGCATGCCAATATTTTTCTTGATCTGACATTTCACTCACACTCCCTCCACGCACGTTCATATGGTTTATATTGCCTTCTTTCCTCCACACTAAACGTAAAGAACGCCACCCATGACCAAGTTCAAGTCGAAAGCCTCAGTTGCACTTAAACTCTTCTGATAAAGTGTTAGCAAAACCGCCTGTGACATCCACAGACGGTTATGATCAATCATTTATTTTTTTGACAGACGATTTTCAAGATTCTGCTTCTCTGTTTCAAATCCCGGTTTACCTAGAAGAGCAAACATGTTTTTCTTGTAATCTTCCACTCCAGGCTGATCAAATGGATTCACTCCAAGGAGATAGCCACTTAGTCCGCAGGCTTTTTCAAAGAAGTAAATGAGATAGCCGAAGTGATACTCATTCAGTTCTGGGATGTTCAAAATCAGGTTCGGAACGCCGCCATCAATGTGGGCGAGCAGTGTCCCTTCATAAGCACGATCGTTGACGAACTGCATGTCTTTTCCGGCAAGGTAGTTCAGTCCGTCCAGGTCCTCCGTTTCCTTCTCTATCGTAACGGTTTCGTTCACTTTCCCGACGTGGAGCACCGTTTCGAACAGATCACGGCGACCATCCTGAACATACTGTCCAAGCGAGTGAAGGTCAGTTGAGAAATCCCCGGCTGCCGGGAAAATGCCTTTGCCGTCTTTTCCTTCACTCTCACCGTATAATTGCTTCCACCATTCATTGACATAGTGAAGCGCCGGCTCATAGTTCACCATCATTTCAATCGTCTTGCCTTTATTGTAGAGCGCATTTCGAACCGCAGCGTATTGATAGGCTTCGTTTTTAAAAAGATCCGGTGTGCTGAAATCTTCGCGGGCCGCGGCGGCCCCATCCATCATTTTCTGAATATCAAGTCCTGTCGCTGCAATCGGGAGCAGACCCACGGCTGTAAAGATGGAGAAACGCCCGCCTACATCATCCGGAATGACAAAGGATTCATACCCCTCTTCAGCAGCCAGCTTCTTTAAAGCACCCTTCTCAGCGTCTGTAGTGGCATAGATCCGTTTACGTGCTTCTTCTGTGCCATATTTATCTTCCAGGAGTTTTTTGAAAATACGAAAGGCAATCGCCGGTTCCGTTGTTGTTCCCGATTTTGAAATCACGTTAACAGAAACGTCTTTTCCTTCGATGGCCTCCAGTAAATGGGTCACGTACGTGGAACTGATGTTATTTCCGACGTAATAGACCTTTGGACCTTTACGTTTATCAGCATCCAGATCATTATGAAAACTGTGACTCAGTGCATCGATTGCAGCCCGCGCGCCGAGGTAAGAGCCTCCGATGCCGATCACAATCAATACATCCGAATCAGACTGGATCTTTTCTGCGGATTTCTGAATCCTTGCGAATTCCTCTTTATCGTAGTTTGCCGGCAGGTCGATCCAACCCAGAAAGTCGTTTCCGGCACCACTCTGATTGTGCAGTGCTTCGTGTGCTGCATTTACCGCTCCTTGCAGATTGGTTAATTCGTGTTCACTTAAAAAACGTGAAGCATTGGAATAATCAAACGTCATTTTTTCAGTCATTTTGTCATCCTCCAATTTTTTTTCAGATTCAGTAAGTTGCCAGTACTCATCCACCCTGTATTCAATACTAATCAATTGCAGTGCAATGCGCAACCACTTGCTTCTGTATGAAAGCGTTTAAACCGCAAAGTCTGCTGTTGGCTGTAACGAAATTGTCAACATTCCGTTTTGAATCAACAAAAGGGATACAGTCGCTTTGGACTGCATCCCTTTTGCATTGGTATCGTTCAGGAAAGAAACGTGACCTTACTTCTTGATGCGCTTGTTCAGATCCGCCTGAATCTCGTTGGATTGCTTCAACCAGTCCTTCAGCTTATCTTCCAGCGTGTTGAAACCTTGCGTGGATTCCTTTTTCGGAGCTCCAGCGCCGGAACGACGAGGTCCGCCGGCTCCGCCTCCGCGATTACCGCCACTCTGGCTTTGAGGGCGTTCCGGTTTTGGCAATGTTTCTTTGATGGAAAGTGAAATCTTTCCGGATTCTGCATCAACGGAGAGAATCTTCACTTTGATTGTATCTCCAACTGACAATACAGAATTAATATCCTCTACATAACCGTGGGCGATGTGCGAGATGTGAACAAGACCCTGCTTCTTCTCATCAAGTGCTACAAATGCACCAAAAGGTTTGATACCTGTTACTTTTCCTTCAACGATACTTCCTGCTTCGTATTGACTTGACATGAAAACAACTCCCATATATTTTTTAACTGTGTAATTATAACACAGGATATCAAAAAAAACAAAGTAGTTATTTTACCGTCCGATTCGTGCTGCATTGAAGCGCTTTAACCGTTCGACTACTTCTTCGAGCTGTGACATCGAAGCGGCATAAGAGCATCTCACATGCCCTTCACCGCCGACACCGAAAACATGCCCCGGCACCACTGCAACCCTTTCTTCCATCAAAAAAGCTTCGGCGAACTCCTCTGAAGTCAAGCCTGTTTCCTTGATGGACGGGAATGCATAAAAGGCACCACCGGGTGTATGACAGGAGAGGCCGGCTTCCCGCAATGATTTGACGAAATAATTCCGCCGCTGCCGGTAACTCGTGATCATCTCATCCATCATTTCCTGCCCATTTTCCAACGCTTCAAGGGCCGCATACTGGGCCATCGTTGAAGCGCACATCATCGCATATTGATGAATCTTCAGCATCGCGCTGGCATAGGGCTCCGGCGCACAGAGGTAACCAATCCGCCATCCGGTCATGGCAAATGATTTTGAAAAACCTGAGATCAAAATCGTACGCTCCCACATGCCTGGAAAAGTCGGGACACTGACATGTTCATCGTCATAACTTAATTCTGCATAAATTTCATCAGAAATGACTGTTAAGTCATGTTCAATGACCAGATCCGCGACCTCCGCCATCTTTTTTCTCGACATAACAGCCCCAGTCGGGTTGTTCGGGTACGACAGCATGATCGCTTTCGTCTTGGGTGTAATTCGCTTAACGATCTCTTCAGGTTCCACCATAAAATCATTGCTGATTTCTGTCGGAACCGGCACAGGAACCCCACCTGTCAATGATACGATCGGTGCATACGATACAAAACACGGTTCCACGATCAATACTTCATCGCCCGGATTAACGATCGCCCTGATCGCCAAATCGATCCCTTCACTGGCGCCGACTGTCACAACGACTTCATTATCGGGATTGTAATCGATGGCAAAACGTTTTGTTAAATATGTTGAAATGGCTCTTCTCAGCTCGATGAGCCCGGCATTTGCCGTATACGCCGTTAATCCGCGTTCCAAGGAATGAATACTGGCTTCCCGGACATTCCAGGGCGTCGTATAATCCGGTTCACCAACTCCAAGGGAAATGACGTTATCCATCGACGTTGCCAGATCAAAGAACCGCCGGATTCCGGAAGGGGCGATCCGGTTGACTGCATCTGACAATCTTGTCTCGTGAACTTGGGTTTGATTCACCATGCTCATGGTGACACCACCATCCGAGGATCCTGATCATCATCATCAACGAAAATCATGCCATCATGTTTGTACTGCTTCAATTGAAAATGGGTGGTTGTCGAAATGACGGAATCGAGCGTTGACAGCTTATCCGAAACGAAATTGGCAATCTCAGCCATCGTCGCCCCTTCAATAACAACGGCAAGGTCATACGTCCCTGACATCAGGTACAGGGCTTTGACCTCCTTGAACCGGTAGATCCGCTCCGCAACCGCATCAAACCCTCTGCCCCTTGTCGGCGTGACCTTGACATCAATACTCGCAGTTACACGTTCTTTTTCCGGCGTCTTTTTCCAATCAATTAATGCAGAATAACCGAGAATCACTTTCTGTTCTTCAAGTCGTCTCATTCTTAACGCAATTTCATCTTCTTTCATATCCATCATTTTTGCCAACTGACTGGTTTCCAAACGTCCTTGCTTCTCAATTAACGTTAATAACTCCAGATCTCGTTCATCCATGATTCCATCCACACCTTTACTCTTCTTATTCTCACTATTCTACATGAGGAATCGTTTACTTGCCAGCGGGTATTGTGATGATTTATCAAAATTTTCTTTCTTTTCAACAGGTGACCCTTTTTACGGAGAAAAAAATAAAGAATGCTTGGCTTTTCACCAAGATTTAATAGCGAAAGCTTTCGTTGCACGTACACTGTAATCCGTTAGCAAAGTTAAACTTTCCTAACGTACGAAAAAAAAGACCTCGAAGTCGTGCTCTTCGAGGTCCTGTTACGAGACACATTATGCCAGTCGGAACACGATGCCGTGACCGCCTTTTGGATAGTGCCATTCAATATTATCATGCGGACAGCCAATGCGGCAGCTTCCGCATTCGTGACATCCTTCATAGCCGACAAACATTCTGTCGCCTTCCCACTTATATACTTCAGCAGGACAGAAGATGGTGCAGTCCTTTCCAGGACAAGATGTTGCACATACATCGTGATTTTTAATAATCAGATGCGATTCAGTGTCACAGTTGAAACGAAGCAAATACTGCTTATCTTCAAGCGTCTGTGCCATATTATTTCACCGCCTTCCATGCCCGGTAGAGATCTTTCGCCAGTCCGGTTTTACCCCGGCCTGCAGTAATTTTCGTTGCAATTTTCTTTTGCTTTTCCCACTTCGGCGTTCCATCAACCGTGAAGAATGAGCCCATCGCATGGTTGAGAAGTGGAATATACTCACCCATATACTGTGGGTTCTCTTCAAAGGTGTGCGCCGCATGACGATATTTTTTCAAGTCCTTACCGATGAAGCTGTCATACACATCGGTTCTGTAGGAATCAAGCCCTTTCTCGGAGAAGTCACCTGTTTCTTTTGCTTTCATCACCGTTTCTGCAGCCATTTTTCCGGATGTCATGGCCAGATTCGACCCTTCCTGATGAAGCGCGTTGACAAACTGTGCCGCGTCACCTACGAGCATGACACCATTTCCAACAAGCTTTGGTACGGAATCAAATCCGCCTTCCGGAATCAAGTGTGCCAGGTACTCCTGTGATTCACTGCCTTCGATCAGCGGTGCGACCATCGGATGCACTTTCAATTCATCGAGAAGCTCATAGGGCTTGATCTTCCGCTTGATCATTTCGGAGAGCGTTGTACCGACACCAATATTGAGGCTGTCTTTGTTCGTGTACAAGAAGGATGTTCCAAGGGCACCTTTCGTCGCTTCACCAAAGATTTCAATGGAAACGCCCTGATCCTCATTCACTTGGAATCGCTCGTTAATGGTTTTCTTGTCAAGCTTCAGTACTTCCATCACCGTCAAGGCCACTTCGTTAGGCTTCCACTCATTGTGGAACCCGAGTTGTTTGCCTAAAAGGGAATTGACACCATCTGCCAAAACAACTACGTCTGCATAGACATCCCCGTCCGGCCGGTCCGTTTTGACACCGACGACTTGGCCATTGTCAACGATACATTCCGTAACAACCGTTTCGTTGATCAGGAGGGCACCCTGTTCCACTGCCTTATCTGCGAACCATTTATCCCACTTGGAGCGGAGAACGGTGAACTTATTGTATGGTTCCCGGCCCCAATCCAATCCTTTATAACTGGTTGTTACCATCGATTCTTTATCCAAAAACCAGAAGCGCTGTTCAATAACCGGGCGCTCGAGCGGGGCTTCTTTCCAGAATTCAGGAATAATCTCTTCCATTTGTTTTCTGTAAAGAATACCGCCCATCACGTTTTTCGAACCTGGGAATTCACCACGTTCAATCAACAGGACATCCAAACCGTTTTGTGCAGCCGTATAAGCACAGGCAGTCCCTGCAGGACCGGCGCCTACGACGATCAGATCAAATTTTTCAGGCATTCGTCGTCACTCCTTTTCCCTGTTCTTCAGCCAGTGCATTTTTGAATTCTTCCGTAAGCATAGGAACAATTTCAAAAGCGTCTCCGACTATTCCGTAGTGTGCTGCATTGAATATCGTTGCATCTGGGTCATTGTTTATGGCAATGATCAGTTCGGAGTTTTGCATACCAACGACATGCTGAACGGCTCCGGAAATACCGATGGCGACATAGATTTTTGGTGTTACAGTCAACCCGGTTTGTCCAACCTGATATTCGTGGCCGATGATGCCTGCCTCCACAACGTCACGACTTGCTGCAACTGTGGCATTCATGGCATCTGCAAGATCCTTGACCATTTTGAAGCCTTTTTCATCTTTGATGCCTTTACCACCGGCAACAATGATTTCGGCTTCTTCAAGGTTTGCACCTTTCTTCGCGGCTTTAACAATCTCGACTACCTTTGTGCGAAGATCCTCTTCTTTCATGTCAAACTTTTCTTCAATGACTTTCCCTTTACGGGATGGGTCCGGCTCAGGCTTTTGCATGACTTTCGGACGAACCGTAGCCATTTGCGGACGGTGTTTCTTACAGAGAATCGTCGCCATGATGTTACCACCAAATGCAGGACGGCTCGCTTCGAACATCCGCTTTTCAAGATCGATGTCAAGCATCGTTGTATCTGCAGTCAGCCCGGTCATGACCTCTGTTGCAACTGCGCTGGCAAGGTCTTTACCATTTGCAGTAGCGCCGTAAACAAAAATCTCCGGCTTATATTTTCTGACAAGATCCCCCACGGCCTTCATGTACGTTTCAGAACGGTAATGCTTGAGGACTGGATTATCAATGACATACACGGTATCTGCACCATACTGATAAAGCTCTTCCGCTTTATCTTTAATGCCATCACCAAGAAGTACTCCGCAAAGCTCCACTTCCAGTTTATCCGCTAAGTCCCGGCCTGCTCCAAGGAGTTCCAGACCGACATCAAAAATCTCTCCGTCGCGCTGCTCGATAAATACCCAAACGCCTTTGTATTCTTCAATATTCATCATTTCTCCCCGCCTTTCGAAGCAAACAGTTCTGGTTTCTCCATCAATACTGAAACCACTCTCTTCACCTTTTCTTCCGTTGAGCCTTCAACAATCTCTGCTCCCGAACTTTTATCAGGTGGCCACATACGGCCTACGATCGTCGGTGAACCTTTGAGACCCAGCTGTTTGATATCCACATCATCCAGGTCATCCACTGTCCAGACGGTCGGTTTGTAGCGCGCTGCTCTCATCATGTTCGGAAAAGGTGAATAAGCAACCTGATTGATCTCTTTTTCAACGGTTAACAGACAAGGGAGGTCTGATTCGATAATTTCATGGCCGTCTTCAATTTTACGATCCACTTGAATTTTCTTGTTCTTTTCGTCCACATTTCTCACATTAATCACATTCGTCAGTGGCGGCATGCCCATTCGTCGTGCAATGCCTGGTCCTACCTGACCGGTATCCCCGTCAATCGCATGTTTCCCACAAAGAACTAAATCAATTCCCTGTTCTTTTTCCAATTTTTCAATCGCCTTGAATAACGCATAGCTTGTTGCTAAAGTATCTGCGCCGGCAAACTTCCGGTCGGAAATCAAGAAGCCTTCGTCTGCCCCGATTTCCACGCATTTACGAATTGCATTGGCAGCCTGCGGCGGACCCATGGAAAGAACCATTACCTTTCCCCCGTGTTCTTTTTTGAGTCTTACCGCTTCCTCAACAGCATGAGCATCGTACGGATTCAAAATCGCAGGTGCACTGGAACGGTCAAGGGTGTTCGTTTTTGGATTTACTTTAATGATCTTCGTGTCAGGAACTTGTTTGATACAAACAAGAATATTCATCCTGGCCCCACCTCTTTCAATTTAATATACAATACCTGTACTTGCCTTCCCCAATTGTTTCTTCACCACATGTCAGCCAATTTCCCCTTATTGGAATGGTGCGTCTAAAACTCGATCTTGTTCAATCGTTCACGAAAAACACTACGACAAAACATGCGACCTGACTCAGAGTGTACATCTTGATGCTAGAGGTGCATGTGATTCATGTGTGAAGTATTATTCTTTGTGAAATGGGCGCTTAAATCGTCGCCTTGTTCAGATTCAGAGCTTCTCCGCCTCCTTCCAAATACATTTCAGCAGGACTGAAAAAGAGATTACTTTCAAAACATGCTGGGATACGAATGATTGAAAGCGATACCTTACGTTATTTATACCAAAAATCCGCTTGTGCAACAACCTCATTTCATCGATTTCACTAAAAAGTCATACTTTTTAAACTTACTACTATGTCAATATTGTAAACGCATTCACAGCGGTGGTGGTTTGTCTGTATCAAAAGGATGATTTGGTTTTATCTCTGTTTGAAACAAAAATTGGTTTCACCCGTATTACTGTCATGACTATCAATTAAAAATTTGGAGGCAACTATCATGTTCAAAAAAATGTTGTACACAGGAATCAGTCTGTCTGTTCTGACCATTGTCAGTGCTTGCGGCAACACCACTGAAGAAGGGGAATCAGCTGAAGAGATCGTAAAGCAGAGTCAAACGACGATGAATGATGTTGAATCGTACGTCTTAAACATGGATATGCTACAAACCATGAAGCTTGACGGCATGGATGAAGACGCAATGTCAGTCCGATCGACACAAACGATGGAAATGACCATGGATCCAATGACCTTTAAACAGGATATGACGATGAATTATGAAGACATGGATGAATTTGGGGAGATGGATGACTCTGAAGGACAAGTCAGTTACCAATCGTTTTTCACAGAGACCGATGGTTTATTCATGGAAGATCCCATGATGGATAGATGGATGAAATTCCCTGAGAGTTACCTGGATGATTTCCTTGCAATGTCTGATCTTCAGCTTCACCCCGATGAACAGTTGGCTTTTCTTAAAGACTATGTCGCAGATCTTTCATTGGAAGAAGATGACGAGTATTATTACATCGCTCTCAAAACAGAAGATCTGAATATGGAGGAGCTGATGCAGGAACTTCATGGATTTGATGCAGACATCCCAGGCATGGAAGGAATGGATGAACTCTTCGGTTCAATGGAACTCCGGGAACTCGATTTTTCGATCACCATTGATAAAGAAACCTATTATCAAACTGCCGGATCAATCACGATGGTGATGGCTCTTGATATGATGGGCCAGGAAATGATCACAAATCAGACCAGTGAAATGACGATGTCTGACTTTAACACCATCGAACCCATCCCTGTCCCTGACGAGGTATTAGAGAATGCCGAGGAAATCAGTGAGGATGAATTTACCCCGGGGATGTGACATGCCAGATAAATCGACTCAAACAAAAAGAGAGCCGGAACCGGTTCTCTTTTTTACCGTTTTGGAGACAGGTCACCTTTCAACCTGGCAATGCGCGTGTTGCAGGGCAATGAGAATCTCACACAAAAAACACCCATCTCAAAATGAGACGAGTGTGATCGATAATAATGGTGAGCCATGAAGGATTCGAACCTTCGACCCTCTGATTAAAAGTCAGATGCTCTACCAACTGAGCTAATGGCTCCAGTATTGGTGACCCGTACGGGATTCGAACCCGTGTTACCGCCGTGAAAGGGCGGTGTCTTAACCACTTGACCAACGGGCCTGGAAGTAAGAAGTCAGATTTAATGGCTCCACAGGTAGGATTCGAACCTACGACCGATCGGTTAACAGCCGATTGCTCTACCACTGAGCTACTGTGGAACAGTATGGTGGGCCTAAGTGGACTCGAACCACCGACCTCACGCTTATCAGGCGTGCGCTCTAACCAGCTGAGCTATAGGCCCATAAAATGGAGCGGGTGATGGGAATCGAACCCACGACATCAGCTTGGAAGGCTGAGGTTTTACCACTAAACTACACCCGCATGGCGCGCCCTGAGGGATTCGAACCCCCGACCTTTTGATTCGTAGTCAAACACTCTATCCAGCTGAGCTAAGGGCGCCTGTTCATGGAGCGGGAAACGGGATTCGAACCCGCGACCCCCACCTTGGCAAGGTGGTGCTCTACCACTGAGCTATTCCCGCACATTTGGCAGGGGTAGCAGGATTCGAACCTGCGGTACACGGGATCAAAACCCGATGCCTTACCGCTTGGCTATACCCCTAAAGTCATTAAAATAAAAAAATGGGGCGGCTGATGGGAATCGAACCCACGAATGCCGGAATCACAATCCGGTGCGTTAACCACTTCGCCACAACCGCCATACTTATGGCAGGGGTAGCAGGAATCGAACCCGCATCAAAGGTTTTGGAGACCTTCGTTTTACCATTAAACTATACCCCTGTATTAATTGTATAAATGGTGGAGGGGGAGGGATTCGAACCCCCGAACCCGTAGGGAGCGGATTTACAGTCCGCCGCGTTTAGCCACTTCGCTACCCCTCCACGGTAAAAAACAATCGATATAAAAATGAAAATGGCGGTCCCGACCGGGATCGAACCGGCGATCTCCTGCGTGACAGGCAGGCATGTTAACCGCTACACCACGGGACCAGATCAGATAGTAAAATTAATGGCGGAGGAGGAGGGATTCGAACCCCCGCGGGCGGTAAAGCCCCTGTCGGTTTTCAAGACCGATCCCTTCAGCCAGACTTGGGTACTCCTCCGGATAAATATGGTAGCGGCGGAGGGGATCGAACCCCCGACCTCACGGGTATGAACCGTACGCTCTAGCCAGCTGAGCTACACCGCCATATTAAATGCTGCAATGGTACTGAAATTTATTACTCTTAAATGGTGGAGCCTAGCGGGATCGAACCGCTGACCTCCTGCGTGCAAGGCAGGCGCTCTCCCAGCTGAGCTAAGGCCCCAATAAAAAATGCCTGGCGACGTCCTACTTTCACAGGGGGACAGCCCCCAACTATCATCGGCGCTGAAGAGCTTAACTTCCGTGTTCGGCATGGGAACGGGTGTGACCTCTTCGCTGTCGCCACCAGACTATGGTTGAGTGTGACCACTCAAAACTGAATAACGCCTATGACGGGGATCATGAATCCATGTCTTTCCTTCGTACATTAACTTACTTCGCTTAACTTTGGTTAAGCCCTCGATCGATTAGTATCACTCAGCTCCGCATATCGCTATGCTTCCACACGTGACCTATCTACCTCATCGTCTCTGAGGGATCTTACTCACCGAAGTGATGGGAAATCTCATCTTGAGGGGGGCTTCATGCTTAGATGCTTTCAGCACTTATCCCGTCCACACGTAGCTACCCAGCGATGCTCCTGGCGGAACAACTGGTACACCAGCGGTGTGTCCATCCCGGTCCTCTCGTACTAAGGACAGCTCCTCTCAAATTTCCTGCGCCCGCGACGGATAGGGACCGAACTGTCTCACGACGTTCTGAACCCAGCTCGCGTGCCGCTTTAATGGGCGAACAGCCCAACCCTTGGGACCTACTTCAGCCCCAGGATGCGACGAGCCGACATCGAGGTGCCAAACCTCCCCGTCGATGTGGACTCTTGGGAGAGATTAGCCTGTTATCCCCAGGGTAGCTTTTATCCGTTGAGCGACGGCCCTTCCATACGGTGCCGCCGGATCACTAAGCCCGACTTTCGTCCCTGCTCGACCTGTATGTCTCGCAGTCAAGCTCCCTTATGCCTTTGCACTCTGCGAATGATTTCCAACCATTCTGAGGGAACCTTTGGGCGCCTCCGTTACTCTTTAGGAGGCGACCGCCCCAGTCAAACTGCCTACCAGACACTGTCCCTGAACCGGATCACGGTTCGAGGTTAGAATTTCAGTACAGCAAGGGTAGTATCCCACCATTGCCTCCACCGAAGCTGGCGCTCCGGTTTCCAAGGCTCCTACCTATCCTGTACAAGCTGTACCAAAATCCAATATCAAGCTGCAGTAAAGCTCCATGGGGTCTTTCCGTCCTGTCGCGGGTAACCTGCATCTTCACAGGTAATATAATTTCACCGGGTCTCTCGTTGAGACAGTGCCCAAATCGTTGCACCTTTCGTGCGGGTCGGAACTTACCCGACAAGGAATTTCGCTACCTTAGGACCGTTATAGTTACGGCCGCCGTTTACTGGGGCTTCAATTCAGAGCTTCTCCAAAAGGATAACCCCTCCTCTTAACCTTCCAGCACCGGGCAGGTGTCAGCCCCTATACTTCGCCTTGCGGCTTCGCAGAGACCTGTGTTTTTGATAAACAGTCGTTTGGGCCTATTCACTGCGGCTCCCCCAGGCTGTTCACCCTGGGGAGCACTCCTTCTCCCGAAGTTACGGAGTCATTTTGCCGAGTTCCTTAACGAGAGTTCTCCCGCGCGTCTTAGAATTCTCATCCCGCCTACCTGTGTCGGTTTGCGGTACGGGCACCTGTTTCCTCGCTAGAGGCTTTTCTTGGCAGTGTAGAATCAGGAACTTCGCTACTTAATTCACTCGCGATCACAGCTCAACCTTACGGTTACGGGATTTGCCTCATAACCAGCCTCACTGCTTCGACGCACACGTCCAGCGGTGCGCTTACCCTATCTTCCTGCGTCCCCCCATTGCTCAAATGGAAACGTGGTGGTACAGGAATATCAACCTGTTTGCCATCGCCTACGCTTTTCAGCCTCGGCTTAGGACCCGACTAACCCTGAGCGGACGAGCCTTCCTCAGGAAACCTTAGGCTTTCGACGGAGGGGATTCTCACCCCTCTTTTCGCTACTCATACCGGCATTCTCACTTCTAAGCGCTCCACATGTCCTTGCGGTCATGCTTCTACGCCCTTAGAACGCTCCCCTACCCCGAACACCCGAAGGTGTTCAGCCATAGCTTCGGTGATACGTTTAGCCCCGGTACATTTTCGGCGCAGAGTCACTCGACCAGTGAGCTATTACGCACTCTTTCAATGATGGCTGCTTCTAAGCCAACATCCTGGTTGTCTAAGCAACTCCACATCCTTTTCCACTTAACGTATACTTGGGGACCTTAGCTGATGGTCTGGGCTGTTTCCCTCTTGACTACGGATCTTAGCACTCGCAGTCTGACTCCCGAGGATAAGTATTTGGCATTCGGAGTTTGACTGAATTCGGTAATCCTGTAGGGACCCCTAGTCCAATCAGTGCTCTACCTCCAATACTCTTCCCTCGAGGCTAGCCCTAAAGCTATTTCGGGGAGAACCAGCTATCTCCAGGTTCGATTGGCATTTCACCCCTACCCACACCTCATCCCCGCACTTTTCAACGTGCGTGGGTTCGGGCCTCCATTCAGTGTTACCTGAACTTCACCCTGGACATGGGTAGATCACCTGGTTTCGGGTCTGCAACCACGTACTTATTCGCCCTGTTCAGACTCGCTTTCGCTGCGGCTCCGCCTCTTCAGCTTAACCTTGCACGTGATCACAACTCGCCGGTTCATTCTACAAAAGGCACGCTGTCACCCATTAACGGGCTCCAACTACTTGTAGGCACACGGTTTCAAGATCTGTTTCACTCCCCTTCCGGGGTGCTTTTCACCTTTCCCTCACGGTACTGGTTCACTATCGGTCACTAGGAAGTATTTAGCCTTGGGAGATGGTCCTCCCGGATTCCGACGGGGTTTCACGTGACCCGCCGTACTCAGGATCCACTCCGGAGGAGGGAACGTTTCGGCTACAGGGCTTTTACCTTGTCCCGCGGACCTTTCCAGGTCGCTTCACCTACGCTCTCTCTTTGTAACTCCAATGGAGTGTCCTACAACCCCGAAAGGCAAGCCTTTCGGTTTGGGCTGTTTCCGTTTCGCTCGCCGCTACTCAGGAAATCGCTTTTGCTTTCTCTTCCTCCGGGTACTAAGATGTTTCAGTTCCCCGGGTCTGCCTGCCATTACCCTATGGATTCAGGTATGGCTCCCATCCCATTACGGATGGTGGGTTCCCCCATTCGGAAATCTCCGGATCAACGCTTACTTACAGCTCCCCGAAGCATATCGGTGTTCGTCCCGTCCTTCATCGGCTCCTAGTGCCAAGGTATCCACCGTGCGCCCTTTCTTGCTTAACCATTTCCTGTGTTCCCACAGGCTTTCTTTGGCGTCGTTTTAACCTTAACGTTTGAATTCAAGACACTCGGTTCCTCTCTATTTGAATAGGATTCATAATAGATGATTCACCGGTGATTCATGATGTTTCGTCATTTCGTTATTCAGTTTTCAAAGGTCACTGAAGAGGATTAACCCTTCAAAACTAAACAAAAACCAGAGGCAAAAGTAAAAAGGTTGAGCTTATCTGAAAACCGGAGGTTTCCAGCAAGTCTCCTTAGAAAGGAGGTGATCCATCCGCACCTTCCGGTACGGATACCTTGTTACGACTTCACCCCAATCATCTGTCCCACCTTCGGCGGCTGGCTCCCTAAGGTTACCTCACCGACTTCGGGTGTTACAAACTCTCGTGGTGTGACGGGCGGTGTGTACAAGGCCCGGGAACGTATTCACCGCGGCATGCTGATCCGCGATTACTAGCAATTCCGGCTTCATGCAGGCGAGTTGCAGCCTGCAATCCGAACTGAGAATGGCTTTATGGGATTGGCTCCACCTCGCGGCTTCGCGACCCATTGTACCATCCATTGTAGCACGTGTGTAGCCCAGGTCATAAGGGGCATGATGATTTGACGTCATCCCCACCTTCCTCCGGTTTATCACCGGCAGTCACCTTAGAGTGCCCAACTGAATGCTGGCAACTAAGATCAGGGGTTGCGCTCGTTGCGGGACTTAACCCAACATCTCACGACACGAGCTGACGACAACCATGCACCACCTGTCACTCTGTCCCCCGAAGGGGAAAACCCAGTCTCCTGGATGTTCAGAGGATGTCAAGACCTGGTAAGGTTCTTCGCGTTGCTTCGAATTAAACCACATGCTCCACTGCTTGTGCGGGCCCCCGTCAATTCCTTTGAGTTTCAGCCTTGCGGCCGTACTCCCCAGGCGGAGTGCTTAATGTGTTAACTTCGGCACTAAGGGTATCGAAACCCCTAACACCTAGCACTCATCGTTTACGGCGTGGACTACCAGGGTATCTAATCCTGTTTGCTCCCCACGCTTTCGCGCCTCAGCGTCAGTTGTAAGCCAGAAAGTCGCCTTCGCCACTGGTGTTCCTCCACATATCTACGCATTTCACCGCTACACGTGGAATTCCACTTTCCTCTCTTACACTCAAGTCCCCCAGTTTCCAATGACCCTCCACGGTTGAGCCGTGGGCTTTCACATCAGACTTAAGAGACCGCCTGCGCGCGCTTTACGCCCAATAATTCCGGACAACGCTTGCCCCCTACGTATTACCGCGGCTGCTGGCACGTAGTTAGCCGGGGCTTTCTCGTGAGGTACCGTCAAGGTGCCGCCTTATTCAAACGGCACTTGTTCTTCCCTCATAACAGAACTTTACGATCCGAGAACCTTCATCGTTCACGCGGCATTGCACCGTCAGGCTTTCGCCCATTGCGGATGATTCCCTACTGCTGCCTCCCGTAGGAGTCTGGGCCGTGTCTCAGTCCCAGTGTGGCCGATCACCCTCTCAGGTCGGCTACGCATCGTCGCCTTGGTGAGCCCTTACCTCACCAACCAGCTAATGCGCCGCGGGCCCATCCTGCAGTGAGAGGACGAATCCCCTCTTTTACGTAGGTACCATGCGATACTTACGGTCATCCGGTATTAGCCTCGTTTTCACGAGGTTGTCCCGGTCTGCAGGGCAGGTTGCCCACGTGTTACTCACCCGTCCGCCGCTCATTCCACTGACGTCCACCCGAAGGCTTCTGTTAGCTTCCTGCGCTCGACTTGCATGTATTAGGCATGCCGCCAGCGTTCGTCCTGAGCCAGGATCAAACTCTCCGATAAAGTGTGGCGTCCAATGCCTCAGGCATTTTCTTCCGCGTTCATCTGAAGTTTGATGCGCTAGCATCATACCAATGTTGATGACACATTGGATTTTCATTGACGGGATATCTTATTCATATATCCCACTTCTTTTGCTTGGTTTTTTGTTTAGTTTTCAAAGGTCAAAAATCAGTTGCCGCTGTTTTGGCGACTTTTAAATGATATCATTTTAAAGTTCTTCGCGTCAATACTATTTTAAAATATTTTCTCGCAATTACCGTCAATGATATCTGGCCGCCGCTGTTTTTGCGACAATAAGTAATATAACAAATGCAAGGTGCAGATGCAATGACTTTTATGAAAAAAATAAATATCCGGACAACGAAGTCACTGTCCGGATCGATCACAGTAATATCATTTCTTTTCATCACGCCAGTGGAAAAGGATCGACTTCAAAACGATCAGCGATATCATCGACATAAATAGCAAAAGTCATTTTCCCTGATCTCTCTTTTTTATTCTTGTTTTGAATCGATTGAAAGCGACTCATTGAACGGTTTGCGTCCCTTGATATGCCTACAACCTGCTTTCGGCCATTTCCAAGAAACACAGGCAATGACAGTTGATTGTTACACCCTTGCATGACCAGCGGAATCAGCAAAGCTGCACGGAAGGACTGTAAGTGTTCACAGTTGATTTCTTCATGTGGAAAGAAGAACCCGATGGAATGATCATTGGTGACCATATGCGCTAAATCCAGATAAGCCTTTTCACTCAACCCTGTTTGTTGACAAACGAAACGTTCCGAATATGATCTTAACAGTTCTTTGTACGCTCCATACATTGTTTCTGTCGCAAAAATATCTTCTGCCTTGCATCGGCATTCATTGACCAGCCGATTGAGCAGACCACTGGCTAGAATCCCCTGCGTCCCTTGCTGAACAAGGTGAAATGTTACGCCATCCGGCAAAGGAAGCGTCCGGTCAGATATCACTATCACATCTTTTCCCTCGCGCATCCAACGTTGCGTCATTTTGGAAATCATATGACTGCGTCCCGGTTCAGTGATCCAGATCATCATTTTATTCATAGCGGTACTATCCGAAAGTGGAACCCGTTTTGTCATCGTTAATTCAATGATTTCTTCCGTTTTGATACTTTTTGGAGGATCATCAACAGGGTTTTCGGCCGTCAAGCCAGCCGAAAAATCGATCGTGTCATTGATTAGATTGTTCAGCATGTTCATTCTCCTTTGATTGTTCAATCATTCACATCTTTTTTTAATTTTATCACATGTGAACTCGATCTCAAACAGATAAAGGTGAACGCTTAGTGACTATATTGTAAACCATATTTGCATTGCTGTTGACATTAGTGTTTTTAATCGATTACAGTATAGCCATCACATCATTCATAACAGAAACGAGGGATCTTTTCGTGAAGAAAAATGTCATGATTGTTTATTCCGGGGTCATGATTGCCTTGATGGCGATCACTGCGAATATTGGTGCATTTATAATGATAGGCCCTATTCCACTCACTTTACAATCGGGTATGGCAGTACTGAGCGGCATATTACTCGGGCCATTATACGGCACCCTGGCCATCATCGGCTATTTGTTGCTTGGATTATTCGGGATACCGGTGTTTGCAGGCTTCATGAGTGCACAGGCATTTTTCCTGCCCACTGCCGGTTTTTTATTATCGTTTCCCATAGCTGCTCTGATCAGTGGCACGTTAACTGCAAAATCGATCGATTCACCAAGGATCGCAATCGCCGCTATGAGTGCTATGCTGATTCATTACATAGTCGGCACCTTTTACTTGTTTGGCTATTTAAATCTGATCGCCGAAGATACAGTTTCACTAACAGGAGCATCAATCATGATGACACCTTTTTTTGTTAAAGATATCATTGTCACCGTCGTCATGACCATGCTGTCAGTCCGTTTACTTCGAACCCCCGCATTTTCATTTCGAAAAAAAGAAGCATTCAATTATGCTTCCAATGAAAGGGAAGTTAAACATCAGTCATCTTAGCAGCGAATAGCGTGCTGCGCACGCAAAGTACAAAAAAAGATGCCCCGAAGGGCATCTTTTTTTGTTTTGATGGATTATTCCATCATCTCATCCATTTCTTCCATTAACGTATCCAGAATTTCTGCAGCATCGTCACCTTCGTTTTCACGATAGAAGTCACGAACCGGTGCAGCAAGTTCACGGAACATTTCACGCTCTTCTTCTGTCAGTTCATAGACTTCAGTTGGCGTATCGGTTGCTTCCTCGATGCGTTCAAGGGCACCTTCATTCTGTTCTTCCTGAATTTCAAAGGCGCGGTCTCTCATTTGTTCTACCGCTTCATCGACAATTGCACGCGTAGCATCATCAAGGCCGTTATAGAATTCTGTATTTACAGTCGTCATCGTTACATACATATTGTGATTAGAGATCGTCAGGTAATCTTGAACTTCATTGAAGTTCGCATCTTCAATGAAGAATAATGGATTTTCCTGTCCTTCAACCTGTCCTTGCTGAAGACCGGTGTACAGTTCTCCCCAGCTCATGGCGGTCGGGTTTGCATCGTACGCTTCGTAAGATCGAAGGATCAATGGAGATTCCTGCGTTCTCATCTGGAAACCATCAAAATCTTCAGGTGTTTGAAGTGGTGAACTTCCTGTCCACTGCATCGCACCTTCTGTCCAGAATGCCAGCGGTGTAATACTATGTTCTTCATACTTTTCACGAAGTGTCGTATTGATTGCTTCACTTTCATTCAAGATGTCCTGGGCCTGTCTTAAGTCATCCGGGAACAGGAACTGAAGTGCGAACAGATTCCCTTCAGGAACCAGCGTCCCTGTAAACCCTGGTGAGATGACAGCGAATTCGATAATGTTCGTGGACAATTGTTCTACCTGATCCACTTCACTTCCGAGTTCACCAAATCCGTATACATCCAATTCAATCTGCCCATCAGACAAATCATAAAGTGTATCTGCAAATTCTTCAGCATAGACCATTTGTACCTGACCTTCTGTTTCCTCTGTGACCATGCGCCATTCTACGGCATCAACGTCATCTCCGCTTACGTCATCTGCGTCAAGATTCTCTCCGTCATTACCATTGTTGTCATTACCGCAAGCGGCCATGGCAACACTCATTGATAATGCAGCAGTTAACAAACCAGCTTTTTTTAACATGTGTAAATTACCCCCATAAATTTTTATTTCAAAGAGTTCACGTGTATCCATTTCCAGATCAGAAAATCCAGAGCAGGAACAATGAAATCTCTTCAAATAATATAACCAACAAACCAACAATCAAAAGCATGACAATAAACGGCGGTGTCCCCCTGATGACATCCAAGTAGGACTTGTTGAACACCGCACTGGCAGTGAAGATATCAACCCCAAACGGTGGTGTCGCAGACCCGAGCGCAGCCTGGAATGTGATGACAACACCTAGATGAACCGGGTCGATGCCTGCCTCAAACGCAATCGGATAAAAGATCGGTGTTAAAATCAGAATCACAACGATTGGATCGACAAACATACAGCCTATGAAGAAGAACAAGGCAACGATAAACAAAATGTATAAAGCTGTCGGATCGGTTCCAAGCACTGCATCCGTCATTTGACGCGGGATGCGGGCGAATGAAATGACCCACGAAAATGCCTGTCCGGCTGCAACGAGCACAAAAACTGCTGATGTCACAATCCCTGAAGATAAGGCCACTTTCGGTAAATCCGGCATCCGGATCGTCTTCCAAATGAATACCTCAAGAAGCAAGGCATATAATACTGACACACCTGCCGCTTCGGTCGGAGTGAAAATACCACCATATATACCATAAATTATAATAACAGGAAATCCTAGTGGGAGTAAAGCACCTAACGTTACCCTCCCCCGCTCTTTCCATGGCATCCTGTCCGCCAAAGGGATATTATGAATTTTCGCGTAAAACCATGAATAAACAGCAAAGAATAGAAAGATAAGTACGCCAGGACCAATCCCGGCAATAAACAGGTCACCGACGGACGTTCCTGTTACAAGCGCATAAATGATCATACCGATACTCGGTGGAATCAATAATGCAACATCTGAAGAGTTGATAATCAGCGCGATTGCACTGGAGTCTTTGTAACCCGCTTTTAAAAGTCGTTCTCTCATTGGTTTACCAATCGCTACAACTGTCGCCTGGGTCGAACCTGAAATCGATCCAAAAAGGGTGCAGGCAGCCGCTGTTGTAATCGCATAGCCACCTCGCATGTGCCCCACAAAGGCACCGACGAAATCCAGCAGACGCTTTGATGTCCGCCCTGTCGTCATGATATCTGCCGCAAAGATGAACAGCGGAACAGCCAGCAACACATAGGAGGAAATGCCTTCCACCATTTGCTGAACCATGATTGTAGGGTCCAATCCTTCCATAAAAAAGACCAGGATGACCAACGGGCCAACAATCAGCGGAATCATCATTGGCAAACCGAGAATTAAAAGAAATACCATGATTGCAAGCATTGTCCAAGCCATAATGAAATCCTCTCGTTTTCCTATAGTTTATTGTTCGTCATAGTCTTTCTTTTCCTGTGCAAGGTAAACTTCATCGTATTTGATATTCACCCAGCTGTTCCGTATAAACTGCAATCCGCCAAGAAACATACCGACCGGAAGAGCAACAACCATAACCCAAAACGGAAATTCCAACGCAGCAGTCGTTCTGCCTGAAACGAAGACGCTGTGTGTGTATAAAAGTGCGTAATAACTCATGATGAACAAAATCGATGCTGTGATAAGTGGATTAACAATCGCCAATACTTTTTTGAGCCGCTTGGGTGAAAGATCAAAAAAAGCAGACATACTGATATGCCGTCCTTTTCTTGCTGCATAACTGATCCCCATAAAAGTAGCCACGATGATCGCTAATCGACTGATCTCAGCTGCGAAATGCCAGCTTTGACCGGTTATCGTCCGATAAACAACATTGCCTGCTGTCATCGCGGTGATCACCAGAATCGACCAGCTTAAGATGATTTTCTCCAATGTGTGAAGTCCTGCATCCAACGCTTTTATCAATCGAATAAATTTGTTCTGTGAGTCGTCCAAAATAGTCCCTCCCCCTCTGAGCAGCCAAGACAGCTTGCTTTCTCTTAAAAAATTCTTCGAAAGTCGATAAAAATTCGTTATGCTGCAAAGTTACCGTTTAATCATACCCGAGTGGCAAAAACTTCTCAAAAGCCGTGTGGTCCTGTATCCAATCATTATTTCTGAAAAATATCAACATATCATCGATTTACGGCAAAGTCGTCACTTATCCTCGTACCAACTGCAAAAATGAACGGATTTTATCGCAACGCAAAGCTCTTTCATTTTCATTACCCGTATAAAATAACACTAAACCTGCTTTTAATTCGCTAATTACCGAACAATGTTTTTAAAACGTGCCAAATCCTGATAAAATGCAGGAAATTGTGATTGATGACCCGCCTTCAACGAGTATGATATAATGAGAAACCGAAAGGGACTTATTCAGGAAAGGAATCTGCCAACCATGGAAATCTTCACAAATTTCCCTTTATGGGCCGGTCTATTTGCCATAGGATTTGCACAGTTTGTTAAGATCCCGTTGGAATTCATCGCCACCAGGCGTTTTAACTGGGCGCTCTTAACCAGTACAGGTGGCATGCCGAGTTCACACTCTGCAGCTGTCACGGCCCTGGCTACGGCAATCGGTCTTGAACAGGGCTTTGAATCGCCATACTTCGCTATTTCAGTAATATTTGGTGTGATCGTCATGTTCGATGCCTCCGGTGTACGAAGACATGCGGGCGAACAGGCAACTGTGATCAATCAGCTTGTTATGGATTTTAATAAAGTGGTCTCTGAAGTGAAAAACTGGCCGGAAAAGGAAGAAAACGAAAAGCGTAAAGAATTGAAGGAACTGCTCGGACATCAGCCAATCGAAGTCTTTTTCGGCGGTTTGACGGGAATACTTCTTTCTGTGTTCTTGTTTTTCGTTATTTTGTAGGAAGTACGTGAAAGACGATAAAAGGGTCCTGCCATTGCAGAACCCTTTTTTTAATCCGTATTCCGTTACACCGAGCGGGCTTAAAACATCTGATAGCCGCGATCGCGCAACATTCTGATCACGATGCCCGCAAGAACAGCCCCAACCATTCCTGATGACAAGATGATAATATCAGCAAGTGGGAGCTGCACAAGACTCGTTCCCAATTCGGAAAACGCTTCTCCCGGATTTGTAAAGTATGCACCGATTCCCAGACTGTCGATGATGAGCAGGACAACAACAGGATAAAGAACGGCCATCACCCAAGAGGCTCTCAAAAGCATATTTAAAATAAAACCGATCCCAAAAAACAACACAAAATACAATAATATTGCAATGATCATTTGCGGTATACTTAACACCACTACACCCCCAAGTTACTGTTCATTAATTTTACTGAAAGAATCTCGGGAGGTCAATCAGAGTGAACTCTTTTTGAACCTGTTAATTACGGTTTTCTGAAGCAGCCAAAAAAAAATCCCCCTGCCAGTCTACAGAGGAATCCATCGGATTTACGATACTTTATTTTTCTCTCCTGATCCGTGACAAACAGTACACGTTTCCGTTCCGGTAAGCGGTGGTTGATGATAGCCTCTTCCTTCACAATACGGGCATTCGTCCTGCTTCAGCGCCTTATCGTCCATCGGCATAACCATTTCCTCCAATCGAGTTTTCTGATATTTCTGATAATATACCAGATAAACATCTTTTTGAAAAGAGAAAGGCTCACTGCCATAACACCATGTAAGCGCAAACATCATCTTTTATCTCGCTTTTCCTCTGTGTAACGATTTTTTTCAAAAACAAATCCGCCTGCATGAGGCAGGCGGATTTAGTGATTAAAACAGATTTAATTTTCCTTTTTTCAACACAAGCGGCATGCCACCAAGCAGATAAAGATAGCGATTATCGATGATTTTTTTCATGGCCGATGCTGAATTTCCGTATAGTTTCCGGTCCCCGATCACGCCAATGGCTTCTTTGCCTCCAAGTGAAGCAACGGTACCTTTAATATCCGGCTTAAACTCTTCCAGATTCTCTTCGCCTTTAATCAGCTTTTTCAAATTATTCGATACAGTATAGGCCTGCTGTATGGCAATCTGAGCGGTTGGCGGATACGGACGATTGATTTCTTCGTTAATGATCAGTGCGCAATCCCCGAAAATAAAGATGTTATCATGCCCAGGCGCCCGCATATCTTTCTCCACCTTCACGCGGCCACGCATGGCATCAAATCCACTTTTCTCAACCACCGGATTCCCTCTGACACCAGTTGTCCATACGATTGTCTGCGATTTGATTTCGTCCCCATTCTCCAGTAAAACTTTTCCTTCCTGTACTTCCTTGATCGGTGTCGAAATTTTAAATTCCACGCCTCGGCTCTCAAGTAAGTTCATCGCATACTCAACAAGTTCCTCGTCAAAACCCGGCAATGCTGAAGGCGCCGCTTCTACGGAATAAATCTTCACTTTCTCACGGGCGATATCATATTCATGACATAACTCAGGAATCCGCTCGGACAACTCCCCGACAAATTCAATGCCTGTAAACCCGGCGCCTGCTACAACAAAGGTCAAGAGATCTTCTTGCTTTTCGTCCTGGCGATTGTAATTTGCGAACATATACTCAATATGCTCACGAATCAGCCGGACAGAATTGACGCTGCGAATTGAGAAGGCATGCTGACTGACACCAGGGATCCCGAATGTTTCAGGTTCGGAACCAAGACCAATCACAAGATAGTCATAATCAAGTTCTCCACCATCCAGATGAACCTTCTGGTGTTCACTGTCGATACGCTGCACCCCATCTTTAATGAATTGGATCTTGTTCGTATCGATGACATCGCTGATCTTCATGCGTGTACGATCGTGATGCATCGTTCCGGCTGCGGGTTCATGAAGCCAAGTCGTCTGATAGTGATAATTGTGCTTATTCACAAGTACGATCTCTGCTTCCCGGTGCATATTTGCTTTTTGTAAACGGGTTGCTGTCATCATGCCGCCATAACCAGCACCCAGTATGACAACCTTTGGTCTGCGATTCATATTCACTCACTCCAGTTTTGTAAGATTTACCGATTTCGTTTCCCAATTCCTGCAACACCCGTATCACCGCTTGTCCCCGGCCTGATTTTGTGATATTATTCACGAACAGGAGCGCACTTTAATGATGTCAGAAATGAAATTCCAGACTTTTAAAATGAAAAACGTTATCTTTTGCTCTTCACTATAATAGAGGGAATGTGACAGTTTTTCAACCATTTTTCGACGTTTTTAAGAACTTTTTTAATCTGAATCGATTACCGCTGGGCGGTTTATTAAACTTTACCCGAAATGAAAACGTTTTAATCATGATAACAGTGCAAACTATAGATTCACTGAAATATTTCGACTTATTTGATTAATTGGGCACGAGCCCTTTTCTTCACTCCATAGAAACATTATAATTAGAGTGAAACAACTGTCTAAACTACGTGTGGAGGTGTGAGTTTTGTCACAAGGAAGAGAAGTGTACGATATCACAATTATCGGGGGAGGTCCTGTTGGTATTTTTACCACGTTTTATGCAGGGCTCAGACAGGCAAAAGTAAAATTGATTGAAGCGATGCCACAACTGGGGGGACAATTATCTGCGCTCTATCCGGAGAAGTACATATACGACATCGCCGGCTTCCCGAAGATACGGGCTCAGGAACTGATTGATAACCTGACTGAGCAGGCGGAACATTTCGATCCGACTTTCTCACTCGGGGAATCTGTCGAAAAGGTTGAAAAGGGAAGCGACGGGGTTTTCACCATTACCACTGACAAAGATACACATTACTCCAAATCGATTATTATTACCGCTGGCGTCGGTGCTTTCAAACCAAGACGATTGGAAGTGGAAGACGCAGAACAGTTTGAAGGAAAAAATCTTCATTACTTCGTCAACGACCTGAACAAATTTAAAGGGGACCGGGTCGTACTCGCAGGCGGTGGTGATTCTGCGGTTGACTGGACACTTATGCTGGAAGACATTGCAGAGGAAATCACCATCGTTCACAGGCGAAATAAATTCAGAGCACACGAACACAGTGTGGAACAACTGATGAATTCAGACAAAATCGAAGTCCGCACACCATATGTTGTGGACGCAATTCATCACAATGGTGATCGAATTGAGGCCGTAACACTGAAAGAAAAAGACGGTGATCAAACGGAACGGATCGATATTGATACATTGATTGTCAACTACGGTTTTATTTCCAATCTGGGACCCATCAAAAACTGGGGTCTTGAAATCGAGAAAAATTCGATCGTTGTAAACTCGAGAATGGAGACCAATATCGAAGGCATCTACGCATGCGGGGATATCGTTACCTACGAAGGTAAGACGAAGCTGATCGCTGCAGGATTTGGCGAAGCACCAACGGCCGTGAACAACGCAAAAGTCCATGTGGATCCGACAGCAAGTGCAACAGCCGGACACAGCTCGAGCATTATGGCATAACCAGATATACAAACGGAAACGGTCACTGAAAAGACTGACAGTTGTTTCTGCAACGGATCGTTTCAGATCGAAAAAAATCCCCTTTCGCTTTTATAAAGCGAAGGGGATTTCTTCGTTCATCAGCAATCTTCAGGAGTTCCGGCATTTTCTGCCGTGCGAAAAGATGATCCGCATCCACAAGATGCTACTGCATTCGGATTATCGATGGTGAAACCGCCACCCATCATGTTTTCCTTGTAATCGATCGTCGTGCCTTTCAGCATTGCTTCACTTTCTTTATCCACAATCACATCAATACCTTCGACTTCGAGAAGGGTATCGTCAGCATCTTTTTCCGTGTCAAATCCCATTCCATAGGATAAGCCACTGCAGCCCCCACCTTGAACTCCGACACGCAAATACTTAGCATCTGCTTCATCCGTCATCATCTGCTTGACTTGCTTTGCTGCTGTTTCAGTAATAATCAGCATGTTTTTGCCTCCCAGTTCCTTTGACTTATCCTCATTATAAGAGCTTTTACCAATCCTCGCAACAAGCAGCAACTTAATCCCGTTTCATTGCCTTTTCCACTTTCGAAATGATAGAATATAATAGATCAAATCGTGAGCTCAGTCACTCCATCATGAGCATGAACCAGGTGATTGGCCAAAATGTTTTATTTTCAGATAGGGGGAAGAAGATGACTACGTTGACAGTTGACCAGAATCTTCAACAAATACAGGATAAAGTGATGAAAGGTGAACGGTTGAGTATTGAGGACGGCTTGTATCTGTACGAGACGCCCGATCTTCTCAGCGTTGCCCAGCTGGCAAATATGGTGAATGAGCGCAAGAATGGGAACAGCGTTTATTTCATAGAAAATCTTTATATTAATCCGACAAATGTTTGTGAAGCTAGCTGTGCATTTTGCGGATTCAAACGCAAGCCCGGTGAAGAGGGCGCTTATACGATGGACCAGGAAGAACTTCTGAAATATGTCGAAGATCGCTGGAACGACAACATCCAGGAATTCCACATCGTCGGTGGCCACAATCCAGATGTACCATTCGATTATTATCTGAATACATTACGGGTGTTGAAAGAAAACTACCCGCAATGCACCATTAAGGCTTACACCGGTGCAGAAATCGAGTTCTTTGCCCGCACTTACGGTTATACGATGAAAGAAGTACTTGAGAAATTGATGGATGCCGGTCTCGATACGCTTCCTGGTGGTGGTGCTGAGATCCTCACCGAGGAATACCGTGCCAAAATGAGCCCGGAAAAAGCGTCCACCTATGAATGGCTAGAAGCACACGAACTTGCACACGGACTCGGAATGAAAACCCATGCTACCATGCTTTATGGCGGGATCGAATCCAAAGAAGAACGACTCGTTCACATGGACCGCCTCCGTCAGCTTCAGGATAAAACGGATGGTTTTATGGTCTTTATTCCACTCGCCATGCAACCGAAATCTGCAGGTGCCGGCCTTCAGCGTCGCACATCCGCTTATGACGACCTGCGTACAGTTGCGATCAGCCGTCTGATGCTCGACAACTTTGATCACATCAAAGCCTACTGGATCAATATTGGTGCACAGCTGACACAGATGGCGCTGACATTCGGAAGCTCCGATATCCACGGCACGCTGATTGAAGAGCGCATCTCGCATTCTGCCGGAGCCTTGACGTCTCAGGGAATCACCCGTCAGGAACTGATCCATATGATCAAAGGTGCCGATAAAAAACCCGTGGAGCGCGACACCTTCTACAACGTGATAAAAGAATATTAAGGAAAACGCATGGCATAAAAAGACCTGATCCCCAAAATGGATCAGGTCTTTTCTGTTTCATCGCAATGGCTCATCTGCCCAGAAATAATCATCATCCGCTGCCAATGCAGAGAGCGTCGCATTGCAGCAAGGCATATGAAGCTCTGTTCGTAATCCTTCCCTGGCGCGGGAAAGCTTCTTTCGTCCATTGGGCATCTGAATATTCGATTCTCCGCAGTATGGGCACTCAGAGAAATACAGTTCCTTCATCAGGACATCATATGGCCATGTATGACTGAATGGTAAAGGTCCCGCCATGTTCGTTCGCCTCCTGCCAGATTAAAACATCGGATTCTCTTCCATATGCTGATAAATATGTTCCACAAGCTCTTCGTTTGTTTCTCCGGTCACCATCTCCCCATTCACCAGCGCGAACTTCGTTCTGGCACACTGACCACAGAAACTGAGACAGCCGTATTCAATCACATCGAGATCCGGATCCTTTTCAAGCTCCGCAAAAGCGGGCTGGCTTCCGGATGCGAGATTACTGATACAAAATTCGATAATCGGTTTCACTTCAAGCACCTCTTTGTTCCATTTTCCTTTCCCATATTACTGCTGTCACCGTAAAAAGTCAACGAGACTGCTGTTTATACCAAAGACACGATAGAGTTCCCATTGTCGGTATGATGTAAAACTGATATATTAGAGTGGAAAAGCGCTGTGAAATCGCATACAGGTATCTGTCTTTGTTAGGAGGAATAGACGTGAAACAACTTGTTATTTTAGGTGGCGGTTACGGAGGACTTCGGGCCACACAGAAACTGCTGGATGAAAAAGCAGTGAAAGACCTCTCCATATTGCTAATCGAAAAAGAGCCTTATCATAGTTTGAAAACGGAGTTTTATGCGCTTGCAGCCGGAACGGTTTCTGACCAGGAACTGCGGGTCCATTTCCCAAATGATATCCGGCTCGAATTGAAATTCGCAAAAATTGAAAGTGTTGATCTGAAAGAGAAAAAGATACAGTTGGAAAACGAAGAAATGGTCAATTACGATGACCTGATTATCGGTCTTGGCTGTGAGGACCGTTATCACGGCGTTCCGGGTGCCGATCAGCACACATTAAGTATTCAGTCCATGCGCCGGGCACGAAAAACGTACCACGTTTTGCAGAGCATAAAAGCAAACGGACGTGTTGCAATCGTCGGGGGCGGTTTAAGCGGCGTGGAGCTCGCTGCTGAGCTCAGAGAAAGCAGGCCCGACCTGGAAATTCTCCTCTTTGATCGAAACGCCACTATCCTGTCTTCCTTCCCCGATAAACTATCGAATTATGTAACCAACTGGTTTGAAAAACACCACGTGAAATTGATGACCAAAGCGAACATCACTGAAGTGGAACGGTACCGTATTTTCAATCACGATGAACCGATTGATGTGGACGCTACTATCTGGACTGCCGGTATTCAAGCCAGTAAGATCGTACGGGATCTTCCGGTTGAACAGGACAACATAGGCCGGTTGATCACAACCGACTATCATCACATTCCCGGAGACGATTCCGTTTTTGTCGTTGGTGACTGTGCTGCTTCGGAATTTGCCCCGAGCGCTCAGCTTGCAGAAGCTCAGGCTGAACGCATCGCTACACTGCTTGCCACAAAATGGCGTGGAGAAGCATTCCCTGAGAAAATGCCGAAAATCAAGCTCAAAGGGGTCCTCGGGTCGCTTGGGAAAAAGCAGGGATTCGGCTTTATGGGAGAAAAGCCAATGACAGGCGTGGTTCCACGCGTATTGAAATCCGGCGTATTGTGGATGTATAAATTTGGTTCAAACTCCTGATCCGTTCAGCTGTTCAATTTGCTTGACGAGCTCAGGCAAATGCGGATCACCTTCTGCTGCGACTTCCCCGTTCAAGATCACGAGAGGATAGAAATAATCATCGTTGAGAATCGCCTGTGACCATTTTTCGTCTTCCGGTGATTCTGCCGCTTCGATATCCACATAGCGAAATGTCAACGTCAGATCAGGGAACTTCCGGTACAATGCGGCTTGGAGCCATTCCATCGTCTCTTTGGCGCTAGGCAGATGAATGCAGCTCGCACATTTCTCCTCGGCACCGTAAACGGTTATGGTTATTTTTTCACTCATAATCATCACCTCAAGGCCATTTTAACACGAACCGATGGAAAATATGGTCCATAAACACCCCCACCAACAAAATAACGTTTTATATGTTTTTTACCATCAAATATAAGTTTTCGGTTTTTGTTCATGGATTTTTTTTGATCTATCCATTATAATAGGACCTAAAGAAAGGAGTGGTCATATGACTACAGAAACTATGGAATCACAAGTACAGGAAGTGCTCGATAAATTACGCCCGTTCTTACTCCGTGATGGAGGCGACGTTGAATTGGTGGACGTTGAAGACGGCGTAGTAAAAGTTCGCCTGATGGGTGCTTGCGGTTCTTGCCCAAGTTCAACCATTACATTGAAAGCAGGTATCGAACGTGCACTTCTTGAAGAAGTACCGGGCGTTACTGAGCTTGAACAGGTATTCTAAATCATCATAATGCAAAAAAGCTGCCCCAGCGGGCAGCTTTTTGTTTGCCATGACAACTACGTTTTTCACCTGTGCGACCGTTCAGTGTTGTTCATCAGATGCTTCAGGTGGAGTTTACTGAAAGCTCAGTAAAAATATTCAGCATCTATTTCAGTTAAAAACAGATTCATTCACGACATATTCCGGCTTACGGCCGACAAACACATTCGCCACATGCCGACCCACCATCCGTGTCATTTCTTCACGGGTCTCAACGCTCGCACTTCCGATATGAGGCAACGCCACAACATTATCATAGGCCAATAGCGGGTGATCCGCGTCAATCGGTTCCTGACGGAATACATCAAGCCCCGCAGCAGCGATCTCTTTTTCGTCGAGGGCTCTTTGCAGGTCGTCTTCCAAGACGACACCGCCACGCGATGCATTGACGAAGATGGCAGATGTCTTCATCTGTTTAAAGACATCATAGTTAAACAGATCTTTCGTGTCTTCAGTCATGGGAGCAAGGCAGACCACATAGTCTGACTCCTCAATAAGTTCATCAAACGATACATAACGGGCCCCAAGATCTGCTTCTGCTTCAGGCTTTCGTGAGCGATTGTGATACAGAATGTTCATATCGAATCCTGTTGCACGCTTGGCAACGGTTGCTCCAATCCGTCCCATACCAACGATCCCGATGGTTTTGTGGTGGATATCCTTTCCTGCCATCAATAGGGGTCCCCAGTTCTTCCATTCCCCTGCTTTCACATAATTGACAGCCTCCGGAAGCCGTCTTGCTGTTGCCATCAAAAGCCCAAATGTTAAATCTGCGGTTGTATCCGTCAGAACATCCGGCGTATTGCTGACAACAATACCTTTTTCTGTCGCTGTTTTCACATCGATATTGTCAAAACCGACGGCAAGATTTGCAATCACTTTCAAGTTTGGTGCAGCATCCATCAGTTCGCGGTCCACCTTATCGGACAGCATCGTGATGATCCCCTCTGCTTTTGCAGCTTTTTCGAGTAATACCTCCCGTTTCACCGGAATCTCCTCTTCCTGCCACATTTCAATTTCTGCAAACTCTCTCAGTTCCTCAAGACAATGCTCTGGTACTTTTCGTGTCACATACACAAATGGTTTACCCATGTTTCACATCTCCCCTATTTCAATACTTGGTCCATGATACCCTTTCCATTATAGCGGATTTGTCCTTCACTTGAAACCGTCACACGATTTGCCACTCATCGAGAGAATCCACTGCAAAAGTGGGCTGAACAGCCTTATCGGCCATTTCTTCTTTAGGAGTCACACCGGTGAAAACCATCAGCGTGTCCATCTCAGCATTGATGCCGGCCATGATGTCTGTATCGTAATTATCACCGACCATCACTGTGTCTGCCTTGTCAACACCAAGAACTGCGAGCGCCTGATCGACAATGATGGATTCCGGTTTCCCGATAAACAGGGGTTCAACACCCGTGGAGACTGTCATCACTGAAGTCAGTGAACCGTTCCCCGGTAACAACCCCTGCTCTGTCGGTATTGCTTTATCTGCATTGGTCGAAAGAAACGCAGCACCGTTTCGGATATTCAGACATGCCTTGGTCAGTTTTTCATAGGTGACTTCCCGGTCCAGACCGATTACAACAGATTTCGCTTCTTCATCCACCAGCGTTATCCCTTTTTCATTCAATGCATGAGAAAGACCTTCTTCACCAATCATATAAACACCGGCTTGTCCGTATTGCTCGTGAAGGTAATTCGCTGTTGCCATGCTCGTTGTAAAAACATGTTGTTCTGTAGCCGGTATATCCATCGATACGAGTTTCTCTGCAACCTGGGCCGGTGTTCTTGAAGAGTTATTGGTAACGAATAAATAAGGAATGTCCTGTTCAATCAATTTTTTAACAAATCTAGATGCCGCGGGTATTTTTTCACTGCCCCGGTACATTGTCCCGTCGAGATCGATCAAATATCCTTTATACGATTTCGGCTGATTCATATGACGTCATCTCCTTGTTGAACGAATTTAGACAAAAAAGAGCGCCACCCTCAAGAGTGGCGAATATCATGTCATTGGGTAATTTTATAATAGCAGTGGTTATCCTGTCCAGTCGTCATGCAGCTGTCGCATTTAACGTTCTCTGTCTGGATGAGCTCTTTGAATAGTTCGAGCTCGGCGTTACATATCACTGAAAATTCACGCGCCACTTCTGCGACCGGACAGTTGAACTCTTTGAAAAGGTAAGTCCCATCGTCCATGCGCTCCACTTCAGCCATATACCCATTCTCGTTCTGAATTTTTTCCAGTTCATAAATACGTTCTTCAAAACTTTTCATGAACATTCGTTTTTCATACACGGTACGCATCTTATCTTTACGTTTGTCGATAATCTCTTTCACTTTCATCATGCCATCCTCTTCCTGAATAATCCGCAGGATGTCGATGGCCAGTGCATCGTAAGCACGAGGAAACATTTCCTGACCACATGGTGAGAGGCGATACATATTCGTGGGTCTCCCCATTGCCTGACGCTGAAGCGTTGTGTGAACGACATCATCGCGCTCCAGGGTATTCAAGTGACGACGTACAGCCATTTCTGTAATATCAAGCTGATTAGCGATACTGGAGACTGTCATTTCTTTTTTCCGCTTCAGTAACCCGATAATTTGATCTCGTGTTGAGGTGGTTTTCATTGCCATATCCTCACCGTCCTTCTGCTCCTATTGTACCGAAGCTTTTGTGGTGAGTACATTTACAAAACAAAATGTTTGAAAAATTGACGAAAGTTAGTCAATCTTTGTTCACTTATTCTTTTTGGGGAAGAAATGCAGATACAGGACCCATCTCCTGGTCGATGTAGGCGCGGATTCTTGTCGAGAACTGCATCAATGCGTCGCACTCACGCTTGAAAGCGAAATATAGTTCAGTTGTGTCGAGCTCTGTGTACTGTTGCAGCAGCACCTTTCGCCAGGGAATCAGCTTCTTGATGGACTTTCCGTTCTCCTTCGTTAACACCTTCTCGTCTTGAAGGATCTCCACGATGTCCTCATAGCTGCCCGGATCCCGCATGATAAATCCGTCAATCATCTGATTCCCCACATCCATCATGACTTCAAGCATCATATGCGTGATCCGCTCAATGCTGCGTGCCTGTTTTTCAATGTCACTTTGATTCACTTTACTGAATTCTGCCAAAAGATCCTCATAATAACTCAGTCGCTTTTCCAATAACTTCAAATCTACGAAATACATTTACATCACCTCGGTTGTATTAGTATGACATATTGCAAGTGCTTACTTCAAAAAAACATAATTTATTCATCATTATCGTTCCATTCGTATGTAATGTTTGATATTATGATGAAGGATTTCAACACGTATAGCTCTATTATACCGTGAATGACCTGATAATTGGAGGAATGATTGTGGATCGTGAATTGGCGTTGGAAATTGTACGGATTACAGAATCGGCTGCTTTGGCTTCTGCCCAGTGGATGGGCAGAGGATTAAAGGAAGAAGCAGACGAAGCAGCCACTACCGCAATGCGTACCATGTTTGATTCTGTTTCTATGAAAGGCACTGTTGTGATCGGGGAAGGGGAACTTGACGAGGCCCCGATGCTCTATATCGGTGAAGAATTAGGAACCGGTGAAGGTCCTGAAGTGGATATTGCTGTCGACCCATTAGAAGGGACAAGTATCGTTGCCAAAGGACATCCGAACGCGATGACCGTCATCGCCGTGGGAGACCGGGGAACACTTCTGCATGCCCCGGACATGTACATGGAGAAAATTGTGGTCGGAGCGGAAGCCGCAGGGCTTATTCGACTCGACGATCCGATCGAAAAAACGATTGATATTGTAGCAAAAGTCAATCACAAACGGGTTCGGGATATCACCGTCATTATTCAGGAAAGGGATCGGCACGAGGAATTGATTGAGCGTATCCAAAAGAAGGGCGCCCGTGTTAGACTGTTTGGAGACGGTGATGTCGGTGCATCGATTGCAACGGCACTCCCTCGCACAGGTATAGATCTATTCGTCGGTATTGGTGGAGCACCGGAGGGCGTTATTTCTGCAGCTGCCATTAAAGCTTTGGGCGGCGATATGCAGGCACGACTCGTTCCGTATACAGAGGAAGAACGGGAACGATGCATCGGTATGGGACTCAAGGATCCGGACTGTCTTTTACAGTTGAACGATCTGGTAAAAGGGGACGATGCCATCTTTGCAGCAACCGGGGTATCGAGCGGCGAACTCCTTGAAGGGGTGCGTTTTCTCGGTGGTGATCTGGTGGAAACAGACACCATTGTCATGCGTGCCAAAACCGGCACTGTCCGCTTTATTAAAGCCCATCACCGACTCCACCAAAAGCCGCATCTGATTGAGCCTGAACATACCGAACAGGAGGCATAAATACATGAGTGAACGATTTTTTCTCTACGATGAGGTGGAAGAAACACCGATCCGCTATGTCAGTTTCATGGGTGAAAACCAGCGATTTGACCTGGCTGTTGCCTCAACAAACCGCTATTTCGGCAAGAAGCTGGTATTTGATATGCAGTCCAATAAGTTTGCAATCATCGGAACGGACGACCTCGAAGAAGAAGGGTACCTGGAATTCGCCTTTAATCTGTCTGAAGAAGAGGGACATGAACTCCGCGACTTTTTGTACGAAATCATTTAACAGATCCACTGAACAAATCATTTCTGTAACAAAAATCCGGGGCGCTGCAGAATTGGCAGTGTCCCGGATTTCCATGTTCAGTCTGATTTTTTCTTCTCTTTCTTCTCTTTCTTCTCTTTCTTCTCTTTTTCCAGAATAAAGTATGCACAGCCGAAATTACAATATTCATAAAGGTATTCTTCCAAAAATGCCAGCCTGGACTCATGCGGCGATTTCTTGTTCTTATCTTCATAAAAACCTTTTAATCGCAGCTGATCATAACCCCAATCGCCCACAATATAATCAAACTTGTTTAAAACATCATTAAAACGCTCTTGAAATGCTTCCTCATCCCAGCCATTCCGGTAATTTTTTACAAGCTTATATGTATTCCCCTGAATTTCTATCATACAGTCTCCCACCTTCGATCTGAACTCTGAATTCAATGATTTCCTTTTCTCAGTATAATACAAAAACCCTGCCATCACAATCCAAGGATGGCAGGGTTCGTTTATACTTCAAATTAAAAACCAAATGTCCCAGGAGCGTTGAGGAGGTTTTGAATCAGGATCCAAAGAATACCTGCTGGTGCAATGATCCGGATAAACCAAAGCCAGACCATCCCAACTGCGGTATCAGTGAGACCTGTTTCACGCAGAGCATCAACCTTATTCCAACCCCAGCCGACAAACAGGGCGATGATCAAACCGCCAAGCGGCAGTGTGTACTGATCGGTAATCGTATCAACAAGGTCAAGGAATGGTAATTCCCCTACAATGGCACCGGACCAAGGGCCACCCTGACTCAATGCAGAAGGAATACCGAAAATGGTTACCGTAATACCAGCTGCAAGTGTAGCCTTACGCCGGTCCCAATCCATTTTACGCATCATATAGGAAACCGATACTTCCAAAAGCGAAATCGCCGATGATAATGCGGCAATCGCGACCAGGAAGAAGAAGAAGATCGCAAAGATCGTTCCAGCGCCGCCCATCATGTTAAAGACTTCCGGCAAGACGATGAAGATGAGTCCCGGCCCTGCATCCGGTTCCACTGATGCGAAGCTGAATACCGCAGGGAAAATCATAATCCCTGCCACAATCGCAAACAGCGTGTCTAGTAAGACAACATTCCCTGCAGCACTTGGCAGATTCGTTTCCTTCGGCAGGTAACTGGAATACGTAATCATCGCACCCATACCAAGTGACAGGGTGAAGAACGCCTGTCCGACAGCCGCTGCATACACATCAGCATTACCAAATGCTGACCAGTCAGGTGAGAACATAAAGGCAAGACCTTCGCCTGCACCATCCAAAGTCAAGCTGTAACCGGCAAGCATAATCAGAATGATTGCCAGCATTGGCATGAAAATCCGGTTTGAAAGCTCGATTCCCCGTTTCACCCCAAAGAAAACAATGCCGATGACAAAGGCCATAAAGAGCACTTGCCAGAATACCGGACCACCGGCACCACCGATAAAGTTAATAAAGAAGTCAGCATACCCTTCCTGTTCAACTGCTCCCGCAGCACCTGTCAGGTAACTGAATAAGTAATACAAAACCCAGCCTGCGATAACGCCGTAGAAGGAAAGAATCAAAAACGACGTCAACACTCCGAGCACACCACCGATCACCCATGGTTTCTTCGGCGCGATGTTTGAAAAAGATCCAACGACGTCAGATTGCCCCGTCGACCAATCGAGAATTCGGCAAGCAGGACAGGAAGCCCGATTAAGAAAATACATAAGACATAAATCAGTAAAAATGCGGCTCCCCCGCTTTCACCAGTGACATACGAAAAACGCCAGATGTTCCCGAGACCAACTGCTGAACCAACTGCTGCAAGAATAAAACCCAGTTTTGTTGCCCAACGTTCTCTTCCAATAGCCATCATGTTTACTCCTTTCCGTGAATGCTTTCATAGTAAATAATAATGTCTTTGTTGAGCGGATGAGTAAAGTCGCCCCTCCTTCGCATTAGAAATATTCAACCACTTGTTATTTCATTATAATTATCAGACTATTCAAAGTAAAGGTTTTTTCCGAATATTCCTAAAATACATTTGCTGATGTCTCTTTGTACATCGGCCCTGATAAAGCCTGCCGTTGCTATTGACCGCTTGAACGAGCGACGGTCGGCGATACCTGCGTCATTCGCCTGAGCTCGAAGACCCCTTTCAGAACATCTGCAGGATGTTTGAGGGGGCTGAGGCCATGCTTGCGGTTAGCGTTCGCCGATAATGCGTGAAAACAACTTTGTAATATGTCAAAACCCGCCTGCACAATGTACAGACGGGTTCGATATTACGATTCCTTCACTTGCAGCGGTACAATCCACTCTTTCATGAGCCAAATGACAGCTGTGAACAGGATCAGTCCGGCAACTAGAGAGAGCAGCAGACTCCCTGAGAAACCGAGAATCAAAAACGTCACGATGCTGATTCCTCCTGCAATCAGTGCATAGGGCAGCTGCGTCATCACATGATCGATGTGATGGCTCCCGGCTCCTGTGGAAGATAAGATGGTTGTATCAGAAATCGGTGAACAATGATCCCCGAAAATGGCTCCTGCAAGAACCGCTGCCATAACAGGAAGCATGAGTGAAATATCTGTCGCTGCAGCGATATCACCCGCGATCGGAAGCATAATGCCGAAAGTCCCCCAGCTCGTTCCTGTGCTGAACGCCATGAAGCCGCCAATGATAAAGAGAATGGCCGGCAACAGACCAAGCGGGATATTCCCATCCACGAGGCCGGCCAGATATTCGCCGGTTCCAAGCTCGCCAATGATTTCAATAATCGTCCAGGCAAACAGCAGGATATACACCGCAGGGAGCATGGATTGAATCCCGGCCCACGTGCCAATCGCAAACTCCTTGATGGAAAAACGTTGAATGCCTGCAAGAACAAACGTGACAACCAGGCTTACCGCTCCACCGTATAAGAGTGCTGCTGCGACATCGGTATTTTCAAACGTTGCCAAGAGACTCGCGCTTCCCTCTGTTCCCTGGATCCCCGTTGTCACCATAAAGACAACCGTCATGATCACAAGTGTCAGGATCGGAATGAGCAGATCCCGGACATGGCCTGTTTTGATTGCTTTGACAGCGCCACTTTCACCAGGGACCGGTCCCTTTGTTTCATCAAGAACCGAACCCGTGTCAATCGCTCGTTGTTCATGCGTCCGCATGCTCCCGAAGTCGAGCTTGAACCATGCGACTGCAAAGACCAGCAGAATAGCGAAAACAGCGTAAAAATTCATCGGAGCAATGATGAGAAACGCCTGCAAAGCGCCATATTGCGTTACCCCATGAGTGACAAGGATGCCTCCGATGATGGTAATGATATAGGCTCCCCAACTCGATATCGGTGAAATGACACAGATGGGAGCTGCGGTACTATCCACATTATACGCGAGTTTGGCCCTTGATACCCGGTAACGGTCAGTTATCGGCCGACTGACATTCCCTACGGTCAGGCTGTTGAAATAATCATCGATAAAAATCAGAATTCCTAAAAGACCGGAGGCAATTTGTGCCCCTACCCGGCTCTTCACATGCCGGCCGGCCCATTCACCAAATGCCTGACTCCCCCCTGACATGGTCATGAAAGCTGCAATGATTCCTAAAGCAAACAGAAATAAGATGATATAAAATTCCCACGTGTTCACGCCGCCATCAACATAAAAAATCCCGGATACAATCGATACAATATCTGTGATGGCCGCATTCAAAAACAGTTCCTCCTGCTGGTTGACCATCAATACCCCGACGATAATGCCCACGCCCAATGACAAAAGCACCTTCCGGGTGATCATCACCATAATCAGTGCCAATACAGGCGGCACCAAGGATAATACGCCAAAATCCATTTACAATCTACCTCCTTCGATTCATTTAAAAAAAGTTCCTGAAAAGCAAAAAAGAACACAGATGGACACTGTGCTCGTTTCAGATGCATTGTTCATGACAACAGACGGCTCCAGAGTAGTCCTCCATGGTTAAACCAACCATGACAGTGCCATACCTGTTCGATATGACCCCAGCAGCCGACTTTTCGTCTGTGTCAGCCACTTCGGCAACGGCCCCTTTAGCATACGATCATTGTGGAGCGTCACTCCCGTATGCGACTGATGACTGTTGCGCCTCTACCCCACCGGTGATGATGAGGCAATACTCATTATTCGATTAAACAACGGTTATTATCGTACCAAAATGTCATATGGGCTTCAAGTATTTTTTCGTTCGAAAATAAAAAACGTGTGCGCAACCTCATTGCGCTCATCGACAATTCCTTTTTTTTCTTCAATCAGCTGCCACTCATTCCAGTCGAGCATGGGAAACATCGTATCCCCTGCAAAAGTGGCATGCACCCGCGTCACATAGAGGCGTTCCACATAGGGAAGCAGTGCTTTGTAGAGCTCACCGCCTCCAATAATAAAGGCATCTTGCTGCGCGTATTTTTCTGGAATCTCATCCAGATCGTGCTCAATCATAATGCCCTCGTGATGGAAATCCTGATTCCTTGTTACAACCACGTTTGTCCGGTTCGGTAAGGGGCGCCCGATGGATTCAAATGTCTTACGGCCCATAATGACCGTATGCCCTGTGGTTAATTCTTTAAAATGCTTTAAATCATTCGGTAAACTCCAGGGCATTTGTCCATCATGACCGATGACATCATGCTGATCCATGGCAACGATCGCCTGCATCATACAGAAACCTCCCCTTTTATCGCTGGATGAGGATCATAACCGATCAATTCAAAATCATCGATCGTGAAATCTTCAATCCGGGTAATATCCGGGTTCAGTCTCATCTCTGGTTTTGTTCCCGGTTCCCTGGTCAATTGCAGGTTCACCTGTTCCAGATGATTATTGTAAATATGTACGTCTCCAAATGTGTGGACAAAGTCTCCAGGCTCCAACCCGCATTCCTGAGCGATCATCATCGTCAACAGCGAATACGATGCAATATTAAACGGGACACCGAGGAATACATCGGCGCTGCGCTGATAGAGCTGACAGGATAATTTGCCATCGGCTACATAGAATTGAAAGAGGCAATGGCATGGTGCGAGGGCCATATCATCCAGCTCTCCTACATTCCAGGCATTAATCACATGCCGTCTTGAGTCCGGGTTGGTTTTAATCGCTTCGATTACGTCACGCAGTTGATCAATCGTTTTACCATCAGGCGAAGGCCAGCTTCGCCATTGTCTGCCATAGACCGGACCGAGATCGCCATTTTCATCCGCCCATTCATCCCAGATACGGACTTTATTGTCCTTCAAATACTGAATATTGGTTTCACCTTTAATAAACCAGAGCAATTCGTGAATGATCGCTCTCAGCGCCATTTTTTTGGTCGTCAAAACAGGGAAGCCCTCCTGCAAATCAAAGCGCATCTGATAGCCAAATGTACTGATAGTACCTGTGCCGGTCCGGTCATCTTTTTTTGTTCCATGTTCAAGCACATGCCTGCAAAGTGTCAAATAGTTTTCCATTAATCATTCTCTCCTCACGTTTTCCTGAGGGATTCAGGATTCATAAGACTTCGATTCAATCAACCGTTCACACTGAACAATCGTGATGTTCAGCATATCAGTCAGATTCAGATCATAGGGTTCATCCAGGGCTTTATCATCCTTATCCTTCAATATCTTCACTGTCGGGCGATCCGGTAAACTCTGATTAATCTTTTTCACGACCCCGCTTCTTCCATCACTCAGCTCCACTTCAATACCGACAGGATAAATCGCAACTGTTTTTTGAAATAATTCAACCAGTTTTCTGTCGAACAGTTTTCCTGCTCCTGCCTGAATCAGTGCCAATCCTTCGTGAGGCAGCATGGCACTCCGATAGACGCGGTGGGACGTGACGGCATCAAACACATCGGCAATGGCGAGAATTTTGCCATATAAATGAATCTCATTCTCTTTTATTTGACGCGGATAACCAGACCCATCCAGTCGTTCGTGGTGCTGAAACGCACAATGAGCTGCAAGCAGAGGTAAGGTCTTTGATTTTCTGAGCATTTCAAAACCCTGTTCAGCATGCTCTTTAATTAAATCAAATTCTTCGTCCGTCAATTTTCTCTTTTTGTTTAATACGTCAAGGGGAATCGCCATTTTTCCGACATCATGAAGCATGGCACCGAGTCCGAGTTCCTTCAACTGCTTAAAGTTCAATCCGGCTTTTTTTCCAAGTGCGACGGCATAGACTGTGACACTCAGCGAATGTTGGTAGACATACGAATCATAGTTCATGACATTGGACAGCATCGTTACTGCATCTTTTTCTGAGCGGACACTGTTCAATATCGATTCCACGACATCAGAAAAAGATTCCGTCAGGTCATCGATTTGAATGGATTTTCCCTGCGACAATTGTTCGCCAATTTTTTTGAACGATTTATTAATTGTTTTTATGGCCTTTGTCTTCACTTCCGGGGACAGGGTATCATCGACAAAAATGTCCGCTGTATCCGGATCATCAATATACACAAACGAGACGCCTTTATCATGGAGCCTGTTGATCATTGACGCGCTTAATTTCACTGAGGCATTCAGCAGAATAAGACCTTCATCGTTGTATATCGGTTTTGCTAATTGATCATTTTCTTTTAGGGAGTGAATGGATTTCAGTCTCATCTGTGGCTCCTTTCTGAACAACAGCTCTTGATCGGATTAACCGGATTCCCCGAAGGTCAGATTCACTTTTGAAAGCGTCCAACTCAGAATATCTCTCAGAAATTCCGGCATCAGTATGTCCGTTTGCCCGGCATCCCTGATAGCTGGATACAATTTACCGAGTGTAAACATGTCGAGTGTGGCAACGGTGTACTGACGATTAAAATCAATCGTTTCATTATTGATCATAACATGTCTCGGGTCAATAGGGTTTTCTTCTTGAATAAACGTGACCGCCGAAGAATACATCATTTTTCCTAATACGGTCCCGCGGAACCCAAAGCCCCGCAAGCGGAAATGAATCATATCTGCAGTTTCAGCTTTTTGCATGGTGGAAAACAGTTCTTCTCCCGTTATCGTCACGACGACCGGATTAATCGGGTGAGGACAGATCTCATGGAGCATCCCCCGCGTCACCAGGCCCGGCTTGAGGCCATTGAGAAGGGTTCCTGCATTCACCATGGCAAGATCCGTATTGCACCACGTTCGTAAGCCATCTGCAAGCAGTCTCGGCAGAGTGCTATCCTGGTACCAGTCAACTTCCAACGGTTGGTCGAGCATGGTTACCGGTTCGTTTAAGAGGCATGTTGCTCGCTGATTCAATCGGCTTAAGAGATTCTCCGTTTCACTGTCCCGCTTTGTGACATCCACCGGGATCGAGCCGATATTGCTTATTTCCAAGCTTCCCTCTCCGTTGGCTGTCAGCGTGACTTCACCGATATACTGTCCGGAACGCCCGGATTGATTGATCCATGTCCCCTTATAGTGTTCACCCTGTTCGAGAACATGATGCGTATGCGAACCCAGTATCAAATCAAATTCAGGCACTTGATCAATCAATTTATAATCCTGGTTCAAGCCGAGATGAGACAGACAAATCAGGTAATCACATTGCCCTTTGAGTTGTGAGGCTTCCTTATCCAGTGCTTCGATCGGATCATTGATCTCCCAGCCCAGCGGTGTATAGAATTGCTTAAATGGCACAGTCGCCGATGTGACGCCGATTTTGATACCATTTTCAAGTGTGATGACTTTCGATGGGATTGTCCATTCGGGTGAGCGTTTCGTAGACGGATCGATTAAATTTGTCAAAATCACAGGAAATGCTGCATCGTCATAGAGGTGATTGAGCTCATTTTTCGAAAAAGTGATCCCTTCGTTGTTTCCGATCGCTACGGCATCATAAGCCATCGCATTCAACAGTTCAATATTGCCTTTTCCAAGTAACGCTTCGGTCATGGGATGAACACGGTCACTGTGATCGCCAATATCAAATAAGAGTACGTCATGCCCTTCTTTCAAAGCATGCCGCCTGCGTTCTTTCAATAATGCTGTGACCGCCGGCCAATTATCCAATTCGCTGTGCAGATCATTTGTATGTAAGATGGTAATCGTTGATGGATATTTCATGGTCTTTGCCTCCTGTCAGCCACTCAGCCCTTGCCAAAGCAATCTGAACGCAAGAATAATCAAAAAGATACGCAGTAATAACACCAGGCCACTGCTTGATACCCGGCGATTTAAAGCAGCGCCTGCTGTCGCCCCGAACCAGGCTCCAGGAATCAGTGCCAGCGCATACAGCCAGTGGATATTGCCAAGTACGAGATGTGATACAGATCCGACGATTGCTGATAAAAAGATCATGAACATTGATGTTGCCACTGCGAGATGCGGTGGGAATGCAAAGAGTAAAATCATTGCCGGTACCATCAACGAGCCGCCACCAATACCAAAAAGCCCGGAAATGGATCCTACGATAAATCCTAATAGAATGCCGATCAGAGGCTGATAGCCATAGGTCCACGTTACACCTTGGTGGTCGACCCATGACTTCGTCCGTCCAACCGGAACAGGCAAGGGTTTTACATGCTTTTTCAACCAAAGCATAATCGAAATCACAATCATGAACAAACCGAAAATAACGAGAAACTGTTCCATTTGAAGACCGCGATTCAACCAGACTCCAAAAATTGCCCCGGGGCCGCTTCCCGCAAAAAAAACGAGCCCACTTTTCAAGTCCACGCTTTGCTGTTTCACATAGGCAATCGTGGAGGAAAGACCGGTGAAAATCATGATTAATAACGATGTTCCCACGGCTATTTGAGGGGTGATACCGGAAATCAGGCCCGTCACATCCTGCATGATCAACAGGCCGGGAACAACGATGATTCCGCCGCCCAGTCCTATTAAACTGCCCAGCATCGCTGCAATAAAACCAAGTGCCAATAATAACAGCCATTCCATATGACATAACCGCCTTCACCTATGTAGTGACGCTCCCCTTGCTTCTCTTTCTTCTAATCATACGCCTCTTACGGGTTCGGTTCAAGGATATCCGACGGGCAGGCTGGGTCAAAATAAATTGATCTGCCTTGGAAACAGACCGGTGTATGTGATGCCAAGAATCTCCTGAACTTGTTTGGCGTTTTGTGCAGCATGACCGCCGGAATTATTATTAAAAACCACATAGCTTTCACCTACTTGTTCATGAATGTTCTGTATGAGTTGTGAAAGTTCTTCCAATTCTGCTCGGTTATACTCATACAAGTAACGGACGTCCCGCCACTCCTCTCCTTTCGAAGGATAGGTCCACCCGCCTGTATTTCGGCCGTGGAGGCGTACCAGACTTTTATCAGATGATGTCGGCTCAGGAACGCACGGGATAGACTTTTCCCCTGCTTGCGGTTCGTCACAGATGCTGTGAATCCATTGATCCGCTCTCATATATGACAGCGTCTTCTCCCGCATCTCATCGGAAAACCAGGACTGGTGTCTGAATTCAAGAGCAAGATCATAGTCTCTGTAGCGCTCTCGAATCCCGCGCAACAGATTGACACGTTCTTTTGTCACGGTAAACCACGGAGGAAACTGAAAGAGGATCATGGCAAGTTTTCCGGCATCACGCATCGGCGCCATTGCCGTATCAAAAGCATCAAACATCGCTTTTTGACTCGAAAAAGGGTTCTCTTCCCTCTGATGACCCGTCATCCCCTGATAGGCTTTCACAACGAATTGAAAGATATCCGGTGTTTCCGCGATCCATTTTTGTACAGTCTGTTCATTCGGGATTGCATAAAACGTTGCATCGAGCTCCACTATGGGAAAATGGGATGCATAGGTCTGCAGTTTCCTGCCGGCACTCCCTGGCGTTTCATACAACGTGTCATGATCACCCCAGCCTGTGCAGCCGATCAAGAGCTGTTCTTTCTTCACAATACCTTCACCTCACCCTGTCTCACCGTCACATTTCACTCTTATTGTAGCATGATGCAAAAGAAAATCCCCGCCATACCAATGGGCATGCGGGGACGAATGGTTTTTTTGATTAACCGATGCTGCCTTCCATTTCGAAGGAGATCAAGCGGTTCATCTCTACGGCGTATTCCATTGGCAGTTCTTTTGTGAACGGCTCAATGAAGCCCATGACGATCATTTCTGTTGCTTCCTGTTCAGAGATACCCCGGCTCATCAGATAGAAGAGCTGCTCTTCAGACACTTTCGAAACCGTGGCTTCGTGCTGAAGGGTAATATCATTGTTCAGGATTTCATTGTACGGAATCGTATCTGATGTGGACTCATTATCCATAATCAACGTGTCACATTCGATATTGGACATGGAGCCTTCAGATTTACGACCGAAGTTGACAATACCGCGGTAGGTGACCTTACCACCTTGCTTGGAAATGGATTTGGACACGATGGATGATGAGCAATTTGGAGCCAGGTGGTGCATTTTTGCACCGGCATCCTGATGCTGGCCTTTTCCGGCAATCGCGATGGAAAGCACGTTACCACGAGCTCCGCGGCCTTTCATGACAACAGCCGGATACTTCATGGTCAACTTGGAACCGATGTTGCCATCAACCCACTCCATAACGGCATTCTCATTTGCTACAGCACGCTTTGTAACAAGGTTGAAGACGTTTGGTGCCCAGTTTTGAATCGTTGTATAGCGGCAGTAAGCATTCTTCTCAACAACAATCTCCACGACAGCACTGTGCAGGGAATTTGTCGTGTAGACAGGAGCGGTACAACCTTCAACGTAGTGAACTGAACTGTCTTCGTCCGCAATGATGAGCGTACGCTCGAACTGACCCATATTCTCAGAGTTAATTCTGAAATAAGCCTGAAGCGGCGTATCCGTCTTCACACCTTTTGGTACATAAATGAATGAGCCACCACTCCAGACAGCTGAGTTCAGCGCTGCGAATTTATTATCTGACGGTGGAATGACCGTACCGAAATATTTACGGAAAATGTCTTCATTTTCTTTGACTGCCGTATCCGTATCCTTAAAGATAACACCCAGATCCTCGAGGTCTTCTTGCATGTTGTGATAAACGACCTCTGATTCGTACTGGGCAGATACACCGGCAAGGTACTTCTGTTCCGCTTCCGGAATACCCAGTTTATCAAATGTGTTCTTGATTTCTTCAGGAACTTCATCCCATGAACGTTCAGATTTTTCTGAAGGCTTCACGTAATAGAATATTTCATCAAAATCAAGTTCATTCAGGTTACCGCCCCACTGAGGCATCGGTTTCTTATAGAAAGTTTCCAATGACTTAAGACGGAAATCCAGCATCCATTGCGGTTCGTCTTTCATTCGGGAGATCTCTTCAACGATCTCTTTGGTCAAGCCTTTCTTTGAGCGAAAAATCGATACGTCTTTATCATGAAAACCGTATTGATATTCACTGATCTCAGGCATTTTCTTTGCCATTGTGAATCCCTCCTTGTAGTATCGGGCGATTCATTCGCCCCGTTATCGAACGTGAATAAACACGACAGTGACTGCATGGCCTTACTACACCGGATACCCGGTTAACACCTATTTTACACTATATAGATAGTGAAAACAAAGTCATTTACTCATCATCGTCATCATCGTCGTCTTGTTCCGGTCCATCCAGTCCCTGCTCCATCGCTTTCCAGGCGAGTGTGGCGCACTTAATTCGGGCAGGGAATTTGGATACCCCTTGTAACGCTTCGATATCGCCGAGATCAAAAGCATCTTCATCGTATTCTTCTCCAAGCATCATACTGGAAAAAAGTTTCGACAGCTGAAGTGCCTGATCCACATGCAATCCTTTGACTGCCTGCGTCATCATCGACGCGGATGAAAGACTGATGGAACAACCTTCACCGATAAATTTCGCCTCGGTAACGTGTTCATCCTTGACCTGCATCTGCAACTGGATGCGATCACCGCAGGTCGGGTTATTCATGTTGACTTTCAAGGCATCGCCTTCAATTTCCCCACGGTTACGGGGATTTTTATAATGATCCATGATAACTTGACGATAAAGTGTGTCGAGCTTATTATCTAAAGACATCTCCGAAATACTCCTTTGCTTTTATTAACGCTTCTGCAAACGCGTCGACTTCTTCCTCTGTATTATACAGATAAAAGCTCGCTCTTGCAGTCGCTGTTACATCAAGCCATTTCATCAGAGGCTGTGCACAGTGATGACCGGCACGGACTGCCACACCTTCCGAATCGAGCACCGTCGCAACGTCGTGAGGATGGACATCATCGCAGTTGAATGTTAATACCCCTGCACGCTCCTCAGGTCCATATACGGTCACGTCGTTCATGGCATCCAGTCGTTCTTTTGCATAGGAGACAAGCTTCTTTTCATGCGCTTCGATTTCATCCAGACCAATCTCATTGACAAAATCTATCGCTGCACCAAATCCGATGGCACCTGCAATAATCGGAGTCCCACCTTCGAATTTCCAAGGAAGATCTTTCCAGGTTGAATCTTGCAGATCAACAAAATCGATCATTTCACCGCCGAATTCCACCGGCTCCATTTTACGAAGGAGTTTTCGTTTGCCGTATAAGGCGCCTACGCCAGTCGGTCCACACAATTTATGAGCCGAAAAGGCGAAGAAATCCGCGTTTAAATCCTGAACGTCCACTTTCATGTGCGGAGCCGATTGCGCGCCGTCCACAAGGATGACCGCATCATGCCGATGCGCAATCGCTCCAATTTCTTTAATCGGGTTAATTGTGCCGAGTACATTAGAAACCTGCATGACAGCAACGATTTTCGTACGATCAGTAATCGTTGCTTCTGCATCTTCAAGGCTGATGGTTCCATCAGGCTGAAGGGGCATATACTTCAACGTCGCACCTGTCCGCTTGGCGAGCTGTTGCCAGGGGATGATATTACTGTGATGCTCCATCGGAGTGATGACGATCTCATCCCCTTCTGAGACATTGGCATCGCCATAGCTTCTCGCAACAGTATTAATCGCCGTGGTTGTTCCGCGGGTGAAAATGATTTCTTCAACACGTTTTGCATTGATGAATTTCTGGACTTTCTCCCGGGCACCTTCGTACCCGTCTGTAGCTAGTGAACCGAGTGTATGAACACCCCGGTGCACATTGGAATTATAGCGCTTATAATAATCATCCAGCGCTTCAATCACACTCAGTGGTTTCTGAGAAGTGGCTGCGCTGTCGAGGTAAACAAGCGGATGGCCGTTTACCTCCTGATTCAGAATGGGAAATTGTTTACGAACGTCGAAGACATTCATTTAGTACACTTTCCTTTCGATCACGTCAAACAGTTGCTCCTTTACGCTGTCGATCGGCAACGCACTGACAACCGGATTCAAGAACCCGTGAATAATCAGGCGCTCAGCCTCGATTTTTTTCAAACCTCGGCTCATCAGATAAAACATCTGAACCGGGTCAATTTTACCGACGGAAGCTGCGTGCCCGGCGGTCACATCATCTTCATCAATCAACAAGATCGGATTCGCGTCACCGCGAGCCTTCCGGCTGAGCATCAGAACACGCTCAGTCTGCTCACTGTTCGCTTTCGTCGCGCCGTGTTCAATCTTGGATACACCATTAAAGATGGAGGTTGCCGAATCTTTCATGACACCGTGTTTCAGAATGTGACCATCGGTATTCTTTCCGAAATGAACCAGGTTGGTCGTGAAGTTCTGTACTTGCGAGCCACGTCCAATGACAACGGTTTTCGCGTCGCCTCTAGCACCTTGACCCACGAGGTAAGTGGTATTCTCTGAAACCGTATTGCCGTCATTCATTTGACCCAGTGCCCAGTATAGTTCAGCGTCCCGTCCACTGACTTGGCCTCGGCGATTCACATATGTCGTTACGTTTTCGCTGAGGTTATCCACGGCACCGAAACGGATTTCTGCACCATCTGCCACATAGACTTCTGCGATGATATTCACAAAAGCATTCTCTTTGGAGCCTTCTGACAGGTAATTCTCCACATACGTCATTTTGCTGTTTGCTTCCGCAACAACCAATACGTGATTGAAAAGACCGTATTCTCCGGCGTGTGTGAAAATGGACTGAAGCGGTTCAGTGACTTCAACACCTTCAGGAATATAAATGAAGACACCACCGTTGATTGCTGCTGCGTGAAGAGCGGTCATCCGGTTCTCGTTGACGTTGACAGCGTCTTGCATAAAGTATTTCTCTACAAGATCACTGTGCTCTTTCAATGCGGTTTGAATGTCGGTGAAAATAACACCTTTGGCTTTCAAATCATCTGTCAGGGAAAGATAGCGGGTAACCCCGTTTTTTTGCACTGCCAGATTACCGATTGAAGCCTCTTCACCTGAGAGTGTCTGCTCCGCTTCGGAAAGTGATCCGTATGCATTTTCAGCATCTACACCCGAATCGGTTGAGAAACTGGTGAAGTTCCACTTTGTTATATTGGTCTTATCCGGTTTTGGTAATTCAAGTTCCATCGCTTTCTCAAATGCACTCAGACGAAGATCCGTAAACCATTTCGGCTCCTGACGGTCAGTTGAGAAGCGTGTTAAGTCTTCTTTAGTAATTGGTAAAGATACTTCCGCTGTCATCAATATTCCTCCTCATTGTCCGTTGGATTATTCCTGGCCTACTCGCTCATCTTCGATTCCGAGTTCTTCTTTAATCCACTCGTAACCTTTTTCTTCGAGTTTCTTCGCCAATTCCGGTCCGCCTGATTTGACGATCTTGCCCTGCATCATCACGTGAACAAAGTCCGGTTCAACAAAGTCGAGCAACCGCTGATAGTGCGTGATGATGAGACAACCGAAGTTTTCGCTTCTGAGGCTGTTAACACCTTTCGCAACGACCTGCAGGGCATCGATGTCCAGTCCGGAATCAATTTCATCAAGAATGGCGATACGCGGCTCGAGCATGAGCAGCTGAAGAATTTCGTTACGCTTTTTCTCACCACCGGAGAACCCTTCGTTCAGGTAACGGTGTTGGAAAGACTGATCAATTTCGAGTTTGCCCATTTCTGTATCCATTTTACGGATGAATTTCATGAGAGAGATTTCATCGCCCTCTTCGCGTCTTGAGTTCATCGCGGAGCGGATAAAGTCAGCGTTTGTCACACCGGAAATCTCACTCGGATACTGCATCGCCAGATAGAGTCCTGCCTGTGCACGTTCATCTACTTCCATATCGAACAGGTCTTTCCCATCGATCGATGCTTCGCCTTTTGTCACGTTATAATTCGGGTGACCCATTAACGAAGACGCCAGCGTTGATTTACCTGTACCGTTTGGTCCCATGATGGCATGGATTTCTCCACCTTTTACATCGATGTTAAGACCTTTCAGAATTTCTTTGTCTTCAATATTTACATGAAGATCCTTTACACTTAAGCTTGGCTTGGTCATGAATAACTACCTCCATTTATTTTGAGAGTTCAATCAAAAACATGATACAATATGAGAAGTGAGCTTTTTGCTCATTCTCACTCTATTCTCATTACAATCTTATATCATCCTCTTTTGTACTTCAAGGAAAAGCGATGATTTTTTTAAAATTCTTTCTGGTTTTCACTACTAAAATAGTGAAAACCTTTATTTTCAATCTGTTTGGCCAGTACCTAAAGTGCCGCGAGAAGGGATTTTGTGTTTTAGGCACCTCAATTTTACGTGTTTTTCATCAGTCTCTCCACGGAAAAATAAAATCCCATTCTCATTCATTGAATAAATCGAACAGCTAATTGAGAACGAATCTTAATTAGCAGATCCATGTCTGGAGTGATTGATGATGTCTGTCGATGAAAAACAACTGCTGTTCGCTAAAAGTTATCCATTCGAATCCCCTTCCGCCTCGTATATCTTCACAGCGAAAGGCCCCGAGCCAATCCACGAGAACCATGATCCAACCGAATTAATCAAACACCGCACCCCGGTCCTTGCCTACGGTTCGAATTCTGCACCCATTCAACTGAAACGGAAATTTCACGAGCACCTGGCGTCCGCAGGAGGCTTCATACCTGTTCTCAAAGGATACTTGTTAAACTATGATGTCGTTTACAGCCCGGTCGTCGCACCCTACGGATCAATCCCTGCGACGATCACTCCGTCACCTGGTGTGATTGCCAACGCCTATGTCACCTATTTAGATCAGGAACAGCTGGCCATTATGCACCGCTCTGAAGGCGTCGGTTACATGTATGATTATCTCGCATTTGATGAGAACGATGTACAACTCGAATATGAAGGATTCGCTGTAACGGGATTGCATACCTACCTGTCACAAAGAGGGCCGCTGGCCTTAAACAAGGGCATCGTTGCTTTGGCTGAAGTGGAGGCTGCTAAACGGCAGTTCCCTGCCATGACGCAAACAGAACTGCTGACGCTGGTTAAACATGATTACTGCACTGAATTGCCGCTGAACGATTTCATCAGCAATACTATCGAGGACCAGACTTTTCGTTCCAGCGTAAATCACCATCTGTTACACCACTTCAGCATTCCATCCTCAAAACATAACCGCTCGTTCGATCATCATCGCTGACAATCGAACGAGCGGTTTCGCCGTGTTGAACTGAAGGTCATCCCAATTTCGACTTGATTTTGTGACTGTACATCGCTTTATCTGCTCTGTGCATCCAATCAGCAATCGCTCCTGAAGTTTCCGGGTTATAAACAGCGCTCCCCAGGGCGATACTCAGTTGATAAGAAACGGCTTTGTCTTCTTCAGTCACTGCCGAGATGATCTCCTGTTGAAGTTTTTTATAGTCTTCTTCATCCGGAACTTCAACGATGCAGGCAAATTCATCGCCTCCAATCCGGTAACATCGCCCCAATTCTTCGAATACAGAGACCATGATGCCGTAGACCGTCTTAATGGCTTCATCCCCACTCCTGTGTCCAAATACATCATTAATGGACTTCATTTCATTAATATCAATGTAGACCAACCGGTATTTGCTTGGATCGTCTGCTTCTGCAAAGAGGTCATCGACATCCCTTTCAAAGGCCATCCGGTTATAACCACCCGTCAGTTGATCTGTAAAGGCAAGTTCCTCAAATATTTCCGACTCCTGAAGCTTTTTCAATCGTTTCATAAAGCTTTGAACCGTATTCATCCCCAAAATAAAGATAAATAGAAAGAATCCGATTTTCATAACATTTGAGATAAACACCGGACTGCTGAAGAAAAAAATAAAACCTTCAAGAAAAGCAAAAGCGATTAAAATCGATAATGCAAAAAGGAACTTTGCCGCATCTGCATTTTTGTATAAATAGTATTCGTGAATCATCAAGCCGATCATCACTGTACAAATTATCAATGAACCCATCAGAGTATACGGCGCTGTCTGAAAGAAGCCTGCGATCCCTGAAAGCTGGAGGAATCCAATGAGGACAAACCACACGAATACAACATAAACGAAAAATGAGATGAGTCGGCTTTTTCCAGTAAAGATCACATCCCTTAAATAAATTAAGATAGGAATAGGCACCAGTGCAATGGAAAGATACGCCAAACTCCCAATGATAAACTGATCACCTGTCACATATTGAATCATTCGTGATTCTGCCAAAAACCAAATGCCCATACCGGTAATGAAAAGGCCGAGATAAAGCATTTCAAACGGTTTGATCGTCTTGAAAATCAGATACGACAGCAGCATGATCAGTCCCACACCAATCACCACCAGCGAATATAAAAAATCATACCCGAATTCCGAGAGCAGGTGGACATGTATATCCCCGGGTGATCCGTAATGTACCGCATTCACCTGTCCACTCATCGCTGAAAAAGGAGACGTAAAGTCAACATGGAGATCTGCACCGGCAGAGCCTTCCGGTATCTCAACAATCAGCCAGTGACTTGCTAAAGGTAAGTGCAATCCGCGCCAGGTTGAATCCAAAGATTGATGAATCAACTCTCCGTCAAGATACACATCGACGTATTGCAGGGACGACCGAAACAGGATGGATTGATGTTGATCGAATGCTCGAGGAAGAGTTTTTCTGAGGCTCATTGGTTCTCCAGAACTGATTTCCACTTGTCCCGGTATATCCGTCACAGCATCCAGTCCATCCGCTCTTTCCACATACCAGCCTTCATCGAGTGGCGTTGCATGTGACAGATCAAGTTCCAAGGAATTTTCACTGAACAGATTGACAAGAAGGATGACCATCACTGTAAAAATCACCAAAATATAACCGCTTCCCCGTATGATAGTAGGCATCTTCACTTCTCACCATCCAATGTAGTCTTTTAGTCTCATCAGCATACCACAGAAATTCAACGATTCCTTCATCATTTAGACTTTTTTCTAACAATTTAGATATTATACCTGTTTTGCCATTGTTTTCTGAGTGGCGAATAACTCGATTCGGACACAAAAGGACCGGCAACAGGTCAGTTGCCGGTCCTTTCTTCATTTCCGTTCAGATACGGTCAGTTATCATTACCCACCATGAACTTGGCGCTGTAGTTCGTCAACCATATTGTTACTCTTCACGTACTCTTTGTCGCGTTCTTGTTCCACACGAATGCGTTCCTCAAGTTTCTGGTTGTACTCTGCGTACCCAATTCCATGGCTCTGGTGCATGGCTTGTTCCATACAACCTGTGTGTTTCGTTTCAATTGACTGGATAATGAATCACTTTCCTTTCAAGATTTTATCCCCGCTTGCTGTGAGGATTTCTTACAGAAGTAATTGTAGCATGTGTGAGCAGATCTCCCAACAGGCACGAGAGGTTACCTTCACCTGTCAGCGCTTCTCACACCCCATTGAATTGTCTGACAATAGTTTCTGCAAATCATTCAACCGATTCCGCCCAAATACGGACGCATGCTCGTTTCAATCTGTCAAAAAAGTGATCCGGTTCGACATTTAAGCCAGATCCGGATCACTTCATCAACAATTATTCGGTTACAGGAACAACGGCGTTGTCATATTCATCAATGATAAATTCCTGAACTTCTTCAGAGCGAAGAATATCCACCAGCGTTTGAATGCGCTCATCATCCTCGTCTCCGGCATTCACTGCAATCACGTTGACATAGGGGTTGTCCTCACTGGCATCTTCAAGAGCAATACTATCTTCCAACGGATTCAGTCCAGCATCCAACGCATAGTTGGAGTTGATCAATACCGCATCACCCTCGTTGTTTTCGTATGCAGAAGCAAGGAGTCCTGCATCAACATCCGCATTGAACTCAAAATCGTTCGGATTGTCTTCAATGTCATCGATCGTTGCATTGATTCCGGCACCCTCTGCCAATGTAATCAGTCCTTCGCCCTCGAGCATCATCAGGACCCGCCCGTGGTCGGCTACAGAGTTGGAAATGATGAAGGTCGCCCCTTCCGGCAAGTCATCGAGGCTTGTATAATCCTGTGAATAGACACCGATCGGTTCGATGTGGATGCCACCTGCGTTGACAAAGTCATAGCCGTGGTCTTCAATCTGCGACTCCAGATATGGCACATGCTGAAAATAATTCGCATCGAGTTCCTCTTCATCCAATGCTTCATTTGGAATCACATAGTCCTGATAGGTTTGGATATCAATGCTGATTCCTTCCTCTTCCAAAAGAGGTTCTGCAAACTCGAGAATTTCTGCGTGTGGCACATTCGATGCCCCGATCACGAGCGTTTCCTCATCGCCGCCGCAAGCAGCAAGCATTCCCAGTGATAATCCTCCAACGATCGTACCTTGTATTGCTTTTTTCATGTTTACTAACCCCTTTCTCCTCTTATCGTTTGTCTAATTTATTTGTAATTATATCGCCAAGAAATTGAAGGGCGAATACAATAACAAGCACAATGATAGTCGCCAGTAAGGTGACATCCGGATTACCGCGTTGGAATCCTTCCAGGTAGGCCAGATTCCCAAGTCCTCCAGCGCCGATAACGCCTGCCATTGCCGTATAACTGACTAAAGCAATCGCCGTCACCGTAATTCCCGATACAAGTGCAGGCATCGATTCCGGCAGCAGCACTTTGAAGATGATCTGCCGGTGCGTGGCCCCCATCGATTTCGAAGCTTCAATCACCCCTTTATCAATCTCTCGTAAGGCGATTTCCACAAGCCGCGCATAAAATGGCGCAGCACCGATGATCAGTGCGGGAAGCGCAGCCGATGGCCCGAGAAACGTTCCGAGTATCAACCGTGTGAACGGAATCAACAGCACCAGAAGTATAATGAAAGGGATGGATCTGAAAATGTTCACGTAGGCTGCAGTGATCGCATGAATCACCTTGTTCTGCCATAGCTGCTCCCTGGCCGTGAGAAACAGCAACAGGCCAAGGAATACACCGAATACGAATGTAAATGCGAGTGCGACGATCGACATGTACATCGTTTCATAGGTTGCTTCGAGCATGCGATCCCAATTGACATTCGGAAATAACAAACCTCCCAGAATCAGATCAGTCATGTTCAACCACCTCCACGAGCACATCACGGGCTTTTATAAAGGATAGTACGTCCTCCGTCACTTCATCCGTTGCATCGAGATGTATAAACAACGTACCGTATGTGCCATTTTGCGTCTGTGTCAATTTTCCCTGAAGGATGTTGACGGCGACATCAAACTCTCTGACAACCGACGTGATCAATGGCTTCTTCGCATCATTTCCGGTGAAGGTCAGCTGATAAACCTTCTTCAGATTCGTTTCTGAAAACAAATGTTCCACCGCTTCTTCTGTATCTTCCGGTTCGAGGATTTGTTTAACAAATTCCTTGGTCATCGCTTCTTTGGGCCTGCGGAAAACATCGAGCACCGGACCTTCCTCGACAAAACGCCCCTCTTCCATCACTGCCACACGGTGACAGATTTTTCGGATCACATGCATTTCGTGTGTGATCAGCACAATCGTCAGGCCAAGTTTTTGATTGATATCCACCAGTAAGTCGAGAATGGAATCCGTCGTTTTCGGATCCAGTGCTGACGTTGCCTCATCACATAAAAGCACCTTCGGATTGTTGGCAAGTGACCGGGCTATACCGACGCGCTGTTTTTGACCGCCGCTCAACTGGGACGGATAGGCGTCCTCCCGACCACTCAAGCCGACCAGCTCAACTAATTCCTTAACCCGCCTGCTCTGTTCTTCCTTCGGTGTACCATTGATCTCTAATGGGAAAGCGATATTATCGGCAACCGTTCGGGACCAGAGGATATTGAAGTGCTGAAAAATCATACCCATTTCCTGTCGTGCTTCTCTTAGGTCCTGTTTGCCAAGCTGGTTAATCACTTTCCCGTCAATGACCACTTCGCCTGACGTCGGTGTTTCCAGCTGATTCAAGAGCCTGATCAACGTACTTTTTCCCGCTCCGCTGTAGCCGATAATGCCGTAAATTTGTCCTTTTTCGATCGTCAGGTTGATATCATCAACGGCTTTAATTGTGCCATTTGCCGTTTGGAAATGTTTCGTCAGCTGACGCAATTCAATCATCATTGTTCACCCTTTCCTTACCCCTTATACCGCTTAAATCTATCTGTTTAGTCAGGTTAATGAATGCCTCTTCTCAGCTGTCAAACCAACCAGCCTGACTCTGGCATTTACCGCAATAGCAAATGTTTCTGAAATAGAAAAACACCCTTCAGCTATCTTACAGATAAGCAGAAAGGTGTATGCGCAAAAAAACATACCTTCCTCTTATCTTTCAGCGCATACGTGCATACGCTGATGGATTTGGCACCTTCCACTTGCATGGTGGTTGCCGGGCTTCATAGGGCCAGTCCCTCCGCCGCTCTGGATAAGAAGTTGATCATACAGTTTTAAGTCTTGATAAGAATCTTAGCATGTTCGAAATGAGGTGTCAAAGAGAATTGACCTGGTTACAAAAAGTTTTTTCAGTAAAATAATATCTGATTATTCAGACATCGGTTTGATCCGGTGTCTGAATACCACAAAGAAGTAAATCGTCCCCACAATGTACAAGACTGCTGTGATGGAAAAGACAATGGCGTAGCCGGTATAGGAGCCGTAAACGACGACGATCGTTGTCGAAACAGGGCCCATGACCGCCCAGCCGAGTTGAAAAACCGCCTGACCAACGGAATTTGCAAGCCCCTTAATCTTGTCGTCCACACTGCGCATCATCAGGGACATCTGTATCGGATTCCCCGCATTCATGAGTGCCTGACGGAACAGAAAACCGAATACGGCCAGCCACAGAATTTCCGTATACGCTGTAAGGAGAAGAAAGGGAATGGAGGCAAGTTGAAAGAAAACGACCGCTTTGATTTCACCGATCCGCCTGACCACAAGCGGACCAATCATCAAAGCGACGGCTGTCATTGCCTGACCGGAAGACAAGATGAGTCCAACCATCGTATGGCTCGTTTCAAAGCGGTCAACGAAATAGAGATTCAGATAGGGAATGACAAGCCCCGAACCGAAGCCGATGATGATTTGCGCACCGGCAAACAGTAAGATGATTTTCAAGCCTTCCCGGTGCGTCCTGAATAGCCGCTTGAACGAACGGTCCTGAACCTGTTTTGACTCCACTTTTTCCGCCTCATGAATTTTCATGACAGGGATTAATGCGCTCAGAAAAAACATGGCGCCTATCAGTAAGGTGACACGGATACTCCAGAGTGATGATAACCCGAACAGCATTTCAAACAAGTCGCTGAACGCACCACCCATTGTATTTCCGATGACATTAGCCATCATGATGACCGCAAAGTTAAAGCTGAACAAATGAACCCTTTGCCGCTCAGTGGAATTCTCAGCAAGTAACGGGATCGCTGAAACCTGAATCATTGCCATAAATACGCCGGTCATGAATGCACCGGATAATAACAGCCACTCTCCTGAACCATTTGCCCTTAGAAACAGACTGACAGCTGCAAAAAGCACCCCGATCAGGATGATTTTTTTTCGCCCGGTCCGGTCAGATAAAATCCCTGCAGGCAGTAATAAAAGCGCCGTAGCGGCGGATTGCATCGCGATGACCGATCCGTTCATCTGGTCGTCATAACCCAATTCTCTTATGTAATAATTGTAGATGATCATAAAAATACCCATCCCGATATGGACCAGGACGGAACTCAGTAAAAACAATCTCACATTACGATTATACTGTTTAAACTGATGCTTCCAATCATTTGTAAAACGTGTGAACATAACATTCTCTCCTGAACATTTATTTCGCTTCTCTAAATATAGCGGAGTTCCGCTGAAAAGAAAAGGGATTACAGGAGATAATCCGGTTATTCAACAAGTTCTTTTTCCGACTGCCGTCGTTCATCAGCTGCATTCCCACCACAGACACAAAACCGGGTGCTCTGGGGTAGAGCACCCGGTTTTGAATCAACCTGTTCTTTCACAATCAGGCTTCGTCGAGCATTTTCTGGTATTCGTCTGCATCCATCAGTTGACTCAGTTCGCCGTCATCTGTCGGTTCTACAACAATCATCCAGGCTTTCTCATATGGCGATTCATTCACGAATTCAGGTGAATCTTCGAGTTCTTCATTGACCTCAACCACTTTTCCGGTGACCGGTGCGTACAGTTCAGATACCGTCTTCACTGACTCTACGCTGCCAAATGGTTCTTCTGCTTCAATGTCGTCCCCGACCTCAGGCAGTTCAACAAAGACAATATCTCCAAGCTCTGACTGGGCATGTTCGGTTATGCCAATACGCAGTTTGCCATCTTCCTCCTTTACCCATTCATGTTCGGCAGAATACTTTAAATTTTTCGGTAAGCTCATAGGATCCCCTCCACTTGTATGTAATCGTTCCTCTTTATTTTACTATAAAATCCCGGGGAACGGGAAAAAGAATCCCCATCATCCCCAAGCTTCTTCGTACATGTCCTCTTTAAATCCAACCGTTACCTGTTTGCCGTCTGTCAAAAGCGGCCGCTTAATCAGCATGCCGTCAGATGCAAGCCAGGAGATCAGATCATCATCGGTTGCACCGGCCAGTTTATCTTTCAATCCAAGTTCACGATATTTTTTACCGCTCGTATTAAAAAACTTTTTCAGGGGCAGATTGCTTTTTTCATGCAAGTCTTTCAACGTCTTTTCAGAAGGCGGTTCATTTACAATATGAACGGCTTCATAGGCCACTCCTTTTTCGTCAAGCCAAGCCTTGGCTTGTCTGCACTTCCCTCACTGGGGATAGTGATACAGTGTCATTGACATCGTGATTCCTCCTCAATATCGGTTATACATTCATCGTATCTAAAATCGGATCACAATGCCAGTATGTTGCATAATGACCTGAGGGGCTCTGGCAACATGGCCAGAGCCCCTCAGTGAGAGAGAAGTATGCCTTTCCTTAAGGAAAGAAAGACTATTTTTTTTGGAGCAGGGGAAGTGCCCCAAATTTGATAACATCAATTTGGACTTACAGTACGTAACGCTCTTCCTCAATCACCTTCACAGCCACTTCACGTTTCTTCGCAATGAGATTGATCGGTGTATGACGCGTCAGTTTCTTCAGGATGGACAGCATGGTTCTCAGGCTGTCGCCATCTTCCATGGCCACCAGTGATTCTTTGGCAAATGCTTCAATCTTGTTAAACGCTTCCTGTGAATAGACTTCTGTCATCAGAAGCTTTTGCTTAGTTTTATCAGCGCCATCTTTTGCCATCGCTTTCTCTGTTCGGAGAATCATGGATTCGATGTTGTAGATTTCACTGACGATATCTGCCACGTTGGCAAGGAGTTCCTGCTCTTTTTGAAGCTTCTCACCATATTTTTGTGCGGCAGTACCGGCAATCATAAGGAAGATCTTCTTGGCGTTTTGAAGCAAATAACGCTCTTGCTCCAACGGCTCGTCGCCTACTTCTTCCGGCATCATCATCATCAGTTCTTCCTGAAGTCCGGTTGCTTTCTCCAAAAGCGGCAATTCACCTTTCATCGCCATCTTCAGAAGAGTACCTGGTACAAGCATGCGGTTGACTTCGTTTGTTCCTTCAAAGATGCGGTTGATGCGGGAATTGCGGTACATATTTTCGATTTCATACTCCATCATGAATCCATAACCGCCGTGAATCTGAACGCCTTCGTCAACGATTTCATCCAGTGCTTCGGAGCCGTAGAATTTATTCAGGGAACATTCCACTGCGTATTCTGCGATGGCTTTACCCACCTGCTTGCCGTCTTTCTTTTGCTCTTCATCCAGCTGATCAAACCCTTTATCAATCAGCCCGGCAGTACGGTAAATCGTACTCTCCAACGCATAGGTTTTCGCAGCCATCTCCGCAAGTTTTTTCTGAATCAGCGTAAACTTCGAGATCGGCATCTTAAACTGTTTTCGCTCATTGGCATAGGCAGCTGAGAGTTCAATCGCGCGTTTTGCACCACCGACACAACCAACACCCAGCTTGAAGCGGCCCAGGTTTAAGATATTAAAGGCAATCACGTGACCCTTGCCTGCTTCGCCGAGCAGATTTTCTTTCGGTACTTTTGCGTCTTCAAGGATCAGTGTCCGTGTGGAAGATCCTTTTATACCCATTTTCTTTTCTTCAGGTCCGACAGACACGCCTTCATGGTCTTTTTCCACGATGAACGTGGAGAAGTGTTCTCCATCGATTTTCGCATAAACAACAAACACATCGGCAAATCCGGCGTTGGTGATCCACTGCTTTTCACCATTGAGGATATAGTGCGTCCCCTCTTCGTTCAGCTTTGCTGTCGCTTTCGCTGAAAGGGCATCTGAGCCTGACGTCGGCTCCGTCAATGCATAAGCGGCAAGCCGCTCACCGGTAGCAAGATCCGGCAAATACTGTTTCTTCTGTTCTTCTGTACCGAAATAAACGATTGGAAGGGATCCGATCCCCACGTGTGCGCCGTGTGTCAACGAGAAAGACCCGGCCAGACCGAATTTTTCCGTAATGATGGTGGAACTGATTTTATCAAGTTCGAGTCCACCGTATTCTTCCGGAATATCAACACCGAGAAGACCCAACTCACCGGCCTCTTTCATCAATCGAACTGAACGGTCGAATTCATGCTGCTCAATGAATTCCAGCTCCGGTTTTACCTTTTCAACAACAAAGTCCTGCGTCATCTTCGCCATCATCTTGTGCTCGTCTGAGAAATCCTCAGGAGTAAACACATCTTCATGTGCTGTTTCCTCCAGTAAAAACATGCTGCCTTTAACCAATTTATCCGTTGCCATGTTGCCATTCCTCCTTTTTGTTGGTGTTACAGTAATTCAAATACGCCTGCTGCGCCCATACCGCCGCCGATACACATGGTGACCACGCCGTATTTTTCTCCGCGCCGCTTCATTTCATGAAGGAGCGTGAGGGTCAGCTTTGTTCCTGTACAGCCAAGGGGATGGCCCATCGCAATCGCCCCACCGTTGACATTGACTTTTTCCGGATCCAGCTTCAGTTCGCGTATGACCTGAAGAGACTGGGAAGCAAAAGCTTCGTTGAGCTCGTAAAGTCCGATATCATCCATGGACAATCCGGCGGCCTTCACCGCCTTCGGGATGGCTTCAACCGGCCCGATTCCCATGACATCGGGCGCAACGCCCGCTACTTCATAAGAGAGAAATTTCGCCATTGGGGTCAGCCCTTCTTTTTCAGCCTCTTCCCGGTCCATCACCAGAACAGATGCCGCCCCATCACTCATCTGTGATGCATTACCAGCGGTTACGGTGCCGCCTGCCTGATTAAACGCCGGCTTCAATTTTGCTAAAGCCTCTACGCTTGTATCTTCACGGAAGCCTTCATCCGTATCAAACATCACTTCTTTTTCCACCAGCTTATGGTTCGCGTCGACAGATCGATGCGTCACCGGAACGGGTACGATCTCATCTTTGAACTTGCCTTCTTTAACCGCTCTGCTGGCTCTTTTATGGCTCTCTACCGCAAAGGCGTCCTGATCTTCACGGGTTACACCGTACCGTGTTGCCACTTCTTCGGCCGTGTTGCCCATGCCCATGTAATATTCCGGTGCATTTTCCACCAGCGTCGGATTCGGTGCGATCACATGTCCACCCATCGGGATCATTGTCATGGATTCGGCGCCCCCGGCGATGATCGCTGAGGCTTTTCCCAGCATGATCCGTTCAGCGGCATAGGCAATGCTCTGTAAGCCGGATGAACAATAGCGGTTGATCGTGATTGCCGGAACCTGTTCAGGCAACCCTGCAATTGCTGAGATATTTCTCGCCATGTTCATGCCTTGTTCCGCTTCCGGCATGGCACAACCGATAATCACATCATCAATGCGGGATGGATCGAAATCATTCGCCCGTTTGAGCGTTTCTTTAATGGTCAAAGCTCCAAGGTCGTCTGGTCTGACGTGAGCAAGTGTTCCTTTTTTTGCTTTTCCTACAGGTGTCCTGGCACCTGAAACGATTACAGCTTCTTTCAAGAAATTCCCCTCCTTTTGAAGAAGGAGGATCGCTCCTTCCTTCTTCAATTCTGAATGTGCAGAACTCATCAGGCGCTCAGCTGATCAGTTGCGTAATGGCTTTCCTTTTGTCAGCATATGCTGCATGCGCTGCTGGGTTTTCGGTTCGGCTACGAGACTCAGGAACGCTTCCCGCTCGAGGTCCAGTAAATATTGTTCATCCACTTTCGTCCCTTTTGCTACTCGTCCCCCGGCCAGTACAAAGGCCAATTTCTCTGCAATCTTCAAATCGTGATCAGAGATATAGTTGCCAAACTTCAATGTCTTGGCTCCAAGGAGCATCGTGGCATAGCCTGTTTCCCCCACGACCGGGATTTTGTCCCGTTTCGGTGGCTGATAACCGCTGTCAAAGAGATGCAGCGCTTGTTTCTTGGCGTCATGCAAGAGATGATCACCATTTTTACTGATGGCATCAACCGGCCGGATAAACCCGAGTTCTTCGGCTTCCTGGCCACTGGTGCTCACTTTAGCCATCGCAATGGTTTCAAACACTTTATTCGCAATGGACTGCAAGTCGATATTCGCACCTTCCGGCAGACGGTTCACTTCACGCAAGTAAAGTTCCTTGTTTCCGCCACCGCCTGGTATCAGACCGACTCCGAATTCCACCAGCCCCATGTACGTCTCAGGTGAAGCCTGGATCGCTGATGATGGCAGACAGATCTCCGTACCGCCGCCGAGCGTCATCTGGAATGGTGCTGCAACGACCGGTTTTGCGGAATAGCGGATTTTAGCCATGGACTGCTGGAACTGCCTGACGACGAGATCAATTTCCGGATAGTTCATATCCTGCGCTTCCATCAAAATCATCATCAGGTTTGCACCTACACAGAAATTTTTGCCCTGATTATTGATCACGAGGCCTTTGTAATTTTTTTCTACCTCATCCACAGATTTTTTGATCATCTGCAGGACGTCAAGGCCGATGGAATTATTCGGTGATGTGAATTCCAGGACGGCGATGTCATCACCGATATCAACCAGCGACGCACCTGCGTTTTTCATAATGATGTTGGTGTCATCTGCTTTTAACGTTTTGATGTGAATTTCCTTCGGATTAATATCCGCTTCTGTATACTCACCTTTGTGGTAGTAACTTGTCCGGGATTCATAAAAAGATGTTTTACCGGAGGCAAGCATGTCCTCAACCCACTTGGGAACGGTCTCGCCTTCCTCTTTCATCTTGGCAACGGATTTCTCGACACCCATGGCATCCCATGTTTCAAAAGGTCCGAGTTCCCAGCCGAAGCCCCATTTCATCGCGTTATCAATATCGCGGATGTTATTGGCAATTTCTTCAGCCTTCTCTGCGGCATAAATCAAGGTAGGCTTCAGAATATTCCAAACCAGCTGTCCAGCCCGGTCATCTGCATAAACAAGCGCTTTGATTTTATTCGCTTTTCCTTTCGCCTGTTTGCTTTGTTCGACAGAGGGCGCTTTCAATTTTTTACGCTCAACGTATTCCATCGTTTCATAATCAAGCTCAAGGATTTCACTGCCCTGATCGGTCTTTTTCTTATAGTAAAAGCCTTTGCCCGTTTTGCTTCCAAGCATTTTCTTCTCATTCATTTCCTGCATGAATGCCGGTGGATCGAAGACATCCTGTTCAGCGCCCTCCACTTTGTCGTAAGCATTTTTTGCTACGTGAAGAAACGTGTCAAGTCCTACAACATCAAGGGTTCTGAACGTAGCGCTCTTCGGTCTGCCGAGAGATGGCCCTGTAACCGAATCCACTTCACCAATGGAATAACCGCCTTTCACCATTTCCCGTACTGTCACCAACAGTCCATAGGTGCCGATCCGGTTCCCGATAAAGTTCGGTGTATCCTTCGCTTCAACGATCCCTTTTCCCAACGTATTTTCACCAAACGATTTCATGAAGCTCACGACATCCGGGTCGGTCGCTTTTGTCGGTATGATTTCCAACAGTTTCAGGTAGCGGGGCGGATTAAAAAAGTGTGTACCGAGGAAGTGCTTCTTGAATTCCTCTGTTCGCCCCTCTGTCATCGCTTCGATTGAAATACCTGACGTGTTTGAAGTGACGATACTGCCGGCTTTACGGTACTTTTCAACATTCTCATAAACTTTTTGTTTGATCTCGAGGTTTTCCACCACCACTTCAACGATCCAGTCCACTTCCTGCAGCCGTTCCATGTGGTCTTCCATGTTTGCAGGTTCAATCATGTCGATGTTCGTTTTCTTCGCCAGCGGAGCCGGCTTCTGTTTCTTCAATTGTTCGATCGATTCTGCCGCCAGACGATTTCGGACTGCTGCATCTTCAAGGGTCAATCCCTTAGTCTTTTCAGCGTCTGTTAATTGCCGCGGTACGATGTCGAACAAAATCGACGGAATTCCTACATTCGCGAGGTGTGCTGCGATGCCGGAACCCATGATACCTGATCCCAATACTGCCACTTTACCAATACGGTTAATCATGAAGTACCTCCTTCTCCCCATTTGAATGAATACTCATTCATTTTTAATCAAAAAATTTTTCGCGCGATTGCGCATGAAACTGTCACAAAGTGTTTACAATTACTACTATAAAGAATTTTTTCGATCTGTGCAAGGGAAAGAATCGAATTTAATAAATTTTTTTAACCGCTTACATGATCATGAATCATCAGAAATCCCGGCTCGACGGAGAACTGGCCACGAAAGACTCTGCTGCACTTGGACACTGACTGCTCTGCCCTGTTAAATCGTCCTCTACGTATAAAAACAGGACAGCCGAGGCTGTCCTGTTTTTGATTTGAATTATTCTTATGAAGGGCGTCTCATGAAGCCGGTATAACGACGGTCGAGGAGTTGACTCTCGATACGTTTCATTGTATCGAGTGCCACACCGACGACAATCAGGAGACCTGTACCTCCGATTTGAACCGCTGGCGGTAATCCGGCAAAACGGGTCAATAGCATCGGCAGGATAGAAACAGATGCCAGGAAGAGTGCACCGACAAATGTCAGTCGATACAATGTCCGGGTAATGTACTTCTCTGTTGTTTTTCCTGGTCGGATACCTGGAATGAAGCCATTCTGTTTTTTCAAATTCTCTGCCATTTGTTCAGGATTCATTTGAACAAACGTATAGAAGTAAGTGAATCCGATAATCAGCAGAACGTATACCGCCATACCAATGGTATTCGTATAATCAAATGCCTGCACGATCCATTGCCCAAACGCAGACTCCGCACCGAAAAAGTTCGCAATCGTCGGTGGAAAGATGAATAGGGACATGGCAAAGATAACCGGGATAACCCCTGCAGAGTTAACTTTCAATGGAATATGCGAGCTTTGACCACCTTTTGGCTGGCCGCCTGCGCCTAATTTCTTCGCATACTGAACAGGGACTTTTCGAATCGCCTGCTGGACGAAGATCACACCAACAACAACTGCAACAATCGCGAGCAGAATGAGCAGAACAATCATCAGGTTCATAAACAGCTGATCGCCTGCATCGTAAATATATATCGTATACAGCTGTGTGACGCCGCCTGGAATACCTGCAGCAATCCCCGCAAAGATCAACAGTGAAATCCCGTTTCCTACACCCTGGGCTGTAATCTGTTCACCCAGCCACAGGAGAAATGCCGTACCGGCCGTCAAGGTTAACGCAATCATCATATACGTTGCGAAGGTTGGATTCGGAACCAGTCCTGGCATAATGTTGTTAAAGCCAAATGACAGACCAAGCGCCTGCACAAAAGCAATGAGAACGGTCCCGTAACGGGTCACCTGAGCAAGCTTCTTCCGGCCCTGATCTCCTTCTTTTGACCATTCAGCAAACTTTGGAACAACGTCCATTCGAAGAAGCTGTACGATAATGGACGCTGTAATATAAGGCATAATGCCGGTGGCGAAGATCGAGAAGTTCTCAAGTGCTCCACCGCCAAACGTATTCAAAAAGCCCAGTGCCGCAAGTCCTTCAAAATCGAGTACATCCGCATTCACGCCTGGAGCCGGTATGTGCGCCCCGATACGGAATACGAATAAAATAGCAAGAGTAAATAAAATCTTGTTCCGCAGGTCACCTACGGAAAAAATGTTCTTAATTGTCCGAAACATATCATGCACCTCTTCTGTTCTTCTTATCTACACGATTACACGCTTTTTACAGAATACCACATTCAACTGAAAAATGTGACTCCATTCGTTAATTTTCTCGAATTTGCAGAATTTTTTTTTGCATCTCTTTCTTTACTGAAATCGTTCGTTACAATCTTGTGTAATTTCACAAATAGTTCTCAAATTACATGTAAAATAGAATGAGTGCATAACGTGCCCTCAGCGGCACCTGAAGGGGGGAACAAAATGCCACATTACTTATTATACTGTCTGATTCCATTATTCGCTATGTTTTTCATTTCATGTGAGCAAAACAACGGACAATTATCCGGTTTTACCTCACCTGAAAACGACAGTGTTCTGATTGCACATATCAAAGAACCGTTATTAACCCTTGTAGATCTTGAAACCAATGAAATTCAAAAGGAAATCGAGCTGCCATTTGTCATTTCGGATATGGTCTACCTCGAACACCTCGATACCTTTGTGATCGCCGGCCAAGATCAGACCGACCTGTTTTATTACGACAAGAACATCGGTTCATTTGAAAGCCTGGTCTCCCTGGAAGAAGGGATCAATCACCTCTATTACATCCCTGAGACGATGGAGCTGTATGCCAGCAATTCATTGTATAATACGTTATACAGAATACTGTATTGTGATGACGACACCGGTAATATTCAGGTGGAGCAGGTTGATACCGGTGAACATCCGGGTTCGCTTACCTATTCACGGGACCTTGACCAACTGTTTCTGGCAAACGTCTACGATCACCAAATTGAGGTGTTTGACCGGCAAAGTCTTCAACAGCTGGATGCGTTTCACGTACTCGATCGGCCAAACGGACTGCTTGTGGTGGACAATCAGCTTTTCATTGGCGGGCACGGTACCGGTGGCGATCTGAATCGTGAAGTGCACATTGCGTCTTTACCTGATCAAGAAGAACAAAAACAGATTGAGACCGGTCTGATGCCCGTGTTTTTTGAATACAATCCTTCAAAAAACCACGTTCTGGTCATGAATCACGGTTCCCATACCATCTCTCAAATCGATTTGAACCGTATGCAAATCACAGCTGAACAGGACGTTTCATTCAATCCCTATTTCAGCAGCCAGTATCAAGACGACTATCTGATCACCACGCTTGATGGACATGAACTGATCCGAGTGGACAAAAACACATTAGACTTGAACCATTCCATCCCGGTTCGGCCGGGCCCGCATTCAATGATTATACTGGAGGGAACAAACCCATGACAAAACAACCTGAACAAAACAAGCCATCCGTCCTTGTTGTCGACGATGAACAGCAAATGAGAGAAATGATCCGCAGTATTCTCGAAGCCGAAGGCTATCATGTCTTAGAAGCTTCCAACGGCTTTGAAGCCATTCAACGAATTGAGTATCACCAGGCAGATTTCATTATTTTGGATGTGATGATGCCTAAACTGGATGGGTATGAAACACTTGATATTCTTCGGAAACAGTCAGACCTTCCTGTCCTGATGCTCACGGCAAAATCTGCGGAAACAGATAAAGTGGAAGGGTTAAAAGCTGGAGCGGATGACTATTTAACGAAACCGTTCGGACGCGAGGAACTTTTGGCCAGAATCGAAGCCATTTTACGCCGTTCCAACGTTTATCCGATGCATCACAATGGAGAGGCGATTTCAAAAGAACCAGAAAACTATCAGTTCGAGAATATTCAGCTCTATATCAAGTCTAAAAAAGTTCTTGTAGATGACAAAACGGTCGCGCTCACGAAAAAAGAATTCGAAATTCTCGAGCTTTTTATGAAACATCCTGAACAGGTGTTTACAAGAGAGCAGTTGCTCGAATCGATTTTGGGGTTGGATTATTTAAGTGCCTCCTCAAGGACAGTGGACACGCATGTGAAAACATTGCGATTGAAATTGGGTGAAGCCGGTACACATATTCAGACAGTCTGGGGGATCGGTTACAAATTGGAGACGCACAGATGAGCCGGTATTATCCGATGAAAAAGAAAGCCTGGTTTCTGTTTTTACTCTTTCTGGTTATCGTGGCGGGCCTTGTGGCGTCCGTCACCTTCTATTTATATGAAAATCTCTACCTTGAAGGGGAATCCGGATACCTCGAGGAACAGATTCTCACCCTTCAGGATCTTTATGATTCCGGGGATATGGAAATATTCGAGGAGCGTCTGAACTGGACAATCGAGTCCACGCCCATGGAAGCAATTGTTAGCAGTGATCCGATGATGCTTGGCGCAGCCATTCCCCTCGCTGACCCGGAGGATGAACTGGTCATCAATCAAATTGAACGCAACCGGCTGTTAAACGGTGAAGTCATTACGATCATGAGAGACCACGGGGCTCTGAACGAACGCATACTCGGTAAAGTTGCACCGGTCATGGAAAGCGGTTATCTCGATGCCGTCATCATTTTATACCGGCCTGTTGCAGAGATTCAGACCGCTTTCTATCAGATACTTCCGTTTGTAGTCATCATCGGTTCGCTTTTTGTCCTCTTATTATTTATCGTCATGAAACGTGTGCAAAAGGAGTTTATTTCACCAATAACGGAACTCGAACATGTTTCAAAAGAACTGTCCAAGGGGCGATTCGACACCCCGATCGATATCCACGTGGAAAATGAACTCTCAGATCTGGCTGTTTCATTCAAACAGCTGGCTGATGCTCTTGCTCAAGAAGAAGAAAAGAAACGTGCCTTTATTCAAAATATTTCACACGAACTCCGCACCCCACTCAGCTACATTCAGGGGTACAGTGAACTGCTGGAGAACCATTGTAAAGAACAAGCCATCAGCACGGAATATGCCACGATCATTCATAAAGAAGCTCACCGGATGAATCGTCTCGTCAATCAGTTAATCGACTTGACCAAATTGGAAAAAGCAAACGAGGATGAAATCGAATTTTCACCCTTGGTCCTCTCTGAAATCATTGAAGATGCCGTGCGGAACACCGCTTTGAAACGCCAGGAAAAACAGCAGACCATCGAACTCCACCTTGATGAAGAGTTGATTGTCAATGGAACAGAAGACCGTCTGCTGCAGATTTTCATCAACCTTCTCGATAACGCCACTTGCTATACAGAGCCAAAAAGCCACATCTTTGTCCAGGCATCAAAACGTGAAAAATCGGCTGTCGTCGAAGTCCGCGACAACGGGCAAGGAATCTCTCAGGAACAGCTGCCTTTTCTGACAGAACGGTTTTTCCGAGTAGAAAAATCCAGAAGCCGTGCCGAAGGGGGTGTCGGCATTGGCCTGTCCATTGTCAAACAGATTGTCGACCTCCATCATGGCCAACTCACCTTCGATTCTGTCGAAGGTGAGGGGACAACCGTCACAATTGAACTTCCCCTCTACAACGAGATGTGAAATCCGATCATCTGTTTAGGGTGAGTCAACGTTTATGGCCTGTTTCAGAGGGAATATAATCTATGAGTTTTATCGAAAAGGAGTTTCAAGACATGTTGAAAGATCTAACAACGCAAGACGAGCATGTGCTTGTCACGCTATACGATGAACTGACAGTTACAGATGCGGCAGATCTTCGCGAACAGCTGTATCAGAAAATTGAAGAAGGGCATTCCTGGTTTATTATTGATATGGAACGTCTCTCTTTTATTGATTCAGCAGGGATCGGCATCCTCGTTGCCATTCATAAACGGACGAAGGAAAGGGGTGGTCATTTGAAGATCCGCCATGCAAAAGGGCCGGTCTATGAAGTATTTGAGATGACGCGCCTGACAACCGTCTTTGATTTTGAATAAATCCGTCAGCTCTTCCAAAAGAAAGGAATGCGTATCATGACCGATATCCCAGCCGTTTTTCAATCAGCCATGCTCGACGCAGGAAGGCGTCTTGGCAGTTCACCGATTGGACAAACTAAGGATTCTCCCCTGGAAAATCCCTGGCTGAAACAACTCTCATCCCCCGGTTTTGAAACGGGTCTCGACGGCCGGATCAAACATTGGAACAATGCTTTTTTAACGGAATATGCCAAAGCAGAAGCATTCGATCCAACCCATCTGGAAGTGAAAAACCTGTTCAACTGGTCAACAGGACAATGGCTGAAAGTGATGGATGAAGTCAAGGCCAGTCGGGAAGTTTCCTTTTGCACTTATAAGGATGCTTTGAACCAATCGATTACGCAGTTTGAATGGCGCATGGTTCCCCGTTACAGTCCCAAGATGGAAGTTGTCGGTGTACTCTATATTGGCCGTGACATCTCAGAGTCTGTGAAGCTGCTGCTCGAACTTGAACAGGCGGCAAAACTCCAGCGCAACATGTTGCCTGATCGCATTACCGATTACCGCTATGAACTCGATTATTATTATTACCCTCATTTTAAGTTAAGCGGTGACTCCTTCGGGTATTATTTTGACCAGAAAAGGCAGCGGTTGATTGTCTATCTGATCGATATCATGGGGCATGGGATTTACACGTCCATGCAAATGGCTTCTCTTCATTCCCTGTTTGAGGCCTCTGTTCAAAATGACCGGGTCAATGCCGAGGGGATCTTGAAGCGGATGAATCAATATTACCTGAATCATTTTGATAATGAGGATTTCGCGGCTTCGATGATTGTGGAAATTGATTTCAAACAGATGCAGTGTCACGTCATCTCTGCAGGTATTCCTTATCTCCTTCACGATAACCGCACTACCGTTCGAAAGCGGGATTTTCCCGGAACACCGCTTGGCATGTTTGAACAGACGATGTTCAGAAGACGCTCATTCAAGGTCTCAAACCGGGATCAACTGATTCTCGGATCCGACGGGTTCTTCGATGCTTTGGAGCATTATGAATTCCCTGATTCCGGGAACCGGGATGATTGGCTCCGTTTCATGCATCAAGTCAGCCTTTCCGGTCGCTCAAAAGACGATGTCACATCCATTCTGCTTACATTGAAGTAGATGTCAGGAGTGATAGAGGATGAAAATCACGGAGGTACGTTTTCATGAACCTAAAGATTTCCGTATCATTATGCAGGAATTGACACCAAAATTGCTTCTTTATTTCGGGGAGTTGGATGCCCTCATGGTGGATCTTGCACTCACTGAAAGTGTCAACAACGCCTGGGAACATGGGAATAAGATGGCTCTCGATAAATCGATCACCGTTCGTATTCATGCCTCCTCAAAACGGATATATTTCCGTGTTCTTGACGAAGGTGACGGATTCACACCCGATTTGGCATCAAGAATGCCTCCGGCAAAGGACCTCGAACGAGGACGCGGGCTTTTTATCATTCAGGAAGTGATGGATCATGTCATTCACAGTGAAAGAGGAAATGAACTGCTTATCGTGAAAAATATTAAAGGAAACAGTGCTCCCTCAACGTGAAGAGCGGCACCCCATGTGTGTGTGGGGTGCCGCTCTTTGATTTGTTGCTGATTGTTCAAGAACTGTCAGTCTTCGAAACCGTCAGTAATTGCACCTGAAGAAGACGAAGAGACGAGTTTTGCATACTTTTTCAATACACCATACGTGAAGCGCGGTGGCTTCGGTGTCCAAGCCGCTTTACGGGCATTCAGTTCGTCTTCATCCACCTGCAGCGTGATTTCTTGTGTATCTGCATCGATGGTGACCTGATCACCGTTTTTCAAGAGCGCGATCGGTCCGCCGACTGCCGCTTCCGGTGCAATATGACCGATCACAAAACCGTGAGAGCCCCCGGAGAAACGGCCGTCCGTCATGAGCGCAACTTTGCCATTGAGGCCACGTCCGACAATCATCGCCGTAATGGACAGCATCTCAGGCATCCCGGGTCCGCCTTTCGGTCCGACATACCGGATGACCAGCACGTCTCCCTCCGTGATGTCACCCGCTTCAATGGCCGTTGTTGCATCTGCTTCACTGTCATATACCTTGACTGTGCCTTCAAAACGGCTGATACTCTGGCCACTCATTTTGGCAACGCCGCCTTCCGGGGCCAGGTTCCCTTTCATTACGATCAGCGGACCGCTCGATTTGATCGGTTTATCAAGTGGGAAGATGACCTTTTGGCCTTCTTTCAAGGACTCCGCTTCAGCCAAATTCTCCGCAATAGTCTTACCGGTTACCGTCAGACAATCCCCATGCAGGAGCCCTGCTTCGTGAAGAAGCTTCATGACAGCCGGTACTCCGCCTGCCTGAAAGAGGTCTTCCATGACATACTGGCCACTTGGCTTCAGGTCAGCAATGTGCGGTACATGTTTTCGGACGCGTTCAAAGTCATCATAATCCAGATCGACATCCACACTTCTGGCAATCGCAAGAAGATGCAAAAACGCATTTGTGGAGCCGCCAAGCGCCATAACAACCGTAATCGCATTTTCAAATGCTTTTTTCGTCATGATATCCCTTGGTTTAATGTCTTGTCTCAAGAGTTCTAGTGTTAATTCTCCGGCTTGTTCACATTCCTGATGCTTGTAATCATCCACAGCCGGCGTTGAGGATGAGCCTGGAATACTCATGCCAAGGGCTTCAGCGGCCGCAGCCATCGTGTTCGCCGTATACATACCACCGCAAGAACCTGGTCCAGGACATGCAGAGCATTCAACTTTATGAAGGCCTTCATCATCGAGCTTACCGCTCTGGTGCTGACCGACAGCTTCAAAGGACGTCACGATATCGATGTCTTTTCCGTCGAGGCGGCCTGGCTTGATTGTGCCACCATACACGTATACACCGGGTACATTCATCCGTCCCATGGACATCAGGCACCCTGGGGTCGTTTTGTCGCAGCCCCCGATCGCAATCACCGCATCCAGAGCTTCAGCACCCACGACTGTTTCGATGGAATCCGCAATCACTTCACGCGATGGTAACGAATAGCTCATGCCGTCATGACCCATGGCAATCCCGTCTGCGACCATAATCGTATTGAAAATCATCGGCGCGCCGCCACCGGTTGCTGCACCTTTCTTTGCGTCTCTCGCGAGGGCATCGATATGTACATTACACGGCGTTACCTCGCTCCAGGTACTGGCTACACCTATCATTGGTTTTTTAAAATCTTCATCGGTAAATCCGACTGCCCGGAGCATGGAGCGGTTTGGCACACGGTTTACCCCTTCACTGATTACTTTACTTTTATGACGCAGATCTTTCTCACTCACTTCATTCACCCTTTCTGGAATCGTACATTTCCTCACAAACTATTTCGGTTATAACGTCTATGATAGCTCACTTTGACGCGTTATTGCAATAAGTTTTCAGAAAACAGACGCTTTTCAGACGTTACTTTCCGGAGCGGGTTTTATTTCAGAGCAGACAGCAAGCAAGATTTTGTTGTAAACTGATCATGAGAATTGAAAAGGAGTGATCGTGCCATGACCGTATCCGTCAAACAATACTTAAAAGACAACAGAGAGCAAAACCTCGAACGACTGAAAAGGTTTCTCGCTATCCCAAGTGTCAGTACGACATCGTCTCATAAAGAAGATGTTCTGAAGGCCGGGGAATTTGTCCGTGATTATCTCAATGAGATCGGCTTTGAGAAGGTGAATCTCGAAGAAACAGGAGGACATCCTCTCGTTTATGCAGAATGGATGGGTGCTGAAGGGGCTCCAACCGCCTTGTTCTATGGCCACTATGATGTGCAGCCCGCCGAACCGTTGGAACTATGGGACAGTGAACCGTTTCAAGCAGAGGTTCGGGATGAGCGGATATTCGCCCGCGGAGCCTCTGACGATAAGGGGCAGGTGTTTATGCACCTTGCAGTTTTTGAAGCTTTTATGAAAACCCAGGGTGCGTTGCCGATTAATGTGAAAGTCATCATAGAAGGAGAAGAGGAAATCGGAAGCGAAAATCTGAACCCTTACCTGAAAAACAACCTTGAAAAATTAGCAGCAGATTTTGCACTCGTATCCGACTCCGGCATGGTGGAAACCGGACAGCCGACGATGCTTTACGGTTTGAAAGGCTTTACCGGTCTGGAAGTCACTCTTCGCGGGGCAAAACGCGATCTGCACAGCGGCCTTTACGGCGGCGCAGTCAAAAATCCTGCCATGGCCCTCTCACAGCTGTTGGCCGGTATGAAAAATGAGCATGAGAAAGTTCTCATTGAAGGGTTCTATGACGGGATTGAAGAATTGGACCAGGAAGAGCGTGACCTGATGAATGCTGCGCCTGGTGAGGACTATACCCGTTCTCTCGATATTCCGGAAACCACGCCGGAAGATGGTTTCACGGTGAATGAACATTTGATGGCCCGGCCGACATTTGAAGTGAACGGCATTTTCGGTGGCTATCAAGGAGAAGGTACAAAAACGATCATTCCTTCTGAAGCAACAGCAAAGTTGACATGCCGGCTTGTACCAGGTCAGGACCCGATGATCATTCAGGACCTCCTGGTTAAACACATTGAAAAACACGTCCCTAAAGGGGTACATGTATCTGTAAAGCGGGAACCTCTGTCCGCCAAAGCTTACAAGGTTGATCCTGCACACCCGCTGATTCAAAGCGCCGCAGAAAGCCTGAGCGCAGCATTTGGAAAAGAAACGGTTTTTGTCCGTCTTGGCGGCTCGATTCCAGTGGTGGAATCTTTTGACCAATTATTTGGCATCCCTGTCATTCTTCTCGGTTTTGGAACGCCTGAAGATAATCTGCATGCGCCAAACGAAAGTTTCCCTGTGAACCATTTTGATCTTGGAATGGAAGTATTGGTGGATTATTATGCAAAAGCTGCAAAATTGAACTGATTCATCACGCAGAAGAAGCTTATTCGTGTTATTGCATCTGCTTTTGGTGGCTATAAACAAGTTCAAGACTGGATTTTTTGAAAAAGCGTGATTCAAGACATTGATTGGTCTTCGAATCACGCTTTTTCAAAAGAATTTTGGGTTATGCTCATCAATAAACAGACTCTTCTCGTCAATAACCAAGCTCTCTTAATCAACCCCACTTGAACCCCCCAAAAAAAATAAAAAACCACCATATTGATAATATGGTGGAGACGGCGGGACTCGAACCCGCGTCCAGAGATAACGTAACTTAAGCTTCTACGAGCGTAGTTCGTTTATTAGCGTTTCGCCTTCACGTCTGCCAACGAACAGGCGTCTGTGAGGCTAACCTGATTGATCTCTTCAGTCTTCCCTCAGGTGGTGAGAATTCTGCGTATCCCACTTAGAGTGAGTCCCAGTTCCTTCACATGGGCGATGAAGGGTGGAACCGCTAGCAGGGGTTTTACGCCGCTGCTAAAGCGAAATCGTTATCTTGTTTGCCAACTGTAGGCAAGGTGAGCGTTTTTACGAGGACACTCAGCTCGGCTCGCCACTTAAGCTCGACCTATCCCTGTCGAATCCAGAACGTCCCCAAGTTGATGAGACGCCAAGGATGAAGGAATCAGTCATCTGATTCTATTTTCCTTAACGATTACTTCTATTATAACATATCTGGCTCGAACGTCAATTCGCCGAACCTCTTGTTATCAGCGGCCCAGCTGGTGGTCTTTGAACGCCCGCTCGACTTCACGTTTCGCATCTTTTCGTTTCAGATCTTCGCGTTTATCATATTTCTTTTTCCCGCGGCCAAGTCCAAGCAGCACTTTGGCTACTCCGTTTTTAATATAAATTTTAAGCGGCACCAGCGTATAACCCTTTTCTTTTGTAATACCGACCAGTTTGTCGATCTCTTTTCGATGCATCAGCAGTTTACGTGCACGCACAGGGTCATGGTTATGACGGTTCCCCTGCTCATAGGGACTGATGTGCATATTCGAAAGCCACACCTCGCCACCTGAAATCCGTGCAAAGGAATCTTTCAGATTGACACGCCGGTTTCGAATCGATTTGATTTCCGTCCCGGTCAATACAATCCCTGCTTCATAGGTTTCTTCAATATGAAAATCATGATTGGCTTTTTTGTTTTGGGCAATAGGTCTGTCGAATGTTGCCATAATCGCTGCATCCTTTCATCACGTCGCTATTCATAGTGTAGCAGAAGAAGCACCGGTGGAACAGTCCGGAATTCCCACCGGACTGCCCCTGTTAAAGCACGTATTACTCTTTCGGTTTATCTTTTGCTTTCTTTTTCGGTGCGCCACTGTAAAATGGCGGCTTTTTTTTGCCTCGTTTTCTCTTTTTTGCCGCCTTTTTCTTTTCAGCATCTTTACCGCGTTCTCCTGTTGCTTTTGCCGCTTCAGGTTTCTTGTTCTTCCCGTTTGACGGCTTCGGTTTACTCTGGCCGTCGATGACTTTCGGCCGCTGTTTCCTCGACGCCTGTCGCGGTTTCATGCCCATGACTTCAAAGTCAACGGTTCGTTCATCGAGATTCACATTGATGACGCGGACATCGATCTCATCGCCCAGTCGGAAAACATTGCCTGTGCGTTCACCGATCATGACATACTGCTTCTCATCATAATGGTAATAGTCGTCCGTCAGATAGCTCACATGGACGAGGCCTTCGATGGTGTTGTGAAGTTCCACAAACAGTCCAAATCCGGTCACGCCACTGATGACACCCGTGAATTCTTCACCGACCTTGTCGACCATGTACTGAACCTTTTTCAGCTCATCTGTTTCACGCTCAGCGTCTTCTGCCCGGCGCTCCATCTCAGACGAATGCCGGGTAATCTCCGGCAGTTTCTCCTGCCAGTGATTGATCGTCTTTTCATCCGTTTTGCCCTGAATCAGATAGGTCCGGATCAGACGATGAACAATCAGGTCCGGATAACGGCGGATTGGCGATGTGAAGTGGCTGTAAAACTCCGATGACAAACCGAAATGCCCGGCATTTGCCGGTTCATAGCGGGCCTGTTTCATGGATCTCAGCATGACCCGGCTGATGACCGCTTCCTCCGGTTCGCCCTTGACTTCCTCCAGAAGCTCCTGCAGAGCTCTTGGATGAATCGCATTGGCCTTGCCTTTTACCGTGTAACCGAAATTCGTGATGAATTCCAGAAATGTCTGCAGTTTCTCTTCATCCGGATCTTCGTGAATCCGGTATACAAACGGTACCTTCATCCAGTGAAAATGCTCAGCAATCGTCTCGTTCGCTGCAAGCATGAATTCTTCAATCAGTTTCTCAGCCACACTCCGCTCCCGGATAACCACATCCGTGGGATTGCCTTGTTCATCCACCTCAACTTCCGCTTCCTTAAAGTCAAAGTCAATTGCCCCCCGCTCAAAACGGTTATGCCGGAGCCGTTCTGCCAGTTTTTCCATCTCTTGAAACATCGGTACAAGGTTTTTGTAGCGTTCCTTCGTTTCCGGATTCTCATCCACGAGAATTTCCTTCACTGCATCATAGGTCATGCGTTCCGTCGTTCGGATCACACTTTCAAAAATGTCATGATTCACCACTGCGCCTGCCGAATTGATTTCCATCGTGCATGACAGGGTCAACCGGTCCACCTGTGGATTCAATGAACAAATTCCATTGGATAATCGGTGCGGGATCATCGGGATGACACGGTCTGTCAAATAACAGCTCGTCGCGCGTTCCGCTGCTTCCACGTCTATCGGGGAGTCTTCGGTAACATAGTGGGATACGTCCGCAATATGCACACCGAGCTCTGTATTGCCGTTCGGTAATGTTTTCACCTGTACGGCATCGTCAAGGTCTTTTGCATCTGCGCCGTCAATCGTGACAATGACTTCATCGCGCAGGTCCCTGCGGCCTTTCAGGTCATCTTCAGCTATCGTTTCCGGCACTTCGTTAGCATGTACTATCGTTTCTTCATTAAACTCACCCGGCAGACCGTGCTTATGAATCACCGACAGGATATCGACGCCAGGATCATTCTTATGACCGAGGACGTTGACGACATGGCCTTCGGCACTTTTTCGGCCCTCAGGGTATTTGGTAATCTCCACGAGAACTTTGTGGCCATTCACAGCACCCAAAGACTGACCCTTAGGGATGAAGATATCCGATGGAATCCGCTTGTCATCACTGATGACAAAGCCGTAATGTTTTTCATCGGAGTAGACGCCCACGGTTTGTGTCACGCCCCGCTTCAGGATCCGGATGACCGTTCCCTCTGGTCTTGAACCGCTTGTCTTGCTCATTAAGCGCACCATGACCAGGTCGTTGTTCATCGCATTGTTTAATTCCGTCGGAGGAACGAAGACATCATCCATGCCTTCTTCTGTTTTGATGAAGGCAAATCCCCGGGGGTTCATAATGACTTCCCCGCGGACCAGATCCATCTTTTCCGGCACCCCGTAGCGGTTCGTCCGGGTTCTGACGACGTCCCCATTGCCTTCCATGTCGTTTAAGACCTGAATCAGGATTTTATATTCCTCTGCTCCGTCGAGGACAAAATGTTCCTCCAGATCTTTGACGGATTGCGGTTTTGATGCATCGTGTCTTAAATAGTGGAGAATTTTCTCCGGTAAATGTTCACGCATAACGTGCTCCTCTCTTATCTCTTTTTACATGTTTACTTTGATTTATCCTGCCAGTCCAGTTTTTCCAGAAAGGCGTATACGTCTTTGTGCAATTGTTCTTTCTCTTGATCAAGCGTGACGACGTGCCCTGATTCTTTATACCAGAAGAGTTCCTTCTGATCCGTTTCCACATGATCATGGATCCACCTGGCACTTTCAGGATCGACAACCTCATCCTTTAAGCCTTGGGCAATCAGGGTCGGTGTATAAATCAAATCTATATCCTGCCTGACCCCTTCAATAAATGTATGCAATGCACGAATCGTCGGCAAAGGGGTGCCTTCAAAGGCTCTCATTTCTTTTTCAACCTGCTCATCGCCCATGCCATTGAGCTGTTTGTATTCTTTCGCGTAGTGCAAAACACCCTGATGCATCCGTTCCTCGCCCTGGGTGAACATCGGTGCGGCCATGGGAAAAATGCCCTTGACCGGGTGTTCCATTCCTAGCTTCAGACTCATGACACCCCCCATCGACAAGCCCCCTACGGCGATCTCGTCATACCCCTGATCGAGGAGAAACTGATAGGCCGCTTTCACATCATCATACCAGTCATCCGGGCCATACTTCACCAGCTCCTCCGGAGGTACACCATGTCCGCGCATATGTGGCGCATGACAGGTATAGCCCTGTTTATTTAAATAGCGTCCGAGCATGCGGACATCGGCGGAATTGCCCGTGAAGCCGTGAAGCAAGAGGACCGCCCGATTTCCTCCTTCGAATGTAAAAGGTTCTGGCTGATTGATTTTCACCATGTCTTATTCGTCCTTTCCGTTTCAACCGGTTGTGTGATTGTCTTCTGATGGTTCATCCAAAAAGCGATCCGGGTCCAGAAAAGCATCGATTTTCTCGAACATCTCTTCTTTCGCATCGCTGTACCAGATGTAGTGTTTCGCATTTGGAAAATGAAAAATTTCTTTTTGTTCGCTGCTGATGGTCTGATAAATATATTCAGCACTCTTGGGTGGCACCATTCCGTCTTTATCCCCTTGAATAATCAGCGTCGGGACCTCTACCCGATCGATCAGGGGACGGACTTTTTTCACCAGCTTGGCAAATTCCAACGTCGCCTTCACAGGTGTATTCCGGATTTTATCTCTGTACAACTGGTAATATTCATCCTCATTCAGTTCTCCTCGTATCCCTTCCATAAACCAGCCGGAAAGGTCCTGCACAATCTGCAGCGGATTCAAGTAGTACGCCGCGGGACTAAGAAGAACCAGGCGGTCAACAGGATAGGCGCCAGCCAGATAGCTTGCTATGACACCGCCCATGGAAAAACCAACGATATAGACTTTTTCACATCGCTGCAAAAGTTCTTCCAGGCCTGCTTTTGCCTTGGCAAGCCACTCCTGATAGGTGACCTCTGCCAGGTCTTCTTTGAGGCCGGTGTGACCCGGCAGTTCCGGGGTATAAACAAGCCAGTTTTTCGCTTTCAAATGCCTTTCGACATCGGTGATTTCGTCACGGGTACCGGCAAAACCATGTATAATTAAACAGCCTATCATGACAACACCTCCCCCGACTACTCGCCTTCGTTCAAGACATGAAGATAGTCAACTGTTCCCTTTTTTCTCCTGAAAAAAACAAAAACAGCAGACATCAGGCCTGCTGTTTCCCATGAGATTAAATATAGTAAGCAACGACGAGGGTCAGTACAAAAAACAGTACACCGAGAACCACGGTTACTTTTGATAACACCGCTTCCAGTCCTCTTGCTTTTTGTTTACCAACCATCTGTTCTGCCCCACCTGAAATCGCTCCGGCCAAACCGGCACTTCGTCCTGACTGTAACAGCACGACTGCGATCAACAGAATGGAAACAACAACAAGCAATACTGACACAAATGCTTGCAAACTTTCCACCTCCACACATCTCTTAAGCCTGTATAGAATATACCACGTCAGACCCCTTGATGCAAGGTTATTCGGACAATCGTACAACTTGCCTGCTTTTGGCAGAGGTGTAGAGTGCTTCGACGATTTGCTGAATCATCGTTCCTTGTCCAGGGGTGATAATCGGTCTCGTTTTCTTGTCTACCACATCAAGAAAATGCACGATTTGCCGTTCGTAACTGTCACGGGTATCCGTTTGCTCCAGGTAGGCAGGTTCCATATTAAAAAGCGACCCGTACTTCTCCTGATAAATCGTAAACGGATCTGTCTCTGCACCGCCTTTATCGCCCAGAAGTTCCACATTGAGGTGCTCATCCTTCCGGATATTCGCCGCGTAGGAGGCAGTCAGATTCATCGTGAGGCCGTGCTCAAAACGAATCATGCCTGTCGCAAGATCTTCGACGGTATAGTCCTGGGGATCCCAGTTCCCGAGAAGACCGACACCCGGTTTTTTTCCGAGACGCTGGTGGGTCGCTCCCATCACCTCCACCGGTTTCGGGAACCCGCTCAGATACATGGCCAGGTCCAGCATATGCACACCGATATCGATCAGTGGTCCACCGCCCTGCAATTCCTTGTTCGTGAACACACCCCAGCCAGGGATACCTCTTCTGCGCATTGCTGTAACGTTCATATGATAAATCGTGCCGAGTTCCCCGGATTCAATTGCCCGCTTCAACACTTTCGTCTCTAAATTATGACGATGATTGAATGCATACAAGAGATGTTTTCCTGTTTCCTTTGCCGTGCGTTCCATTTCCATCGCCTCTAAGGGCGAAGTCGCCGGCGGTTTTTCACAGAGTACGTGACAGCCTGCCTTCAGCGACTTCACAACGGCATCATGATGAAACGCATTCGGATTACACACACTGACCAGATCAGGTTCGATGGTTTTGAGCATGTCATCGACATCCGTAAAGCTGTTTTTAATATCAAATGCTTTTGCTGCGGATAAAGCCGTTTCTTCCGTGTAGGAACAGACGGCCACCACTTCTGTACGGGGATCGCTCATGTAATGTGGAATATGCGCGCCACTCGCAATACCACCGGGACCGATGATCGCCACTTTCCACTTTGCACTCATGCTGTTCACCTCTCCTCTCATCAACTACCAACTGCTTACAGTATAGCGATTTCCACGTCAAAAAGCGAATAGCTGCCAGACAACAGAAGAACCCCCTGTCAGCATAAAACAGACAGGGGGTCATGTAGTACTTATTTATTGTTCAAGTTGTAAAATGCAGACATCCCTGCATATTGGCCGATGAACTGAAGCTCATCTTCAATGCGAAGGAGCTGGTTGTATTTCGCAACGCGGTCCGTTCGTGACGGTGCACCGGTTTTGATCTGACCGGCATTTGTGGCCACTGCAATGTCAGCGATCGTGCTGTCTTCTGTTTCACCGGAACGGTGGGAGATCACATTGGTGTAGCCGGCACGTTTTGCCATTTCAATGGCTTCGAACGTTTCGGACAGGGTACCAATCTGGTTTACTTTGATCAGAATGGAGTTCCCGATGCCTTCTTTAATCCCACGGGACAGCTTGTCTGTGTTGGTAACGAACAGGTCATCACCTACGATTTGAACTTTGTCACCGAGACGCTCAGTCATCAGTTTAAAGCCTTCCCAGTCGTTTTCGTCCAGGCCATCTTCAATGGAGATGATTGGATACTTTTCGCAAAGATCAGCATAAAAGTCGACCATCTCAGCAGAAGTGAGTGTGCGTCCTTCACCTTTCAGGTGGTACTTGCCATCTTCATAAATTTCAGAAGCAGCAGCGTCCATAGCAAGCTGAATCTGCTCGCCAGGCTTGTAGCCTGCTTTTTCAATCGCTTCGATGATTGTAGACAATGCTTCTTCATTGGACTTCAGGTTTGGAGCAAATCCGCCTTCGTCACCTACAGCTGTATTATAGCCTTTTGATGAAAGAACCTTCTTGAGGTTGTGGAAGATTTCAGCACCCATCTGAAGCGCTTCTGTGAATGTTTCAGCACCAACCGGCATCACCATGAATTCCTGGATGTCCACGTTGTTGTCCGCGTGCTCCCCACCGTTTAAGATGTTCATCATCGGTGTTGGCAAGGTCTTCGCGCTGAATCCCCCCAGATACACATACAGCGGTAAACCGAGTGCTTCTGCTGCAGCACGTGCCGTCGCCATGGAAACACCCAGGATCGCGTTGGCACCGAGTTTTGCTTTATTCGGTGTACCATCAAGGTCGATCATTAACTGATCAATACCCAACTGGTCCAATGCATCGAAACCAACGAGTTCAGGTGCGATGACTTCGTTGACGTTCTCAACGGCTTTTGTCACGCCTTTACCCATCCAGGCGTCGCCGCCGTCACGAAGTTCCACCGCTTCGTATTCCCCGGTGGATGCACCACTTGGTACGATCGCACGGCCGAATGCGCCGCTCTCTGTGTGAACTTCTACCTCTACTGTCGGGTTACCACGCGAATCAAGTACTTGACGTGCATAAACATCTGTAATTACTGTCATAATCGAAAACACTCCTTTTAATTTAGGTTCTTTTTACATGTTGTCTTGAATTTCTTTTTTAAAACGAACAGTTTACTTTTTAATTAATGACTTGCCATCCATCGGTGCCGGCTGAGAAACGCCAAGAAGTTCAAGCATCGTTGGTGCAAGATCACCAAGAACACCGTCTTCTCTCAGTTTCACACCATCTTTCGTCAAGATCACCGGTACCGGATTGGTTGTGTGAGCCGTCATCGGTCCACCCAACTCATCAACGAGCATATCCGCATTTCCGTGGTCTGCTGTGATGATGGCTTCGCCGCCTTTTTCATGGATCAGATCCACAATTTTCCCAAGGCACTCATCGACGGTTTCCACCGCTTTGATGGTTGGCTCAAGCATGCCGGAATGACCGACCATGTCCGGGTTGGCGAAATTCAGGATGATCATGTCGTGCTCATCCTTATTGATTTCAGCGAGCAGTGCATCCGTCACTTCGTATGCGCTCATTTCCGGCTGAAGATCATAGGTTGCGACCTTCGGTGAATCGATCAGGACGCGGGTTTCGCCCTCAAATTCCTGTTCCCGGCCACCGCTGAAGAAAAACGTCACGTGCGGATATTTTTCTGTTTCAGCGATGCGCAGCTGCTTCATGCCGGCATCGGCCACCACTTCGCCAAGCACTTTATCGAGACTGGTTGGCGGGTAGGCGATGTGCGTGTTGACTGCGTCACTGTATTTTGTCAGCGATGCAAAGTACAGATCTTTCGGAAAGTTGACTCCGCGGTCAAAACCATCAAACGCCTCTGTCGTAAACACCTGTGCCAATTGAATCGCACGATCAGGGCGGAAATTATAAAAAATCACGGCATCATTATCCCGAAGTGTAGCAACCGGCGTCTTGCCATCTGCCTGCGTCATCACCGTCGGCAAAACGAATTCGTCGTGCACATCCGATGCATAAGACGATTCAAGGGCACTCAGTGCATCACTGAACGTTTCCCCTTCACCATTGACCATGGCGCGGTAACTCTTCTCCACACGCTCCCAGCGCTTGTCACGGTCCATGGCATAGTAACGCCCCTGCAGTGTGGCAATTTCGCCGACACCCAGTTCTTTCATCTTCTCTTCAAGCTGGGCGACGTACGTTTTTCCCGTCGTCGGACCAACGTCACGACCATCGAGAAAGGCATGGACGTAAACTTTCTTCAGGCCTTTTTTCTTGGCCATCTCAAGAAGTGCGAAAAGATGCTTGATGTGACTGTGTACGCCACCGTCAGAGAGCAGTCCGAACAGATGAAGGGCAGAATCTTTATCCTCCACATGCTGGATGGCCTGATTAAAGACGTCATTATCGAAAAACGTACCGTCCTTAATAGCCAGGTTGGCTTTTGTCAGGCTTTGATAGACAACGCGGCCTGCGCCGATATTCATGTGTCCGACTTCGGAGTTCCCCATTTGACCTTCCGGAAGTCCAACCGCAAGCCCGGAAGCTTTTAATGTGGCGTGCGGATACTGGTTCCAGTACCGGTCAAAATTCGGGGTATTCGCTTGAGCAACGGCATTGCCTTCGGTTTCGTCCCGAAGCGCATAGCCGTCCAGAATAATCAGTGCGCGAGGCTGCTTACTCATTGCCAGCCTCCACGAGCTGTAAATAAGATTCTGCTTCCAGGCTTGCTCCGCCAACGAGGGCGCCATCGATATCAGACTGATCAAGAAGTTCTTTAATGTTCGCAGGTTTTACGCTGCCGCCGTACTGGATCCTTACGGCATCCGCTACGTCCTGGCCAAATACATCCGCAAGAACTTGACGGATCACGCCGCACGTTTCGTTCGCATCTGCTGATGACGCTGTTTTTCCTGTTCCGATTGCCCAGATTGGTTCATAGGCAATCACGGTTTCCTTGACCTGGTCATTGGTAAGACCTTTGAGGCCTTCTTTCACCTGAACGGTTACGATATCATTCGTTTTATCTGCTTCACGCTCTTCCAATGTTTCACCAACACAAACGATTGGTGTCATGCGATGGTTGAATGCAGCGTGGGTTTTCTTATTTACGGATTCATCCGTTTCGCCGAAAAGTTCACGGCGTTCAGAGTGGCCGATTACAACGTAGCTTACACCGAGATCGTTCAACGCCATCGGGCTTGTTTCACCGGTGAATGCACCACTGTCTTCGAAATGCATGTTTTGTGCACCGATGAAAACATCGGTTCCCGCTGCTTCTTGCACCAGTGCATCAAGGTAGAGATGAGGCGCGCAGACAACGCTGTCTACTTTAGAAGCAGACGGGACTGCGGTTTTGATCGCCTGAAGAAATTCGACTGCTTCAGACTTTGTTTTATTCATTTTCCAGTTTCCTGCAATGATTGGTTTTCTCATGTGATCCCCTCCTGTTGGGTATAAGTAGTTACCGGTCGTTCAGTGCCAATACGCCAGGCAGGTCTTTTCCTTCGATAAATTCGAGGGAAGCGCCGCCGCCTGTTGAAATGTGACTCATCTTATCCGCGAGTTCGAACTTCTCAACGGCTGCAGCCGAATCGCCGCCGCCAATGACAGAGTAGGCATTCGTTGCTTTCGCAAGTGCTACTGCAACACCTTTTGTTCCTGCAGCGAACTTTTCAAATTCAAATACACCCATCGGCCCGTTCCAGATAACCAGTTTGGAATCTGCAATCACTTTCTCATACTGTTCGAGGGTTTTCGGTCCGATATCTAGTGACATGTGATCGGCAGGAATGCTGTCAATGTCGACAACGGACGCTTCCACATCCGCACCGAATTCTTTCGCGATCACACCGTCTACCGGCATATAGAAATTGACGTTGTTTTTCTCTGCTTTCTCCATAAACTGTCGTGCAAGATCCAATTTGTCTTCTTCGACAAGGGAAGTTCCAATTTCATACCCTTTCGCCTTGATAAACGTGTAAGCAAGTCCGCCACCGATGATCAGATTGTCCACCTTATCCAGGAGGTTATCGATCACACCGATTTTGTCTTTGACCTTCGCACCGCCAATGATGGCTGTGAAAGGACGTTCCGGATTTGCCATTGCTTTGCCGAGTACTTCAAGCTCTTTCTCCATCAGGAGACCCGCTACTGCAGGAATGTGTTTCGCAATGCCTTCTGTGGATGCATGTGCACGGTGTGCTGCACCGAATGCGTCGTTGACATACACATCAGCAAGTGCCGCCATTTTACCGGCAAGTTCAGCATCATTCTTCTCTTCGCCAGCTTCAAAACGGACGTTTTCAAGTAGAACGACGTCGCCTTCTTCAAGACCATTTACTGCTTTTTCAGCGTCAGCTCCGACCACTTCGTCTACTTTGTAAATTTCCTGCTGTAACAGATCCGACAGACGCTTTGCTACAGGATCGAGACGGAGATCATCTACCGCTTCGCCTTTCGGGCGCCCCAGGTGGCTTGCGAGAATGACTTTGGCACCTTTCTCGACCAGGAATTGAATGGTTGGCACTGCTGCACGGATACGGGTGTCATCTGTGACTTCCCCTTCACTCATCGGTACGTTGAAATCTACTCGGCAAAAGACACGTTTTCCTTTTACATCAATGTCGCGAATGGATTGTTTATTCATTAGAACAGTCCTCCTTGGTTTGGATACAATATTCATGTGGTTATCGTGATTTCAGCAACAGAAAAAAGGAGACAGGACACGTGCCCGCCTCCTTTCCTTCTCAGGCTGCTATTCAATTCTTACTTGTTGAGCGGCTTACAGGCCTTGTTTCGCCATGTAAGCAGCCAAGTCTACACAACGTGCAGAGTAGCCTGTTTCATTGTCATACCATGAAATGACCTTAACCATGTTATCTTCCATGACCATTGTGGAAAGTGCATCCACAGTGGAAGAGTAGTTATTGCCATTGTAGTCGCGTGATACGAGTGGCTCTTCACTGTATCCGAGCACGCCTTTCATTTCACCTTCAGAGGCTTCTTTGAATGCTGCATTGACTTCTTCAGCGGTTACGTTCTTATCAAGCTCAGCTACGAGGTCCACCAGGGATACGTTTGGTGTAGGTACACGCATCGCGCCACCGTTCAACTTGCCTTTGAGTTCAGGCAATACGAGTGCAACAGCTTTTGCAGCACCTGTTGTTGTCGGGATGATGGATTCAGCAGCTGCACGTGCACGACGGTAGTCCTTATGAGGAAGATCCAGGATTGCCTGGTCGTTCGTGTAGGAGTGGATCGTCGTCATCATACCGCGCTTCAAGCCGAACTTGTCATGCAGTACTTTTGCAAATGGCGCCAGGCAGTTCGTTGTGCAGGATGCGTTTGATACCACATGGTGGTTTTTCGGATCGTAGTCCGTGTGGTTAACACCCATAACAACGGTCTTGTCTTCGCCATTGGCTGGTGCAGAAATGATAACCTTTTTCGCGCCTGCTTCAAGGTGCTTCGCTGCCGCTTCACGCTTCGTGAAGATCCCAGTGGATTCGATGACGATTTCAACGCCAAATTCGCCCCACTTCAGGTTTGCAGGATCTTTTTCTGCTGTAACGGCAATTTCTTTGCCATCCACAATCAGGTTCTCACCCTTTGCTTCAACTTTTACGTCAAGCTTGCCGTGAACAGAATCATACTGCAAGAGGTGAGCGAGCATATTTGCATCTGTCAAATCATTGACTGCAACAACTTCAACATCCGGGTTAGATAGTGCCTCGCGGAATACTACCCGTCCAATACGTCCAAATCCATTAATACCAATCTTTGTAGCCATAATCAAATTCCTCCTTTAAGATAGTCAAACAAAGTTTATATTCAAAGAGTTTCACAAGCTTTCAGGAAACTCCTGAAATCACATACACTTACTATTATTCTCGTTAGAATAAAATAATAAACTTACAATTTTGTTAACATTTCTTTTGCTGCGCCTTCATCGGTGATCAATACCTGATTCGGGTTTCGCTTCAGATAGGCACGAATGGCATTTGCCTTCGTCCGTCCGCCGGCGACGGAAATCACCGTCGGGATATTCTTCAGATCTTCGAGTTGAAGACCGATCGTCAACACTTTATGGACGATCTCACCATCTGCATTGAAATAATAGCCAAATGCCTCTGCTACTGCCTCAGTTTCTTTCAGCTTCTCAAGCACCTCATCGCTCGAATTCCGCCGCTCAGCCATCGCCATCGCTTCACCGATGCCGTGAACAACCATCGTCGACGAGCGGATCAGTTCCAGAATTTCTTTAATGATCGGATCATAGATCAAGGACTCATAAGCATCTCGTCCAAGCTGATCGGGGACATGCAGTAATCGGTAACGTCCCATGGCTTTACGGGCCATTGTGGCACAAATCGTATTTGCCTGGTTCTCAACCTGCTCACCAAGTCCGCCCCTTGCAGGGACAAACAGCGTTTCCTTCAGGTCGGTATCCGGGATCAGCATATCCGCCACGTTGGCAATGGACCGGCCACCGGTAACGGCGATTGTATTCTTTTCAGGAAGCAAATGCCGCTTGATCACATTCACTGTCGAGCGCCCCATCTCTTTTAATACCCATGGGTAGTCATCGCTGTCACCTGGTACGATATGGACTTCCTTGACCCCGAGCTTTGCAGTCAGTTCCTCTTCCATTGCGCGGACATCAAAAACTTCTTTCATGACAACTTCAAGCTGAGCCAAAACATCCTGTCCATCTTCTGTCAGCGTCATCCCCATTGTCTGAAAGTCGACGAGTCCCTGTTCTTTCAAAAAAGTGACTTCACTTCGCAGCACTCTTTCAGACATCTCAATGTTTGACGCTAAAGAGCGTCTGCCGATGGGTTGCATCAGTCGAATGTAGCGCAGGATCCGATATCGCCTGCCCAGTATGTCAATTAAGTCCGGGAGCAATTTTTTTTGTAAATCCAGGACCATATTCATCGGGCATACTCCTTTGTTAATGAGGCTTCATTGAAAAGGGACGATTGTTGTCCCTTATAGACATTTTACGTCCCACCCGAATAAAAAAGAAGAACGATCATCAATATGTAACTAGTGCAGCAAATGATCTGCACATTCATCATATCAATTACAGCTCTTCAAATCAAGTGCAAATTTGGTCAAGAGAATCGTTTCCGCTTTGATGATGAGGGGATAGACAGCTCTTCACGGTATTTCGCAACGGTTCTGCGGGATACATGAATCTCTTTCAATGCCAATAATTCCGCCAGTTTTTGATCTGACAATGGCTTTTTCTTCTCTTCTTCGTCAATGAGACGCTTCATGTTCACTTTGATCTTATCTGCCGAATCCCCCGTACCGTCTGAACCGGCAATCCCGCTTTTGAAAAAATACTTCAGTTCATACAAACCGCGGGGAGACTGGACATACTTTTTGCTCGTCGCTCTCGAAACCGTTGATTCATGAATATCAAGCTCTTCGGCAATGGTCTTTAAATTCAACGGGTTCAGATACTCTGCACCGTGAAGGAAAAAAGCTTCCTGATGGCGGACGATCGCTTCTGTCACTTTTAAAATCGTCTCCTGGCGCTGCCGGATGCTTTTTTTCAACCATTGGAACTGCTCATGCTTTTGTTTCATATAGTGAGCCACTTCAGATCCGCCATCGCTGAGCAACTGTTCGTACTGCTTGTTCATCGTCAGCTTGGGGAGGTGGTTTTCTGCAAGCTTGACGTGCAACGAGCCGTTCACGTCAATCACATGAACATCCGGCGCGACATACTCGGCCGGTTCAGAATGAAAGCTCGCACCGGGTTTCGGGTTCAGCGTCTTCAGAAAATCGGCTACCGCCTCGACGTCTTCAACACCCACGTCCAGTGCTTTCGCAATTTTTTTGAACTGCCGCTCAGCAAGCTGATCGAGATGATCTGCCACCACCGCTTCTGCAAGCGGATCTTTCGTCGCCAATTGAGTGAGTTGGATCATGAGGCATTCCGTGAGATTTCTTGCAGCAATCCCGGGAGGATCCAGAGTTTGAAGCATCTGCAAAGCGTGCTCTGTCCGTTTTTCCAAAACGTTCAATTCCTGTGCATACACGTCCGTCCCATGTTCGAGGTACCCATTCTCGTTCAGGCTCAGTGCCAAATATGTCATGACTTGCTTCGTTTCGTTTTCAGCGTCCATCATCCGGATCTGATGCAAGAGGTGGTCCTTTAATCCTTCCTCCGGTTCAGTCAGATAATCCAGTGCTGTCACATTGGTTTCCTGGCGTTTCTGACCTGAGTTGCGATCGAGTTGACGAAAGGAGTCGGCTGTTTCTCTCCGGGTGACTTCTTCATACATCACCGGATCGCGGATTTCGATGAGTGGATTCTCGAGCTGCTGTTCGTGCAGATAATCAGTCAGATCCTGCGTGGAGAATTGCAGCATCGTGATCGCCTGCCTGAGTTCAGTTGTCATGACAAGCTTCATGGACTGATGCTGGTGTAATCCGTAGTCCATATTCAACTCTCATCGCCTCCTTCCATGTCATTCAATGAGCTTTGCCTCTTATTATACATGATGGATCAGGATGGTGGGGCTACCCTGAAAGATTTCCGGACGTATTTCAGGTTTAAATCACGCGATTTCAGGTTATGGTTCGTAGTGTATATCTTTTAAGCATTCCTATTTGACCTTCATTGACCTTTAAGTGTAAAATGAACTTGCAGATACAGACATGGTTAAGCCAACTTACTCTGTGATGAAATCGAATCTGAATGAAACAGGTAAATCAAAGGAGGAGTAACATTATGAACTTAGTCCCTACAGTCATTGAACAAACAAACCGCGGCGAGCGTGCGTATGACATTTACTCACGTCTTCTGAAAGACCGTATTATTATGCTTGGTACACCGGTTGACGACAACGTGGCAAATTCCATTGTCGCCCAGCTTCTGTTTTTGGCAGCGGACGACCCGGACAAAGATATTTCACTTTACATTAACAGTCCAGGTGGTTCGATCACTGCCGGCATGGCTATCTACGACACCATGCAGTTTATCAAACCGAAAGTACAAACCATCTGCATCGGTATGGCAGCTTCCATGGGTGCTTTTCTCTTGACCGCCGGCGAGCCGGGTAAACGCTATGCACTGCCCAACAGTGAAGTCATGATTCACCAGCCGCTCGGAGGAACCCAGGGGCAGGCCTCTGATATTGAAATTCACGCAAAACGAATCGTGGAAATGAAAGAAAAATTAAACCGGATTCTTGCAGAGCGCACGGGTCAGGATATCGAGACCGTTCGAAAAGACACGGACCGGGACAATTTCCTGAGTGCGGCTGAAGCAAAAGAGTATGGTCTGATCGATGAAGTCATGGACAAGACACCGGATTCAAAATAAGCAATAGAATAACAAAGATCCGAGCCCGCTGTGTTGGGTTCGGATCTTTTTTCATACGGAACAGGAATGTTGAAGTTCGCTACAGGGTTGGAGTCTATGGCAACGAAGGCTTTCGCCAGTAAAGCTTGGCGAAAAACAGGGTTTCTTTATCGCTGTTCAAAATCACTCATTCTTCTTTCTCCACAAAAGCCACCAGTGCATTGATTGCATCTTCCTCATCCGGCCCGTCCACTTTCAAGGTCACGTCCTTATTGGCTCCTACAGCCAGGCTCATGATCCCCATAATGCTCTTTGCATTGACGTTTTTACCATCCTTTTCGATAAAAATCTCTGAGGCAAACCGGTTTGCCTCCTGTACAAAAAGTGCTGCAGGCCTCGCCTGCAAACCTGCTTTCCGATTCACGGTAACTGTTCTCTCGATCATATTCGTCATCCTCTCTGGTTTATTGTCATCTACTCTGCCTGGTCGTTTAAACGCTTTCAGTTCTGACGGACAGGAAATAACGTATCAGCTTGTACGCTTTCCTGCCCGGATTTCGTTTGCAAATTCCTCAATTTTCCTCATTCTGTGATTGACGCCGGATTTACTGACGTTCCCCTTGAGCATTTCACCTAGTTCTTTGAGTGATATATCCTGATGGTCCAAACGTTTTTCAGCAATTTCCTGCAGACGTTCAGGTAATGCATCTATGCCCACCGTGTTGCGGATCAGTTTAATATTTTCCACCTGACGCATGGCGGCGCCCACGGTTTTATTCAAGTTTGCTGTTTCACAATTTACAAGCCGGTTAACCGAATTCCGCATATCCTTCATAATCCGGACATCTTCAAATTTCAGCAGTGCCTGATGCGCACCGACAACATTCAAGAATTCACTAATCCGTTCGCCTTCTTTCAAATAGAGCACGAATCCTTTTTTCCGTTCGATCAATTTGCCTTTAATCCCAAAATAATCAAGCAGCTGCAAAAGCGATTCATTATGTTCTTCATAAAAGGAGAAGATTTCAAGGTGATACGAGGACGTATCCGGGTGATTGACCGACCCGCCCGCAAGAAAAGCCCCGCGGATATAGGCCCGTTTGCAACAGTCTTTTCTTACCAATTCCCTATCAATATCCCTTGTAAACGAAAAAGATTCATCAACAATTTTCATATTTTCCAGGAGGTTTCTCGCCTCACGACCAATACGCACAACGTACACATTATTTTTCTTCAGCCTCATCTTTTTCCGGACGAGAAGTTCGACGTGTACCTGATAAATTTTCTTTAACAACGTATAGATTCTTCTGGCAATCGCGGCATTCTCAGTCTGCACATCCAGAGATATCTGCATATTCCGGATATGAACCGATCCATTCATCCGGATGATTGCCGCAAGTTCCGCTTTTGCACAGCAATCATCAGAATCCAATTGCGTTAATTCTTTTTTTGTTACTGAAGCAAATGACATCGTTCTCTTTCACCCCCACCTGCTGCTGCGTTCACAATGCCTACATCAAAGACAATAGCCGTTGGGACAATTTGATGGCATTATGCCGGAGCAGCTCGTTCTCAAAGGATAATAATTCATCATCGATTGTTCTAATCTTCCACTCATCAAGTCTCGCCTGATCAATCGCAACTGGTTCGGCGCCTTCCCCCATATACCGTTCACGGTAAGAGAATGGAATGGTCTGTGTGTTCATAATCACCGAGTCGATGACTTTTGCCTGAAGATGATCATCAATCGCCTGAATATGATCTCCGACGGTATACCCATCCGTTTCTCCTGGTTGGGTCATGACATTACAGATATAGACTTTTGGTGCTTTGGATTCCATCAGCCCTTCACGAATCCCCGGAACCATCAAATTTGGAATAATACTGGTATAAAGACTGCCAGGGCCCAAAATGATCAGGTTTGCTTCTTCAAGTGCCTGAATGGCTTCCGAGCTTGGTATCGGGTTAGCGGGTTCAAGATAAACCCGCTCAATGGGTTTTCCGATCAAAGGAATCTTTGATTCACCCGCACATGTGCTCCCGTCCCGAAACCTGGCATGGAGTGTCAAATGCTGGTTTGACACAGGAATCACCGTGCCCTTGACATTCAACACCCGGCTGATCTCCTGTACCCCTCTTGAAAAATCGCCCATCACTGAGCTCATCCCAGCGATGAGAAGGTTCCCAAGCGAATGACCGCTCAGCCCTGCGCCTTGATCAAAGCGGTGCTGAAACAAGTCTTCAAATAACGGTTCCACTTCAGACAAAGCCACCAGGACATTGCGGATATCTCCTGGTGGGGGGATATTCAATTCTTCCCGGAGCCTTCCCGAACTGCCACCATCATCAGCAACCGTGACGATGGCCGAAATATCTACAGGAAATGTTTTCAGTCCTCTGAGCAATACGGATAAGCCGGTGCCTCCCCCGATGACAACGACTTTCGCTTTATTCAGACTCATCCTTCTTTTCGCCCTTTTTCAATATCACGATGAGTGACAAAGGTTTGATAGTCCATCTTCGAGAATACTTTATCGAAATACTCAGCCAGGGTCACTGAACGATGCTTCCCTCCGGTACAGCCGATCGCGATCACCAGTTGCTGCTTCCCTTCCCGCTGGTACTGCGGGACCATATACTGCAGCAAATCATCCAATTTGTCGATAAACATTCTGGTTTCATTCCATTTCAACACATAATTGTACACTTCATCATCGAGTCCTGTTAAGGAGCGCATATGATCGATGTAGTGCGGATTCGGTAAGAACCGGACATCAAAAACCAGGTCCGCATCAATCGGAATACCGTGCTTAAAGCCGAATGACAGCAGATGAATCGAAAACGTATCGGTTTCTCCACTGGAAAACTGTTCAATGATCCGCTCACGCAACTGGAGCGGCTTCATATCGGTTGTATCAATGATCGTCTGAGCCTGTCCCTTCATTTCATCGAGCATGTCTCTCTCCGCCTGGATGCCTTCCAAAGGTCCGCCACCGTCAGCAAGCGGATGATTTCGTCTTGTTTCCTTGTATCTTGAAACCAGTTTCCCGTCCTCGGCATCGAGAAACAGAATCCGCGGAGATACGTGGGATTCCAAGGACATGGCGTCGATGGCCTGGAATAAATGGTCAAAAAATTCACGTGCCCGCAGGTCGATGACCAATGCCACTTTATTCATTTTTCCACCGGATCCTTCCACAAGGTCGATGAATTTCGGCATCAGCGCGGGTGGCAGGTTGTCTACACAGAAGTAACCCATATCTTCAAAGCTCTGCACGGCAACGGTTTTCCCCGCTCCGGACATCCCGGTGATGATCACTAAATCAATGGTTGAATGACCCGTTGTTTTCTCGTTCATGCGGCAACGCTCCTAACCGTCAGGGTACTAGAACACATGTAACAGTTCTTTTGCTAAGTATACTACATCTTTTGTTTCATAACCAATCCTGCACAAAAAAAAGAGCACGGACATCGTTCGTCCGTGCAGAAAATATAAATAAAAAGGGGGTCAATTACTATTTCTATCATAACGCGTTTCTATTTCACCTGTGTTACAGATGAATTAAGAGGACGTTACGATTTATATTCCTTGAATCAAAACGCATTTTCAATTTATATAACAGACGATTTAAAAGTGTAATACAGTTTATGAAAGCGGTTATTTTCCGCAGGTGACACAGCGGCTGATCATGGAAGCTTTGATGAAAAACCGGGTTGCACTGATACTTCAATCCTTTGGCAAACTTAAACATTCTGATGAACAAAAAAAGAAGGGGGTTCCCCTTCTTTTTCGGTCACACCTTTTCTGCCGATTTCAGTTCTTCCATCAGAGTTTCCACATAGTGCTGGGAATTCTGACCGGCAATGCTGCCATCTCCTGTTGCTGTGACAATCTGTCTGAGGTGCTTGTCACGAATATCACCCGCAGCGTAGATGCCAGGAATCTTCGTTTCCATATCGCCATTTGTCTCGATATAGCCTTCTTCGTTCGTAATCCCGAGATTCAGGAATGGCTCATTGATCGGTAACATGCCGATATAGATGAAGACCCCATCGGTTTTGAATTCTTTTGTGGAACCGTCTTTCGTATTTTCAAGAGTGACGCTTCCGACTTTTCCATTCTCTTCGTTAATTTCTTTCACAACGTGGTTCCATTCAAATTCGATCTTGTCATTGTCGAATGCACGATCCTGCAGAATTTTTTGTGCACGCAGTGCATCTCTTCGGTGAACAATCGTCACTTTTGAAGCAAATCGTGTCAGATAGACGGCCTCCTCAACTGCTGAGTCGCCACCACCAACAACGACGATTTCCTTCTCTTTAAAGAATGCACCATCGCAGACCGCACAGTATGAAACACCTTTCCCGCTCAGTTCCTGTTCACCCGGAACATTCAGGTGCTTGTATTTCGCACCGGTTGTGATGATAATCGCACGGGTTTTTATTTCACCGCTGCCTGTTACGATCGTTTTGTATTCTTTTCCATCAATCACTTCTTTGACATCACCATACTGGTATTCGGCACCAAACTTACGCGAATGCTCGAACATCTTTTGGGAAAGATCCGGTCCGAGAATGCTGTCATAACCAGGATAGTTCTCGACATCTTCCGTATTCGCCATCTGTCCACCCGGCATGCCCCGTTCAATCATCACAGTATCCAGATTGGCCCGTGACGTGTATACTGCGGCTGTCATACCTGCAGGTCCGGCGCCGATAATCACTACGTCATAAATTTTGTCTTCGCTCATTGGGATTCACGCTCCTTGGAATCTTTAAAAATTACAATCAATCTTCAATTCATCATATAGATAACGGCCAACTTCGTCCACTTTCCTGCTCAGAAAAGCCGCCGCCCGTATACCCTACTAGGTATATTAACGCACTGAGAGCACTTTGTCAACGTCAATGCCTTCCCCCTTATTTTAACACACTTTGTCGAGCCTTCAGGTTAAGAACTTGTAAATTCGGGTAAAGTTCAATGTTCATTTCCAAATTTTACTGAGGGGGCCATTTATGAACTGGGCTGACTGGATGATCATTCTTTTTACAGCAGTATGGATCGGTGAATTTTTGTTCTTCAAAAGCCGCTCAAAAGCTGAGGGCGACGAAAAGCGTTCCTTTCCGCTGATCCTGACATCGGTTTTGCTCGTCATTTTCACGGCTGCAGTGACCAGGGAATTTGCCTTCTGGACATATGAAGCAGCCGTTATTCAAGGCGCGGGTGTGTTTTGCTACGGTAGCGGAATTATGCTTCGGTACTGGGGCATTCTCCACCTCGGCAGACAATTCACCCGAGACGTTCAGGTGCGCGACGGGGATACCCTGGTCGGTACAGGACCCTACCGGATCCTGAGTCACCCCCTTTATTCCGGGCTGCTTTTTACGGTCATGGGCTTCACTCTTTACACAGGAAGCATCCTTGCGAGCATCCTGGTTCTCTTCACGGCTCTGCCGGCGCTGATCCGCCGGATTAAAGGAGAAGAAACCCTTTTGATTCAGGCATTTGGCATCCGGTATCAAGAATGGATGAAAAGCCGCTACCGGCTGATCCCGTTTATCTATTAGTTTCCTTTCATACAGTGTGTTACTGAAGATCGTTGCAATGAGCCGATCCGCGGGCGACTCCTGTGGCAGGCGTCCGCCGTGAGCGTAAGAAATGAACAATGAACGATAACAGTCCCATAAAGAAAAACGATACGTGAAAGCAGCTGTTTTAATAATTCTGGAGGTGTAAAGACATGGAAAGAAAGAAAACGAAAGCGATTGTCATTGGTGGAGGACTCGGCGGCTTATCGGCAGCCATTTCCTTGAAAGGGAAAGGGTATGACGTTGAGCTGTTCGAAAAAAATGAGAATCTGGGTGGTAAATTGAACCGCCGTTCCGGAAAGGGGTTTACGTTTGATACGGGTCCGTCGATTTTGACGATGCCGTGGGTACTTGATCAGTTATTTGAGCGGGTGCATCGCCGCGTAGAAGATTATATGACGATTGAACGCATCGAGCCGCAGTGGCGGACGTTCTTCGAAGACGGCACCAGCCTCGATGTTACCGGCGATTTACCGGATATGATCCAGGAGATGGGCAAAGTTGCCCCGGATGCCGGCGCATCATTTTCTCAGTTTTTATCCTACTCCGAGTCGATGTATCAGCTGTGTATGAAAAGTTTCTATAAGACCAGCATCTCCGGGTTGAATGAATTCCGGAAACTCCATCAGTTCAAAGAATTGATGGCGATGGACCCCTTTCACACCGTGGCAGATCATACGAAAAAATATTTTGACAACCCCCACCTTGAACAGTTGTTCAATTTTTTCGTCATGTACGTCGGTTCCAATCCTTATCAGTCTCCGGCTATTTTGAACCAGCTCATTTACGTGCAGCTCGGTCTGGGCATTCATTACGTCAAAGGCGGCATGTATGGGATCGCAGAAGGCATGGAAAAACTTCTTGCTGAGCTGCGTGTGCCCGTGACAACAAACATGCCAATCGCTCATATTCATGTGGACAATGGCGAGGCAAAAGGGGTAGTGACTGCAGATGGTTCCTTCCATCAGGCGGACCTCGTCGTCTCGAACCTGGAAGCCATTCCGGCTTACCAGACCCTCCTGCCGCAAAAGGGCCCTGCGAAAAAAGAGGCAAAGAAGCTGTCGAAAACCTATGAACCAACGGTATCCGGACTCGTTTTACTGCTCGGTACAGACCGGACATTCGATATGACGACACACCATAACTTCTTCTTTTCTGAAGACCAGGAGAAAGAGTTCAGACAGATTTACGATGAAGGTATTCCGGCTGAGGATCCGACCGTATACATCGGCATCTCAAGTAAATCAGATCCAGGGCAGGCACCGGAGGGCAAAGAAAATCTGTTTGTCCTCACCCACGTTCCGCCGAAGACGCTCCAGAAAGTCGAAACGGACTGGGACGAGTACCGGGAAGTGGTGCTTGATAAACTTGAACGGATGGGAATGACCGGCCTTCGCGACAGCATCGAGTTCGAATACCGGTTCACGCCGGATGACCTCGAAGAACTCTACGGCGCAAACGGCGGTTCCATCTACGGCATTGCCTCCAACAAAGCGACCAACGGCGGATTTAAGATCCCCGCCAAGAGCAAGATTTATGACAGGCTGTATTTCACCGGGGGCAGCACACACCCCGGCGGCGGTGTACCGATGGTCACGTTGAGCGGTCAGCTGACGGCGGATCTGATCAGTGAACAGCTGACTGATACCGTCAAGAAATAGAGGACAGCGGCGGCGATACCGGCTCTGACAACCAATCTGTTTGATCGCAAAAATCCCGTATGGCGTTCGCCATACGGGATTTCTCTGTGCGTTGATCCTACTCTTTTTTCCCGGCATGGCGGTCTTGCAACCGCTGTAAAACGGCGTCCAGCGGCAGCTTTTGCTCCCGGAGAAGAACGAGAAGATGAAAGAGAAAATCCGCCGTTTCCCACGTCAGCTCCTCCTTGTCGCGGTTCTTCGCAGCGATGATGATCTCGCCTGCTTCTTCACCGATCTTCTTGAGAATTTTATCCACGCCTTCGTCAAACAAATACGTGGTGTACGACCCTTCCGGACGCTCCGCTTCCCGTTTTGCCAGAAGTGCCTCCAGCTCTTCAATAATCGCATACCGGTTTTGTTCAGGCGTACCCGTAGACTCCTGTTTCCAGAGGACATCACTGAAGCAGCTGACATCTCCCTTATGACACGCTGGTCCCGCCGGCTCCACCAGAATGACCAGTGCATCCTGATCGCAGTCGTAGCGGATTTCCGTCACGCGCTGCGTGTTCCCGGAAGTCCCACCTTTATGCCACAGTTCCTGCCTGGAACGGCTGTAGAACCAGGTTTCTCCGGTTTCCTTTGTTTTCGTTAAGGATTCTTCGTTCATATAGGCCAGGGTCAGCACCTGTTTGGACTGGGCGTCCTGCACGATCGCCGGTACCAGACCTTTGTCGTCAAATTGTATCGTGGTCATCGTATCGCCAGTCCCTTCGTCTTCAGATAATCTTTCACAGCCGCGACGGACGTCTCTTTGTAATGGAAAATCGACGCCGCGAGCGCCGCATCCGCTTTGCCTTCAGTGAACGTATCGTAAAAGTCTTCCTGCCCTCCGGCTCCGCCGCTTGCGATCACCGGGACCGGCACCGCTTCACTGACGGCTCTGGTCAGGGCATTATCGAATCCGGTCTTCTCCCCGTCCTGATCCATACTGGTAAGAAGAATTTCGCCGGCTCCACGCTTTACCGCTTCCTTGACCCAGTCGATCACGTCCCACTCGGTTTCTCTTCGACCGCCGTGCGTATAAACAGTCCAGGAACCCCGTTTCGGATCACGCTTCGCATCCACTGCGACCACGATGCACTGGGCACCGAAAAAGTCAGAGCCTTCCGTAATCAGCTCCGGGCGGTTGACTGCGGCGGTGTTGAGGGATACTTTGTCCGCGCCGGCCCTCAGGATCCGTTTCATGTCTTCCAACGCGTTGATTCCGCCACCGACAGTGAACGGGATCGCCAGTTTTCCGGCCACTTGTTCCACGACGTCGACCATCGTCTCGCGTCCTTCATGAGACGCAGAGATATCGAGGAAAACCAGTTCATCTGCACCTTGCTGATCGTAAAAAGCAGCCAGCTCCACCGGGTCTCCGGCGTCCTGCAGGTTCACAAATTGAACCCCTTTGACCACGCGGCCTTCCGTTACATCCAGACATGGGATAATCCGTTTCGTCAGCATGGGCCTTGCACCTCCTGTAAAGCAGTAGTGACATCGATCCGTCCGGTGTAAATCGCCTTACCGACAATGGCGCCGGACACGCCGTCCCGACATTTTTCCTTCAGTTCTGTCAGATCCGAAAGTTCACTGACCCCCCCTGAAGCAATCACGTTTTTGCCGGTCACTTTCGCCAATGCGGCAATGGCCTCCACATTCGGACCCGTCAGCATGCCGTCCCTTGAAATGTCCGTCATAATAAATGTTTCTGCACCGTGGGCGGCCAGTGTCCGGCCGAGCTCTTCCGCTTTTACGGTGGATGTCTCGAGCCAGCCGTGGGTCGCCACGTAGCCGTCCCGGGCATCGATCCCGATGGCAATCCGTTCCCCGCCGAATTCCTGTAACATCGCCTGAACAAATGCAGGGTCGGAGATCGCAGCACTGCCTAAAATCACCCGGTCCACGCCTGCGTCGAGATACTGAATGATATCCTCCCGCGTGCGGATGCCTCCGCCAACCTGAATGGCTGCATCCAGATCACGTGCCGCTTTCATGACAGCCTCGTGGTTCACAGGCTGTCCTGCTTTGGCGCCGTCCAGGTCCACCATATGTACCCAGGTTGCCCCTTTTTCCACAAAGGATTTCGCCATATCAAACGGCGAATCCCCGTATACGGTTTCCTGATCGTAGTCCCCTTGCAGAAGGCGGACGCATTTGCCACCGCGTATATCGATGGCCGGATAAACATGGAACTGGGGCATCAGCTTTCACCTCCCTGATGATCAATGAAATTCTTCAGCATCGTCATGCCGACGGTACTGCTTTTTTCCGGGTGAAACTGGGTGCCCCAGACATTTTTACGCCCGGCAACCGCCGTCACCAGTTCCCCGCCATATTCCGTCGACGCGATCAGAATCTCTGCCCGGTCCGGCTTCACAAAGTAGGAGTGGACAAAATACACATGCCCGCCATCGAGACCGTTCAAAATCGGATGCCCCGATTGTTTGAACCGGAGGTCATTCCAGCCCATGTGCGGTACCTTGTAGTCACCGCCGGGGAATTTCTTCACTTTACCGGGAAGGATACCCAGCCCCTGAGTCGATCCGTTCTCTTCACTCTCATCAAAGAGGAGCTGCATGCCGAGGCAAATACCAAGAAGGGGCTTCCCGTCCTGAATCCACTGCTGGATAAATGCCACCAGCTTCCGGCTGTTCAACTCTTCCATGCCATCGCGGAACGCACCGACCCCCGGCAAGATCAGCTTATCCGCTTTTGCCAGTTCCTCAGGGGATTCGGACAGAAAACAGTCCCGCCCGAGCCGTTCCACGGCCTTTGTGACACTGTGCAGGTTTCCCATACCGTAATCGATGATACCAATCATGACAAACTTCCTTTCGTTGACGGGACGCCTTTGACTCTTGGGTCGAGCTGTGTGGCATCATCCAGGGCCCGGCCGAGCGCTTTGAAAATCGCTTCGATAATGTGATGCACGTTCGAGCCGTAATGCACGATGACGTGCAGATTGATGCGGGCTTCGAGTGCCAGTTTCCAAAGAAATTCTTCAATCAGTTCCGTATCGAACGTGCCGACCTTCGTCGCCGGGATCGCTCCTTGCAAAACGAAGTGAGGGCGGTTACTGAGGTCAATTACAACTTGCGCCAGCGCATCGTCCATTGGCACAAAGGCATTCCCGTAACGCTTGATGCCTTTTTTGTCGCCGACGGCCTCCCTGATCGCCTCGCCAAGAACGATTCCGATATCTTCGGTCGTGTGGTGATCGTCAATCTCTGTGTCTCCCTTGCCCTCGAGGGTCAGGTCAAAGAGCCCATGACGGGTAAAGAGATCCAGCATATGCGTCATAAACGGGACGTCGGTTGCGAGATGACTCTCCCCGGAACCGTCAATTGAAAAGGTCAGTTCAATCTGCGTTTCGTTGGTGATGCGTTTTTTCGTTGCCTGTCGATTCGTCATCAGTCTTCCTCCAATCGTTTTTCCACAGCCCTCGCGTGGGCTTCGAGTTCTTCCATGCGGGCAAAGGAGGCGATTTTATCCCCGTGGGCTTTCACGGCTTCTTTGCTGTACGAGATAATGCTCGATTTCTTCGTAAAGTCCTCCACAGTCAGCGGGCTTGAAAACCGCGCCGTACCGTTTGTCGGCAGGATGTGATTCGGTCCCGCAAAATAATCCCCTACAGGCTCCGAACTCTGACTGCCGAGGAAAATCGCACCGGCATGACGGATGTTCGGCAAGACGGCCCATGGGTCTTCCACCTGGACTTCAAGATGTTCTGCCGCCAGGTCATTGATCGCCTGTAAGGCATCATCCATCGTTTCTGCCAGATAAATCGCGCCGTAATCCCGGATCGACGCCCCGGCAATCTCACGCTTTGGCAGAGTCTTCAACTGCGCTTCCACTTCGACAGATACCGCTTCTGCCAGGGTCCGGTCAGTGGTCACCAGCACGGCAGACGCCATCTTGTCATGTTCGGCCTGACTCAGCATGTCTGCGGCTACATAGGACGCCTTCGCCGTATGATCGGCGAGGACGGCAATTTCACTGGGGCCGGCAATCATGTCAATATCCACCGTGCCGAAGACGATCTGCTTGGCCAGCGCCACAAAAATGTTGCCAGGGCCGGTGATTTTATCCACCGGTTCGAGTCCTTCAAAACCGTAAGTCAACGCGCCAATGGCCTGCGCTCCACCGATTTTCCAGATCTCTTCCACGCCCAGTTCCTTCGCTGTGACGAGGACGATATCCGTCAGGTTCCCGTCTTTTTGGGGCGGGGACACCATCACAATCCGTTCGACACCAGCCACCTGTGCCGGGACGACATTCATGATGATCGACGACGGATAAGCGGCAAGACCACCCGGGACATAGACACCTGCGGCATCGAGAGGGGTAACCTTCTGACCGAGAATCGTACCGTCAGGCTTCGTCGTGAACCAGGACTGCTGTACCTGGCGTTCATGAAACGCACGGATATTCTGGATCGCTTCTTGAATAATCGCGATCGTTCGATTGTCTGCCTTCCTGTACGCCGCATCGAGCTCTTCCTGCGTCACCTTGAAGGCATCAGGAGAGACGCCATCAAACTGCAACGTGTAGCGCTTCACGGCTGAAAATCCGTCTTGTTTGACGTCTTCTAAAATGTTCAGTACGGCTTTTCTTTGCTCTTCTGTTCCCTGGTCGATCGTTCGTTTAATGGAGAGATCTGCAGTAACCGGTGTAATTTTCATTCCGCTTCACGTCCTTTTCCATTGATGACCTCATCGAGCCGGTCCACCATCGTATCAATCATAGCCGCTTTCGTGCGATAGCTGACGGGGTTGACGATGAAACGCGATGTAATTTGAATCATTTCTTCAATCTCAACCAGCCCGTTTTCCTTTAACGTCTGGCCAGTGGAGACGATATCCACGATGCGGTCTGCGAGGCCCACGATCGGAGCCAGCTCAATTGAACCGTTTAATTTAATGATTTCCACCTGCTCACCCTTCTGCCGGAAATACTCACTGGTCAGATTCGGGTATTTGGAAGCGATTTTCGGTGCCACTTCATGGCTTTTATTGTACCCTTTCCTCGCTGCGACGGCCATGTAACAGGCACTGATTTTCAGATCAAGCACTTCATAGATGTCACGCTTTTCCTCGATCATCACATCTTTGCCTGCAACGCCCACATCGGCCACCCCATGCTCGACATAGGTCGGAACGTCCATCGGTTTGGCGAGGATAAAGCGCAAATTTGCTTCAGGGACATCGATGATCAGCTTTCTCGAATCTTCAAATTCAGGGGGGATCGGATAATCGGCTTTTCGAAGCAAGTCCACCGCTTCGTCAAAAATGCGCCCTTTCGGCATCGCCACTGTCAATAGATCTTCCTGCATCATCTCGCACCTCCGTTCCCATTGCTGCCAATGAAATAAACCACTTCTTGAAATTCACCGGTGAAGCGATCCACGTCACGGACACCGGATACATCCTGCATCACAACGTTACGCCCTTCGTTCCGGGCTTTTTCCGCTGCACCGAGCGCTTCTTTGCGGCGATTGGCGCTGTATACGAGGCATAAATCTTTCGTTCCGGCTGTCGTGCTTTTACCGAGCGCTTCCGTAAGTTTATCGAGTCTGAGACCAAATCCTGTTGCCGGTTCGGCGTGGTCGAATTGTCCAAGCAGCTGATCATAGCGTCCGCCGCTCCCGACAGGTGACCCAAGACCCCGGCTGTAGGCTTCAAACACGACTCCGGTGTAATAGCTCATATGCATAACAAGGTTCAAATCGAGAATGGTCTGATCCATGAGTTCGTATTGTTCAAGGATAGCGACGAGTTCCTCGAGCTGCTTTAACGCAGCGATGCCTTCTTTTGAAGCAACCAGCTTTTTCGCTTCCTGAATGACCGAAGCGTCGCCTTTCAGCCGCAGAAGTGCGGTCAGCCGCTTTTTGTCAATGGAGCTGAGAGACAACTCCTCCACGGCTTTCCGGAAACCGACGTAGTTCTTCTCATATAAGTAGCGTCTGAATACCGCCGTTCGTTCCGGGTGACCCAGCACTTCTTCAAGAAGGGCATTCACAAAACCGATATGCCCTACGGCAACCTGGTACGCCTCAAGTCCGGCTTCTTTCATCGAAGACGTCATCAAGGCAATGATTTCCGCATCGCCGCTTGATGTGGCGTCCCCGATCAGCTCGCTTCCGATCTGTTCAAATTCCGCCGGTCTCCCCCCTTCGCGCTGCTGGGCGCGGAAAACCGGTGCGTCGTACGTCAACCGCAGCGGCCGCTGGCTTTCTTTCAGGGTCGACGCTGCAATCCGTGCAATCGGTGCTGTCATATCCGGTCTCAGTACAAGGGTATTCCCTTCCTGATCCAGCAGTTTAAACAGCTGCTGATCGAGGATCGCTGAGGATTGTCCCACCGTTTCGTAAAATTCCAGCGTTGGAGTGGCGATCCGCTCGTAGCCCCATTTCGTCACTTCCTCTGCAATCGCGCCTCTTACCCTCGCTTTCATGTCGTGCAACTCCGGGAGCGTATCGCGCATCCCGAGAGGTTTCTCAAACATAAACAGCTTTGACATCTATAACCCGCCTCTCAATCGTAATCGATGATTATTGACGCTTTACCCTGCTAACGTGATAGAGCAATAAAGAATATAATCTGTAGTTTACAGGTTCCATCCACAGCCGTCAAGACAGAAAAGACCACCGGAGAACCGCTGGTCACATCGTATCCTATGTTGTTTCAGGCTCCCGGATCATACGCATCGGGTTCCCGCCGACAAATGCCCCTGCCGGCACGTCCTGATGAACGAGTGTCGCAGCCGAAACCACGGCACCGTCACCGATCGACACCCCGGGCAGGATCGTTGTGTTTGCACCGATCATCACTTCATTGCCAATGTGCACCTCGCCGATCCGGTATTCATCAATCAGGTATTCGTGGGCGAGAAGCGTCGTATTGTACCCGATAACCGAATTCGTTCCGACTGAGATTTTCTCCGGAAACATAATATCCGGCATCACCATCAGGGCAAATGCCGTCTTATCTCCTACCTTCATACCGAGGAATGTCCTGTAAAGCCAGTTTTTCATCGGCAAAAACGGGGTGTATCTCGCAAGCTGAATAACGATGAAATTCCGCATCACTTTCCAAAAAGGAACAGTCTGATAGATTTGCCAAAGGGAGTTGGCTTCTGTGACGGGATAGCGTTCTGTCCGGCGACCCATTGACTTCACCTCGCTTTTGGTTTACTTGAAGGCTTTCAGATACTCGGGGAGATCTCTCATTGAAGTAAGCATCACATCCGGTTCAAAGGATGCCAGGTGATCGGCTCCTTGTACTGTCCAGTCAACGCCTGCGGTCAATGTACCGGCATTCTTACCTGAAAGAATATCGTGCTGGCTGTCACCAACCATAATGGCATGCTCTGCAGTGGCGCCGAGACCTTCGAGTGCCAAGTCGACCGGCTGCGGATCAGGCTTGTAGCGGGTCACTTCATCGAGACTGATGACAACGGGAAAATATGCGTTCAGCTTCATCAGTTCAATGCCCTGAAACGCTGTATCCCTTCGCTTTGAAGTGACAATCGCCATCTGATAACCGGCGTCCTTTAACGTGTCCAGGGTTTCCTGTACCCCTTCATATTCTGTAACCAGTCTATCGTGATTCGCATGGTTAAACGAACGGTATTCGTGAATCATTTCTTCCTCATGGCCCGGATTCAGCCGCCCGAATGTTTCAGATAGTGGCGGACCAATGAACGAAACCACCTCTTCTCTTGGATAAGTCCGTTCCGGAAAATAAACCTTCAACGTGTGCTGGAAAGAAGCGATAATCAAGTCGATCGTATTAATCAGCGTTCCGTCCAGGTCAAACAGGATGGTATCGATTTTACGTGTCATGTATCTGACATTCCTTTCTCTCTAAAAGAATTATTTCATAACCGAGCGGGACGCTTCCCATCCCGTTTCTTCCTCTTCGTATGGTTGTTTGTGTCCTTTATGTGTGCCATCGATCCGGTTCCAGATGACTGCAACGGCAATCGTCAGAAGGACGGCCGTGACCAGTCTGACCAGAAGCAGCGGCCAAAGGGGAATCCCGAGTGGTGCGAAGATCAGCGTATCCTCAATCACCGCGTGACAGGCCACGAGGAAGATAAACACCAGATACAGATCCTTCTTCTTCACCTGATCGTCCTTCACCGCCTGGATCATGACCCCGGCACCATACGCGAGTCCGAATACCGTTCCTGCAGCAAGCGTCGTGGAGGTATTCTTATCCACACCCAACAGCCGTGTGAACGGCCCCATCAGATTGGCGAAGTGCCTCAGCCAGTTCAAATCTTTCATGATCTGAATGAACAGCATAATCGGGATGACAATCACAGCAAGCTGTAAAATCCCGATGATCGCGCTCTCCATCCCGTGAAGGGCAATCGGCCACCAGCCATCGATGGTCTCCCCCGCAGAAGACGGCACAAACCCGTACGACGCCTGTTCCCCGCCACCTTGCCAGATCAAATGAATCAGCCAGGCGGAGACAAGTGCCAGACCAATACGGACGACCAGAACGACCGTGACACTGAGGCCGATCTGCCGGACCACGGCGGATTCGACGAACAGATTGTGGGAAAAAGAGAGCATGACTGCGAGAATAAACACCTCTTTGACCGACAAATCCATGGTCAGCATGGCACCGATGCCCGCATAGAGATTTAACAGATTCCCGAGAACCAGTACGATGGCCGATTCTCCCGGAAGGCCGATCCAGCTCATCATCGGGGAGAGCATCCGGGTCAGCCAGTCCATCAGAACGGTTTGACTAAGCATCGTAATGATCAACGTGATGGGAAAAATGATCTTACCCAGTTTCCAGGTTGTCAATAAGCCGACAAGTAAGCCGTTTTTGATCGTTTGCACCCGAAGCCCTCCTCTGTTGTATCATCTGTCCACTTACTTTTTGCTTTTCTTTTTGGTTGTTCCTTTATTCGACTTGCCTTTCGATTTAGGTGACGGATCGTCGAGGTACCTGGCTTCTGCCAGCCCGTTTTTCCGCCGGTAATAGATCAGGGCAAGCGCACCAATAATCAGCGCCGCAGATAAAAGCATCGCCGTTGGAATGCCAAAGAAGAGCAGCTGATCTGTTCGCATGTATTCAATGATGAATCGTCCCACAGAGTACCAGATCACATACGACATGAAGATTTCGCCCTGACGCAGATTCACTTTCCGCAAGTATAATAAAAACGCCACACCGAGCAGGTTCCAGATCGATTCATACAGGAAAGTCGGCTGGTAATACGCGCCGTTGATAAACATCTGATTAATGATAAATTCAGGCAAAAACAGATTCTCGAGGAACTGACGGCTCACTTCATGACCGTACACTTCCTGATTGACAAAGTTACCCCAGCGTCCGATAGCCTGTGCCAAAAGCACACTCGGGCCGGCGATATCAGCCAGTTTCCAGAATGAGTATCCCTTCTTTTTGGCAAACACCAACCCCGTAATCGTACCGGCAATGAGTCCGCCATGAATCGCGATACCGCCTTCCCATATAAAGAAGACGCTGACAGGGTTATCCGCAAACTGTTCCCAGCGGAAGATCACGTAGTATATCCTCGCGCCGATAATCCCCATCGGCAGCATCCAAAGCAGCAGATCTGCAATGAGATCATCCGGCAGGCCCCGTTTTTTGGCTTCGTGGTTCGCAAGTAGATACCCGAACAAGGCACCAAGGCCGATCAACAGGCCGTACCACTGAATCGTGAGCGGACCCAGTTCAAGAAACACGGGGTCCATGGGTTGTATTGATAAAAGCATCATTTGCACCTCTTTTTTTACAGTTTACGTAGATTTTAATACTGATGGACTCTGTTAAAAATCATCTCTGTCGCCGTCTTCGATTACACTGGAGAGCCGCTCGGAAAACTGTTCCGCCGCGTTAATCCCCATGCGTTTCAACCTGAAATTCATCGCAGCCACTTCAATAATGACCGCAAGGTTCCGGCCTGGACGAACAGGTACACTGATTTTCGGCAGATCCGTATCGAATATCCGTATGAAATCTTCATCCAGCCCGAGCCGGTCATACTGCTTTTTCTGATCCCATATTTCCAGATCAATCGTCATGCCAAGGCGCTTGTAGGAACGAACTGCACCGGCACCAAACAGGGTCATCACGTTGATGATGCCCAATCCGCGGATTTCAAGAAGATGCCGGATCAGTTCCGGCGAGGTACCGACCAGAACACCTGGGTGTTCCTGACGGATTTCCACCGAATCATCCGCGACGAGCCGGTGACCTCGCCTTACAAGGTCAAGTGCGGTTTCACTTTTCCCTACGCCACTCGAACCTGTAATCAGGACGCCAATACCATAGATATCAATCAGTACCCCGTGCATCGCCGTGATCGGCGCGAGGTGACTCTCCAGATACGTTGTCAGTAAACTCGATAAGCGCGTTGTTGTCAGCATCGACTGTAAAACGGGAACACCCACTTCATTCGCTGCGTTGAGCAGTGCATCCGGTGCATTCAATCCCCTTGAGAGGATGATCGCAGGTGTATCATATGTACACAGCCCCTGCATCCGGTCTTCTTGTTCTTCTGAACTCAGTTCATGGAAAAACGACATCTCCGTTTTTCCGAGCAGCTGAATCCGCTGCGCCGGGTAGTAGGTGAAATATCCAGCCATCTCCATGCCGGGTCGCGAAATGTCACTGGTCGTAATCGGTCTGAGCGATACATCGTCATTATCATTTAACAATTGCAGATCAAATTCTTTCATCAGTTCGTTCGCAGTAATATCTGCCATTAGTCTCCTCCTTCATTCCTTACACTTACAACACTCCTATTTTAGCATAAACCTTCCGGATTCGCCGGATGAAAAATCCCTTCCGTCCAGAAAGAAAAAAGGCAAGAGACGAAACGTCTCTTACCTTTTCGTAAACGGATCAACGAGAAACGACTGAATCAAAGCCGTCAACAGCGAAATGATAATCGCAGCGACGATCGCCCAGCCAAAGCCATCGATCTGAAAATGATCCCCCATGATCGCCGAGGTGAGCATCAGGGTGATCGCATTAACAACAAATAAGAACAGGCCGAGCGTAATGATTGTGATCGGTAATGTCAACACCAGGAGGATCGGTTTCACGATCATATTCACCACGGCAAGAATAAATGCAGCAAGGACCGCATAGCCAAATCCGTTAACATCAATTGCCTGAAAAAAATGGGCGACAATCATTAACGCCGCAGCATTGACAACCAGTTGTATAATCCAGCCCATCAGCTTAGACCTCCCCTTCCATCGGGATGGTCAAAACGGCAATCACATAACCGACACTCACCAGAAAGAAGGATGGGAAAAGCAGGATCAAGCACACTAATCGAATGATGGTCGGATCAATATTAAAATACTCTCCAATCCCGCCACATACACCTGCGATTCTCCTGTTTTCGATCGAACGCGTCAATTTCTTCATTTTATCTTCATCCTTTCGTTGCTCCGACCTCAGTCAATAACTCCTCAGGACCGGGCAGTAACCGATCCGGTATGGGATTCTGCTTCGATATAGTAATTCGGTTCCACGTGTTTATTGGCAATAAACGTGATTTTCTTGCTGCCGAATTCTTTTTTTTCTTCGAGAATATTGCATGCCGGCAACTCATTTCGGATCGCGCCGACTGCTGTTCTGAACTCACCTTCTGTTCGCAGGCTTTCATGGATTTTCGCCTGAATGCTTCCAGTGGATGTCTTCAGATAGGCCCGGCCGCGGTTAGGTGCGGCCACGTGGAGATAGATCGTCCCGTTCAACGTTTCCGCATCGAAATCGCCGCCGATCGTCGTAACGTCAACCGTTCCGTTGATTGTTTTCACATCCGTCTGATCCACGTTCAGCTGATCAATCTTGACGGAGCCGTTTGCGGTCTCCAGTTTGGCGTACTCACCTTTCAGTTCACTTACATGAATCTTGCCATTGATGGTCTTCACTTCCACCTTCCGGCAACTCAACGGCTCACTCTTGATGTGCCCGTTGAAGGTGTAGAGCTTGATTTTCATCAGTTCCGCTCTTGGCACGTGAATTTTTGTGTCCACTTTCATCGTTTTTCGATTGACTACATATTTCAAGAGACCATCCCGAACACGGAAATCCACTTCATCGAGAAATGCTTTTCTGGCTTCTTCCGCATCCTTCACCCGATAGACCTTGACGTGATTCTCCACCTTGACGTAGTCATCGTCTGTCGGGATAAACGTGATGCTGCCATTTTCAATGTGTACATCCACTTTTTCAATCGCGGATACGTGATGCTGAAAGATGTGCTCCACTTCCACAGCACTACCGAAATTGAAATCCAGATCCAGGTCCTTTACTTTATGAAACGCATCGTCCAGAAAATCGGTGAATTTGGATGCAAAACTTCTGAACTTGTCTTCCGTCCCGCTGAAATCCCGGCGTTCTTCCCATTTGACGTCCTTCGACGGATAGTGATTCTCCCGGCTTTTTCCATCTTCTTTGGCCCGTTCATTGGCCTCTTGACGGATATCCGCTTTTTTCTCCGGAGACTCCTTCAATGCTTTGAGTAATTCCAGTCCCTCTTCTGCACTGACTTTGCCGTCTTCAATCATCTTTAAAATCATCTTTTGTTCTTCCTGCATGATTCATTCCCTCCTCAGGATATCATCACTTTTCAGCTTCCACCTACAGTATAACAAGGAGACTCTCATGTTGTCGTAAGGCCGCAGTCGAGAAAGAGCTAAGACCAGGGACGTAGATCACGGAGAGCTACCTGGCTGCTTTCTTCTGAATGCGCTCTTCCATACGTTTACGTTCCCGCTCAAGGACAGGTTTCAAATACTTCCCTGTGTACGAACCACTCACTTCCGCCACCGTTTCAGGCGTCCCTTCAGCAACGAGGCTCCCGCCTTTATCGCCGCCTTCAGGACCCAGGTCAATGATATAATCCGCTGTCTTAATAACATCCAGATTGTGCTCAATCACAAGCACGGTGTCTCCGTTCTCCACGAGTCGCTGCAAGACGTGGAGCAAGCGGTCGATGTCATGAACATGCAGGCCGGTCGTCGGCTCGTCGAGGATATACAGACTCTTGCCCGTTGAGCGCCGGTGCAACTGGCTGGCCAGTTTCACCCGTTGCGCTTCACCGCCGGAGAGGGTCGTGGACGGCTGACCCAGTTTCATGTAACCGAGCCCCACATCGAAGAGCGTATCGATTTTCCGCTTGATGCGCGGGATGTTCTCAAAAAAGGTCATCGCATCTTCCACGGTCATCTCCAATACTTCCGCAATGTTTTTGCCTTTATAGAGAACTTCCAGGGTATCCCGGTTATAACGTTTCCCGTCGCACTCCTCACACGGAACGTAGACATCAGGCAGAAAGTGCATTTCGATTTTGATGATACCGTCACCGCGGCAGGCTTCACAGCGCCCGCCTTTTACATTGAAGCTGAAACGGCCCTTCTTGTAACCTCTCACTTTCGCTTCATTTGTCATCGCGTAAACATCCCGGATATGGTCAAACACGCCGATGTATGTGGCGGGATTCGACCTTGGGGTCCTTCCGATCGGTGACTGGTCAATGTCCACCACTTTATCGAGTAAATCCATGTTTTTGATCTGTTTATGCTTACCCGGCTTGTCTTTGGCGACGGTGAGCCGCTGGGCCAGGGATTTGAAGAGGATGTCGTTAATCAGCGTACTCTTTCCCGATCCGGACACCCCGGTGACGGTCAGGAAAACACCGAGCGGGATTTCCACCGTCTCTTGTTTCAGGTTGTTCGCCGCTGCTCCTTCGATGATCAGTTTCCGGTCTGTGACAGGCCGGCGCTTCAATGGCAGCGGGATGAACCGTTTTCCCGAGAGGTATTCGCCGGTTAAGGAGCCCTTTGTCGCCATCACTTCTTCCGGTGTTCCGGTGGCACAGATTTCTCCACCGTGAACGCCTGCACCCGGTCCTACGTCAATCAGATGATCGGCTGCGAGCATCGTATCTTCATCATGCTCAACGACGATCAGGGTATTGCCCAAATCCCGCATCCGTTTTAACGTCTCGATCAACCGGTGATTGTCCCGTTGATGCAGACCGATCGACGGTTCATCCAGAATATAGAGTACGCCCATTAATGAAGAACCGATTTGCGTTGCGAGGCGGATCCGCTGCGCTTCACCGCCGGAGAGGGTTCCCGCTGATCGGGACAATGTCAAATACTCCAATCCGACATTGACCAAAAAGCCGAGCCGTTCATGAATTTCATGCAAAATCATCCTTGCGATGGTCATGTCCTTTTCGGACAGTTCCAAGTCACTGAAAAAAACTTTCGCTTCCTGAATGGACTGCTGGGTCACCTCTCCAATATGCCGTCCGGCGACTTTAACAGACAAGGCCTCGGGGGACAATCGCCGCCCGTGACACTTTGGACAGGCATGTTCGGCCATATAACTTTCCATTTGTTCACGAATGTAATCCGAGGACGTTTCATGGTAACGGCGGGCGATATTTTGCATTACGCCCTCAAAAAACATTTCTTTTTCCCTGACTTTTCCGAACTCATTCTCGTAGCGGAAGATGAATGATTCTTCACGGTTGCCGTTCATAATCAGGTTCAGGTGGTCCTCTGGCAGCTCATTGACCGGAATCGTCATATCAATCCCGAAATGATCACAAACCGATGCGAGAAGTGACGGATAGTAGTTTGAACTGGTCGGCTTCCAGGCGAGGATCGCATCATCAGAGAGACTCAGGTTTCGGTTCGGAATCACCAGCTCCTCGTCCACCTCCAGACGCATACCGAGTCCGTCGCAACTGTCACAGGCGCCGAATGGACTGTTAAACGAAAACATTCTTGGTTCCAGTTCACCAACGGAAAATCCGCAGTGCGGACAGGCGTGGCGCTGGCTGAAGAGCAGTTCTTCATCATCGATGACATCGACAATCACCTGGCCGTCTCCCAGTTTCAAAGCGGTTTCGATGGAGTCGGTCAAGCGCGAACGAATGCCGTCTTTGATGACAATCCGGTCGATGACCACTTCGATATTATGTTTTTGATTCTTATTGAGATCCAGCTCATCTGTCGCTGCCGCTTCCATCATCTCGCCGTTCACACGAATGCGGACATAGCCTGCTTTTTTCAATTCTTCAAGCTGCTTTTTATGCTGCCCTTTGCGACCGGCGATCACCGGGGCAAGGATCTGCAGCTTCGTGCGGTCCGGATAGTCGAGTACCTGATCCACCATATTCGGAACCGTCTGTGACGAGATTTCAATGCCGTGCTTTGGACAGACCGGTCGACCGACACGGGCATAAAGCAGACGCAGGTAGTCGTAGATCTCCGTCACGGTCCCCACCGTCGAGCGCGGGTTTCGGCTCGTCGTTTTTTGATCGATGGAAATCGCCGGAGAGAGGCCTTCGATGGCATCCACATCCGGTTTGTCCATCTGACCGAGGAACTGCCTCGCATAGGCGGACAGTGATTCCACGTAGCGTCTTTGTCCTTCAGCATAGATCGTATCAAACGCGAGGGATGATTTCCCTGAGCCGGACAGGCCGGTCATGACCACCAGCTGATCCCGCGGTATGGTCACATCAATATTTTTCAGGTTATGAGAGCGTGCTCCCTTGACTTTCAGATTTTCCAGTGCCATGCATGATTCATCCTTCCGCTTTCAATTCCATTACGATATCTCTCAGCTCCGCAGCCCGCTCGAATTCCAGCTCCTTCGCTGCTTCCTTCATTTCTTTTTCCATCCGTTCGATGACTTTTTCACGGTCTTTCTTACTCATCTTCTGATCCGGTGCTTTCGTGAAGGCTTCGAATGCCTCATCTTCTCCGGCGGTACGTGTCGCCTGAATCAGCTCCGGAATTGCTTTTTGGATCGTAGCCGGCGTGATGCCGTATTTATCGTTGTGTGCCTTTTGAATCGTGCGACGGCGTTCGGTTTCCTTGATCGCAACGTCCATGGACCTGGTGATCTTGTTGGCATACATCACCACGTGCCCGTTAGCATTCCGCGCAGCCCGCCCCATCGTCTGGATCAGGGAACGCTCTGCTCTCAGGAATCCTTCTTTATCGGCATCCAGAATCGCAACAAGGGAGACTTCCGGGATATCGAGCCCTTCTCTGAGCAGGTTGATCCCGATCAAGGCATCGAACTCCCCTTTTCGAAGGTCCCGAATGATCTGGATCCGCTCCAGGGTCTTGATATCCGAGTGCAGGTATTTGACCCGGATCCCTACTTCTTTCAGATAGTCCGTCAGATCCTCGGACATTTTCTTCGTTAACGTGGTGACGAGTACCCGTTCACTTCGTTCAGAACGGATGCGGATTTCTTCAATTAAATCATCGATTTGCCCTTCAATCGGCCGTACGTCAATTGTCGGATCCAACAGTCCCGTCGGACGGATGATCTGTTCCACCATTTCCGGATTTTTTTCGAGTTCGTACGGGCCTGGCGTCGCTGAGATAAAGAGTGCCTGATGGACATGGTCCTCAAACTCCTCAAATTTAAGCGGACGGTTATCTTTGGCTGATGGCAGACGGAACCCATGATCCACCAGCACCTGCTTTCTCGCCTGGTCCCCGTTATACATCCCCCGCACCTGCGGGAGGGTCACGTGCGATTCATCCACAACGATCAGGAAATCATCGGGAAAATAGTCCATCAACGTATAAGGCGTCGCTCCGGGTTCCCGGAAGGTCAAATGCCTGGAATAGTTTTCGATCCCGGAGCAGTACCCCATCTCGAGCATCATCTCGATATCATAGCGTGTGCGCTGTTCGAGGCGCTGGGCTTCGAGCAGTTTGTTCTCGTCATTGAGCTTCTTCAATGTCTCTTCAAGCTCCGCTTCGATGTTGACGATCGCACGTTTTAATTTTTCTTCACGGGTCACGAAGTGAGATGCCGGGAAGATTGCCACGTGCTCGCGTTCCCCGAGCACTTCACCGGTGAGGGCGTCGACTTCGGTGATCCGGTCGATTTCATCCCCGAAAAACTCAACGCGTACGCAGTGCTCATCCCGTGAAGCCGGGAAGATTTCCACAACGTCGCCTCTGACCCGGAACGTTCCCCGGGTAAAATTAATATCATTTCGTTCATACTGCACGTCAACGAGCTGGCGTAACAGCTGATTGCGGTCCCGCTCCATCCCTGTACGAAGAGACACGACCAGATCCCGGTAATCTTCCGGTGAACCGAGGCCGTAGATGCACGACACACTGGCCACGATCAATACATCGTTACGTTCAAACAGTGCACTGGTGGCCGAATGCCGCAGTTTATCAATTTCATCGTTGATACTCGCATCCTTTTCAATGTACGTATCTGAATGTGGAATATACGCTTCCGGCTGATAGTAATCATAGTAGCTGACAAAATATTCGACCCGGTTATTCGGGAAGAACTCCTTAAACTCACTGTACAACTGACCAGCGAGCGTTTTATTGTGGGCAATGACCAGGGTTGGCCGGTTAATCTCTTTTACAACATTCGACACCGTAAAGGTTTTCCCGGTCCCGGTTGCCCCTAAAAGCGTCTGGTAGGTTTCTTTATTCTCAATGCCTGTCACGAGCTGTCTGATGGCATTCGGCTGATCACCGGCAGGTTCATAGGCTGATACCAGTTCAAATTTTTCCATCGTTTCCACACCCATTTAACACACTCCTCCGTCGATCCAATTCCCTCATTTACAGCTTTCTATGCACAGATTATCCGATTCTGTTTATTATAGCAAATATACGCGTTGATAAGAACGTACATTCTGATTTTAACCAGAGAAAAACCGGCGAGTGCAGCGCCCGCCGGGAGTAAACATTGTTATTCTTCTTGATCGCCGCCATCGGAACGTCTTCGTTTCACCGACGGTTCTTGACGGTTCATTTCCTTGAATTCCTTATAAAACTCGGAAAGACCTGCAGCCTGACCATATGCACCACCTGATTTAAACGTGGTTTGCTCATCAGGCTTTTCCACATGTTCAGTCCGTTGCGATGCCTCTTCAGCACGTGCTTCATCATGGACGAGCACTTCATTTCGCTCGATTTCAACCGGCATTTCCGGGTTCGCCTTTTTTTCAATAAGCGGTTGGATATCCTTCAGATAAACGACCGACGAATCATCATAAATGCCTGGTCCCGCGTAGCCCGCCTGCGTGTTTTGAAGCATCTTTGGCGGAAGTGCGGCCGGTTCGGTCTCTTTTGACAACTGCGTTTCGATACTGGAACGGTCACTGCCAATGACGGCAGCTGAACGAAGAGCCCGGTAGGATAAATTACCGAATTCATCATCAGGGACAAACATGAAGCCCCGCAGATAATGGTCTTTATGGGTCACCGAGGCTTGCGTGATCCGCAACTCGCCGTCTTCATCCAGCACCTCAAGCTTACAATAGGCAGGGTTTGTCTGCAGGGCATCGTAGAATTCCCGCTGTGAGGCAACCGGTCGTTTATTGACTTTGACGATGACTTCACCAATTTCAACACCCATTTTTTCCGCAATGGATCCCGGCAGTATACCGAGTATTTTCAAGCCATCCTCGCGCCTTGAAAACATGCTTAATTTACGTTTGTCTGCTGCTTCATAGGCGATGAAAATCAAAAGCCGGCCAATGATCAGAAGAATCGGCAGCAGCCAGATCAGTTCCTCCATCCAGAATGCTCCGGTTGCGATACCCAGACTCACAACAGCAAGGAAAACGAGACGGTTTGCGGCTTTTTTGGTACCTGCTTTCACGTATTCCCCGTGAACTCTCAGGTGATGACCGAGCATCACCGGTATGATCACAAACCCGAATGCACTGACAGACATAGCGTCTTGTGCCAGGGGCCAATAATCCGTCAGAGCCAAGCTGCCGAGAGGAAACAGGACCACCACGGGCATGAACCACAATCTCCGGGCTAAATGTTCGCCTACTTTCTTACCTCTTGAGCTGGTCACCACTCTTGGAGACGACATCCGATGCCCGTCGACTTTCACAAGCAGTGCCTCAGCAAAAAATAATACGCTGATTAAAACCGCTAAGTGCCATGGATCAAAAGCCGCGGCCTGGCCGAGCCAGTCATCCACGAACGTGACGCCCGTTCCACCACCCGGTATCCAGGGCAAAACCAGTAATGTCAGGCCGCCTGCGATGGTCGCACTCATCCACCTCGGATTCCCGAACAACAGGAACGGCAGCCAGATCACAGCAAGTAATGCAATCACACCTGCAGGAATGGTAACCCCGACACCGACAAGCACAACCGAGACCAAGAGCCCTGCCAGAAGTGCTGCCGGCAGAGGGTGTGTAACCTGTTCCGAGATTTTAAAGAGTCTTGTATGGAAATCCTGCCGCTGCCGTTTCACAATCCGCCATGCGCCGAACATGGCGATGACGATAAACAGATATGTATAAGGGTGCATCAGGAAACGTCCTGCACCGTAAATCAGTTCCAAGCCTGCGTCCTGCAATACGACCAACCTCCCCGTTCTTCATGAAAAAACTTTCTATCTCTGTGAAAATACTTCTATCCTTTATTGTAATCGAATTCCAGTGAAATGATAAGTGCGAATTGACGGAAAAATGATTTTCTATTGTAAAAGAAGAACCGGACGGTTATCGTCCGGTTCTTGAAACCTTGAATCAGTTTTCTGTCAACACTTCGATGGCGCGATCAAACTGCGCATCATTTTCACGATCACGGACCTGTTCAATCAAGAGCTCCTGTAAACGATCCGCCGTCTCTTCGCCAATCGTTCCCGTTACCTCGATGTCTTCAGCTGATTGAAATGCTTCAACTGCTTCCACCGTTCCTTCATCAAAATAACCGTCGTCGCGGCCCGGATTGTATCCGACTGCCTCGAGCATGATTTGTGCATTGCTGATATACTCATTATTCATGTCGAGTGACAGCGTTTCGTCGGTATTGATTGGCGATACATAAAAGTACTCGGGCTGCGATACTTCCACCGTCGGTTGCACGCCAACTTCGTTCACATCGTTACCGTCGGATGTGAGCCAGCGCAACATGGTCAGCTTCAGTTCACTGCCATCGCCAAGGGGAATCGTCTGCTGGACAGTGCCTTTTCCGAAGGTCGACTCACCAACAACCTCATGCCCTCCGGCTTCCTTCAGAGCAGCGGCAAGAATTTCTGAAGCCGAAGCGCTTCCTTCATCCGTGATTACCGCCATCGGGTAGTCTTTCTCCTCCTCGAGATTGGAAATCGTCCTGCTTCGTTCTCCGTCCCGGCCTTCAAACTGGAGAATCGGTGATCCGCCAGGGATCAGCAGGTTTCCAATCTCCTCGACACTCTGCAGGTAACCGCCTGGATTCCCTCTGACATCGATCAGAAGACTGTCGATCCCTTCGCTCTCAAGAGCTGTCAACTCTTCTTCGAAGCGTTCCGCTGTATTTTCAGAAAAAGATGTCACTTCCAGGTAACCAATGCGCTGTCCTTCTTCTTCCAGGAGTTCACTGTGCACGGTTTCAACTGGAATTTCATCTCGGACCACATCAATATCAAGCGGGTCCGAAACACCTGGTCTTTCAATTGTTAACGTCACCGTCGTTCCTTTCTCACCGCGGATATCAAGGACAGCTTCGTAAAGCGATAACCCCTCGATATCCTCTCCGTCAATCGCAACGATCTGATCATTCGGCCGAAGGCCTGCATCTTCAGCAGGGGAGTCTCTGAATGGTGCCACAATTGTCACCACACCGTTAACCATACTCACTTCAGCACCGATGCCTTCGAACGATGAGTCCAGTGACTCCGAAAATTCTGCTGCCGTATCCGCATCCATGTAAACCGAATAAGGATCATCCAGTGTTTCCAGCATGCCGTTTACTGCACCTTCAATCAGCTTATCCTGGTCCGGTTCATCCACATAACGATCCAGCAGGAGGTTATAGGTTTGCGCTATTTTTTCCATTTCCTCTTCCAGATCACCCAGGTCTGCTGCTTGCTGATTTTCGAGTTCTTCCATCACAATCTCGTTGATCTCTTCTTCTGAAAGATCCTGTGCTGCAGGTTCTTCCTCTGTCAGCAATTCCATCGTCACAAGCGTTCCGATCGATCCTATCATCACTGCCAATACAAACGCCAACGGCAGGAACAGTTTTTTATTTCCCATCTTTTACACCTCTTCATTTTTGGAATTCCCTTTTTCCTTTTAACTATATTCATTCTATCAGAGGTACAGAAAATAAGAAAGAAACCTCATCCGGAATATAAACGGATGAGGTTTCGATCGATTAATTCAAATAACCCATTGGATTCACAGCTGAACTGCTGCCGCTGTAACCGCCAGGATGGACTTCAAAGTGAAGGTGAACACCTGTGGAGGTTCCGGTTGTCCCCATGGTTCCAATGACCTGTCCACGGCTGACACGCTGTCCTTTTGATACATTTGAGCCTGAAAGATGGGCATATAATGTTGTCACAGATGAGCCGTTAACGACATGGGAAACGGTAATGGTATTGCCATACCCACCGAACCAGCCTGAAGAAATCACGGTCCCGGATTCTGCAGCGTAAATATTACGACCCCCGTCTCTTCCGAAATCAGTGCCGGCATGGAGCCGCTGTCCCCCATGGACCGGATGCGTCCGCATTCCAAAGTGAGACGTAACACGCCCATCTGCCGGTCTGTGGAAGATGCCGCCTGATGCTGCAGGTGCCGAATTCCCACCGGAATTACTGCTATCGGTCTGGTTGTTCGATGATGATTCCTGGGCAGCTTCTTCAGCCGCGGCTTCTTCTGCGGCTGCTTGCCGGGCCGCCTCTGCAGCGGCTTCTTCTGCGGCTGCCTCTTCTGCAGCTGCCTGCTCGGCTGCCCGTCGAGCTGCTTCTTCCTCTTTACGTCGCTGCTCTTCCGCTTCTTTGCGGCGACGTTCCTCTTCTGCCTTTTCCCATTCGGCAAGTTCCTGCTCGGCTGCCTGCGTTTGGGCAATCAGAAATTCTTCTTTCTCATCAAGCGAAATCAATTCCTCTTCAAGTACATAGCCCATGTCCGCTAATTCTTCGAGGTAGCCATCTTTCTCTGCGGACTGCGCCTCTAAATTAGCACGCAACGTTTCCAGATCGGTCATCTGTTCTTCAAGAAAAGCGAGTTCAGATTCAAGGTCCTCTTTTGCGATTTCCACCGCTTCCATATCGGCAACATGCTCATCAAGGATATTTTGGTCCTGCTGAGCGATCGAATTCAGCGCTGAAATTCTTTCGATTAAATCCCCGAAGTTTTGTGCTCCGAGAATGACTTCTATGTAATTAATGGAGCCCCCATTTTGATACATCTGTCTCACGCGCTCTTTTAACAGTTCATCCCGGTCCGAGATCCGTTCTTCAAGCTCCCGGATCTGTTCCTCAAGATCAGCTACGCGGTCCATCGTCAGGTCGATCTCTTCTTGTTTGGCATCGATTTGACGATTTGTAGAAGCCATCTCATCATCCAATCGCTGGAGTTCTGCTTCCACGTCACTCATTTCGGACTGGACTTCCTCGAGTTCAGCCTCTCTTTCTTGCTGTTCTTCAAGTGTTTCTTCCCGTTCTTCCTCTAATCCCTCAATTTCTTCTTCGAGTTCTTCTCCCTCATTGGCATGGACCGACGAAAAAACTGCGGTCAAGACGAGGACGAAGATCAGAAGAAACAGAGGGAGACTGAATACCCTGGACATCAGCAGCCCCCCTTTTCTCTCTCTGGTAACTTGATCATGATACGTTATACTTTCAGGAACTTACGAACACTCATCAGACTGCCCCAGACTCCTACCGTCGCCCCGATGATTAACAGCAAGGCAGACGTTTGAAAGGCAAGTGGATAGGTAGACAGAAAATCAAAGAATTCAAGCCCTGTATTTTGTCCCATCGCTGTATAAAACTGGTCATACCCATAGGATAATACAACGATCGGTACAATGGAACCGAAAACGCCTAATAACAAGCCTTCAATGAAAAACGGCCAGCGAATAAAGGCGTTGGTTGCCCCAACCAGCTTCATGATCTGAATTTCCCGTTTTCGTGCGATAATGGTGATCTTAATCGTGTTGGCGATCAGAAATACGGCAGTGAAAATCAGTCCGAATATCAGAACGATCCCAACAATACGGACGAAATCCGTAGCAGAGAAGAGCTGTTCAAAAATATCCTGACCATATTCAACGCCTTCAACGTGGTTCAACTCTTCAATTTGTCCTGCCAGCAGATCGGTTTCTGCAGGATTTTCAGCACGGATAACGAAAACATCATTCAAAGGATTTTCGTCACGCAGCCCCTGGAAGTAAGCCCCCTGTTCACCAAGGCTGTCCAGAAATTGTTCGAGTCCTTCATCTCGAGGGACATAAGCAATCTCATCAATCCCTGAGAGAGAGTCCATTTCTTCAAGAAGGATCTCCTGATCGGTTTCAGACGCTGTCCGTTCCACAAAGGCCCGGATTTCAACATCATCTTCAAGTGAATTTGCAAAATGATTGATATTAAAAATAAGCAGGGTGAATGCGCCTACCACCATCAGCATCACTGCCACCGCACTGATGGAAGCAAAGGTCATCCAGCCGTTTCGTATAATATTCTTACCGCCTTCTTTTGCATGGCGTCCCAGTGTTCTAACTTTCATACCCGTAGGTCCCCCTAACCTCATCTCTGCCTATTCGACCATTTTCGACAGCGATAACACGCTTGCGCATCGCATTCACAATGTCCCGATTGTGTGTCGCCATAACAACGGTCGTTCCCCGGTCATTAATTTCTTCGAGGATGTGCATGATTTCCCAAGACGTATCCGGATCAAGATTTCCTGTCGGTTCATCCGCAATCATAACTGACGGACTGTTCACAACCGCACGGGCAATGGCCACACGCTGCTGTTCCCCGCCTGATAATTCATGGGGATAGAACCTCGCCTTGTTTTTCAACCGGACAATGTCCAGAACATTCATTACCCGCTTACGGATATTGGCCTTCGATTCTTCGATAACTTCCATGGCAAACGCAACATTTTCAAATACCGTCAGATTCGGCAACAGTTTGAAATCCTGAAACACGACGCCGATATTTCTTCTGACATAAGGAATATGACGCTCTTTCGTTTGCGACAATGCCTTGTTATTTATATATATTTCACCTTTTGTCGGTTTTTCTTCTCTGTACATCATTTTAATGAAGGTGGATTTACCTGCACCACTGGGACCAACGACATAGACAAACTCGCCTTTTTCAATGTTGATCGTGATGCCATTGACGGCCATAACGCCGTTCGGGTAGGTTTTCCAAACATCCTGCATCTGAATCAAGTTAATCACTTCCCATTTATTCTCGAATTTTATTCAATCGCACTTCAACGTTTATTATATCATCATTTTTCGACATAAAAAGATAAATTTCATTACATTTGTGTTTCAGATCATTACACGCGGACATAAACACAAAAAATGGATTGATTCAGAACCACTGTGCGGCTCATTTCAGAATCAATCCACTTTCATTTCTTATGTCGCTATAGTGTTGTGTTCAACCCATTCCTTTACTGTTCTGACACCCAGGCTGCAACGTTCTCTGCGTCTTCCCCGGTTAGAATATTACTGGGCATACTTCCGGGTCCGTTTTCAATCGCGTCCATGACTTCATCGTAACTAAGACCTTGGATGGACGGATTCGAACCACTGCCGGCCAGGTCGCCACCGTGACAGGTTTGGCAATTCCCGACGTACAATTCTTCTCCTTCTGCGAGATCGTAATCTCCGGACGCTTCTTCCGCGTTATTGGTATTGTTTGCCGGTGCTTCGTTCTCCATCTCCGTATTGTCATTCCCGCCACAGGCGCCCAAAATAAAAGCGGTTCCCAACAATGCCATCATGTACTTCTTCATACAAAATCCCCCTTAATTTCACAGTACAACTTTATTCCTTGCCCTTTCATTATAACCCATTTACGGTTTTTTGAAACCTTCACCAAGAACTTCCGACGTATTACTCACAATGACGAAGGCATTTGGGTCAATGGTCTGTATGACACGCTTCAGTCCTGTGACTTCATTACGTCCCACCACGCACATCAGGACAGAACGCTCCTCATCCGTGTAACCACCGAAACCTGTGAGTTTTGTGACTCCCCGGTCCACCTTCGTCAGGAGCCCCTGCTTCACTTCTTCTTCGTAATCGGAAATGATCATGACCATTTTCGAATAGCCAAATCCGACCTGCACAAGATCGATCGTCTTCCCGGTTGTAAACAGTCCGATCAGCGCATACAGTGCAAATTCAAACCCGAATACCGCGGCACTTGCCGTCACGACGAGACCGTCCATGAAAAAAACGCAAACCCCGAGAGACATACCGGTATATTTGTGGACAATCTGCGCTGCAAGATCAGTTCCTCCAGTCGATGAATTGGAGCGGAAAACAATGCCAAGACCGAGTCCTACACCAATGCCACCGAAAATGGCTGCCAATAAAGGATCCATTGTGGCCGCTTCCCAGTCCCGGGTCAAATAGACGACAAACGGCAGGAATACTGTGCCGACCAGTGTTTTTGTACCATAGAGCAGCCCTCCGCGGAAACTGCCTCCCAATAGAAGGACACCGGCCACAAAGAGCGGGATGTTCAAAGCCCATTGGACAAACGCCGGTTCAAAACCGAAAACGTGAAGCGTGATCGTTGAAATACCTGATACCCCTCCAGAAGCAATCTGGTTCGGCAAAAGAAAAATATTAAACGCAATCGCCACGATAGCCGAACCCAAAACGACATGGGCAAATTCATACATGACTTGTAAGACCGGAGGAAGCGGCTTTCGCGCCCGTTTCCGGTTAAATTCTTTCATCATTACGACGTCACCTGCCAGCTCATTCTATGTAAATCCTTCCGTAGTATATCACTGCCTATACAGGCTGTAAACGCGAGCGGAGCACCGCTTTAACAGGATGAAGTTATCGTTGTTGAAATGGGGTTTGGCCTGAGTCCCGTGGTTCTGTGGATAAACCGAGGCCAATCGCAAAAAATGCACCGAGGAATCAACACCCTTTCCAGTAGTGTCAATATGAAATTCAGTTGCTGAACCCGCTTTATTTGCCCGCTCTTCGTTCACATCTATTGTGTTTTACGCCAAATTGGGCTCAGCGGACACATTTGGCCACACGAGTCCGTTTATTTCGCCAAAACCCCATTCTGTAAAGAAAACTTGACTTATCGCCAAGAAGGTGGCGAAAGCTTTCGTTGCACTTATACTTTATTTCTTTAACAAACTTAACCATTCCCAACAAGTACAAAGGAGAGCCCTCGGGAATCGCTTCTCCCGGGGCTCTCAAATGTCTGAAACTTATTCGATTTGTGAACGCAGATAGGCGTCAATAAACGGCATCAGATCACCGTCCATCACCCCTTGTACATTTCCTGTTTCCTTATCGGTGCGGTGATCTTTCACCATGTTGTAAGGATGGAAGACATAGGAGCGGATTTGTGAACCCCAGCCGATTTCCGACTGTTCACCGCGGATTTCGTCCGCTTCCCGCTGCTGGCGTTCAATTTCCAGCTGGAATAGTTTCGACTTCAGCATCTTCATCGCTTTTTCACGGTTCTTAATCTGCGAGCGTTCAGACTGACAGCTGACAACCGTATTGGTCGAAAGGTGCGTCAGTCGAACGGCTGAATCGGTCGTATTGACGTGCTGACCACCGGCACCGCTGGAGCGGAACGTATCCACTCTCAGTTCATCGGGTTTCACGTCAATCTCGATGTCTTCGTTCAGTTCCGGCATCACGTCACAAGAAGCGAAAGACGTATGGCGCCGTCCCGAAGAATCAAAAGGTGAGATCCGGACGAGACGATGAACGCCCTTTTCCGCTTTCAGATGGCCATAAGCGTTATGCCCGGTAATCTGCAGGGTTACACTTTTTACACCAGCCTCATCGCCGGGGAGATAATCGAGGGTCTCGACTTTATAATTCATCTGCTCAGAAAAACGGGTGTACATCCGAAGGAGCAGCGATACCCAGTCCTGTGATTCGGTTCCACCGGCACCCGGATGAAGTTCAAGGATCGCATTGTTGGCATCATATGGGCCACTTAACAGCATTTGCAGCTCGAATTGATTCAGCTTCTGTTGCAATGTCTTGATACCGCTCTCCAGGTCTGCCATCATTTCCGGGTCCTTCTCTTCTTCCAGAAGCCCGAATTGCACTTCGAGATCTTCGTGCTCTTTTTCCATGTCACGGTAGCTGTGTGCATACTCTTTTAATGCATTGGTTTCACCGATGACCTTCTGGGCTTCTTCCTGATTGTCCCAAAAAGTCGGATCTGCCATGCGGTCTTCCAGGGATGCGATTTGGGCCTCTTTTTCTTCGAGGTCAAAGAGACCCCCTGAAGTCCGCTAATCGCTTAGCCATATTGTGTATCTCTGTTTTCATTTCATTCATTTCCATGAATGTCACTCTCCTCTGAATTGTCTACTCGTATCAATTCCTGCCATGGCAGTTTTTATATTTCTTACCGGAACCGCAAGGACATGGCTCATTTCTGCCCACTTCTTCCTCTTTCACGTACGGTTTTTTCTGACCTTGCTGCTGTTGCTGCTGTGCTTCTTGCGGATTGGCGCTCGCCGCGGCTGCAGACTGATGGACCGCCTGACTCTCTTCAGCCACCTGTTTTCGTTCGAGATTGGTTCGGATTTGTGCTTTCATCGCATAACGGGTGACCTCATCCTCAATGCTTGCCACCATTTCCTCAAACATTTCAAATCCTTCGAACTTGTATTCACGCAGCGGGTCGATCTGTCCATAGGCACGGAGATGAATGCCCTGGCGCAGCTGTTCCATCTGGTCGATGTGACTGGTCCATTTTGTATCCACTGTGCGCAGCAGAATGACGCGCTCGAATTCCCGCATCGTTTTAGATGTGAATTGTTCCTCGCGGCGATCATATTCACGCTGCACCTTCTCCATCACGGTTTCTTCGATTTCTTCTCCCTCAAGTCCAGTGACTTCTTCGAGCGTCACTTCTTCTTCTGTGAACAACATCTGATTGAGCTGCTCGACCATTCCTTCAAGGTTCCAGTCTTCAGGTACTTCCTCTTCCGGCGCATAAAGAGCTACGATCCGGGACACAGAAGATTCCACCATTTGCTCAACAACAGGGCGCAGGTTGTCTGATTCAAGGACTTCCATGCGCTGTTCATAGATCACATCACGCTGTTCACGCATGACATCGTCATATTGCAACAGCTGTTTACGGGCATCGAAGTTATTTCCTTCCACTCGCTTTTGCGCCTGTTCCACAGCACGGGACACCATCTTGCTCTCAATCGGCTGGTCTTCGTCCATGCCGAGTCGTTCCATCATCTTCGTCATGTTCTCAGAACCGAAACGCCGCATGAGCGGGTCATCGAGTGAGAGGCAGAAGCGGGATTCACCCGGATCCCCTTGACGTCCCGAACGCCCGCGGAGCTGATTGTCAATCCGGCGGGATTCATGACGTTCAGTACCGAGGACGAATAAACCGCCGAGCTCAACAACCCCGTCGCCAAGCTTAATGTCGGTACCACGGCCTGCCATGTTGGTGGCGATCGTAACGGCCCCTTTTTGCCCTGCGTTGGCAATGATATCTGCTTCTTTCGCATGATTCTTTGCGTTCAGCACTTCATGAGGGACTTTATGCTTTTTCAGCATTTTGGAAATCAGTTCGGACGTATCCACATTCACTGTACCAACAAGGACAGGCTGTCCTTTTTCATTCAGTTCTTTGATCAGCTCAACAATCGCTTTATACTTCCCGTCCATCGTTTTGTAGACGAGATCCGCACGGTCATCACGAATGATCTCTTCATTTGTTGGAACCGCATAGACATTCATATTATAGATGTTTGTAAACTCTTCTTCCTCCGTCTTCGCTGTACCCGTCATCCCGGCAAGCTTTTCGTACATGCGGAAGAAGTTCTGGAACGTAATCGATGCAAGGGTCATACTTTCGCGCTTGATTTCGAGACCTTCCTTCGCTTCGATCGCCTGATGGAGGCCATCACCGAAGCGGCGCCCTTTCATCAGACGTCCGGTAAACTGATCAATAATGACCACTTGACCGTCTTCGACCACATAGTCTTCATCACGAACCATCGTCATATGTGCCTTTAAAGCCTGGTTGATGTTGTGATTTAACTGCACATGCTCAGAGTCGAAGAGGTTCTCGATGTTAAACACACGCTCCGCACGGTTGACGCCTTCTTCTGTCAGCTGCACGTTATTGGTCTTTTCATCGTAAACGTAATCTTTCTCATCTTTCAGCATACGTGCAAATGAATTCGCCGCGGTATACAGTTCACTCTGGCGCTGGGCTGTTCCGGATATAATCAGCGGCGTCCGGGCTTCATCAATGAGGATGGAGTCCACTTCATCGACGATTGCGAAATGAAGTTTACGCTGGACCATCTCTTCTTTATGCGCAACCATGTTGTCACGAAGGTAGTCAAATCCAAATTCATTATTCGTTCCGTACGTCACATCCGCAAGGTAGGCGTCACGCTTCTCTTCTTTCGTCATTCCGGAAACATTCAGTCCGACGGTCAACCCAAGGAAATTATAAATCTTGCCCATATCGTGTGCGTCACGTTTCGCGAGGTATTCGTTCACTGTCACGACGTGCGCTCCTTTACCGGTAATCGCGTTCAAATACACCGGCATGGTGGCAACGAGGGTCTTCCCTTCACCCGTCTTCATCTCGGCAATGTCGCCTTTGTTCAAGACGATCCCGCCCAGGATCTGTACCGGGAAGTGGGTCATTCCTGTGACACGGGCAGATGCTTCACGTACGACAGCAAAGGCTTCCGGCAACAGGTCATCCACTTTTTCACCATTTTGGTACCGCTCTTTAAATTCATCGGTCTTTTTCTTTAAATCTTCGTCACTTAACAGCTTGTATTCTTCATGATAACTTTCTACTGCTCTCTTATCGCGTTCCAGTTTTTTTAAGTATCGACCATCTGAATCGCCAATGACTTTTTTCAGTAATTCGAGCATTGGACATGACTCCCTTATTTCATATTCTCGTTTTTAACGCTACTCTTGATTTTATCAGTTTGTCTGCATGCTTACAAGAATCGGTTCAATAAAACCATTTCAAGTGGGAAATATCCGTCATCATGCCTTGAATCTGTCGAAGACTGTCGATATACTGAAGCTGTCACACGCTCAATTGACCAGTAAAACGAAAAGGAGGCCAACGTACATGCTCAGTGTGACGAAAGTACTGAATAATAATGTCGTCATCGCCAACCACGAGGCGTACGAAGAAGTGGTGCTTATTGGCAAAGGGCTTGGATTCGGGAAAAAGCCCGGGGACGAGATTGCCGGAACCCAGGCGGAAAAATTTTTTGTCTTAAAGGATCAGGCAGAACAGGAACAGTATATGAGCCTGCTTGAATACGTGGAGGAGGACTTCATCGGGGTTATGAATGAGTTCATCGATAAACTCGAAGACCGCTTTGGTGCGAGACTGAACGAACACATTCACGTCGGCCTCACCGACCACCTGCATTTCGCCGTCAAGCGGATTCAGCAAGGGCAGGGGATCAATAACCCGTTCCTGCAGGAAACCGAACTTGCCTATCCGCAGGAATATGCCGTAGCAACTGAATTGACCGAATGGTTTGGTCATCAAGTCGGTGTCCGGATCCCGGCTGGCGAAATCGGCTTTATTACACTTCATATCCACAGTGCCCTGACGAATCGGAATCTTGCGGAAGTGAACCGGCATACCCAGATGGTCGGGGAACTGGTCGACATCATCGAGGAGAACCTCGCCATGCAGATCGATCGCAGGGATATGAATTACTTGCGACTTGTCAGGCACTTGCATCACGCGATTGAACGGATTCAGTTTGAGAACTATGTGGAGAATCAGGATGCTCTGAAAGATGTCTTGCAACAACAGTACCCTGTCTGCTACAACCTGTCGTGGAAATTGATGAAAGTGATGCAACGCCGGCTGAAAAAAGCTGTACCGGATGCAGAAGCCGTTTATCTGACGCTTCATTTGCAAAGAATTGTTGACAACGTTCGCAAGATCAATTAATATGATTACGAAATCAATTGAAACACGCTTTCTTTTTCCGTGTTACTGGTTATGCAGGCATGAGAGAAAAGGATCGCAGTAAACCTGACCCGCAGTGGACGCACTGTACGGGACGTCGGGAGAGCTGTATCTTTTTCCCTCATGCCTTTTTGTTTGCATTTTTCCGGAATACGGCCTGATACACTGATGCCGCAGGGATCACCCTGCATGAGGCCTCGCATCTTGTATGACAAACGAAAGCCACCCAAATTACAAAACAGGAGGAACACACTGATGAAAAACGCATTTGGTATTTTACAAAAAGTCGGTCGCTCATTGATGCTTCCAGTGGCACTTCTCCCGGCAGCAGGGATTCTGCTCGCCTTCGGTGACGCCATGCAAAACCCGGACATGATCGCCCGTTTTGCTTTTCTTGATTCCAACATCATCGCCCTGATTGCTGAAATGATGCAGGCTTCCGGGGATATCGTCTTCGCCAACCTGCCGCTCTTATTCGCTGTTGGTGTTGCCATCGGGCTCTCTGACGGGGACGGTGTCGCCGGTCTCGCTGCGATTATCGGTTACCTGATCATGAATGTCACGATGAGTGTCATCGGCGGCATTGACGCTTCGGCCATTGAAGGCAGCCCGGATCTGGCCAACGTGCTCGGTATACCAACCCTTCAGACAGGGGTATTCGGCGGAATCATCGCCGGTCTGATGGGTGCGTATATGTACAACCGGTTTTATAACATTGAACTACCCTCTTACCTCGGTTTCTTTGCCGGAAAGCGTTTCGTTCCCATCGTCACGGCTGCTACCGCGATTTTGCTCGGTGTTGCCATGCACCTCGTCTGGCCGTTTGCCCAGGACGGGCTTAATAACCTGGCGTATTTCATGACGGAAGCCAATCGGACATTGTCCACGTTCATTTTCGGTGTCATTGAACGTGCGTTGATTCCGTTCGGTCTGCACCACATTTTCTATTCACCGTTCTGGTTTGAATTCGGTTCGTATACAAATGCCGCAGGCGAAGTGATCCGCGGGGACCAGCAGATCTTCTTTAACCAGATCCGCGACGGTGCCGAGGTTACTGCCGGTGCCTACATGACCGGTAAATTCCCGTTCATGATGTTTGGTCTCCCTGCTGCAGCACTTGCGATTTATCACTGTGCACGTCCTGAGAACAAAAAAGTCGTTGCCGGTATCATGAGTTCAGCGGCATTGACGTCCTTTTTGACAGGGATCACTGAACCGATTGAGTTCTCTTTCCTGTTTGTTGCGCCGTTGTTGTTCGGTATTCACACGATCTTTGCCGGCTTATCGTTCATGACCATGCACCTTCTCGATGTACAGATCGGGATGACGTTCTCCGGCGGTGTCATTGACTTCTTCTTGTACGGCATCCTGCCTGGGCGCACCGAATGGTGGCTCGTCATTCCTGTCGGTCTCGTCTTTGCTGTCATCTATTACTTCGGGTTCCGATTCGCGATTACGAAATTCAACCTGATGACACCAGGTCGCGAAAAGGATAACGGTAACGGATCTTCCGCAAAAGCAAGCGGAGGAAACACAGAACTGCCGTATGAAGTGTTGAAGGCGATGGGCGGAAAAGAGAACATCACCTATCTAGACGCTTGCATCACACGTCTGCGTATGGCCGTCGATGACACAGACCAAGTCGATAAAGAACGTCTGAAACAGCTTGGCGCATCCGGCGTGATGGTCATTGATAAAAACATTCAGGCGATTTTCGGTCCCCGTTCTGAAACGATTAAAGGACAGATGCGCGACATCATCAACGGGAAATCCCCGTCTGAATACGAAGATCCCAACGTTTCAACTGCTCCTTCCCAAGTTGAATCGAGCCTTGATCTGGCAATGCCTCTCGAAGGGACTCTTGTCAGCCTGGACACTGTTCCAGATAAAATGTTCTCAGAAAAAATGATGGGCGACGGTTTTGCCATTGAACCGACAGACGGCCTCGTTGTTTCTCCGGTAAAAGGTGAAGTCGTCAACCTGTTCCCGACGATGCACGCGGTCGGTCTTCTCGCAGAAGACGGAACGGAAGTGCTTGTTCATATCGGTGTAGACACCGTAAATATGAAGGGAGACGGTTTTGAAGCCTTCGTTTCACAAGGTGACAAGGTGGAAGTTGGCGATGAACTGATCCGTTTCGACCTCGACAAAGTCAAGCGTGAAGCGAAAGCTGCAACAACGCCTGTTATCTTTACGAATCTCGCAGAACAAAAAACAGTCACGATCACAAAAGAAGGTGCAGTCACCCGTACCGAAACAGGAAGAATAACGATTTCGTAACAGACAAAAGGGTCTGAGCAAAGCGCTCAGGCCCTTTTTCCGTTTCCGATTCACGGTTTTGCATTCGCCGTGGCAGCCATTAGTTCACACGGATGTCTGAATGATTGGCAAAGGCCCCGGATAATTGACTGAATCAAAAAGCATGAACCTGAAAGCACCCCTGGACAAAAGTCCAGGGGTGCAGTTGGTTTCGCTTTAGTTGGGTTTACCCTTCCGGTTCGATCAGGCCGTATTTGCCATCACTTCTTCGGTAGACAACGCTTGTAATCCCGCTGATCGCGTCCGAGAAGACAAAGAAACTGTGGCCGAGCATATCCATTTGCAAAATCGCTTCCTCGGCATCCATCGGCTTCAGATCAAAGCGCTTTGTGCGCACGATCTCGAGCTCATCATCGGATATCTCTTCTTCCGCAAGTGGCTCCAGCTCATTTTTGAACATATACTTCAAGCTGTCTTCCCCACGGAATTTTCGGTTCACTTTCGTTTTATGCTTACGGATCTGTCGCTCTAGCTTTTCAATGACCAGATCAATCGCGGCGTACATATCCGCATGTTTCTCTTCTGCTCGAAGGAGTAATTTAGGCATTGGTATGGTGATTTCCACCTTTTGTTCGGTATTCAGAACACTCATCTTCACATGGACATCGGAAGACGGAGTCGTTTCAAAATACTTCTCAAGTTTACCCACCTTTTTTTCTACGTAGTCTTTCAATGCTGAAGTAACTTCCAGGTTTTCGCCTCGAATATTAAAATTCATAGACAAATTCCTCCTTTCGGGTATGTATATATGTTTCGTCATTCCCACATCGATCTCCTGCTAAAACCAAAAAATCTTTTTTGATTTTCACAAACTTATCTGTGCTCAGATGAATCGGATTTTACTGCCATGTCTGTCGTGACAAAAGCATGGGCCGATTCAATGTACCCACCTTTCACAGAAGTTGAAATTCCCATTCGGGTAACGAAAGCCTTCGTTGTACTTACACTTCAATCCCTTAGCGAACGTAATCAATCCTGTGAAATTTGATAAAAACCCGTTTCCATTAATCTGAAAACGGGTTAAACGCGCTTGACGTTTTGGCATCTCATTATTTTATAACGTGTACTCAGACTTTGACGACATTGGATGCTTGAGGTCCTCTTGCGCCTTCAACAATTTCGAACTCTACGTGCTGTCCTTCATCCAGTGATTTGAAGCCCTCCTGGTCAATTGCTGAGTAGTGAACGAAGACATCTTCTCCATCTTCCCGCTCGATAAATCCGAATCCTTTTTCTGCATTAAACCATTTGACTTTTCCCTGCATGGTGTGAACAATCCCTTCGTTATAAAATCTGATACCCCCAAGTTATACTGGGCGTAGTCTAACTCAAATATACCAATTGGAAGCGCTTCCGTCAAATCGATCGTCAGATTATTTCCGACACAAATCCGTCACATGTCAGCTCGTTTTGCTATTGTAAAGCGCTCTCATTTGCCGTAATATTACTTCTTATACCTGAGTGAAACAGCAAAAATAGCCGTTTCTGAAGTTTGAATCCGCTCACTTCTCAGCTATATAAAATACTTCAAAAGGATGTGACGGTGTTTGACGATGACATCAGTTCATCAGTTACGACATGGATTCAAAACCATTACTCAGGAGGAATCATTCATGAATCAGTTCACAATTGTCGGAAGAATAGCAAATGATCCAAAACTCGGTACAACCGCTCATGGAAAGCATTATGTTCGGTTCCATGTCGCTGTCAGACGTGATTTCAAAAGCAAAGACAATGAGTATAAAACAGACTTCATCCCTGTAGTTGCCTGGCGCACCACTGCAGAAAGAATTCATGACTACTGCGGAAAAGGCTCCATCGTGACCATAAACGGGCGAATGATGCCGATGACTTATTTACCGCAAGGCCATGCCCGTTACAACAGCATCGAACTCGTTGCAGAAAGCGTCGGATTCCAGTACCTGAAACGGGTACCAGGTCGTGGCGCGGATAACGAACCTCAGGCACTGATCAATGAGGCGCTCGACCCGCATAGTCAGGAAGCTCCCGATTCATTCGGCGGCGCCGACTCCGTGAAGGAAAGCCGGATGCCCTACAAAACTGTTGCAAAAGAGGGGGCTTTGCAATGATGGATCAACTGCAGATCATCCAGTCCGTTTCCAAAAGTCAGCAAGAACAGATCCTTCTGACAAAAGCCTTGATTCACAGGGTAAACAGCCTGAATAACAGCGACGATACGGTTGCTGATATGGCCTTCATTCATAAACGGCTGAGTAAATGCGAGTCTCATTTATCCGAAATGAACTACATGATGCATCATCTGATCAGCTGTATTGAATGCCAAGGCAGTAAACGCACGTTAGAGGATGTAAAGAATGATCCGATGAGTGCGCTCTTGTTGAATCCTCACCCGGAATGACAACCAAAACGCCCGCCACTTCGGTAGTAGTGGCGGGTATCCTTTACTTTATTCCGCCGTGGACACGCTTTCAGCTGCATGGTATAATGCAAACATATTCGATTTCACGGGTGATAGGATTGCCACTTTTGCGCAAACGATTGCACTAACCGACCCTGTCGTCCAGATTACTCAAGGAGGATGAACGATGCTATTAGAAGCGATTCACCACCAGCCAAAATCACAATACGCTTATGCCTATGATGAAGAGACCCTTCACATCCGCGTCCGGACAAAACGCGGAGACATGGACCAGGTCTCTGTCGTCTGGGGCGATAAGTATGATTTCACCCCGGAAACAATTACGACAAGCAAAATGGAGGTTTTCGCCAAGGATACCCTCTTCGACTATTACCATGTTGAAATCAAACCCCCATTCAGACGCTTCGCCTATGCGTTCAAATTTGAGAAGGGCAAGAAGACCGTCTTTTTGAACGAAGTCGGCTTCAAGGAAGATGAAATGCACTCTTCCGGTGTCGGTATGCTCTGGAGTCCATCGGGCATGTTTGAATTCCCGTTTTTAAATCCGATCGATGTGCATACACCACCTGAGTGGGTCAAGGATGCCGTCTTTTATCAAATCTTTCCCGAGCGTTTTGCAAACGGTGATCCGACACTGAATCCGCCTGGGACAGAAGCCTGGACCCCGGATGCTGTGCCTACGAGAGAGAATTTCTTCGGCGGGGACCTGCAGGGGGTTATCGATAACCTCGACTATCTCGAGGAACTTGGGATCAACTGTATTTATTTCACGCCGTTCTTCGAGGCCTATTCCAATCACAAATACGACACTATCGATTACTTGAAGGTGGATCCGCAGTTTGGTGACGAGAAGAAGGCGAAGGAGCTCGTCGAGAAAGCGCACGAACGCGGGATCCGCATTATGCTCGATGCTGTGTTCAATCATTCCGGGTATTACTTCCCGCCGTTTCAGGATGTGTTGAAGCACGGAGAAAAATCCCGCTTTGCCGACTGGTTCCACGTGAAAGAATTTCCGCTTCAGACCGACCCGTTGACATACGATACGTTCGGCTTTGTACCGGCGATGCCTAAGCTGGACACGGAAAACCCTGAAGTGAAAGCCTATCTGCTGGAAGTTGCCCGCTACTGGGTGGAAGACATCGGTGTCGACGGCTGGCGCCTGGACGTCGCAAACGAAGTGGATCACCGCTTCTGGCGAGAATTCCGGGACACTGTGAAAAGGGCTAATCCGGAAGCCTACATTCTCGGTGAAATCTGGCATAATTCACTGGCGTGGCTGCAGGGCGATCAGTTCGATGCCGTAATGAACTATCCGGTAACCAACAGCATCCTCGATTTCTTTGTAAAAGATGAGATCGATGCGGAGAACTTTATGGGGCGTCTCGATCAGATGATGATCGCGTACCCGAAGCAGGCCAATGAAGTCGCATTCAACCTGCTGGATTCCCATGATACACCGCGCCTTCTGCACATCGCCGATGGCAACAAAGACCGCATGAAGCTCGCTGCCATGTTCCAGCTCCTGTACCTCGGAGCACCTTGCATCTATTACGGAGACGAAATCGGCATGGACGGCGGCGGTGACCCTGGTTGCCGCAAGCCGATGATCTGGGAAAAGGATCACCAGGATCATGAGCTGTTCGACTTTTACAAAAAACTGATCCAGCTCCGCAAGGATCACAGAGCACTTCGGGATGGCAGTTTCCGATTCCTCAGTGCATCAAAAGGAGCGAAATATATCTCCTTTGAACGTACACATGGCAAAGACCGATTTATCATTGCAATGAACACGGACACGAAACAGCATGACGTCAATGTGGAAGACGTTGCAAAAGGGAAATTCCGCAACATCGATACCGGCGACACGTACACCGTGAAAAATGGAAAATTCGCCGTTTCCGTCCCTGCTCTTGGCGCAGTCATTTTAAAAGAAGAGTAAAGAAAACGAAGGCTTTCGCCAAGCTTTACTGGCGAAAGCCTTCGTTACGCTTATCCTTCAATCCTTTAGCGGGCGTAAACACTTTTATGCAGTATAAATTGAATGCAAAAAGGACTCGAGCGAACGTGACTCGAGTCCTTTTTTTGCACTTCTTTCAGGAGAGGATCAGTTCTGCTAATGAAAAAACACCTTGCAGATGAACGGCACTGCAAGGTGTTTTTTCATGCCATTTCAATGGCATACTTGTCGACCGAGTTTTTCCATGCTGTTAACCTCGGCATCAGTGTCTCATGGAGAAAGCGCATGCGCTGCTCTTCTGTTGGAAATGATTCTTCAATGGTAACGGACCATTTCGCGCTCTCGATCAGTTTATTTAATTGACTCAGCGCCTGTGCATCCTCATGGAAAATCGACTGGATTGTCAAATTCTCCGTGTTATAAGGCTCTAAACCACCCATCACCGATTTGAGCAAACGGTCGCCAATATCATAATCGCCCTTGATGTAACATTCACTGACATAGTGAAGGGATTGTTCCACCTCAACCAGAAGATCGGAATAGTTGGCCAGAAAATTTCGCTGTGCCTCATTTAAATCATGACTCAAATACGTTCACCTCCAACAACGACAGTATAGCAGACTGAGCAGTTGTTCGAAAGCGTTGCTCCCATCGGTTCCTGCTGCGTGTGTACCCTTTCCTTTTGCATTGAAAAAGCACACAGCCTGGTATCTGCTGCGTGCCTCTTTAAGGAGTGAAGTATCAGGGCAACCAAGGCTTCAGCCTTGAAACGACGTTCCGCCACCCGACGGACCTGCAGTGTTTGCTGCAGCCTGTTTTGCCTTTGTGTACGGATTATTCGGTGCACCGTATCCGGCCGTTTTCGCCTTCGCATAAGGATTATTCGGATTCGGTGGCACATTTTTTCCGGCCGGTTTTTCTGTTGCTGAAGCAGCCGCCGTTGTTTCGGCAGTTTTTTGAGGTTCATTTTCAGACGCTTTTTTTGTCCCGCTTCCATCGACCGCTTTCAGATTCGGCTGCTTTCCTTTTGTCCCGTTAGCCGCCTCGCTGCTTGTTTCACCTGTGTGACGTTGCTGCCGATCCACTTTAATGACTTCTTTCCAGGTGTCCCGAAATTCCGACACATATTTTTCCGCTTCTTTCAATGCATCCAGATCATTTTTCGTATTCGCCTCAATCAGCTGAGACAGAATGTAGTCGTACATCATCATCATGTCCTGACTGACGGTAATCTCGGTATTCAGCGTCAGCATAAGTTCGCGGATGATGTTTTGGGCTTTCAGTAAATGTTCATTCTTTACTTCAATCTGCTTGTCTGTAATGGCCACTTCAGCCCGCTTTATGAATTTCAGACACCCATCATACAGCATCAGTGTCAATTCCCCTGGGGATTTTGTATCGACCGTATTCTGTTTGTATTGCTGATACGGATTGTTCACCGCCATGTCAAAGCACCCTTTCATGTCTATAGTACCTGTTCCAATTACTCTTTATATCGTCACCTTCAGGAAAATCTTTAGTCAACTGGAAAAGAACCCGAAATCAAGTCCGGGTTCTATAAAGAAAACTTGGCTTATCGCCATATTAATGGCGAAAGCCTTAGTTGCACTTATACTTTCCATAAGAAGTATAAAGAAAACTTGGCTTATCGCCACAATAATGGCGAAAGCCTTCGTTGCACGTCTACTTTCCGATCAAGGATGACAAAACAATTTCCTACGCCTTCTCATCAATCAGAATCCCTGCAAATTCAAGCATCGAGGAAATCATATCCAGAAATTCCTCAGGTGGAATTTCCTTAATAATCTCGTCGGTTTGCTGATCAATGACCTTGACCATGGTCCGGTCCAGTTTGTCATGCTGCTCAAACTTCAGCGACGTGTTTTGCAGCATGCTGAGCTCGGTCATCGCTTCCGTTGCCTCATCCAACTGTTCTGTTGTCCATTCGTGCCCTTGTCTGCGGGACAAATTCTCTGCTTCTCGAGACGAGGTGTCAACACTTCCCTGTGCCCCGGCGCTCTGTCTCAGTTGACTGGGACTTCTCTCGACTTCAGTGAACTCCTGACGCTGATTCTGGTGCGTCAAAAACTCCCTGGCCGTGGAGAAACCCGTTGATGATCTCACTTCCATGTGAATCAACTCCTCAATTAGTAGGCTTCATTAGTAGTATCGGTCCAAAACGTACAACTATTCAGTTTTTTATAAAACTAGTGATCATTTTTTAGAATCAAAGAACACGCCGTCGGAAGTTCGGCCACTATATGGATTCTCGTAGTGACGACCGGTTGATTTCTTCTGTTTGATCCGGTTGAGATCCTGACCGATTTCACCCTGAATCACCGTGAGACGTCTGGTCAGCTTTTCATTGAAATCAAGCAGTGTTCGTGCGATCCGTTTCTCTTGCTCCGTTTGGGGCGCTTCCACATTCGAAATCAATTCCTCGCGCCGTTTCAGGAGTGCTGCAATTTCCTCAAGGTACGCATCGCGCTCATCTCCATGAGGCAGAGGTTTCTCTACGTGGTCATAGAGTTTTTTCGTAATCGAAAACAGCTCCATCAATGCATTCATCCAACCTCTCCTCCAGTCTGTACCGTGTTGATCTGATTGTAAAACAGCGAGCCTCCTGCGTTTTCCTGATGATCGCAGCGTTACATCATCCCGCCGTACATTTGAGCAAACATTGATTCCGCCTGGGAATTGGACTGGGCAACCGCCTTCTCCATCGCATTGAACTGGGCCCAGTAGCGGGATTCAACCTGCTGAAGGCGCCGTTCAAAATTGGAAATCCGGTCATCAAGCTGATCCATGCTTCGTCCCAATACAAATTGATGATTCAGATTCCGACCGCGAAGGCCGCCCGCTTCACGTGAAATCGAATCGATCAGTCCGTTGGCGCTGTCACGGATCCGCCTGGCCAGTCCTTTTTCGTTTCGGGTGTCCCCATCTGCCGTGAACAGTTGATACACCGCTTCCGGGTCCTGATTGATCCGTTCGCGGAGACGGTCCTCATTCACCTCAAGTTTACCACCATCCCGGAAATTACTGCTCGTCGTGATTCCGAGCTGGGCCAATTGATTGAATGAAGCCCCTTCACCCAGCTGTACCGGTGTATACATGGCCGAACGGAAGTTTTCAAACCCGCTTCGTAAAATCCGGTCGTTCCTGAGCATACCGCTCATCGCCTGCTCTTCCCATTTCTCGATTTCCCGCTCACTCATGGCATCGCGCTGATCATCTGTGAGCGGCCGGAAATCCCGCTTCTGATCTTCCCGGAGCTTCTCCGTCGCATGCTCCACGAGCTCATTGTATTCGTTCACGAAATCCATGATCGTATCAAAAATCCGGTCTGTATCTGTTGCGGAGCCCACCGTCACGGTACCCGATTCGAAAGTGGCCCGCAGTGTGATCGTCAGCCCGTTTTCGGTAAAGGTATTGGACCCGCGTTCTGTTTCGATCCCATTGATATTCAACACCGCGTTCGAACCATTCAGGGCTGTCCCCTGATCATCACCTGTGCCAAATGCTTCAGCGAGTTCACCTGAAAAGACAATTTGATCCGGCGCCCCGTCACTGCCCATGAACAGATTGCCTTCTGAATCGTAAACCCCCGTCTCTTCCCGGCTGAAGGACACCTGACCGGTTTGCGTATCAAAGAAAGCACTGAGACCAAGTTCCGATCCGTTGATTTCTTTTAAGACATCATCCACTTTCGCCTCTTTACTGAATTCAAACGTGACGTTTTTTTCTCCTGTTGACGTCATCGTCGTCACGTCCATGGAAAAAGTGTCCTGATCGGAACCCGTTAAATCCGCCAGTGTCGTTTGTCTGGTGGCCGTTTCCCCTTCAGCAGCCGTCAAAGCGTCTGACACCCGCACAGCAGACTCTGCCAGGTTCGACACACTGTTGATCCGCATATTACCAGGCGTTGCGTTCGGCGAAGCCGACACACGCACTTTGGCTTCGTCCGTCGACGTGCCGGTTTTCGCCAGCATATTCGCACTCCGGTATATCCCGTCGAATATATTCGTCCGAAACGTATCGAGCTTCCGGTTGATATTCCGGAACTCCTCCATCCGCCATTCCATCAGTTGCTTATCCTGCTGCATCCGATCCACCGGCATGCGCTCGGCGCGCATCAAATCCGTGACCATCTGGTTAATATCCATTCCTGTGGCAAAGCCGCTGAGTCTCATCACTTTGAACCACCCTTTCCTTTATTCAATTGTCAATTCAGCCCATCTATTAGATATATCGGAATAAGCATGAAATTGTTTAGCCGTTTCCACACAAAAAGACACAATGCCCGGTTTGGACATTGCGCCATGTTATCAAATCCTTATTGTCCCTGCATACCACCGAGCTGAGACATCATTTGTTCCGCCTGGGCATTCGCCTCCGCCATCGCCTGTTCCATGGCGGTGAACTGACTCCAGTAGCGCTCTTCCACCTGCTGCATGCGCCGCTCAAAATTGGACATCTGATCTTCCACACTCAACAGTTCCCGCCCAAGCGTCGAATTCTGCATCGAACCGGGTGACTCCGTTCTTCCTACGCGGTTTCCAATTTCATTGATGGCATTGCTCGCAGTGTCCCGGAGTCTGTGGGCGATTCCCCGCTGTTCACTGTTGCCTTCTTCCCCGTCAGCGGCAAACAATTGAAAGACGCCCTCTGCATCCTGTTCGACGGCATTACGCAATTCCGCTTCATTTATCTCGAGTTTACCACGGTCCCGAAAATCACTTGTTGTCGTGATCCCGATCTCTGTCAGCTGGCTGAAGGATTGGTTTTCATCACCTGTGTCCACTGAATTATAAAAGTCCATCCGGAACTGGTTGAGCGCATTATTTATCGTGGAATCCCGCCGGAGCAAGCCGCTCTCTGCCCGCTCGTTCCAATTTTCAATTTCGTGCTCTTCCATTTCCCGCATCTGATCCTGTGTCAACGGTGCATAATCCCGGTAATATTCTTCTGAGACCACTTCATCCAGACCACTGATCATGTCGTTGTATTCGTCGACGAACGCGGTGATGTTTTCCACGATGTTATCCGTGTCGGTTTCCACCCGGACGGTCGCCTGCTGGCCATTACCCATGTTCTGATTGAGATCTACCCGAAGACCGTCAATATCAAAACTGTTGGATTGACGTTCCATCGCCAAACCGTTCATGGTAAATCTTGCGTTGGAACCAGCTTGCTCACCTGCAATAATAGTATTACCATCCTCATCTTCAGCAGATTCGGTATACAAGTTCAAGTTATTGTTGAAAAAAGCACTCTCTTCACCATTCGTCTGAAAATTAATTTCAGGCCCTTCATCATTAAATGATCCCGTGTCCGTCCTGGTTAATGACACACGTCCCCCGTCCGTATCGAAATAGGCCTGAATGCCAAGATCAGAATTACTGATTTCAGAAAAGACCTCCGACAAGGTTGTATTATCCGGATCGAAGCTGAAATTGCCATCGATCGTTTCCCCATCGGGCCCGTATGTTGTGATGTCGAAAGAGACTTTACCATTTTCCGTTTCCAGATCCTCCCCGAAAACTTCGGTTAATGAATCGTTGTAATCTGCACCTTCAGGTCCAATTCTATCTTCGGATACATTCGTCGTCGACTCTGCCAAGCTGACATCACTGAACGTATACGTGCCTTGTGCTGCAGCTGTGGAGGCCGACGCACTGACTGCTGCTTCATTTGAACTGGTTGCATTTTGCGCTGTCATATTGGAGCTTCGCAGCACCGAATCAAAGGTATTATCCCGAAACTGCATGAAATCCCGGTTCACTTCCCGGTACTTGTCCATTTGCAGGATCAGTTCCTGCTGGTCCTGCTCCATGCGCTCCATCGGCTGACGTTCAGCGCGCATCAGGTCACTGACCATTTGATTAATATCCATTCCGGATGCAAATCCTGTCATTCGCATGTCCATAAGGCCTCATCCCTTTCTTGAAGAGCTGTAAAGAAAACTTCCTGAAGTGTAAAAAAGAAAACAGAAAAGGTGGTCGGAAATGCGCGTCCACGGCTTTTCTGTTTTCAAATCGTACGTATCTGTCAGTTCTACTATCGGTACTCCACAGGAAATGTTTAGCCTTCGGAATGTTTTTTTTGCTCATGCGGTAAATAATCGGTTTCCACACGATTTTTTCCATTCTCCTTCGCTTGGTACAACAGGCGGTCTGCGCGGTCAAACAATTCCGTAGCCTCACGTTCCCCTTCATACGCCACAAGGCCGCAGCTGATCGTGACATTGACGCCGCCCATTTCTGTGTGCTGCAGTGCTTTTGTACTTTCCCGTATATTTTCCATAACCGCTTTCGCATCGTCGAACGAGCTGCCGGTAAATAAAATCGCAAACTCTTCCCCGCCATAGCGCGAAGCGATGTCGTTAGCGTCCACATGTGTATCGATCACCCTTGCAATCCGCTCCAGGATTTTATCTCCCACGGCGTGCCCATAGGTATCGTTCACCTGCTTAAAATCATCAATATCAAGCATCGCGAGCTGAAAGTGATAGTCACCGCCCCGGCTTTGATCAAACAGAAACGAGAAATATTCCTGGAATGTCTTATGATTGTACAGACCCGTCGGCGCATCCAACTTGGAGAGCCTTTCCATGATCGTGTTGCGTACCATAAGTTCCTGCTCCTGATCGATTTTTTGCCGGAGAATCTCAATCACTTCGTCAGTCCGCTCCTGAACAGCAAGAAGAATAATGAATCCCGCTGAGAAAATATAAACATAGGCAATGAATTCATAAATCCGCAAGTACTCCCCAAGATCGGGGAATATCGCGACTGCCAGCAGATACGCAAGAACGTTCGTTACGTAGCTGAAGATCACTACATTCCGGTTGAAAAACAGGATTGAAATCATCATTGGCAAAAGCAGAATCAGCGGGGCACCCGCCAGACCATTGTTCGATGCCACAAGGATAAACGCCAGGATCGTCCCGACAACCATCAACAGGTATTCATTTTCGGTGTATTGTTTTTTATACACCCAGGAAATCACGATCAGGACCGTCACCTGAGCCACAGTCGGATAGACAAGCACTTGCCGGATGTCGCTCCAGAAGGCCTGTGGTTCGACGATCAATGTGACCATCATAGCGAAAATCTCCGCTGCAACAGCAACAATGATCAGATACCAGTAGTATTTAATTGTTTTATCGATCCATTCACGGTGTTTGAGTCCCGTGGCTTCCTCTTTTGTAAGTGTCATCACTTTGCCACCTTAATCCTGCAACAGACTTCACTTTTTATCATAGAGAAAAAAGCGCCGAATCACAAGAAATTTGTCGAATCATATAGATTCTGGTGACGAAATATCTGAAATCAATGATTCTCAATCACTGCTTTCGCATGACGGTCAGCAATGTCCATGATTTCCACACCTTGTAATTCTTTTAATGGGTAGACACCTTCCTTCGTCTGAATCAATGGATTCTCCACAGAATCAATTTCAATTCGGACGATTTTGGCCAGCCGACCATCGGATAAAATCACGTCTGAGGCAGTATAGGCATCCAGCATATAGTTTACGAAAGGTAAGCCGTACTTGATATCGAGCTTCCCTTTGTAAATTTCCTCAATAATGACCGAGAGGGCCGTAAGCGGTGACGATTTTTTCTGATAAGCGCGGTCTGATGAAATGGCATCGAACACATCCACCACGCCGAGGACAGCAGCAGATACCGGAATCTCCTCGCCTTTCAAGCCAAAAGGATACCCGGAGCCGTCGAGTCGTTCATGGTGCGACAGCGTGCCGTCCAGGATCGTCTGGTTCACATCCGTATAGTTGTTCAACAGCTCATACCCCAGTTCACAATGCTCCTGGATCATAGCAAATTCATTCTCTGTCAGCTTCTCCGGTTTATCGATGATCGCATTGGATACCCGGAGCTTCCCAATGTCGTGCAGGAGGCCAGCCCGGCCGATATCGATGATCATCTCTTCCGGAAGTTTGACGATTTTTGCCACGAGTGCTCCCAAGAGCGCCACATGAATACTGTGGCGGTATGTATAATCATTATGTCCCTGCATCTGTTGCAATAACTCAAACAGGTTCACCGAATCCATCGCCTCATCCAACAGCTCCGTAAAGCCGTCAACCAGCTGATCGAGCTCCGGCGGTTCATGGTTTTGAACCCTGTTGAAGACCTCTTTGAGCATCGTAAACTGTTTTTTATAAGCTTTTGCAAATGATGGATAGTCCTGATGAAACTTCTGGTCCAGCTGATCGATGACTGCAGCATATTCCCCCACCGGAACGGTGGTGATTCCGTTTCGTTTCAGCATCGGAATATGCCGGGTCCGGAGAATCATACCTTCTCGTAAAAGTGTCAGTCCCTCACTGGAAATGACATTATCCGCAAGTTCTCTGTCAATGACTTGATGCGCGTTTTTCTGAACACTGATCCATTCCATGTAACACACGTCCCCTGTCTGATGATCTCCATATGAATAACCGTGACCATGCCACTACTATTATCAGTTTATTCATTTTATTGCATGATATGATATCCATTATACGCTAATCTAACCATAAAATACATCATTTTACCAATAATATCTGCCAAACGTATACCCATCTTCCTTTTTATAGAGACATATGTCCTGCAAAGTTCGCCGCAAGCAGTCCTCTATCCGTCAAAAGAGAGGCCATCGTCATCAATCAATTGCACACAACACAAAAACAACCGGATCAGGGGATAAACCCCGATCCGGTTGGTCGTTTCAACAGTCACTCCTGTTTATTCAGTTCATGGATGCGGTTATCCGCAATGTCTTCGATGGTGAGACCTTTCAACTCCTTGAGCGGCAGAACGTGACCATCGAGACTGATCAATGGATTCTCCAAATCCTTTGCATTGTAGCGGACAATCTGCGCGAATCGCCCATCGGACAAATAGACGGTCGTTCCGGTGTATGTGCTAGTCATATGCTCGAGAAAGACCAGGCCGCAACGGACCGAGAGCTTCCCCCGATAAATCTCATCGTTCACGGTTTTCAAGGCTTCCATCGGTGCAAGCTTCTTGCGGTGGACCCGGTCTGAGGACACCGCATCAAACACGTCGGCAATCGCAATCAGTGCCGCCACTTCCGGAATATCGTCCCCTTTCAACCCTTCGAGGTAGCCGCTGCCGTCCATGCGCTCATGATGATACAACGCGGCATCGAGCACCGGCTGAGGCACGCCGGTATCCTTGAGCAGCTCATAACCGATTTGCGGGTGACGGCGCACTTCTTTCCATTCCGCCTCCGTCAGCTCGCGGGAATCGTTAAACACCCCCGCAGGCGCTTTGATCATTCCAATATCATGCAGAAGCCCTGCTTTGCCGTATATCATGATGTCTTCTTCGGATTTTTTCATTAACCGGGCCATCAAGGCCGTCAATAAGCCAACATGAATCGAGTGCCGGAGAAGATACCCGTCATGCCCTTCAAGCTGTTGGAGCACTTCGAACAGACTGTACGATTCCAGTGCTTCACTGATAAGCGATTCGAAGGAATCGAGGGTCTTCTCAAGATTTGGCACCTGATCTTCCTCAGCAGAAGAAAACAGCCGTTTCATCTCATTGAAGGATTCCCTGTACGCCTTCACAAACGGCTGATGCTGCTCTTTCACTTTCGCATCCAGCTGTTCAAGAAACGACGTATGGCCATAAACAGGAACCGTTTCAATTCCATACATCCGTAACAACCGGATATGATTCGGGGTAATGACCATGCCTTCCCGTAAAAGGGTAAAACCACTTTCGGATAAAATGTCCCTGGCGAGCTTCCGGTCCAGTGCCTTATGCGCATTGTGCTGAAGTGTAATGATATGCATGCGTTTGCCTCCTTTGGGACTTCACTCACTCTTATTTTATCAGAATTCACAGGAATTGCGCTCATCTTTTTCCATGGAAACGAAGAAAAAGGATCTCCTGCCAGTCACAGAAGATCCTCACGGATTGTTATAACGATTTCAACGCTTCACTTGGGGTGTGTTCGCCGGAGATCAAATCGAACCCTTTTCGGTACGTATTCGGCTCATCGAGCGCTGCGACGATTGTGCGGGCCACGTCTTCACGCGGAATAAACGCGCGCTCCAAGTCCTTCTTCGCTTTGATTTTACCGGTCCCCGGCTCATTCAGTAAGCCACCCGGCCGCACAATGGTATAATTCAGTGACGACAACTCGAGCATGCGATCCGCATAGTGCTTGGCCGCAAAATAGTGCCGGATCTTCTCATTCCAGTTCTCGCGGTGGTGCGCCTGGATCGCACTGACCAGCAGATACCGGTCAATCCCCGCTGCTTCGGCCGCTTCCATGGTCTTTACAGCGCCATCGAGATCGATCAATAAGGTCTTATCCGCACCGGTACTCCCACCGGATCCGGCCGTGAACACCACCGCGTCGCAGCCGGACATGACTTCCTTCAATCCGGCAACCGGTCCCTCAAGATCGGCGACTTCCGCTTTCACCCCGTCAGCCAAAAGCGCCTCGGCCTGTTCTTTATTCCGAACCATCGCGGTGACGGTATGCCCGTCGTGTTCCTGCAGCTGTTTCACCAAATGGCGGCCGATCTGGCCGTTGGATCCAATCACAAATACGTTCATCTGTTCAACATCCTTTCGTCAAATGAGGTTCCTGTCGTTCCACTTTCCTCATTCCACCTCACCTGACAAACGAAACACCGCCCCAAAAGTTCGGAGCGGTGCAATGCATTCAGACGGAAACGTCAAGCTTTCCGCCCAAGTGGGGATGGCTTGCCTGTGGTGCCTGGAGGTCCGCTGAATCCATCAGCTTCTCAAGGACCTCGGTTTGTCCTTTCGCCAACGCCATGGACTTTTTCATCACAGCCATGGACGCCTGCTGCTGTGCCTGGCCCTGGTGCATGGCGATGGACATCATCGCAATATCCACTCTACCCCTCCTTCTTTCAGGTTCAAAGGTTATATCGGCAGCGCCATCGTCCTTTTCCAGTCCTCAGGAAAAATCCATTCGGGATTCGCTTTTGACGCATTCTGCTGTATAATATAGGCAGACAGAAAGCGCAAAAGGGGGAATTATGATGCAACAGCTGCAAGGAAGCAAGTTGAACGGGTATGACAATCAACCCTTATTCGTCTACCAATGGACCGCTATCCCTTCACCAAAAGCCCTGGTCCTGATCGCCCACGGTATGGCTGAACACGGTGGGCGCTATGAAGCGTTTGCCAGCTACCTCAATAAACAGGGCTATGCCGTCGCCGCTTCCGATCACCGGGGGCATGGACGCACAGCAGGGGCTGACCATTTGCTCGGTCAAATCGGGTCGGACGGGTTCCACAAAATTGTCGAGGATCAGCGCGTCCTCGTCGAAACATTCAAGACGCGCTTTCCGGATACCCCGGTCATTCTACTCGGTCACAGTTTCGGTTCCTTCATCACCCAGGAATTCATGATCCGCTACGGACGCCTGATTGACGGTGTGATCTTGAGCGGAACGACGGTGAACGCGGGAATCGATGTATGCCTAGGCGCCAAACTTGCCGCCATCCAGGAACGGCTCTTCGGCGGTGAGAAACCCGCCGCGTTACTCGATAAAGTCGCTTTCTCCGGAAATAACGACGGCTTTGACGACGCCGATCTGAGTGACGCCGCCTGGCTCAGCCGGGACACTGAAGCGGTCCGCTCCTACGATGCAGACCCGTATTGCGGCACGCTCTTTCCGATCGTTTTTTATAAGGAGCTGTTCACCTCCCTGCCGAAGCTCGTCGAACCTGAGCGCCTCCGCATGGTGCCCAAATCGCTTCCGGTCCTGCTCATCTCCGGGGACCGTGACCCGGTCGGCAAAAACGGTACAGGGGTCATCACCCTGAAAAGGATGTATGACCAACTCGGCCTGACGGACGTGACGATGACCCTGTACCCAAACGGGCGCCATGAAATGCTCAACGAAATCAACCGACGCGAGGTCTTTGACGATGTCCGCAACTGGCTTGAGACCATTTTGAGCGAAGAAGAGGCACTTCGATGATCAAGAACAAAGCCGTCAGATCTGTCATCGATTTTTTCAAAGCATTGGCCCAGGAGTTCTCACGGGACAATGTCCCCGTCCTTGCGGCGGCCCAGGCCTACTATTACATGCTGTCGCTGTTCCCGATGCTGATTCTGATTCTTTCCATTATTCCGTACTTCAACCTGGATCCGAATGTGATTATCAGTCTCTTATATGACTTCGTCCCCGGTGATATCGCCGAAATGATCGAGGATCAAATTGTCGATCTGATCACCGAGCAGCGCACAGGGCTGTTGACATTCGGGGTTCTCGGCACGATCTGGAGCGCGTCCAACGGCATGAATACCTTTATCAAAGCCCAGAACGAAGCCTATAATGTGACGGTCATCCGCCCGTTCTGGAAAGCGAGGCTCATCTCGATCGGCCTCACGTTCGGCCTGATCGTTGCCCTGATCATCGCACTGCTCTTACCGGTTTTGGGGGATACCATCATCAGCTTCGTCAGTTCGTTCGGGGTCTTGACCGAAGAACTTGAAGAGCTGTTTATGCTGCTTCGATGGGTCGTGAGTATCAGCCTGCTCGGTCTGATTTTCGCCGTCCTGTATACCCTTGCACCCAATAAGAAGATTCCGTTTCGCTACACATTGCCAGGGGCGATCTTTGCCACGTTATCCTGGCAGCTGACAAGCTTCGGGTTCTCTGTCTACATCAGTAATTTCGCCAATTTCTCCCAGACGTACGGCAGTCTCGGGGGCATTATCGTCCTGATGCTCTGGCTTTTCCTCATCGGCATCATCCTTGTCGTCGGTGCGGAAATCAACGCCATTATTTACCGCAGACGGCATGTGGACAGGCGGCTTGACCCTGAAGACGATTATATGATCTGAACCATACAGAAAACACCTGCCGGGCATGAGCCTGCGGCAGGTGTTTTCGCGTTGGTTATGCAAAAAAATCGATGTTCGACCCAAGATAAGGCTGGGCGTTTTGCTGGACCTGCTGCATTTGCTGCTGGCGCAGGCGCTGGTCATCCATCCGTTCATCGCGGTCGCGTTCCTGCAGATCCTGCCGGGCCTCTTCCGACTCATCAATGTTCTGAATCGCATTGATATCCTCTTGACCGAGATCGTCCATCCGTTGCTGCTGTCCTGCAACACTGTAATTCTGCTGCTGCGTCTGCAGCTGGTTCGCAGCAAGTGACATATTGATTTCCATGTATGTGCGCCCCCTTTCTGCGGAAAAATGTTCCGCTGTAGCAGGTATTACGTACAGTCTACCCGTTATCCGCGTTGGAGAAAACCCCGATCGTAACAAGAAATCTCTAAAATCGTGTGGAAGGCTTACGTTTGCCGGAGAAAACGGTTTCGTCTACAATGGAGAATGAACGCAAAATCAAGCGACGGAGGGGTACATATGGAGAACTTTATCTATGAAAATGCCACAAAACTGATTTTCGGGAAAGACACGGAAACCAAAACCGGTGAAGAAACGAAACAGATCGGAAAAAAGGTGCTGCTTCACTACGGTGGCGGCAGCATCAAAAAAAGCGGCCTTTACGACCGGATCACAAAGTCACTGACTGACGCAGGCGTCGAATACCTCGAACTCGGTGGCGTGAAACCGAACCCGCTGATTTCTCTGGTCCGGGAAGGGGTGGAGCTCTGCCGATCCGAAGAGGTTGACGCCATCCTGGCCGTCGGTGGCGGAAGCGTCATCGACTCCGCCAAAGCGATCGCCGCAGCCGTCTATTATGACGGGGACGCCTGGGATTTCTTCACGGGAAAAACATCGTATGAACAGTCCCTCCCGATCGGCGTCGTGCTGACCATCCCTGCTGCAGGCAGCGAAACGAGCGGCGGAACCGTCGTCACCAATCAGGACGGCGACTATAAGAAGGCTTTCGGTCACGGGGGACTGCGTCCAAAATTTGCGATCATGAACCCCGAGCTCACCTATACATTGCCTGATTATCAGACGGCCTGCGGGATCACGGACATGACGTCGCACATTTTCGAGCGGTACTTCACCAACTCCACCCACGTGGAAGTCACCGACCGTCTGTGTGAAGGCACGCTGCGCACGATCATGAACCAGGCACCGAAAGTCCTGAACGAATCCCATAACTATGACGCCCGGGCCGAAATCATGTATGCCGGCACCATCGCGCATAACGACAGCCTTGGTGTCGGCCGCATCGGCTGCTGGGCCACGCACGGCATCGAGCATGAGATCAGCGGCATTTATGACATTGCCCACGGGGCAGGACTGGCGATCATGTTCCCGGCGTGGATGAAGTATGTGTACAAGCACGACGTGAAGCGCTTCGCGCAGTTCGCCAACCGCGTCTTCGATGTGGAGATCGATCTCGATGACCTGGAGAAGACTGCGCTGCAAGGCATTGCCAAGCTCGAAGCCTTTTTCGTCTCCATCGGTATGCCGACGCGCCTCTCCGAAGTGGAGATCGACGACAAGCACTTTGAAGAAATGGCCCGGAAAGCCACGGAAAACGGCCCGATCGGCAACTTCGTCAAGCTTGAAAAAGACGATGTCTTCCGGATTTATGAACTGGCCCAGTGACGTTCAGGTCGACCACGCGCGCTGCGTTTTCTGCTCGACACGGTTCAGATATAACGTCCTCTGACATACGTACAAAACCGGCACCTCCGAAAAAACGGGGTGCCGGTTTTTGTTCGTACCTCTCTACGAGCCATGTCTACTCAACCAGGCGGCTCGACTTTGATTTTTGATACGTTTCTGTGATGCGGGCTTCGAGGATCGGCTTCAACAGGAGCCCGATGACCAGTGACAGCACCCAGAACCCACCGAGAATCGCCAGGTTATACAGCACGTTTGAAACAATCATGCCCCCAACCGCCTCACGAAGAAGATTAATCGCATACGTGAATGGCAAAAACGGGTGTATCGCCTGGAAAAACGGCGGCGTGACTTCGATCGGGAACGTCCCGCCGCCGCCGGATAACTGCAACACAAGAAAGACAATGGCAATCGCCTTGCCGATATTGCCGAGAATCGACGCAAACGTATACACGATCGTCATGAAGACGAGGGCAATCAGAACGGAAAACACGACCAGCCAGACCGGATGGGCCGCATAGACCCCTAATAAATGCAGATTCCCAAGCGATACAATCAGCCCCTGTAAAATCGCAATGACCATGAACAAGAGGCCCCGGCCGACGTAGATCTGCCGTAATGTAAAACCTGCCCGCTGGTCTTTTTCATGCAGATTCGTTGTGACGAGATTACTCAAGAGCAGCGCCCCCACCCACAGGGTAAGCGGGGTATAAAAGGGCACGTTGGCCGATCCGTAATTCGGAATCGGAAACAGCTGGTTCTCGTCAAGCACCACCGGTTCCGCGAAGAAGGCCTCCTCCTCCGCCAGGTCATTACGAAGCACTGAAATCATTTCCTGAATCTGCTCGTCTTCTTCCAGTTCGCGGACCGTATCCGACACAGAGCGGATCTCTTCATCGATCACAGGCAGGTCCTCAGAGGCAAAGGCCGAAAGCATTTCCACCCCTTCACTCACTGCCGGCCAGTCCTCCTCGAGCCAGTCATTCACCCGTTCATAGTCCTCGCGGATCTCCGGCAGTTCCTCTTGCATCCACTGTGACAGGCTATGGACCTGCCTTTCTACGACAGGCAGATCCTCCCGGACAAACCGGGCAAGCGTCGTGACCCGTCTTTCAAGCTCCGGGTAGCGCGCATTTAACTCCTCGGTCAACGCGTTCAGCCGCTGTTCTGCTTCCGGCATCGTCGCCTCGGTGACTTCCCGGGCTGACGTAAAGCCGGACGCGATCGATTCCTGACCCTGCTCCAGCGCACTTTGCATATCTGCGACCAGCGACTGGTACATGTCGAGCGCGTCATAAAGCCGGTCCCCTTGGCGGCGGATCTCTTCGTCTACGTCCGTGGCAAAATCCACCCCGTCACCCATCAGCCAGGAACGCGCATCGTCGACCTGACGCCTTGTATCCGTAATCGTCTCACTCGCTTCCTCGGTAAGGGGCTCGACCGGATGAGACGCTCCTGACAGCGCCTCTTCCACTTCAGCGAGTTGTTGCTGAAGCGTTGTCAGCCGATCGATCACGTCATCAAGTTGGGCGAGGCCCTCTGCCAACTGCCCCTCGACATCATAGGCCGCAAAAGCTTCCAGACCGGTTGTTACACTTGCCAACAGGGCCTCCACTGTCTGAAGCTGATCACTCAGGGCTCTCACCTGCTCGATCAAAGCGTCATCCACGTCGTCACCGTCGATGGTCGACAGCCACTCGTCCAGCTCTTCCAGGCGCCGTTCCGTTTCCTTCAGTGCGTCTTCGCTGAACTCGAGGAAGCCGGTCAAATAAGCCTCTAGCTCCTCTTCTTCTAACCGTTCCACTTCCTCGGCAATCGACTCAACCGCCCGGCCCATCAGGCGCTCAATCCGGCCCTCATTCTCTTCGAGCCTCTCAATGCCTGAAGCAATTGCGTCTGCCGCATCGTCCAGCTGTTCGAGCCACCGATCTATTTGTTCCTCTGACACGTCGCCTTCTTCCAGCTTCTCAGCCATATCGTCCAGCGTCACCTGCCAGCTTTCCAATCGTTCAAGCTGCCTTTGAACAGCCTCCAGAGCAGGCGTGACATCCGCATCTGCAACATGTTCTTCGAGCCAGAGGAGAACAGCCTCCAATTCGTGAAGCGTGTCCAGATACGTATCGATGTTCTCTTGAACCTCACCGGCGGCGGCTTCGAGTTTATCCCATGCCTCGTGATCTTCCACGTCCTTTAGTCTGTCCTCTAACGCCTCAAGTGATTGACTGAACTGTTCAGCCTCTGAATCGAGCCTGATCATCCCGTCTTCTGCAAAATCGGTTGCCGTTTCATAGTTGACGGCGGCCTCGTCCAGTTCCTGCAGGAACTTATCTGCCTGCTCCTCGAGGAGGTTCAGTTCCTCCATCAGGCGATCACTCTCACCTTGGAGCGATTCACCTTCTTCAAAGACCGCCTCTACTTCCTCGTTCCATTCAGGCAGGCTCGCCTGCAGCCGGTTCAATCCATCAAGTGCTGCTTCGAACTGATCAAGCTCCGACTCCAGGGTCAGAATCGTTTCACTTTGTTCTGTGATCTCATCGAACGAATCGTCCAATGCCACAACGCCTTCTGCATACGCTTCGATGGCCGGTATGTACGTCTCGACGGACTGGATCGTTTGCGCATAGTCGTCGAGTTCATCCCACTCTTCTTCCAGGGCGATGATCGTATCCCCGAACTGCCGGGCATCACCCATCATCCCTTCGAGTTCAAAGACGACATCCTTCATGGCCCGAAACGTCGGCAGTTCCTCTTCAAGCTGGATTCCCAGTTCATCAAAGAGTGCGAACATGAGCCGTGACGTTTCCGCTGAAAACTGTTCATTGATCTCCCGGGTGATTGTCGAAGCACCCGTATCCGTCATCTTCGGAGCGATGGCATTCACTTTTTCATTGACGACATACGTCACCGCGGACTGTTGCGGATCTCCGTCGAGCACGGCCACGAGCGACGATGAAAAATCCTCCGGGATCATCACCGCAGCATAATAGTCACCCGACTTCACCCCATCAGTGGCTGTTTCTTCGTCTTCCACCATCGTCCAGCCTAGCTGATCGTTCGTCATCAGCGACTCTTCGAGTTCCTCACCGATGTCGATCCGTTCGCCGTCCACTTCCGCCCCGGCATCCTCATTGACGACAGCAACACTGACACCACCGGTATTTCCGTAGGGATCCCAGGCAGCACTTAAATTAAACCATGCGTATAAAGAAGGCAGGATCGCCAGTCCAATGAACAGCATCCCGACCAAAGGTACCCTTTTGATATTCCGCAGATCCTGCAGAAAAATTGCCACACTGTTTTTCATCACCTATGACCTCCATCAACATTTCCCAAACTGAGTATACGGGACAAAGGAGCAGCGGGTTTCATCATTTTGTAGCGGTAAGGATCAAAAAAACGCCGCACCCCAGTGGGCGCAGCGTCATTCTCAGTTCTTATCGCGATCCTCAAACAGACGCTTCACTTCGTCTTCCCCGAGCAGTTTTGTCAGTTCATCAAGATCCATGGCCGCTTCATCGTCTTCACTTGCATCCCCGTAGTGTTCGTCAATAAAGGTTTCAAGCTTCAAACGCGCGTGCTTCATGCCCGATGGTTTTGCGTCAAAGAGTTCAGCCGCTTCCTGTAAGGTGACTTTGAAGCCGCTGGCCAAGAACGACAGCGCCTCATACAGCATCGCGGCAGCGTGGTTTGGAACCGAACGGATCGTCGGGTCCTCGTGCAGGCAAAAGGACTGCCACATCATCCGGACCGTTTCGACCACGTCTTCAGGGTATTTGTCTTCGAGAACGTCTCTGAGGAGATCGTCCACCGCCTGTTGGTTCTCATTTTCAAGTGGTTCGTCGAGCAGATCCGACATCTCGTACAGCTCATTCACGAAGGGGAGCAGTACGCCGTCAAAAAAGCTCCCAGCCGGGTCTGCCATCAACTCTTTTGTACTTTCAAAGTCATGATCAGTCGTGATATTCACCATCGCATTCTCAAATGCATTCCGGTGTTCAGCCGCGATCCGAAACGGCATCATCAGGGGAATCACCGCATCGTCCACAGGGTAGCCGAAACAGACGATCAGATCCCCTTCCACATAGTCTTCATGCTCCGGCGTCGGGATAAACAGCGGTTCGTGATCGTGCACGATCGACGCAGCCAAAGGCAGAAATGTGTCACCTTCCTCATTTTCCGCCTTCACCAGCGCCGTGACTTCATACACGTCCGGTGAAATTTCATCGAGTTTACGGAATGCATGTAACACGACCGGCGAATACTGCTCATGCTTCTCCGCAAGCTCGGTGAAGTGCTGATGAATCGTGACATATGTACCCTCTTCCCGGGAAACAATCGGCGCGTGCATCATGTTCCAGATGTACGTCATCTGATAGGCCTGCACCATATCATCACTGGAATGCTCCGGCTCGGTAAAGTGCTCGAGCTGGTAACGTTCCAGGTCCTCCTGGTAATGCGTTAAGGCGTATTCATTCAAATCCGCAAAGGCGCCGACGAGTTCTTCAACCGGCACTTCCATTTGCATTGGTACGACATTATTGTTGTCTTTTTTTGTCATGGTATGGCTCAACCACCCTTCACTAAATCAATATTCGTTTCATTTTACCATAAACCGAAGGTCCGACGCATCCCGGCAATGGGTAAAGAAAACTCGGCTTACCGCCACGTGAATGGCGAACGGCTTCGTTGCACTTCTACTTTCCTGCTGAGGTATAAAAAAAGCCCTCCCGCAATGAAGCGAAAGGGCGTTCTTATAGAAGAATTACTTCTGTACGTTAGCCGCCTGTGGGCCACGCTGGCCTTGCTCGATGTCGAAGTTTACTGTTTGACCTTCGTCAAGTGATTTGAAGCCTTCGCCTTGGATCGCGGAGAAGTGTACGAATACATCGTCCTGTCCTTCAACTTCGATGAAACCGAAACCTTTTTCTGCATTAAACCATTTTACTGTACCTTGTGTCATAATGATGTTCCTCCTGGGTGGGGGTTGCCCACATTGTTTTGCAAGTTGAGCTCTTCATTTACTTAATCCAGAGGAATATCACGTAACATTCATCTTTCATTCATATCCGAACCTCAAGAAGCTTTCTACAGTATAACCCGCTCATCTGCAAATAGATACCCTTATTTGAAAATAAATCGACTCATTTTGTTCGTATCCCGCTAAACTCTTTGCTATCAAAGGTTCACAGCGACAACAAACAGGTACCCTGTCAGGATCATGAACACCGTGGCCGGTGATGACTGCCAGAATGTGTCCCCTGCTTTCATGCGGAAAAAGAGCGCCATGAACATCAGAAACGTCAGTCCACCTGTCGAGAGCACCAAAAAAAAGGGGAAATACAGGCCGATCAATAGACCGATGCCGCCTGCAATCTCCAATACGCCGATCAGCTCCGGGAACTTCGCCAGCCCGAAACGCTTGAATTCCTCTTTCATCTTCACGGAAAAGATGCACGTCAGCCCATACACGATAAACGAGATCGAAGAAACAAGAATCAATCCAAACGCGAGCGGTGAGATCAACTCAGGATCCCGGAATGGACAGCCGCTACAAACAATGACAGAAGAAGAAGAACGAATGACGGTACGTGCTTACTCCACGGGTTTTTCACTTTAAAATGCGCTGCCTGTGCGCAAACCATCAGAAACGCCATGAACAATGCTGCAAACGTCACCGGTTCCGGATACCAGATGCCTGTTACAAGCAGGGTGGATAAGGCGATTTTGATTGCCCCAACTGAATTTCGTGTGAGATCCGATAACCCGTACTGCTTAAATTCCACAACGATGTTGTCAAACCGGAATACCCAGACGATGACGATCGAGATCGCAATGATGATTTGAGAAAGAATCGATAATAATTCCATGTTATTTTGCCCCTTTACCCGTTAGTATATTGTCCGTGATCAACCATCAATTGTGAACTGTCAGATGATTGCCCGGTTGGTTGGAATTACCCCTATTGGCATCAATTGAAACACTTGTGATTGCTTTTTTTCAGAACGTCCTTCCTGCATCCATAAAAGCGAAGAAGTACGATGAAAAAAAAGATTTTCATCACCTTCACCCTCGTTCAATCGATGCATGAAAACGATGCCCTAAATAACACCCAAAAAAGCAGCCAGGGAAGTCCCTGCCTGCTAGTCTGTATGATTATTCCTCATCATTTTTCAGCATCGACTGATAGCGCGCATCGAGTTTTTCCTTCAAAGAATCCATCTCATCTTGCAAGGACTGACGCTCCTCGTCTGTCAGGGACTCGTCAGTCGCCTTGAAGGCAATGGCTTTCATCTTCAGCATGATCGTATGGATTTCATCGAATTGTTTTTGCTGTTTGTCGATCGCCTTTTGCTGTTCCAAGGATAAAGAATCTTTTCGTTCTTCCGACATCAGAACACCTCTCATCTCCAATTATAACAAAACATAAGGCGCGAAAAGTTCCGTCAGGGTCGCATGGAGTTTTTTCACCTGCGGGGTCAATGCTTGCTCTAAGATGGCCGCCACGGTGTCAAACGCATCGTTTTCCATCGCCGTGACAACCCGTTCAAACGTTTCATTCACTTTTTGGAGCTGTTGCGTGGCAATATCCGCCCCTTCTGCTTCTTCCAATACCGGTGTTAAAGACTTCTCAACAGACATAAACCCCACCATCATGTCGTCCATCAGCTGGATCGCATCCGGCGTCTTGTTTTCCTGGATCTGCTGTGGAATATGCTCAAGCCCCTCAATCATCGTCTCAAGCACGTTCAGACTTTGCTTCATCACTTCGATGTACTTCTCCATCCTATCCCTGCTTCCATTTATGTAATCTGCTTTTTCTTTGTATCGGTTTATGTAAGATGGTTGTTTACCCGAAGTACCAAGTCGGCTGGGTGATGCATTACAGAATTCATTATATCAAAAACTTCATGAAAAATGATCAGAAAATTCCGATCTGTTAATCCGAATGTATCACCACTGCTCTTATTGCATCAGAAACATCTGAGAAAAAAAGCTCTCACGGCAACCAGCATTGTCAGCAATCATCGTGGTTGAGTAAGCATCATGCCCCGACTTGACCATTTACACATTCGCTCAATGCGATTACGATAAACGATGTATCCTCTTCATTTTCATGCTGTAAACAAACCAGCGATGACGATCGGTACAATACAGAACGAAAGGACCTCCTACACTATGAACGTCACCCTCGTTTCCACGTCGATCACCGTCATGGGGGTCATCATAGCCCTCGGCATGTTGTTCGCCTGGAAAGTACCCATATCCCAAGATGTCAAAAAGGTACTGATCCTCATCATCCTGAACATCGCCGTACCGTCGATTATTCTGAACGGTGTCTTCAATACGGATGTGAGCGGGAATCTCTTGAACCAGGCTTTCCTGATTTTTATGATCTCTATCATTTTTCATATCGGCGCCCTGCTGTTCGCCTGGCTCATCGCCAAATTGTTCAGATTCGAATCCACGCTGTCCAAAAAGCTCGTCGTCCTGGCGGCACTCGGCAATACCGGTTTTATCGGGATTCCGCTCGCCGCCACGATCTTCGGTCCGGTCGGCGGACTGCTTGCGGCGATTTTTGACGCAGCATTGGACCTTGTCCTGTTTACGATCGTCATTGCATTCCTGCAGTCAGGGAGCGGCATGTCGATCCGGAGCGTGCTCAAATCGTTCATCAATGTTCCGCTCATTGCCATCACCGTCGGCTTGACGTCTGCCGTTGTTGGCTTTGAACCGCCGGCATTCGCCCGTCAGTTAACGGAACACCTGGCCGGGCTCGCCGCACCTTTGGCGATGCTCTACATCGGTATGCTGCTTCAGGGCCTCTTCAAACGTTCAGGCGTCGGCGCCTATCGCCAGATCTGGTTTCCACTGACTGTTCGACTTCTGGCGATCCCGCTTATGACGATGTTCGTTCTGTCCTGGACCCCGCTGTCAGCAGATCTAAAGAACCTCGTCATCATCTTGTCAGCGATGCCGACGTTCACACTTTCTGCCATCCTGTTTGCCCGGTACCTGCCGGACAAAGACGAGAACACCGCCGTCATTACCATCGCCTACTCGACACTGCTCTCACTCCTTACGATCCCGTTCATCACCTGGCTTGCAGCCGTGTGGTTTTAAATTCACCCAAGACCGAGTCAGGCCCATTTTTCAGGAATTCTATGTTAAAATGAAGTGATTAATAAGTGAATGCGCTCTCATGTGAATGGCACAGTCCATTGACTTGCATCCTTTGTAACCCATGCCGCCCCAACAAAAGCTCGATAAAACCTCATACTTAGCAGGTGGCATGTTAAGGAAACTTGGTTTCATTCCTTAAACATACGTAAACGTTTCTATGAAGTACAAATCATTCATGACCTGGAAAGGGGAGTCTATCACGTTGGACACAAAAATGTTGGATCTACTGGCTCAACGGTATGACAGCGAGGAAAAAGTGGTAACTGAAATCATTAAACTGGAGGCGATTCTCAACCTGCCAAAGGGAACAGAGCATTTTGTCAGTGATTTACATGGTGAATATCAAGCCTTTCAGCATGTACTGCGAAACGGATCTGGGAATGTGAAAGAGAAAATCAAAGTGCTGTTTGAAGAGGAATTCACTGAAGACGAAATCACTGAATTTGCGACACTGGTGTATTATCCGGAAGAAAAAATCCAGTTAATCAAGAACAGTTTTAACAACAAGACGGAATTAAACCACTGGTATGCAGAAACCATTGAGCGCATGATCCGGCTGATCTCCTTTGCGTCCTTCAAATATACACGCTCCAAGCTCCGTAAAGCATTGCCCAGCCAATTTGTTTATATTATTGAAGAGCTGTTATACAAAACCGAAGAATTGACGAATAAGAAAGACTACTATTCCAAAATTGTCGAGCAGATCATAACCCTTGGCCAGGCGGATAAACTCATTACCGGTCTTGCCTATACCACGCAGCGGCTCGTTGTCGATCACCTTCATGTCGTCGGGGATATTTATGACCGTGGACCTGAGCCCGATAAAATCATGGACGCCCTCATCAACTATCATTCCGTCGATATCCAGTGGGGCAATCACGATGTGCTGTGGATGGGGGCTTTTGCCGGATCCAAGGTCTGTTTAGCGAATATTATCCGCATCTGTGCCCGCTACGATAACCTGGACATTATTGAAGATGTTTACGGCATTAATCTGAGACCCCTTCTTAATCTTGCGGAGAAATACTACGACACCAATCCGAAGTTTATGCCAAAGAGTGATTCGGATGAACCGTTACCCGAACATGAAAAAAATCAAATCTCCAAAATCCAGCAAGCCATTGCCATCATCCAGTTCAAACTGGAAATACCGATCATCAAACGACGCCCGAACTTCAATATGTCTGAGCGGCTTTTGCTTGAAAAAGTGGATTATGAGAAGAAAGAAATCACCATTCACGGGGAAACGTACCCGCTGGAAAACACGTGCTTTGCGACCGTTGACCCGGAAGAGCCCGACCGGCTGCTGGAGGAAGAACAGAAAGTCATCGACAAACTGCTGTTTTCGGTCCAGCATTCCGAGAAGCTCGCGAGACATATGAATTTCCTCATGAAGAAAGGGAATCTGTATTTGAAATATAACGGCAACTTACTCATCCACGGCTGCATACCGTTAGAGGAAAACGGCACGATGGAAACCATGGAGATTGAAAATAAAACCTATGCCGGCCGCGAGTTACTGGATGTGTTCGAACGGTATGTACGCAAAGCTTACGCCAATCCTCACGAGACAGACGATCTTGCAACCGATATGGTCTGGTATCTATGGACCGGGGAATATTCATCCCTCTTCGGAAAACGGGAAATGACCACATTCGAAAGGTATTTCATTACAGATAAGAAAGCCCATGAAGAGAGAAAGAATCCATACTACTACTTACGCGAAGATGAAGACACCTGCCGGCAAATCCTGAAAGATTTTGACCTGAACCCTGATCAGGGCCATATCATCAATGGTCATACCCCCATAAAAGAACGAAGCGGGGAGAATCCGGTAAAGGCAAACGGCAAGATGATCGTCATTGATGGCGGCTTCTCCAAGGCCTATCAATCAGACACCGGCATCGCCGGCTACACACTGCTTTATAATTCCTACGGCATGCAACTCGTCGCCCATAAACATTTCCACTCAAAAGAAGACGTGCTGCTTAATGGGACAGATGTGTTATCCGTCAAACGAATCGTCGATAAAGAGCTGGTGCGAAAAAAGGTAATGGAAACCAATGTGGGAACCGAATTATTACAGGAAGTCGCCATTCTGAACAGTCTGATGGAATACCGTTACATGAAATAAGAAATTGAGCTGGACATGAATGACCTGAAAACCATTGAAACAGCCTCTGACCTTGGATGACCGTCCAGGTTTCAGAGGTTGTTTCTGCTTTTACACAGGTTTTGTTTTGTCAACGGAGAATCACGAAGTTCTTTTTCAAATGGAAAAGAAAGACTCCAGCTGAAGCCTTTCATGGTAGTCAGTATGGGTATTAGCCAAGAAGCTGCAGAAAAGACTGCGTTTGCCGGTTCGCCTTTGCAAGGCTTTAGTTGAGTCAGACCCTTATTTCCTGGTTATAAGCACCTGTCAGATTCCGTCTCTATTATGTTTGTGTATGTAGTGAGCGGTCTTTATCTTGTTGCACCTGTTGCTTTTTCTCTCTATCTTTTTTAACTGCTGTCAGGATTTCTTCAGTAAAATGACCTAGAGCTGGCATTTGGCAAGATAGCTGATATTTCCATGTGGCGCCCCAAAAATTCATTTCGATAAATATAGGTCTGCCATCCAGTCCGATTGCAATATCCCATGACACATAGTTTTCATGTAGAATACGATCGTGTAATTTCAAAACAGACTCAACAACTTCTTCAAAATCAGGTATTTTACCCAGCTTTGAAAATTCAAAATCTGTTGTTGGATGTACATAGTGCAATTTGGAATCAGTCCCAATCGAAAAATTCATAAACGTTCCATCGGGCTGAATTCCGATACACATACCTTCACTCGCAGCATTATCAGTGATCGATTTTCCAACGCCAAACCTCGCATAACTCATTAAATGATGAACACTGTCATTCCATCTTAATGTAACAATACGAACTGTATTCACCGAATATTTATGTGGTTCAGCCATCACCGGATGCTGTTTGATCACTTTCTGTATGATGAAGTTATCTCCCCATACTTGTTCGATCTCATTTAACGACAGCTTCTTCTCATTATAATAATGAGCATGTTTATAGAATTTCAATTTACCGATGCCCTTACCATCATCAGATAAACTGTGTTTTATGATCAAATCCTCTTTTGTGTTAAAAATCGTCTGAAGGGCCTTACCTTTTGATATTGTGAGATGATCCGCATTAAAATATTGACCGTTGACACATTTCAGCACACTATCCGGGCGATTCTCTGCATCAATCAACATATCGTATACATTTTTATCCTTGTAAAAATGCATCATCGATTTGTCATTCAAGTAGGGAATAATTTCTCTGAACATAAAGCCTTGCGGGACAACTCTCTCATCCAAAGTGCCGGTAATATGTTCATAAGCCAAATGAAATGAAGGATCCGCTTCTTTCCCGTAATGTTTACGCCAATACCGCTGAATCCGATCCAATTTTTCATCAGTAACATTTTCTAAATAACCTGCTTCTTTAAACATGCCATAATATTTATCATAGACATTAACGTTCTTCTCTTCGAATTCCTTCAGTTCCAAAGAGGTTTCCAATAGAGTTTTGTAGGTTGATAATATTGTTGAATGAATACGATTACTTAATCCTCTCCATTCTCCTTTTTCAAATGCCTTAATGACAGATTTGTGGTCTGCTTCAATACTCCTCAATTGGTCAGGAATGTATGTATTCTTGCCCTCGTAATCCTCGTACAGTTTGATTAGAGAATCATAGGCTTTCAAAACTGTATTATACATCTCTATGGCATCACTGTAAGCTTCATTATTTAGACTGTCGACGGAGAAATGAATCGCTTTGATCGATTGATTGATGAGTTTAATTTCGAGTTCGCGTTTGTTACTCACTTTATCCCTTCTTTCAATTCATAATTGATTCACTATTATATCGACGAAGTACCCACTATTCTTTATGAAAATAAAAAATTGATGCTGGAAAAATTCTATAGTTCAATTTCAGTATTTTCTTTTTCAAACAGCAAAGGACCCCAGCCGAGGCTGGAGCCCTTCAAAAATATCAGTATGACTATTAACCAAGAAGCTGCAGTACGGACTGCGGCTGCTGGTTTGCCTGTGCTAGCATGGACTGAGAAGCTTGAGACAGGATGTTCGCACGCGTCATCTCCATCATCTCAGCGGCCATGTCAACGTCACGGATACGGGATTCCGCAGCGGACAGGTTTTCAGACGAATTGTCCAGGTTAGAGATGGTGTGCTCTAAACGGTTTTGAACTGCACCAAGCTCAGAGCGCTGCGCTGAAACTGTTTCGATAGCTGAATTTATAGTAGTAATTGCACCATCCGCAGCTTCTTGACTAGAAACATCAATTCCTATTGCACCAGTAATGCCATTATCTATTGTAGTTTCAGAGGCTAAGACTAATTCATCGTCGCCATTGTAATAGCCGGCTAATGAGGCTTCCGTAGTAACATTTCCATCTCCATCAGTCACTTCTTCAACAGCTTCTTGGAATGTACCAACGACAGTTTCTCCATCTTCTCCAAGCAACGTTCCTGTTGTAGCATCAGTGGTATCAGCAGTATAAGCTGTTCCTACTGCTAATGCATCTGAACGCATATCAGCAACTGAAACAGAAATGTTTTGTCCTTCATTTGCACCAATATGGAATTTGTTATTTAAATTACCGTCTAATAGTGTTTGAGTATTAAACTCAGTATTATCTCCAACACGAGTGATTTCGGCAGCAAGTTGATCTACTTCTTTTTGAATTTCAGCACGGTCCTCAGCAGTATTAGTATCGTTCGCTGACTGAACTGCAAGCTCACGCATACGCTGAAGGATAGAGTGCGTCTCATCAAGTGCACCTTCTGCAGTCTGGATCAAAGAAATACCATCCTGAGCGTTACGGCTAGCCTGGTCCAAACCATTGATCTGTGCACGCATCTTTTCAGAAATCGCAAGACCCGCAGCATCGTCACCTGCACGATTGATCCGCATACCTGAAGAAAGCTTTTCCATTGAATTTTGCATCGCATTTTGATTAACACCCAATTGTCGATGTGTGTTCATTGCTGGAATGTTGTTGTTAATAATCATTTTACATACCTCCGTGTGTTTTGTTTTTTGTTTAGGTGAACTTCCGTTTTCACCTGTGTGACGCTCGTGACTTTAGTGACGGACAACCTTTCCTTACGTGCTCAACCTTCACCTCCTAGTAAAAATAAAAGACGAGCAAACCAACAGACTGGTGCTTGCCTCCCGCAAGTTCCTGACTGTTCGTTTGCTCGTCCTTGAGCGCAATTATAATGTTTTTGATTTAATTCACTACACTTTGTACTTCCACCAGCTCTTTATTGCTCTCATATGTTTCGCCCCGTACGATCGAAATCGACTTCGGTGCATCGATGGCCAGTCTCAACTGTCCCCCGGCACCCTTTACCACTTTCACAATAATCTGATCATCAATCACTACATACTCGCCTGGTTTTCTCCCTAATACCAACATTTGAACACCCTCCTTGGAATCATTAGTTGATCAACATATCCTTATGTTGTCATATAAATCAAAACAATAAAAAAACAAGCAAATAAGATGCCAGGGGCTTTGCGTCCTGCAAAGTCTGGAATTCCCATTCGCTCGTCCTGAGCTTTCGTGTATAATATTTATTCTTCAGCTCACATCCTGCACAGCTGCCTGAATTCTCTCTCCTCTGTCGATCTTCACTTCTCTTGGTGCATCAATGGCCAGACGCAACTGCCCTTTACGGTTTTCAACCACGCGAATGACGATCGATTCACCAATACGAATTTCCTCACCCGGTTTAGTTTGAAGTACCAGCACAGACAGCCCCCCTTCTTGATTATAATATAAAACAAAGTTTAATTACATAATTTACATTAAATGAACAAAAAAGTACGAGAACTGAATGAAAATCCATTGCGTCCTGCAATAAAAAAACAAACGTTACTCGTCCTGAGTGACCGTCTTTTTTATTCATTTACCTTACACCTAATATATCGGAGTTCTTAATCGATTGTTTAGCTTTTTTAAAAAATATTTTATATTTTCATGTGAGTTTTTATTAGCCTATAGTTCACCCAAATCGCTGACAGTTTTATGCACATTCACTAAGTTGTTCAGTTGCTTATGAACTTCTGAATAGGATCGCAAAAAGGAATGCTTAAAATAGCGCTCACTATCCACATTAACGCATTGCACTTTAGCGGAGTGGGAGTCAGGCGCTAAATACCGGTATAGTAATCTATGTTTTTTAGTTTCAATTCGTTTTCGCAATTAAATATCCTAATTAGTTTTCCTGAGATATTGTTAACACCTTCAATTGTAACATTTGAAGAAGATTTAAGAATTTCGTAAACCTCACTTAACCCTTCATTTGAAAATTGATTTTTTAATGAAGCAAAATCATAATTCTCAGCAAAAGTAGAACGGTCGAATAATTCTAATAACCACATCTCATATCCAAAATAGAAGTCTGGTGGCATTGGCTGAATACTATTACATAAAGAATACTCAGTTTGAAGTTCCTCAAAACCTATATTATTTAATTCTTGTTTCAACAGAAGATGATGTGTTAATCCTTTCATTAAGAAATGGTTTAACCCTTCCTCAAAGCCCCCATTATTTTCATTAATTTTTACAGGTAGTAATGCTCCATTAAGTATCAACAAGTAATGCATCAACTCATGCCCCAATATTAGAATAGATTCTTCATTTAATTTAACGTCAAGTTCTATAATAACCTCAGTTTTAAAGTACTGGATTTTCCCTTTTCCATTCGCATTTGATTCTTCAATTTTTATACTCCTTTTATGTTCAGGGTGGTGATTAATAATTTTATGTAATTCTTCAATTCTTTTATCCATTTCAATATATTCCTTTAATAGATCTATTCTAAAATTCAATATAAAACATCTCCTAGAAAAATTAAGAAGTTACATAATTATAATATTCAATAAATTGAAATTATAGTAAATTTAACTGTTATAGAGAACCGCAATTGATAATAAGCCCTAACATATATTTTAGAGCCAAAATTAACCTCCGATATGCAAAGAAAGAGACTCTAGCATAATCACTAGAGTCTCTAATTTGTTCGTAAATATTAACCAAGCAGTTGCAGTACAGATTGTGGCTGTTGGTTAGCTTGAGCCAGCATAGACTGGGACGCTTGGGAAAGGATGTTTGAACGAGTCATTTCCATCATTTCAGCAGCCATATCTACGTCACGGATACGGGATTCTGCAGCTGAGAGATTTTCAGAAGCATTGTCCAGGTTAGAAATTGTGTGCTCCAAACGGTTTTGCGTTGCACCGAGATCAGAACGCTGTTCAGATACACTTGTTATTGCATCGTTGATTGTAGTGATAGCTGAGTCAGCTTCTTCCTGGGTAGATACATTAATTCCAAGACTCACTTTTTCATCATCTACATCAAATGCATCATCTACTGTGATGCGTGGAGCTGCACCTTCTTCAATGGTATCTCCATCACCGTCAATATCATCGACAGCATAGTAGCCTGCAGTAATTCCCGCGTCAGTATCCTCTTCAACAAAGGAATAAACCGGGTCTCCGGCATCTCCATCTTCATTAATTACACTAAGGTTATCACCATCAACAATGAGGTTTTCACCTACGCTTAACGTTTCTGCTCCCATGTCACCGATAGACAATTCAATGTTTTGTTCTGCATTGGCACCGATATGGAATGTCCCTTCAAAAGAACCGTCTACCAAGCTCTGCGTGTTGAACTCCGTGTTTTCAGAGATACGGGTAACTTCTTCTGCCAGCTGATCCACTTCCGCTTGAATTGCTTCACGGTCACCTTCGTCCACGTTCGTGTCGTTGGCAGACTGAACAGCGAGTTCACGCATACGCTGAAGGATTGAGTGAGTTTCGTCAAGTGCACCTTCTGCTGTTTGAATCAGTGAGATGCTGTCCTGAGCGTTTGTGCTTGCCTGATCCAGACCATTGATCTGTGCACGCATTTTCTCAGAGATGGAAAGTCCTGCTGCATCGTCACCTGCACGGTTGATCTGCATACCTGAAGACAATTTCTCCATTGAAGACTGCATGTTTTGTTGGTTCACACCCATTTGACGGTGCGTGTTCATTGCTGGAATGTTGTTGTTAATAATCATAAGTAATATCCTCCTTGATATTTTTTGACTTCCTGTCACATCCTTGTGAGTGGAAGCATAGCTTTCAGTGATCGTCCTCATCTGTCGGCCGCCAGATTTGTATGATCACTGTCACGGGTTATATCGGAACACCATTTCAATTGTTTAGGGTTTTTTGGATTTTTTTTGCCTGATCGATGAATTTTTCCCTATGAACAAAGAAAGACCCCTGATTATATACAGGAGTCTTAGGTCATTTGATTTAGCGGACCGCATCCACCCAGCCGTTCTTGATGAGTTTCACCATCGCGTCGGTGCGGTCGTTGGCACCGATCTTCTTTAAGAGATGGCTGATGGTGGTGCTGACGGTGGAGGGGGCGAGGAACATGATCTCCGCGATGCGGCGGTTGTTGTGGCCGTCGAGGATGAGCTGGAGCACCTGTTTTTCGTTTTTCGTGAGGCTCACGTCCACGTCGTCCGGGCGGAACACAAGCCGCTGAATCGCCTTATGCCGGAGCTTCTTCCGGTAGATGTCTTCCACCATATCCCCGTGCAGGGCCTGGTCCAGATAGACCCCTTCCTGATCAATGGCATTCAGAATCAGGTAGTGCCAGTCAAGAAACTCGTTCTTGGACACGATACCCGAGAGTCCCTGGTGCAGGTAACTGAACAGAGAAGGCTTCGGCTCCTGGACTGTCAAAAGCAGCACAGGCACGTCCTCTTTGACAATCGCTTCTATCATACGTTCGGTTCGATCTAATGTGTCGATGGTATAGTCCCCGAGGATGAGGAAAACAATATCCTCTTCATTGAGCTGGTAAGGGAGTTCTTTATCGATGACGATTTCACGACTGGCGGGCATTCGTTCAATCTTCATACGTGCTTCCCGTGAAAGGTGTTGATCACGATCGATAAAGAGGACCTTGGACTTTACTGTTGGTTGGGTTTGAGTCCGATGCATGGAAGTGTGTCCCCTTTCACATTTTTCAATCACCATTTTAGATTACCCTTAGACTGTATAAAACGACAAGATTCGATAGTCGTTACTTTGATGCGACTTTTCTTGTTTCATATGCAGGCTTGCAACTTGATGAAAAGGTCAGCCCGCAGAACCCCGGACTGACCTTTTAAAATCACCGTTTATCCTGGTTAGGGAGGGCGTCCGTCAATTGCTGTAACAGGTCTAAGGACGGTGAATCCGCGGCTTTTGTATTCTCTTCCTGAATCGAGAGGTAGACCTCTTTACGATGGATATCCACGTTTTTTGGGGCATTGATGCCGATTTTCACTTGTTCCCCGTCTATCGAAACGACGGTCAGTTCAATGTCGTCCCCGATCTTGATGGATTCATTGAGTTTACGAGAAAGTACAAGCATCGCTCAGCCCTCCTTCTTCGCGGTCAACGGCTTTAAGGCATGGCGGGTATGCAGGTCGGGCTGACTGAGGGCGATCTGTTTCCCCAGCTGCTTTTTACTGTTAATGACCACCGGGCCACGCAGGTTGGCAGTGGATGCTTCCAGGGTGTCTTTTAATGTGAGGACAACGAGGAGCGCCACGTCGTTCTCGTCTTCAATTTTCAGATCCTCGAGGGTCTGGTCACTCAGTTTCACCTCGTAGTCCGGAAAGAAGCTGAACGGCGTCATCACCACCAGGGCAAGACCAGGCGTTTCCACGGACTGCAGGACATAAAACGGGCTCGGTTCGTTGCTGAAGGGCAAGAGGATAAACCGGGTTTCGGTTTCAAAGCTCGGTATGCCCTGATCAAAGGTCACAATATTGTTTTCGTTAATCTCCAGTTCCCCGGAGTATTTCGTCTCAATTAACACGGGTATCCCTCCATCTGTCGGTTCGAAATGCGTCTTGGTTCATTGTATCGAAATTCCAAACGATGTTCCATCATTGATTCAACGCCGGGTAATCAAACAGGCCGTCCCTGCCACGGTGAACGTGTCGGAACAGCCTGACCCAATCAGCGCATCGTATTGATCGTGTTTCCCGTCACGTCAAAGCGGATGGTGTTTTTCTGCTGGAGGTAGACGTTTGTTTCCCAGCGGGGAATGGAGACTTGCGGCTCGTGTCGCTGAACGCGGATATTCGCATCGGGCCAGTCCACATCCACCTGGATATCCCCTGGCTGATAGCCGAACTGCACTTTGTCCATCGATGAGGGCACGGCCCCGTAGTTGTATTCCTTCGGTGCACGCTCGCCGTCCTGACGGGCAAGCTCCGGGATCACGTCGCCCTGGTTCTCGATTTTCTTCAGCTGTTCCCCTTGCCTGGCGGTCTTCGCCGCATACTGCAGGGCCTGCTGCATGGCACGCTGGGCCCATTCATCATTTCGTCTGAAAATCGACTTTACATCCGCATCCGCAAAGGCTTCCGTCTGATCAATGGAGATCTCCACAAATTCCTGGCTCATGCGAAAGCGCCCCGAGAGAGCATTGTCAATTTGCATGTCGGCATTTTGCTGACTGATCGACATCGGAGGACGGCTTGTCTGGACGGCTGTCTGTGCCTGAGTCGATTGAATCGCGATCCGTGGCAGGTCCATTATCACGCCTCCTTTGTCAGCTCATTTGGCTTATCTCAAAAAGTCCATTAACGTTGGCTGAATGATCCGGCCGGTGGCAGACAGGGCTGCCCGGTGGACATTCTCCTGAGAAAGCATCTCGGTAATGACCTTTTCCATTTCAGCATCCTCATTGTCGGACATGATCCGTTTTGCAATGACCTGTTGCTGCTGGACCCGTTCATCGACCATCTCCACGCGGTTCACCCGGGCACCAAGTTCCGCCCGTTCATCGACGAAGTTGTTGATGTGGTGATCCATGACCCCGAGCATTTCCGAGAGCTCGCCGGCACTGGTATCCGGGTCTTCAAGGGCGTTACGAAGTGCCATCACATCCCCGAACAGTTCATTCGTGAACACATTCTTCGGGTCGACGTTCACCGGCAGTTTCACCCCTTTGAGGATTTCCACTTCCACGTCCTGATCGTTTGTCGAAACGGCATCCTGACGGGAAATGATCGCCTGGTTCTCAGGAACACGCCGGGTGTCGCGTATGGCTGCTTCTTCCGGATTTGTCACCCGCTCGCCCTGGTCATTTACGAGATCACCGTTGTCATTTCGCTGCAGGCTGTATTGCCGGATGCGGTCCTGATCGGCCACACCGTCATTCTGATTGATGGCAACGACCTGATCCCCCATCGTATCGGACGTGTTCTGAAAGATCTGGTAGCCGTCATTCACTTCCGTGATCTGTGGTGGATCGTCATCGTTCAGTTCGACAGCTCCGTCACGTGCCAGCTGTTCTTTCACCTGCACCGGCAAGGCATTCAGTTCTTCAGGGATGTCATCAGCGTTCTCAATCGGCCCTTCTGCAGCCACGTGATACGTCGCGCCCCTGTAAACAAGGTCCACATCTTCTGCAGCAACATCGCCTCCGTTGGCAATCTGTGTCGTGCCGTAGTCCATCCGGTCTTGATCCACCGGTGCATTGGTCGTGTCCGTGCCGTTGAAAATGAATTTATTGTTGTTGCGGTGATTCGACGTGGACACAAGCTGTTCCAAGAGCTGATCCACTTCCTTGGCGATATTCGCCCGCTGCCCTGCATCATAGGAATCATTGGACGCCTGCACCGTCAGTTCACGGATCCGGTGCATCGCCTGGGTACCCTGATCGAGGGTGTCATCCGAGGTATCCATCCAGTTATACACTTCAGACAGGTTCCGTTTAAACTGATCGGTCTCTGCCACCTGGGTCCGGTAACGCATGCCGTTCATCGCGATCACCGGATCCTGCGAAGCCCGGGAGATCTTCTTTCCCGTCGCCAGCTGATCCTGATGCGTTTTTAAGCTCTGATAGCTTTGATTTAACTGGCGCAGCGAGCTGCTGGCCATCATCGATTGTGTCACTCTCACTGGCTTCACCTGCTTTGTGTGGAATGGGTGGTGCATAGATGGATTGTCATTCATCACTCGCTTGCCGCAGGCAAGGCTGAAGCTAACCTCCGGAAATACACCAGAGGTGGATCTTCAGCTCTTGCTTTTCCACTTGAAGGTACCTGGGCGACATCAGTTCGTACCTCACTGTGTCTACATTCGCTGCAGGCGTCTCGCGATGAATGACAATCACTATACAGATCGTTTCATTTTAAGATGGTTGATGATTTCCCCTTAATGTTTTCAGGAGCGCCAGGCGGCGACGCCCGAGGGATTAGCGCAGTCCGAAAATCCACCACGTCGACTCAACAAGTCGACGTGGTTAGTTGAGGACAAGCCCCTGGGCGATGGAATCACTGCAAGTCGTTCACTTCGAGCAGATGATGCTCAGGTGCCTGTGGTGCACGCGTCCGCCTAAAGCGATTGAAAACAACCTGAAACCCTCAAATAATTGTTGGATATTTACCTGCCGACAAGACCCATCTGATTGATGATCCGATCGAGCATTTCATCCACTGCCGTCAGGCTCCTTGCCGCTGCGTTGTAAGCATGCTGGAACTGAATCATCATCGTCATTTCCTCATCGAGAGAAACCGAACTTACCGATTGTCTCCGCTCATTCACTGAATCCCGGAGGACATCTGTATTTTTCGTCAACCGCTCAGACTCACTGGTCTGCACGGCCATTTCACCAATGACCGCCTGGTAGTAGCTCTGAATATCCGTGCGGTTCCCATTGAAGTCCAACTCCGTATCCTTCACATTCGCAAGCGCCAGCGCGTTCGAACCGTCCCCGCTGAAGGCTTGGTCCCGCTGGAGGTTATCCATGGTGAACGTTGTGTTATCCGCCAGATCCCCGTCAATTTCCCCGTCTTCGTTAAAAAAGGAAGCGACGTCATAGCTCAACCCATCGATCTCCACCTGATAGTTGTCCTCTTCAGCCTCTGCGTTTGTGACAACCGTCTCTTCACCGCCATGACTGAACGTCCAATTGCCGTCGTCATACGTGACTGTCACTGCATCGTAATCGCCGGTAAAGCGGCCGTTGACCGAAAGTTGTGCTTCGCCCGGGTAAGCAGGACCTGCCTCTTCATCCAGAGCCATTCCTCCGGCAATCAGATCACCGGCGCCACTGGCTGCAATGTTGTCCCGGCTCTCCATGATCTCGTCGTGCACTTTCAAAAATTTCGCTGCCCGTTCCCCGTTTTCACCCGGTGCTTGCTTGAAATCAAAAAAGTCAAAGTTCATTTTCTCCCCCGCGTCAATTTCAGCAAGGCTCCAGCCTGAGCGGTGCACGTCATTGAATTCTGCCGCGAAGTTATGCACCATCGTATCGAGTTCCTTCAGCATCTCCGGGAAGATCCCCCTGGCCTCGCCTTCGCCGTCCACGTACCCATAGGCTTCCATCTTGGCGAGGAATTCACCGGATGCCGGGAACGCGTCGGCACGGATCGAGTTCGGGTCACCGCCCAGCTGATCGCTAGTCTCCACATTGGTGAGCCGCTCATTCAAAAACGTCACACCTGTAGCAAGGCCCTTGCCCTCTTCGTCCAATGCTTCATTTTGATACTGGACGTCGAGTTCATTGTAGTCGAGCTGACTGCCGTCAATGAGCTTGATCCCTGTGGAGCGTCCCGCATCATCAAGCATCGTGATTGTGTATTTCCCGCTCGCGACTTCGTTTGAGACCCCGCCGCTTCCGACCGTGTCGACTTTAATGTTCAGGTGTTTGGACAGTTCATCCACTAACACGTCGCGCTCATCATACAGATCGTTTGGCAGCATCCCGTGGGGCTCCACTTTGGAGATTTGTGTATTCAGACTGTTCAATTGCCGGAGCAGTGAGTTGATGTCATCGGCGGTGATCTCGAGATCATCCCCGTAATCGCGCTGGATCTGTTCGAGGCCGTCGTACGAGAGATTGAACGTATCCGCCACGGCGACGCCGTTTTGACGGACCACCCCGCGCGCACCGGAATCTTCCGGGTTCACAGACAGATCCTGCAGGGATTCCCAGAACTGATCCATTGTTTTCGCCAGACCGCTCTCGGACGGTTCATTCATGATGTCCTCGACTTTGACCCACGCGTCATTACGGGCGGCCCAGTAGCCGTGCTGATTGTTTTCCCCGCGGTACTGCAGGTCAAGAAACTCGTCCCGGACCCGCTGGATTTCACTGGCTTTCACACCGGTACCCAGCTGACCCGGGATGCCTGGCTTATTGAACGCCGGGTTCGGAAACGGGTCTGTCGGATTCATGTTGACCCGCTGACGGGAATAGCCCGGGGTATTGGCATTGGCGATGTTGTGGCCGGTTGTATGTAAGGCGGTCTGGGTGGTATTCAGGCCGCGCCTCGCGGTCTCGAGACCATGAAAGGTTGAAAGCATGGGATTCGCTCCTTTATCGGTTAACTGCTGTGATCGTGAGGTCAGGCCTTGGAGTCAAACAGGGAGTGATCCCCGGATTTGAAGTCATCGTCATCCTCAGGCCCGTTGCCTGAATAGTTGTTGAAGTGATTTTGCGGACGCATCGCATCGAGCGTGACATTCACAAAGCGCAAAGAATCCTCAAGAAGCTGTTCGTTCAAATCGTTCTGCTCCTTGAGGCGGATCATTTGTTCAATGAGACGGGTGGACCAGGCTTCGAGTTCCCTGCTTTCCTTTTCAGGAAAGAGCGGCAAGAGCTGATCGATGGTGACCCCCTCTTTCACGAGACCCTTCTCATCTTGCCACTGGCTGATGAGGTGCATGCGGGTGTTCTCGAGCTTTCGAAGCTTCTGGATCAGCGGTGCTTCTTTTTGCATCACCGCTTCGAGGTCCTTCATATCGCCTTTTTTTACAGCGTCCTGTTTCGCCACCGCGAGGTCATTGAGCGTTTGATGCACCGTGACCATCGCCTGGATGATTTTAATCAGATCGTTCACCATTCAGGTTCACCCCGATTCCGTAGTCAGCACGTCGTTCTCAGTCCCAGAATTCGTAGAATTTCTTCGCCGTTTCCTGAGCGTTTACTTTATAAGTGCCGTTTTCAATTTGTGCTTTGATTTCCTGCACCTTTTCAGCCCGTTCGGCGGAATAGGTCGTTGATTTTTCCATCATGGCTTTCGCTTCCTTGGAGATCTGTACCTCATCTGACTTTTGAGGCTTGTCCTGCTTCTCCTGCTGCTGGGTTTCCTGCAGCTTGCGATAGGCTTGCACCGACTGCATTGGATTGATTTTCATGGGTGGTGCACCTCCTTACATTGTTCTTCTTACTTCCTATATCGGATGCCGTGCTGAAATCTTTAGCCACAGCGCGAGGAAAAAACAAAAACACCGGACTTCAGTGATTTCCGGTGTTCCTGATCGTCATCTGCCGTCGCGTCGGACTTTGTCTTCCAGGGTGGAGTACGTCGTATATCGCTCGCGCTCACGCTGCTTCTTCCGGTCTTCGAAGTCTTTTTCCTTGTCGCCTTTTTTCAGTTCACCGGTCAGTTTGCTGCGGCAACTCTCACAAAGCTTGCCTTCACTGACGGTCTTGCCGCAGTGTTCACAGGGGATGCCCATGTTCGGCATTTGTGAAATTTTAAGGCGCCCTTCCCGGATCCATTGAATAATGAGGTCTTTGTCGACAGCTGTTTCTTCGTGGACTTCTTCGAGACTCGCCGAGCGGTTCTCCCGTTTTCGGATAAACCGGTAGACGGTATCGAATTTTTCTTCGGCCTCTCTTGCACATTTGTCGCAATATGGACGCAGTGCTTTTACAAAAAGCGCCCCGCAGTTCGGGCAATTGGACAGTTCCGCCATTCGGATCACTCCTTCGCTTTTGTTTGCCTGCCTCCATTTTACGACAAATTCCGCAGAATTGAAATGGGCAGATCATGCCCGGATGAGCGTTGTGGAAAGAACGGCTTTTGCTCCTGCCGCCAGGAGCAGCTTTGCCGCGGTTCGCACCGTTGCTCCCGTGGTGTAGATGTCGTCGATGATGCAGACGGTTTTCCCGGTCAGTTCCGGTGGTTCTGCGATGAGCTGAAAGGCGTTTTCCAGGTGCGCGAGCCGTTCCCCCTTTGTCCGTTTACTCTGTTTACCGGATGTGACGCCGTTACGCGTGAGAAGCAAGGTGAGCGGTAACGCCCCCGAAAGGAGCGTTGCCTGGTTAAAGCCCCGTTCCCAGAGGCGGTCTTCCGCCAGCGGAATCGTTGTGAAGAGATCGGCCCCGCTTTGTCTGGCAAGCTTGGCGAGGTCTTTGGTAAAGAGGGTGGCCAATGTGGCATCCCCGCGGTATTTGTACGTCGCCATGACGTCTTTCATGCCCTCATGGTAGGTATAGAGAGACCGGTTCATCACACAGGCCGCACGAGGGTTGTCGGCCCACTGCCGGCAGTCTGCACATGCAGCATCAGGTAACTTGGGACTTTGCCAGTTTGTCCAGACGTTTTTTTGCTTCACGTGATGCGGCAGGACTTCTTCATCACGGCCGCACACCGGGCAGGAGATGTGTGTAATGCGGTGAAAAAGCCCCTCGCACGTGTGACAGAGCATCGGTTCTTTGTAACCGATACCGGTGAATGCCGCCCAACCAAAGGGCGGGCTGAACGAAGTATGACAAAGCAGGCAGGTCTTCATGACGTGAGTGCTCCTTTCGCGTGGTTTTCGGCGGCTTCCTGGAGGCGAGCAAGGATGTGATCCCGCCGTTGATGATATGCCCCTTGCAGCAGTGTTGAATCGTTGGGATCGTAAATCAGCTCAGGCGGGGCAATTCGTTCCAACATTCGCATGGTTTTCCCTCCAAAAATGAGTCAGTTTGGTAGTTGTTCATCAAAAGAATGGACTTGCTCATCAATAGTTCGCGGCTGTTCATCAATATCAGGATCCTGCTCATCAAAAAAGCCCGCTTGCTCACCACGCCAGCCCTTCTGCTCATCAAAAGCCCTCTGACTCACCGCCCTGCGGACTGTCTACTTTTACCGGTTCAGCATTCATCCCGGTGATATGCCGGATCGCCTGGTTCATGGCGCGTGTCGCCCCGTAGTGAAAGAAGGCAATGTCACCGTCCGGCTGATCGGCCCGCCGTCCGGCACGGCCCGCCATCTGGACGAGGGCCGCTTCTGTAAACACGTCGTCTTCCGCGCCGAGTATCGCGACCTGGGCGCCGGGGATCGTGACGCCGCGCTCGAGGATCGAGGTGGTGACGATCACCTTGATCCGCCCCTCCCGAAAAGCCGTGACCTTCTCGGCGCGCTCCGGGTCGGCGGCGTGCACGTGGGCGATGGTGTCTGCCGTCAAACCGTCGCAGCCCGCGATCAATGCGTTCACCACCGCTTCTTCCAGATCAATCCGCGGCACGAAGAGAAAGGCAGGCCGTCCTTCAGCGAGTCGGCCATTGACCCAGTCGAGGACCTTCCTGGATAGCGGTGTTCGCCACTTCGCTTTTTTCAGCCGTTCCTGCCATTCGCCGATCCAGACCTTTTTCGGAACGGGCAGCGGGTGACCGTGATAACGCCGGGGTACCCGGGCATAGGGCATTGCGCCGCTCAACGCCCGCCGCTTCAGTTTTTCCGACGGTGTCGCGGTGAGGTAAACGAGTGATCCGTCCGGTGACAAGGCGTCCTCCACGGCGTACTGCAGCCGCTCATCGGCGGTATACGGGTAGGCGTCCACCTCGTCGATGATGATGAGCGCGAATGCCTGTTTAAAGCGCATCGCCTGGTGCGTGGTCGCAATCACGAGCTCTGCATCAGCAAAACGGTCCGGGCAGTCCCCGTAAAAGCCTGCCACCTCCGTCGATGAGAAGGCGGCAGAGAGGCGCGGTACCAGCTCCTTCACGACATCGGTCCGGGGCGTGGCGATCATGACCCGCTTCCCTGCTTGCAGGGCTTCGTGGATCAGCGGAAACAGCATTTCCGTCTTCCCCGCACCGCATACCGCCCAGCAGAGCGTCTCTGGCGTGCCCTCTTTCACTTTGGCCAAGAGCATAGCTGCCGCTTTGGCCTGGGCTGCTGTCAGCTCCCCCTGCCAGTCGAGCGTGACAGGGGCCTGCTTTTCAGCGGCAGATTCTCCGGAAAACGGCACCACAAACAGGCTGCAAGACGCGACCCGGCCCATCTGGATGCATGCCCGGCAATACCGGCACGCTCTTTTGCAGCGCCCACACCCGGGAATGAGACCGGTGACTTCAGCGCCGCAGCGTCCGCATGTATCGCCGTCATCTTTTATAGCCGTTTCATAGCTCAGATAACCGGCGCGGACATGCTCATCCACATCCGCCAGCGTCACTTCACTCAAAACCTCATCCAAAAGCAGCCTGCGCCCCCGGGTCATCGTCATGAGACGGGCACAGGGTTCAAACTCCTCCCTGTAAGGGTGAATCTTCGGCATACCTTTTGTCTCGGCTAAGGTCACCAGCCGGGACGGATCAAGCCATTCGTCAGGAATGCCAGGGAGCCGTTCGGGCACAAGCCAATGGTCCACCCCTGAAAAGGCATGACAAAAAAACGTCTCCGCTTCTTTTACGGATACTTGAATAAAACGCATAAGCGTCGCCTCCATAACTATTCAGTTCTCAAAAGTTGGATTGGGTGTTCGAAGTGGAGCGAACCGGTTGTTTCCGGGGAGAAAAAAGCGGGCGCCGGCTGGTTTGGTGGCCAGACAGCGCCGGTATGATGTGGGGTATTGCGAATGGATAATGCGTTATATCGCTAAGTCTGCATCGGTCCAGCCGATACCAAGACTCCCTTCTCCGAGATGTGTCCCGATGACCGGGCCAAAGTGCGACGTCGTCACTGTGACGTCCGGATACTTGGATTTGATGTATTTTTTCAGCTCTTCCGCTTTTTCAGGCCGGTTGGCGTGGATGACAACCACGTCAAGGGCTGCGCCGAACTTGGCGTCTTCATGGAGAAGACCGAGGATTTTGGCAATCGCCTTTTTGGCGGTGCGGACTTTTTCATAGGGCACGATCTTTTTATCATCGAAATGAAGCACAGGTTTCACCTGCAGGAGACTCCCCACCAGCATCTGCGCGCCGTTCAGACGCCCGCCGCGGTGGAGGTGATTGAGGTCATCGGCCATGAAATAGGCGCGGGTGCGCTGTTTCATTTTTTCCAGATGGCTCAAAATCTGTTTTGCCTTCATGCCGTCTTCGGCAAGCTTGGCCGCTGTGATGACATAGAATCCTTGAACGTAGCAGCTCACTTCCGAATCAAAGAGGTACACGTTCGCCCCCTCCACCATCTGTGCAGCGGAATGTGCCGTTTCAAAGGTGCCGCTGATGCCGCTTGATAAGGTGATGACGAGGATGTCATCAGCCGTCTTTGCCAGACGGGTGAACGTCTCTTCAAATAGACCGATGGAAGGCTGACTTGTCGTCGGCAGTGCTTCGGTTGTCTTCATTTTTTCATAGAATTCCATCGTGCTGATATCCGTCTCTTCCTGATACATTTCATCGCCAAACATGACGTTTAAAGGCACCATCGTGATGCCATGTGCATTGCGAATATCGGAAGGGATGTAGGAAGTGCTATCGGTAACAATTGCGGTTTTGCTCATGATCAATCCCTGCTTTCTGTTGGTCTTGCGTTTTTCAATCCGCTTCCTGTTAACTCATATCGTAACAAGAGCCGTCCCTGCTGTCTACTAAAATATAGAAAACGCACCAGTCCATTCACCGGTGCGTAAAGAATCCTGCTGTTTGGATCATGTTTGAATCAGTTCACTTTTACCCAGCCATTTTTAATCGCGTCCACAACGGCCTGTGTGCGGTCATTCATGCTCATCTTCTGCAGAATGTTACTGACGTGGTTTTTCACCGTCTTCTCGGAAATGTAGAGGGCTTCCCCGATGGCCCGGTTACTCTTACCGTCTGTCATGAGCTGCAGTACTTCGCATTCCCGGCGCGTCAACAGGTGCAGCGGGCGGCGGTATTCCACTTCACGGAATCCGATTTCGCCGTTGTTGCCATTCTCGTTTGCAAGCCGGCGGTACTCCTTAATGAGATTATGCGTCACTTTCGGGTGAATATACGATCCACCGTTGCCGACAACCTTGACGGCTTCAATCAATGCTTCGGTATCCATTTCTTTTAACAGGTAACCCGCGGCGCCTGTTTTCAGGACATGCGTCACATAGGATTCATCGTCATGAATGGACAGGATCAATACCCGTACATTCGGGAACGATTTCAGTAAGTTTTTCGTGGCATCCACTCCGTTGATGCCAGGCATATTAATATCCATGAGGACGACGTCCGGCTTATTCTGGCGGACCAGGTCCACGACATCTTCCCCGTCGTTGCCTTCTGCCACCACTTCAAAACCCGGCTCCATCGTCAGGATCCGTTTGACCCCTTCGCGAAACAGTTGGTGATCATCAATTAACAATATGCGCAATTTATCCTGATTTTCCATGTTTACTTCCTCCTCGATTCGTTGTTACTATACAGTTGTTGACGCAAGACCGGTTTCATAAAATGTGTTTACAATCCATCTTCTCGAAATCACTGTCGTTTGTACATCCGTCTATCAACGAAAATTTCCGGGACCTCTGTTTAAACCACCTAGACCTTTTGAGGGACAGGTACCTGAAGCATGATCAAGGTTCCCCTTCCTGACTTGGAATCGATCGTCAATTCACCATCAAGCAGTTTGACCCGTTCTTTTATCCCCACAAGACCGAAACTGTTTTCTTTTTTGGCCTCACTATCGAACCCTTTGCCATCATCTTTCACGATCGCTGTAACGCCTGTTTCAGTAATCTCAATCTTCACACTGATGGTGGTCGCCTTCGCATGTTTCGCTGCATTTTGGACGGCTTCCTGGATAAACCGGAAGATCGCCACCTCCATATGTGCAGGGAGACGCGTTTCTTTGCCGATGTTCCTGAAGTTTACGTCCACACCTTCCTGGAACTCGTTCACATTATCAATGAATTTGTTCACCGTTGGCACCAGCCCGAGATCATCGAGTGACATTGGTCGAAGGTCGTAGATGATGCGCCTCACTTCACTGAGTGACGCTTTGACCATTTTCCGAAGATCCTGAATCTCAAAGCGGGCGCGGTCCACCCCGTCCTGATCGAGCACTTTCTCGACCAGTTCGGAACGAAGCAGCACGTTTGCCATCATCTGCGCAGGTCCGTCGTGAATTTCACGGGAGAGCTTCTTGCGCTCTTCTTCCTGGGCATGGATGATTTGCACCCCGAATTGCTGCATCTGTTCGGCATCTGCCACCATATCCGACACATTCTTTAAGTCGCCACTCAAGTATTGCATCACCGCGTTGATCTGATTGATGAGCTGATCGGCACGGTCTACGGTTTGCCCGAGAGTCATCAGGCGACGCTCGATCTGTGAACGGCGCTCCCGAAGCTGTTTCTCCTCCGACCCGAGCACAGCCAGCTGTACCTGAAAATCTTTTGCCTGCTCATAGGCTTCCTTCACTTCTTGATCGGAATAGGAAGCGAAATGCTTACTCACCTCCGCCAGACGGTTTCGTGCAAATCGTGTGCGGATTTCCACCTGATCCTGCTTGTCGATCAGTTGAATGACTTTTTGCTGAATCTCCTGAAGCTCTTTCTTCAACTCGTCATATTCATTTCGCGATTGTTCAGCGATTTCAAAGATCTCCTCTTTACTGCTAGAAACCATTTCCATCATTTTATCAAGAATGACTTCGATTGACTTGGTTGTGTGCAATCTCATCCCTCTCTCTAGTAAGTTCCGGTCTATGGAAATCAATTGTGGCTTTCTGACCGTTGTCTACTTATAATAATAGTGTATAATAGGATATTTGTCTAAGATTCTTTTTAAAAAAAGTTAGCACCACCACCGGAGTACATAGTCATGATAACCTAAATCCGGTGACTGAACACATATTCCCACAACTTTTTAGAATTTGTTATGTCCATGCAACATCACAGGAGGTTTGTCATGTTATCGTCATATAAAACCGTCAAAGGGCAAGGAGAACATGAAATGGTCATTCAGAAATCACGCTTCATCGCTTACGTCACCCGGGCTGAGACCGAAGAAGCAGCGCAATCCTTTATCCAGGCCATAAAAAAACAGCACAGCCAGGCCAATCATAACTGTTCTGCCTACCTGATCGGTGAACACGATCAGATCCAGAAGGCCAACGATGACGGCGAACCGTCGGGCACAGCAGGTGTGCCGATGCTCGATGTCTTAAAAAAACAGGCACTGAAAGACACCGTCGTCGTCGTCACCCGCTACTTCGGCGGCATTAAGCTCGGAGGCGGCGGGTTGATCCGGGCCTACTCCAATGCCGTCAGTGAAGGATTAAAAGCGACCGGCATCGTCAAACGGGAACTGGCTGATCTTGTGAGCGTCCGGTTCGATTACACCCTCCTCGGAAAAATTGAAAACGAAATCCGCTCCTCTGACTTCATCCTGAAAGACATTGATTATGAGGATCAGGTGGTCCTGAATGCGTATGTACCGGCAGGTCATATGGACGCCTTTGAATCCTGGATGAACGGACTGACGAGTGGGCAGGTGGTTATCACGCCGGTCGAAGTCACTTATTTAGAACGAGCGTATGAATAACAGTAAGCAATTACCCAATTTGAACCAGTCGACGGGATGCGGTGTTTGTTGTAAAGCCGAAAATGCGTTTTACATCATATAAAAGACTTCCATATTTAGATGAAAGTCTTTTATAAAGTTTCTACGCTATTCGATTTTCAAATATGGTTTAATTTCTTCTAATTTCTTCTCACCAATTCCTTTTACATTCAAAAGTTCGTTCAAATCATTCAGATTACCATGATTCTTTTTATAATCCTCAATTTTATATGATAAGTCCGGACCTATGCCTGGTATGCTCATCAACGTTTCTGCACCTGCGGTATTCAAGTTTAGCTGTTTTTCTTCGCCCTTATTGTCTTTAAACAGATCGTCTTCGTTCTCTGGAATCGATTTATTCATGCTTTTAATGAAAAGAAAGCTTAGCATCGCACTGATAACAATTATGATTTTTTTCATAAATACCTCCTTCAATACATGTAATAATTACAATTCTTATTCGCCATCTTATTCTATAGTATACTAACTTCAGATTTTTTTCACTACATCTTACTGCACTGCACAAGCTAATCTCTGGTATTCTATCACCGGTTATTTACGGCTTCGCCTTTTCGTTTCAGACGATTCGATCCGCTTTTGATTCTCATAATCCAACTGGACGCGGCTCGCCGTGGCATGACTTTGATTCAGATACTTCCCTTCATACGGCTCCGCATTCCGGTCGACCTCAGCCAAAACGAGCTGACAGATTCTTCGGTTAATATCCAGTTCAATCGGTAAACGGTTCGCATTGTATAATTCCAACGTGATCCGCCCTTTAAAACCCGGATCCACCCATCCCGCATTCTGAATAAACAGCCCGAGCCGTCCGATGCTGCTTCGTCCTTCTACAAAAGCGGTCAGTGAAGTAGGGATCTCAATGTATTCCTTGGTTGTTGCCAAAAGAAAAGACTGCGGCGGAATGACGATGGAACCCCGTTCTCCCACATCAATTTCCCGGTATGCCGCTTCCGAAGTCAGGGACAGTTTCGTGCTTAAATGATCATCGATAACAAGGAAATGCGCGCCCAACCGTAAGTCAATCGATGCCGGCTGCACCTGCTCTTCGGTCATCGGATCAACCACTACTTCTCCGGCCTTCAGTTTTTCGGATATGGTTTTTCCACTCAGAATCATGTCGTATCCCTCCACATATCACAGTTTAAGTACATCTTTATTTTAACATATTTCTTCTTGTGAACTTCATACCGATCGGTATATTTAATTTACCTAAAGAAAACCGGGCTTGCCGTCCAGTCATTGGCGGAAGTCTCGGTTGCACTTAACCCATCCTGATTATGTATTAAAAAACAGCCCTTCATATCGAAAGGCTGCCTGTTTCTTCTGTTTAATGAACGGCTGTATGCAGTTTGATGCAATCGCCTTTATCGCAAAAGTCCAGGGTCATCCCTTCAAACATCCAGAGATCGTCTTCCTTGATGAAAAAGCGCACGCCGTTAACGACTGTGGACCAGTCACTCTCTTCGGAATCTGCTTTCTCCACCCCGAGGAAAAAGCCCTCGGCTCCTCTGACAAATAACCGGATTTCATCCTGCTTTGTTAACTCCATATCCTCTTTGTAAATCTGCGCTGCGCGATCTGTAATTTGTAACATCGTACATTCCTCCCCAAAATGAGTTGTGAAAAGACTTCGCTTGGTTCAGGTGCCGGAAATTGCGTTTTCAACACCGTCGTAGTTTTTGTGATCTATTTCACTAACTTGATAGTTATAATATAAATTAATCGAGGATGAAATACAATGGCTTACGAAGATGGTTCACAAAACCCTCATATTTCTGCAATTATGCTACAATACATTTTGGAATCAACAAGTTCGCTCGAAAGTCGGTGACACCATGCGCGCAACATTTTCATTCACTGAATTGATCTGGATCATCACCTTGACCGTCCTCGGACTGATGCTGGCCATCGTTTTGGATTTCCCGCTTCTGCTCGGCATTGCACCGGGCTTTGGCATGCTGCTGTATTTTGCTCGGGTCAAAGCAATTTCCTGGCAGGACATTGCTTCCTCTTGCGTGAACGGTCTGAAGCGGAATAAAGACGTCGCCTGGCTGTTGGTGTTTATCGGCATCCTTTTGCCGACCTGGGCTGTGGCGGGGACCATCGATGATTTGAATCTCCTCTTCCTGACCGTGATCTCAAACGAACACTTTTTCCTGATTGCCTTCTTGATCACAGGCATCATGTCCTTTATCGTCGGCTCATCGATCGGCAGTTTGAGTATCGTCGGTGTGCCGATGATGGCCACAGCCGAACAGCTCGGCATCTCGGTGTTCATCACCGCCGGCGCTCTCGTGTCAGGCTCCTTTATCGGGGACCGCACCTCCCCGTTATCGAGCTCATTTTTTCTGTTGGCCCACTCCCTGGAAGTCTCGGTGAAAGCACATTTCCGGGCGATTTTGCCCACGATGTTTATCACGGCAGGAGTGAGTGGTCTGCTCTATTCCGTGCTCGATTGGACCATGAACCAGGGAACCACAGCAATTGCTGTCACTGCCGGCAGTCAGCTCCATGTGCCGGACATCGCTTTGTCTCTGATTCCACCGGTCGTGCTGTTAATCATGATCTTGAGCGGCATGCCGATGCGCCGCTCCTTCACTGCGGGGATCCTCGCCGGAATCGCTTTGATCCTGCTCAGAAATGCCGCTTTCGCCGACTGGTTCAGCGGTGCCTTGACCGGCGTAGATAACCTGAACGGGTTGTGGCAGATGCTGCCGTTTATCCTCTTCATTCTGGCAGTCGGGATGTTCTCACAGATGATCGAAGACACGGAACTCCTGCAGCCCGTCATCAACCGCTATCTGACCAAAACCCGTTCCCTGTCGGGGACCACCCGGCAGTCGATCGGTATCGCCACCGCGGTATCGGTCATCTCTCCGAATCAGGCGTTCCCGATTATCGTAACCGCCCGTTCACTCTTGCCGCACTGGCGTACACATTTTTCTCAAAAAGCATTAAGCCGGGTGCTGGCCGATTCCACCGTGGTGTTCGCAGGCATTGTCCCGTGGAGTCTGCTTGCGATCCTGAACAGTTCGATTCTGGGTGTCCCTGTCTGGCAATACGTGCCCTTCGCTTTTTTCCTGACCCTCTCACCGCTGATCACAATTCTTTATTCATTAAAAGAAGCGCCCCGATAAATATCGGAGCGCTTCTTACTGTTATTGAATCTATTCGTCGATGTTGCCTTTGTCCATTCGCTTCGCCTTTTCAAACGTGTCCTGAATTTCCTGTGAAGGTTCAGGACTCGCCAAGGAGAAGATGACAATGAAGATACATGATACCACGAAGCCGACTACCAGCTCGTATAAGGAGAAGAAGCCTTCGCCGCCTTTGAGGAACGCGACCCAGATGAGCACGGTCAAACCACCGGAAAGCATACCGGCAAGGGCGCCGTTACGGGTTGTGCGCTTCCAGAAGAGCGAGAAGAGCACCAGTGGCCCGAATGTGGCACCGAGACCCGCCCACGCGTAGCTGACCAGCTCAAGGACCGTGCTGTCCGGATCCTGTGCAAGAATCAGGGCAACGATCGCAACCGCAAGGACGCCGAGACGGCCGACAAGAACGAGTTCCTTCTGATCCGCATCTTTACGGATCATCCCTTTGTAAAAGTCCTCAGCCAATGCAGAAGACGATACGAGTAACTGGGAGTCAATCGTACTCATGATGGCTGCCAGTACCGCAGCAAGCAAGATACCTGCAACAACCGGATGGAACAGTACCTGCGTAAATGCGAGGAACACCGTTTCCGGATTATCAAGCGGCTGATCGGCGAAGTACGCAATACCGATGAGACCGGTCATGACTGCACCCGTCATCGAAAGAACAACCCAGCTGATCCCGATCGCTCGCGCTTTCGGAAGTTCCTTCATGGATTTCACGGACATAAAACGCACGATAATGTGCGGCTGTCCGAAATAACCGAGCCCCCAGCCCATAAGGGAGATGACCCCGATAAATCCGGCACCCTGGAATAAGGAGAGGTTCGCCGGATCAACGGAACGGATGGCATCCATTGTCGGTCCCCAGCCGCCGAAGTCCAAGATGGCGACAATCGGAATCACGATCAACGCAAGGAACATAAGAATCCCCTGCACAAAGTCCGTCCAGCTGACCGCAAGGAAACCACCGAGGAAGGTATACCCGATAATGACAATCGCACCTACCCACAGGGCAGTTGTCTGATCCATCCCGAAGGTGCTTTCAAACAGAATCGCACCACCTACGAGACCGGATGATGTGTAAAACGTAAAGAAAATGAGAATAAGTACAGCGGATACCACCCGCAAAGATTTTGACTTGTCGTCAAAGCGGTTTTCAAAAAAGTCCGGCAACGTAATGGAATCATTCGCGACTTCCGTGTAAGCACGGAGACGTCCGGCAACGAACATCCAGTTGATGACCGCACCGATGGCAAGACCAATGGCAATCCAGGCCTCAACGAGACCGCTGGCATACAGAGCACCCGGTAAACCGAGCAGGAGCCAGCTGGACATATCCGATGCCCCGGCTGACAGTGCCGCAACCCCTGCGCCAAGCCGTCTTCCCCCAAGGACATAGTCAGATAGATTGTCTGTGAGACGGTAGGCAATCAACCCTAAAACCATCATACCGATTAAGTAAACAACAAACGTTACTACAATTGGTGTTAAGTTTTCAACCACGTTTGATCTCCTCCTTTTGAACATGCTCTATTTTTTTGTTTCAGAGCCTTGAATCAATGATTCAGGATACCTTAGCAGCATTTATACTTCAATTCTTGATCAATATGAACGATTCCCACGAAGTATAAAATTGGATCCCCCTGTTCCCTGCATCATTGACCTTGAAGACAGGACGATTTCCTTTTTTGCGTAACGGGATACATGATAGAATCAACAAATTCATATGTCTTCATGTAAAATTCCATTACATAAGTCCCGTCATCTAACCCCCCTCTCCTCCATTGGAATCACAGGCTCTCATCTTAGTATAGCTTTTTTTCTGAAAATTGAGAAGAAAAAATTAGTTTTCTGCAAAAAAGAATCCGGAGCAGCAAAGCTGCTCCGGGATTGTCAATTGATCAACCTGTATTTAAGAGTCCGGCTGCCACACCACTGATGGTGAGCAGGACTTCTGTCAGGAGTTCATCGGTATGTTCTTCGGTGGAGGACTCGCGCATTTTCTCGATCAGATCCACTTGCAGGAAGTTCAGTGGATCGACGTACGGATTTCGCAGGTGAACCGAATCCCGGATATTTGGTGAGAAATCCAGCAATTCGTTACTCTGGGATATCTTCAACAGCATCTCTTTTGTCAAATTAAATTCAGATTCGATGTTCCCGTAAATCCGTTGACCCATTTCCTGATCCTTCACGAGTTTCACGTATTCCTTCGCCGCAAACAGGTCTGCTTTCATCAGCGCCATCTGCAGGTTATTGATGGTGGAATGGAAGAACGGCCACTTCTGATACATCTCCTGAAGCATGGCCATGTTCTCTTCACTCTGGTTGGCATAGTGAGCCAGTCCTGTTCCTGATGCATACCAGGCAGGCAGCATCTGACGGCACTGGGTCCAGGCAAATACCCACGGAATGGCCCGGAGGTCTTCGAATTTTTCACTGCCTTTTCGGCTCATCGGACGTGAGCCGATGTTCAGCTCCTTCAATTCATTCAATGGCGTGGTTTCTTTAAAATACGTCAGGAAATCAGCATCTTTGAATACGAGGGACTGATATTTGTCAAGGGATGCCTTGGAGATCTCCTCCATCGCTTCTTCCCAATGCGGCCGGCGTGCATGGCAGCTGTCATCAGGCGTTGCGTAAACATTCGCCGAGGCTTCGAGTAAGGCAGACGCCGCCTGTTCCAGGTTCCGAAAGGCAATATCCCCTAAGAGATACCGGGAAGACAACACTTCGCCCTGCTCTGTGATCTTGACACCGTCCCCCAGGGTTTCCGCCGGCTGAGAGAGAATACTGCGGTTCAATGGACCGCCGCCACGCCCAAGGGACCCGCCTCTTCCATGGAAAAATTTCAGGCGGACATTGTATTCCTTGGCCATGTTATGAATCTTCGCCTGGGCTTCAAAGAGCTTCCAGTTCGCCGTCAAGGTCCCGCCATCCTTACTGCCGTCGGAGTATCCCAGCATGATTTCCTGATGATCCCCCCGTTCAGAAAGATGGTTGCGGTACGTATCCATTTCAAACAGCCGTTTCATAATCGCCGGCCCTGCCATCAGGTCATCGACCGTCTCAAGAAGCGGTGCCACATGCAGGTTGCTGTCCACGGTACCATCTGCGTGGAGGCGGTAAATGCCCGCTTCTTTTGCCAGCACCAGCACTTCCAAAAGATCTGAGGCAGATTGGGTCATACTGACAAGATACACTTCAATGGAGCGGTAACCAAACTCGTCATGCGCATCCTTGATCATCTGGAATACTTTGAAGATTTCACGGGTTTCCTTCGAGTAATCTTCATTTAACAGCATCAGTGGACGAGGGTCTTTCAACGCATTTTCCAGAATCGTCATTTTTTCTTCTTCACTCAGTGCCTTGTAATCATCAGTAATGCCGACGACTTTAAGGATTTCCGCAATCGCGGTTTCATGTTCGCCACTGTGGTTTCGGACATCGAGAGTCGCCAGATGAAAACCGAACAGTTCGACCTGACGGATCATCTTATTCAGACGCTTCAATTTCTGATCAGGCAACTGATGCTTTAAGGCATGCTTTCGCACGTAGCGAAGATCTTCGAGAAGCTCTTCTGCCACATCGTAGCCTGTGTTCGTTTTACCAACCTGGCGGATCCGTTTCCGCATGACACCTAGCATTCGCCGGTAGACTTCTGTCGTGACAGGCCACGTTTCGGCTTTCTTCATATATTCTTTCTCGTATTTCTCCATGGTGGCGATAAATTCCGGGTCAATGTCCACACGGGTAGTCGATTGACTGAAACGGCGCATCAGTTCCGTAATACTTTCTTCGTACTTCCTGAGCGTCAGACCGCGCTGCAGGTTCAACGTTTCCCATGTCACTTCAGGTGTGACAAACGGGTTCCCATCCCTGTCGCCGCCAATCCAGGAACCGAAATGAATAAAGTTCGGGACAGTAAAATTCTTCCCGGGATAATAACGCTCCAACTGTTCTTCAATTTCCAGGTGGACCGCAGGCAGTACGTCAAACAGTGTCGTATCAAAATAGTATAAACCGTTCTTCACTTCATCAATGACCGTCGGTTTTTTGAAACGGAGCTCGTCGGTCTGCCAGAGTGCCGTCACTTCATTAACGAGACTCTCTTCATAATCTTCCCGCTCTTTCTCGGTGAGAACGGGGTTATCAAATTGCTCAAGGATAAACGAGATCCGTTTTTGAATCTCTAAAATCGTCCGCTTCGTCGCCTCCGTCGGATGAGCGGTCATAATCAGCTCAATGGACGAATCGTTTAACACCTGCTGGATGACAGACTCCGGATAATCTTCCTTTTGAATGTTCACCACTGCTGATTCGATCGAACTTGGCTGAATGTTTTCGCCGCGTTTCATCCGGTACTGCCTGGAACGGCGGATCCGGTGGTGCTGTTCAGCGATATTCACCAGGTGGAAATAGATCGCAAATGCCCGGATCACCTGTTGCCTCATCGGAGACTTCAAATTCTCAATCCGTTTTTTCAGTTCATCTTCTCTCGCTTTGTCGTAGTTTTTACGAAGCGCCTTGGTCATTTCACGAATGTCTTCCACTTCTTCGAAGAGTTCCTGGCCTCCGTGATGTTTCAATACATCCCCTAAGATCTTGCCCAGCTTATTCACATCACTGCGAAGCATGGTGTTCGGATCTTTCTCATTAAGCTTTGCCATGTTCATATCCTCCTCTTTAAAGTCATTCCTTTTTCTGCACTTCAGCCATTCAATCGGGACGATTAACGTCCAACGTGACGATTTCCGTCCCGAATGAATGAAAGAAGAAGACTGTCAAGCCAGGAAATGATGTTTTTCCTTAACCTGATCCAGTCATCGTCAAACGGCAGATTCGCATAAGTGGTCTCATTCAGCGCCTCTTGGTGCGAGATTATATAACAGCATCTTACCAAGAACTGAGCCTCATGGCAATTTTTTTAGATAATTTTGATTATTCGACTGAACGATTGCAAGGATATCAGCCCGATTCAGGGAATCCTTGCGTTATCCGAAGTTGATCCACTATTGTCACCTATTTTAAAGTTCCTTTGCACGATAATCGATATTCCGGGAAATTTGAATGGCTATACTCATAGAAAATGAAGTGAATCTGCTACGTCGTTTGCCTGTTTACTGTGATCATTGGTCACATTTCAGTACTGAATCGGTTCGTATCATGTCGAATCGGCTCTGATCGAGCGATATAAACCCTGATCGATCAAGCTTCTAGCATTGTTCACAAAATGGCCACCATTCCTTAACAGGATCTTCACAATTTCGGCGTGCACAGACTTTCCCCTGCGTTATACTAGGGTCAAGAAAGATAGTTAGTGACCACCCACAATTATCATAAGCAATCATTACTTTTTTATCAGGTGGTGCAACTATCCAAAATTGAAGGAGGAATTTACAATGATTATGGACTTTTTAAGAAACAATGTAATTGCAGCAGTGGTTTTGGCAGTTGTTCGTGTATATGTCGGTTGGCAGTGGTTGACAGCAGGTTGGGGTAAGGCTTTCGGTGAATTCGATGCAGGCGGCTTCTTGCAAGGCGCAATCGGCAATGAAGCCGTTCAGGAAACGTACCCGACATACCATGCCTTTCTTGAAGGCTTTGCGTTACCAAACGCTGATTTGTTCAGCTTTATGGTCGCATGGGGCGAAGTCGCTGTCGGTTTGGGCTTGATTTTAGGCGTATTGACAACCGCCGCAGCATTCTTCGGGATCACAATGAACTTTGCATTCTTGTTCGCTGGAACAGTTTCATCCAACCCGTTCCTGGTACTTCTGACAATCTTCATTCTTGTTGCAGGATACAATGCAGGTAAATTCGGTGGTGACCGATGGGTGATCCCGGCACTTCGTGACAAGGTATTCAAAGGCAAGATTACACCGAGCGACCAGAAAAATCAGGCCGCATAACAAAATCGCATTCCCAAATGGCTCCGCAATCGCGGGGTCATTTTTTGATCTGTACTTGAAAAGTATCGGTGCTTGACCTTCGGTACGCTAATGGTGGACGCGTTCTCGAGGGCTTGCCTTCAACGCATTCCTCCGGATAAGAATTTCTTCCCGGCAAATCCAAGAAGGCATAAAAACCCCGGTCTTTAAACGAAAGAACCGGGGCTTGAATATAATTTATTTGATTAGATTATCAGACTGCATGTAGTGCCAGAGAAGTTTTGCGGTGGCTTCAATGGAATCCTGGTGGGTCCGTTCATAGGCGTGGGACGAATCAATACCGGCGCCGAGAAGTCCATGAACGATGTCATTGCCTGAGCGGATGGCAGCAGACGCATCGGAGCCGTAGTAGGGATAGAGGTCAACCTTGTAGGGGATCTCATTCTTTTTCGCGAGATCCGTCAGATGCCGTCTCAACCCGAGATGATAAGGACCGCTGGCATCCTTCGCACAGATCGATACAGTATATTCATCGGTTGTCTGCCCGTCACCCATCGCACCCATATCGACAGCCAGATACTCCACCACTTCAGCCGGAATATTGGAATTGCCGCCATAGCCGATTTCTTCGTTGTTGGAAATCAGCACGTGCGTCGTAAACGGCAGCGTGATCTCTTTTTCCACAAAATCGATCATCAGTTCCAGCAAAATGGCCACGCTCAGTTTATCGTCGAGATGACGGGATTTCACAAAACCGCTGTCGAGATTTTGAAAACGAGGATCAAAGGACACAAAATCACCGACCTCAATACCAAGACCGCGAACCTCTTCAGCATTGTTCACCTTCTCATCCAGGCGGATTTCCATATTCGCCTGATTCCGTTCGGCGCTGCCGGCATCCTTATACACATGTACACTCGTCTGATGCATCAGGATCGTGCCCGAGATGATCTTCCCGTCCTGGGTTTCCACTTCACAGTATTCCCCTTCGACGGCATTGAACTTAAAACCGCCGATCAGATCGATTTTCAATCTTCCGGATGGTTTGATTTCCTTCACCATCGCACCCAGCGTATCCACGTGCGCCGTCAGCATCCGCTGTTCCTGATCGTTCTCACCCGGGAGCGTCGCAATCAGTCCGCCTTTCCGGTTGCGCGTGGTCTGAATATTTTTTGCAGCCAATCTCTTCTCAACAAAAGCAATGACCTTCTCTGTATGACCAGAAGGACTCGGCGTGTTGACGAGTCCTTCAAGGGTTGCAAGTATTTTTTTCGTTGGTACGTTCCACGTCGTCAATCCAAACAGCTCCAGTCTAAAAATTAGTCTCCGCGTGTGCCTTCGAGGATCAGCCCTTCGATGTAGCTGCCGCCACCAGGGCCTCCGCCAATCACCTCTCCGGTATAATAAACTTTCATCGAGTCCGTTATGTCATCACAGGATTCAATATGATGAAACCCGTCTTCCCGGGCGTTATCAAAGTCATTATCGCCGTAGTCATAAATGTTTCCATCCACACAAATATTCGAATTTCTTTCTGAATTATCGAATTTAAATGTCGTGTTATAAACATATAAATCGCCAAGAATTGTGAAAGTCGTATCCTGCTTCACATCAATGATGACACTCGCCGCGTAAACGTCGCCGTTAATGACCGCTGTACTCTTCGAGCCGGGAAACGTCACTTCACCACGATCCCCATTATTTTTGGTCACACTGAAGGCGAGCGGACCATCAATCACATAATCTTCGTTTGAAGGCAGTGTGACAGAATAGCCTGTAAAAACAGTATTTTTCAAATCGGTAATCGGGTTATCTTCCGTTTTCAGGTTCGGGTTGTTTGAGTTCTCCAATTCAGTTTCATCCCCGAAAATATCATCAGGAATTTCACCATCTTCGTCAATCCAGTCGGATTCATCGTCAGAACCGTCGCCACCTTCGCGCCCAAGGTAAAAGATCTCCGTCACCTCTTCGGACGAATCGTTGTTGATCGACGGGATCACACGATATTCAATCTCCAGCCGGTCGTCCACTTCCTCCACCCGGATGAATTCCACTTCAACATCACCGGAATACGTGCTGAAATCCAGGTTATTAATCGCCAGTGTGTTATTTTCAACCCCGACCTGGAGCTCGTCGGTAAAATGGGCAACTACATCATCCCATGTCACATTGTCCCCGATACCTTCAAAACCCTCATAGCCGGCATTGCCTTTGACGGCATTCTCCACATGCGTCCTGCCGGTCTGTTTGCCCATGTCATACATGTTCCCCAGCTGAACGGACTGATCGGTCTGACTGGCCTGACTGGAGCTCGAAATGATCTGATAAGCCAAAGGCGGTACCAGTAATCCGATTAAAACGATCGCACCCAACACCATCAAAAGCGAGTACCCCTTCTGGTTTTTCATGATTCGTCTCCTCTCTTAAATTGAGAACGACACACAGCACAACCATGCGACAAAACGCCAAAAGTACCTTATTATTAACAGAAAACACTAATTTTATTTATGATTCAAGTAAACCTATTAAATTAACGAATGAAAAAGAACATTATTTACTCGCCTCTTGTTCCTTCAAGAATCAGACCAGTCATGAAATCAGGTTCTGTTAAGTCACCTGTTTTCAGTTCACCAGTGTAATAGATTTTTCGTGGGTCCAGGTTTGCAAAATCACAGGAATTCGTAGGATAAAATTCAGCTTCAACCGGATCTTCGTTACTCCGTTCTTTGGTGGTATTGCCACCATAATCAAAAATATCTCCGTCAATGCACATTTTTGCTGATCGGTTATGTTGAAATTCAAATGAAACATCATTAAAATGTGCATTCCCACTCTCAACTAAAAAAGTCGAATCCTGCTTCAAATCAAAAATGGAATCAGAAATATAAAGACTATATTTAACTTGAACAGAACTACTGCTTCCTGGGAATTTAATATCATCATCAACATTAAAAGCAATTGGACCAATTAAATGATATTCGCCTGTACCAGGTAATGTGACACCTTTACCTTTAAAAATCGTATTTGAATATTTTTCCTGGTCATTCACCTGATCCCATTGACTATTCAAATTTTCATTATTATTGTCATCAATTACAATACTATCTTCTCCAAACATATCATCTTCTATTGTTCCATCCTCATCATCAAACCAATCTTCAGGTCCTCCACCTGTTCCATCGCCACCCTTTCGTCCGAGATAAAATGTTTCGGTCACTGGTTGAGAGTCGTTCTCATTGATTTCCGGTGTCACTACATACTCAATTTCCAATCGATCGTTGATCTCTTCAACACGGGTGAATTTCACATCAACATTTCCATCATAAGTTTGAAAATCAAGGTTGTTGATTTTGAATGAACCGTCCTCTTTCTCCACAAATTCTCCCTCGAAATGTTCTACAACATCGTCCCAAGTGACTTCACCACCGGCTTCACTTTCAATTTTATCAAAGCCTCTACCCTCATAGGGACCTTTTCCATTAACGGCTGTCTCCACATGTCTTCTGCCCATCTGTTTTCCCATGTCATACATGTTTTCCAGCTGGACGTTCCGTTCCGTTTGACTTGCCTGCGAAGAGCTTGAGATAATCTGGTAAGCCATGGGAGGTACGAGCAAACCGATGATCACAACTGCACCCAACACCAGCAATAATGCATAACCCTTTTGATTAGTCATTCCCTTCTCCTTCGTCACCCGCCATCATATACCATCCGTACGCCACTGACGACCTGTCTGATTCTTCTTCTGCAACAGTGACTCTCAGTCTGAACAGCCCAGCGGCAGCTTCATCCGAATCTTCAGCATAAATTTCTGCGGTGACCTTATAGATTTTATTATTATTAATTAAGTCATACTCGTAGGTTGTCTTTTCTCCTGCTAAATTTGGAACATCAAGCTCCTCTTCCAGTTTGATCTCTTCCATTTCCCTTTCTGCAAGCTGTGCAGTCACATATTGGTCTTCCACACTTGCAGACATGAAGATATTCTGGCCTAAAAAGTGAAACAAAGAAGTGAAAATAACACCGATTAAGACGATAGAAGCAAGCAATTCCAATAAAGTGAACCCTTTTTCCTGAAAATTTTGCATTGTTCTCACCTTCTTTCCTCATTTTCTATTATAATGTATAAAGGGAGGGAATTGCTATGAAAAATGTTCGAAATCAATCGGGAATTACATTAATTGAGTTGCTCGCAGCGTTAGTTATTGGCACAATGGTCATCGGTCTTATTACCTCGCTACTCCTTTCAACATTCACACAGGCTGATGTGACGGGCAATCACGCAGGTCTCAGACAGGAAGCGAATATCATTCTTTCCGACATCCGAACAGAATATTCGGATCCAACAAATGATTTCGTTCTTGCATTTGATGCGGATAACCTCCAGCTTTTACTCGATAACGATCCCGATGCAGCCCCTGAAGTAATGTCCGAAGTGGCTGATGACGGTTTCACATTCGAAAAACTCCTGATCTATCAAAAAACGCCTGAAGACGATGAAGAAAACCATCTTGAATTCGACAATGGCAGTTTAAATAACAATAATTCCATTACTTTCAGTACGCCTGCTGCGAATCGGTTGTATGTCAACTTCATTTTGAAAGACGAAAACGGTTTGACCTTTGAAGTGGATACGATGGTTTCCAGGCTCGGTGATTATGAGGACTACCAGATTGAGGATGACGATGAACCCGGGGAATTCGATGTATTGCGGGATGTCTTTATTGTCGTTAATGAATTAGAACCTGATGAGTACGACTTCGAACCCGAAGGTGAACGATATATCGCTGATGATGACATGCAACTCAGCTCATTCGACTACAGGCTGCCTATCTGGTATGCACACCGCAACTATGATGACGAAGCAGACAATGACCCGGATCAGACATCTTTCGTTTACACGAATGGATCGGTTCAGATGTCAAATAATGCTTATCCTGACGTCGTGATCGTGACGAAAGAAGATGTAACAATTACTGATGCAACGGTGAACGGCTTTATCTTTGCTCCTGACGGCCAGGTGACGATTGCAAATTCTGATTTTGAAGGGAGCATCATTGCCGATCGCCTGGAAATCAACGGGGATTCTGATGTGACTTTTTCGGATGAATTTATCGGAAAACTGATCGATTCAGAAGACGATATCCCTTTCGAATACGAATCTGATCAGGAATGAACTGCCGAAACCATTGACATCAATCCAAAAATCCGTACAATATGAATTGGGTATTAGCACTCGTCGCTAACGAGTGCTAATTTCATGCCAAGATACTATGCCAAGGAGTGATGATTCGTGGAAAAGAAAGAATTTAAGGCGGAATCCCGCCGGCTATTGGAAATGATGGTCAACTCCATCTATTCACAACGGGAGATTTTTCTCCGGGAACTGATTTCAAACGCCAGTGACGCCATTGATAAGATGTACTACAAAGCTCTGACAGACGACGCGATTGAATTCAATGCAGATGATTTCTTCATTAAAGTTTCGTTCGATAAAGAAGCCCGTACCATCGAAGTGAAAGATACAGGGATCGGGATGACGAAAGAAGAAATGGAGACAAACCTCGGAACAATTGCTGAAAGTGGCTCCCTTGCCTTCAAAAAGGACAACGAAATCGAAGACGGCCATGACATCATCGGTCAATTCGGGGTCGGTTTTTATTCGTCGTTTATGGTTGCAAAAGAAGTCGTTGTGGAAACACTTGCTCACGGGTCTGATCAGGCATACCGCTGGACCTCGGACGGCATCGACGGCTACACCATTGAAGAATCCGATAAAAAGAAGCAGCCGGGGACACGCATTACCCTGAAGCTGAAAGAAGCAGCAGACGAAGATGACAGCTTTGACGAGTTCTTGAGTGAACATCGTCTTCGCACAATCATCAAGAAATATTCTGACTTCATCCGTTACCCAATCAAGCTCGACGTAACAAAGCAGGAGCCAAAAGATGACGGCGAAGAAGGCGAAACCGTCGAAGTTGTTGAAGAACAGACGGTGAACAGTATGGTGCCGATCTGGCGTAAAAACAAAGATGAACTGACGGACGAAGACTATGAAAACTTCTACCAGGAGAAGCGCTACGGCTTTGACAAGCCGCTCAAACACATGCATCTGCAGGTGGACGGTACGATCCGGTACCATTCCATTCTCTATATTCCGGAATCCGTCCCGTTTGACTATTATTCCAAGGAATTTGAAAAAGGCCTTGAGCTTTATTCCAGCGGCGTTCTCGTTATGGAAAATGCTCCTGAACTCATTCCGGACTACTTCAGTTTCGTAAAAGGGATGGTGGATTCAGAGGATCTGTCGCTGAATATTTCCCGGGAAATTCTCCAGCAGGACCGTCAGCTGAAGGCGATTGCCAAAAACATTAAAAATAAAATCAAAAATGAATTGAAAACCCTCCTGAAAGACGATCGCGAGAAATACGTCAAGTTTTTTGAAGCTTTTGGCCGTCCATTGAAATACGGGGTATACAGTGATTTCGGACAGAATAAAGCAGATCTTCAGGACCTCTTGATGTTCCATTCTTCAAAAGATAAAGATCTTGTCACGCTGAAAGAATATGTGGAGAGAATGCCGGAGGAGCAGCCTTATATCTATTACGCTACCGGTGACAGCATCAGCCGCATCGAGAAGTTGCCACAAACCGAGCGGGTACTCGATCAAGGCTATGAAATCCTCTACTTCACCGAGGATGTGGACGAGTTCGCCATCAAGATGATGATGAACTATGATGAGAAAGAATTCCGCAGCGTATCAAGCGGGGATCTCGGACTTGAAGACGAGGACAAGGATGACACTTCTGAAGAGGAACAGAAGGATCATGAGGCGTTATTCAAGGAAATGAAGGAACTCCTTGGTGACAAGGTCAAAGATGTCCGCACTTCCAAGCGACTCAAATCCCACCCAGTCTGCCTGACTGCCGAAGGGGAGATCTCCATTGAAATGGAGAAAGTCCTGGCACAGATGCCCGAAAATCAAGGTGTCCAGGCCGATAAAGTCCTTGAAATCAACGCCAATCACCAGGTATTCGACAAGTTGAAGCAGGCTCATGCCGATGAAAACCAGGAACAGATTCAATTGTACACGAACCTCCTGTACAATCAGGCCCTGTTAATTGAAGGCCTGCCAATCGAAGACCCGGTCGCCTTTACAAACGACATGTGGAAACTTCAATAAAGAAAACATGGCTTGTCGTCAAGTCTGTGGCGACAAGCCTTCGTGCACTTATACTTTGATCCTTTAACGACATTAAACTTTCCTGAAATATAAGAGAAAATAAACCGGAGCCGACGGGCTCCGGTTTTTACTATGGCTGACAGGTCTTCGCCCCGTCGTTTCCTGATTGATATCTTGCAGTCCATCTCCGCTGTTTCCTGCATCTTTTATCCACCGCCAAAGATGATCAGGTTCACAGCAGCAATTGCGACGACAACTGCTGCGAGTTTTTTCACCTGCTGAGTCGACACATGCTGCAGAAAATGCACACCAATCCGCGAACCGGTCAACACCGCCACCACTCCGACGAGAATAAAGAGGAGGATGTTCAGCGTATAGTCCCCGCTTACGCTATGAAGAAACACGGTCTGCATACTCGTCAAAAAGAATACGATTTGCAGGTTGGCCGTGTACGCATACTTATCTGCCGGAAAGGCCATCAGGAAAAAGTAAACGAAAAACGGCCCCCCGACACCGAACACCCCGCCGACGATTCCGCCGAAAAAGCCCATCATGATTGGAACCAGCATCGGTATCTTGGTTCGATCGGCATTTGGTTTCGGGCTGACGAGAAGATAGACCACCACGGCAAGGAGAAAGATCCCTAAAATCACACGCAGTATTGGCATCTCCCCGAAATTATGTAATATATAATAGCCTGCGGACCGGCCAATAACAGCAAAAAGCAGAATCACTCCAATCGACCGCCACTGGATGTGCCTGCGTAACTGCACAGAAATGCTGAAGGACAGCAGGACTGCCAGAGCAACCACCAGCAGAGTACTGTCTTTCACCGTAAAAAAGAACGGCATAAAGCTCATCGCCAGTATGCCGAACCCGAATCCGCTGATTCCCTGCACAAAACTCCCCGCAAATATGATCGCAAACACGATCAGTATTTCAACTATCATTCGTTTCGCCTGCTTTCTTCAAAATCATGAATCAAAAACCGATCCCCGCTTCAGACAACATTTGCCGGCGGAGATCTCTCTTGTAGGACTCGTATTCTTCCCGTAAGAGTTCGGCCTCCCCGGTGTCACCGCCAACTTGCCTGAGGTCGTCTACCATCTGGCTATGCATTTCTTCAAATGCTTTATCCATCTGCCGCTCCACTTCATCCGCAGCTTCCGTATATTTCTGATACAAATACGGCATACTCACATCGCCGGAAGCATCCTGCGCCTGATAGTCAGCCAGAGCCCGATTGGCCACTTCTGCGACGCGGCGTCTGGTCGTCTCTTTGATGTCGTCGAGCGTGCTTTCATAAACGTCAACAACGTCAGCAGTAGAGACCCCTTCTTCTGCAGGATCTTCCCACCCCCGGCGTTCAGAAAGGTTTGTCTCATATGGCGAGGCGGCTATGGATTCCAGTTCATCATCTGCAATGTCATAGCTCTTCCATTCAAACAGATAATACGTATACCCTGCACCTGCCACCAGCAGTAAAACGATGATACCGACAATTTTCGGCCAGCGTCGCTTTTTTTGTTTCCGTTCTGAACGTAATTTCGTCACGATACATCCCTCAATCTTTGTACACTTTTGTATTCCGCCGGTAGATCACAATCCCCGCGGAACTGACCATGGCTCCGGCAAAGACCAGCCAATACCACGGTACGGGCAAGCCGCTTGCAAACCCGTCATCAGCCTTTACGGCAACTGGCCAAGACAATAGCAGGACCATTACCGCCAAGACGCTTCTTCTCGTAAAACCCACGATCGATTCCCCCATTGCGATTCAAATAACTCCTTCATTATACCACCTTTGCGGCAAAAAAAAAGATGAGGACTGACATGATTGCGGGTCATCCTCATCATATAAAATCAGAGCCATCCGTTTACTGAAAGGATGATTTTTGCAGCTTCACTTCGCTTTGTGTTTGCCTGAGGCATCAATTCGCCGTCCAGGTTCCCTTCGAAGGACCCTGCATCATATGCAGCCATGATGTCATCTGTAATCCGAGTCTGCCTGTTCATCATCACATTTCGTCGTTCACAATCATAATCAGAAACCAGTTGCCATCGTGCTTTTGTATCAAAAGGGTGTTCCTTCCCCAGTCCAAACCTGCATATTCTTCTTCCCCATTTCCATCCGTATCGTAGAATCCATACTCATCCGTCACTGCAGTTGATCGAAAGGCCGATCCGACTACTGCAGCACTTCCGATTGTCAGTGTGATTTCACTAATAACTTTCATCTTAACCACTATCCGGATCTACCAAACCATTAGTTCAGGGTCCCTTGTTAAAATAGGTGAAATTATTATGGCTTTTCTCGGTATTTCATGACCATCACAATCTCTTGCCCGATTCTTTCCAGCGAAGTACCCAGAAAGCCTTTTTCCAGATACTCAACCGGTGCAAGCGGGTTTTCCTGAATGGGAATGTACTGGATATCCTGCCCATGAAGATCAAAGGGAACTGTCACATCCTGAAAGACAATGTAGCGTTCCAGTCCGCCGTATTTCAACTGAAAATCGACAACGGCATTGCCCGAAAGCATCATGTTTTTCAGACTTCCGATGTTGTAAGGTGACACCGTCGCGCACAGATACCGGTACCGGCCTTCGATTTTCATCAGTTGAACAAGCCAGCGGCACATCGTGACCATAAAGCCCATCCTCCGATAGTCCGGATCGATGAAGGTGATTTCCAAGTGAAAGACTTGGGCCGCTTTTTCTTCATCCATGGCGAGGGCATAGCCGAGATTCTCCTTTGAGGATCCGGGATACAGCGCGCCGAGTATCCCCACAAGCTCATCCCTGACATTAAACACCCCGACAGTCATCCCCGTGTCCTCTGTTACAATGTTCTTCAGTTCCACCCGACTCAATGGCACGAGAAGATCGGGGTTCTCAAGGGAAGCCCGCACAACTTCCTGCAGTTCTTCAATGGCATCAAGATGCTGCTCTGACAAGCGTTCCATCGTAAAATAATCCGTGTGTTCAAACAAATCAGCAGCACCCTTTCTATATTTACTTAGCGGTAGTTCGTAAATTGAAGCGGAATCGTCATGTCCGCTTCCCGAAGTGCAGCAATCACTTGCTGCAAATCGTCTTTATTCTTCCCGGTCACCCGAATCTGTTCGTCCTGGATCTGTGTTTTCACCTTCAGACCCTTGTCCTTAATCAGTTTGGTGATTTTCTTCGCGTTCTCCTTATCAATCCCCTGAACGAGCTTCGCGCGCTGGCGGATCGTTCCTCCGGAAGCAGACTCCACTTTTCCGTAATCGAGACTTTTGAGGGACACTTCCTGCTTAATCAGTTTACTGACCAGTACGTCCTTTAACTGATCCATTTTAAATTCATCATCGGAAATGAGCACCAGTTCCTCGTTCTCAAGGTTCACTTCACTCTTGCTGGCTTTAAAATCAAAGCGGTTCTGAATTTCTTTCTTCGTCATCACGACGGCATTCTGGACTTTGGAAAAATCCACTTTCGACACAATGTCAAACGATGCTTCTTTTGCCATTTGGCATCCCTCCATTTATGAGTTCCATGTTCAGTATAACGTACCGTGTTTACCATCAGGAACCTGCCATTGTCCCTGACGATTGTTATGTCACCACGTCTTGGCGGTACCGGTAATACCAGACGAGAAATGTTCCAAGACCCACACCCAGAATGTTTAAAAACACATCCACAAACCACGCCGTGCGGCCGATAAAGGGCTGGGCCATCTCCACGAAAATGACAAAGAGCGTCAAAGCGAGAATCACTTTCCAGCGCCACCCGAGCCAGTGAAATGCGAGAAAAGCCAGTGTCATCGTCCCGATAATGTGACTGACTTTATTCAAGTCCGTGATGACGTCGATGACACGAAGATCCTCCCGCTCGAAGAAAGTCTGCCATGAAGGTGATTCAGCCCAGGTGAATACGAGTTCCTGCTCCCGGAGCAATAGATACGGATTGGCATTCCACATTAATAACAGATAAAACGTCAGAAAAAGAAAAAATAACAGCATCCTGCCCCATTTCACGTGTCTGACCACCCTTCTTCCATCTTCAAATAGACCGTGCCACCCTGTTTCAATTGTGCCACCTGCCACAGGTCCTCTTCTCTTACCGTACCAATGGAGGTGTAGCCACCGGTTGTCTGAGCATCGGCGAGGAGAATCATCGGCTGTCCGTCAACCGCCACCTGGACCGTTCCTGGCATCACCGGTTCGGAAAGAATGTCGGCCGATTTTTTATGCTTCAATGGGCTGCCTGTATGTAATTTGGCACCCATCCGGTCACTCCCGGCTAACGTAAATTCCTGAGTTGCAAGGCGAGCGATCGACTCCAATGTAAACCGCTCCATGTGTCGGCCCGGGATCACACGCAAAGTAATTTCATTGTTGTAGAAAGGCCGATAGGAGGAAGCCAGTTGCCAGCCTTCGCGGGCGAGGTCCTGCTTGTCCACTGGCCGGCATGCAAAAACGAAGTCCCCGGCCTTCAAGGCCCGTCCGATACCTGCCCGTTCATAGACAGACCGGCTGCCAAGGATCATTTCATGTTCAATGCCTCCGCTCACTGCCAGATACGAACGGATACCGTGGACCGGACCACGAAAGCGGAGTTGATCACCCTGTTGCACTTTGACGGCTTTCCAAAGGGGAAATGGGTTCTGATTGATCGTTGCATCGAGATCCGCTCCTGTTACAGCGATCAAGTGGGGTTCAAGAACCTCCATCTTGAGTCCGCCCATGGTGATCTCAAGTGTGGCATCACTGCCAGGGTTCCCAACGATGTGATTGGCGTAGCGGTGAGCAAGCGGGTCCACTGCTCCACTGAGCGGAAAGCCCAGGTGACGATAGCCGTGACGCCCAAGATCCTGGACTGTTGTCAACACGCCCGCTTCTTCGATATGAAACAGCATATCATTCATCACCGGCTGATGCCGGCGACTGGCAGCGGACTCCTGCCTGTTCAAGCTTGGTTCGAACGACCTTTGCGAGCACGGCTGCTTCTTTGCCATCCCCGTGAAAACAGAGCGTATCTGCCTGGATCGGAACAGCTCTGCCGTCAATGGCTTCGACTTGCTGCCTGAATACGATCCCCGTGACCTGCGTCACCACGTCGTCTTCTGCTTCCAGCACGGCACCTGGACTGCCCCGCGACACAAGTCGTCCTTCTGCGGTATACTGCCGGTCAGCAAAGGCTTCGGCCATGACCTGCAATCCGGCTTCATGGCCCGCTTTCACCAGTTCGCTGCCAGCGAGCCCCATCAGTCTCGCCTCCGGACAAACGTCCTTGACCGCCTTTGCAACCGCTTGGGCCACCAGAGGGTCAGCAGCTGCCGTATTATACAGGGCACCATGCGGTTTCACATGATGCAACAAGGTGCCGTTGGCCCGGCAGTACCCCTGCATCGCACCGATCTGATACACCAGCAGTTCATGGATTTCCTCCGCCGGCATGGCCATCGGACGCCTGCCAAAGCCAAATAGATCCGGATAGCCCGGATGAGCGCCGATGGCGACACCTTTCATCACCGCTGATTTGACTGCCTTGTTCATCGTCCGGTAATCGCCGGCGTGAAAACCGCAGGCGATATTCGCCGAGGTCACGACGTCAAGCAGTGCCTCATCATCACCAAGCCGGTATACACCGAAGCTCTCACCGATATCCGCATTCAGGTCAATGGTCAACATGTTGCTTCGCCTCCTTTTCCATGGCCTGGTAATCCGCTTTTGTAATCGCAACAAATCTCAGCTGATCCCCGGGACGCACGAGACAAGGCTCCGGATGATGCACATCAACCAACTGCCGTGGTGTCCGGCCGATCAGCTGCCATCCCCCCGGAGACGCCAGCGGGTAAACGCCCGTCTGCGCCCCGGCAATGCCCACACTGCCTGCAGGAACGCTTTGCCGCGGCGTGTCTCGCCTCGGTGTATTCAGCCTGTCATCCAACCCCCCGAGGTATGGAAAACCCGGTAAAAAACCGAGCATAAACACCGTATAAACGCCTGCCGTATGGCGGTCAATCACTTCCTGATCACTGAGACCCGTCACCGAAGCCACGTGCTCAAGATCCGGTCCCCATTCACCACCGTATAAGACCGGCAGTGTGATCGTCCGGCCATGTAATCCGCCCCCTCCTGTTTGCGTCTGATTCAACACCTTGTCAATCCATTCATGAGCTTCCGCATAGGAAATCCGGCGCCTGAAGAACAAGGTCACCTGGTGGTAAGACGGCACAGTATCCGTGAGCACCCCTGGAAATCGCCCCTGAAACAGCCGGGTCGTTGCCATCACCTGTTGGTGGATTTCTTCCGTTATCTTTTCAGGGAAGAGAATCGAAACTGCCCGTTCACTGATTTGCCTGATCGTATAAGTCACCGGACATCACCTGCTTGCATTCATCATTGGTTTTCTATTCCTGGAACATATGCAGAAATAATGGTGCACTCGCCGCCGAGGTGTATTGCATCAATACTTGCTGGGACAATGAAATGATCACCCTTCGTGATCTCCGTATGCTCATCCGAATCTGTGCGGACAAAGCCGGTCCCTTCGGTGACGGTCATCAAAAGAAAAGACGGATTCGTAACGCTCAACTCTCCACCTGCTCTGCCGGGATTCAATTGATGGACATGGAAATAAGGATCTTCCACAAGGACGGCTTTTGCCGAATCCTGATGCTGCGTCTTCACGACTGAGTCACCGGAAAGATGATCGGGTACCCTGGTACAGGCAATCGATTCTTCAATATGCAAAGGACGCAGCTCCCCATCGCTTCCTGGACGGTCGTAATCGTAAAAACGGTACGTAATATCCGAGCTCTGCTGGACTTCAAGAAGAACGATCCCCGCTCCAATCGCATGCACTGTACCGCTGGGCACATGAACGAAGTCCCCGGCTTCCACCGGCACCTCACGAAAAAGATCGTCCCAGTTCCCGCCCGCAACCAGTTCCTGCAGCTCCTCTTTCGAATCGGCCTGATGTCCATAGATCAGCTTCGCACCGGGTTCTGCGTCGAGAATATACCAGCATTCGGTTTTCCCGTAAGGGTAGCCTGCCATCGCCATGGCCAGCTCGTCATTCGGATGGACCTGCACCGACAGGGCATCGCTTGCATCAATGATCTTCACCAGCAAGGGGAACTCTTCGCTTGTCACAGGACCGAACAGCGCCCGTTCACGTGCCCATAATTCCCGCAACGTCTGTCCTTTATAGTGACCGTTTCTGACTCTTGCCGCACCCTCCTTGTGGGCAGAAATCCCCCAGCATTCACCGATGTTGTCCCCTGAAACGTCGTAGTTAAACTGCTTGTTCAACTTCGTTCCGCCCCAGACTTTTTCCTTAAATACCGGTTCAAAAAATAACAGTTCGTTTGTGTTCATCAATGATTCATTCCTTTTTCTATTCATCTAGTGTGATACCTTTTTCTTTTGCCACCTTCCGGATGAAGGCAGCGCCATTGACATAGCTCGATTCATGCTCGTAGTGCTCAAGCATCAATGGCAGATCTGGATTTCCGAGTTGATGGAGTTCCTTCAGTAAAACGGGGTAATTCAGTCCACCAAGCCCTGGTTCCACTTCGTCCAGATGAACCGTCAGTTTCCCGGAAAGGGCAATGTCTTTTACATGGACGTTCACAATCAGATGCCCCAGGCGTTTGACGAAATCCCGAATGATGTCTGCATTATGATAAAAAGCCCGGGGTGACGTCAGCATATTCACCGGATCAAAATGCACCGCAAAAGCGTCCCGGTCAATCGCTTTCACCAAAGCCTCATAGCTGTCCGTTCCGTCGGGAATCATCCACGGCAGCATCTCCAGTGCATATTTCGTCTTCACCGGCTTGACGTCGTCGATGATTTCCCGGACGGTATCGACAACGAGCGCGAAGGTATCCTTGTGAAAATGATCCGGATGAGGACCATCAAAGTCTTCACTGAGGCTGCCCGCAATATTCACACAGCAGACCGCCCTCATTTTCTCAGCCAGTTCCAGCTGGCCTTTACAATGAGAGATTGCCGCTTTTTGAATCCGGTCATCGGGGCTGATCGGATTGCTCCAGGCGCCCACTTCAGAGATCAAAATGTCATTTGTTTTAGCTGCCTGCCGGAATGCAACGATTTCAATGTCACTCGACGCTGCATCCACCGGACAAACCGACGTCCGGTACCCGAAACGCTTAACCTCCTGAATCCATTTTTCAGGAGTTGAAACATCCTTGAACAGTTTTCCGCCTATCCGCATCTTCACACCACACCTTTCCATTCCCGTAGCTTTCGTCTGTTATCCAAGTTGTTCTCTTTATACCATGAATTCTCCTGCCTGATTTCACCGGGAGTACAAAATCGTTGAAAAATCCAGACAGTTTCGATATGTTAAGAGTGGAATTGATCAAGGGTTTACTACAGTATTTTTTCAAAAGAAAAGGGGAGGATTTTGAATGTATCGCAGAATCAATGATTTCCGGCTCGACTGGCTGGCATCGGTCAACAAGGCGGAACAAGTCATCGACACCATCACAGATGAGACGATGGATCAGGCCATGGAAGCAGGACACAACACGCTGGGGTCACTTGCCTGGCACTTAACCCAATCCGCTTTTGGCATCGGCCGCATGCTTGAAGTACCGGTTAAACCGCCGGCAGCAGAAGAACAGCCAAAAACCGCAGAAGAGCTGTTGGCACATTACCATAACACTGCAGAATCCCTTGAACTGGGGATCCTCCAGCACGTCAAGGACGATATGCTCGAAGACCGGGTACATTTTGCAGGTGAAGAGATGGCCAAAGGGCAGCTGTTACGGATGATCATCGATCACCAGACGCATCACATCGGACAGATGACCGTTCTCCTTCGTCAGGCAGGCCTGAAGGTGCCCGGCATTATGGGACCGACAAAAGAAGATATCGAAGCAAAACGCGCTCAAAGTCATTAACGCATCTAAAGACAAAATCCGAATCAACGTGATTCGGATTTTTTATACTTCAGGAAAGCGTTCCTTCTTTATGGTCCCTGCGTCTTATTCAGGGATTAACAGACGTTTCCACTAAGAGCACTCAACGCATCCGTGCAACCGAGTGATTTTTGACGGTACTCGTTCTTGATGCAAGTAAGCCGGAATAAGACATGACTTGTATGCTCTGCCACATTCTTGTCGAAGCGAAGGTGCATGTCTGTTTTCAATGACCTTTGCTCATCGACTTCACACGCTATGTCGCAAGCAGCCGGATTCAATCATCCTTCATCAGAAATTGCAGGATGCGATCCTGCAGGCCCGGAAGTTGTTCATGGGCATAGTCGGGGTAGATCAGCACATCTTTTTTTGATGCAATCCGGTTATATGCTGCGAATTGGGTGGATGGCGGGCAAATCGTATCGATCAATCCGGTTGCCATCAGCACCCTCCCCTGGATGCGGGATGCCAAGTACTGCACATCGATATAGCCCAGTCGAGTGAAAATCTCATCTTCCCGCTCATGGAGCGGGTCGAAAAAGCGGAAGAAGCGACGGATTTCCTCATACGCTCCAATATCCAGATCCATCTCCCACACCCGTTTGTAATCCGTCAAAAACGGATAGACCGGTGCAAGTTTTGTTATTCTTGGTTCCAAAGCCGCACATGCCAGGGTCAAACCGCCTCCCTGGGACCAGCCCGTCGCAGTGAGTTCTGTGACCTGAAACTGCGGATCATCGAGTAGAATCCCTGCCAGCTGAGCAGCATCCAGAAAAATATGACGAAAGAGCAGGTTGTCCTCGTGATCCTCGAGTCCACGAATGATCTGCCCGCGAATGGTCGGACCTTTGACCCCGCCCGTGTCCTCGGAGCGCCCACCCTGTCCCCGAACGTCCATCGCCGCATAGCTCATCCCGGCCGCTGCGTAGGCAAGCTTCGGCAGCCAATCACCGTTATTCATTTGATAGCCGTGAAAATCAATCACCGCTTTATGCCGCTTCGGATCGATCTTGTTTGGACGCACGTATTTCACAGAAATCCGCGCCCCTCTGACCCCTGTGAACGTCAATTCATAACAGGTCGCAAACGGCACCTGAAAATCGCTCTTCTCCAATGTCACCGCAGCATCCACTTGACGCATTTCTTCAAGGGCCCGTTCCCAGTAGGCATCGAAATCCACAGGCACCGGATTTCGACCCTTGTACGTTTTCAGTTCTTCAAGCGGCATATCCACAACCGGCATAACCTGTCACCTTCTTCATGATTTTTGTCTGTGTATCTCATCCTGGATCGCCGGTCATCTGCCGTCAACAGCAGTGCTCGATTCATGCCGCTGAACAAGAAGCGAATTAATGCGTTTCCTGTTTCAGGTCATGGGTCACTCGTCCGTGCCCCGTGCAGACTTCTGCGTGACGCCCGCGCATATACGCCACCACTTCGACGCCAAGATAGTTTGCCACCTGCACCGCCTGAAGCGTCGGTGTGGTTCTTGAACCGATAACCCCGATCCCGAATTTCGCTGTTTTTGCCAGCATTTCATACGAGATTCTGCCGGACGTTAATAAGATCAGATCTTCCGCACGGAGATCATGTCTGACTGCATAGCCCAGTACTTTATCGACGGCATTATGCCGCCCGATATCTTCATAGACAACCATGTCACCCCCGTGACCATAGAGACAGGCCCCGTGCATACCGCCCGTTGCATCGTAAAGCGGTGTTCTTTTCCCGAACTCCGCCATTTGTTTCAGCATCGCCCTCAGTGTCGTTACAGCGTTTGACCTGACTTTCGGAAATTCCCTCACGTCGGACATGGAGAAAAAGGTAACCCCTTTCCCACAGCCTGCTGTGTAATGCTTCTTCCGATCGGAAAACATCCAGTCTTCCCGCTCATCGGAGACTTCCACATCAATCCGCCCTTGATCTTCATTAACACGAAGATGCTCCAGATCATCCATGCCATCAATCAGCCCTTCACTGTATAAGTAGCCAATTGCCCAGTCCTCCATACCCGTTAATGATAATTGAAATGTAGCCAGTTCCCGGCCATTCACGATCAGTTGTACGGGGTATTCGTCCGGAAAAGATTTACGGTCCATCACGCATCACTCCGTTTCTGTATTCCTTTCAGTATACCAAATCTTTACGATTTATTCGTTAACATCCTTAAAGCTTTCACGTCTTGCTTCCATTCGACAAAGTTTATATGTGAATATATTCACATATAAACCATTATTCACAAAATTGACATCCGGATTTTATTAATCAATCTTGTTTTTTTGCATTAACCATTCAATAATAAGAATGGATAAATGTAAAATTATGATTAATTATGATAATACATCACAATTGAACGGAGACTATGACCCATGAACCAGCAGTTAGCCATTCAGTCATCCTACACTATCACGACGGACACACTCACTTTGGAACCACTCAACACCTTAACAACCGCCACGCTTGTCCGGGAGAAACATCAGTCCCTGATTGTCGATCAGCCCGTCATCACGATCCTTTCCTCCAACTGCGAATTAGACGGTTCCACGATGTTGTTGCGAAAAAAACTGATGCAATTCTGCATGAATCAAGCCATTAAAAAAATCCCCGTCGTCGTCAATGTCAAAGACGGCCTCGTCATGATGCCAACCACATCCATTTCATCGCGGGACTGCTGCTGGATTTCCTTGAACCGGATCAGGAAATGTTATCCAGTTCCGCGCCAAAAAGAAACGCTGGTATTATTCAAATGTAATGAGCATACTACGATACCGGTCAGTGTCACGCAGTTCACCGCCAATCTGAAGCGTGCCGACAAAGCCTTCCATCAGTTTCTCAAGCATTCGAGTCATCACTGAATCCTTTTTTTGTGATAAGATCGCAGGTGAAGCATCAAAACCGCACATGAAGAAAGAGGTCCTCGACGATGAACATGCTCAATCAATGGCTCAATCGCCACATCCCCTGGCTGACACCGGCAGTCCTGGTGATCGGAATCCTCTTGCATCAGCAAATGGCAACATTTCAATTTCTCATCCCGGGACTGTTTGTCATCATCACGTTTCTCAGTTCCCTGCATGTGCGACTCGCCGACATTCGCCATGCCGTCACGCACCCGTTGCCCTTACTCGTCGCTTTGACCGTGATCAATCTGATCATGCCTGTCCTGGCATTGATTACGGCTACCCTGATGTTTCCAGACCATGAAGCCTATCTGCTCGGTACGGTCTTTGCATTTTTGATTCCCACGGCTGTGGTCAGCGTCATCTGGGTGACGATAAACCGGGGAAATGTGGCATTGGTTCTGTTCATCATTTTGATCAACACCCTGCTCGTTCCTCTTTATCTGCCGGGATTTCTGTATCTGTTTCTCGACATCTCCGTCACCATTTCCTATGCCGATCTGGCCGGGGGACTCTTTTTGATGCTTGTGATCCCATCCATCATGGGGGTATTGACCGGTCATTTTTGGAGAGGTCACGTCTCAGCTCGTGTGAACGGAATTCAACTGGGTACAAAAATGGCGTTCTTCGCCATTATCATGATCAACGGCTCACTGGTGGCCCCGTTCATTTACGATTTCGACCGTCAGCTTGCCCTGGTGATCATGAGTGTGCTCGGACTGTCCATCATTGCTTATGGCATCGGCTATCTTGGTGGGCAATTGACCAGATTAGGTGAAGCGGACTTCACGGCCGTCTTTTTTTCTTCAGGCATGCGAAACATCGGTGCAGGCTCCGGGCTTGCCGCCATTTTCTTTCCGCCTGCCGTTGTATTGCCGGTGATTGTGGGCACCCTCTTCCAGCAAATTCTCGCCGCACAGATGAGCCGGGTCTTGCAAAAGCGAAAGCAACCCGGTCAGACCGTCAACAAGCCCGTTCAGCAGGATGACTGAACGGGCCCTTTGTATTCATCAGTATGTTTGTTATTGCCGGGAAGTGCGGTTTAATTCGCGGATCATCTCCTGCAGCATGTCTTCTGTGATAGTACCTTGGCTGAAATTCGCCAATGCACGCAGGGGCATATACTGCATCATCGCTTTCGCCATGTCATCGAGTCCTTCGACCTCTTCCATGTCACTGATCGGATGATGCTCATTGATTCGTGCCAACAGTACCTCTGCCTGTTCGTTGAGCAACGGGTCCGCCAGCAGATCCCCAACCGTCGTGTTCCGTGTCACCTTGAGGCCTGAACGCGGACGGTCATCCGCTACCTCCACCTCTTTCACCAGAAGACTCTTTTCGGCATTCTGAGCAATCATCACCTGATAGGAGCCGCCTTCCACATACCAGCCTTTTAAGGTTTGATCATAGTAGGCAAAGGCCCTTTGATCCAATGTTAAGGTCACCGTTTTCTCCTCGCCGGGCTCAAGGAATATTTTTGTAAAACCTTTCAGTTCCTTCGGCGCGCGGATCAGCGCGGATTCAGGTTTCGCCACATAGAGCTGAACCACTTCTTTTCCGGCTTGATCACCTGTGTTTGTCACCGTTACCGTTACCGTCAAGTCCTCCTCGCCCGAAATGAGCTTTTCATGACTGAGTGCCAAATCCCGATAGGCAAATGACGTATAGCTCAGACCAAACCCGAAAGGGAACAGCGGCTTCAGCTGCTTTTGATCATAGTACCGGTACCCGACAAACAGCCCTTCCCGGTAATGCACTTCATCCCCTTCACATGGGAAATTCAAATAAGATGGATTGTCACTAAGCTTGACAGGAAAGGTCTCTGTCAGCCTTCCGGATGGATTCACCCGCCCCATGAGAAGATCAGCCACGGGACCCGCCATGCCCTGGCCACCGAGGTAGGCTTCAAGCACAGCCGGAACGTCAGACAGCCATGGCATGACAACCGGTGAACCGTTACTGAGGACCACAGCGGTCATCGGCTGATGCTGGGTGACCGCTGTGATCAACTCCGTCTGATTGCCGGGCAAATCCATGTGCGTGCGGTCAAACCCTTCCGATTCATAGCGGTCCGGGAGCCCGGCCATGACAATGACATAATCTGCTTCCTGCGCCGCCTCGATTGCTTCTTGTTGTAAAGTCTCATCCGATTCATCCTTGTCCAGTTCAAAGCCTTGCGCATACGTCACCTTGGACACGCCGGCATCACTCTCCAATTCACGGAGGAGATCATCCACTTGTGTCGGGTTAATATGCGAACTGCCTCCTCCCTGAAAACGAGGCTTCTTTGCAAAGGGGCCAATGACAGCAAGGGTCATGCCTTGCGGGACGGGCAGAATTTCGCCGTCATTTTTAAGCAGAACCATGCTGTCACCAGATGAGATCAACCAGGCGTTTTGCCGCACGGTCTAACGATGCCTCATCCAGTTCTCCTGTCTCGAGCGCTTCTTCAATTCGTGCTGCCCCGAGTCCAAAGCTCGCCGGCATTTCCAGATCCAGCCCCGCACTCAGACCTGCCGCACGGTCATTCACCGCTCCCCAATCCGATACGACCACCCCGTTAAATCCCCACTCATCCCGAAGAATGGCAGTCAATAATTCCTGATGTTCCGCTGCAAACGTTCCGTTCACTTTGTTGTATGAACACATCACGGTCCAGGGCTCAGCCGCTTTCACAGCTCTTTCGAAACCGGATAAGTAAATTTCCCGCAGTGTACGTTCATCGACGATGGCATCCGTCGTCATTCGACGGTGTTCCTGATTGTTGACAGCGAAGTGTTTGATGGATGTCCCCACCCCTTCTGACTGCACACCAGACACATGTGCCGTCGCCATCTCACCGGTCAGAAACGGATCCTCGGAAAAATATTCGAAATTCCGTCCACACAAAGGCGATCGTTTGATGTTCATCGCCGGACCCAGCAGGACGGATACCCGTTCAGCTTTTGCTTCTCTTGCAATCGCACCGCTGACTTTCCTGATCATGTCCCGGTCCCACGAGCTTGCCAGGGTGACCCCGGATGGGAAACAAGTGGCCGGCACACTGCCGCTCAAACCAAGGTGATCGGCTTTTTCTGCCTGTTTTCTGAGACCATGCGGACCATCAGCCACCATGATCTGTAAGAGACCCAGTCGTTCAACGGATTCCAATCGCCAGAAATCCGCCCCGGAACAAAGCTTCACTTTTTCTTCCCTCGTTAACGCGTTCACGATCTCTTCCGTGTTCAAAAATACCCCTCCTTGAAAATCCGCTTTTAAAAGCTTAGATTGCTCATCAGTCCGGTGGTTGTTGCATGGTCACTTCACCGCAAAAAGCTTGACTGCTTCCGTGAATGAAATCTCTTTCCTAAACTCATCATACCACCTCTTGAACAAAAAGATAAAACCAAAGTCAGCCGGATATTTTGCCAAGCAGGTCTCGAAAGCCTCCCTTGCCTTTTTACGTCATTCCTTCACCAAGCTTAAACACCCCTCTCACGCACAAAAAAACACTGCCCTCCCTGTAAAGAGGACAGTGGTAATTCAACGAAGTAGATGATCAGTCAGCGGCTCTCTGTCTCACAATCCCGGTGAAATGCCGTCCGGATCTGATTCACCATATCCTGTACGGAATCGCCGATGCACGCGCCAGCCAGTCGATTGGCCACATGACGCTTTGTTTCTTCTTTCATACCATAGTACGCATCTGTCACATCCAGCTGTAAAATAGCCGCCACATCACGTTGCTCGATCATCTCACGGATCGTGCGAGGATCGTCCGCTTCCTGAATGCGGTCGATCAGCTGACCGAGCTGAACCTGCCGATTCACTTCTGACTGAAACGCCTTCGCAATCAGCGCAGCACTTTCGACCGGTCGATCCACATCATACTCTGCAATCAGCGCTTTCGCGACAGCCATTTGGCTGTCTTCATCAATGGTCGAAAAATCTCCGAGCAGTTCAAATCCGAGAAGGTCGGATACGACCGGGTCCTCAATGAGGTTACGCATGTCTGACACACTCTCCGTCTGATTGACCAGGGCAACTGCCTCCGATAACATCACGTCGATGTTGCACAACTGTCCATTCGATCCTGTTTCTACCATCATTTGACACCCCTTTGTATTTTCCTTTATTCGACCTGGTCTGAACAGCTCATTTCGACAAATTTCTTCTGAATATTCATAATATACCATCTATCCGACGTCGTGCCTATTAACTAAAGTTAATAAACATAAAGATGGTAGTGTAAACTTCCTGCTCCAGATGGTTGCAAATTCACCTGAAGAAAGAGAAAATAGGAATATCACAGGGACGGCGGAGGGATCGTATGCAACAATTGATTCGGATAGGTATTTTCTTTTTTTTACTTCTATCGGGGATTATGTCCAGTGGCTTACATACATCGGCTGATGATTCAAGCCTCACCGTCATGGACATGTCCGAGTCGTCCCTTTATGAGGACGGTCTTCGTTCACTCGACGGGGAGTGGGGCTTTTATTGGGAAACCTTCCTGGATCCTGGCGAACCGTTACCCGATCCGGATGCTCTTATTCAAGTACCTGCTGAATGGACCAGTCTTCAGCTCGATGGCAGCCCCCTCCCGCATCACGGGTATGCCACATACCATATCAGGCTGCAATTGCACGAGGAAGATCTCAATCACAGCCTCGCGATATACATGGCGAACGTCTCTACAGCCTATGACCTCTTCATTAACGGCGAAGCTCACGGCGGACAAGGTGTCACTGCGGATAACCGCGAAGATATGGAACCTGAGAATTTTTCAACAGTCTATTTCTTTGATGCAGACACGCCTGAAGTGGATGTCGTCATTCATGTGTCCGATTATTACCAACGCAGCGCAGGAATCTGGGAGTCCGTCCGTATCGGAACTGCCAGTGATATCGTCGCAGAGCGGGAGTCAAATACCCTGATTCAGATGTTCATACTCGGCGGCATCTTCCTCATTGGACTGTACCATCTGATTCTCTTTTTGATCCGTTCCAAAGATCCCGGTCCTTTGTATTTCAGCATCCTCTGTTTCAGCATCGGCATACGCACCCTGCTCCTCAGAGATACGCTGATGTTCAGCCTGATGCCCTGGATCTCCTGGTCCCTTGCGGTGAACCTGGAATACATATCCGCCCTGATGTCACTGATCTTCATCCTGCTGTTTCTCCGTTCCCAATTGCCGGATGATTTGCCAAAGCGGGTGGTCGTGATCGCCGTTTCCCTGATTGGCTCATACCTTGTGTTCGTTGCCGTCACACCAACCTGGATTTTCAGGGAAACCAACTATGTCCTTTACGTTCTGGCGATTTTCGCCACGGCGCTGGCTGTTTATTATACAGTCGTCGCACTCGTCCGACGGCGCGACGGTGCGATGCTGTATGGTGCCGGTATGCTCGTTTTGTTCATCGCGGTGGCAAACGACGTCCTTTACTATGCCCATGTGCTGGAAACCGACGGCTACGTCGCTGCAGGCTTATTATTCTTTCTGTTTATTCAATCGATCCAGCTGTCCCGAAAATATGCCCGCTCTTTTAACCGGGCTGAAGGACTGTCTGCCGAGCTTCATGAAATGAACGAGCAACTCGAGACCAGAGTAAAAGAGCGGACTGCTGAGTTAAAACAGGCCAATAATCACCTGCAGAAAATGGAACGCTCCCGTAGACAGCTCTTTGCGAGCATTTCTCATGAATTAAATACGCCGCTGACATTCATCCAGGGCTACATCAAAGCGATGATTGACGGCGTCATTGATCGCGATGATTCCAAATATCTCCGTTCAATTTACACAGACACCACAATGATGTCTGCGATGATCCGTGATCTGCAGGATTTATCGAAACTTGAATCCGACCAGGTCAGTTTTGATTATCAGACCGTTGATGGCCTGGATTTCTTTACCGACGTCATCCAGGAACAGTCCTGGATGATCGAAAAGAAAAACAACACCACGATCATCACTGAAAACGAACTCGATCATAATCACAAGTGGCTGATCAATGTCGATCCCGTTCGTATTAAACAAGTCTTCTCCAATCTCGTATTAAATGCCATCAAGCACGCTTCCAAAGGGAAAGAGATCGTCATTCGACTCACTTCTGTGAAGCGGGCCGATGGCTGCCACGCTCTTCAGGTCTGTGTAAAGGATTTCGGGGAAGGGATTCCGAAAGAAGACATCCCCTTTGTGTTCGACCGGTTCTATAAACTCGAAAAAGATGAAATCAATGACAGCCGTGGAGCAGGGCTTGGGCTTGCGATTGCAAAGGAAATCGTGGAACTTCATGACGGGGAGATCTCCGTAGAAAGTGAACTCGGTGAGGGCAGTGTATTCTCATTCAGACTTCCAATTGATCAGGTAACAAAAAGTGAAGGAGGGGAACATTATGGCTAAAGGAAAAATCCTCGTCATTGATGACGAACAGAAAATCCGTGATTTATTGCGGCTCTATCTCCTGCAGAATCATTACGAACCCCGCACTGCCAAAAGTGGGCAGGAGGGGCTCGAAGTCCTGAAGACCTTTGATGCCGATTTAGTCGTCCTCGATATCCGGATGCCTGGCATGGATGGTTTTGAGGTTTGCCGGCAGATCAGAGAGACAAACAGCGTGCCGATTATTTATCTGAGTGCGTATCAGGATTCCGATGCAATCATCTCAGGTCTTGAGACCGGTGGGGATGATTATTTAACAAAGCCTTTTGATCCGAATGTTCTGATCGCAAGGATCAGTGCCCTGTTAAGACGCTCCAACTCTCGTCGCAACGGGTTTGCAGCCCAGTCCGGTGAAGATGATAAACCTGTTCATTCGCTGGTCGATCCTTTGAGTGATCAGGAGCTGCGCATGCTTGAACTGATCGAAAAAGGCTACACCAATAAAGAAGTCGCCGGGATTCTCAACTTGAAAGAAAGCAGTGTCAAAGTATACAACAGCATCATCTTTCAAAAACTCCAGGTCCGGAACCGGACGGAAGCCATTGTCCGCGCGAAAGAAGCGAATATTCTCTGACTTTTCCCTGGTTATCTTATTGACTGGATTTGTCTTCCCTCACCTTTTCCGCCACTTCTTTTGCAAATGTCCCCAGTTCGTCTTGCTCATACGCCTTGACGACCTGCGGGAACGAACAGGTCAACGCGTGGCGGATCCAGTCGTTGTCAAAATTGGCCTGTTTTAACTGCTCTTTCAGTTTCACAGCTGAAGCGACCGCCGCCTCAGTGACCTGGCTGTTGAAACGTAACACATCTTCCTCACTTCCTTCTGCGACTTCACCGATCCGCCGAAAACACTGAGCCACCTCCGGATAAGCTTGCCACTCTTGTGAAACAAACAAACCATTCCCCTCTTGTTCCAATGCTTTTGCATGGCCTGCGAGCTTGATGCCCATCCAGCAAAAGGCAGGGTGATGTTTCCTCAATTCGGCCGTTCTGTCTTTCGTGGACAGATTGATCAGTACAGGAAGATCCGCTCCGTTTTCACTCCCTCTTTGAAGCATCTCCACCAGTTCACCGGCTTTTCCTGCCGGTAAAGCGAGCAGTACATAATCCGTTTCAGCAAGCTGGTGCAGATCAACCACTTGCATGTTGGCCATACCGGCCACCTTTGTTCTCGCTTTTTCAATAGCCGGGTGGTATACCTTTACCGGCATGTCAGTTGCTTCAAATCGTTGCATGAGAGCGCCTCCTAATTTTCCAATCCCAGCTATTCCCCATGTCGCCATCAGATAGAACCCCTTTCTCGAAGATCGGTTTGTACAATAATACAATGTACGCATGCTCACCTGTTGAACCGCTGTTCCGATTCCTTTATACTGTATTTTAGCAAATTTTTATATTTAACAGTATCTAAACCTGTTTAACCCACCAAAAGGAGCGTTTACATCATGTTATTTCTCACAGCAATCAGCGCCATCCTCTTACCTTTTTTATTCCTTGTCATCCTCAGGATGTCAGCCAAACGCGGCATGCTTTACAGTGCGATCATTTTCATTCTTCTATCCTATTTTATATGGGGAATGGAACTTTTGCCATTAACCGCATCCATTTTTGAAGGCTTTCACCGGGCATTGACCATTCTGTTCATCCTGATCGGTGCGATCGTCCTGCTCAACACATTGCGTGAAACCGGCGCCGTCGACCGGATCAATGAAGGTTTCCGGAATATTTCTTCGGATATGCGGGTCCAGGTCATCATCGTTGCCTTTCTCTTCGGGGGACTGATTGAAGGGGCTGCCGGATTCGGAACACCTGCAGCCGTTACCGGACCATTGATGGTCGCGCTCGGTTTTACCCCCCTCGCTGCAGCAACTACCGCACTGATTGCTGACAGTACCTCGGTCTCGTTCGGCGCGGTCGGCACACCGGTGATCGTCGGTTTGAGCAATATCGAAGGCGCAGGGGCCGAGATGTTTCAGCAAGTTGCGATCAAGATTACGATGATGGATATTCTCGTTGGTTCGTTAGTTCCTTTCGTGCTGATTATTGTATTAACCCTCTCCTTCGGTAAAGAAAAAAGCCTTTCGTCCATGGTGTCCATGCTGCCCTGGTCCCTCCTGGTCGGTTTCACGTATACGCTGTCTGCCTTCCTCTACGCCTCCTTATTCGGACCGGAATTTGTGGCTATTCTGGCTTCCCTTACAGGCCTCGGTGTGGCAACCGTGACCGCTAAGAAAAATGTCTTCTTGCCAAAAGAACCTTGGCAGGATGCATTGAAAGAGGGCTTTACGGTCAAAGAAAAGAAATCCGACCTGAGTCTGCTTTCCGCATGGAGCCCTTATGTCATTGTGATTGTCCTGCTTCTGGCGACACGGATCATCGAACCGGTGCAGCAATTCACACAGACCGCGATCGACCTGAGCTGGGCCAACATATTCGGCGTTGAAGGGGTCACGTCCAACTGGGAATTACTTTACTCTCCGGGTGCTGTTCTGCTCCTGGCCGCACTGATTTCCGTCTTTACGCAGCGTAAAACCCTAGGTCATTTTACAAAAGCCGCCAAGGATTCCATGGGCACGGTTTCCGGAGCAGCCCTCGCACTGCTTCCAACCCTCGCACTGGTGCAGGTGTTCAGTAACTCCGGATTGAATGCCAGTGACTTGGCATCGATGCCTCAGCACATCGCCACTGTGATGGCAGGGTCATTAGGCGGTATCTGGCTGTTTGTTGCACCGTACCTTGGCCTTTTGGGATCCTTTATAACCGGCAGTGCCACCGTATCCGTTCTGACCTTTTCCCCGATCCAGTACAGTGCTGCCATGGACACGGGGCTGAATACGAACCTGATTCTGGCACAGCAAACCGCCGGATCTGCCGCAGGGAATATGATCTGTGTGCATAACGTCGTAGCCGCCGCCGCGGTTGTCGGCATGGTCGGAAAAGAAGGGGATATCATCCGCAAGACCCTCTTGCCTGCCCTCTTGTATGCACTCCTGATCGGAGTCGCCGGCACACTTGTGGCAGTGTTTATCTTGTAACTTTCAGAACTTAAACAGTCCGATGAAGTATGAGAAGAACCTCCAGTCTGAGATGAGACTGGAGGTTCGTTCGTTTCTCTATGATTGTCGGTGCGTCTTACAAATTCAACACGATCACCTTATCCCGAAGCATGGAATCAATACTCCGGCCAATGCCTTGAACGCCCTGTCCGGAATTTTTCACGCCGAGAAATGGGAAATGGTCCGGTCCGCGGGACGTCTTGCCGTTAATTTGCACGGTTCCGACATTCATCCGTTCAGCCAGTGTGAATGCTTTTTCCATGTCTTTTGTAAAGATACTCGCCTGCAGGCCGTAGGCATTGCGCTTTTCCAGATCGACTGCCTCGAGTTCATTCGCTACGCGCATGATGGGCAGCACCGGTCCAAACTGCTCTTCCCAGGCAATCTCCATGTCCTCTGTGACATGATCAAGGACCACAGGAGACAGGAGATTCTGATCGTTTTGGCCTTCGTGTACGATCGTTGCCCCTTTCTTCACGGCATCTTCAATCAAGCCGGTCACATAGTCTGCAGATTTCTGATCAATCATCGGAATAATATCCACTTCTTCTGTGGAGTAGCCGACAGAGAGTGCCGCGACATGTTCCCGGATCTTTTCGACCAGCTCATCTGCCGCTTGCTCTGTCACCATCACGCGTTTAATCGCGGTACATCGTTGACCGGAGTAACTGAAAGCTCCGGATACGATTTCTTTTGCGGCTTTCTTCAAATCGGCATCCTCGAGCACAATGGCCGGATCTTTCCCGCCAAGTTCAAGGACGACCGGAATCATCGATGCTTTTTTCGCAATGTGCTGCCCGGTTGCAGTCCCTCCGGTGAACGTAATCATGTCGAGTTTCGGATGCGTCACGACGTAATCACCGATCACGGATCCGCGTCCGGTGACGACGTTCAGGACACCTTTTGGAAGCCCCGCTTTGACCAGTGCATCAATCATCATCAGACCACTGACTGCTCCTTGTGTTGCCGGTTTAAAGACCACCGTATTACCCGTTACCAGTGCCGGTGCAATTTTTGATGCTGCCAGGTTCACCGGGTAGTTGAACGGTGAGATCGCGAGAATGACGCCATGCGGCACTTTTTGCACCATCGCCTTCGTCGAGCGCGACGCTCCAGGGAACGCGTCTCCTTGAATGAAACTGCCGTGCGTCCGAAGCCCCTCTTCCGCGGTATGGCGAATCAGCTGTGCGGTTCGTTTCACTTCACTTTTTGCTGATGCGAACGTTTTTCCGACTTCCTTTTGGATCATGGCGCCGATCTTATCGGCTACCTGATCCAATTCATCTGCCCAGCGGTGCAGAAGGTCCGAGCGTTCATGCACCTCCGTCGCTGCCCAGTTCTCCTGAACATCCGCCGCCAGGTTGACTGCCTGATTGACTTCCTCCCGGGACATGGCCGGAACCTGTCCGACCTGTACACCGTTATCCGGGGAATGGATGGGCACCGTTTCTCCGGTTTTACTTTCCAGCCACTCGTTATTGATTAAAAATGGATGTGTTGTATGATCGTGTTTTACCGTCATGCTGATCACTCCGTTTCGATAGAATTGATGTTTCAATGAACGCTTCAAATTACCATCACAGAAGCATTGTAAACTAGCTAAACATGTGAAAACTCTTACATACAACCGATATGCTCACCCTTAGATTTGACGATGTAGATTTGACGATGGAAAAAAAGAACGGACCGCATCAGAGAGCATGCGGTCCAGTCGAATGGCGTTATCTTCTTTCTGTTCAGTTACAGAAGTTCGGTAATCGCCTCTTCCATTTCATTTGCCGGCGTCTCCGGTTCAAAGCGGCGAACCACATGCCCCTCACGATCCACAAGGAATTTGGTGAAATTCCATTTGATATCATTTCCAGTGACAAGATGCGGGTATTTGTCTTTCACCATCTGTTTTAACATGCGTCCCGTGATGTTCGATGCATCGAAGCCTTGAAAGGGTTGCGCCTCTTTCAAAAAAGCATACAGCGGGTGCGGTTTTGGGTCGTTTACACGGATCTTGTCCATCATGGGAAACGTGACGCCATAGTCTTTCCTGCACAAGGCTTCTGCCTCTGAACCTGTTCCCGGCTCCTGCTGTTCAAATTGATTGCATGGAAAGCCGAGTATGACGAAATCATTTTCCTGGTAGGTTTGAAACAGCTTTTCGAGCTCCTCAAACTGCGGTGTCAAACCACACTTGCTGGCTGTATTGACAATCAGGATGACCTTTCCTTGAAAATCAGCCATGCTCCGGATTACACCGTTATTTTGTAAGATGTCGAAACCGTAAAGGTTACTCATTGGTCTTCCTCCTCATCATGCCTCCCTTAAGTATACGCTCCATAGAACAAATAATAAATGTTTAATTATTGTATGATTTTTGCATAATCATTATCGATCATGTCAACTGGATGCAATGATCAAATCAAGAATGACTATGGATCAATTCAACGTGCATGTCACTCAAATGCCAAGTCTCGACATGTTTTTTCATCTCCTGCTAAAAAATCAAGCTCCAGATGCACGCTGCACCCGGAGCTTGAGAACCAATCAGATCCGCATTTTCATATATTTCGTTTCCAGATAGGCTTCGATCCCTTCGATCCCGCCTTCGCGGCCCATTCCGCTCTCTTTCATGCCGCCAAAAGGCACCTGAGCCATGGAAGGAGCGCCGTCGTTCCAGCCGATGATTCCGAATTCCAGTCCTTCCCCGATATGCATACCCCGGGCCATGTGTTCCGTGAAGAAATAGGCCGCCAGGCCAAATCGGGAATTGTTGGCCAGTCTCACTGCTTCCTCATCTGTATCAAACAGTTGAATCGGAGCCACCGGACCAAACGTTTCTTCTTTCATGATGATCATGTCTTCATTCACGCCGGAGAGCACAGTCGGTTCGAAAAAATAAACCTCATCTTCTGTAGTGCCTTTACCACCGGCAACGACTTCCGCACCTTTGGTGACGGCATCCTCGACGTGTTGGGCAATTTTATCGTAGCTGGCCTTCTCGATCACCGGCCCAATATCAACACCTTCCTCCATACCGTTACCGACCCTCAGTGCTCTTACTTTTTCAGCAAATGCTTCCGTAAAAACATCGGCGATCCCTCTTTGAACATAAATTCGGTTACCACAGATGCAGGTCTGTCCGGCATTCCTGAACTTGGATGCAATCACACCGTCCACTGCCAAATCCACATCCGCATCATCACAAATGATAATCGGCGCATGTCCACCAAGCTCCAAAGATAGATTCTGCATCGTTTCAGCACTTTGCTTCATGAGCGTCTTCCCGACCTCCGTCGATCCGGTGAAGGTCAGTTTCCTCACCTTGGTGTTTGACGTCATCTCACTGCCGATGGCGGAAGACTTACCGACAATCAGGTTCAGTACTCCCTTAGGAACCCCTGCCTCTTCCGCATATTCCACCATTTTGATCGCTGTGAGCGGTGTCAGATTCGCCGGTTTGCCTACGAAAGTACAGCCTGACGCCAAAGCCGGTGCCACTTTCCTGGCAATCATTGCAGCCGGGAAATTCCACGGTGTAATGGACGCCACGACCCCGATCGGCTGCTTCATGACCAGCGCCCGGCTGTTTTCCTGCGCAGAAGGAACAATACGTCCGTAAATCCGTCTGGCTTCTTCTGCGAACCATTTAATAAACGACGCCGAATAAAGAATTTCCCCTTTAGCTTCAGCAAACGGCTTTCCCATTTCTTTCGTCAAAATCTCCGCAATCTCTTCCTGATTCTCCACCAGCAGATCATGCCAGCGCATGAGTATCTTTCCGCGGTCTTCCGCAGTCCGTTTGCGCCAGGCTGGAAATGCCTGATCGGCAGCGTCAATCGCCCGCTTCGTTTCCACCTGACCGCCAAAGGCCGCCGTTCCAACCCGTTCTCCTGTTGCCGGATTTAAGACATCGATCCGCTCACCGCTGTCTGCCTCCTGCCATTCGCCGTTAATATACAACTTGCCATCCATATCATCTTCACGCCCTTCCTGATGATCCATCTGTCTCTTGTTCCCACTCTGCGAGGACTTCACTGGCATTCCGGAAACTTTCAAGAGCCGCCGGCACACCGCAATATACCGCCGTCTGCAGAAGTACTTCCTTGATTTCTTCAGGCGTGCACCCGTTTGTCAGTGCCCCTTTGACATGCACCTTGAATTCGTGGTTCCGGTTCATCGCCGTTAAGATTGCCAGATTGATGAGGCTCCGGTCCCGGCGGCTGATGCCTTCCCGGGTCCAGATATCTCCCCAGCACCAGGACGTCACCAGTTCCTGAATTTCCTTATTGAACTCTGACACATTGGCCATGGACCTTGCCACATGTTCCGCGCCGAGAACGTCTTTTCTGACATTCAAGCCTTTCTCAAAACGATCTGTCATCCTGTTCCCTCCTTCATCGATCCTTACACTTGGGTGGAATCATTTTTCGCGAACGCTGCGGCAGCTTTTCCTGCCAGACGGCCGTATACAGCTCCGGACATCAACCCGGATGCACCAGGGTAATTATGGTAAAAGAGACCGCCGACCATTTCCCCTGCCGCATAAAGTCCCTCGATGGGTTTACGCTGATCATCGAGTACCTCACCATGTTGACTGACCAGCACCCCGCCGAAATTAAACGTGATCCCGCAGGTGACCGGAAAAGCATAGAAAGGACCTTCCTTCAGTTCCTGCGCCCAGTTGCTCTTCGGAGGGGTAATGCCTTCAGTGTGTTTGCCGTCTTTTTTCGATGGATCAAAGTCTCCGTCCTGGACTGCGGCATTGTATGCCTTCACCGTTTCGAAGAAATTCTCTTTGGCCACATCCAGCTGATCTGCCAGCTCTTCCAGGGTCTTCGCTTCATATTTCGTCGCTTCATCCAGTTCATATTCCTTACGAAGCAGATGACGAACCTGATGATCAAACACCTGGTACGCCTTGTTCCCCGGCTGTTTCAATACTTCCTTCCCGTACTTGGCGTACGTATAATTCCGGATGTCCGCCCCTTCGTCGACAAAGCGCTTTCCCTCGGTATTGATCATCAAACCATAGGGATAGGAATGCTTCTTGAAAATGTCTCCCGGTTTTTCAAAATCGCCTACCCTGGGCGCGTTGAAATCCGTACTGATGGAGTGGCAATCGCTCCAGTCGCCATGTTTCACGCCACCGGCATCCAACGCCATACTCAGACCATCCCCGGTATTGTATTCCGTTCCCCGGACGATCGCACCGGCCCACTGGCTGCCCATATATGTTCCCCGCATCTCCTTACTGCCTTCGAAACTGCCGCAGGCGAGTATCACACTGTTCGCATGGACCTGTATGGTCTGCCCGTCTTTTTCTACATTCACGCCCGTCACACGTCCCTTCTCCTGGATCACCTCTGTAGCCCGGCTGTTGTACCAGACCGGAACGGACAACCCCTCAAGACGCTTGTTCAAAAAGGCCATCAGGCCAATCCCTTTGTCCACAACCTTCATGGGATTCCCGCCGAAAAAGTGGTACATGCCGTTTTGTTCAAAAGATTGATTGTCATAGTTCATCTCAAAAGCAACACCATTTTCTTTCAGCCAGAGGATGGTATCAAAGGAATTGCTGATGAGATTGCGCACCAGCTCTTCATCACACTTCCCTTCGGTCATGCGATTGAAATCTTCCCAGTAATTCTCTTCCGTATAGGGTTCCACCTGAATCTTAGCTGCTTCCTCCTCTGACATATCCTGTTTCACCAGGCGCAGATCCACCAGTCCGTTGTTAAAAGCAAACCGGATCGCACCGTCTGTGAAAAATGAATTTCCGCCCTTTTTCGCTTCCGGGGCGCGTTCGAGAACCAGCACGTCTGCTCCTTCATTCGCCGCAGCGATCGCCGCACATAACGCAGCATTCCCTGCCCCGACAACCACCGTATCCACACGCACCTCTTCACTCATGTTACCAATCACTCCTTTTGATTTTCTTTTACTTCACATAACGCATCTGCCGTTAGTTTTTTATTTATTGCTTTTTAATATTAATAATGAAAAAGGCATTTCTATCTATCTCATATACCGCAGGGAAGCGTTGGTGGCGACTCCTGGAGGATTAAGCGAAGTCTGAAGATCCACTTTTGCAACGCAAAAGTTAGCTAGTCTTTTTTTGCGACGAGTAACCGCAGGAGCAGAAGACAAGCCCTCAGGAAAGCGTCCACCATAAGCGTACCGAAGGCGGCTTTGTTTCTTTTTTTAAATTAAACCTTCACCGGGATGGCCGGACCGTTTCCCGGTTTACTTTGCACCACATCCGGATAATAACGCCCGATATGCTCCAGGACAACACTCATCTGCTCCACCATACTCGCCCCGTTATCCGCAGACGTCTTCTGACCATGACCCGAAATCATCACATTGCCGGATTTCAAATACATTGGCGAACAGATCCGGATCATATCCGGAGCATCGTAGATTCTCACAAACCCACCGGAACTTTCCGGGTTATCCACATGCACGTCCATCGGCACATCCACTGACTCCCGGATCGCAGTGAGCATCGGCAACGTCAAGTCCCGCACCGGATTGATGGATGTGGCCCCGATCGATTCCAACAGTTGAAACGAAGCGGGGTTGGCCTGTCCGGCATGGGCGGAAATCTTTAACTGCAAGTCTTCCGGCAGTTCACCGGATTTTTTCATCCGGTGAAGCACCCACAATAGCCCTTCATCATATAGCGTAATCCCTCTGGCTCCAAGGGATACCGCCCGTCTCACATCCTCCACCGCGTCCAGCACCTGATCCATGCCCCTTAGGCGGTACCCGATCTGTGCCCCGTGCTTCGATTTTGCCGTCGGACTGATGTCGTAAGGAGCCCGGGGACCAATCGAGAGGTTAATCTCTGTTCCACGCTCCCGGCACAGGTTCAGCATATCCGTCAGTTCTTCGGTACGGTGACGGAAAATCCCGTACGTTTCCGCAATCCGGTTCACGACAATCCCATGCCGGTCCGCCGCTTGAAACACCGCTTCCAGTGCAGCAAGGCTATTCACTGTCGACACCTCGGTCCGAAACTGCGCACCATCAGCAAATCTTCTGTCGGATGTCGCCTGCTCGGGCCGGTCTCTTCCCGGCAGTCCAAGCTTTCGCAGCGATTCATCATGTCCCCGTAACATCAAATCCCTCCCATTCTGCTCATCGCACCAAAATGGCCCATTAACGGGCGGAGCGTGTCGAGTTGTTCTAGTCTCCCAACCGTCTCCACTACGGCACTGATGGCATCTTGCTCCATTCCGGTGCGCATCAGTTCTGTGACCTTTTGCAACAGCTCTTCTTCTGACAATGGCTCTTCCGGCTCACCTTTTGGCAACTCCGCTGTTTTTTCGTGAAGCGTGCCATCTTTCATTTTCACTTCAAGGGTCGCGGTCCGGCTGAAATCACCATAAGGTTCATGGGCCTCTGTGGTGATTTTATTCATCAGTTTCAGGACAGCCGGATCTTCCAGACCGTGCTCATACGCATCGATATTCGCCGTGCGGTTGACGAGTGCCACCGCCACGGCATACGGCGAACTGAGCTGGGCGGCAACCAGCGTGGACGCTGTGGCTTTGCCTGTCTGGGAAAAGTTCCGCTCACTCATTTTGATATTCACCGAGCGGATGCGCTCCACGTCCAGTGACTTCTCCCGCTGCAAATCCAGTGCCGCATCGATCGGGGTATGCGCATAACGACAGGCTGCGTGGCGTTTGATACCGATCCTCTGGATCCGGTAATCCTCACCGAGGCGGTCCGTGAGCATAGCCGGATCCGTTTTGTCAGCCGTTACATTCAAAAACCCGTGACGCCCTTCCAAAATCGTAACCGGTCCCGTCATCCCGCCTTCGGCCAGCTGTGCGGCAAACACACCGTTCCACGCTGCTTTTCCAGGGTGCAGACGCTTGGTCATGCTGCCATCGTTCAGAAACTCAAACAACCCCGCAGCCTGCGTACCAGAGTGCCCCAATGTATATTGAAACTCCTGTTCAGACAGACCGAAGATTTTCGCGGCGGCGATGCCTGCCCCGAAGGTCCCCACCGTGCCCGTTGTATGAAACCCGCGGGTCCTGTGGGAAGGATTCACGGCATCCGCGATTCGCACAGACACCTCATAACCGGCCAGGATCCCTTCCAGGAGCTGCTTTCCTGATGCATTCCGGTCTTCTGCAGCTGCCAGCGCCGCGGAGATGACAGGTGCGCCTGCGTGATAAAACGTGCGACGGTCGGTGTCATCCAGTTCGTAGGCATGGGCCATCACCGCATTCATCAATGCTGCTTGCGGCGGTGGATACGTTCGATTTTCCAGAATCACCGTACAGTTGCCGCCCCCGCCAAGCTGCGGTACCACCTGCCTTAAAATCTCTGCTTCCTCGCTGCACTTCCCGCGTACCGTGGTTGACAGTGTATCCAGAAGCAGCCGTTTTGCCTGCTTCACCACATCTTCAGGTACATCACTCAAATCCAGCTGTTTCACATAACTTGCAATGGTTTTTGAAATCATGACGCCCTCCTTTCCAAGCTTTACACGTGACATGTTTGTCCGTCAGACAAACAGCATCCAATACACCTGGCTCGTAATGACGATAATGACCAGCCAGATCAACGATACGATCGTACCGGTCTTTAACAGATCCTGCTTTGTGAAGTAACCGTACTGATAGCTGAGCATATTGATTGGCGTCTGGGTGATCAGGAAGAACCCCGGTCCGCCTACCAGGAAGATCACCATGGCGACGATGATGGCCGGTACGGTTTCAAGCTGTGTACCGATCATCAACGCAAAAGGGAGCATGATCGTCATGTACCCCAATACATTCAAAAACAACAGCCGGAAAATGATGCCAATCAGGCCGACGATCAATAACAGCAGCCATTCCCATTGAATGACCTCCTGAATGAGCACTACACCCTGGGCCACAACTTCCAGCGCACCACTGTCAATCAGCATCCCCGCCACAGCCAGACTGACAGCGAAAAAGACCAGCATGTCCCAATTGACAGCATCCCTCGCTTCCTGCCAGTTCCAGACTCCGATGTAGGGAAGAACCGTCAGGAGTGCGCCCAACAGCCCGACCATCGGAATGGAAAAGGGGTGAAAAGGATCAAGCATCCACATCAGCAGAATCGTTGCAGAAATCCCAGCCAGCCGGATCTCCGGCATCGTCAGTTTCCCGCGCTCTGCTATCTTGCTCCGGATAAAGCCCATCACCTCAAAACGATCCACTTTCGGCAGCGGATAAACCCACAGCAGGACAAGCCAGAGCATCACCAGATAAATCAATATCGGAGGAATAAAGTACACCATCCACGAGATATAATTCCACTCCAGTGACCCTTCATTGGAGAAAATGCCATACGCGTAAATGCTCGTATTCGTTCCGGTAATGATCAACGCCCCACTCATCGGCACCACGTAGTTCATACCGATCATAAGACCCTTGCCGAAGTTTTTAATCGGATAGAGCTTTTTTAAGTAATCCAGCATCCCGGTAATAATCGTGATGACCAGATTCATCCGCCCGGCGTTTGCCGGAATGAAGAAAGCCAGCACACTCATCATGAAAAACGACACCAGCATCAACAGCGGACCGAATCCCCGGGAGAGCTTGAGGATAAATAATGAAATCCTGAGGGACAGTCCGGTTTTCATGAACGCTCCGGCGATGATGAATGTGGAGAACAACAGCCAGACAATATCCGTCCCGAGAAATCCGGTGGCTTCCTGAAACGTAAAAAAATTCGTTGCCAAGAGAAACAGGATTAACAAAGATGCCACCATCAGCCCGAATATCTGGCTGATCCAGATAATCTGCGTCATCAAGAGCATGATCAGGGCTTCCACGACGATACCCCAATCGTAAAAAGGCCCCAGGAAGACCAGATACAGCATGATCAATACGAAAATGATGACCGGCTTACGCACAGAACCCCCTCCTCTTTGGATGTGCAGGCATTCCCGTTATAAATCATCCTCAGGCTGCAACGTAGGTACATCAGGATCCACGGTTTCCGGGTATTTGATGCCCATGCCTGTATTGAGGCAGAGGACCTGTTCGTGTCTCTCGATCCACCCCTCATGACGAAGTTGTCTCGCTGCGGCAAAGGTCGCTGCTCCTTCCGGACAGATAAACGTCCCTTCCGTTTCAGCAATCATCCGCTGTTCAGCGAGGAGGGTCGGGTCATCGATCGCGATGGCGGTGCCGTTTGTTTCATAAATCGCATCGAGGACCAGAAAGTCGCCGATCGCTTTTGGTACATTGATCCCGAATGCTGCCGTTTTGGACTCCGGCCAAAATTCCGATTCGCTTTCACCCTTTTGAAAAGCGGTGACGATCGGTGCACACTCTTCTGCCTGCACAGCTACAAGCCGGGGCATTTTCGAAGGATCCAAGAGGCCCATCTCCTGAAATTCCTTCAGTGCCTTGTAGATCCCGATGATCCCCACGCCACCTCCCGTCGGATAGAGGATCACGTCCGGCACCTGCCAGTTCAGCTGTTCGGCAATCTCATAGCCCATCGTCTTCTTGCCTTCAATCCGGTATGGTTCTTTTAACGTCGACACGTCAAACCAGTCGTATTTTTTTACGGCCCGGCCGACAATTTTCCCTGCATCACTGATCAAACCATTCACAAGATGCAGATCCGCTCCGCAAATATACGCTTCCTTCCGGGTCACGATCGGCGCATCCACAGGCATCACGATATGGGTTTTGATCCCGGCCCTTGCCGCATACATCGCCCAGGCGGCTCCGGCGTTACCATTCGTCGGCATGGCGATTTCCTCGATGCCCAGTTCATGCGCCATGGACACACCGACTGCGGCACCTCTCGATTTAAACGATCCGCCGGGAATGAGACCTTCGTCTTTCATCAACAGCTGGTCAATCCCAATGTCTTCACCCATCCGGTTCATCGGCAGGATCGGCGTCATCCCTTCCCCGAAGGAGATCTGATTCGCCGGATTTTGGACAGGTAACAGCTCGCTGTACCGCCAAAGGGTCGGCGCTCTCGATGTCAGGGAAGATTTGGATAATGTGTTGGCCGCACGCTTCAGGTCATAAGCCACCAGGAGAGGGGCCCCGCACGTACAAAGCTGATGGGGCTCACCTGACGGGTACCGTTTTTCGCATTTCGGACAGTATAAATCACGTACACAGCTATTTGTCATAAACTCACTCCTAAAGATTGGATTCTGGTTTCGATCGATTCTTCTGAATGACTTTATATAAGGGAATCAAGAGACTGATAATCGTTGCCGCCAAAAGCGTCAGGAAGATCGGACGCTGAAATACCGGCCATAAGCCATTCGAATAAATGGTAATCGTCCGGAAAAATTCTCCTTCGAGCATATCTGCAAGTACCAGTCCCAGTACCACGGAAATCAGCGGGTAATAATGCTGCCTGAGGAAATAACCGAGAATCCCGAACAGAAACAGCACATACACATCAAACATCATGCCACGGTAGGCAAACGTTCCCACCACGGACGTTGCGATGATGAGCGGCACGAGAATTTTAATCGGGACTGAAATCACTTTTCCGATAAAGGCGATCAGCAAGATTCCTGCAAACAACAGCAGAAATGCCTGGAAAAAGTTCGAAATGATCACCGCATAGGCAAAATCGATGTGATCCCGGACGAGATACGGTCCAGGTGTCATTCCGTGCATCATAAATGCACCTAAAAGAATCGCCGTCGCACCGCTTCCCGGGATCCCGAAAGCAAGCATCGTGGACATGGAACCCGCTTCGGAGCCGTTGTTTGCTGCTTCGGCTGCAACGACCCCTTCCGGATTTCCTTGTCCGAATGAATCAGGATCCTTTGCAGATGCTTTTGCACGGCCATAACTCATCATCGATGCAATCGTACTGCCGGCTGCCGGGATGATCCCGACCCCGAGGCCGATCATTGAAGAACGCAGAAGGTTCCAATAATACGTAAAGGCCCCTTTGAAACCGAACATGATCTTGCCAAAATTAAATTTCGGTATGTTGTCGTCTGCCTCGACAATTTCCTTTCGATTCAGCAGGAATATCGCTTCTGATATCGCAAACAAGCCGATAATCGCGACGACAAATGGAACACCGTCGATCAATTCAAAGAAGCCGAACGTTCCTCTTGGAATCCCCATTGGCGTCGAACCGATGGTCCCGAGGAGCAGGCCCAGAAAGCCGGCTACGACACTTCGAATGAGGTCTCCTGTGACGACCCCGATGACCGCGATCGCAAAAATGGCAACCATCAGCATCTCCGGCGGTCCAAAGCGGATCGCAAACGTGCCGATTGGCACGAGGAGGAAGAAGATGGCGAGATAGGCGAGGAAACAACCGACCAGAGAAGCACCCAGGCCGTAGCCTACCGCCTCATAATATTTCCCTTTCCGCGTCATCGGATAGCCGTCGAAGGTGGTCGCAACCGCTGCACCCGAACCCGGAATGTTCAACGCGATGGACATGACGCCACCGCCGTAAACCCCACCGGTATAAACAGCCGATAAGAACAAGATCCCCAACAGGGATGGCAGCTGCATGGACGGCGGAAACATCAGGGCTACTGCAACGGTAGCCGTCAGCCCAGGCATGGCTCCCATAAATGCCCCGATCAGCAGTCCGGAAAACAGGACGACAAATATGATGAAATAGCCTTCCTGACTGAACAGCTGAAATGGCATAGATATCAGTGATTCATAGTTCAAAATGATTCACCCTTTCTGAAAAGAGGCGTCCAATCATCGATCAGAACAGCCATCCTCTTGGGAATCCGACATTCAACAGAAATTCGAATACAAAAAAGATGACGATACAGTAGACAACCGGTACGCTGACAAATGAAAACTTTCCTCTGATACCGAGGACGAACATCGTCATGCCGATATACATACCGGTGACGACGTAAAACCCGACCGTATTCACCAGTACAAAATAAAGCAGAGTGATGGTTGTGAACAGAATCAGATTTTTCTTCTTTTCCGCATTGGAGATCTCTTCTGGTTTCACCTCTTCGGTGACCACTTCATCCTTCATTTCCACCTGTTCTTTCTTTTCTTTATTTGAAATACGCAGCAGGCGCAGAATTTGCATGATTGAGAACAGAAGCACACCCGCCATTAGAAACGCGATGTACATTTTCACTTGGGTATTCTCTGTCAATGGGTGAACATCCATAAAATAATAGGTGACGGTCAGTAAAATAAATACCATCAGCAAAGCCAATTCCCTGATTCGCTCGATCGCCATGGTTACCTCCTTTTCGCCAACAGGTTGTCGTTTGTTTTAAAAAAACGCATCAGGGCAAGCCCTGATGCGTCTGAATACTGCCAGGCATGCTTCATGCTATACCATCATGGATGATGTTCGCTGGCAAAGCCGTACCTCTATCCATTAATCCTCCACAAACAGGTTTCTGTTGTCCTCTGCTACAGAGTGAACCCATTCCCAGTGATCCTGTGCTTCCTGACCAAGGACCGGATTGGAAATCCAGTAATTCTCCCGTGCCTCTTCTCTCAGCTGATCACTGTCAAGCACTTCCTGGAACATATCCATCAGGACTTCAAAGCGTTCAGGGTGGTTCTCATAGGCTTCCTGATGAATCGCAATGAAGTGGTAATTCGTCAATCCGGTAAACACATCCGGTACATCCATATCCGGGAAATGTTCCGCCATTTCATCTTCAATAAAGGTGATCTCCTGCGGTGCCAGGTTTCTCAACTCATCATTGTCTTCCGTAAACAACGTAAGCGTTCTCATTTCATCGGTGCCAAAAGCGGACCAGGCCGTTTCTGTCCCCCCGATCATGCCGTCAATGTGGCCGCCGGCTACATCGGTACGGACACCACCACCGCCGTCATACGGGACGAAGTTAATGTCGAGGTCAAAGTGATCCATGAAGGCCTGGGTGACAATCTGGTCGGTCGAACCGGTTGTCCCGCCAAGGCTGACGCCCCCTGGATTTTCTTCAGCGTAGGTGACAAATTCTTCAAAGGTTTCCCACTCAGAGTCTGCATTGACCACAAGTCCCAAATGAATGTCCGTATAAGAGCTGACGGTCATAAAGTCATCCAGGCCATACGGTGCGTCCCGGAAGACACCACCGGTGAACGCATATTCCCAGTTGATATAAATGTTTTCCGCATTCGGTTCCATGTTCTGCAGGTAGTGGTTTGTACCGACAACGGTTCCGCCACCCTCCATCAGTTCAAGATTCAACGGAATCCCATGGATGTCTTCAAAATGAGTGGCGATCACTCTTGAGCGTCGCTCCACCCCGCCACCAGGTGAGAGTGGAATCAAAACGTCCAGTGAATCCGGTTCCCAATCGGTTTCAGCAACCTCATCATTCGCATTGTTGTCGTTATTCATGTCGTTCTGGTTGTTCGCATTGTTATCACCTGCTGCCTCGTTCATGTCTTCATTCATGTTGTTCCCGCAAGCTGTAAGCGCTAACAAAACTGATGACATTAAAACAATTCCTCGTTTCTTCATACGGTAAATCCCCCTTCAGTTAGTTTATCATCGCGACTGCCGGCAACTGCCTCTTACCCATTGAATGTTTCCTTTGGAATAAAAACCGTCCCTTCCATAATCTTTCTGGCGGTTCTGACGACACCTACTTTATCTATGCTGAGGTTATCCCCGTTCAGGGTAACCTTGGCATCCACTTCAATGACGCCTGACGGGTGACCGATTACGATCGTCTCCCCGCGCTTGATGGCTGCTTCGTTAACCACGGTTCCTGGTATTTCCGCAGCGGCGGACGTACAAATGCTTCCGGTCACGGCATAGGTCCGGTGCGGCTTTTGCATCGACATTTGCCGGGCGAGAATGGTCACATCTTGTGCATGGATCGTTTGTCCCTCTGATGTTTCATAATCCACAGGCGCTGTAACAAAGGCCACCCTGGGAACATTCGGCGAGGCATCCGTCGCATTTGCAGCATCCTCGACACTTCCTGTTTGCACCGCTGCCCAGGAACGGATCGTTTCCAACCGTTCCATATACTCCGGGTTCGCAATCAGATCCTCCGGTAATTCTTTGCCTGTCATGCCGATACTTTCACCTCTGACGAAGACAAAGGGGGTGGCCGCATCCACCAGGGACACTTCAACGGATTTTCCGTTCACTTCCACGGTATCTCTCACGTTTCCGGTGGGCAGCAGTTTGCCTGTCATCGAACCCTCACAACCTAGAAAATTCAATTTGATGACGGCCCCTGTTCCAGGGACACCGGAGACGATCCCGTCCCCGGCAACCGCCGGGCCATTCCCGGAAATCGGCACCTCTGCATGAATGATCTGATCCGTATTCGTATTGTAGATCCTCACCGTTGTCACCGGACGGCTGATCGGTACCAGTCCCTGATCGATGGCAAATGGACCGACGCCGGATAACATGTTTCCGCAATTTCCACCATAGGAAATCTGCTGTTTGTTAATCCCGACCTGACCAAACGTATATTCAACCTCCGCATCTTCCCGGGTCGACGGTTCAATGATGGCGACTTTACTTGTCAACGGATCCGCACCGCCCAGCCCGTCAATTTGACGATCATCGGGGCTGCCGTACATACGTAAAATGACTTTTTCCATGGTCGCCTGATCCTCCGGTAAATCCTTTCGCAACAGGTAACAGCCTTTGGAGGTGCCGCCGCGCATGTACACACAGCGAATGCCGATTTGTTCCTCCTGCATGACGCATTCCTCCTTTACGGGTTACCCTTTGAATTCCGGCTTGCCTCCGGCGACGACCAGCAACTTGCTGATTTCTGAAACATCCTCAACATTTTCGAGATTCTTCACCAGATCAAAGATTTTTCGGACCTGATCTTCCGGCAGAACAGCCCTCGCAAGTCCGAGGAATTTTTCATCCAATTCATCATCCGTCATCGGTACTTCCGGCTCCCCTTTAGGGGCTTCCACACGGTGCGTATGGCTTGTCCCGTCTTTTAAGTTGATTTCCACAGTCGCTGCACGCCCCATGACACCCATGCCCGGGTCTTCCAGATCAATGATCATCTCGACTTTTTCGACAATGTCGTGATTCACTTGCTCTTCAAAGCCTTTCCAGTAGTCGCCAAGGCTGTTGTCACCACGGGTCAAAGCAAGTGCTACACCAAACGGCGTACTGCCCATCGCCTGGTTGAGGTTTTTACATTCCTTGTGACCGGATTGGCGGAATGCCAGTTCACAGGTTGTCACCTTAATGGATTCAATGTCCTCAGCCTTGATGTCTTTTTCCTTACCCATAATCTGTGCACAATCGATCGGACCATGTGCATAGCGGCAAGCTGCGTGCGGTTTGTAACCCACTTCGAGAATTTTCCACTCGGTGCCATGCCCCCGTGTAAGTTCTTCCACTTTTGCATCATCACAGAATGCCTTGAGCCAGCCTTCATCATTTTCAAGGGCTGTTACCGGCCCGACGAGACCTTCTCTCGAGAGGTACGCGGATAACACGCCGTTGAATGCGGCTTTCCCCGGGCTCAGCGGCTTCACCATCGAAGGGGATTTCAAATACGCCTGAATCCCTGCTGCCTGGATACTGGCTGTTCCGATCGTCCAGGCGGTTTTTTCTGCATCAAGACCTAAGACCCTCGCCGTCGCAGCGGCGGTTCCGAACGTTCCTGCTGTGCCGCTCGTATGGTACCCCCGCTTCCGGTGAGACGGGTTAATGGCAAGGCCTACGCGTATCGCTGCTTCATAGCCCCCAACGAGTGCGGCAATCAATGTCTTCCCGTCTGCTTTCTCTGCTTCTCCAGCTGCAAAAATCGACGGTACAATCGAAGATCCTGCTTTCGTGAGTGCCGGTCCGTGTGCGTCATCCAGTTCCACCCCGTGGCCCATCATGGCGTTGACAAATGCGGCATTGACTGCCGGGATTTTGTGCCCGTAACCGACGACCGTACTCTCTTCCTTACCACCCCATTTAGCTAAGAGTCCCTGAACGATTCTCGCCTGGTCTGCAATGGCAGAAGCTGCAATCTGGTTACCCAGTCCGTCGAGAATATGCTGTTTGGCTGCCTTTGTGACGTGCTCCGGCATCGTGTCATAGTGTAAACCCGCTACCAGTGATGCCAGATTTTCCGTTACCTTTTCTTGCGTCAATGTGTTTGTCATAAGATCGCTCCTTTTTCAAATTTGGGTTATTCATAAATGTTATACATGGCAAATGCTGCCGCTTGCTCAGCATGTGCACGGATCAATTTTGCAGCATTTTCCTTTTTACCGTCGAGCATCGCCTCCCCTACCGCAATATGTTCACGCAGCGACACATCATAACGTCTTTTGGCAATCAAGGAACTGACCCGAATGAGACTCAGCCTGGTTCTGATATCCCTCAACGTATGCTGTAAGTAAAAGTTTCCCGACATCTTCGACAAATGCGAATGGAATGCCGTATTCACCTGAATAATCGTTGAGGTTTCTTCATCACCACTCATATGTTTCAAAGCTTCAATAATGTCCTTGAGTTCCTGAAACTCTTCGTCCGTTCCGTTTTCCATCGCTTCTTTTACACTGAGCTCTTCGAGTTCAATTCTGACCTTATACAAATCTTGCGCTTCTTTTTTCGACAGCGGGGTGATATAGGCTCCCATGGAATCCCGTGAAACCAGCCCGTCTTTCTCCAGCATTCTGACTGCTTCACGAATCGGTGTGCGACTGATATTCAGCTGCTCTGCCAGTTGTACTTCCAAGATCCGCTCACGTTGCGACACCTTTCCCACCATAATCAAATCCTTGATCTGGTCATAGGCCACTTCCGAAAGATTTTTCTTTGTTTTGATAACCGTCACCTCCTGAATGATCAAGTTGAACAATGAAATGAATACGCAATTGTATACAACGTTGTATGTATCGTCGCACGGGTTTCGACACTAGTCAACAGAATATGCTGAAAATTGCTTATATTCTGTTATTAGTAAAAGTAATCTTGCCGCGCAAGAAATTTTATAAGCGACTTCAAAGCTTGGGGGTGTAGTCTTTTGGGACATAATCTATCAATGAGGGGTTGTATACGCTTACACCCGTGGTACAATTGACTGTTAAACACTCTTTTCACTGTTGCAAAGTCCTTCCGGTTGATGTCTGAAGGCACTTCGCACTTCGCTCTTTACCGCCTGCATGAACTGAATTTTCCGTACGTCAATTATAATCTGCTTCACTACTCTTCCTTCCGCCACACAAAAAACACATCCGCAATCCGTTTCCGGATCGACAGATGTGTTTACGTGCCGTTTGGTAAGCGTTCGCTCCAGTCCACCGAATGAACGAGCTCGATGAATCGTTGTGATACGGCCGACAGTGTTTTGTCTTTTTCATACACAACGTAAAATTGACGCTTAAATGTCAAATCTTCCAGCTTAAAGGTTTTAAAAAGTCCCGATTCCACTTCTTTACGAACCGTGTTTTTCGACAGGATGGACACACCGAGCCCCGCTTCCACTGCCGTCTTGATGGACTCGGTATTGCCGATTTCAAGGACGACGTGGCAATCATCGAGGTAATGACCCCTTGAGGACATTCCCGCTTCAAACACAGTCCTGGTCCCTGAACCCTCTTCACGCATGATCAACGGCATCTCCTTGAAATCTGCAAAAGACACAAACCCTTCTTCAGAGAGCGGCATATCCCGATGAGTGAACAGCACCAGCTCATCATCCATAAACGGTTCAATGGCGAGCTTCGGGTTTCGGATATCGACTTCAATCAGACCCACTTCGATTTCAGAGTGACTGATCATATCGACAATTTGAGAGCTGTTAATGATCTCGGTCTTCAGCTGAATCGACGGATGGTCTTTCGTGAAATCATGCAAAATCACCGGCAACACACTTTCACCAACAGTCAGACTGCTTGCAACATACAAAGTGCCCCAAAGAACATCTTCGAGCGCATCGATTTCATTTTGAGCCTGCGTGCACAAGTTCAAAATCTCTTCAGCATAATGAAAGAGCACCTTGCCGGCTGCTGTGATGTCGACACTTTTCTTCGTACGGAGGAAGAGTTTCGAGTTCAGTTCCTCTTCAAGGGCTTTGATCTGAGCGGTTACGGTCGGCTGCGATACATAAAGGGCCCGGGCCGCCTCTGAAAAACTTTCTTTTTTAGCGACCGCGACAAACGTGCGCAAATGTTCATTGTTCATAGGCAGCATCCCTTTCGGCTTGCTTTTGTTTCACCAGGTTGATGGAACCACCGGCCCGAAGGAGCTCAAGATGCCGGCTGGATAAATCATGGCGCAGGTGCAGAACCCCCTTTTCTTTCAGGTCCGCATTCAAAACGTTCCCCGCCTCCAACTGTGCATACAGGTCACGGATCGTGATGACATCCCCCTGTTCGATTTGATCATAGTCTGTTTCATCAGAAAATGTCAATGGCAGAATGCCGAAGTTGACGAGGTTCTGGTGGTGAATCCGCGCAAAACTTTTGGCGATCACCACGCGCATCCCGAGGTATCTCGGTGCTAATGCCGCGTGCTCTCTGCTGGAGCCCTGCCCGTAATTCCAGGCACCAATAACGATATGCCCGGCATCAAAAGAATCGGTTTTCGCACGTTCAGCGTAAGTCGGATCAATGATTTCAAACGCGAATGCTGCACTTGCCGGCAGATTACTGCGAAACGGCATCACTTTCGACCCGCCCGCGATAATGTCATCGGTGGACACATTGTCGCCGGCTTTGAGCATCACGGGTAATTGAATCTCATCCGGAAGTGGTGAGAGTTCCTTGATCGGCACGATGTTGTCACTCCGGACCAGTTCAAGGTGCTTTGCTTCTTCTTCAGAGAGCGGTGCTTCGAGCATTTTCACGTGAAGGGCCGGCTGTTGTGAGTCCAATACGCGCGGATAAGACATATCAAGCGTCCGCGGATCGGTAATGACTCCCGTTAACGCCGCAGCTGCGGCCGTCTCAGGGCTGCAGAGAAAGACACTGTCCTCTTTCGTTCCCGATCGACCCGGAAAATTCCGCGGTGTGGTTCGCAGGCTGTTCCGCCCTGATGCCGGTGCCTGTCCGAGTCCGATGCAGCCGTTGCACCCTGCCTGATGAAGCCTCGCGCCTGCTGCCAGAAGACTGGCGATATGACCATCCTCCACGAGATCCGCGAGCATCTGCCGGGACGTCGGGTTGATGTCGAGGGAAATACCCGGGGCAATTTGACGCCCTTTCACCATCTCCGCCACCACGGCAAAATCCCTGTAGCCAGGGTTCCCTGATGAGCCGATGTACGCCTGATAAACCGGCTCGCCTACCACGTCCGCTACCGGTACCACATTGTCCGGACTCGACGGTTTGGCAATGAGCGGCACCAGCTTCGCTAAGTCCATCTCCGTCTCCCGGTCATACACCGCATCTGTATCCGCTTTCAATTCAATCCAGTCGTGTTCCCGGTCCTGTCTTTTCAGAAAATCCCGGATCTCCTCATCCGACGGGAACACGGATGTCGTGGCGCCAAGCTCTGCGCCCATATTCGCAATCACATGCCGGTCCATGGCACTGAGACTCTCGAGACCCGGTCCGTCATATTCCAGCACCCAGCCGACCCCGCCTTTGACGCCGTGCCGACGAAGCATTTCCAGGATCACGTCTTTCGCACTCACCCAGTCCGACAACGCACCTGTAAGATGGACCCGCCAAACCTTCGGACGCTTCACATAAAACGGTTCCCCGGCAATCGCCTGGGCTACATCGATTCCGCCGGCACCGATGGCCAGCATCCCCATGCTCCCGCACGCGCAGGTATGACTGTCTGAGCCAAGCAGCGTCTTTCCGGGCACTGCCAGCCGCTGCATATGCACCGGATGACTGACGCCGTTTCCCGGCATGCTGAAATACAAGCCGTATTTCTGTGCTGCGCTATGGAGGAACAAATGATCATCCGAGTTCCGGTGATCAGATTGAATCAGGTTATGATCCACGTACTGTGCAGAGACTTCTGTTCTTGCCCTCGTAACGCCCATGGCCTCAAGCTCCAACATGACCATTGTACCCGTTCCGTCCTGCGTTAACGTCTGATCGATTTGAAGTGCCACTTCCTCGCCTTTTTCAGGAAGAGGTCCTTCCACATGTGCATGAAGCAGTTTTTCCGTCAGATTCATTCCCATCGCCAGTTCCTCCTTCAGAATTTAATACGTAATCAATCCGCCTAAAAGCATCACCATGACAACACTGACCACCGTTACCGTAAGTGCCGCAGCAATACCGATATAGAACGGTTTGACGCCGTGGTTTTTAAACACCTTTAAGTTTGTCGATAAGCCGACGCCGGCCATGGCAATGCCCAGCAGATAGGTGGAACCGAGCGTGTTCAGGGCACCCGTGAGCGTCGACCAGGCCTCTTCCGTAAAGACCCCGAAAGCTCTCCCCGTCTCCAGTCCGCTGTCGCCGAGTGTACGGAAGCCGGCCATGATCAAAAAGCCGATGACAAACAGCGGGATCAGCTGATACCATTTCTTCATCTCACCCTGCTCACCCTCTTCACGATTCTGACGCTTCAAATAGTAGTAGGACATAATCGGCACGACAGCAATCAGCATCGTATTCCGGGTCAATTTGGAAATCGTCGCCACATCCACGACGGCGCTGGACTGAAAAATCTGATCGTAAATCAGTGACGCCCCTGCCACCTGTGCGGTTTCGTGAATCGCCGTGCCGAGAAACAACCCGGCACGCACCGGGTCACCGGCAAACAGGAAATTCGCCAGATAGGGATACAAAAACATCGCGATAATCCCGAAAATCGTTATGTTGCCAACGGCATAAGCGATTTCTTCATCATTGGCCTTGATTCCCGGTGCCGTGCCGACAATCGCCGTCACGCCGCAAATCCCTGTCCCCACAGCCGTCAGGGTTCCGAGACGGTGGGACTGGTGCAGGAGGCCCGTGACTTTCATCGTCACCGCCATACCGGTAATGACACAGATCAGAATGATCGGGATTCCCCAGGCACCAAGGGTGATCACATCTGTGAAGCTCAGTCGAATTCCGAGCAGAATGATGCCCAGTTTCAACAGCACCTTCACGGAAAACACGACGCCCTCGATCAGGTTCACATACAGGCCGAAGACGTTCCGGATCAGAAGCCCGAGTAGGATCGCGACAAAAATCGGCGACATCGGACTCGCCGCATCCGCGGGGAGCCCTTGAAGCCGGTTCATGACGATCCCCGCAAAATCAGCCAGTACCATACTGACAAGTAATAACAGGAAGCAGAGGATGACCCCTGGCAACACGTTCAACCCTTTTTGTATGATCTTCATCGCCTTCACGCCTTCCGCTTCAATCTGTCTTCATCGTAGAACAGATTGACGCCTTGTGGTCATCGCGATTCCTGAAGCGTACGATTACAAAATTCAATCAACCCGTAATACCCTTCTGCAACAGGGCATTAACCGATCATTTGCCCATCAAAAGTAAAACCATCCGCCAGGGAAATTCCCGAACGGATGGGGCAATGACAGAACACTTTACTGAAAAGCGCTGGTAAAGTTTGTTGTTGATCTCAAGATGGACAGAGCGACAGGAGGTGACGTCCTAAGGATCAGCGCCTACTTAAAAATCGCCCTCGGCAAATACGCTGAAATGAGGTAGTTCGGCACGTCAACGATCTCACTGATTTTCAGATCCACCGCCACACTGCTCAGCGCATACGCTTCCTGCCGCGACATCCCGTGCGCCATTTCAAGATGCTCGATCATGTAACGCACCGCATGTTTCGACGCCTCCAACAGATCGGGTCCATGCCCGGTGGTTACGTAATAGCCTTTTTCATCCAGCCCCGTGGTCAAAGGACCCGGCGTCATAAACCGCGGTTCCTGAATCGTCTTGCCCTTGTGCAGGTGGAACTTCAGCTTGATGTGCATCGGCGCTTCAATCGCCGTGCCGCACACTTCCCCGTCACCCTGGGCCGCGTGGGTATCCCCTACGGAAAACAGTGCACCTTTCACCCAGACCGGCAAATAGAGCCGGGTCCCTTTCGTCAGATGGCGGATATCCATATTGCCCCCGTTTTTCCTCGGCGGGACGATGCCGAAGTCGCCCTCTTCCGGAAGTGCGACGCCGATCGTTCCGGGGAACGGCTTGACCGGGAGCTCCACGCCATGGAGGAACTCTGCTGTGTGCTGATTGTTCAGATCCCAGATCTTCAGATACGGATCTTTGAACTCATCCGCCAACAGACCGAATCCCGGAATGATCGCCGTCCAGCCCCAGCTCAGTGTCCCGAATTCTTCAATTTCCACTTCCAGTGTGTCCCCGGGTTCCGCGCCTTCCACGTAAATTGGACCGGTCACCGGATTCACCTGCGCGAAGTTGATCTTGGCTACATCCACCGAAGTCGATTTCTCATTGAACTGTCCTCCGGATGCATCCATGACCTCAAACGCTACGCTCTCACCCGGGGTAACGGACTTCACCGGCTCGATCTTGTTATTCCAGACGGTATGATGGCAATGCTGATGAATTGTGTGGTTCGCCTTCATCTGAATCCCCTCCTTATTTCTTTTCATTATAGCAAACGCTTACATATTTGACCGCATTCATGAAAAAAGGTGGTATAATTTTAAAAAGCAGTGGCATAAATAAATGATTGTGTTATACTATTCAGTATTAAGTATAACACATTGAAAGGGAGGTGGTGCCTATGTCCAGACCAACTGTGTACGTGTTATCCGATTCCATTGGTGAGACAGCTGAACACGTCGCCAAAGCCGTGGCCAGTCAGTTTCCTGCAACAGATTTCCGTTATCGGCGCATTCCGTATATTTCCGACCATGCCGACATTGACGAGGTCATCCGGCGGGCGTCCGAACAGCCGTCGATTCTCATTTACACACTCGTCACGCGGCAATTAAAAACCTATCTCGATGAACAGGCAGCCGCCAGAGGATTAACCGCAATCGATCTGATGAATCCATTGATGAAAGCCTTCAGTGATACGTTCTCACTTGAGGTCGGCTCTGAACCCGGGGGCATGCGCAAACTCGATGACGATTATTTCCGGAAAATCTCAGCGATTGAATTTGCAGTCCGCTACGATGACGCACAGGATCCTTCCGGTATCCTCAAAGCAGACCTCGTGATCGTCGGGGTCTCACGCACATCGAAAACACCTTTATCCATGTATCTTGCGCACCAGGCTTACAAAGTGACAAACATCCCCCTCGTTCCGGAAGTGCCTGTTCCGGATGAATTATACGAGGTCCCCCCCGAACGTTGTGTGGGTCTCATCATCAACCCGGAAAAGCTGAACAACATCCGCCAGGAACGCTTGAAAACGATGGGCTTACGACCTGACTCAGACTACGCGCGCTTTGACCGGATCCTCGGAGAGCTCGAGTATGCAGAGAAGATCATGAAACGCCTGGGCTGCCCGGTCATTGACGTGACTGCGAGAGCCGTGGAAGAGACGGCGCACTACATTTTGGATACTTTAAATATCGAAAGGAGAACACTGTGATGAAAAAACTCGTTTACTTGTTTCAGGAAGGTCAAAAGGATATGAAAGAACTCTTGGGAGGAAAAGGCGCCAACCTCGCAGAGATGACCCGCATCGGTTTGCCGGTGCCAGAAGGCTTCACCATCTCGACGAGAGCCTGCGGTGACTATTATGACAACGACCGCTCTGTTTCTCCTCAGCTGAAAGAAGAAGTCATGACCGCACTGAGAAACCTGGAAAAAGAAACGGGTAAGACCCTCGGGGGCACCGATCAGCCACTGCTTGTGTCCGTTCGTTCCGGCTCGGTGTTCTCCATGCCCGGGATGATGGATACCGTTTTGAATCTCGGCATGAACGACGAGACCGTCGAAGTCATTGCCAAACTGACTGACAACCCGCGTTTTGCTTATGATTCATACCGCCGGTTCATTCAGATGTTCAGCGACGTCGTCCTCGGTGTGGAGTCTTTCTTTTTCGAACAGGAACTCTCCAAAGTGCGCCGGGAAAAGGGCTATCAAAATGATCCTGAACTCACCGCAGCCGACTGGCAGGAAGTGATTCAGGGCTACAAAACGATCGTCCGCAAACATACGAAGGAAGATTTCCCGCAAGAACCAGTGGATCAGCTCTTTCTTGCCATTAAGGCCGTATTCGATTCCTGGAACAACCAGCGGGCGATGATTTACCGGAACCTCAACGACATCCCCCACCACCTTGGCACCGCTGTGAACATTCAGAGCATGGTATTCGGGAACATGGGGGATGATTCAGGAACCGGCGTGGCCTTTACCCGGGACCCATCCACCGGCGAAGGGAAGCTGTACGGGGAATACCTGATCAATGCCCAGGGGGAAGATGTCGTTGCCGGTATCCGAACCCCGCAGCCGATCTTGTCCATGGCGAATGATCTGCCGGATGTGTTTCAGGAATTCGTCGATACCGCGAATAAACTCGAAGCTCATTACGGGGATATGCAGGACATCGAATTCACTGTTGAGAACCGGAAACTCTTCATCCTCCAGACGCGCAACGGAAAACGAACCGCCCAGGCCGCGATCCGCATCGCTGTGGAAATGGTCGAAGAAGGCGTGATCACAAAAGAACAGGCGCTGATGCGCGTCGATCCAGAGCAGCTCGATCAGCTGTTGCATCACCGCATCGATCACTCCGACGATGTGGCCAAGCTCACAAAAGGACTCCCGGCATCGCCTGGTGCTGCGACCGGACAGGTTGTATTCGACCCGGACGAAGCAGAAATATTGAATGCGCAAGGGAAGAAAGTCATCCTTGTCCGTACGGAAACCACACCTGATGACATCCACGGCATCGTCGCCGCACAGGCCGTCGTCACAAGCCGGGGTGGCATGACGAGCCACGCCGCTGTGGTTGCTCGCGGGATGGGAAAAGCCTGCATCTGCGGGTGCAGTGAGATGCAAATTGATTTAAAGAATAAGACCTTCCGGGTCGGTGATACCGTCGTCAATCACCTCGACACCATTACCATCGACGGCGGCACCGGTGAAGTGATCCTCGGGGAAGTGCCGATGATCCCGCCACAGCTCTCCAAAGAATTCGAAATGATTCTCCAGTGGGCGGATGAAACCCGCACACTTGGCGTCAGAACGAACGCCGATACGCCGCAGGACGCCCAAAAGGCACGGGACTTTGGTGCAGAAGGCATCGGCCTTTGCCGCACCGAGCATATGTTTATGGATCCTGAACGGATTCCGGTGGTGCGGGACATGATCCTTGCCGACACGACGGCATCCCGACAGGCTGCTCTCGATCAGCTGTTGCCGATGCAGCAGGATGATTTCACCGGCATTTTTAAAGCGATGGGCGAGCACCCGGTGACCATCCGTCTGCTCGATCCGCCGCTGCACGAATTCCTGCCGGACAAGGAAGAACTGCTCGTCGACATCACAAAGCTCGAAATCACCAACCCCGACGCCCCGGCACTGAAGGAAAAAAGAAAGCTCTTAAAAAGCGTACGGCTTCTCGATGAGTCCAATCCGATGCTCGGCCACCGTGGCTGCCGCCTCGGCATGGTCTACCCGGAAATTTACGCCATGCAGGCCAAAGCCATTTTCAAAGCGGCTTCCAGCCTTGCCCACGAAGGTATCGAAGTAAAGCCGGAAATCATGATCCCGCTTGTCGGTCATGTGAAAGAACTCGAAGTGATGCGTAAAGTGGTTGAAGAAGCTGCGGAGGAAGTTTACGCCGATCAGCGGGTGAAGGTGGCCTACACCATCGGCACGATGATTGAAATCCCGCGGGCGGCGTTAACCGCTGATTTGATTGCAAAGGAAGCCGATTTCTTCAGCTTCGGCACCAACGACCTCACCCAGACAACGTTCGGCTACAGCCGTGACGATGCAGAGGGCAAGTTCCTGCAGCACTACCTCGATCAAGGGGTACTTGAGCACAATCCGTTTGCCGTCCTTGACACAGAAGGCGTCGGCCAGCTGATTGAAACCGGCGTGCGCCTCGGCAGACAGACGAAACCCGGTCTGAAAACCGGGATCTGCGGGGAACACGGCGGGGAAAAACGCTCCATCGCCTTTTGTCACAATACCGGCCTTGACTACGTCAGCTGCTCACCGTACCGGGTGCCGCTTGCCCGGCTCGCCGCAGCCCAGTCCGCAGTCGAATCCAAAGTCAGCGTCAAACAATAATCCACTGATCAAAGTCCCGGAGCGCTCTCAAGCGTTCCGGTTTTTCATTGCACTTCAAAGGACTGTTTACGTTTGTTAAAGGACTGCAGTGTCAACGAACCCCCACTGAGGTACAACGTTTCAGTGGGGGCTTGAGATAGCCAAGCAGGTCTTTTCTTACAAAGGTTGACGCTCTGCATGGTTCTTCTCAAATCACTGTTTTTGGTTGGTACTGGCGACGTACGATCGTTTTCCCACTTGCACCACCCTTCCGAAGAAGAGCAGTTCTTCCTTTCGGAAGAAACCACCACTCAGAATATAACTAGCGTGTGCTACAAGCCCCAACAAAAGTTGAGTACACATGGATGGTTGACGCACCCACTAGGCTATGCGCTAAGCAACAGCTTTACGTTTTTGAACGTCCATGATCATGGGCGTTTTTATTTTCGTTTTTTCATCCCATTCTGCTACTTGAGATTTCCGAAGGATATTTAATGCTGCATTAATGTCGGCATGGATGCATTGTCCATTTTCACAGCGATAGAAGCCGCGATATAGGCGCTTCCCACTAAAGGAGTACATCGTGTTATCGCCTTTTGACCAAACCGGAATATCGTCATGATCCAGAAAACTAGCTTTAGACGTGTAGCTCTCTTCCTGCTTAACGAAACGGATGCCTTCCTTGAGACACTTGTTCTCAATAGCCGAAATCAATCTGTGGAAAGGAATTTGTACGAACTCTTGATTGTTTTTCTTCCCTAAATGCGATTCTTGTTTCCAACCGGCATTATAACCCATTACCACGGTATCGACGTTCAGTCGTTTTATCTGTTTGAATAACAAACCTACGGTTTGTGAAAGGTAGCCGTCTATTTGGAGATTTCGTTTACGCCAAAGAGAAGCGATTTGGTTTGTCACTATGCGTTTCGACAAGCCGTTTTCGATGTTTTTCTGTTTTAATTCGCTTATCTTTTTGTTGAAGTACTGATTGATGGATTTTAACTTCTTTCCATTAATCAAAAAGGCGTCTCCTTGATTCGTTGTACAACTAAGAAGATAATCTACACCTAAATCGCAACTCAAAGCTTTTGTCGTCGTTTGTTGTTTCTTCATTTGAGACATAGGTACTTCGTATACATAATGAGCCTCAAAGAACCGACCGTTTTGCTTTGGCACAATTTCAATGTAAGAAATGTTTTTATCCATTAAATTCTTTGGTATTCGCAGTCTTAAGGGACCAAAACGTTTTCTGAAAGCAGTATTCATTGGAATGCTCCAATATCCATCCTGATCCACTTTGGGAACTTGATAGATTTCGATGACGCGTTTAGCCGTGGAACGAGAATACTTTGGGAACTTTGGGCGACCTGTGAAACCTTCAGGGGTTTCTTTCCACTTCTTTAACGCTTCGAAGAAGCTCTTTACGTCACTGAGTAAGGTTCTTCGAACCGCTTGTACGGAGTTGGATTGAATGCCCCAATAGTTCATATCGGCCTTCATTGCGCTGTCTATTTCTTTTGTTGTCGCCATTTTGTTTTCATTCAAATACTTTTGTTTAATCGTATATAAGCCTACGTTGCGCAAAGCCTTAGAACTATGAGACATGCGTTGCAGAAGTCGAAACTCTCTAGCGCTAAGGGTGCTGCGACCAATGTTCTGCTTTTGGGTGAACCGTTGCATATTGACTGTTTTCTTTTTCTTGCGCAATACTTCAATCGGTTTTTTCCTAGCCATTTGTGTCACCTCCTTTTCCGACCTCAAATTGAATGATATCAATTATTTACATCTATGCCATTCATTATACCATTTAACAAAAATAGAAGCTAGATATATTTTCGAACACTTGTTCTTTTATTTGAAACACCTATCAGTCGTAAGACTGATGGCAATTCATCTCCACCTGAATCGCTGGGCTGACGCCCGTATCGCGAATCAGATGGAGTCTTCTTGCCTAATGATGATAAATGCCACCAGGGCTTGCGCTAGGTAAGCTTGACGAGAAGCCGCGATTTCTTTATCCCCGCAGGCAGGGTTACGATGGCCGAAAAAATGACGTATAAGTGCAAATAAAAGCTATCGTGATAGCCTTGGATGCGCCAGCCATTCTTAACCTGACGGACGCTTCGCCAGATCCAGCATTCTCCAGAAGGGGTCTCCTCCTCATCTTGAACCCTCGTGATTGCAATTCTTTGTATCGGGTCTTACAATGTTTGTACACCCAGTGTTCAAATCTATCACAAAGGAGATTGAATCCATGGATACCACGAACGATATCGTCCTCATTTCCTCAGATAAAATACTCCAGGAACGCTCAGAGATTACAAATCACCTGACCACGTTCACAAAAGAAGATCAGACAGTTGAGGGAACGGTTCTGTTCTACCACCTGACTTCAAAAGCAACGATTGACGAGGTTGAATCTGCCCTCTATGAAGCAAACGCATCCCACATCATCCTGATTGCCGATCAAGAGGAGCTGTCCGCCTGGGCCCCGTCTCTTTTCCTGTTGCCCGCAGACGGAATCGTAGAACTCGGCAGCCTGCCTGAAGAGCTTCCTCACGTCCTTGAATCCTTGAAAGAAGGGTATTTCCACCTCGATGCGAGCCTTCACGACGACCTGATTGCATCACTCAGTCAGTTACAGGATACCAGGCGTCGGATTGAACGCTTCCGCATCAACCCGATAAAATGTAACGGCCTGAATCAGACCGAGCAAGATGTCCTTGAACGGCTCGCAAACGGACAATCCACTTCTACTATTGCAAGGGACAGGAATTGTTCCATCGCTACTGTCTACCTCGCATCCACCCGGCTGGTGAAGTTTTTCGATGTGAAAGACCGGACCGATGCCGTCGTTACTGCGATCCGCACCGATCATCTTATTTCGGAAAAGAGGCAATAGGCGAAATGAGACTGCTCTCGCCGCTCTATGACGACCCCGGACTCCGGACTTGCCTCTTTATGCCCCGGTGACGTTTTTCACATTTTACATATCCGCCCTATTTTCTCCCCCTCCTCATCCAAATCCGTGATATAATGCCCTCAGTTCATCGACCGGGGGTTATTTTGATGCCATCTGTTAAAAAAAGCCTGATCGGGAAAGATTTGCTCGGTATGGGCCTGTTACTGGTGTTTCTCGCTCTGTTTCTGTTCAGTGACCAGATCAGTGAAACCCGCTTTATTGAATCCGTCCCCAACGCGTGGCTCAATGTGAATACGATCTTTTTAAGCATTGTGCTTGAAGCGATTCCGTTCATCCTGTTGGGCGTTTTTATATCCGCACTCATTCAACTGTATGTATCGGAAGAAAGCATTCGGCGCTTTCTTCCCCAAAACGCCTGGGCTGCACTGTTTCCTGCAGCGATGCTCGGTGCGATCATCCCGCTCTGTGAATGCGCCATTGTCCCTGTTGTGAGGCGCCTGATCAAAAAAGGCATGCCGCTCCATGTGGGCGTCGTCTTCCTGGTGGCAGCACCGATCTTAAATCCCGTAGTGTTCGCTTCCACGTACTTTGCCTTTCGGGACAACACAGCGATTCTTTTCAGCCGGATGGGTCTCGCCTTCGTTCTCGCCATCCTGATCGGAGCCATTCTCTATACCCTGTTCAAGAAAGACCCGGATCAGCTGAGGACGAGCGTAAACACCAGCCTGGCCAGTCATCATGCCCATCCGATGGGCGTAACGGTACATACGAAAAAACCGACCATTCCCCATCGCCTGCAAGACATTCTCCACCATGCCTCAGACGAATTTTTCATGATGGGGAAATACCTGATTCTCGGTGCGTTTATCGCTGCGATGTTTCAGACTTTTCTCGACCGTGAACTGCTCCTTTCCATCGGATCGGATCAATATGCATCGACTTTTGTCATGATGGGGTTTGCCTATCTGTTGTCCCTTTGCTCTGAAGCGGATGCGTTCGTCGCTTCCTCCTTCAGTGCACAGTTCACCGATACATCCATCGTCGCCTTTCTCGTTTACGGGCCGATGCTCGACTTAAAGAACACCTTTATGCTGTTCGCCTTTTTCAAAGTCCGCTTTGTGCTCGCGTTTATGACCACCGTCACCCTCGTTGTTTTTGCCGGCGTGATGCTGATCTCCGGCTGGATTCTCTGATCCCTATCCCATAAAAAGGAGTGCCTGCCCCATGGCCAATCATCCCTACGATCACAGCTACCACGCCTTCATTCAAGGCATTATCCTGCTCGGATTTGCGCTCTTGATGCTGAGCCTGATCCTCACAGGGAATATCGTTTATTACATCGCCCCGACGATGATGCCGTTTATCTATTTTGCCCTGGCCGTGTTCACCCTTCTCGGTGTTGTCCAGGTCCTGCGAGGCACCCGAAACCCCGCCGGCGAGGGGCACGAACACGATCACAACTGCAGCTGTGACCACGATCATGAAATCAAAGGGCCGCCCGTTGTAAAAGCCTTGATCTACAGCATCTTTATCCTGCCGATCCTGTTCGGTTTCACCCTGCCCGATCAGTCGCTGGATTCGTCCATCGCCGCCAACCGCGGGATCCAGTTCGCAGGCTCAGGCACAAGCGGCGATAACGTCCCACCTGAACCCTCCTCCGCATTCGCGGAAAACAACCCGGCGGAAGCGGCCGGGGATGACGCAGAGGCTGGGGGAGAAATGTCCAGAGCCGAAGCCTATCTCGACGACCCGGAAGGCTACCTCGCCTCCATTGAAGAGCGCACCAATCCGGCGGGGCCGGATGTGGATCACTATGAAATTGAAGATCTGTACGGAGAAGACTGGTTCGAGGATTACCAGCTGGAGATTCGCGACAAATGGATCGAAGAAGATCACATCACGGTCACCGATGACAATTATATCGACATCATGACAATGCTCGATTATTTCATGGAGGATTTCACCGGACACACGTTTGAAATCACAGGATTTACGTACCGGGATGAGCACCTTGCCGACAATCAGCTGATCAGCGCACGCTTCGCCATGACGTGCTGCACCGCAGACGTCACCGTTCACGGGCTCCTCTTTGAACACCCCGATGCCTACCGGTTTACCGAGGATCAGTGGCTCACCGTTGAAGGCACGTTGGAACTGGCTGAGCATGACGGGAACACCATGCCTGTTCTGACCGGTACCACGATCACCGAAATTCCCGAACCGGATCGACCTTACGTCTATCCGAACTATTAATCAGATGCTTCACCCGCGCTGAAGTCCTCAGTGCGGGTATTTTTTCGCTACGCTCATGATGGTTTTTTATTTGTCCAGATGCAACTCTATGCAAGATAATCTGACAAGTAACCGACTTTAAGTGACAGTCAATCTGTTTTATCTGTTCTTATTTGCTTTTGTTTGTTTCAGCTATTTGAACAGTCCTTCCTTGTTAAATGGCTCACAAACGCACCCGTCACCAGCCGGCGAGGCCGCTGACGTGACTCGAATAAGATTTTCTGAATATTATAACTTTGGCATGCATCTTGCATAAGTATTAACAGGCGTATACTATTTTCTAAAAGGAGTGGATGAGATGAAAGCTTCAAAATGGCTCACGGCACTCGGTGTCAGCGGTATGCTGGTCTCCCTCAGTGCCTGTGGTGGTAACAATGACGGGAACGGAAACGATCCGGTCAATGAGGAGAACAACACACCTGCTGAGGACAACGTCAACAGTGATTCTGACAACGACGATGACGATGCAGAAGCAGATGCGGGCGATGAATCCCATGAATTGACGGTCGGCATCGAAGCGGAACCGACATCGATGGATCCACAGAACACAACGGACGGAAACTCCGCCACGGTTCAAAGCACCATGTTTGAAGGACTATTACGTTTCAATGAAAACATGGAAATTGAAAATGTCCTTGCCGAAGACTATGACTACAGTGACGATGCAACGGAAATTACGTTCTATCTTCGAGAAGGCGTCACGTTCCACGACGGCACAGATTTTAATGCAGACACAGTCAAAGAGAATCTGGATTTTGTCCGTGAAGAAGACAACGGTCTTGCGAGAAGCTCCTTTTTCTCCTTCATAGATGACGTGTTTGTCGAGGACGACTACACGGTGACGATCGTCTCCGATGAACCAAACTCGGCGATGGCTTCTTACATGGCCCATTCGTCCGCGTCCATGAAATCGTTGGATGAAATCGAGAAAAAGATCGATGACCCGGATTATAACCTGGACCGCCAAGGTGCTGTCGGCACTGGGCCATTCTCTTTTGTGGAGTGGCGCGACGGGGAACATGTCATCGTTGAAAAATTCGATGACTATTGGAACGAAGAAGAGTTGGCACGGGTGGATCAAATTTCCTTTAATCCAGTCCAGGAAGCTGCGACCCGGGTGAACATGCTTCGTACCGGCGAAGTGGATCTGATCTTTCCGATCCCGACATTGAACGCTCAGGAAATCGAAGAAGAGGAAGGCATCGATCTTTACACCGGACCGACAACGGACCTCTTTTACATTGGCATGAACTTTGAAGAAGAAAAATACCAGGACCTCAATGTGCGTCAGGCGATGAACCATGCCGTGGATAAAGATGGCCTCATTGCCCAGGTGCTGGACGGTTACGGCATCGTTGCCGACTCTGCGATTGCACCGAATGTTTACGGTTATGCCCAACAGCCAATTTATGAATTTGACCGTGATCTGGCCAACGAACTCCTTGAAGAATCTGATCAGGACGGCGGTTTTGACGCAACCCTTTGGACCCGTAACAGCACGGAGTTCATCTCCGTTGCCGAGTATGTGGCCATTCAATTAGAAGAAATCGGCATCAACGTCGACGTGGAACCGTATGAATCCGGTACCCTCTTCGATATGCTCGACGAAGGTGAAGGAACGGATCTCTGGATCGGCCGCTGGTCACCAGGAACCGGTGAAGCGGATTACGGCTTACGACCGAACTTTGCTTCTGATCGTGTTCCGCCAAACTTTAATAACTCCGGCTTCTATATCAATGAAGAACTCGACACCATGTTTGACGACGCCATCAGTACACCGGATGAAGACGAGGCCCTCTCGATTTATGCAGACATCCAGGAGAAAATTTACCAGGATGCACCGTGGGTCTTCCTGCATGTCCCTGATGCGATCATCGCCAAATCGGAAGATCTCAACGGCATCTATATCCTGCCTTCCGGTGCGGTGCAAATGAACCTCGCCGAATTCCGGTAATTGTACCGATTGCTTAATTGAAGCAGGCCCCTCCCCCTTGGGGCCTGTGCTTCATACATACTTCCAGTGAAACGTGTTTACAGAGAAAGGAGGCGTGATCATGCTGCAATTTGTTTTACGCCGTGTACTTGGAATGATTCCCATCCTCTTAATTGTCACGATCATTGCATTCCTGTTTGTGCATCTCACACCTGGCGATCCGATCCGGATTATGTACGGAGCCGAAATCGATCAGTCGACCTATGAATCGATGCGTGAACGGGAGGGCTTCAATGATCCGATGGTCGTTCAGTACGGCCGCTATATGGTGGACATCGTCGTTCATCAGGACTTCGGTCAATCCTACCGGACACGTTCTGACGTATCCGACGAAGTCATTCGCCGTTTCGGGTATACTTTCGGACTGACCATGCTCAGCATGTTCTGGGCCATCCTGATCGGCGTGACCGTCGGCATTATCTCTGCAACGAAACGGAATTCTCTTCTGGACCGGGTCGGGATGATTTCAACCATCACCGCCCTCAGTATTCCCGAATTCTGGTTCGGCTTGATGATGATGCAGGTTTTCGCCGTTCAACTGGGCTGGTTCCCAACGAGCGGAAGCGGCTCCTGGCAGCACATTATTCTGCCTTCGTTAACGCTCGGATTCGGGGTCGCAGCCACGATCGTGCGGTTTACCCGCTCGAGTGTCCTGGAAGTGCTCCGGGAAGATTTTGTCCGCACCGCCAGAGCCAAAGGACAGAAGGAACGCGTCGTCATCTGGAGTCATGTCCTGAGAAACGCCTTGATTCCGGTTGTCACCATGGCCGGACTGCAATTCGGCTTTCTCATCGGCGGAGCGGTCGTGGTTGAACAGGTCTTTGCCTGGCCGGGACTCGGCTCCTATTTGATCGACGGCATACTCACCCGGGACTATCCGGTTGTTCAGGCCTTGATCTTACTGTTTTCTTTTCAGTTCCTCGTGATCAATCTGCTCGTCGACATCAGCTACGGATTTCTTGATCCGCAGATCCGTCATGACTGATCACCGATTACTTACACACAAAGGAGGGTGACTTGATGGACGGTCAGAAAAAGAACTCACCCACACGCATCTTTTTACGGAAATTCTTAAAACAGCGGCTTGCAGTATTTGCCTTTTGCATTGTCGTATTCATCATGCTTATCGGGGTCTTCGGTTCACACCTTTCACCGTATGATCCGCACCGGCCTGTCACCGCACAGTACCCCGAAATGGGGATCGATATCCAGAATATCACCAGCCAAAGGCTCTCGATCACCGGTACATTCAGTGACGGAGAGACCCAATCGGAAAATGAACTGACTGAACTCACTGCAGATACGGAAGAACGCCGGGTCGCTGCCGTGAGGCGCACCCAATCAGGCATCCAGGTCACTGCGAACACGAACGGTGACACCCGTGTCTTTGCAGAAAGCGGCCCTGTCCGCTCCGCCGCCAAAGTACTTGTCGAAGGCGAGTCTGACGTGGACGAGTCACCAGCATTGTCATCGATTGTACTCGAGACAGACGACACCCGGGTCTCTCCAGGTGAGTCAGCTCAGATCCGTGTTTCAGCAACGTTCACAGACGGCTCAGAGATCACTGATATGGAAGAACTCCGCACTTTTGTGAACGAAGCGTTTGACGCCGACGAAGAGGAAGACGACAGCGGTTTTCAGACGGGCAGTCTCGATCAGGATGACGAGCAGCCGTTTCGCTTTGTCAGCCTCACCGAAGACGTTCTGTCCGTCGATGAGTCTGGCCTGGTGACATTCGAAGAAGCCGGCGAAGGCATCGTGCAGCTCGTGGCCGGAGATGTATCTGCGGCGGTGCAGTTTCAAGTCGGCGACGCCGATCCTGAACCGATGCTGACGCAACTGACCATGGAGAACAGCGAAGTCTATCTGGTGGATGCATATAAGCATCAGGAGCCTTCCACACTTCATTATTTCGGGACCGATCACCAGAACCGTGACATTTTCAGCCGGGTCATTTATGGTACGCAGGAGACACTTCTGATCGGTTTCGTCTCCGTGGCGATCGGCACCGTTGTCGGCACTGTTCTCGGCCTCGTTGCCGGTTTTTACGGCGGCTGGATTGACAGCCTGATTACCCGGATGACAGATATCCTCCTTGCCTTTCCCGGGATTCTCCTGGCCATTGCCGTGATCGCGTTCTTAGGCGCCGGGATTACCAATATCATCATCGCCGTTGCCGTCTTCACGATCCCTGTCTTTGTCCGGATTGTCAGGGGTTCCACGCTATCACTCAAAGAGATGACCTACGTGGAGGCGGCCAGGTCCATCGGTGTGCCGAACCGTGTGATTATATTCAGGCACATCTTCCCGGGTACCCTTTCCGTCGTGATGGTGTACTTGACAATGCGGATCGGGGTGGCTATTTTGATCGGTGCTGCACTCAGCTTCCTCGGCCTCGGCGGTGACATCACCGCACCGGAATGGGGATCGATGCTGAGCGCTGCCAAAGACAACTCCAGTACGATTTTTCACGCGACATTCTTCCCGGGTCTCGCCATTGTGATTACCGTACTGAGCTTTAATATATTCGGCGACGGCCTTCGGGATGCCCTCGATCCGAAGCTGAAGGAGTGATCTCCATGACCGAACCGTTATTACACATCAAAGACCTCGAAGTCACCTTCTCGAATGAGGGCAAAGATACGGCCGTCGTCGAAGGGGTTTCGTTTCATATTAATGCCGGGGAAACGCTCGGCATCGTAGGAGAATCAGGCTGCGGGAAGAGTGTCACATCCCTTTCCATCATGCGCCTCATTCCATCCCCGCCCGGCAAAATTGCCAAAGGGGAAATCCTCTTTGAAGGGGAAGACCTGCTTTCTTATTCTGACAAAAAAATGCGCACCATCCGCGGCAATACGATTTCGATGATCTTCCAGGAGCCGATGACGTCACTGAACCCGGTGTTTACCATTGGGCGTCAGATCGATGAAGTGCTGCTTTTGCATAACAAACTTTCAAAGGAGCAAGCGAGAAAGCGATCCGTGGAAATGCTGAAAATGGTCGGCATCCCCCGTGCGGAAAAAATCTATTCCAGCTACCCCTTCGAACTTTCCGGAGGTATGCGCCAGCGGGTCATGATCGCGATTGGCCTCGCCTGCCAGCCACAGCTCCTCATTGCCGATGAACCGACCACCGCACTCGATGTGACGATTCAGGCGCAGATTCTCGATCTGATGCAGGACCTGAAAGAACGCACCAATACAGCGATCATGTTCATCACCCATGACCTGGGCGTTGTCGCCGAAATGTGCGACCGCGTTGTCGTCATGTACGCCGGACAGGTTGTGGAATCGACGGATGTGGATACGTTGTTTAACGATCCAAAACATCCTTACACAAAAGGGCTGCTCAGTTCCATCCCGAATGTAACGGAGAAAATTGAACGTCTTGAAGCCATTCCGGGCCAGGTCCCTCAACCGGGCACCATCGAACAGGGTTGCCGCTTTCGGGACCGCTGTTCCGAAGCGTTTGACCGCTGTGAGATTGAAAACCCGGAGCTTTTGCCGATCAAAGAAGGTCATCAGTGCCGCTGCTGGCTCTATACCGAGGAAAAGGAGGCGTTGCGCCATGGCCGAAAAGCATGATGAACCTTTACTCGACGTCCAGGATTTAAAGATCTTTTTTGAGAAAAAGCGTGGTTTTATCAAAAAAGAAATCACCAAAGTCAAGGCTGTCGACGGTATCTCCTTTTCCATACAGGAAGGTGAGACCTTAGGACTTGTCGGGGAATCAGGCTGCGGGAAGAGTACCACCGGCCGCGGAATCGCCCAACTGATCCCGCCCACAGAAGGCAATGTGCTGTTTCAGGGTGAAAATCTTGCCGGTTTGAAGCGCGGTGAGCTCCGGGAAAAGCGTAAAGACATGCAAATGGTCTTTCAGGATCCGTATGCTTCTTTGAACCCACGTCTTACCGTCGAGGATATTCTAGCAGAACCATTGAAAGCCCACGGGATTCGTGACCGGAAGGAACGCATCGAGAAAATCAATAAGATGCTTGATGTGGTTGGGCTCAATCGCAACTACGCCTACCGGTATGCCCATGAGTTTTCCGGGGGACAACGGCAACGGATCGGGATTGCAAGGGCACTGATTCTCAATCCGAAACTGATCATCGCAGACGAACCTGTCGCGGCACTCGACGTCTCCATCCAGGCGCAGATCTTGAATTTGCTGAAGGATTTGCAAAGTGAATTCAATTTGACGTATCTGTTTATCTCCCATGACCTGAGCGTCGTGCGTCACCTGACGAACCGTCTCGCTGTGATGTACCTTGGACGGATGGCGGAAATCGGTGACACGGAGAAGATGTTCAACAATCCGAAGCACCCCTATACACAGACACTGCTCTCGGCGATCCCGATTTCCAATCCCAGGGATAAGAAAGAGCGGATTATTTTAGAAGGCGATGTCCCCTCACCGGTCAATCCACCGAAAGGCTGCGCCTTTGCAGGCCGGTGCCCGAAGGTGTTTGACCGCTGCTACGACGAACGGCCGTCCCTGTTGACCATTGACGACGATCACCAGGTCGCCTGTCATCTGTACGACGATTCCAATGGAGGTGAACCATCGTGATCCTGTTTCGAAACGGTACTGTTTACAATCCCGACTACGCAGGCCAGCAAGATGTCCTCGTAGCCGGTGGTAAAATCCTGAAAGTCGCAAAGGACATTCGACTGAGCGCGGACGACGATCTCCTCGAAGTAGTTGATGCCACAGGCCAGATCATTGCCCCGGGTCTGATTGACGGGCATGTCCACATTACCGGCGGCGGCGGCGAAGGAAGTTTCCACACACGTACCCCTGAACTGATGCTTTCTGAGTGCATCGATGCCGGGGTTACCACTGTTGTGGGTGTTATCGGCACAGACGGCACATCCCGAACGATGACCAGCCTCGTCGCCAAAGCGAAAGGGCTGACGGAAGAAGGCATCACTTGTTACTGTCAGAGCGGGAACTATCATGTACCCGTCCGAACGTTGACCGGCAGTATCCAAGACGACATCATGCTCGTTCAGGAAATCATCGGCACCGGTGAAGTTGCCATCGCCGACCACCGCTCCTCCCAGCCCACCGCGCACGAACTGGCAAGGCTCGCCAGCGAATCCAGGATCGGTGGCCTGCTATCCGGCAAGGGCGGCGTCGTGAACATCCACGTCGGCGACGGAGACAGCAAACTCTCATTGATCGAACAGGTCGTAAATGAGACAGACGTGCCCCGAAGCCAATTCTGGCCGACCCATATCAACCGCACCGAAGCCCTTCTCGAGAAAGGATTCAGCTACGCGAATGCCGGTGGCGTCATTGACTTCACCACAAGCAGCATCGACAGTGATCAGCCGGATCTGAGAAGCAGCCGCTGCCTGAAACGGGCATTGGAACACGGTGTATCTGCCTCACAGATCACCTTCACGTCCGACGCACAGGGCAGTCTGCCCAAATTCGATCAGGACCGGAATTTCGTCGGTCTCGGGGTCGGGAAGATCACCAGCCTGTTGGACGATGTACGCGACGCCCATCTGACAGAAAACGTCCCCCTTGAAGATGCTTTACGGGTCGCCACCGCCAACCCTGCACGTGTGATGAAACTGAAGGACAAAGGTCACGTCGCAGCTGATTACGACGCCGATCTCCTCGTCTTTAACGCCGATGATCTCAGCCTAAGCGGCGTCATGGCAAAAGGGAAATGGCTCATGCAAGAAGGCGTGCGCACGATGTGCGGCACGTTCGAACAAGTTTAGATCAGATACTTATATGAAGGAAAGGCCCGGGACGACGCGTCCCGGGCCTTTCCTTCAGTCTGATGTGTCATCTTGAGTACGCACTTCATGACGGCGCCGTTTCTTCAACTGCCCTTCCCTTGCCTGCGGCGCGCACTTCATGACGGCGCTGCTTCTCCAACTGCCCTTCCCATGCCCCCGGCGCGCACTTCACAGCGGCGCCGCTTCTCCAACTGCCCGCCCTCAGAAAACGGATCGCATTTGAATCTGATATGCCTCACCCCAACCACCAAAACGGCCCACCGGAGGTTTCCCGGTGGGCCGAACATCTAGTTAATGATTTCGTCTAGCCAGCGGTAGCCTTCCGCGTTGAGCTTGGCTCCGATTCTTCCCCGGAAGACCGTCAGAAGTCCCCGTTCCTGAAGCAGGTTCATCCGGTATCGGATCTGCTGTTCGGTGAGGTCCGCTTCCCCCAATTGACGAAGTTGCTCCCGGATCGCTTTACGGCTGGCAGTTTTCCCAGCGTCCTGCAAAACGGCCGTCACTTCAAGCAACAGCATCAGTTCTTTTTCTTCCACGAAGGATTCGGATGCGAGACCAGGTACTGCTTCTGCCCCGCTTCTAGCCGGTCCATTCTGATAGGCCGGCGCCACCGATGCATTCGCTTCTGTTTTCGGTCGAACGAAGAACGATTCATTCGGAATATCCTGAAGGGTCAGGCTGTTGCCATCGGCAACTGTCAGCATGTAATCGATCGTATTCTTCAGTTCGCGGATATTCCCGAACCAGTCATAGCCCGCGAGCTTGTGAATCACCTCATCGGGAATCTGCCTATCACCGCGTCCGGACTGGTGGATGAAATACTGCACCAGCTCCGCAAGATCTTCCTTCCGGTTACGAAGCTCCGGCAAATGCAGAAACAATACCTTCAAGCGGTGATAAAGATCTTCCCGGAACATCTTCTCATCCATCAATTTCAAGAGATCCTTGTTGGTCGCCGCAATCACCCTGACATCCACGGGAATAATTTCTGCACCGCCAACCCGGAGCAGCTCCTTCTCCTGCAGAACCCGCAAAAGCCGGGCCTGGACTTTGAGGCTGATGTCGCCGATCTCATCGAGGAAAATCGTGCCGCCGTCGGCTTGTTCGAACAAGCCTTTCTTGCCGCCTTTACGGGCACCTGTGAAGGCCCCTTCATCATAGCCGAACAGTTCACTCTCCACGAGATCTTCCGGCAGCGCACTGAAATTCACCGCCAGAAAAGGCCCATCCTTCCTTGGGGACTCGTGATGCATGGAACTGGCAAACAGCTCTTTCCCCGTGCCGCTCTCACCTTGAATCAGAATGGTTAAATCACTCTTCGCAAGCTTTTTAGCAATTGATTTCGTTTCAAGAAGTGCCGGATGCTTCCCGACGATATCCTGAAATGTAAACTTCGCATAATGCCCTTTTTTCTTCAAATCCCGCTGCCGTCTTCTTTCGATTTCGAGGGCCTCACCAACGTTTTTGAAGGTCACAACGGTCGTATCATTGACATCGATATGCATCGCATGCACCATCACATCCGTCTCTTCCACGGTGAAAAAACGGCTCGCCGGCTGATCCCCCTTCGTTCCTTGAACGAAGGCCTGGAGCTCCGGGTCCAGGATAATGTCTGTCAACGACCGGCCGATTGCCCGGCGGCCATCCACCTGAAGAATCTGTTCAAGTATGCCGTTAAATACCGTGACGACACCGTCAGCATTCACTGCCAGTATGCCGTCATGCACCCCGTTGACAACTTCCTGCAAATGTTCCGCCATGCGCTTTGATTCCTGGGACATCAGCGCAATCCGCCGGTTCAGATGGATCATCCGCTGCAAATAACGGACCGACACGTCGCGGTGTTTCGCTTCGAGGAGATCAAGGCGGTTCAGAATATCGATCATCGTCGCCATATCGATCAGCCGGGGTTTGATGTTAATGATCCGCTCCACGAATTCCGGCACCTTCTCCACTTCACCCGGTGTCACGGCGAGCGGAATCGTCTTCACCGAGCGCTTCCCCGGGTAATAGGGATAGAAGTGCAGATGATCCACACCAATTTCTTTGAGGGAATGAATCGCTTCATGGACGGTCTCTTTCAAATCGTTGACATACAGAATCTCAGTCCCGTGAGGCAGATCAAACAACGCGTCCAGGGCATGGAAATTCACCACCCGGGATGCGACAAGGACAGAGCAGCTCGTCCCGATGCTCGTAGCCGCTTCCTCCGAAACAATCCGGGAAGAAAAAATGACGAGCTCGCCTTCAATGAGCGGAATATAATCCTCTTCCACCGCATAGCTTTTCACCGTCACAAAATCCCCGACCAGCTCTTCGAGTTGCTCCGCCAAGGTTTCTTTCGTTTCTTTTGATCCGGTGATCAATACGATTGTCTCCGCCATAGAGATCTCCCCCCTTTCCACACTTGCTATGTACTTAGATCAGCCCGCTCAATAGTGCGTACACGAGTACAATGCCGCCAAGCAGGATGGCCATAAAACGCCACTGCAGCCTGGCCACTCCGGCGGACGTGTAGCCCGGGAATGTCGACTGCACCATCAGGTTCAACCCGCTGTAAGGGCTTAACAGCATCCCGGATACCATACCGAGCATGAGGATACTCCCCAATAAAGGCATCGGCATAAACGGTTCCATGCTGGTGAACACCTCAAGGAGCAAGACGAGCACGACAAACTGATGGATCCCGATGAGGGATGCGCCGACCATGAGAGACAGAATCAGCACCATCAGAACCGCCAAAGGAAGCATCTGCGTCACGGCTGCCAACGTGTCCAGCACATCGCTGGTTTCCAAATAGAGATTCAGTGACGCAATGAACCAGCCCGCCATCAGAATCACGGAGAACTGCCGGAAAAACTTCGTCACACTCTTCACCTGGTCCATGGCGTCAGTCTGCCACTGCCCCAGTTGACGCGTGACCATGCTCCACACCAGTGAGTAGGGCACGACGACCATGAGAATAATATCCATCATGCCATAGACCGACTGCATCTCCATGACTGTCAGTACTGCCAGAAACAACAGGAAAGGCAAAAAGATCGCCAGCAGTTCCCGTTTGTAAACGGGCCGATGTGCTTCTTCCTCCGTTGTTTCGTAAAGGACGTCACGCTTGACCATCACCCTCGAGAGAATCATGGCACCGGCCACCACCATCAGCTGTACCGGCACGAGCTGAAGGTAGCTCACCCCTGTATAGCTCACGGTGAGCGTAATTGCTGCACCCACAGGCGTCACGAGAATCGCCAGGGCAAATGCCCGGTTTTGCAAGGCGATCAGCCGCGGATACGCCGATTCCGGTAAATCTGCCCGGAAGATCCGTGTATTCAGCGGCACACTCGACAGATTGATCATCAGACTCATGATGAACGTGAAATATTCGGATACCGTGAGTGGGGACAGTTTCTGCTTCAAACGCGTCAACACATCTTGAACCACTGGTAAATACTTCTTGATGGGGGACGAGATCAGGGGCACAAACAAGATGAACATCACGAGATCCACCATCGTCGTCGCCCCGGGAAGCGACGCGCTGAACGGGTACCCCGAAGCCACGAGAAGGCTGACACCCCCTGTCAAGAACACGAAGTTCAGTATCAGCTCCGTCCGTCCGGCATCCTTCAGACAGATGCCGTAAAAGAGAATCGTCATCGCAATCAATGCACCTTGAACAACACCCGCCTCCGGTAAAAACACCGTCAGCAGATACAGCAGAAACATCATCGGTATCAGCACATATGCCAGCTTCTTCGCCATCCCCATCAGCCACTTTCTGCTCTAAAAACTCAATAACTCCCGGATATCGTCTTCTGTCAGCGAGGAAATCGACGACTCACCAGGCTGGATCACCGTATCGATGAGTTCCTTTTTCCGCTTTTGGAGTTCGTGAATCTTCTCTTCAATCGTTCCCTGTGAAACCATCCGGATCACCTGGACGACCTTCTTCTGCCCCATCCGGTGCGCTCGCCCGGCGGCCTGTTCTTCAACCGCCGGGTTCCACCAGAGATCGTATAAGACAACCAGGTCTGCACCAGGCAGGTTCAATCCGGTTCCTCCTGCCTTCAGCGAGATCAAAAACAGTTCTTTTTCTCCCTGATTAAAACGCTCCGCCATCTCGACCCGCGCTTTTCCAGGCGTTTGGCCATCGAGATAAAACAGGTCGTAGCCGGCTTGTTCAAGCACCTCTTTCATCATCGTCAGCATCGATGAGAACTGCGAGAAGATCAGGAGTCTGCGTCCGTTCTCCACCGCATTCGCGACGAGCTCCAACAGATCATTCAGCTTCCCGGATTCCCCTTCGTAATCCTCAATGAACAAAGAAGGATGGCAACAAAGCTGCCTGAGCCGGGTCAAGCCGGCAAGAATTTTCATCCGGCTCTGCTGGAAGCCGTCCGACTGAATCGCTTGGGACGCTTCGCCCTGAATCCGTTCCAGATACGCCAGATACAAGGATTTTTGATCATCGGTTAATTCCGAATACTGAACACTTTCAATTTTATCCGGCAGCTCCGTCAGCACATCCTGCTTTAACCGGCGCAAAATAAACGGCCGGCTGATGCGGGAAATCGCCTCATCACTGAGCTGTCTGAATGCCTTTTTCCCAGGGAAGAGACCAGGCATGACCGCATCGAATACCGCCCAGAGTTCGTCGAGGGAATTCTCAACCGGGGTTCCGCTCAGGGCAAAGCGCCGGTTTGCCGGAATCGTCTTCACGGTTTTTGCAATTTTCGTCGCCGGATTCTTGATCGCCTGTGACTCATCGAGAATGAGCGTTGTGTACCGGCGTTTCGTCAGTTCTGCGTCGTCCTGCCTCGCTTTCGGATAGGACGTGATCACAACATCCGCATCCACAGCTTCCCGAAACGCTGCAATCCGCTCCGCCTTCGCACCATCAATCACATGCGCTCGTAACGTCGGGGCGAATTTCTCCAGCTCGTTTTTCCAGTTATGCGTCAGTGACGCCGGCGAAATGACCAGCGCCTGTCCCGGATCGACTCCTGCCTTTTCGGCTTTTGTTTTTTCATGAAGCAGATAGGCGATCGCCTGCAAGGTCTTCCCCAGTCCCATGTCATCGGCCAGTACGCCGCCGAACCCGTATGACGAGAGCGACGTAAGCCACTGAAAACCGGTGACCTGATACTGCCTGAGATCCGCAGTCAAGCCCTCCGGCAACGGTGTATCGCCGCTTTCAGGGTGACGGATCGCTTCAAGGAGTTCTTTGAACGCACGGGAGTAGCGGGTCTTGCCTTCTTTTCGAAGGATTTCCTCCGCTTCGAGGCTCCGGTAGCCAGGCAGCTTTACCTTCCCGTCAACCATCTCATCGGGATTCAATCCAAGACCGGTGACCAGTTGTTCCACCTGGCTGAAATGATCCTGTCTCAAGGGAATGACTTCGCCGGATGACAGCCTGAAGAAGCGCTTCTTCTCAACAATCGCTCCGAGCAATGCCTGCAGCTGGTCTTTGGATACCCCCGGCATATCAAAGCCCGCCTCGAGGTAATTACCGGATTCCTGGTAGTTCAGTTCAACGACCGGTGCCGGCGCTTCTGCTGCGAGAATGTTCTTCAAAGACTCGGAGTAATACACATCCGCCTCACGGGCAAGATAAGGCAACAGTTCAAACAGGAAGCGGTATTGCTGTTCCTCCTCTATGAGGTAGAGCTCGTGCCCGTTATAATGAAAGTCCGCCTGCTCAATGACCGCCATGATCCGCTGCTCGTGTTCCGTGTCCCTGACGAGTTTGTTTGCGTCCGGTTTTACAGGCTGACGGAAAGGCACTTCGCCAAAAGGCCTGATTACCTGGTCGCCGTAGTGATAGGCCACATCGGCTGTGAGCCGGTATTCATCAGTCAAATCAAGCGTAACTTTACCGGAAAAGGGCTGGTAATTCACATGTTCCAACGCATCATCCGAGAGACTGACCGGACCGATCAATTCAAGCTTGGGCAACAGATGCGTGAAAAACGCTTCCTCATCGTCTCTTGAAAAATAGATGGCATCTGGGTCTGACTGCTTTGTTTTGAGCTTTTTCAACTGGGTGCGAATCAACTGAAAAATGGTTCTTTGACGGTCATTGATCGGATAGAGCTTTTCCTTGTCTGCAAGCAGCGGGGCTTCTTCAAGCAGCATCGCATCAGAGACCGACGCGACGTGTAACGTCAAGATGTCTTCATCACGGGTCACAGAAAACGTAAACGGCAACTCCTCCTGGATAAAACGCAGTTCCCCGATATCGCGTCCGTTGCTGTCGATTGCCATGCTGCCTTTCGAAGCAGCGATGTGCAGAAGGTCTTCGGAATAGGCCAGGGGGATGTGCAGTCGTTTTTTCAACGCATCATACATATGGGTCGCATCGTAAAATTGTTCATTCTCATAAATGATATGAAGTACATCCAAGAGCTCTTGATCTTGTTCCGTGAACTGGTGGTGCTCCGGCTCATAGCTGAAGCTTTTGGTGAAATAGAGGTCATGGCCTTTTTTCACGGCATCAAGGAATTCCCTGATGTCCTTCACTCTGAAAAGCCTGTCCTCGCCGACTTTCAATTCCACGGCCAAACTGAAAAAGATGCCATCCGGATTGGGCATAAAGAGGACGGCCGATTCCACGTCGAGTGTCGTTTTTTCTTCCCCGAAGGGCACCCCGGTAAAAGAGGGTGCAGGATGAATCATGCCGGCGAATTCCTCCACCAGCCGCTGTCCGGCATCGGTATTCTTTTTGGGCACGTTCGAAGCGGTCGACGCCTCGTCCCACCGGTCTTCGGTAAACATCGTGCGAAACAGGCTTGTGATATGGTCCTCCACCGGCCGGTCCTGCTTTGAGCGATTGGCGAGTTCAATCAGCACCGCCGTAATATGCTTACATTCCCCGTACGTTTCAAATGCCGGACACGTGCAGTCGTCACTGATCGCCTTGACATCCGGGAAACTGATGGTGATTTTATAGGGGCGCGAGCCATAGACTTTCGCTGTGACCCGCTGTTTTTTCTCATTCCAGTGCAGCTCTTTCACATGGCCTTCTCTGGCATAGAGTAAACCCCGGTCAAAGAACTTTTTGGAGTACGCTTTTTTGATTTCATCCATTGTCAACATGCTGGCATTCACCCGTTTCATCCGTTAAAAAGTCATACTCCATCATACCATATTTTGAGGCCTGTACGGTTTTGGCGATCGAAAAAAGCCGGAATCGATCATTCCGGCTTCTCTGTCATTTTACAATAAAAAAGTAATCCCAAAGGCAAGACCAAAGGGTTAGCGGATTTGGGTGTTTTTAGCACACCACTGTGTCAACTCCACTAGCGGTTAATCGTCATCTTGAAAGTCGATACCCGGAACCCCCCACTTCAAATTTCGTTCGAAATGATGTGGCGGGACTATTCATCCGTGCATCACGGCTCCACCTGAAATTTTCATAGACTCCCCGATGATGTTTCCCGCGGCCGGGCTCATGAGGTAGAGAATGCTGTTCGCCACTTCATCCGGCTGCGTGATGCGCTTGGAGGGTAATGAATCCATCGTCGTCTTGTACTCTTCTTCATACGTCCTCCCCTTACGTTCAGCTTTCCTTTGAATGATCGACCTGGCCATGTCCGTTTCCACAAATCCAGGGCAGACCGCATTGACACGAATCCCGTGTTCAATCGCTTCATAAGCAAAAGACTGCGTGAAGCCGATCAAAGCAAATTTCGAACCGCAGTATGCCGTTGCGCCGTACGTTCCCCTTAGACCTGAAAGGGAGGCCACATTGACGATCGTCTCACCGGAATTCGCCTTCGTCATCCGGTGATAAACCTCCTGGGTGAACAGCACCGTTGATGTGAAGTTCAGTTCCATGACGTCTCGCAGGTCTTCTTCGGTGAGGTCCTCCATCACCGCGCCTTTGGCAATGCCCGCATTATTCACCAGGTGATGCAGCGGTCCGTGGGCTTCCATCGCCTCATCGAGCATACGTGAACGGTCCTCCTTCACGGTCAGATCTCCCCGGACCGCTTGTACAGATGCCTTGCTTCCTCCGTGTGCCCGGACCGTTTCAGTCACTGCCTTGAGTTTGTCAGGATTCCGTCCTGTGAGGGTTACTTTCATTCCATGTTCTGCTGCGGCAACTGCCACAGCTTCACCAATACCGCCTGTTGCTCCGGTAATCAGCACATGTTTCGTTTCGAATGCCTCTTTTGCAAAAATCATGGCGCCCGCCTCCTTGTCGATTATCATTCACAACTGAACCTGTTCCCGGATTTGAACCGAAAGAAACAAACCTCATCATGTAAGCGTTTACAAAATGAGAGGGACGGGAATGAGATTTACAGGGATTTTATTACTTTTATAGATTCCAAAGGGGAGGAATTCAGTATGACAAAACGTCTGGAAGGGAAAGTTGCCGTCATCACCGGGGGAACAGGTGGCATTGGCAAAGAGACCGCGCTGCTATTTCTTGAACACGGTGCGAAGGTTTCGTTAGTCGACATCGACGAAGAAGCCTTGAATGAAGCCAAACAGGCGCTCAGTGGACATGGTGATGTATTGACCGTAAAAGCCGATGTGCGTCACGAAGACGAGGTCAAAGCCTTTGTGGATCAGACCGTGGAGCGTTTTGGCACCATCGACATCTTTTTTAACAATGCCGGTACAGAAGGAAAAGTCAAGCCGCTGACAGAACAGACCGAAGAGGAGTATGATCTCGTCATGGACGTCAACGTCAAAGGCGTCTTTCTCGGGATGAAGCACGTTCTCCCTGTGATGCAAAAACAGCAGAGCGGGAGCATCATCAACAACTCCTCTGTTGCCGGATTTATCGGTGCTGCGGGGGTATTGCCGTATGTGACCAGTAAGCACGCCGTCATTGGTGCAACGAAAACAGCCGCGCTTGAAGCTGCCGATTACAAGGTCCGCGTCAATTCCATCCACCCGTCTCCGGTGGATAACCGGATGATGCGTTCGCTCGAGGAAGGCTTTTCGCCTGGTCATGGGGAAGAGGTAAAGAAGGCCCAGGAAGAAGGCATCCCGATGAAACGCTACGCCATCAATCGTGACATTGCCGACCTCGTCCTCTTCCTGGCTTCCGACGAGTCGAGGTTTATCACCGGTTCTCAGTACCGGATTGACGGTGGCCTTTCCGCGAAATAACAGCTTTGAATAAAGAAAACTTGGCTTATCGCCATAGTGATGGCGAAAGCCTTCGTTACACTTCTACTTTCCTATGAAACATGACGAAAGCATGCCGTAATATGCGGCATGCTTTTTCAATCAGCAGGATGCAATACCTAGCAGGCGGAGCCACTCGTGATCTTCCACTTTCATCATCGTCAGGGAAATCCCCCTCATATTCAAAGACGTCAGCCAGTTGCCTGTCCCGGCCCAACTGACCTCCAGACCTTCGAGCTGCAGAAGCTGGCGGACGTCGTTTGTGAAGATATACTGTTCCATCAGCGTCGTGCCCCCGAGGCCGTTTACCAATACCACATACCGGTCTCTTTTTTTCCAGCGGTACCGACTCTTCAGCTTGTTCACCAGTTCGACGGCGATCCGCTCTGAGTCCTGCATCGGTGCTTTTCGGTACCCCGCTTCCCCGTGTATGCCCACCCCGAAATAGACCTCTTCGTCGTGAAGCTCAAACAAAGGAGCGTCCTGTCCCGGAACCGACGCCGGGGTCAGCGCCACGCCCAACGTCGACATCGACTGAATCAGGCGTTCGCCTAAGGCTTTCAGTTCCTTCAGCGATTGGCCTTCAGAAGCAGCCTTCCCGAGGATCCGGTGAACCAGCACGGTCCCCGCCACACCTCGTCTTCTCCGTTCAAAGCTGTCATCGTTGGCAACCGACACGTCATCATCAACAATTACATGTGTGACGGCGATCCCCTCGGTTTTTGCCTGGATCACTGCCGGTAGAAAGGCATCCAGGTCCGCGGTAAAATTTTTGACAATCACCAGAATCCCCTGCCCCCGGTCCACATGGCGGATCGTCTCAAGCACCTGCGTCTTCGACGGCGGAACGAAGACCGGTCCGTGCACCGCTGCAGTCAACAGGTTCTCATTGACATAACCGAAGTGTCCCGGTTCATGGCCGCTGCCTCCGCCACTGATCAGCGCGACGTGATCCTTTGATATGGTCCGGCGGACAATCGCCTGCTGCTCTATAAGCAGTTCCACCGTCGCCTCATTGGCAATGGCAAACCCCTGCAGCATCTCACGCACCGCCTGTGCCGGATCGTTTATCAGATGTTTCATGTACTCTCACCTCTATCACCCGACATGGTTTCCCCGCTCTTTTGACTCAGCTGCGTCCGCAATCCAATATGTACCACATCATTCAATTCTTTTGCGATCACCACCGGATCCTCGCGGCATCCTCCAATAAGCCAGTTCTCCACAACACCGGTGAAGCCGCGGCTGTAAAACCGGACCAGTAAATCCACCTGGTCGTTCTCCATGCGAAAGCCATCCTGTTTGGCCCACTCACTGATCAGAGTGCGGTACAGGGCCTCCATGTGACTGGTCAATGCCTGAAAAAAACCGTTCTGTTCATGAACCTGGATCGCTTTCTCATAAAACGTCCGGTTGTCATACACGTAATGGAGCAGGTGATCAAAAATCCGCTCCGGATCATCATACTGAAAAAAATCGATGCTGTTCTCCCGGGTCTCGTCTTCGTAAATCCACGTTAACAGCTCATACTTATCCTGAAAATGATAGTAAAACGTCTGACGCCTGAGATCCGCGCATGCCATAATATCACGGACAGAAATTTTTGCGAATGCTTTTTGTTCCATCAAATCCTTCAGTGAGCGGGCAATGATCTTCTTCGTGATCAGGGAATGGGTCATCAGCCATCTTCTCCTTCAGTTAACCGTCTATCCGGCCGGTGGATCAAAAGGCCCGAAGCGGGGCGCCATGCCCCACTCGGACCGCCAGCGGTTATTTCCGTTTCACCATCAGCGATTCCAATTGTTCACGGATTGCCTCAAAGGATGCACCGCCCTGGGCAAGTGCAGCCGCCGTATAGGCCCCTTCAACCAGCGCCGCATCCATCAGATGAACCGGTTTTTCCGCCATTTCCATCACCATCTCCAAAGTCATCTTCGCGCTGCCCAGATCGTAAAAGGCAAACACTTCAACGGCACTGTTGGCAGTAAGTGCTGCTTCGATCTTCTCAAAGCTTGCCCCGAGCTCCCCGTCATCATTCCCGCCGGTAAAGGTGATCGGCACGTCCGGTGCCGACCCCTTTAACAGCTCTGCCACCCCTTCAGCCAAAGAGGCTGAGTGCGAGGCGATAAAGACCCCATAAGATTTTGTCATGATAACGCTCCTCCCTCAAGAAGCGCTTTGAAAAACAAGCCGCTGGAAGCCGATCCCGGGTCCAGATGGCCGATCGAACGCTCACCCAGATAAGATGCGCGTCCTTTCGTCGCTTTCATCGGCTTCGTTTTTTCCACATACGCGTCCACGTGTTCCGCGTTGAGACCGCCGGCTTTGACCGATTCGATCACCGGAACCCAGACGTCTACCATCGTCTTCTCTCCCGCCGTTGCCTTCCCCCGCTTTTGAATGCCTGCAAGGCCCGCCTCCAGGGCGCCGGTGATGTCATCCGGATTCGCCTGGACGGCTTTACTCATTTCCATGAATGCCGTTCCGTACAATGGGCCCGATGCACCGCCGGTTTTGCCGATCATTGCCATCGCCGCAGCCTTGAACACATCCCCCGGATCCTTGTAGGTACCTGCGTCAAGCTTTGCCGTGACCTCGGTCAGCCCCCGGGCCATATTCGTCCCGTGATCACCATCGCCGATCGGCGTATCCAGATCCGACAGCCACGCCTTATCCGTTTGCACCTTCGTGGCAAAATTCCGGAACAGTTCAATCGTATTCTCCACTGTAAACATTGATCAGCCCTCCATCTGAAGCTTAGTCTGGCGCTCTCTTTTTCCATCAGCCGTGATTACGCCCAGTCCGTTGTCTCCACCGGCATATGCCAATAGTCGAGCCACTTCTCGTCTGCCACTTTCACCAGTGTCAGCGACACCCCTGCCATGTCGAGCGACGTCATCAAAGAACCGACTTTTTTAAACGCGATGTCCAGTCCTTCCTGGTCCAAAAGCTTCGCCGTATCGTTCATAAAGACGAACTGTTCCATGAGCGGGGTCGCACCAAGACCGTTGACGAGGACCCCGTAGCGGTCGCCTTCTTGCCAATCAAAGGCGTCCTTCAGTTTCATGACCAGCTCTTCGGCAATTTCTTTCGATGACTTCAACGGCTCGCGGCGGTAACCCGGTTCCCCGTGAATCCCGACGCCATACTCCATCTCGTCATCTGCCAGTTCAAAGCCCGGTTTTCCGACTGCCGGAACGGTGGCCGGGAGAATCGATACCCCGATGGATTTGATACTGGCCACCAATGTTTCTCCCAGTGTCTTCAGCTCTTGAAGCCCCATCCCACTCTCGGCTGCGGCACCGAGGATTTTGTGCATGATGACGGTGCCGGCAACGCCGCGCTTTCCTGCCGTGAACGAACTGTCCTCCACAGCGATATCGTCATCGACCACAATATGCGCCACGTCAATGCCGTCAGCTTCCGCAAGTTCCGCGGCCATTTCAAAGTTCATCACGTCTCCGGTGTAATTCTTGATGATCAGAAGCACGCCGCCGCCCTGGTCTGCCGCTTTGATCCCTTCATACACCTGATCCGGCGTCGGTGATGTGAACACCTCCCCGCATACAGCCGATGCGAGCATTCCTTTGCCGACAAATCCGGCATGGCTCGGTTCATGACCACTTCCACCGCCGCTGACAAGGGCGACCTGGCCGTCATTTTTGTACTTCCGGGCAATGACGCTTGTGCCTGTGACCCGTTTAACCAGATGAGCATTCGCATAGGCGAACCCATCGAGCATTTCATCGAGCACATGCTCCGGACTGTTGATGATCTTCTTCATAACACTTCACGCTCCTTTTTAGGCTTTGTCAAACCGATCGTACACCTCTTATTGTAATGTGACAGCGCTTACTTGAGAACGGACAGATCAGTCCATCTGTCAAAATAACGATGTATGTATGACAAGTTCACTTTACCTATGGAAGTCCTTCGACTTTTTACCTGATTTTCAGCTGTACTGTTTAGCTGCCTTCATGCTGGGAATGTGAATACCAATGACTGGTTAAAGGAGGATGAGCATGCGTGCCATAAAATCCGCAGCACTCTCATTCACAGGTGCCGCCTTACTGCTCTTTGCCTGTAATGACGCAGATAACAACCACATTACGGATACGGACAATAACAATGGCGATAGCGGCCCTGACAATGAAAACAACTACGAAGAAAACGATCAGCAAGAAATCGAACCTGAAGAAAATGTGACCAGCGTGATCGACAGTGCCCTCGAAGCAGAGGAAGAACGCGAAGGTCTTTATGTCCATCAACAAACGAAATCCCGCTCAGGTGAAGAAGAAGTGCAGGAAGTGATCACTGAAGAAGAAATCTGGCTTTTTCCAAGAGAAGATGACGACAGCGTATTTGAACACCGAATCATGAAACATGAAGGACCTTCTCCAACAGAATATATCATCAACGACGGGGAAGGCACCCTGCATTATACCGAAGGAGAAAGCGAAGCGCACCTCATCGAGGAACAACGCATGGACGGCTACGCAGCAGACCTTTCCGGAGAGGAACCGATGATTCTCGAGTACCTCGATACCCACAGATCCTCTTATGAAGGAACGGAAGACATCAACGGGTACACTGCTCACCACATCAGCTTCCGAAACGGTGACGAAGAAGTGGAATACTGGTTTGAACAAGACAGCTATTTCCTCCTTCGCCACATCTCTTCCTTGGACGAACAGGAAACCGAAGTGGCGGTTCTCGATTATGAACTTGACCCTGAGTTTGATGAAGCCCTGATCCGCTTTTATAACGTCATAAACGACGATACAGAAATCATCGAAACCGACCGGGAGACCTTTATGAAAGAACAGATGAATGACTGACCTGCAAGGTCAACATCAACACGCAATCAGGTGATCAGGAGTGATTTGATTTTTCCGCCTATCTCTATGTTTCGTTCCGTCGTCCGATCAGTTCACCTTCAAAAAAACGCTTACGGGAAAGGTTTTTCGTATCGCGTGATCGGGCGACTCCGTTACATGTTATCAATACATATCCTTCCGGTTGAAATAAACGAATGCAATCGCCGTTGCAACCGCTCCCCAGATAAGCAGAACCCCGATTGAAAACAGCATGGTCATCCCTTCTACCGGCGGCGCGTTACCGCTTAAGTAAGACGTGAGCCTGAGGTTTACCATAAACAGGTACTTGGCGTTTTCCCAAGAGGCGATGAAGACCGAGAGAATCGTCCCGGAGATCAGTGCCGCCAGCATGAACCCCATCACTGCAGCTGTACTTTTCAGTAACACAGACAAAAGAAAAGTCAGTGATCCGACAACGAGGGCTGCAAACCATGTGAGCCCGGTTGCCATGAGGATGTATTGCCACTGGGGGATCACTTCCACAGCGCCTGGACTGAACCGGGTGATGATCGGGTAATCCCAGCCGCCAAAACCGAACATGATGCCTGCGATCACGACCGAGGCCAGACTGATGAACAGCACGATCAGAGATACCGCGAGTCCCATGGTCAGCCATTTGCTGAGGAGCACCCGCCAGCGTTCCACCGGTCTTGTCAGGAGCATCTTGAAGGTCCCGGCACTTCGTTCCGAAGATACAAGGTCTGCTGTGACCACAACAATCAGAAGCGGAATGAACAGATCGCCGGAGTTATCGATAAACATCCGCAGAAACATCGGGGCACCGGATTCATTCGGATTGATGCCTTCTTCAAGGTATACCCGCTGCTGTTCGATCTGACGGGCGAAGCTTTGCTGAAACTCTTCAGGCATTTGCATTTGATCCATGCGGGATTCCAAGGAATCGATTTCCGACTCCAGCTGCTCCTCCCAGGCCATGTCGCCGAATCGCTCTTCTGCCGTTCGTTCCTGCAGCAGCTGGGCATAGGCGAACATCCCGACGAAGATCACGATGATGAGGCCAACGACGTACATCCGTTTTTTCCGAACAAGTTTGATCCATTCGTTATACACCAGATCAGTCAATGGATTCACCCCCGGTTAATTCCAGGAAGAGATCCTCGAGTGCCGGCAGCTGCCGCTCCATCCGGTGTACTCGGACACCCGCTTTCACGAGGGCATCGTTGACCGAGGCCAGATCGGTTCCGTCGTCCACCGCGGCAACCTGACCTGCCGGCAGATCAGTTGTTTTCGGGTCAATCAGTGGCATAAACCCTTGAATCATTTGCTTTCCCTGCTCGTACGGAGTGACTTCCCATATGATACGTCCCTGTTCCGCCAACAAATGCGCCACGGAATCCACGGCCAGCACCTCCCCTTTGGAAATGATGGCCACCCGGTCGCACATCTGCTGAATTTCACTGAGCAAGTGAGACGACACCAGTACACTGAGGCCCTCTTCTTCTGCGAGCCTGCGGATGAATTCCCGCATTTCCCGGATCCCTTTCGGATCAAGGCCATTCGCCGGTTCATCGAGGATCAGCACCTTCGGCCGGTTCAAGAGGGCCTGGGCAATGCCAAGACGCTGACGCATGCCCAAGGAATACGTCCCCACTGGGTCGTGAATCCGGTTCGTCATGCCGACGAGTGTCACCACATCATGCATCCGCTCTTCTGTGATGCCTTTGACCATACGCTGAAACTGCTTGAGGTTCTCCCAGCCGCTCAGGTACTCATACATTTCCGGATTCTCCACGATCGATCCGATATTTCGCATCGCTTTGACAAACTGTTTTTGCACATTATAGCCGCTGATGGCGACTGTCCCTTTCGTCGGCCGGATCAGTCCGACGATCATCCGGATGGTGGTCGTTTTCCCGGAACCGTTCGGCCCGAGAAAGCCAAAGACTTCACCCGGATAGAGGTCAAACGAGATGTTTTTGATAATCGGTGTCTTGCCGATGGTCTTCGACAAATTGCTGACTGTTAATGTGGGTGCGCCCTTTGCGTCCTTTGCTTCCATCAGTCCTCACTTCCTTCCGGCCAGCGCAGACTGGTTAAAAGCCGCTCTGCCATACGTTCATAGCCTGCGTCATTCGGGTGGAAAAAGTCCCGGAATAACAGGTCGGACACGTCCCGTTCAAACACATCTGCAACCGGTACAAAAATCACCTGCTCATAGTCTGCGGCCAGTTCCGACGTGGCATTGTTCCACTCCCGGACAAACCGGTTCGTTTCGTTGGTGAAATCAAACTCCTTAAACGGGTTGTAGATACCCATATGAAAGATATCCGCATCCGGATTCAATCTCGTCAAGACAGCATACAGATCATCCAGATCATCGATGAATTCTTCCTTTGCGGCTTCCGTGAACTGATCGAGATCCTGTGAAAAGAAACCCTGCCCGCTTTGAAACAGATCATTTCCGCCAACGGTCATGACGATCATGTCCGCTTCCTGCACATGGCCGTTCAATCCCGCATCGTTCAGATCATTGGTCACGTCATTTGTCCGGTGACCATTGACTGCGCCGTTCACAATCGTCAAATCCAGCGGCGCCTCTTCCGGATAAGAGGCCTCCACATAAGGCAAATACCCTTCGCCATCTCCTGAGCCCATGCCTCTTGTCAGGGAATCCCCCAGTGCCACAAGCCGGTACGCATCACCATCCACTGAATCCGGCACATCCATCGCAACGCCGTCGAGCGGCATCAGAGGCAGCCGGACCACCTCCCGCATCGGCGCTTCCTGTCCGGGGATTTCTTCCGCCGGTTCCTCTGCCAGCCATGCCTGATCCACCAGTGCATAGCCGAAGCCGCCGGCGAAGACCACGACCGCCAACAATGACACGATCAAAATTCCGTCTATCCACACTCTCCGCATCGTGATTCACTCCTGCCTTCAGCTTACTTTGTATGAAAATCATACCAAAGAAACCGGCCCTTATGGTAAGGAAAAGCATCGGACAATCTTGGACTTCTCTTCGAATACCAAAAGTCCCCCGCCAGGCATCATCCTTCCGGCAGGGGACAGTCATCAATTATTGTAACACGTCATCCAAATACGTCCGTGCGCTTGCAACGTTTTGCAAGACCTTCTTCTCCCGTGCTTCATCTGCTTCGAGCTTCTTCTGTGCCGCGATCAGCACCTGTTCTTCTTCGCCTGCAGGAATCACGGCCACACCGTCAAGATCTCCGATGATCCAGTCTCCTGGTTTTACGACTGCACCTCCGCAGGAAACCGGTACACCCGTTTCACCGGTCCCGTGCCGGCCACTGGCGGCTTGCGTGGTGCCCAGACAGAACACCGGGAAATCCAGATCACGAATACCGGCCAGGTCACGCACGGCCCCGTCAATCACCATACCTGAAAGCCCCAGCGTCTTCGCAAGTCCCACCACGAAATCACCGCACGCCGCGTTCTCACGCCATCCTCTCGCGTCAACGACGAGCACATCGCCTGTCTTCGCCTCGGAAATCCCGCGGAGCACCAGCTTGTTATCCGCCGCGCGGACTTTAACGGTATGGGCACGCCCGAATAACCGCAGCTCTTCTTTTACCGGCTGAATGGCCGGGTTCATATTGGTCTGCCCCTTCAAGGCGTCGGATACCGCAGTCACCGGCAGCTTGCTCAATTGCTCTTCCATTTGTCTCATCTCATCAACTCCATGTAGTCCGTTTTAGTGATCGGTTGCGCCACATCACAATCTTCTGTTTCGCCCACCAGAAATACCCGAACGCCCTGTGAAGAAGCCAACTCCGTTACTTCCGCAATACAATCATTCCGTTCGTGATCTCGCTTTTGCACGAAAATCACTTCCAGATCTTCCATGACCTCCAGAAAATCCTCAGGCGAGGCAATGTGATCCATCATCAGCAGCTGATGATCGAGTTCAAGCAACTGACCGGTCAATCCCGGCAACTCGCTCAATGAATACAGGCACAGCATGACGCGCTTCTTTGACGGAAACTGTCGATCCGGTTTCCGGTTGGGTACTGTCAATGTAAACGTCGATCCGCTCCCGGCTTTTGAGTCAACGAGAATATCGCCGCCATGGATGTTCATGATCTCTTTTGACAGGGCAAGCCCCAGTCCGGTTCCCTTGATATGCTGCGTTTTGCCGTTTGTAATGCGCCCGAACTTCCTGAACAGCTTTTCCTGATCGGATGTTGCTATCCCGATCCCGTTATCCTTCACGGACAGATAAAGCCACGCCCTGTCTGTGCTTTCACTCAACCGGACTGTAATCTGTCCACCATCCGGCGAAAATTTCTTCGCATTGCTCAACAGATTGACGATCACCTGCTGGATCGCCCGATGATCTGCCTCAATAACCGAAGAATGCGTATCGATCAAAAGCCTCAACGAATGCCTCTTGCCAAATGAAAAAGCAGCGATACTATTTTCGAGAATGCTCCTGATGTCCCGCTCCTCCATATGGTATTTCTGTGATTGGTTTTCGATTTCCTGCAAATCAAGAAAATGATTGACCAGTTCGGATAAACGTTCAGACTCGGAAAAAATCACTTGCAGATACGTCCGCTGTTTTTCAGGGGAGAGATCTGCATGAAGCATTCGTTCCGTGAAGCCCATGATACTTGAGAGCGGCGTTCGCAGTTCGTGATTCACCGTACTGACAAGCTCGGATTTCATCCGGTTCACTTCCGCTTCTTTCGTGATATCCCGGTACACGAAAATCGTCCCGGTAAACTGTTCATCCCGCCACACCTTCGTCGCATAAACGGTCATGACCCGTTCATAGCCTTCATACGCCACTTCAAATGTGTATTTTTTGATATCTTCCTCCACCTGCGTTGCCGACTGCTCAATAAAAGCGGCGAATGATTCAGGATCTTTCAAATGTGTCGTGAAGAAAGGCAGCCAGGTAAACCCTTCACGCTCTGTGGAAGAATAGCCTGCTTGACCTTTTTGACATCCGACGAGAATGCATGAGAACTTGTTATATTGCAATAAAGACCCGTCAGGACCAATGAGTTGAATGCCTTCATTGATGTTTTCAATGATTGCCTGATTCACCTCTTTCGCTTCTTTGATCATTTCTGCAGAGTAGGCCATTTCCAACGCAACTTCAATCCGCTTGATAATGCCCGTCATTTCTTCCAATTCTTCTTGATGAAATGGTGTCCCCGCTCGAACCGCCGTAAAATAGCCGACGGTCTCACGTTGCATATTCCGGACCGGAATCGTCAATTCAAAGGCAGATACGCTGTCCTCCATCAATCCAAGTTCATAGGCAGATGCCGGCCGCTCGATCATCCGGTAGGCATCCATTCCAAGGGTATTCAACATGACCTGCATCCGCTCATCGATCTGATCGGCCTGGTCTTTTTGAAGGCCTGTCGCATGAAGGATATCTGTATTCAAAATACTGAAAGCCGATTTATCAAAACGAAACCGTTCATTCAAATAACGAAAGCCGGCCCACGCATGTTCATTTCGTTTCTCACTTAAAGATAAAATCTGATTCAGTTTATTGAGGTTCGTGATTCTCTTGTTCGTTTCTTCCGTCAACTCCAGGTATTCTTCCAATGAATCCTGCTGCGCTCTCAGTTCTTCATTTTGAGAAAGCAACTCGATTTCTGATTTGTAGATTTGTTCGGACATTTCTTCAAACGCCGAAGCCAATCCACCGATCTCATCTTTTCTCGCGGCATAGTGCGTCGAAACGACTTCTCCGGCAGATAAACCGGCCACTTGATTTCTTAAATCAACCAGCGGGTTGATGATATAGCGAAGTCCCCGGTTTCCGATGATCAAAAACAACAGCAATACCACTGCAAACACCGAAACCAGAATCACCTGGTTTTGAGTGGATTGGGACAGGATGTTGTTATTCAGTGCTTCGAGTTCGCTCGCTGATTCATTCGAAAATTCCCTTGAAAAGTTCAGAAATTCGTTCACCACTTCATTCGTTCCCCCGGAAGAGAGCGTCCGCAGTCCTGCCATATCATCATCATCCACAAAGGCTTTGGCCGCTGGCCATAGTGACGACTCGTACTGATCGAAGAAATCGGCTAAGTCATGTGCAAGGTTCGCCTCATGTTCTGTTTCCGCCACTTCACTGAAGCGTTCGAGCTGATCCGGGAAAGACTCAAGATTCTCTAACAGAATCTCTTCTTCAGCCGGGTCAAGGAAGGCATAGTACCCCCTTGCCCTAAAAAGAATTTCATTGAACTGATCACTCGTCTCAGATACAACCTGGTTTTTATATTTCAAATCTTCGCGCTGGTCATTCAAATCCGTTAACGTCGACCAGCTGTAGAAACTGACTGCGATCCCTGCGATCAGCAAAATCAGCAGCATCACCCCGACAACTGTCAGATAGGTCCCCCGGATACTTCTGCCCTTGAGGAGTTTATTCATAGCATCCCCCTCAACCGCTCCACCAGTTCACTTGGCTTAAACGGCTTTGCCATAAATGCATCCACGCCCAAGTCAGAATAGCGTTTCCCTGCCTCTTCTTCATCGGGTTTGGCCGTCAGTAACAGAAACAACGGCGGTTTTTCCTGCTGCTCCTTGATTTCTTTGACAACCTCGATGCCCGTCATTTCGGGCATCATGTAATCGATAATCACAAGGTCCACAAGAGCATCATGCCCCGTCAGCCGCTCCATCGCCTGTTGACCATCCTCTGCTGTCTCCACGAGATACCCTTCGCTCTCGAGTGTGTCTTCGATTAACATCCGTAAAACCGCTTCATCATCCACCACTAATATGCGACTGGTCAATTTCTCTTCGCCTCCCGGGTTCATGTTGTAAATACGCGCTCTGAAATCCGTTCGATGCGTGCTGTTAATTCACCGATACTGAACGGTTTTGTAACATAATCATCGGCCCCTTTGTTCAATGCATGCATCACTTCATGCTCGGCTGAGCGTGCGGTGATCATGACGATTACCATCGAGTCACTCTGATAACTGGCCCGCAGTTCTTCGAGGATTTCCACACCGTCTGTATCAGGCAGATTGCCATCCAGGAGAATGAAATACAGATCCCCCTCACGATACCAGTCTCTTTGCAGAAACCCGCGCCCGGTCTGATAGTCGTATACGTGTAACGGGTACCCCGCCAAACGATCCCAACCGCTCACGTTGTCCTTGATCAAACTGCAAACGGCCGGGTCATCATCCACGATCAACAGGCGAATTTCCTTGAATTGCAAGTTTGAAAAATCCAGATCTTCGAAGAACAGCGTCCGGTTTCTGCCGCTGTTCTTTGCCTGATACAAAGCCTGGTCCGCTGATTCAATCACGCTTTTAAGGTGTGCCGGCTCCTCATGATCAAGGCGATACACCCCTGATGAGAACGTCACAGTGAACGAAACGCCGTCCGCTTTGAAAACGTGGTGTGAAAGTGCCTCCCGGACAGCGTTGATTACTCCTGCAACAACATCAGAACTGCCTGAATGGATGATCATTGCAAATTCTTCACCACCATAACGGAACACTTCACCGCAATTCTCAGCGGCTTGTTTACTCATTGCAGCGAACACTTTCAATACTTCGTCGCCCGTTGCGTGACCAAAGGTATCGTTCACTTTTTTGAAGTGATCGAGATCCATCAGGACAAACGTCCAGCCACGATCCGCCGTTCTTCTATGTCCTTCGGTCAGTTCTTTGAGGCGTTTATTCATATAGCGCCTGTTATACACCCCCGTCAGCTCATCCATGATCAGCGCCTGATTAACTTTTTGGCTGAATTGAATCCGGTTGTCGAGAATGGCCGGCATCATTTCTGTAAACAACGTTTCATCCAGGTAATCAATTACCCCTTCATAGTAAGCCGTCTGCGCTTCTTTCGGTGTGAAATCAGCTGTTGTATAAATCACCGGAATAAAGTCCCGAATAGCGCGTTCCATTAAATTTTTCCGAGGATTTTGATCTTCCGCACTGCTATGTACAGTCGCATAATCTGCAATGATTAAAGAAGGCATCATTTTATAAGACATGTCCAATGCCCGCTTCATGGAGAGCGCCATCACCACCTCTTTTCCTGATAACTCCAGAATTCCCCTCAGCCAGACGGCATCATCCGGATTCTCATGAATGACAAGAATGACAGCATTCTCTGACGCATCTTTCCAAAGCGCAGCATTTTTAAAAGGGGTCACATCCGTCACAGGATCACTCAGGACAAACGGTGCCAAATAGTCACGACGCTCTTCCTCACGCAGTACCTGATCGGATTCTTCATCCAGTATCCGCAATGACTGTTTTAAATGATCTTCCCAATCCGTTAAGCCCACGGTCGCAGCTGTTCCTTTCAGTCTGTGAAAAAACTGATACATGTCCCGTTCTGTAACACCACCGCGGCTGTTCCAATCTGAGACCTGCTGATCGATTGACTGTTGCAGCATTTCGGCATATTTATCCACTCTCGTCACCTCAATTAACTAAATCTACCTTAAAGATAGCGTCAACGAACCCCCACTGAGGTACAACGTTTCAGTGGGGGCTTGAGATAGCCAAGCAGGTCTTTTCTTACAAAGGTTGACGCTCTGCGTGGTTCTTCTCAAATCACTGTTTTTGGTTGGTACTGGCGACGTACGATCGTTTTCCCACTTGCACCACCCTTCCGAGGAAGAGCAGTTCTTCCTTTCGGAAGAAACCACCACTCAGAATATAACTGGCGTGTGCTACAAGCCCCAACAAAAGTTGAGTACACATGGATGGTTGACGCACCCACTAGGCTATGCGCTAAGCAACAGCTTTACGTTTTTGAACGTCCATGATCATGGGCGTTTTTATTTGTGTTTTTTCATCCCATTCTGCTATTTGGGATTTCCGAAGGATATTTAATGCTGCATTAATGTCGGCATGGATGCATTGTCCATTTTCACAGCGATAGAAGCCGCGATATAGGCGCTTCCCACTAAAGGAGTACATCGTGTTATCGCCTTTTGACCAAACCGGAATATCGTCATGATCCAGAAAACTAGCTTTAGACGTGTAGCTCTCTTCCTGCTTAACGAAACGGATGCCTTCCTTGAGACACTTGTTCTCAATAGCCGAAATCAATCTGTGGAAAGGAATTTGTACGAACTCTTGATTGTTTTTCTTCCCTAAATGCGATTCTTGTTTCCAACCGGCATTATAACCCATTACCACGGTATCGACGTTCAGTCGTTTTATCTGTTTGAACAACAAACCTACGGTTTGTGAAAGGTAGCCGTCTATTTGGAGATTTCGTTTACGCCAAAGAGAAGCTATTTGGTTTGTCACTATGCGTTTCGACAAGCCGTTTTCGATGTTTTTCTGTTTTAATTCGCTTATCTTTTTGTTGAAGTACTGATTGATGGATTTTAACTTCTTTCCATTCATCAAAAAGGCGTCTCCTTGATTCGTTGTACAACTAAGAAGATAATCTACACCTAAATCGCAACTCAAAGCTTTTGTCGTCGTTTGTTGTTTCTTCATTTGAGACATCGGTACTTCGTATACATAATGAGCCTCAAAGAACCGACCATTTTGCTTTGGCACAATTTCAATGTAAGAAATGTTTTTATCCATTAAATTCTTTCGCATTTGCAGTCTTAAGGGACCAAAACGTTTTCTGAAAGCAGTATTCATTGGAATATTCCAATATCCATCCTGATCCACTTTGGGAACTTGATAGATTTCGATGACACGTTTAGCCGTGGAACGAGAATACTTTGGGAACTTTGGGCGACCTGTGAAACCTTCAGGGGTTGCTTTCCACTTCTTTAACGCTTCGAAGAAGCTCTTTACTTCACTGAGTAAGGTTCTTCGAACCGCTTGTACGGAGTTGGATTGAATGCCCCAATAGTTCATATCGGCCTTCATTGCGTTGTCTATTTCTTTTGTTGTCGCCATTTTGTTTTCATTCAAATACTTTTGTTTAATCGTATATAAGCCTACGTTGCGCAAAGCCTTGGAACTATGAGACATGCGTTGCAGAAGTCGAAACTCCCTAGCGCTAAGGGTGCTGCGACCAATGTTCTGTTTTTGAGTGAACCGTTGCATATTGACTGTTTTCTTTTTCTTGCGCAATACTTTAATCGGTTTTTTCCTAGTCATTTTTGTCACCTCCTTTACCGACGTCAAGGTGTTTGCTTCATTCCTTGTGTTTCAATAGCTGCGCAACCAAAACATTTCTTTCCATAGCAACTTTTTAATTTCGTTACTTAACAACCAAAACTAAGAGGTAATGCAACAGTAACACTGAATGATTATTATCTAATTATAAATAATGTCAATCCTTTCAGTCTATATCACTCATTATACCATTTAACAAAAAATGAATCTAAATATATTTTCGAACTCTTGTTCTTTCATTTAAAACATCTATCAATCGCAAGACTGATGGCAATTCATCTCCATCTGAATCGCTGGGCTGATGCCCGTATCGCGAATCAGATGGAGTCTTCTTGCCTAGTGATGATAAAATACCTTTGAAGTCTGACTTTTTTTATCATTTGTCAAAGTAAATTCCTGTTGTTCGTTTAAATTCCTGTTATTCGTTCAGTGAAATGCCAATTTCCCGAAACACAGAAAAACACCAGCCCCTTGGACTGGTGTTTCGCTTCGATCAGCTTGTTTTAACATCTTTTTTCAGTACACCGAGGAGCAGGGCCGTTACCGCGGCTCCGGTAAGAATCGCCACGATATACATCGGTGCGTTATTGACGAGCGGGATGACGAAAATCCCGCCGTGCGGTGCTTCTGTTGCAGCCCCGAAGACCATGGACAGCCCCCCTGCGACGGCAGAACCGGCGATGATCGACGGAATGACCCGGGCCGGATCCGCTGCGGCGAACGGGATGGCCCCTTCGGTGATGAACGACGCCCCCAGGACATAGTTGGTCTTGCCCGACTCACGTTCTTGCTTGTTGAACTTCTTTTTAAAGAAAGTCGTTGCAAATGCAATGCCCAGTGGCGGTACCATACCGCCTGCCATCACGGCTGCGTGCGGTGCGAAGTTTCCTGCGTCAATCATGGCAATCCCGAATGTGAATGCCGCTTTATTGATCGGTCCACCCATATCCACTGCCATCATCGTTCCAAGCAGAACCCCCAACACGACAATGTTGCCTGTACCAAGCCCGTCAAGCCAGCTGACGAGACCCGATTGAACCGCTGCCAGCGGCTCCATAATGAAGTACATGATAATCCCGGTTGTGAAAATCCCGAATAACGGTAACAATAAGATCGTCTTAATCCCATCGAGCGACTGTGGAACAAATGTGAACATCCGTCTGAACCCGAGGACGAGATAACCGGCAAGGAAACCGGCGATGATCCCGCCGAGAAAACCGGCTTCGGCATTGGTCGCCATCAGACCCCCGACCATCCCTGCTGCAAAACCGGGCCGATCGGCGATACTGCTCGCGATAAAGGCAGCCAGGACCGGTACCATCAGGAAGAACGCATTCGCGCCACCGATGAAGGAGAGAATTTCACCGAACGGTGTGATCTCATTATTCACCGGATCCTCGAAAAAGAACGACAGTGCGATCAGGATACCGCCTCCGACTACGAACGGCAGCATGTTCGATACCCCGTTCATCAAGTGCCGGTAAAATGCCGGGCGACGGTCTTCCTCGTCCTCGCCATTCCCGCTTTCACCAGAACCCTGGTAGACGTTGGCATTCCCGCTGTTGGCTTTTTCCAACAGCTCCTGCGGTTTACGGATCCCGGCGGTAACAGGAGCGTTGACCAAAGGCTTCCCTTTGAATCGTTCCTTTTCCACATCCGTGTCCGCAGCGATAATCACCGCATCAGCTCGCGCGATATCTTCTTTGGTCAGCTGATTACGAACACCATCTGAACCGTTTGTTTCCACTTTGATCTCAAAGCCCAGCTCTTTGGCTTTATCTTTTAAACCGTCCGCGGCCATATACGTGTGGGCGATGCCTGTCGGACAGCCGGTTACTGCAACGAAAAACGGCTTCGAACCCTGGTTCGCAGCAGACGCAGCCTGCGCCTGTTCATCCGCTTCATCTTCTTTCGCTTTCGCTTCTTCTTTGGCATCGATCAGTTCAAGAACTTCCTCTTTAGAGGATGCGCCCAACAGTCCGGCTCTGAAATTTTCGTCCATCAAAAAGGTGGACAGCCGTGACAATGCATCCAGGTGAAAACGATTGGCCCCTTCCGTCGCGGCAATCATGAAAAACAATTTTGCAGGCTCACCGTCCAGCGAGTCGTAGTCCACACCATCCAGTGACCGGCCGAATACAATCGCCGGCTCTTTGACCGCTTTTGTTTTCGCATGTGGTATAGCAACCTGTTCACCGATACCTGTGGACGTCTGTTCCTCCCGCTCTTCGATCGCTTCGATGAAGGCTTTCCTGTCAGACAGTTTCCCTGCCCGGTCCAAAACATCCGCCAGCTCTTCAATTACGGCTGACTTGGATGAACCTTTCAGGTCCAGTTCGATCGTGCCTGTTTGAATCAGCTCTGTGATCTTCATGTCATTTCGTCCCCTTTCCATTCTTGAATTCGTACATGTGACATAATCTTGTGAATTCTATCGCTGTCAGCCAGCCCATCGGCATAAGCCGTAGCCGACCCTGCCGCCACTGCATAGCAAAAAGCTGTCTGCGGATCGTCTGGTGATTCCTGCGATCCGTGAATGAACCCGGCTACCATCGAGTCACCTGCACCAACGGATTGCCTCAACTTCCCCGGGGGCACTTCTGCAGTGAACACCGACTCAGCCGTCACGAGTATCGCCCCGTCACCACCTAGCGAAATCAACACGTTGGCCGGTCCCTGCTTTTGCAAGTTCTTCCCGAGTCGAATCGCATCTTCCCTACCGCGGATTTCCTCGTCCATGAGCCACTCCAGCTCACGCCTGTTCGGTTTCACCAGGTATACATCCGGCCCGAGCGACGCCTTCATCGGATCACCACTGGTGTCCAGGACCACCCGGATACCCTTTTTAGCCACCGTCTCTGTGATTGTTCGATACACCGTCGTCGGCAGGCTTTCCGGCACACTGCCGGAAAGGACCAGCCAGTCGTCCTTTTTCATCTCGTTCAATTTGCCAATGAGCTTGTTCATGTCTTCCTCAGCAATGGCCAATGCCGTCCCGTTAATCTCCGTTTCAACGTCAGTCTTCAGCTTGACGTTGACCCGCGTCTCACCTGCCACTTGAACAAAATCGTGCCTGACGTTTTCTGAAGATAAGGTGTCCGCTATGAATTGTCCTGTGAATCCCCCGTTAAAACCAAGGGCCAGGGAAGCAGAACCGAGACTCTCTAACACCTTTGTCACATTGATCCCCTTGCCTCCGGGAATAAACATCGTTTCCCTGGCCCGGTTCGTCTCCGCCTCTGTAAAATCCGGCACGTCCATGTAGTAATCCACCGAAGGATTAAGCGTGACCGTATAGATCATCATCTGTCACCACCTCTACCTGATCTGACTTCGTTAATTGCCTGAGAAATTCATCTGATTCCGTGTCTTTGGCTGTGACCAGCGTTGCTTCCTTGAGTCCTGCGAACTTCGCAAAAGCCGATTCCCCAAATTTGGACGCGTCAGCCAATACGTAGGCTTCATTCGCCTGATCCATCGCGAGCTTCTTCACCTGAGCCTCTTCGGGGTCCGGGGTGGAATAACCGAATTCCAGATCCACACCGTTCGTTCCCATAAACGCCTTGTCAAACCGGTACGCCCTGAGAGAATCTGCCGCACCTTTGCCGATAAACGCGTGCGTCCCGGACTTCACATACCCGCCGATGACATACAGTGTCAGGCCAAGCTCGATGCCTTGCTGGATGACATTCAGACTGTTGGTCACGATCGTGACATCGGTCTGATCGATGTACGGCAGCATCGCCTGAGTCGTTGTCCCCGCATCCACATAGATGCAGTCACCGGGTTGAATGAATGTGGCTGCTTTTTTTCCGATGCTGTCCTTCTCTTTCGTAAACCGGGTTTCCTTTTCAACGAAAGTCGGTTCATCCCGTTTCGACTGGATGCGTGATGCACCCCCGTGAATCCGCTTTAATTTTTTCTCATCCTCCAGGATAGTAAGATCCCGTCGGATCGTGGATTCACTCGCACCTGTCACCTCCACTAATTCATGGAGTTTGGCAACGTTGTGCGCCTCCAGATAATTCAGAATCAACTCATGCCGCTCAAAAGTAAGCATTTTCACTCACACCTTTTCGTTGTTATTTGTAGTATAACCGCTTACACAGTCAAAATCAATCATTATTTATCAATTTCAATCAAAAATAATCAATTAATCTTTCAAAAACGCTCAAAACATCTGACCACCTGCCTGTATTATGGCATATATTGATCGGATTCGCTCAAAATGGTTCAGATTATTCGAACCAAGGCAGCGATCAGCCGGTTAGATCATGATACTGATTTCCAAAAAACCCATTTTCGCGCCGAATCACGTTTCTTCTTTTTTATTTGACCCCCGTCTGCTGATTATGTGCCACCTATCGCTCCTCATCTGGAATGCGGCTTTTTGGGACCCACAACGCCCCTAATCTGCCATGTGGCGAAAATCCCCCCCTCCGAAAACAGCCATTCGCTTTTCCGGACTAGTTTCACGATATTTAGGGTACACCCAAATAGAATCCTGAAAGGAGACCTACCCCATGACCCTTTATTTTCTGCTCGCCCATCAATGCACGTTACGCCAGCCCGGGCTGGCGTCGTTCAACCCCGATGAGGACCGGATCCTTCTTGTCGAAGAACACGCCGATGATCTTTGGAGAGAGGGGCACCAGCACCGCATCGTTCATGCCTGGTCCATTCAGCGTCATTTCGCGCAGTCATTACATCCAAATGAATGGCCTAATGTCTATATGAAAAAAGACCGTTTTGAACAAGGGCTGGATCATGCAATGGCTGACTCCCCGGATGCATCCCTGCACCTTCACTGGCCGACAGACTGGCACCTCCGTGAACGGCTCAAGAACTGGATCGCTGACAATCCCGCTGTCAACGTGAACTTTTCAGAGGAAACAGGCTTCATCATCCCGGGGAAAGACTGGGAGAGCCACCTGCCTCAAAATGGTTCCTGGAAGCTCGATCCGATTTACCGCCAGTTCAGAAAGACATACAACATTCTCATGACACCTGAAGGGAAACCAGAAGGCGGAGCGTGGAGTTTTGACAAGGAGAACCGGAAAAAAGTCCCCCAAGACCTCACTTTCCCGGCACCTGCAATACCGGATCAAGACGCCATCACAAAGGCAGTGATTGACGAAGTGTCCGCACAGTTCCCGGACACCTACGGAGACGCCGGAACATTCGGGCAGCCCGTCACGGAGACCGGTGCCAGGCAACTGTTGGCCCATTTCATCAGCCACCGCCTTGTGACCTTCGGCGACTATCAGGACGCCATGCGGCAACATGACCCGTATATGTCCCACTCGATGTTGTCCGCAGCGATCAACGCCTCCCTTCTCGATCCGATGGACGTCATCAAAGAAGCTGAAGCTGCCTATCATGACGGGCTCGCTCCGTTGAACGCCGTCGAAGGCTTCATCAGGCAGATCCTTGGCTGGCGGGAATACATTCGCGGGGTTTACCTCGTCTCAATGCCTGCTTACCAGGAAGTGAATGCCCTCGGGCACAACCGGGACCTCCCGGACATGTTCTGGACCGGGGAAACCCGCATGCTTTGCATGGCCGATACCGTGACAGGTCTTTTGGAAACAGGGTATACCCACCACATTCAAAGGTTGATGATCCTCGGAAATTTTGCCAACCTGATCGGCGCCAAGCCGCAGCAGGTCTCCAACTGGTTCTATACGATGTATACCGACGCCCTGGACTGGGTTGTTCTCCCGAATGTCCTCGGAATGGCACTGTTTGCAGACGGCGGAAGCATGTCCACCAAACCCTACGTTGCGAGCGGCAAATACGTCCAGCGCATGAGCCACTACTGTAAGGACTGTGTCTACAATGTCAACGAAAAATACGGCCCGGACGCCTGTCCGCTGAACAGCCTCTACTGGGATTTTCTTGAACGTCACGAAGACCGGTTTCGGGAGAACCCCCGCATGAAGGTGATCTATAAGCACCTCGACAACCGAAACGAGGAGGACCTATCGAAACAAAAAGACACGGTCGCATCAATTTTCTCCCGGCTGGATGGTCAAAAATTATAGACTTAACAACTCGGCCGAATAGTTTTGTCGTAATTTGTCGAAAATAGGCCCAGTACGATATGGCACTCCCGACTCATGGCAGAACGCTGGTACTGACGTATAATTAAAACTAGGCTGCATCTTAGTTATGCAGTCTTCAATTATCGAACAAAGTGCAATCGCTTGCATGTTTTATAAAGACACTCACCGGAAGAGGTGCCAACGTCATGATCAGCCCTAGTCAACTGAACACCGCATTATTCGTTACGTCACAAGAAGGTCAGCTCCCCGATACCATCCACCGTCATCAGATGACCGTGGAATCCCGAGGCAAGGTGCGGGGGATTGTCGAAAATGTGATCTTTTTTCATATTCAGGATATCCAGGACGGACTGGAAGCCAAAAGCCTGCTGGAAAACTACCCGGACCGGAAGTTCATTTTCGTTGTGGACAAAGACAATGCCTGTAAATCTCTGATCGACCTCTTGGTTCTGAATGTTCACGGCATGATCTATACCGAGAACCTGGATCGGTACTTCACGAGAATTATGAATTACCTGCAGGAGGGACACTTTCCATTGGAATCATTTTTTCAACGGGAGCTTGCGAATTCCTTGATTGAATACCATCATTCGCAGCAAAAAATCGAAGGCTTCGTTCTCAATGAGGTAAAAGCGGGTCACCTGTTTAACAAAACGGAGAAACTGGTCCTCACAGAACTTGCCAATGGAACCACCACGAAAGGCATCGTCGAAAAGCATCACTATGCCTCCTCCACCATCTACATCACTGCAGCCAGCATCATCCGCATTCTCGACGCCCAGGACCGCACCGATGCCGTCGTCAAGTGTATCCGTAAGGGCTACCTGATTCCCGTGAAAAACGATGTCGAGTAAACCGGAAGGTCATCTTGACTTCATTCCTTTAACCTGCCTGTTCAGGCAAAAAAAACGCGCGTGCCGGATACCTTCCGGCACGTGCGTTCTTTGCTTTTTGCCCGCGCCCTTTCCGGTCTCACCTGACTACAGGATCAGCACCCTACCACAATGTGCCTTGCTGGGTTTCGCCCAGCCGCTCAAGACTTAACGGGTCATGGTCCTTGAAATAGGCATACTGGATCTTTTTTTCCTTATCCACCATCTGCTTATCCGTCCCTGCAGCACTTCTCAGGCGGCAGCTGTAGATGACAGGGAAATAGTCCCCAAGAAATTTGCCTTCCGTGTGGGCTGTTAAGGTCAGGATCTGAAAACCCAGTTTTTCCGCCACGAAAAACACCGGACTGAGTACATGATCACTGGACGCCTGTCCAAACGGATTGTCGAGGATCACCGTCCGGCTCCTGCGACCACCGCCATCTATTGTGATCGGCTGCTTTTTCTCCGCCACATAATTTTGGATCCCAAGAAACAGCGTCATATTCTTACTCCATTTCTCCCCGCCGGACCAGCGGTTGGATTCTTCCCAGCTGTAGCTGCGGCTCGTGATGTCATTGTTGTTTTTGACTTTCCGGCACGACACCTTCAGTGATTTCTCGTTAATCACCCGCCTTAAAAGCTGCTTGGCATGGAGCCAGGTTTCAAGACTTTGCCGCATCTTCGCCGTGTTGTCCTGACCATCCGAATCCTTATACGCTTCTTTTTCCAACTCATTCATGATCCAGTCAAAATGTTCCCGGATCCGCTCCAGTCCTTCTTCTTCCGCCCAGTCGGGAATACCGAATGTGAAAATCGTCTTCCACTGTTCTCCGGTTTTCACCCGGGTTTTCTCCGGAATACTCTGAAGTTCTGCGGCCAATTTCCGGAGATGCTGATGCACATGTGCAATAAAAGTTTCCACTTGCTTTCCCTGGGACTGGATATTCGCTTCGGCGATCTTAATCGCCTGTCGGAGACTCTTCTCCATATAGGTTTCAAACGCCAGCATGTCGCTGTAGGTTTCTTTTTTCAGAACCCCCTCTTCCGCACGATGACGCAGGCGCTGATCCTGAACATTTTCCCGGATAAACCCGAGGAATTTTGCTTTGGCATGATTCACCCGTTTCCATGCCAGTTTCACCTCTTCTCCCTGATGCTGCAGGCGCTTGTACTGTGTTTCCACCTGCTTCAGCCGTTGATAGGTGAACGCTCTGTGCTCCTCTTCGGTCAGTGGTTCTGCCTGAAGAGCCGGATCCGAAAACCCGTAAATCGCATCAAACGTCTCCAGTTGGGTCTGAACCTTTTCCAGCTCGTCTCCCTCACGCTTCAGCCGTGTAAATGCATCGGCCAACGCCTCTCGCCTGTCCTTGAGTGACTTCGCTTCTGCCGCAAGCTGTTTCGCTGCGTCATCCAGATCGCCTTCAAACCGGTAAACTGTCCGCTCCGGAAATGCCGTCTGAAAAGCCGTCATCAGCTCTTCAAGTTTCCATTTCAAGCGGTCCGCCTGCTTCTCCTGCTTTCGAACCCGCTGACCCAGTGCGTCCAACTCCGAATGGCATTGCTTCTTCCACTTCTGCCAGAGAGTGATCTGCTCGCCCCCATCAAAGGGGAAATCCATTTCCTCATCCAGCAGATCATCTTCTGAACGGATCTCACGGATGTCTTTCTCCAGGCGCGCCACATCTTTTTCTGCATGACTCAGCTGCAGGCGAATCGCATCATGACTCCTTGTCATCCTGAGTTCCTCAAGTTGCAATTCCCGAAGAGTCTCGTCAAGCATCGCCTTACTTCTCGACGCAGGTAAGGAAGCCACTGGTTCTGCCACTTTAAAGGCCGGATCATGCCACACTTCTACAGTCAGACGGGACTTCAGGTTACTGATTGCCCCTTTAGCCTCGTCCTCATCAATCATGATGCCTTGAATCTGCCGCAACAGTCGTTGAATGGCCATTTCCGCAGATGCCACTTCGTCATCAAACCGCTTTTTCTCCACGTCACGCTCGGTCATACGCCGCTTCAGTTGACGGTATTCCTGCCCTTTGACGAGTCGAGAAGATACATCCGCATAGGCTTCAGCCACCTGGTTTTGCCGCTCGTGATGGCGTCTGATCTGCAGTTTGAGGTCGTCTTGTTTTTGCTCTTGCTGGCGAATCGCCTTCACAAGCTGCCTTTCTTCTTGCTGATGGCTAGTGATCTGTTCATTCAGATTCTGCCAGCTTTCAAACGGATATCGCATGAGAAAAGCCTGCAACGTGCCTTGGAGATCTTCCCAATAGCGAAGAAGCTCTTCTTGCTCCTTGACGGCCTCTTCTGCTTTTTGAGCCGTCTCCTCAATCCGTTCTTTCCAGGCATTGAACTGCCCCGGATCAAGATTATCAGTCCAATGCGCAGGTATGACAACGGTCTCCTCAGCCATTGAATCATTTGCCGCGCCTTGCAAAACCGTCTTCACTTCATCTGTACTGAGCACAAAGACCGGGTACAAGAGCTTGTCCGACACGTCATGAAGCTTTGCCTCGAGGCGCCCTTTTTCATCCGCCGTCGTAATCAAGGTTGCTGCCCAGTATGGATAACGAGTGACATGCTCAGACAGCGACTCTCCGATCATCTCCAGATAGGAGAACCCGGTTTCCAGTACCGGCCATTGATTTTGCCACTGCTTGAAAAGGCCCGCCATCTCCGGATCCGCAAAAAACAGATCCTGACCGCCATAATCATCAAACAAACGCCGCTGAATCCGCTCTGAACGCCGCTTGTCATCACGCAGGCGTGAGCTGCAGCTGATTTCAGCCGTCAGCTGATTATCGAGTTTCGCATCCTGATCATAAATCGACGTCAGCCCCCGCCAGGCATGCTTTGCAGCTGTCAGTTCATGACGGACCCGTTCATGCTCTTGATCCATCTGCTCTTGTTCCGTTTCCCGCTGGCGCAAAGAGACGCGCCGATCTGCCAGGGCCTCTTTCAACCGGTTCATCTCCGTTGTCATATCAGCCTGTTCTTGTTCAAGTCTCCGCCCTGTTTCCGAGAGCCGGATCTTCTCCTCATCGAGGTCCGCCTGCTTTGTCATCCAGCTTTTCATCAGGCCTTCCACCGACTCCGTCTGCTCATTCGAGAGGAGTTCCCCCTTTAACTTCTGCATCTGCGACGTTATCGAACGGATTTCCCCGCTGATTTCAGCCGCTTCACGAGCACTTTCCTCCCGCTTCACCGAATGTTTCTCTTTCTCGTCTTCTTTTTGCCGGCGCTCTTGTGAAAGCTCTTCGAGACGGCGGGTTTGCATCGCCATGTCGTCGTGAATGGCCTTCTCCAGTGCCTCAAAATAGCCTTTCAACTCCGCCTTGACTGCAGTGAGGCGCTCCTCCAGATCCGTTAACTCCTCGTCCGTTTCCTGTGCGGCCAACTGTTCCGCCGCAGAGGACCGGCTTGCTTTTGCTTCAGAGAGCTCCTGTTTTTTTCCTGCAAGTCGTAACGACGCATCGCGCCGCTTAGCCTCCTTCCATTTCTCTTCAAGGAGGACCGCCTCTTCAGTGAGCTCTGTCAACAACCTGTCTGCCTCTTGAAACGCTTCTTCCTGCCTTGAAATCTGGAGGGAATCAGACTGCAGGAGGTGGCGTTTCTCTTCTGCTTCAAAATCAGACCATTCACGGTCAAGTGCCGTCAGCGCCTCCTGATGCTGCTTTTCATCACCATCCGCTGCCTCAGAGAGCCCCTTCAGGCGGGTCTTTTCACCGGTGAATGCCTGCTCTTGCTCATTGAGCTCATGATGGTGATTCATATACGTATTCAGTTCCTCCAAAATCCCCTGATTCTCATGGATGACTTCCTTCAGCCGCTTATACTGCTTGAAGTTGTCCCGGGATTCTTCAAAGGTCTCCACAAAGCCATGGTCTTCCAAAACACTCTCCACCGTCGGGATTAACAGTCGGTCAAACAGCGCCTGGGACGTATGGCAATGATCGAAAAACTTTTCAACATTGCCCTCCCCGCTGTTTACCGTCAGGAGACTCTTCCATTCATTCGTGATCAGCTGATACGTCTCTTCAATATGCGCCTGATACTCACGGATCGTCTGAAAGGTCTTCGCCCGGTTCGGGAACTGCCTGTTGAGGTACGCGTAATGGTCCAACAGCTCCTGCCTTGAACTCACCCGGGTCCCATCGGCTGTTTCCTGTGTAAAAGGCAGTGTTTCAAGGCGGTGATCCTGCTGTTCCGAATAGTCAAAAGCAAATTTAACCGAATCCAGCTGATTGTTCTTACTAAACAAAGAGACGGCCGTCACTGCATAGTGCCGGGGCTTGTCCTGAATGATCCATTCGATGGCGATATGCGCAGGACCTTCGTCGAGCTTCAAGGTCTGCTTGAGTTTCCGGTCCCCAAGATCCGTATGAGGGAGTACCGCCTGCAGCGCCGTTTGGATGAAGACCGTCTTTCCACCCCCGTTCTCCAGGAGCACCGCACCGTTTTGCCCGTCGAACAGGAAGATATCATCGTTATAGCGCTTCATTCCATCTTCATAGATCACGTTGGTGAACCGGATTTTACTGATCGATGGCATCGCGACTCTCCTCCTCATTTTTTTCGTCACCGGCCTCATAACTGTAGATAAACTCCAGGAGCTCCTGGTTCATATCCGCATCCATAAAGAAACGCTGCACGATAATCTTCGCCTTCTCCGTCAAGGTGATTTCCCCGTTCCCGATGTCACGGGCAATTTCCTGATCCAACAGAAAACGCCTGACGGTGTCGAGGAAACTGAGCCGGCTGATGGTGTTCCCCGCCTGTTTTTTTGCTGTTTCCCGGACGTCATCCATCCCTTGCCACTTTTCGATGATGCCCCGCCAGTGGTAGCGGTAGTCTTCCTCCCAGCTCTTCAGCTGCTCTTCGCCGTGGCCCGAGAGACTCTCAATCCGTTCATTGATCCGCTCCACCCACTCGCTCTTCGGTACAAAATCCCGGGTCATTTCCCGGGACTGATGCCCGTCGTAGAATTCACCGATCAAGACAAGCGTGGCGAAATAGAGCAGATACAAATCATCATTCGTTGCCCGGCTGTGTAAATAGGTCTTCTTCAAATGGTTATTGTCCACGTGAAACGGTGAGAGCTTCGTCCGCGGGATCATGTAGAGCTGTTCCCCAGCAACGAGCGTGACGCACTCCACCTGTCCGGCAAAATCGTCCACCAGCTCCCGGATCTCGTCATTTGCCAAATAGAGGTTCAAGTCATCTTTCCCCGAATACCCTGAGCGGGCGAGGGTGACATACATTCTGAACGCCTTTTCCACCGCATCCTGCTTCACCTGCATTTAGAGGTCCTCCTTCAGTGTCAGTTCCATATTCGAAATCGCGAAACGCTCCGTCACCTGGATGACGTCTCCGGGGATTTCCGTCACGTTCAGTGTCCCGTACCTGAGCATCTCTTGTATCGTTTTCACAAATGTCCGGTCCAATGTGTCAGCCATGTCACGGGTATCCGTTGTCGTTCCGGTAATCGGCGTGCGCTGATGCAGGATCATCCAGAACTGGTAGAAGAGTCGTTCATCGAGAAGCTCCGGTTCCTCCTCTTGCATTTCGTCAATGATGGACTGCAGAGGCAGCGCAACGCCCGGCGTGAGCCTGGCTAACACCTGCTGAAAATACGTGCGGTACCGCGCTCTGAGAAAGGCCTTCACTTCTTCAGATAACGTGTCTTCACCAAACGCCATAAACGTTCGGTCCGGCGTTTCCTCTTCTTCATAAAAAGACTGGGCCTCCAGTGTCGTGAGCAGCGACCACTGACCGGGATCGCCCCCTTTTAAAAACGGTGCCAAGAACGCCTTCATCGCTTCAGGCGGCAAAGGTTCACTCACCGTCCGGTCAACGATTTCTTTTCTGAAATTAAACAGATCCAGCCCGATAGCGTAAAGCGATTCCTGTGCTTCTTTCAATGCCGTATTCTTCAGCCGGATGCTGTCGGTCAACAGTTTACTGTGCTCGCGGTGGACCACAGCCAGTTCACGCTCCACCTGAAGAATCAGTTCATACGAGCGGCGTTCACGCTCCTCAAAGTCCTGATAGTAATGCCGGGTCTTCGTCTCCTGAACAAAGGTTTCCAGTTCATTGAACTCCTCTTGTTCCGCCTGGAGCCTTTGTTCAGCGTCAATCAGATAGGTTTCATAGCGCTCAAAGGTATCTTCCGAGACGATGTTGCGCTTTAATTCGTGACTCATCTGAACATTCCGCTCATGGAGGGACTCCACCTCAATACGCATTTCATTGATTTGCCTGAGGGCGCCTGTGAACTCCCCCTTTTCCAGCAGTTTTCTGAGGATCAATTGATCAATGGACAATTGAAACTCGCGGTAAAACTCCCGCGTGGCAAAAACGAGCTCCAGCCCGTCCTGATCGAGCGTGTAGTACTGGGTGTTCGTTGCGGGATCAAAACTGTGATCCTTCAAGTAGGAGAACGTCAACGTCTCCTCGGTTTTCGTAGCCCAGCTGAAGTAGCTCCACTCTTTTTTCAGCCCCGTCGCCGGCCGGAATTGACTGATCACGTCCCGGGCACAGCTTAAATACGCCTCCGGGGTCATCCTGTACACATCACTCGTTGCTTCTTTCAGGAAATCCGCCAAATCCCCGGCTCCGGTTTTCACCGAGCGAAGGAGCCGCTTTTCAAAAAAGAATAACAGCGTCAACAGCCCGAATCCTTTCAAGTCCACCCGGTTCCCGTCATGATCTTTCATTCGTCTGGCACCGAGTTCCTCCAAAGGGTGAAACAAGGCCATCCGCCGCATCCGTTCGTCGTACCCTTCCGTGATTGCCGTTATGTCAAGGTCATGTCCTGCCATGGCGTCATCAGTCCAATCCGTTGTAGTTCCTTCGTCGTCAGTGCCTCTTGGGGCACATATCGTCCTTCGTTCAGCATTTCCTGAAGCGTTGACTGATCGCTTTCGGCCAGAAACGTTTTGAACGCGTCCAGCGCTTTGGGCCTTTGTTTCTGATTCTCCTTGCCCTTGTTCGGTGCTTTCTTGAGACATGCTTCGTAAAATGGCAGAGCCGGACAGGCGTCATATGAAAGGTAAAGCTGATGCCAAATCGCAAGTCCTTCGTGATCCAGATCCCCGAAATAAAGGACTGTTTTCTCTCCTGAGAGAGGCACTTGCCGCTCCAGCTGTTCCAAAGACGCCACAGCGCGCCAGCCACCTCCGAAGATGATTGTCGTAAAAGCAGATGCTGCGATGACCTGAATCAATGCCTGAAAGGTCGTTTTATTTTCCACAATCAGATGAAGCTGCCCGTCCACTGGTGACAGGCGATTCGGGTTCACGGCGAACATCAGCGGGTCTGATACCGGAATGATCTTCAGCTTGTCCCACACACCAATCCGCTCCAACAGCTTTTTCCCACCGCGTTCTGTGATCCATTTCTCATCATTGACAAGTGTGACACTCCGCTCCTCGGCAGTGACCTCGTCATCCGGCAACCCACGGGTTGTGAGGTAGTCATCCACTTTTTGAATCATTGGCCACTCTTCCACAAAAACCGCCGGATCAAGCTTGAAGTAGGCATCCAGTGAGATCAGCGTGGAAGACATTTCAAGCCGGGCCCGGTGCAGCTCCTGATGAAAACGCCGGTTGATTTTCCCGCGGTTCAAACGGTATTTGTTCGCCGGATAAGGCGCCCTCAACTGACGGCCCTGGTTCTTCACCGGTGTCAAATAGCCTTCATCTTCAAGCCGGACCACCGCTTTGGCAAACTCTTCGCCATCGAAAGCTGCCGAAGAGATCATCCCTTCTAATTCCACAGGTGTCACCGATTGCTTTTTGTGCCGCATTAATCCATCCAACAGCTCTTCCATCATCGAAATCCCCTGCTTTCCGTGTTATCCTGACTCCTATTTTACAGTCTGGACCTGTCGATTGAAACCACTAACCATCCCCCAGCTGCATATTCCCCGTTTGCAAAGACCGCCTCAAAGGGAATGACCTACTATCACCATCAGTCAAAGGAGGAACTACTATGAAGCTCGATTACACCCTTGAAGCAACAGACGGCAACACCCATCAATTGAACGACCTGATCGAGGGACCGACGCTGGTCGTTTTCGTCCGTCACCTCGGTTGACCCGTCTGCCGGGCATTTCTGACGCAGTTGCGTCAGCATCATGAAGAACTGACGCCTGACGACGGGTCACTGCTTGTTATCGCACCATCCAAAGGGCAGATGGTCAATCAGTTCAATGACCTGTTCGGACCGTTTCCGTTTCCGATTTACGGGGATCCGGCAAGGTCCGCATACAAAGGGATGAACCTGAAAACGATGGGCAAAGCCAAGCTCCTGACCATGGCCGGTGCCGCATTTGTTTCCGGTAAGGTCAAAGGCTTTATCCCTGATCAGAAAAAACAGAAAGACTTCGTCATGAAGTCCATGAAAACGCAGGACGTCTATATCCAGGGCGGCGCCTGGCTGTTTGATGACAACAAAAACGTAGCTTATAAACACATCGATGCGTCTCCTGATGACCACGCGAAAATCCCGACCCTGATTCAGGAAGTCAACAATCTGAAACAGCATCAGTAGCGCGTTTTGCTGATCCAGACGTCTCTATGATCAGCCTTCATTGCACATACATTTCATCCGTTCGCAGCCTTAAAACGGACGACGTACGATAAAAACCCCTGATCCCGGTTTTCTAAGCCGGTCATCAGGGGTTTACTGTTGAACTTGTTTATTTCGTTTCATCCGGTACATTTCCTTATCCGCCTGGTTTAACAACGTATCCGGATCGTCGGCATCTTCCGGGTACAGGACCACACCGATGGATGCATCAATTTGCAGGGTCCTGCCCTCGATCTCGATCGGTTCTTTGACTGCATCGTAAATCCGGTCGATGACGTCCGTCAATTCATCCGGACCTGCGGCGTTCCACAAGATGCCGGTAAACTCATCGCCACCGATGCGGGCCACCAGGTTCGGCTCCTGAATCAGTCTGCGCAAGCGATCTGCCACTTCCATCAGCAACCGATCCCCCATTTCATGGCCATACCTGTCATTCACCTGCTTGAAACCATCCAGATCCAGAAAGAATAAGGCGAACGTTTCTGCTTCTTCTTTCGTTTTCTGGTATTGAACTGCTTTCTCGAGCTCCTGCATCATCCGATGCCGGTTGGCGAGTTTTGTCAGCTCGTCGTAATTCGCCATCTGCTCGAGCTTCAGTTCAAGCTTTTTCCGCTCCGTAATGTCGACCGCTGATCCGACAATATACGGCGGATGATTCTCCAGATAAGGGGTGAGCGTCGTTTCCCAGATGATCGTTTTCCCCATTAACGTCAGTGTTTCCTCATACGTAATCGGCTCGTTCGCCTCAACTGCCCGTTGATAATTTTGGCTTACTTCATCACCCAGTTCCTCACCCAGCATCTCCTGCGGAGTGAATCCAGCCAGCTGATCAAGCGCAATTCCCGTCAGTTTCTGATGCGAGCGGTTGTTTCGGATGAATCGAAACTGTCCTTCACCAAGCACCTCAATTAAAAACAGGGCATCCTGGGTGCCATTGAACACTTTTTCATACTCGTGCGACAGCTCCTCAAGCGATTCCTTTGCAAGAACCAGATCGGTAATATCCACATGGGCCCCGAGCATCCGGACCGGCTTGCCTTCATCATCCCGGATCGCCATCCCCCGGCATTTCACCCACACAGTGGAACCGTCCTGATGACGATAGCGTACCGTTTGATTGAACGGCACAGCCGGATCTTCAAAATGCGTCTTCAAATTCGCCTCGATTTTCTTCAGGTCTTCCTGAAAAATCATATCCTGCCATTCGCTGACCAGGTGCTCTTTCTCCGCAGGATCATAGCCAAACGTACGCCAGAACTGCGGACTGATCCACTCCTGATCGGGTTGATCCAAATCCCAGTACCAGATACCGTCAAGCGACCCCGATTCAATGAAATCAAGAATCGACGCATCCCGTTTGACAACCTCTTCAAGTTCCTGACGTAAATAATGCTTGGACACTGCTGCTCACCACCTTTTCAAACCACTGTGAAACAATCCGTTATCAATCCATTACCTTCAGTATACGTGAATACGCAATGGGGTTAAAGGACTTTATTTCATTTCGGTTCCCCTGCCGTAAGAGAGTTAAACACCGCGGATTAACACGAGGTTTCTTCCATGCGACGCATCGATGTCGGTGAAAAAGCAGCGCCCCCGATAGGTGCGCCGCTTCCATGATCCATTCCTTTATTTCCGGTACTTCTTTTCCATAACATAGCCAATTACTGCAATTCCGGCGGTGACAAGCCCAATCAGCCACCACGGTATTCCACTGCCGGCTGCATCGCCATCACTGACTTCACCCTCAGTGCCTGCCGCAGACACTTGCTCCGTACCATCTGTTTTCAGCACCGTTGCCGTCAACGGCTCCAGGGTGACAGCTTCTGACGTGGCGCTCACGCCGTTTGGCTCAGCAATCGCTTCAACCCCGGCTTGATTTTTGTCCACCAAGACCTCAGCACCGCTCAGATCCCTGCCTGCCGTAAACGTACGGGCTTCGTCATCGGCATTGAGGAAGACGTAATACACCTCGGTGCCAGCGCCGTTTTCCGCCCGGTACGCAATCGCCAGATCTTCATCTGCCACTTCAGGCACCTCGAGAAGGCTGACATGCTCCGACACCTCGTCCAGGGTGCCATGCGTAAACGCGTCCGTCGATCGGCGAAGATGAATCATCCCCTGCGTGAAATTCTTCGTCGTGACATTCTCCGGGTGGTTTTCCTCATCCGTCACTTTGCTCCAATCAAACAGATTCACCGCATCTGTGGCATCATATGAATCATGGATGAAATAGGGATAGTCAAACGGGTTGCCGTCTTGGTCCGTCATGAACGTGGACTTGTAAGGCGCATCGTCTTCAGCCACCTCATCCACAAAGTCCTCATGACGGAACTGTTTCGTGCGGCCATATTCCTGACCGCCATGCAAAAAGGCCGTTCCCTGCGCAGTCAACACCATCAGATTCCCGAGACGGATCCGCTCATGAATCTCTTCAGCGTGGTCTTTCGGGTCTTTTTGAATCGACTGGGCAATGACGTCATGAAGCGTCAGGTTATCGTGCGCCGCAATATACGGCACCACATCCCCCGGATTCGACGCCATGAAGTTATCCGGGTCTGCGGTGAGATTGCCGTAAATCCGCTGAATGTCCCGGGCACCGCCGGTGATAAAGCGCGGTTCCCCTTCACTGCCAAAACCCGACTTCAATTCATTCCGGAAATCATCGGAAAATGAACCCACACTCTCTGTGTCGCGCATCCAGTCCTGGTCTGCCGGCTGCACGTCGCCGTGACCTTCATCACCAACGAACGTCCGCCAGCCTTCACCGATCATTACCAGATTCGGATTCGCTTCTTTCGCCTTGTCATAGGCAATTTGAATCGACTCCGCATCATGATCACCCATCATATCAAAACGGAAGCCGTCCACTTTGTATTCTTCCACCCAGTGCATGATGGAATCGACGAGAATGCGTCTCGCCATCTCGTGGGTCGTCCCAAGGCGCCCTCCGCCGAAGCTCACCCGCGGCGTGCCGTCTGCATCCATGAAGTGATAATAATTCGGTTCGAGGTCTTCGAAAATATGCACCCGGGCCGTGTGGTTATAGACAACGTCCAAAATCACACCCATGCCCCGCTCATGAATCGCATCCACCAGCAGTTTAAACTCCTCTATCCGCTTCGCCGGGTCATCCGGATTTTGTGAATACATCCCCGTCAAGGAGAAGTAGCTGTGCGGGTCATAGCCCCAGTTGTAGTTGTTCTGCGTGGACGAATAGTCCATCATTCGCTCAGTCCGTTCATATTCATTCGAAAAAAAGTAGCTCATCACCGGCAAGAGTTGCACGTGAGTCACACCAAGCTCCTCGAGGTAATCCAGTCTTTCGGTGAATGCCGCAAAGGTCCCGAACGTACTGTCCAGTTCCTCCTCAATCGCCGGGTCTGACGTAAAATCCCGGACGTGCAGCTCATAGATAATCGCGTCTTCCCGTTTCTCAAACCCATCGATCTCTGCGTAATCAAGTTCCGGACCAATCGTCGCCGGATCCACAATCGCCGCTTTGCCGATGTAGTTATTGTCCTCATCACTCGAATCCCACGTCGCCATCGATGGTGCATACGGATCCAGCGCCAGAGTCGACCGGCCATCATGGGTGATCTCATAGTGGTAATAGTATCCTTCCAAGTCGGCCACATCGGTATTTTCCTCGTCCAAGGTCACCGACCAGACGCCATTCTCTCCTTGCTCCATCGAAAGGTCGTCTGCGACTACTTCGTACTGATCATCCCGGTGATAGAGAATGACCGACACCGCTTCCGCGCTCGGTGACCAGAGCTTCAGTTCTGCCGATCCGTCGTCATGAAGCGCTGCACCTAGATCCCCGTCATAGGCATACTGCTCGTCTTTCAGCCGCCAGCCGAGGCGAACCTCCAATTCATGCTCTTCATAGGTCGCAACAAACGGCCCCTGCTCCAAATCGAAATCCCCCAGTACCCGGACCGTCCGTTCATCTTCCATAATCGACGATGCCCTGAGTTCCACGTCGTCGCCATCAGCGTTCGTGACATGGAGTTCTTCCAATATTTCCTGCTGCGTCATACCGGAAGTAGCCGTAAACCCGAGCTCCATCATCTCTTCATCCAACAGTTCTGCCCGTTCCAGACCAATTTCCAGCGTGAAATCCGGACTCGTATACACCGTCTCATCTCCTTCCCGTAAAAACACTTCATCGTACTCATCGAATTGATCAAAACCCATATCCCCTGTCTGATCCCCTGATTCCCGGTCAACAATCAAAAAGCCGACCTGTTGGGCATCTTCCAAAAGCGGCACATCAAGGTATGCCCCGTACTCACCCGTCTTCGCATCTTCAAAGGCAAGTGCATCCTCCGGCCAGTCATTCGACGGATCCGCCACATCATCCCAAATCCAAAGACCAAGAGAGCCATATGTATCCTCTTCCGCTTGAAAATGCACCCGCAGGTGATCACCTGGTACATCCTCCTCTGCAAGCGCCGGTAAAGTCCCCGGGGCAAACACCCCAAGGACACCTAAAACCATGACCGCAATCATGCTGCGGATCATCCAGAACATCTTTTTTCCCGTCATTACGCATCCCTCCATCACTGATCCAGTTCACTTCAATTCGTGCAAACGTTTGCATCAATACCCTGAAAAGCACCTTTATCGAATCAAATCCTTCACCATGCAAGTTGATTCATGACGACTACCAACAGTGAAGTTTGCGCAAACGCTTTCACTTACAAGTATACCCCTATTGGACTTGATGATTCAATACCTTTTCTCGGAATCCTGCTCATCTGATTGATCAGTGCCCGCAACGATCCAATGATGTGCCTCATCCTTCTTTTCATCTGCCGTTTGTCCATGAATCACCGATTTTACGCCACACACCGCCCTTCATCCGCTGTTTGTCCAATATGACCTGTTTTCGTGCCACATCCCGCTCCTCATCCGCTATGTGGCGAAAATACCAAATTACCTCTCTTCTGGGGACAAGCACTGTTATTGACATGTCACTGTTACATACAGTAATATGTCAACATCAGCAATCAAAAAGGAGTGTTTCCCCATGACCCGATTTCAACAAGGCCGACACACATCAGCCTTCATCCTGCTTTTGTTAAACGACGGCCCCGCATACGGCGGCCAGCTCCTCAGCCGCCTGGACGACGAATTGCCCTGGAACCCCATCGACAGCCCGAGCTTATACCGGACCCTGAAGCAACTCGAGGAAGCCGGGGACGTCACGTCCGAATGGGTGCAGGCCGGGGATGACCGCCCTGTGAAATGGTACCGACTCACCGAAACCGGCCGCAGCACCCTGCAGGCTTTTCACGAGGATATCCGCCTTCGTGCGATGAACCTGCGCTACTTTTTGGACAAATACGAGCAACAAAAGGAGGACCCGGAATGATCAGTGGCATCGTTCTCTACTCTCTTGCCATCCTTTTACTGTTGGTCTCCTTTAGTAAAGACCGGGGCAAAACCGCATCTGCCGTCAAAAAAGCCGGGATGATTTTCAAAAACCTGCTCCCGGAAATCCTTGCCATCATGCTGTTCGTCGGCTTGTCCCTCGCGATTATGACGCCTGAGGTCATCTCCGGCATGATCGGTGCCGAATCCGGGATCATCGGAGTGACTCTCGCAACCATCATCGGCTCCATCGCGATGATTCCAAGCTTCGTCGTCTTCCCGCTCGGCAGCACCCTGCTTGAGAGCGGTGCCGGGTACCCGCAGGTCGCAGCGTTCGTCGCGACGATGATGAGTGTCGGTATCGCGTCACTGCCCATGGAGCGAAAAGTCTTCGGCACCGAATTTGCCATCAAACGAAACCTCTACGCGCTCTTATATACGCTCTTGTTCACGGCACTGATCTGGGTGGTGTATCTCTGACATGACATTCGTCAAACGCTATCAATGGTTTCTCATTATCCTCGCTGCCTGGGCGATCCTGTTTACCGTCAACCGGACGGCAGGGCTTGATGCACTGTCGATTACCGGCAACAGCCTGTTGGACATGATCTCCCTGTTGCCGCCGATCCTGATTTTTGTCGGACTTTTGGACATCTGGATCAAAAAAGAGACCCTCATGAAATACATGGGGCCTGGCTCCGGCATGACCGGCACAGGCATCGCTTTTTTACTCGGTTCTATTTCTGCAGGCCCGTTATACGTTGCTTTCCCGGTCGCCGCGATGCTCTTGAAAAAAGGGGTTCTCGTTCGAAACGTCGTCTTTTTCCTCGGCGTCTGGACCGTTGCCAAGCTGCCGATCCTGATCTATGAAGTCGCCTCGCTCGGCCTTACCTTCACTGTGATTCACGTCGCATCCGGCCTCGTGTTCTTCTATTTTCTCGGGATCTGGTTCGAGCGGATGTTCAAACAGGACAAGCTCTTGCAGTACGACCCATCAGCGAATACATGAACCAGGACCCGGATCAGCCTCATGCAACTGGCTGCCGGGTCCTGCCTCTGCCGATCAAGCATCCTTAATAACAAACGCCTCGAAACCGGCTTGTTTCAGACGGTTCACCTGACGCTTTGCAAGTGGCTCAGTCGAAAAGGCACCTGCCTGCACTTTGAACAACTTTTTGGACTGGGGTTTTTGCGGCACCGGAGCAGCTCCTTTTTCCGCCAAAGCCAGGCTGACCGCACGCCGGAAGGTCACGACCGACTCCCCGTGCCGGGAAAACCAGTGCCCCACATCCGCAGAATTACTGGCAACCCCCTGCCTGTGCCCTTCGGTATGATCGAGAATGGCACTTGCGGTAAACCCGTAGTCCTCACAGAGCAGCACACACAAGTCCACGGCCCGACGCCAGACGGCCCGAAAATACCGTTCCTGCGCCGATGCATCATAGCCCACCAGCTGAAAGCCGTTCCGGTACCTGAACCCGCCCGGCTCACACAGTTCGATGCCGATATGCGTATTGTTCGCCGCACCGCCTGCGTGCCACCCCCGGTGATTCCAGGGCAGATACTGCCACGATTCTTTGTCATCCACAAACGCATGCACACACACCTGCCGGCTCATCTCACCCGCCCGGTACGATTTGTTCCAGCGGGAAAACCACGCTGCCGCTTTCACGCCGGGCGTGGCTGTCGAGTGGATCATAATCCCCTTCGGTACAATCTTCCGCCCGGCCTTGTAACAATCATTTCGCGTCATGTATTTTGTCCTGACTGTCATATCTCTCAACCCCCTTCCTACTGTAAGTACCTGTTGAGTGGACTGAAGGGGGAATGCAGCATCATCCAGTAAAATAAAGAAACCTTCCTGAAGTACGAAAAGACCCCTTTCCCAGGGGCCCGGGATCCAGGGGTCAACGCATGGCGTCCGTCAGGAAACTCACGATGTTATACAGTTGCCGGTAATGATCACGGATACTGCTCTCCAACGCTTCGCCGGTTTTCTTATCCGTCACCGACGGGATATGGCGGACCGCCATCATGAGCGCCACCATGTAGCGCCATTCTTCCCAATCATACTTCGCCCGAAAAGCGGATTCCTCCAAATACAGTTTCGCCAGCTGTTCGATAGCCACCGGGCTCCTCAGATGACCGAGATAACTGCCGAGATCAAAGCCCAGTGGCAACAGGCCACTCACATCCCAATCCACTACGACCAGACGGTCATTGACCGTGTCGCGCAAAATATTGGCCACATGAAAATCCCCATGCGAAAGAACCAGTTCGGCTTCGTCAAAATCTTTCAGGAGCCGCTCCATCTGCTCTTGCATCTTCGTCAACCCGCCGCTGAGCTCGGCATCATGTCTGACGAACGTATGATTTTTCAAAATCTCCACGCTTGTTGGCAGCTGATCTCTCTTTGACTTCACATAGCCGTGATGAACCATCGACCCGAGCCGGCGTTCATACTCCGGACGGATTTCGAGCTCGTTGATGCGCCGGAGAATGGCTACCGCCTCGCGGTGAAATACCTGATTTTTCACGACCGGCTTATGCTCGATAAATTCAGAATAAAAGACATGATACACCTTCGTGATGATTTCCCGCTTCTCTTCAGGGACCACATCGGACAGACCGCTTGCCATGTACCGGTAAAACAGCCCTCCCCGAAGCAGTGCCTCAGATCCTTTTTTCAGCGGTTTTTCAAACATCGGTTCTCCGTCAATCCATACCTTGCGAATCAGCGCCTTGCGGTGATGCAGCATTTCGATTTGTTCATGGTCGCTGATTTTCATCAGCTGTTCTTTTACACCCAGCCCGTCTGAATACAATTCATTCAGCTGAAAGGTCCGGCAATAAATCCAGAACACTTTTTTCAAATAGGCTCGTTCTTCACTCACCACCAGAAATGCCCGCCAATACTCGTTGAGCTCTTCATTCGCCTCTCCGGATTTCAAGGCCAGTCCCGTCAGTAAATACAGTACTTTCACATTCATATTATTTTTCAAATAGGCCATACCCATGTCCCACGCTTCTTCAGGTCGCCCGTTTTTCAACGTCAACTCGATCAAGACCGGCCCGATATTCTCATCGGCCTCCGGTGAAATCCCGTCAAGTTTCAGGCTGTATCTCAAACTCTTTTCCGCCCGTTTCGGATGGCCCGATCGCAAAAACAACCAGCCGAAGGCGCGGTAAACCACCGACTGTTCCTCACCGATCTTCAGCGCTTTATTCAAACTTCTCTCAGCCAGTTCGAACTCCGATTCCCTGCGGTACTCCTGTGCTGCCCGGATTTGGGCATACACTTTCTCTTTTTTCTTTTCCTTTTGCTCTTTGCGAAACCAAAGCATAACCAACCTCCCACCAAGCGGTTCGTTCTCAAAATTCAGTCAGCCACATTATACACCAAGACCGTTTAAAGTATGAATGCTTTTTTTTCAGAATAGAATGATTTTTTTTCGACAAGAAATGACTTTCTGGTACGTACCGGTAAGTTATACCCGATTTTGAGGTTTCACTTCGAAAAACGGACCCCCGAACACTGGAAATCATGACGATGTCAAGCGCAAAAAGACACGAAACTGATTTCAGCTTCGTGCCTCTCTTACATTCAGATCACAATCCAGTACTTCAATTAACGCACCAGTTCCAAGTCAACCGGGATAAAGTCATCCACACTCTCTTCGTTGGCAATGGCCAACGCTGTATCAATCGCAAATTCTCCAATCACTGTCGGTTGTTGAGCTACTGTTCCTTGCAATCGACCGCTTTCCACAGCTTCAACAGCATCATCTGTTGCATCGAATCCGATAATGATCAAATCATCCCGCCCCGCTGCTTCTGCTGCCTCTAGTGCACCAAGCGCCATCTCATCATTATGCGCAAACACGCCTGCCAGATCAGGATTACCCTGCAAAATATTTTCCATAACCGTCAACCCTTCAGCTCGGTTGAAATTTGCAGTCTGTGCAGAAACAATCGTTAAGGCATCCGAAGCGATGTTGTTGAATCCTTCGCCTCGTTCACGAGCTGCAGAAGACCCTGAAATCCCTTCAAGTTCAGCAACTTCAGCTCCTTCACCGACCAGTTCTACCAACAGTTCCCCTGCCATTTCGCCGCCTGCAACGTTGTCTGAAGCAATGTGCGCGGCCACTTCACCGCCATCGGCACCACGATCGACGGTAACCACAGGAATGCCAGCACTGTTTGCTGCTTCAACTGCTGCTGCTACCGAAGTGGAGTCAGTCGGGTTAATCAGAACGACATCTACACCCTGGGTAATTAAATCTTCCACGTCATTGATTTGCTTCGCATCATCATCTTGAGCATCCACCATAATCAATTCAATCCCCAGCTCATCTGCTTGTGCTTCCGCACCTTCTTGAAGAGTAACAAAGAACGGATTGTTCAATGTGGAAATCGAAAACCCTACAGTAATCTCCCCACTTCCTTCATTTCCTCCATCCGCATCATTGTTACCGTCGTTGCTCGCAGGACTCTCCGTCGAACACGCCATTACAATGAAACCGAATACCATCATCACAACTACCAACATTGTCTTCTTCATGTTTCCATCCCCTTTACGCATTTTTTTTGCGATCCAACAATACTGCAAGTAGAATCACACTGCCTTTGACAACTTGCTGAAAGAATGAACTGACTCCAATAAGATTCAAGCCATTATTCAGCACACCTATGATCAAGGCACCAATTAATGTGCCGACGATCCATCCACGGCCTCCAGTGAGGCTTGTTCCACCCAAAACAACTGCTGCTATCGCATCCAGTTCATACATCTGTCCTGCAGTCGGCTGGGCCGATGAAAGACGAGATGTTAAAATCGCTCCAGCCAGTGCTGATAGAAAGCCTGTCAGCGAATAAACGTAAATCTTCACCCGATCCGCATTGATTCCGGAAAGCACTGCAGCTTCTTCATTTCCTCCCACTGCATAGACGCGTCGTCCGAAAGTGGTCTTTTTCAAGATCACGTACAGAACCAGGAATGACCCTAACATCGTTAGTGCCGGTACCGGAATGCCAAACAGATAACCCTTGCCCATCATGTCAAAGAAAACCGAGTCACCTAAACCTGAAACAGGCCGCCCATCAGTAAACATGAGCGTGAGTCCCCGAAAAATAGTCATCGTAGCCAGTGTTGCAATAAAGGGTGCAACCTTCCCTTTTGCAATAACAACACCATTAAAAGCTCCGAGAAGAGCTCCAACAATCAATCCGATTAACACAGCGATCACCGGATCAACACCTGAAGCCATTAAAGTCGCAGTAACGGCACCCGATAAAGCGAGAGTTGAACCGACGGAAAGATCGATCCCTCCCGTCAAAATAACAAAGGTCATGCCAAACGCGATTAATGCGTTGATGGAAACCTGACGCAGCACATTCAGCAGATTGTTCGGCGAGAGAAAACCAGGATTAAGTAATGTGATGATAACGACAATCAGTAACAGGCCGATCAGCGGCCCCAAAGCGACGAGAAGCCCACCCAGACTTTTATTTCTGAACATGTTTATCTCCTCCTGTTGCGTAATGCATGATTTTTTCTTCAGTCAATTCATCATGATCGAGCATACCCGTCTGCTTTCCTTCGCACATCACCAGTACACGATCGCTCATACCAATGATTTCAGGCAGTTCGGACGAGACCATAATAATCGCCACACCGGAAGCGGACAAATCACTAATGATTTGATAAATTTCTTTTTTGGCGCCAATATCCACCCCTCTGGTTGGTTCATCGAGAATGAGGATATCCGGCTTGGTTGCCAACCATTTGGCAATAACCACCTTTTGCTGGTTTCCACCGCTTAGCGATTTAACAGCTTGATCTTTACTCGTCGCACTGATTGCAAGCTTGTCCTTCATCTCATCAAATAATGCATCCTCTTGTTCACTGATCATCCAGCCTCGTTTTGATAAATCAGCCAGGTTTGTCATATTCAGATTATTTTTAATGGAGAACCCGACAACCAATCCTTTGGATTTCCGGTCTTCCGACACAAAGCCTATCCCGTGTGCCATCGCTGACTGAGGCGAATTCATACTGACAAGCTGACCGTTGATGTGAATTTCTCCTGATGATTGCTTTCGGTAGCCAAACAAGGTTTCCACAAGCTCTGATCGCCCTGCTCCCATCAACCCGGATATTCCGAGGATTTCACCGCGGTTCAATTTAAACGAAACCTTATTAAATTCCCTTTCCCGAGAAAGTTCCTTCACTTCAAGGATCGTCTCACCTATCTTGTGCTCCACTCTTGGAAAACGTTCACCAAGATCACGTCCCACCATCAAACTGACAATCTCATCAAACGTAGTGTCTTTCGTCTTCCTGGTGCCCGTATATTGACCATCACGCAAAACTGTGATCCGGTCACAAATGGCAAATATTTCTTCCATCCGGTGCGAAATATAAATGAATGCAACACCTTTCTCCTTCAGTTTCTTAATGGTCTGAAACAATGTCTCAATTTCTCGTCCTGTAAGCGCCGCTGTGGGCTCATCCATGATGATGACCTCTGCGTTAGACATTAATGATTTGGCAATCTCCACAAGCTGCTGCTTTCCAACGGAGAGATTCTTAGCCAATGTCGTCGGCTCGACAGTAAGCCCTAACGCATTTAACTGCTCTTGAGCCAGGCGGTTCATTTCTTTTGTCTTCATCCAGCCAAATTTACCGGCTGTGATTTCATTTCCGAGAAACAGATTTTCTGCCACCGACAGTTCCGGGAGAATATTCAACTCCTGATGAATCACTGCAATGCCATCCTTCTCTGCATGTTTCGGATGAGTATACGTGACTGCCTTTCCTTTCACTTCAACCTGTCCGCTGTCCCGGCTGTAAACGCCTGAAAGAATTTTCATCAAGGTGGATTTCCCCGCACCATTCTCGCCCATTAACGCATGAATTTCGCCCTCTTTTAATTCAAATTGCACATCTTTCAGTACGTGATTGGAACTGAAAGATTTATTAATGCCCGTCATCCGGATCATAATCAGAGGCCTCCTTTACTTGTATGACACTTCTTTGAAGAAAACCTGGGCTTATCGCCAAGCTTAAATGGCGAAAGCCTTTGTTGCGCTTATTCTTCAATCCATTAGCGAACCTAAACATTCCTATGAAGTATTAAAAATGACTTACTTGTCAGATGGCTTATTTCTTTTTGTACTGTTCAAGCTTGCCGTTGACGTTCGGATGTTGTTATTCACATGTATGCATTTACGACAGAGAATCAAAAAGTCACACCGGATTGTAAAATCACATTGGAAAATGGTGTATTTTCGCCCGTTCTGATAATCACTTTTGCATCGGCAGTGAGTTTTTTAAAAGTCAAATGAGTAACAAATTCATGATCAATCTCCAACGTTGCCATATGCCGATACAGGTTGGAATTGAACTCTTTCATCTCCTTGGCCAAGATCATTTTTTCCACTTCAAGGTCTTCGAGTACAATCCTTACTACGTCCTTAAACGCTGGAGTCCCTTGTTCAAGGGATAAATCGACGCATAAGACATGATCGGGAACAGGTAAGCCACAGTCCGCAATGACCACTTGATCCGTGTGACCCAGGCTCGCAAAAATTGCCGCCAAATCTCGATTTAAAATGCCCTTTTTCTTCATGACTGTCCCTCCTGTTCTTGTATGAACTTTCTCAGTTCCGCCATTGTCGGCATACCCGTTTGCGCGCCAAGTTTTGTCACTGATAAGGCACTCGCCGCATTCGCAAATCGTATTGCTTCTTCCAGCGAAGCGCCCTGTGCCAAATGGACAGCCAATGCCCCGTTAAATGTATCACCAGCACCTGTCGTATCCACTACATCTACAGAGTATCCCGGGACGATAACCGGACGTTCGTTGTGATAATAGAGCACGCCTTTTTTACCTTGAGTGACAATCAAACGATCCGTATGTTCCATGTTTAATGAAAGGTCTCTTTCTTCCGTTTCATTCGGTGTCAAATAGCTCACCTGTTCTAAAACTTCCTTCGTCAAAGGCTGTACAGGTGCAGGATTCAAAAGGACAGGGATGCCGTTGCTCTTGCAGTAACCGGTTACATATTCAATCGTCTTTACTGGAATCTCGAGCTGCATGATGACCATGTCACTTCGGTCCAACACGTCCAGACATCCTGAGAGTCGTTCCTTAGTTACCTCGGAATTTGCTCCTGGAACAACGATAATGCGGTTGTCCTGTTCAGACAACGTAATACTTGCCATCCCTGACGAAGAACCTGTAACCGGTTCCACATTTTCAGTATGAATCCCCTCACTTTGCAGGTTTTTCAAAAGAACATCTGCAAAAGGGTCATCTCCCACGCAGCCGATCATCGTGACCTCCGCGCCGAGCCTTGCTGCAGCAACCGCTTGATTCGCTCCTTTCCCTCCTGGGATCATTTGAAAGTCCTTGCCCATCACGGTTTCACCTTGTTCAGGGCTTCGATCGGCTTCAACCACGATGTCCATGTTGATACTGCCAACAACTGTGATTTTAGGTTTTCTCATGGGTTTCACTCCTTGTCGTCTGTCGAATGATCAGTTCGGTATTTAGCTTATACATCGATTGATCCAATGGCTTTTTTTTCAATTTGTTTGATTAACAGTCTTGCTGAAACAGCGCCCATTTCATAAATAGGCTGTGCAACTGTTGTCAGTGAAGGAACCAGCATTTCTCCAAGTGGAATGCCATCGAATCCAATCAGCTGAAGATCCTCAGGTATACGGACGCCCAGCCTTCTCGCTGCTTTCATCACCCCGGCTGCCATGACATCACTGCTGGCGAATACGCCGTCGACTTGCGGGTATTTTTTTAACACATCGTAAATGACGTCTTCCGCTTCATTGATACGAAAGCCGGCCTCTAGGACCAAACTCGCCACACTTCTGTCCTCCGTGGTTGCCTTAAAACCTTCGTAGCGCTGATCTGCCGGATAAACGCCCCGAGGACCGCGAATGTGCACAATAAACTTACATCCAGAGTCGATTAAATGGTTCGTCGCATCTTGAGCACCCTGTTTATTATCCGAAACAACCGTTGGAATAGTATCATTAATAATACGATCAAGCGCCACAAGGGGAAGATCCAACTGTTCATATTCTTCACGGGACAAGTGATTCGTCGTCAATATCAGACCATCAATATACTTTTGCATCAAAGCATCCAGGTAATGACGCTCTTTCTTCTCATCTTCATCCGTATTACAAATCACAACGGTATAACCATAGGTTAAGGCTACATCCTCGACTGCCCGTGCAAGCTCGGGGAAAAAAGGATTCGAAATATCCGGCATCAAAAGTCCAATCATTTTTGATGATTTATGGTATAACGAACGCGCAACAGAATTCGGTTTATAGTTTAACGCGTTAATTGCTCTTAAAACCGCTTTCTCTGAATCTTTGCCGACATACCCCTTATTATTGAGTACTCGTGACACTGTAGCCACAGACACATTTGCATGTTTAGCTACGTCTCTAATGGTTGACATTCACTTCACATCCTCGTTTCTGTAACCGGTTACACAAAACTATAATATAACATCAGCCGTTTGTCAATAGCTCGATTTTGATATTTTTACCCTCTTATCTGTGCGCTCCCTTATACCTTTTCGAAGAAACATGCAGATCCAATCTGATCAACTGGATCTGCATCAGCAGCACGATGAAAACCGAACCATGAATCACAGAGCATGATCTTCTTTTTCACCGTCTTTTTCTGCAGCCCTTACTGATCACCGCTTCGTAACCTGAGCGTGTGCGCGGTCTGCCAGTTCGCCATATCGCTCACATGATACGCCCCGTCCACCCAGCGGGAAATCTGATCGTCGTACCAGTCGCTGCGGTAATGCCCGGACTGCCCCGGACCCACGATATGATGCCCTTCGAGAGGCTCAGCCATATCATGCACAAAGCGCCACCCCGCACCGTGATTCACATGCTCTTCATCGCCCCGCTTCGAGGCCGCCTGCACCGTCACATGACTCCCGCCAAGGGACTTTGGTTCCACCGGATTAAAGAAACGGTCGAAGAACAGAATGCCGGAGAGGGGATGGGGGAAGTAGACCTTGTTGTCATCCCCCCACTGCCACGCTGACACGTCACTGCCATGCTCGTCTTCCAAGTGCTCCACGGCATTCACAAAACTCTCATCCATGAGCTCCTCCAGTCCACCGTGGGCCATGATCCAGTGCCCCGGATTCCCGTCAGCCGCTTCCCGTAAAAGCGTATCCGTCGTCTGCCCCCTTGCCGAAAACAACTCGAGAATCTCTTCATCAATCACGTCGTACAACAAGCCCTCCACGGCGTCATACCAGCGGTCAAAAATCAGCGGTGCCGCCGCTGATACCTCGTCCACGTAATCCCAATCCATCAATTGTGCCAATGCATCTGTTTCGATCTCCCGCCGCGTTCCTTCCGGGAGATATTCAAGAAACAGCGTGACAAACTCCCGGGCCTTCAGGTTCTCCTGATCCATCTGCAAGGCCTGCATATCTGCCACCGTAAAATCGTCCCCGCTGTCCAGCACTTCAAAGATCCGCTCATAGCGGTACGGCTGCGCCCAGACGTGACTGATATGATACGGGTACACGTCCGGGTCAATGATCTCGTTGTTCGCCGATGCAACGAACCCTTTTTCCGGATCAACGACGGTCGGCAACTCATCAAAGGGGATGTAGTCCCTGAGTTCATAGTCAGCATCCCAGCCGGGCATCGGCAAAAGCGCATCGTCCCCGTCTTCATAGATCGGAATCCGGCCGTTCGCCTTGTAGGCGATCGTCCCTTCCTGATCGGCAACGACGAAGTTCTGTGCCGGGGCCTGGAACTGCTCCAACGCCACTTCAAATTCATCCCACGACGCTGCCTGATTAAACTGCAGCACCGCCGCCAGTTCTTCCGTGGCGTCAAGCGCTGTCCAACGAAGCGAAAAGACCTGATCCATCTCGCCCGCGGCTTCCTCCATGAATTCGGACATCACTGGTCCGTGGCGCGTTTCCACCACTTCATAAACCACAGGGTCTTCTCCGGACACTTCGATCACTTCCTCAATCACGTCCGCCTCTTCCCACTCATCGTCAAAACGGAACTGATACGGGTCATCGGGGTTCCGCTCTTCCAGATAAAGCTGCTGCACGTCCGGCCCGACGTTCGTCACGCCCCAGGAAAGATGTTCATTGTGCCCTAAAATCACCCCCGGAATCCCGGCAAAAATCACCCCGGACACCTCATAGGTTGGTGAGGAGAGCTGCACCTGATACCAGATGGATGGCGTGGACAGCCCGAGATGCGGATCATCTGCCAAGAGCGGCTCCCCGGAAGCGGTTTTCTCACCGGACACCGCCCAGTTGTTACTGCCGTTAAAAGCGTCCGGGATGATCGCAGACGTGAGTCCCGCCGTGACATCCACATACTCTTCTTCCAGTATATTTCTCATCCGCCCTTCCGGGTAGGCGGGGAACAACTCCAGTGCCGCATCCTCATCAAAATGGTGCGCCGCGTAATAGTTGAACGCCTGACGCTCCCAGTGGCCGCCCAAATCATAGGCCATGTATTTGCCGATGGTCAGTGAATCCACCACCGTCCATTCTGCCAGTTCACTGTGGCCCATCAGCGTAAATTCAAAAGGCAGCGCCCGCTCATTTTGAGCATGTTCAATATATGCATTCACCCCGTCAGCATAGGCCTGGAGCACGTCCAACACATCATCGTCATAGAGCGCAAGGGACTTTTCCGCGGCTCTGTGAAGCCCAAGGGTCCGGAAATATTTGTCCACGTCGATGGCATCTTCCCCCACGATCGCAGACAGTTCCCCCGACGCCTGCCGCCTCGCCATTTCCATCTGAAACAGCCGGTCCTGCGCCGTCACAAACCCCTGCGCCATGAACAGATCCCGGTCCGACTCCGCCACAATCTGCGGAATCCCGTTGGCATCGCGGTTCACTTCCACGTCCCCATCGAGACCGGACAGCGTCACCTCCCCGTCAATTTCCGGCAGTGCCTGATTGATCTGCAGGTGAAAATAAATCGCTGCGCCTGACAGCACCAGTACCAATACCAGAAGCAATCCGCCAACGCCTGCCCCCAGCTTCTTTTTCCATGACCACTTTGCCTGTCCCTTCATCTGAACGCCCCCAATTTATTCTGATGAACACATTATCCATCCATTGTAGCAGAACTGGAATGAAAGCGCTCTACCGGGATATTTGAATCTTTTGATTCAACGATCCGGCAAACGAAATCAGGACATCAATCCCAAACGGCAGCCAAATAACGCCTCTCATCCGCTGTTTGACCACGTTTTACGACGTAGCCTCATCCGGCTCCCCTCATCATGTCCAACTTGAATGAATCGGTCCGTTGTATTATGCTTGTGAAAATCGATTCGCCCGGAGGGAATGCCGATGAGTACGGAGAAAAAACTGCTCAGTCTGATCAATGCCGCGAGAGTACTGACGTCCACGCTCGATCTCGACGAGGTGTTGACCAATCTCATTCAAGAAGTGCTGAACGTCATTGACGGCGCTAACGCCAGCGTCCTGTTTCTCTATGACGAGAAAGCCGGGACCCTCTATGCCAAAGCCGCCGTCGGTTTCGACATGACCCACCTGCAGCACGCCCGCCTTGCACCCGGGGAAGGCCTGAGCGGTTCTACGTTCAAAGCGCAGAAAGGGCAGATTTTCCGATCGTCTGATGAAACAACGAGGCAGATGGCAAACATCCCTCCGGCTATGAAAGAGGTGTACGGCCGATCCCTCGGCGTCTACATGGTCCCTGCCAGCGCCCTGTCCGTCCCGTTGTTCTCGAAAGGCAAGGTCATCGGCGTCTTAACCGTGGACATATATGAAAAGGATGCGGCGTTTGATGACGAGAACCTGCAGCTTCTGGAAACCTTCGCGGCACAGGCGGCCGTTGCCATCGACAACGCCACGATGTTTTCACAAAACCAGCGCACGAACCGCATCCACGAAGAGCTGAGCCAGGCCGCTCTCACCCGCGGCGGCATCGGGGAAATCACCCGCCGGCTTGCCGATATTCTCCAGCTCGGCGTGGTCGCTTTCAATGACTTTTTTGACCTTCTCGATGGGTCGCACCCGACGGTAATCGCTTCAGCAAATCAGTTCCTTCAGTCCCGGCGGGAAAACCTTCGGCATTACGTAAGCCCCGAAACGGTCAGTTCCCTCTTCGGAAAAAGCAATGACCGCAGCGTCGAGGGCGTCTTTTTCCCGCTGCGCTCTGAAGAACGGACTGTCGGGTACGTGATGATCTTCCTCGAAGAAGACGAAAGCATTGATCCGCTGGACCGCTTTGCCATTGAACAGACGAGCGTAATCTTCACGATGGAATTGAACCGCCGGGTGCGGGACACCCTGAACGACTGGCGCCATTCCAGTGCGATGCTCGATCAAATCATTCACGGCGAATGGAACACACAAGTCATCGCAAACCTCGAAGCACTCCCGGTATTTGCAAAAATTCCGCTTCGTATGATCGTCTTGCATCTTCACCTCGAGACCACCCACCTCCGTTTCAATCAGGTGCTGCAGGAAAAAGAGGACATCCTCCGCCTCATATACCGGCGCGTCTCGCACCATCCATGTCAGTCCTATATTCTCGATGATTCAACTGCCATCACCATCCTGTTCGTCATCCCGCAGCATTTGGATGCGGGAAACGCATACGACGAACTGCGCGGGCTTTTTGATACTGTTGCCAAAGAAGCCGGGCGCTACCACCAGCTTCCGGTAATGATCGGGATCGGACGCATTGTCCATCAGGTCAGCCAGCTCCGTACAGGCTACCGTGACGCCGTGAAAGCAGTGGAATTGATCCAGAAAAGCAAAACCGATCGCCGGATCGTGACCTATGATGAACTGGGGGTGGAACGGCTGCTTTTAAGCACGGAATGGAGCGAACTTGCGGAGTTTGTAGAAAGCAGCATTGGTCCGATCATTCACTATGACACCAAAAACAGCGCCAGTCTGGTGGAGACACTGACCGTTTATCTCGAAAATAACCAGAACATGGCAACCACCGCCAAAGCACTGTTCGTCCATGTCAACACCGTGAAATACCGGCTCGGCCTGATCAAAGACCTCCTCGGGATGGAATTCATCAAAGGCCGGCACGCTTTTGAACTGCAGCTTGGCATCTACATCCACCAATACCTCCACCAGCAAAGGAAACCGTGAACACCAAGACAGGCGATCCGCCTGTCTTTTGTCTGTTTCCCACAATAAAATCCTTTCACGTTTGTGCTTTCACGCCATACCATTACCGGGGAAATATTCATATAATTCTAAACATAAAGAAAACTAGTCCTGAAACGAAAAGATCACTCGAAGCACGTCAAATCGACTTGGAGGCGGTTATGTACAAACGATTAATGGAAAGCTATGATCCTGCCAATGACAAAAACGGCGTCAGCGGCGAACGGATCGCGTTCAGGCTTCATGCCCTGTCACAAATCGGACTCGGGGACCGGTACAGCTGTAACCGGGTCTCGTTTTCCAAAGAGGAACAGCAGGCGAAAGAACTCGTGATGCACTGGATGAAAGAGGCCGGCCTGGACGTCCGGCAGGACGGGGTGAACAACGTCATTGGCCGTTTAAAAGGGGCCACGTCTGAAACCACCATCATGTCCGGCTCGCATCTGGACAGCGTCCCCAAAGGCGGGCAATTCGATGGCCCCTTGGGCGTCATCAGCGCCCTCGAAGTCGCCCAGGCCTGGAAAGATGAAGGGTTTGTCCCCGCTAAATCCTATGAAGTCATCGTATTTACCGACGAAGAAGGCGCCCGTTTTCAAAGCGGACTTTCGGGAAGTCAGGCGATGGTTGGGGAATGGAACCTCGAGAAAAAGAAGCGCCTGCGCGATCAGGAAGGCAAAACCTTTGAAGACGTGCTGCAGGAAAATGGCCTCTCCTTTCAGACCCTGGCGGATGCCAAACGGGACTTCAGCGAGGTGGAAACATTCGTTGAAGTTCATATTGAACAGGGCAAGCGTCTGGAAAAAGCCGGACTTCCTGTCGGTGTGGTAGAGGGCATCGCCGGCCCCTCCTGGCTCGAAGTGATTTTCGCAGGTGAGGCCGGTCACGCCGGGAACACCCCGATGAACGACCGGAGCGACGCCCTCGTAGCGGCAAGTCAGTTCATCAGTGCCGTCGAGTCCCTGCCGCCGGATTACAGCCATTCCGCTGTGGCCACGGTCGGTCAATTGAGCGTGTCACCCAACGGGGTCAACGTCATCCCCGGGGAAGTCCGCCTCACCGTCGATATCCGCGACATTCATAAAAAACACCGGAACGACCTGAGGGACCGCATTCGAAACGTCGCCAAAAAAATCGCCGAACGTCGGGCGATCGACGTCAGTGTCGATGAAATCATGTCCGAAGATCCTGTACCCGTGACTGAAGCCCTCCAGCAAAAAGCTGCTCAGGCCGTCAAAGCCGTCACCGGCAACCCGGCGCTGCATCTTCCGAGCGGCGCAGGTCATGACGCGATGATCATCGGCAGAAAGACCGATATCGCCATGCTTTTTACAAGAAGCCAGGACGGCATCAGCCATAACCCGGCGGAATGGTCGTCCCTGAACGATTGCGTCGTCACTGTTCATGCCCTGAAGACACTCGTAGAAGACTTAATCAAAGGATAAGAGAGGATGAGTACTTATGAAGAAATCAGCATTAACCCTTGTCATGGCAGCATCTATTTCGTTCGCTGCCTGTGGTGTGGAGAGTGGTCAAACCGACAATGCCAACGCAGGAAATGACGGAGAGAATAACGCCAATGACATGAACAATGACGTGAGCGACACGAACGACGACGAAAACAATGAAGCCGAAACCGCCGAAGTGGAACACGAATGGCAGCTTGGCTGGAACTCCGGACTCGACGGCGACTCCAAAGGGGAGGCAGCCAAAGCCTTTGCGGAATACGTGGAAGCGGAATCGAACGGCCGGATTGAAATTGAATTTTTCCCGAATGAAACCTACGCCACTTCGCCGGAGATGATCGATGCCGTGCAGGTCGGCGCCCTGGATATGGCACTCCCTGGAGCCAATGAACTGGCAGGGCTCATCCCGGAATACGCCGCACTGTCCCTGCCGTTTTTAACCGAAGGCTTTGAGGAAGCCCACGCTGTCCTCGACGGACCGGTTGGCGACGACCTGAAAGCACTCGGGCGCGATGCCGGGTTTGAAACGTTGAATGACGTCGAAATCGGCTTCGCGCAGATCACCAACGACGTCCGTCCGATTGAAGTACCTGAAGACATCGAAGGGCTTTCCATCCGTTCACCAAACGACGTGAGTCTCATCGAAACCTTCAACGCACTCGGGGCATCTGTTTCGACCATGGCCTATACGGAGCTTTACAGCGGTTTATCCCAGGGCGTCATCGACGGACAGTTCAACCCGATGCTCAGCATTTACGATCAGAACATGCATGAAGTACAGGATTATCTCGCGGTGACGAACCACACCTACTATTATTCCTACTTCATTATGAATGCTGACCTGTTTGATACGCTCGATGAGGAGCTTCAGGACATCGTCCGCGAAGGTTCGGTCCATGCACGCGACGCTGCACGTGACTTCATCGGAGGTGAAGAAGAAGCGGCCCTCGAACGCGCAGAAGACGAGTTTGAAGTCGTGACGTACCCGGATCTTGAACCATTCCAGGAAGTTGTCCTCCCGGTTTACGATGAGGTGGCTGATGTGATGGGGGAAGAAATCATCCAATCCATGCAGGATTTCCTCGACGACTACCGGGGCGAGTAAGCTTTCCACCATCATTCTGTGAGCCTGATCATCTGTCAGGCTCACTTTCATCATCAGGGCTATGTCTCACCTGAGCCTGCCAAGGAGGGATCTGCATGCAAGTGACTACCGGAAACAAAAGCTGGTTTGACAGGGTGATTGACCAGTTTGAATCCATTTCATCCATCCTGTTGACTGCCTTGACGATCGTCGTTTTCGGCGAAGTCTTCAGCCGTTATGTGTTTCAGCTCCCTCTCGTTTTCTCCAACGAGCTGACGCTGATATTGTTCCCCTGGATGATCTTCCTCGGTGCCGTCGCTGTCACAAGAGACGACGGGCACCTGGCGGTTTCATATTTCAGGGATAAAATGCCCTATACCGTGCAGAAATTTTTATATGTATCGTCCAAATTCATCATGCTCGCATTTTCCATTGCCATGACGTATGCCAGCTGGATCTTTGCAGACAATGTTTCCAATCAGTTAATGCCGGTGCTTCGCATTTCCAGGATGTGGCTGTCTTTATCCATTACTATTGCATTTTTGATGATCAGCCTCGTCCTTATCAGACAGATTGTTTATATTTTGACGGATCGGATGAAGGTCCCGACAGAGGAGGATTTAGTTGATGATTTGGATCATGATTCTTAGTTTTTTCCTGTTAATCATCCTCGGGATCCCGATCGCCTTTGCCATGGGTGGCTCGGCCCTCCTTTATTTTCTCGTCGCCGGCATCCCCATGGAGATGTTCGCCCAGCGTTTTTTCTCCAATACCCAGTCGTTTGCGTTTCTGGCGATTCCGTTCTTCATCCTTGCCGGTAACCTGATGATCCACGGGAATATCGCCCAGCGCATCATCGGTGTGGCAGACGCGATGGTCCGTCAGCTTCCGGGCGGTCTCGGCTGTGTATCCGTCGTGACCAGTATGGGGATGGCCGGGGTGTCGGGCTCGTCGGTTGCCGATGCCGCCTCAACAGGCAGTGTTTTGATCCCGGAGATGAAGCGAAAAGGCTACAGTGCCAATTTCTCCGCTGCTATCAATGCGTCCAGTTCGGTGGTCGGGATCATCATTCCACCGAGTTCCACGATGATCATCATCGCATGGCTCGCGAATTTGTCTGTCGGCGAGATGTTCATTGCCGGGATCATCCCGGGCATTCTCGTCGGCCTCGCTTACCTCGGTACCACGGTTCTGATTGCGCTGAAACGGGGCTACCCGTCGGAGAGTAAACCGACACTGCGGGAATTCGCCGGGAAACTTCGGCATGCGGCACTGGCGCTCGTGCTCCCGATTATCCTGATCGGGGCCATCGTAAGCGGGATCGCCACCGCAACCGAAGCCGCATCGATTGCCGTCATGTATGCACTGATCATCGGTCTGTTTTTCTACCGGACCCTCACGTTAAAAACCATCATCGCCTCACTCCGGGAAACCGTCCGGGGCACAAGCATTGTCATGGTCACGATCTGCGCATCGATGATCTTCACCTGGGTGTTGATTTCGGAAGGCATTCCGCGGATGATTTCCGATGCGCTGCAGGGACTTGGACTTCCCGGCTGGGGGCTCCTCCTCGTTATGATTCTGATCATGCTGCTTGCCGGGATGATCATGGAGCTCGTACCGAACCTGTTCTTATTCATTCCGATCTTCATGCCGATCGCAACAGACGTCATCGGCATGGACCCGATGCACTTTGCGATGATCATGCTCGTCACTCTGGCTCTTGGCATGTTCACGCCACCAGTCGGTGCCACACTGTTCATTTCCTGCTACATCGCCAAGGTGAAAATCGAGCAGACGACGAAAGACGTACTTCCTTACTTCGGCGCCGGCATCGCCGTCGTGCTGATCATCTCCTTCCTCCCCTTCACCATCCTCTGGCTTCCGAGCCTGTTTTAAACGAAAAACGCGCCTTCCTCCCGTACTGCGGGAAAAGCGCGTTTTTTTCCATCTGTGATTCAGATAATTACGTCAGTAAAAGGAAGATCACCCACATCAACAAGAAGCTGACCATGTTCGTCAAGTTCACAATCCCGCCGGCCAGTGAGTCATTCAGCTTATTCTGGACCGCATACGGCAGTACCGCCATCCCCGTTGGCAACACCAGTCCGAGGAGGATTGTCGCCCGGTACAGATCGTCAAACGGCAGCAAAAAGAAGAGAACCAGGCCCACAGTAAGACCCGCCCCGTATTTGATCACGATCACTTTCATGAACGATGTCCACAAGGACCGGTCCAGATGAAATTCCAGATAAATCCCCAACAGTAACAGTACAAGAATGGCATTGGCTGAGGCCACCGTAGTCAGAATCTCCAACCCGAAATCCGGCAGCCGGATCTCAAACAGACTGATCATCAATGCCAGAACATACGCAATCAGCGGGAAAAATGTCAGAAGTTTCACCACGATAAAACGCACATCCACCTGCTTCTCCCCCGGCGCATAGAGAACCGCTGCAATATAGGCCAGACCGAAAATCAAGACCGCATTCCCCATATCGAAAAATGCCATATGCTTCAGACCCTCTGCGCCCCAAATCGTCTCGACGAAAGGATAAGCAAACAGACCGATGTTAAACCCGAGCAGGGAAATGACGAATACGCCCTGATCAGGCTGTGCTTCTTTTTTGAAGACCATGCGGGTGAAAAACAAAAGGGCCACGCCATACAAAAGAGCAATCAATGCCAGCCAGAGCAGATGCCCTTCGAAGGTCACTTCAGCAAACGTGACAATGATCAGTGCGGGCAAAGTTATATTTAAAATCAGCTTACTTAATGTCTGCCCTTCCCGCTTTGTAATGAGCCCCGTTCGCTTCACCACATACCCGATGGCGATGATCACCAGCGACACGAGAAATTGTTCATGAATTGCCCACATGTCCATGCACCTGCTCTCTGAACGGTATCAATCCACCTATTGATTCAATCGCTTCAATAACTCCCTCTTCAATCGTTCTGCCAAAAAAGGGACCTGCGAAAGTTCGCGCACCTCATCAGGATTGACAGACTTCGCATGAAGGAGGTCATGACACTTCGCAACCGTCCACGTCGAATTCGGACGCTCCATGAGTAGTACTGCCTGACCTGCTTTTAGATCACCTTCTGTAAGCACGCGAAAATACCAGCCCGTCCGGCCCGTAGCGAGAATCCTTCCCGTCAACGTCTTCTGCCCATAGCGGTATGCCGGTTTCCAGCAAGGTTGTCTGGGTTGAGCTACCTGAAGGAGCGCATCGCCGATCTGGTACCTGTCACCTATGTATACTTGCGTTTCATCCATACCGCAGATCGCGAGGTTCTCCCCCATGGCACCCATGCCCATAGCCGCCTCAGGCAAATCCGTCGCCCAGAAATCATAGTGAACGGACGGATAGGCAAAAACCGCCTTATCCGGTCCCCCGTGATTCTCCCTGTCCGCCACCTCATCGCCGGACAAACCAAGAGCGCCAATCCAGACAGGTCCATCCACTGCTTCTTTACAAATCGCACTGGACCAGGTTTGCGTTTTGAATTTTGCATGTGCCATTTGCTTCACTTGACCTGCCAACACTGTGCTCACGAAAGGCGTACTCATCAACGCATCCAACCTCCTGTTTGACGCTTCATCTAGCCGCAGGGCTCTCCCGATAGGACCTTCTTGATGCATTCAGCATATCAGAATCTCTGGTCCTGCTCCACTGTTCACATGATTTCGCACTTTATGTCATGCCCGCTCATTCCATCCCCATAAGAACAATCCGCGTGAACAGCGCCTTATTTAAACCGCATTTCCATGCCCAGTAAATAATCGTACACCCCGTTTTCATTATGGGTATAGCGGGTTTTTTGTTCAAATTGGCGTCGTAAATCTTCAGATCCATTCTTCATGACGACCGGGTGACCAGCCAGTTTCAGCATGGGCAGATCATTATTGGCGTCGCCGATCGCAAGCAGGTTTTGCGGTGTGACATGATAATAGTCCAGCAATGCCTCAACCCCCGTCGCTTTATTCACCCCATCTGCCATGATCTCCACGTTATGCTCGGAGGAAGAGGAAGTGGTGAAGCTGTAGCATTTACCCAATTCAGTAATGAGCTGTTTCCACCTTGAAACGGCTTCTTTACTTTTACTGAAGAAGTAGATTTTCACCACAGGGACATCCGGTAATTCGTCCACCCAGCTGATCTTCGTGTCCACCGCCTCTTGCCTTGACTTCGACTCATGAAGCGCAACGGTTGTATCCTCCGGGAAGATGACTTCAGCTTCGAGCATAGAGCGGTCCTCTGCCAGGGCGAACCGCTTTCCTTCTGCCGGATGAATCTCATAATAGATCCCTGCCAGCTGAACGTTTGTGAGCAAGTCTTTGACAAGGTCACGGTCTACGGCGTGCTCCTTTAACTTTAATGCATGCTGCCATCTCCCGCTGGCTCCGCCCTCTGTTTCATCCCCTTTCACCACCATGACGACCATCCCGTTTGCCCCTACGATCCCGTCCGGTGTGAACCCTTCCGGCAGCACATCCGCGGCTTCCAAAGCCGTGCGCCCTGTCGCTAAAAATACCCGAATGCCAAGGCTTTGCCACCGTTTCAAAAGTTCTGTCACTTCCTCACTGACGTGATGATTTTCGTCCAGTAATGTCCCGTCCATATCCAGTGCGACTGCCTTTACCATAGCCATCATCCTTTCGTTATAAAACGCCTTATCCTGTTTCATTGCCAAGTCACCCAAAATCATCTCACGTCACACATCTCAAAAGGAACAGAGGGTATTTCCCACTGTCCCTTAACAAAGCTCTATTATACACGATTTTTCAATTAACTGAACAAGTTGGCGAGAAGACCGATCAGAATGCCGACAACACCGAAGTCCGAATCCCCGAAGGTCGTATTCTCAAACCCGAGTCCTCCGAGAACCGGCAGCAAGAACGCCGGCAGGAAACTGATGAGTACCCCGTTGACGGCACCGCCAACAGCTGCACCGACTTTACCACCTGTCGCGTTACCAAAGACGCCTGCACCCGCTCCTGTGAAGAAGTGCGGTACGAGTCCTGGTATGATGACGGCAAGGGCAGTGATGCCCATCAGGAACATGCTGATCAGACCTGCAACAAAGCTGCTCAAAAAGCCGATGATAACGGCGGTTGGCGCGTAAGGGAAGATGATGGGCACATCAAGTGCCGGCTTCGCACCAGGTACCATCTTCTCCGCAATCCCTCTGAAGGCCGGAACGATTTCCGTCAGGATCATGCGTACACCGGCCATGATGATGCTGAAACCGGCAGCAAACGTAATCCCCTGCATGAGACCGAACATGATGTAGTTCTGTCCGCCGCTGTACTCACCGACAATGGTTGGTCCTGCAATCAGGACGAGAATCAGGAACATGATGATCATTGTGAGTGCCGTCGAGACAAGCGAGTCACGGAGGAACGACCATTTTTCCGGAATCTTGATGTCTTCCGTTGATTTCGATGCATCCCCCGTCGCTTGACCGGCGAGGCCGGCAGCAACATAACCGATGGTTCCAAAGTGACCCATGGCGATGTCATCGCCGCCGGTTACTTTTCGCATGAATGGCTGGGCCAAAGCCGGCATCAGCACCATCAATCCACCGAGGATCAATGAACCGGTCACAATCAACGGCAATCCCGTCATTCCTGCTGTACCAAGCGTGGCTGACAAAAGCGCGGCCATAAAGAACGTATGATGACCGGTCAGGAAGATATACTTAAGCGGTGTAAACCGGGCATAGAGAATGTTTGCAAGAAAACCAAAACCCATAATGAGTGCTGTTTCGGTTCCGAGCGTCTGCTGGGCAAGCGCCACGATGGCCTCGTTGTTCGGAATAACACCCTGAATATCAAAGCGGTCACGAATGATCCCGCCGAGGGCGTCGAGAGAACCGATCAATACGCCGGCACCGGCACCGAGAATAACGAAACCGATGATCGCCTTGACTGTTCCCGAGAAGACTTTCGCAATTGCCGCCCGCTGCAGTAAGAGACCCACCATGACAATGACACCGATTAATACTTCCGGTAAACTTAAGATTTCGTTCATTAAGAATTCAAAAAATGCCATTTCTTATCACTCCTTTACTTCATTTAGGCGTTCATAAATTCATCAATGGCTTCGGCCACTTCGTCTTCACTGGCCATGTTTTTGATGGCCTTTACGACTGTTGATCCTCCTTGAAGCTGGGAAGCAAACTCATTATTGGTCAAAATTAAATCCGCCTTCACGCTCGATGCTGTCCCGATATCGGTTGCCTCTACTTCTGCTGATACACCCTTCTTTTGCAGAGCACGCTCTGCCGTCATCTTCAATAACAAACTCGAACCAAATCCCATTCCGCATACGCATAATATTTTCATTGTATTCACTCCTCTTACCGCTTTGGCGGCTTATTGTTGATTCTCTTGAAATGCAGTGACGAGCTGAACCACTTCATCTTCTGATGACGCATTCAGCAGTTCTTCGATAAAGCTTCGGTCATCGATCCAGCCGGAAATATTCTGCAGCAATCCGAGGTGTGACTCGGAATCCACGGCGGCCAGGCAGATAAACAGTCTGGCTTCACTGACCTTTTCGTCAGTGCCGGCCGGAAACAGCACAGGGTGTTTGAACACGGTCAGGGACAACCCTGCCTGATTCACCCCTTTTTCCGGCCTGGCATGGGGCAGCGCCACATCCGGGGCAATCAGGATATACGGCCCCAGGTCGATAATGTTCTGGATCATCGCCTTCACATAAGTCTCTTCAATGTTGCCCTGCTTCAGTAAAGGCCGGGCACTGGTTTCAATTGCCTCCTGCCAGTCCATCGCCTTTTCTTCCCATTGAATAAAGTGGCGGGTCAGTTTTACCTCACTCATTCGGATCCCTCCATTAATCCCAGCCTGGACCAGTCCAGGAGATCGTCCACCCGGTCCTGATTCATTAACAGCTGATATAAATATTGCAGTTGTGGTATATGTGCGTGCTTATCCGGCGTTGCCATAAACAGCACAGCATGTGACTTCAGTTTATCTTCGACGAGATAGGGTTCAGTTAACTGCACAAGGCTGAAACCCGGTTTCATGACATCATCGGAGTCGGTATGAATAAATAACAGACCTGGAATGATTTCATAAAGATATTTTTTCTCAAAAACCGTCCGGATAATGTCACCATGAAACGCTTCGCCGACCAGCCCGTCTTCTTCAAGCATGGAGACACCCATCTGAATGATCTTCTCCAATTGTCCTGCGGGCGGTTCAGTGAAAACGGTGATCCTCGATGTTGGAATGACGGCGAAGATCGATTGCTGATCGTGGTTGGATGCGCCCGAATCCCGCTTCCGATCGGAATTTTCGATAAAGTGTTCCACTTTTTGAATTTCTTCATCGTTCATCACCGGTTTCACAGTGACATGCGGATAAGGACAATCATGCAACGTCACCGAGGAGACGATGAAATCCGGTTTCTCCCACTGTTCCCACGCCTCTATATCTTCCAGTTCAGAAATCGACAGCGTCCTTTTCACTTCAATTTTCGGAAAATGTTTCATCAGCGACACGGTCAGAAGCCGGCTTGCTGCCAGGCCGCTTGGGCAGACCACCCAGATCTGATACCGTTCATTTTCAAACGATGCCTTTTCATAAATTGCCGCCATACAAATTGCCAAAGGCACGAGCCGGTCAATCGTCCATCCCGCTTTGAGAAAGTCCGTCTCTTCCATTGCTTCTTGAATATGAAACAAAATAAAGGGATAGAGCTCCTCGATTTTTTCTCTCAGGGGGTGCATGATTGTGATGTCGTGCTCATCCGCAATGCGAAGTACCTGCCATTCGGTATAAATCTCCTTTAACTGCTTTTTGGAGAACCCCGTCAGTCCCATACGCTTACTCATCGCTTCCACAAGCTCCATAAACGCCGGATTATCCTTCACGCGTTCTGCAGGCTCTTCATAAATCCCCCCGGTTGCAAGCAGATAGAGATAGGCGAAGATTTTTTCGGAAGGGAGATCATCTGTGGCAAACGCTTCAGAAAGCTGTTGCCACATCTCGTGAAATGCCGGATCGACCGCGACAGAGCTATCGACTTCTTCATGGTCAATGAATGCACCATTTCTTGTCCGTTGCAAAAACAGTGCCCAGACCCGAAAACAGGCGGAAACATTCATCTTCTCTGTTCGATGTTTTGTGATGATTTTTGTAATCTTGTCCATATCTTTGAATGTGAGCGCCGACCAGTTCAAGTTTGGGAGGGGATTGACCGTATCCCAAGTGTCTTCAAGTTTTTCCATGATGGACAAAAGTGCCAATCGTTTGTGTTTTTCCGTTCCCGTTAATCGAAAGCCCTTATGGCCTCGCTCTAACGTCAACTGAAAGTGTTCAGCAATTCCTTCCACTTGCGGCATATACTGCAGTACCGTCGCTTTACTGACCTCGAGTTCTTCAGCAATCAACCGCAAGCTGTGCCAGTCATTCTGGATAATCAGTTCATGCGAGATCAACAGGATCCGTTCTTCTGCTGAATGGGAGCGTTCTTCGTAGTTCATCGTGTCATACAAGGATTTGAGCGAGTCCGCATCCGGGTTGGAAGCAAGTTTCCACATGCCTTGTCCGCTTACCCGCACCAATTCAATGTCATGTTCCTTCAGCAGTTCCGCAATGCTTTCCAAATCATAGCGAAGCGTCCGCTCCCCAACATTGAAAATCGTTTCCATATCCTTGTATTTAATCGTTGTCCGGCCATTGAGTATCATGTTGACAATTTGTCGTCTCCTGGCATTCACGTGATGTCCCTCCTTTCTATGGCTTTAGTATATAGCGGTTTCACACAAAAAAGAATGCGCTTACAAACTGAATTCGTTCGTAAATTGTTGCAATATTTTGAACGCTTGACCTGAAACCGTTGGTATTATTGGCGTTTGGCATTGGAAGTGTTGATTTTTTATACAGAAATGCTTGCCATTTGGGCAGCTTCGATCGGATGAAAGCTGTTAAAAATCCTTGAGTTTTCGTCAAACCAATGGCAAAATCCTATGTTGTCCCCATACTCCATTCCTTTAGCTTACTTAAACATTCCTATGTAATTAAAAACGCCAGGTACATCTCATGATTGTTACATTCATCGATTACCTGTGAAACTCACTCCTTATCATTGGTTATGAGTATCCTCATTAAAAGAAGAGGGAAGTGGTTACGATCGAAAAAGATTCGATCAGAAAAAAGAACACACTCATCTTCGATGAATGTGCTCTCTTTTCGGTATATATATGTTTCATCACGTTCACGCATCACTCAAAATACGCCTCAATCCCTTTTGAAATCGCCTTCGCAATATCATCCTGCCGGTTTTGAAGAATATGGAGATCTGACTGATTGGTCATGAATGCTGGTTCTATTAATATAGCCGGCATGGTTGCGGTCTGAAGCACTTGAATCCTGCCTTCTTTGATTCCTCTGTCAGCTGTCCCCAGATCATTCACCAGATGAGTCTGCACCCCTTGCGCAAGACGTCTGCTCTCATTAGAGAACCTTGCACCGCTGTAGTAGACTTCTGATCCGTTTGCCGACGGTACAGTGAACGCATTGGCATGAACACTCACAAAAATATCAGCTCCGGATTGATTGGCCTGATTCACTCTTGCGGTTCTCGACACCGTCTGATCCCCGGTCCGGCTCATTACAATCTTGGCCCCTTCGCGTTCTAACTCTGATTTCAGTTTTTGACTGATGGACAATGCAATATGACTTTCGTAAATGGTACTCCTCACAACTGCACCAGGATCGCGCCCGCCATGTCCCGGATCAATAAAAATCGTTTTACCCTTTAATGATCCGCTTCCTGAAGATCCGCTGTTTCCACTGCTTGCTTCATTATGAGAAAGCACTTTGACAAAATTCCCATGAATGAAAGCAGAACGGTTGTTATGGTTCACCTGATACCATTCACCTGATTGACCGGTCAAATTAACCTGCTGCCCTTGACGGTAACTGCCGACGATGCTGCTCGAAGTCGTCGCAGCTGATCTGATATTCAATGAGGAGGCCGTGATTTCTCCCTTACTGTTTAGTGCTGTTGCTCCCGAGGAAGAACTGGATGATGGTTCTTTCGATACGTTCACGAAATTCCCATGAACAAAAGCTTTTCTTCCGTTATGCCGGATTTCGTACCAGTCGCCGGATTTGGAAATCAGCTGAATGGAACTCCCCATCCATAGACTGCCAACAATCGAACTGGTCGTCGCAGGCTGTGAACGGACATTTAACCTGGAAGCCGTTACATTTCCAGCACCAGGTTCACTTCCAGTCACAGAATTACTTTCCCCGGAAGACGATTCAGATGAGCTTCCGGAAGAACCTGATGACCCCGAACTACCGGAAATCCGGACGAAATCAGAGAAAACATAGCCATCCCGATTATTGATTCTGATCTTGTACCAATCATTGGACGAACCGGTGACATTCACAGTTTGCCCCATTCTAAAGCCGCCAATGATCGGGTGTCTCACAGAAGGACCGGACCGGACATGTAAACTTGATGCCGTAATGGTTCCCTTGCCCGTCACCTGTTGCGAAGCTGAATGAACTTTAATATAAGACGAGTGGACATAAGCTGTCCTGTTTCGATATTCAATTGCATAGAAATCACCTGAAGAACCCGTGATTGACACTTTTGTCCCTCTTGGTATTCCTCCTATGACAGCTGAGGAGGTCGTTGCACGGTCCCTGACATTTAACGACGAGGCCGTTACTTCTCCTTCACGAATTTCATTTGCATAAACTGAACCAGTGTCCTGATCAACAAAGTATAAAGGAAATATCAACAGGCCAATCACAGCAAGGACAATGAATAATAGATATTTTTTCACCTTGGGCCCTCCCATCTTTATGCAAGTCATCATGTGTCTTAATCAGGACCGTTACCTGACTCGTTTTGCACCAAGATAGCGGGGGGCCCAGTAAGAAGAATTCAAGCTTGCCACCGTAACACCTGTTGAAGAGCCACTATGAATGAATTGATTATTTCCAATATAAATCCCGTTATGGGAAGGTCCGGGGCGATAGGTTTCAAAGAAGACAACATCCCCCACCCTCGGGCTTGAAACACTGGTCATTGCATTCCATTGCTGGGCAACGGTTCTTGGAAGATCTTTTCCATTTGCTTTAAATACAAACTGGATAAAACCGCTGCAATCAAATCCTGCAGGAGTAGTACCTCCCCATAGATATTTTACGCCCATGTAGTTTGAAGCGTCAGAAACCACGTTGATCGGCTGAAAGCCTGGCTCTGAACCATTGCGGGATGCTTCGCCCATATGAACGGCTGAGACTTCTTCAAGCTTTTCCATTGTCATCTTTGTCACTTCTCCGGAAGGGGTAAAATTCCATTGCCGTTGAAAGCTTTTAACCGCACTTTCCGTAATATCTCCGAAATAGCCGGTTGTGTTGGCATTGAAATGCCCTGTTGCTTTCAACATACTTTGAACTTCTCTGACGGAATCACTCCGGTCACCTTTTTTGACGACAAGTGAAGATGATGAGCCCGAAGAAGACTGGTCATTAGAAGGCGGTGTGTCTTCGATTTTTTTCGTGATACCACGCTCAATTTGCCTGTGGGTTTGCGGACCGTATACGCCATCAACCTTTATGTTGGCCTGCCGCTGCAAATCACGGACCGCATTTACTGTGGACTGATTGTAGCTTCCGGAAACAGTCGCAGAGAAAAATCCAAGTTTCTTTAATTCTGTCTGCAATAATTCCACTGCCTTCCCGGAATTGCCACTGCGTAAAATCTGGCCATTCAAGGTGACATTACTTCCGGGAGAAGCGGTTGAATTGGATGATGAACCGCTTGATGAACTGCTCGATGAACCGATCTCTTCATTTACTTTACTTAACGTCTGCGGTCCAGCAAATCCGTCCACCTGAAGGCCTCTTGCACGCTGGAATTGTTCAACTGCTCGCTTTGTAGCAGGTCCGTATGTACCTGAAATGGATGGGTGATCATAAAAACCGGCTTTCTTCAGATATACCTGTAATCTTGAAACATCTTCTCCACGTGTCCCTTGTCTCATGACACGGTTCGTGTTTGATACCGGTGTCACTGAAGTTGACTCAGAGGCGGAGGATGAACTGCTGCTTGAAGAGTTACCTGTTGCTGATTGACCGGATGCCGCTCCTAAACTGCCGAATGTTTGCGGTCCTGCAATACCATCGACGGTCAGATTGTTATCTTTCTGATAGCGGCGTAATGCGTCTTCAGTAATTGAGCCGAAATAACCTGTGGCAGTATGAAAAGTAAAGTAGCCTCTATCCTTCAGGACTTCCTGAAGCTGCTTTACATCCTCATTCTCCATTCCATTTCTCAGTGTTTCAGATCCAAATGAAGCTTCAACAATTTGTGGACCTGCTACAAAACCAGCACCCGCGATAGATACAACAACGGCCGTTTTTAATTTTGATTCAAACATCGACATTTCAACACCCCTTTTTTCTTATTATTTTTCCATTATATTAAAAGAGTCCATTCCAAACATAACAAAAGTTATGCATGAAAAGAAGTGTAATTAGCCTTATTTTAACAGTGAATTGCATTATTTCTGCATATGTATGCGAATTTCATGGTTTTTTCTATTGCAATCCGCTTCAATATCGACCTGTAACAGCCCTATCATGGAAGGATTGGACACTTTTTTACACCATCCATCTCACGCCTTCCGATCATTAAACCATTATGCATACCTATAACACATCCCGAAAAATGATACTTGGATCGGATTCATTTACAATAAAAGGGTTTAATCTGTGCTGATGTCGAAAGCCCTTTCTCCTTTCGTTTCCTTCACCTGTTGATCATTCACGTCACATTGATCATTCCCATTCAAGGTTGATTCAGGTAAAATAAAGAAAATATGTTGATTGAGAGGAGAGGGAACGATGTCAGTGGACCCAAAACACCCTTTTACACCTCAGGGCACAAAAACAAAATGTTTCATCTCCATGATTGTGTTTACCCTTCTCTTTTTCATGGCAGCCTGTCAAAATGAACCGGATCAAAAAAATGCTATTTTTGCTCCGATGAATAATTACGAACTCGAATTGCGTGAATCGATAGTGGAGAGTCAGTTTTATAGAGAACGGATCCCAAAGGAATTACTTCACCCGGTCGTTTCCATACAATCCACCCATCAGAATGGAACCGGCTTTTATATCAGTGACCATCATATCGTCACAGCAGGACACGTAGTCCAGGGATCGGTCCTCATTACATTCTTTAACGAACATGACGACTCTGCCTATGGTCATGTCATCGGATTCGACCGAAGCAGAGACATTGCCTTGATCAAAGTCATTGGCAAAGAACAAACACCTTCCCCAATGACTTTTTCAAAAGCCTATCCTGAAACAGGAGATGCTGTTGTACTTCATTCTGCAAAGGAAAAAGTGCAAGGAGAAGTCACAAACGTGGACAAACAAATAGAGATTGCTCAAAACATACAGGACAGCCTGATCACGATTAACATCCCGGTCCAACAGGGACAAAGCGGTTCCCCTGTGACGGATTCAGAAAACTTGGTAATCGGTTTTGTGACAGCAAGATCCCTTATTGATGACGAAACAACATTCGTCATGCCCATGACAGAACTGATTGAATCCGTCAATGAATGGATCGATTCACCATTGTCTCCAAATCAAATTCTGACTAAATATTAAAGCCCTTTGTCATATTCACTTACTATCAATTTACTGGAGTGTCCGAACATCATTCTCCGAATCATGTTCGGATAGCTCAGTCTCAACACCCCATAGGAACAATCTTTTAGTGTTGTCCCTGGCCCATCTCTCAGATTATTTTCACTTGTTCAGATGAAAAATGTTTGAACTTTCAGCAGTAAAAGCAAAAGCCACCGGATTTAATACACCGGTGGCTTTACTGCTTAATACTATTGAAAGATCATCGATTGTTACCATTTCCGTTTCGATTTTCCTTTGCGTGATCAGGAATCTGGTTTCGCTCTTTTGAAGGTTTGCCTCCTTCAAGAAGGCCTTTAGGCTGTGCAGGAATATCGATCGTTCGCCCATTCCCATTGATGATTGAAAGGTTACCATTTTCATCTACTGATTTATTGTGAAGTCCGGGATGTCCTCGCATATCCTCTTCTTCACCTTTTTCGACAGGTACCAATCTCACATTGTCCAAATAAATCGAGTATGGCGTTTCGGGTTCTACGTCACTGGCTGTGCGCCCCAATCCAAACATAAAATTAAAGTCTCCCGTTTCGCTCACATTGATATAGGAGTGATACGTATCCATCTCACCATCCACATCGAAAGTCAGAATTCCTGTATCAGATCCTACAAGCTCAACGTAAACCGGACGATCTTTTTCTGACCGCATATCGAATGCCACTTTGTAGACGCCCTCAGGGACAGTGACGTCTTGCATAAATTGAATGTGCCACCATTCCCAGCCTGGTTGATTGATCGTTGCCTTCAATTCCTCGACCACAATTTCAAACGCCGCGGATCCGGCATTTGGATCATAATCACCCATATTAAAAACATTCCAGACGATCGAGTTATTTTCATCACCGAATTCCGTGGTGTACTCGAAGGAACCGTCTTCAATCAAACTTTCGCCTGATTCGACCCAATGATCAAATTCATTTGGATCAGATGGGCCATCTGATTCGCCATCAACTGCTACTTCAACCAATCTGACATTGTCCAGATGCATGTCATATGGTGTATCCAGTTCCGGCTGATCTCCATCTCTTCCCAATCCGAACAATACATTCAGGTCACTTGGTGAATTGACTTCAAAGTAAACTTCATGAGTTTCCATGTCATTGCTGACTTCGACGTCCACTAAACCGGACCCTGAACCATCCAATTTTGTTCGGATGGTACGTTCTTCTTCGGATCGCATATCAAATTCAAGTTTATAAGTTCCTGCTTTTACGTCAGGAACATCTTGCATCAATTGAATATGCCACCATGTCCAGCCAACCTGATTGATTGTTGCTCTCAATTCCTCATTTTCAATGGTGAAATCTGCCTTACCACCATTAGGGTCATGATCCCCCATGTTAAAGACATTCCAGTCGAAACCACCATTTTCGTCACCAAATTCAGTCGTTGTTTCAAATGTGCCATCTTGAATCAGGTTTTCACCGATCTCAACCCAGTTTTTTGATGGATCAACTGTTGGTTCCTCATCCGAATCATCCGGATCAATGTACTCTCCCGGCGGCGGGTGTTCAGCATCTGCATCTTCATAGACGCGGACATAGTCCACTTTCACCTGTCCCGGGAACACGGTCGTCTCATCCGGTTCACCACCGTACCAGCCACCAATAGCAAGATTCAAAATCATATGAAACTCCTGATCGAATGGCGCCGGATATTCCCCGTACTTTGTACCCCATTCGGTTTTCGTTGAATACAGCTCATCATTGACATACCAGCGGATTTCCCCCGGTTCCCACTCAATGGCGTATTCATTGAAATCCGTTGTTCGCCTGTCTTCAGGGAAATGATACTCTGCCGCTGTGTACGTGTTGTCAGGCCAGAGATCACCGTAATGGATTGCTGCACCGACCTTGTCGGTTTCTGATCCGCGGTTTTCCATAATATCAATTTCGCCGGACGCTGCCCAACCGCCATATACATCATCCTGCGGCATCATCCAAAATGCAGGCCAGTAGCCCTGACCCTCAGGAAGTTTCATACTTGCTTCAAAACGGCCGTATGCCTGGCTGAACGATTCATCAGTCAGAACTTTACCGGAAGTGAAGTCGTAATCACCTTTATCATCACTGACGGATTCTTCCCTTGCTTCCAGGACAAGATGACCGTCGTCAATGAAGACATTGTCTTCCTGATACGATTGGGATTCATTATTTCCCCAGCCCTCAATCCAATTATCACCATCATAAAAACCATTCCCGATATCAATTCGCCACTTATCCTGATCCAATTCATCGCCATCAAACTCATCGTTCCACGTCATTTGCCAGTTCGGACCTCCACTTTCATCCGATTCAGGTCCATCTGACTCCTGCGCTCCCGCCAGTCCTGTAAAACCCGGCATAATCAATAATACTGCCATTAAACTGATCAATGGTTTTTTCATTACGCTTTTCCCTCCGTTTGATGTTTGGATTTGAGTCTGCCCGCTGCTCATGCTTCGACATTGCAACTCACCACCTCCCATAAAAACACTTGACGAAACCGCTTTCGTAATCACATAAAAAATACACTGTATTATCGTGTATCCCCGCTCTAAAAGCAAAAATAATCCGTCCGAAAAACACAGTGATGGCATCGACATATTTTACGTAAGTTGTACGAAAGCGCTTTCGTATAACTTACAATGAATGGTTTCCTTTGTCAACTCTATTTATGAATCAATCTAAAGAAAACCTGGCTTTTCGCCAAGTCTATGGCGAAAAGCCTTAGTTGCACTTATACTTTAATCCTTTAACGAAGTTATTCTTTCCTAAAGTATGAAAATAAGCCCCCAGTTGTTTCAACAAGGGGCTTACGCACACTTCTATTCAGAGACTTTTTCAGAACCTGTAGAAAACCGGTACCCGAAGCCGCGCACGGTTTGAATATACACCGGCTGATTAGGTCTCGCTTCTATTTTACTTCGCAGGTGACTGATATGCACTTTGACCGTCTCCACAAATCCGGTGGCATTCAGATCCCAAATTTGATCGTACAATTGCTCATGGGTCCACACCTGATTCGGATTCGTTGCCAGATGCATCAGCAGCTTCATTTCTTTAGCGGTTAACGCAACCGGTTCGTCATTGACATAGCACTGGTAGTGATTCAAATCAATTTTCAGCCTGCCGAAATCCAGTATTTCATTTTGATCCTCCGGGTTTTTTTCGTATATCCGGATGTTTGCTTTGATGCGCGCTTCCAGTTCTTCAAAATCAAACGGCTTGGTCATGTAATCATCGCCACCGAGTTCAAAGCACTTCACTTTGTCTATCGTATGACGACGGACACTGAGAAAGATGATCGGAATGGACTTCTGTTCACGGATCCGCTCACAAACCTCAAAGCCATTTTGCTCGGGCATTTCGATATCAAGTACAATCAGATCAGGAAGATAAGCTTCCGTTTTCGACAGCGCTTCGTCCCCATCTTGTGCAGTTACTACCTCATAGCCCTTGCTGTTCAAAAATTTGCTGGTCATCTCCCGAAGATCCGCTTCATCGTCCACAATCAGAACCTTTTTCGTCTTCGTCATGATCCACCCTCCTGAAATGAATTCAAGTTTCTGTTTTCTCTATTCTCCTAAGCGGCAGCTTCACAAAAAAGACGGCTCCTTCACCCAACTGACTTTCAACACGCACATCGCCATCATGATTTTCCACAACCTGCTTGACAATCGCCAGGCCAAGTCCCGAACCATCCGGGTGAGATCCGTGAGAATCCTTGCCTCTGTAAAACCGTTCAAACATATGCGGTACATCGTGTTCATCGATCCCGCTCCCGTTATCTTTCACAGCCACCACTACTGTTTTTTCTTCATGATCGATGAGGGCATGAATGCCGATCTCACCATCTTCTTCAGACGTATACTTCGCGGAATTTCTGACGAGGTTGGAAAACACCTGATCCATCCGATTCACGTCCACATGACAGCACCACGACTTGGCTTCTTTCTCCAAAAACACCCACTGTAACCCAGTAAAGAGCCGGTCATGCTGTTCCACTTCAAACCGGCACGTCTCTTCCACCTGACTGAGCCAGTCGTACAGTACATGGTCATCTTTTTCCATAGCTGCTTGTCCTTTTTCCAATTTGGACAAATCGTACAGATCATTGATTAACCGGTTCAACACCTGGATTTTTTTGGCCACTTGTTCATGGTAGTACGTATCGTCCAACGCAATCAGGCCCGCTTGGAGGGATTGCATATAACTGTGAATGATCGCAACAGGTGTCCCGAGTTCATGCGCAATGCTCGACAACAACTGCTTTCTCATCTCCTGGGCATCCATCAGATCCTCATTCGCCTGAAGCAGATCCTCATTGACGTCTTTCAGCGCTTCCGTTCGCTCCTCTACTTTCTTCTCAAGCAGTTCATTCAGCGATTTCAATTCTTCATTCATCGACCGGATCCGAATCAGAGTGCGGACCCGGGAAATCAGCTCGAGCTTATCACAAGGTTTCACGAGGTAATCATTGGCGCCTGCCTCAAAAGAAACCACTTTATCACTCAAACCGCTTTTCGCCGTCAGCATCAAAACCGGCAAGTCGATCAGCGAATACGTTTTCCGTATTTCCCCGCACACCTCATATCCGGACAGACCCGGCATCATCAGATCCATAATGATCAGATCGACCTTCTGCTCATCAAGAATGTCCAGCACTTCCTGACCCGTCGATGCAATGAGCACGTCATAGCCTTCCAAAGAGAGCTGATTGGTTAACACCTGTAAATTCACCGCTTCATCATCCGCTACAAGGATACGGCTCTTCCCGCTTCTATGAACAAACACTTTCTTTTCCGCATAGCCTTCTTTCAACGCCGGCTGTGTTTGAAGCAGATCATCTGTCTCCTGTTGCTGTTCATGAACCGGGAGACTGAAGGTGAACGTCGATCCTTCCCCGGGGATGGTTTCCGCGAACAGCGTTCCTTTATGCAAATCCACCAGTTTTTTCGTTACCGAGAGCCCGATACCGGTCCCGCTCATCTGCGCACCGAATTCGGTTTCCGCCTGGTAGAACGGATCGAAGATGTAGTCCACTTCCTCCTGCTTCATTCCCCTGCCGGTGTCCGTCACACTGATCATCACGACTTCCCCTCTTTGAGAGGCAGAAAGGACAATTTCTCCTTCATCCGTATACTTAATCGCATTACCGACAAGGTTATACAGGATTTGCTGAAGACGGTTCGGGTCTGCATATACCATCGGCAGGTCGGCGGGAATCGCTGTGGTCAGTGCCACCGGTTTGTTTTTAAGCAGCGGCCGGGTGACCGTCACCACAATATCCATGACACCCTTCACTTCGACGGGCTTTACCGCAAGGTCCAGGGAATCGTACTTCAACTTTGAAAAATCAAGAATATCATTCACCAGGTGCGCCAGCCGGTTCCCGCTTGCCACGATCGTTTCCAGTTGTTCTTTCATGTTTTCCGTCGGTTCTCCGGCTGCCCCGTCCCGTAAGGACTCGGCCATACCGATCATCCCGAACAACGGCGTTCTCAGCTCATGGGACGTCACTGCAAGGAATTCGTTTTTCAGGATATCTGCCTGTTTTAAATTCTCCATCGCCATTTCCTGACTTTCCCGCGCCTGTGCTTCCGCTTCTTCTTTCTCTTTTCGAATCAGACTGATTTTGTCCGCCAAAGCGAAACTGAGAACGACGACTTCGATCGTCATCGCACCTTGCCCCGCGTAATCAGCAAACAGCGAAAACGGGATCACGACCGCCCGCTCCAGCATCGTAATGGCCACACCCGTCAGAAAGATCATCCAGCCAAGGAGAAAGAACCGCGCCTGACGCACCCCTTTTCTGAAACACTGAAATGCTACCGTCAAAACCGCTACGAACGTCGCAAGGGCCCCGGCAATCATCATCGTGAGCGCTGCGGTCGTTGAGATAAACAGCATGACGATCACAGCCGTATTCCATCCAATCAGACCGTAGGACACTTTCCGGAACCCCGGAGTATGTTCATCCGCGTCGAGAAAACTGCGGGTGAACATCAGAATGAAGATACTGCCCAGTCCGACCCAAAACGGTGTGGAGATCTGATTCCACCCAGGGTAATCCGGCCATAAATACTGAAAGCCAATGCCGTTGATCGACAGTTTCCCCATTAAGGTGCACGTCATTGCCAGCACATAATACAAATAGCTTTTAATTTTCAAACTGACATACAAAAACAAATTGTAGACAATCATCCCGGAGACGACGCCATAGAAAATCCCCAGAATGATGAGTTCCACCTGCGTGCGTTCCATAAATGAATCAGGATGCCACAGGTTGATCGGCGGGTGCAGATCACCGCTCCCCTTCGCTCGGACAAAGAATGTTTCACTTTCCCCAGGCGCGATGTCCAGTTCAAACACAAAGTGCCGGTGATTCATTTCCCGGTCATCGAACGGAAAACCGACCGCCCCCGTCTCGGCAATGACTTCATACCCGCTGTCGCGGTCCTGATAAATATCCAGCTCATAAATCAGCGGAAATGCAAACTCCAGCAGCCACTCCGACTGATCCGACTGGTTATCCAGTTCAAAACGAAGCCAAGTGACCGAATCAAAGAAACCAGGGCGCTGTTCAACAGGTTCGCCTGTGAAGAACTGTTTTTGAAATTCCGCGGAAGCGACCTCTTCAATCTGAAGCGTCATCTCCCGGTCTTTGATCATCTCGATACCCGGATAGAGGCTCGTTGACGTCAAATCCGGATCAAGCTGAATCCGTTCTTCGGCGTCCGGTGAATAGACCGGAAACCATATCAGAACAGAGATAAGCAGCACAAAAAGCAACCACCACCAGCTTTTCTTCAAAAATGACTGCAACGATTCACCCCCTCCTTTTAAATAAAACACTCTTTACCTTATTTCTTATATTTTAACAAATTTCCAGATGATTTAAACACAATTATGAATATTTTGTGAAATAAAAAGAAGTCACTGGAGGTTAATCCAGTAACTCCCAAAGTAATAATCCTTGTGATTATTTGTTCATGTTACCGACTTGCTGTTCGGCGAGTTCCCCAGCGACAGGGAATTTGAACCATTTACCCTGGTACGCCTTCAGCATGCAAACAATCCAGATGACGAAACCGACAGGAGCCAACAAGAGTGAGAAAATCCAGCCAATCAGTGGAATAAATCCGATCACCATACTCAATACAAACATGAACAACCAGATGAAAATCGACTGCATGGCATGATAACGCACAAACTGACTGTCTTTCTCGATGACAAGAAACAGAATACCGGTAATAAATCCAAATGAATACGTCAGTAGACCTGCCACATTGCTGTCCAATCCCGTTGAACTTTTTTTGCCTGCTCCTTCGTCACGAAATACGCCGGAACCACCTGTTGAATTTTGATCTGTCATGCTTCACTCCTCCTTTTTAATGTGCTGACTTTCTCTATGTACCCTCATTATAGCCCATGAACGTTAAAATAAGGTTAAAAATTCTAAATATTATGACATTAACAGCATCTTTTTTTATTCTCTTCATTTCAGCTGATAAAACAGGTACTAATAGGCATACAAAAACACCTGCTTCCTTTTCAGAAGACAGGTGTTTTGTCGTATGCTTATCGTTTTCCAATGCCCTCAAGCCACGTTTTCAGTCCCGCTCTCGGGTAATAGACCGTCTGGTTGATGACGATATGCGGAATGTCGGGATGATCCTGAATCAGGTTCTTGGCATCCTCTTTTGAAATCCCCATGAAGTGGTGCACGTCTGACTCTTTAATGAGCTCGTGATCCCCTTCTTCATTCAGCTGATCGATCAAAGACTTCGATCCCGGCTGCCCGAAATTCTTCATGCCTTCGCTGATCAGGTACGCTCCAACAACGATCGCAATCGCAAGATAAAATCCTTCCATATAGGCCTCCACTCCCACAAAAAAATATTTACTCTTTTACGCACTTTCATGACCATTCGATGTAATTCAAACATTTATTTCATTTTACCTTATATAATAATCTTATCAACATAAAAAAGGAGGAAAAAGCATGATCAAAAAAGTATCGATTTTAGTCATGGTTCTTTTTGTTTTGAGCATGACTGCAGCTGCCGCTTCGAATTTTCTGAACTCAGACATCCCTGAAGAAGTGTTGCCGGAGAATCACGCCGATTATCAGCTTCAATATTCGATCATCATTGAAAATCAGGATGACGGCGATATCCTTAAGACACAACCGGACGGCGATGAGCGAAAAATCGGGAACGTCCTTGTTCCTGCAGATTCCACTTATACTGCATCCGATGGATTTTGGGCCGCCCAGTTTTCCCGCTCCATCTTTGATTCATCTGCCAATGTCACAGCCACCGCCGTGAACGCCATGCACATCAGGGTTGCACCGGACGATATGTATGATCCGAAAGAAGCTCAAAAAGGACGCGATGAAGTATGGAAACCTCAACTTATATCACTCCTTCCTGACCGTGAATACAATAAAGCCGGCCCGGGGCCGCATCCTGGAAGAATCTCAACAGATATTCCGGGGGGTAGTGAATTATTCGGTGGAACTGCTTCAGCGTATGTCGGTTCGCCCGTCTACTATCTGAATGACGACGGTGAATGGATTGATATGGAGGACTATTATCAGATCAATTCCATCGATTCTGCGCCAGACAGGATCAAAATTGATGTTCACAAGCCATCAACTGATCAGGGCAGTCCAACATCCATTGTCTTTGAAAATGAAGAAAACGGAGATGTTACACTGAACTATGGCAGTGATTATTCCAAAACGATTGCCACGGTACTGCAGCGGGTTGAAGGAACCGGACGCTTCGGCGGATCGGAGTATGCTGATACCGGGTTTGTCCGGGCCAATCACGGCGGGGTTCTCGACTTGTCCACGTCACCCTATGTCGGATTCACCTGGGATATCGAGCTGATGGGCGGCTTTCAAATCATTCCTGCCAATCACGCCGTCTACTCCAGACATTTTCTGGATCTGAACTATATCGACCGTCCACAATACATGGTCATCGCCCACACCGGAGCAGAAAAAGACGATTTACTGAACCCGGTTTATTTTGACGAAGACGACGGTCTTTCCTATGATCCGCATTTTGAAGCCGTCGCACCAGTTTTCGCCAACTACATTAAACCGAAACACGTCACCACCCATGACATGGTTTCACCAAATGCGAACCTGAATGCCATTCCTGAGAATACCATCAAAGGTCAGTCCACACGATTTGAATTTTCCTTCGATGATGGTGAAACCTGGCACGAACCGGAACCTGCCGCAGGAACATTTGACGACAACTTGATTGATGTCACGCACATCAAAGTCCATCTGTTATACTGATCAACACATCAATCTTTCAACAAAAGTATCACGCAAACAGAAACACATCCAGAATAAGAGAATGCAGGCATACGCCTCATTCTCTTATTTCTACGATTCCCAGTAATTTGGAGGGTATTCTATGAATCCAATTGAAAAAGCAGGTCAACTGTTTATCATCACCGTTGAATCAGATGAACTAGATGACAATCTGAAACATTCCATTGATCACTACAACATCGGCGGCCTGATTCTGTTTCAACGAAACCTCACATCCTTGCAACGGACAATCCGTTTCATCCGCGATGTTCAGGCTTATGCCAAAAAAGCTGGAAGACCACCTCTATGGATTTCCATCGATCAGGAAGGTGGTGGTATTTCCTATTTGTTCAAAGAAATGGCCGTCTCCCCGGGGAACATGAATCTGGCAGCAGGGCCAAATGCCGAAGCGCATGCGGAAAAAGCCTATTCCATAATGGCTGCTCAACTTAACGCTATCGGTTTTAACATGAATTATGCACCGTTGCTTGATGTCAATAATAATCCCGACAACCCGGTGATCGGCACACGTGCCTTCAGCGAAGATGTTGATGAAGTGAGCCGGTTATCCGCCATTGCCGCCAATGCCCAGCAAAAAGAAGGCATCCTGGCTTGTGGCAAGCATTTCCCAGGACATGGGGACACGACTGTCGACAGTCATTTGAGCTTACCGGTACTAAGCAAAACCATGGATGACATGTATAACCTGGAACTGAAGCCGTTTATTCATGCATTCAATCACGGGATGAAAGCCGTCATGACAGCCCATATTGTTTTCTCCACCATCGATCCTGACAGACCGGCCACGTTGAGTCCGGCTATTTTGAAAGGCATTCTCAGAGACAAGCTATCATATGACGGCCTGATCATCACCGACTCTATGGAAATGGAAGCCATCGCAAGTTTCTATGGCAAAGAAACCGGCACGAAAATGGCCCTTGAAGCAGGCGTGAACATCATCCTTGCCTGCGGACGCAATTATCCCGCCCAGTGGGCAATGATTGAAGCCGCCGCAAAAGCCATGAATAACGAAACCATCATGCAAAACATCAACGACTCACTGGCCCTTCAGCATCAGTTCAAAGAAGCATGGATCGACACTTCGTTCCCACTCAGTGAAAAGGAGGTCATCGAAAAGTGCCATGCTCCGTCCGCACACGAAAAAATGACAGCCATTGCTGCTGACGGCATTACCGTGCTGCAGAACCCCAAGCAGTTGTTAACAGACGCATGGAGGCATACCCTGCTGATTTCACAGACCTCCTTCAACGATGAAAATTATCAGGGAGAACGGACCAATCCTGCCATTGACGCACCTGTCTTCAAAGACATGACCCAAGTATTCACCCGTTCCGAAGTCCCGGATGCCTCCGAAAAAGATACGGTGCTAAAACAGCTTACACACCACGACAGGGTGATCATTCTCTTAAATACCCGGCGCCACCTGGAAGAAGAATGGGAGGCTTTCATCAGGGAAATCCATGAACAGAATCAGCATATCGTCGTCGTCTCCCTTTGGAACCCCCAGTTGTTCCGAAATCTGAAAACACTGGACGGACTGACAATGGTCGCTACCTACAGCAACACCAGTCATACCATCCATGCCCTGAGTGACATCTTGTGTGGAAAAAAACAGGCCATTGGCCAATTGCCAGTCACTGTTGATTTGAGGTGAAACGTTATGATTCAGTATGATTCCCTGTATCGTCACAATATCCTGCATTGGCTTGAAGAATTCATCCGTTTATGGAATATCGTGATGCCAGAAGCATTCCCGCTTCAAAAAGCACTCTTTGTACGCAACATTCTCCAATCCTCCAACCTGGATCTCCACCGCTCCAGTATGGCTTTCCTTGAAGGTCGTCTCGTCGGTCTTTGCATCGTGAAGTCAGCCCCTTCAGAAAACAGACAAAACAGCCAACAGGCTGAACAGCTTTGGATTTCACTGATCCTTGTAGACAAAAGATTGCAAAGAAACCGCATCGGCAGCACCTTACTGAAAGGAATCCATCAGAAACCGGTTCCCGTATCCGACATCCATTGCGGAATGGATCCCGGGCACCTGTTCCCAGGTGTTCCGGACCAGCTTCATGCCGCCATCGCTTTTTTTGAACAGGCAGGATTTCAGCACACGGGGCAAGCCTTCGATCTAACGGGAAATCTGCAGAACTGGGAGCGAAAAACCGCACCGGAAGCCTTCCCTTATCTGGTTCGGCGCTTACGTCCGGATGAACAGGGCGACCTCCTGAACCTCATCAGACAGGAGTTCAGCTCAAGGTGGTACGAAGACACAAAAGAACAATTGCTTCATGAACGAACTCCGCATTCCGTCATCGGTTTGTTTGATGGGGATCAGCTTGCAGGCTTCACCCATGTCCACGTACCAACTGACAATTTCTATCTTCCGAGTGTCTACTGGCAATCAACCGGCACCTTGACTGAAGGTGGACTTGGACCGGTAGGCATTGCCAGTCAACTTAGGGGAAAAGGACTGGGGACCTGGTTTATGGAAGAGGCCCTTGCCATCATGAAGAAGGAAGGAACAACAACCATGTGCATCGACTGGACGATCCTGGTCGAGTTCTACAGAAAATTTGGCTTCACCCCCGTGCAGACCTACCACCATTACAAACTGGATCAGTTGCCGTAACCCAAAAAACCGTCCACCTTCTCCATGCACTGCTGGAGGTGGACGGTTTTGATGTGATGAAAGAAACGGATTTGATTCCTCTGTTCAACTCAGAATGGTATCAAACAAGCCCGCCGTTTTTCCTTTTTTTGTCTTGCGACAACATCCCGCGGTAAGATGCCCCAATATTTCCTGAAGACCTTTGTAAAATAGCTGACATCATTAAAGGCCAGACGATTGGATACATCTGTTACCAGATGCCCTTGATCCAACAGGTCTTTGGCCCGGATCATTTTTTTCTCAGTCAGATAACGGGAGAACGATGAACCCGTCTCTTTCTTGAACAACCGGCTCAGATAGGATGGATTGACATAAATATGCGCCGCTGCCTCTGTTAAAGACAGTTCATCTTCAATGTGATCATGAATATAATGAAGGGTTTCGATGATTAACGGGTGTCTGATGTCCTCTGTTGACTGTTTGTAGCTGATAATCGATTCGATCACCGGAATCAGCGACAGATACACATCTTCTTTCGACTGATGATCCGTCTGGAAACGGGTGAAATGCCTCGCATCAATCACTTCCTGCACAATCCATTCCTGCTTTTGAATGTAGCTGATCATCAAACTGATCAGATGATAATGTTTCTCTTTCAAATCAATGGACTCAGTGGGATGAAACGACGTGTTGAGAAGATAATTTTTGGCAAGCTCCTTGGCCCACTGTCCGTCACAAGCGTCCAAAGAGAACACCATGTCCGTATTGAGAACATCCATCTGATCACCGGCATAACTTCGACTCACATTGCCTGAGGGATTCGACATTCTGATCTGATTCAAAAGCTTATCCTCCTTTATCCCATCTTCACGTGCTCATGAGTGATCACAATACGGCTTCTGTTTTCACCTGCACTTCAAACGTCCGGTTCCACGGCAATTGACACTTACTCATTCGCCAGTCCTCTGCAGGGGCTTTGACGGAACTGTTCTTTAGAGACATTTTCAACTCCTCGAAAAAGGGTTTCATTTCTTTGATCACGGTCTCATTCACTTCATCGTAGTGATCTTCGAGATTTGTGCTGTGAATGCCCAGCTTTTTCTCCATCAACGTGTTGACGCTCCCTCTCACATGCGCCTGGAATGCCCATTCATCCATCGCCCGGTTGAACATAAAGGCCAGATGGGTGCGGCTTACGGTATCTCTGTCCACGATTGTTTCTTTTGCCAGCTGATGAATCAGGCAATGTCCGATGCAAGTACCCAAGGAATTGCCTGCTGTATTCCAACCGGCATAAGCGGAAAGCTGAAAATACAAATCTTCCTCCAGCAAAAATTGCATCAACTCCACGTCGGACGCATTCGGAAAACTAATATCCGCCACGGCCACGGTTTTTCCATCGGTCAGATCACGGTCCAGTGATTCAATAAAATACAAAAGCTGATGACGTGAATTAAAATGCCCTTTCATCTGATGATCCAGATTTCCGTCCAGATTTCCCTGAATTGGCGTATTGACGTAAAGGACGATATCCGCCTCCTGAATATCCTCTGTGACGATGGCACCTGCAGCCGTCAGATGGCTGACCACCGTTTCTTCAATCGGACGGTCCTCAAATTTAGCCACGAGCAGTTTGCCTTGCTGTGACGTATATTTCGGATAAATTTTCAGCCGTTTGCCCATAAAATCCTGTGCCATTTTGGCCAACAGGGTCTGGGTCGCTTCATCTGCTCCCGGATAAACCAGAACTTTCCGCTGAACCTTTTGATAATAAATCTCTTTCATTAGCTCATGCTGTTCCTGCAGATGCATCCCGATAGCACTAGCGTCTTCCTGCGTGATGGCAAGGAAATCGATAATCCCTTCCGCTGCCCATTGAATCATCTTCTGATTCATGGCGTGATTGCGCTCGCGTGCCTGCAAATATTCAGCAAGCACCTCTTTAGGGAGATTGGCTTTCACCCTGGCCAGCTCTTCTTCCACGTCTTCATTGAGTCTGTGCAGCCGATCGTACAACTGCGAATAGTCAAAAACATGTTTCCAGTATTCCGTAAACTGTCTGTTCTTTGTGGAAATGGAGATCCGCATCAACACGTTGACCGCATAGATCGTTAACGTCGGATAGGCCTTTTTGATGTCCTTGATTACATCCACATGCTGATGACAGGTCTCAAGGGAACGTTTCATCATCCGTGAAGGGACCAGTCCACCGTAAGCCAGCTGGTCGATGGCCAACACCATGCCATCGACTTCACCGGCTACTTCCATCAGCCAGCTCTTGATCTTTTCCACATCACCAAAGTACGTGAATTCGCCTAGAATGTCTTTTGGTGGCTGAATGACTTCGACGACACCAAAGTCACCGAAAATCTCTGTGAAATCATAACAACACGGGCGGTTATCCAATGGTAAGACTGCGATTTTTTTCATCCGCTCTCCCCTCCATTACTTATCCGACTGTATATTTAGATTCATGAAATACTTTTGAGCAAAAACGAATACAATAATAATTGGAATCGTAACCCAAACTGTTGCCGCCATGAGCGGCCCCCATGCAGTAGTGTATTGGGAGGTTTGGAAACTTTGCAGTCCTAATTGAACAGGCATCATATTCTGATCGTTTATGACAATCAATGGCCAGAAGAAATCGTCCCAAATCATGGAAAAAACAAACACCACCAAGGTTGCCGATGCTGGTTTAATCAGAGGGAACATGACCCGCCAAAAAATCCCAAACTCAGAAGCCCCGTCGATCCGGGCGGAATCTTCAAGACTTTTTGGAAGAGTCATGAAAAACTGCCGCATGAGAAATACCCCGAATGGGAATAACAACCTCGGAACGATCAGGGCACTATACGTATTCAACAGCCCCGTTCCCCCGCCCCATAAATCGTTACCGCCGGCAAATGGGAAGTTGACGATAATCAGATACAGGGGAATCAGCATGACTTCAAATGGCATCATCATTGATGCCAACAGGAGAATGAACAGGAAATCCCTACCTGGAAATTCCAGTCTGGCGAAAGCATACCCTGTAAGTGCACTTAAAAATAAAGAACTGAATGTAATGACCACAGCCACATATGTTGTATTAAAGAAGAATCTGGCCCACGGTGCTGCGTACCAAGCTTCTACATAATGTTCAAAAGTGATGTTCTGCGGTATGATGGTAGGCGGATAGGAGAACATTTCCGTGTTCGGTTTCATCGACGTCACGACCATCCAGATAAAGGGCCAAAGCATGATGATCGAAACTATAATCAGAACCACATACAACAGCGTCAAACGAGTTATTTGACGGGCTCCTAATTTATTCATAAATTGGCCTCCTTACAGGTCATAGTTGACTTTTTTCTGGGTGAAATACATGTTCACCAAAGTTAAAATGAAGATAATCGCGAACAAAATAACTGCAATGGCAGATGCATAACCCATTTCATAACGTTCAAAACCATGTACAAACACAAGGTACACTAAAGTTGTCGTCGAACCTACAGGACCTCCGGATGTCATTGCATAGATTTCACCGAAAGTCTGAAATGTACTGATCGTCGCCATGACAAAAACAAAGAATGTAGTTGGTGCAAGTAAAGGAAACGTAATTTTCCAAAAACTTTTCCACCTTGAAGCCCCTTCAATAGAAGCCGCTTCATATAATGTTTTCGGAATGGACTGTAAACCCGCTAAAAAAATGACCATGTTCCATCCGACACCTTTCCATACCCTCATTAATGCAAGGGCCGGCAATGCAAGGTCAGGGTCATTCAGCCAGTCTTGTGGATTGATACCTATTTGAATCAACACATAGTTGATCAATCCATTATTCGAATCGTAAAGCCACATCCAGATCATCGACGCTGCAATGATGGAAGTGACAACAGGTACATAAAACGCTGCCCTGAAAAAATTCATACCTCGGATCGATCGATTTACGAGCAATGCCAGTGCCAGCGAGATCCCAATATTAAGAGGGATAACCATCAGTGCATAATAAGTTGTATTCCAAAGGGCATTGTGAAATGCTCCGTCACTAACAAGCCTTGTGTAATTATCCAGGCCGACAAATTCTCCCGGATTAAAGATACTGTAATCTGTAAAACTCAAATAAAATGCCCAAAAAACGGGTATAAACAAAAATACGATAAACAGGAGATAGGCTGGTGCAATAAATGTATAGCCTGCTATGGCTTTTCGCCTGTTCATTCTGCTGCTGAGAAATAACCTCTGCCTTTGAAAATAGTTCGGTTTTTTCGCAGAGGACACAGAAGGTGGATGGTTCGGTTGTCTCTCAGACATGTAAGAATCCCCCTGGTTCCTTTAGAATCAGGGGAGGAAACCCGACCGCCTTCCTCCCCTGTTAATCACTCGTTTCAACGCTGCATTTCAGCGTTGATTTCCTGTTCTGCGTTCTGCAAAGCCTCGTCAGGACTGACCTGTCCGTAAATGGCCGCTTCAACATTTGAAGCAACAATGTCCCGGATAGCTGTCCAGCGTGGAATGTTCGGATTCGCCTGGCCATTCACTTCTGCAGCCAGTTCCACGAATTCGGCCATCAGACGATCATCCTGAATGAAGTCCGCTTCGGCTATGGAATCTCTGACAGGAAGGAACTTCAGCTCTTCCGATACTCTTGCAATACTCTCTTCACTGCCCATAAATTCAAGCACTTCACCTGCGGCATCTTTATGTTCTGAATTAGCATTCATGAAGAACCCGGATGAACCGACCAATGTCGTCGTGCCTTCCTGTCCTGCAGGGGGTGCCGCGACTGATACATTTTCATAGGCATCAGGAGTGTAACTGATCAATTGGTCAATTACCCAGACCCCGTCAAATGTAAAAGCAACTTCACCAGTTCCCAGCGGATGCTGATCCCCTTGGCCATCCATGCCTGCCAGTGGCGTCAGGTCATTCTCAAAAAACGCGGCATAATCTTCGATCGCTTTGACAGCTTCATCAGAATGAATCACCGCTTCTGTGAAGTCTTCATTGAGGATATCCCCTCCGTTAGACCAGAGGAAAGAACTCCAGACCTGCTGAAGGTCATTCCCCTCGTTCGGCAATGTGGTAGCCGCCCGTTCAAAACGGTCACCGTCTCTTTCCACAAAAGCTTCACTGACTTCGATCAGCTCCTCCATCGTTTCTGGAATTTCAACACCTGCTTCTTCAAACAGATCGTGTCTGTAGAACATCATCCGGTTCGCACCCTGGATCGGCAGGACAAAATGCTCCTCATCAACGACACCTGCTTCCATGTAACCATCATTGAAATCATCCAAGTCATCCCAGCCTTCAAAATAGCTGTCCAGTGGTTCAATTTGCCCTTCACTGGCAAAACCTGCCGCAGCGGCTGCACCGTGCATAAATATGTCTGGTCCCACACCACCCGCAAGCGATGTACTGAGTTTCTGGTCGAGTTCGCCCCATGGTTCAAACTGCACATTCACTTCAATATCCTCAGACTGATTATTGAAATCATCGATGATGCCGTTAAACGTTTCCTGAATGTCCGGACTATTCCCTGCTACCCACAAGGTCACTTCTTCAGCATCTCCACTGGCGCCATTACCGTTCGCGTTGCCGTTTCCTTCAGCGCCATCTTCATTATTTCCACAAGCGCCCAAAAGCAGTAATCCCAATGTACTCAGTCCTGCTGTTTTTAACCCTTTCATGTCTAAATCCCCCTTACTGATTTTAGTTGAACCATTGACCTGACCCGAAATGCCGGCGCCGTTCACCTCCTTCACGTGATTAAATGTTTAACTGCATATTCCTTACCAATCATGAGACTGCCGTGAATGGCAGCATTGCTATGCTGATCGGACACTTTTAATTCAATCGGGAACGGATAAATCCGGTAAATTTCTTTTTTGACTTCCGGAAACAAAAACGTGGACAGTGCCATCATCTCCCCGCCTATGACAATCATTTGCGGATTAATGAGGGCCGCCACATTGCAGATCATCAAGGCCACCTGTTTCGCAGACGCCACCAGAAGGTTGATCACCTCCTGATTCCCTTTCATCAATTCATCCTGGACCCGTTGTAAAAAAACATCGTTGTCCTCTTCTATAAGCAACGCTTCCTGGCCGGTGAGCTGTGCCACTTTTTTTTTCAGGGCGTGTATGGAAATTTGATTTTCGTAATAGGATGTCTGATTGCCACTTAAGGTCGAGCTCATCAAGGCCACTTCACCGGCCCCGCCGAAAGAGCCTTTGAAGATTTCTCCTTCAATGATCAAACCCGATCCGAGTCCTCTGCCGATACTGATAAAGACCATATTGTCACAGGTTTCATGGCTATTTAACCGGCCGTATTCCGAGACTGTAGCGACGTTGATGTCATTTTCCAGCAATACTTTCGTTTGCAACCGCTCGGCGAGAATCTGTTCAGGATCTGCGTCCAACCAGTTCAGTTGATCCGGATCGAGCCTGATATGGCGCTGATTGGAGATGATCCCCGGTGACGCTATGGTCACGACGAGGACTGCAGCCAGTTCGATCCCTGCCTTTTTGATGGACTTTCGGATGTGCTCTTCAATGAGATCAATCAGTTCATATCCTACATTATTCTTTGTCTTCGTTCCTTCAAGGATGATTTTCGGTTCACCCGACAGGTCACTGACCGCGCTTACGATTTGACCTTTGCTCAAATCGACGCCGATGATGTACCCATAGTCAACGTTGAATTCGAGCATGATCGGTTTTCGTCCGGATACGGAAGACCCGGGCCCCGTTTCCTGAAGCAATCCGGATTTCAACAGCGAATCAACATTGCTCGAAATACTCGGCGCGCTGATGTTCAATTTTTTGGACAGTTCTGCTCTTGAAACCCGTTCATTATCAATGATTTCTTCCAAAATCAGATTCTGATTATGGACTTTAACAAACTGTTGGTCGCCCCGTCGTTTAATCATGATGAACCGTCTCCCCTAAAAAACAACCTCTCGCCTTTAACAATGCCTGAATTTCCTGAATGTCCACTTCCTCCGGCAGACATTGCTGTTTCGCAGCCACTGCTCCCGCTGTGCCGGCAGCCTGACCGACTAGCATAGCCGTTGGTGTGACTCTTGCCGAAGCCAAGGCTTCATGTTCTGCAGACAAACACCTGCCTGCGGACAACAGATTTTTGCGGTAATCATTCAGGATGGAGCGGTACGGGATGTGATAGATGGTTCCCGGTTCCATTTTCAAAACATTCAATTCATCTCCGTCGGGGGAGTGAATATCGATCGGATACGATCCCGGCGCAATCACATCATCGAATGTACGTCCCTTGACGACGTCTTCCCCTGTTAATTGATACTTGCCCAGGGTACGACGAGATTCCCTGACACCGATTTGCGTACCGCAATTGATGAGGACGGCATCCTCACAGCCCGGAATGTATTTCTGCAAAAAGGCGACCACTTCCATAACCTGTTGTCGGCTGATCACTTCTGCTCTGCTCAGAGCGTTGCCATCTGTCGCATCGTAGCGGATTACCCTTGTCATATTGACCGTCACTTCACCCTCTGCCGGTAATTCAAAAAACAGGACCCGGTCCCTGGCTACATTAAAATCCCCGTTATCCTTCCCTTGTTTGACCAGATCGAAAAATCCTGAAACAGCGACAAACGGGACTTCCTCCCAGCCTTCCGCAAGAACAAATTCATCTGGGTAATCGATCATGTACTGTTTCACTTTGGCAAGATCGACCCGTCCAAGCCGGAACATCATACTCATCGGCTGCGCCAGTCCGTCCTTCTTTCTTCCTTTTTCAAACGGAACATCTGACTGGGCAACCACATCCCCATCACCGGTGCAGTCAATGAAGACGTGGCCACTCACCTGAAACGCCCCGGACTTATTATATAAATGAAGCGCTTTCAAATCTGATTGTTCCGTGACCTCAACACCCGTGACTACCGTGTGTAAAAGCAACTCTGCGCCGCTTTCCTCGACCATCTCCTGGTATACATATTTCAGTTTTTCCACATCCACCGGTGTGATGGTCGGGACAAAACCGATCATGTCCTTGACGTGACCTGGTGTCCCGCCGATCTTTTTCAAACGCTGAATCGCTTCCTCCGCTAATCCGAAGGCAATTTGATTCTCTCCGGCATGGAAAGTCTGAAGAGGACCAACCAGTGCATTTGTGGCCATTCCACCGAGGAATCCGTACCGTTCGATCAGCAAGGTCTTTGCCCCTTCTCTTGCAGCGGCCACCGCAGCCATAATGCCTGATGGGCCACCGCCTGCAACCACAACATCATAATGGTCAAAATCTGTCATCTATCTCACATCCTTTCGGTTTCTATTGCTTCTTTGAAGGTTTTCAGACTTTCGTAAATCGTCTCCGGTGTTTTACCGGTAACAATTGCGCCGGCCATAAGACCACTGATACCGGTCGCTTGTAATGCCTGAATATCTTCAATGAGGATATTCTTCTGAGTTGGCACCACGACAGGCTGACTCACACCCGCCACCAGCTCTTGATAGTGATACAGATCGTTCATCGTCAGTCGCTGTCCATAAGTTTCAGAATTCATAATGGACGCTTCGAGAATGTCTGCACTGCTTTGTTTGAATGCTTCCAGATCAGCTTGCCGGTAATGATTCGACAAAGCGATCATTTTTTCCAACTGATTATCGGCGGCCAGCCAGGCCGGTGCTGTATGTGCGTAAATAGAAAGAAAATCAAAACCGATCTCCTGCAGCTGATCCAATTCCTTCTTTGTGACTTTCTCCGGTGCATCTCCAGGAACAATACCGATCGGTCCGTTGAAATGCTTCCTTAAAAATGTAAAGGCCCGTTCATTTTCAGCCAATGTTCCAAACCAGTTCCCGCTTGCCCGGTGTTCCACATTCATATGCACTTTGATTACATCAACCTCGGCATCAATCGCTGCTTGGATGACGTCTTCATGATTGGAAGGCAAACTGGCAATCAGGGTCAATGACTTCGATGTAAGCCTGTCGTGCAGTGTCGGCAATGGAATTCCTCCTTTAGTAAGATGAATTAATTAACTTACCTAATTTATTCGATACCACAATGGTAGTGTTAATTGTCAAACTAATCAATCATTAATTTCATAAGGTAAAAAAATTACCAGTCAATTAAATACTGTCGTTTGCGTCAAAGGTCTATTTACCCTCATCCAGTCCTCTGGTGAATTGCCCTGCACCCGTAATTCGATGACCTAGTCGTCTCCCTTTATTTACACCAATCATTACTTTGTTTAGAATATAAACAAACATGACAGATCATCTGTCATGCTTAATCATTCGAGAGAAACGTATGGACAACTGAACATACTGCCAGCAGAAGGAGGGGTTTTATGATTGACGCGCAGGTTCCTCATTCATTGAGGATTCAAAATAAATCACTCGTATTAAACATCATTCGCGTGAAAAAAGAAATTTCCCGGGCGCAACTAGCAAAAGAAACCGGGTTGACAAGAGCCACTGTTTCCCAGATCGTCAATGATCTGCTGAAGGACAATCTGATTCGGGAAACAGGAACAGACTCCAATGCAATGGGAAGAAAAGGGATTCACCTCAGTTTTAACGACGCTTACGGATACGTCGTCGGCATTGACCTGGGTGGCACAAAAATCTGTCTCTCCGCTTCGGATTTCAACGGCACCATCCTTCATAAACACACGGTGAGAACCTTTGAAAGTCCGGACAAACAATCCTTTCTGGCATCCTTCACGACGGCCATCAAACACTTCATCCACGAATCAGGCCTGGAAATCGGCCAGATGAAAGGCATCGGTGTCGCAAGCCCCGGCATTATCGACTATAAAAATGGGATCATTGTGGAGGGGTCTCCCAATATCCCTGATTGGGAAGAAACAGAGCTTGCTTTGATATTGACTGAAACATTTGATGTAGTGGCTGTGGTGGAAAACGATGTACGCTCGGGGTTACTCGGAGAAATGACCCGGGGAAAAGCCAGAGGCGTTCAAAATGCCGTTTTGATTTCCATTGGAACAGGGATAGGATCGTCCATCATGGTTGATGGCAAGATCGTGCGGGGAATGGGAAACGCAGCAGGTGAAATCGGCTATTACCTGTTCACACCCGAGCAGTTGCAAAAAAAATGGACCCAACTCGGCTGCATGGAATCCATCGTGTCAGGAACAGGTTTGATTGCCTACTATCAATCCCTGACCGATGATCAGAAATCCCCGGCTTTCAAAACCACGGCAGATCTTTTCAAGGCAGCGAAGAATGGCGAAGCCCGGGCGATGGAGATGATGGATATCTTTACCGACCACCTTGCCATTGCTATCTTGAATCTGATGAATACCGTCAATCCGGAGAAAATCATCCTCACCGGGGGGGTCTCCCGCTCTGCTGAACAATTTTTACCCAGACTGCAGGAGTGGATTGACACCCACTCCTTTAAAAGAACCCAAGTGGAAATTGAAGTCAGTCAATTGTTTGAAGACGGTGCCCTCTATGGGATTTCCCTTTTGGCCATTCAAGCCGCGTTGCCGGAATTTCAAATGATCCAGCAGACCGCTATGAAGTGATCACCTCACCCCGAGCCGACATCCACCGCACAATCGGGATAATCAATAAGGATACGACCGCTCCGGCAATGGACAGGGTCGCAAAGTTGCCGTACATGACGACTACGCCGGATAACCCGCCGCCGAAAGCACCGGCCAGGGCAATCCACACATCCACTGTCCCCTGGGTTTTTGCCCGGGTCAAGAGCGGAGTTGAATCAACGAGAATGGCCGTGCCGCTGATGAGCCCGAAATTCCAGCCGAGACCAAGGAGCATCAGGGCAAACATGATGGCCATCATCGAATCGGCCGGGCCAACGGCCGCCAGCACTCCGGATATAAAGAGCGTCACCCCGGACGCCACCGCCATCACCTTCCGGCCAAACCGGTCCACCAGGTACCCGGTGACTAAAGACGGCAGGAACATCGCACCCACATGGACACCGATGACCATGCCGATGGCTCCCATGCTGTGATCATGGTTCCCCATGTGAATCGGGGTCATCGTCATGATCGCCACCATGACAAACTGGCTCAACACCATCAGGGCAGCGCCTGCATAAATCCCCCGCCGGTTCGCCGGTCGGGCTTTCGGTCTGACTGTTCCATTGATGTCGTCCGCAAGATCCTGTTCACGGGTAATCGCTTGTGCCAGGAGAAACGGGTCCGGCCGCAAGAAGACGAACAAGACAAATCCGGCAAGCAGATAGGCGGCACCCGCGAGTAGAAAGGGCCCAGCCAACGCAGGAATCCCGAATACCAAAGCGACGTCCCCCATCACCGATACGAGATTCGGTCCGGCCACGGCACCAAAGGTGGTGGCGACCATGGCGATGCTCACCGCCTTCGCCCGCTGGGTTTCACTGGCCAGATCCGTCCCTGCGTAACGCGCCTGCAGGTTCGTCGCCGTCCCCGCCCCGTAGATGAAAAGGGCAATGAACAAGAGCGGCACATGGTTCAAAACGGCCGCGATGACCACCCCAACGGCCCCGAGTCCCCCTGCGGTAAACCCGATGGTCAACCCGATCCGGCGCCCGAAGCGCTGGGAGAACCGCCCCACAAGAAGTGCTGCAAGGGCCGACCCTAACGTGAAGAGCGCTGTTGGCACCCCGGCAATTCCCTCGGTGCCGAGCATTTCCTGAGCGAGCAAGGCCCCGACAGTAATTCCCGCCGCCAGCCCCAGGCCCCCAAACAACTGGGACAGGCCGACGATGAATAACGTCCGTTTATACAGCTCTGTCTGTTTTTCATGTGAAGCGATGTAGTCGTTCATTGTAGTGGTATGTCCTCTTGACATGATTCGATCAACCTTCCCCATCTATGAGCATGACCTGAGCATACCACGTACCCACAACGGTATTCAATCCATCGGCAAACAGGTACTTCCCGTGTAATCTATGGGGATTTTAGGTCGTTTTTCGCCAACTAGCGGATGAGAGAGCCGGTTTGTCCAAAATTTCTCTTCCTTTCGCCAACCCCTGGATCAGAATCTGTATTTGGCGTAACACCCCATACTTTTTCAACAAGATAATGAACGGCTAGCGATCATGAATCGCACTCCCTTCCTGCAAACGGTCTGATGGTTTTTTCGCATTATACTGCGATCTCAAGACGTTCCAGTCGTCTTCCTCCACCTGCTGAACGGGATTCAATTGCAGGTATACCAGCCAATCCACCGCCCTCCTTTTATGACAATCATATTAAAAAAGCATGTAATTCTTCGGGAGACGGTGTTTTCATAGATCACTTTAGGGTAAAATAGTTAAGAATGCTTTAAAAGTTAAGATTGCGTTAAGTGCATGTCATGGATTGCTAATCAGGAGGTTTGTACAAGTGAATGAACTGATTTATTTATTATTTTTCGCAGGCATTGTTCTCTCCATTGGAATCCGGGAGCGGAAAACTATGCGCCGGAATATCCGGAGAATCCCCAACCGGATCCTCGTCAATGGCATTCGGGGCAAGTCTACGGTTACCCGGCTTGTGATGGGTATTTTAAAAGAAGACAAACAGCGTGTCGCAGGCAAAACCACCGGGACATCCCCGCGTCTGTTTTACTGGGACCAAAACGACGAAGAACCCATTGTCAGAAGCCTTCAGGGCGCAAATATTTCTGAACAGAAATTCATCACCCGGCAGGTCGCCAGAAGGTCTGTCGATGCTTTTGTGACCGAATGTATGGCCGTCAACCCTGACTACCAGGCGACGTTTCAGGATCACTTTGTCCAGTCGGGGATTACCATCATCACCAACGTCGTCGAAGATCATCTCGATGTCATGGGACCGACCCTTGATCAGGTCGCCGAAGCGTTTGCAAGCACAATTCCGCATGATGGGTTTCTGATTTTATCACCGTCAGAGTACGAGGGTTACTTCAGGAAAATCGCCGACAAACAAAACACCAAAGTGTATATGGCAGATCCTGACGCCATCGATGAAGATTATTTGAAACAATTTCCCTATATGATGTTCCCGGAGAACGCTGCTCTCGGCCTTGCTCTTGCAGAGGTTCTTGGGATTGACGAAGAGACGGCTCTGAACGGCATGCAGAATGCACCGGTTGATCCGGGCGCGATGCGGGTTCACACCCTGGGTGATGAACGCAAGCCAAGCTTTTTCTATAACGGCTTTGCCGCAAACGACGCCTCATCGACCATCAGCATCTGGGAAAAAATTCAGGACCTGCACCCCGATACACCGCATCAGGCGGTGGTGATGAATTGCCGGGATGACCGCATGGACCGCACGATTCAGTTCGCCGAAGAAGTCCTCCCCCGCCTTCAGACCGGAACGCTGATCCTGACAGGACGAGGGGTATCCCCTGTCGTTGATGCCTATCAACGAGGCGATATACAAGCTGATCATATGATCAATATGGAAAAACAACCGGCAGAAAAAGTGGTCAACACACTGCAAAACTTACCGAAAGACAGCGTCATTTTCGGCATCGGCAACATTCACGGCGGTGGCGAAGAGCTCGCGCACCTAATCGAACAGATCCATGCAGATGATGAACCCGATCGCTCTCATCTGCCGAGCCGAATGCGCGACCGACAAGTTGCGAAGGGAAAACGCTTCGAGCTTGAACCATCCAAATCATCATAATCAGCCGCTGTACTTATAAAGGAGATGTTTACTCGTGTTTGGAACAGATTTATATATCGCCATCGTCATCGGCGTGCTTTTATCATTAATATATGCGGAAAAAACCGGCGTCGTCCCTGCAGGGCTCGTCGTACCGGGGTATATCGCCCTCGTCTTCGATCAACTCTTGTATTTGACGGTCATCGCCGTCATCAGCCTGTTGACGTACCTCATCGTGAACCAGCTCATCAGCCGGGTGACGGTATTGTATGGCAGACGGAAATTCGGTGCGATGCTCACGGTCGGCATCCTGCTGAAAATGGCATCGGACTATGCCTATGGCTATCCACTGGGGATTCCCTTCGAGATGATCGAGCTCAGAGGCATCGGCGTCATCGTCCCTGGGCTCATCGCCAACTCCATTCATAAACAAGGCGTGCTGCCGACCTTTTCATCAACCCTCGTGATCGCCTTCTTCACCTTTGTTCTCGTCAGTGCGTATCAGTTATTTTAGTACAGGAGCGTTTCTTCTATGAATAAAAAACTATCATTTACCGACAGGTTAAAACTCAGACATCTGCATCACCGTAAAAACGCCGTGCGCGACTCCCTGATCGCGCTCGCTCTTTTAAGCGTGCCTTTTTTTGGCCATCACCTTATCTTCGCCCATGAACCGGCGGAAGAGACGCGCGATGAAAACGTAACGGATCGCCTCACGATGACCGGTGACATGATGCTTGGCAGACATGTACACGAAGCTGCTGAGAAAAGCCGGGAAGACGTGAGCCGCACCTTCGACTATGTCCGCACCTTTTTTGACGAGTCGGACTACGTGACGGGAAACTTTGAGTCGCCGATCCTGGACCCTGACTTTGAGGACTACGATGACGGGCATGAATACCCTGATTTTGAAACACATAAAGAGGAATCCAAACTCCATAATAAACTCATTCAGTTCTATGCAGAGCCCTGGGCCGTTGACGCCCTTGAGACAGTCGGATTTGACAGCGTCTCGCTTGCGAATAATCACACCATGGATTATGGCGATATGTCGCTGCAGCACACGCTCGCGCATTTTAACGATTCACCGGTTGAAGCCCTTGGTATCGGTGATGCCATCAATATCAGTGAGGACGAACGGGAAGGCGGTGCGCAGGATGCGGCCGATGTGAAATACGTCGATCTCCCCAGCGGGATCCGGGTTGCCATTGCCGCCTACACGGAAGTGAAGGTGATTGGTTTTGACGCCCAGGAATATGTTGGTGGCGTGATGACCTATGAAAACATCGACGTGCTCAGAGACCGGATGCAAGAAGCCAAACTGCCTGAATCCGAAGGTGGTGGCGGTGCAGATGTATTGATCATTCAGGTTCACTGGGGACAGGAATACCAGGTCGGGTACAACGATGACCAGGAAGAAAAAGCCCAGTACCTTGCCAATTACGGCGCGGATATCGTGCTTGGCCACCATTCGCACGTCCTTGAACCTGTGACCCTTGTTGAGGGGATCGATGGCAACCAGACCCTCGTCATGAACAGCATGGGCAACTTTGTTTTTGACCAAGGGTGGTCACGGACAAAAGAAACGGCACTGGCACAGCTGGATTTTCTCGAGGATGGGTCGAAAAACCTGTCCTTTGTACCGATGTACATCTCCGATACGAAACCCCGTGAAACGGACGGGTTGTCAAAGCGGTACAGGGATTTCCGGATTTTCCGTACGCTGAATAAAGAACTCGATCGTAGCTTGTGGGAAATCGAAGATGGACGGCTCCACATCGACCTTGATGAAGCCGGGGTCATGGAAGGAGTGGATCACACGTCATGAAACATTACAAACGCTATCTGAATACCACCTACTCCCTTGCCAGCCTGATCCTGATCGGCCTCATCGCCTGGACCTTCTACTTTCAAGATGAGTTTGACATTTACCGGGAACCCTATGTAGGCGGCGACTTCGAAGAGCGGCAGCAGGACAGCATTGCCATCAGTTCCAATGAATCTGATCCCATGCCGGAGAGCGACAACAACAATGCCAACGAGGAAAATCCGGCAGCGGAAGACGAGCTCGAACCCTTCCCGGATATTTACGGCGTCAGTGCCATCCATCCGCTGGCCGCGGAAGAAGGCATGAAAATTATTGAAGAAGGCGGGAACGCCATCGATGCAGCGATTACCGTATCGTTTGTCTTAAACGTGGTTGAGCCCTACGGATCCGGTATCGGCGGTGGCGGCATGATGCTTGCGCACGAACGGGGCGAAGGGGCCGTCACGTATGATTACCGGGAGGCCGCACCTGTCACGGGCACTGCTGAAAGCCCGTTTGCTGTTCCAGGTCTCGTGAAAGGCATGGAGAAGGCGTTTGAAGAACAAGGCTCCGGGAATATCCCCTGGGAAGATCTGCTCGAGCCCGCTTACGAATACGCCAGTAGGGGATTTGATGTAGGTCAGGTACTCCATGAACAGCTGGCCAACTATACCCGCTACGTGCAGTTTGACACCCAGGCAACCCGTGATCTCTATTATCCGGGCGGTCAGCCGATTCCCGTGAATGACACCCTCGTCCAAGAGGAACTCGCCGAAACACTGAAACGGATTATGGAAGAAGGCGCTGCGGATTTTTATGAAGGGGAAACCGCCCAGGCCATGCAGGAAGCCTTTGGCTTCAACGAAGAAGATCTGACAAGCTATGAAGCCGACGTCACCGAGCCGGTCAAGGCAGAGTCTGAGAACTACAGCATATTCGGTGCATCGGCACCGTCATCCGCAACGGTTGTGCTCCAATCCTTCCTGATGGCTGAACAGCTTGACCTCAGTCAGGTATTGGCTGAAGACGACTACAACGCCCTCAGCGAACAAGAGGATGACCCCAGGGTTGGGCATCTGATGAATGACAACGATCACCTGCATTCCTACATTCACTTAATGACTGAAATTACGGATACCGCCTATCAGGAACGGCTCGACAACCTCGGCGATCCGGACTTTGAAACGATTGAACAAAGCGACTTTACCAGTCAGGAGACGATCGACCGCCTGCTCGATCAACTCTACAACGGCTCCAGCGCTTCCCGTGTTCCAGGGGATACGCTCGCCTTGCATGATGCACCGGGCGAAATCAACGATTCCCGGCACACCACCCATTTCGTCATTCTCGATCAGGACGGCATGATGGTCTCTGCCACGAATTCCGTCGGGCAGTTCTTCGGTTCCGGCCATTACTCTGACGGGATCTTCATCAACAGCCAGATGGCGAATTTCAGTGGTGACGATACATCACCGAACAGTTTTGCACCCGGCAAACGACCGCGAACCTTTGTCTCACCGGTGATTCTTGAACAAGACGGCCAGGCCGTGCTCGGTATGGGGTCACCCGGCGGGCGACGCATCCCGGCTATGATCTTCCAAACCTTGATGCAGTACGAATACGGTCAAGCGGGCGGGGAACGGGTCACGCTCCAGGAAGCCATTGAGCACCCTAGGTTCTATACCGAAGACGGCGTTGTCCATGTGGAGGAACGCCTCGAAGCAGCCATCAACAGCCGCCTTCGCGGTGAAGGCACCAACATGCGCTACACGGTCATCGAACACGGCTCCCCGCTCTTTTACGGCGGCATCCAGAGCCTCGGGGTCGAAATGAGTGACGGGAACGTCGAGAACCTCTTCGGTGGCGGTGACCCGCGCCGGCGCGGCGTCTGGCAAATCGAATCCGCCGAATAAGCAGGGAAAAGTGAATCATGGCACGCTTGCCTGAAGACAAGGACGAACAATCCCCGGTCCAACAAGACCGGGGATTGTTCATCTCACGTCCGAATTGAAAAGAAGAAGCAGATTCTGTTAAGCTGAAGTCAATGTGAACCGATGCACGAAAAGGAGACTGCCCTATGAAAAAGAGATCGTTATTCGCGCTGGCACTTGCTGCCAGTTTAGGGGCTGCGGGCTGCGGCCCCGCCGCTGAACCGGATCCAAACCACAACATCAACGATGATGCCACCGATCAGTTTGGTGATGAGGATCGGGACATCGAGCTGACCTTTTCGTATACCGGCATGGATTATGTCCCGCTGGTTGAAGAATACGTCGAAAAGAACCCGAACATCACCGTCACGATCCAGCGCCTGGAATCTGAAGATCACCACCGGAACCTATTTACTGCTCTGTCTGCCGGTGCAGGTGCCCCTGACCTCGTCTTGATTGATTACACGGAAATTGAAACTTATAAAAATGCCGAGAACCACTTTATGAACCTCTATGACCTGGGTGCAGAAGACGTCGAATCCCGCTACCTGGATTGGGTGTGGAACATTGGTACAAATGTCAGTGGCGATTTTTCACTCGGAATCCCCGCAGCCATTGACCCGACTGTCCTCTATTACCGAAAAGACGTCTTTGAAGAGGCCGGCTTACCAAGTGAACCGGCTGACGTAGATGAACACCTGGCATCATGGGACGATTACGCCGATGCGGCTGAAACAATCCTCGCTGAAACAGGTAAACCCATGGCGCCAAACCCGGAGATGATCTACCACGCCAAGCGTGATCAAGCACCTGAATACTATTTCAACGAAGCCGATGAGCTCATCATCGAAAACGATTCGTACGCAAAAGATGCCTATTTCAATACCATAGACTGGATGGAAGCAGGCTACATCGATCAGTTGCTGATCGGGTCCTCGAAGTGGTGGGGTTCAATGAAGGAGGGCTCCTATGCCACATTGCCCGCACCGGCTTCGATGCGAAATGAGATTCAAACCAATGCACCCGACGAATCAAACTGGCGCATCGCCCACATTCCAGAAGGCGCAGGAAACCAAGGTGGCGCATGGCTCACCATCCCAGGACAGACCGATCACCCGGAAGAAACCTACGCCTTTTTGGAATGGCTCACCGAACCGGAACAACAACTCCGTCTCTTCAAGGAACAAGGCGTATTCCCGCCAAATCTCGCGCTCTATGAGCAAGAAGAGCTGAACGACATGGCGGGCTATTTCGGCGATCAGTCACCTGGACAACGCTTTGCCGAGGCTGCGACGACCATTGAATCCGTGCACCGCGGCCCACGTTTTTACGCTGTCAACGAAGAGATCACCATCGGATTGGAGAACGTGTCGCGAGGTGAAGATTCAGATGAGGAATGGGATGAAATTCTTGATCGGATCAACCGGCGCATTGACAGATAACCATCATCTAAAACCATGCATAAAGGACTGCTGAATTATGTGTCAATTCAGCAGTCCTTTTAGCTTGCGTTTTAATTCACTCTGACAACGACTCCCTGGAAACGTTCTGCCCAGTAGCCTGAAGTCATATCCGCCACGGCAACGCCGGTTGAGGACTGGGCGCCAAGAAACTGGCCATCTCCTAAGTAGATGCCGACGTGCCCGTTTGTTTTATACGTATTGAAAAACACGAGATCCCCTGGCTGCATCTCATCGGCAGAAACACGCTGACCTGCGTTTAACTGCGCGTCTGTTGATGCAGGTAAATGGATACCGATTTGCTCAAACGCCCATGATGTAAATCCGGAGCAGTCAAAGCGGCCGTTTGCAATGTCACTGGCTGAACGTCCACCGCCAAATACATATGTGGAGTTACCGAAATACTGCTGACTCGCACTCATAATGGTCCCCAGTGACCCTGAGACGCCTGATGAAGCGGCTGCCTGCGAACTTCCACTTCCGCCGGAATTACTTGAACTGCTTGAACCGTTCGAACTGCTCGAACTGCTCTGATTTTGCTGGGACTGTTGATCAGCCTCTTCTTGCGCTTCTGCTTCTGCCTGAGCTTCCGCTTCCGCCTGTGCTTCTTCTTCAGCAATCCGAGCCTGTTCCGCTTCGATCCGTTCCATCAGGTCTGCTTCCTGCGCCTCAAGGTTTTCTGCGTCTTCCGTCAGGTCAGCGACCATCGCTTCCTGGTCAGCACGCATCGCTTCTGCCTCGTCCTGCAGGGTTTCCTGTTCTTCCCGTTGATCTTCCATGTATTCAACCATCCCTTGAAGTTCCGTCTTCTCCTCTTCAAGGTTTCCGAGCTCTGACTCATGTTCTTCCTTCGTCGATTCAAGCTCGATTTGAATTTCTTCCAGTTCATCTATGAAGTCCTGATCCGCTTTTGCGATCTGCGACACCGTAAATACGCGGCTGATAAAGTCAGCAAACCCTTCGGCTCCCATGATCACTTCAAGGTATGAGGTGGTTGGTCCGCCGTCACGCTGGTAGGAGCTTGCCCGTTCTTTCAAGAGATCCATCCGATCCTCAATGTCCGCTTCAAGCTCTGCCATTTCATCTTCGAGTTCCGCGATATGTTCTTCTTTTTTTGCGATCTCGTCTTCCGTTTCAGCTACTTTTTCCTCGTTTCGCTGCAACGCTTCTTCAATCTCTTCGATCTCAGATTCTATTTCTTCCACTTCCGAGATCGACGCTGCGAGTTCTGCCTCCGCTTCTGAAAGTTCCGATTCCACCTGTTCCAATTGATCCGAGACATTATCCCGCTCGTTCTCAAGACCGGATGTCGCTTCTGTAACGCCCTGGTAACCCAAAAGACCAACTGCTAAAACCGCTCCACTGATCAATGCTTTTGTCTGCTTCATCACTTTCATCCCCCTGTTACTCTTACATAAATGTTATGTCTACACAGGAGTGAGAATAACATCCATCTCATAACAAAAACATCATAGGGAGATTAAAAGTGTATTTCAAAGAATTACATCCCTGTAACAACATTTTAAAAGCTTCGAACCGATGCGTTGATCTCAATCTAATCTGCGTTTTGTCAATCGTCGTTCATAATCTTGCAAAAATCGTCGCCTCATCGATTTCTCTTCAACCGGTTCACCGCAGTCCAACTTGTCATCTGTTATGTTCAACACAGCTGTCAACGGCCATTCACTTCCTGTTGCCAGGTGAAAAACACGGGTCATACGGGGCATCCCTTCCCGCAAATACCTGTGAATCCGCACCTTTGATCCCGATTTTTGAAAACGCACGTGGCAAAGACTGCGGACATCGACCAGTTGATGCGCTGCTTTCACTGGAAAGTCATACAACCGAAAGAACTGTTCATCGCGGATCAGGCCTTTCAAATACAATTCCCACAAACGATCTTCACCGGTTTTATTGGCCGCTTCGGCTTCAGTGCGCCATAAAAAGAGGCCCTGATGATGCCCGTCCAACGCAGGTGTTCGTTCTTCAATCATCCACAATACCCGGTAATTCTTCTTTTTGAAGTAGATCCGTCTCTTTCGAACCTCTTCAGCCGTTTTCTCATCCTTTTCCCGGGTGATATTCGTGATGACGGCGATCCCCAGCGCTTGACCATTGATCGTCAGATGCAGATCAGGGGAGTACGAAAAATCCGGACAGGCCTCATAGCCCCGGCTCACTAGTATTTTGCTATCCGCTGGCTGATTTGCATGAAAATGATCAGCTCTGCTACTATCAGCGCATGCTGATCATTTTCACGGTGACATTGCATTGCATAAACTTCTTTTGGTTCGTTCATAACCAGATTCACCTCAAATATTTTTGTCTTTTCAGCATATCTTGAAGCCTCGCGAATTACAATCTTCAACAGGGTTTCACAAACGATTCCGCCCGCTAATGAATGACAGATTAAAACTTGAAGACATCTCGGCTTGGCGCCACGGAATGGCGAAAGCCTTCGTTGCCGTTATCCTTTATTCCTTTAGAGAACGTAAACAGTTCCAAGAAGTATGCGAAGAGCCCTGACCCATCATCTTTCGATAACGGGTCAGGGCTCGGCTGTTCCAATTCACATGTCATTATTCTGGTTTAGCTGCTTTTCGCATTCGAAGTGTCAGAAGGAATGCAAGTACAACAAGCAGAACACCTGCCATATACAGCATGACATTCACATGTTGGTTCGTTTGCGGCAGGGTTTCTTCTTTTTCTTTCTCATCTTTCTCATCTTTTTCTTCTCTCTCTTCTTTCTCCTCATCTGTATCTGAATCATCCGGTACGGTGACATCCGGGTCTTCCTCCACTTCCTCCTCAAGGACAACCACATCAATGCTCACTGCATTGAATTCATCCCCGATGCCGTCTTGAAGGATACCTGCGAAGGCATAGGCCCCGTATGTTTCGCCGTCAAATTCAGGAATCGGTTCTTTCCACTCGATGGCAAACGTTTCTTCTGTACCATCTTCATACGTCACAGTGGCTTCTTCCGGCAGATCCAGTTCGCTTTCTGGTGTTCCAAATGGTACTTCAATCGGATCGAACTGTTCCACCGCTATCGGCATCGGGTCAGATACTGTGACGGTGAGATCTGCTGTCAGGCCAACCGGATTGGTGATCATATCAAGCAATGCTTCATCTTCTGCAAGAACGACTTCATTGCCGTTATTCTCATGAGCTTCCACATCCGGTGTTCCAGTGAATGCGTAATCTCCTGCTGTGTCCCCGTCATAGGCTGGATCGTCCTCTTCCCAGATGACAGGCACCTCAATGTTCGAACCATCATTGAGCGTCACGTCGAGCTCTTTCGGCAGTGATACATCACTCAGTGCCGTTCCATAGCCGACATGCATTGGATCAGGATCCACGATGTCCGTGATCACCGGTGCTTCAACGGTCACCGTCATTTCCGGCTGCAAATCGTCCGGATTCATGATCATATCCGGTTCAGCGAGCAGCTTCATCACGCTAAACGCCGATACACTTGATAAAGCATCTGCCCCGCTCTCAGGCATGAGCATTCCGGTAAAGACATAATCACCGGATTGCTGATCATCATACGGTGGTGTCCCGTCATCCCAAACTACCGGGACATCCTGCGTACTGCCATCATTGAGGGTCACCTCAATGTCTTCAGGAAGTGGCAGGTCCTCACGCTCTGTACCAAAGGCCACTTCCACCGGATCCAGCTCCGTCACACCTGTCACTTCTGCGGGACCCACTACAATCGTGATCGCCGCTTTTTCATCCTCAGGATTCACCATCCCGTCCGACATTTCCAGAGTACCAGTAAAGGCATAGCTTCCCGGACTTGTTCCGTCGTAGGCCGGTTCACCGTCATCCCAGTTTACCGTCACATTCTTATTGGATTCATCCGAAAGCTGAACCTCCACTTCTTCAGGGAGGGGCAAATCCGACATGGATGTTCCGTAATCCACTGTCATTTCACTTAGCGCGGTGACTTCCATGATTTCAAGATCGACGACATGGACCACCTGGGATGCACCAAAAGAAGATGGATTCTCTATGTCATCCGGAAGATCAAAGGTTCCGGTGAAGGAATAGGCCCCTATATTTTCGCCATCATACTCGGGTTTGGCGTCGTCCCATGTGACCGGTACGGAATCGAAGCTGCCGTCATTCAACTCCACATCCACCTCTTCAGGCAATGGAAGATCAGCTTTTTCTGTTCCAAAAACAACATCCACGTCCTCCAATACCGGCGGTGCAGTAATCAGCAAATTGATCGGTTCAAAGGAATATCCTCTATTTTCTGTAAGATCTTTCGCCGTTGAAGGATCGTAACCGCGAATCACAAGATCTTCGCTATCCTCAACATTATTTCTAAATGGATCGATATTCTGTTCAGGATCTGTCTCACTCGATGGTCTTACCTGTAATCCCGCTTCATCGTTGAGTATTTCCACATACTCAAGCTGATTGCCATAAAATGCGTTATTCCATACAATGGTAATATTCTCTGGTATCGTGACACTGGTTAAATGGTTATGACCAAATACATCGGAAGATAAAGTGGTCAAATTTTCTGGTATCGTCACTTCTTCAATTTGATTATATTGGAATACTGCACCTGAAATACTTTCCACCGACTCAGGTAAATCCAATTCTTCGATGCCGTTGGCTAAAAACGCCCAGGATTCGATTTCTTTCAGGTTTTCGTTAAACGTAACACTTTCCATGCCATTTGACTGAAAAGCACGTATTTCTATATGGGTCAGCTCTTCGGGCAGTGTGACGTGATCAAGGGAATTAAATTTAAATGCCCTTTCTTCAATACGCTCCACAGTGTCCGGTATATCGACACTTGTCAGCCCCATATCATAAAAGGCACGTTCACCGATTGCTGTAACAGGACCCCCTTCGATTTCATCAGGGATCGTAACGTCCGCTTGCGATCCTGTATATTCAGTGATCTTTACCGTGCCATCGTCACGCTCTTTCCATTCAAAATCGAGTATCACCTCGAATGTGTGGCCGTATTCATCAGCGTATACTTCTGCTGTGGATGGATCGTAACCTTCAACAACCAGGTCTGTTGGGTCGTCCTGATTATCAAGGAAGACGTCTTCTCCAAATGCCAGATCCCGGTTCATAAATCTTACCGAATCCAGCTGATTGTTTTGAAACGCACGATCTCCAATCGTGTCGATCTCATCTGGAAAATCCGCTTCCGTCAGTTCATTATCCCTGAACGCATTATTGCCTATCTCCGTTAATGAATCAGGGAAAGTCACCTCGGTTAACTCATTGGTTCTGAATGCACCAAAGTTGATCACTTCTAGGCTCTCTCCAAAAGAAACACTTGTGAGTCCGCTGTTCAGAAAAGCTGAAAAGCCGATCCCTTCGAGGCTGTCGGGAAGCTCCAGATCCCCGATATTGTTACCTTGAAACGCCAGCGGTCCAATCGATTGCAGCCCTTCAGAGAACTCAACACTTTCCAGATCGTTACGTTCAAATGCGGAAAGCGATATGGATTCAACCGTTTCCGGGATCTCAACACTCGTTAAAATGGAATCGCTGAAGGCCTCAAAGCCGATTCCTGTAACGTCTTTTCCGTTAATTTCTGAAGGGATCGTCACATCTGTGTCCGTCCAATTGTAGCCCGTAATTCTGACGGTGCCATCTCCACGGTCCTCCCATTCAAATTCCTGTAAAACTGCGAAGCTATGTTCATACGCATCGGCATAATCTTTCGCTGTAGACGGATCATGACCTCGTATGACCAAATCCTCTGAGTCCGTTTGATTGTCTTCAAAAACATCATCACCAAAATCCATCTGATCATTTTTGATTATCACATCTTCTATCGCATTCTCCGCGAATGCCTCAAATCCAACTTCATCAACGCTTTCTGCAATGTCTGCTTTGACTAACTCACCGCGTATAAATGCTCTGAAGCCAATATTTTTGATGTGATTTGGAATGGTGATTTCAGTCAACTCATCAATTCCAGCAAAAGCATAACTGTTTATTTCCTCTGCTTCTGATGCAATGTCACCGGATGTTGTACCCAGGACAATAGCAGTTCCATCCTTTGTGTATAACCCCGCTTGATTGACATCTTTAAAATCCTGGTTATTTTGATCCACTTCAATAGATTCAATTGGATTTTCTATAAATGCATGCCATCCAAAACTTTCAATTCTTTCTAATGAAGCAGGTAATGCAATGCTGGATATATCATTATTAGTAAACGCATTACTGGCAATTTCTGTGACCCCTTCAGGAATCGTAATACTCGTCAACTCATTATTCCTGAAAACGTTCGTGTGAATTTCGACCAAGCTATCTGGCAGTGATACACTTTCCAAATTGTTATCTGAAAATATACCAATGTTAAGTGCCGTTAATTGATTTGAAAAATCAACTTCTGTCAGTTTATTATCGTAGAACGCTCGGTATTCGATTTCGACCACACTATCTGGAAGATCAACACTTGTCAGTTGATTAGCTGAAAATGCAAATTCTTTTATTTCTTCCACTGTATCAGGTATGGCAACTTCTGCTAAGCCTTTATCACTAAATGCATAATCACCGATCACTGTGACATCTTTCTCATCAAGTTGCTCCGGAATCTCCACATCGGTATTGCTTCCCGTGTAATCCGTTATGGTGACCGTTCCATCGCCATTGTCCTCCCATTCGAATTCGAGAATCGCTTCAAAGGTATGACCATTTTCACCGGCATACACTTCTGCTGTGGAAGAAGTATACCCCTCAATGATTACATATTCCGGATCCGTTTGGTTATCTTCAAACACATTATTACCCAGGTCAAGATCTGGATTGATAATGGTCGCACTGTCGATCTGGTTGTCGAAAAAAGCTCTGAAACCAATGCTATTTACGTTTTCCCCTAGATGGACACTTGAAATATTATTTCTTCCAAAAGAAGATGCTCCGATTACTTCCAGACTGTCCGGAATATCCACTTCTTCAATGTCATTATTCAGGAATGCTGATGTCCCGATAGACGTCAGCCCTTCTGAAAATTCAACACTGGTTAAATCATTTCCATTGAAAGCACTTGACGGGATCACTGCAATCGTACCTGGAATGACAACACTTGTCAGGTCCTCATTTTGAAATGAATCCTCTTCAAGTGCTGTGACCGTTTTCCCGTCAATTTCATCAGGTATGGAGAGATCTGTATCAGCGCCTGAATAGTTGCCTGTGTACCCGGTGATGGTAACGGTGCCGTCACTGTTCTCTTCCCACAGGAAATCGTCTTCAGGGCCAAACACCTCCAACACATCAAATGTATGACCATACTCATCCGCATACGTTTCTGCCGTTGATGGTTGATAACCTGATATTATTAAATCAGAGGCTTCTGACTGGTTTCCCTCGAATACATCATCTCTTAAATCAAGGGATGGGTTTTCAATCGTCACTTGTGTTAATTCATTATTTTGGAAAGCCCCCGTTCTGATGGACTCTGTCGTATCCGGAATGACCAGTTCTGTCAGCTGATTGTCTTCAAATGCACTACTGTTTATTGTTTCAAGCCCTTCCGGAATGCTCAATCCAGTCAAATTGTTATCCGCAAAAGCTGAATTTCCGACAAGCCAGAGATCATCATGAAAATGAACCGTCAACAGGTTGTTCGATTCAAATACGCCTGTGTTTATCGCTTCCAGGCTCTCTGGAATGGTCAATTCTGTTAATTCGTTTCCTTCGAAGGCGTTATTCCCAATGAATGTAACACCTTCTGCAAGGTTCAGTTCAGTTATTGCATTAAACTGAAAGGCATCTGACCCGATTTCCTCAAGTTCTGAACCGGTTGTCAGCGTGTCAATGTCATTATTCCGAAAAGCACGGTCTCCGATTTCGACGATTTGACCCGGTAACAGCAAACTCGTCAATTCATTGCCGTTAAATACATCAGATCCAATCTCGACAAGACTGTCCGGCAGGTCAAGGTTTGAAATCTGATTATCACGAAATGCGTTCCAGCCGAGTTCCTCAACTCCCTCGGGGATGTCGACTTCGGTTAATGCATTGTTTTGGAATGTACTTCTTGGTATCTCTGTCAATCCGTTCCCAAAAGTAATAGCTGATATCTGATTATCCAGGAACACGAATGAGCCCATTTCACTTAAACTGTCAGGGAGAACTACAGTGGTCAATTCATTCATTTGAAATGCCCTGTGATCAATCTCCTCAACGGCGTCCGGAATCACGATGTCACTGAGATGATTTCCGTAAAATCCCCGCACTTCAATCGTTACAAGTGATTCAGGCAGTTCCACATCAGTAAGATCCTTTTCCCGAAAAGCATTTTCACCAATAATCGTTACTGTATGACCTTCCAACTCCTCCGGAATGACAATATCTGTATCGGATCCGGTATAATCAGTTATGGTATATGTCCCATCGCCGTTTTGAACACCCTCAAAATCACTGTCTGAGAGGAGTTCAACAGGATTGTCCGAAGCAGTACTGAAAGCGTTGGTTTCTTCTTTCTGGTCGCCTTCTACTTTATCTTCCTGATCTTTGTCCGATGATGTTTCCTCTTCGCTATCCATGTTTTCTTCGTTTATTACTTCATCGTTTTCCGTGCTACTTTCCTGATTATCTTCCGTTTCATCCGCGTCAGATGCCGATTCGCTTGAGTCCTCTTCATTTGACCCTTCACTTCCAGAAGTTTCTCCTTCGTCTGCATCTGTTTCATTTCCGGATTCCTCTTCCACAGCATCCTCTGAAACATGGGATTCAGAACCGGATGTATCATCTGCATCCGTTTTGTTTTCCTTTACGGCTTCTTCAGATTCCTCACTATCTTCAGCATTCAGATTCTCTTCTTCCGGAGCTTCTTCCTCTGCTTCTTCTTCATTATGATCTGTTGACTCCTGGTTTTCTTTTTCTTCCTCAGAAGTCTCTTCATTCACTTTTTCCTCTTGCGTTGCTTCATTTTCAGCATTTTCCGTATTCTCGGACCCAACACCCTGATCCTCCGGTTCTTCGTTATCTTCAGCTAATGTACTGAACGGACTGAACGTCAGTGCCAGACAAAAGAATACGATGAGTGATTTCTGTCGTAAGGCACGCTTACGACGTTTTATACTCCTATGATCTATGCGATTCCTCAATGATGGACAACCCCTTTCTTGATAGATTTATTTGTACCTCCCTAGATTAACAATTAAAGGTTAAATCAACGTAAAATTTCCTGAATAATTAATCAATTTATTTTGTTTTTTATCTGAAAAACCAAACCGGCTCCGCCTGATGAGCAGGCGGAGCCGGTTTGGTTTCTTTCATTCACCGATTATTCATTTACTGTTCCTGTTTTCCGATTTCGAACAGCCAGTCCAACTGCCAGCAGGATAAAGAGTGCACCCGCCAGATACAGACTCATATTCATGTTCTGATTGGTCTGTGGCAAGGTTTCATCCTTATCTTCCTCTTTCTCTTCAACCTTCTCTTTGGATTCGTCTTTCTCTTCGTTCTCTTCTTTCTCCTCCGGTTCATCCGGTTTTGGCTCATCCGGTTCGGTTGCACCCGGGTCTTCATCCACTTCTTCCTCAAGGACGATCACTTCAATGCTCACTTCACTGAATTCATCCCCGATGCCGTCCTGAAGAATGCCTCTGAACAGATACGTTCCGCCCCGTTCACCATCATATTCAGGATCGGATTCAGTCCATTCGATGGCAAAAACTTCTTCTGAATCATCTTCAAATGAAACCGTTCCTTCTTCCGGCAGGTCCAGTTCGCTTTCCAATGTGCCAAACGGGACTTCCATTGGATCAAACTGTTCCACCGCTACCGGCATCGGTTCATCAACGGTCACTGTGAGATCCGCTGTCATTCCATCCGGGTTCGTGACCAGATCAAGCAGCGTTTCATCTTCAGCAAGAACGACTTCATTGCCGTTACGCTCAGGCGTGTTCACTTCCAGTGTGCCTGTAAATGCGTAATCCCCTGGGGTTTCCCCGTCATAGGCAGGATCGCCTTCTTCCCAGGTCACAGGAACGTCAATACTGGTTCCATCATTGAGCGTCACGTCAAGCTCTTCCGGCAACGGAACATCACCCAGTTCTGTTCCATAGCCGACACGTAACGGATCGGGATCCACCACATCCGTAACTTCCGGAGCCTGAACAATCAGCGTCACCACCGGATCAATACCTGAAGGATTTAAAATCAGTCCTTCATAATCCGGAAACGCTCCTCTGTCCATTGACTGAACAGACGCTGCTCCGATCTCCTCCTGAAGGAACCTTCCTGTCACTTCATACTCGCCAGGCGTAAAGGGATCAAAGTCGGTTTCAGAATCGGATGCCCACCAGATGACATCAAGAAACATATGGTTTTCATCCCATAAGATCACTTCCACCTCATCCGGTAAGTGCGTATCTTCTTTTTCTGTCCCGTATGGGATATCAACAGGGTCAGGTTCAATCACACTGAGAATCGTCGGGGGATTCACAATAATCGTGAATTCTGCCGCTAACTCCCTTGGGTTAAACACGTATTCACCCGCATAAGCATTTGACTGATTCATCATGCCTTGATCACTCTCCGGATTTACCGGGACATCAAAGGTTCCGGTAAAGAGAATCGAACCCCGACGCTCACCATCATATTCCGGCTGACCTTCAGACTCCTCCCAGGTGACCGTAAGTGGCACTTCTTCGCCGTTCCCCAGGGTTACTTCCACTTCTCCCGGCAGTGGCAGATCCTGCCTTTCAGTTCCGTAGTTCACCGCTGTCGGAATCTGGAACTCTTCCACATCAACAATATCCACATATTCCACCACAACGCTGATGGATGCGGAAACTTGATCAGGATTTTCCATTCCATCAGGCAATTCAAGTTGTCCGATGATGTTATAAACACCAGGGACTTCAGGATAAAAAGATTCCCCGTTCGTTCCTTCTTCCCATGTCACCTTTACCTCTTCACGACTTCCATCTTCCAGTTCGACATCGACCACATCAGGGAGTGGCAGGTCGGCGAATTCAATACCACTGGACACATAAACCGGGTCCTGTTCATCAACACCTGTGATCACAGGTTCTGCCACTTCGACGTTCATTGTCGCTTTCATTGTATAAAACTGAACTTCTCCCGTGAATTGGTAGGTTCCTGGTGTAAACCCATCATAATCAGGTTCACCATCATCCCATTCCACTTCAACAGATCTGTATTGATCGTTTGTAAGATCAACGGTCACCCGTTCAGGCAGTGAAAGATCTTCTCTGGCAGTACCATAACTGACAACAAGATCATTCGGATTGATGACCGTTGAACCACCTTCATCATTCACTTCAGGTTCGCTTGCTGAACTTGATGATGCACCTTCATCCCCAGATGATTTTTCATCATTCTTTTTTCCGTCTTCTTTCGTCGTTGATGTATTTGAGGATTCATCCTCTTCATTTGTTCCATCTTCTGAGGAACCCTCTTTGTGCTCCGTTTTTTCTATAGAATCTTCATTCTCTTCTTTTTGATCATCCTCTGGATGGGTGGTTTCTTCCTGATCCCCTTCAGTTTCATCATCTGATTCTTCTTCAGTTCCTTCACCTTCTTCTTCCGTCACTCCTTCATCCTCTTCAGCTGTTTCATCAATCTCTTCTTGTTCTTCCTCACGACTGCTCTCTTCTTCAACTTCTTCACTGTTCGCAGCTTCTTCTTGATTTTCAGCCTCTTCAGTGACTTCTTCGGTGACCTTCTCATCCGATTCATCGCCATTCTTCCCTTCAGCAACGATGCTGTAAGGACTGAATGTGAGTGCCAGACAGAATAAGAGAATTGTTGATTTCTGTTTCAAGCCTTTTCTGAATCGTCTTGCTTTTCGCTTTTGACTCTGATTCTTCAATGTTAAACAACCCCTTTCTTCATATAGACCTTTTCAAAAGATTAACAGTTGAAGGTTAAATTCACGTAAAATTCCCTGAATATTTTTGAAATTTATTTGATTTTTATCTTTAACGTCAAATCGACCCCGGCTGATATCCAGACGGAGCCGATTCGCTTTTATTCCGTTACTGATTATTCATTTGCTGTGCCGGTTCTGCGATTTCGAACAGCCAGTCCAGCTGCCAGCAGGATAAAGAGTGCACCTGCCAGATACAAACTCATATTCATGTTCTGATTGGTCTGTGGCAAGGCCTCTTCAGGTTCTTTTTCTTCGGTCATCTCTTCCTCTTTTTCTGCCGGAAGAACAATGACATCAATTGTCACTTCACTAAATTCGTCTGTTTCACGATCCTGAAGCATCCCCGTGAACGTATAAGTCCCTTCGGAATCCCCATCATAGTCAGGATCCGAGGATACCCACTCCACAGCATAGGCCTGTTCGGAATCGTCTTCATAAGTGATCATCGCTTCTTCAGGAAGTTCCAGATCCTCTTCTTCGGTGCCATGCGGTACTTCAATGGCATCAAATTCCTCTACTGCAACCGGCAGCGGATCAAGGACATGAACCGTGACCGACGCTGTCAAACCTTCTGGATTTATTGCAACGTCAACGATATCCACATCACTTTGCACCTGAGCAAGACGTACATCTCCTTCGTCCAGTGTATCTTCCCATTCCTCAGGAATAGCGAAGGTACCTGTGAAATCATACTCACCAGGAGTTTGTCCGTCATAATCCGGATCGCTTCCCTCCCAGGTTACAGGTAAATGAGTTGTACTGCCGTCACTCAAAGTCACTTCCACCTCGTCCGGAACTGGAAGATCTTCCTCTTCAGTTCCATAAGGTACTTCAATTGGATCCAGTTCTTCCACGTCTGTGAGATATGGCGGTAAAACGAATACCGGCTGCATGGCCGAGAGACCTTCCGGATTCGTTAACACTTCAAGGATGTTGCTCTCCTCTTCAATCATGGCAGGACGCACATCTCCATTACCCGGACGGATTTCGTCATCTTCCCATTCTCCAGGAACATTGAATTCTCCAGTGAACATATAGGCTCCTGGCATATTACTGTTGTAATCCGGGTTACTTTCAACCCAGGTAACAGGCAATTCCGCTTTACTGCCATTACTTATTGTCACTTCAACTTCTGATGGTACTTCAAAGTCACCGCGCTCTGTTCCATAAGGTACTTCAATCGGTTTCAAATCTTCCACATCGGTGATATATGGCGCTTCAACAATGATATCAACCATAGCCGGCAATTCATCAGGATTTTCAATCATCGAAGGATCGATGTCATTCGCATCAAATTCAGCTGCAGATAATGATGAGCTTTCAATTGATAAAATTTCCACTCCGATATTCAGGGCACCTGTCAAATTGTATGTTCCCGGCATATAAGGGTTATAAGAAGGATTGGCGCTAAGCCAGATGACCTCAAGGTCCATCGTATCACCAGTATTAAGCGTCACTTCCACCTCTTCAGGCACAGGCACATCTTCAGCCTGTGTCCCATAAGGTACAATCACAGGATCAAGTTCAGAAACATCTGTAATATAAGGAGCTTGCACTTCAATTGTTATCGATGCCGTCAAGCCATCCGGGTTCAGAATATGCTCATCAGGATTCAGAGATTGCAACAACAGCATGCCATATTCAGCACCTGGGCGAACAATTTCCTCCGGTACATCGAACGTTCCTGTGAACGTCACCGTGCCAGGGCTCTCCGAATCGTATTCCGGATCACCTTCACCCCAATTCACCGGTAAATCAATCGTGTAATCGTTATCAAGGGTGACTTCCACCTCGTCCGGTAACGGCAAATCTTCTTTCGCGGTGCCGAACATCACTTCCATGTCCGTCTCAAATGTCTCCACATCCACAATCTCTGTCATTTCTACGTAGACGGTTACAGATGCGGAAAGCTCGTCGGGATTTTCGATCCCTTTAGGTAACTGGAGTTCACCGATTAAAGAGTAGGTGTCAATTTCATAAGGGTCGTACTCGCTGCCGTTCGTACCGTCCACCCAATTGACAGGAACGTCTTGCCAACTGTCATCTTCAAGCTGGACGCCAACTTCATCTGGGAGGGGAAGATCTTCCCATTCAATACCAACAGGCAATTCAATAAAATCAACATTTTCAACAGCCTGGACTGTCGGGTTTTGAACATCCACATCCACGCTTGCCTGCAGGTTATCCGGATTGACAGCAGGACCACTCAGACTCAGATCACCTCTGAACGTATACACTCCAGGAGCTGTTCCATCAAAACCGGGATCACTTTCAGCCCAGGTTATGCCCAGATCCATGTCCGAACCATCGGACAATGCCACTTCCACCTCATCAGGAAGCTCCAGATCGCCCCGTCCGGTTCCGAAAGGCACTTCAATGGTCTCCAGTGATTCCACGGAGGTAACCTCAAGACCTTCCACTTCGACGGTGATGGTTGGTACAACAGGTTCCTGCTCAGGTCCAGTAAATGCACTTGTTTCACCTGTAAAATGATAACGTCCGGGTGAATGACCGTCATACTCCGGATCCCCATCATCCCAATCAATGTCACTAGTATTCGGAAGTGAAAATGGACTGTATTCAACCACAATTTCTTCTGGCAGGTCGAGTTCTTCTCTTGACGTGCCATAAGGAACGAAGATATCATCAAAATCGCCTTCAGCCATCAGGACGATTTCAGTAATGGTTTCTTCCTCTGTTGCCGTTTCTTCACTTGCGTCTTCTCCTGAATCTTCCTCTCTTGCTTCTTTTTCCGTTCCTTCAGATTTCTCTTCCTTCACGTCGTCCTCTTCTTCAGTGCTTTCTTCTGAAGAATCAGCTTCCTGATCAGAGGCTTCTGTTGCCTTTTCATAGTCTTCTTTATTTGCATTCTCAGACTCAGCTGTATTGATTTCACTTGTTTCAGATTCATTTCCTGAATCCGCATCTTTTTCCTCTTCTTTATTTGAATCATCAGATTCATTTGACTCTTCCTCGGTTGCTTCGGATTCGTTGTTTGAGCTTTCCTCAACATTACCTTCATCTTCAGCTTCTGCAACTGCATCACTGTCATCTGATTCTTCTTCACGGTTACTTTCATCTTCTGTCGTGTTTTCCTCTAAGTCATTGGCTTCGTCTTGATCATCTGAACCTTCGGCGACTTCTTCAGTGGTCTGATCGTCCGGTTCTCTGTCATCGTCCCCTTCAGCAACAATGCTGTACGGACTGAATGTGAGTGCCAGACAGAATAGAATGATAGCGGATTTCTGCTTTAAACCCCTTCTGAAGTGCCTGGACTTCCGTTGATCCCTGCGAGTCTCCAATGGTACACAACCCCTTTCTTAAAATGGTATTTACTCTTTCAATTTCAAATCTTATCAATTAGAGGTTAAATCAAGGTTAAATTCTATGATTTTATTAATAGATATTCTAATTTTTCAGATTGTTATCAATATCACGTATTCTTTGTCAACACCGCCTTTTCAGTTGATCAATCCAGATGATGCAAAGGATAATCACACGAAAATAGTTAAAATCACGTCAAAAAACTCCCCTCTCACGATAAGAAGGGAGTTTAATTCCTGCCATATGATTGCAGGGCATCATTTCAATTGCAACAGCCGCTCTTTCATTTCGGAATCCATGTTCTCAAGAGAAACCACATCCACCAGGTCACCCTGCACGACAATCCGGTCCGATCCATCACTGGCATGACAGCTGATTAATGTCAGCATCCGCCTGTCGGCCTGATCATGAATCACTTCAATCCGCGTCGGTTCAATCACTTCCCGGTAAGAGGCTTCGTACACATAAACCTGTTCTTTATCGGTCACATACATCAGCTCACCTGCTTCAATATGACGGATCGGTGTAAACAAGAGACCAGGATTTTGCACCGCATGACTCGACAGGGCATAGTTCCCTTCCCCCATCGCTTGTCCCGGCTTCATCGTACCGGCTCCGACCATCATGTTGTCGTGGGTCGCGCCGTATAAAATGGGCAACGCCACGTCCACACTCGGAATGACAATCGAGCCGACAACCGCATCATGGTCCAGTTTGGCATCCTGCAGATCCTCGGTCTCCACACTCTCCACGGCGCTGAAATCAAACCGTTCGTCGTCCGGCAGCTCATCTTGATTCTGATCTGGTGAACTGAAACGTTCGGCATTGACGGTGATCTCTTCGCGGGTCAACTCATCAAAGTATCGATACTGATCGTCGAGGGCAGATGGAATCACCAGGTAATTCATCACCGGCTGGTACGCGATGAGCCCGATACCCATCGCCAGAATCACACTGATGAAGACTTTCATTTTCCCGGACATACAATCGCCCCCTCAAGACCTGGCACTTCAAGCGCTGCCTGTGAGCATTCCCTCAGTTTTTAAAATCCCCGAGTTGCTGCTCAGCGATCTTGCCGATAACCGGCACTTTGAACCATTGGCCTTTATAGGCTTTGTACATGCAAACAATCCAGATGACAAAGGCAACTGGTGCAAACAACAGCGAGAATAAAAAGCCAATGAGTGGAATGATTTGAATAAACATATTAATGACAATAATGACGAGCCACAGGAAAATCGACTGCAGCGCATGATAGCGGACATACCGGCTGTCCTTTTCCAGTACCAGAAACAGAATCCCGGTAATCACCCCGAGTGAATACGTCAATAAGCCGGCAACATTATAATCCAAACCCGTTGAACTTTTTTCAATGTGCCCTGATGAACCTTGTCCATTGTTCTCTGTCATGACTATACCTCCTCCCTCTGAATCAAAAGCCTTTGTGATAAGACTTTGTCATATCTTAACAAGTGAAGGTTAAATCGAGGTTAAGAACTGGTAAAGAAAAAAAGGAAAGCCCTTTGAGAAACCTTTGGGCTTTCCTGCGAATACGCTTATTTGAACTATATGCCATCTACTTCGAACACTATCCTTTAAATCGGCAAGATTCCGACTTCCCGGAACACGTTTCCCGTCGCATCCTGCTCTGTAACCAAAGAGGCTATACCGATTTCCACGTTCAGCTCCTTTTGAATCTGTTCAAGATACGAAACTGAAAATTCGATATACTGATGATCAGGATGTAATTCATAGCCAGTCAATTCCCTCTCATCCAGATAATGTTTTACTTTGTTTACATCCTCACCAAACGCTTTCGCGGACTTCAAAAAATAATCTCTTTGCGAAAACGTTCTGACTTGATCGTCATTGATTGTGCTGTTTTGCTGATACAGCTGACCTGTATGCTTGTTTTCCAGCGAACAGTAATGAACACCCAGGGACAGATCCTCTTTCACCGCGAAGCTCAGCAGTTCCCTGCATAGATCCTGGCTTTCATCAATTGCCAGTCCACCCGCGTACCAGTAGTTATAATACGTCTCAAATGGCGGATACTTCAGTTTAAAGCCACGCTCGATAAACGGTGCAGGGTTTTGAATCGGAAAACAGAACTCAAGGAGATTGATGCCGTCGATACCAATCGCATCCAACTTCAAAAGCAGTGCCTTCATCTCAGACAGCGTACCCGGAATCACCGGCATCTCCACGACGACTCTCGGAATATATGACTTCGACAGCCTCATCCGTTCAAACAGCTGTTCATGCTGTTTGGACGTCTCATCCTGCTTGACGCTGAAACGGACCTCATCGAGTCCCGCATCACCGAGCGCCTTTAATAGCATGTTGTTCAACAAATCCCCTGCCGTGTAAAGGCGGGTATATGTTTTTGGTGTATTATCCCGGATAAACTCAAAGAATGCCACACTTTCTTTTGGATGCAGCAACGGTTCCCCGCCTGTTAATGCAATATGCTCAAACGTCTTACCCTGCTTAAGCAATCGTTCAAGTTCAAGCACCGGATGATTATTCCGCACCTGGAATTCAGCAAAATTCTCCTGATTCTCATTGAAGCAAAAATAACAGGATTTGTGGCATTTAAACGATACAAACGATGTATGACTCTTTTCACCCGTTTGACAGGCAATACATGCAGGGGAGATCCAATTCACATAATGACTCTTGTTTTGATTACGTGATACAACACCCTCACTTTCATCAAAGGTCAGATTCACTTCATCACTCCGACCACCAAAGGCAATGCCAAGAGAGGCAATGGCCTCGTCGGTCTGTTTTTGAATCTCTTCATACCTCTTCAGATAGGCTTGAAAAACCGGGTTTTTTACATCTTGGCAATCATTTGTCATGTTCATCATGTTGGAAATCCCCTCTCATGTGGATCAAGTTTACCCTATAAACATGGGTACTCCTGTTGCATAAAAAATATACCGCCCAAGAAACTCACCGACTAAAATCATTGAGAACGCTGCATATATCAAACCATACTGACCTGCCTGCAATGGTTTACTCCGGAACAACGCGTACAGGATCAAACCGATGCCTCCCAACGATAACGTCCAGCGAATCATGATTGACCAGATATGTTGAGAAGACAGCACTTCAAGCGATTGAACACCTGCTGCCCCAGCCGTTGATAAACCACTCAAGAATACCGGTAAATACGCCAACTGGACAATCAGTACCACACCACCCGTAATCGCCAGCGATTTTAAAACACTTTGAACTTGATCTGGATTCCTCTTACTGGACGTCAGCAGGATCATCACCATGATCGCCACTCCGAAAAAGATCGCTGTACCAAAGAAGGTCAGGTACGTATTGAAGTCGGTCCATGCTGGAATAATCGATGTTGCATAAATGCTGGCCATACTCACAACCGCTCCGGCACCTGCCAGAACCGTAAGCCAGCCGAAAAGGCTGTTCCATTTGTCTTTTCGGTCGAGTATAAAGGCCACAGCCCACATCGCAAAAAATAAACCTGTAAAGACAATTTCCCGACTCAGCCAGGAGGATGAAACATTCAGAATGGATCGATAAGCACCCAGTGGATCCCCCAAATGAAGCGCCGAAAGCAAAATTCCGATGATCACCAGAGGGCCCGTGACCAATAATCCTTTACGAGTTACGCTTTTCCGGAGATCCAGGTCCAGTTTTTTTCTACTTCGCAGAATGACAACGAACAGAAATGTTCCTACGGCTGCCTGCATCATCAGTGTGAACAGGAGAAGCTGCCATTCTTCAGCAAGAACATGAAACATGAGATTTCCCTCCTCTACTTGTTATTTTTCAGCCTGCGGAATGGCTTTGACAATCACATTAGGGTGTGTGATGCCCTTATCCGCAAACACCTTCAAATCCACACCGTCCCCGTATTTCGCCCGAAGGTCGTCCAGCTCCCCGAAGTCAAGTGCCCGCATCACACAGGCATCAACGCAGGCGGGATTTTCGCCCTCATCAACGAGAGCTGCACATCCGTCGCATTTCCCGGCTTTTCCTGTTTCCTCATTGTATTGAGGGCCTTCATAAGGGCAGGACCACAAGCACATTTTGCAGCCAACGCACTTCGCCTCATCATTTACGACCAAACCATCCTCTGTTCGTTTAAAAATCGCTCCCGTCGGACAATTCTCCGCACACTTCGGTTCATCACAGTGATTGCAGCTGACGGACAGGAAGAAACCCCACGTGTCCGGGAATCGTCCTCCTTCAAATTCATAGACCCGCCTGTAATTGACGCCGACTTTTAAGTCATTCACATCTTTACAGGAAACAGAACACACTTTACACCCTGAACAGACGGTCGAATCAATATAGAATCCTTTTTGTCCCATGATCGGTCACCTCCTTAGAATATCACCCGTTGATCCCAGTGCTCATCGGACTTTAACGGTTTACCATCGTATTTTTCCACAGTTACATTACACGTGTTCCAAGGCTCTTCACCCTGACCACTCAAATGGGACCCGTTCAGCATGTTCGTCGCACCTGCGTGGTCAATCCCGGTTTCTTCATCAATATCAACCCAGGCCCCTTCACCAAGACTGACAACCCCTGGCATCATGGTTTCCGTTGTAAATAAATGTCGGAGCACTTTACCGTGGCGACTTCGGATGAGAACCGTTTCGCCGTCTTTTAATCCCCGCTCATCCGCGTCACGTTTATTCATCACGAATTCCTGCGGGAACGCTTCACGGAGCTGTGGCACATTATCAAAGACCGAGTGACTCCGTCTAGGGTAGTGAATTGTGACGAGCTGGAATGGAAATTCACCTTTTTTCTTACTCTCCCAATCTTCGAATGTATCTTCATAGCCTTCAACCGGTGCTTCATATTTAGCGATCGGCGCCAATGTGGTAAATCCGTAGGCTTCAATCTCATCCGCGAGGATCTGGCAATGAATTTCGAGTTTTCCGGATTCTGTATCCAATGGATTTTCTTCCGGGTTATCCACGTAGGTCTTGCCTTTTATGTCACCCAGTTGATCATCCGGTGAACGTTGTACCTGATACGACCCTTTTTCCAACAGTTCATCAAGAGCGATCCGGCCACTTTGTGCCTCTCCTTCAACACCCCACTGATCGATGTCCTCTTGCGTAATGGACACAAGCGGCTCATAGTCTTCACCGTTGTCCTGAATCACTTGGGCTCCGGCGAGGCTGTTGAAAAATTGCTGTTTCTCACTGATCGGATATAACGTCTCTTCATCAATTCCAAGGCGCTTGCCCAGTTCAATTTCCATCCACTCTTCTGATCGAGCTTCAAACAAAGGTTCAGTGACCTTATTGGCGATAAAGATCGCTTCAGGATTTCCAGTATTGATCCGTCCTTCTTTTTCCCATTCCGTGGTTGCGGGTAAAACGATATCCGCATACTTTGAAATCGTGGAAAGGACGATGTCATTGGTGATGATCGAATCGAGTTTTCTGAACGCTTTGATACCTTTCGGGATATCCGATGACTGGTTCAGGAAGTTATCGCCGCTTCCGTTACGCACTTTCCAGATCATCCGGATATCACAAGGGACTTTCCCCCGCACCGTCGCCGTGTATTCTCCATTCAATATGGCATCGTAGGTTTCCGTATATGCCATGCCGTGGAAATCGGTTCGCGTTGGCGCAGCAAAACGGTAGCCGTCATAGGCACCAAACGTCACACCTGGGAACAGCGGGTTTTCCGGATTTTCGAGGCCACGTCCGCCCGGCATCACGAGGGTTTTCCCACCGTAACTCTGGTTTCGCGCATAGTTCAGCGTAAACACACCGGCACCCGGCTTACCCACGTTTCCGGTCATCCAGCCGACTGTAAGGAACGCCTGACAAAACTGCTGGCCACGATATGTCCTTGCCGGGGCAAAAGACGATTGGAAGATCATCGGTTTTGTCGTACCGATTTCCTGAGCGAACATCCGAATTTTTTCCGGTGGCGTACCGCAAATTTCCGACGCCCATTCCGGCGTCTTTGGAACACCGTCATGGGTCCCCAGAACATAATCCTTGAAATTTTCGTCCGGATCAGCCCCTTCCGGCATATGATCGCGATCGAAACCAACTGTACAACGGTCCAGGAAGTCCTGATCTTGCAGATCGTTTTCAATCATGTAGTGAGCGAGCGCAAGGAGCAATGCGGCATCGGTTCCAGGACGGCAAGGAATAAATTCTGCATCCAACGATTTGATCGACGGGTTGATAAACGGATCCACGAAGATGAATTTCGCGCCCGCTTTCTTTGCCTGAAGCAGGTTATACTGCGGGTTACCGCCGTTACTCCACGCCGGGTTCGAACCCCACATGACAATCAGTTTGGCATTTCGCCAATCAAGCCGGTCACTGCCTCCCCAGGAGAGATTCGCTGCCATGTGCTGTTGCGGTTTCCCCCAAGCACCAGAGGAAGAAGATCCCCATCGAACAAGTGCACCGCCGTAATGATTTATTAACCGGCTCGCGCCGATAATCGATTTGTTTCCGTAGTTTTCTTTTACACGTTTGAGCTCATCTGCCACGAGATCGAGGGCCTCATCCCAGTCGAGCCTCACCCACTCATCGCGTCCGCGCAAATCCTTATTGCCACCGCCTGGCTCCCAGTGCTTTCGCCTCATCGGATACTTGAGACGATCCACGCCGAACACCTGGTGACGCTGAGAGCGCCCGCGCGCACAGCCGCGCTGCTGTGGATAGTCAGGCGTATCTTCATGTGTATCATCCGTCTTTTGCTTCGTCACAATTCCATCCACAACAAACCCTTTATTCAGACAGCGTCCGCCGCAGTTATGCCAACAGGAGGCCGACACCCAGCGCCCTTCTTCCTCAAGCTTCTCCGCAGCCACTCGCGAATCGATTTTCTTGAGACCATAAGCAGGGACTGCTGCGGTTGCGGTTACTGCTGCAGACCAGCCAATAAATGCTTTTCGACTGAATTTTTTATCCAGTGCTTTTTTTACCAGACTTGCCATTTCAATCACCTCCGAAGATCATTCATCATTCCAAACATAGTTTTTTAACTCCTCTAACGCTGCCTGATCCAGTGAAGTCACTGCATCGAGGATTTTCACAGCCCCGCGGTAAAATGTTGTATCCGCAGATGCTGACACATTCTGAATAAATGCCGGCAGCCAGTTTCTCAGATGACTGCTCAAAAACGACTGCTGATCTGTCAGTAACTCCATAAGCTGGAGCAAGTCCTCTTTTTCACATGCATCCCGGGTCATGCAACTCAACCGGTACATAAAATCCAGTTCGAGCCCAAGGTGATCATCTGCCTCTTTCTGGTACTGCTCAGGCAGAAAACTGTATTTCAAATAGTGCAGGCGGACTTCCCTTGTTTCGTTTTGAAACAAAAGCCCATCCTTGTTTGTGTAGGCTGATTCCCAAATCGGTGCCGGTAAACGGTATGGGCCGATAAACATGCGTGTATAATCCCAATGAAGCCGATCGAAAATGCCTTCGACTGACAATGCCTCTTGCATCAGCAGTCTGCCTTCTTCAAGCTTTGGATCCTCTTCTTCAAACGGCAGTTCATTTAGAAGAAGTTCAGCTAAATCATTCAGCAGCTGTTGATCCGGTTCTTGCCTGAACAAGCGTCTTAATATGTCATAATAATTCATCCGGACTTCCATCAATGGCTTGACGTCTGTATCTGTTGCCTGTGTCATCGTATCCCTCCTTCCCCTGATTTTTGTATACGCAGGTACAACCTCTCATGTGAAAAAGTGAACTTACGTATAGTGTACTCGTTCAGGGATTGTTATAAGATGTTCGTTTGAACAGAATTACCAGAAATAAAGTGTGATGGATTCCACCGTTCCATCCAATTTCAGGAGAATTCTTGTCTGAAATGTGAAGTGTACATAAAAAAACAGCCTCCTCATTCGTGAGTAGGCTGTTACAAGATGGCATTATGACAAATCTTTGACGTTCGTCTGAAAAAAATCAATCGCGTGTATCTTAACCGCAATGCTGATGTTAACGAAGTCCTCATGGTTATAGATGTCTACACCAAGGAGCTTGTTAATTTTTTGCAGCCGTTTACGGAGCGTGTTCGGATGGAAATGCATCGCTCCAGCTGTTTCCTGAACATTTGTGTCATGAATAATCCACTGCTTCAACGTTTCCAGATAATCGGTTTGATGCTGCCGATCAGTATCTATCAGTGGTTTCAGGTACGACGAACTGAATTCTACAAGATGATCCTGATTCAGATAAAACAAAAGCCGCAGCACACCGAGATCCTCAATATGAAACACCTGCTTTTCACGGGACCATTCGTTCCCAAGTTTCAAAGCCATCAAGGCTTCCTGATAGCTCTTGTTCAGCTCCTTCGTATTCGGATAACACTTGCCGATACCTGCTTTCATCGTCACCTGAGGCATTTTCCCCGAATAGCGGGTGATCATTTCCTGGAGATAGGCCCTAAGCCGGTCGCTTGGGTATGCCTCTTCTATTGAACAGTCCGATCTTAAAATGAATACAATGTCATCTTGAAAAACCTCAATCAGACCAGCTGAATGATCCTGTCTGAAGCGTTTCAACAGCCGCTCAAACAGTTCTTTTCGCCAGCCTTCATCCAGCTGGTGCCGCTGGCTGTCGTCTGTTGAAACCCTGATCACCGCCAAGTGGTGTGGATCAGAAAGATCCCAGCCCCAAGTTGCAGCCTGGTCCAACAGCGCCTGTTCAGATTTGAAGTTATTGTATAAAAGGTCGTGAAGAAAATGGTTCTTGAATGTCAGGTGCAACTCATTCATCTTCTCTTCCTGCTGACTCACCAACGACAATAACATGGCAAAGTACGCAAGCAGATCGTGAAACCAGGTCACCTCGGTCACCGGTGTGATCACATAATAGCGGATCTCTTCATGCGCGTAGACCGGATAACAGGTAAGCGGAATCGATTGATTCATCGCTTCATCCACGAACCGTTCAGGTCGAAAATAAAACTGCTGCAGCCACTTGCTCCTCGAGTGAATCAGAAATTGCACCCAATCCGATGTCGCTTCAGATTCCACCTTCTCTGATACGGTTTTGAAATTTTGGTCGACAACCGTTACCGGTTGCGCAATCGCTTTTTGCACAGCCAATGATCGGCCGAAGAGTTCTTTCATTGTGGTGTTATGGGTATCCTGAATCAGCTGATAGGTTGATAATGCTTTGTTATTTGCAGTCATCTCTTTCAAGGGATAGCTCAGATGAATAACCGGCACTTCAAAAAGGGCATAAATCCCGGATAGCTGCTCTTTTATTGGTAATTCACGCGGATGAAAAAGCAGGATTCCGACTACTTGAGGCAACTGCATGATTTGCAAAACGTCGTCCTCTGTCAGACGCTCCCGCGCTTCGTTGATGTACGGCAGATAAACAAGTATGGACGCCGAAGATTCTGATTCAAACGGCTTTGATGAGATTTCTTCGAATCCGATGATATCCGTGCCCACTGGTGTGACCGGATGAACATGTTTAAACGGGAATGATAAAAGCAGATCCTGTATTGTTTTCATGATAAACCACCTGACAGAAAGTGTTGTTTGATCGCCCTTTGTTTCCGGATGACGATCGCCGGAGAAGTGAATCGTGAGATCGGGATATGATTGCCAGTATAACTCTCTGTCACCTCCTGGTGTTCAGGTAATTTCGCGAAATTCAATGCATCCGTAGGGCAATTCCCCACACAGACTGGCGCCAGACCCTCACTCAGACGCTCGTGGCAAAAATCACATTTGTCTACCTTTTCCGTGTGGAGATTCAACTGCGGCGCACCGAACGGGCAGGCCTCCACACATAATTTACAACCTTCACAGAAGGTATCATCATGAGTCACGATGCCATCCCGACGCTTCGTATAATTGTTGTTTGGACAAATCGTGACACAAACCGGATTCTGACAATGGTTACAAGACATCGACAAATAGACTGGTTGATCCTTGTTGCCGCTTCGCTGTTGAATTGTCCTTCTCGGTTGATCTCCATGAGTTAAGCAGTGCTCCTGATAACAGGCCGCACTGCAGGAGTAACATTCAATACAGCGCTCTGCGTGAATGATAAAATGATACCTTTCCACTGCAAACGCCTCCTTTATCACTGACAATTGTGTGAACGCGATCTTTTCCTGATATTGTTATTATATACTAGAAGAAAAGCTGTGACCGTTGATTTTCATTACAATACAGTGACAACATTCGAAAGGTGGGATTGTCATGCAGCTGAAACGGCACGTCTGTCCAAGAAACTGCTTCAGTACCTGCAGTATGATTTCCTATGTGGAAAATGGCCAGTTGCAGAAAGTGACCGGTGATCCCGAAAACCCGTATACCAATGGGCGCATTTGTGCCAAAGGACTGTCCTATGTGGATCATGTCTACCATAAAGACCGACTGAAATACCCGATGTATCAAAAAAACAAAGGGAGTGGCCGGTTTGAACGCATTTCCTGGGAATCGGCGTATGACATGATTGTTGACAACTGGCTCGCCATCGATCAACAATACGGTTCATTACTTCCTGTCGGCCTCTACAAATACACCGGCGACTTATCCGCTGGCCACTATGCTCCTGAAGAGTTTTTCTCAAGCATGGGGCCCACGACGCGGATCGTTGGCTCTCCTTGTGCCGCAGCGGGATTTGATGCTGCATATTACGATTTCGGTATCGGATGCTCTTCCGATCCTGAACAGATGGAAGAAGCAGAACTGATTGTAATTTGGGGTGCCAATCCTGCAGTCACTTCGATTCACAGCATCCGCTTTTTAGAGAACGCAAGGAAAAATGGTGCACTGGTTGTCGTGATCGATCCGGTTCTGACAAAGACCGCCGAACTGGCAGACTTCTATCTGCAGATCAATCCTGGAACAGATGGCATATTCGCTAATGCGTTGACATCTTATCTGATCGATCAAGATCTGCATGACGAAGTCTATTTGAACCGCCACAGTCATGGATTCGATGCGTTTAAAAACGAACTCAAAGGCATCGATCACGGAATTCTACTTCAGCAAACCGGCCTGCAAGAAGAAGCGGTCTCTTTCATGAAAACACTCCTGACTTCTTCTTCAAAGATCTTTCACTGGATCGGCCTCGGTTTTCAGCGACATACTAACGGCGGACAAATGGTTCGGACCGTCAACGCATTAGGTGCGGTTCAAGGCTTGATCGGAAAACCCGGCTCCGGCGTTCATTACGCGCATGCAGATACGTGGATCTTCGAAAATCAGACCGCCTTCTTCAAAGAACATTTGGAAAAAAACAATCGCATCCTGCCGCTCACACACTGGATCGACCTCGGAGGAACCGTTCTCGATCCGCCGCTCGAAAGCCTGTGGATCAGCTGCCGGAATCCGTTAATCCAGGATCCGCAACCCGGTCAAATCCGAGAGCATTTGAAACACATCCCCTTCGTTGTCACGGCAGATTTGTTCATGACCGAAACAGCGAAATGGTCAAATCTGGTGCTCCCCGTCACCAGTTTTTTTGAAGAAGAGGACATTGCCACAAGTTACTGGCACCGGGGATTTGCATATAATGAACAGGCGATTGAACCCTATCACGAGAGCAAATCCGATTATACGATCATGAAAGAACTCGCTCGCCGGATCGACCATCGCTTTCATTCCCCTTCCGCCTTTCCGACTGATCTGACGAAGCGTGAATACTTGAATCGGCAATGGAACGACAACGTCCGTCGGCAATTCGGGTTTTCCGATGTCCACGAAGCTGTCGGGCAAATCCGTTACCCGGAGAGCGCCCTGATCAGCTGGAAGAACCATGATTACTTAACGCCGTCCGGAAAATTTGAATTTTATTCGGATCGGGCACAAAACAATGGCCTCCCCGCCCTTCCGATTCATAAACAGCAGGTTGTTCGGACAGACCCTGACTCGTTGCAACTTTTCACGACCCATGATTCGCGGGGATTGAATTCTCAGTTTAAAGGTAGCCGTACGATTCCGGAACGTGCGACGGCTGTTCATATTCATGCTGAAGCTGCAGCGGCAAGGGAAATTTCTGACGGTGAACTGGTCCGTGTTTTCAATGAGAACGCCTCACTGACCATGAAAGCCAAGGTGACAAGTCTTGTGCACCCTAGCGTTGCCCTCATTTATCAAGGCAGCGCCACGTCGACTGATGAGGCAGTGAATCAGCTAGTCAGCGTCAAGGATTCAGATATGGGGGAACACGTTTCCGGATCCAAAAGCATCGCTTATTATGACAGTTTCGTCAACATTAAGCCCAAGCAAAACCATGCGCCCCGCTGAGCAGCTGCAGGCGCATGGTTGTTGTATGAGTATTATACAGGATGTAAGACGCGCTCGGATTTTTAGGAAGTTGCGCGGATTTCTCCGGATGTGCTGAGATTTTCCGAATGGTGCTCACATTGAACGGCACTTGCTGACATCGTCGGTCGGTTGCTCGGATCCTGGCGGACATGCGCGGATCCGGCGGGAGTTGCTCACACATCAGCCTGGTTGCGCGGATCCGGCGGGAGTTGCTCACACATCAGCCTGGTTGCGCGGATCCGATCAGGTCAGATTCAGATACAGCGGCCGGAGGTCATAGTGAATAACCCGGGCATTGTTTTTAGTCCGGGGCAGCCCGGTTTTTTCAAGCGTGCGGTAGATGATGTGCCGGTCTCGTTCCTGAAGAAACGCCTTTGCTTCCCGGCAGCTGATAAACGGTGCAGTCGTCAACGCAAAATCGGTCAATGCGGATGTCGCAGCCAGCTGCCGGGTTTTAGCGCAATCGCCGCAGTACCAGCCCGTCGCCCGCTTATGCAGGATATATTCGCCGCACCGCGGACAATATACGCCCGGATTCACTTTTGCATGATAGGATTGATATTTCCCGAATTGATAATGAGGATGCTGCGGACGATGATGTTTCACAAGCAGACGGCCCAGCTCTTTTATTTCTGCCGCATCCATGACGTCCGGTTGCCCATGCGACTGATGGAGCATGGCGTCGATCACGTCCCATCTCCTGACAAAACCCGTTGCCGATGCTGCATCCAGCTCCATGTGGTCATTGGTGAAGACGAGCAGCTGAAACACAGGCGGCGATGCTATCCGGTTCGCTGTGAACCAGTTACGGAATTTACGCCCGGCTGTCGACATCTGACCGAAAGGATCTTTCATCGTCCGGGATTGACCGTCTTTCAGCTGGATCATCTGGCAATTGACCGTGTCGAGACGGACAACGCCTGACAGATGCTTCACTTCCAGGAGAAATACCCCTTTTCGGGTCAATGCCAACGTATCGATCTGTACATGATTTGCCCCGACGGCCAACCGCAAATCCTGGATGATCCGGCTGTCAGGGAAGTCGAAGGACAAGCCTTCCAAAACATAATCGAGCTCTTTTTCACCAGTGAACCCGGCCAGAAATTGAGCAAGCTGCTCTTTCAGAAAAGGCTCCTGGGACAAAGCATGCGGCAGTCGCCGCTGTAAGGCTTTGATGATATGGATATCAAGCGGCTGATTTCGGGGTTTTACAATCATGGGGCACCTGCTTTCGGCTGATTTATCAGATCGTTTGTTCTGATTATAAGCCATCATGAGCTGCAGGTGAGCGGTTTGACTGTTCGTTCTGAAAATGGACAAGTTCTGTTCTTGTCCGGGGGGTTACATGAGTACATATGTTCGTTTTCCGTTGTGCGCGGATCGATCCGGAAGTTGCGCGGCTGCTGCACGACATGTGCGGATCGACGAGAAATTGCTCACATCCCCGTTGACGTGCTCACACATTTACCGACGTGCGCGGATTCCTGCGATGTTGCTCACATCCAGCGGGGCTTGCTGACATCACCCGGCAGTTGCTCGGATCGGACCCGACATGGACGGATCCGTCACCCTACAACAGCATCAACCCGATCAAGACACCGACGCTCCCGCAAAGAATCGCAAATGGCATGTTCCTCAGCGTGATCCGGTAAGGGTTCTGCCGGGTGTTCATCGATGTCATCGTCACCGTAACCCCGTAGGTGCCGACCGTCGCCGTCGCAAGGGCACCCATGATCAGCACCATCCCGATACTCATCGGGTTAATGATCGAGAACAGCGGCTGCAGGATTTCACCCAGGATCGCAATCGTCGCAATCGGGTGCACCCCGATCATGCTCAGTGCAAGATACGTATACTGCACCAGGAGAAGGATCAATACGGGCGTCCCGCTCACCGCATAAAAGGGTTCCTGAATGACAGCAAGGAACGGCGTAGCATTCAGGCTTTCAGAAAACAGGGCCAAAGACAGAAACAGTACGACAAAGTTTTGCAGGCGGTTCGTCCGGCCTTTCCACGTGCCCCAGCCAATGGCGAGAAACGAGCGAATCCGCCCCATCACCCAGGCCCATAAAAATGAAAATGGCAGGATCACAAGCGTCACGGACAAGATAAAGTCCAGGTCAAACACATTCCCGACCGTGACGACACTCGCGAGAAATACCGTCAATGCCAGCATCAGCTGGGCAATTTTCCAGGCCATCTGCGCCCGGTTGATGGTGATGGTCTTCTCCTCACCATCCTGAATGTTCGCGACACCCTTAAAGGTCTGGTAGTTCCACGACCAGTCGATCACCAACAGCGTCACGGATGCGAGAAACAGCCAAGGCAAGTATGCGAGATAGCTCACCCCCGTTGTATCCACCGTAATCGCCACCATGATCTCCATCGGACTCCAAAGCAGCGCCAGCGTGAACGCCCGTAGCGTCACCCGGCTGATAAACGAATCCGTCAGCTGCTTTTTGAATCCCTTCAGGCTGTCTTTCAGTACGTCCTGAGACAGTGACAGGGCCGACAGATTGATAAATACCCCAAGGAAATACGTCGTAAAGGAACTTCTCGCGTACATTTTCCCGAGGTTGTCCACATTGACTTTCATCAGATCATTGATCCGCCGGTCAAACCGCCCCGAACGAACGACGCTGTTCATCCACGGCAGCACCGTGAGAAATGATAACAGCGGCATCGTCGACGTCATCAGCAGTGGCAGCGACGTCAACGGCAGTCCGGAATAGAGGAACAACCCGAAGCCGGTGACGATAAAAATCCCTCCCAAGAGCCGAAACAGACGCGTCGCCCCGACGAAAGCGATCACCAGCATCGGCATCGCCAAGAGTCCGATCACATAATCCCCTGCCGTACTCCCGACAAACAGATTGATGATAAATAAGATAAACACAGGTGGAAACAAGATATATAATTTCGATTGCAGCTTCTCCATCATCAGAACTCCCTCACGTCCGGTTTTCATACATTCGTCCATTCTACCACTAATGAGCACCCGATCAATGACCGGGTGCTCGAATGATTCAAGGATTGATGCAGAGTTAACTTTCCATCACTAAAGTGACGGGCTTTTTTGGATGTCGTCGCTTTTGAACCCAACGAAGTGTAACAAGTGCAAAGTGGGGTGAAACCTAACCGAATGGTTGTTGATCCGCCGATTTCAGTTTTTCGACTACGCTCTCTGCTTTTTTATCAATGTCCGCTCCGCTTTTCACAAATAACTCGGATTCAGGTATTTACGGATTTCACAGTCATCATTTGTGGTCACTGCAAAAGCAGCCAGTCCTAAGTCAATGCCGCCCCTGTTTTTGGCGACGTCGTATCTTGCAGCCGCTCCGGCAAACAGATCAAATAGCAGAGTCGATAAGGCCAAACTGGAAGCCTGTTTTTAACGAGATTGAAAAATCTTCATGTTATATTCCTCTTCTACATTCTAGATCAGCGTGCCTTTAAAACATCATCAAATTCTGCATTTCGTTGATCAGTGATCCCAATATTGTTACAAATACGATGACAATCACGATGCTCGTACCGATCCCTGCAATGATTACACCATAAAAAGGATCAATCGCTTTCTCCGTTTTTCGTTCAACAGAAAAAATCACTGAAAAAATTGCAAGGGTTGACGTTGATATCGCGATCATCAAAAACAGAGATGATAAAAACCCGATTTGCATCAAACCGGTCAGCATGGCAGCCAGTGAAGCGGTCATAGGTAATGCCAAAAGCGATCCCATTCGATTGATCAGATTTCCAAAGGACACTTCACTCCTCATGATCTTAAACGTGATGAAAAACACGCCTGCCACCAGTAAAAATAAAATGATCCAGGCAATAAACACATTGGCCACCGTTGAGAAAAACGGAATATCCATGAACTCCCCTGCGGCCCCTTGCACATTGAAATAAATCGTCAACCCGATGGCCAGTGAGAACAGAACAATCGAAATCATACCGTTAATCATTGACCCGTCTGCCATTTGCCTGGCCTCAAAAAAAGGTGCTTTCAGCTGTTTTTTATAAACAGAAAAATAATGCTTGGATACGTCCTTGCTTTTTTGTACATATTCGTTTTCCGCGATCGACTGGGCTGTTGATGCTGCTCCGGATGACTGTCCGTAAGACGTTGCCGAGGCAGCTTTTCCTTTACTTTCTACAGAAGTCGGCTGCCCGCATTCTCCGCAAAATTTTGCCTCCTCAGGCATTTGAGCTCCACAGTTTGAACAAAACATAACCATCCACCTTTCCGAATATCATTAAATTTATTGTTCTTCACTCCATTGTTCATCGGTGCTTTCTAAATTGATCAACGACAATCCTTCCTCACCGTCACTGACGAGGTAGGTTGATTCAAATTCTGTCAAATGAGTCGTATCACCATTGTCAGTGTGGATATAATACCGATCCACAGTTATGATTTCCAACAGATCACCTTCTTGCTCCTCATAAGAAATTAAATCGCTCCCATTAAACTCCTGGGTGATTCCTTCCTGACGCGCGTAGTCAATATAATCTTGCACAGATTGTTCATAGTCATCGGCATCCTCATCAATAAACGCCGTCACATCATCGATGCTTTCACCATTGATCGCGGCAACGTGATGCTCGTGATAGTCATTGATCATGAATTCAAGCTGCTCTTCGAGATCTTCAGGATCCTCTCCTGTAACAGACAAGTCCAACGCATCGATCAATTCTTTGACTTTCGATTCACTATCATACTCAACCGTTTCCCATTCTTCCGGTGAGGAGACAGCATCAGCAATGGCATTTCGCTCTGCAATCCCCCATTCATCTGTCGACGAACTGTACGACAATTTCAATTCGAAAACATCTGGTTCATTACTTTCAAGATCGTCTTCTGAACCAGCCTCTCCTGTGACCCATTGTTCATAAAATGGAACAGCTATTTCCCAATCCCCATTGGTGTGCTCCATTAATTTCATATCCTCAGTCGAAAAACCGACCGTATCAATGACTTCGATTTCTGAGGTTTCTCTGGCGAATTCCAAATACCCTTCGTCCTTATACAAATCTGCGATGTCAGACATTGCGGATTCTGCTGTCTCATCATCAGGAGTAAACTGAAATTCAACCAGACCACTGTCAATCGACTGCTCATCAGCTAAATGATCTCCGAAAACGGTTTCGGCTTTTGCTCCAATCATCACTGAATCATCCATACGAACGGGGCCAATACTTCCTTCCCCTTCGATCATTACCCCGGTTTCATCACCGTTATGAATCAGTTCGATCTCATGTAATGCTGAAGTAACCATGAGCTCGCCTGTATCAAAATCAAAGGATTGAATATTCCGACTATTGTGATCGACAGCAGCCGTTTGTTTCAGCTCATCAAACACCGTGGACTTATGAATCGTCACGTCATATTCATCAAAATCATACTCCCCGAGTGACACCCGCTGCCTGTCCAACCTTTCCCATTCAACTTCTTCATCATCAACACGGATCTCCGCATCACCGGCAAAATGGATCACGAAATCTTCTGGCTTCATTGTGATCGCATATGCGTTAAAGAAGAGCCATTTGCTTCCGGTAATTTCTAAATCCACGGGCCCTTCCTCACTTCCGACAAACGCCTCCACTTCATCGGGTTCCTGAATATCTTCAACCGATTCAGCCAGTTGATATGCAATTTCCTCAAGTAAATAAGGTCCTTGATCAATATATTCCATGAAAAGTTCGGCCTGCTTGAGACTTACTTCCTCATAATCAGAAGCCGTGACCAACGTGTTTCTGACTTTCTCTGTATCACCTTCATCCAGACCCGTAATGAACGATTCCACTACCCCCATCGGATCTGACTGACTGCTGCCGATATAGTAAAAACTCCCTGAGGCTGCAGTAATGACCAGCACTGCTGTAAGTATGTACTTCTGTTTCTTGGACATCGGCAGTTTAGGAGCGCTGTTCCCTGGATTTTCTGAATCTGCTTTCGCTTCTCTTTCTTTTGGCGGACCTTCGTTTCCCTGATTAACATCAGGAACTTTTGCTCCACAATGGATACAAACGCGATGCTTGGGGTCTTTCTGTTTCCCACATTGACTGCAAAATTTCATGTAACTCCCCCTTCTATACGTCAACATAAATCCCATTTACTAGATATCTCATAATCATTGGGATTCATATTAACCATACAGAATCCAGATGGTCATACTTTTCACCCCCTGACTTCAGTAATGTGAGCATTATAGCATAATCTCATGTAAAATAAATAGTATTTATAGAATATAATTGTAAATTATCTAGTTGAATCCATAAATAGTTAGCCTCAAGAGGTTCCTATGAACTTCATCCAGACTATTCGTTTTTCATTTAATTCATAAAGAAAAGTTGGCTTCTTGCCAAGCTTACATGGCGAAAGCCTTCGTTGCACATACACTTCAACCCTTTAGCGAACGTAAACATTCCTATGAAGTATATATTAAAGGTTCCCCTGAACATCCGTTTACTTTTCTTTCATCCGGATTCGTGCTGGTTCATTCAGCATGAGTGTCTCCGTTAAAGTCTGTTTTTGATATGGAGATAGAACAAGTGATAGGCGACGAGTCCGAGGGAGGAGCACATTATGAAAAGTGCACGTTGGCCAAGGGCTTCATGCGACAAATAACCGCAGGAATAGAGGCAAGCGTCCGCCGATAGCTAGTGAAATCAACAACGAACGACAAAACAGCCAAATTCAAACCTATGAAATCGTCTTATGCACTTAGTTGAAGTCGAGTGGATGTATGATATGTTTCAGACCTCATTTCAGTGGAATTTTTTGTTTGATTCATGCATTATTCGATTTATCCTGATCAAACCAAACAGTCAGAGCAGGTTACACATCCGCTCTGACTGTTTGGTTTGGTTTAGTTTAACAATTGCTCTCAGGTTCTTGACTAATGTGCCCCATAGGTTCAATAGATCCGTCTGAAATAATAGATCAATATCGCGTGCAGGATCATAATACCGGAAATCAGATACCACACAGCCATGCGCCAGCCGTCACCATCCAGCGGCGTGATGAAATCCTCGACCAGCCGAATCAGGACCCAGCCTGCGATGAACATCGGAAAAACGATGGTATACGAACGGTTCAGTATTTTTTGCCCGCGCTCATCTTTCCCTTCTTCTCCAAATTGAAACCGGGACCAGAACACAAGGGCGATCACCAGAAAAACAAGAAACACATAGAATAACATTTACGATTCCTCCTTCATTTGATATTGAAAAACTTCCTGCAGATCCACTTCAAACAACAGGGCCAGTTCAAATGCCAGCTTCAGCGATGGGTTGTACTTGTTTTTTTCCAATGAAGCGATTGTCTGACGGCTGACGCCCACTTTCTCGGCCACATCTTTTTGCGAGTACCCGTGCTTTGCTCTCAGTACAGGCAGTTGATTTGTCATTTCGCCATGCTCGTTCATACATCATGCCCCCTTCTTTCTTAAACTGAGTGTAATCTATTTTTAACATAATGTAAAGTATTTTGGTCAATTAGTTAAAAATAAATGACACAATCCGCAGAAAAAACCGACCGTTGCCGAATCCCAATTTGGGGGTGCTCGGATAATCCATGACTTGCTAACATCCGGAGCGACTTGCGCGGATCTCACGCCATCCACTTTGGCCTTTCTCCTCCAATCGTATACTTCCGTATACTTACACTTTGATGCGCTTTTTTATATGCTGTAAACAACTATAAAACCTGCGAAGGTGGTGTTAACCAGACGGGTAGATCGTTCATGGTCGGAGAGGCACGGAGCAACAATGAAGGTGACTAAAACGAGGGAGTGAGAAACGATGAAATGGCTGATGTTTTTATTCTTAAGTACTCTGCTGTTAACCGGGTGTGGCTCATTTACATTTTCTGATGACGAGGATGGTGAAGTAAGCATCGATTTCTTCGGCTTGTTCAGTGGCGATTCGGAAGATGCCATTACCGTCACGGATAAGGATGGCTCAGAGCAGTCCATCGGGTTCGAACAGGACGATGATGGGTCCATCTCGGTATCCGGAACCGGTGACGACGGCGAAGAAACCTTCTCCTTCGGCGCAGGTGGCTCATCCGAACTGCATGAGGAGTTCCCGGATGACATCCCGTTTCCGGATACGGCTGAAATCTTCGGAACGCAGCGGGTGGCCGATAATGACGAAGTGATGCACACCGTGCAGTTCGTGTTCGAAGAAGATGCGAACGATGTGTTTGAGCTTTACAAAGATTATATACAGAGTCAAGGGTACGATAACGTTCAGGAAATGCAGGCCGATCACAATCTCAGTGTGCAAGGCGGCATGGAGGACAGCGACGAGGCCATGTCCTTAACCATTTCGAGCTACGATGATGAAGATGAAAACATGGCTGTACTGATTCTCATCTCCGGCAGATAACGATACCGCACCTGAACCCGCGCAAACCGCGCGGGTTTTTGTATGCGTTTGACACTCGTTTTGTTTAGTTGTATATTCATAGTAACAATTGTAATAATCGAAATATTCAGGTAATTGTAGTCTGATGTCACAAATCAGGACTTTAATCGCACTCCGGGTGAACTGGGTCAAATGTCATTTTCAGAAATGAGGTAAGAAAAGACGATGCAGAAGCACGAGGTAAACCAGAGGCCGCTGACGGAACCCGCCCCGATTGGCAGAGTTCAAGAATTCGAGGTGTTTGAGGCGTTTCGCCGCTGTGACGAGACGAGGATTTTGAACATGCACGGACAGGGGGGCATTGGGAAGACGTACTTGCTTCACGCGTTTGAACGGCGATCATTCCATTACGGCGACACGTTCATTCGCATGGACAGCCTGGACTTTACCCATACGCCGCAGGATTTCGTCCGGCATCTGAACCTGTTACTCGGCTCCTATATCGCACCGGTCAAGGAAGCGGACCCGTCGATGTTTGAAGTGAAACAGAAACTCACGGAACTTTCGCAGTCGACACAGGTGATCATTGCCATCGACAATTACGAGAAAATGGCTGAGATCGACCGGTGGTTTCGGCAGTTCTTCCTGACACATTCGGACCCTGCGGTGAAAGTGATCATCTCCGGACGGCTCCCGCTTCAGGGCGAATGGGTGGAGTTTCCGGTTTGGGCCGCAAAAATCCGGACGATGCCACTCCGGTTTTTCAACAGAGAAGAAATCACGGCGTTTCTCAAACAGCAAAACATCACCGAACAGAGCACGATCCACTCCTTGCATGATTTTACGGAAGGTCACCCCCTTGCCCTGACGCTCGCGGGCATGTCGGCCAAAGAAAACGGTGCACTGGGCAGCTATGTAAATGGCGACTCGATCCAACAGGTGCTTCTGACACTGACGAGGCGCTGGCTTGAAGAAGTGGAAAGTGATGCGCTCCTCGAACTGATCGAAGCGGCGGCGATGGTAAGGTACTTTAACCAGCACACGCTGTCTGAGATTCTTGAACGCAACGTGCCCTACCAGCAGTTCATCGCACTCACAAACCTGTCGTTCGTCCAACGGCTTAAAGAGCACTGGAGCATTCACGAGCTGATCCAGGACGCCATCAAAGTGGATCTGGTACAGCGCTCACCGGAACGGTACAATCGACTGAAACAGAAAGTGATCGGGTATTACAAAAAACGCCTGATCAAAACGAAACACCCCGACGATATCGCGATGTTTTTTTATCATATCGGGGATGAACTCATTCAGTCCGTTTTTTTTCATTCCAAACCCACATCCGGGCGTAAATTTTATCTCGAGCAGGTCGATGAGTACAACTTTGACGATGTCCTTCATTTTTACGAAAAAAAGAAAGACGATGTCAGCGTCAGTAAAGCACAGTTTTATAACCGCGTCTCCAACCAGACCTTTCGTTTTTTTGCGTCCTATGAGCATAACAAAACAGAGCTCGAGTTAATCGGCCCTGACTACATCCGGAAAATGGGGCTCGATTCCACCAAACTGTTACGGGATTATACCGGTCAGATCCACGCCATGTCGATCGTCGTCCCCGTTCACCACGGCACGATCCACGCGTTAACTGATGAACCGGTCTCAAGGGCCTATTTCAGACAGTTATCCAAGGCGGACTGGGACAACCTGAACCGTCCGAAAGATGACACAAAAGCCTACTTCATCCGCTTTCTGGACTATGTCGATCCTGGTGATCACGACGCACGCATCGCACTCATGTACGATTTACTGCCCCTGTTGTTAACCGGGGCCAAGATCATCGTTTCCTCGCCGCTGCCGTTTTTCCAGGCGCTCGTAAAGAGCTTCGGCTTCTCGGAAATCCCCGCCGCGCAGCACGACGATTTCGGTCCGGACAGCATATCCCGGACGTACGAACTCGATCTCGCCGCTGATCAGTTGGCAGAATACATGAGCAGTCTGACAGAAGACGTTACAGAAACGAACCACTACCGGCACGCCGCAGACTGCCTGCAGTTGACGGGGCGTGAAGGCGAGATCTTGACTTTGATTATGGAAGGATTCTCGAACAGCGCGATAGCAAAAAAACTGTTCGTCGCTGAGATCACCGTCAAAAAACACAACTCCAGAATTTTCGCCAAAGCCGGCGTGAAAAACCGCGCCCAACTGGTGAAGAAAGTCATGGAACAGTCTCAATAAGGACAGACACCTTCATTGCTCTTATCTTTTATTTTCTCTAGTCTATATAGCACAAACCTTCGTTGCACGGATACTTTCCCCATAACGTGCGAGAGAAAGAACTCTTTTCACCATACGAAAAGAGTTCTTTTTGCTGCAATTATGCAGACTGTCCGCCCTGATCCAGTTTCAGCAAATTGTATTTCCCAATCACCGGCAGCGGCTTTTCTTCCCCTTTAACCGCGTTCAAAATCCCCATGATCACGAGGATCATGACGGCGATCCAGGCAATGAAATACAATAACCCGCCGAGGAATAACCCGACCAGTGCGCCCAATACAGGGATGTTACCCAGGATCATGCTGGTGATCGTGGAAAAGATCGACAGGACGATAAAGCCGCCAATCCCCGCGATAAACAGCACCAGCCCTTGATTGGCATGATACTGGGCAAAGCGCGATTCTTTCGCAGCAAGGAGCGGGACCAAGACGAGAATCCCAAGGTAAGCCAGTACCGCCATCACCTTATTGTCTTCCGCATCACTCGATCCTGATTTCACTGTTGAACCCATATCGTCTGACATGAAACCACCTTCTTTCTTGAATATTCAGAATATTAGTACAACCCCACCTTAGCACAGACCCTTCCAATTCTAATAGTATACGGAAGTATATGATTGCACGTTTTGCCATGACATGCGCCACGCCCCCCACAAATACCGAAACCAGCGCTGATCCGGATGAACACGAAAGAAGCTCACCTCCACAACGGTAGGTGAGCTCTTTTCGGTCTGATCATCCATCCTCAGGGCGCATTCACAGCCCCAGCGTGCGTTTATGCGTCTCGACGCTTCCGTCTTTTTTTCCGATGATGAGGGCATCTGCCATATCGACAAAGATCCCGGTTTCAACCACGCCATGCATCAGCTTGACCTTTTGATGCAGTGCTTCGATGTCCGTAATATCGTGATACGTGCAGTCAAAAATGTAGTTCCCATTATCCGTCACAAACTGTACCTCACCATCCAAGCGGTATTTGCAGTCAGCCCCTGACGCGGTCAGTTCCCTCCGGGTCTTTGTCGAACCGAAGGGCACCACTTCCACCGGAACCGTCGCCGGTCCACTGATCGTTGTGGTGAATTTGTCTTCTTCGAGGAGAATCACCCGTTGCCCTGCCTCTTGCAGCACCTTTTTCTCCCGGTAGAGTGAACCCCCGCCGCCTTTGATTAAATGAAACTGCTCATCGGCCACATCCGTGCCATCCACCGCCAGATCGATGGTGGATGCCTCATCCAGTTCGATGAGGGGAATCCCTGCTTCCCGGGCGAGGCGGGCCGTTTTCAAAGACGTCGGTACGCCCTTTACGTTCAGCCCCTCCGCTTTGATCCGCTCGGCAAGAAGTGTTAAAAAATGGTTGAATGTGCTGCCGGTCCCTAAACCTAACACCATGCCGGAGCGCACATGTGTCAGCGCTTCCCTTGCAGCATTTGCCTTTTGCTGATCCTGTTCTATCATCGTCCTCATCCCTTCCTTCGCATAAGGCCATTATTCCCTATGACGATCAAATTTCTTTTCTTTAACCATTATTCAATTATGTTAATCTTCAATCAGCCGGAAAGCAAATACCTTTTTAAAAGGCTATCCTGAAAAATAAATTCCGGTTTTAGTCCGAACTATATTAAAGGGCTCCCTTTAGTTTTTTAAAGCCCTTTAGCGGAGTTGAATGGTGACGTTACGCATATCACATTGTTTTATTGGAGACACAAGCTCCTAACGGCTTTAAAACAAATGGAAATCTCAAATTTCCAAGGTATCGTTGAAATGGACGAGACCTATTTTCTATACTCTGAAAAAGGACAAGGAAAGATTCATCATAGAAAACCTCGCAAACGGGGCGGTTTCTCCAAGAAACGTGGCGTAAGGAACGAAAAGGTATGTGTACTGGTCACAAGAAACCGTGAGGAGCAACTATCGATTTGCCAGTTTCGGTATGACCGTAAAAATCCGCACCAAGGGGCTGATCCAGAACGTGAATAATTATCATCGAAGACTGAAAGGTTGGATCCAGCGGTTTAACGGCGTAGCGACCAAGTATCTTGCATGATTCCAAGTGTTAGAAAGCATCCATCATCAACGAAATGAAATACAATGAGCGATATGATCATTAAAGGGAATTTAATTCCAAACAGAGAAACCTATGATACAATTAGATTATCTGAGTTTACAGTAAATAGGTCATTACTTTATTTAACTAACCGGGCGGTCAAGTTGAACAAAGAATAGTAAGGAGTGATACTTTGAGGTTTTTCTTTTTAAGTATTTTTTCAATACTCATTCTAACAGCGTGTAACCATGAAATTTCAAAAGATGAAATGACTCATAACATGACACCACCAGAACCTCCTAATTATTTTACGCTTTATCATCATTAGGCAAGAAGACTCCATCTGATTCGCGATACGGGCGTCAGCCCAGCGATTCAGGTGGAGATGAATTGCCATCAGTCTTACGACTGATAGGTGTTTCAAATAAAAGAACAAGTGTTCGGAAATATATCTAGCTTCTATTTTGTTAAATGGTATAATGAATGGCATAGATGTAAAGAATTGATATCATTCAATTTGAGGTCGGAAAAGGAGGTGACACAAATGGCTAGGAAAAAACCGATTGAAGTATTGCGCAAGAAAAAGAAAACAGTCAATATGCAACGGTTCACCCAAAAACAGAACATTGGTCGCAGCACCCTTAGCGCTAGAGAGTTTCGACTTCTGCAACGCATGTCTCATAGTTCTAAGGCTTTGCGCAACGTAGGCTTATATACGATTAAACAAAAGTATTTGAATGAAAACAAAATGGCGACAACAAAAGAAATAGACAGCGCAATGAAGGCCGATATGAACTATTGGGGCATTCAATCCAACTCCGTACAAGCGGTTCGAAGAACCTTACTCAGTGACGTAAAGAGCTTCTTCGAAGCGTTAAAGAAGTGGAAAGAAACCCCTGAAGGTTTCACAGGTCGCCCAAAGTTCCCAAAGTATTCTCGTTCCACTGCCAAACGTGTCATCGAAATCTATCAAGTTCCCAAAGTGGATAAGGATGGATATTGGAGCATTCCAATGAATACTGCTTTCAGAAAACGTTTTGGTCCCTTAAGACTGCGAATGCCAAAGAATTTAATGGATAAAAACATTTCTTACATTGAAATTGTGCCAAAGCAAAACGGTCGGTTCTTTGAGGCTCATTATGTATACGAAGTACCTATGTCTCAAATGAAGAAACAACAAACGACGACAAAAGCTTTGAGTTGCGATTTAGGTGTAGATTATCTTCTTAGTTGTGCAACGAATCAAGGAGACGCCTTTTTGATTAATGGAAAGAAGTTAAAATCCATCAATCAGTACTTCAACAAAAAGATAAGCGAATTAAAACAGAAAAACATCGAAAACGGCTTGTCGAAACGCATAGTGACAAACCAAATAGCTTCTCTTTGGCGTAAACGAAATCTCCAAATAGGCGGCTACCTTTCACAAACCGTAGGTTTGTTGTTCAAACAGATAAAACGACTGAACGTCGATACCGTGGTAATGGGTTATAATGCCGATTGGAAACAAGAATCGCATTTAGGGAAGAAAAACAATCAAGAGTTCGTACAAATTCCTTTCCACAGATTGATTTCGGCTATTGAGAACAAGTGTCTCAAGGAAGGCATCCGTTTCGTTAAGCAGGAAGAGAGCTACACGTCTAAAGCTAGTTTTCTGGATCATGACGATATTCCGGTTTGGTCAAAAGGCGATAACACGATGTACTCCTTTAGTGGGAAGCGCCTATATCGCGGCTTCTATCGCTGTGAGAACGGACAATGCATCCACGCCGACATTAATGCAGCATTAAATATCCTTCGGAAATCCCAAATAGTAGAATGGGATGAAAAAACACAAATAAAAACGCCCATGATCATGGACGTTCAAAAACGTAAAGCTGTTGCTTAGCGCATAGCCTAGTGGGTGCGTCAACCATCCATGTGTACTCAACTTTTGTTGGGGCTTGTAGCACACGCCAGTTATATGCTGAGTGGTGGTTTCTTCCGTAAGGAAGAACTGCTCTTCTTCGGAAGGGTGGTGCAAGTGGGAAAACGATCGTACGTCGCCAGTACCAACCAAAAACAGTGATTTGAGAAGAACCACGCAGAGCGTCAACCTTTGTAAGAAAAGACCTGCTTGGCTATCTCAAGCCCCCACTGAAACGTTGTACCTCAGTGGGGGTTCGTTGACGCGATTTCTGATAATGAGAATATTAGAGAACACTATGATATAGAGAACATCAATCAATCTTTAAGTGAAGAAAGTAGAGAATCTCTTTATCATGGAGGTATAATATGGGCTTGGGATACAAAGGTTGAAAACGTTATGAAGAATTATACAGGGAATTTTGACATTGAAAGTTACCCCAACTTTATTATTTTTGATACGGAAGGGGTAATTTTACAAACCACAGACATTGATGAAGTTGAAGATTTTTTATCTGCAAACAAACCTGCTTGGAGAGAATGATCGCAAGACGAATTTTTATTCAATCTTTTCATTCGAATGATTTCTGGTATTGGGATCCATTATACTTCAACATACGGGACGCGTTAGTTGAATAAGACAATGAAACCACCCACAAATTCTATTTTATGGATTTTGCGCTTTTTATAAATATCAACATTGAATTTTAACAAAGCCTTTTAAAACAACCATCCATTCGCTCTATCCATGATGAATATAAAAGAGGCAGGAGAACTTTACGCTCTCCTGCCTCCTGTTACTAAATCATATCGGATAACGGCTTTTTACTCCTGCTCTTCGACTTGAATCCGGCCTTCACCGTCTTCATAGTCCACTGCACCCTCTGAATCCATTAAAGTATCATTCAGCTGGAACATGGCATTGGTAATATAACCTGCAGCTTCCTGAAGAATAGTGGCTGAAGAAAAGTCATAGCCATCGCCACCTTCTGCCATAAAGTCATTGGTTACAAGTGTATACGTCGCGTCGTCTTCAATTGGTTCGCCATCAACATATAGATCTGCATCGGCATATGCCCCATCTTCATCGGTGTAAATCGTATAGGACAATCCTGAAGCTTGAATATCAATGCGGTCGAACCTGGAAAAAGAGTATTCTACCACGTCACGCATATCCTCACCGGTAATCTCCATCTCTGTAAGTTCGTTACCAAATGGCTCAACCGTATAGATATCTGCAGCCCTAATTTCACCTTCATCAATATTGGCGCGAATGCCACCATTATTCGTAATGGCCATGTCTGCATCCACCGCATCTCTCATTGCATCCGTAATGAAATTACCTAAAGAGGTATCTCTTGAATTACGGGCGTCACGGCTCAATCCTGTATTCGTATAACCAATTACTTCCTGAAGAAGCTCTTCTGCTTCCTCGTTGTAGCCATCGACCATCGCCTGAACGTCTTCATTCACTTCCGTCAGCTCGTCAACGTCCTGTAAATAATAATCATTAAATGTCACATCGCTGCCATCAAATTCGAGGTTGAAGTGTCCAACGAATAAAGAATCACTGCCTGCCTGCACAACCGGTGTGCCGTTCACCATCTGCTCTTCAAAAATCCTGCTGTGGCTGTGGCCGCCGATAATGACATCAAAGAAATCAACGTTCTCAGCAAGATGCTGATCTGCACTATTTCCGATATGAGTTAGCGCAATCAGGATGTCGGTTTCACCTTCCAGATAAGCATATTCTTCTGCCGTTTCCACATAATCATGAAACTCCAGACCGACAATCCCGGAAGGGCTGGTTGCCGGAGGATTTTGTGTTAAAGAGAAAATCCCCACGTCCACACCGTCTATTTCTTTGATAGTATAGGGTTCCGGCTGCTGGATCGCGATGTCTTCATCCACGACTTCCATGTTCGCACTCAGCCAGTCAAATTCCGCCTGCTCTTCACGTGCCGCAAAAGCTTCCTGACCATAATCGAATTCGTGGTTCCCGATGGCCATCGCATCCAGACCCATTTCATTTAACAATCTAACAATTGGCTCACCATCATTCAAATCAACAACCGCGTTGCCGCTGAAAATGTCCCCTGCATCGAGGAACAGATAGTTATCCGCTTCTGCACCCTGTTCGTCAATGAATGCGGACATTTTTCCGAAGTTATCGATCTTTGAGTGAATGTCGTTCGTATGGAAAATATCCAATGAAAAGCTCTCAGCATAATCAAAATCGGTTTCAAAGTCATTGATTGACAATTTACCGCTCAATCCTTCAAGATCATCGTTCGCGTGTTCTACCGTGACAAGTGATCGATCGTCTGAGGACACGTGATAATCAGTAATTTCAGGTACGACAGTCTCCCCGTCTGACAACTCGACTTCGACATCAACAACCCTGTCCACTGCCAACCCTTGTGGAAACGTTTTGTCAAAATCAATTTCAAAGCTGGTCGTATCAATCACGTTGACGCCTTCCACATCCCGTTTCGGTCCCTGTGGGGTCTCACCACTGTTTCCATTTCCAACGCCGTTACCTTGATTGGCACTTGCCGAAAACGTAAATGTTCCCACTGCCAGTACTGTTGTCATGGCGACACCAAACACTTTCCGATGTAATGTTGAACGATGTTTCTTCATTCGATTTCCTCCTTAAAAATTTAAGTATTGGATAATCTGACACGCAACCACCTTATCAACTCCGGTAATTGCCTTTTCAGTGTACGCATCGCTCACGGTTAATGTAAACCTTAAGGAAACAGACGTCTGAGCTCCTTACACACTTATTCACGGTACAAGAGAGCCATGTTTCTTTATGCCGGTTTCACTTACCTTGAATGAAAGTAGAAGTTACATCAGAAACACCGATAAGGCTGCACTGACAGACTGTTCTCTTCTGAATCACCCGTCTGAACTACTCCAATTGACTTGATTTCATTTCCACTGTCGTTTACGATTGTTCCTCTTTAAGATTAGATTTTTTTGTCATTCGCAAATAAAAACGTCTCTTTTTTATGGTTAATCATGGTTATTATCACCCTGAATCAACAATAATTTTACAAATCACATGAACAACCTCTAGTTCGACTATGCTATTTGCTTTGATTTTTCAACGGAGCAAGAAAAATGTATTCATTAGACCTACGATAAAAGAAAAGCCACAGATGCCCCTTTCATAGGGACCATCTGTGGCTTTACATGTTGCGATTATTCCTCTGTTTCAGACTCCAGCTGTTTGATCACTGCGTCTGCTTGATCCAGCAACGTTGCTTTCGCATCGCCTTCAATATGTCTGGCGTTCGGTCTTCTATCCAGATGTTTCTGGACGTTCTCCATGAACCTAACTGCCTGACTGTGACGCTCACTGCTTTCATGATGTTTCGCTTGTCTGACCATGTTCCCAAGCTGGTTGACAAGCGGTCCGCGAATCTCACCGGCCTGAACATGTTCACTGATCATGTCATCCAGTTCAGCTAATTGTTCAGCTGCTGATTGCGGTTCTTCAGGAATGTCTTCGCCACCAATTCTCACAACAACCGCTGTTAATGGGTCAAGTGAGATGTGGTCCGCGGAGAGCTCAAAGCCTGTCGGATCCGAAACTTCCGCTATGCCTGATTCGTTGCCATCAACAATCACAACGCCTTCTGTTAAATCGAGATCTTCAAGGGTCAGCGTCCGTTCCTGTTCATCGGTATTTACAAACACCGCATACTCACCCGTATCGTCGGTTGATTTGGCGTGGTAACCGATAATCAGATCCTGGTCGTTGATTTCAGGCGCATCGATCATCGAGACGCGTTCATCGATTTCTTCCAAAGTTCCTAACCGGAAGGCATCCGTTGAGCGACGCAGTTCAATCAATCCTGTCGTATATTCCCGCGTCATGTTGTTGATCGGATACGCTTCTTCATCCGTCGCTTTGTCCCATTCGATCATGTTGATCGCATCCGTCGAATCATAGGAATCGTGGATGAAATACGGGAATTCAAATGGGCTGCCATCTTCATTTTCCATATAGGTGGACTTGTAAGGCGCTTCGTCGGTTTCCGCACGGAACTGCTTGGTGCGTCCGAATTCCTGACCCGCATGGATGAACGATGTGCCTTGCGACGTCAGCACCATCAGGTTCCCGAGACGAATCCGCTGATGGATTTCTTCCTGGTGATATTCCGGATCTTTCTGAATCGATTGTGCGATCACATCATGAAGCGTCAGGTTATCGTGCGCGGCAATGTATGGCACCACATCCCCTGGATTCGTTGCTGTGAAATTATGCGGGTTCGCTGTGACATTGTCATAGATTTGCTGAATGTCACGGGCGCCTCCTGTTAAGAAACGCGGCTCACCTTCGCTGCCGAATCCGGACTTCAGTTCGTTTCTGAATTCATCCGAGAAGGATCCGACGGCTTCGGTATACTGCATCCAATCCTGATCGGCAGGCATGACATCCCCGCCGGATTCATCCCCGACAAAGGTTCTCCAGCCTTCACCGATCATCACGATGTTCGGATTGACTTCTTTCGCCTTGTCGTACGCCATCTGGATACTTTCCGCATCGTGATCACCCATCATATCGAAACGGAAGCCGTCCACTTTGTATTCTTCGACCCAGTGCATGATCGAATCCACCAAAATGCGGCGTGACATGTCATGGGTCGTTCCGAGTCGTCCACCGCCAAAGCTCGTGCGGGACGTGCCGTCATCATCCATAAAATGATAGTACTCGGGTTCAAGGTCTTCAAAAATCTCAACCCGGGCCGTATGGTTGTAAACCACATCCAAAATCACACCCATATCCCGGTCATGAATTTCTTCGATTAAGAGTTTGAATTCTTCAATCCGCTTCTCGGCATCATCCGGATCTTCAGAATACATGCCGGTGAGGGAGAAATAGCTGTGCGGATCGTAACCCCAGTTATAGTTGTTCTGGGTGGATGAATAATCCAACATGCGCTCGTCATTGTTGTATTCATCTGCGAAAAAATAACTCATCACTGGCAGAAGCTGTACGTGTGTGACGCCCAGATCTTCAATATAATCCAGTTTTTCAACAAAGGAAGCGAATGTGCCAAACTGTGATTCCAATTCTTCATCGATATCCGGGTCCGACGTGAAGTCACGGACGTGTATCTCATAAATGATCGCATCTTCGCGTTTTTCAAACCCATCGATGTCTGCAAAATCCAGTTCAGGACCGATGGCCGACGGATCCACAATCGCCGCTTTTCCGATCGGTACTTCATCAACGTTTCCGCTGTCCCACGTTGCCATGGATGATGCGTAAGGGTCGAGCGCCAACACCGATTCCCCGTCACGCTCAATGTCATAGTGGTAATAGAAACCGCTCAGGTCAGTAACCCCGGTGTTATCCTCGTCCAGGGTCACTTCCCAGACACCCCGGTCTCCGCGCTGCATGTCCACACCATCGGCAACAACCTCGTACTGATCGTCCGCATCATACAAGATAATCGACACATTGTCCGCACTCGGTGACCAGACTTTCAAGGTTGCTGAGCCGTCTTCATGAAGTTCAGCTCCAAGGTCACCATCATAGGCATACATCTCATCTTTGAGTCTCCAGCCCACGCCAGCGGTTGCGGTGCGCTGATTGTACGTCACGTCAAATGGTGCATCGTCCAGGTTCAATGATCCGTGAACGCTGACGGTTTCGCCGTCTTCGTCAATTGTGACCGAATCAAAAGAGACTTCCTCTCCGTGCCGATTCGTCAACGTGATGCCTGCCATCAGGGAGTCTTCATCGAACCCTTCCGTAGACGTAAATCGCAGTTCAATCAGCTCGTCTGAGAGCACCTCGGCTCCCGTCAACCCTTCTGAGCTGACATGGTATGGGTTGTTATAGGCGGTGTCATCACCCTCAGTCACAAAAATTTGATTGTGCTCGTCAAGTTCTGTGAACAGCATATCTTCGGTTTGATCACCTGTTTCGGTATTGAGTAACAAGAAACCAAGTTCTTCAGCACCGTCTTCCAGATCGATATCCACATAGGCCCCGTAGCGGCCTTCCTGTTCGAAGTCAACGGCGTCATCCGGCCAGTCTGATGGCGGATTTAACCCCTGTTCCCAGAACCAAACGCCCCAGTCGTTAAAATCGTTGTCTTCCCGGTCGTAATGAATCCTGACCTGATCGTCAAGCGCCACCGGCTCATACGTCAGGTACGTCCCGTCTTCATACAACCACACTTCATTCATTTCTTCTGCGAGACGATCGATGGTGAAATCCCCGGTCAGATTCTCGCCGTCGTAATTGACGAGCATATTCAAGTAGTCGGCGCCTTCTTCCAGTTCAATGTCGAAGTACACCCCGAAATCTGTCATCTGCTCTTCAGAGAATTGTTCATCCCCTGGCCATTCCGCATCGTCCTCTGATGGAGACGCAGCACCGTCCCAGTACCAGATGCCAAGGTCACCAGGATCGGTGTCGCCGTTATCAAAGTGAACCCGTAAATGATTGTCCGGAATCTCATCGGTTTCCGGCGCGTCACCTTCTTCACCGCCAGTGATCGTGCCATTTTCCACGGTCAGAAGGGCTGTACCCCCGTCTGCCATCGCCGGTAAAGTAACCGTCACCGACTCATCACTTGCCGTATACGTGTCACCCGAGTAGTGATCGGTGACCACGGCATCGTCGGAGTCCACGTCCAGTGTGATCTGGCGCGCTTCTTCTTCGACGTTCATGGCCGCGTAAACGGCATCATCATCGTAGGTTCGGCTGAAGACGACAAACCCGTCATCATCCGTACCCGTCACGTGATCAAACGCGCCGCGGGCCATCACTTCACTGTGCTCACCACGGAGATTAAACACGTTTTGATAGTGGCTGAGGATCGCATTGTCTTCCACAAGGTTCCAGCCCATATCGTAGCGATTGTCATACACCGGCCAATTATCGTCACCGGTCTGACCGAGTTCTTCGCCGTAATAAATGACCGGCTGCCCTTTGACAAAAGCCTGCAGGGATGCGGCAACTTTCAGCTTCCCTTCATCGCCGTCCTGCGCATAGAGGAACCCTTCTTCATCGTGGCTGCCAAGGAAATTCCCAAGCGTCGCCTTGTTATCAATCGTGTGCTGCACGTCATCCAGTGCATCCACCGCATTTGAAATATTCCCGTTGACGAGATTTCCGGCAATGCCTTTGAAATCAAAGCTCAACAGGGAATCCATCTGTCCGGAGTTCAAGTAACGGTGATCACCGTCGATATTGTTCTCCCACGCCTCACCAATCATCTTGAAATCGGTGCTTTCCCGGGTCAGTTCATTTTTGAACAGTTGCCACGTCGGCTCATCCACGTGTTTCACGGTATCCACACGGAAGGACGAAATGGCGTTGCCCGCATCGGTTGTGGACTTTTCAATCCAGGATGTCTGCCAATCAACGATCTGTTCGCGGACTTCCGGTACTTCGGTTTTGAAATCCGGTAATTCAGCCAGTTCCATCGTTTCATCATCAGAGCCTGGCTCTTCTCGAATCATCCCGTCAAACCGCTCTCTGTCCTCATCCGTCGGATAGCCTGGCGGCGGATCTTCCACATCACCGTCTTCCGGTTTCAAGCCATAACCCGGATGGTTCAAGACCACATCCACCATGATGTCCATGTCCCGCTCTGCCGCAGCATCGATCAGGTCATGAAATTCCTCCAGTGTTCCGAGATGCGGATTTAATTCTTCGAAATCCTGCGCCCAGTACCCATGATAGCCGAAATACGAGCCGTCATCGCTTGCATAGCTCACATCATATGCAATGTTCTCGACGATCGGTGTGATCCAGACGGTATTGACACCCAGCTCATCCAGATAATCCAGATTCTCTTTCACCCCGGCAAAGTCACCGCCCTGCGGTGTACCGCGCGGGTTATCGTAGAAATCGTAGTCCAGATCATATGGGTCGTTGTTTGACGGGTCCCCGTCATAGAAACGGTCCGTCAGCATAAAGTAAATGACCGATTCATCCCAATTGAAGTCACCATCTTCTTTCGTATGTTCCACCACATCAACCTCTGCGCTGCCTTCATACACACCGCCTTCTTCATCAATCAGTGTGAGTGGAATCTCATACGTGCCAGGGTCCACCGAATAATGCGCAGACAGCGTCACACCCATCACTTCAGGTGAGATCGCAAGCTCATCCGGCCCACCCAACAAGCTGACGTCCGCGTGCATGCGATCAATCGCCACGTCTTCTTCCGGATAGGTCACGTCCAGATCCAGTACCGCATGATTCTCGGCATCCACGGCACCTGTCGTTTCACCACTGACGGCAAAATCATATTCTCCTTCACCAAGCTCCGGCGCTTCTTCCTCTGTTCCGGCGAAGTAAGGGTTCGTGTACACCTCATCCGCATCCAGATTCACAAACACCTGTCTGTGCTGATCCAGATCACCAAACGTGAAATCATCCGTCTGCTCTTCTGTGTCACGGTCGACTAAGAGGAAACCGACAGAAGAAGGATCATCGGTCAGCTCGATATCAACGTAAGCACCGTATGGACCGGTCTGATCCTGACTGAACGGATGAGCATCTGTTGGCCATTCATCCGGCGCTTCTGCCACATCGCCCCATGTCCAGAGTCCCCATGGGTCATAGACGTCATCGTCGGTTTGAAAGTGGACCCGGAGGATGTTATCGTCAAACGCCACCGGCTCATAGTAATAGATCGCTTCGTCATTTGTAACCCAGACTTCGTTCATCTCGTCCGATAACATGTCGACTTCAAGATCACCTGTTACGTTTTCGCCGTCTGCATTGTTGATTAAAAACTCAACAAGTTCCGGGTCTTCGGCCAGTTCGACGTCAATGTATGCACCAAAATCCGTCGTCTGTTCTTCTGAGAAACGGACGTCACCAGGCCATGCTGTATCTTCTTCTTCACCTTCACGATCCGCTGAAATTGTACTGAAATCACCCCAATACCAGATCCCCAGGCTCGACAGATCCTGATCACCGTAATCATAATGAATCCGCAGGTGATCTTCCGGCACCTCGCCGCTTTCGTCCGTTGCTTCCTCTTCTGCTGTTACGGCGGGTGTGAACGCCGTAAAGACACTCATGCCCATCACTGCTGTCATAAACTTCGCCGATCGTCTTTTCCACTTTCTACTTTGCATTGTCAATCTCCCTTCGATGTCGTATTCCGATCAAACAACCTGCATGTCGAACAAGTGCGCACAATCAACTCCTCTCCATTCGAATCCCCTTCGATTCATGACCTGTTTGCACAAATCGTGCATTTTTTGCATTGTTTGTGCAAACGTTTTCATTTATGTGTAAAAATTAAAGCACCAGCTGACTTAGCAGGATCGCTAATGAAGCAAGCGCTTTCTTAAGAATAGAATAACTCAGATTTCTATCGGGTGCAAGTGCACTTCCTAGGTTTTGTGGAAACGAGTGCACAACCTAATCGAACCTATATAGAATAGATATGGTTCATTTGGTATTCTTCATAATTCAGTTGATTATCATTGGGTATTGGCACTGAGCGTTCTCCCCATCCGTTTCAGTTCTTTTGCCAGTCTTTAAGAATCATTCCACATAAGGTCCTGATTGCAGAGAAAATACAACTTTTTTCACCAATCCTTCGGTGGATAATAGCCTATCAGTTTAATTAAAATTCTTTTCGAGATTATCCGCGAGTTGAAAAGAACCGGGAATCTTGAAATCAGGATCAAAATCAGGTAATCTCTCCACAAACTAATGGATTCCCTTGATAGTTTGTCAGATGAGTCGATTTCTATTTGATTGGAATATTTATCATTAAATGGAGAGTTCGCATAAACCCTGAATGGTTTCGACAAATAAATATCATCGCTTTTTTCGATATCAGATCGCTCCGCTTTTTCTTCTCGTAATCTTCATTGCTTCATCAATATCCATTTTCTGAATTGATTGCAGTTTTTCAGGTGTCAGTTCATTCAAGTCGCCATCGTTCACCAGTCGTTGATTCGCGCAATTGATTGCCAATTTCACAAATTCATCAGCCCAACGACCGTTTCCACCGAAATGACCTTCATCCTGATGAAAGTCGATCATATGATGTTCCAGTGCTTGTGATGCATCAACACTTAAATCATAGCCCTTCGAGTCCAGTAATCTTTTCGAAATCTCAACAATGTCTTCAGCCGTATAATCTGGAAAATCGAAATAATACCCGATCCTCGACTTAAAACCAGGGTTCACATCGATCATATTCTTGATATCCTCACTGTAGCCTGCCAGGATAACCACCAGATCTTCATGATAATCTTCCATTCCTTGAATGAGTGTCGATACAGCTTCCTTTCCAAAATAATCATGCTCGTCTGTAATCAGATTATAAGCCTCATCGATGAACATCACGCCGCCCATCGATTGTTTTATTTTTCTGTTTACTTTAGGAGCGGTTTGACCCAAATATTCAGCAACAAGATCTCCCCGTGAAGCCTCCACAAAATGACCACTGCTCAAGATCCCCGAACCATTGAAAAATTTCCCCATGATTCTTGCTACAGTGGTCTTCCCTGTCCCAGGAGGACCGGTGAAGCACATATGCATTCGTGACTTTTCCACTTCCATATTAAATTCTTTTCTTTTTTCATTTAATAAGATCGTATTCATAATCCGCCTGACTTCATTTTTCAATTCCGTCATTCCTACCAGATTGTCAAGTTCCTGTACAGCTTCGTCCTTCATTTTTACTAATCTCTCCGGATCATCATTAGAAACATTCCCTGCTTTTTTCAAATCTTCAGCAATAACGACATTCGTAGCTTCCCCTGTCAAAGCCGTACGTGTATGCATTTCTTCGATAACAAATTCAATCAGGTTCCGAACCGTTCTCGCATTCCCATCGACCACGCCCTGGTGCTCATACAACTTCAAATAACTGGCCAGTTCTAGATGTGCATCAGCGTCCAGCTCACACCCCTTGCTGTTGAGCATCTCTTTTGAAATTTGTGCCAGCTCATCAAGTGTGTAATTCGAAAACGGAATATGCAAGCGAACCCTTGAACGGAAGCCCTCATTCATATCCATTAATTCTTCCATTTCTCCCTGATAACCAGCGAGGATGACGACAAAGTCCTCCCGATGGTCTTCCATCGCCTTAATCAACACCTCTATGGCTTCATTACCGAAATCATTCTTTGTATTGGAAACCAGCGCATAGGCTTCATCGATAAATAAAACACCACCGATTGCCTGATTAATTATTTTTTCTGTTTTTGGCGCTGTCTCTCCCACATGCTCTCCAACGAGATCTTTTCGCCCTACCTCTAAAAAACGGTCCTCCGGTACGACACCGATGGCATAAAACAACATACCCACGATCCTGGCCACTTCTGTCTTTCCTGTACCCGCAGCGCCTTTGAACAACATATGATAAGACGGTGTTGATCCTTTAACCATCTTCTCATTTATTTTCCTTCCTCGAATGGATTGCATAATTTTCATGATGGTTTCTTTCACATCCGACAATCCAATCAGAGACTCCAACTCATTCCATGCTTGGAGAAATATATCCCACCTTTCATCCACTTCATCCATCTCTATGAAAAACAGATTGTATTTCAGCACTTCTGGAGCAACAGGGATGTCCTCATTATTTTCAATAGCTTCACTCACATGCCTGAAAAAATCCCTGAAATATTCACTTTTTCGAAACACTTCCGGCGCCTCTTTATGACTCCAGTCCATCATTCCTTCAATCTCATTTGAAAGGGTTTCTGCATTGTCACGGGAAGACATTTTTTTCAATTTATAACCCGAGGGAAGGTGATCCACCCACCAGTTCTTGCTGCTTTCTTTATGCACAGCAAAATGAGTCGTGACCTCATACCCTTTCACTTCCATATATGTTTCTGATCGTTTATCTTTCACAGAGTATGTCTTTTTTGAAGTAAAAATCATCCACACCACCTTTTCATAAACTGCTAGCCGCGTTCCCTGTAACGTTATATGTGAGCTTGAATCTAAAAGAATGAATCATCATGATCATCCGGGGATTCTTCCGGCTTCGATTCAGGAGTCCTGAATTGATTTTTTTCATCGGCATCCGTCTGCTTTTGATGCTTATTTCTTTTATTATCATATTCTTTAAATTTATAAACAGCAGCCGGAGAGTGATCAAACTGCTTTGACTCATGAGAATTAAATTCTGATTTTGGAGTCTTCCCCTGATTTTCATCATCCCTTGAGACCGGCAGCAATCGATCCATTCGGGTAATCATCAATTGCATGATCATGCCAGACAGTACCGGTAAATAAAAGTAGCTGGACACCATCGCAAGAGACAGTGTTTCATATGTAGAAAACGCAAAAAAATCAAAAAAGGTGTCATGGTATTCGTCGCCAGGTAACCGTTCCGTGAATAACCCCATCATCATGAGTGTCACGAGAGCCGTGACAGCTGACTCCACTTCCCAATTATTCTTTTCAGCCATGATATACACAAACAGCGAGACTATCGCCCCTGCCAAGACTGCCGTATCCGCATTTACCATCCTTGATAAGGGGAGAAAAACCAACAAAAAACCGATGCACGCAAAAGACAACGGTGTGTTTTCCGTTTGATCCCAAAGTGCCATTGCGATGATCACTAACAGCACCGATACAAATGGCGTATAAATTGATTCCTCACCAGCATAAGTTAACATTACAGGAAAAAAACTGGCCAACAGGACAGCACCTGATAAATAAAGTGGCATCAATGTTATTAATTCTCTTACTTTCATGAGAAAATCATAGATCATAGCTCATCACCTCTTCAAGCTAACAGGAAGAATTCTGGAGTATCGTTTTATGAATAACCCGCTGACATTTCTGCTATAACTCATAATGTCTTTTACTCCAACCTCGTTTTTTTCCGGCTAAAATAACCATATCCCCAATAAATGACGAGATTCATCACTACTGCACTGAGAGGAACAGCCAAGATAACGGGTTGCTGCATGACTTCAGTTACCTTCTCCAGTGTCAGAACCTGTTCACTGAATCCTTCTGTACTGAGTAATCTATCATCCGTTGTCCGGATGTGATAAATAAAAGGCATCGCTGCCATAATCGTTACTGCCAGCGGGATCCCATGATAAGGAATAGCCACTTTATAAGCAAATAAAAAAACAAGTAAACCGAGAATGGAACCGCCTGCTGCAGCATAAACAAAATCCGTTTCATAGTTCCACATGAAAACCAGGTAAAATGTTAATGTCGCATAGCCAATCGGCACTCTGAAATCAAGATTTTTACCGTATGTTGATAAGACCAGGAACAAAATAGGAAGCACCCAAAACAAGTACACGGGCACTTGTAAAAGCGGAGCTTCTGAACCAAACCCTCTCATTACCGGTAACATCACTAATAGCGTAAGCCCCAGCGACAAAGATTGTGTATACAGGTAAAAATTCGATTTGAATGATGAACTTCGAATCCATGATTGTATGTTAGTGAACATAGTTAAAACCCCTTAACAGGAAAACAGTATTACTGAGCAGATGATTTTATTTCATGCTTGAACGTTAATCAGACAAACATGCGGTCAATGATATATTACTGTACTCCACAATAGGTTATTATAGCATAGATAAATGGATTTTAATTGCCATTAACCTATTTTATGCATTAACATTATATTTTTTCTCTAAGACCACCCTGGATAGTAAATTTACGTTTTATTCGGATTAGTGCTGAATCATTTTGCATGAGCGTCTTTGTTAAGATTGATGGAGGATAAACCTCCCCGAGCAAGGTTCTGCCGAAAATGAATGATTTCAACAATGAAAAACAAGACAGATACAGACTGCCATCAACTTCATAGTTCTTTTTATCAGCACTTAAACTAATCCAAGTAATTTAAAAGCCTACCTGTTCACTTCAAAAAAGTTGAAATTAAGTACCAACGGCAAACAGGTATGAAGCGAGTGCACAAAACATAGACCTGCACATAGATCAGGTCTGTTGCTTTCATTCTTTTCTGCCAATTGAGTGATCTTGGCGTTCCTTTTTTTGTTTCAAGACCTTTTCATAACGTTTTTGTATCAACTTATCTGAATCAATGGATGTATAAAAGATTAAATATTCCATTTAATCTTTTTTCTGAATCTATTGATTCAGAAAAAAAGATATGGTAAAGTCCTACCATATTACTAAAGGAGGAATGTTTCTTGGAGAAAAAAGTTAATTTTTCATTATCGCTGCTGTTTTTCTGGGTAAAAGGATTCGTGTCGGTAGATTCAAGGTTGATTAAAGTTTCTGGTATGAATACGCTGTTAGGCTTCATCCCGGTCGGGAAAGATAACCAATCTATCCCCTTAAAAAATGTAAGTTCAACCACACTATCCACGAGTTACAGATTGAAACGTATGATCATTGGACTTATAATTATTTTATTTTCTGTAGTGATGATGACTGATACAGCAGGCTTTATTGCAGGGCTGTTTTATTTATCCGTGGGTGTTATCGTCATTTTAAGCGGTATCCTCTCTGTTTTAGTGATTGAAAGAGCTGGTAGCGACTACTTTATTCCTGTTCCTTTCTATGACAGATCAAAGCTCGTTGAAGCTCAAAACTACATAGAAGAAGCTCTGGAACATGAAACAGATAAAACGGATTTAAACATGTTTTTCGACAAAAAAGAATCTTAATGGAACATTCTATTTTGTCTTGAAACGGATGCAGAAATTTTAAAGTATTCCACACGCTCCCGATTAATCAATCAAGATATTCGGGAGCGTTTTATTTTCTTCTTATAAAATGCTCCATACACTTTTCTTCCCATGATGAAAACAACAGAGAAAAAAATGCATCATTTCTTATAGGCATAATTCTGCCCAGGCTGCATTACTCCTTTCATACCAATCTTTTTACTCATTTATTATCATACATTTTTAAAACATTAAGAGCCGTCAACACTGTAACGGTAGTTCCTTTGTAAAACAGTACTCGAGAGGATTCATGCAATTTTCTGGCAGAAAAGAGAAGGTACTCTACCATAAATGTTTGCTTACGAGGGGCAAATACATTTACAGAAAGAGGACTTTTGGTGGATCGGATTTTATCAAATTTAGATAAGTTGATAAAAAACGCCTTAGTTTATCTGGAGGACAAACTCCAAAAGTACATGCGTCAACAAGCCGAGTGCAATGCATAATTACCAACTGAGCGTTAACGACTATCATACTTATCATAAATTCTTTGACTGATCCGTCGAGGATATCGTGAATGTTTGTATTTCAGGCGATTCATCGTTTCAATCTTCTGCTCTTTCTGAACTTTTTTGAATCATTTATCATGCATCATCCGCTTCATAATTCTCTTTTTTTAATAAACACATCTCCGGTCCTCTTTCCAACACTTCTTCTATGATCGCCCTTCTGATAACACTGCCTTAACGTTCACCACTGGCTCACTTCTTCTATCTACAGGTAACTGATCGGTCATCACAGAGGTCAAACTTTCGCGCTAGTTCATTGCTACATAAGGGCGATGATCACTCCCTTCCTAGGAAGCCTGAACCAATTATGTAAACTTTCTGATAATGGATTGACGCCATGTCCCACCCGGGTTACAGTATACGAAAGCGCTTTCGGTAATGGTTCTTTTTACGGCTCAAACAGGTCAAGCCGTGTGAAATGATCCCCCTTTGATCCAGACGCGACACAGCTGTTTTACCGAAATATTTCTGTGTGTGCAGTTTACACACCGCTTTTTTTACATGGTTACGAAATCGGTTTCGGGAGTTGGTAAATGAAGGATTCTCACCTGGAGGTGGTGCATGGCTGAGCTCAGACAGATCCGGAAATCATCCGAACGAATCGCAACAAACACAATCGAAAGGGGCACGTTATGAAATCAAAAATGAAATTATCCGTAAACAGTGTGCTGGTACTCGCATTACTCGCACCGGCATTTTCAACAACGGTCACTGCAGAAGAAGAGGATACGGAACCGAACTGGCAAATGACGTGGAACGATGAGTTCGATGGTGAAACACTCGACGAGGATAAGTGGCGCATCGACATCGGCAACGGCTTTTACGACGGTGACGAATGGATTGAAGGCTGGGGCAATAACGAACTCCAGTCCTACCAGGAAGATAATGTGACCGTGGAAGACGGCTCACTCATTTTGGAAGCCCGTGAAGAAACAGTCAGCGACGACAAAGGCGAATACGACTATACATCCGGCAAGGTGCTGACCGACGAGTCGTTCAGCCAGGCCTATGGCCGTTTTGAAGCGAGCATGAAACTCCCTGAAGGGCAGGGCTACTGGCCGGCGTTCTGGATGATGCCGCAAGACGATGTATACGGCGGATGGGCCGCATCCGGTGAGATCGACATCATGGAGAACCGCGGATCTGAAACCGACATTGTCGGCGCAGCGATCCATTACGGTGATCTCTGGCCTGACAACACCTACACAGCGGAAGAGTACCACTTCCCTGAAGATAAACGCACAACTGACTTCAATGAATACGCCATCGAATGGGAGCCAGGCGAAATCCGCTGGTACGTCAATGACGAACTCTATTCCACAAAAACCGAATGGCATACCGAGTACGGCGAATACCCGGCACCATTTGACCAGGAATTCCACATGATTTTAAACCTGGCCGTTGGTGGCTGGTACGGCGGTGAACCGGATGAAACCACCGAATTCCCGGGGCAGGTGGAAGTGGATTATGTCCGCGTCTATGAAGATGCCGACGCAGAACATCCGCCACCAGGAGACTATATTGATCCGGACGAAGGTGAGAACGGCGAAGAGGAAGGACCTGAACCCGTTGACCCTACGAAAAACTGGGAAGAAATCGGCGACAACCTCATTGAAGACGGGACGTTCGACGAAACCACCGAATTCGGTGATGAAGAGGACAGCCTTGTCTGGAACGTCTTCAATATGGGCGATCACGATCCAAACGGCGGGCTTGCCGACTTTGAAGTCGTTGATAACGAGCTGCAAGCCACCATCGAGCAGAATGGGTGGGCATTTTACCACATCCAGCTCATGCAGGACGTATCTGTCACCGCAGGAACGTATAAACTTCAATTCGACATGCGCTCTGACGTTGAGCGACCGATCTATACCGAGCTCACCGGTGCCGGGTACCGCTTGATGGAAATTGATGTCGATGAAGAGAGAACGACCTACGAAACGTACATCGATGTATCGTCACCTGGCGATTACAGTCTCCTGTTCGGTCTGGGCCGGGAAGAAGATGATCCGGATCCGGATAACCCGTATGACATTCACCTGGACAACGTCCGGCTCGTTGAAGTGGGCGAAGACGGCGAACCGACCTACCCGGCAGATCCGAATGAATTCGATCACTGGGTCGAAGTGGGTGACAACCTCGTAGAAGACGGAACGTTTGAGGAGACGACGGAATTCGGTGACGAAAATGAATCCCTCGTCTGGAATGTCTTCAACATGGGCGATCACGATCCAAACGCCGGCCTTGCCGACTTTGAGATCGTGGACGAAGAGCTCCGTGCAACCATCCAGCAAATCGGCTGGGAAAGCTGGCATATCCAGTTCATGCAGGACATCTCCGGTGAAGCCGGCACGTACAAGATCGAATTTGACATGCGCGCCGAAGAAGATCAGGAGATCGCCGTTGAATTGGTGGACTCCGGCTCAGGTGTACATCAATTCGACATCGGTGAAGAGATGACGACACATTCCACCTATATCCAGGTCGACAATCCTGGGGACTTCAAACTGATGTTCCAGCTGGGTCACACGAACGACGACAACGAAAACCTTGTTCCGTATGACCTGTATCTCGACAACGTCAGGCTTGTTGAAGTAGAGGCGGGTGAAGAAGAAGAAGAGCAAGAAGAAACCGGTCCAAAGCCACCTGTCACACCCAACGTTCCCGCATCCCCGGCAGCACCGGCATTAAACAACCCGGGGAACGTGTCATTTGATTCAGACGAAGAAGAGGAAGCCAGAAAGCCAGGTCCTCCCTCTCACGCAAATGACCAATCATCAAACCGGGGTGGGAAGAATCGACCGAATCATGATTGACGACTGACAATTCACCCGATCCCACCTGAAAATACCTGCCCCCATCACGGTGAAACTGAGCTGTGATGGGGGCAGGTTTGTTTTTATTATAACGGAATTCAGTTTACCAGCAGTCCTTCTTGATCAAGATGGTCATCGATTTTTAAAACGTTTTTTACTTATTTATATGATAGTTCGTACCCGCCGTCTCCCCAAATGAATCCTTCAAATATTTCTTTACTTATCAGCTTTGTAAAGATAAAGACGAAGGTCTTGATATGAAGCTGTTTCATAGCATGCAGGTTAACGTGACAGAGATCTTCCTGCCGCTCGCTTTGAAGCAATGCCCTTACGTCCACTTTTGCATAGGTTATCGAGGGAACCTTGTCATTTGTATTCAAGGAAGACACATTCACTTCACGCTTTCACTGACAGCTGTCGTACTAAAACACTGAACATGTGTGTTCTTTTCAAGTGATGGCATCCTACAGTGTAATGATTGAACAGATCCGCACTTTTTATTCCAGTACATTCACAGTATTCGAAACCCTGAACGTTTTGATATAAATCACATCCAGATCATTCTTGTGGTTGAGTTCATTCAGCTTGATCTCAAGTTTATCGGTACGAGTGCAGAAACATCCCCCCCCCCCCCCCCCCCGTTTAGCAATTCATCCAGCGACCTTCCGCTTGTCCTACCGCTTCTGTACCAGCTTGTTTTGAAAAAGCGTCTTCTCTCCTGCTGGGAGAAACCTCCGATAAAACCAAACATGTATTTTCCCCACCAAGTATCATTCTTTCTACCAAGTCCATTTTACCTTACCTCAAGTTTATTCCAAGAAGTCATCATTTTGATGAGGTTAAATCTGCATATACATATCCTCCTAGAAACTATGTTTTATTCCTAATACAAAAAATAATTTCATGAATAAATAAATTATTTCTTGATTAATGAAATTATGCGTGGTATTATTTTATTATTACAAAAAGGAGTGATCATTATGGATAATAGTTTTGGTCAAAATGTTCGGCTTTATAGAAAATCAAAAGACTTGAGATTGGAGCAACTTGCTTCAATGACCGGATTACACTTGAGCGCATTATCTCAAATCGAAAATGGGAAACGAGATCCAACACTGAGTATCGTTCTTAAAATTAGCGAATCCTTGGATATTCCAATTTCAAATTTGGTTGCAAACGAAAATCGTTTTCAACATAAAATATTTACAATCTACTCTTTTCGTCCGAATCATGATGCAAATTCGGAGATCATTTATTTGATCGCTGGCCATTCATCGCATCCAGTTTCAGGGAAATCAATTGGTTGGGGGGTATCAGCACCTAGCATGACAGATATCAAAAATCTGTCTCTTGAATTTATGGTCGATACAGCTGCTAATCCATCCAATTCAACTGATGAATTGAAAGAAACTGTCATCATCGACTATGTTGAGACAGAATTGAAGAAGAACCGGTTGGCGCTTTCTAGTTTTCCCAAAGAATATATTTGGGAAGTTCGAAAATCATTTTCTGCAGAGATTATCTCTGTTATTAAAAACGATATGAAGAAATTTTTTACAAAAAATCATCTATTTTCGCAAGGTACCTTCAATCATATACGGCAATAGCTAAAACTCATCCTGTGAACTTCAAACCTTGTCGACAAATATCAAAAAGGGAGTTTTTACAATGAAAAAAATACCTATTCTGATGGGTCATCAAAAAGGGAAAAAATTTGGTGTTGTTGTTCTCGATCCCCGGGAGGTGATTAAGCTTGTTAACCTTCCAGATCCAGAAACAGGTCAAAAAGCTCAACGTCCTTGGAAAGAATCAAAAGTAAAGGAAATCGCAAAATATGTTGCGGGCAAATTAACAATTTCAGACGGTGATTCCACTCATTTTGGAAAGGGAATCATACCAAACTCACCCATTTTGAATGTTTTTAATTCCTTAAAAATTGAGGAGGAAAATGGATTTCACCTTTTATTTCCGGAAACTAAGGAAGAATTTAATCATTGTTTTGGAAACATCGAGATTCTCGATGGTCAACACAGACTTATTTCTTTTGCGAATAAATATTTAAATGTTGATTTTAAATGGAACGAAAATTACACAATGGGATTTACCGTATTCCAAAATCTCACACTTGAAGAAAAACAAGAACTATTTATGATGACAAATGACAAACAAGAAAAAGTTCAGCCGAACATTCTCTGTCAGATTAAAGAATGGCTTGGATTACTTTCAGAACAGGAATCTAATATTTTCCAATTATTAGAATCTTTGAATTCTGAACCTGTATCACCGCTAAAAGGAAAAATTATTGTCGGCGGTAAAAAAGTTAAATATGGTATGAACCTCGTACAACTGTCTAAAATCCTTAAAAAATCCGGAGTCTATAAACTGATTAATACAGAAAAAAAAAGTCAGCAGATCCACATCATATCGACGTACCTAAAATCTTGGAACGACATTTACGACGGGGCAATCAACAAAAAGGAGCATCCCCTTAGTAAAGTAAGCGGAATGCGATACATTTTCTTTTTATTCCCATCGATAATTGACATCTTAGTAAAGAAGGAGAAACGTTTTGAAGAGTCTAACATCAAGGAAATTATTGAATATTCAAAAATAAATCTCGAAGGAGACAAAGTATTTACGGATAGTGATTTAAAAACCGCATTTCGAGCAGAGTCTAACACGATTAAATTAGCAGAAAGTCAATCTTCAAAGTTAAAAGAACGATATCTGCTGGATAATGTCAACTACAATCCATTCGAAGGAGTCGGAGACTAATACGATGAATAAATTTGACCGATTTATGAAAAACAATAATATCAACAGACTGGACCTGGAAGATGTTATTTACCAGTCATTTTTACTGACAATCTTTCAAGAAATAGTTCAAAAGCTTGAAAAAAGTAACATCGAGAAAGCTTTATTCAAATCAAAACTGCGAAATACTCGAAATCATAAAGAAGAAATCATGGAATTAGACCGCTTCATTAAAGACAAAGTTGGACTTGTGGCATTGGAAAGTGACGAACTTCATCGACTCCTGATGTTATTCAAAGCCTACCTTACTAAGTCCAACTCCAGACGGAACATATCAACCGAAAGAAAGAGAGAATTACTTCAGCAACAAAATAGCAGATGCGTATTTTGTGATAACAATATCACTTTGGAATCTTGTAACATAGATCACATCATCCCTTTTAAGTATGTGGGTGACGAATTAATCAATAATACTCAAGGATTATGTCAGAACTGTAATGGATCAAAATCAGCGAAGTTAATTCACCTGATGGAGTTATTTCTTCGAAACAGAAAAATCTCTTCAAAAGCCCTTTGATCTCAAAATGTTTAAAAATCATGAATTTTTGAACTCGGAATCTACATTACCCAGAAATAATAATACCCGAGACACCTCCTTCTTCATCGGTGTCTCGGGTATTTTAATCAGCAAATAACTAAATGATATTCACTTACTCTCATTTTTCATCTTAAAATTGAAAAAGAGTTATTTAAGGATCTCCGGCCTCGTCCTCCGACTGCACCTGCGCATGCCCGCCGCCCCGGCGCACTTTCTCCGTAGCCGGCATGACTTTCCCGTTTGGGAGGAACTCAATCCCCGTCACGGCACCGATACCCTGCGTGGCCGTGGCCGGTCTGAACTGATGCCCCTTGGCTTCCAGTGCTCCAACCAGATCCGGGAGGCCGGTATCTACCTGATGGAAAATCGCCTCATACCTGCCCGCACCGCTGAATGGGTTGCGCTGATTGATTCTCGGATCGGCAATCGCCTCATCAAGCGGCATATCAAACGCCAGCCGGTTGAGTACGATTTGCAGGACCGTCGTCAGTATCGAATCACTCCCGGGTGCCCCCAGCGTCATCACAGGTGCCCCGTTTTGCAGAATCAAGGTGGGTGCCATGCTGCTCATCGGGCGCATCCCGGGCCGCGGATAGTTCGGATGGGTCGGATGTTGCCACGGCGTCCGGTCATAGAGCGCATTGTTTAACAGGAAACCCCGCTCCGGCACGACCATGCCGTTGCCGCCGATAGAGACGATCGTCGACGTATAGCTGACAATATTTCCAGCTTCATCACTGACGGACAGATGGATCGTGGATTCGCCTTCCCCTTTGTCTTCTGACAACCTGTGCGCATCGTCTGTGACGACAGGGGACCCTTCTGATGGGCTGCTCTCTTTTACTTCTTCGCCCCCGGACGTACCCAGGTCTTCCACAGTGACGCGATCAATCTGAAAGGTGACATCGTTTTGCTGGGTGAAATTGATCCCGCTCAGTAAAAAGCGGCCCCGGCGGTCATCCAGCAGTTCATCGCTTTCAAGTGTATGATCGATGGCCCAGTCACCTGGTTCAGCTTCATCTACGTCCCACAGGCTCGCTTGAAGATCATTCCCGTCGACTCGAAACCGCAGGTCTTTCCACGCGGTATCCATCTTGATGCCCATGGTGTCGAGCGTTTTTAACGCCGAATCCTGAGCCAAAAGCAACACGAGCTCTTCTGTTTCGAGGTTCACCTCGACGCCGTATCCATTCTCAGGTGCGGTGGACCCTGAGTTCCACACGTCACCCTGAAGCCAGAAACGGAGCCGCTGATTATCCCCGACGCTGTCGGTTTTGAACCGGATCGTCAGCTCACTGTTTGCTGTCGCTGCCATATTGCCGGCTGCGCGGCCGTAGGCACTGCCACGCTCCGGGTTCCGCTTTGCAATCGCCAGGCGTCCGGTATCATCCTTGATATCAAGCTCCGCATCAAACGGACTGTTCATCGGTCCCCGGTCAAGGCGGTGAAACGCCGTCAATGCCCATTTATCGCCGTCATCTTCAGTGAAATCATACGCCAATGCCGGACTGCTTTCTGCCGCCTCATCGTCGAACCCGGCAGGGTCACCTGGTCCAATCTGTCCGGTCATCGCCACATCCTCTTGAATCAATGTCCGGCGCTTGTCGGCATACGCCTTGGACAGAAAGCCTTCGGTAGAGATCGCCGTCATTGCCGGATCACCGATGTAGGCGCGCCGGTCGGCAAATGCGAGGCGCGACGCTTCCAGATAATAATGGAAGGCTTCTTCTCTTGGCATGCTGGTGAGATCAACCCCTTCGAGGATGTTCAACGCATGGCTGATCGTTAACCCACCGCTTGAAGACGGCGGCGCGCCGTAGATGTCATACCCCTGATAGGTCGAATGCACGGGTTCACGGGTGATCGGCTTATAGGCAGCTAAATCTGCCATCGTCATTGCGCCTTTCAAGATGCCGTATTCCTCTTCCCACGATTCACTCACCGCGTCGAAGTCCGGATCTGCCACAACCGGCGGTTCGTTGACAGTCTCCGTGATGGCCTGCCCGATTTCGCCTTCGTAAAAGACGTCGCTGCCATGTTCGCCGATCAATCTGTAGGTCTCCCCTAAATCCGGATTGGTAAAAACCTTCTCCGCTTCCGGCAGTTCACCGTCATCCCCGAGGTACAGATCCGTTGTCGGTTCAAACAGCCGGAAACGTTCAGCGTTCTCACGCAGTTCCCTGACGAACGTCTCATCCACCTGAAATCCTTCCTCGGCGATGGCAATCGCCGGCTGCAAGACTTCGCTCAAGTTCATCGTTCCGTATGTATCAAGTGCTTCCGCCCAGGCCTTGACGGCACCAGGCACAGCGGTGACCGCACTGCCCGAGATTCTCGTCTCCTCAGGATAGATCAGGTCCCCCGCCTCACGTCTGAGCGAGTCAGGGCCAAACACCTCCGTCGCCTGTGAGCGGTGATCAATCACGACATGCTGATCTTCTTCAGCCAGGTAGATCATCATCATCCCCCCACCGCCAATCCCGCCGGAAAACGGGCGTGTCACCCCTTGCGCCGCAGCAGATGCAATCGCTGCGTCAACGGCATTGCCGCCCTCCTCGAGGATGGTCATCCCCGCATCCGACGCGTGGACGTCTTCTGTGGCTACCGCACCGCCCGAGCCGACGACCGAATCATCCGGCGCGTCCTGATCCGGTTCTTTATCTTCCACCTCTTCATCTGAACACCCCGTCGCGAGAAGCGCCACGGTCATGGGCAGGAACAGAAGGCTGGATAACTGTTTCAACTGTTTCATCAGAATACAATCCCTCCTACTGGTGTCATTTGACTGATTTAACTTTACCATACAAAGTCGTTGCCTTACATGACAGTCTGCTCATTCGAAGCGATTGCTCATTTAGACCGAGTGAGTGAAAGAATTGTGAGACTACCTTGCCCGCTTGATGACAAGCAAACCTGTTATCCCTCGCCCCCTGAGGCAATACAATGCGGTTCACCCCCGTCATGCCGCTATGCTCATCCGCAATGACGGATCTCCTTACAAAATATACCCACAATAATTGACAGCGCCCAACATGCGCGGTCCGCATGAAGATGTGCACATCCCTCCGGACATGCTCACCTAAGCGCGACGATGCAGGGATTTCTCTGGATTTGCCCGGATTCGTTGAAAATTGTGCACATCCCAATCGACGTGCTCACATTTACCTTGGGTTGCTCGAAACCGCAGGAGGCACCTCCTAAAAAAAGAATCGTCCTGCACCTTTATCCTTAATTGCCGAATATTATCATTTATGTTCGACAGAACCTAACAGATTCGACTATAATGAATACAACAGAATAACGGAACACACTTTCCAGTTTGGAGGCTTGCTCGTGAGTTCTCAAAGATCATCCAAAACTTTTCTTCAATTAAAATATGGCGAAGCACTGGATACCGCAGCTACCAAAAAATCAATCACCTCTCTTTTGAGCTCACACGACGGCACGGAAGTCATTCATCATTGCCTGAAAGAAGGGGCCCGCTGGGGAATGAGCCCTGACTCTGAGGAACCCAATACATTAGAAGCTGTTTATATCTTATCGGGTAAATTGAAGTTACACAGGCCAAATGAGGGGTCTTTCCTTGAAGCAGGTGATTTTCTCGCAGGTCAGCCTGTCAGTGAATTCATTGTATTAACAGCACTCGAGGACTCTGAATTTCTATATATTACTTCTAACCCCGTATTTCATTATTACAGCAGCGACACAAGAAATTTAGAAATGCTGGCTATTGAAATTGAAAAAAAAGACGGATATACAGCAGACCACTGCTTTAGAATCAAAGAGCTTTCCATGCTCGTCGGCGAGAAAATGGAACTGAACTCTGAATCACTGCAAAAACTTCATTTCGGCGCACTCCTTCACGATATCGGGAAAACAGAAGTCCCGGAATCGATTTTACTGAAACCTGCCAAACTCGATGAGGAAGAATGGACCATCATGAAGGAACATACTCGTTATGGAGCAACTATCTTAAGAAAAACGAATATTACCCATTTTATCCTGGCAGCCGAAGTCGTTGAACAGCATCATGAACGATACGATGGCAGCGGGTATCCTAAAGGACTCAGACGTGATGAAATCTGTCTCGAAGCCGCGATTGTTGGTCTGGTGGATTCGTATGATGCGATGACCAGCGAACGCATTTATTCAAAAGCCCGTTCTAAAGAAAGTGCCTTGACTGAAATCAAACAGCTCCGTGGGATCAAATACCATCCGGAGGTTGTTGATTATTTTTTATCAGTCATTGAATAAACTTGCAAAGGAGGTGAAATCCATATGAAAAAGTTACTAACAGCTCTTGCCTTTGTTGCATTTCTTTCTGCTGGAACAGGCGTTGCAGGTGCAACAGATGTTGAACCTGTCAAAGAAGTCACCATTTCTGCGGCTGATGATTCTTTCGGTACGTTGAGTAAGCCAATCGTCATGGATTAATCATGATGAAACAAGCACAAGAACGAGAAAAAAATGTAAAACGCATCCGGTGATCAGTTTTAGTCTGTTCACCGGATGCGTTTTATTGTTCCGTCTGGTGCGATACAATTTCAACGCTCCTCCATTTCACTCAGCCTCTGGCCGAGTGCCTCGTGATCCAGGTTGTCACCGATTAAGACCAGCGTGTTTTTATACTTCAGGTCCGCTTTCTCGTAGTTGGCCATGCCGTAGGAATACTGAAAGAGCAGTGTCTCTCCTTCTTCGAATCGGATATAGCCCTTAATCCGGTAAATCGTATCCGGCATCTCCCTCAGGAATCCCTCAAACACCTCTTTGTTCACAGGCTTTGAAAAGGTGTGGACAAAGGTTTTGATATGCAGGTGCTCATGCTGATGGAGATTGACGTGATCACGGCCTCCCTGCCGCTCACTGTGAAGCAGTGCGTTTGCATCGACTCTGGCAAAGGTTGTCGGTATGACCTTGCCTTGTGTATTCAATGAACGCACTTCCGCTTCAATCGCCTGTTTCGTCTCGTCCGAAACAGCGTCGAGCTTATTGAGCACCACCACGTCCGCATGCTTCACCTGCTCACTGATCAGCTGCCGCACCGGTATGCTGAACGTATGGCGCTCACTCCATGTGAGGGCATCCAGCATTGCGACGAGCGAACGGATCCGTACTTTCTCTGCGAGTAAAGGTGTGAGGCACGTTTCAAGCACATCCACAGGGTGCGCCACCCCGGACGTTTCAATATAAATCACATCAAGCTCATGCTCATAAATAAGTTCATTCAATTTGATTTCAAGTTTATCCGACAATGTGCAGCAGACACACCCGTTTAACAGCTCACGAAGCGGTGTGCCATTCGGGACCGCATCCGAATCAATGGAGACTTCCCCCACCTCATTCATCACGACGGCCACCTTCCGGTTGTCCTGCCGCTCTCGCTCAAGCAACTGTTCAAGAAGCGTTGTTTTCCCCGCTCCGAGAAACCCCGATAACACCACAACATCGACTTTCCCCATCATGAATCATCCTTCCTAGCTTGTCCCTGTAACCTTACCACAGGTTTTTGAAATCTGTCATTAGTACGTATTCCCCTTATCGCAAAGAGATCTACGCAGATTCCATCAGACAATCCTTGGATCCGCAAAACATCGTCTTCATCCCGAAGCGAAAAAGATTGCCACCCCGGATCCGGGATGACAATCTCATCTTCTTATCTTCTGTAGTATTCAATAAAACCATCTCTGATTGCTTCGGCTGACTTCTGACGATACGATGCCTGTCTCAGTTTCTCTGCATCGGGTTCATAGTCTTTGAATCCTACTTCAAGCAATGCACTTGGTATCTTCGTTTCACGGATGACATGAAAGTTGCCAGATTTCACACCGCGATTTCTCGTTCCCATTTTTTGGACTGTGGCGTTTTGAATGGCATGCGCCAGTCGCTCACTCTCTCTCGCTGAGTATTTGTCATGCCAAAACGTTTCAGTTCCTTTTCCCTGTGTTGGTCCAGACATGTTTGTGTGAACACTCAGAAACGCATCGGCGCCGGATAAGTTAGCAACACTGGCCCGTTGACGCAAGGAAAGAAAGATGTCATCCCGTCGAATCATGATGACAGAAGCCCCTGCTTCGCGAAGAACGTCTTCTGCTCGAAGGGAAATATCGATAACGACATCCTTTTCTCTCATGCCGCCGCCAATTCCCCCGGCATCATGTGCACCATGACCCGCATCAATCACGATTGTTCTCCCTGCTAAAGGACCTGAACTGGCACTGGATTTAGGCAGGAAGTGCGCATAGCTGCCATGAATGTAGCCGGTTTTCCCACCCGAATAGCGAATATGGTGCCAGCTGTCACTACCCGAACTTGATATCGTATCGAGAATCTCAATCAGTGTTCCATGTTCCAGTTTATCCTGGATAGAACTGCTCGAATTGGAACTGCTTCTGACGTTTAAGGTGGAGCCTGATGTAATAACTTTCGCATTAGCATTATCCACGCCGGACAATTGATGAAGGACTGAACTGCTTACGGCTACCTCTCCTCCTAAAATGAAGGTGGTACCCCTTCTCGTTTCTAAATATGAAGAAGTCGAGGAGGTCGTCCGATCAGGTAGTGTCAAGACAACCGGCGCATTCATTTTGTGAGATAAGCCTGCTGATGCTACTGCATCAGGGTAATCCTCATGATCACTGCTGGTCGATGTTCCTCTGACCAGGATCGATTTGTCCCCGGAAAAATCGAATGCTTGATTGACTGCAACATTAGTTTCAAATCGGTCATCACCGGCAATTCGGGTTACACGTAATCCTTTTGACTCCAGATCGCTTGCAACGTTGTCTGCAATCGCAACCTCACCGCCAAAAAGATAAACTTCGTTAACTGAATCAGGTAAGTCTGATTGAAAACGGTCCTGTTGCGCCAAATAAACCGGATAATCAAAATTGGAGGAAACACCGGAAGCGGATAGCGCATCCGCAACAGTAATGCCGTTCACAATAATGGCTTTTTCAGGATCATTTCCTGAAGAAATCCGGTTGATCTTTTCAGCCGTTGCAAATCGGTTGTCCCCCGCGATTCTTTCGACCGAGACGTGATCTTCAAGATCACTGATGACACTGTTCTCAATAGCTACAGGGCCGCCTAATACATAAGCTTTCTCGGCTCCGAGTCGTTGAAGTTCGTCTTTTACACTGGCACTCAAAATGGATGAGCTGGTCAGTAAGATCGGTGCATCTTTGGCGCTCGCTAAGCTGGCGCTCGCCAGCGCATCGGCAGGATTATCTGCTCTCGCAATAATGACAGCCTTCTCTGATGAATCGATCCCATCCGGGAAAGCTGCTTTGGAGATCTCAACAGAAGTATCCACTCGGTTTTGACCTGCAACCCGCTCATAATTAAACTCAGCATATGTAGATTCAGAAAAATAAACCGTCAACCCGAAAACAATTGCCACCACAGACATCCATAACGTCATTCTTTTTATAATTTCCACATAATCCTCCCTATCTAGTTTGGCATGACATCATTATAATATACTGTACTTGATAATTGTTAATTATTCTCTAATTTATTCAATTTACATAAAATATACCTACTATACTGAAACTAATTTGGATGATATAATAAAAAAGGTCAAATTAAAAAGTCGCAGGTGAGAAAATGAAAAACCAAAATCGGAAAGATCGCCGGAAAAAAGCATCATTCAAGTTGTTTATGAAGTCTACATTGCTCATTTTCCTCTTATTGATTTTAGCCGGTGCATACATTATTCATCAGACATATCAGGCAGCCAATGACTCTTATGTTGAGCTTGCACGTGAGAAATCTGATTACAGACCCACCAAGGTCTCGATCAGTCGTGATCCGATTTCCATTTTGCTTCTCGGTATCGAGGATTATGCTGATGGAATCGGACAAGGCAGATCCGATACAGTTATACTTGCCACCTTTAATCCAGAAGAATCTTCCATGAATCTGGTTACTATTCCAAGAGATACCATGGTTTCCATTCCAGACAGAGGCGTCGAAGATAAAATCAATCACGCTTATGCATTTGGCGGATATGATTACACGATTAACGCCGTCGAACAGTTTCTTGAAGTGCCTGTTGACTATTTTGCAGCCGTCGATTTTGACGGTTTTAAGAACATCGTTGATATTGTCGGCGGTATTGAGGTCGATGTACCCTTTGATTTTGAACAAAACAGCGATGACCGGGTCGCTGAAAAGCTGCAGTTTTATGAAGGTCCAATGGAAATCGACGGCCGCCATGCACTTGCCTATGCCCGAATGAGGATGGCCGATCCCCGCGGAGATATCGGTCGCAACGAACGGCAACAGGAAGTCATACAGGCATTAGTTGATGAATTGACTTCTGCAGGTATTCTTCTCAATATCGATGACGTGGTCAGGGAAGTTGGCCATAACGTCACAACGAACCTGCGGATTCGTGATACACTGCCGCTTGCCAGGAATTATGCAAAAATGGATGACATTGAAATCCATCATAAACCAGTTGAAACAACAACCAAAGTCATCGATGGCATTTATTACGAAATTCCTAAAGAAGAAGAACTGAAGGACTTGAAGAATGCCTTGATGAATCATCTTGAGCTGAATAATATAAGAACGAGCCGCTTGCAATAAGCGGCTCGTTCTTTCTTTATGTCGGATCAATTAATGCTGTTCAATGCTTGTTCCCGGGTAGTAAAAGCCCAATATATCTTCATAGCCTTGATCCGCATTTGCACGGTTATTCGCACCGTGCTGACTCATACCGATCCCGTGTCCGAACCCTTTTCCGCTCATCTGATAGGATTCATTGAGCCCAATGCTTCTGGCAAAGTTATCAACTGCTTCGTCAGAGAAGGCCACCGGTCCACCAAGGACTTGTACGTGATTGGCATTGGAATAACGAGTAAGAAAGGATGCCATCGTGTCGTTGACATTTCTGAATCCGATTGCCATAGGTGCTTGATACTTCGAAGCCAGGCTCGAAGCTGCCAAGGCATCCGGAAAGTCCTGACCGGTTGTTAAGAAGATCCGGTCTGTATCAAAGGACGATTGAAATTTATTCAGGACTTGAGCTGCCGTATCATACCTGTTGTCGCCTGCAATCCGCTCAACATGCGACACATGATTAGCTAGTGTATTCCCGGTACTTTCACCGATCGCTACAGGTCCGCCTAAAATGTATGAATCCTTCTCCGAATGATCATCCAGAAAATCCACAGCTGTTGCGCTTGCCGAGTCCGGATGGGTGAGTACCATGGCATAGCCTTCGACAGCTGCTACAGAAGCCGCTCCAAGGGCATCTGCAAAATTTTGACCCGAAGCAATGAATGTCCCATTTACATCGGTTAATTTCTCGTTGATTTTACGATTTGTCTCGTAACGGTTGGCACCCTGAATCCGTTCAACCTCATTAACAGAAGAAATCGATTGAAGACTGCTCTCCACTTGATCAGAGAGCGCCACAGTGCCTCCGAGCATAATCACCTTTTCAGCACCCAGTCTGTCGATCTCATCTCTAACAGAATTTGAAAGGGAACTTGCCCCTGATAACAGAATCGGCGCATGATCCAACTCAGCAGCCAACGGGGCGGCGCTCAAAGCATCCGCAAATTCATGTGAGGTAGTGACGAAAACGGTCTTCTCATCATGGTCCGCAGGAAATCCGCCTGGATAGAGTTGATTGGCAACTTGAATTGCGGTATCGATTCGGGTCCTGCCCTCAATCCGGTTCACTGAACCAGCTGAAGAGGTATTCACATCATTCACGAGCAAACTTCTCATCATGCCGTTACCAATCGCTAAACGAAGCCCTCCGCCTGTTAACGTATCCGAAGAATGCGTTAAAATGCGAATGGAACCGTCACTGTTCGTTTCGTAGCCACTGCCGTCCCGTTTAATGTATCTGACTTCAAGGAATCCATCTTTAATCCGTTGACCGGACGTCCGTTCACTGCTGAACCCTAATCGGTCGACGGCAATGATCTTCACATCACTGGCTCTTGAAGCTTGACCTTCCCCGACCAGCCAGTTTCTAAGATTCGGCGCCACTTTGGAATCCTCCTCAGAAACTGAACTCCACCAGTCCCCGGGACGCGTCAGATCACGTCCACTTAAATCAATTTGCTGACCATGGATCTTTAAATCCCAACTGTAATCCTGATCATATGGATCTTTTTGTGCTGGAAGATAAGAGATCGGACTTCCACCGGTCCAAAGGTTACTGTTTTGTTCCGTATGGCCGCCGTTACTCGCAGAATAGAAAGTGGAGGCCAATCGCCCATTATCCTGCTTCACGACTTCCCCTGCTGTAGCATTCACGACGCCCTCCACTTTCGAACGGTTAGTGCTCACATATCCGTTATAAACCTGATCAGACGTTGTATCCACTACACTGAAGTCTCTTCCAGCCACGAATGTGCGGGCAGCGACTGCCTGCACCTTTAAAGCTTCTTCATGCCAGTAGGTAGGCATCTCCGCCGGTACCACACCCATTATGTACTCTTCCAGTGGCACAATATTTGTTGCCTTGACATGCCCTGAAGACTGGGTGAATTCCAGTGTCCCGCGATATTTCTTCGTATTATTCACGCTGACAAGGCCATCATCCGTTTTGTCCGGTTTGAGAACAAATTTTTGTGTCTCTGAAATCACTTTGTCACTGTCTGCAAAAACATCGAGCTTGGAGCCGTTTCGAACAACCTCCACAATCTCTGCATCATTAATCTTGTTATCCACAGAGCTGCTTACTCCGGATTTATAATCAGATCCTTCGAGTTTCAACGTGAGGCGACTCTGATTTGAAAAATCCCCGATGAGTTCAACGGTTACTTCCTGATTACTGCTTGCGTGTGTCCCATTATCGTCCATAAATGAAAAAGATGTAAAAACCAGCACCACAATTAAAAAATAAATCGCTACTTTTTTCATGTGACTCCTCCCTCCCTATTGTAAAAATCAGTATATCAGAGATTTCTTCTTTGGTAAATGAACCAAAGGGTGTGTTACTCGTGCCGCCTGAACAGACTCATCAACGGATGTCTTCTGTTTTTGTAGTCCGTTACTTCAATAATAATCTGTAACGAAACCAATACCAGCAAACCCAAAATCACCGATAACCAGATGCTGTTAGTCGAAAACACGATCGCTGCAAAACCGAAAACCCCGCTGAGCATGTAAATGATCAAGACAGCCCCGCGATGACTGAAGCCCATTTGCAAAAGCCGGTAGTGAAAATGCAGTTTATCCGCCGTCATTAATCCGATGCCTGTATGCATGCGCCTTGATATTGCCAATAAGGTATCCAAAATAGGAATTGCCAAAATGATGATCGGTACAAACATCGTAAAGATGGTCAGATTCTTCAGTAAACCGATGATCGAAATCACTGCGATGGAATACCCTAAAAATAATGAGCCCGAATCCCCCATAAAAATCTTTGCAGGATAAAAGTTAAACACTAAAAAACCGAGTGAAGCCCCAATATAAATCACAGCAAGCATCGCAGCCAGCACCTGATCCTGCATGAGTGCGACGACCAGTAATGAGGATAATGAAATGATGGAGGTCCCTGCAGCCAGGCCATCCAGACCATCTATCAAATTCACCGCATTGGTAATGGCAACAATCCAAATGATTGTCAGAGGGATGCTTAAAAACTGGAATTCAACAAAACCGATGAAAGGAATCGTTAACGAATCGATGAGGATCCCTGAAAAAGCAACAACAGAAGCTGCAGCCACCTGACCGGTCAGTTTTGCCAAAGGCCTGATGTTAAAGCAATCATCCAGTACACCAACGAGAATGATCAGGCAAGCCCCCACGGCAAACGGCATCACTTCTTCAATGTATGGCGGTCTCAGATACCATAGACCCGCAGCAACCCCTGTGAAGATGGATAAACCACCGAGTCTGGGCATGATATACGCATGGATTTTCCGGTCTTCCGGGACATCGATGGCCTGCACGTACTTCGCAAACCTCATGATGAAAGGAGTCGTCGAGACGGATACGATCAGTGAGATCAAAAAAGCGATAATATACTCTGTCATGACTCCAGTCACCCCTCGATCTGTTCTAAAATAAGAGACGATCCATCATGGCGATGATCCGCTTTTCATCAAACTTCCTGACAATACGCTTCATCGTTTCCTGATGCTGATCTTCGTCCTCCACCAATATCTGTAAAAATGCGGTTATATCCTCCACATCAGATAAGATAAAATCCCGGCCATAAATCTGTTCAGCACCTCGCCAGCCGCAAATAACCGGCATGACACCGGCAGCCATCCCCTCAGCGACTGCCAGATGGAAAGCTTCCACATCACTCATGGACAGGATGAAATCCTTATCTGAATAGAACGTCTCCATACTGCCAAATGATTCAAAAGACACATACTCAGACAAGCCTTCCTGTTCGATCCGGTCAAACTGTTCTTCAAAATACGCCCGCTCATCAGGCCGTTTCATGAGCCACTTGGTGTCAAATGGATGGACACCTTTAAACACCAGGCGGTATTCTTGACCCGCACGATGTAAAGTCTGCAGGATATCCAATGCTTTATCCATTCGTTTCAGCTTCGGAATGTACCCGACCATTCCGAGCGTCTTGTTCCCGATCGCCTTGGATGGAGTGAAACCATTCAGATCAACAGCATTGGGAATGACTCTAATCCTGCCAGCCGGAATGCGAAATTGCGCTGCAAATGCATCTCTCATTCTTGGTGACACGCAAATAAAAGCATCCACTTTTTGGGGATCGACCCAATGGAGGTATCCTGTATTTAGCTCCTGCCGGTGAAGCCGGACGATCAGCCGCTGATCCTGTCGTTTTTGCTCACTGTAGAAAACGGCATTTCCCAATCCCCATTCACAGAAGACGATGTCCGCCCACTTCAGTTTCTCCAAACTTCCAGCAATGTCGTGGCTGTTGTGTCCTTCCCAGTTATCGTAGCGGACCTCTGCCTGTTCAACCGTTTCCAGATACGCTGTATAAAAGGCAAGAAATTTCAAATCGTGCCCCGCAATCAATATCTTCATGATGAGCGCCCCTTCACTGGTAAGTCAATAAGCCGTTGGTACGTAAAACCGGCCATGTCAGGGTACAGATCCAGATTATCCTTCCATATGACAGTTGTACCGGAAGGATACTGCCGGTTATACAGCTCTTCAACATCAACCGGAAAGTCGACGACGATCCGCCACAAGGTGTCCGGGTTCTCATTCTTCACATATGAAAGCAGCAGCGTCAATTCTTCAAGTGAAGTTACCTCCGTATATAAACGGTTGACCGGTTCCTTTTTTTCATCCAGGTAAAAGCCCAGCGCCTGGCATATTTGAGTCTTCGCCGGCGAGTGCCCGTCAATCCGCGACAGCTTATCACCAAAAGCGATGACATGTGAACTTGCAAGCTTTCGTGTAGAGACCAACAGGTCAACCATCATGAATTGGTCTTTGAACCAGTTCATGGCGTAGGCAGTTGCTGAAGATACGTCCATCACCCACCACACTGTCGGGAATGCATGCATTAAATAGGAGAGCCTTTCCGTAAACTGTCCATACATGCCTTGCTGAGAAAATAAATGCTCATCGACAACAATCACATCCGGTTTTTGATCGTGAATACCATAGTATGCATTGGCATGATCAATCCGACACAAACGGTTTTCTGATTTGCTCTGCTCCTCAGTCGTCAAATGACAAACCGTCAGATCCGATGCAGCAAAACCATTATCCGGTAAAAGTACCTGTTCTTTCTCTTTGAGAGAGGCCACCGCTAATGGATAGGGTTCTTCAATCTCATTCAAAGGCGTAAGTTCAAGCGTCTGGAAGTTGATCCATCCGTGACTTTCCACTCTGTACCCGGCTTCAATCAGTTTGACCCATTCAGGAATCTGCACACAGAGTTGCCGGTTGACCGGGTAGTGATAAATCTCTCGAATCCCCTGGATATTCACCCAGGATACATAAAGGCTGACGTTTGCATCATCGCATGTATGCAGCTTCGAACATAAGCGAATCCTGTCATTGACCGGATCAAACTTGACTGATTTGACGGGAATGAAGTGCGGATAGATTTGATCCACCGCGTACTGGCTCAGCGCAAAAAGCGGGTGATTTGATTCGACCAGGCTGTTTTCTGCAATGGAATAGGGAAACATCGTAACCGGAGACCATAGTGCATAGTCACCAATCATCCACTCGTTAATAATCACACGGCCACTGCCCTGAACGGCGAGGAGGACTCTCAGTCTGTCTACGTCCTGCTCGAAGTCCACCACAGCTGATTCAATGAATTTTTTTTTCTCCACCAGCTGATCATCGTGATAACCAAACACATGCACACTGACCTCACAGGAATCCGTCTCCATCCGGATTTTCAGCAGCTTCCCGAGCACCTCAGACGGATCGATCCCGGTTTGGAACTCCATCATCCTCGCACCGCGTTCGTCCGGCTTACTTTCGATCCTGAACCCTTTGTCATCGAGCACACAGTTTTTGCATTTTTGGGCATTGTGTAAGGTGAACCCATTTCCCGTATCCAGATGATGCACGTCTTCCGTCGACAGGATGAACCTCCCATTAATTGCCAAATGGTTGACTTTACATACAGTCACTTGTTTTAATGACAACCGGATGCGGTAATAACGGTCGGTTTCTGAAAGCTGAACAACCTGTTTTCCTTCACCTGCATACTCCGAAGAAGACACATTTCCCTGATCATCTTTTGTTTCCACTGTGAATACCGCTGTTCCTGCATCCACTTCCACTTCCGCGTGCATGACCAGGCTTTGGTCTTTCGCGTAAAGCCAGCCGGCTTGCTCATCGTACGCAAAAGCATAAAACAGAACTTCACAATCCTTCACGGCAGATTGAATCAGGATTTCATTTCCATTGATGTGAAAACCATGTTGTATTGACGGGGAGATCGGCCACATTCCTGCGTAATACATGATGTTCAGCTCCTTACTGCTTTCTCTGCCATCTTGAATAACGTTCGTCCAATCCAGTTTGAGGAAACCTGCTTTTTCTCCTCTCGAAGGTAGGCGATTTCTGTCTCTCTATACCTCAGTTCACTTTCAAGCCTCTGGCATTTCTCTTCCAGATCTTGAATCGCCTCTTCTTTAAGCTGTGTTTCGATCACCGACATTTTCATACATAAATGGCTCCTTTATCAATCAGTTCACGATTTGGAAATAAAGCGATATCCCAAAAATAACCACCAGCAAACTCAGCGGGATATACCGGATCAGCGGTCTTGTGTAACCTTTACCTTTTTCCCGTTTCAACTCCTGAACCTGTCCTTGTATCATCTCGTTTCGATACGCCAATTGCTGTTCCTTCGGTAGCTCATTATAGTGATCGATAAATTCCCTGTATTCCTGAATCACTTTATTGGTCCGGCCAAACGCTTTTAATTCCCCAAAGTGGATCCAGGCGACTTTATTGCACATTTTACGGATTTGACTTGGTGAATGACTGACGAAAAAAATGGTCTTTTGTGCATGTTGAAACTCCTCAATTTTTAGAAGGCATTTGTTTGAAAACGTTTCATCGCCAACCGACAGTGCCTCATCAATGATCAGAATATCCGGATCTGTATGCACCGCGATTGAGAATCCCAGTTTCGCTTTCATCCCACTGGAGTAATTTTTGATCGGTTGATTGATGAATGAATTCAATTCGGAAAACGCAACGATGTCATCAAATCTCGCTTCGATTTCCTCACTGCTCAGTCCGTGCATGAGGCATTTCAACCGGATGTTTTCAGCACCTGTCAGTTCCTGATCCAGACCTGCGGAAATGGCGATCAGGGAAGGGGTGCCATGAACCTCTACGATCCCTCCTGAGGGCTGCGTCACCTCTGCAATCAAATTGGACAGCGTTGATTTCCCCGAACCGTTTAATCCGATCAACCCAACCGAATCGCCAGGGTTTACCTTGAAGGAAATGTTATTCAAAGCATAAAACACCTTCTCTTTCTCTTTTTCAGTCACTGCAAAAAGAGACCGGACTTTGTCTGATTTTTTCGGCATTGGTGTCATAATATTTTGATACGTGCTTTAATTTCACCTTATGCATTGTCGTCAGTCCCTTCATTGCTCAAGTATATAGTTCATAAGTCGAACCATTACTTAATTGAATACGTAATACACTGTTCACCCTGCTAATCTCAGTGACCTTGACATCACCGGTTTCGAGACTGATGATGCGATGATGATCCCCGATGACGGCATCACGGGTAAACTGAACCTGATGAGTAGGCACTAATTCATTCACTTTTAACGAATTCACTGCCTTTGGCTCATCCAAATTCCCTTCGTTCACCTCGGTAAGACAAGCTCCAGTCCATTCCTTCAGGCAGAACGGATGCCCTTTTGCTGAAGTGAGCAATACTCTTCCATCCGCCTGTTTCACAACGCCGATACGGTGATCAAGATTGAAATTCGATACCACACGCTGTTCCTCCACGGCGTGAACCTGATCAAAGACCACATAGATCGGATGGTTTAAGAATTTAACCACAAGCCTCTTCGTCCACGAAGCATCTTCATAGGACTCATTGATCCCTTCCACAAGAACAAAATCAGCTGTTGGATCATACTTGGTTAATCTCACTTTCTGCAGGTAGCGATTTGCATGATCCAATTTGTATGGATACGCATCGAAATAGAGACCGCTGTGCGCTTTTGCTGATTTCACATAGCGCCGCTCTGGAGAAATACTATAGTTGTATTTCCCAGGATCCCGCAGAATACTCTCTCCATCATAATTCAAAATGATAGACAGGTCATCATAATGCTTATGAGTGATCGTACTGTATCCTGAGATGAAAACCAGCTGGTTCTCTATTTCATGTTGTCTTTGCTTCAAAATACAAATACCTGCATCCCAATCAATGAAATCACCGAACCGTTCATCTTTTACCTTTTTCACATCCAATAAACTCGCAGCAGAATCCCCAATCTCAGGAATGTCTCCCCCTTCTGTTTTCAAAGCAAGCAGGTATTCATTCTTCCTCTTTATCATGGATACGATAGGTTCGCCCAGTGACTGATTAAACGACGACAAATACGTCTCGATGTTTTCAAACAGATTGCAAACCAATTTATGGTATTGAGGAGAGTTTTCCAGGTGTGTACCTTTTTGTGAAAAGACGAAAAAGAAATACACTTTGATCCGGTTGATTGCAAATTGCACATCTTCATCACTGTTAAATGCAAATCCGTAGACAAGTATTGCCTGATCCATCATTAACCCGTGGTTATGAAGGCGATGATTGGCCCCATCCTTCAAAAAAGACAGGTGACGCGAAACGAGTCGGTCCAACTGCTTTCTTTCTCGATGATTCAATATATGTGACCCGTATTTCAAAAAAGCCATCAGATTTTGAAAGCGGTTTGCCGTTGCGTGATCCACCCACGTCATTTCGTTATGCTGCTTTTTTTTATCATATTTGATCCACTGCAAGATAATCGCCTTTGCCTCTTCGAGATACTCTGCCTTCGATGTGAGGATATAGGCATTAATCAAATGATTGACAATCTTCAGACTCTGCATGTAAAGCATTAACGTTCTTCCTTGCCCGGCAGGTTCGAGATTCCACGGGATACCTTTTGACACATCGACTTTATCAAATTTACGAGCCAGGTCCCAACTTTTTTTCAAAGCTTCATCGGCGACCGGTACAGACGTTTTTTTGGTCGGAACAGGCATCAGAATCGCCTTTTCAGGAATCTGTGAAAACTTTTTCTGCAATGGCTCTTTAAACAACATGATGGCTCACTCCCAGGATCGCATCGTACACCTGCTTCAGCTTATCTTTCTCCACATCCCAATTGTATTTCAACTTCGCCGTTCGACAGTTTTGGCTCCATTCGTCGCGCTTTTCCGGGTGGTCCAGGACAAATCGGATCGCTGCTGTGATCTCTTCCAATGAATGGGAATCCACAACGAGACCGACCTCTTCTTCTTCGACCACCTTTTTGATTTCAGGGAAGTTGCAGGCGATCACCGGCACGTGAGCCATGATGTATTCAAACAGCTTATTTGAAGAAGCTGAATAATGATTAAAGCAAATGTTTTGAAGCACCTGAAATCCAACGTAGCCTTGCTTCGTATAACTAGGCAGCGACATCAGGGGAACCTTGGGATGAAATTTTATCCGGTCATTGAGACCGAGCTCTGTTGTCATCTCCATCAGTGATTCTTTGATTTTTCCTTCTCCCATCATCACCAATGTTGCCCCGTCAACATTTTTCATCGCCTTCACCAGGAGTTCGAGGCCCCGTCCTTCCTGTACACCGCCCTGATAGAGCAAGATCGTATGCGCTTTTGGAATCGACAGTCGTTCGTATAAATCCACGTCATCGTAGTCAGAAATATCAATCGCAGACGAATAATTATAAAGGGTTTTAGGATAGTACCCATACAGCTCCTCATGCCGTTTTGCCCTCGTATGATTTTCCACAATCACCTCGTCGGTAAAACGAAGCAAGAAGCGTTCATAACGGCCGAACCAGGGCGTATTATAACCCGTTCTGCTCGTCTGTACTTCGTGAGAATCATAAATTAATTTACGTTTTTTAAAGCGGCATTTGGCGCATACGGTCCCTTGAATCAAGGTATTCAGATCATGGCTGTGATACACATCTGCATCCGTCTGCCAGCCTCTCCTTATCATTCGCATGATAATCGCAAGCCGGATCCAGATAACACGAAACAACACCTGCTTCACCGCAACAGCCAGGAGCAAAGCAGGCAGCGCCAGGGCAATCCCCAGTACCGGATGGTAAGAAACCCCTGCAACAAGAGCAACCAGCAGCCAGACGAGTAACACAGCCGCCGCACGTCTTCTCCTCCTGGACATCAGCTGAAGAAGTCCCGGATAACGCTGAACTCTCGTGACGGAAAACCCGTCATCTATTGTCTCATATGGATGCACCGTATCATCTGTCGGGTCATCAATCGCGATCAGTTCCGTCTGATAACCGAGAGCCGATAAAGCCGTTCCTTCGCGCATCACTCTTGCATCGTTCGTAAAGTGGTTCCATACAAACATCGTTACTTTTTTCATAACTTCTCTCCTGCACTGTGATCATTTTCTTTCAAATTATCCATGATACCGATGATTTCCTGATGATGGTCTGTCAGCATTGGACGGTAAAGCTCAAAGATCTCCATCAGTACATCAATCGCTTCATTCCGTTCTTCAGGCTTCACTTTTTTCAGCTTCTCCAAATACCAGTTCCTGAAATAATAACTGAACCGGTCTTCTAAATACGTGTCCATCAGCTGATGTTTGTTCAGAAATTGAATGCGTTCTTTTTCAAGCAACGCATATTTCCGGTAAAAGCCCGCGCTGATCGTGTTCGTCACGGAATTCTGAACGCCCGCATAATACACATGAATCGGCAGATCCAACGCGATCGTCTTCCTGGAATGAACGAGCAGCTCATGGAAGAACAGCGTGTCCTGGCCAATGGCCCCATCGACCATGGTCAGCTGATGATCATCTATGATGTGCTTCTTCACGATGACCGCCTGGATACTGTGAGATTTCAAGTTACTCGCTTTCAGAAATGCAACCGGATCTTTCACTGCCTCGGGATCATCACTGAAATGCTTGATATACCCCCAGAACTGGAAAATGCTTTTCTTCTGATCGTTTTCCTTGATGACGTTGCCGACGATCATGTCCGCTTTTTTATCGTTTTTCAGCGCTTTTAGCAGTTCGCTGTAGCCATCACCCGTCGCTTCGTTGTCCGGATCGAGAAATGTCAGGTACGGCGCTGTAGCGAGCGACATCCCTTTGTTTCTTGGGCGGGAAGCACTGCCACTTGGTGCATCAAACCGGTGAAATCGAATATGATTGTATTTTCTTTGCAGTTCATTGAGGATCATTTTCGTTTCTTCACAAGTACTTCCGTCGTCCACAATGATCAGCTCCATCTGATGAAACATCGATGAACGGATCAAGGAGTTGATGCACTTATCCTCGAGGTACCGGCCATTGTTATAAACCGGAATGATAATGCTCAGTTCCGGATTTTGCGGTTGTTTGACTTTAAGAGACTTATGATACGCGACTTGAGCATAATCCAGTAAATACCCTTGCAGTTTCTTCTTCGTCAACGCGTCGCGATGATACAGGGTCAATTCATCATTCTTGGCCTTTGTCACATACGTATGAACAAAAAAGGTATCTTCTTTCGTGACAAAATCGACATCCGTATAGGCGAATGCTGACAATAAATCCTCCACATAAGCAGATTCGTAATGAAACGCTTTGGAAAAACGTGTGTAAAAATCAATTTCAGGGTTCTCGACGACATCCTGCACTGAATCAATTCTCACCAGGTTCGAATACCTTTGCTGCTCAAAACAGACCAGCAATTCAGGGCTCTCTTCCTCCAATATCACTCCGATTTTCGGATTCGGCAGTGTTTGCTTCAAGCCTGCCGTTTCACTGATCTTTGCGATCCTGTGGTAGCTCGTTTCATTGAGCATCACCTGACGAATGCCTTTTGCCCTCAATTCCATCAGATGTTTTTCAGGATAACCGTTCAGTATCCGGATGACATCATCTTTCGCATGCGCCATAAAGACATTCGGGAACTTATTATTCACACCGAGGCTGTAGTTTGAGATGATCAGATTTCCGAACGCCTGCAACTCATAAATTCTGTTGGCAAACATGGTATTACTGTACTTGACGGAATTCATGTTGACTGCCCAGGGAATGAACTTATGCACACGCTGCAGTTCTTCGTGCGCCATCCCTTCACTGATGCAGGGAATGTATTTTGCCGGAAAACGGTATTTCGACACATTTAAATTCATATTACGGTCGATGATCGTCAACGCCTTCCCCGCTTCAAGAACCCCATCAAAAATCATGCGGGTCTCTTGCTGACGAACCGGGTATTTTTCATACCAGGAACCGGCAAATACCACTTCATCTTTCCGTTGCTTTGCTTCGTTTGTGCGGGTGCCCACCGGATTATGATAGGCGGGATTGACCGCAAAATCCATCACGCTGATCCGGTCATGGCCCGTAAGCTCCTGGTAATCCGCTACGGATTCCTCCGCCGACGTGAAAATAAAGTCCGCTCTCAGGCTCATCTCTGCAAAGATCTCAAAGTTGACCGGGTCTTCCTTTGAATAGTAGATCACCGGAATGTCCCGGGCCTTGAAATAATCCATCAGCTCATACATGTCCTGGCGCGTCTGTGATTCAGGATTGCCCAAGCCTTTCCAGGATAAATCCACACCCTTCCACGCGCTGACGATGACGACAAAATCAAGGTCATGATAGTCAATCAGGTTCGCACCGCGTGGAATATAGCGAACATCTGCTGTATTCTTCAAGGCGTGGTATAAAAATTCATCACAGATCAATCCGATCTTGAGATCAAATTGTTGATAAACCTTTGAACCGTTTACCGAAAATTCATCCTTGTGTTTGTCAAACGCTTTCGCCATATTGCTTTTGAAATTCACTTTTCCCTTTAGCTGATACTGTTCATAGTAGTTGGACGTGTATTTTCTGAAGGAGAGTTTCGAATACGAAGCAAGCCCCCGCAGATAATCTTCCTGGATGGTTTTTTTACTGTTTTTCAGCGATTCGATAAATTCATCATGTTCATTACTCATCAGTTCACCTTCTTTTGAATTCCCAGTATTTGATCTGAAGTTTCCCAAGCTTTGAAGCCCTCAAATTCTGGTACTTGTTTTCCAGGCTATCGTTGATCCGCTGCAATTTTTGCAGCGCCTGATTTTGTTCAAGTACTTTGTTCGTCAGATCGACGATAATCTGCGATGATCGATGCCGTTCTTCCTCTATGGCCAGCAGGGCATCCTGTCCTGCAATCATGTCCATGTTCAGCCCCGTTTTTTCCTCTTGCGTATTTCTGATGAGCGATGACCTCTGAATCCAGGCGATAAACTGCTCGCCTGAAAAGATCGCCTCATAAATTTCGTTCTGGATTATGGCAACATACATGGATACCAATTCCCTGCTCGTTAATTCCTCAAGGGACAAAGCCTTCACAGGGAACAACAGCGACGTGTCAGACCAGTCGGCTTCATGAATGATGACTTTTTCCGGCCGTTTCCGATACGCCCTGAGAGACTTCTCAAAACGGGTCCAGCCCACCACCGCCCCATTCAGCGCCATTAAATGGCGCTCATTGTCGGCCGGGTCCACCTTGATGCTTTCAACAAATTTCAAACGTAAACCAGGCATTTCCGAGAGCACGTCCGATGGATCTTCTTCGTGATACACCGGGTGTTCCTGATCTTCAAGGAAAAAGTACTTTCTCGCATAGGCCATATTTTTCAACAGTTCAACCATGTCTAGTATTCACTCCTCTGATGACACGAATCAAATCTTCCGCATTTTTTTCCCACGTAAAGGATTCCGCCAGTTTAAAGGCATGTTTCTGATACACCTCGGGTTCTCTTAAAATCGTCAGGATCGCTTCTGTTATTTCCTCAGATCCTGCATTTTCCATACTAAAACCGGCTTTGTTGGACTCGATGATGTGTGCCGTTTCGCCGGCAAGATTCGTCACCACAGGAACCCCTGCACCAAATGAATCAATGATCTTGCCTGGCAGCACATTCATAAAGACGTCCTGCTGGTTCATGATGGAAAGGGACACGTGATGTTTTGCCATCTCGTTCAGGCTCTCTTCACGGGTCATATGATCAAGCACCGTCACATTGGCGAACTGTTCCTCTTGAAGACGTGTTTTGAGCGCTTTGGCATGCACGCCATACGGGATCAGTGTCACATCCACGCCGTGATTTTTGAGTTTCGTACAGACCTCACAAAGCAGGTCAATGTCCTGCGCGTAGCCTGCATTTCCCGAATAGATAACCGAATAGGGACGGTCCTCGCTGTATTGCATTTCTTCTTTCACCAGCGAATTCGGAACATAGGTGATCTCCGGTGCCTCATCCGTCACTGATTGAATGTGATGGGCAAAGGAGCGGTTATTGACAACGATGGCAGCGAAATATTCATACATGTTTGTTTCCGCTTTTTTCAACAGTTGCCGAAACGGGAACCCCGTGAATTTCCCCAAAGCGAAAACACTGTCCGGCCACAGATCCCTGACCTCCAAAAGACTCTTATGCCTCAGTTTTTTACCGGATGCCATGACGGACCAGGGCATAAAAATATTCGGCGTCGTCACATAAATCACATCGTAGTGGTGCTGATGTTTTCTGAGGTAGTGACGGACCCTCAAAAACAATTCCGTATAATACAAGATCCGCCAGAAAAAGGCTGTTTTTTCCTTCGATACAAAGGTGTTCAAACGATGTATATGGTCATTTTCATTCATTTCCTGGTCATTCCAGTAAGGGCTACCCTCTTCAAATAATTTTGCCTCCGGGTAGGAAGGTTCAGTCGTCAGCGCACTGACGTTCATACCCATCATGTTTAATTCTTTATAAATATTTTTAAGCCGGTTCGCCCCACTTCCGAGCTCCGGGTAGAAATTCTGGCTGATCAGTAATATTTTATACATAACGGTTCCCCTTGGTTACAAATAATCGATTAACCGGTTTCTGAACCGGTAGTGGACGTGAACGCCTAAATAAAGAATAAGCATAACGAGACTCCAGAAATAAACAAAGTCCGCAACACCGCCGTAGAATGGTTCATCAAAGATGAAGGCGGCTCTGTAAATGCCCACAAGATAGGCCAATGGATTGACTTTCGTCAGTGTCACCAGCACCTCATGTGATTCGTTCGCTACCCAGAAGATCGGGGAGAGAAAGAAAAACATGCGCAGTACGTTCTGCAAAACATTCTTCAAATCGCGAATGAGCACAATCATCGTACTCATGAACAAGGAAATGGAAAAACTGAGCATGAACGCAGCGACTAAAAAGTATAGAAACAGCAGATAGTTTACCGGTGAGCTGTAACCGAACAGCAACGAAATGATGATGACGAAAGACGTCGTGATAAACAGGTTGATCATCGATTGAATGATCGAGACCGAGATGAGTGTGCTCGCAGGGAACCTGACTTTCGTGATCAGGCTGAGTTTACTCAGAACGGAATTGGATGCGGTATTGACCGATTGATTAAAAAATAAATAAGGAAACAGACCGGTAATCAGATACATCACGAACGGGACCCCCTCAACGTCCCCCCGGTCTCCCCTGAGGCCAAGTCCGAAGATGAGCCAGTAGATAAACACCTGCATGGCAGGCTGAAGCACACTCCAAAACAGCCCCAGATAATGATTGGAATAGGTGCTTTTGATCTGGTAGAGTGCAATTTTATAGATCCGGCTCCGGTTATGATACTGTTCCAATAATAACGCATAAATTTTTTTCATACGACTACCTCAATTAATCTGCTATTTTTTGATGAGCTGTTGTCAACCGCCCTCCACGAAATAACTTGACGGGCTGTTTGAATTGTAAAGAAGACCTGGCTTATCACCAAGCAGGCGGCGAAAGTCTTGGTCGCACTTATCCTTCAATCCTTAAATGAACTTACACATTCCTGAGAAGTAGAATCAAAAAGATAACAGAATACTGCTGTATTCTGTTATCTTTCATATATTAGTGTTTAACCTTTTCTGTGAAAGACAAGTTCCCGAAATTCATCACATTGACGTCACCTTCAGGAAGTGAGACAACATTTCTGACGTCAAATACGTTTTTATGTTTCATCGCAGTAAAATCTTTCTCCTGGAGGTTCTTGTATTCATCGTGATCTGTCAGGACCAGCGCGAGTGATGCACCTGTCAGGGACTTGACGAGATCCTTTTCCACCCATGACTGCTTCACATGAGGATCATGGGCCACCACTTCAATCCCCGGCTCTGCCAAGAGCATATGATAAATGTCCATGGCAGGACTCTCCCGGATGTCATCCACATTCCCCTTATACGTCAGACCGAGGACCGTCACTTTCTGACCCTGATCGCCGGACAACATCCGCTTCACTGCATCCAGCACATAGGCCGGCATGGAGGAGTTGATATCCCGGGCCTCTTTAATGAGCCTTGCCTGTTCAGGCGCTTCAGCAATAATGAAATAAGGATCAACCGCCAGACAGTGGCCGCCAACGCCTGGTCCCGGCTGGTGCAGGTTCACCCGGGGGTGTTTATTGGCCATTTCAATCACATCGAGTACGTTGATATGTAAATGATGACAGATTTTAGCCAATTCGTTCGCCAAAGCAATGTTCACATCGCGAAACGTATTTTCCATCAGCTTGGACATTTCAGCTGTTCTTGCATCGGTTTTGATGATTTCGCCTTTGACGAAGGTTTCGTAGACTTTGGCCCCGTGCTCTGTGCAAGCCGTTGTCAAGCCTCCGACGATCCTGTTGTTATAGATCAACTCATCCATGATTTTACCCGGCAGCACCCGCTCCGGACAGTGTACAAGATAGATATCTTCCCCCGGGGTGAAACCTGCCTGTTCCACCAGCGGTTTCACATAATCATCCATGGACCGCGGGGCAATGGTCGATTCTACGATCACCGTATTCCCTTTTTGCAGGTATGGAATCACGCTTTTGACAGCACTGATGACCATGGACAGGTCACAGGATTTATGAAGATCATCTTGGTTCGGTGTCGGTACCGCAATGATGAATACATCCGACGTCTCCGGTTTTGAACTGACACGGAACGTTTTCTTTTCGAGCACTTCTTCCAATGCGTCCTGAAGGCCCGGTTCCTGTATATGAATACGGCCATTCTCCAACGATTCAATAATGTCCTGATTCACGTCAACCCCTAATACATCAACACCGAAACGTGCAAACATAATTGAAGTGGGTAAGCCGATGTACCCTAACCCGACGGTCGTAATTTTCATTTTAATTTACACTCCTTAGAAATGTTCAGATAGCTAAATCATAACATATTTGCACGCTAATCATATGAAATAAATGAACTCAATGTCAATGAAACTTCAAATATCCCACTATTTTAATTTTTTTACCCAAAAAACCCCTAATTCATTTCAATTAGATTATAATGAAATGACAAAAGTATTACATTTCAAGGGACTGGAGCGATGCTCATGAATTGGCACAAGTTAATATTCGTTATCAGCATACTATGGTTGACCGTCTCAGCCGCACCCGCACAGGCAGAAGAACAATCGGATTCGTGGTTACTCTCCTATCATGATGAGGCCATCATCGGTTTCCTTGAGGACGAAAAGATTGCCGTAGCGAATCATTATGAGCGTATTGATACCCTGCACGTATACGCAGATGAAGACAGCATCCAGACCTTCTTTCATCATCCTATGGTCGACTACATCGAACAAGATGTTGCATTTCAGCTGGACTCTTCGTTCACCGAAATGGCCTCATCGGTTTTTGATGACTACGATTACATAGACGACCCCTTATGGAATATGGTCCAGATGAACCGAGAAGATGCTGTATCAAGGGACCTGACCGGACAAGGCGTAAAAGTGGGGATCATCGACACCGGCATTTCACCGCATCCGGATATTCACTTATCCGGAGGCATTTCCACAGTAGAGTACACAGCGGATTACTATGATGATAATGGACACGGGACCCATGTGGCCGGCGTCATCGCCGGCCGGGATAATCAGGCTGGTGTCGTCGGGCTCAGTCCCGGCGTCTCCATCTATTCGATTAAAGCCCTCGATCAGATGGGCAATGGCCATGTCAGCTCACTGATTGCCGGCATTGAATGGGCAATGGATCAGGAATTGGACGTCCTGAACCTCAGCTTGAGTGCCACACAGGATATACGCTCACTTGAGCGGATCCTGCAGGATGCCTACAATGACGGAATGCTCATTTTTGCTGCAGCGGGTAATTCCGGTACAACGGATCCTTCACTTGATACGATGACGTATCCGGCCAAATACGATGACGTCATCGCAGTCGGCGCTTCCAATCCATCCATGGAGCGTTCCATCTTTTCATCCACAGGGGACCAGGTGGAGTTCTCAGCACCAGGAGAGCAGATCATCAGCACTTACCTGGATAACCGATACGCCGTGATGAAAGGCACTTCCGCCGCCACACCGCACGTGGCAGCCTTAAGCGCCTTGCTCTTCGAAGAATTTCCCGGCCTCACCCATCACCAAATTCGCAACCGTCTCCAATCCTATGTCATTCCGACGTCCATCAATCGTTCCACGAGGGAATACGGATTCGGTATCAGCCAATACATCGATTTCAAACAAGAACCGGCGACGTTCGACCGGTTATTTGGCCAAAATGCCCTGGAAACGTCGGCAGCCATCGCCCGGGAAGGATGGAGCCAATCCGATACGGTTGTTCTCGCAAGACACAATGAATTCGCCGATGCCCTTGCAGGTGTACCTCTTGCGGCTCATGAGAATGGACCGCTGATTTTGACGAGGCCCGACAGACTCAATGACGTAACCAGAGATGTCCTTCGTGATTTACGTCCGAAAAAGGTCATCATCCTCGGTGGTGCCGAAGCGGTGTCACTCGATGTCGAATTAGCCATCCGGCAGATGGAGATCGACGTGGAGCGTGTAGGCGGGCAGAACCGTTACGAAACAGCGACACTGATCGCAACGAAATTGTTCACCAACAGCAGTCCGTCCGAAGCCTTCATTGTCACGGACCGTGTGTTTGCGGATTCGATTTCCATTGCCCCGGAGGCCGGAAAGAATGGGATCCCCATTCTACTGACGCAACCGGAACGGCTTTCTTCAGCGACAGAGGCCTTCATCGATTCATCTGACATTGATGATATCACGATCATTGGCGGAGACATCGCAGTCAGCAGCGCCGTCGAAGGTGAACTGCAAGATTATAACGTCAACAGAATCAGTGGAGCAAACCGTTACGAAACCAATAAACTGATCAATGAGACATACTTCAAACAGCATGACCATCAACTGTTCGTTGCCCGTGGCGACCGGTTTGAAGATGGATTGAGCGGTGCAGCGCTCGCAGCTGCAAATGAAAGCCCGCTTGTCCTGGTCAGTCAGAATCTCACTTCTCCGACGAGAGCATTTATCGCCAGCCGGTCGTTCCAGCGTTATATGATCCTCGGTGGTGATGTCGCTATCGAACCAAAAACGGTTGAAGAAATTAATAAATTAAAAAATCGGTAAACTCCAGGTTTAGACTTTTGACATCGGGGTATTAGATAGCTAAGAGTTGAAATCCACCACTTTCATCTCTCCCCCCCTATCATTATATAGGTGCCGACGCACTGGTCGGTATAGCGATTCTTCCTCGTCCCAAGGAAGGGTCGCTTTTTTTGTTGAAACGGTTCCTTCTGCATATATACAGACAACACCTGATTTGATAAGATCTGTATATCTGATTTCGATACATAAACACAATGATGCCTTTAAACACTACTGCAGGAAGGTGTGATCGATTGATCAAAAGAATTTTACGAACCATGCGTCACAAGAAAATCACGACGCTTTTGCATCAAGCCCGTGCTTTCCGTAATTCCGCTCAATCCGATCAGGCTTTGGCTGTACTTCAAAAAGCTGAGCGGTTGTCTCCAAACGACAACCGGATTTTGAAAGAATACGTATGGCTTCATATCAGACAAGGGCATGAACTCGATGCAGCTGAGCTGCTTTCACAAGTGATCACCAATCAGATCGAACAACAAGTATTGAACGAGAAAGACTTCTTCATGCTCCATGACCTGAATCTGAAAAACCACCGGTATGAGCAGGCGCTCATTCATTTGGATGCAGCCCTCACGCATCAGAAACAGCAAAAGCGCGTATCTGTAAAAGCACTTTACGAACTGTACCGGTTGAAAAAAAAGCGCCCCGCACCTCCGGACCTCCTGAAAGACCTGTCCACCCGCTACCGGCCTGAAATGATGCAAACAGATATGAGACATGCCCTGTTCGAGTATTCCCGGGATATGCAAGTGCTTCTCGACTGGACAAAGGAAGCTATCGATGAAGGGCCATGTGAACAGTTAGATAAGGATTGGGTCTCCTGTTTTCATGAGGGGGGCTATGAGGGGCCATTGCCGTCACTTTTTTTTGAGTACTGCGAGGTAACAGGGAATCGTGATCTGTACTCCCTGGGAATTGGCGTTCACCGGTATTTGTTGGGTCGGGCGGATCCTGAGTCCATTCGTATCATGAGGCACAAAAGGGCCAGATTACGCTTTCTGAGCTACGACGGGACACCTGCCATCGAAAAATTATACACCAGACATTCCGAATCGTCCGAACGGAGCCTTCTGTTTTACCACCATTTCGCCCAGAACCTGGCTGATCATGTTCCTGCACTGCACGGCTATACGTCCACACTTCGGTATGATGTACATTACTATGCCTATATAGAGCCGGAATACAGATACAGAGATGACGGTTACATGAAGGATGTTATGGATGCGTTGCTTCAAATCCATGCGGTTCCCGTAAAAGACTATTCGGAAACTGCCCCTCTGGCATTGAGAGATAGAAACAGCTATATCACCTCCAAACGAACAGTCCTGCAAAAGAGTCTCGAAACATTCAGAGATCATCCGCTCATCAGAGCTGAACCAGACCTTTTACAGTTATTCAAATGGGGCGAAGCACACGCCGAATCCATTCTTCGCACCATCGATCAAGCTGTCCCCGTTTTTTCTCATGGGGACTTTCATGGAGGCAATATCCTCAACCAGGGAGATCGATTGATCGTCATTGACTGGGATGCAAGTGGCCTAATGCCCGCAGGCTTTGATCTGGCCGCCTACGCGATTACCGTTTCGAACAATGATCTCTTCTTGCCTGCCCTTGATTATTACTACGACAACAGTCATCTCAACCGTCACTATACGAAAAACGAGCTGATTTTCCTCGTCGCCTGTATGATGATGCTGAGATTATTGCCCGCCCTCTTCAAACAGAGTCGTCTATCTTTGCAAGATGAAGCGATTACGAACCGCATTCCGACGCTTCAAGTAATCTATGAACTGGTTAATCGATCACAACAATCGTTTGCGAAAGAATCATCCAGTATCCAATCATTCGAAAAGAGGTCATGACATTGAAAAGTAAATTAGTCGTCATCCCGTTTTTTATGCTGCTGTTCCTCCTGCTGTTTTCCACGGTTCACGCCAGTGCACTGACTCCTGAGCGTATAGAGGGACCAAACCGGTATGACACTGCCATCGAGGTCTCCAAAAACGGCTGGGACCAGGAATCGGACTACATCATTCTTGCCACCGGCGAGGATTTCCCTGACGCCTTGGCCGGGGCACCACTTTCCAAAAAATACAACGCCCCTGTCCTGTTAACACCCAGTGACCGGATCCTCGACTCGGTGATGGATGAAATCAAACGCATCGCTCCTAACACCGTGATCCTTCTCGGTGGTGAAGTCGCCCTGTCCAGGAACATCGAAGACACCATTAACAGCCAAGGCTTCGACACCAACCGCATTGCCGGTGACAACCGCTTCGAAACCGCATCCGAAATCGCAGCCGATCTTGATTCGTCCCACCAGGAAGCGATGATTGCAAATGGGATGGATTTCCCGGACGCTTTATCAGCCGGGACGTATGCAACCGACTCACAAACACCGATCCTGCTTACGATGGATGACCAAGTTCCGAAGGCAACCGAATCGTATCTGAACGATAACAATATAGAGAAGACTTACGCCATCGGCGGGGAACTCGTGATTGGTGAGCGGGTCCTGAACGCACTCCCTGGTCCGCAACGCATCAGTGGTGAAAACCGCTTCGAAACCTCGATGGCGGTAATCAATGAATTAACGCCTGGGCGCGGGCAATTATACTTTGCCACAGGCACCGATTTTCCGGATGCATTAACCAGTACACCACTGGCCTCGAAAACCGGCGGGCAAGTCGTCTTAACGCACCATGAGCGGGTGCTTGAATTTGACTCACAGCCCTCCATTGCTGATTACATAGGCAAGCACCTGATACAAGGAGTTCGTATTATAGGAGGAGAAGTCGCTGTGTCCAGTCAATTTGAAGAAACCTTATCATCACTGCCAACCTTCAATCTCGAAAAAGATGCCTTGACGAATTTAAAGGAAGAAGGGGGCTTTTTGCAGGAAGTCCTCCAATACGAAAGTACTTTCTCTGCCAATCAAAATCATGGCGATCCGGATCATGATCCCGGGTTTGTCTATCTCGAAGGGGATTCGGAGATTCTGGTTACCGTTCCCCATTCAGTGGTTCACTACCGAAAACCAGAAGATATGAACAACACTTGTAATGAAGTCACTTTCAACGGTTCAACTCTCTGTGGAAGAAGTGCCGAAATCTACACCGGTGCTCTTGGTCTGATGCTGCATGAGTATACGAATGTCCATGTTCTTTACGTGAAATCACCTTTATTGGATGTGAGCCATTACCATGATGTGCCCTATAAAGAAGAATTGGAGCGCATACTCAGCCAAAAAGACATCTCTATGGTGATCGATCTGCACGGCGCCGGCTTTGCGCGCGAATTTGACATTGACCTCGGCACCGCTTTTGGTGAACTGATCGAGCAGGAGAAGATCGAAAACCTGAAATCCAGTCTGCAAAAGCAAAACATACATGAAACCTATGAAAATCACACCTTCAGTGCCTCCACCAGCCGGACACTTGCCAATTACACGTATCACGAGCTTGGTACAGAGGCCGTTCAAGTTGAGATTCACAGACGCTACCGAGATCCACGCAATCAACCCGACCTGTATTTCAACCTGCTTTTCGGCATGAGTGAATTTATCGAATGGTATAATCAAAAGGAGTCATAAAACATGAGCACCAGGAAAAAACGAATCCCTGAACTTGAGGGCCTGCGCAGCATTGCAGCCCTCTTAGTGGGGATCTATCACATCTGGTTTGAACGGGTTTCCGGTGGTGTGGCTATCTTCTTCGTCGTCTCCGGGTTCCTGATGACCGGGATCGTTCACAATTGACTACCTCAAATGTAAAAACCATGGCACCGATACTAAAAGAGGAAATCATGGAACTGATTGATTAATTTTACGAATTCAGGTGACAAATCCTTGAAATCAGATTATAATAATATATGTACTAAAAAAACAAAATCTGGAAAGGTGGTCTTTAATTTGAAAGGTAAGTTGAGTTTCGTTGCCCTGTCCCTGTTGTTGGTCATTTCGCTTTTTGCAAGTCCTGCTTTCGCCGAAGAAAGTAACCGTATTGCTGGTGACAATCGTTTTGAAACGGCAGTGGAGGTTTCCAAAACCGGCTGGGAAGATGGTGCGGATCATGTTGTTTTAACAACCGGCATGGCTTTCCCTGATGCTCTAGCAGCAACACCATTAGCTTCTGAACTCGATGCTCCAATCTTACTTACAGGTCCGACGACGCTGCATGCTGCTGCAGAAGCTGAAATTGAGCGCCTCGATCCTGACCATGTCACCATCATCGGTGGTGAACTGGCCGTATCTGAAGATATCCAAACGGTTATCGAAGATATGGATATCGAAGTGGACCGTATTGGTGGAGACAACCGCTTTCATACTGCCCACCTTATCGCACTTGAACTGCTTGAAGTGAGCGAGAACGATCCAGAACGTGCAGTACTTGCAACTGGTATGGACTTCCCGGACGCCCTTGCTGTCGCACCTTATGCAGCGGAGAAGGGCTACCCGATACTCCTGACATTGCCTGACCGTCTCCACCCTGAAACCATCGCAGCTCTTGACGCGGTTGAGAACGAAGCGACTTACGTCATCGGTGGCGATGTAGCGATTTCTAAAAATGCCGAAAATGAAGTCAAAGGAACGACGGAACGTATTGCTGGTGACAACCGTTACGAAACAGCTGGTAAGCTGATCGATCGACTCATGGGCGATTGGGGCAAAGACGTCTATGTTGCAACAGGCCAGGAATTCCCGGATTCCCTTGCCGGATCGGTATTGGCTGCAAAAGAAGAGGTTCCTGTATTCCTGACGCTGCCTGATCGCGTCAATGAGACCGTCCTCAACAGCATGAATCAGTTCGGTGTCAAAGACTTCACCCTTCTCGGTGGCGAAGTTGCGCTAAATAGTGACGTGGAATCAACGTTGAATAACCTGTTGCTTGTCGATGGTGACTTTTCTGAAGTTACGAGCCAGGGATTTGATCTGTTCCAGTTGATCAACCACGAGCGCACAAACGCGGAACTTGACGCGTTAAGATTGAACGTGGAATTAACCGGAAAGGCTGATTTCTGGTCCGAGTATATGATGGAGAAAGATTTCCTTGATACTTCATCCAGTGAAAATACGTTTGATGACATTCTGGAGAAAGACACTGACTTCGAAGCTGAAAATGCTTCAGTCAACACCCAACACGGCCTTTACCCAGCCAAGGAAGTAATGGATTACTGGTTGGCCGGGAGTCAAAGCAAGGAAAACCTGATGAATGAAGATGCGACTCACGTCGGAGTAGGATTTGCTTATGATGACGATCGTCCAGATGCAACCCTTAAAGCACCATTCTGGACCTCTGTATTTTATGAGTACAAAAGATAATCTGACTGTGTTATAATGCTCGAGTCAAGCTCCGGATCTACTCTGGAGCTTGACTCATTTTACATACTGAAAGGAAGGATTGTTTCATGAAAGTTACATACTTTTTGTCGTTTCTTCTCTTATTGCTCGTGTTGCCGATGTCGGTTTCAGGTAACGCTTATATTGACCTGGACCGCATTCAAGGAGAAGATCGTTTCCAAACAGCCATTGAAATCTCCAAAGAGGGGTGGGATCAGGCCGATACAGTCATCCTGGCCACATCCACCAATTTCCCTGATGCATTAGCAGGTACACCGTTGGCTGCCAAGCATGATGCGCCCATTTTATTGACAGGCCAGAATCAGATCAATGACGAAACACTCGAGAGAATCCTGGAACTGCAGGCCGAAGAAGTGATCTTGCTCGGCGGGGATCAGGTCATTCCTGACACAATTGAAGACCAGCTCTCTGACAAAGGGATTGAACAGATCACCAGAATCGGCGGTGCCAACCGCTTTGAAACCGCTCAGCTGATTGCAGATGAACTGGAGGCTGATCATGCGTTTATCGTCAGTGGCACCACCTTCCCGGACGCCCTGTCCATCGCTCCTTATGCGGCACAGGAAGGATCTCCTGTTCTCTTGACGATGCCGGATCAATTACCGGAAGACACGGAATCAGCAATGGGGAACTATTCGTCCACCACCGTGATTGGTGGCGAAGTCGCTATCACGGATGACGTCGTTGACAGTCTTCCGCAAGCGGAACGGGTATATGGTGAGAACCGTTTTGATACTTCTGCTGTGATTGCCAAAACATACTACCCGGACGCCACAGAAGCTTTTGCGGCGACTGGTATGGATTTCCCGGATGCATTGACGGGTTCAGCTGCAGCTTCAAAACTCGATTCACCGGTGCTGTTGACACACACAGATCACACACCTCAAGATATTCTTGACTATCTCAGCAGCAGCCAGATCCAATCCATCAATGTGCTGGGCGGACAAGTGGCCATCAACGAAGCTTCCTTTGAATCCCTTCGCAACAATGATTTGATTGAAGGAAAAGTGTCCGCCATCAACAGTGACGCATTCGAGGTTTTCTTACTGGTCAACGAAGCCCGCATCGAGAGGGATATCGCTCCTTTGACCTTTCATACGGGAATCAGCGAGGTTGCCGAGGAGAAGTCCCGGGACATGAATGACAATGACTATTTTGCTCACGAATCACCAACTTACGGCTCACCGACAGACATGCTGGCGGAATTCGGGTATCCTTATTCCGGCGGTGAAAATCTTGCAATGGGTTACTATTCACCTGAAGCCGTGTTTGAGGCCTGGATGGACAGCGCCGGCCATAAGAGCAATATTTTGAATGGGAGCTACACCCATATCGGTGTCGGTAAGGATGATACCTACTGGACACAGCTCTTCACGATTCAGTAATCCGCTTTCCACCGAAGCATACTACCGGGCACCTGCCCCATGAAGAGACCGGCCGTTCGAACCCCATCGGTTCGTCTCAATAAACAGAAGACCTAGAAAACGCACCATGGTTATACGACAAATAAGCGCGCTCGCCAGGACATTCAGGCGAGCGCGCTTATTTACGCTTCTCATTTGCTCAATCGTGAGCAAATAAGAAGAAAAGACACGCACACGCATGTACAACGTGTACGTGTCGACATCAGAACGATTTTACTTTGGTCATCACTGCTCCTAATACTTTCACATCATAATTTTGAAGCTGTTTTGATACGTCTAAGACTTCATCTTCTCTCGTCTTCTGATGCTCGACTGCAAGGACTGCTGCATCACAGATTGCCATGAGCGGGATACTGTCACTGACTTGTATCACCGGAGGTCCATCGACAATCACCATATCATATGCCTCTTTCAGTTCCTCCATCAGATCATGAAAGGCGCCACCCTCCAATAGCTCTGTAGAGAAAGGAGTAGCTGTGCCTGCATGAATCACATCGTTGGATCCGACCTCGCCTTGCTTAATTAATTGATCCTTCGACAGCTTACCTGATAAGAAGTCACTCAACCCCTTTTCATGAGCCATTTCAGCTTCTTCCTTACGTTCACGAAGATCTGCATGGACAACGATCGTTTTGCAATTGATCGCCGCTAGCGAGGCCCCCAGGGCCGACGCAACCGTCGTCTTCCCTTCACCGCCTCGGGTGCTGGTCATGAGAAGCCTCTCTGGAACATGTTCCTGGTGAATCAATTTCGACCGTAATAGTCGAATCTGTTCTTGTTGGTTCGGTTTATTCGTAATCATATCTACACTCCCCGGATGGTAATATACTTCTTCCAACGAGGCATTTCTTCCTCATCTTCAAATTCTGCCAAGACCGGAATACCAGTATTTCTCTCCAGTGAACCGGCACTTTGAACCGTTGGATTCATGAAATTCACAAGAAATATGGCAAAAACAGAACCCATGATACCCAAAACAAAAGCAATTACCATATTGAGAGTAATATTAACCTGCTGGTCATCCACTTCTGTAGTCCCGGTGAGTTCGGCTTCTTGACTCACTTCTAAAGGTGCAAAATCCGTGGCATCATCCAAGAGATCGATCACTTCATCACGAATGGCATCTAAAAATTGGACTCCATCACGTTCATCATGCCAAATCAGGAAGATGGAAATATCATTACTATCCCTTTCGACCTCCATATGAGGCCATACATCTTCCACTTCGGTATCTTCAAAATCCATCTCTTCAATGGCATTTTCAATAATCAAATCGGTTTTCGAAAGCTCTCTGGCCAAATCGCGTCGATCTGAATAATCCTCTTCCTCCGAGACAACGAAGACGGTCTCCACTTCATAATATGTAGTCACATCCCGCTGAGTGTTCATAACCGCGGAAATGACCAATGCTAATACTACAAATACGCCTGTTAATAACAAAATAAAACGCCAGTTCTTCCAAAGCAAACCGAGTATTTCGTTCAAACTGATTTCTTCTTCCTGCTGTGTCCCTCTTTGTTCCACTGTCCACACTCCATTTCATCAGTCTTTCCAATTCGTTCTTTTATTTAGAACCGACCGCTCTCAATTGTTTCGTACGAAAGTGGGCAATGTCCAACACACTTACCCGCAGCTTTTGGGTAGACATTGCATCAAATTCTTCGATTAATTCATTGATCACCTGAATATTCACAGGGGGCGTCTTTCCTCTGTAAATCATCGGATAGATCTGTTCCCCGTGTACTTCATCTTCTCCTAGAAGTTCCTCAAAGAGTTTCTCACCAGGTCGCATACCCGTATAACGGATTTCGATTTCATCTTCGGTGAATCCGGATAACCGGATCAGGTTTTTGGCCAGATCGACTATCTTTACGGGTTTTCCCATATCCAAAACAAAGGTCTCGCCGCCATCAGCAATCGCCCCAGCCTGAACCACCAGCCTCGACGCTTCCGGTATCGTCATAAAATATCGGGTCATCTCCGGGTGGGTCACGGTCACCGGACCACCATTTTCGATCTGTTGTTTAAACAGGGGAATGACGCTGCCTCGGCTGCCCAGCACATTACCAAACCGAACCGCTACGAATTTAGTGTCACTGACGGTATCCATATGCTGCACGACCATTTCGGCAATCCGTTTCGTAGCGCCCATCACGCTCGTTGGCTTGACGGCTTTATCCGTGGACACCATGACAAACGATGATACACCGTGACGGTCGGCGGCCTTGGATACATTCAAGGTTCCCATGACATTATTTTTGATCGCCTCATGCGGATTCTTCTCCATTAGCGGAACATGTTTATGTGCTGCGGCATGATAGATCACGTCAGGGGAATAAGTCGATATGACGTCATTGATGCGTTCTTCATCCTGCACATCTGCGATAACCGCTTCATATGTAATGTGTCCAAATTGATTGCGTAACTCCATATCGATGGCGTAGATGCTGTTCTCCCCATGTCCAAGTAAGATCACCGTATCCGGGTGAAACAAACTGACCTGGCGGCAGACTTCGGACCCGATGGATCCCCCAGCCCCGGTAATCATGACCCGTCTTCCTGTAAGTTTTTTCCCTATACTTTGGTTATCCAGTTCCACCGGATCCCGTCCAAGTAAGTCCTCCACCTGAACATCCCGCATCTGCATGACCGATACTTTCCCGGACATGATATCCTCCACGGCAGGCATAATTTGTGTCCTGACTTTCGTCGTTGCACATGTCAGAAAGATCCCGTTTAACTCTGCCCGGGGCAAAGACGGTATTGCGATTACAATATGCTCAATCATATAATCATTGACGATCTGATGCAGGGAGTCAATTTTACCTAGGACCGGAATACCCATGATCTCAAGATTAATTTTTTGCGGATCATCATCCACGAAGGACACAGGTTTTAATTCAGACATTTCACTTTGCTGGAGTTGTCTTGCGACCATACTGCCCGCTTTCCCGGCGCCAATGATCAAAGTTCTTTTCTGTTTCATGTCGGATTGTTGAATGAATTCATCTCTGAAGATCCGCCAGGAAAAGCGTGATCCTCCGATCAACAAGATATGCAGCATCCATGTGACAAGCATCGCCCGGTTATACGTCACATCGAACACCATCATCTGCATCATATAGACAGGAATGACGGACAAAGAAACTGCCTTGATAATCGCAGTCAGCTCACCTACACTGGCGTACTCCCAAATGCGATTATACAAATTGAAGAAATGGGCAAAGATATGATGACTGATTAACAGAACAACCGAGCTTGCCAGGATGGCTTCTGGCAGCCGGTCTGTATTCGTCACAACGAGATAATAGCTGATGAAAATCGCCGATAACACAATGATTGAATCCACCAGCCCCAGAAACACTTTTCTTTTTGATTGAGACATCTTACTCCCCCCCTCTTATAGTACAGTTATATATCATTTCATTCGATTTAAATTCCATGTTTTCACAAATTAACAGATTGCCTATTTGCTCACAATCCACTATACTATAAATAATGAAATGAATATAGGGGAGATTGGCAAAATGACAAATTTTCGGCAAGATAAACGCAATAAAGGCTGGAAAAGCTGGGGAAATACGAGAAAATTCTTCACCTTAACCGGCGGGATCTTCATCATCCTCTTACTGATTGGCGGTGGGTATGTCTACAACCTCTATAAATCAGTCGAAAGCACTGTGGATTCGAATATGTATGAGGAATTGGACCGCAACCAGTCCGATAAGCGTGCAGCACCTGTAAATCTGAATGAAAAAGAACCGGTATCATTTCTACTGCTGGGAATAGACGCCGAAGAGGGGCAACACGGCAGAAGTGATACGATCATTGTCGTCACAGCAGACCCTAACGACGATTCCATGAAAATGCTCTCGATTCCACGAGACACGCGAACAGAAATCATCGGCAGAGGCAATCAAGACAAAATCAACCATGCATTTGCATTTGGCGGCTCAAACATGGCGATGGATACCGTCGAAAACTTCCTGGATATCCCCATCGACTATGTCGTCCGTGTCAACATGGACGGTTTTACGGAAATGGTCGATGCCGTAGGTGGTGTTGATGTCGAAAACAGCTTCTCTTTCTCCCAGGGAGGATACACATTCCCTGAAGGTGAAGTCAGCCTCGACGGTGACCGAGCCCTCGAATACACACGAATGCGAAGCGGTGATCCTCAGGGAGACATGGGACGAAATATCCGGCAACAGCAGGTCGTGAATGCGATTATCAGTGAAGGTGCCAGCTTCAGTTCCATCACACGTGTTGGAGATATACTTGACGGTCTTGGCAGTAATGTCAATACCAATCTGGACTTTGACAGTATGACGAAACTCATGAACCATTACCACTCATCGCGGCATAACTCGGAAACATTGGAAATTGAAGGATCAGGTACAACAATTAATGGTATTTGGTATTATGAGGTTCCAGAAGAGGAAAGACAGCGTGTTTCGAATCGATTGAAAGATCATCTTCGTCTGAATAAATCAGATTCTTCAACTGCGTCCTCAGATTGATTTTTTTGAAGTTACGAAACATAAATTGTTCAACATTCAAAATAAGCCTGAAAAGTGAGTTTTCACTTCTCAGGCTTATTTGTATAAATCAATTAATCTCTCGCATATAAATCTCGAGTATAAACTTTTTCTTTTACATTGTAGATTGCTGTAGATTGATCGTCCGGTAGGTCGGCGCGTGTCCTTGTGCCAGTGTAAATGATAAATTAGACTAAACGGTTTTCCCCAAATAAGATTCAACAGTTCTTACGAACTGCCGGAATTTTATTTTCAAATGCCCGCTTTATTTTGTATATACTCAAGTGAGTACATACAGAAGTGGGGGAATGAGGAGTGGATCGTTTTATGGTTTATGTGGATATTCATCGATTATACAGAGATGGATTCTCCAAAAGTGCCATTGCGGCAAAATTACAAATCTCAAGAAACAGGGTGATCGATTACTTAAAAATGGACCCAGATGAATTTGAAGCGTTTCTGTCATCGTTACACGAGAGACGAAAGAAGCTCGATCCGTATCAGGATCAAGTGGTGATGTGGTTGAATGAACATCCGGATTTATCCGCAGCGCAGATTTATGACTGGCTTCAGGAGAAAGCAGGTATGGATGGAGGAGATGCGAGTGAAAATACAGTAAGGAATTATGTGAATGATCTTCGGGATCGATACAGCATTCCGAAAGTGAAGCATGAGCGCCCCTATGGATCGGTGGAAGAATTGCCAATGGGCCAACAGGGACAAGTTGATTTCGGACAAACGGTCGTTAACGATCAGGATGGTAAGCGTCAGCGCATCTTTTTCATTGCATTTATCCTGTCTTGTTCGAGGTATAAGTATATTGAATGTTTGGACAGACCATTCCGAACCGAGGATGTGGTACACGCACATGAACGTTCATTTCAATATTTCGAAGGTATGCCAAAGGAGATAGTTTATGATCAGGATGCACTTTTATTTTGACAAAAACAGCATGTCTTTACAGAGGGTGATCATCTCCAAATCCGTTTGAAGCCGAACGGGCAAGTGATCGGTCAACACGTGATTCCATCAGGACGGGGCCACATGGTTATCGATCCTGATCATCGTATAAAGAACCGATCAAAACGTGACGGACTCATTCGTGAAATCGAAGATTTCTTTTCGGATAAGGAGGCGGTCACCTGGTTTATAAACAAGCTTGAGGCCAGATATTCGAGGTATATAATCGATCAATTAAAAGTGATGAAACGCGTCATGATCGAGCATCCCACTATAGCCGAGGATGCACTGAGGAAAGTGTATGATCTTAAATTAACCAGTGCCAACGATTATCGTGACGTGGCGATGTCCATATCCATTGAACAGGATCGCAATGACATAGGAAACAAAAACCGTGCAAAAAGCAATGAAAAGTATGCTGGTTTACAAGCGCCTGAACGGTCACCTGATGCTTATCTCCACGTATTATCAGGAGGTGGTTGACCTGATGGATGTCTATAAGGACCTTCAGGACAAGTGCCGATCTCTGCGTCTCGCAGAGACGGCTAAAGCCCTCCCTGACCTCTTACGTGAGGCAGAGAATAAATCCTGGACGTATCATGAACTGATCAGTGAAGTCTTCGAGCATGAACTTCGATGCAGAGAAAAAAAGAATATTGAAAAGCTCATGAAATGGGCAGAATTCCCTGAAGAGTTGACGTTCGAAACGTATGCATTAGAAGAACAAAATGCCATTGGCAAAAAGGAACTGAGTATCCTTCAAGAATTACACTGGGTTGATGACAACTTCACCTTGATTTTGATGGGCCCCTCCGGGGCCGGGAAGACCCATCTGTCCGTAGCTTTAGGGATCCACGCAGTGTCGAAGGGGTTGCAGGTTTCATTCACATCAATGCCGCAACTTATGTATATTCTTAAAACAAAAGATCACATCAAGAAATCAGCGACTCGTTATAAGCGAATAATCACTTCGGACCTGATTATCATTGACGATGTGATGTATATGACTTTTGAACCGAAGGAGGGAGCGCTATTTTTTCAGTTTATCTATGATATGTATGACAAAACAGCCTTTATCCTGACATCGAATAAGGGCCCTGGTGAATGGGGCAAATTTCTCGGAGATCCGACATTAACGACTGCCATTCTGGACAGACTGCTTCATAAGAGTGAGATCCTAAGATTTGATAATGAGGCTGATAGCATCAGAATGAAATATCGAAAAACGATTTTTGATTCAGAAACTGTTTAATCTTAATTGTGGAAATGTGTTGAATCTTATTTTTGAGAAATTGTTTAGTTTAACTTGACGGTTACAGCCAGCCACATCATTCGAATACTGTCCTGCAATAAGGCTTCAATTTCCCGTCCAGAACAAGTGGATTGAGTATACGCACACAGAATCACCTTCATCATCATTTTCGGATGATAAGAAGGGCGACCCTGACTTTTATAAAAAGCTTCAAAAGCTTCTTCAGGTATCGATTCAACCAGGTCATTCACTGCAAAAGCGACATCATTTTTTTGTAATTGAGCGATAAATCCATCGGCAAAACGAGCTGATTCATGTTATAATCGATAAACATAAGGATACCTCCGGTTTTGTTATGACTTGGTCGTTCTAACTTAATCCGAAGGTATCCTTTTTTATGTAAAAATCAAGACCTGACGGTCTTTCAATGCAGTTGATTGTCAAAAATACATGAGACGCCTGCGGGAAAAGCAAGAGCTGAAGATCCACCGGCGGTGGTTTTCCGACGGTTAGCTGAGATCTTCATGCGACGAGCACTGCACAGGAGCAGAAGCCTTGCCCGCGGCAAGCGATTGTATTTTTGCACAATCAACCCTTCTATACAGAAAACCCACACCGTTTGGTGTGGGCCTCTTTATTTACTGGGTTTTGTCCCAGCCTCTTACTGAACCCACACCCCTTAACAGAGTGATACCCTAAATACTTTACACAAACTTATTGACACTACCTTAAAGATTAGAAATAGACTTTAATATTGATATTAAGAGACTATATCATTAACTAATAAAAATTCACTATATAAAATATGATGTTTCTAAGGTGAACTATTTCAAATATTCTTCTTTTAGTATCCCCATTAAAATCATATTTACAAATTCACCGTTTTTATAAACTGAATTTCTTTTTGTCCCTTCAATTTTAAACCCCACTCTTTCATATAACCGAATTGCTCTTGTATTTGTTTCTAATACTGTTAATTCAATACGATTTAAATTAATGTCATTAAAAGCATGGTTTAATAACTCTGTAGTTGCAAAATAACCAATACCCTTACCTCTATTCTCATCATCACCAATCATTATATGGAAAACAGCAGATTGATTAATGAAATTAATATTCGTTAAACTAACTAGCCCTTTGATGATCTCTTTTTTATTTGATTCTACAACAGCACATCTGATATTACTTTGACGGTTATTCAAATAGTTCTCGTACCACTTATATTCAACATCTAAATTTATGTATCGGAAAGGGGCTCCCAAACATTCTATCAATTCAATGTTTTTACGCCAATTATTTATTGCTAATATGTCCTCTTTTTGGAGTTCTCTCAACTCATACATTTAAATACCTCCTTTATCAAGTATTCCATGTCATTTTCATCATATCTTTGATCACAAGGAAGTGGCAAAATGTTTGAAGCAAATTCATACTCAATAGCATCATCAAAAATATCTTCCATTACATTAGGCCATAGAGTCGGAATATATATATTCTTGTTTGCAAGTTCAGCTCTAACTTCAAGACCATTATCCAAATACAAAGGATAACAAAAAGCACCAAATGGTTCATTTAATTTAATTTTATTTTGGTCACTCAGAGAGTTTTTAAGAAATTCAAAATTTGTATCTCTTGTATGTTGAACTTTATTATAGTCAATTGCACCAAGAATATTCCGGGTTAGTCTTGACATATACTTTAATGCTTCATACTTGAAAGAAGCATCATTTTCTTTAAAAAAACTGTAGTATTCTTTAGCAGACCCTTCATATCTCCCCAGAATATGGGTCATACGATCTTTCGAGACATCTTTTTCAAGCTTTTCATGCAATAGAATTTCTGTCGATAGATAGGCACCATCCGGGACTCCAAAAAACTTCCTGCAAGAATAAAGTGTATTTACTCCTTTAATCGGTTTTTGAAAAAAAGCATGAGTATTATCCATAATTATTTTGTTGAACTTATGTTTAAGTGAGACAATATACTCATCTGATAATTGTCCAAAATAATTAACAACATACAAATATTCATCATCATTTAGTTCTTTACTGAAAATAGGTTTGAAATTAGAATCTATAAAATAGTATTCAAAATTATAACCATATCTTTTCAACATATCGCTTACTGAATCACAAAGATAATAAGGTATGTGAATCTTATTTATATTGTTTACTTTCATAAGGTATAATAAAGCATTTCGTCCATTATTCACTGCAATCAAGTCTTTGTGAAATTCATTCTCTACAAATTTATCAAGTTCAAAATAACCTCCAACTTCTTTCATTACTATAACACCTCCACTTCTACGAAATTATTCATATTATCCATTTTATCTTGCAATTCTTCTAAATTATCAAATTTCAAAAAAATTATTCCTAATGCTTTATTTGCTCCATCAAATATGTCAACTTTTGATCCTATTTCTTTATATATTATGTTCTTCACTATATTTTTTTGAATTTCTTGTTTTAAATCAAGCTTAACTAAATTTCCTTTTTCTGCAGAATGTATCACATATATAGAGTAATAACTTTCATTAGGCATATCATCTATAATTTTAATTTCATTACCTAAAGCGGCTTCAACTGTTGCAGCAATTAAGTTAACACCAGTAATCATTTCTAATAAATCCGGTATCATATTCCCACCATTTCTAGGGCCAATTTCAATGATATATAATCTACCTCGTTTATCAAACATGAGTTCCAAATTTAGTGCACCCATAGTGATTCCTAATATTCTAAGTACTTTTTCAATTTCTTTTTTGGCAAGATTGATTTTCTCATTATCTAAAAACAATGGATAACTTTTCCCTATAGGTACATATGGGCTAAGATTTTTACTTCTATGACAGTTCAAAAACCCATTAAATTTTAATTCTCCATTAATTACAAACCCGTCACCGCCAATCATATGTTTATGACCCATTTCAATAAATTCCTCAATGATTACAATTTTCTCTTTTGAATTAACAAGAGCTAATTCAAAAGCTTCATCTAATTCATTGATTGAATTTATTCTATTTACTCCTTTACTACCGGAAGAATCTATTGGCTTAACCATTAGAGGATATTCAAATTCTAATTTTTCTAGTTCTCTTATTGCCTCTTCCTTATAATAAAAACTCTCAGCTTTCGGGCAATTAAATCCATGTTTTTTCAGGAATTTTCTGAATAAATCTTTTTTTGTTAATATTCGTACTGATTCATAAGGATTAGAAGGTAAGTTTAACTCATTTCCAACATAAGCTGCTGTAGGCGCAGCTGGATCAGAGGCAAAAGCAATAATTCCATCAATTTTAGTTTGTTTAGCTATTCTTAAAACTTCTTCTTGATCTGTAGTACTGACTAAATGATATTCATCAGCGTAATCTCTTCCTGGATTATCACTTAAAAAATCGCATAATATACAATAATATCCCCTTTTTTTTGCATATTTTAAAGCGGGAGTTTGTTGAATAGAGCCACCAAGAAATAATAATTTTTTCATATATGCATAACTCCTTTTTTATTTTATTTCCGAACCGAAAAGGTAGGTAAGCGCGATTAAGTATAAAGATATACTAAATTGTTCTTTATTAGATATTCCTTTTGAATATCTAATAAAGAAGTTGAATATTTCAAAAAATACTTAATGACTTTGGAAATCATTAGTTTAAATTCCAATAATCAAACGCGATTTAATCAATTTTTAATTTTCTAACTTTAATTCATCCATCCTCAGTGAAAAATGTCTATCGATTAGCTAAAAATATTTGAGTTTCATATCATTCTGATTAATCAGATATATTATAATTTTGAATTTAAATATATCTAAACTGGTGTATTTAATTAATTAATTAATTTTTTAATACCCTCATTGAACTCATACTTTGACTTCCAACCCAATTTTTCAATTTTTTTAGGGTCTATTGCATAACGTTTATCATGTCCCAAACGATCTTTCACGAATTCAATACTTTCTTCAGTCTTACCCATTTCTTTTATTATCGTCTTGACCAATTCCAGATTAGTTTTCTCATTATGTCCACCGATATTATAGACTTCACCATCAACTCCTTCACGCATCACGAGGTCCACTGCAGAGCAGTGATCACTGACATGGAGCCAATCTCGAATGTTACTGCCGTCACCGTAAACTGGCACTTTTTCTCCATTACTAAGCTTTTGGATGGTTAATGGAATCAGTTTTTCAGGAAACTGAAAGGGGCCATAGTTATTGGAGCATCTGGTGATATTCACTGGCATTCCGTATGTTTCGTGATAGGCTCTTACTAATAAATCCGATGACGCTTTACTGGCACTGTATGGACTGTTTGGTTGAAGTGGGGTTTCTTCGGTGAAATAATCATCCCCATCGAGTTCCAGTTCACCATAGACCTCATCCGTTGAAATATGCACAAATTTTTTCACTTTGTTTTTAAGCGCTGCATCCAACAACACTTGTGTTCCCAGGACATTCGTTCTCACAAAAGCGCTCGGATCTTCAATGGACCGGTCCACATGACTTTCCGCTGCAAAATGAAGGACATACTCAAAAGCATTCTGTTGAAACAGTTCCAGAACTGCTTCACGGTCTGCAATATCCATTTCCACAAATGTATACCGTGAATCATTTTCGTATTTTTCATGTTTCGACAAATCTCCCGCATAAGTTAATAAGTCCAAATTGGTTACATTAATATCTTCATAATTCTCCAATAAAAAGTGAATGTGGTTACCTCCTATAAAACCAGCACCACCTGTTACTAATACCTTCACACTCTAACACTCCCCTCAGTAGTGGCAATATCCATTAAATAATCACCATAGTCGGTTTTTGATAAAGGTTGCGCTAATATTTTCAGCTGATTGGCATTTATATAGCCTTTACGAAATGCAATTTCCTCAATACAGGCAATGTATAAACCCTGTCTTTTTTGAATCGCTTCAACAAAGTTTGACGCTTCAAGAAGAGCTTCATGCGTACCTGTATCCAACCACGCAAGTCCACGCCCGGTCAACTGCACTTTCAATTTTCCTTCTTTCATATAGTGGTCTATGACTGAGGTGATTTCCAACTCACCTCGTGCTGAAGGCTTAACCTGTTTTGCAATGTCAATCACATCATTATCAAAAAAATAAAGCCCCGGTACAGCGTAAGAGGACTTCGGGTTTTCCGGCTTTTCTTCAATGGAAACCGCATTTCGATTCTTATCGACTTCAACGACACCATAAGCTCTCGGGTCGTTCACATGACACCCGAATATCACACCGCCTTCTTTCAATGAAGTAGCTCTTTTCAGTTGGTTACTGAAGTTGGAACCGTAAAAGATATTATCTCCTAAAATAAGAGCAACCTGATCTTCTCCAATAAAGGATTCACCCAAAATAAACGCATCTGCTAAACCTTTCGGTTCAGCCTGAACCTGATAGCTCAGTTCCATACCGATGTGCCCGCCATCTCCCAGTAATTCCTGAAAATCCGGCAAATCCCGTTCCGTCGAAATAATTAGCACTTCTTTCATCCCTGCCAGCATTAAAACAGACAACGGATAATAGATCATCGGTTTATCATAGATCGGTAAGATCTGTTTAGAAACTGACTTAGTCAATGGGTAAAGTCTCGATCCGGTACCTCCTGCTAAAATGATTCCTTTCATGCCTAACACCTGCCTTTATTCTAAAATGATCTTGCAAATACGGTCGACATCATCCAATGACAGATCCGCATATAATGGTAATGTCAATATTTCATTGGCTGCAGCTTCTGCTATGGGTGTATGTCCTGGGTCAAAACGATCCCGGTAACAGGAAAATGCACTCGTCAATGGATAGAAGTATTTCCTTGCACCGACCCCTTCAATTTTCAATCGTTCAATCACTTCGTCTCTGGAATACTTATAATCCGTAAATCGGACTGGAAAATACGCATAGTTAATGGTAAAACCTGCCTTAATCTCTTTTATCTGGATCCCTGGTATATCGGACAAGTGTTCCACATACCTACTCCAAACCATCTCTCGCTCCTCAAATTCTTCATCAATCTGTCTTAAATTACAGAGTCCCATCGCTGCCTGAAATTCATTCATCTTGGCATTGGTTCCTATTTCGGTAACGTCTTCACCCTCAATCCCGAAATTCCGAAGCACTTTCATTCGTTCACCAAATTTCTCATCAGAGAATGTTACTGCTCCACCCTCAATGGTATGAAACACCTTCGTCGCATGAAAACTGAACATCGACGCATCCCCGAAACTGCCGATACCTCTTCCATTTACGGTAACACCAAAGGCATGGGCTGCATCGTAGACGACTTTCAAATTATGCTTCTTTGCAATTGTTTCAATCGATTGCACGTCACAGATATTCCCGTAGACATGAACAGCAACAATCGCAGATGTCTTGTCAGTGATTAAAGACTCGATTTTATCTGGATCGATGGTGCAATCATCTTTCACGTCACAAAAAACCGGTATTAATCCTTGTCTGACGATTGCATGGGTCGTTGAAGCGAATGTAAAGGGTGTGGTAATCACTTCTCTTGAGAGATTCATCGCATCAAGTGCGATCTCCAGACCCTGATGGCCATTACAAAAAAGCTCTGTGTTTGACACACCAAGGTAGTCACACAGAGCTGATTTAAATTGCTGATGCTTTACGCCATTATTCGTTAACCATCGCGAATCCCACAGTTCACTTATTTCATTGATGTATTCTTCAAGATACGGCATTGAGGAACGGGTTACGTTAATCTTCATACTATAAACACTCCTAACATTCACGATTTCTTAAGACTCTTCAACAGCTCCAGCATTACCTTAAACTCACGCATTTTCAGTCCCCAGCCGATCAGCACATATATGCCAATGCCAACAGTAATCTGAATTACCAAAACGAAAAAGACATGTATCGTTAAACTGACACCGATGACATGAACAATTACTGCCATAATGGATGCGACACTTAGTGAAGGCAACATGTCTTTTAGTTGCATCCAAAGAGGGTACTGGATTTCCCGACCTGAGTAGTAGGTGTTTATAACAAGCGCAATAACCGAACTGATAATGGCTGCATAAATTAAGCTCTCTACACTGTCACCAAAAACGACTGCACTCACAAGAAGGATCGTAAGAACGCTCTTCTTTAGAATCTCTAAAAATAAAAATAAATCCGAGCGGTTTTTCACTTTCAACACATTCAGGTTTAATGCATGAATCGGATACAGCATACCGGCCACTGCAAGGAGTTGAAAGAAGATTACTGACGGTTGCCAATGCTCACCAAGTAAAAATGGAATAAACTGCGGTGCTGTAACCATAAGACCAATCATAAATGGAAACATCAAAAACGACGTCATTTGAATCAGTTTCTTATAATTACCCGCCAAACGGGACTGATCATCCTGCATCTGACTTAGAACTGGATATGTCACTTTTGAAATTGCCTGAGAAATCGACTGCGTGGACGTATCCCTTAATTTCTGAGCATTCGTATAGTACCCTAGTTGGTCGACCGGATACAAACGCCCAATAATCACGAAATAGATATTCTTATATGTGGTATCAATTAATCCTGAAAGTAGTAATTTATACCCGAACGTAAAATATTTCTTAAATAACCCGGTATCAAAAACCAGTGCAGGTCGCCACTGACTGCTCACCCAAAGCAACACCATCGTCATGAACTGCATACTGACCTGCTGCGCAACAAGACTCCAGACACCCAAACCTGCCACTGCCATTGAAATGGCAATAACCCCTGAAGTCACTGCCGCAATCACAGTAATTTTGGTCTGTGTTTTAAAATCAATGTTACGAATTAAAATAACCCGCTGGATTACGGCCAATGAATTGATGATCACTACGAGCATCAACACTCTAAGTATATCAATTAACTGAGGTTCCCCGAAGAAATCAGCAATCCAGGGTGCCGAGAAGAACAGAACTAGATACAGCGCAACAGAAACCGCTATATTAAAATAAAACACCGTTGAAAAATCCCTCTTACCCGGATTCTTCTCTCGGATCAACGCCTGATCAAGCCCGCTCTGAACGAGCGAAGTTGAGATGGCAATGAAAATAGTGATCATTCCAATCAAACCGAAATGCTCTGGTAAAAGAAGCCTCGCCAGCATGATTTGGATAATTAATGTGAGACCTTGCTTAGAGAGAAGTTCAGTAAAACTCCAAACAAGGCCGGAGATAGTTTTATTTCTAGTCATGGTAAAACCTCAGTCAGATTGTAATTTACTATTGATTAATTTTCTTTTAATCACTGATATTTTCAATAATGTTCGAGGAAAGTAAAAACGTCCAATAATTTTAATTTTGTCCATATTACTTTTTTCTTTAAATATACGATCAGCAAATAAGGATTTATCTTTCAAAATCATTTTTATATCAAACTCTATTTTTTCAGTTCTTTTTTTTATACTGCTTTGATACTTTCTACCACTATATTCATTTAAGCGTTCTAAGGATTCAATAGTTTTCTTTAAATGATTTATTTTGATGGACGACACTTTAGACCTATTACTCCAAGACCCTTCTACTCCTTTACGGTAAACACTCATATCCCTATCAAGGTAATAGACTTTCCCATGAAGAGCCAATACATGTCCTAAGGCAACATCTCCAGTTGGTGCTTTCATTAAATAATCTGGCATTCCACTTTTAAATATATTCTTGAAAAACATTGAATTTGTGGCCAGTATGCCACCTGGACTCTCGATCAATCTTTCTGTTAATATAATTCCTTCTTCATAAAGCGGTTTTATTTTCTTTAATGGCTTTTTGTCTGGAGTGGTCATTGTAGCAGTATGACAACATAATGATATTGAGTCATTCTTCTGCATAAGATTATATTGAATCTGCAATTTCTCCTTATCGGTCCAAAAATCATCACCTTCACAAAGTGCAACAAAATTCCCTCGAGAAATGGGATAGATGAATCTGCATGCAATTCGACCACCTTTAGAGTATTGATTTTCAGTTTGTAGTATCGTTTTGATTATATTAGGATATTTCTCAGCGTAATTTTTTACTATTTTTGCAGTTTTATCAGTTGATGCATCATCATGAATTATAACTTCAAATGGGAAATCTGTTTCCTGCATTAGAAAACTGGAAATTGCGTCTTCAATATATCTTTCATGGTTATATGTAATACAGGCTACCGTTACAACGGGTATATTATTAGACGAATCCTTCCAACTATCTAATATGTCTTTTTCCTTTCTTAAATTCATAATATTCAACCCTCGATTCTTTAGTCTCTCGCGTATATGCCTTTTCATCCTCATCGAAAAAATCATCTGACAGGAGGTTCACCACCATGATGTCTGGTTCTTCTTTGAATTTGTCAAAGTCATTGATCGCACGGAAGTGGTAGAAGGTACCATCCGGTAATACAGGTTCAAAACGACCACCTCCACACCTTTTTCCTAGATCCGCTTCATGACACCTTAAATTTGCATTCATACCTCGTAAGCAACGATTAAATTTTATACTTTTCTAACTCTTTTTCTTTGCTACGAACTCGTTTATACCTGTCCAAGAACCACATAGGATTAAAAATCTTTAATGAAATAATTTTTATCCGATGCCTTCTTAATGCCCTATAAACTCCAAGCACTTTTTTCAATCCAAACTGCCTTGCGCCCATCAATGCTCCACGACCGCTTAACTCAAGTTTTTCAAAGTCTTTTCGGGGAAGGTTTTCTCTCAAGAATATATACTTTCTGATCGTAACACCTAATCGAATATCGAATGTCTCTTCGTTCACCGTAGAAGTCAGGCTGCCTCTGTCTCTTGTGACACAATAGATCACATCTTTAGATACTTCAAACTCCATTGCATAAAAGCCAGCTTTCAATGAGAACATAACATCATTTGAGTAAATGACTTCGTCAAATTCAATTAGGTGGGTTTTGATGAATGATACACGAAACAGTTTTGACCAAGGGACATCATAGCCATACCTCAACCTCGCTTCTGAATACCAATCAGGCTGGCTCAGATAGTTTTGAACGAGCTCTTCGTAGCTTGTATGTCTTGTTGCGACTTCATTCGTATCATTATAAATACTTGTTGGAGTAAAGAAAACAATGTCATTATCAGATTCGAAATATTGACTAATTACTTCATAAAATCCCTCTGTAAAGAAATCATCCGAATCCGCAAAAAGAATCCATTCACCTGTTACATGTTCAAGACCTATATTTCTTGCAGCTCCTGCAGATTTTTCACCAACGTCATTGAAAAACAACTTGATATGGTGATTTAAGAATTCTTCTGTTAATTGTTTCAATACTGATACATGTTCTTCGGAACTGCGGTCATCCACAATTATGATTTCAATAAAATCGTTGACTGGAATTGAATTCAGGAGTCGGACAAGCGAATCACTTGAGTTATAGTGTGGAATAACGATTGATAGTTTTTTCATAAAATCCCTCAATTCGATGCTGTTAAATCAAGTAGATAAATCATTTTCTATTTTTAACTTTTCGTTTGATATATTGTTTGCGGTGTTATATCTATATCCTTGAATACCTTTCTGAAGAAGGTATTCATATAGAAAATTGCTGTACTCATCAGATTTGCGAAGTGTTTGCTTTATCTCTTCTTCAGTCTTACTTTTGTAAGCTGATGGGACCCCTATTTTTCTCGAGCTCATTCTTTTTAAAGCAATATCCGGATTTAAATCTGTCTTAATAACCACATCCGGATAACCTACAACTTCGAAATACTCATCTAATATTTTAGGTTTATCATTTTTACTGAGGTGCTTAAATATCCTCCCTGATCTATGAGCATAATGTTCATCGCAAACAATATACCTCTCACTACTCAAATCGGTAAACTGATGCATCACTGCTAGTTTAAAATAGTCGTTCATTAAGACTTGTGAAGTGAAATAACGATCATTTGAATCCATTTCAGCCAAAAAGTTTTGAAGTTTCAATAATTTGTCTGGGTTTTCAGCATTTAATTTCGAAAAAGTTGGTATTAATTCTCTTTTAATTATCAATCTGTTCAGCTTTCTTATTAAATTTTCTGAGGTGATTTTCTTAAACTTACTAATTGGCGATCGATAATGCAGATCAAAATCACTTAAAGAAAGAAATGAATCATTCAGCTCACATAGTCTTTTTGTTAATGTAGACTTACCGCTTCCTGGAATACCGATAAATTCAATTTTTTTCATGATTTCCCCTCAATCCCTCGCATACAAATCCCTCGTATACACTTTATCCTTCACACTCACCAGTTCTTCATTTAGCCGGTTTGCCACGATCACATCTGATTCTCTCTTGAACTGCTCAAAGTCATTAACCACACGGGAATTGTAGAACCTCTCTTCTGTCAATACCGGTTCAAAGACGATGACCTCCACGCCTTTTGCCTTGAGGCGCTTCATAATACCCTGGACGGCGGACTGGCGGAAGTTATCGGAATCGGTCTTCATCGTCAGACGGTAGATGCCAACGGTCTTTGGTTTACGGCGGAGGATCATATCAGCAACATGATCCTTACGCGTGCGGTTCGCATCGACAATCGCTCCGATGATGTTGTTCGGTACGTCTTCGTAGTTAGCTAGCAGCTGTTTCGTATCCTTCGGGAGACAGTAGCCTCCATACCCGAATGAAGGATTATTGTAATGCGTGCCAATCCGTGGGTCGAGTCCGATGCCGTCAATGATCTGCTGGGTGTTCAGGTTCCGTACCTCCGCATAGGAATCGAGTTCATTGAAGAACGCTACCCGCATGGCGAGATACGTATTGGCAAACAGCTTAATCGCCTCGGCCTCCGTGGAATCGGTGTACAGCACGTCAATCTCTTCTTTCGCCGCGCCTTCACGTAAGAGATCTGCAAAGACCTCGGCACGCTTCGATCTTTCCCCGACGATAATCCGCGATGGATAGAGATTATCATAAAGCGCCCTGCCTTCGCGCAGAAACTCCGGTGAAAAAATCACGTTCTCCGTATCGAATTTCTCACGGATCTCTTCCGTGTAACCAACAGGTACGGTGGATTTAATCACCATCACCGCATCAGGATTAATCGCCAACACGTCGGTGATCACCGCTTCAACGGTACTCGTGTCGAAATAGTTCCGCTCCGGATCGTAATTCGTCGGTGTTGAGATGATCACATACTCTGCTTCTGCGTATGCTTGGGATCGATCCGTCGTTGCAGTTAAATGCAGCTCCTTATTCGCAAAAAATGCCTCTATTTCTTCATCGACGATCGGTGACTGGCGGTTATTAATCATATCGACCTTCTCTTGCACGATATCAATCGCTGTCACGTCATGATGCTGCGCCAGTAATACCGCATTCGATAAACCGACATAGCCCGTTCCTGCTACTGTAATTTTCATTGACTGATCTTCCTTTCATTTAGACAAAAAGACCCTCCGGAGAGCGTCTCTATTCTTTAATTTGATAATACGCCTTATACCAGGAGACAAACTTCCTGAGACCCTCATCGATCGTCGTCCTTGGTTGGAAGCCCGTATCCCGCGTCAACTCGTCAATATCCGCATAGGTTGCTTCTACATCTCCTGGTTGCATCGGCAGGAATTCTTTCTTCGCTTCAATGCCCAAATGCTTTTCCAATGTCTGAATAAAGTCCATCAGCTTCACCGGCTGGTTATTCCCGATATTATAAACCTTATAAGGCGCATGGCTCTCGTTCGGCGTCGGATTCGCACGGTCAAAATCCCGATTGCCCTTCGGAGGATGATCCAGTAAACGTACAATCCCATCGACAATATCATCAATATATGTAAAATCACGCATCATATCACCATTATTAAAGACCTGAATCGTTTCACCGGCAATGATTTTCTTCGTAAAAGAGAAGTATGCCATATCCGGGCGCCCCATTGGACCGTATACGGTAAAGAAGCGCAATCCCGTAGTTGGGATATTGTACAAATGACTGTATGTATGTGCCATTAACTCATTGGACTTCTTTGTCGCAGCATAGAGACTGACCGGGTGATTCACTTCATCGGTTGTGGCAAACGGCATCTTCTGATTCGCACCATAAACTGAGCTCGATGACGCATAGATCAGATGGTTCACATCATAGTGACGACAAGCTTCCAAGACGTTTACAAAACCGACCAGATTGGAATCTACATAGGCATGCGGATTCTCCAAGCTGTAGCGAACACCCGCCTGAGCAGCAAGGTTGATCACAACGTCAATCTGATTGTCTTGAAAGATTTGATTAAACCTCGCACGATCAGCAAGGTCCACTTCATAAAAAGAAAAAGCACCGTACTCATTGAGCAAGGCTAAACGGTCTTGCTTTAACTGTGTGTCATAATAATCATTGATGTTATCGACACCAACTACCTGGTGTCCTTCCTCCATTAATCGTTTTGAAAGGTACATACCGATGAAACCGGCAGCGCCTGATATTAGTATATTCATTATCTAATTTCCCCGAACAAACAATAAATAAGTTGCTTAAACACCAGCATGTCGGCCCCCTATAATCTATTTTATATTTGTATGGCAATTTTGCTCTACTTCTTTCCAAGTCATGTAAATACGCACAATATCCTCTTCAACTATATCTGTTCCTGTTTGAACTTCTATAAATTGAAGATCTGTAGTTGCTTTTATACCATGTTTTGAGCCTACAGGAATATTAAGGACATCTCCAGCCTTAATTATTTCTATTTGGTCATCTAAAACATATTCTCCTTCACCTGAAATAATCGTCCATACCTCACTTCTTTTATGATGCAGTTGGTAACTTAAATTTTTCCCTGCTGCAATTCCAATTTTTTTCGTTAAAACTTCTTTTTCGTTCGGAAATTTTGTGTAGTCAAGTACCTGATACCACCCCCATCGCCGTTCCTCATACATCGGTCTTTGTTCAAACGAAGAAACTAGCTCTTTAACTTTAGGACTAGCTTCTTTATCTGTTACAAGAATTCCATCGGGACTTACAGCAATTAGAGCATTACTCATCCCCAATATTGCTACTGGAATATCTAATTCATTTATCAGATGAGTATTTTTACAATCAGAAGAAATAATACCCTTTCCAATCTTTTGACTAACCATCTCTTCTGTTAGGGTGTTCCACGTTCCTAGATCTTTCCAACTACCTTCATAAGGTATTGATACAATTTGCTCCGCTTTTTCTACAACCTCATAATCAAAACTATTTTTAGTAAGACGATTATATTGATTCAATAGTTCATCATACTGGATAGGTAATTCTTGTTCCATAAGTATGTTGATTATATATTCTAATTTAAAAGCAAATACACCTGAATTCCAAAGTGCGTTATCGTTAATTAATTTTTTTGCAAGCTCCTGACTGGGTTTTTCCTTGAAGTGACTAACCTTTAGATATTCATTACCCTGAAGTTCTTTTTCCGGTACAATATATCCATATTTTTCTGAAGGATATGAAGGCTTTACTCCTATTAATGCTAAATCAGATTTTGTTAATTTAATAACATTTTCTAATTCCTTGATTTTTTGAAAAAAGTCATCTTCTACATAAGGATCAACTGGTAGAACCGATACAACTTCGTCTAAAGAAACCCCTTTAATAGAATAAAGATACGTAGCAGCCAAAGCAATCGCTGGAAACGTATCTCTTCGTTCTGGTTCTATTATAAGTGGTACATCAGCACCTAATTGATTTTGGATCATATCAACTTGCGATTTACTAGTAGCGATTATTGTTGAGTTTGATAAACTAACATTAGTTATTTGTCTCCACACTCTTTGCACCATCGAACATTGTTCTCCATTGCTATTTTTAAGGATTTTAAGAAATTGTTTTGAACGAGCATCATTTGATAAAGGCCACAATCTTTTTCCTGAACCACCTGATAATAATACTAACTCCATAATAACCTCCTACTACAATAATCATTTTGAACCATATCAGTTATATTTTTATTACAAATTACTATTAGTCTCATCCGGCTCTCTACCTTTTTCTATCTTTTTTAATATTTCCCTCTCAAAATTAGATGTGTAAAATCTCTTAATATAGTCAAATGTATAAGGATCCTTGCCAAACTTGATTTTTGAATCTATTGCAATTTTTAATTTATTAACAGCTTCGTCTATTGTATTAAATCTTAGCTCATCGTACTTAACAATTTCTTTTTGCCCTCCGGAGTTACTAACAATTGGTATACATTGGTAACCCAAAGACTCAACAGTACTAATTCCAAAATGTTCATTAACTTTCGTATGGAGGAAAAATTTTGATTCTGATAGATACTGCTTTAAAGTCATATCATCCGCATTATGAACTATATTTACATTTTTTATGTTATTTCTTGCTATATAATCATTGCACTCCCGATAATAGGCATTAGATTTTATTGCACCAATTATAAAAAAACAAATATCTGGCATTTTCTCTGCGATTTTTATTTGTGCTAATTGTTCCTTATCTGGGGTAATAGCTCCGACACTAACAACTTGATCTTTCTTATCAACAATACTATTCACTCCATCGATAGTTGGCGGATAAAGCACTTTTGGATTTTCACATAAATCACCATAACAATCCACTAATTTTTTTTTGGTGAATTCTGAATTGCAGAGTATCGAACCGTTTTGAAAATTTCTTTTTTTAAAGAGAAATAAAAACTTTAAAGGTAAAAAATACAAATGCCAAATGGGATTTTTATACCTATTAGTATACTTAAAGTTCTCCTCTAATGGAAAGTTAATATAATGTAATTTATATATATCTTTAGGTAAAAAATACATTGAATCATTGCAATTGTATATCATATCGTATTCTTTTAGATATTTAAGAGAAAACAGGTTCATTAGAACTACTTGGTAAATGTATCCTCTCACAAACTTAATTTTCGGTAACTTGGTAAATAATTCGAAATCACATTTTCTGTAGTGATTTTTAAACTGTTGGATTGCTTTATCATCGCTAAAAGTGAATACATCTGGAACAATCCCTTGATCGTTAAATATCCTAATAACTTCTGCCGTAACTTTACTCCTACCACCTATATTAAGCTGGTTTTGTAGTATTGCCACTTTCATATATTTTGCCCCCCTTTTTTAATGATTTTCCAAATATAATAATTAATACTAAATTATATAAAAACTCATATGTTTGCCAAAGGCTGGTCTGAAAGGATATTATTATTGCCGCTGCTATAAAACTGTATATCAGAATATCGAATATCGTACCTTCTCTAGCTTTGTTAAAGATATACTGAGAAATAAATCCAAATAACATTAATTGAAATATAGCAAACCAACCAAAATCTGTGAAAGGTACTCCTAGGCCTGTCCAGGTCCCTTGAATCGAGTATGCTTGAGGTAATATGTTGTTTAGTTCAACATTTATAAATAACAACTCAAGAAATGTCCCAAATTGATTTAAGCCGTAGTGATAATCGATATGATATTCAACTAAATTATTTACATTAGCTAGATTGTTAGCAAAGTACCACGAAAGTCTCTCAAAAGAATAAAGAACCGAGTCACCAATTCTATCAAATTGAGCTGTAGAATAAACCCTAACAGTTTCTTGAATTGTCCATAAAACAATAGCTATTAACGAACCCACTAAAACAAACTTAATTATTTTAAATTTCTTTTTTAATAAAAACATTAAATTAATTATAATCGCAACAACGAAAGTGAGGAAGTAAACTCTAGATGAAACAAGCAATGGATTTATCAAAAGAATGAGTGAGCATATTAAGAATATAAATATCAACTTTCGTTTGTCTTTTTTCTTAACTGAAAAATCACCAAATAATAGGAAAATACTAAATACACCTACTGCGATAACACCACTATATAGTAATCGGGCCCCTGGAAAAGGTTTAGTTTCTCTAAACACATCACCAACGTAATGCCAATTCTCAGTCATAAGATAAATTAAATTAGCAACTCCCCCTACTATGATAACTGTTTCCAACAACATTAAAAAAAAACTGATTGTAACAATTGGAAATACTACTTTTAATAAAGCCAATGTTTTGTGAACATCTATAGATTGAGTATCAGGTTGTTTTATTATAAGTTTCCGTTTCCATGATACATTAACTATAAACGCGCCAATTAAAAAGGCTGTAAGACCCAATATAATATATGCTATACCTGATGAAGTAAATACTCTATCCCACACAAATAAACTATAACTACTTCTAGGCGCTAAAGAAGCCATAAAAATAGTAAAGAACCAAATTGAAAATAACAATTTAGTTGGCGATACATTATTGATAATTAACTTATTTAAATTCGTTGAGTTACTTCTCATATACCAAAAATCCTCCATTTTCTTGTTATATTAACTACATTGATTTGAGAGTAACTAGACCAAGAGTATTGTAATCTGAATCCCCAGAGAAAACAGGAAATAATAACATCAGACGAAAACAGTGAATTTTCACCTGATTAGGCCATAATCAGCGACCATTTTTAATTATTTAATCTGAATTTATCAAATACCAACGAAATATAATTAATAATATTTCTTTTGATGTATTTTATCCTCTTAATTAAAAGCACCTGGATTTTTTTAGGGAAATAACAAAGAATCAACAAAATTAAAGATTTGATTCTAAGCGGATTTAATTTTATACTTTCCAAGAATAATTTCTTTCCCATAGTTGGATTATTATTTTGCAAACAATACTTTCCCATTGAATATTTATGGTAACTTTTTATGTCTCTCTTTTTTTTATGAGCATTAAGAGGGACATTATTTAATATTTTTTCTACTACTTGTTGATGCCCATATATTCTTTTTTCTAGATTATTTGTAATTCTATTATTTTCATCTTGATATAAAATAACAAGTGCATCTTTCACATAATCAACATCATATTCCAAGGATAATCTAGTTACAAAATCGTAATCTTGTCTAGCTGGTAAACTTTCGTCAAAACCACCAATTTTATCAATACACTCTTTTTTCAATAAATAAGTTGAGGTTGGTGAAACCTGATCTTCGTATATCTGAGCGGTATAAATATTACCTCTTGCTTTAGCAACCATACCAATATTTCTGCTCCCTTTTAAATCAATTATTATCGAAGAGTATATGAGGCCGATTTTTTCATCAGCGTTCTCAAACATCTTTACCTGCTTATCGAGTTTTGTGGGTAACCACTCATCATCGGAATCCAAAAAAGCCAAATACTCTCCCGAGGACTCATTTATACCAATATTTCTAGCTTTTGCTGCACCCTGGTTGGAACTTAACTTTATTATTTTTATTCTATTGTCCTCTATTTCATTTACTAAACCTACTGTGTTATCGTTTGAATTATCATCGACTATTATAATCTCAAATGTTTGATAAGATTGAGATAAAACACTATTTATTGCTCGCATAATCGTTCTTTCTCGATTATGTGTGGGGATAATTACAGACACCAAAAAAGTATCACTCATTATTAACTCCTTCATTAATTAATTTTATAAAAACTTAAATTATCATATTTCTTCCATATAAGCTGAAACAACAAACTTTCTATCGAATTCCATTACTACTTTTTGTCTTCCACTTAAACCCATATTCATTTTTTTCTGATGTTTCAACGATAAAAAATTCTCGATTTTATTAACTAAGTCGTTAGTATTTTCTTGCTCTACAATATACCCATTTACTTCATCATCTACAATTTCTCTACACCCACTTCTATCTGTTGTTATTATTGGCCTTCCACTCGCGGCGCTTTCAAGTAATACATTAGACATTCCTTCGGGGTAGAATGTAGGATGAACAGTACAATGGGTATGATTCAATATTTCTCTTACGTCATTTATCATTCCATGATATTTGATTACCCCGTCCTTCTCGAATTGCTGTAGCTTATCCTCATAATTACCTTCACAAAATCCGCAAATATGAAATTTAGTTTCTGGATACTTTTTCTTTATATATTCTGCGGCTTCTAAATACTGATCAATTCCTTTTTCCTCCATGATTCTAGATATAAAAACAAACTCTGTGCTCCTTTGACTCGGATAATCTAATAGATCAAAATGCTCAATATTAACTCCGGAGCCAGGAATTAACCTGTATTTACCTTTGCCAATCTTTTCACGTTCGAATATTTTTTTGTTTTCTTCATTTTGAAACATAATGCAGGAGCTTCTTTTTAGAGCTGTTCTATGCATCATAAACATAATTTTTTGCATGATACTTTTATTCTCAATTGCTGTTCCTAATCCCGTGATATTCGGAATATGTGGAATCTTTAACAATCTAGAAGCAAAGCCTCCATAGATATTTGGTTTTACTGTGTAAGTCAGTACTACATCCGGTTTAATCTTTTTCATGATTTTATAATAATTCTTGAATAGAATCGCATCAGTGAGTATATTGGTCCCTCTACGATCAAGAGATAGATTAATACATTCACAACCCATTTTTTTAAGATTTTCTACTTTTTCACCGTATGGTTGAACAATGTAAACTTTGTAACCTTCGTCTATGATTGCTTGGATGATCTCTTTCCTGAAATTATATGTATATGAATGGTGGTTAGATAAAATAAGAACTTTCTTCACTTTTTTTCCTCCGTTAACTTTATTGATTCCGAAAAGCTTATTATATTATATTCATTATGTTTCTTTTTCAAATCAATGTCTTTTGAGTAAATTAAACTCCCAAACATCTTATCCAATATCGGGTTATTTATAATATTTATGATTGGGTTAAATATTTTAGTGAAAAGTATCGATTTATTATGAATAGTTGATATCTCTCTGACCATATCTGTAGTACATACATAGCTTTCATTTTGCGGATGGAAATAACCGCTTATTGGCTCCCTAGTTATCGAAGCGATAAACTCGTTAAGGTTATCAATAAACAACATACTTCTTTCATTTTGTATGTTTGGGAATATAGGTAGCTTCTTTACTATCATTGATAGTTTCGCATAGTTCCCTTTCGAGTCCTTTCCGTAAATCATAGGTGGTCGAATTATCGAGACTGTAAATGATCTATTAATCATTGTCATTAGCGATTTTTCCGCTTCAAGTTTTGAAATCCCATAATTTGATTTCGGTTTTGGCGTAGTATTACGATCAATCACACCAGTTTCAATACCATATACGCTCATACTGCTCATAAATATAAAATGAGGAACCCCATCTCTTTTAGCTTTTTGAGCGAGCTTAATTGTTAGATCTCGATTGATTTCATAGTACAGACTCTTGTTTTCTTTTGTTTCTTTCATATGTGCTATGCCTGCCGCATGAACGATTGCATCATAAAAAGATAAATCAAGTTTTTCCCATTCATTATCACGTACACCTACTGTATCAACATTGAAGTCGTGACGATTTTTTAACCACTTTTTTAATCGATTGCCGACATATCCATTGTTTCCGGTTATCAATACGTTCATTGTTTTGACACAACCCTTTTCTTGTTGTCGCTATTATTTGATGGACAGGTTTTCCCTTCAACGACACCGTCGCTCTTCAACACGCTGATGAATGTACCGAAAAAGCATTTAAGATCCATAATCAAACCTAGCTTCCTAACGTATTCTCCATCTAAATGAGCTTTCACGTCTATTGGAAGTTCATCCCTACCATTAATCTGCGCCCATCCGGTTAATCCCGGAGGTATATCGTTAGCCCCGTATTTATCACGCTTAGCGATCAGATCATATTGATTCCAAAGCGCTGGCCTTGGACCGATGATACTCATCTTCCCAGAAAGGATATTTAAGATCTGTGGCAATTCATCTAATGAGGTCTTTCTTAAGAATTTGCCCATCTTTGTTATGTATTGATCAGGATTATCTAACAAATGGGTTGGGGTATCTCTAGGTGTATCAATTCGCATTGTACGGAATTTATAGATATTGAAATAGCTTTTATGGATTCCGACTCTTTTTTGTTTGAATAATACCGGTCCTTTGGAATCGAGTTTGATTCCAATAATAAGACCCAGAAAAACTGGTGATAAAATTAATAGACCTGCTGCTGACAGGGCAATATCTGAAAGTCGTTTTATTTTCATATACATCGTTGAATGCACTCCTTTTTTCATCAGATCATTAGTACTGACTTGGTTTTGAACAACCAAATGACTACTAATAATCTAATTCATTCTGAAAATTAGAGACGAGTTTCTTCCATACTTGAACACGCCCTCAGGACATCTTTAGTTTAACATCTCAACTTCAAAGGTAGATCAATATATTAAAATTCTGCCAAAATCCTTTATTTCGTCTATCTGAATCATCAATTTCGTATAGCAAAATCGATGATTTCGCTTAAGCAGAATGACTGTTTTGGCGATTCGTAACCTTCTCTTCTTCAGCTTATAGTAAAGCTACCGCGGAATACACGAAAGCCGGCTTTCAGAATCGACTGATCAAGATGACAAGAGAGCATTACGACATTTACGCAAAGACCTTTGATGAAGTGATTTCTGATTTTATGCCTTTGATTCACAGTACCATCGATCGACTCGGTTTATCCGGGAAACGGGATGAGTATGAACATATCGGCATGCTGGCACTGTTTGACGCCTGGCAGCGCTTTGACGGAGACAAGGGCGCATTCCCGTCCTATGCACGTCTCTATATTCACGGACGTATGTGTAACTACTTAAGGGATCAAGACAAGTGGAGTCATCACAATCACCTGACAGATCACTCCAGCATTGCTGAATCTGCTCCTGCTGTTGAAGACGATGCCTTAAAAGTGCTGGAACTGTTCGATTACGGTGTCAGTATGAATCTCACACCCCGGGAACTCTGTTGGTATGAAGGGGCCATCATCCGCGGCGACAGCGTCGCTGACCTTGCCGATCATTACAAGGTCTCGAAAGAGACCGTGAAATCCTGGCGTAAAGGGGCCATTCGTAAATTACGTATGGCGAATCGTGTCGAAAGTATGGGTTAATTGTTTTTATTATTCATTTTTTGAATAAAATACTTGCCAAATGCAGATCTTACGGTATGATAAAGCTATAGGTCTTTTGTTCAATAATTCACGTTCAGGAAATCCAATGACTCACTCCTGGTTATTCAGTGGTGAGTCCCCTTTTCTTGAATTCATGCAAACGATTTCTTCAGGTGAATTCGGACCATGGCCTCTAAAAAAGAATAGTAAGGAGATTAGAAGATGACTCAGATAATTTTGCCGTACAAAGTCAAAAAAGAAAGCTTTGTTTTTGAAAGGTATTTCCACCCGGTATATCAAACCAGAATCACGGAATCGGACAACAGTGTGCACTATGACAGCCGAAAACCGCTCGAAGTGATTGAGGACGCCTGTCTCGATAACGGATCTGACTTCAAAGGACGGCTTCGCTCCATGGCGAAGATCCTTGGCCCGAAGAAACAGTATCTGTATCCTGCTTTGATCAGTGAACGGGAAGCGATCCTGCTTCAGCCGATGAACAGTCACCGGAACGATGACTGCATCTGGATTAATGTGGAACACATCGCATCTGACAATGGCCGAAGCCATTTTGAACATAATCATCTTCATATTAAGCTTGGTGGGAACGGGATCTTTTCGGTCCGCTGTTCGAGCCGGTTCCTGGAAAAGATGTATTCCAATCATTATCTGATCAAGAACCGGCTGCTTGATTAACTCTCCTGACTATAATATAAAAGAGCCGGATATCTTTCCCGGCTCTTCTTTTATTGCTTTTCTTTTATGCTGTCCAGAAGGTCTTCAAGAAACGGCTTCAGTTCTTTGGCGATTTCCCCGTCCTGCATCGCCAGCTCCACCGTCGTTTTGACAAAACCGACCTTCTCGCCAACGTCAAAGCGCTTCCCTTCGAAATCATAGGCAAAAACCCGCTGCACAGTATTGAGCTTCTCAATGGCATCTGTCAGCTGAATCTCGCCGCCTGCACCGAACTCTTTCTCCCCGAGAAAGTCAAAGATCTCCGGCGTCAGGATATACCGGCCCATGATGGCGAGGTTCGACGGCGCCGTGCCTGGCTTAGGTTTCTCCACAAAGTGATTGACGCTGTAAAGACGCCCATTCATCTTCTGTTCGGGATCGACGATGCCGTAACGCTCGGTTGCTTCGTCGGGGACCGACTGCACACCGACCACTGAAGCTCCTTTTTCATCATACTGATTCATGAGCTGTTTGAGGCAAGGCTCTTCCGACTGAACAATGTCGTCCCCTAACAGTACCGCAAACGGTTCATTCCCGATGAATTTACGGGCGCACCAGATCGCGTGGCCGAGACCGAGGGCGTCCTTTTGGCGGATATAATGAATGTCCACCATATCTGACGCGTATTGCACTTTCTCGAGCAGCTCAGTCTTCCCCTTTTCCTTCAGGTTCTCTTCAAGTTCAAAGGCATGATCGAAGTGATCCTCGATCGCCCGTTTTCCTTTTCCTGTGACAATGATGATGTCTTCTATGCCCGAAGCCACCGCTTCTTCCACGATATACTGAATCGTTGGCTTATCGACAATCGGCAGCATCTCTTTCGGCATCGCTTTCGTAGCCGGCAGAAACCGTGTTCCAAGACCCGCCGCTGGAATAATCGCTTTTTTCACTCTCTTCATCACACACACCTCTGTTCGAAAAAATAACAAATCTTATCTTATGTATTCGTAATCAGGCATCCAACCTGTCCTCACACTTCACCATTGGTAACACATGGTACCTAAGGCCTCTTTTTTCAAAGACCCGCAGCAAAGCCGAGTATTTCCATTGATAGCGGTCAGGAGACATCACCGGATCGGTTTATTAAACGTGACACGTTTTGTGATTGTTGTTAACTGGAATGTTTCGACAGGTTACGACATTTGCCTGTAAATATGAAAAGATCACATCTTCCACTCATGGTGAGATGTGACAACGTATGCGGATCGCAGTGTTTCGCAAAAGAGGAATGACCTATTTCGTGCACTGCCAATTGTACCATAGAATATTGTAAGAATGTAGCTGAATCCGGTGATTTAGCACCATCGTCACAAACCTGGCGTATTTACCCCCTTCGAAACGGCAATCCGAATCGTTTCCCCGGGGTTACCGGAGGCTCCTGATAAAAGCCGCTGCCAACGAGGACATCTTCCGCTCTGGCCAGGAAGGCTGTTTCAAGCGCCTCCCCGTATAAGGTGCGAATCTGCTGATAGCCTGCTTTCAATTGAAAGGGGCGCCTCGTCACATCGTGTGCATCCGATGCAATCAGGTGAACGAGGTGGTGCTCAATCAGCAGCTCCGAGAATTTGCGGACCCTTCTGCCGAAGTTGCCCGTCAGGGCCCCGGCGGTTAACTGCCCTACTGCCCCATTGATGATTAACGCCCTTAGTATTTCCGGATCCTTCTGAATCACCCGATTTCGCTCCGGGTGAACAATCACCGGTGTAATGCCTTCCATATGCAAATTATAGATGAGCTGAAACGCATAGTCCGGCACGTCCCCCGAGGGAAATTCAACTAACTGATACGTCGCATCGTTCACCGTCATCAATTCGCCTGCTGTCAGACCTTCCGCCATATCCGGGTACGCCCGGCACTCCTGCCCGCCGAGAATCCGGACATCTAGCTCACTGTCAGACAATAAGCTGTTGCAATAGGCCACTGCTGTGAGAATCTGCTCCCGTTCGTTGTCATAGCGTTCTGTCCGGTGGTGCGGTGTGGCCACGATGTAGTCGATGCCTTCATCATCCGCAAGCTGCGCCATTCGCCAAAAGGCTTCTGCTGTTTGCGGCCCGTCGTCCATCCCGGGAAGGATGTGGCAATGCAGATCAATCAGGAAATGCCCGTGTCTCAAGACGATTCCGCTCCGTAATAGTAGTGGTATTTAGACTGTTCCACGGCAAGGTCGTTCAGCACGGCACCCAGGATTTTGGCCCCGGTTGCCTCAAGGGCCCTTTTGGCATCAAGCGCTTCCTCGGTTTCCGTCACCCCGCTTCGAAGCGTCAGGATCACCCCGTCACACATCTTGCCGAGAATCTGCGCGTCCGTCACGGCATTGACCGGCGGTGTGTCGAGGACAATGTAGTCATAGTTCACCTTCACTTCATCAAGGAGCATTGCCATGCGGTTCGATGAGAGCATTTCACTGGGGTTTGGCGGCACCGGACCGCTCGGGAGGACGTGCACCCTTTCTGTTTGCGAGGCAATGATCACATCATCGAGGAGTGCCTGACCGGTAATCACCGAAGAGAGTCCTGTTTTATTGGGAATGCGGAACGTATAATGCACCGTCGGTTTTCGCAAGTCCCCGTCAATGATCAGGACCTTCTTGTCCTGTTGTGCCAAGACCACCGCGAGGTTGGCAGCGACGGTCGATTTTCCTTCACCTGGAGAGGAGGATGTTATCACCATCGTCTGGAGGGCATGGTCGTAGGAGGAGAACTGGATATTTGTCCGCAGTGTTTTGAATTGTTCCGCGATCGGAGAGCGGGGATCGGTTTCTGTAATCAGCTGGGGCTTTGATGTTATGGATTTCAGCGCCCGTTTTTTCTGTTTACGTCCCATATCGCGAACCCTCCTTCACTTTTTTCGATACCAGGTTGCGTCCTTTTTTCACGTTTTTTTGATCCATGTGGGAAACACTTGCAAGCAGCGGCAAGCCCAATTCCTTAGTCACATGCTCTTCTGTATGGATGCGTGTATCCAGAAATGCGAGGAGGAACGCCAAGCCTGTACTAATCATGAGCCCGATCACAAGACCAATCGTGGAATTGAGTTCCACATTCGGACTGACAGGTGATGCGTCCGGTGTGGCTTCTGAGAGGATCGAGACGTTGTTGACATTCATAATCTGCGGGATCTCCTGTTGAAAAACCGTGCCCAGTTCATTGGCGATGACCGCTGCGTTTTCCGGGTTGGCGTCCTCTACTTGAATGCGCATCACTTGGGAGTTCCCTTCACTGGTCACCTGAATCTGATTACCGAGCGCACCTGTGGTGCGGTTCAGTTCCAGGTTTTCCTTTACGGGTTCGAGAATACGTGGTGAAACAAGCACCACGCTGTATGTATCAATGAGGTCCCGGTTCGTCCGGATATCTCCGGAGGAGAGGCTCTCGAAATCCGTATCCGTGTGATTGACCAACAGCTGGGCTGAAGACGAATACATCGGTGTCACGAGATAGGATGAGTAGGCCCAGGCTCCCGCTGCACAAAGCACTGTGATGACAATGATCAGGACCAGCCGCTTTCGCAGCGTCGTATAAATGTCTTTTAGACTAATGGTTTCTTCCATAGGATATCTTTCCTCGCATTTCAATAAACTTTTAAGCTGGGATAACTCATCGTTCGTTACCATTCCGTAAACAATTATAGCGGATAATTGCTGTGATTCCTAGTGCTAATTATTATGATCTGTGGCTGATTATTAAGTTGCTGACAACAGCCTTAGTCGATCGATACTTTGACAGATCGTTTACCGATCTGTATTCATTTCCATTTCGTTCATAACCCGCTCCCGCTGAAAAGGTTTATTTTGATTTTGTACATGGATTTTCATAAGTCGATTTTATCGAATTGAATACGGGTTTTTGTATTTAATAGATATAAATATGATTTTATTTATATAAATGTGCTTTTATAGCTATGACAGACAATGACATACAAACGGGGGTTATATGATGAAGAAGAGGCTCAATGTTGTGCTGCCGGTACTGGTTGTGCTGACGGGTCTGGTGTATATATTTTTAATCCCGGAAGATCCGCAGCTGGTGAAGGTGCTGTTCAAGGTGATTCCGATGGCACTGATTATCTTTTATGCGTTTTTGCGCTTGCCGGAGCGCTCTTTTCGCACGGCGTTTCACAGGCTGATGATGACGGGGATCATCGTCTGCATTCTGGCCGATGCGGTGATTGCCTATTCGTTCATAGCGGGTCTCGCGATCTTTCTACTTGGCCATGTGTTCTACCTGGCAGGCTTTATGCTCAGGACTTCGGGGACACGGGTGAAGTGGTTTGCCACTGTTCCCATCGCGCTGTATTCCTATGTCCTCGCTTCACAGCTTTTGGGAGCCCTTGCGGGAAGAGGGGATACGGTGATGATGGGGGCGCTACTCTTTTACATCGTCGTGATTTCCGTGATGGTCCTGTTCGCTGTCCTGACCGGCAACCTCTGGGTAATTATGGGGAGCATCCTGTTTTATTTTTCCGATACGCTGATCGCCTGGAACCGGTTCATCACCGATATTGAACATTCCGCCGTCTTTATCATGAGCCTCTAATACGTCGTCCAGCTTTTGATCGCCCACAGCTTCAAACAACTGGAGGAGCCGTTGACCGCCGAACCGAAGACAACGACTTCCCCTTGACCTGATTAGTGGCAGACCAGCAGGTCAAATGCGCTTTTGAAGCAGCAATGTTTGTTTCGGATCCAATTCACCGGCCCGGGCATCACGGGCCGGTTTTGTCTGTTCAAGCTGATATGGTTTCCGGTTGGGGTATTATAGGGTGCGTGGCGTATTTTAACGAACTGGTGGATCTGATCGAACTGTATTCATTCAAAAGGGATGTACCGGTTGATGAGGAGACTGCCGATTTTTTGAGCGGCTGAAGTTGAACTGTGAACGTCTTGATCTGGATTATGAGGCGTTTGAGAAGAGTTTTAATATTTAAATATTAATGACGGTCGAAAAGCAGTTTGCTGATGACATCTCAATCCATCATTCGAATCAAACGCGCATGAATACACCAATCATAATGCACACACCCCGACTTTCTCGAATCAGGAATGTAAAGCCCCCCACGCAAAAAACCTGCCAGGAACTTATCCCGGCAGGTTTTCATTATATGCTTCTTTTATGCTTCACTGGTCACTGCTTCTCTGTCTTTTTGTCGTTTTCCCCGGATAAACCGGCTCGTAAACAGCACGGCCACGATACCGATCCCGATTAAGTCACTCAATCAATATTGATTGATGAGCACAAGAGCGGCAATCAGGGCAGCGAGTCGCTCAAACCAGTAGTATTCGATGACGAACCCCTTTTGAATCACGGACGTAAACGCAATGATCCGCACAAGCGCCGTGAAGAACTATGGCAAAGAAAGTCGGATCCGTAATGAGCACGAACACCCGGGAAATGAGTTATCCCTGCAGCAACTTCCTCACTGACACAGGTTCACTTTTTTAACCCGATGATGGTATGCTGCGACACTTCAAATCGATAAATTTGAATTCATCGAAGTCATAATGATCACTGTCATGATAGAATTCAGGATCAGCAAAAGGAAACCGATGCGCGGATCGCCGCGCCTTCTCTATTAACCTGAAAAATCACCCGGGCAAGTCATGCGTCACATGACTCGCCCGAGTGAAGCTTACAAAAGATCTTTTCGAAGGGGGGTGAAGACATCGAGGAGCGTGCAGTCGTCAATGACTTTCACCTGGTGTTTCGCGTTGGCGGGGACGTATTGCACATCTCCCTGCCGCAACATCCGCTTTTTTCCGGATAATTCAAATTCAATGATTCCCCGTTCTACATAGCAGAGTTGTTCTTCCGGGTGGTAATCGATGTCGCCTACAAACCCGGCTTTAATATCAACCTTGACCATCATCAAGTTTCCCTCTGCCATCAATACCTTTTTTTTCACCATATCATCAGATTCCTTTCACCATGGATTTTATTCAGTAAACAGCATGACATCCGGGAATAATACGATTAACAACAGAACAAAGAGTACGATAAAGATATACGGGATGACCGCCATAAATGAACGTTCGATCGAGATGTCTCCTATTTTTGCTGCAAGTAACAAGCACAGACCATACGGTGGCGTCACAAGACCGACAGCGAGCGAAATAATTGTAATCAACCCAAGCAGAATCGGATCGATACCAAATGCTGTGGAAATCGGCAGCACTACCGGGATAAAGAGAATCATCGCCGGGATCGCATCCATGAATGTCCCGATAAACAGGAAGAACAAAACAACGATCAGAATGAACACCCATCTGCTGTCGATGTTATTGGTGAAGAATTCAGACGCAATCATAGACAGTTGATAATAACTCATCAACTCTCCCAGCGCACTTGCTGCAGCCAAGGCAAACAGGGACAGTGAGCTGAGGGTTAACGTATCGACCATAATCCCGTACAGGTCTTTGACTTTCAGAGTGCGGTAAACGAAAAAACAGATCAACAAAGTATAAATCGAAGCAAATGCCGCGGCTTCAGTCGCCGTGAAAAAACCGGTGATGATCCCGCCGATCAGAATGACCGGGGTCAAAAGCGCGGGAAATGATTGAACAAACAGTTTCAGAAAATGAACAAGTGAGGCTCTCTGGTTCTTCGGATAGCCTCTTCGAATCGACAGAATAAAGACGAAGATCATCATCCCTAAACCAATCGCAACCCCCGGAATGATCCCTGCAAGGAATAAAGCACCGACAGAGACATTTGTTAATCCCGCAAAGATAATCATCGGTATACTCGGGGGGATAATAACACCTACCGTTGAAGAGGCTGCCGTTATCCCGACGGACGTTTCGGCATCGTAGCCCTGTTTTTTCATATTCGGAATCAGGACTTTCCCCACACCTGCCGTATCGGCCTGTGAGGCTCCGGATACCCCGGCAAACATCATGGACACAAGGATATTGGCATGTGCCAGCCCGCCGCGGATGTGACCGACAATGGATAATGCAAAATCAATGAGTTTTTGAGAAATTTTACCGGAATTCATCAGATTGGCCGTCAGGATAAAGAGCGGGACTGCCAGCAACACGAATGAATTCAACCCGTTCAGCATACTGACAGGAACCCTGACCTCCGGTATATAGTCTATATTCAATATTCCGACGAAGGACACGATCCCAATGACGAAAGCGATGGGCACACCGATGAACATCAGGATCACAAAGGTTGCAATCAAAAACCATCCGATCATTGTTTAGCCTCCTTCTTCAGTAAGCCTTTGATGTCGTCAACGATATGCTCCGCCATATAGATCATCATCGTGAGTCCCATGACCGGAACCGCAATCCACACATAACCCATCTTCATGAAATTCAGAGAAGCCCAGTTATAATTCCAGAAGTTTGTGACTGCATCAATGCCATAGTAAAACAAGGCGAAACTGAACAGAAAAATGACCGTATCGTTAAAGAGACTTAACGAAGCCCTTAACCTTCCTTTAAACTTCGTATACAGGAAATCAAATTTGAAATGTTCCTTACGGTAGATCATAACGGATGCGCCCATGAAGATCGCCCAGATGAATGAATACCTGGCCACATCACCAGTCCAGATCACAGAAATCCCCAAAAATCGCGTGGATACCTGGATGATCACGGCCGTAAAGAAGATCACCAGCATCGCGACACCAATCATCAGTTGAACTTTTTCAATCCAAGCAACAGCCTTTCTCATGCATATCCCTCTTTTCAAACATAGTAGACTTTACAGGTTATGTATGTCTTATAGCAGCAATAAAGTCCACTTCTCCGTTATGTAAGGGGGAAAGAGCGGAACCCCGCTCTTTCCGATCCCGGTATTAACGCATATCCCTGATCTGTTCAAGGAGATGTGTCACGCCGATTTCTTCCGCTACTTCATCTTGAAGTGGTTCAGCAATCTCAATGAATGGTGTCTGGTCAATTTCATTGACTTCCCCGCCATCATCGAGCAGAATCTGCTTGTACTCATCTTCTTGCTCATAAAGCGCCTGTCTCTCCGCTTCTACTGATGCTTCAGCAGCAGAAAGCAGAATTTCCTGGTGCTCTTCTGAGAACGATTCAAACCGTTCGTTGTTAATCAACAGAAAGCGTGTTGTATAGTCATGACCGGTTTCCGTTGTATAGCGGCCATTGTCTGTCTCATGGTGATTTTGCTGCACGAAATACGGGTACGCGTTTTCTGCACTGTCAACGACATTCTGCTGGAGGGCCTGATACAGTTCGCCCCAATCCACGTCAGTCGGAACTGCGCCTGTCTGACTCCAGAAGTCCGCGACAACACCTGACGTCTGCGTCCGGATCGTCATGCCGTCCAGATCGTCAATTGACTCCAGCGGCTGTTTGCCGTAGTAGTGTCTGACACCGGCAGTCCAGTAGCCAATCATCTTAAACAGATCATCGGACTCCTCCTGGACAATCTGGGCAATCTCGTCCCCAACTTCACCATCGACCGTTTGTTCCCAGTGCTCGTAGCTCTCAAACAAGTACGGCAATGCAAAGAGGTCAATTTCCCGAATGCCTGTATTACTCATGAACCCTGGGGATACGAGGACAACGTCCGCACCGCCGACTTGTAAGCTCTCCACCAGTTCTGCTTCATCCGTTCCGAGTGTACCGGCATGGACTTCGACTTCAATTGAACCGCCAGATTCACTTTCGGCCGCTTCTTTAAAGGCCAGTAAACCATCCTGATAAGGATTTTCCGGGTCCGTCTGGTTATGAGCGGCTATAATTTTGATGGAATCCCCGTCATCAGCTTCAGCGTCTGCATTTTGATCATTGTTGTTTTGTTCCTCATTGCTGTTGTCTGCAGCTCCTGTGTTGTCAACCTCCTCATTGTTGTTGCCGCATGCGGCAATCACGAGAATGGCTGTAAGAAGTACCAACATCATTACTACTTTTTTCAACATACTTTACACCCCTTTAATTTGATTAATGTACTCATGATTCCTTTTTCAGTGCCTCTACATAACGTCTGGCTTCCTTCGTCAATGCAGCAAAATCTTCTTCATTATGAAGATGGTTCGGGTTGACAAGGTTACTCCCAATCCCTATCACGACACCCCCTTTAGCAGAATACTCAGCAACATTATCCAAATGAATCCCGCCAGTTACCATGAACGGAATCGTAGGGAAGGGCCCTTTCAAACTCTTTACATAGCCCGGTCCAAATACATTTGCCGGAAAAATTTTCACCATGTCCGCGCCGCTCTCATACGCTGTGAGGATTTCCGTTGGCGTCAACGCCCCTGGAATACTGATGACCCCGTACCGTTTTGTCATACGAATCGTGTCCGAATTCACGGTCGGTGAGACCACAAAGCTTGCACCTGCCATAATCACGCTCCGGGCGGTTTCACCATCAAGGACTGTCCCGGCGCCAACATAAACGTCCCTTCCGAAATGCGTAACGACCAGATCGATCAGCTTTGACACCCCGCGTGTTTCCGCAGTGATCTCAACGGCATGAATCCCCCCTTTCGATAAAGCGCTTACAATATCGATAATGTTGTCTTCGCTCGCTTCGCGAATAACTGCAACCAGCTGCTGTTTTTGCAGTGCTTCCACATTGTTCATCGTCTGAATTCCTCCTTCTCACTCCAGATTTGCGTGCCGCGATGCCATTTGCTGATTGACATCCTCCGAACCGGCCGTTTGCCGGGTCACCCAAATAATCACCGCGTCCAGCAGAAGGTGAACCGACTGATCAAATTGATTGCCTAAAGGCTGTATCGTATCCGGTTCATGACTCTTTCTGAATTTGGTCGCCGCTGGAAAAATCAGGACCCCATCACTCACCTCACCGATGGTTGACTCTTCAGCTGTTGTCACCAGGAACACCCTGGCGTCCATTTTTTTCGCTGTCCTCGCATATTGATAGCTGCCTTCAGTGGAACCGGACCCGGAAATCGCAAGTAATAAATCCCCGCTTTGAATACTCGGTGTGATTGTTTCACCGGTAACATAGACTGTGAACCCTGCGTGCACGAGGCGCATCGCAACAGCTTTACCCATCAGGCCTGAGCGACCTTCGCCTGTGATGAAAATCCGGTTTGCCTTGATGATTTCCCGGCCCAGCGCGATGGCCTGCTGTTCATCCACCTGATCCAACACGCCCTTCACTTCGTTGACCACTGCTTTTACGGTTTCTTTCATGTCAGCATCCCTTTCAGTTTCCGGCTTTCCTCCACCGGTGAATCTGCACCGGTGATGGCACTTCCGACAATGACGATATCAGGTGCCTGCGTGACGACCGCAGGAAGGGTCGAGGCATTGATGCCTCCTGCAACCGAGACGGTTAATCCCGCGTTCTTCACAAGGTCAAACGCACTGACCGTCAGCCCTGCTTCCTGTTGCATATCCTTCCCGATATGAAGACTGACGAGCGTAACGCCAAGCTGTTTTAATTCACTCACTCTGCGATGATCGGTGACCTGCAGCAGATCCACCATCACTTCTTTTTCATACTGTTTCGCGACGTCGAGCATGGCGGTGATGGTGGCATCAGCGGCAAAGGCCATGACCGTCACAACGTCCGCCCCGGCTTCAAAAGCCTGTTTTGCTTCGTGTTCGCCGGCATCACACGTCTTCATATCCGCCACGATCCGGTGATGCGGGTACTTCTGTCTGATCTCCCGGACAATCGCCATCCCGTACTCTTTAATCACACCGGTTCCGACCTCAATCCAGTCGATTTGCCGGTTCGTCTGTTCAAGCAGGTCAAAGCATTGATCCCGTTCAAGTCTGTCCAAAGCCAATTGAAGAATCATGATGTCACCTCTCGATAAATTTCTTTTCACCCGTCTCAACAAGAACATCTTCCAGATAAGGCAGCCCTTCGTTATCGCCGGATACGCTGACCACCATCGCCCCGATGGTATTCGCAAACCGGAGGATCTTATCGAGGTCCCAGTTTTGCAGCAGCCCATAGATAAACCCGGCATCAAATCCATCGCCTGCCCCCACGGTATCGACCACTTTCCTGGGCTTGACTGCGCCTTTATGGATCACCTGATCAGGATCAAAACCGGCAGCACCGTCGCTCCCAAGTTTGATAGCCCCGTAGCGGATCCCGAATTCACGGCACTTGGCCAAAACGTCGTCCATCTCCGTTACCCCAAAGAGCAGTTCCGCTTCGTCTGTACCGGTCAATAGCACATCAACGTCGGGTAGAATCGTCGTCAGTGCGGTCCTCGCTTCTTCTTTACTCCACAGCTTCAGCCGTATATTCGGGTCGAGCGACACCAGAACGTTATGTTTTTTCGCCAGCGAACACGCTTTTTTAATGAGCTCAACATTTTTATGCTGATCCACCGCTGCAAACACGCCTGTGACGTGAAGAACCTTCGCCTGTCTGATGTATTCTTCGTTTAACGAATCCACAGTCAGGGTTTCTGTCGGTGATTTCTCCCGGTAATAGAATGTTCTCCCACTGCCGTCTTCCATAATTTCCTTGAAATTGAGTGAGGTCGGGTAACCGTCCACAAGCTTCACTTCCGAGATGTCCACCCCTTCCCCTCTGACAAAGTTCAGGATATGCCGCCCAAACTCATCATTTCCGAGTCTGCTGATCCATCCGGTTGATAAACCGAGCCGGGCACAGCCTATGGCAAAATTCAGCTCTGCCCCTCCAACATTCCGGTGAAACGACTGGACATATTTCATTGGCCCTTTCACCGCCGGGTTAAATGTAATCATCGCATCACCCAGTGTAATGACATCCTTCAACGCATCCACTCCCCTTTCAACGCATTACCGATCAGTTTCTGTTACTCAACATGAATCTCTTTCAATCAATTCCGGCTCAAAGCGGTGGACTTCTTCATCAATCGCTCCATTTTCGTCCTGGATTTTTTTCATCAGGAGTTCTGCCGCTTTTTCGCCCATTTTGAATGCCGGCTGGGACACCGCTGTCAGTGCCGGATTGTAGAAGCTGGCAAAAGATACATCATCAATACCGATCAGCGCAACATCTTCTGGGATTCGTAAAGACTTTTTCTTGATGAATTTCAGTATTTCCATTAATGCCAGATCATTCCCCGCCAACAATGCCCGAGGCGGCGCCTGCAGGGAAAGCATCTCTTCAAGCGCCGCTTCGAAATGTTGCAGATCCAGACTCCTGATATAGTCATCCTTCACCGGAATCCCGTGCTTTTCGAGCGCCTTTTTGTACCCCTTGATCCGATCAACCCGGGGCGTGATATTGCGCGTGATCGATGTCGTCATGATCCCGATGCTCCGGTAGCCCCGGTCCACGAAATGATCAACGGCCAATGAAGCAGCTGCCTCGTTATCCAGGATGACTGCCGGAAAAGCGAGATCCTCCAGCAGCCGGTCCATAATTACCAAGGGGTATTGACTCTTTTTCATTCGTTTGAATAACGCCGTGTTTCCCCCGGTGGGAAAAATGATGAGCCCATCGACTTGTTTGGCATGCAGCATCTCGATGTAATTCTTTTCTTTTTCCGGATCGTCATCGGCGTTACAGACTATTGTATGAAAGTCATGTTCGTGACACACATCCTCAATGGCCCGGATGACCTGCGTTGAAAACGCATGAAGAATATTTGCCACAATGACGCCGATGGTTGTGGTCGATTTCTGTTTTAAACTCCGGGCCACAATGTTCGGGCGATACCCCAGTTCTTCAATGGCATTCTCGATCCGAAGCTTTGTTTCTTCGCCCATATATTGATATCTCTGGTTCAAGTATTGCGACACGGTACTCTTCGAAACATTGGACTGCTTTGCAACATCTGCAATCGTAATTGACTTCATAGGAACCTACTCCATTTGTCAGATATTTGTTTGAATAATGATTAAAAACCTTACCAAATCGGTTTAGTAAATCGATTTATTAAATTATAAAACACATGTAAGCGCTTTACAAGTGTTTTTTGAAATTTTCTGATTCATTCCCTCGATTCGTTTTTCTTCACTTCTTTGCATCTACTGACAGGAGCGCATTCCGGTGGAGTTGCATATGTGTCAGAAAAATTGATCTACCTGTATCGGGTTGCTCGGATTCTGACCTGTTACTTACATAAAACCTCCTCCTTTTCTCTTTTTTTGTTACAATTGTCTTGCGAATTCCAATTCCCGGTAATACCCTGGCTACCTGCCATCCAAAATCTGAACAATGAGGTGCTGCCCATGGCTTTTCTGAAAAACGTCTACCATGCATTGTCGAACACCCGTGACATGAAAGAACCTGAAGTCTACAAAGCCTTTCAGGAAAAATCACCGGTCATCACTGAACTGACCCGGTTGAAAGAGAGCGGAGATCCGGCCATAGACCAAAAGAAGGTGGAGGACCACCTTAAATTATTCACCATCGGTCATGCCGGGGAGAAAAGCGTCTTTTTTGAATTGCAAAACGCCATGCTGCCGATGGTCATCCTCCACGATGTCTACATACAATACAAAGGCTACGAGGCCCAGCTGGATTTTGTCATCATCACACACAAATTCATCCTGGTTCTTGAAGTGAAAAAAATGTTCGGGAATATCCATGTCACAGAAAAAGGGGACTTTCAACGGGTCATTACGAATAAGAACCGAATCGTGAATAAAGAGGGCATCTACAGCCCGGTCAACCAGGTGGAAAGGCACGTCGGGATTCTTCAGAATCTCTTAACCGATGAAGGAATCATCAAACGGTTCCCGGTGAAGTATGCCGTGACGTTCGCCAACTCGAAAACCATCTTGACCATGGCCAAGAAAGCGCCGAAAAAGATCCAGCAGTGCGTGATCCGCCACGACCAGATCAAACCTTTTATCAAACGTGAACTCGAACAGGACTCTCCATCATTTCTCCTCGACAAAGAGGTGTACCGGATCGCTGACGCCGTCCTGAAGTTTTCCGCGGAAAAACCGTTCAACCGAGAACCTTATCAGAGAAAGGGATCACCGGCACCAACCGACCTACCTGAGGAAAATGAAGTTCTCAGCGAGGAGAAGACCCATCTGAAAACGGCACTTTTAGCATTCCGCCATGAGCGCGCTACAGAAGTGAATACAAACCCGGCGCTCATTATCCCGGATGACGTCCTGCATCAGCTCGTAAAGAAAAAGCCCGTCACCATCAAAGAACTCGCAGCCGTTCAGGGCATCGACTTTGAGCAGGTCGAACAGTTCGGGGCGGACATCACGGGCATCATCCAGACTGCCGTTGACACACGCCTCTCGCCGCCTTCAACAGACGAAGCGATTCAAGAAGATCCCGTACATAAGGCATCACGAGATCAAACCCGCGATCAACGGATCGACACTTTGAGAAATGCGCTCATGAGCTTCCGAACGACACGTGCCAAAGAACTGAACGCCAAAGCCTACTACATCTTCACCAACAAAACCATGGAAGCCATTCTATTGAAGGCGCCCAAAACGATGGAAGAACTGCTGGAGGTGGAAGGGATCGGCCCGAAGAAGGCGGAGGAATTCGGCCAGGAGATACTGGCGATTGTCAGAGAGAGCAGGGGATCTTGAAAATCCACCCTCAGATATAATGAGATCCCTTGTAACAATTGTTGATCATTGGTTTCATTTTTTTCAAAATTGACCTTTGATAGCAAATATGCTATCAAAAATTAAATAATTGCAGTGAGGTCATGCCTATGACTTATGAAATCATCTACAGAGGTAACGTTAAAGCATTTGAAAATACTTTTTGGAAAACGTCGCTCAAGAACAACGAACAAAAGGAAAGGGTAAATGGACCAAATTCGCAGACATTTATACAAGACAGTTAAGTTTAATTGAACATTACCCTCATCCCGAAACAATCGAAGACGAGTTAAACGAAAATCAGATACCGCCTTCAATTAAATACATTATCGCAAATAAAAGCTATAATAACTTTTATCGTTGGGGAATTAATGGGGGTGCAGTCGGTAATCACCGCATCATATTCGCCTTACACAACTTCTCAAAAGTCATTTTACTGTATCAATTCGATAAACAATACAACGGGTTGATCAAAAGGGAACATATCCAGCCTGCTGAAGAAGTATATGAAGAGTATAGTAACATTGATCCACCGTTATATTAAAAAGAAAGGATGAATCACATGAGTGATTTTTTCAAGAAGTACGCAGATATTGCCGACGACAAACACGTCAATCAATTGAGAATTCAAGGTTACCTGGCAGCCGAGATTAAGAAAAGAAGACAGGAATTGGAAATGTCCCAGCAGAATCTCGCAGATAAAATAAGTAAGCCGAAATCAACAATCGGCCGGATCGAAGCAGGATTGAATTCTCCAAATCTGAATACACTTTGCGACATTTCGATGGCACTCGATCTCCCACTCACCATTGACGGACGAGCTATTCATCAATCGAAAACACCAACAGCATCCCAGTGAATCACCGGGATGCTGTTTCTTTGAGAATGTAAACACTTATCAAGTGAAGCTACATAAAAAAGTGAGAATAGTCAGGACAACAACCTGTAACTAGCCTTGTCGAATGAGGATCAGGTTCAGATATTTTTCGAATGACCGCCTCATTTTCCGGATCGCTTTCTGGAAAGTCACCTTTTGTGGCGTTACTTGATTTAATAATGGCACTCGTGTTGATGACGATAACCCCGCCATAGGAGAGCTCAAGTAAATAACCCGTCAAAAAGTCCACGTTGCCATCTCCCCTGATCGCATCCGCATAGCTCGGGTTCATCAGAAACGCAGCGGCAACGGGCAACTTCGGTTCCCACCTTCTCCTTCCCAGCCACTGCTGTAAGTGCTCATTGCACCAATCAGGGCAACGCGGCTGTTTATGGTTTCCAAGTACCGGGGCTGACTGGCTTCTTTCAGCGAAGCCCCTGCGCCCGCATGAACGAGTTGCCGCTTGTTCAATTCGCGTTCCGTTGCTCGTATTCCACCGTGCAGGTAGTCGAGTGTATAGTTATTTGCCCAATTCATCAGATTGAAACCATAGCCCAGGTGCCACCACTGACAGGGGCAGGAAAACTTTCACCCTTGTGGGTGGTCACTTCCAGGTTCGTAAACCGGACATCGGCCGATTGAAACCAATCCCGGAATTGTTTTTGGACAGGATCATCTCCGGGCGTTCTCCTTGTCATAAAACTGTCTCCAGTCAGAATCAGTTTCACAGTCATCATTCTTTTGTTACTTCCTTCCAAGTCCCTTGGACTGGGCCGCAAGCAGGGCATTTTCTGCGATGATGCCCGTATCAAGCGCCCCTACGAGCAGGTTATCAATTTCCTGCAGGTGCAAAGGTGTTTCATACCTGTTCGCCAGCATATGGTGTTTATAATAGTCGATGAGAAAAACAGACGCCGGGGCCACGTACTGCTGTCCCCCGGCGAGTTCTGCCAAACGTCTTCGTTTTGCCGGACCTTTCACGCGGATGACGCTGTAGGGTTGCAAGTGATGCGATGTCGGGGCTTTTCGCGCACCTTCGAGGATCTCTTCGATCAGGGCGTCCGCGACTGGGTCCGGTTTAAAAACACGCACGGAACGGTGTTCGTTCATTTGTGACAGGACTTCTGACATTACGCTTCACCTGCCGATTGATCGCTAGGCGTAATCAACTGGCCAAAGCCCGCTTGACCGGTCATTTCACCGTTCAACATCACAATCGTCCCCCGGACCATCGTCCGCACAGGGAGGCCATACGAAAATCCGTCTTAGCCGTAACTTTGCTTTTGTTTTGCAGGCTCTCCCGGGGGAATACTTCCTTTTTGTCCGGGTCGATGAAAGTCAGATCAGCATCGGTCCCTGGCTGGAGTAACCCCTTTTGCGGGTAGATCCCGTGCTGCTTCTCCGGCTCTTCCGACAGCAACTGGACGGCTTCGGTGATTGCGATCTTCCCTGCGTGAAAAGCACTCAAAACAAGTGGCGCAAGCGCCTACACGCCGCACATCCCCACTGGAATGGCCCAGAGATTCCCGTATTTTTTCCGCTTCGGTGTGCAGGGCGTGATCGGAACAAATATGCGAAATCGTCCCGTCCTGCACACGGGCCCAAATCGTGTCCTGGTCTTCTTTGTATTTCACCGGTGGATACACCTTCATCTGAGGCACGACTTGGGGATAATCTTCATTGGAGAGAAATAAGAAATGAGGACAGGTTTCCACGGTAATCTGAAATCCTTCCTCCTGCGCGGCTTTCACGGCGTCCACACCCGAGCCGCTCGAGACGTGAAGGACGTGGAATCGGATGCCTTGGCACTTCAATGCCCGTGCCCACTGTCAAGCGTTCGGCGAGCGCCGGACGTGTTGCCATGAGGTCTTCATACGTTCGCTCGGCCTCCGGCTTTGCCTCGACTTCCTTCGTCAAGGTCTGGATCAGATCATTGTTCTCTGCATGTACCGCGAAGGTCTGGCCGTTTTTCGTCACTTCTTCCATCATCCGGTACACCTCTCCGTCGTCAAACGGCTGGATCACAGGAGTGGTTCGCTATGACTGAACAAGAAAAAAGATTGGAATATCTATCCGAATTGCTAGATTTAATCGAGGTGTATTCCTACAAACGTGACCTTCCGATTGGTGAAGATCGTAATGCTTTTTCAGCCGTTTGAAATAACTTTGCGATCTTCTCGATTTGGACTACGAAACGTTCAAAAAAACATTTAACATCAACGAAATCTGAACCTGAACGGAATTCCATTTTGGAAATGCTCTGAACGTTCATCCCTGCCCGTCTTCCTCAATCAATACCTTTATAGACAGAAAACAAATCAACGGTAATAACCAAAAACAAACATCAGCTATGAAAAGATGGGCCTAAGAACTTGACTTCCCGCTTTTCCAAAGTCCGCTTCACGCCGCTTCGTCGCTTAATTTCTGAATCCGACCTCTCGTGACGTGCACTTTACTTAGCCTCAGCCGAGACACTGATCGCTCGATTTGCAGCTTGCAGAAAAAAAGCCCCTTACTCACCTGTGAGCAGGGGGCTGATGTACTCTCTGGTCCATCGGTATGCATGCGTTTCGGAATAAGCTGGAATCCTAACCATATGCGCCATCTGTCGTTCATCGTAATGGTTGTAGATCGTAAGCTGGCTGATTTGTTCTGCAATAACTTCCTGCAAATCTGCCTCTGCTCCGAGATTCAAACGGTCATTAATATCACTCGGGTAGAGAAAATACGTCGTGAAATGATCCACATTTCCCCGGTACAGTACGTCCATAAACTGATACAGCTGCCTGCGGACAATTTCGTTAATGTCGTTTGTGCCTTCTTCAATTCTCAATCCTTCTTCAATATGATCGAGGAGAAGATGAAGATCGATGATCACGACATCCGGATTCATCCGCCGCACGTCCCGTGTGATTTCAGAATAGACCGGCATCTCTCCGTGATCGATTTCAGGTGGCGGCAGTTCTCCTGCATCCTGTGCATCGTCGATTTCATCTTGTCGCACTTCATCCAAATAATCCCGTCTGATGGTTTCCACCCGTTCTGTATACTCAATCACGGAGCGCACTTCATCCGGGTGAATCGTGGTGAAATCCATCACCTGCTGTGTATTATAAAAAGTGGTTACGTCATCATTGAGCACTTGCACCCAGTAGGGGAAGTCCGTCCAGTCATAATCCAGACCCTCCCTCCAGTCCTCACGTGGCACCTCTTCTTCATCGGGCGTGACCGTGGATTGTCCAACGGCGTAGGGGTCCTCATGATCCTCAAGATCGTCAAGTTCTTCTTCACGCCCCTCGGATGCCTCATCCCACTCATAGCGCTCCCCGATGCGATCGTCGATGCCGGTTTCGCCGGCAAAATCCTGTCCGCTCAGGTACACAACATGAACCGGCTCCTCATTGTTCAGACGCCGCATCATCAGGCTTCGCTGCGCGGCAGGAAGTCCCTCCGTCATATCCTTTATTTCCTGGGAAATGTTATTGTTCTCGATCCACTCGTCACTGCTCAAAAAGACGCCTTCGATCGAGTTCACCTGACTTGTGGTCAAGGACGGATCCGGTGGAAGAAAAAGCATCATGGCCATAACGGCTACGAAAAATACCGGTGCAAACAGTTTGCCTCCTATTTTACGCATCACTCTGCATCTCCCTCCTCTTCAGGATCTGCTGACCCTGAATCTGTGGTACCACCACGCCTCGGGTCGGCGAAACCGCTGAAATCACCCTCTAAAGGATTCATCCGTAATGCCTGGACCGCTCCGAAGTACATCCCTAGTCGCTCGATTCCAGGATTGTGTCCCCTGGCTTCAAGCTCTGTAACCATCCGGTTATACACGTTGTCGCCATGCGCCTGAAATACCGGCTCAAGCCGCATTTCATAGCGCTCATTTGAACTGTTGTAACTGTATTGAAAACGCGGCATCTGCCTGATCGATTCTTCGAAGTCCATTCCGTATTGACGGTGGTGAAGCATCACCTGGGTAATCATCATCGGTATTCTCGCACCACCCGGTGACCCGATGCCGATCATTTCAGCAACGTTCCCATCCTCATCATGTTCAATGAACAGCGTCGGGGTCATAAAACTCCTCGGGCGCCTTTCAGGATAAGGTTCATTAATCGAGCCGACGGTTTCACTGAAGTTACTCAGCTGATCGTTCAAGAAGAAGCCTTTGAAAAATTCGCCGGAACCGAAGAAATTACTCAGTGTGTGTGTGGATGTAATCATCCGGCCCTCCCGGTCAATAATGACGAAGTGGCTTGTATTCACGTGCTGATCGATTTCCGATCGGGCATCGAAAAAACTATCGGCCGAAGCAAACAGTCCTTCATTGTCCGGATTCTCGTGAAAGACTTCCGTGCCGGATTCCTGTTCATCCGGTCCATCCGGATCGTCGAATTCTCGCCGCTCTTCCCGTTCTTCCAATTCCGTATTCCAGGCCTCGTAGAGCTCAATCAGTTTTTCACCGCTCGTCAGATGCTCTCCGCCTCGTTCTCTCGCCCGCTCTGACGTATTCGGGTCGCCGATATTTGTCAGACGGTCCTGATACGTAACGAAGTTGATCCCGATCACTTTTTCCATATAGTCCAGATAGGATTCGATGTCCGAAATGATTTCTTCTGTCGTTCGCGTCTCTTCACCATTCCCTTCCGAATCTTCACCCACGTCACCCGCTCTCGGGTCTTCTTCAAGCTCGACCGCGGTTCCGGATTCAGCCTGCTTAATCGGGGATGCAAATTTGAATTCACGAACGGCATGCTGCCCTGTTTCCATATAATCAGCAAGCTGCAACGCTTGAATCAGCACCGGTCCGGCAAGCGGTTCAGGCGCCGAATAGATGTCGTACTTATCAAACGTTCCCGTACTGACCTCTTGATCCGTAATGATGTTGTAATCCTGAAAATCTTCCATAGTGAGAAGCGGATAGGCTTCAACCATGGCGGGTGCCAGTTCCTCCATGAAAAACCGGTCGAAGTCACCCATTTCAATAATGTCTTCAAGCGTTTGTGCCAGTTCGTCCTGAATCAGTTCTTCGCCCAGTGTAATTCGGGTATTATTCGGATAAAAATGCGGAATTTCAGAAGGGGACAGCCGCTCCTGAGCAAAATTAAACCGGTCCTGAAGATACTGATCCGCTAATACCGTGTTGGTGTCGATGTCTTCGGGTGTGTCAAAGTCTTCGCCTGGACGAGCCAGATTGACCGATGGCCGGAGCAGGGTTTCCATGTCATAGGTGGCATAGTTTTCATACAGGTGAGCCATGCCTTTTAAAAAGCCGGGAATCCCGAAGTCTTCCATATAATAATGGTTCCCCCACTGGGCGGGCGTGACCTCCAGCGTGTCAAGCGCTGTAATCAGTTCCTGCTCGGCTTCCGAAAGGTCTGAGAACTGATCTGTATCTTCTTCCACAACTGCTTCTTCTTCCACACTTTCACGGGTCTCTGTTCCCCATTCGCCTTCCGGTTCATCAGTCACCCATTCCCCGGTCTCTTCATCCCAAGACGGCGTCGGTGTTCCGATAAACTCTTCGACTTCACCGGCAATCGCCACAGCTTCCATGAGCGTCTCATTTCCCACTACCAGCTCGGGCTGTTCGAGCAGGTAATCAATCACATGCTGATACGGGTGCGCCTCCTCAGAAGCAGTCCCGGTCTGCGTATTATTCATTCCCTCGTCTTCTGCCTGTTGATTGAACCCTTCTGTAACCTGTACTTTAATATCCTCCCACTCTTCCGGTGTCGGTACTTCACCGGATTCGGTTACAAAACCAAGGGTGTCCGCTACCATGGACGGCGTAATCAGTGATTTCGGTGCCACTTCCCGGTAATCGATATAGTTGATTTCTTCACCCTCCGGCTCAGTCGGATCATATGCGATCATCGCACCTCCGCCGCCAATCCCGGACCCGTATGGCTCAACAACCCCGAGGGCAAAGGAGATCGCAATCGCAGCATCATAGGCATTGCCCCCGTCAGCCAGGATCTCTTTGCCGACGCTCACCGCTTTCGGATGCGCTGCACTCACCGCATAGACACCGGTTGCACCAGATTCCTCAAAGCTTGTCTCCTGAACCTCTCCGGCCCCCTCTTGCTGAGGCTGAATCTCAAAGTAGGCGAGTACGATCCAGATGATCACGAGAGGAATCCCGATGACATTTGTCAGATACCGGATGATTTTAGATGTGTTGCCCATAGGTTAATCTCCTTCCTCTAGTCCGAGGATATGGCGGTGATCGAGCGTCAAGGTGATCATCCCGTCACTGTTCTTTGTCCACTGGTCGTCTTCGAGCATTTTCGTGAATGTATTTTCCATCTGCAGCCGCGCAAGCGACGTGTTCATCAACGGCCGCGGCTGGGCATCACGAAGCGAAAATAGTTGCAGGGAGAGCGACGCTTCACCGTTTTCACCCAGCTCATAGTATGCGAGTGTCGATTGCTTCGACCTTGACCAGCCTTGATCAAATATAAAGTTCCCCAGGCTGTAAAAGACGACGCTGTCGTCAATGATTTCAACCGGACCTGGAACATTCGGGTTGTGACCGACGATTATATCCGCACCGGCATGGACCATAGCTGCTGCAATTTCCTGCTGCCTGGTCGTCACCTGGCTATCATAGTATTCGCCCCAATGGGCGTGAACAACGACCATGTCCGACTGAGAAGACGCTTCGATGATCGCACGCATCACATGGGCAAATACATCAAACGTTGCGACACCCGGCCGGTTGGAACGGACGCCTGCATCAAAAGCGATCACATCGGACATTCCAATGGTCGCAACAGTCAGCCCGCTTCCCTCCAGTTCCGTGTACCGGATATGATCAAAAGTCACGGGTCCGGTATTTGGCACCGACGTCTGGATGCCCGTAGCGTCGATTGCCGGGTGATCGTCAAAGCGGTCCCGGGTCTGGGTCATCCCGAGATAGTCATAATCAAAGATGTTGTTGTTTGCGATGTTCATCACTTTGAAATTCCGTTCTGCGAGCACATCAAGACTTTCCGGTTCAGCTCTCAGGTTGACGCTGAGGTCCAGGTTCGGAGACAGGTCACTGTCTGCCGGGATCACCGGGTGAGCGAAGTTGCCCGTGGCATAGTCGGATGCGGCAAAGAAGGGATCGGTATATTCAAACAGGTGGTCGTAGCCTTTTTGGTCCACGGCGTCCTGCACGTGACGGCCAAGCATCACGTCACCCACGAAGCTTGCAGTCAGGGCGTTGTTGTCACTGCGTTCAACGTCCGGTACTTCTGCCGGGGTATAGAGGGTTGAAGCCACAAGAAAGCCGCCTGTCACTGCGGCAAGGATCGACGTGTGGACAGGGAGCTGGCGTTTATGTTTTTTCATGATACGCAGGAAGTGTTCCTGCCAGGTGAGCTTGCGCGGTTTCGGTTTATTCGCGCGTAATTGGTCGACCATGGGGTCAGCTCCTTTATTGGTATCGGACTGTGCCGTTTTGCTTCATCTGCACTTAAAAGAACATGTAGTAGAGGCTCATAATGCCGAACGTGATCCCGCTTAAGATCATCGTACTGGTCACGGTAATCACGACGCCCTGCTTTTGAAAGCTGTTGGCAATCAGTCCCGGTACAATGACCCCGATCCCTCGCAGTTCATAGATCTCAAAAGGGATAATCGGATAGAAATAGTCGAAGGTCAGCTTCAGCACCACGCCGGTCAACAGCATGGCTGCGAACTTCCGTCTTCCATATAAAATCGTGATCCGGCTTAAGACGTGTACAACGATAAAGTAAATCAGCGTACTGATAAAAAAGATGGCCATGATAAAAAACGGCTGATCAAAAATCAGTGCCAGATACGCCGGGACAATGATTCCGCCAGGCAAAACGCCTGCTTTCTCTGCGTATAGAAGGCTGATGACGATCCCGACGACAAAGGTAATGTATAAATCCGCTCCAAACATAGTGGTTCAGCTCCTTATGATTTCGAGGTCAGGCGATGCTGACATCCTGTTCTTTTTCAAGTAATTCAAGAATGGCTTCTGCAGCGCCGTGAATGTTCCCGACACCAAACATGACATCGCCGTTGATCTGACCTTTGATGGCTTCGACCATTTCCCGGCTGGATTTCCCTTCAAGATTAACGAGGTGCTCCGCTTTAATATGCCCTTGACGGAATGCTTTTGAGATCGGGTCCGTTGTCTCACCGATGAGGACCAGTGTCCCGATCGCCATTTTCGGCAGGACGTCCCGGGCAAACTGTTCGGTCCGGTCGACCCGGTCCGCGCGGCAGTTCATGATGACGATCGGGTGATCGCCGTCATAGCCGAGCTGCTGCACACGATCCCAAATCGCCAGTGTGGAATGGGCATCGTTGGCCGCGAAGGCGTTGACGAACGGAGACGACTGCGTTTCGTGTCCTTCGATCGGTGTCACACGCAGGGCACCCGGGTCCGGCTGGGCATTCAGCATACCTTCCCGGGCGGTTTTTTCATCGATACCGAGCGCTTCGGCAATGGCAAAGCCCAGTGCTGCGTTCTCCGGAAAGATCACATACGAAAACTCACGCATATATTCTTCACTGATGCGCGAGGCGTCTGCGACGATCACGGTCGTATTGCGCTTGGCCGCTTCTTCTTTGTAAAAATCAACATAAGGGGAGTCATTAACCACCAGGTGCCCGTTTTTAGGAATCGTTGACACGAAGGAGTGCGCCACGTCGTCCAGTGTCGGTCCGAGGACGTCCATGTGGTCTTCGAGGACGTTGACGATCACACCGACATTTGCCTGCAAGAGCACGTCCTGAAAAACAATCTGATAGTCCGGGTTGACGGCCATACACTCACTGATGAGCGCTTCGCCTTTCATCTTGGCTACTTCGGCCACGACTTTTTTCTGTTCTTTGATGTTCGGCCCTTCCGGGTCACGGACAATCGGTGTTTCGATGTTCGTTGTCCAGGGGATGAATCGGGCTGAGGTTCCTGTCGTTTTGCCCACAGTACGATAGCCCGCTTCTTTCACAATGCCTGTGACGAGACGGGTAACAGTGGATTTACCGCGAACACCGTTGATATTCACCCGGATCGGGATGCTGTCGATGTTCTTTTGATGCCAGATTCGTTCAATAATCGCAAGAACGAGCAACATTCCTGCAAATAAAGGAATTAACCACATTTGTCGTGACTTCCTTTCATTGTTTAATAATAGGGTGAACACTTTTCCATTGAAACTTGATCACGTGTTTCTATTTATCATCATAGCCGAATGGGCCTTTGAAGTAAATGATCACCGTGAAGCGTAATGAAAACGTAAATATCAGATTGTAAAATGTTCATTACTATAAGACGTTTTAAGTCTAAAAACGTTTCGTTTTCATACAAAAAACAGCCCCCTCATTTTAGCTTGAAGGAACTGTTTGAAATTGTTATTTGACCCGGCCAACCCCAAGATAACGATCATCCCAATAGGTTGATTCCAGGTTTGAAATCGTAACACCCGTACTGGTTCCCGAATGAATAAACTGATTATTGCCAATGTAAATCCCGTTATGAGAAGGGCCTTCCTTGTAGGTTTCAAAAAAAACAAGATCACCCGGCCGAGGTTTTGACACTTCATCGACAGCCTGCCATTGTTCCGCAACAGTTCTCGGCACATCGACTCCATTCTGCTTAAAAATGTACTGTATAAACCCGCTACAGTCGAATCCTGATGGCGATACACCGCCAAATTGATAAGGAGCTCCGATGTATTCACCTGCATCTGCGATGACGTTCATCGGATCGTAGCTGTCCGGAGAAGAAGGGATTGGGGCAACGTCCAAGTATACCGAAGAGACTTCCTCAATCTTTTTCCAAACTGATTTTGTGACTAAGCCATCGTCAACCATCGACCATTGCTGTTGAAACGCTTGAACTGCCGAGCGTGTAATCGGACCAAAATACCCTGTCACATCATGATCATAGTGACCCGTGGCAGTGAGGCGTTCCTGCAGTTCATTGACCGGTGTCCCGGATTTCCCCTCTTTAAGGAGAAAATCCGAAGAAAGATCTGATGGAGGTAAGTCTGCATCGTTCGGATCACCGTTCTCTAAAGAAAGAAGTGAAGCAAAAGTCTTTGGACCAGCAATTCCGTCAGGCTCAAGCCCCTCGTTACGTTGAAAAGAAACGACGGCTTTTCGAGTTGAGGTGTCATAATTGCCGTTTACAGAACCTGAAAAATAGTCAAGATCTGCCAGACTATTTTGCAGCCGACTGACCTGCTCTCCCTCGCTGCCCTCTCGAAGCAGTATCGTATAGGCCGAAATTCGTTGGTCAGTGGTGTAACTTTTCACCTGCGGTTCAGTCGATGAAGCCTCAGAAGTTTCATTTGTTGATCCTGAAGAGAGTTCTTCGTTCAGTTTGCCTAATGTTAATGGACCGGCGATCCCGTCTACTGCCAGGTTTCTTGATTGCTGATATTTCCTGACCGCTTTTAAAGTGATCGTCCCGAAATAACCAGTCGCGGTGTCGTAATCGAAATAGCCTTTTTGTTTTAAGGCAGTCTGCAATCTTCTAACCTGCTCACCACTCATCCCTTCGCGCATGGTTGAACGGACAGAAAGTGACGTCACCTTCGAATCAGCAACAGTACTATGACTGGAGGATTCTTGATCGATTTCGGTTTGATCCGCTTCAGGCTTATCAGAAGGCAATGACTGCAGCGCGTTGAAGGTCAACGGCCCGACAATCCCGTCAGGGATTAACTGATGGTCTCTTTGAAATTGTCTAACCGATTCTTTAGTGATCGCTCCAAAATAACCGGTTGATGTGTGAAATTGAAAATACCCTTCCTCTCTGAGCAGTTCCTGCAGTTCTTCCACGCTCTCTGAAGACATTCCTTCATGGAGAGTTTCCAAGCCGAATGACGCTTTTGCTTCGGACGGTGCCACCATCATCACACTCGCCGCTGCCGCAACTGCAGACACCGGCAGTACTTTCGGACCCCAGTTTCGCATATCGTTGATCCTCCCTCTGTCAATCCAAATATCCCTCTATTTTATCTTAATTTATAAATATGTTATTTTTACTATAATTAGACACCCTTTCATTATCTACTAATTCCCCGTCCATTAACAGTAACGATAGAACTAAAAAAGAAAGAAATTCCTCATTTTATCCACCCTATGACAGATGATCAACCAAGTGTTCGGTTTCTTTCAACGAACATCGTTTTACATCGTTCTTTTCAAACGGTACAATGTAGTCTATAAAATACATCATTAAGAGGGGGCGTGGGCTCTTTTGTGAGCCAGTTTGAATATGGCACTAGAACGTTCCAAAAAAAGAAAAACCTTATCAAAAAAGATGAAATTCTTATTCATATCCGTAGCAATTTTATTATTGATGCTTTCTGCTGCAGGTGTTTACACCAATCAATTGTATCAATCGGCACAGGATACCGTAAATACAACCATGCAAGAAGACCTCGACCGCAATGGCGGATCCGAACGTCGGATTCATGAAGTCAGCCTTGAGGATAATGATGCTGCGAGCTTCCTTTTACTAGGTACCGATGGTGAAGGCAGCCATGACAGAGGCCGCAGTGATACCATCATGGTAGCCACGATGAACCCTGAGGAAGCCTCTTTGAAAATGGTGAACATCCCCCGGGATACGAGAGTTGAAATCCCCGGCCGTCCTGGAAAAGACAAAATTAATCATGCATATGCTTATGGCGGATCTGATCTTGCTATGGAAACTACAGAGCGCTTTCTTGACGTTCCGATTGACTATGTCATCCGAGTGAACATGGATGGATTCACAAGCCTTGTTGATGCTGTAGGCGGAGTGAACGTTTATAATGATTTTCACTTTGAGCAGGATCACTATGAGTTTCACAAAGGAAACATCGATTTAGATGGGGATCAAGCTCTTGCATACACCCGGATGCGTAAGGATGATCCGCAAGGGGACAGTGGGAGAAATGAACGTCAACAGCAAGTCGTTGAAGGTATTATTGATGAAGGTGCCAGTTTTCAGTCCGTGACCAGAATAGAAGAGATCATTGATAGTCTTGGAGACAATATTCGGACAAACCTTGATTTTGATATGATGAACACCTTGGTTTTTGATTACAGTCATGTGCGGGAAGATATACGTTCTCTAAGCATAGAAGGCAGCGGTCGCATGATTGAGAACATCTACTATTTGGACGTACCAGAAAGTGAACGATCCCGTATATCCGACCAATTAAATGACCATTTGGGATTATAATTAAAGCTGAAGGCCTTCTGGTGAATTCCAGGAAGCTTTCAGCTTTTTCAATTCAAAAATGAACATTTTAAAGTAGAATAAAGGGACAGCGGCAAAGTGCCACTACCCCAACAATTGACTTAGAACCATAAAAAAGGGAAACGAGTATGATCACTCGTTTCCCTCGATGATATAGGATACTGAGATCAGTTCAGTACGCGTACAACAACACCGCGGAAGTTGTTCGCCCAGTAACCTGAAGTCATGCTCGCATAAGCAACGCCTGTGGAGGACTGTGCACCGATGAAACGTCCGCCACCGGCATAGATGGCCACGTGACCGTTACGCTTATACGTATCAAAGAAGACGAGGTCGCCAGGGCGCTTTTCACTGGCTGAGATACGCCGGCCGGAATGAAGCATGGCATCAGTGGATGCCGGCAGATTCACACCGATTTGTGAGAAGGCCCAGCTGACATACCCGGAGCAGTCAAAGCGACCATTCTGAATGTCATGGTTGGAGCGTCCGCCACCGAATACGTAAGTCGAATTGCCAATGTAGCGGTGTCCTGCATTAATGACGGCGCCGGCTGAGCCGGATGCTCCGCCACTGTTATTCGATGCAGCCTGACCGCTGGAGGACCCACCGGAGGTGCTGCCGTTTGAAGTGCTTGTGTTTGATGTGTTATTTGATGTGTTATTTGATGTATTGCTTGCCTGTTGAGCTGCTGCTCTTTCGGCTTCACGCTGACGTTCGAGTTCTGCCTCGATTCGATCAGCAAGACTCGCTTCCTCTGCAGCCAATTCTGATTCCTGGCTCTCGAGGTCTTCGATCATCGATTCCTGCTCAGCAGTGTGCTCTTCCACTTCTTCACGTAGCACTTCCTGCTGTTCACGCTGATCTTCCATATAAGACTCAATGCCTTCAAGTTCAACCATCTGCTCATCGAGGCTATCGAGTGTCTCTTCAAATTCGGCCTGAACATCAGACAATTCATCTTGTTTCAGTTCAAGATCTTCAATGAAATCGTTATCCGCTTTTGCGATTTGGGAGATCGTCAGCACACGGCTGATAAAATCGCCGAAACCTTCAGATCCAAGGATGACTTCAATATAGGAGGACGTCGGTCCACCATTACGCTGATAAGAACTCGCTCTGTCTTTCAAGAGGTTAAAGCGCTCTTCAATGTCGGCTTCAAGGATTTCAATCTCTTCCTCGAGCTCTTTGACACGGGCTTCGTTTTCGGCGATTTCTTCCTCGGTCTGATCCATTTTTTCCTGGTTCGCCTGAAGTCCGTCTTCAATGTTGGCGATCTGTTTCTCTATGTCTTCAATCTCGGCCATTAAATCTGCAAGTTCCTGCTCAGCTTCTGATAGTTCGGATTGAATGTCTTCGCGCTCATCCTGTACATTCTCACGTTCTGATTCCAATTCTGAAGTGGCTTCTGCAACATTATGTACACCAAACACTGTAAACGACCCAGCTAACACTGCTGCAAGAATAAATGATTTTTTCACCACGTGCTCCCCCATTCGACAAATCCTGATATTTTTTCTTCACATCTGCTACTTTAACACCACTTCATTGCATGAGTATGTGTAAAAGATTACAATTGTATTTCAATCGGGGTAAACAATTCTGATAATTATTCCGGATCCTGTCATAAAAGGGTTCATCACGTATAAACAATTCACTTTTCCACGAAAAAAATCACAGATTTTTGTCTTGACGTTAGGCGAAAAGACATGCTTATTGGGTTATGGGCTGATTTTCTGATAAATTGTCGAATACATGCGAAATAACTGCACCGGATATCCGGTGCAGTTTTGACTATCCCGTGACTGTACGATGGCTGGCATACCGAGCTGCGAATGGCACTCCCAATCAATGCCGATTCCAGGGGGAGAAAGTCTGTCAGGCCCGTTTTTTCCAGCGGATGAGCCCGTGAATCGCAAGATAGATGATGATTCCCGTCACCGCACCGGCGCTGTCAATCACCACATCCACCGGGTCCCCGACGCGTCCGGGGATAAACGTCTGATGGTACTCATCCGTTGCGGCATAGATCGTGCTGATGAACCAGCTGAAGAACACGGCTTTTTGTATCAGGATCCCCGATGTGCGTAAGGCGTGCAGAAGCAGCATGCCGAGCACTAGGTAGACGACAAAGTGCGCGCCTTTTCGCACCAGGGCATGGAGCAGTCCAATCTCAAAATCAATCAACGGCAGCCAGGTCAGGATCGAGTGGAGTTGCTGCGTGATGCCCGAACTGAGGGCAGCAGATTCCTGTCCGGGCTGGTGAGAGAAAAAGAAGATCAGGCCCATCCAGAAGACAACGGCCAGCCAGGCGATTTTTACATGCATGTGAGCGCAACCTTTCAATGAATTAACTTCGAAAACGTCTTGGAATCAGACGGTTGATGCGGTGCCCGAGGACACGCTGTGCGAGCCCTGTCTGAAGGGTCAGCCCGAAATAAATGACGACACCGGTAATGACAGACAGCACCGTAACGAGTACATAATCCATCTTCGTGTCCATGCCTGTCAAGGCTTCGAGAAGAACACGCACGATCAGTACACCAGCGGCCATGACGGCTGCAAACATGGTGATGAGCACGAACCGTTTCCAGACGGATGTGAAGTCAAAACGTGCAAAGTGGGCAACCGACCAGAGCATCAGGGCAATCGCCAGGACGTAGCCGATCGCGGTAGCCATCGGGGCGCCCGTTGCTCCGAACCATGTGATCAGCGGGATGTTCAGGACCAGCTTGGCAAGAATGCCAATCAACAGGGCCAGTACCGCAATTTTTTGCCGGTTCAACCCTTGCAGGAGGGCTGCCGTCACGGCGAAGACGGCGAACAGAATCGCCACCGGGGCATAAAACTGCAAGATCGGCGCACCGATGTGCACGTCTTCAATGCTGTACAGCGTGCCGTAAGCCGGCGCAGCGAGTACCATCAGGCCGACAGCAGCCGGGACGGTGAAGAAGAAGATCACCTGAAAGATCTGTGTGATCTGCCCTTGCAGCTTCGAACCGTCTCCTGACGTGAAAGCGGAGGTCACCGTCGGGATAATCGTCAGCGACATGGCCGTGGCGATGGTGACGGGGATCAGCACCAGCTTATGCACCGCCTGACCGTAGGCACCGAAATAGTTAATTGCCTCGGCCTGCGTGAAGCCGGCGGCCATCATGGCATCATTGAACGTGAACAGGTCGATCATCTGATAGAGCGGAATCGCAAGGCCAACGAGCGAGATCGGCAACGCATAGGCAATCAGTTCTTTGTAAATCTCCGGCAGGGATTTTTGTTCCCGTTTTGTCTGTTCCGGGTGAATCTGTTGTTTTTCGACATTCTGATCATTGAGAAACTGGCCTGTTCTCCGGTAAAAATACGTGAGGACTGCGAAACTGCCCAACGCACCGACAAATGCCCCGAACGTGGCAAACCCGACGGCCGTGCCGAGTTCGCCGCCCCAGATATCGATGATCAGCCAGGTCAGGATCAGAATGAAGGTAATGCGGATGAGCTGTTCGATCACCTGGGAAATGGCGGTCGGCCCCATCATTCCGAAGCCTTGAAAATAGCCGCGGATCGACGACATAACGGGAATGATGATTAAGGCGACGCTCACCATACGGATGGTGAAAACGGCGTCTGCCACGCTGGTGCCGCCTTCAAGTTCATCGGGGTTCAGGATCTGTTTGGCAATGGGTTCAGCCAGGAAAAACAGCATCAAAAAGGCCGCGATGCCGGTCAGGGTCATGACGACGAGCCCGGAACGAAACAGGCGCCGGATCGTGTCGTAATCACCGAGCGTATTGTACTTGGAGACGAATTTCGAGATCGCAATCGGGATTCCGAGCGTCGAGAGACTCAAAAAGATCGTGTAGGGCGTGTAGCCGTATGTATACAATGCAAGCCCCTCGAGGCCGACGATGGCCTGAAAGGGAAAGATATAGATGATACCAAGGATTTTCGATGCGAAAATCGCCGCGGTCATGATGGCGGTTCCGCGTAAGAGTTGCTGATCACTCATGTACAGGTCCCCTGTCTGTTGAATTAACGGATACGCTTCTTGTCACAACCTGTATTTTATCATATTCTTTCCTGCAATTCCGACGTTGGCTGAAATTTTAGGCAGATGGATAATATTGTAGTTAATTTGATGTATTTTTATAAAAAAGTTTGATAATAGATGATTTCTTCTTGTGAATCCCTGCTCACTAAAGGTAAGATAAGAACAGATAATTAATTGTTCGGAGGGAATTTATATGCAACAGGAAGCATTAAACTTATTTTATTATACAACTGGCATCCCAATCCATTATCTATCATCGGACGGTACGCGTTATCAGCAGATGCCGAGGACGCAAATCGATCCATTGAAGCGTATGGATCATATCATCAAACTGGCTGCAGACAGAGTCCGTCGCTTAAGCGGTCACGAGACAGGTGCTGTCGTCGACGATTTGCATCAGCATTATTTTGTCCGCAGCGCGGGCAGTCAGGAACATCACATCGATATGCTTCTTATCGGGCCGGTTCAGGTGCATGAAATGACGCAGGAACGCTGGGATGCTCTGTTTTACAATGGTGGGTTCTCCCTTCAGGATAAAGCGCTTTTACAGGAGCACTACGAGAAGACGCCGAATTTACCATTTGTACAGCTGAAATATGTGAAGCTTCTCCTTGAACAGCTGGAGACGCTGGATTATACAGGTGTCGTGGACTCCATTGAAGAGGGTGAAGATTTTTACGAAGTGCGCCGTGCTGTGCCGGGGGCTTACAGTGATGAGCCTGTGGACCACGCACCGTTTACTTTGGAACAGGATTTTCTCGACGGACTGGTCAATGGCGATCGCTCGGTGCTTGAACGGATCGGGGACTTCGATAAGTATCCGATTCCGCCCATCGGGAACGGCAACCCGGTTCGTGCGTATAAAAACGTACTGATTTCCGGGGTATCTGTCGCCATTCGCCGGGTGGCTCAGGTCGGTATCGATTTCCGGGATTTGCAGCACTACTCAGATGCATTCATTACCCGCGTGGAACAGACAGATGATATGGGCAATCTGCTCAAGTTATTCCAGCAGATGTTCTACGATTTGTTCGACATGGTGGATGAATATCGGCAGGAATCCTATTCCCAGTCGGTGATCATTGGCATCAAATATATCCGCAACCATCTCGACAGCAGTTTCCGACTCGACAACGTCGCCCAGGAGGTGGGGCTGAACCCCCGCTATTTCGGTACGCTGTTCAAGGAAGAAACCGGAAAGACAATTTTACAATTCGTCACGGACGAGCGGATCAACCTGGCGAAGCGCCTGCTCAAAGACCGCCAGAACGACATTTCCGATGTCGCAGTACATGTCGGATTCTCAAGTCAGAGCCATTTCACCCAGGTCTTCCGTAAAAAAGTGGGTAAGACCCCGAAAGTCTACCAGGAAACACATTCCTCAATGGACGAGGATAAAAAAGAAGTCCCTGGCGTTTAAAAAGCCACCGTTCTCTGAATGAATCCAGTTCCCAGCCTTTATGGTTGGGAACTTTTTGATTTAATAAAACAACCACACGCAAAAGCGTGTGGTTGCAGGCAGTACACATTATTCTACGACATCTTCGTCTTCATCTTCCAGATCTGATTCCATGTCGTCATTGTCTTCTACGTCATCCCAGTCATTCTCGTCAATGTCTTCGTTGTCATTGTAATCGTTGTTCATGTCATCGTCCATGTTGTTATTCATATCGTCGTCCATGCCGTTATTTTCTTCTGTTGCAGGATCGTCATTGAAGTTGTTATCAATATCTACAGTGTCGTTGTTCCCGCAAGCTGCGAGTACTCCTAATGACAATACGCCTGCCATTGCTGTTAAACTCATCTTTTTCTTCATGTGTTTCATCCTCCTATTTTTCTTTCCTGGTGCTTAAAGATTGGCTGCTCTCTTGCAACCTGTAGTCAGCATAACGTCTCGAAGCCACTGCGGCAATTGCTTTCGCGCCTTTTACGTAGTGTTTCATCGTTTTTGGTAAATGTTGTGAAAAACGGCTTAACAATATGAAAGAATACTTAATTCTTGAAAGTGACTGTTTCTCTGAAGCCAAAATATAACCGCACCTCGTTAAAATCGAAGTGCGGTGCATTTTCATCTATTAAGATTAATCAAAGGGGGTAAATGATCCGCGTTTATACGTCGTTGTTCATGTCGTTGTTCATGTCATCGTTCATGCCGTCGTTATTTTCCATCATTGGATCATTATTGAGATCGTCATTCAAGTCTTCTACATTTCCGCACGCGCCCAAAAATCCAATCGTCAACATTCCGGACAGCATTGTGAGTAATAGTTTTTTTCTCATTTGTAATTCCTCCTTCAAATTTTAAATCTTTTTAAAACGGACTTTTTATAAATTGTTGTCTGCAGGGTCATTGTTTTCCATCATCGGATCGTCGTTCAGGTCCTCGTTCAGGTCATCCACATTCCCGCATGCTCCGAGTGTCCCTAACGCCAGTAAAGTGGAAAAAATACCGATTAATGCTTTCTTTTTCATCGTTTACATCCTCCCTTTCGGCTTTGCTTCAGATGAGCAATTGTTCGTCAAAGATTTTTCTTGCAGAAACGATGATCTCTCATCGTCTGTTTAGTCTATTTCACTTATCGGGGTCCTCGAAACCAAATTGGGGCATTTTAGATAATCTACCATAGCCATTACACAGTCTCACAGAATTCGGTCATATTTCTGTAAAAAAAGCCCTTACAGGGAGGCCCTGCAAGGGTTGAGATGACTTTGTTATTCTTGTTTCTCACCTAGAGCAAACATGAGCTCCGCTTCGGCTACCGTCTCACCATCCACCGATGCAACTGCTTTGCCTTTGCCGATCGCTCCTTTAAACCTCACCATCTCCACTTCGAGTTTCAATTGATCACCTGGTTTCACCTGCGCTTTGAACCGGCATTTGTCGATCCCGGCAAAGAAGGCCAGACGACCGCGGTTTTCTTCGGGTTTGAGCATGGCGACCGCACCGACCTGCGCCAGTGCTTCGATAATCAGCACACCGGGCATCACAGGATAATCGGGAAAGTGTCCGTTGAAAAATTCCTCATTCGCCGTCACGTTTTTGATGCCGACGGCACGTTTGCCTTCTTCTACCTCCAGCACTTTATCCACCAACAGAAAGGGATAGCGGTGCGGGATGATATCTTTGATGTCGTTGATGTCGAGATTCATAGTTAGGACCTCCTCATAATTGTAACTACCATTCAGTTTACACGGGATGTTTATGACTGGCAAGAGGCCGGCAGCCTTTTCGTCACAGGATTGCCCGTTTTTAAGAACGTATTTTCGTACACCATAAATACGAACTTACTTTCGATTCAGGTGGTTGGATGGGTGTTTGTATGCGCGGGAGATGCCGGCGGAACTCGAGCGGATCAATTTGCTGTCGAAGCGTCTGGTATTGTCTGACGAACAACGTCAGCGGCTGGAATATCAGAGAAAAGGATATGTTGGAGAGCGTGTACTGGATGATCTGCTTACGGGGAACGATGACCGTGTTTTGCTTCCGGTGCCTGACCTCAAAGCGGTATCAGTGCAAAGCGTGCGATTCGGATATGGACTCGAACAAAGTCCTCGCTGATTTGATTCATGCGTTCAGGCTGTTGTTTCCTGATGAACTGCTCACATCAACGAACTTGTATCCATTCAGCAACGGTTTTTTTGCCGAAAAAGACCATTCGCTGGTATTTGTCGAGAAATGATACGGAAAACGCTCAACTGAACATTCGACCGAAAGCCTACGTTTAATATTTATTGTTCGGTAAGTTGGGCACTTGATGCAAGCGCCGGTCCGCAAACTGCCTTTCGTCTAGATCCGGCACGCACTTCCGCGGTCCCGCCAAGCCATTGGTGGAAGCCTGTATGGCAGTTATACTCTTCTAGTAACTACGAAAAAAATCCCCCGGTGTTTGGGGGATTTCAGAAATATGTCCTGACGTATTAACGCTCTCGTTCAAATTCGGTGTCTGAGAAGATGATGTCGTGAATGTACCACCAGGTTTCGGGGTCGAGGACGTCGCGGTAGTCGCCGCCTTCTCCGACAATGCCGTACCCGATCATCGCACCTAGAATTGCAGCACCAGCGATCAGCGCCAGCACAATGACAACACGAAGGATGATTGGAAAACGGCGCATGCGGTATTTTTTCTCGCGCTTCTTTTTCTTGCCATTACCTTCACCTTCATCCGATTTTTGTGAACGAAGCTTTTGTTCGCTCTCATCCGCATTGTCCGGATCCGGTTTGAAGTGCTTAATCCCTTTATGATCGCGGGCTGCACGCTCAAGTGGCTTGGTATCACCGTTTTTATTGGCTTGAGGCTTGTCATTGTTTGATTTTGAATTACTCATAACTGTAAACTCCTTCTTTCACTGCCGCAAGTTTCCCCGCATACAGTCAGCGAAGATTAGTGACAAGACCTTTCATCTGATCGGTGATGCCAATGGCGCTTGAATTAAACTGATAGGCCCGCTGTGCTTCAACCATCGACGTCATTTCGTGACCCATGTTGACGTTGGACATTTCCAGTGCATTCTGGCGCATCACCTCATCACCAGCCGTCTCTTCGAGGACGTCGTCAAAACCAAGCTCCAGCTCATCAAGATTGCCGAAAACGTAATTGTTCTCGCCGACGTTCTCCAACAGCTGAGGCCGGGTGATATTTACGGTTTGGAACTGGCCGACGTCCACAGGGACATCCCCGTCGTCGAGATCAACCGAAATCGTTCCGTTGGCAGATACAGATACCCCGTTATTCGGTACCGGAACCACCAGCGGTTCACCGTCTGCCCCAAGAACAAAATCCCCTTGGCTGTTGACGATGAAATTCTCCGCATCATTTGCCGGGTTCGGCGTATAGTAGAAGTTCCCTTCCCGGGTGAACTGCCGATTGCCGTTGGCATCGGGTGAAATTTCAAAAAAGTGGCCTTTTTCCGTCATGGCAAAATCCAGTTCCCGGTCTGTTTCGCGGATGGTGCCCTGATCGAAACGGATCTCCGTTTGTCCGGCAACGGCTCCGGATCCACGTCGAATGCCCAGTGGTGTTTCCCGGCCGCCCTCAAATTCAGTGCGGTTCAAGTTATTCACCTGCTGGAACAACAGATCATTGAAACTGACATCACGACGCTTGAAGCCAATCGTGTTGACATTGGCCAGATTGTTCCCGACTGTATCAAGCTTGTGCTGCAGCTGACCCATCGTCACTGCAGAATTAATCATCGATTGATTCATACTGGATGATCCCCTTTCACGCCGTGATTAGCGGAGGCGGCCGATGTCATTGACAGCCCGCTCCAGACTCTGATCGTATGCCTGTAATACTTTCTGGTTTGCTTCAAAGTTCCGGAGTGCGGCCATCATCTCTGTCATTGTCTGGCCTGCGTCCACATTGGAACGCTCCACATAACCCTGTTGAAGCTGATAGAGGATGTCGTCGTCGCCAACGATACTCGCGATCTCTTCATCACCGTCATAACGGAGAAACCCGTTGCCTTCTTTCACCAGTTGGCCCGAATCGGGAATGAGCAGGACGTCGAGCTGACCGAGCAGTTCTTCTTCTGCATCATCAGTAAATATTTCCCCGTTTTGATTCACGCGAAAATTTTCGTTCCCCACTTCGATAGGGTCACCGTCCACCCCAAGGACGTAGTGTCCGCTGCCCATCGTGAGAAATCCGTCGCTGTCGATCGTAAAGTCCCCGTTGCGGGTGTAGCGCGGTTCGCCGTCATCGTTTTGGACTTGAAAAGCAAGCATCGCCGGAAGGCCGGTCTCGTCATCAATGGGCGTATCCGCCTGAAGCAGGGCGATGTCTGTCGAATTGTTCGTTTCCCTCAGATCCCCCTGCCGGAAATTCGGTGTCCCTTCCTGCATGTACACACCGGTACTCAGTTCACCGATAATAGGGCTTCTGCCGCTGATCTGGTGATCGGTGCCCATTGCCTGAATCATCATATTCGGAAACGTCCGCAATGACCCCTGATCCGCTTTATAGCCCGGGGTGTTGACATTCGCCATATTGTTTGTCAGCATTTCCTGTTTGCGCTGCTGGGAAATCATCCCGGCGCCTGCTGTATACAATCCTCTCAGCATTGCTTGTCACCTCTTTGGTTTAATCCGTCACAGCCTTGTATCAAACACTCATATTTTTCTTGATGCGATCAAGATTTTCAAGCATGATTCCTGTACCAATCGCCACACAGTCCATCGGATTTTCGGCGACCATGACGGGTACTTTCAATTCGTCAGACAGCAGTTTATCGATGCCGTGTAAATACGCGCCGCCGCCGGTGATGATGATACCGCGGTCAATGATATCAGCTGACAGCTCAGGCGGGGTTTGTTCGAGCACATTCTTCGCCGCCTGAACGATGTGATCCACTGCTTCAAGCATGGCAATACGGATCTCTTCCGATTCGATGGCTATCGTACGTGGCAATCCGCTGACGAGGTCACGTCCACGGATCTCGATGGATTCGTCTCTTGAACCCGGGTAAACCGTCCCGACTTCTTTCTTAATATCTTCAGCTGTGCGTTCACCGATTAATAATTTATATTCTTTTTTAATGTACGTCAGGATATCGTGGTCAAACCGGTCCCCTGCAACTTTAATGGACTGGGCTGTGACAATTTCGCCCATGGAGAGAACGGCAACGTCCGTCGTTCCCCCGCCGATGTCGATGACCATATTCCCGCTTGGCTGGTAGATATCCATCCCTGCTCCAACGGCGGCGACTTTCGGTTCTTCTTCGATATAGACATTCTTTCCGCCGCTTTTTTCGGCAGCTTCACGGATCGCCTTCTGCTCCACGGACGTGATGTTCGTCGGGCAGCAGATCAGGATGCGCGGCTTGGTAAACCAGCCTTTTACGCGGACTTTTTCAAGAAAATGTTTCAACATGGATTCCGTTGTTTCAAAGTCTGCGATGACTCCGTCTTTTAATGGCCTTGTCGCAATGATGTTTCCTGGTGTACGCCCGACCATCCGGAATGCTTCGTCGCCAACGGCCAATACTCTGCCCGTCTGGCTATCCATCGCGACCACCGCCGGCTCATTCAACACAATGCCTCGTCCTTTTACATGAATCAGTACATTTGCAGTTCCTAAGTCAATTCCGATATCTCTTCCAAACATAGTCTTCTAGTCCTCCTGACATCCGCCGAAAAAATTTTATGTATCCTAAAACATCTTCCTGCGCACATGTTTATTCCATTTTATTATTTTATCACAAAAAGCAGATGAACAGGAGGTTTTTCCACGTAAAAAAGTCCCTGCTCGGTCATCTTAATCATACCGACAGGGACTCTGTGTTATTTTCGGGCTGCTTCTACCCGGGCTGTTTCCGCAGCTTCTACTTCACTGTCTTCATCGACCCGTTCAATGTCAGCGCCTAATGCCTTCAGTTTGCCGGCAAAATCGACATAGCCACGATCGATATGACGGAGTTCCGTGACGCGGGTGTAGCCATCCGCGACAAGGCCGGCCAAAACCAAGGCCGCTCCTGCGCGGAGATCCGTTGCCATGACTTCAGCACCCTGCAGCTTGGAGCCGCCGGTGATCATCGAGGAACGGGCTTCGATTTTAATATCTGCATTCATGCGACGGAATTCTTCCACATGCATGAAGCGGTTTTCAAAGACGGTTTCGGTAATCACACTGGTGCCTTTTGCCACAAGCATCATCGCCATCATCTGCGACTGCATGTCTGTCGGAAAACCTGGGTGTGGCATCGTTTTGATATCGACAGACTTCAGTGAATCCGTTCCGATGACACGAACGCCTGTGGATTCCTCATAAATGACGACGCCCATTTCGGTCATCTTGGCGATCAGGGGACGGATGTGTTCGGAGAGCACATTCTCCACCAGGACATTTCCGCCTGTGATGGCTGCGGCGACCATGAATGTGCCTGCTTCAATGCGGTCGGGGATGATTGTATGCTCTGCACCGTTGAGTTCATCAACGCCCTCGATTTTGATGGTCCCCGTACCGGCACCGCGGACTTTGGCGCCCATCGCGTTCAGGTAGTTGGCCACGTCGACAATTTCCGGCTCTTGTGCAGCATTTTCAATAATCGTTGTTCCCAGTGCCATCGTTGCCGCCATCATAATGTTTTCAGTGGCTCCAACGCTTGGAAAATCGAGATAGACTTTCCCGCCATGCAGACGATCTTCGACTTTTGCTTCGATGAATCCGCTGCCGATTTCAACGACTGCACCCATGGCTTCAAAGCCTTTTAAGTGCTGGTCAATCGGACGGGACCCGATGGCGCAACCGCCGGGTAAAGCAATGCGGGCATGACCTTTTCTGGCGAGGAGAGGCCCCATCACCAGAAACGAAGCGCGCATTTTCCGCACGAATTCAAACGGCGCCTCGACGCCGAGTTCGCGCTGAGCATCCACTTCGACTGTGCCATCTTTTTCATTATATTCAATATCAACATTTAAATTGCGCAGTACTTCATTAATCGTGTATACATCTGCAAGTTGGGGTACATCATGAATGATACTCTTGCCATTGCCTCCGAGTAAAGATGCTGCAATAACAGGCAGTACCGCGTTTTTCGCGCCTTCAATCCGGACGGTACCCGCCAGGGGCTGTCCTCCGCGTACGATAATTTTTTCCACTATCTTTTCCCTCCAGGTCCATTTAATGCTTGATGAATCGTTTAAATGGAATTTTCATGCACCGGGCATGTTCCCCGATGTTCTCTGTTTCTGTTTAATCGTTGGCTCATTGGCATTACTGATTTACGAATACACACATATTTGCTATGTACTCATCAAATTTTAGTCGTCATCGATCGTAAACAGGTTACAGGACGATTACAATTTATTTTCAATGGATTAAGTTTCGATGATTAGCAGGGTCAATTAGAATAAAAACCTCAGCGACTGCGACCAGTTCAGGTAATTCAAGATAAATCCTGTGATGAGGTAGGTCAGCGAAATGGTGATGATCACCATGAACGCTTTGGCTCTGATGCCGTCGGGGTCCTTCAAAAACAGTTCCATACGAATGGACTGTACAGACCACCATACGAGAACGAGCACCATCAGGCTGATCAGAATGTTAAAAAGAGACTGCTGGCCAAGTTGGTCGATCATATCTGTCGGTTGCCTCCTGTGTGATGAGCTGATGTCCGGTCAAACGCTGCCCATGCAGCATTTCAGTAAATGACGTCACTGTCACTTGCCTCCTGCACTGCACCGGTTGACGCACTTGCCTCACCATGTCATTTCTTGGTCGTTCGTTGTCAATATCAGTTCAAATACCATAACTCTCCTTATCATATAGCATTTTTCAGTCACTGACTACGGATGAAGGGCGTAATTCCCGAATTTATCGTAGTTCATTATGCTCATTTTTAAGCATTACCGAACATTCGTTGTTGCTTTTCGGGCCATGGCATGGGTATTGCTTTTTAATCGACGCCGTTCACGCATCAGATCGATACGAAGAGGGCCACCGCTCCCATCCATTCGATTTTCACGATGGTCCAGACGATTCTCCCATCCGCTTTGTCCCCCAGCTGAGCATTCCACCGAATGAAATGCCTGGATTTCATCCTCCTTCTTGTACACAAAAAACCGCCTGGATTTGGATCTCCAGGCGGTTTTTCAGTATCGCTGGCGGCTTAGAAAAAGGCCATCCAGTTAAAGGTCGTAAAGATATCAAGCAGAAGGTTCGGGAGGATCCCGAGAATCACCGTTGCGGCAAGCGTAATGGACACGACCGCATTGATGCTTGATGGTACGTTCAAATTCTCATCATTGGCCTTGGGTTCCACCATGAACATCTGCTTCATCACACCGAAATAGTAGAAGAAGCTGACGATGGATGTGATGATCATAATGACCGCAAGCCACATCATCTCACCGGTAATGGCGATAATGAAGATGTTCGCCTTGCCGATGAATCCGGCGGTAAACGGCATGCCCGCCAGTGACAGGAAGAAGATCGTCAAAGCCACTGCCATGTAAGGCGAGCGCTTATACAGTCCGGCAAAGACATCGAGTCCGGTTTTGCCGCCTGCATCTTCTGTGACGAGCGTAATGATGGCAAAGGCACCGAGGGTCATCAACAGGTACGCCACCGAGTAGAACGCAATGATGGTCGTCGATGCATCCCCGAGAATCGTTGCCAACGGCACCAGGAGATAACCGGCCTGCGCAATACCGGAGAATGCCATCAGGCGCTTGATGTCCGTCTGGGTCAGAGCAATAAAGTTACCGGCGATCATCGTAATGGCTGCAATCGTCGCAAGGACAATCGCCCATTCCGCATAGATGCCGCCAAATGCGACCGTGAACACGCGGATCAAGATCGCGAAACCGGCCAGTTTCGACACAACGGTCAGAAAACCGGTGATCGGTGTGGGTGCACCGTAATAAACATCCGGCGCCCACATGTGAAACGGCACAACGGAAACCTTAAAGCCGAAGCCTGCAAGCATCATCACAAATGCAATGATCATCATTTGCGGATAGTCCGCAAAAAGTTCCGGCATCATCTGTCCGATTTCGAACGCGTTTGTCGTTCCAGACAAACCGAACAGGTAGGACATCCCGTACAGAATGAAGGCGGATGCCGTTCCCCCGAGAACGAGGTATTTGATCGCGGCTTCCGATGAATTTCGGTTGTATTTTTTGAATCCGGCTAAAGCGTAAGACGAGATACTTAGAATTTCCAGACCGATGAAGAGCGTGATCAGGTCCGCGGAGGACACCATCACCATACCACCAAGGGCTGCGAACAGCAGGATGGAGTAATACTCCCCTTGATACACATCATCGTTACGGTCCAGAAAGTGGAGACTCGTCAGAATGACGAGGGCCACACCAATCAGGATGATCAGCTTAAACACCATCGCGAACGGATCGACAATGAACGTTGCGCCGACGTTCCCTGTGGTGGTGTTCATCACCACCACAAGGATAGCAGCCACGGCCAGGGACAAGACGGAGAGATGGCCGATAAACGGCTTTCTCCGGTGAATCCCGGTCATGAAATCCAGCGTGAACACGAGTAGTGCCAGTGCGCCTAAGACGATTTCCGGAGTCATTAAAGACCAATCGGCATTAAAAGCTAACATGTCTTTAACCCCCTATCTTCGACACAAGGTCGATAACTGTAGTGTTTATTACGTCACTGAGCAAGTACGGGTAAACCCCGATCAGGATGATGAAGACGAACAGTCCCACCATTGGTACATATTCCATCGGACGGGCATCTTTCAGTTCCGCGTACTTCTCTTTCATCGGACCGAACGTGGTGCGCTGCATCGCCCAGAGGAGATAGGCGGCTGTTAAGATAATCCCGAGGGCCCCGATGACGCCCAGCAGTGTCGCAGCTGGAATCAGATCTGCGGAGGCACCGAAAATGCCGATAAACGCGAGCAGTTCACTGACGAATCCGGAGAGTCCCGGCAGACCCACAGAGGCCATGGCCGCTGCAAGCATAAACCCTGCAAGGATCGGTACGGATTTCGACAAGCCGCCCAGTTCGGAAATGGTCCGGGTCTTGGTTCGTTCGTAAATGGCCCCGACCATAAAGAACAGAAGCGCTGAGATAAAGCCGTGTGATACCAGCTGGAAGATTGCACCCTGCATACCTGCTTCTGTGAAGGAAGCGATACCGAGAAGGACAATCCCCATGTGACTGATACTGGAGTAAGCCACAAGTGACTTCAAATCGGTCTGTACCAAAGCGAGAAGTGCACCGTAAATGATGTTCACAACCCCGAGTATCGCAATCAGCGTGGCAAATCGTGCGGCCTGATCCGGTAAAATCCCGAAACCGACGCGGATCAGTCCGTACCCACCCATTTTCAACAGCACACCGGCCAGGATCATACTGGCTGCGGTCGGTGCCTGAACGTGGGCGTTTGGAAGCCACGTATGGAACGGAAATACCGGTAACTTAATGGCAAAAGCGAGAAACAGGAACAGGAACATCGCACCCTTGACGCCACCGGTCAATACGTCCGGATTCGCCGGGTTCGCATAGATTTCCGCCAGGCGGATCATGCTGAAGGATGTTTCCTGGAACATCATCGCTTCGGCACCTTTGACGAAGATGGCAATGAACGTCAGGAACATGATCCCCGAGCCAAGTCCCGTATAGACCAGGAACTTGAAGGAGGCATATTCCCTGAGCTTCCCGCCCCAGATACCGATTAAGAAAAACATCGGAATCAGCGTCAGTTCAAAGAACAGGAAGAACAAGAACATATCGAGTGCCACGAAGACACCGAGCATGCCGGACAACAGCACCATCGTCCAGATGTAGAACTCCTTCACGCGCTTCTCAATGGAGAAGGAAGCGAATAACGAGAAGGTGGTGACGATTGTTGTCAGAACGATCAGCGGCATGGACAGGCCATCGACACCGATCTCAAAATTGATTTGTAAAAAGCCTAAATTGAACCATTCATAGACCATGTACATATCCGGCTGCATCCCGGATACCGCTCGGTCAAATGAGCCCCAGATCACCAGGGACAAAACAAGGACAACACCGGACATCACGGTTGCGATGGAGCGGATCGCATTTTTTTGCTCGCTTGGAATGGCCAACAGGATCAGCGCGCCGACAAGTGGCAAGACGATGAGCCAGATTAATAGATTTCCAATCATCCGAGATACCCCCCTAGAACGAAGGCAAGCGCGATGATCACGATTCCTCCAATTACTGCAATCACACCATACGTCTGAAGTTGACCGTTATGGGCTTTCTCGATTGTACTGCCGGATGTGCTGGTCAGCTTTCCGATCAGGTTGACGAAGCCATCGACGATGACTTTGTCCACTTCCCAGAGGAATCGGCCCAATGCAACAATCGGTCGGACAAAGACTGCGACGTACAGTTCATCGAGATAATATTTGTTATACAGGACCTTGTACGCTCCGGATGCGGAGTTGGCAAGGTTATCTGCGGAGATGCTCTTCTTGAAGTACATCAGGTACGCAAGCGCAATACCCGCCACTGCAACAACGATGGAAACCAGCGCCAGCCAGAGTGCACCGTGCGGCTGGGTGCCGAGATTCAAGTCCTGAAGCAGGAAGCCTTCAAGCGGATAACCCAAGAACGGCAGGTTGACGAACCCGGCAACCACTGCAAGTCCTGCAAGTACGACCAGCGGCAGTGTCATAAAGCCGGAGTTCTCTTTCGGCTCGCCGTGATGACCGTGGTCATCGTCGTGCCCGTGGTCATCCTCTTCTTCCGGATACAGCGCCTTCGCTTCATCCGAGTCCCCGCGGTATTCTCCGGTAAAGGTTCGAAAGAAGAGACGGAACATATAGAATGCCGTCATAAACGCGGTAACAAGCGCCAGCGTAAAGAGCAGCGGGTCACCGTTCAACAGGGCGGAGGCAAGAATTTCTTCTTTACTCCAGAAGCCTGCCAGCGGGAAGATCCCGGAAATGGCGAGTGCCCCGATGAGGAACGTGATCGATGTAATCTTCATCTTGCTCCATAAACCGCCCATCGCGCGGATGTCCTGGCGGTGGTGAACGGCAACGATCACACTACCGGCACCAAGGAACAACAACGCCTTGAAAAAGGCATGGGTCATCAGGTGGAACAAGCCGGCAACATAGCCTGCCGTACCCAGCGCAAGGATCATGAATCCAAGCTGACTGATGGTGGAAAAGGCAAGTACGCGCTTGATGTCGGTTTGAACCAGTGCGATGGTCGCAGCAAAGAACGCTGTGATCGCACCGGTGTACGCGACAACCGTCAAGGCTGTTTCAGACGCCAGGAATACCGGGTACATGACCCCGACGAGATACACACCTGCTGCAACCATCGTCGCAGCGTGGATCAGCGCACTGACCGGTGTTGGACCTTCCATGGCATCCGGCAACCAGACATGCAGCGGGAACTGGGCTGATTTACCAACTGCACCGAGGAATACGAGCAGTGCGATCGTTGTGACCATCGCGTCGTTGATCATCCCATTTTCCACAGCGGCATAAATGTCACCGTAGTCGAAGCTTCCTACCTGGTTGTAGAGGATCACGAGACCTAAGAGCAGGCCTACATCACCAATACGGGTGGTGAGGAAAGCTTTCTTTGCAGCCGCGGCTGCTTCGGGCTTGAAGTACCAGAATCCCACCAGCAGGAAGGAACAGAGTCCGACAAGCTCCCAGAAAATAAACAGTTGCAGTACGTTCGGTGCAAGGACAAGTCCGAGCATCGAGAACGAGAACAATCCTAAGTACATGTAGAACACGTGAATCCGATTATCGTCATGCATGTAATCTCTCGAAAAGATATGGACAACTAGGCTGACCACCGTCACGACAATGAGCATCATTGCGTTCAGGGGTGTCACTTCATAGCCCATGGAAATCACATGATCGCCGAAATTCAGCCAATCGATCACGTATGTGTAGGTTTCTCCGCCTATGCGTTCAAACAGCACAATCACTGACAGCACGAACGATAAGGCCAAGGCTGTTATTCCGACCCAGGCTGCTTTTTCTTTCAGGAATTTCCCGAAGAACAGCAGGATCAGAAAGGCGATCAGCGGAAAAACCGGGATTAACCAGGCATTTTGCATGATACCATCACCTTTTCTTCATTTAGTCTCTTCGCATTAGAACGAGGTTTACAAAGTCTCCTGAAGCACATCACAACCGTCAACAGCTATGTACTTCAAAAACCGGCGTTCCATTGTTGTAGATTCTTAGCGGCGTAGAAGGTCGTGCTTGATCACATCGATGGAATTGCGGTTACGATACAGGGCGATGATGATCGCCAGACCGAGTGCTGCTTCCGCCGCTGCAACGGTAATGACGAAGAGCGCGAAGACTTGTCCGGATACATCCGGGAACGGCCCTATCGCTGAGAACGCGACCAGGTTGACGTTAACGGCATTGAGCATCAACTCGACACTGGCCAACATAATGACAAGGTGTCTGCGGGTCAATACCCCGTAAAGCCCAACGCTGAAAAGGATTGCCCCAACCGCCAGAAATAGCGAAATATCCATAGCTTAGTTGGCCTCCTTTCGCGCAATCACGATTGCTCCAATAAGCGCTGATGTCAACAGAAATGCAACCGCGATGAAGGCCACAAAATAGTGTCCGTAGAGCGACATCCCGATACTGTGGATGGACGTCACTTCCGGCTGCGTATTTCCTGGCAAGTCCATGCTGAAGATCCCGTATAACAGGATCCCCAGCAATGTGACTGATGCCACTGTTCCGAGAGCGTTATGTGCGGTCCGAAAATCCTTTTCGAATGAGACCGTCTTGTGATCGGTCATCATCATACCGAAAATGAAGAGGATGGTGATCGCACCGACGTAGACCATAATCTGTATGATCCCGATGAAATCGGCTCCCAGTAAGAAATACATACCTGACACAGCAAAGAAACTGAACGCCATGGAGACAACACGGTGGGAGATCGTGGTCAGTAACATCATCATTACTGCACCGATAATGGCAATTAAAGCTAAAACCGTAAAGAAGATCATTTGTGTCGTCACTGATTGTCACCTCTTCCTGCATCGTCCTTAGAGGATTTCTTCTCAGAGAATTCTGCCTCCGCAGAATCCGCAGACTTTTCGTCTGCTTTCTCATCAGATGAGGTGCCGGATGCTTGTTCAGCCGCCTGTTCTTCCTTGGCTGATTCATCCGCCTTGGCTTTTGGTCCGGCTTCGTTTGTTTCCTGCTCGGCTTTTTCCTGCTGCTCTTCTTTTTTTGCTTGCGGCTGTTCTTCTTTCTTTGTCTCAGCCTGTTTTTCGTCCGCTTTCGCTTCGGCCTTGTCTTCAGACTTTGCTTCCGGCTTTTCGGCTTCAGCCTTCTTCGCTTCACCTTTATCATCGCCGGTTTTTACAGCGGTTGCTGTGGCCGTGGCTGACTTGGATTCCGTTTTTGCTTCTTCCTTTTCGGCCGCTGCAGCTTCTTCTTCTTTCTTCTTTTTGGCAGCTTCACGCTTGGCTTGCTTCTCTGCCTTTTCCTTGGCTTCCACTTCCGGGTCTTTGTAGTACCCGTAATGGTCATTGGCTGTCAGCCAGTGGATGTCCTTGAAATGGTCCGCACGGTTAAACTCACTGAGGTTGTCGTAGCGTGCCGTCATGACGATGGCATCGGTCGGACACACCTCTGTACAGAAGTCACACAGGATACACCCCTGGAAATCAATGTTGTACGTGTCGATGATTTTCTTTTTCGGGTTGTCCTCGTCTTTCTTACCGGTCAGTGTAATGACGTCTGTCGGACAGACCTGAACACAAAGGTTACAGACAATACACTTTTCCGGGAAGAAGCGGTGAATCCCCCGAAATCGTTCGGGCATGACCATTTGTTCTTCCGGGTACTGGATGGTCAGGTTCTTCTTCCGGAAGTAGTTCAAGGTGACGCCGAACCCTTTTAACAATCGAAACATTTTATCACCCCATCCATACTTTATAAATCGCAGTAAACACAATGTTCAATAACGCCAGCGGGATGAGCACTTTCCAACCAAAGTTCATCAGCTGATCCACACGGGCACGCGGCAGCGTGGCCGTGAGCCAGAACCAGATGAACATCACGACGAACACCTTGAGAATAAACCAGACAATGCCTGGCAGGAACGCCGGCCCGAGCCAGCCGCCGAGGAATAACGTTGTCGCAAGCCCTGCAATGGCAATGGCGTACGTGTATTCCGCGAGCATGAACATCGCGAAACGGAAACCGGAGTACTCGGTGAAAAAACCTGCAACGAGTTCGGATTCAGCTTCCGGCAAGTCGAATGGTGCACGGTTCAATTCCGCAATGGACGAAATCATATACACGAAAAACGCCAGGAACTGCGGGATGATGAACCACATGCCAATGGATGCCTGATGATTGACGATATCCGTCAAGTTCAGGGACCCGGCGAGAATGACAATCCCGATAATGGAGAGAATCAGCGGCAGTTCGTAGCTGACCATCTGGGCCACACCACGAATGGAACCTAACAGGGCGTATTTATTGTTCGAAGCCCAGCCGCCCATCAGGACACCGAGCATCGTCATCGAGGAAACCCCGAGGAAGTAAATCAGCCCAATGTTGATGTCCGCTCCGCCAATGGAACTGGAGTAAACCAGTACCGCCATAACCGAGAAGGCCGGGGCGAATGCGAGTACCGGTGCCAATACGAAGATCGGCCGGTCTGCTTTGGCTGGAACGATGTCTTCTTTTAATAGAAGTTTCATGACGTCTGCAACGGTCTGGAGAAGGCCCCACGGGCCGTGCCGGTTTGGTCCCGGCCGCAGCTGGATGGCCCCGATGACCTTACGCTCTGCCAGGATCGCGAATGTCACGAGACCCAAAAGCACACCCAATACCGCAACAGCGTATAAAAACATCATCAAATATTCCATCAGGCATCAACCTCCCCGAGCACGACGTCGAGGCTTCCGAAAATGGCGACGAGATTTTGAATCGATTCGCCAATCAGCATATCCTGTAAAATCGAAACGTTCACGAAGGATGGCCGGCGCAGTTTCACCCGGTAAGGCTTATTTTTGCCGTTACTGATGGCGTAGACGCCGATTTCACCTTTGGAGGCTTCTGCACGGGTGTACACTTCGCCTTCCGGCGGCTTGATCATCATCAGGCGCTGCCCTTTTTTCGTGATGATGTCGCCTTCAGGGACTTTTTTACAGGCCTGCTCAATGATTTTCAATGATTCGTGCATTTCCCGGATACGGACTTTGTACCGGGCGTAGACGTCACCTTCTTGTTCCACTGGTACGTCAAAGTCGAACTGATCGTAAACGGAATACGGTTCTGACTTCCGGACATCGATGTCTACACCGCTTCCGCGGGCGAGCGGGCCGGATAGACCCCAGTTCAGCACCTTCTCCTCGGAGAGTACGCCGACACCCATCGTCCGAGCCTGGAAAACTTCGTTGCCGGAAACGAGTTTATCGAATTCAGCAATATTCACTTTCAATTCTTCCACTGTTTCCAGGACTTTATCGAACCAGCCGTCCGGAGCATCCCACTTCACGCCACCGATGCGGTGGTAGTTGAAGGTCATGCGTGCCCCGCTGATTTCGTTCAGGCGGTCCAAAATCGTTTCCCGATCCCGGAAGGCATACAGGAATGGGCTCATCGCCCCGATATCGAGGAGATAGGTCCCCCACCAGACAAGGTGACTGGCGATTCTGTTCAGTTCCATCGTAATGACGCGGAGGTATTCAGCCCGTTCCGGGATTTCCCATTCCAGCAGTTTTTCGATGGTTGCGCAGTAGACGTAATTGTTCGTCATCGCATTCATGTAATCAAGACGGTCTGTATATGGGATAAATTGCGAGTAAAGGAAGCCTTCTGCAAGCTTTTCCGAGCCGCGGTGCAGGTAGCCCATGATCGGCGTCGCCTTTTGTATCGTTTCCCCGTCAACTTCCAGTTGAAGGCGGAATACACCGTGTGTACTCGGGTGCTGCGGTCCCATATTCAGCGTCATGGATTCGGTCTTCAATTCTTTCGACATTTGTTTGTCCACCCCCTAGTCCAAGCCAAGTGCTTTTTTGTCTGTAATATAATCTTTTCGTAATGGATGACCTTCCCAGTCGTCTTCAAGCAGAATACGGGACAGGTTCCAGTGACCTTCGAATGTGATGCCCAACAGGTCATAGATTTCCCGTTCCATATAGTCTGCGGATTTCCATACCGGTTCAGCTGAGCTGACTACCGGATTTTCCCGGGGAGTCACCACTTTGACGTAGAGGTACTGATCAAGCACGGTGGAATTGAGGTTGTAGATCGCTTCCATATGCTCCTCGTAGTCGACGCCGGTGACGAGTGTGAGGAAATTGAACTGCAGCGCTTCATCGTCATGGAGCAGGCGCATTACGTCTTCATTCCAATTCTCCGTATCAAGAATCACCATCGGTTTCCCGAAATTCAGTTTCGCTTCCTTGATGGCATCTTCTCCCTGAACGGATTTGATTTTTGACTGAATCACTTCAAGAAGCTCTTCGCTCATCGTTTCTCCACCCTCTCTCCTTTAGCTTCGAGGCGGATTTTTTCGCGAAGTCGTTCCACACCGTCCAGAAGCGCCGGCGGCGTCGGCGGGCACCCGGATACATACACATCGACCGGAACGATCTTGTCCACACCGTTCAACACGCTGTATGCTTCTTTATAAGGTCCGCCACATGTGGCACAGGAGCCCATGGCGATAACCCATTTCGGTTCGGGCATCTGATCGTACAGTGTACGCAGGACCGGGGACATCTTCGCCGTTACCGTACCGGCAACGATCATCACGTCCGCATGACGCGGTGACGCACGGAAAATGACACCGAAGCGGTCAAAGTCGTAGCGGTTTCCACCCGTCGCCATCATCTCAATGGCACAACAGGCTAAGCCGAAACTGAGCGGCCAGAACGATCTGGTTCTTGACCAGGCTTTGATCTGATCCACTTTCGTGAAGAAAACATTCTTGTTGATATCCTCCATGATCCGCGGATCATAGTGGTCTGTTTCGGAAAATCCTTTTAGTTCCATTCTAACACCCTCTTTTTCCAAGAATACGCGAGTCCCAAGACAAGGATAAAAATGAAGATGAGCATCAGATTCAATCCAACCCAGCCAAGGTCACCAAGGGCGATTGCCCAAGGGATCAAGAAAACGGTTTCAACGTCAAAGATGATAAATTCAAGCGCAACCAGGTAATAGGCCACGTGATATCTGACGTGGGCATCGCCCTCTGGCGAGATCCCGCTTTCATACGTTGTGATCTTCTCCTTATACGGGTTCTTCGGCCGGACTAACGGTCCAACGATACTGACGGTAGCCACCGGTAACAGCACCCCGAGTCCGATAAACATCAGAACCAATATATAATTGTCATAATACGCCCATAACTCCATACGTCCACTCCCCTCCATATATATAGATTGTTAATCATGCCAACACTCAACTTAAATTATAACAAAGGCGCGAAAAAAAAGTCTATATTATTCTAAATTCTCAGTTTGATAGTATTTCTGTAGTGGTAAAGGGATAAGTTAGGTATTGGCGATTTGCAAACCCTTGCAGGAGTAGCGTTATGGCAATCGGATGGCTCTTGTTCAGTTTATAATTATTATTATCTGGTAAATTTCCAAGATTTTTTCTTTTTACGAAGTGTACTTATCTGATCATTTTACTGTTTGAACGGCGTGGGATTTTTTGGATGAACACTTGGCAGTTGGAATGAAAACGAGCCCTTGAAGCGACTGACTTTTTGAGGTTGCCATTCATCGGGAGGAATCTTCAATTGATTTTAGAGGAGTATAACAGTTTCAAAATAAGTTTAATACAGGATGCTTTTCAGCAAAAACAGCATGGTAACAAGGTTAAATCGTGTCAGTCAATTTGACTCCCTGATCCGGTTGCTATCTGTACCTTTTTCACAAGTAAAGCCGCGCATCTTCAATGCTCAGTGACTCTCTGTGATTTTTCCGTTTATGCTTGAGCAACCCTTGGCCATGCAGGTTGCCGTGTTGATCGTTCTCTGTTTTCACCTCCTGATACTGTCTGACATGTTCGGGCGATTGCTACAGTTTGAACAATCCTGCCCGGGATGATCAAAAGCACACCGCTTAGCTGTGATGATCTTCTCCTGTATGGATGACGTGCTTTACGTTTGTAAGCAGGGATGACAGCGCTTTCGATACTTTCATTTTATATCCTTTCGTCAGAGTTCGCAATGACGACGAACAGCAGGCACCGGAAATGATTCACGATATTTCGTCAGTAAAATCCCCGCTCTCCCTGGTTCAGGGAAAACGGGGCACTAAGGGGGCTTAGTCATTATGCGTTCTTCTTCTTAGATGAGATGTCGAGATACACCGCAAGGATCAAAATCAACCCTTTGACGATATACTGCCAGAACGGCGCGACGTTCATCATACTCATGCCGTTATCGATGCTCGCCATGATCAAAGCTCCGAGGATGGAGCCGACGATCGTGCCGACACCACCCATCAGGCTGGTCCCGCCGATGACAACGGCGGCAATGGCATCGAGCTCATACATATTCCCTGCACCGACGGTACCGGCGTTCAACCGGCTCGTGAGGATGATCCCCGCCACTGCGGATAATGCGCCCATCAGAACGAAGACGTACAGGACATTACGCTTGATGTTGATCCCGGAAAGCCGCGCTGCCTCTTTGTTGCCGCCGATGGCGTAAATATGCCGTCCGAAGGTGGTGTTCTTTGAAATAAAGATAAAGATCCCTGCGACGACTAGCAATATCAAGAGGGGGACTGGAATACCGTGGTACCGGCTCAGCATATAGACAAAGGCCGTCGCGAGGATCGCAAAAATCGCGACCGTCCCGTAATCGATCACCGGGGACCCGAGACCCAGACCCTGCGTTTCACGGCGCTGGCGCTTACGAAAGGCCATAATGAAGCCGAGGACAATGGCCGCAGCCAATAACCCGTAACCCACCGCATAAGGGATGAAAGCCTGTCCGATAGCACGAAAGGAATCGTTCATCGGTGCGACGGTCTGCCCCCCACTGATGCCGAGGAGGATCCCCCGGAAGATCATCATGCCCCCTAGTGTGACAATGAAGGCAGGCACCCCTTTATAGGCGACCCACCAGCCCTGCCAGAGACCGAGGACAACACCTGCAAGAATCGTGACAATGATCACCGGAATGGTCGACCAGCCGTACCAGACCTGCAGTATGGCTGCGATGCCTCCGGTCAGACCGAGGAGCGATCCGACGGACAGGTCGATGTGGCCGGCGACGATGATCAGCGTCATCCCGACGGCGAGGACACCGATGACCGTCATCTGCCGCGACAGGTTCGTCAGGTTCCGCGACGAAATGAAGTCACCGTTGGTCATGATCGTAAAGACAATAAAGATTAACAGCAGGGCGAGAATCAGTGTGTACGCCCGCATATCGACTTTGAAACTCAGTTTATTTTTCATCGGACACGCCTCCTGTTGCCAGCTTCAAGATCGCTTCCTGATTCGCTTCTACCCGGGGCAGTTCACCCGTGACCCGGTAGTCAGACATGACCAGGACCCGGTCAGACATGCCGAGAAGTTCAGGAAGTTCGGATGAGATCATGATGACACCGACACCTTGAGCCGTCAGTTCATTGATCAATTTATAAATCTCCTGTTTCGCACCGACGTCGATCCCCCGGGTCGGTTCATCGAGAATCAGCACCTTCGGGTTCGTCATCAGCCATTTACTGAGGACGACTTTCTGCTGATTCCCTCCGGACAGGGTCAGTACTTTCGTTTCCAGTGAGGGTGTTTTCACCCGCATTTTTTCGTTGTAGATTTCCGTTTGCACAATCTCCTCTTCCTTTTGAAGAAAAGACATCGACGAGATCTTATCGAGTGACGCCATCGTCGTGTTCTGCGCCACGTCCATGCCGAGGACGAGCCCGTAACGCTTTCGGTCTTCTGATACATAAGCCAGGCCCTGCTCAATTGCTTCTTTCGGTCCGGTGATGCGATACGGTTTCTTGTCGATGGTCACCGAACCGGTGAACGTACCCTCGAATCCGCCAAAGAGGCTCGTGGCCAACTCGGTCCGTCCGGCGCCCATCAATCCGCCGATCCCGAGGACTTCGCCTTTTCTCAAATCGAAAGAAACGTTCGAGGTGACAGCCTTCTTTGAGCCTTTCAGATAGTAGCTGAAGTCTTTCACTTCGAGGACCACCTCATCGGTGGCATGTTCCTCGTATGGGAATAAATCATTCAGTTCACGCCCGACCATGAGCGAGATGATGTCATTTTCCGTCACGGTGTCAATCGCTTTCGTGCCAATGGTCTGCCCATCGCGAAGCACGGTCACTTCGTCGGCAATCCGCATGACTTCTTTCAACTTATGCGAAATGTAGATGACGGTGATGCCTTGTTCCCGGAGCTGATTGAGGATGCCCATAAGAATTTCCACTTCTTCTTCCGCGAGCGCTGCTGTCGGCTCATCCATGATGATGATGTCACAATCCTTCGTCAGCGCCTTGGCGATTTCCACGAGCTGCTGTTTACCGATACCGAGGCTCCCTACTTTTTCCCTCGCATCTGTCGTCAATCCGACTTTCTGTAACCATTTGTTTGCCGCATCGTTCATCTGACCCCAGTCGATAATGCCTCTCGTTGCCTTTTCGTTGCCGAGAAACAGGTTTTCCGCGATGGTCATGTCTTTGATCAGCGCCAGTTCCTGGTAGATGATCGTGACCCCCGCTAGCTCGGAGTCTTTGATGGTGTGAAATTCCTGAACCTCTTCATTGATCAAAATATCCCCGTCATAGTCTCCGTAGGGAAATACGCCGCTCAATACTTTCATCAATGTCGATTTTCCGGCACCATTCTCACCACAGAGGGCATGAATCTGACCTTGATTCACTTTGAAATTCACATTATCGAGTGCCTTTACCCCGGGAAATTCCTTGGTGATCTGTTTCATTTCCAAAATGGTTTCCAATTCGTCATCACCTCATTTTTCGTTCAGTTCAATTAGGAAGATGGGGGAGTATCCCCCCATCTCATTCATGCGATCACTCGCCGTCGTAATCCGGCCGATCTTCTTCCGGTACGTTGCTGTAGACTTCTTCAAAGCTGTGGAAACCGTCTTCAATGACGGTATCGATCACATTTGATTCATCCACCGAAATCGGATCGAGCAGGATGGATGGCACTTCAATCACACCGTTGTCGATCTCTTCATCAAAACTCACGTCTTCACCGGTACCAATAGCCACGGCAAGTTCAGCCGCCTCCGACGCAATCAGGTGAATTTGCTTATACACGGTCATCGTCTGTGTGCCTTGGACAATGCGCTGGACACCTGCCAAGTCAGCATCCTGACCGGAAATCGCCACATCCCCGTCGAGGTTCTCTGCTGCCAGTGCCTGAATCGCGCCACCTGCTGTGCTGTCGTTCGACGCCACAACGGCATCGATTTCGTTGTTGTTCGCGGTTAAAGCGTTCTCCATGATTTCAAGGGCCGCATCTGCGGACCAGTCATCAGCCCACTGATCCCCGACGATTTCAATGTCACCACTCTCAACCAGCGGTTCAACAATATTCATCTGTCCGTCCCTGAACATTTGGGCGTTGTTGTCCGTCGGTGCCCCGCCCATCATGAAGTAACGGCCTTCCGGAACCTGTTCTACGAGGTATTCTGCCTGCATTTCTCCGACTCTGACGTTGTCAAAGGAAATGTAGGCATCGATTTCTGCACTGTTAATCATGCGGTCGTAAGCAATGACGGGAATGCCTTCATCGATCGCTTCCTGTGCAACGGCACCGATGCTATCCGAGTTATGGGCAATGATGACAAGGACATCCACGCCCTGCGTGAGCATGTTCTCCACTTGACTCGTCTGAACAGCTTCGTCGCCATCAGCGGACTGCACAATCACTTCGGCGCCGTGTTCTTCTGCGGTTTCAACAAAAATGTCACGGTCATGCTGCCACCGTTCGAGCGTCAAATCTGCGACGGACAATCCGATTGTCAACTCATCGGACTCTTCTGCATTGCTTCCCCCGGTATCTTCCCCACACGCTGCGAGCACGGCCAACAGAAGTCCGAGAACCATGATCAGAATTACTTTTTTCATGTTTGAATCCCCCTTACTGAATTTAAAATCACTGCACGCCGGCGGTTTGCCGGGTACACGTCTACTTTATCAATTGAATGAACATAGTGTATGCGCTTTCACCTGCATTTTTTTGCGATCGTCTGGACTTATTTGCAAAGGAAACGGTTGAATCACACGGCTGAAGCTTCAAGCGAGCAGAAAAATCCCGGTCACCTGGTTCAGGTGCCGGGGAATGCGCGGGCTTGATCGCGATAGACTGTCGGGCTGATGCCGACTTCTTTTTTGAAGACCCTGCTGAAATAGTTCGGATCCCGGTACCCGAGCTCCAACGCAATCTCTTTTAAGGAGATCGACGAATCAGCCAGCATCCGCTTTGCATCCGTCAACCGGAGATCGGTGACGTACCGGGTAAAAGAGACACCGAACCGTTCTTTGAAGAGCTTACTGACATAGTACATGCTGAGACCTGCATAGTCGGCCACCTCATCGAGTGACAGGCTGCTGCGGTAGTGGGTATCGATGAAGCGGCGCACTTGTTCGAGGCTGTGTTCCATATCGGCATCTCGCCAGTTGTCCACATCTTTCACGGTCTGTTTTACGTGCGTGAGCGCCTGTTGTCTGAGCTGCGTCATACTGGTCATGACCGTGGCGTCGAAGCGCCCCGTGTTGACACCGAGTTCCGTCAACGCCCGGTGCAGGACGATGAAAAATTCGTCGAGCTCCTGCTTCAAGCGGGCCGGCTGATAGTTCGCCTCGGCTGAAATCGTCGAAAAATACTGTTCGAAATCTGCGATGACGTTCCCCTCATCCCCGTGTTTCACCCGTTCAATCAGTTCACTTTCTGCTTTGAACCGGGTGCCGGTTGCCTGAGTAGCTGCACTTTCCCGGTAGAGCTGGTAGTTTGCGCCTTTTGCATTTTTCACATCTGTCAGGGCTGCAACCGCCTCCTGATAAGCTCGGCCAAAATCCTCGTCTGTTTCAATGCCCTCACTGGCGCCGACAGCGATCTCCATCTCGGTATTTCGTTGGATGGCGGAAATGAACGACTGCAAAAGCTGAGACAGAGAGGCCGCTGTGTTCCCGGTCAAAAATGCCGGGATATGCGAGCCCAGGACCGGGCCGACAAGACAGCCGGGATTGAGCCGGGTCAGTTCATCGGTGATGGATTCCCGCAAGGCAATCAGGGCAGGTGCGTCGCCTTTCGGCAGGGAAATCGCAAGCACTGCCGTGGCATTTGATAACGGGTCATCGCGCATCTCCTCATCCATCCCGTCCACATGGTAATCCATCAGCAGTGCCAGGATCCGGTTTGCCCGCATCGATGCGACATACATCTCAATACGCTCCTCCTGTTTCTGCTGTTCTTGCTGCGCGCGTTTTTCCTGCAGGATGTCTTCCCCGAGCCGGTCGATGCTCTCGATGAGCTCTTTTTCTGCTACGGGTTTGAGTAAATATTCTCTCACCCCCGCGCGCATCACATCACGGGCATAATCAAAGGTGTCGTAGGCGGTGATCATGATCACCCGGATCTTCGGGTGATGCTGTTCAATCGCCCGGACGACGTCAATCCCGGATTTCCCCGGCATCTGAATGTCGAGGCAGACCAGGTCCGGTTCTTTGTCGCGGATCAGATCCAACGCTTCTTCGCCGTTTGCCGCCTCGCCGCAAATCTCCACGTCCGGACGGTGGTGCTCAAGCATTTTGCGCTGGGCGATCCGTTCGAGCTTTTCATCGTCAACCAGTAAGATCCGTATCGTCATCTTTTGTCGCCTCCTCCTGATCCGGTATGGTCAATGTTACGGTGGTGCCTGTCCCAATCGCCGAATCGATGGTCACATCAATCGCCGAATTGAAATACCGAAGGCGGGCAATCACGTTCGGCAAGCCGATGCCCGTCGAATGTCCCGTTGTTTCCTGACCGGTCAGGGCACCTTCTTCCACCCGTTTCATAATGTCCTCGATTTTGCGTTCCTGCATGCCGGCGCCGTTATCCGCGACAGTGATCTGCACCGCATCTGCGTCTCTCTTGACGCGTACGTTGATCTCCGCCCCTTTGGTCATGTCTTCCACACCATGGATAAAGGCATTTTCAATGAGTGGCTGCAGGGTCAAAGCCGGTACGGATACATGTAGGCAATCGTCATCCACAGCCATGACCACGGTGATCCGTCCTTGAAAACGGGTCTTCTGAATAGTCAGATACGCTTCCATGACTTCGAGTTCATCCCCTAGTGCTGTGGGGCGGTCAATGTCCCGTAAATTATAGCGGAGCAGCCTCGAGACGCTGTTCATTAACTCACTGGATTCCTTCGCCCCTTCAACATATGCCAGGCGCGACAGGGTATTGAGTGTATTGAACAGAAAGTGCGGGTTGATCTGATTTTGCAGGCTTCTGAGCTCAGCTTCTTTTAACAACCGGGCAAGACGGGCTTTTTCCTCAATGGCGACCACATTGTCCCGGACGTTTCGTTTCATGTCATTGAATGTCTCGGAAAGAAACCACAGTTCGTCTTTCACCTTCGTCTTCACATCCGCACCACCGAAATCCCCTGCAGCAATTTCCTTCGCAGAATAAATCATGCTTTCAATGGTGGCCGTCGACCGGTAGGTGAACAGATAAGCGATCAGTAAACCGCTCGACAGGACAAATATCATGAGCGCGATGCCTGCACGTTGAACGGCCGTCATTTTTTCTTCGGAGAGGGTCGCAACCTCCTCATAGGCGTTCAGCTGGCTGTCGATCAGCATCAGGGTCGTCTCATCAATGTACTCGACGGCACTTTCGGCTTCGGTCAGATGCGCAGAATAAACTTGCACGTCATTGACGACAATCCCCGTTTCGGCCGCGCGGAGTTCGGATTGCAAGTACGTGAGCATATTCCGGTAGTTGTTCAGTTCATAGGACGATGACGTCTCTTCAATGAGGTCATCCACCCAGTTCACGGTCCGGTTCAAATCGGCCATCTCCTGCCGGTAGGCCAGGTAGTGCTCCCGGACGGGTTCAAGGGCATAGAGATACAGTGCATCATAGCTGTCATTTGCCTGGGTGGATACCGCATTGAGCTGCAAAAACTGATCGAGATTCTCTTCATACATGTCAAACACCTGTTCATTCGTGCGGTGCTGCAGTGCGTAGACGGCCCCGGAGAGGGTGATGATGGCGATGAAATACAGCAGCAGTTTCGTCCTCAGTTTCATGGCTTTTTCCTCCCGTCAAACGGAAAGTCCGACACATTATCGAGGGTGATGACATCGACGGACGTATGCTGTATCGACGGGTAATGAAGCCCTTCAAGGATCCCTTTCATGGTGACGACACTGCGATAGCCCATTTCATAAGGCTGTTGGGCAATGATCGTATCGATTGCACCGTCATTCAGGAGACTCAGCGTTTCATCGAGGGAATCGAATGCAACGGTGTAGATGTCTTCTTCTCTTCGGTGACCTTCGAGTGCATCAGCAATCCCGATACCGTCCAGTGCGCTGGTCCCGTAAAAGGCGTCGACATCTTCATGCTGGTTGATGATCGCTGCCGCCTCCTGTTCCGCCTCAATCCGGGTATTGTTGGATACGGCAACCGTGACGATGTCGATCTGGTCATACTCATCAACCGCGTCTTCAAACCCTTCCACCCGCAGTTTCTGGTGTGTGGAGGTAAGGCTGTTGGTGATGATTGCAACGGTGGCGCTTCCGTCGAGGTCATCTGCAAGGGCAGTCCCAGCCGCATAACCTGCTTCGTAATTGTCCGTACCGATATAACTGGCACGGTTACTTGACGGCGCGTCGGTGTCGATGGTTAACACCGGAATCCCGCGGTCCACGGCTTTATCGATCAGGGGCTGGAACATCGCCTCGTTCACCGCCTGGACAATGATGCCATCCACACCCCCGGCAATCTGCATGTCCATCATCTTGGATTGTTCATCGTAATTCGTACGCCGGGTGCCGAGGTACTTCACCTCGATATTGAGCTCTTCCCCAGCTTCTTGCACCCCTTCCTCAACAATGTGCCAGTATTCATGGTCCATCTGTTCCGTAATCAGTGCCAACCGGTACTCCGCTCCTGCTTCTTCAGCATTGACCCGCTCGAGTTCCCGGTCGATTTGACGGATTTCAAAAAAATAAAAAACGGACAAAGTCAGCGAAACAGCGATCAAGACACCTGTTATGATCGTAATCAACCGAAACAAGAGCATTTGTCATTCCCCTTTATTGATCCAACTTCATTTATTCATAAAACTATGTAATGACAACGCTATCATAGCAGATCCTGCAAAGGAAGTCGAATCTATTATGTCGTTGATTTAAATCCGTTTAACCCACTGAATTTACTTCATCCGTTATTCTTTACGTTCAAAAAAGTATGCTTCTTCGATGGAAAAACTGAGGGCGCAGGTTTTAAAAAGATATGAGGGGCTAGTCATCAATACATGGGATTTGCTGATCAAAAGAGGCGTGTTACTGATCAATACATCGCAGCCGTTATACAACTCGTCTCGAATAAAGAAACCTCGGCTTGTCGCCAAGGTTTAATGGCGACAGCCTTCGTTGCACTTATACTATAATCCTTAATCCTTAATCCTTTTACAAAGTTCAACTTTCTTATAATACAACAAAAAAGAGGCTGGGACAAAACCCAGTAAATAAAGAGGCCCACACCAAACGGTGTGGGTTTTCTGTATAGAAGGGTTGATTGTGCAAAAATACAATCGCTTGCCGCGGGCAAGGCTTCAGCTAACCGTCGGAAAACCACCGCCGGTGGATCTTCAGCTCTTGCTTTTCCCGCAGGCGTCTCATGTATTTTTGACAATCAACTGCATTGAAAGACCGTCAGGTCTTGATTTTTACATAAAAAAAGGATACCTTCGGATTAAGTTAGAACGACCAAGTCATAACAAAACCGGAGGTATCCTTATGTTTCTCGATTATAACATGAATCAGCTCGTTTTGCCGATGGATTTATCGCTTCAATTACAAAAAAATGATGTCGCTTTTGCAGTGAATGACCTGGTTGAATCGATACCTGAAGAAGCTTTTGAAGCTTTTTATAAAAGTCAGGGTCGCCCTTCTTATCATCCGAAAATGATGATGAAGGTGATTCTCTGTGCGTATACTCAATCGACTTTTTCTGGACGGAAAATTGAAGCCTTATTGCAGGACAGTATTCGAATGATGTGGCTGGCACAAGGACACGCGCCGACCTACCGGACGATCAATCGATTCAGAGTACATCCCGACGTTGAAGAGCTCTTACGTCAGTGTTTTGTGCAATTCAGAAGCCGACTGGTTCAGGAAGAAGCAATTGATAACGAAGCAATTTTTATTGATGGTACAAAGATCGAAGCCAACGCGAATAAATTCACGTTCGTATGGAAAAAATCCGTGCAACGGTATCATCATGATATCGTTACGAAATCAAATGCGATCTATGATGAACTGATTGAACAGGAAATCATTCCTGCGATTGAACTGGAAGATCAGGAAGCCTTAACGGATGATGAGCTGAATAAAGTTCATGAAGAGTTGGACCAGACCGTTCAGGATTACGACAAGCAAATCGAAGAGAATGATGATGCGAAGGAAAGAAAAAGACTGAGATCAGAGCGGAAAAAGCCGAAAGAAAAGCGTAAAAAATTTCAGGATTTCATCGAACGTAAAGCACGTTATGAGAAGGATCTCGCGATCCTGGGTGATCGTAACAGTTACTCGAAAACCGATCATGATGCCACGTTTATGAGAATGAAAGATGACTATATGAAAAATGGCCAACTGAAAGCCGGTTACAATCTCCAGATTGCAACGGAAGGACAATATACGCTCGCTTATGACATCTATCCAAATCCGACTGACACACGAACCCTGATTCCATTTCTGGATACCATCGAGAGACGGTACTTTTCACTGCCTGACTATATTGTTGGGGACGCCGGATACGGAAGCGAACAAAATTATGAGGATATTTTTTTGAACCGTCTATCAAGCACACCACTGATCACGTATAGTATGTACCGAAAAGAAAAGAAACGGTCATTCAAAACCGATCGCTACCATGTGATGAATTGGAATTACAATCAGGATCAAGACTATTTTCTCTGTCCAAACGGCAAAAAAGTCACCTTTCGCTATGTATCCAAACGAACCGATCGCGCAGGATTCGAACGAACATTCAAGGTCTATGAAAGTGAAGACTGCACGGGCTGTCCCTTACGGGCCAGTTGCACAAAAGCGAAAGAAGGCAAAAACCGTAAGGTTTATTACAATGAAAAATGGGAGCTGCAAAAAGAGCATATTCGTCAACTGCTTTCGGAAGAAGAAACTGGCGCGATTTATGGCAGACGTAAAGTCGATGTCGAACCAGTTTTTGGATTTCTGAAGGCCAATTTGCATTTCACCAGAATGTCGGTGAGAGGCAAAGACAAAGTGAAAAAAGAAATGGGTTTTGCACTCATGGCAGTGAACTTGAGAAAGTACACTGCGTTATACTGTTTTTTATATTTGTATCAACAGACAAAACGCTTCCGACTATCAATTTATGATAATCGGAAGCGTATTTTGATCATTCAAGGCTTTTTGTCCCAGCCTCTTTCAACGTACATGTAACGGATTCAGCCGCTTTCCCCGACCTCGAGGCGATTGACGGCACGTTTGAGTGCCATTTCGGCGCGTTTGAAGTCGAGATTTTCTTTCTTGGCTTCTTCGAGTCGGCGTTCCGCACGTTCCTTTGCGGCACGCGCCCGGTTGATGTCTATTTCTGATGGCAATTCGGCAGATTCAGCGAGAATATTCACTTCATCAGAGCGGACTTCAATGAAACCGCCATTGACGGCGACGGGCTGAATGTTGCCGCTTTGTTTCAGACGGACGGGTCCGATTGCCAATGGTGACACGAGTGGCAGGTGTCCTGGGAGAATTCCCAGACCGCCATCCGGTGTCTTGACACTGACCATTTCCACGTCCCCACTAAAGACGCTGCCATCAGGAGTGACGACATTCGCTTGCATCGTCTTCACACGGTTCACCCTCCTTATGGAAAGGTTCGGTCCCCTGCTTTCACGGCTGCGCTGTGACTGTCACGCGCAGACCCTGCAGGATCCTCAGTTTCCGGTTGCTTCTTTACTTATTTGCTTTCATTGCTTCGGCTTTTTCAACAACGGCTTCAATCGGTCCGACAAGACGGAATGCATCTTCCGGAATGTCATCGTGTTTGCCGTCAAGAATTTCACGGAAGCCTCGGATCGTATCCTTCACGTCTACATAGGACCCTTTTTGTCCGGTGAACTGTTCAGCAACGTGGAAGTTCTGGGACAGGAAGAACTGGATGCGACGGGCACGGGATACGGTCAGCTTGTCTTCTTCAGACAGCTCGTCCATCCCGAGGATCGCAATGATGTCCTGGAGTTCCTTGTATTTCTGCAAGGTTTCCTGTACTTCACGGGCCACACCGTAGTGTTCATCACCGACGATTTCCGGTGAGAGGGCACGGGACGTGGAACCGAGTGGATCCACCGCAGGATAGATACCCATTTCAGAGAGCTTACGCTCAAGGTTCGTTGTTGCATCAAGGTGGGCGAAGGTTGTCGCCGGTGCCGGGTCGGTATAGTCATCGGCAGGGACATAGATCGCCTGGATCGATGTAACCGAACCTTTTTTCGTTGACGTGATCCGTTCCTGGAGCTGCCCCATCTCTGTGGAGAGTGTCGGCTGGTAACCAACCGCGGACGGCATACGGCCGAGGAGGGCGGATACTTCCATCCCCGCCTGTGTAAAGCGGAAGATGTTATCGATAAAGAGCAGTACGTCTGCCCCTTTTTCATCACGGAAAAATTCGGCCATCGTCAGGCCGGTCAGGGCCACACGCATACGGGCACCTGGTGGTTCGTTCATCTGACCGAACACCATCGCCGTTTTTGTGATAACACCTGAGTCCTTCATTTCGAAATAGAGGTCATTTCCTTCACGGGTACGCTCCCCAACGCCGGCGAATACGGAGATCCCGCCGTGTTCCTGAGCGATGTTGTTGATCAGTTCCTGGATCAGTACGGTTTTACCTACACCCGCACCGCCGAAGAGACCGATTTTACCACCCTTCACATAAGGGGCCAGAAGGTCAACGACTTTGATTCCCGTTTCGAGAATTTCAGTTTTTGTGGACAATTCCTCGTATTGAGGGGCCTGACGGTGGATCGGGTCACGGCGTTCGCTCTCCGGGATCGGATCCATCAGGTCGATTTCCTGTCCGAGTACGTTAAATACACGTCCCAGTGTGCTGTCGCCCACAGGGACTGAGATTGGTGCGCCCTGGTCAACGACTTCCATACCGCGGACGATGCCGTCAGTGGAAGACATCGCAACCGTACGGACCGTGTCATCTCCTAAATGAAGTGAAACTTCAAGGACCAAGTCGATGTCGACTTCGCCTGAAGTCGTCGCTTCCCGGACAATTCTTACAGCGTTATTGATCTCAGGGAGCTGGCCGCGTTCGAACTGAACGTCGATAACCGGACCAGTAACCTGAGTGACGCGTCCTTTATTCATCATCTTTCCCCCTTCATTCGAGACCGTTTATATAGGTAAACAGCTCTATTCGTGCCGTGCTTTCGTCAATGTGTTCATCCGTCAGCCGGGAGTTGACCCGATCAGTTCTGGGCCAGTGCACCGCCGACGATTTCATTGATTTCCTGCGTAATCGCGGCCTGACGGGCACGGTTGTAGCTCAGTGTCAGTTCGCCAATGAGGTCATCCGCATTGTCTGTTGCTGAACGCATCGCAGACATACGGGCCCCGAATTCACTTGCCTTGCTATCGAGAAGTGCACCGAAAATCAGACTCTCTGCGTAGTGAGGGAGCAGGCCTTTCAAAATCTCATCGGCATTGGGTTCATAAATGTACTCCTGAACCACTTTCGGCTCGCCTTCTTCCTTGTCACTCATATTTGTGAGCGGCAGAAGCTGTTGTTCGGTGACTTTCTGACTGATGGCGCTGACGAAGTGATTGTAATGGATATAGATTTCATCAAACATGCCATCCGCAAACATCTGAACGGATGCAGACGCCAGATTTTTCACATCGTTGTATTCCGGCTGGTCGGGTACTGCCGTCAATTCCTGAAAGACCGGCATGTTCCGCTTCTTGAAATACTCGAGACCAACGCGGCCAAGAACGATTAAGCCGTATTCATCCGGGGATGAATGACGCTCTTCAATGAGGCGATGCGTTTCGCGGAGAAGTCCGCTGTTGTATGCCCCACAAAGGCCACGGTCACTGGTAATGACAATGTAACCTGTCTTCTTGACTTCTTCACGTTCTTCGAGCATGGGATGCGATACGCCTTCCGAACCGGCGGCTATGCTCTCAACGACCTCACGGATTTTATCCGTGTAGGGAATGAAGGCTGTGGCTTTTTGCTGGGCACGGTTCAGCTTCGCAGCTGAAACCATCTCCATCGCCTTTGTGATCTGCTTCGTCTTTTTCGTTGAGCCTATTCTCGTTTTAATGTCCTTTAACGAGGCCATCGCTTTCCACCACCTTTATTTCAGACCATCTCGCGTTCGAACTCAGTTCGCCTGGAAAGACTTCTTGAATTCATTGATCGCATTCTTCATTGCATCTTCGTCGGCGAGGTTGCCTGTTTCTCTGATACTCTTGAGTAAATCATTGTTGTTATGCTCAAGGAATGTATGCATTTCCTGTTCAAAGCGTAAGATATCGTCCACGTCGATGTCATCGAGGAACCCTTTTGTCAGTGCAAACAGAATGAAGACCTGTTTTTCCACATCCTGCGGCTGGTGCAGTCCCTGTTTCAGTACTTCAACCGTCCGGGCACCGCGGTTCAGCTTCGCCTGCGTTGCTTCGTCGAGATCGGAACCGAACTGGGCAAAGGCCTCGAGTTCACGGTACGATGCGAGGTCAAGACGCAGGGTACCTGCCACTTTCTTCATCGCTTTGATCTGGGCGGAACCCCCGACTCGTGATACGGAAAGACCCGCGTCAATCGCCGGTCGTACACCGGAGAAGAACAAGTTGGACTGCAAGAAGATCTGACCATCGGTAATGGAAATGACGTTCGTTGGAATATAGGCACTGATGTCACCGGCCTGGGTTTCAATAAACGGCAATGCCGTCAGTGATCCTGCACCTTTGTCATCACTGAGTTTCGCCGCACGCTCCAACAGACGGGAGTGTACATAGAAAACGTCACCCGGGAAGGCTTCACGGCCCGGCGGGCGCTTCAGAAGAAGGGACAGTTCACGATACGCGGATGCCTGCTTCGTCAAGTCATCGTAGATGACGAGGACGTGCTTGCCGTCGTACATGAAGTCTTCCCCCATGGATACACCGGCATATGGTGCCAGGTAGAGAAGCGGTGCCGGCTGAGAGGCACTGGCAGTGACAACGATCGTATAATCGAGTGCACCGTGCTGACGGAGGGTTTCCACCACACCGGCAACGGTTGATTCTTTTTGACCGATCGCCACATAAATACAGATCATGTCCTGGTCTTTCTGGTTAATGATCGTATCGATGGCAATCGCTGTTTTCCCTGTCTGACGGTCACCGATGACAAGCTCACGCTGGCCACGGCCGATCGGGATCAGGGCGTCGATTGCTTTGACACCGGTCTGCAGTGGTTCATGAACGGATTTACGGTCCATAACCCCAGGCGCCGGGCTTTCAATCGGACGGGTACGGCTTGTTTCCACAGGGCCCATGCCGTCAAGCGGCTGACCGAGGGGGTTAACAACACGACCCAGTAATTCTTCCCCGACAGGCACTTCCATGATCCGGCCTGTACGACGGACTTCGTCACCTTCACGGATTTCCGTGAATGGACCAAGAATGATGATCCCGACGGTATTCTCTTCAAGGTTCTGGGCCATGCCCATTACGCCGTTTGAAAATTCAAGCAGCTCACCAGCCATGACATTTTCCAGGCCGTGAGCGACGGCGATCCCGTCACCAACGCGGATGACGGATCCTACATCATTAACTTCAATCTCGGATTGATAGTCTTCAATCTGCTTTTTCAACAGAGAGCTGATTTCATCGGCTCTGATGCTCATTAAACGTTCACCCCTATCTACTTACGTTTCCCGTGGATCATGCGCGATTGAATGCGCGCAAGCTGATTGGCGACGGTGCCATCAAAGACGGTATCTCCGATTTGAACCTTGAGACCGCCGATCATGTGCTCATCGACCACGTTCGTAATCAGTAATTTGGCTTTACCTGCCCGCTTTGCGAACGTGTCAGCCACTGCTTCTTTTTCGTCATCTGTCAGCTGTTTGGCTGAGTGAACGAAGGCTTCCGCAATGCCTTGTTCGTCATGGGCAAGGTCACGGTAATTGCTGGCCACATGCGTGAATAGCGTAATCCGGCCGTTGTCCACCAGAAGATATAACAGGTTCATGACCTGCGGGGACACTTTTTCCTGAAAAGCACCACTCAGAATTTGTTTCTTCTTGTCGTTGGACAGATCCGGATGAGTGAAAGCCCGCTGCAACAGCCCGGTCTCACTAAACGCATTGTCCACGTCTGAGAGTTCATCTGCAAGTTCCTGCAGCTGATTTTTTTCCTTCGCGATTTCAAACAGCGCATAGGCATATCGGTAAGCTACCGGATGTCTTCTCATAGGTCTCCGCCAACTTCCTTCAAAGTGTCCTGAATCAGTTTTTCCTGCTCCTTCTCATCGAGTTCTTTCTCAATGACTTTGGATGCAACCAGGACGGAAAGGGTCGATACCTGCTCGCGCAAGGCATTAATCGCCTGTTCTTTTTCCGTATTGATTTCAGCTTTGGCATTTTCTTTCAGACGATCCGACTCATTGCGTGCGTTCTCGACGATGTCTTTTGCCTGCTGATCACTCATTTTCTTTGCGTTTTCAACAATTTCTTTTGCTTCCTGTCTTGCCGTCTGAATGGCTTCACGCTGTTCCTTTAAGTACTGCTCAGCTTCATCCCGGTTCTTTTCAGCGGATTTGATCTGATCAGCGACGTGTTTCTCCCGCTTTTCCATCATATCCATGATCGGACCGAAGGCATAACGCTTAAGAAGCCACATCAGGAATAAAAACGCCAGGATTTGATAGGCGGCGTTCAACCATTCTATTTCCATAACATCAAACAATGTGTTTCGCCTCCCTTATTCACGATCATTGTAAGCGAATGTACAGAAATCGATGGTGCTAGGGACCATCGACATCCATCGGTTACAAAAGCAATGGCGAAGAGTGGTTATGTAACGTTCTTCGCCATTTATGGTAACTCAAGTCTTTGAATTACATATTACCCAGCAGTAAGAAGGCAATAACGATCGCAAAAATTGGAAGTGCCTCAACAAGTGGCACACCAATGAACATAACGGTTTGAAGCGGTCCACGGATCTCCGGTTGACGCGTAATTCCCTGTAACGTACTGCGGACGACGATTGCCACCCCAAATGCACCTGCGATTGCTGCCAAACTTGCTGTAATTGCTACTGCAATAGCGACTGTTCCCATGATAAAAATCCTCCCTTTACATTCTTAAAAAGTTTTTTGTAATTGTATGAATGAAATCACTCTGCCGGTTTTTACCGGTGAGTTCTTATTCAACGTGTTGTCGTGCTGAATGAATTCAGCAAGGTGTTGCTTCTAATGTTCTTCACTGACTTTGTGCGACATATACACCATCGTCAGCATGGCAAAGATAAAGGCCTGCAATGAACCGATAAATACGCTGAACGCCTGGAATATGACGAGCGGGAAAAATGCCCCGAATGTCCAGAAGACACTGGCAAATGCCCCGAGTCCGACAAGCATGATCATGATCATTTCTTTGGCGAAAATGTTCGCATAAAGTCGCATGCCGAGCGTGAGCGTGTTCGAAAAATCTTCAATGATCTTAAACGGTGCCATAAACGGCGCCGGCCGGAAGTAATCTTTCCCATACTCTTTCGGGCCTTTGAGCTTCAAGCCGTAAATATGTGTCAATACGACAACGAAGGCGGCCAGTGAGATGGTTAAGACCGGATTTGACGTTGGTGAGTTCCACCAGACATAGTGCTCTTCCGTGGCAAGCTCAAACGGGACACCCATCATGTTCGCCACAAATACGTAAAGCAAGATGGTAATCCCGAGCATCACAAAGTGTTGCCCCTGCTTCCAGTCCATCGTACTGCTGATGATGTTTTTGACGAATTGCACCAGGTACTCCAAGGCATTTTGCGCACCTGTCGGGTACATTTGAATTTTCCGGGACATGAAAAATGCCACCAGGAAAACAATGACCATCGCCATCGTCGTGGTAAACAGCGCCGGAATGTTGAGCGTCAGCCACGGGATGCCAAACAGGTCGATTTTCAGAAATTTACTATCCAATCCTTTTCACCTCTTTTCACACATGACAGATCATATTGTTGAATCCTTTACCAGCACTGTATTCACTCTTTCTCCTTTGAAAGCGAGATGCGAAACAGTGGTTCTATTAACAGAATGATATAGGTCACAGAAAGACCGATGATCACTCCTGTCAACGAAAAATACTGCGGCAGCTGCTGGGCAACCCAGAGTGCCAGAAGAAACACGAGCAGCCTGGACAGCGTTCCGAGGGTGGCCCGCGGTTTTTTATCCACGGTCATTTTACCGATCCGGCTGACTTGAAAATACGTCATCCACAGGCTGACCAGACTGAAGCTGGTGCCGAATGCCATCCCGAGCCAGAAAGGTCTGTTGTCCCCGGAAATCAGGGTCATGATCAAAAACAGACTGACGAAGACCAGCGTATAAGTTGCGTAGCGGCTAAACAATTTGCGGATGTCGTTCATTCTGTATCGTCTCCGTCTCTATAGAACTGACGAATGACGCGGAAAATGCCGAAGATGCCTGTGACAAGACCCAAGAGCATGCCTCCGACCAGATACAGACCACTCCCATCATAACGGGATTCAAGCCACAGTCCGCCAAAGACCCCCAAAAGAACGGGTCCGGTAAAATAGGCGCTGATGGTGGTCATGAGTGCAAATGCGCGAACCAGCTGGCGTTGCTTCGTCTCTTTGGACATGATTCGTACTCCAATGCGAAATTCGTCGGACGTTGCACCTTTGAATCAAAGCACTCGTTCAGGCAACTGTATGCCTGTTGCGGCGCTGATGGACAAAGAAAACAGGGATAATGAGTCGGCTATTCAGGGGAATTGAGGGCATGTTACGGTGTCAGGATGTATGTATGGCATGCCTCTTTGCTGGCGGTGCGTGTGATCCCGTTCGCAAAGAATGCTCATGTACGGCTGCCGGCAGTTTGTCAGCGGACTGCCAACTGTCTGTCTGCACGGTGTTGCTCCCCTTGTGTTCCGAGTCCTGAAAATCGGCTGATCCCTTGCGCCTCATGACGTCAGCACGTCCACTTTCACCATATTATCGTACAACAGTCATGCTACTGTGTCAATGACTACAGGCGTTCGAACGCCCATAGGATAACGTTTTCAGAAGTCCTGAAAATGAAATGCCCGTGAAAAGTGTCATGGATTTGTCACATTTCGTTTTCTATTATACATAAGTTCAATGGCACTGTGTGGACTTTTTTAGAAAAAGTATTAAGAAAGAATATTCTGACTTGAAATGGTTTACTCCATCCCTGCCAAGGCTTTGACAGGCGAAGGAGACCCCCTTTTTCCGGCTGGATGGTCATTTACCTCTGGCAAGGCAGGTTAAAGGGGGCGAAATGACGTCACACGATCGTCACGCAATCCGTAATAATACCGGATCGCTTCCACGATGCGCCCGGATGCCTGACCATCCCCATATGGGTTTGAGGCTCTCGACATCGCCTTGTATGCTTCATCATTGTTCAGCAGAAGGGCCGCATCCCGGTAGATATCTTCTTCGTTTGTTCCGGAGAGCTTTAAGGTTCCTGCTTCGATTCCTTCCGGTCGTTCCGTTGTATCCCTTAACACGAGAACGGGCACGCCGAGCGACGGGGCTTCTTCTTGAACGCCACCGGAATCGGTCAAAATGATGTGTGCCCGCGAGGCAAAGTTGTGAAAATCCCTGACGCCAAGCGGCTCGATCAGCTGAATACGCGGATCATTACCGAGAACGTCATCGGCCATTTCGCGGACAACCGGATTGAGGTGCACCGGGTAGATCACCTGCAAATCGCTGTTTTCTTCGACGAGACGTTTGATTGCGCGGAACATGTTCCGCATTGGCTGTCCCAGGTTCTCCCGCCGGTGCGCCGTAACCAGAATCAAACGGTCATCACCGATTTTATCAAGACTGTCATGGGTGTATGAATCAGTAACGGTCGTCTGCAGGGCATCGATGGCGGTATTGCCGGTAATAAAAATCCCTTCCGGCTTTTTGCCTTCTTCGAGCAGGTTCCCTTCGGCTTTTTGCGTCGGCGCAAAGTGCAGATCGCTGATGACACCGGTGAGCTGGCGGTTCATTTCTTCCGGGAACGGTGAGTATTTATTCCACGTTCTGAGCCCCGCCTCCACGTGACCTACGGCAATCTGATTGTAGTATGCAGCAAGACTTGCCACAAAGGTTGTTGTCGTGTCGCCGTGCACAAGCACCATGTCCGGTTTCAACCGTTTCATCGCCTCGTCAAGGCCTTCGAGAGCGCGGGTGGTCACGTCCGTGAGGGTCTGCCGGGCCTGCATAATGTTCAGATCCTCGTCCGGTGTCACGTCAAAGATTTTCAGCACCTGATCAAGCATTTCCCGGTGCTGTCCGGTGACAACGGTGATGGCTTCGAGGTCGTCGGTTTGTTCCAGCTGTTTGACCAGCGGGCACATTTTTATGGCTTCGGGACGTGTCCCGAAGATGGTCATGATTTTTTTACGTTTTGGCATGATGGGTTCCTCCTTCGTGCAGTATGCGTTTGAAAAACCGGAGGGCACGGTTCCTTTAGGGAACCGGTGCGGTCTCCGGTTTGGTTGTCTTTATTTTGTTCCGAAAAGGCGGTCGCCTGCATCACCCAGGCCTGGAACGATATAGCCTTTTTCGTTCAGTCTTTCGTCCATGGCTGCAAGGTAGATATCCACATCCGGGTGGGCTTCTTTCATTTTGTCGACGCCTTCCGGTGCAGCAACGAGACACATCAGTTTGATGTTTCTTGCACCGTTACGCTTGAGGACGTTGACCGCTTCAATGGCTGAACCGCCTGTCGCAAGCATCGGGTCGACGACGATCATTTCGCGTTCAGAAACATCTTTCGGTAACTTCACGTAGTATTCCACAGGCATCAAGGTTTCAGGGTCGCGATAAAGGCCGATGTGACCCACTTTCACTGCCGGGATGAGTTCAAGAATCCCGTCCACCATGCCAAGACCTGCGCGGAGGATCGGAATAATCCCGAGCTTTTTCCCTGAAATCGTTTTGCACTGGGCTGTGGCAACCGGTGTTTCCACTTCCACATCACGAAGCGGGAGGTGGCGGGTAATTTCATAAGCCATAAGACCGGCAATTTCATTGGTCATTTCCCGGAATTCTTTTGTTCCGGTTTCTTTTTTGCGAATAAAGGTCAGTTTGTGCTGAATCAACGGATGGTCAAAAACGTACACTTTCCCCATGTGTATCACTCCTCAGAATTAGTCGGTGCTGCTATGTATCTGTCTTATTTACTTGCCTGACGCTCAACGCATACCATTATACATGAAGTGATGACCGAGCGCTGACATTCCCCGGAAATTGTACTCGAAATTCGATTTTGGTTCAAGGGTCTTCTTACACGGTTTCCAATCGATTGCGACAGGTGTACGTGCACACTTTGATTTTTTTGTCGTTTTCCACCTGATTTGCCACAGGATCCTGCTTGCACACTGCATGCTTGTCGCACCCCACACGAAACGCTGCCCCGTTTTCAGAGGCAGCGTCGTGATTCATGTGATTGGTTCATTACCGCTCGTAAAGCGGGTAGCGTCCGGTCATATCCTGAACGGCTTTGCGGGCGTCGTTCAAGGCTTCCGGGTTGTCGTGATTCTTCAAGACCAGGGCGATGATTTTGCCGACGGTCGTGGCGTCTTTTTCATCGAATCCACGGGATGTGATCGCCGCTGTCCCGATGCGGATACCGCTTGTTACAAACGGGCTCTCCGGATCGAACGGGATCGTATTTTTATTCGTCGTGATTCCCACCGAATCAAGCGCAGCTTCGGCCACTTTACCGGTCAGCTCCAGCCCTCTGAGATCGAGCAGCACGAGGTGATTGTCTGTGCCGGATGACACGAGGTTCACACCTTCCGCTATCAATGACTCAGCAAGCGCTCTTGCATTGAGTTTAATCTGCTTCGTGTATGCCTTGAAGTCATCGGTCAACACTTCACCGAACGACACAGCCTTCGCTGCAATAACGTGCATCAATGGACCACCCTGAACACCTGGGAAAATGGACTTGTCCACTTTCTTGGCATACTCCTCTTTACAGAGGATCATCCCACCGCGTGGGCCGCGAAGGGTCTTGTGGGTCGTGGTGGTTACCACATCGGCATACGGCACAGGACTCTGATGTTCTCCTGTCGCAACAAGTCCTGCAATATGGGCCATGTCGACCATCAGGTACGCACCGACTTCGTCGGCGATTTCGCGGAAACGGGCGAAATCAATTTCACGCGGATAGGCACTTGCGCCTGCAACGATCATCTTCGGCTGATGCTCACGAGCTTTCGCCAAAACGTCTTCATATTCAAGCAGTCCGGTGTCTTTGTCCACGCCGTAGTCGACGAAATTGAACTGCTTGCCGCTGAAGTTCACCGGACTTCCGTGCGTCAGGTGTCCTCCATGCGAGAGGTTCATGCCGAGAACCGTGTCCCCATGCTCGAGCAACGCATAGTACACCGCCATGTTTGCCTGTGCGCCCGAGTGTGGCTGCACGTTCGCGTGCTCCGCGCCGAAAATCTGCTTGGCCCGGTCGCGGGCGAGATTTTCAGCGACATCCACGTGTTCACAGCCTCCGTAATAGCGCTTCTCCGGATAGCCTTCGGCGTATTTGTTGGTCAGAACGGAGCCCTGGGTTTCCATGACTGCTTCGGACACGAAGTTTTCCGAGGCAATCAGTTCGATGTTGTCCTGCTGGCGCTTTCGCTCCGCTTCGATGGCAGCGAACACTTCAGCATCCTGTGCTTTTAACTCAACGAGATCTCGACGTTCCAATGTTCTCATTCCTAAAAAACCTCCCTGATCGTCACGCATCTGCGCGCTGAAAACTTGTCTGTTCCTAAACACGACGGTCACATAATCGAACATTCATTAACGCTTATTCTACAACGGAGAAGCGCACTTGTAAAACAGTTTTTCACAAGTCAGACCGATGTATGCGTATACAAAATGAAAAAGTCACAATATTCCCTGAATTTATCAATGAAGCTTATGACAATCCCCATCAGATGGACTTGTTTTGCTTCGTCGTAAGCCACTCCCGTTCGAAGACTTCAGCTCGTTGCGGCCGAGCGTAGTAGTAGCCCTGACCATAGGTGAAACCGAGTGCTTTAATTTTCTCATGATGACATTCGGTCTCCACGCCCTCTGCCACGGTTTGAAGACCAAGCCCTTCCGCGATTTGCAGCATGGCCCGGACCAGTTTCTCCGTATCCGCTTCCTGTGCAGTGGCCCGAATGAACGACTGATCCACTTTCATATCATTTAACCCAAGCTCTGTCAGATATGAAAAAGAGGAATAGCCGGTACCGAAATCGTCGATGGCAATCCGGATGCCCATTCGGCTCAGTGCGTTCAGGTTAACGAGTATACGGGGAAGATTGCCTTTTGACAGGGTTTCAGTGATTTCCACCTGGATCCATTCTGAAGGGATACGCCAATGCTTCAGGATACCTTTGAACCCTGTGGAAAAAGACTCTTGTTCAAGCTGACGGACGGAGAGGTTCACCGATACCGGGACGGCATTGCGTCCTGTTTTTCTCCAATAAGCCAACTGACTGCAGACATCCTCAAGCACCCACTTCCCGATGTCAATGATCTGTCCTGTTTTTTCGGCGATGGGGATGAACTCCCCCGGTGAAACGCGGCCGAGTTCATGACTCTGCCATCTGAGGAGCGCTTCCACTTTGACCAGATTGCCAGTAAGAACATCCACGATCGGCTGGTACACCAGCTCCCATTCCTGACGTTTTGCGGCACCTTTCAACTGGTTCGCAATCAAAAACCGTCTGCGGATCTCATCCGCTTTTGTCTTCGAAAAATAGCTGACATGATCAACGACCGATTCCCGGGCATAGCCTACAGCCAGTGTTGCCGTCTGCATCAGATCATCTGTGTCATCACAGTCGACCGGAAACCGGCTCACACCGACGGACGGCTGAATGTAAATCATCGTGTCTTCAATGGCAAATGCCTGCTCGAGCTGTTCGACCAGTCCATTAATCGGCGCGTCCAGTTCATCCCCTTCCCCGTCAAGAACCACGAGGAAATCATCGCCTCCGATTCTGCCAAGGCAATCGGGATCCGGTACAAGGGTCAAGAGGCGATCTGCAATCGCTTTCAAAAGCTTGTCTCCGAAGCTGTGCCCGATCGTATCGTTAATCTCGTGAAAATTGGTGATTTCGATCGTCAAGACTGCAAACCGGTCCTGATTGTAATCGGACCGGTTGAGTTTCCGCCGGATAAACGACTTCATCGTCCCCCGGTTTGACAGCCCCGTCACAGGGTCAGTTGTCTCCAGAGTGGCCAGTCGTTCCTGGATATCATCCGGGTCGGACAACTCATGAATGACTGCAATGTAGTACGTTTCCCCGTCAGGGCTCTGCATACGAGAAGTCGACAGCCGCTGGCGGTAGACGGACTGGTCCTTACGCCTGTTCCAAATTTCCCCGCGCCAAAAACCCCGGTTCTCGAGTGACTGCCACATGGCATTGAAATACGCCTTCGTATGGACGCCTGCGTTCAGAATCCTCGGGTTCTGTCCCTTTGCTTCTTCTTCACTGTAGCCTGTAATCCGCTCAAATGCCTGATTGACCCAGATGATCGTCCCGCTCTGATCGGTAATCATCACACCGTCATTAATATTTTTCAAGGAGCGCTCAAACAGCAGCGCCATTTCACGGTTTCCCTCTGCCACGGTGCGGTCAATATACGTCACCACTGCCCCGGTGACCTGATCGTCATCGATCAGCGGGTAGGCGAACAAGTGGACCGGAACCCGTTTCTTTTCGATGTCCTGCCGTTCCGTTTCAGCAATCACCATTTCACCTTTAAACACACGATCGAGTGTGTTCGGCGGACTCAATGCCCCTCCGCTATCTTGAAACAGCCCCAATACCGGTTTTTCGACAATATCCTCCCGCTGATGACCGAATAAACTGGTGAACTGCGGATTGCAGTACACGACATGCTGCCTGGCGTCGAGAACTAAAACCGCATGTGCACTGCCTTTAAAGAGCGCATTAAAGTGCGCCATCCCTGGCCGTTTTACCCAGTGTAAAAGGTCCGTGTAGATCAGATTCTCTCCTTTGCCGTACTCATTCATGCTGTTGCCCCCTGCTTTCAATGCTTTTAGAATAGTCCAATTATAACAGGTTCTGTCATGATTCGACATGTGAATTGTGAAAGTTCAGCGTCGATGATACACCTCTGTCCGGCGTGAACCAGCAGACCGAAGAAAGGTACCGGTATCGAAAAAAACACCCGGCAGCTGCAGCTTTTCCTGCATTACCGGGTGTTTTGTTTACGCATCTAACGCATAAGCAGCACGCGCGCCGCCGATGAGTTTCGGTCGGGTGCGGGCAAAGGTGACATGGGCTTCGCCAATGTCTGTGATGCTCGTCCTGACGGGAACGGCGACAGCTTTTAACTGCATGCCAATCAGCGTATCACCGATGTCGATTCCGGCGTCTGCTTTCACGCCTTCAACGACAACAGGGTCCTCAAGGTGCCGGTAGGCATGGGCTGCCATCGATCCGCCGGCTTTTTTCACGGGAACCACCGTGACGGGTTCAAGGCCGTGTTTTTCGGCATAGCTCCTCGGTACCGTAACCGCCCGATTAATGTGTTCGCAGCCCTGAAAAGCGAGCACTGCGCCGGTTTTTTCCGCGAATGCGGCGAAGGCTTCAAAAAGGGCTGATGCCACTTCGTCGGCGCTGTTGCTGCCGATTTTGGCACCGCGGACTTCACTGGTACTGACGCCTGCGACGAGGAGTTGGCCTGGTTTCAGGTTCGCTTGTTCCTGGAGTTCATCGAGTGCTGTGGTGAGGGTGGTTGTCCATTCATGTGCTGACATGTGAGATCCCTCCTTGTATGATCGGTCTCAGTCGATTGGCTGGCCGTTTTCGTAGTTCATGACTTTCATGATGCGGCGTTCGTGGCGTCCGCCTTCAAAGTCGGTGGTCAGCCAGGTGCGGGCAATTTCCTGGGCGAGGCCCGGTCCGATGATGCGTTCGCCCATGGCGAGGACGTTGGAGTCGTTGTGTTCCCGGGTCGCTTTGGCGGTGAAGAGGTCGTGTACCAGGGCGCAGCGGATGCCTTTCACTTTGTTGGCTGACATCGACATGCCGATGCCGGTGCCGCAGATGACGATCCCGCGGTCCATTTCACCATTCGCCACCATTTCCGAGGCTTTGATGCCAAAGTCGGCGTAGTCCACAGATTCTGCGCTGTCGCAGCCGACGTCGGTTACGTCGTGCCCCAATTCTTCGACGACTTTGATGATATCGCTTTTTAAATTAAATCCTGCATGGTCTGAACCGATCACAATTTTCATACGTTATTCTCCTTTCGAAGCGGTTGCCGCTTCGTTAATACTGAATTTTTCGATGCTGGCCTTCAGGGATTTTGCCTGCTCGAGGAGCATTTCCGCCGAGGAGGCCACTTCCTGCATGACAGCCGTCTGTTCTTCCGTACTTGCGGTCACGTCTGCGGTGCCGGCAGCAGTTTGTTCGGCAATGCCTGCAACGGTCTGTGCCTCGGTCGCGGTGCGCTCAATGGTACTTACCTGGCTTTCAACGAGCTGCAGAATTTCCTGGACGGCCTCGGCCACTTCGGTCACACTTTCGCCCATCGTGACGATGGCTTCATTCGTCTTCGTCCCTTTCTCCGCTTCGTGATTGGCGGATTTCACCTGTTCGGTGATCTGGGCAACGACATTGGTCACGTCGGACTGGATGGTCTGAATCAGATCTGTGATGCCCTGAACGGCGTTCCCCGACTGGTCCGCAAGTTTTCGGACTTCGTCTGCCACAACGGCAAATCCTTTGCCGTGTTCCCCGGCGCGGGCTGCTTCAATGGAAGCATTCAACGCGAGAAGATTGGTCTGTTCAGCAATGTCACCGACGAGAGAAATGATCTCCCCGACTTTTCGGGCATTGTCGTCAAGGCGCTGAACGGCTGTGAGGGACGTTTCATTTTTCTCCGCCAACTGCTGAATGCCGGTGACGAGAGATGCAATGACGGCTTGTGATTCGTTCAAACTTGCCACCATTCCCCGGGACAGTTCCCCGGATTTTTCCGCGTGGCTCTGTACGCTTTCTGCGGTCCCCCGGACGTCTTCCATCGCTTCTGCGGTGGCCTGAATGGAGGACGACGATTCCTGAGCGCCGTTGGAGATGTCGTCGACCGTCTGGCTGATCGTCTCTGCCTGATTCGCCGCTTCGCTTGATGCTTCTTTTATATCCAATACCCGTTGATTCGTCAATTGAAAAGTGTCGTTCACGTCGTGGATCATCTCCGAGAGGCTGTCAATCATGTCATTGTATGCAATGGCGAGGCCGCGAAGTTCATCATCGGATTTCGGCACGTCCACTTTCTCACGTATATCGCCCTGTGCCACTTGCCGGGCTGCGGCCTCTATTTTTCTGAGCGGTTTGACGATAACCAGTGACCCGAGATACCCGAGCACCGCTGTCCAGGCCACGCCCAATACGAGCGTCAGGGCCATGAAGGTGTTCTCATTTAACCCGAGTTGGTCACCGATGATATCGTATAAATAAAAAATAAAAAAAGCGCTTGCCGTGTATGTAATGATTGCAACTAAGCTGATGCCGAGCACCATCTTTTTGGTAATGCTGAAGCGGTAAGCCGTCGTATCCATCTGTAGTGTCCCCCTGTTTCTCCCCAATTGAGATGCATGTTGTTTTCTATGTAACAGGGAGGCTTTGCTCCCTGGTGAAAAGATGATCAGTTTTCAATTTTTTCCAGAAGTCGCGTAATGGCCTGGTTGATTTCTTCATAAACGGCTTCGTACTCTTCTTCTTCGCCACCAAACGGGTCGGGAATATCCAGTGACGGCATGTCCCACTGAAGCTTATCGATCGCTGACTGATACGGCAGCAAGGCATTGAGGAGTTTTTCTTCGATCTTACTCTGATTGGAGAGCGTGCCTTCTTCGTTATACGTCTCCACTTCCCCCTGATGCTCTGCGAGAATTTTCGCGCGCTCGAGTTCCATTTCAGCATACTGAGCCTTCAACTGTTCCATTTTGTCCAAAAGCTCCGGATCATCCGCCGTGTACTCTTTCAGCGTAAACACTTTCTCCACAGCTTCCGGGAACTGATCGATCAGGCTTTGTTTATGACTCTCTGTCATGGCCAGGACAATGTCCGCGCTTCGAAGCCGGAATTCATCGAGGATTTTAGACTGATGACTCTCCATGATTCCCCGGGTCTGCAGGACGCGTCTGGTGCCTTCGGACATGGGTACACCTTCCAGCCCGTGCAAGGCAGCAGAATCCGCTTCCACGTGATCAGTTTTATTCCGATGCTCGAGCAGAGCCTCCGCCATCGGACTTCTGCACGTATTACCCGTGCAGACAAACAGCACTCTTGTCATTGACATGACCTCCATTTTCATCTTCTATTCTATCATATCTTTCACAATTCACATTCCTTGATTCAAAATCGTTCAAACATTTCACACGTAAAATTCAGACGTTTTACGCATCTGACTTTTGTATGCCCTCACTGGCTTTCGTCAACCGGTTCATGATCGCCCCGCCGAGGTGATCATCCGGGAAGGTGCAAGTGAAGAGAATATCCACATCGCGCGCTTTGAACTCGCGAAGTGCGCGGTACAACTCCCGTCCGATCGCATGGAGATCCACCCGTTTTCCGAGTGTGACTTCCTGGTCGGCACCGGAGAGTCCGAGCCATTCATCGACAACGAGTGCGCCGGTTCTCGCACCATCGAGTTTCGCTTCTTCGATTGCCTGTTTGAGGGCATCGAGTTCCCCTTCCACGAGGAATAAGGGGACTTCCGGTGCGTAATGGGTATATTTCATCCCGGGCGATCGCGGCGCCTCTTTTGCAATGGAAAGTGCGGGGTCAACGACTACATCACTGCTCACCTGCCGCAGTTCCTCGAGTGTGACCCCGCCAGGACGCAGGACCATAACCGTTTGACCGATCACTTCCACAACCGTCGATTCCAGTCCGACCCCTGCAGAGCCACCGTCAAGAATCATCGGGATCCGCCCATTCAAGTCGTCTAACACATGTGCCGCCTCCGTTGGACTCGGCCGGCCCGAACGGTTACTGCTCGGTGCGGCCAGCGGCCGGCCCGTCGCTGCAATCAGCTGTCTGGCAACCGGGTGCGCCGGCATACGCAGGCCAACCGTATCAAGACCGGCAGTCACTAAGGGCGAGAGTGTCCCGTTGTGGGGCAGGATGATCGTCAGCGGCCCCGGCCAGAAAGCATCCATTAATTCACGGGCCAACAAAGGGATGTCGCGGGTATAGTCCGCCGCTTCTTCCACCGAGGCTACGTGCACGATCAACGGGTTATCCGCCGGCCGGCCTTTCGCGGCGAAGATCCGTTTGATCGCCGCATCATTGGTCGCGTCACCGCCGAGCCCGTAGACGGTTTCTGTAGGGAATGCGACCACTTCTCCGCCACGAATCAGTGCCGCAGCCTGTTCAATCGCCGGATCAATCGATTTATTCACAGCGTTATCCACAACTTTACCCACAGAACGTACAGTCGTTTTCAAAACCATGTCTTTTTCCCCTCCAAACCTTGTCACAGAAGCATTTTATCCATTGTGCAGCGCCGGTTTCCGTGCATTTCTCTTGTCAGAAAGTATGTTCTCCACAAAAGTTATCCACAGATGACTGTGCATAACCCTGTGTGAAACCTGTGAATGCCCGCGGCTTCTTCAGCGCAACCATGCGATGACAATCCGTTCATTGCCATTGATGTCGCTGATGACCTCAGGCGAGCTGTTTATCAAGGTTTCTTTCAAAAGATCACTGACCGCATCCCCTTGGTTGTATCCGATTTCGAGGGCCAGAAGCGTTCCCTTCGGATGAAGCACGTCCGGCAGTTCCCGGATGATCTGCCGATAGGCTTCCAGTCCGTCCTCACCGGCAAAGAGCGCCAGATGCGGTTCGTGTCCGGTGACGTTTTCCTTCATCACCGCTTTGTCCTGATCCGGGATGTAAGGCGGATTCGATACGAGCAGTCTCGGCCGGATCCCTGATTCTTTCAACGGGGTCAAAAAACTCCCCGCGAGGAAGGTTACCGCTGCCTGATGGGTGTGCGCATTCTGTTTTGCCACGAAAAGGGCTTCTTCGCTGATGTCCGTAGCCGTCACGCAAACAGAAACATCTTTACCGGTCCAGGTTTTGAAGCGCTCTGGTAAATCCAGTGCGAGGGTAATGGCAAGAATGCCTGACCCGGTACCGATATCGGCCACCGGAAAGCCGTTATCCCCAATTGTGGATAACATTGTTGACTGCTCTGTGGATAAGGCCGTAAAAATGGCCTCGACGAGCTCTTCCGTTTCCGGGCGTGGAATCAAGACAGAACGGTTTACCTGATAATGCCGTCCAGCGAACATCTCCCGGCACGTGATGTGCTGCACCGGAACGCCGGTCGAAGCGCGCAACACGTCCCTTGAAAAAGCTTCGTCCACATCCGCGGCGAGATGCGCCCGACTTTCACTGTATAATTTTGCCCGGCTCCAGCCGGTGTGATGACACATCAGGATCCGCGCGATTTCTGCTTCCTGCTCATGTGTTTTTAAATAAGAAGAAGCCCAAAAGAGGGCTTCGGATACGGAGCGCTTTGTCATATCAGGACTCCGCATTTTCCATCATCTTCGACTGCTCTTCCACAATCAGGGCTTCGATGATCTCATCGAGTTTCCCTTCAAGAATCTGATCGAGTTTCTGGATCGTCAGACCGATGCGGTGATCGGTGACCCGGCTTTGCGGGAAATTGTACGTCCGGATCCGCTCGGAACGGTCTCCGGTACCGACAGCGGATTTCCGGTTTTCGTCAATCTCCGCCTGCGCCTCGCGCTGATAAATATCATAGATCCTTGCCCGGAGCACTTTCATCGCTTTTTCCTTATTTTTAATCTGGGACTTTTCGTCCTGACAGGATACGACGACCCCTGTTGGTTCGTGGGTCAGACGGACGGCCGACATCGTGGTGTTAACGCTCTGCCCACCGGGTCCGCTCGAGGCAAACCGGTCCACGCGGATGTCCTTTTCGTTGATGTCCACTTCCACACCTTCCGCTTCCGGCAGAACCGCTACGGTTGCAGTGGACGTATGGATCCGGCCACCTGACTCGGTGGACGGTACCCGCTGCACCCGGTGCGCCCCGTTTTCAAATTTCATATGGGAGTAGGCCCCTTTGCCGTTAATGCTGAAGACGATCTCCTTGTACCCACCGATGCCGGTTTCATTGGCGTCAATCACTTCGGTCTTCCAGCCCTGATTTTCCGCGTAGCGGTAGTACATCCGGAACAGGTCGCCGGCAAACAGCGCTGCCTCGTCCCCGCCTGCCGCACCGCGGACTTCCACGATGACGTTCTTGTCGTCATTCGGATCTTTCGGGATCAACAGCACCCATAACTTGTCTTCCAAGGTTTTCAGCTCATCTTCGAGTTCATCGAGTTCCATTTTTGCCATCTCTTGCATGTCGTCATCAAGATTCCCTCTGAGCATCTCTTTCGTGTCATCAATCTGCTGCTTGATATCTTTGTATTGTCTGAAAGTCTCCACGGTCTTCTGCAAATCGGACTGTTCCTTCGAATAGTCGCGAAGCTTATTCGTATCATTCATGATTGCAGGATCCATCAAAAGCTCATTTAGCTGCTCATAACGATCTTCTACAGATTCAAGTCGGTCAAACACTTGCGCCACCCTCTTTTATTAGACAAATTCATCTGATTTTGAAACCTGATTCTTCTATAGTATAGGTTCTCTTTGCGGTAAAATCAATTCCTGATTCTACATACCCCTGTAAGTATACGTTTATTTTCTTTGTCCGGAGGGAAATTGGATGATGGCACACAAGCTCATAAATCGTTTTAAATCAAGGAGGAGATGAACGGATGAACGTGGTGATTATCGGCGGCGATGCCGCAGGGATGAGCGCAGCCATGCAGCTGTCGCGAAAACGTAAAGATGCTTCGATTACCGTACTCGAAAAAGGGGCAGTGTATTCCTATGCCCAGTGCGGTTTGCCGTATTTTATCGGAGGGGAAGTCGCAAAGAGTGATGAACTGATCGCGAGACCCGTCTCTTTTTTCCGGGAGAAGGCAGGGATTGATGCGCGGATTTACCATGAAGTAACGTCTGTGGATGCCTCAGGACAACAAGTTCACGGCACGAACCTTGAAAACGGTGAGGCCTTCACCGTTGACTATGATATGCTTCTCGTTGCAAGCGGGGCAGGATCGATTTTTCCACCGTTTGAAGGGAAGGATCTCGAAGGAATCCATCTGTTGAAAACCATTCCCGACGCAGAAAAAATTGTGGAGGATATGAAAGAAGATGTCCTGAATGTGACCGTCATCGGCGGGGGATACATTGGCCTCGAGGTTGCCGAAAACCTGGCGAAAGATGGCCGGAAGGTGCGGATCATCGATCTGATGGAGCGCGTCGGAAACGTCTATGATGCAGAAATCAGTGAAAAAATTCAGGAAGAAGCAGAACGTCACAACATTGAACTCGTCCTGAAGGAGAAGGTCCAATCGTTCACCGGAGAAAACGGCCGGGTTGACGGCGTTGTCACCGATCAGGGATCTTACCCATCGGACATGGTGATCGTCGCCATCGGCGTAAAGCCGAATACCGGCTTCCTCGATGGGACCGGTGTCCACCTGCACCCATCCGGTGCGGTACTCGTGAACCCGTATATGGAAACGAACATCGCGGGTATCTACGCCGCCGGGGACTGCGCCACGCAATTTCACCGCGTCAAGCAAAAAGACGACTTCGTGCCACTTGGTACCCATGCGAATAAACAGGGGCGGATCGCCGGCATTAATATGGCCGGGGAAACGAAGGCTTTCCAAGGCATCGTCGGCTCATCGGTGATGCAGTTCTTTGACCTTGCAATCGGAAAAACCGGTCTCAGTGAGCAGGAAGCGAAAGACGAAGGGATCGATTACAGTGTGATCGGGTATGACTCGGCGGCGATTGCGCACTATATGCCGGAGAACGCCCCCCTTTTCATCCGGATGATGAAGGATAACAAAACAGACAAGCTCATCGGGATGCAAGCGATTGGTAAACGCGGCGTGGACAAGCGGATTGATGTAGCGGCAACCGCCATCTATCACGGCATGACCACCGAAGAAATGGAAAACCTCGATATCAGTTATGCACCACCGTTCAACACCGCTTGGGACCCTGTCCAGCAAGGCGCGAGACGGCTATAAAGCAACCATCTGCCTGTGCAGTTTAACGAAAACGAACCGGCCCCCATCTCCAGGGGGGCCGGTTCGTTTTTTTATACTCCATAGGAATGTTCACGTCCGCTAAAGGATTGAAGCATAAGCGCAACCAAGGCTTTCGCCATTTAAGCTTGGCGAGAAGCCTGGTTTTCTTTATCTGCTGGTTCCGCCTTCGGTGCCTGTTGGTTCAATATACGCTTCTGCGTCCTCGTCCGTGTCCTGATCGGATGGCTCCACTTCATCCGCATCTTCCTTTGTCTGTTCACTTGAACCGGTGAAGTCGTCACCGGATGCCTCATCTTCGTCGATGGCTTCAGGCGCTGTTGCTTCTGATTCTTCAACCTTGAACCGGTTGATAACGGATTCGAGATCGAGCATCGTTTCTTCAAGATCATCGGACAGTTTCCCGAGCTCTTCTGCAGCTGCGAACTGTTCTTCTGTGGTCGCGCTGACTTCCTCTGTGGAAGCGGATGTGGTTTCCGTAATTTCCGCCATATCGTTGATGGCTTTTTCCACTTTCTCTTTCATGCTGTTCATATTGCTGATCGAGCTTTCAATGCTGGCGACAGCTGTAAAGGTGTCTTCCGTATCCGCGATGATGTCATCAAATGAGGACTTCGTCTCTTCCACAGCAGTCGTCTGTTCGTCAAAACGTTTCACGGATTCCGTCACCAGGGTAACGGACTCTTTTGTCTGCCCGAGAATGGTGTGTACGATCTTATCAATCTGATCCGTCGACTGTTTGGACTGTTCCGCGAGTTTTCGCACTTCATCCGCCACAACAGCAAAACCTTTTCCAGCTTCGCCTGCCCGGGCTGCTTCAATCGAGGCATTCAAAGCGAGCAGATTCGTCTGATCGCTGATTCCGTCAATGATACTCACAACGCCGCGGATCCCTTCCACGTCGGCACTCAGCTGTTCGATGGTACTCTTGATCTGAGCGATGTTCTGACCGACATCTTCGTTTTTCGCCGTCAGCTCATTCATATGACCAAGGGAAGTCGCACTCGATTCCTTCGTGTGGTTCGCAACCTCACTCACGCGGCTGACCATTTCTTCCATCCGCTTCATTTCCTTGGACAGTTCATCCATCTCGCGACCGGTATGTTCCGCGTAATTCACCTGTTCCATCGCTCCATTTGCCACTTCCTGAATCGAAGAAGCGATTTGCTCGGCGGTATGCGAGGACTGATCCGATATCCGTTTCATCTGCTCGGTGTTTTCCCGGGCGATTTTGGACATGGATTTATTTTCGGAAATAATCAGCGACACATTGTCAAGCATGTGGTTGAAACTGGACCCGAGCTGACCGAGTTCATTCTTCCCTGTTTCACGGGTTCGGACGGTCAGATCACCCTCTTCCGCCTGCTTCATCAACCCGATCATGCGGTAGATCGGCCGGGTAACAGAGTTCGTGACAAAGAAAGCCACGATCACTGCAGCGATGATAAACGCTGCGACAAGACCGATCACAAAATACATGATTGTATTCATTTCTGCCATGACGACCGAGCGCGGCGTGGACACGACAGCATGCCACTCATTCTCAAGTTCGATGGTGGACATGATGACGTCTTCTTGGACCGCTTCCTCGCCCATGGTCTGCTCGATAGCGTGATCATTACTGCGAATGATCGTCCCATCATTATTAGCAATGAACAATGTCCGTTCCAACTCTTCTTCCGCTGGATTTCGCTCTCTGCCCAGTACATTATCGAACATGGCCGGTGACAGTTCGAGACCTAGAATCCCCTGGTTGACGGAACGGTACAGAACAACTTGCAAACTGCCGTCTTCATCAAAATCCGAGTGCCAGTGAAAAGTGCTGTCCTCCAGCGCCTCTTCAACCCCTTCCGGGAAAGGATTCTCAGTCATATCCTGACCGCGGACACGACCGATGACTTCCCCGTCCATTTGACGGTAAAAGAACATCTCATCAAGGTAGTCCGTGCTGTTTCGAATGGAATTGAAGTAATCCGTCACTTCCCGACGGGCTGTGAATACATCGATCTGTTCCATTCTGTCATAATTGGCTACCATCTGCTCATAGACTTCACCGTCTGTAAAGGGACGCATGGACAAGTCATAGACCTGATCCAATCGCTGATCCAGATTCTCCCCCACTTGCCCGGAAATCTCTTCAGACAAGTCCTGCACTTTTTCTTCAAGTGCATTTTCCGATGTGATATAAATGATCGATGCAATGGTCACTGCCGGGATGACCCCGAGCAAGGTGAACCAGATCAATAATTTCTGCTTCAGTGACATTTTTGATACCCTGGCTTTCGGTTGTTTCGATGGTTGCTTTGGTGTGGATTCGTGTATTGCCGCTGACGGGCGCTGCTTCTTTTTCCTGAACGGATTCTTCATGCATGTTCCACCACTTTCTGTCTGAGATCTCAGGTGCAGGACTTTTTCGTAAGCGCTTTATTTATGTATTGTACGAAAACGTTTCGTGCGCCTTTTTACGTATCGTATCAGAGTTATTATATGGTGTCTATATGAAAAACTACTGAAAAATCCCTATGATGTTAACACATCACAGGGAAATCACGTTCATAATAACGGTTTCGAGGCATATCCAACGTTCTCAAAGCGGTTATTTCTCGGTTTATTAGGTACTTCGTGGCAGTGGCGGCAACGCGGTTCGTAGGATTCGGATGCACCGACAAGAATGATCGGGTCATCGAAGGAAGCCGGACGCCCGTCAATCAGGCGCTGAGTCCGGCTCGCCGGAGATCCGCAGGTTAAACAAATCGCCTGAAGTTTTGTGACTGACTCTGCCATGGCCATTAATGTCGGCACGACACCAAAGGGTTCTCCCCGGAAATCCTGATCGAGACCTGCGACGATGACCCGCATCCCGTCGTCTGCAAGTTTCTCAGCCAATGCAACAATGTGCTCATCAAAAAACTGAACCTCATCGAACGCCACCACCTGGGTGTTACTTGCAATCTTTTCGATGACGTCATCCGTACAGTCAACAGGCACAGCCACCACTTTGTTCCCGTTGTGGGAGACCACTTCTTCATTCGAATAGCGGTTATCAATAATCGGCTTGAATACCTGTACTTTTTGTCTGCCATAGCTTGCCCGGCGCACTCTGCGGATCAGTTCCTCGGATTTCCCCGAAAACATACTGCCGCAGATGACTTCCAGCCAGCCTTCTTTGCTCGTTAAATACATAAGACCAGTCTCCTGTATCAATAAATTCGACATCGGGCACGATTGTTCATGTGCCTTCTCCATGTTTCATTATAGAGTGATTACGGCGAACTTTCTACCGAACACAGGAAACTTTTTATACACAGGTCGATGGTCTCAGGGAATATTTGTTCACATTTTGGACAGAGACCTGACATGGCGGCTAGGGAGCTGATGGATGGGAACCTATTTTCCTTGTGAAAGGTGAGATGGTTATGGGCTTTATCTATTGCAGACGTTTACCTGAAGCTTACCTGCGTTTACGGATTCTGAAACAGCGCAGTGCATTAACAGACGATGACGAATGAGATTGCAATGTTTTGTGGCATGGTTATTTGGGTGAAAGGCGTGTGGACGACTGGCAGGCTGCTGATCAGGCTCGGGATGAATTGTCTTTGCCAAACAGCTCCCGAAAGCTCACCCCAACCCGAGTCCATGCCTGGACAGGGGGGCGCTGCATCGCAGAACGATCGAACGACACATGCGGTCAGGAGAAACAGAACCTGACGACAAGAATTGATGGACCGGGGGGAATTCTTATCGCTTATCTCAACAGCTGCGACAGGATTTCCTCGGCCTGGTGGATTCTTGACGTACATTCACTTCCGGTCCTCTGCAAACCACAAAAAAAGCAGGCCGGGCAGCATTGTCGCTGCGTCCGCCTGCTTTGTTTGATCTTGGCTGGTGATTACATTCCGTATTTTTTCTTGAAACGGTCCACTCGGCCACCAGCGTCGGCAAATTTTTGCTTGCCTGTGTAGAATGGATGAGAGTCGGAACTTACTTCCACTGTAAGCAGTGGATACGTGTTTCCGTCTTCCCATTCAATCGTTTCGCTTGATGAACGTGTAGAGCCTGTCAAGAACATGAAACCGGAACTTACATCCTTGAATACCACTTGGTGATATTTTGGGTGAATAGCTTCTTTCATGTCTTTCATCTCCTTTTGCCCTGAATCTCTCGAAACAGAGTTATCTGTACGGGCACGATCCCGTCACTCACATACTTCGAAATTATAACAACTGTGCCGGCTGATTGCAACCCTTATTTCAGGTATTCCCGTTCCGTGTCTGACGGGCGCGGGCTTTACCTGCTTTTTCCTTTTCGAACTCATCAAAGAATTCCTGGTTGGTCTTCGTTTGTCTGACTTTTTTCAGGAAGCGTTCCAGAAATTCGGGCTGATCGTTCATCGTGCGGCGCATGGACCACAGGTTTTCGATGATTTCATTGTCGAGAAGCAGTTCTTCCTTCCGGGTGGAGGAACGGCGAATATCGATGGCCGGGAAGATCCTGCGTTCAGCAAGCTTGCGGTCGAGGTGCAGTTCCATGTTGCCGGTGCCTTTGAACTCTTCATAAATGACGTCGTCCATACGCGAACCGGTTTCCACAAGGGCTGTGGCAAGAATCGTCAGGCTCCCGCCTTCTTCAATGTTCCGGGCGGCACCGAAAAAACGTTTCGGGCGGTGAAAACTGGCTGGATCAATCCCCCCGGAGAGGGTCCGCCCACTTTGCGGCACGACCAGGTTATACGCGCGGGCCAGCCGGGTGATGCTGTCCATGAGGATCACGACGTCTTTTTTCGCTTCCACGAGTCGCATCGCACGGTCGAGCACCAGTTCAGCTACTTTGATATGATTCTCAGGCACCTCATCGAAGGTGGAGCTGATTACTTCACCTTTGACGGAGCGCTCCATATCCGTCACTTCCTCCGGACGTTCGTCGATCAACAGGACCATCAGTTCAAGGTCCGGGTGGTTCTTCGCGATGCTGTCTGCGACTTCTTTTAACAGTAACGTCTTCCCTGCTTTAGGTGGTGCGACAATCAAACCACGCTGGCCGAGTCCGACCGGTGACACCATATCCATCACCCGGGTTGCGAGCATTTTCGTCTCCGTTTCCAGGTTGAGTTTCTTTTCCGGATAAAGCGGCGTCAGCTGTGGAAAGTGAGGCCGCTCGCTCGCGAGTTCCGGATCTTCTCCGTTAACCGCGGCGACCTGCAAGAGTCCGTAATAACGCTCGGTTTCTTTAGGTTTTCGCACTTTGCCGGATACTTTATCACCATTGCGGATGCGGAAACGGCGAATCTGGGAAGCAGAAATGTAAATATCCTGTGGGCTTGGCTTGTACGTATTGGACCTCAAAAAGCCGAATCCTTCGTTCGGGATAATATCCAGAACGCCTTCCATGAACATCAGATCTTCATTTTCCGCCTGCTTTTGCATGATCGCAAAAATGAGTTCCTTTTTCGACAATTGACTGTAGCTGGAGAGTCCTTTATCTTTGGCGAGTTGATACAAGTCTTTCAACGTTAGCTTTTCCATTTCTTTTAAGGTAACACCCATTTACTGATCACACCTTCGGGATAAATTTGTTCGTTTGTGTCATTGGATTTACTGGAAATTCTGAATTGGGATTTACAACGGGTTACATAAGGAAAACGGCAGTGGAATCGAGGGATTCGGGGCGTTGGTAAAGGTGATTTTTCTTATGCCTTACTCACTTTGCTGCTGCTTAAAGCATAAGAAAAACCCGGCAAAACCCGAAGCGGGCCTTGCCGTATGGTTTCATTGAAACACAGATTACCTGAAAATTCAAGTTCATATCAATTCTTCTCTCATGACGGGCGACTGGGTCGAACCGGTATCCGGCTGGTCACTCACTGGCCCCCATTTCACAATTCACGATCCGGGATGCCTGTGGCTGAAAAAATGGCCTTGCCCCCGCCGACAAGGTCCTCCATATGCAGCATCTTATCCAGATCTCCAATACCTATATCCATGCAACGCTTCGGATGCTGTCCGGGATGATCAAACCCATCATCCCGCTTCATCTATCAGGCGAGTCACTGTCCGGTTTCAGTATCTTCCGGAGTCCCTTCACGCCAAATATTGGCCCCTACTTTACGAAGTTTTTCTTCAAGGTATGTGTACCCCCGGTCGATGTGTTGCACCCCGCTGATTTCCGTGACGCCTTCTGCCATGAGGCCGGCTACCACAAGCGCTGCCCCCGCACGCAGATCAGTTGCTTTTACAGACGCGCCTTTCAGCTTGATTCTCCCTGAGATCAGGGCCGACTGCCCCTCCACTTTGATCTCGGCGCCCATTCGCCGCAGTTCATCAACATGCTTGAAACGTGCCCCATAAACCGTTTCTGTGACGATACTGGGTCCGTCTGCTTCGGTTAATAAACTGGTGAACGGCTGCTGCAGATCGGTGGCAAAGCCCGGGTACACCAGTGTTTTCAAATCCACAGGTTTCAACTTGTGACCATTTGAGATTGTCACACTGTCATCTCCGGTTTCCACGTTAACACCCATTTCCCTGAGTTTTGAAATCAAGGAATCCAGGTGCAGTGGAATCACGTTGTCTATCATGACACGTTTCCCCATCGCTGCTGCCATAATCATATATGAACCGGCCTCGATACGATCCGGGATGATGGAGTGACGACAGCCATTCAGGCTCTCTACGCCTTCGATGCGGATCACATTGGTTCCGGCTCCCTTTATTTTTGCACCCATATTGGTCAAAAGGGTTGCCACGTCAATGATTTCCGGTTCTTTTGCCGCATTTTCAATCAGCGTTGTGCCGGTTGCTTTGGCTGCAGCCAGCATGATATTAATGGTGGCTCCCACACTGACGACATCCAGGTAAATGCTTGCACCTTTCAACTCATCAGCCTGCAGGTAAATCGCCCCCTGCTCGTTGGTCACCTTTGCCCCAAGTGCTTCAAATCCCTTGATGTGCTGATCAATGGGCCGTGGACCGAGGTTGCAGCCGCCGGGCAATCCGATGACGGCTTTTTTGAATTTACCGAGCATGGCTCCCATGAAATAATACGAAGCCCTCAGTTTTTTTACCCGCCCGTTCGGCAGCGGCATCGCAAACATCCCCGTGGGGTCCACGGTCATTGTATCTTCGGTGAGGTTAACGGTTCCACCAATTTCCTCAAGCAGCTCTGCCAGTATGCCGACGTCGGAAATGTGCGGCAGATGATCAATCGTTACTTCGGAATCTGCCAAAATCGCAGCCGGGATCAAGGCAACCGCGCTGTTCTTCGCTCCGTTGATTTCAATCGTTCCCTCGAGCCTGTGACCGCCTTCGATCATCAATTTTTCCATACCTTCTTCACCCTATCTGTTCTTCGATGTCTGATACTCTGTTGCTTTTTTACGACGACTGATTGGCTTTATTCCAATCAGCAAGGAATTTCTCGATGCCCACGTCCGTTAATGGGTGTTTCGTGAGTTGTCCGATCAATGAAAACGGAACGGTGGCAATGTGAGCACCTCTAAGGGCCGCTTCCGTCACATGCTGCGGATGACGGATGGAGGCTGCGATAATTTGAGTATCGAGCATGTGCACGTCAAAGATTTCAGCTATCGTTGAAATCAAGTCGAGACCATCGTGACCAATGTCATCAAGCCTGCCAAGAAACGGCGACACGTACGTGGCACCCGCTCTTGCTGCGAGGAGTGCCTGGTTCGCCGAGAAAACCAGGGTCACATTCGTTTCGATTCCATCGCCGCTGAGCGATTTAACCGCTTTCAAACCTTCCAATGTCATTGGAACCTTCACGGTAATATTCGGTGCTATTTTTGCGAGTTCCCTGCCTTCACGAATCATGCCTTCTGCATCGAGGGCAATAACTTCTGCACTGACGGAGCCTTCCGTAATAAGTGCCGTGATTTCACGAAGCCGGTCGTGGAAGTCCACGCCTTCTTTTGCAACGAGTGACGGATTGGTCGTGACGCCGGAGAGGATCCCTACTTCGTGGGCTTCCTTGATGTCATCCAGATTCGCTGTATCTACAAAAAATTTCATGTTCCATTCCTCCTCGAATAGTGAAAAATGTAGTCTTTCGCCGGGCTTTTCATGACGAAAACCTGTTTCGCCCCCACGTCAACCGGTGAACGGTGTGAACGTTCCGTAAGCATAAAAAACGGCAGCGGATAAAGGCATACGTTTGCATCCCCTTCTTCCGCCGCCGTTCTGGTATTAAGCGCGGTTAGATGAACCGAACTCCTGCATTTTCCCTTTAACAACCCGAACGATGGCTTCTTTACCAGGGCCGATGACCTTACGCGGGTCATAGACTTTGTCGTCAGTTGCGAGTTTTTCGCGGACGGCTTTCGTCCACTCAATTTGACACTCGGTATTTACATTGATTTTCGCATGACCGAAACGGATGGCCTTCTTCACAGATTCCGTCGGGATACCCGATCCGCCGTGAAGTACCAGTGGTGTCTTCGTTGCGTTTGCGATTTCTTCCATTTCTTTAAAACCGAGCTTCGGCTCACCCTGATAAGGTCCGTGTACTGAACCAAGGGCAGCTGCAAGGGCGTCTGCTTTTGCTTCATGAGTAATGCGGACACACTCATCGAGATCAGCATAATTCACGCCGCCGATGACGCCGTCTTCTTCCCCGCCGACTGTGCCGACTTCCGCTTCAACCGAAGCACCTTTTGCATGAGCATACTCAACGACTGCTTTTGTCATTTCGATGTTCTCATCGATTGGATGGTGAGAGCCATCGATCATGACCGAAGTGAATCCTGCGTCGAGTGCTTTTTTACAGTTTTCGATGGATTGACCGTGGTCAAGGTGAATCGCCACCGGAACGGTTGTTCCTTGTGACTCCATCAGTGCTTCAACCATTTTGACAATCAGATTAAATCCGCCCATATACTTCGCTGCGCCTTCTGACACACCAAGAATAACAGGAGACTGTTCTTCTTCTGCCGCCTGAAGAATGGCTTGTGTCCACTCCAGGTTATTGATGTTGTACTGCCCTACTGCGTACTGGTTTTGGAATGCTTTATTCAGCATGTCCGTCATTGAAACTAAAGGCATGTGTTAAATCCTCCTTCTGATTTCGTTACGATTCGGCTCATTTGATTCCGTCAGACGACCCACATCGAATGCATACAAACTAAAGCCACGTCACTTCACGATACTGACTCGCATCACAAAAAACTGACATAGAAATGAAGTGTCTCCCGTTTGTATGGATCGGACGTAGATGTGAATCACTGCTTTGGCAAATCAGCCAACAAGGCTATTATAGCATAAAGAGGCAGGAATTCACGGGGAATTGTGATAATTTCATGGACTTTTCCCAATTCTCTATCGTTCTCAATCCCTTGTCCTGCCTGCAATCGCTTTCTTTTGAGCAGTTTAGTGAACCACTGGTCAGGCCAGCAGTTGGATTACCTTTTCCCTGACAATATCAATGTCGAAAGGTTTTGCTATATATGCGAGTACGCCAAGGGATTTCGCTTCATTCATCCGAGCGACTTCCCCGTAGGCTGTCATGATGATCACATTCACATCATTTTGATCCGCACGGATTTTACGGAGAATTTCCAGGCCATCCATTCCCGGGATCTTCATATCCAAAAGAATCATATCCGGCTCTTCAGTACCCAGCAACTTGAACGCATCGTTTCCATTGGATGCTTCGAATGTCTCGAAGCCTTCATCCTGGAAGACTTCACTCAACAGTGCTCGTATCCCAAACTGATCGTCTACAATCAAGATTTTTTTGTTCATGACGTCGCCTCGTTTCGAATCCTGTTTTTTACAATTGTAAACCATAGCCTATTGAATTACAATCAAAATGAGGTATTCAAAAGGGAGGCTTTTTCCATGAAAATGTTTTTCACACAGTTACAAGGTGTCACGGATTCGCTCTTCGATCAAGAAGATCGTCTGGAAGATGCGGCACGATTAATCGCGATGAGCATCGTCAGCGATGGCACCGTCTACTGGTACGGAGAAGGCGAAATGGACGGGATCGTCACCCTGGCCTTGACGGGGAAAGACGGGGTAAAAGACAGTAAGCGCTGGAGCGAGGCCACGGCGGTTTCGCCTCTTGACACCGTCATCGTCTGCAGTGAGTGGCGCAACAGTGCTTCTGCGATGAATGTCGTGTCCAGTGCGGCCGAAAAAGGAGCGACGGTGATCGGGTTGACGTCACTGGTTGCGCCTGGGCATGACGATCCGGATTGGACATCAACAGCGGAAGTGCTTTTGACTAACGGGATTTCACAAGGGCTGATACCCGGGGCGTTGGATGAACCGGATTCGCGGATCGGGACTCCCCATCTACTGGCAGGCCTTCACCTTTACTATACGTTCTACTTCATCCTCTTGGAGATGCTCGAAGATCAGGTATAAAGAAAACCTGGCTTCTCGCCATATTATTGGTGAGAAGCCTTAGTTGCACTTGAACTTTCTTCATCCATATAGGTGCTGTTAACGTTCATTGCAGATTTCATTCACTAGCAACAACAGGCTTTAACAAAGATGTAGAGTAGAAAACGGCCGGCACTGTAACCAGCGCCGGCCGTTTTTTCGATCAATGACGGGGTTTACTGTTCTTCTTTCACGATCCCTTTCGCGTCAGCTGTAGCTCTGATAAAGTCCCTGAACAGCGGTTGCGGACGTGTCGGGCGTGATACAAATTCCGGATGAAACTGGGACGCGATGAAATACGGGTGCTGACTCAGTTCCACAATTTCAGCCAGGCGTCCGTCAGGGCTGAGCCCCGAGAAGACAAAACCTTTCGCTTCCATCTGCTCCCGGAATTCGTTGTTGAACTCATACCGGTGACGGTGGCGTTCATAGATGACCTGTTCTGTATAGGATTCATAGGCCCGGGTGCCTTCCTTCAGCTTGCAAGGATAGAGTCCGAGGCGCAGGGTACCGCCAAAATCCTCCACGTCTTTTTGTTCCGGCAGGAGATCGATGACCGGATACGGCGTCGATGGGTCGAACTCTGCGGAATGCGCGCCCGCTAAACCGAGCACATTTCGGGCAAATTCAACGGAGGCCAGCTGCATGCCGAGGCAAATACCCAGGAACGGCACGCTGTTTTCACGGGCGTACTGAATCGCTGCGATTTTTCCTTCCACACCACGGTCACCAAATCCGCCGGGAACGAGGATGCCGTCTGCATCTTTCAAACGCTCTGCTGCTCCATCCTTGGTGATGTCTTCGGAGTCCACCCAGTCCACTTCGATATCCGCGTCCACACTGTAGCCGGAATGTTTCAGGGCCTCCACAACCGAAAGATACGCATCAGGCAAAGCCACATATTTTCCGACGAGGGCAATGCGAATCGTGTGTTTCAGGTGCTGAACGAGATGCACGAGCTGTTTCCATTCGGTCATGTCTGCTTCCTTGCATTTCAGTCCAAGGAAATCACACACAAAAGTATCCAGCTTCTGTTCCTGCAGTTCAAGAGGCACCTGGTATAAGGTGTCCGCATCCCTTGCTTCGATCACAGCGTGCTTATCGATGTCGCAGAAGAGGGCAATTTTATCTTTCATCTCTTCAGGTACCGGACGTTCAGTCCTGACGACGATGACGTTCGGCTGAATTCCGAGACTTCTCAGCTCCTTGACACTGTGCTGGGTTGGCTTGGATTTCATTTCGCCTGCTGCGGCGAGGTACGGGATGAGCGTACAGTGGATGTACATGACGTTCTCCGGTCCTGCTGCCCCTTTAATCTGCCGGATCGCCTCGAGGAACGGCAGACTCTCAATGTCGCCGACGGTCCCGCCAATTTCCGTGATCACCACATCTGGACTGCCTTCTTTGGCCGCCTGGAACACACGCTCTTTGATCTCATTGGTGATATGCGGAATGACCTGCACCGTGCCGCCCAGGTAATCGCCTCTTCGTTCTTTTTTGATAACAGAGGAATACACTTTACCGGTGGTGATGTTCGAGTACTTGCTGAGATTGATATCAATAAAGCGTTCATAGTGGCCGAGATCGAGGTCCGTTTCGGCCCCATCATCCGTGACAAACACTTCCCCGTGCTGGTAAGGACTCATCGTCCCTGGATCGACGTTAATATAGGGATCAAATTTCTGTATCGTGACCTTCAGTCCGCGATTTTTCAGAAGTCGTCCGAGTGATGCTGCGGTGATCCCTTTACCTAATGATGAAACAACCCCGCCTGTTACAAAGATGAATTTTGTCATTCCTTCTCCCTCTTTCCAAAAAAATAGTCTCTGCCCATGAATAAACTGATGCCATAATGCCAAAACTGTTCCATGATCCTGCGCTTTTGGCGGATGCTCATAAAGAAAACCCGGCTTGTCGCCAAGGTGAAATGGCGAAAGCCTCCGTTGCACTTATCCTTTCATCCTGTACCAAAGTTAACGGCTGAAAGAATAAAAAAAGTGCCCCTTCAATCGAGTGATTGAGGGGCACAGATGTGTGTCGTCTGTTGCTCCGGTTTTACGGAGCCCAAAAATGATTTTAGCTTGCCTGAGCATGAAAGTCAATAGGGTTTATTGACGGATTATTTCTCTTCTTCATCCTCAAATTCCGACTCATCATTCAGTTCGTCAGCCGGGTAACTGCTGTCCGGTGTATCATCGAGCTCATCATAGTCACCAGCATCTTCTTCATTGGCCAGGTCGTCGAGCTCATCTTCAAGGTCTTCGAATTCATCGAAATCTTCTGCCTCGTCGTCGAAGAGATCCTCTTCTTCCTGACGCTCCTTCGCACGGCGCTTTCGTTCTTTACTGGCTTCCGCGGACAGTTCTTCTTCCGTCTGATCAAACGGGTACCAGGAACGAAGTCCCCAGCGGGCATTCCCCAGGTTCACGAAGCGTCCGTCGAGGGACATGTCCGTGTACAGGTTCGAAATCCGCTGCATCAGGTCTTCCTCAGAATATCCTTTGATGTCGCCGACTTTCTTTAACAGGTCGTGGTACTCAAAAGCCTGTTGTGTTTCTTCAAGAAGCGTTGCTGCAAGCTCAACCATCGCCACTTCCTGGATCTGATCTTTATTCATGTCTTTGTAATGCATGATTGCACGTCCTTTCACCATCATCTTGGTCTCACATGTTTGTATCGGAGCCTGTCACGGATGTCAGTTTACGATAGGTTTCATACCCTCCATTATAAACATATTTGAGCAGATGATGCCACACTTAATCCGTTAAATATTTCGGCGATACTGCCCGCCGACTTCGTATAACGCTGTGGTGATGTCTCCGAGGCTTGCTACCCGGACCGTTTCCATGAGCTCTTCAAAAATGTTTCCGCCGCTTCTGGCCGTCTCTTTTAACCGCTCCAGCGCTTCCTGGCGGTCCGAATCATAGCGGGCCTTAAAGGCATGCAGCTGATCAATCCGGCTCTCCTTTTCCTCCGTCGAGGAACGGGCCAGTTCCATACTGAAGGCCTCGTCCTGCGGGGGATTCGGATTCAGGTACGTGTTCACACCAATAATCGGCAGTTCACCGTTGTGTTTTTTCGTTTCGTACAGCATCGATTCTTCCTGGATCCTGCCCCGCTGATACTGGGTCTCCATGGCACCGAGCACGCCGCCGCGGTCGCTGATCCGCTCAAGCTCCAGGAGAACGGCTTCTTCCACGAGGTCCGTCAATTCCTCCACGATAAAAGAACCTTGCTGCGGATTCTCGTTTTTGGCGAGGCCCATCTCCTTGGTGATGATCATCTGTATGGCCATCGCCCGTCTGACGCTTTCTTCCGTCGGAGTGGTCACCGCTTCGTCGTAGGCGTTCGTGTGAAGGGAATTGCAGTTGTCGTAAATGGCCAGAAGCGCCTGCAGGGTCGTGCGGATGTCGTTAAAATCCACTTCCATCGCGTGGAGCGATCGTCCGGACGTCTGGATATGATACTTCAGCTTCTGGCTACGTTCGTTGGCGCCGTATTTATGCTGCATCGCCACCGCCCAGATCCGTCTCGCCACCCGGCCGATCACGGTATATTCCGGGTCGAGACCGTTACTGAAGAAAAAGGACAGGTTCGGCGCGAAATCATCGATATGCATGCCCCGGCTGAGGTAGTACTCCACATAGGTGAAGCCGTTGGCGAGGGTGAAGGCCAGCTGACTGATCGGATTGGCCCCGGCTTCCGCGATATGGTAGCCGCTGATGGACACGGAATAATAGTTCCGGACCTTCTGATCGATGAAGTACTGCTGGATATCCCCCATCATCCGAAGGGCAAATTCCGTCGAGAAAATACACGTATTCTGCCCCTGGTCTTCTTTTAAGATATCGGCCTGGACCGTCCCGCGCACGACAGAGATCGTGTCCTGGCGAATCTTCGCTGACTCCTCATCGTTTGGTTTACGGCCTTCTTCCTCTTCAAAACGGGCCAGTTGCTGATCGATGGCCGTGTTCAAGTACATGGCAAGAATCATCGGGGCCGGGCCGTTGATGGTCATCGAAACGGACGTCGTCGGTGCTGTCAGGTCAAAGCCGGCATACAGCTCTTTCATATCATCCAACGTACAGATGCTCACCCCGCTCTCTCCGACTTTGCCGTAAATATCCGGCCGGTGATCCGGGTCTTCCCCGTACAGGGTCACCGAGTCAAAGGCCGTGCTCAGACGCTTGGCCTCATCGTCTTTTGATACGTAGTGAAAGCGCCGGTTTGTTCTTTCGGGACTTCCCTCTCCTGCAAACTGCCGCTTCGGATCTTCTCCCCTTCGCTTAAACGGAAAGACCCCTGCGGTGTATGGAAATTCCCCGGGTACATTTTCTTTTCGGATCCAGCGGACGAGGTCGCCGTAGCTCTCATATTTCGGCAGCGCAACTTTCACCACATCGAGCCCGGATAATGTCCTCGTTTTCAACGGTGTCACGATTTCTTTATTCCGGACAGTAAAGCGGAATTCATCCTGATTGTAGACGTCCTGCTTCCGCCGGAAATCCTCGAGCATCGCTTTCGTTTTCTCTCCGATGTTGTCAAGGAGCTGATCTCTGAGCTCGAGCAGCTGGTGACGTTCACTGTCCATGCCCTGTTCCTGCATCAGTTCGAGGGTCCCTTCGAGCTGAAACCAGCGCGTCGCTTTTCTTGCCTCTTCTTCGGTGTGCTGATGGTAGGTGCGAAGGCTCTTGGCGATTTCCCGGAGGTACTGCACCTGTTCGGTCGGGATCACCGCGTTACGTGCCTGAATCGCATCGTCCTTGCCGAAGTCCGTTGCCCAGGCGTTGTCTTTCGTTTGTTCTGAGACGATCTGCATCAGTTCGTAAAACAAGCGGTTCATCCCGGGATCGTTAAACTGGGACGCCATCGTGCCGAACACCGGCATGGTCTTTGTGTCGTCATGAAACCGTTCGTGACTCCGTTGGAACTGTTTACGTACGTCCCGGAGGGCGTCCTCTGAACCTTTTCGGTCAAATTTATTAATCGCGATCAGATCTGCAAAATCAATCATATCGATTTTTTCCAGCTGGGACGGCGCACCGAATTCGCTCGTCATCACATACATGCTCACATCCGCCAGGTCAGCCACTGCGGCATCTCCCTGACCGATGCCGCTCGTTTCCACCACGATCAAATCAAAACCCGCCGCCTTGAGAACCGGTATCGCCTTTTCCGTCGCCTTGGAGAGCTCCTGGCGGCTGTCCCGGGTCGCCATCGAGCGCATGTAGACGTTCGGATGATGAATCGCGTTCATCCGGATCCGGTCACCGAGGAGGGCGCCGCCTGTTTTTTTCTTCGTCGGGTCCACGGACAGGATGGCGATGGTTTTCTCAGGAAACGCGTAGCGGTAACGCCTGACCAGTTCATCGGTCAGGGAACTCTTTCCCGCACCACCTGTTCCGGTGATGCCGACAACCGGGATGCTTTTCGTGTCCGCTTGTTCTGCCACTTGCTCGTAGGCAGCCCGGTCATCGTCTGACACGTCCGGTGTCTGAAAGGCCACCTGTTCACTGACCGTGATGTAACGCGCGAGTGTCGTGTCCTGATGCCCCGTGGACTTTGCCCATTCCGGCAGGCCGGCTTTTTTCAACGGATCATAGTCGCAGGCTTCGATCATTTCATCGATCATGCCCTGGAGCCCCTGGCGCCGTCCGTCATCCGGGGAGAAAATTTTATGGATGCCGTATTCGTGCAGTTCATTCATCTCAGACGGGATAATGACCCCGCCTCCGCCTCCGAAAATCGGCACGTGGCCTGCACCGCGCGCTTTCAGTTCATCATACAGATACTTAAAATATTCCATATGGCCACCCTGATACGAGGAAATCGCCACCCCTTGGGCGTCTTCCTGAATCACGGCCTGCACCACTTCCGCAACGGAGCGGTTGTGACCGAGGTGGATCACTTCGGCGCCGGATGCCTGCAGCATGCGGCGCATAATATTAATGGATGCATCGTGTCCGTCGAACAGGCTCGACGCCGTGACAAACCGGACAGGATGCGCTGGATTGATTGTCATTACTTTGACCCCCTAGAATGCTTTTCGTAACCTGTGAAACTGTGGAGAATCCGCTCCGCTATGCGGTACGGATCGTCGCCTGCCTCCCTTTCTGAAACTGCCGCTTCAATCTGCGGCTGAATACGTTGTCTGAGTGCGGTCATGACGCGTCTTTCCACTTCGAACTGAAGCTGTGTTTGCCGCCGTTGGCTGCCTTCCCCTTGTTCATCCAGCCAATGGCCATGCTTTTCGATTGCTTCTGCCAGTTCACCGATCCCGACTTTTTCCGTCGCGATGGTCTTTACGATCGGCGGATGCCAGTCGTCTTCTTTTTTCGTCAGGTGCAACAGGTCATCAAGCTCATAGTTCAGCTGTTCCACCCCGGGCAGATCGGCCTTGTTCATGATGAAGAGATCAGCAATTTCCATGATCCCTGCTTTAAAGGCCTGAATCACATCCCCGCCGGACGGATAGAGCACAAGGGCGATGGTGTCCGCCACCTTCATGATATCCAGTTCGGACTGCCCGACGCCCACGGTCTCAACGATAATCTGATCGTATCCGGCTGCTTCAAGGAGCCGGACTGCATCCTGACAGGCCTCAGCCAGACCGCCGAGACTGCCACGGGTTCCCATGGACCGGATAAAGACCCCCGGGTCCCCTTCGTGCTCATGCATGCGGATCCGGTCACCAAGGAGCGCTCCGCCTGAAAAAGGGCTGGTCGGGTCCACGGCGAGAATCCCGACGCGCTGCCCGTCGCTTCGCCAGGCTTTCACCAGGCGGTTGACCAATGTACTCTTCCCGGCCCCTGGCGAACCGGTAATCCCCGTCACTTTGCCGTTTCCCTGCTGTTGATAAACGAGGCTCATCAGTTCCCGGTACTCGTGCGAAGAGAGCGATTGATCCTCCGCGAAGGAAATCGCTCTCGCCAATGCACGCGGATGCCCGGATCGGATGGCTTCGAACAGCTCAGGTATCGTCATGCTGTTCAACTGCTTCACGTCACCGCCTCCCATCCGTTATGCTCTTTTATTCGTTCATCAGCATTTTGGAAATCACCAGCCGCTGAATCTCATTAGTTCCCTCGTAAATCTGTGTGATTTTCGCGTCACGCATAAACCGCTCCACCGGATAGTCCTTCGTATAGCCGTAACCGCCAAAGACCTGTACCGCTTCCGTGGTGACTTCCATGGCAGAGTCGCCCGCAAACAGCTTCGACATGGCCGACGCCTTGCCATAAGGTTTCCCTTCACTTTCAAGCCACGCCGCCTGATACGTGAGAAGACGCGATGCTTCCACCTTCGTGGCCATATCGGCCAGCTTAAAGCCGATGCCTTGCTGCTGGGCGATGGGCTTTCCGAACTGTTTTCGCTCTTTGGCGTAGGCGACGGCTTCATCGAGTGCCCCTTGAGCGATCCCGACTGCCTGAGCTGCGATGCCGTTTCGGCCACCGTCAAGGGTCTGCATGGCAATCTTGAAGCCTTCCCCTTCTTCCCCGAGCCGGTTTTCTTTCGGGACCCGGACCCCGTCAAAAATAATTTCGAGCGTCGGGGATGAGCGGATCCCCATCTTTCGCTCTTTTTTCCCCATCGTAAAACCGTCCATCTCTTTTTCGACAATGAATGCCGTCATCCCTTTATGCTTCTTCTCCGGGTCCGTCACTGCAAAGACCACGTAGATGTCCGCCTCTCCGCCGTTGGTGATATAGATCTTCGAGCCGTCGAGGATGTAGTCGTCCCCATCACGCTTGGCCGTCGTTTTCATGCCCGCCGCATCACTTCCGGCACCGGGTTCGGTGAGTCCGTATGCCCCCATCATCGTCCCTTCGGACAGGCCGCGGAGATACTTCTGCTTTTGATCCTCGTTACCGAATGTATAGATCGGCCAGCCGGCCAGCGAGATGTGGGCACTTAAGGTCACGCCTGTCGATGCACAAACCCGGGACAGTTCTTCGACGGCAATCACGTAGCTGAGGTAATCGGCACCGATTCCGCCGTATTCTTCCGGCCAGGGAATGCCCGTCAGACCGAGGGCTGCCATCTGGTCGAAAATGTTCCGGTCAAAGCGTTCTTCTTCGTCGCGTTCTTCTGCCGTGGGTGCCACTTCGTTGGTGGCGAAATCGCGGACCATTTTGCGGATCATTTCCTGTTCATCTGTGAGTTGAAATTGCATGTAGATTCCTCCCCTTGCTCCTGATAATGTGATGGTTTTCTTTGTTTCTAAACCCTCCGTAAAGTCCATGATCATCGCCTCTCCGAGATGAAGTTCAGTCTTTACACAGTTTTCCGGCGATGACGATGCGCTGGATTTCGTTGGTGCCTTCGTAAATTTGTGTGACTTTGGCGTCACGGAAAAAGCGTTCCACCGGGTAGTCTTTCGTGTAGCCGTAGCCGCCATAGACCTGAATGGCTTCCGTGGTGACTTTCATCGCAGTGTCGGACGCGAACATTTTCGCCATCGATGCTTCGATGCCTGTCGTGAGCTCCTGGTCTTTGCGGCTTGCCGCGTTGTAGGTGAGGAGCTTCGCTGCTTCCACGGCCGTCGCCATATCAGCGAGCTTAAAACCGATGCCCTGCTGCTGGGCGATGGCTTTGCCAAACTGCTTTCGTTCTTTGGCGTAGGCGGTAGCGTGCTCTAGTGCCGCTTCTGCAATGCCAAGGGCCTGGGCAGCGATACCGATCCGCCCGTAATCGAGGTTGGACAGCGCAATCGCAAATCCCTGACCTTCGTCACCCAGCCGCTGGCTGACAGGAATCCGGCAGTCTTCAAAGGCGAGGCCCGTCGTGCTTGAGCCGAGTATCCCCATCTTGCGTTCTTTGGCAAGCACCTCAAAGCCTGGGGTATCTTTTTCCACGATGAATGCGGTAATGCCTTTTTTTCCGGCGTCAGGATCGGTCTTTGCAAACACGATGTATGTGTCTGCATACCCGCCGTTCGTAATCCACGATTTCGTGCCGTTGAGGATGTAGTCATCCCCGTCACGTTTCGCCGTCGTTCTGAGGCTTGCCGCATCACTGCCGGCTCCTGGTTCTGAGAGGGCAAAGGCCCCGAGCGCTTCCCCTGAAGCAAGCTTCGGCAGGTAGCGGGTCTTCTGATCATCCGTCCCGAAATACCGGATCGGATTGGTGCCGACGGACGTGTGTACGGAGAGCATCACACCAACGGCCGCACTGACCTTGGAGATTTCGTGTATCGCGATGATATAGGAGGTGAAGTCCATCCCCGCACCGCCGTATTCTTCTTCAACCGGGATCCCGAGGAGTCCGAGTTCCCCCATTTCCTTCAGGATTGCTGCGGGGAACGTTTCGTTGGTTTCCATGTCTTCTACACTTGGCGCGACTTTTTCCCTGGCAAACTGCCGGACCATATCGCGCATCATGATTTGTTCTTCTGAAAAGCGAAGCTCCATTGTCTCCACCCTTTCTGCTGATGATCTCTGGTGCGTCAGTCGTAGACGTAAAAGCCGCGGCCCGTTTTCTTTCCAAGCCAGCCGGCGTTGACGTATTTTCGCAAGAGCGGACAAGGGCGGTATTTATCGTCACCAAATCCTTCGTGCAGTACTTCCATAATATAGAGGCATGTATCCAGTCCGATAAAATCGGCCAATGTCAGTGGCCCCATCGGGTGGTTCATGCCGAGTTTCATGACATTGTCGATGTCTTCCGGGGTCGAGACCCCTTCATACACGGTGAAAATCGCTTCATTGATCATTGGCATGAGAATGCGGTTGGAGACAAAGCCTGGAAAGTCATTCACCTCGACCGGGGTTTTCTTCATGGCTTTGGCGACTGCCTCGACGGCTTTAAAGGCCGCGTCCGAAGTTTGCAGACCGCGTATCACTTCCACGAGCTTCATCACCGGAACCGGGTTCATGAAATGCATCCCGATGACTTTTTCCGGCCGGCTTGTGGCTGCGGCCAATTCCGTAATCGGAAGCGATGAGGTATTCGTTGCGAGGACCGCATGCTTTGGTGCAAAGCTGTCCAGCTGGGCAAAGATATTCTTCTTGATAGCCATATTTTCCACTGCCGCTTCAATGATCAGATCGGCATGTTCCGCATTCCCGATCTGGTCCGACGGCTGGATGAGCCGCAAAAAGCGGGCAAGGTCCGATTCGGAGAGCCGCTCTTTCGCCACATCCCGCTCCAGTCGTTTTTTGATGCCGGCGATGCCCTTTTCCGCCAGCTCCATTTTCGTATCATGAAGCGTTACGGTATAGCCGTTCATCGCCGCCACCTGGGCAATGCCTGCACCCATTTGACCTGCGCCGATGACCATGACATGTTCAATTTTTTTTGACATGTGTGATCCCTCCTGTAGGTTTACTCAACTTCGATTAAGATCGCGTCACCTTGGCCGCCGCCGCTGCAAATCGCAGCGATCCCGGTGCCGCCGCCCCGGCGTTTCAGCTCGGTGGCAAGGGTGAGGATAATGCGTGTCCCGCTTGCACCGATCGGGTGTCCAAGGGCCACTGCTCCACCGTTGACGTTGATTTTGTCATCATCGAGACCGGCGATTTTACTGCTGGCGAGTGACACGGCCGCGAATGCCTCATTGATTTCAAACAGATCGATCTCACTGATCTCTTTCCCCGTTTCTTTCAGGAGCTTTTGAATAACGAGTCCCGGCGTTTTCGGGAAATTCTCAGGTTCCACTGCCAATGACGTATGTCCTTTGATTGTCGCCAACGGTTCCATCCCCCGCTCTTTTGCCGTATCCTTCGACATAAGAAGCAGTGCCGCAGCACCGTCATTCACCCCCGGTGCGTTCCCGGCAGTGATTGTACCGTCACGACCGAAAACGGGCTTCAGGCCTTTGAGGCGATCGAGACTGGTGTCTTTTCTCGGCGCTTCATCCAAAGAGACAATCGACGGTTCACCTTTTCGCTGCGGAACGCTCACCGGGGCAATTTCTTCGGCAAACCGGCCGTTCTCCATGGCTTCGCCTGCAAGCTGATGACTTCTGAGCGCCCATTCGTCCTGGGCTTGCCGGGTAACCGACAGTTCGTCAGCCACCTGATTGCCGTAGTTGCCCATATGCACGCCCGTGAAGGTACATGTCAGTCCATCGTGCACCATCATGTCCTGCACTGCCTGATCCCCCATGCGAAAACCAAAGCGGGCGCCTTTCATAAAATACGGTGCCTGACTCATGGATTCCATGCCGCCGGCGAGAATCGTGCTGTATTGACCTGTTTTCACAAGCAGGTCCCCCAACGTCACACTGCGCATCCCTGATGCACAGACCTTATTAATCGTTTCGGTTTCAGCATTCCAGGGAATGCCGGCATAGTGAAGAGCCTGGCGGGACGGAAGCTGACCTTGCCCACCTTGCAGTACGGAACCCATCAGGACATGATCAATCTGATGCGGGTCGATGCCCCCGCGTTTTATCGTTTCTTTCAGGGCGAAGCCGCCCAATTCTGCTGCTGACAGGGAAGATAACGCGCCTCCGAGTTTTGCAAATGGTGTTCGTGCCCCGCTTACAATAACGGTTTCTGTCACAATAACCCCTCCTGGATTTCTTTATTATTGGTGCCGGTACGTCTGGTGTTGTTTTTTTATCACGATCGGCAGATGCTCATGAGTCCCATTGCGGCAATCAACAATGGACTTTATTACCCCCATTTATAAAGCGCTTACATTTCACCTTTAATCCTATTGTAAAACAGTTGTGTTCAATTGTCTCGCTCTGAAGGGAAATTCACATGGAAAAAGGCGGCGGTTTTTCCAGCCGCCGCCTTTTGCTTGTTCATCCTATCTGCGACAGGAATCTTCATCAATACAGCGTTCTTGTCGCATTCTGTTTGAAAAACGACAGGCATCCATCGCGCTGTTTCCGTCTTGTCGCACCGGCGGTTTACACCTCGGCAGGTTCCGGTTCAGGTTTTGACAACTCGAGAGACCTCTCGAGAATCTCCGCCACATCCATGGTCGACACGTCTTCATCGACTTCCTTGGATTTCGTCCCGTCACTCATCATCGTCAGACAATACGGGCAGGCACTGCCGATCATGGAGGCATTTGTCTCCAGCGCCTGTTCGGTTCGGGCCACGTTCACCCGGGTACCGGTGTCTTCTTCCATCCACATCATGCCGCCGCCTGCACCGCAGCACATGCCGTTTTCGCGGTTTCGCTCCATCTCAACGAGGTTGACGCCCGGGATCGCCTTGAGGATTTCCCGCGGTGGATCGTAGTTGTCGTTATAGCGGCCGAGGTAACAGGAATCGTGGTACACGATGGTTTCGTCCACCGATTTCGTCGGTTTCAGTTTTCCTTCCTGGATCCACTGATGGATCAGTTCCGTGTGGTGATACACTTCCGCTTCGAGTCCGAATTCCGGGTACTCGTTCTTAAAGGAATTGTACGTGTGCGGGTCGATCGTGACGATCTTTTTCACGTCATTCTTCTGAAACTCCGCAATGTTATCCGCTGCGAGTTCCTGGAAGAGGAATTCGTTCCCGATGCGGCGCGGTGTGTCACCGGAATTTTTCTCTTTGTTTCCGAGAATCGCGAACTTGATCCCGGCTTCGTTCATGATCTTGGCGAACGACTGGGCCACCTTGATGCTTCTGTTATCGTAGGAGCCCATGGATCCGACGAAAAAGAGGTATTCAAATTCTTCCTCACGTTTCTTCACTTCTTTAATGGTAGGTGCATCAATATCATCCCGCCCATCGCGCCATTTCTCGCGCTCTTTGCGGTTTATGCCCCACGGGTTGCCTTGCTTCTCAATATTCTGGATTGTGCGCTGCGCGTCAGGTTCCATCTTCCCTTCCGTCAACACAAGATAACGGCGCAAGTCGATGATCTTATCCACATGCTCATTCATGACCGGACACTGATCTTCACAGTTTCGGCACGTCGTACAGGCCCAGATTTCTTCTTCAGTGATAACGTCACCGATGAGATTCACGTCATACGGATTGAAATCCAGTTGGGCAAGCGCCTCTTCATCCCCTCCTGCAGCAGCGAGCTGATTGCTGCGGGTGTTGCTGAAGGCGAATGCCGGCATCCAGGAGGAACGTGTTGTGATGGCTGCACCTTTTTCCGTCAGGTGATCCCGCATCCTGATAATCAGATCCTGCGGCGAGAGCATCTTCCCGGTGCCAGACGCCGGACACATATTGGTACAGCGGCCGCATTCCACACAGGCATAAAGATCAAGGAGCTGCTTCTGATCGAAATCTTCAATCTGATTCTTCCCGAATTTCTCGGCATCTTCATGCTCAAAATTGATGGATTCCAGCTGCCCCCGCTTATGGGTTGGTCCGAGGTATACATTGGCAGGCCCTGCAATCAGGTGGGCGTGCTTGGACTGCGGAATATACACCAGGAATACAAGAAGGAACATGAGGTGAAGCCACCACATAATGAAAAAGCCGGCAGCCGCTCCTGTTTCACCGAGTCCTCCTGAGATCGACGCGATCCCCGAGGCAATCGGCTGGGACATGCTCAGTTCCTTGTTAAGCCAGACGATTTCAAACCCTTTGGCAAAGAGTTTGGAGAACATGAGCCCGCCGATGAAAATCAGCACAAGCCCCGCCTTGAAGTTTCGCTTCAGGCGGACAAGCTTCTCCACGTACCGGCGGTGAAAAGCCCAAAGTACGGCAACAAGAATCATCACCACAACGATTTCCTGGAAGAAGGTGAAGAACGGGTACAACGGTCCCAGCGGCAAGTGCCCACCAGGACTGAGACCTTTCCAAATCACGTCGATGGCACTGAACTGCACAAGCAAAAAGCCATAGAAGATCATTACGTGAATGATCCCGCTCTTTTTGTCTTTCAACAGTTTTTCCTGACCAAATACATTCGTTAGAATCGCATTCCACCGTTCTTTCGCGGTCAGAATAAATTCGGGCTTGTGCCCCAGTTTAATGTACTCGATACGCGTCTTGACAAGGGATGAAAAAAGATAGACAGCGTAAGCGGTTACAAGAAGAAACATGATCCAGTTAATAAGAATCGGATCCATATCAGCCACTCCTTTCGTCTTCTGATTGTTTTTCAGACGGATTTTGTGTCAGAAAATCGTCTGTTCAGGTTATTGTTCATCGACAATTATAGCACATTTTTCTAGTGAATGATTATTCATTCATAAATTTTTTCTGTTTTTTTCATTTTCGATACGGTTGTTGGTATTTATCCACGTAACGTGTATAATGAACGCAGCCTGTTTCTTTCGATGACAAGACAGGCGAATCGCAGTAACTCTGCTGAAGCTGGGACGGATCCCCTCAAATTTCCGTCCCTCTTCTATATAAAAAAAATGAGTCATAGATCGCAAAACAGGCTGTCCCCGGGAATTCGGGAACAGCCTGTTTTTTTATATCAATCTAATCAAAGGGGCGGGGTCAGGAGAAGAAGGTTGTCGAAACATACTGAAACAGTTTGAATCCAAGATACACGCCGAAGATTCCCATGACGCCCGGTAAGGCGGGTGGTGCAGGAATCGGCAACTTAATCACTCCAAATAAAAAGCCAACGATCGCTCCGGCAATCAGTGCCAGAATAACTTCCTGAAACATTGTGGTTCACCTCTCGTGTCGTGCGTCTTGGATTAGCAAAACAAGTTCCCTCCAGAATATGGGGCATGATGTCTAACCTCTCTATAACGAGTATATCAGAAAGAGGTACGGACATCTACCCCCTTCACCAAATTCCTTTCTTTTTTTTTGACGATTTTATGCGTATTTTCGAGTAATTATCTGATGAATATGATAAGGTATGTAAAACAGTTCTCAACATTAGGAGGAAATGCCATGTTACCCAAAAGCATAATGGAACGAGACGGCGAACTGTGGTACTTCGTCGAAGAAGGCGACAATGCTTCATTAAACTACCGCGTCAGGCGGATCCTGCATGAAGAACAAACACCCTACCAACATCTGATGGTGCTCGATACATATGATTTTGGGCCCTGCCTTATCCTTGATCACATCCTGCAGACCACATCCATGGACGGATTCATTTACAATGAAATGATTGCACACATGCCACTTGCTCTTCATCCGGATCCGAAAGACGTCCTGATCATCGGCGGCGGTGACCTGGGTGTCGCCAATGAAGTCGTCAAATACGACTCCGTCGAACGGGTGGATATGATCGAAATTGACGAGGCCGTTGTTCGTGCTGCACAGCGCTTTTTGCCTGAAGTGGCCGGGGAAGGCCCTCTGGATCCAAAGATTCATGTCCACTATGAGGACGGAGTCAAGTATATGGCCAACGCCAGCCGCACATACGATGTGGTCATTATCGACTCGTCCGATCCGGTGGGCCCTGCGGTGGAACTGTTCTCACAGCCATTTTATCAGAACGTCCACAAACGCCTGAACCCGGACGGGATCATGAGCTGTCAGAGCCTCTCCCCGGTGTTTAACATGTTCTACCTGCAGCACATCCGCGAAGTGCTGGATCTGTTTTTCCCGGCGGTAAAGACGTATCACGCAACGATTCCGACCTATAACGGTGGCCTGTATTCCTTTACCATCGGCATGAAAAAAGTCCCGGCAACGCTCACCGGTATCAAACCGCATGGTGAGAACCGCTACGTGACCCCGGAAGTTCTTGAAGCGAGCTTTGTCCATCCTGAATATGTCAGAAATGATCTGAAAATGAGGGAGCGGACATGACGTACCGTGTGGTTCAGACAAAAACGGAGCAGCAACAGTTTTATGCGATTGCAAAGGGTGCGTGGGAAGGGAAAGACTGGTATTATGAAGACCTCGAACGAAGCGGACGGCTGCAGTATTTAATCTCGAACAATGAAGGGGAAGTGATCGGTACGTTCGAACTCCTTCCCTACATACCCGAAGGCGAGAGTCTGATTGAACGGGATTACCCGTTTTACAAAGAATCTGAAGTCAAACGCCAGACCGCCCCGGTTTATGAACTCGATAAACTGTCGATCGCCAAAGAAAACCGGAGCAACGAGCACCTGTTTCTCCTGATCCGCGATTTGATGCTGATTGGAAAGGACGAACTGCAAACGCACATGTTTCTCTGTTTGATCCGCCCGTCCTTCTTCAGGCTCTTAAACCGGATCATGAAACTTCCCGTCACCGCATTGACCGATCCGATTTACTGCGATGAAAATGATGATGAATTTGTGCCATGCCTGTGCTACGTTCCGAAAAACGAATCCGAACTGGCCGACATGGATGCATCCATGCGCCGGGGTCTCCGGTTAAAATCCATAGTAAAGTGAGGCGAACAAGATGAGCTATCTGATCCTCTATGATCTGTTTGTGAACGCTTTTGACGATCATGCCATCCGCTGGCCGGTTGAAATCAACACCGGCGATGAAGTCCATCATGGCGAAGTGATCGCCCATGGGACCAGTTTTCTGATTCCAAGACAGTTCGAGGTCGAGTTAAAATGGACGTTCTCCGAGCTGAGTATTGTAGCACCGGTTCAAAAACAGCTTACCTTTGCAGAAGATCCCTTTACCGTCAGGTTCAATGAACAGAAATACGATGAACGCCTGGCGCTTTATGAAGAACTCGGCGCCGAGGTGTGGACCCAGCGCTGGATCACCGATGCGGCAACGGCATTGAAACAAACGCTGATCGCAGATCTGCCCCATCACCCCGGATTTCGAAAAGCGTTGGAACGCGCAGGCATTTCCACGTTTACCGGGCTTTCACTGAGTGATGAACCCATCTATGTTCCCGCAATAGAAGACGGAGGCTGATTGACATGATTGAACTGATCAAGCGGATTCTGCTGCTTTTTCAGGCACAAAAAGGCAAGGCGTTGATCATATTCGCGATTCTTGTGGCAGAACTTGCCTTTCAGGCCTTTTTGCCCCTCAGTCTGATGCTGATGATTGACTACGCAATCGTGCCCGGTGACCTCCGGATACTCACTCTATTGATTGTCTTCATTACCGTGGGAACGGTCGTCACCTCGGTACTCGGTCTTTTCAGGGACCGCGCCTACGCCACTTTGATTGCCGGACTGATGGCGGATTTCTATCAACGGATCTTCAGTCACTTGCAGCGCCTGCCGCTGCATTTTTTTAAGAAGACGAAATCCGGCGATATTCTTGCCCGGTACAATACCGATCTGTCCGCGTTGGAATCCTTATTGATCCCGTTTCCGCAGTTGGTGATGGCGAGTTTGAATCTCGTTGTGAACATCGTCATTCTCTTCCTCTTGCAGTGGCAGCTCGCCGGACTCGCCCTCTTCGGTTTCGCTTTGAGCTTTGTCCTCCCCAACTACTTGAGCGGCCGGGCATTCACTGCGAGTCGCGCGCACAAAAACCTGCAGGCAGCGGTGAACGCCTCTGCCCAGGAAAACATTCAGGGGCAGGAAACCATCAAAGCTTTCGGTCTGCAGACGCGCATGATCCGGGGATTCAAACAGGAAATCCGTCAGCTGCAAACGGCTGCGAGGGAAGCGAACTTCCTGAACTACCTCCTCGACCGGACCACGGAAATCGGGGTGCTGTTCGTCATCGTGATCACCATTTGTGCGGGCTCTTTGTTGGCCTTTTACGAGATGATTACGATCGGTTCCCTGTCCGCTTTCGTCACGATTCTGGTAACGATGAGCTTTCTCATTTCTGACATCACCTGGCTCGCCCCTCAGCTCGTTCAGGCCAAATCCGGCCTTGACCGGATTGATGAACTGCTCGAGGAGGAGGAAGCGGTGAGTGATGGCACAACGACAATCGGCCCCTTACGTCAGGCCATCCGGTTTGATCACGTCTCTTTCAGCTATGACGGCGCGAAGAATCATTTGAGCGATGCCAACCTGGCCATTCCCGCCAAGGGGTTCAATGTGTTCGTCGGCGCCAGCGGTTCCGGGAAGAGCACGATGATGAATCTGCTCATGCGTTACTACGAACCAGCAGAGGGAACGATCTATTGGGATGATGTGGCGTTTCCTTCGATCGACGATGACGCCTTTCAACACGAAGTCGGCATCGTCTCCCAGGAGACTTTCCTGTTCAACCGCTCGCTCCGTGATAATATCCGCCTCGGGTTACCCGAAGCGACGGATGAAGACGTGGAAGAAGCCGCAAAAGCTGCGGGGATCCACGACGTGATAACAGCGTTGCCGGACGGCTATGAGACCGCTGCCGGAGAACGGGGTGGGAACCTCTCAGGTGGCCAGCGTCAGCGCGTGGCCATTGCCCGGGCGATTTTGAAACAGCCATCGCTGTTATTTCTCGATGAAGCCACCTCCGCACTGGATCCGTCATCGGAGCAGGAAATCCTTGAGGTCATCCGCCACCTGGCGAAAGATCGGACCGTCATATCAATCACCCACCGCTTGACGACATCCCTCGATCAGGACCGGATCTTCGTCCTCGACGGCGGACAGATCGTTGAAACCGGGCTGCATCAGGATCTCCTGAAAAAAGAAGGGCACTACCAGACACTCTACGCGAAGCAAAGCGGCTTTCATTTCAGTGACGACGGCCAGGAAGCGTTTGTGTCCGGGAACCGCCTGCGGGCAATTCCGCTGTTAGCCGAAGTGGAGGAAGCCTTGCTCGATGACCTGTCGAATTTCTTTATGACCGAGACCTTCCAAGAAGGCGGACAGGTCATTCAAGAAGGTGATGAAGGGGATAAATTTTACCTGATCGTCCGGGGGAAAGCCGACGTCGTCAAAACGATGGATGACGGCACAGTCAAAACCGTGGCGAGCCTCAGTGACGGGGACTTCTTCGGGGAAATCGCCCTCTTGAAAAACGTGCCACGCACCGCGTCCATCGTGGCTGCGACGCCGCTCGTACTCTTATCCCTGCAGCGGAAAATGTTCCAGAGCCTCTTAAAACGGGCCCCGGAGCTGCGGGCACAGCTTGAAAAGAGACTGTGAACCGAAAAAAATCCGAACCTCTGTTACAGAAGGTTCGGATTTTTGTGCTTTAAACAGCTGCCCTATTTACTTTATTCTTCAAAGTGATCAATGACAAATTGGGGGACCTCGTAGGATTCAAACCCATAAAAGGTATAGCCGTAATCCGTCCGGAGAATCGCTACATACTGCATTTCCTCATAGGCATGGCCATAATCGAGAAGTTCCTGTTGCTCCTCATCCTCTTCCACAATCAACACGTTGTCGGTCAAATCTTCCGGGGCTACTTCGTTCATTTCAAGACGATTCATCACGTCATAGAAATCATGATCGCCCAGCCACTCCATGACGTACATTGTCTCAATATTTTCAGGAACCAGCAGGCCGTCATAAAAGCCCTGGTCATTGAGAAATGCCATGGTCGCCGGATCCTGCGCTGTCAGATAGAAATGAACGGAGTCATTGTCGGCTGTTTCAAACCGGATGGAACCGATGGTACTGCCCCGTTCGGAAATGAACACCTGCGCAGGGCGCTGTTCCACATCGTGCCTCATTGCATCCATCAAAGCATTCAAATCCGCAGGATCCGCGATGCGATCCCCGTCCATGTTATGGCCAAGATTGCCCTGAACCGTCGCATAGGTGATGTCCACATCTTCAATCAGATACGCCGGATCATACGTCCGCTTGAAGCCATCCATCTCCCGTAACGCCAACGTCTCCTCTTCCAGGAACCGTTCTGTCACGGTATATTCCCGTTGAATCGTATTGCCGTTATTCAACTGATAGGTCAGTTCAATCCGATGCCAGGAGTCCGGATTGGTCTGCGCATGAGCGAGCAGATCGCTGTGAAGGTCCGTAATGGCCTCAATCGTCGCCTCATCCGTCACCTGACGCTCTTCCTGGATGCGGCCGAATCCCATGTCCATGTTCGGCGTGTGGATTTGCGCATAGGCGACATCTTCTGCTGCCGGGATATGCTGTTCGTAGTAGGACGAACCGATCTCAATCGGAACCAAAAGCAGAATCACCGCACCGGCAAAGACCGCAAAATCTTTCCAAGGCCAGCGCAGGCGCAGCGCCTTCTGAATGATCATTTGCAAAAACGTATATGAAATGACGGCCCCTATGGCGTAGCCGATATACGTCCAGACCATGCCGCCACGGAGCACTTCTGTAAAATACACCCCGGCAAGCAGCATGAAAAAGAACGTCAGGCCATACAAGAAGACGTGCCGCACGCCCCGGAACACGAGGGTCTCTTCCGTTGCTTCAGATTGCCTGCGTTTATAGAGTACAAAACTTGCACCAATCAGGAGCAGGGCAACCCCGCCCTGAGCGAGAAATTCCACCCAGCCCAGGGGATCATAGGTCATCTCCATCCAGCGGGCAAAGATGATCCCGTTCAAGGCAATCGCTTCAATGTAGGCGGTCTGCGCCAGACCCACGATGAAATACTGCAGATTGACAATACTTAAGATAACCAGCAGTGCGGGCACGAAGATCAGTACATAAGTCAGTACACCATGAAGCAGGCTGTTGCCGACGAGAATGCCCGTGAACATGGCCAGACTGAAGATGAGGAGCATCATAAACAGCGTTAACAGCATCCAGACAACGATGTCACCCATACTGTAAAACCGTTCATCGAGCATCGGGTTGATGATCATCAAAACCGCACCTGTCAGGACAAGCGGTGCGGTGAGCACCGTCAGACCGACGGTATACAGATGGCCGAGAATCTTTTCCCGGGTAAACGGCAGACTGTGCATCAGATCTGTCGCCGGTTTTTTCGTCATGAAGTTCATGAGGATCACGGCAAGCAGCACCGGGAAAGTGGCCATGATCAGCAATTGAAACGGATAGGAAAAGGCCATCAGGGTATTGAGCTCCGACCCGTAAAACAGCCCCGGACCACCCGATGAATTCCCTGCAGCGCTCAACTCCCTGGTCAGGATGCTGATCGGGAGTACGACGAGTAATGATACGGTGAGGAAAAAACCAATCCACGTCACGGTGGAGAGCTGCATCCGAAACAAGGATTTATTCAATAATGAGGTTACGGATTTCATAGCCAGCACCTCCCATTTCATAGTGAAAGACTTCTTCAAGTGTCAACGGCAGCACATCGACGATCACGGGATCAAACTGCTTGATATGATCAATGATCGCTTCTTTATTCCCTTTAACGATGAGCATCTGCATACTGCCGCGCTGTTCGTGGTGCAACAGATCCAGTTGATCGGTCAGCGCATCATGCCCCGGTGCTTGTTTGAAGGCGAGCTGGATCTTATGCACATCGCTCTTCAGATCGTCGAGATCCTTTTCAAACAGGATTTCCCCCTGATGCATGACGCCCACATAGTCACAGAAATCCTCCATCTCCCGGAGGTTGTGGGACGACACCATGAGCGTCAGGGAACGGTCCGCCACTTCCTGCAGAAGAATATTCTTCATCTGGTGTCTGACGACGGGATCGAGCCCGTCAAACGGCTCATCCAAGATCAGCACATCCGGCATGGCGGAAATCGTCAGGATCATCGCCGCAAGCCGCTGCATCCCTTTTGAAAACCGGTTCAGTTTTTGGGATTGATCGATCTCGAAATGGGCGCTCAGCTGCGTGTAGCGCTTTTCATTCCAATGTGGATACACACCTCGGTAAAAGCGTGCCATATCGTCAAGGCTCGTCTGATTAAAAAAATACGGATAATCCGAGATGAACAGGGTCCGTCCTTTTGTTTCAGGTGTTTCAAAAACCGGCTTGCCGTCAACAATCGCTTCCCCATGATCCGCCCGGTAGATCCCCGCAAGTATTTTCAGCAAGGTGGATTTCCCGGCACCGTTTGATCCTAAGAGGCCGTATATGGAGCCTTTTTTGACATTCAGGCTGACGTCTGAGACGGCCTTCAGGTCTCCGAATGTTTTGGTGATACTTTCGGTTGCAATCATGACTGCTCTCCTCCTTGATCTGCCTCATCCTTCGTGTGCAGCATCGCCAGAATGTTGTCTTTCGTGCCTCCGAGATAAAGATATTCCGAAATCATGGTCTCGATTTCTTCTGTCAGCATCGTCAACCGCTCCTTATTTTGATGGTGGGTCTGCGGCGACACGAACCGTCCACGGCCAGGTATGGAATAAATGTACCCTTCCCGTTCGAGTTCACGATAGGCTTTTTGTATCGTATTCGGATTGATCGTCAGTTCCTGGGCCAGATTCCGGACAGACGGCAGCTGCTCATCGGCGGCAATGACCTCATGAATGATCATCGATTTCAGCTGATTCATCAGCTGTTCATAGATCGGGACGCGGCTTCGTATATCAATATTCAGCATAACCTCACCTCCATCAGTGTTTGTCTCTCGCACTAACTGTATTATACAGTATAGTACGGTTAGTACGGTTTGTCCAGCGCTTTTACAGAAAAAACCCCCAGCCTATTGCACGCTGAGGGAAGATTTTATTAATCACCTATAATCATTAAAGACAACTGTGGAATGAAGATAATGACCAGCAAGGTGAAGACCAGAACCAGAAAGAATGGAATGATCGCACGTGAAATCTGTTCAATGGATAATCCCGATATCCCGGATGCCACGAATAAATTGACGCCTAATGGGGGCGTGATAAATCCGATTGCCAGATTAACAACCATAATAATACCAAAATGGATCGGGTCATAGCCAAGATTAGTCGCTATCGGCAACAGAATCGGTGTCATAATGATGATAGCTGCTACGGTATCCATAAAACAGCCGATGAACAACAGCAGTAATGTGATCAGGAGAATCAATACAATTGGACTTTCTGATATGGAGAGCATAAACTCTGCGACTTGCCCGGGGATTCTTTCCACCGATAACAGTCGTCCAAATGCTGTTGCAGAACCGACAATGATCAGGATGGTTGCTGTCGTCAAAGCTGCATCGGCAAAAACCCTCGGCAAGTTTCTGATTTTTAGTTCCCGATACAGAACCAGTCCTGCCAACAAGCCATATACAACCGCAACAACAGCCGCTTCTGTAGGTGTAAAGATACCCCCATAGATCCCGCCAAGAATGATAACCGGAATCAAAAGGGCCCATTTGGCATCCCATAACGCAGCCCCAATGACCTTCGCTGACGTTTTTTCGTCTGTTCCTGTATAGCCCTGTTTTCTTGAATGCAGATAGGCATAAATAATCAGGCCCAGTCCGACAATCACGCCTGGAATAATACCCCCAATAAACATGTCACTTACTGAGGCTCCACCTACCACACCGTAAATAACCATCGGTATACTGGGAGGAATAATGACCCCAAGAGAACCGGCCGCCGCTACAACGGCAGTCGAAAATTTAATATCATAACCCTGTCTGACCATTGAAGGAATCATTATGGCACCAACTGCTGCAACCGTTGCGGGACCTGAACCCGAGATAGCCGCAAAAAACATACAGGTCAAAATGGTAGCGATTGCAAATCCACCTGTTTTGTTTCCCACAAAAGCATTGGCTACATTAAAAAGCCGTTCAGAAATTCCGCCCTTCCCCATAATTTCTCCTGCGAGGATGAAAAAAGGGATCGCCATGAGTGGAAAAGAATCCACGGACGTAATCAACCCTTGCGCAAGAAAATCAATGCTGATGGCATCGGTATAAATGATTGTAATCAGTGATGCAATTCCTAATGATATGGCAACAGGAACAGTCAACAACAGTAATACAGCAAAGCTGCCGAATAACACTAAAGCTGTCATGCTCCATCACCTGCTTTCCTTTGTATCATCGGAACCGGATTGCTCTTTTTCTATTTCTTCCAGAATTTTTTGCTGTTCAGTTTTCACTTCAAAACTTTCTTTACCAACCAGTGCTTTATATTGCTTAATCAGCTGCTGAATCAAACGGATTGATGTTAATGACATTCCCACAACTGTGGCAAAATAAATGTAGCCCATTGGAATCTTCAGCGCCGGTGAGGTCTGACCAAATCCCAATATTCTTTGTGCAACATCGTTGCCATAATAAACAATCACAAGTGCAAATAATAAGAACAAAATATTGGAAATCATCTGAAGAACAATTTTTCCTTTGTTTTTAAATAAAAGCAGCGTCACATCGACTTTAATATGCCGCTGCTTTTTGACACCGTAACTGATACCGATATAGACAAGCCAGATAAAACAATAACGTGCCAATTCTTCCGACCATGCCAGGGAAGACCCGAGCACAAAACGCATAAATACCTGTGTCGCAATGGCCACAACAGTCGTCATCGAAAGCACAACTAAAATGACTTCCTCAACATATTCATCCAGCCATTTCAAGATTTTAAGCGGCATTTATGTTACACCCCGTTTCTATTTAAAGCTGTCCTGTAACCAGGTTGAAACCAATGGAAAAAGCGAATCGCTGAATAGATGTCCCTCACCCTTCATTATTTCGATGTGTTTCACGTTCCCAGTCAGCTTTTGATGGAATTTCTGACTTTCTGTAAACGGAATGACTTCATCTTTTTCCCCATGGACAATGAAAAAAGGTACGGAAACTGATTTGATCGATTCATCCATGTCGTACTGGTACATCTCCTTTACAAACCGGCTGTCCACTGCGTATTTTTTATTAAAAAAATCATGGATCCGCTCACCCTGAAGGGCATTTTCCCAAAGGCCTTCACCGATTACTCCGACCTTTATATTATTCACAAGATCATGGACCGGCGCCAGAACGCAAACGGCACCAACCTGTTCTGACGAAGCTGCGATTTGCGTAACAATCGCACCACTTAAGCTGTGTCCAATGAAACAAATATTTTTATTATCGATGCTTAATTTATTTTTCGTGAACTCCATCACCGTTTTGAAATCATACAGCCATCCGGAAACGGTTGTCTTATCCTCGAAATCTCCTTCACTTTCTCCTGAACCGATATAATCAAAACGGATCACGACATAGCCTTCTCTGGAAAGAAAACGGGCAAGTTTGACCCCCATCCGGTTATCTCCGGTTTTATTACCCGTGAAACCGTGACCGTAAATAATCGTCTTCTGCTTGTTTGTTTCATATTCTTCAGGGAAGTGAATGACTGCAGCGATCTTCAATCCATCCCTTCCTGTTATCCATTGATGTTGCTCCACCATTCATTCCCCCTTTCCGTTATGTAGACAATGTGACCGGAAAGCCGGCCACATTGCAAAAACCGTTACTTATTCAACTTCCTGAATCTGTTCAAAGAGCTCACCATATTCGTCCTGATACTCATCATATACTTCTTGTGTCGCTTCGAAGTAAGCATCATAATCAAACTCATCGTTCTCTACAACTTCCATGCCATTTTCAATGGCCGTTTCCAGATAATCCTCGTTCCAGTCCTGAATGAACTGCCGGTTGAAATCACGTGCATGATAAGCCCCTTCCTGAATGACTTCCTGCAATTCCGGTGAAAACCCGTTAAAGATTTGCTCATTGATGATAAACGGAGCCGGGCTGTATACGTGGTTTGACAGTGTGATATGACTTTGAACGTCATAGAAACTGTTTGGCACAATCGCGGATAATGGATTTTCCTGGCCATCCATTACGCCTGTCTGCAGAGCTGTAAACAACTCAGGGAATGCCATCGGCGTTGGATTTGCGCCGAACGCGGAGAATGCCGACAGATGGATTTCATTTTCCATCGTTCGGATATCCAGACCTTCCAAATCTTCAGGTGTAACAACCGGACGTTCACTATTGGTGATGTGACGGAAGCCGTTTTCACCCCAGGCTAGTATTTTAATATCTGATTCCTGAGCCTGTTCATTTACCATGTCGCCGATTTCACCATCGAGTACAGCATGTGCATGGTCTTCATCTCTGAATAAAAACGGGAAGTCAAAGACGTTCGCCATGTCTGCGAAATTCCCTAATGGACCTGATGAGAAGAATGTCATATCCAGGTTACCCAACTGCAAGGACTCAAGCATTTCCCGCTCTCCACCAAGTTCACTGTTCGGGAAAATTTCGATGGTTACCGCACCATCTGTTTCGTCTTCCACATATTCAGCTAATGCCAATGCACCTTGATGATATTGAGCATCATCTGAGGTTGGACTCGTGTGACCAAGTTGCAGAACCATTTCTTCAAACTCGTGATCTGCATCTGCCGTCTCATTCGCATTATCGTTATTGTTCTCTTCGTTCACTGTGTTGTCCGCTCCCGTGTCATTTGGCTCCTGATCATTTCCTGCATTATTCTCATTATCTCCACAAGCCACCAGTAAAGCGCTTACACCAACGACTGAGCTGATCATGCTGATTTGTTTCTTCACGTTACCCCTCTTTTCTTAAATGTTTTTATCTAAACCCCCCTGGACAGGGGGAAAAGAGCAATGATTATGAAATCTGATAAAACGATTCGCTGTATTTTGCAGCTAATTTAATACATTCTTCCATGCTGACGCTGCTTGCAATCCCCTGACCTGCAATATCCAAAGCCGTTCCGTGATCCACTGACGTCCTGAGAAAAGGCAAGCCATTCGTAATGGATATCGTACGTTCAAAATCAGTCATTTTTGCTGCAATATGACCCTGATCGTGATAAAGGGAGAGTACGGCTCCATATTTTCCATTTAATGCATGGTGAAAGACTGAATCTGCCGGAACCGGTCCAACTGCATCAAATCCTTTATCCACTGCCGCCTGGATTCCCGGCCCAATTTCGTCGACTTCTTCCCTGCCGAACATCCCATTCTCACCGGAATGCGGATTGAGTCCCGCAACTGCAATTCTTCTTTTTCCATCTTCAACGCCCAATTTTCTTAAGGCATGATCACACCGCTCGATATACTCTTCCACTCGGGCTTTGGTCATTTGTCCGATCGCTTCCTTAAGTGATACATGCCGGGTTAAGAAGAAAATCCTCATGGTTCTTACCTCAAACATGGTTAACGGATCGTTTGATTCCGTCAGTCTTTCGAGCATTTCTGTATGACCGATGAATGGCACGCCAGCCGCCTGAAGGGATTCTTTGTTTACCGGTGTTGTTGCCAAAGCAGACACTTCACCATTCATTGCTAATTTAATGGCATGTTCAATGTAATCAAATGATGCCTGCCCCGCCTGAGCCTGAACAACACCCAGTTGAAGCTGGTTTAAATCGAGGTTATCGAATGAAATCACATCGATGGTACCAAATTCATATTTCCCTTCAGCAGGTTTATTGATTTTATTGATCTTTAAATCCACTTTCGAAAATGCCATCGCATCTTTTAAGATCTCCGCATGTCCAACAACCAAAGGAGAACAAACATCATATATTTCTTCGATCGCCAATGCTTTTACGGTGATTTCCGGTCCGATTCCTGCCGGGTCTCCCATTGGGATTGCGATGATTTGATTACTCATAAAGATCCACTCCTCATTGAAATATTTTGTAAGTACGCCAAACTTTCCTGTATTGCGTTTTTGCCTCCAATCATTCCGCCTTTCGTTATCACATCGAGGCCTTTCCGTTCACCACCCAGCAATTTCCCATGAGCTATCAACGGCATCACCTCGCCAAATAATTCAATTCCCTGTGCACCTGTTTCTTCACAGAAGGACGCCAGTACATCTCCGCCACAGAAAAAACTGCCTGCTACCGACGGTGTCCGTTCAATGATACGGTTCGTAATGCCGGCTAAACCATCCGTCAGTCTTTTTGCAATGACATCTTCGGATACCTTTTCATCTGACGCTGCCTTACCGATATCGATCAAATTCAGTTCGGAATTTGACGTGGATACAATCACGACGTTTTCAGTCTCCAGGGATTCACAGGCCGCGTTAACGGTCCGATTCATTTCATCTTGCCTCTTTGTTTGTTCAACCAGGCAGTTTGCGTTGATATGAATGATACGGATTTTTTTCTCATGCACCAGATAATCGATTTGACTTTTTGTAACGGTTGTGACACTGCCAACAGAGATGATCCATTTTTTTTGTTGTTCGTACTGATCCTGTGCGGACTTTGCAAGCAGATAGTTCAGTGTTAATGGTCCAGGGTCGGCAATCACTATCTGCTGGTTTTCCAATCTTTTTACCGCATCAGCAAGGACTTCAATATCCTGATCATGATTCCCATCACAGATGATGATTTTGCTGCCTTCTTTGATTTTCTTTGTCAGTTCATGAAGTACAGTATCGGAACCTCCCTTTACCGACTCTATGGATACGAGATCCACAGGTAAACTGGTCTGACTCTTAAGTAAGTCAGGAATGTATGACGTTTTGAGGGGATGGATCGGATCATATGCAACATCTGTATTTTCCAACAGGACATCGTTTACATACATCACGCCGTTCTCCGTTCTTCTTCCTGATCCCGGAAATGAAGGCGAGAGGATTACGTAGCTATTTTCTCCGGCGGCGTTCAAGAGGCTTTCCAGTTCATACCCGATGTTTCCCCGGAATGTACTGTCAATCCGCTTGGTAATCACGTCAGCCCCCCATGTCGTTAAGGAACGATACGCTTCATCCACTCTTTTTTTCGCTTCTTCAGGGTTGGAATACCGACTGTCCGTCACAACGCAAGCAGATGATTTTTTGTGATTCAAATTTATCTTTGAACCTTGCAAATACGTTACTGCACGGAATCCAATGTCCAGTAATTTTACTCCGGTGGCATTCGCCCCTGTTAAATCATCGGCGATTATTCCGACTTTCAAATTGATCACCACCTATAGAATGTCTACTGACTCCTTATACCTGGTCAGCGTGGATTCTGAAATGCCATTATCACTGATGATTCCGTCCAGTTCATGCAGTTTACATACCTTTGTGAATGAATATTGATCAAACTTGCTGTGATCTGCCAGACACCAGGTTGTTGCCGCGGCATTAATCATTAATTTTTTGATTTGTGATTTCCCAAAAGTCGGAGCGGAAATGCCTTCTTCGAGTTTGATTGCATGCGCACCCAAAAACAGGAAATCTGCATGGATCATATTCAGCATTTGTTCTGCAGCCGAACCGAACAATGCACCAATGTCATTTTGCATTTCTCCCCCGATCACAATGACATTATGTTTACTGTAAAGCAGTTCATTCGCAATTTTGATGTCGTTCGTGATGATGGTTAATGCATCCAGATTCTTGATCAACTTGGCCAATTCAAACGTTGTCGTACCTGAATCCAGAATGATCGTTGAATTTTCCTGAATCAGAGATAATGCTTTTTGCGCAATTTCTTTTTTTAACTGAACATTTTTATTTTCTTTCGATGAATATGGAACTTCCTGAGTCAATGAATATGGCGAAATTGCCCCTCCGTGCGTCCTGATCACTTTATTATTTGACTCCAGTTCTTTTAAATCTCTTCTGATGGTCATCGGTGAGACCTTCAACAGCTCAGATATTGCATCGATATCAATTTGTCCTTCATCTTGCACTTTGGTTTCTAACCATCTTCTCCTTGCAACCGGGAGCATCTCCACCACCTCATTCTGTTATTTATTATCAACTTATGTGTTAATTATGTTCTTTTTGATCGTTTTTGTCAATATTATTTATGAATATTTAAAAAATTCTGCCTAAGAGCGCTTTCAGTGAGCACATGTGGCATAGGAATCGTTCTTTATGTTAACTTTGAACATTTACCAGCCGAGTAAAAAGTATGAAATCATTCAACATACGACCGTTCATGTGTTTTGCCATAAAGGAAATCACTTAAACTTTCCAGGGGAGCATAAACCAAAGCCCTTGCCAAAAAATCGGCAAGGGCTTATTTACGGATTCAATTCACTTTTTAGTTTGGAAGGATGAGACAATCTCATCGAGGTCGTCGGCAATCTGCGACAGGGATGCCGCGGCTGACGCGACTTCTTCCATGGAGGCGGTCTGTTCCTCGGCGCTTGAGGCAATGCTTGTGACTTCTTGTGTGGCTTCTTCCACACCTTGGACCGTCTTCATCACCGCTTCCACAACTTTTCCGGTTGTGGTATTGGCGGATTCAATATGGCTGGAGACTTCGCCGGACAGCGTCACGATCGTGTCTTTGGACGATGCAATTTTGTCGAACGCTTCACCCGTGAGACTGATCGAATGACGGCCTTCTTCCACCCGGTTCTCATTTTCTTTCATGACGTTCGTCGCTTTTTCGATATCATGCTGTATTTCGCCCACCAGCCCGCTGATTTTACCGGCAGACCGGTTCGATTCCTCGGCAAGCTTACGGACTTCATCCGCGACAACGGCAAACCCTTTGCCGTGCTCCCCTGCCCGTGCCGCCTCGATCGCAGCGTTCAAGGCCAGGAGGTTGGTCTGTTCGGAAATGTCCGTGATCAATCCGAGAATTCCTTCAATCTCCTGCGATTTCTGACTCAGCTCGTGGATCGAAGAGACCGCGGTGGCCGTCTGCTGCCGGATCATGCCCATCTTATCAGACGAATCGTCCACCTGCTGCTTGCCTTCTTCCACACGGCTGGCCGTATCATCCACCGCTGCATTGACTTTCTTCATATTGCCTTGAATGCGGGCAATGATTTCTGACACGTCCATGACATCTTCTTGCATGGCGTTGGCCATTTCACTTTGATCTGCAGAGCTCTCCGAGATGTTCGTAATCGATTCGGTCACTTGCTCCGTTGCTTTGGTCGTTTCTTCTGAACTGGCGGTGAGCTCCTCTGATGAGGAGGCGAGCTGATTGGCATAATCGATGATTTTTGCCACCATCCCGTTCATGTTGTGCTTCATCAGATTCATGCTGCGGGCGAGGTCCCCGAATTCGTCTTTCCGGTTCTCCGGTAGGTCTTCTTGCGCCAGATCGTTCTCACTCATCGCCTTCAGCTGATCCTGCACGTCCTTCACCGGACGTGACAGGCTGTTCGCGAAAAAGTAGATGGCCACGCCACCAATGACGAGCGCCCCGGACAGCGTCCAGACGACCGCCCAAAGGATGGCGTTTGAGGCTTCGTTGTAATCGACCATATACGATCCCGCGGTAACGACCCAGTCCCAGTTTGGATCCATTTCGTTATACATGATCTTCTCACCTGTTCTGTCCGGGTCATCGGGGAATTCCCATGAATACACCGTGAATCCTCCACCCGCCTGGGCTGCGGCAATCTGATCCTGTACGAGGAAGCGGCCCTGCTCATCCTGCGCCTCCCAGACATTTTCCCCTTCAAGGGTCGGGTGTGCCACTTCGTTGCCTTCCTCGTCATAAATGACGAAGTACCCATACTCACCCAGATCAATGTCTGAAGTAATCGGTCGTGTTCCGTCTTCCTGCATCTCACCAAGCAGATACTCCTTCACCTGTTCCTGAGCATCTTCCAAGGTGATCGCCCCTGCTTCCACCTGCTGATCCATCGTATCGATGAGCATGAGTGCCATCGTGACGGCGTTCTCAATCGTCGTTTCTCCGGATTCATTCAGGCCCTGGTTTGCTGTGTAGTAGGCCGTTCCCCCGACGATCAGTCCGGGCAACAGCAACAGCACCGCTGAAATCGCCATCATTTTGTTACGAATTCCCATTATGTACCCCCTGCTTCTGCCGATTAATCGACATCTGTTAGTCAATCATTTGATTTCTGTACTACAAATTTATATCGGCAAAAAAGTATGAGATTTGAATGGTTTTTCTGATCCGATTTTGTAACTGCCCTGATTTCACTCTCAATAACGCCCTACTTTTCTTCGACCGGGGACAGAAATGCCCTTTTCAGCCCATACAAAAAGCACCGCCACCCCGTTTGAACAGGATCGCGGTGCTTCAAATACCATTACATTCTTTCCGGTGCCTGGACCCCGACCAGCTTCAGGCCATTGCTGAGGGTGATGCGAACGGCCTCCACAAGAGCGAGGCGGGCCTTCGTCAGTGCTTCATCGTCTGTGAGCACTTTCTCCGCATTGTAAAAGCTGTGCAGCGCTTGTGCGAGCTCGTGCACATAATTGGTGATGCGGTGCGGCAATCTTCGCGTCGCGGCATCGGCTACGACTTCCGGAAATTCACCCATTTTTTTCATGAGATCATGTTCTTTATCCGACGTCAAAAGGGAGAGATCCGCATCCGGATTAACGGTGTATCCCTTGTCTGTGGCCTGACGGATCATACTGCAGATTCTCGCGTGGGCGTACTGCACATAGAACACAGGGTTTTCATTGGACTGGGACTTGGCCAGATCCAGGTCAAAATCCAGGTGGGTGTCCGCTGCGCGCATCGCGAAGAAATAGCGCGTGGCATCAATGCCGACTTCTTCCATCAGGTCACGCATCGTGACGGCTTTACCGGTCCGTTTACTCATCTTGACCTTCTCACCGTTTTCATACAGATTCACCATCTGAATGATCTGCACGCTCAACTGCTCTTCCTTGTACCCAAGAGCCTGAACCGCCGCTTTCATCCGTGGGATGTAGCCGTGATGATCCGCGCCCCAGATGTTGATGACTTCGTCAAAGCCGCGCTTGAATTTATCGTTGTGGTAGGCAATGTCCGGCGTGAGATAGGTGTATGTGCCGTCACCCTTGACGAGGACACGGTCTTTATCGTCCCCGAATTCTGTTGAACGAAACCAGGTGGCCCCTTCGTGGTCGAACGTTTTGCCCCGCTCTTTCAACTCGCCGAGAATCGCTTCCACCAGTCCGTCCTCATACAGAGACGTTTCGGAAAACCACACGTCAAAACCAACGCGGTAGTCTTCAAGATCTTGCTTCAGTTTGTCAAGCTCCCGCTTCAGACCGAATTCACGGAAAAACGACTGGCGGCTCGCTGGGTCCGCATTCTTGAAGCGATCACCATACGTTTCCACCAGCTCTTCGGCAAAGCCGATGATGTCTTTTCCCTGATAGCCGTCTTCCGGCATCGCCACGTCTTCACCAAGCCCCTGCAAATACCGGGCTTCAAGAGACAAGGTCAGATTATCGATCTGGTTCCCGGCATCGTTGATGTAGTATTCCCGCGTCACATCAAAGCCCGCTTTGGTGAGGATATGGGAAAGGGCGTCACCGACAGCCGCACCGCGGGCGTGACCGAGATGAAGTGTGCCCGTCGGATTGGCGGAGACGAACTCCACCTGCACTTTTTTGCCTTGCCCCACATCGGTTTCACCGTATTGTCCGCCTTTGTCGAGGACCGTTTTCACAATCTCAGCCAGAAAATCTTTCTTCATCGTAAAATTCAAAAAGCCGGGGCCTGCCACTTCCACGTTCTCCACCGCGGCCTGATCCTTGTTCAAATACGTAACGATGTCTTCGGCGATCTGTTTCGGGGCTTTTTTCGCCACCCTCGCCAGTTGCATGGCAATGTTTGATGCATAATCCCCGTGCGATTTGTCCTTCGGCGTTTCAATTTCCACTGCCGGCACGTCTTCTTCCGTGGCAAGGCCTGCTTCCACCACTGCCTGAACGAGCGCGGTCTTGAGCTGTTCTTTCACCTGTTCTACTTGACTCATAAACGTGTCGCCTCCTCGATCTTGATCGTCATATCGTAACGTCCCGTTGCTTCGCCCTGAAGCACGAGGTCATAGCTTAACTGGATTTCACCCTTTTGTTCATGGGTATCCCACTCATGGGTCAGATGCCGTGTCGTCGTTTCCATCGGCATCCGGATCTCAGGCGTTTGATACACACCTTCGGTCGTCACCCCTTCAACGAAACGCTGGTTCATCGAGATCTGGCCATGGCGCCGGACGGTCATTTCCGTACCGGTACACTTAATGTGCTGTGAAGTGGGTATGTCATCCGTTTCTGACGGTTCCTCAAATCGAAGCACCAGCAGGCCTGAGCCGGTCATGAGTTGTCCCACCGCATCCATCGTATGCTTTTCCCTGCGGTCCCCGTCGGAAATGTGTGTCACCATCCGGATGGCGACTCGCTCTTCTGTCTTCGTCATCCTTTTCACCGTACCTTTCGAACCCGTTATAACCTTTTCATTATAGCGGAGGTGTGCACCACGATTCAAGAGTCAGGATGGAATTAAGTGATCATATACAAAAAACCACCGCTCGGTGCCGGTGGTTTCTCAAGCCTTTGCCATTCAAAAAATTTTCGGTGTCACAACAGTGAGGATCTTTGCACACTCATCCTTACTCGGGTTGCGCCACGTGTGAGGGCGGTCCGATGGGAAATGGATCGAATCCCCGCTCTCCAAATGATAAGACTCGCTGTCTATGATGTAGCTGACCCGGCCCTCGAGAATATAGTGCACCTCTTCCCCGATATGCTGAAACATTTTGTCCGTTGCCCCGGGGTCCAGGGTCACAATCAGCGACTCCATCGTCCGGGTGGAAAAATTTCCGCTCAGGCGCATATATTTTGCAGGTGACTCATCGATGCGAAACGAGCGCCGTTCACCGGAAACCGTTGTGTAAGTGGTATTGTGTTCCGGTGTGAAAAAGCTCGTGATCGGTACACTGAGGCCATCGGCGATCTTTTTCAGTGAGCTGATCGCTGGTGATGACGTCCCCCGTTCGACCTGGGAGAGGAAACTGACCGACAGCCCGGTTCGTTCACTGAGGTCCTTCAATGTCAAACCGACATTGTTCCTTGACGAACGGATCTGTTTCGCGAGTTCGGTTTCTGTCATCGTCATTCCTCCCCCTTCTCACCCGAGCTGCCGGCCAAAATCCCCTGACCGCTCTCGAGTGGGTAATGACACGCGACAAAGTGCTCCGGTTCAATTTCTTCGAACTCCGGTTCATCGGTTTTACACTTCTCATCCGCAAACGGACAACGGGTATGGAAACTGCACCCGGACGGCGGATTGACGGGACTTGGAATATCCCCTTTCAATACGACACGCTCGCGCTGATGGCGAACTTCCGGATCCGGGATTGGCACAGCGGACAAGAGTCCTTCGGTATACGGATGCATCGGTTTGGCAAACAGCTTCTCCCTCGTCGTCAGTTCAACGACTTTCCCGAGGTACATCACCGCAATCCGGTCACTGATGTGCTTCACAGCCGGTAAGCCGTGAGCGATGAAGACCAGGGTCAGATTCAACTCCTTTTGCAGTTTTTGCAGCAGGTTGAGAATCTGCGACTGAATCGACACATCGAGAGCCGATACCGGTTCATCACAGACAATCAGTTTCGGGTTCAAAGCAAGCGCCCGGGCAATTCCGATCCGCTGCCTTTGACCCCCACTGAATTCATGGGGAAACCGTTCAGCCATCTCCCGGCTCAACCCCACCACATCCATCAGCTCATACACACGCTCTTTTATCGCACTCCCTGAATGGGTCTTGTGCGTACGAAGGGGCTCGGCAATCAGTTCGAATACGCGCATCCTGGGATTCAAAGACGAGAACGGATCCTGGAAGATCATCTGGATATCCTTGCGCTTCTGCCTGAGTTCTTCGCCACCCATTTTCGCCAGGTCTTCCCCGTTGAAAAGGATTTCCCCTTCTGTGGGTTCGAGGAGGCGGACGATGAGGTTGCCGGTTGTACTCTTACCGCAACCGGACTCACCCACCACACCGAGGGTTTCTCCTTCATACACCTTCAGATTGACACCGTCCACGGCCCGGAGGTATTCCCGTTTCCGGGAGAACCAGGCTTCGGTGACGTCAAAGTATTTTTTCACATTCCGCAGTTCAAGCAGTGGTGTTTTTGTTGTAGAATCCTGCTCCTGCCGTGAGATCTGGTCGTTCGTCGACATCCTTCATCACCTCCTCATCGTAGAGCCAGCAGCGCACATCCCGTCCGTCAGGGAGCACTTCAAGCTTCGGTTCATGCGTTTTACAATGGTCCATCGCATACGGGCAACGGGGTTCAAACCGGCAGCCGGCAGGCATTTCCGACGGCGTCGGAACGGTCCCCTGAATGGATTTCAGTTCCTCGTCCAGGTCCTGTACTTTCGGCGTACTGTCCAACAGCCCTCTCGTATACGGATGGCGCGGGTTTTTGAACAGGGAGAATACATCCGACTGCTCGACTACCTGGCCTGCGTACATTACGATCACCCGGTCAACCAGCTCCGCCACCACACCGAGGTCGTGGGTGATGAGGATAATCGCGGTATCGAATTTCTTCACGAGATCCTTCATCAGTTCGAGGATCTGCGCCTGAATGGTCACGTCCAAGGCGGTCGTCGGCTCATCAGCAATCAACAGCTTCGGGTTACACGAGAGGGCCATGGCAATCATGACCCGCTGGCGCATGCCGCCGCTCAGGGAGTGCGGGAAGGAGCGGTACACCTGCTCAGCCCGGGGGATCCCGACCTGCTTCAGCATACTGATGCTCATTTCCTTCGCCTTTTTCTTATCCACATTCTGATGCTCGAGAATCGCTTCTTTCAGCTGATTGCCGATCGTAAACACCGGGTTCAGTGATGTGAGCGGCTCCTGGAATATCATGGCAATATCGTTGCCGCGGATTTTCCGCATTTGACTGTTTGTGTATTTCGCCAGATCCTTGCCTTCAAAATTGATCGAGCCGTTCACGATTTTCCCGGGTTCCTCGACAAGCCCCATCATCGAGAGTGATGTGACACTTTTTCCAGAACCCGACTCTCCGACAATCGCCACCAGTTCACCGCGATCGACACTGAAGGAGACGCCGTCAACGGAAGGAATCGTACCGCCTTCGGTGAAGAAGTAGGTTTTCAAATCGTTGACTTCGAGTAATTTTTTCTGTTCCGACATGCTATCCCTCCTATCATCCTTGTGATCGCGGATCGAGTACATCTCTCAGCCAGTCACCGAGGAAAATGATCCCGAGAACGGTTACGGTAATCGCAAGCCCTGGGAATGTGGCGAGCCACCAGTTCGTCGCCAGGTAGTCCCGGCCGTCAGCGAGCATATAGCCCCACGAAATATCCGGCGGGCTGACGCCCATACCGAGAAAGCTCAGGGATGCTTCGAGAATAATCGTCGTCGCAACACTCAATGTGGAGACGACAATGAATGTGGAGAAGACGTTCGGTAAAATGTGTCTTCTCATAATCGTGAAATTCTTCGTCCCGATGGATTTTGCCGCCTTGACATACTCCCGTTCCTTCACCGATAATACTTCCCCGCGGATCAGCCTCGCATAAATGACCCAGTTCGTCGCCCCGATCGCAAAGATCAAGGTCATGATCCCCGGATTAAAGACGGCCAGAATAACGAGGACAAACAAGATGTTTGGAATCGACAGAAAGGCATCGACGAGTCGCATGAGAATGGTATCGGTCCAGCCGCCGTAATAACCGGCATACAGCCCGGCAACCATGCCGAGCGCGCCGGCGACGACAACGGAAAATACGCCGACGAGTAATGAAACGGTCGTCCCATAAATGAGCCGGCTTAAGATGTCGCGTCCGAGATTATCTGTTCCTAAAAGATGTTCAGGCGTACCGCCTTCTTGCCATGACGGGGGCGCGAGCATATTGGCATAGTTCTGTTCATTGACGCCAAACGGTGCGATTTGATCGGCAAAAACGCCGACAAAGATCACGATTAAAACAATGAAAAGCCCGACTGTTCCAGTGGTGCTGCGGAACAGAAGTTTAGCCCATCGTTTCAACGGTGAGTTTTTCTTGTGTCTTGTTGCTGAAACCGGTGCCTGATCCGGTCCGTCTGGACTCGGGTCGGTTTGTATCGGTTGACTCACAGGGATAACCTCCTTTTTTTCCGCAGCTAGTACTTAATTCGGGGATCGAGCAGCCTGTACAGGATGTCGGCGATCAAATTGATGCCGATGACGAGAAGCGCAATGATAAACACCGCTGCCTGCACAATGGCCATATCACGGGCGTTCACCGCCTGCACCAGAAGCTGTCCGATGCCTGGCCAGGCAAAAACCTGCTCGGTGACAATCGCACCGCCCACCAAAGTGGACGTCTGAAGTGCCATGATCGTAATGACCGGGATCAGCGCATTTCGAAAGGAGTGTTTATACACAACGAAACCGTTGGCAATCCCTTTCGCTTTGGCGGTCCTGACATAATCCTGCTGAAGGATTTCGATCATGTTCGAACGGGTCAGCCGCGTCATCTCTGCGGCCACTGCCGTTCCGAGCGTAAAGGCCGGCAAAATGACGTGCATGATAGTGCCTCTTCCGGATACCGGAAAGATTTGCGTATTCACTGCCAGGATCAGGATGAACATAATCCCGAGCCAGAAGTTCGGCATCGCTTTTCCAAGAACCGATCCCCCGGTAATGAAGAGATCGATGAAGGTGTTGCGACGTGTCGCAGACCAGATCCCCATTGGAATCGCAATGAGTGTTGCGAAGATCATGGAGGCAATGGCCAGCTCAAAGGTTGCCGGCAAGCGCTCGAGAACGATGGACATCGCATCCTGATTGTAGCGGTAGCTTTCGCCAAAATCACCCTGAACGGCATTCCCGAGAAAAATGGCGTACTGTTTGTAAAAAGGTTCATTCAAGCCCAGGGACTCCTGCATACGGGCAACGTCTTCTGTCGTCGCCTCTTCCGGGAGCATAAGCGCAACCGGGTCACCTGCCACGTAGACGAGACTGAACACAATGAAGGTCATAATGATAAGGACCGGTATCAATTGAAGCAAACGTTGAAGCAGAAACTTCTTCACAACTTCACCTCCAGGTGAGAACAACTTGTGTAGGATCATAATAATCAAGTAATACTGTAATCATTGAACAAAAGAAAGCCTCTTTTTTCATAAGAGCAGGGACAATGCAGCCGATCTTATGAAAGAAAGAGGAGGGGACGGCCACCCGAGTGACCGCCCAATTCTGATGTAGCCATTCCTCTTCTATACGACTCATTCAAAGGGGGATGAATGATTAACGTCTTCGGATTTCATTGACGTAGTAAATTTCATCGTGACGCGGTGTGTAGTCCAGTTCGTCGTTCACACCGAAGTTCATATTGATGGAATGCAGGTAGATGTGCGGTCGTCCTTCAGCGACGAGCTCCTGCGCTTCGTGATATTGCTCCACACGCGATTCAGGGTCCATATTCGTCTCAGCGTCGAAGAACAATTCGTCAAACTCTTCGTTCACCCAGTCCATACGGCCTTCATTGAGCGGTGAATCGGAATAGTAATGATCAAGCGCCTGTGCAGCATCGTAAAGGGATGTGGCAAGACCGAGCAGCATCAGGTCTTCGTTTGTGTTGTTCTGGTAGTGCTCGATGAACTGGCTCCACTCCAGGAATTCCACGTTCAGGTCAATGCCGACTTCCCCGACCATGCCGGCGATCACTTCGGCAATGTCCGAGTCCATCAGGTAACGTCCCTGCGGGGATTGCAGTGTCAGTTCAAGGCCGTCCTCATAACCGGCTTCTGCAAGCAGTTCGCGGGAGCGGTCCGGATCGTAGAGATACGTGTCAAAGAGCTCTTCGTTCGCGCCGACGTTACCCGGAAGTACCCGTGTCCTTGTCGGTACAGCTGATCCGCTCATGACCTGCTCGGTGATGGCTTCATTGTCAATCGCATATTCGATGGCTTCTAGAACCCGCGGGTCCGAGCCTGGTGATCCTTCCGTCTGTCTGGCAATGATCAGCATCGTCCGGTTGGACTCTGCCGTCACATGGCTTGTACCCGGGTTGTCATCCACTCGTGGCCATTCGTTCGGCGGCACATCCGTTACAACGTGCGCGCCACCCGTCAGGAGTTCACCAACCCGTGTAGAGGATTCCGGTACGGCGCGGAACACGACTTCATCCCACTCCGTGTAATCATCACCGAGGAAGTAGTTATCATTTTTCGTAAGAACAACGCGGTCATCGCGGATCCATTCGTCGTATTCATAAGGTCCGGAACCGATCGGGTTCTCAAGAAACTCTTCGATGCCATTCTCTTCAATATAATCTTTCGGAATGATGCTCGCGCCTGTTTGAGCGAGGCGGTTTAAGATCGTTGGCTGAGGGCCATCTGTGTTGAATCGAAGCGTAAATTCGTCAACGATTTCAATCTCACCCAGTTGTGTAAAACGGGCGTGTTCAGAAAGGGATTCATCCCCGAGTACGCGGTCAAAGGTGAATTTCACGTCTTCGGCGGTCAACTGATCACCGTTGTGGAAGTATACATCGTCACGAAGTGTGAATTCCCACACGTCATCTTCAATGGTTTCGTACTCATCAACCAGGTGCGGTTCGATGTCCATCGTTCCTTCAGCCCGCTTGAACATGTAGTCAAATACGTTGACGTGGACTGCTTCCGTGGACGTATTCCCGTGATCGTGCACGTCCCAGGAAACCATGTCCGTACCCATGGCAATCACCAGCGTCCCGTCATCGAGCATTTCATTGGCTCCAGCGAGATCCTCATCGACGTCTTCATTGTTGCCGTCGTTGTTGTCATTCACTTCTGCGTTGTCGTCATCGTTCCCGGCACCCGCGTTTTCATTGTTTGCCTCGTTGTCGTCGTTGCCTCCACAGGCAGCGAGCAGTGTCAAACCTGCAACAGACAGCCAGGCGGCACGCATTTTCATTGCTTTCTTCACATGGACCCCTCCAATTTGTAATTTTCATCCTGCTTCAATCTTTCGAGATAAATGAAGCAGCACTTAAATTTTCGATACATCAAATTTACCATCTTTTTTTGCAATTGCAAGACAATTTCAAATAGTTCAACAAATGAATAAGTATTCATTCGACAACTTTCGCCAATGATTCCCGCCATAACAGGATTTCTGCACGATTCGGCTTTGAAAATTTTTTTGTGAAAAAATCTGACGACGTTGAATTTTCCGAAAAATAATTGTAGTATACATTCATTCGGTTCGATGAAATGGAGGTTTATGATGGGAGAATTACACAAATACTTAAGTTCACATGTGAATCACATGACGGAAGATCTCGTGAAACTGGTCAAAGCAGAGTCACCCACACAGGACAAAGAAGCGGTGGATCACTGCGGCAGGCTCATTCAGCGCATGTTCTATGATGCGTTTGGCGTTCAGCCTGAGATCTTTCCTGAAGAAAGACAGGGGGATCACTTCAAATTCACCCTCGGAGACGGCAAGACCCGGGTCTTGTTCCTCGTTCACTTTGACACCGTCTGGGACAAAGGCAAGCTGCCCATCGAAGAACGTGACGGTAAGCTCTACGGCCCTGGCCCTTTTGATATGAAGAGCGGCATCATCCAGGCGATGTGGGCGATGAAGGCCCTCAAAGAGACGACCGGCGGTTTCGATGGTCTGACGATTGATGTACTCTGTACGTCGGATGAAGAAATCGGGAGCCTCAGTTCCAAAGCACTGATTAAAGAAACCGCAAAGGATGCAGACCTCGTGCTCGTCACGGAGGGCCCTGTGCACGACAATGGTGCCTTGAAGACCTCGAGAAGCGGTGTGGGCATTTATGAGCTCATTGTCCGCGGCCATTCCAGTCATGCCGGAAGCCATCATCAAGCCGGGCGCAGTGCCATAAAAGAGCTGGCCCACCAGATTCTTCACCTCGAGGGGATGACGGATTACAGTATCGGTACAACGGTGAGCATCGGTATTGTGGAAGGCGGTGGCCGGGTGAATGTCGTTCCGGACTATGCCAGGGCCTCGATTGATTTTCGTGTGAAAACGTCTGAGGAAGCCGAGCGCATGGTCAAGGCCGTCGAAGGACTGACGCCGTTCACCGAAGGGGTGACCTTGGAGATCAACGGGGAACTGAACCGCCCTCCAATGGAGCGCACCCCGGATACCGTAGCGTTGTTTCGGATCATGCAGGAGGCCGCCTGGACCGTTGGCTTTGAAATTGATGAGGCCCACATCGGCGGGGGCAGTGACGGGAATTTCACGTCAGGGATGGGTGTGCCGACCATTGACGGACTTGGCGGAATCGGGGACGGTGCCCATGCAAACCATGAACATATCGTGATCGGCGAGATGCCGAAACGGACCGCCATGATTGCCGAGACCTTGAAGCGAATCGGAACAGAAGGATTTCAACGAGGCTGATCCGTTACTGAAATGATTCACCGCAGAAACAAGCGACTGCCGTGTGGCACCATCAGCCCATCGATCCAAAAGGCCCTCACCAAATTGCGGTGAGGGCCTTCCTGTACCGGGTATTGTCCCAGTCTTGTTTCTCGTTATTTCCCTGTAAAACCAAGGAGCATTTCACGGATCATTTTACTGGCGGCGATGGCCGTGATGTCTGCCGGGTCATAGGCAGGCGCCACTTCCACCAGGTCTGCCCCGACGACGAGAGCATCGGACTGACTGATGGCGCCGATCGCTTCGATGAGTTCCCGGCTCGTGATGCCCCCTGCTTCGCACGTCCCGGTTCCGGGTGCATGCGCGGGGTCAAGGACATCGATGTCGATGGTGAGATATACAGGCCGGCCGGCGAGCTCCGGCAGTTTTTTCTTCAGTGGTTCGAGCACATCGTATTTCGCCATGAACATGCCGGATTCAGCCGCATAGTCGAATTCCTCTTTCATCCCGGAGCGGATCCCGAAGGAGTAGACATTCTCCGGCCCCAGCAGTTCACACGCCTTACGCATCGGCGTGGAGTGAGACAGTTTCTCGCCTTCATAATGTTCCCGCAAGTCGGCATGGGCATCAATATGAATGATCGCCAGGTCTTGATACTTCTTGGAAAAAGCGCGGATGACCGGCCAGGTCACGAGGTGTTCGCCACCGATGCCCAGTGGAAATTTCCCGTCAGAAAGGAGCTGATCGACCCAGGCTTCAATCATGTCGATGCTTTTTGCCGCATTACCAAACGGCAACAGCATATCCCCGGCATCATGCATCTTCAAGTCTTCCAGGGTCTTGTTCTGGTGCACACTGTATTCTTCGAGGCCGATGGATGCTTCGCGAACCCGGTTCGGGCCGAATCTTGACCCGGGGCGGAAGCTGACCGTCCAGTCCATCGGCATCCCAAAGAGGACCGTATCGGCATTGTCATAGCTTTTGCTGGCAAGGATGTAGGTTCGTCCGGAGTAGCCTTCATCAAAAAAATTCATCTGCTTTTCCCCCTCAGGATTCCGTCAGTTCCTGCACGAATTTCGGCAGCGCAAAAGCCGCCTTGTGAATGGCAGGGGTGTAGTACTGGGTAGCAAGGTCATGAAACCGCTCATCGCTTACGTCCAGCGGGTCATGCTTTTTCGAGCCGATGGTGAAGCTCCACAACCCGCTCGGGTACGTCGGGATGTTTGCCGTGTAGAGCCTCGTGACCGGAAACGTCTCACTGACGTCTTTGAATACCGTCTTGATCAGACTTTTTTGAAACCACGGGTTATCGGTCTGCGCGACGAAGACGCCGTCTTCTTTCAGCGCCTTGCTGATGCCTTCGTAGAACCCTTTTGTAAACAGGTTCACAGCCGGTCCCACGGGTTCTGTGGAGTCGACCATGATCACATCGTATTCATTTTCGCTCTTGGCGATATGCATAAAACCGTCCGCCACCTGAACGTCCACGCGGGGATCATCCAATGCGCCGGCAATCGTCGGTAAATACTGCTTTGAATACTCAATGACTTTCCCGTCGATTTCAACGAGGGTGGCTTTCTTCACTTCCGGGTGCTTGAGGATTTCACGGATCACCCCGCCGTCGCCGCCGCCGACAACCAGTACGTGTTCCGGATTCGGGTGGGTGTGCAGGGGCACGTGGGCCACCATTTCGTGGTATACGAATTCGTCTTTCTCGGTCGTCATGACCATGCCGTCCAACAGCAGCATATTGCCGAATTCAGCGGTCTCCACCATGTCCAGCTGCTGGAAGTCTGTCTGTTCGCTCACGTAGGTTTTCGTGATGCGCGCGGTGATACCGAAATGTTCGGTTTGTTTTTCTGTAAACCAGATACTCATAGGTCTTCATCTCTCCTGTTCGGAATATAATCGCACATGATCCAGGACTCGAACGTCCATCTGGTATTCAATTCCTATAAATGGTATTCTTTAACTGTACTTCATCACGCTCACTGTTGAAAGGATGTTACCATGATTTTAAACGGTTTTTCTCTGGCCAGAGAAAAATGGCAAGTCCTGCTCTATCCTGCGGTACTGGACTTGATTTCACTGGTCTTTACTTTTGGTGTTGCAGGTTATTCAATGCAACAGACGGTCACCTACCAGATTGTCTCCATCGGTCCGTTGTTTCCTTCCATCAATGACATTCTCACAGAACCCAATGAACTGTTGGCAATGAATGTGGAGATGAACGTTCCTGGTGCAGGTATTACCGCTGGGCTCCTGCTGTTTCTCCTCCTTTTCATGTTTGTGGGCGTCCTGGTCGAAGCCGGCTTTTTCCACCTGATCTGGCAAGGTGCTTCGGGGAACGGTGACGTCACGTTCGAAAATTTCCTCACGGGCGCCAAACGATTTTGGGTGCGCTTTTTACTGCTTTATGTGCTCCTGATCGTCCTGCTCATTGTCCCGCTGATACTGATGAGTTTTTTCGGTTTATTCGGGCTCATTCTCGTCGGAATTGGCGTGTTGATCCTGCGGGTGATGTTCATTTACCTCGAATTCACCATCATCGCGGACGACATCGGAATCTTTGATGCAATCGGACAGTCCTTTGCCTATTTCAAAGAGACCGGCGGTGAGCTCATTGTTTTGCTCTTTGCGATGGCAGCCGCTACAGCTCTGATCGGCTTTATCGTGAACTACCTGGCCATGCCCGCACTCGTCATCCTCATGACGCCGGTATACCTCTTTGTCGTCACAGGTTTCATGTTCGCACTGGCACTCATGCTTGAGAAGGCGAGAAGCCTGGTGTTTCCCACCGAAACCACCTGAATCCGTTCATCGAAAAAGACGAAGGGCAGAGCCTTCGTCTTTTTTACTTTCACACATTTCAGAATCCACTTAAATTTTACAAAACCTCAAGGCTTTCCGCAAGACCATTTATCAGGTTGCAAGCCCGTTTTTCAGTTCGTCAGATGAACGGTCCCACATCTCCTGGTTGAAGGTCTCAAGGTAGTTTCTGAGGATGTCTTTGGACTTGTCATCCATCTGTTCAACAAGGATCCGTCCTTTCATGGCTTTATCCATATTGTTGACGTGTTCCGGCAGGCTTTTGTAGCCTCGTCGAATCTCGCGGTCCACGGTCATTTCGCAGGCCGCAACCCCCGCATAGGCGGGTCCGCCGTTTAACATGTCCGTCTGCACCCAGACGAGCCAGAACGGTCTGCCGTTTGGCACCTCGTTTTTATCTTTCAGGAATTTGATCCCTTTTTCCACACTGCTTCTCGCATGCAAAGCACCCATATCGACAAAAGCATCGCCGTCTTCCACATCGATAAAGACCGGGGACATGTTGTTCAGTGAGACGGTGCCGACACCATATCCGCCGTGGCCATCCGTGGAGTCGTTATTCAAAATGTTAAAGCCGCCGCCTTTTTGCTTCGAGCTGCCCATCATATTTTTAATCCGTTCATTTTTTTCCTTGTCTTTTTCGTTCATGAGATGACGCTCCTCTCTTGGGTAGTATCCAACTTTCAGTTTATCACAAGAAGGCGTTCCACGGCTATCGGCCTGCACAGTTTTGATTTTTTCACGCATGTGGCAGGATTTCAGGGGCACTAAGTCGAATGCTGTGCTGTGGGAAGTTGTATTCAGTTCATGGAAGGGGGAGTGAAACGATGCCAATTGTAACCGTCAAGATGCTTGAAGGACGTACGGATGAGCAGAAGAAGGCGTTGGTGGAGGAAGTGACCAAGGCTGTGACAAAAACGACCGGTGCGCCGGATGAGCGTGTGTCTGTGGTCATCGAGGAGATGAAGCCTGAGAATTTCGGAATGGGCGGCCAGCGCGTGGCCGATAAGATGAATTAACCCAACACCAGTGAATCCCCCTGTAACAAGGCAGATTGCCTTTTTTCAGGGGGATTGTTTTTGTTCTCATCATGTTTTCATCAATAGAGACTGCCAAGCAGCTGGCGGATACGGATGACTTCCGGGTGATCGTTCCCGGCTTCGTCGAGGACATCGCCAGGGTAATAAAATTTGTGGTCCGTCCGCTTTTTGCCGGAGATCGCGAGAACGATGTCTGATTCACGGGAGAGTTCCCGTTTCGAGCCGTCGGGCATCAACAGATATATCGGCACGCGCTCACTGGCAGGCTCTGTTCCCGGCCGGTAGAAATCATAGGGCAGATCTGAAGAGGAATCGTGTACGAGATACCAGTCCGGATCGACGCCGAGGGCTTCGAAAGACTGGGCGATTTTGCCCTTTTTTTCTGCGAGTTTCTCCGGGGTGCATTCCACGTACTTCAACAGGCGCCGGTGCATAAAGCGGCGGCAGAGATCGCTTAAAATCGGGTCCCGTTCGTCCTCCCATTCCTGAAAATAGAACATGACGACGGATTCGTCGAGTTTCAGATAATCTGTCAAAGTCGCCTCGCCTTCAAACATCGTTCTGAAGTGGCTCGGGTTCAGGCGGAAGGTATAGCCTGTCTCCATCAGGTAGCGGGCGCGGTGAAGGATCTTCGTCAAAATAACCTCGGCGCTTCTTGTCACCGGGTGAAAATAGACCTGCCAGTACATCTGGTACCGGCTCATGATGTAGTCTTCGACGGCATGCATCCCGCTGTGCTTAAAGACGGCCTGGTTGCTGTCTGTACGGATCACCCGTAAGAGCCGCTCCATATCAAAGTGGCCATAGCTGACACCGGTATAAAAAGCATCCCTGAGAAGGTAATCCATCCGGTCGGCATCGATCTGACTCGAGATCAGGCTGACTAATAGCTTGTTATCATACTCCTTCGCGATCACCTGGGCTACTTTCTCGGGAAAACGCGGATCCATTTTGCTGAGAAGCGCATTGATTTCGGTATCCCCGAGCAGAATCTTCCGGGTCCATGCTTCATGATCCATGTCAAAGACATTTTCGAAGGAATGAGAAAAAGGACCGTGCCCCACATCGTGCAAGAGCGCTGCAGCCAGGGCAACGAGCCGTTCGTCCTTGTCCCAGGCTTCTTTTTGCTCGAGCGTCTGAATCATCCGGCGCATGATTTCATAGACGCCGAGCGAATGGTTGAAGCGGGTATGCTCTGCCCCGTGAAAGGTCATAAAGGTCGTACCCAGCTGACGGATTCTGCGCAGACGCTGGAACTCCTTCGTTCCGATCAGTTGCCAGATCAGCTCATCCTGGATATGGATATAGCGGTGGACCGGATCCTTGAATACCTTTTCCTCACTGAGTGTGCCATCAGGCCTGTTGGTCATGATATGTATGCCTCCCTGTATTTAAACGCTGCATCTGTATGCTTACTGCCAATTATACGAAGGAGAAACCAGAAAGTAAAATCCAAACCGGTCAAGCATGCTTTGGTTCTTGCGATTGGCTCAGAGACCTGAGCGACTCTTGAAACCAATCTGTCCTGATGTTTTGAAAAACAGCTGATAACAACCTGTTTTCCAAGGGACATCTGTTGATGTTTCGCGTTTCATCCATCTGGACGCCCGATGGCTGACGATTCGGGGCTTTGTTCATCAACAGTTGGGTCTGTTCATCAAAAGTACGAACCGTTCACTGCGCTCCGAGTGAATAGCAAAAGAGCAACCCGAAGGCTGCTCTTTTTCATCTGAATCTATTTTGCCACTGGCTTTTTCATCCGTTTTTCGACTTTTGCAATGAGCTGATCTTCGTCTGGAGCGGATATCGCCCGTTCGTTGACGAACGTGAACGGTTTTTTTCGTCCGGGGCCGCAGTAGGACTGGCAGCCGACATGGATGTCCGCTTCGGGATCGAGTTTTTCGAGTTTACGTCGTAATGTTTTCAGATTGGTGGCCTGGCAATCGTCACATATGGCAAATTTGTTGCCCATGTTCACCACTTCCTTACTAATTGGACTACGCTGTATTTTACTCCCGATGAGGGGGTAAATGCAATGGTTTCGCGTGGGAAATATGGTATAATGCTCGAGATTGAAAATGCAGTGACCTAAGAACTGCTTTTCACAACCCTGATATCCTGGAGTTGAATCGCGATGGAGCCACTGAAACTGAATCTGCACCGGGCCACCTGGCATTGGCTCGATCACACAGACCCTTTTGAATCGGGCAGCGTCATGAATGCCTTTGCCATAGATGATACGCTGTGTCAGCTGGCCGGACAACAACAAAACACCGGTTACGTCCGAGGCTGGGTGCACCGGCCAACGGTGGTGCTTGGCATTCAGGATACCCGCCTTCCTTCGATCCAGGACGGCATCGCTTTTTTGCGTGAACAAGGGTATGACGTCATCGCACGGAATTCCGGGGGCCTCGCGGTGGTACTTGACGAAGGGGTCTACAACCTCTCGCTCATCTTTCCGGAAGACAAAGGGCTCAGCATCGACCGGGGCTACGAACAGATGGTCACGCTGGTCCGGCAGCTCTTTCCCGAAACAGGAGAGGCCATCACAGATGGCGAAATTCCCACGTCCTACTGCCCGGGCCGCTATGACCTCAGTATCGGCGGCCGGAAATTCGCAGGTATCTCCCAGCGGCGGATCCGCGGGGGCATAGCCGTGCAGATCTACCTTGCGATCGCTGGCAGTGGTTCCAAACGGGCGGACCTGATCCGTGCGTTTTACGCCCTGGCCGCATCCGGCGGTGAAGTGAAATTCCACTACCCGAGGATTGAACCGGAGACGATGGCTTCTCTGGCGGAATTAACCGGGGTGACGTACTCGGTGGATACGGTTACTTCGCGGGTTCTGACACTCCTCGAAGAGCTCGGAGATACACTTTTGCCCTGGACACTGGACGCTACAACACGCCCCCTTTTTGAGAACCACCTGAAGCGGATGAAAAAACGAAACGAGGACATCACCCGGTAACCGGGGAATGTCCTCGTTTTTTGGTCTATCCGGCTTCATATTCGATCGTGATGTCTCCTGGAAATTCTGTATCGCGGTAACTCATCACCCACACCATCCGGTCATTGACCTCGATGTACTCCGGAGATTCACCGTTGATGAGGACCTCTTCTTGATTGTCCTGCAAAACACCGGCGATGAGGTCCTCATCACGGAGCATTAGCGGTTCATTGCGCCCGGAGGCCATCAGCCAGTGGTCTTCACCGCTCCAGCCGAACAGATTCTCCTTAAAGAGAATCATGCTGACCTCCCCGTCATGGGCAAGGAAGGAGAAGGCTCTCATGTCCCCTTCCCAGTACCTGCGTTCCTCCACGTCCAGGTTCGCGAGCTCTTCGTCTTCCTCGATATACAGTGCTGCAGCATCAGACAAGTCGAATTCACTGGATGTAAAGACATTGTAAATCGTGATGAGCATAAAATTCATCGCAAACAGGCCCGTGATGCCGAACACAATCAGCAATTTATTCTTCATGGAAAATCTCCTTTCCGTCAGGCGCCCGCTGTTCCAGGGGTGAACCGATTCAATCTTTCGGTTTCAACCAGCGGGCAATATAAATGAACGGTGTATCAATCAGTGACACGATAAATTTGATGATGTAGGTCGTCAAAAGAATCTCGAACCAGACGCCAAACGAATACCAGCCCCAAAAGGCAATGGTACAGAAGATCACCGTATCGATAAACTGGCTGATCGCCGTACTGAAGGTATTACGCATCCAGAGCTGGGACGGTTTCGCAAAGATTTTTTTGAAAAAGGCATAGATCTGCACGTCCATCAGCTGACTGATCAGGTAAGCCGCAAGACTGCCGATGGCGACCTGCGGCAGCAAGTCAAAGATCTCTGCCAGATGCGGGTGCGCCCAGTCATCGGCGTGCGGAATGAACGCCACGACAAACTGCATGATGATGGTCGCAGCGATCAGGGAACTGAACCCGAACCAGACCGCTCTGCGCGCTTCTTTCTTCCCATATTTTTCATTGAGGATATCCGTCGCCAGGAACACGGTTCCATACATGATATTCCCCAGTGTGGCGACAAGGCCAAAAATTTCAACGAGTTTTAACACCTGCATGTTGGCCAGAACCGTGGAAAACCCGATCCAGACAAACAGTCCCGTCCGGCCGAAAAGCCGGTAAAAGACGAGCAGCATACTGAAGTTGGCCACCGCAAAGATGAGCCATAAGATTTCGTTTGGCATATGACTATAACACTCCCTAGTTTTGATCACGCAGGATGGTTTCGAACTGCGAAATGCAAAGATTTTTTTGGTGCGATTGATGCGATGTCCGGAATGAACCTCTCACCTGCAACTGTCTTCCTTTTCGATTCAAACGGAAAAAGAGCGGCGCGATGGTCCGCTCTTTATCGTATGAACAACGTGACGCTCACGGGCCTTAGTCTGCCAGACCCTGCATAGCGGTGATGAGGGACAGTTTGTAGACGTCTTCCACGTTACATCCGCGGGAGAGGTCGTTCACCGGCTTATTGAGGCCTTGAAGGATCGGACCGATCGCTTCAAACCCGCCGAGTCGCTGGGCGATTTTATAGCCGATGTTGCCTGATTCAAGGCTCGGGAAAATAAACGTGTTCGCTTCACCGTTTAACGGTGATTCCGGTGCTTTCTTTTTGGCAACTGACGGTACGAAAGCGGCGTCAAATTGAAATTCCCCGTCCACTGTCAATTGCGGATCTTTCTCTTTGGCAATGGCCGTTGCTTCCACGACTTTTTCCGTTTCAGGACTCACGGCGGAGCCTTTTGTGGAGAAGCTGAGCATCGCCACTTTCGGGTCGATGTCAAACACACGGGCCGTCTTTGCGGCTTCGATAGCTGTTTCTGCCATGTCATTTGCATCCGGTGCAATGTTAATCGCACAGTCACCGAAAATGAAGCGTTCGTCCCCGCGAACCATCACGAACGCGCCGGACGTCTTCTTCACGCCCTCTTTCGTCTTGATGATCTGCAGTGCCGGTCGCACGGTATCGCCGGTCGCGTGTGCTGCACCGCTGACGAGGCCACCGGCAAGACCGGTATAGACGAGCATCGTGCCGAAGTAGTTCGGGGTTTTCAGAATCTCTTCGGCCTCTTCTTTTGTATTCTTCCCTTTTCGTCGTTCCACAAAGGCATCAACGAGTCCGTCGAACCCTTCATAGGTAGCTGGATCATAGATGGTCAAATCGCTGATGTCCAGGCCTGCTTCCTTGGCCTTTGCTTCGACTTTGTCCGCTGCGCCGATCAACAGCGGTTCGAGAATGCCTTCTTGTTTCAATCTGACCGTTGCTTCAAGTATCCGTTCATCTGTTCCCTCAGGGAAAACGATCGCCGGTTTGGCTGCTTTTACTTTTTCAGCGATCGCAGTAAACATATCACTCACGGGAAAACCTCCTTATTTCACTCACTAACCTTTATCTTACCTGTTTTTGAGTCAAATTTAAATTGATTGCATCAATTTTCGGGAAGTTTAAATTTTCAGACACCCCATTTGTCATGATTTCGTCAAAAATCCCGTGCAGACCTTGAAAAAGACTGGAAAAGAACGGTATAATGAATGAATAATCACTCATTTAACCAGGGGTTTTTCGAATCAGCCAGCAGAATCAGCCATGGACGAGCGACATTGCTCAGAAGGAGGACGAACACATGTCGATTGATGCATTGTTTGACCCGATTACGATCAACGGATTACCGCTTCGCTCCCGTGTGATCATGGGATCGATGCACGTAGGACTGGAAAGTCTGGAACGAGGGGATGAGCGGCTCACTGCATTTTACAGGGAGAGAGCCCGTCATGACGTCGGTCTGATTGTCACCGGCGGGGCCGCAGTTAACCCCGAAGGAAGCGGCGGCGTCGGATTTATGACGATTTATGAACCGGAGGACATTGAACGCTGGAAGCCGCTCACCAAAGCGATCGATGAGGAGGGCAGCGCCATTGCCCTGCAGCTCTTCCATGCGGGGCGCTACGCGTATAAGGCGCTGACACAGGTCGATCCCGTTGCACCGTCCGCGATTCAGTCACCGATTAACCCCGATATGCCCGTGGCATTAACGGAGCAAGAGGTGCGCAGGACCATTGACGATTTCGCAAAGGGGGCCGCCAACGCGAAAGCTGCAGGCTTTCATGCCGTTGAAATTATGGGTTCTGAAGGGTATCTCTTAAACCAGTTCCTCTCTCCGGTCACCAATCAGCGGGATGATGAATGGGGAGGCACATTTGAGAAACGGATGCGGATGCCCCTTGAAGTCATGAAAGCCGTGCGACATGCCGTCGGTCCGGATTATCCGGTCATTTTCCGCATGTCGGGTCTCGATCTGGTTGAGGGCAGTACAACCGAAGAGGAGACGCTGGTATTTGCGAAAGCTCTGGAAGAAGCCGGGGCTGACACGTTGAACGTCGGCATCGGCTGGCACGAATCCCGGGTCCCGACCATTTCCATGAAAGTACCGCGGATGAAGTTCGTACCCGTTGCCAAGCAGATTGCCGATGCTGTTGAAGTCCCGGTTGTAGCGTCCAACCGCATCAATGATCCCCGGGACGCGGGACAGATCATTGCCGAATCCAACGTCTCACTTGTCTCCATGGCGCGGCCATTCCTTGCCGATCCGGCCATCGTTACAAAGGGGAAAGAAGGGCGTTTTGATGAGATCAATACGTGCATTGCCTGTAATCAGGCCTGTCTTGATCATGTCTTTGAAATGAAACCGGCGTCATGCCTCGTCAATCCCGAAGCAGGCAGGGAGCTGGATTGGAAACTGGTAAAGACCGAAGCCCCGAAAAACATTGTCATCGTCGGTGCCGGACCTGGGGGCCTCGAAGCCGCCCGGGCTGCAGCAGAACGGGGCCATCACGTAACGCTTGTCGATGAAAAGGATGAAATCGGCGGTCAGCTGAATTACTCAAAAAACATTCCGGGGAAAAAGGAGTTCTATGAGACACTCCGCTATTACCGGGTGCAACTGGCGTTGCTCGGTGTGGACGTTCAGCTTGGGAAAAGGGCCACCGCGGAGGATCCGGTATTCCTGGATGCAGACGAGGTCATCATCGCCACAGGCATTACGCCACGCGTGCCGGAAATACCTGGCGTGGACAGTAAGCATGTTCTGAGCTACCGGGAGGTCTTTGAAGGGGCCGATCCCGGAAAACGGGTTACGGTCATCGGCGGTGGTGGTGTCGCCTGTGACGTGGCGTTATATATGCTCGACCACGGCTCCGAAGAAGTGACGCTCTTACAGCGTAGTAAAACATTTGCAAAGGGAATCGGCAAGACGACCCGCTGGGCGACCTTGATGGAACTGAAACAAAAAGGCGTCCGCATGATCGGGAAGGTAGAATCTTATGAAGAAATTACTGGTGCCACGATCCGTTTTGTCAAAGACGGGCAACCCGCTGAATCTGTCGGGGACACCATCGTCCTTGCAGCAGGTCAGCTCGTGAACAAAGGTCTGGCAGATGCACTTGAAGATAAAGGGAAAATTGTGCACATGATCGGGGGAGCAAAAGATGCTCTCGGCCTGGATGCCAAACAGGCGATTTACGATGGGGCCAGTCTGGCCCGGACAATCTAAACAGACGGCTTACGTAAGATATACGAGGGGGAATCAGTATGGAAACGGTCGAATACGTTGTTGAATCAGGTATTGCTACGATTCAGATGAACCGCCCGGAAGTGAGAAACGCCATTAACGAACAAATGCACAAGGATTTATACCACGCCTTTCAGGAGGCGCGGCGGGATGATGAGGTTCAGGTGATTGTCTTAACCGGCGTCGATGATGCTTTTTCTGCAGGAGCTGATATCAAGAGCATTCCCGTGGAGGAGATGGACTCCTTTGATCACGGAACGTATCTTGAGGAGTATTACAATCCCTTGATTCAGTTGATCGATGCCATCGAAAAACCAATCGTGGCTTACATTAACGGAACAGCCGTCGGCGCAGGCCTAAGCCTCGCCCTCGCCTGCGACATCCGCTACGCAGAAGAAGACGCCAAACTTTCCTTGAGTTTTCTCGGTATCGGTTTAACACCGGATGCAGGGGCAAGTTACTTTTTGCCACGGCTCGTCGGACTCGGGAATGCCATTGCTCTTGGAACGGGGAAATCTTTTACCGTTCAGGAAGCCATGCAGACCGGTCTGATTCAGGGCACCGGAAACCCCGTGAACATCGTCATGCAGCTGCGCCGCGCACCGATGCCGGCCTACAGCTGGATGAAAAAGAACATGAAGTACGGGATGGAACACTCCCTCGAAGACACGCTGAATCAGGAAATCGAGGGGCAGCGTGCCGCCGGACAGTCAGAGGCCCATAAAAAGGCAGTGAAATCCTTTTTGTCGAAATAGCTGCCGGTTTGACTAATTGAGAATATGCCCTTTGCGATTGAGAGGTTCTTTCGCAGAGGGTTTTCTTTTTCCGTGTGTCTAACGGTTGGTTATTTAGAATAATTTCAGTATAATGGACAGTGGTTAACGAAACTGAGAATTGGAGTGATCATCAATGGCAGAACCGGCAAAGACATTGGACGGCTGGTACGTCCTGCACGACCTTCGCACAGTGGACTGGGTATCCTGGAAGAAGCTCGATGCCACCACAAGAGAAAATATCATCTCTGAATTCATGAGTCATATGGAGAAATGGAACGAAGTACAGACGAAGCTCGAAGGCAGCCACGGGGTTTACAAGATGATGGGTCAGAAAGCAGACATCATGTTCATGTGGCTGAGACCGACGATGGATGAACTTCAGGATATCGAGAACGCCTTTAATAAATCCGGGCTGGCCGACTTCCTGATTCCAAAATATTCTTACGTCTCCGTCGTTGAGTTGAGTAATTATCTCCCTGCAGAGAAGGATCCAAACGAGGATCCGGAAATCCAGGCACGCCTGAAACCCATTCTGCCGACCTGGCAGTATGTCTGCTTCTATCCGATGGACAAGCGGCGTGATGGTGAAGACAACTGGTATATGCTCGATATGGAAGACCGCCAGACGATGATGCGCAGCCACGGCATGATCGGCCGCAGTTACGCCGGCAAAGTGCGTCAGATCATCAGCGGTTCTGTCGGTTTTGACGACTGGGAATGGGCAGTGACCCTGTACGCCCACGACGTATTGCAATTTAAGAAACTCGTTTATGAAATGCGTTTTGATGAAGTCAGCGCACGCTACGGTGATTTCGGTTCGTTTTTCGTAGGCATGCAGCTTGAAGAAGGAAAAATCGCAGATTACTTTTACGTGTGATGAACGTTTGAAGACCCCTCACCTTTAGTTCAGGTGAAGGGTCTTTTTTTACTTCGTGTGAGAATAAGTTTGCAGAAGGCGTGAAGCATAAGTGCAACTCAGGCTTGTCGCCATCGGCTTGGCAAGAAGCCAAGTTATTTTCATGTATCATGTTGACGATGTGCGGCACGATTCTCGCTAAGCAATACATTCTTGTCGCGCTGGCCCTTTTTCACCAGGAAAGATTCAGTCCATCACCGCGGCCACAACGAGCAGGATCCACCCTGCGAGAAAGGCGACGCCACCAAGTGGTGTGATCGCTCCGAAGATCCGGATCCCGGTGAGGCTCAGCGTGTACAGGCTGCCCGAGAAGAGAATGATCCCGACAATGAAGGCCCAGCCCGATGCCGTCAGCAAACCGGTCGTACTCAGGTGGCTCATCAGAATCGCCACGGCCACCAGAGCCAGCGTATGCACCATATGGTACTGAACCCCGGTTTCAAAGGTTGCTTTGTACCCCATCGCTTCAAGTTTATCGTTTAACGCGTGGGCACCAAATGCCCCCAATGCGACAAACAAAAAGCCACTCACGCCTGCAAGCATTAAAAAAAGTTTCAAACTGATCGCCTTCTTTCTTGTCAAATGATTTCGGTATTCTTTACAATCATAACAAAAGCACATTCATTGAAGGAGGTACCCGCCATGAGCGACGACATCATCGTCAGAAATTACACCATGAGCGATTTCGACGATCTGCTCATGATTCAAAAAGAATCTTTTCCCCCACCATTTCCGGAAGAACTCTGGTGGAATAAAGCACACATCCAGGCCCATACTGAAACCTTTCCGGATGGTGGACTCATCGCATGGATCGGTGACGAACCGGCAGGCTCTGCCACCTCGCTCATCACAACCCTCCACGGAACTGACCACACGTGGGAGGAAGTCGCAGACAACGGTTATATCCGCAACAGCCATGATCCAAACGGGGACACCCTCTACGGCATCGATGTCTGCGTACGCCCAAAATACCGGGGTTTCGGGGTGGCCAAAGCCCTTTATGATGAACGAAAAAAGATGGTCGAGCGTCTCGGCTTAAAGCGCTACGTTGCCGGCTGCCGGATTCCGGATTTTCAACATGCCCCGAAGGATATGGCTGCCAAGGACTATGTAGCCGAAGTGCAAAGCGGGCTGCGAAAAGATCGTGTCCTCACCTTCATGCTGAAACAGGGCCTTACCGTGAAACAGATCATCCCGGAATACCTGGACGATGATGAATCCCGGAACTACGGGGTCATCGTGGAATGGCAAAACCGCAATCTGCTTTGACAGGTTGCGGTTTCGTTTCATTCAGTTGCATTAAAAATCAAGAAGGCTGTCCGATTTCGGTTCTTCCCCGTCATCATAAATTTTGACCCGCTCTTTTTTCCGTGTTTTCCCTTGCGTCAAATCGCCGACTTTCTGCCCCTTTTCATACGCTTCGACCTGATCCTCTTTCGGTTCAGGATCGACAGGCTTCCCGGGGACGAACTGCGGATTTTGCATCTTTGTTTTTTCCAAATCTTCAAGAGTGGCATGATTCACAGGCGGTACATTCCCGCCTGAACGCGGGCTGTGTTCCGTTAACAACTCGCTGTATGCCTGAATAATCTTCGCCTGCTCACTGAGCACTTCGGGTTGATCTTCGGATTGTTTCATCCGCTCGATCGCTTGTTCCATCTTGCTGATCAGTTTGGATACAGGGATGTCCATCCCCTTCGCCTCCTATCGCTGAACGGATACATCCTGCATCAGTTCAGCTTGATTTTATTCTCCGTGAGTGCCAGATACAACGCCACATCATGTTTCAAAAAGTCGATGGCCTCCTGCCAGAAGTCTGCCTGAGTGAGATCCACGTTAAGGTGCTTCTTCGCAAGGTCTTCCACCGTCATCCGGCCGGTATCTCGTAAGAGCGCTGTGTACTGCGCCTCAAAATCCGTCCCTTTTTGACGGGCAAGGTTATAAATGCCCATACTGAACAGATAGCCAAACGTGTACGGGAAGTTATAGAACGGCACCCCAGTGATATGAAAATGCAGTTTCGAAGCCCAAAACGTTGGTGAATACTCACTGAGCTCTCCGCAGTAGGCTTCCTTTTGCGCCTCTTCCATCAGTTCATTCATCCGACGTGTACTAACGGGACCGCGCCTGCGTTCTTCGTAAAACCGGGTCTCAAAGAGAAATCGGGAATGGATATTCATGAAAAAAGCAATGCTTCGGCTCAGTTTGTCATCGAGGAGCTGTATTTTCTCTTCTTCTGACTCTGCCTGTTCCACCGCGGCATCCGCGACGATCATCTCTGCGAATGTCGATGCCGTCTCTGCGACGTTCATCGCATAGCGCTGCGCCATCTGGGGAAGATCATTCATCACCGCCTGATGATAGGCGTGTCCGAGTTCATGCGCCAGCGTCGCTACATTTGATGCAGAGCCATCATACGTCATAAAGATCCGTGATTCCTCCTTGATCGGGAAGCTCGTGCAAAACCCGCCAGGGCGCTTGCCGGGACGGTCCTCTGCTTCAATCCAGCCGTTTTGAAACGCCTTCTTGGCGAAATCCGCCATCTGCGGACTGTACTGCCGGAATTGTGACACAATCATATCGGCCGCATCATCGTATGGCACTTCAGACACCTTGTCAGAAAGGGGGGCTCCCAGATCATACATGGCCAGTTTTTCAACGCCGAGCACCTGCGCCTTGCGATCCAGATAGGTTACGAAGGTATCTTTGTTGGCTGTGATCGTATCCCACATGACATTCAACGTCTTTTCCTGCATGCGGTTGATCTGGAGCGGTTCTTTCAATACGTTCTCCCAGCCTCTCGCTTCATAGACTGCAAGCCGGTAGCCTGAAAGGTGGTTCAACGTGTTCGTGAAGAGCTCTGACTCTTCTTGCCATGCCTTTTCAAGCTGGTCAAAAACGTGTTTACGCACATCACGTGAAGCAGATGATAACTTGTTCGACGCCTGCCCGACCGACAGTTTTTGGACTTCCCCATCCAGTTCAACTTCGATTTCCATCCGACCGACGAGTATGCTGTAAAAGTCGCCCCACGCCTGGTATCCGTCCACAGACAGCTTCTGAATCAACTGTTCCTGCTCGGGCGGCAGCTTTTCCTTCGCGGCGTCCCGGCGCTCATTGAGGTTAAAAACGATCTCAGCCATTTCAGGTTCGTTGATGAATGCATCCCATTCTCCCGCCGTGAAATCGAGGAGCTGATGGTCCACTGCCGTCATCACTCCGGCAAATTCAGACGCCAGCTGACTGATCTTACCGCCTGTCAGTTTCGCGTCATGATCGTTGATATCCTGAGCTGTGAGGCAGCTGATAAATGCCCCTGCCTCCCGGGTGTAACGGCTCACATCCTGGAGATTCACCACGACATCCGCCCAGGCCTCTTTACTTCGCTCTCCTGTCGTTTGAAGCTTGTCCACCTGTTCTTTCAAGTTACTAATCTGCTTCTCAAGCGCCGTAATATGTTTCTTGAACGCTTCGGAATTGCTCGAGCCTCCGGGAAATATTGTGTCTAATGTCCATGTTTCCGGATACGTTTGCCCCATGATTGATCATCCTTTTATCTAGAAATTAGTGATTCTTTTTAATTGCTTCGCCGATTTGCACAATGTGGTCTGATTCATACAAGTGAAATCCTGTCTTATCAAGTTGTGCAATATGATGCATCACTTTCGCCACTTCCGCGCCTTCAACCGGCCGGTATTTTTCCATTTTCCCTGTCATCCATTTCGCCAACGGTCTTGCAACGATTTCCGCTGCCTTCTCACCTGGTCGTGTATCATGGCGCTCCCCCATTAAAAGGGATGGCCGGAAAATATGGAGTGCCGGCAAGCCGAGACCGATCAACTCATCTTCAAGGCGTCCTTTCACCCGGTTGTAAAAAAAACGCGAATTACGGTCCGATCCCATGGCTGTGACGGTCAGAAACTGCGCAGCGCCCTCTTCCTTGGCAAGTTCGGCAAGCTTCAAAGGAAATGAATAATCAACCCTGACAAACCCTGACTGTGAACCTGCCTGTTTCATCGTTGTACCGAGCACCACAAAGACATGGTCTCCTTTTTTAAAGACATGTCGGACCTTTTCCAGTTCATCAAAATGAACGATGTGTTCGGTGATCGACGGATGCCGGTGAAACAGTGTCCGGCGCCTTGTAATTAAATGAACCTCATCATACGTTCCCTTTTCGAGAAGCTCTTTTACCAGTTGCGTTCCTACCATACCTGAAGCGCCTGCAATCACAGCACGTAACACGATGACCCTCTCCTTTCGAATGTTTCACTTTACTCAGCCTATCACGAAGCTAGCTTCCCTGAAAAGCGAGGGGACTGCCAAAGCCGTTTTATTCGCCGCTGTTCACTGTTTGCCGTAAGACACTGCCGGGCAGGCGAATGACAAACGTCGTTCCCTCACCGGCTTTTGTACGGATATCGATGGTACCACCAAGTTCTTCAATGATCCGGTACGTCGTAGCAAGACCGAGTCCGTGACCGTTCTCCTTCGTTGTGAAAAAGGGCGTACCGGCTTTTTTGATGGTTTCCGAATCCATCCCTTCACCTGTATCACTGATGGCCACGACCACATCACATACTCCGTTGGCATCGAGTCCCGGTGCGGTCTGGTTCCTCAGCTTCAACCTGCCCCCGTCAGGCATGGCTTCAATCGCATTGCGGATGATGTTTGAGAACACCTGCCTCAGCTTGTTCCGGTTCGTCTCGAGGAAATCATCCGTTCCGTTAAAAAAGGTCTCCACCTTGATCTGCCTTTTTTCAAGATCCTGTTCATGCAGGGTGATGATTTCTTTGAGCTGTTCACTGACCGAGGTCTCTGATGTCGTCTCTTCTTCAATCCGAGCAGGATTTCCGATATGCATCAGTTCTTCCATCACCTTGTTCACCTGATCAATTTCATTCATGATCAGTTGGTAGTACCTTGCATTCTCTCCGTCATCGCGCTTTTCGAGCAATTGCATGAACCCACGGATCGTCGTCATCGGATTACGGATCTCGTGCGCAAGTCCTGCAGCCATCTGACCAATCATCCCGAGTTTCTCAGACTGCACCAATTCACGCTCCATCCGGCGGACTTCTGTGAGCTCCTGAAAAACGAAGAGGAATTCATCAAGATCCTCCCGTTCCCCGTTCGCAGAGAGCAGGGTCATACCGAGGAAAAATATCCGCTCGTTTCCATCCTGATCCTGACAGTTCACCTCTGCCTGCCGGCGCGTTTCATTGCGCTTATCAAACTCGGTCCACTCATCCAAGGCCGCATGCATGAACGCGTCAAAAAACGGCGATTCACGCTTCAGTTCCTGGATCGTTACACTGGACAGATCCATCTCTGTAAATCCGAACAACGTTTCAAATTCCCGGTTCGACATCGTCAGCTGCTCCGACCCCCGGGCTACCGCGAAGACCCCATTGTCCGTGGCTTCAAGCACCTGGGTGGATTTCCGGTGAGTCGCTTCACGTTCTTTCAGCCGTCCGGTCATATCATCGAAGGCCACATGCAGGTGATCTGCCTCTCTGTAGGCTGCCTCGTAAGGCCATTCATAATCGACACCCTCGGCGTAAGCTTTTGTTTTCTCCACAAGTTGCCGGATCGGTTTGACCAGATAGTCCGACAGTTTGATCACCGCAACGATCAGTACAGCAAAAATCAGGAAGTAAAAAGCAACGTAGCGAAGAAGCAAATCATCAAGGGATGCATAAAGGTCCTCCTCTGCTAGGGCAATCCCGACATACCAGCGATGCTCAAAACCCTGGATCTCTTCGACCTGTGTAAATGCATGGACCTGTCCGCCACTTGTCGTAAACGTCCGATCCTGATCAATCAGGCTGTTCAAATCATCCTTGGTAATGTCCTGCTGCTCAAAATAATTCATATTCATCACAAGCGACTGATTCGGATGGGACAAAAGCAGGCCGTCCTCACGCAGTAAAAAGGCATACCCGTCTGAACCGTGGGTCCGCTGCAGTGTCGTATAGGCTTCAATCCGTTCATAAAATACGTCCAGATTAAACGACGGGGACACGTAAAACAGAAGTTCCCGGTCATGGGTATAGACCGGTGCCCCCAACACAAGGACCGGACGGTTGATGGCATCAGACATGTAGATGTCGGACATCCTCTTCATTCCCGTCTCCGAAACTTCCTGAAACCATTCCCGGTCCCCGATATTGCGCCCGATCATCCGGGTTTCCGTATCGACGATCACACCGCCCTCCTCATTAAGGAGAATCGCATCAAAGTAAATATCATTCACCGACAGAAAGTTATAGAGTTCCTCTCGCAGTTCCAACGGTGTACTCTCCGGATCTCTCAGAATGGGACTGCGGGTCAGCCACTCAACATCTCTTAACCGTTCATCGATTAAATTCAACAATTCAGCCGAAAGATTCGATGACTGACTCATGATCGAATACTCGAGCTGACTGCTGATTTCGTGTTTTTGTGAGTTATAACCGATCATGCCAACGATCGCCATCGGTATGACCGTGACCAGTATGAAAAACACAATCAATTTGGAGCGAAGGCTTCTAAACATAGGCGGACTCCTTCATTGTGGAAGATACACTCATTATAAAGGAGTTTTGGCACGTTGGGAATGGGACAGATGCGCATGCAAAAGTCACGGCTGATACAAGCGGTAAATCGCCTGTGTACCCAGTTCCCCCGCTCCTTCTTTCTGCAACTGATCGTAGAGTTGTTTTGCCTGCTTCAATCCAGGAAGCTCAAGCCCCATCTGATCCGCTGAATCAATGGCAATGCCCATGTCTTTGATGAAGTGCTTCACATAAAATCCCGCTGCTTCATCGCCCTCGATCATCTTCCTGCCAAGCCTGGACAGGGAAAAACTTCCTGCCGCGCCGGTTTCGATCACACTCATGACTTGTTCCTGGCTGAGTCCTGCCTGCTTTGCATAAGCCAGCGATTCCGCCACACCCAGCATTGTGGATGCAATTGCGATCTGATTCGCCATTTTCGTATGCTGACCGGCCCCTGCTGGGCCGAGACGTTCGATGGTTTTGCCCATGCAGGCAAACAAAGGCTCCACTTGCTCAAAGGCAGTTCGATTGCCGCCACACATAATGGCAAGTTTTGCTTCTTTTGCGCCAATATCCCCACCGGACACCGGTGCATCGACTGCTTCCAATCCGGCTTCCGATGCTTTTTCCCCGATCTGCTGCGCCAGCACCGGGCTTGATGTCGTCATATCTACTAGAATGGTCCCTGGTTTACTGTTGGCAATCAGCCCTTGTTCCCCGAAGTACATCTCCTCCACGTCTTTCGGGTAGCCGACGATCGTAAACACGATGTCTGATTGCCGGGCCACCTCATCCGGAGAGTCACACCAGACCGCTCCTTGTGTCACCAGTTCATCCGTCTTGCTTTTCGTCCGGTTGTACACATAAAGTGTGTACCCTTCCTTCAGAAGGTGCCCTGCCATACTTTTACCCATTACACCTGTTCCGATAAAGCCTGCTATTGGTTTTGTCATCTGTGATTCCTCCCTGATTCAAGGTCTATTCACTGCACACCTTTCCACGACAGCTGGTGAAAATCCTGCAACATCCGGGAAAAGTTCACTTGCTCTCTTCATTAATTTTCAATTCTGTGGCATAATTATAGAGGTGTTGTATATAATTGGGTCTAATATCTTCATACGTAATACCTATAAACGAAAACAGATGTGAGAAATCGCAGGGAGGTTACGCAGATGGCAAAACTATTGATTACTGACGATGCAGCATTTATGCGCATGACACTGAAGAAGATGGTGACCGATGCAGGCTATGAAGTGGTCGCTGAAGCGGCAGATGGAAGAGAAGCCGTGGAGTTGTATGAGGAACACAAACCGGATCTCGTTACCATGGACATTACCATGCCGGAGATGAATGGTATCGAAGCCCTTGAACAGATCAAGGCAAAGGATCCTTCTGCAAAAGTACTGATGTGTTCGGCAATGGGGCAACAGAATATGGTGGTGGACGCCATCCAAAAAGGCGCTGTGGACTTTATCGTCAAGCCGTTTGACGAACCGCGGATCCGCGAAGCGCTGGAAAAAGCATTAAGCCGTTAACAACATACAACTAGACCCGGGAGCACAAATTCCCGGGTCTTTTCTTTCGGTCTGTTTTAACGTGTATCCTTTAGTTTCCAGGCTTCAATCACCGGTTCACTGAGCCAGTCTCCGGCAAACGTGACTGCCTGATTTTTCGGGTCAGCAAAATGCCTTGAGCTGAAGACCAGCTCACCGTCATTGATGAAGATCTCGACGGATGAACGGTCCAGAAAGATCCGGATCTCAGCTACTTGATCCACACTGCCGTAACGCTGTTCGCGTGCATCCCCGCCGATGACCGTCCGTTCAAGCGTGATGTCGCACGCCTCCATCATCGACAGTTTCAGTACCGTTTCATTGTGGAGGTTGATGTCGAGGTAATCGTGCGCTTGAAGATCCACCCCCGATAACTGGACTTCCAGTGTGCGCCCCTCAATCCCCTCAAGTTCAAACGGGGCAATGGAACGGGTCACGCCGGTATGTCGAATAGGGTTCCCGGTTCTCAGCTTTTCGAGTTCTTGTACAGGGCGCTGAAACAGCTTGCCGTTCACCCAGGTCAGTTCCCTTGGCAGTGTCAAACAATGAATCCAGCTGTGCTCAAGGGTCGGGTGGCGGTCTTCCGCCTGTTCAGGCACGCCCATCCAGCCGACCATGATTCTGCGGCCGTCTGCCGATTCCGTCGTTTGCGGGGCGTAAAATTCAAACCCTTTGTCGAGTTCCGTAAACGCTCCAGGTGTAAAGATCCCTTCCGATAAATTCAGTGTTCCGGGGAAATAACCTGCCTGGAAACGGTTGAGATAGTTCGTGCCATCGGAGGCCAATCCCTGCGGTGAAGCAATCAGAATGTCCTGACCATCAAGCCGGAAGACATCGGGACATTCCCACATGTACCCGAAGTCGCCGAGTGGTTCCTGCTGTGAGCCGATCAAGGGGCCGACCAGTGACCAGTCCCTGAAATTTTCTGAGCGGTAGAGGAGCACCCGCCCTTCTTCTTTCAGGGTCTGTGCGCCGATAACCATGTAACAGACTCCATCTTCTTCCCACACCTTCGGATCCCGGAAATGCGCGGTGTATCCTTTGGGCAGGGAATCGATTACAGGTCCCTGCTTTTTAAAGTGTACACCGTCTCGTGAAACGGCCGTACACTGGTAGGAGAAGCGGTTGCCTTCGTCATCTTTTACATTTCCCGTATACATCAGCGTCAGTTCGCCGTCACGGTCAATCGCACTTCCTGAATAACAGCCGTTTTTTTCGTACCATTCAGAAGGCGCCAGCGCAATGGGTTCTTCCATCCAGTGAACGAGATCCGTCGAAGAGACATGCCCCCAAAATTTTGCGCCATGTGTTACGGCAAAAGGATTCCACTGATAGAACATGTGGTAGCGCCCCTGCCAGTGAATCCAGCCATTCGGATCATTTAGCAAGCCCACTGGAGGCATGATATGAAACGCCTGCCGGTACGGGTCGGCATCCACGAGTTGCCGCTGATCTCTGGCAACTTCTTCTGCCTGCTGGATCAGGTTTTTTTCTGTCTCTGTCATAAGCACCGATGCCCCTTACTGATTGAATTTCCCGACGGTATCTTTCACCTGTCCGAGAGTCGGCAATGCAGTCATCGCCCCTTTGGTCGAAGCAGCCAGTCCACCTGACACAGAAGCAAATTTCGCCATTGCCAAGGCTTCTTCCCTGCTGTATGCCGTGACCGCTTTGTCGCCTTCACTGAGCTGGTACAATATCCCTGATACGAAGGCATCACCAGCCCCTGTTGTATCCACAGCCTGAACTTTCATCGCCGCTGCCTGAACCGCGTCCTGTCCTTGCATGAAGATGTAGCTGCCATCGGCTCCGAGGGTCACGATGATCATCGGAATGTCAAAGTCCGAAAGCGCCTGGATTCCCGGTTCGATCTCGTTTTCCCCGGTCAAAAATTCAAGTTCCTCTTCGGAAATCTTCACGACATCCGCCGCACCGAGCATACTTTTGATTTCCTCTCTTGCGTGATTTTCCGAAGACCACAGTCCAAGCCGGAGATTCGGATCGTAGGAAATAATCAATCCCTTCTCCTTCGCCAGCTGAACGGCCTTTTTCGTAGCGGATTTCGCCGGTTCACTGATCAGACTGATGGAACCGAAATGAAGGACGTTATAGCCTGCATAATCCACAGCTTCCGCTTCTTCTTCCGTCAAAAAACGGTCCGCGCTTGGATCGATATAAAATTCAAAGCTCCGTTCCCCGCCTTCACCGAGTGTGACAAACACAACTCCGGTCCGTGTGTCTTTTGTAAGTGACATATGGGCTACGTCCACCCCGTAGCTTTCCAGGGTGTCTTTCATAAACCGGCCCAGTACATCATCGCCGACTTTCCCGAGAAAACCGGACTTCGCTCCCAACCTGGCAAGACCCACCGCCACATTCGCCGGGGCGCCTCCCGGGCTTTTTTTGAAGTTTTCATTGTTGTCGTCCAACGGGATAAAATCGATGAGTGCCTCCCCGAGGCTGATGATTCCTTTTGTCATAGACTTTCCTCCTTGTCAACATGCTTTGACTCGTCTTTATTATACGTACCCGGTTCGAGGAGTACAATATCATTTACGAAAACATTCGTTCAGGATTGACATAAAAAGCGCCGTCCGATCAATCAGCCTTCACCAGGCCTGATCAGACGACACTTTTATTATTTTCGCTCCGGTATCCTTCATTGTTGATTTCAAACGCTCACGGCGGAGGCGTGCCCAGGGGAAACGGTTGATCAACACTTCCTGTTTAAACCGTCAACGAACCCCCACTGAGGTACAACGTTTCAGTGGGGGCTTGAGATCGCCAAGCAGGTCTTTTCTTACAAAGGTTGACGCTCTGCGTGGTTCTTCTCAAATCACTGTTTTTGGTTGGTACTGGCGACGTACGATCGTTTTCCCACTTGCACCACCCTTCCGAAGAAGAGCAGTTCTTCCTTTCGGAAGAAACCACCACTCAGCATATAACTGGCGTGTGCTACAAGCCCCAACAAAAGTTGAGTACACATGGATGGTTGACGCACCCACTAGGCTATGCGCTAAGCAACAGCTTTACGTTTTTGAACGTCCATGATCATGGGCGTTTTTATTTTCGTTTTTTCATCCCATTCTGCTACTTGAGATTTCCGAAGGATATTTAATGCTGCATTAATGTCGGCATGGATGCATTGTCCATTTTCACAGCGATAGAAGCCGCGATATAGACGCTTCCCACTAAAGGAGTACATCGTGTTATCGCCTTTTGACCAAACCGGAATATCGTCATGATCCAGAAAACTAGCTTTAGACGTGTAGCTCTCTTCCTGCTTAACGAAACGGATGCCTTCCTTGAGACACTTGTTCTCAATAGCCGAAATCAATCTGTGGAAAGGAATTTGTACGAACTCTTGATTGTTTTTCTTCCCTAAATGCGATTCTTGTTTCCAACCGGCATTATAACCCATTACCACGGTATCGACGTTCAGTCGTTTTATCTGTTTGAACAACAAACCTACGGTTTGTGAAAGGTAGCCGTCTATTTGGAGATTTCGTTTACGCCAAAGAGAAGCGATTTGGTTTGTCACTATGCGTTTCGACAAGCCGTTTTCGATGTTTTTCTGTTTTAATTCGCTTATCTTTTTGTTGAAGTACTGATTGATGGATTTTAACTTCTTTCCATTCATCAAAAAGGCGTCTCCTTGATTCGTTGTACAACTAAGAAGATAATCTACACCTAAATCGCAACTCAAAGCTTTTGTCGTCGTTTGTTGTTTCTTCATTTGAGACATAGGTACTTCGTATACATAATGAGCCTCAAAGAACCGATCGTTTTGCTTTGGCACAATTTCAATGTAAGAAATGTTTTTATCCATTAAATTCTTTGGCATTCGCAGTCTCAAGGGACCAAAACGTTTTCTGAAAGCAGTATTCATTGGAATATTCCAATACCCGTCCTTATCCACTTTGGGAACTTGATAGATTTCGATGACACGTTTAGCCGTGGAACGAGAATACTTTGGGAACTTTGGGCGACCTGTGAAACCTTCAGGGGTTTCTTTCCACTTCTTTAACGCTTCGAAGAAGCTCTTTACTTCACTGAGTAAGGTTCTTCGAACCGCTTGTACGGAGTTGGATTGAATGCCCCAATAGTTCATATCGGCCTTCATTGCGCTGTCTATTTCTTTTGTTGTCGCCATTTTGTTTTCATTCAAATACTTTTGTTTAATCGTATATAAGCCTACGTTGCGCAAAGCCTTAGAACTATGAGACATGCGTTGCAGAAGTCGAAACTCTCTAGCGCTAAGGGTGCTGCGACCAATGTTCTGTTTTTGGGTGAACCGTTGCATATTGACTGTTTTCTTTTTCTTGCGCAATACTTTAATCGGTTTTTTCCTAGCCATTTGTGTCACCTCCTTTACCGACGTTAAGATGTTTACTTCATCCCTTGTGTTTCGATATATTTGCGAATGGTTTCAACAGGTGCGCCACCCGAAGTTAAAAGACAATAGCTGCGCGACCAAAACATTTCTTTCCATAGCGACTTTTTAATATGAGGGAAGTCGCGCTTTACTAAACGGGAACTAACGCTTTTGTAATTGTTTATTGTTTTTGACAAATCTACATTAGGAACCGAACGGAACAATACGTGAACGTGGTCACCGTCTTGATTCCACTCTTCCAATTTGATTCCCTTAGGCTCCATTAAGCGAACGAAATGATCTTTCAAATACTCTGAAATATTATTATCAATCACTTCTTTTCGGTACTTAACAACCAAGACTAAGTGGTAATACAACAAGAACACTGAATGATTATTATTATCTAATTCCAAATGGTATCAACCCTTTCCGTCTACACTACTCATTATACCATTTAACAAAAAAGAAGCTAGATATATTTTCGAACTCTTGTTCTTTTATTTAAAACATCTATCCGTCGTAAGACTGATGGCAATTCATCTCCACCTGAATCGCTGGGCTGATGCCCGTATCGCGAATCAGATGGAGTCTTCTTGCCTAGTGATGATAAAGCGGTTTGTTTTCTCCTGTAATTCAGTGCTCAAATCACTGAGCCGTTCGGCGTTCTTTCCGACGGAGTCAATGGCCTTGATCTGTTCCGCAGAAGAGGCGGATACTTCCTCAGCCGTTGCCGCAGCTCCCTCAGCCACTTCTGCAACACTGGCGATCAAATCAACGATCTGGTTCTTCTTCACGTTGACTCCGTCCAGGTCTTTGGCTAATTCATCCAGCGTCTGTGTGAGGTGTTCGATGGTCTTGACGATGCTCGTGAAGGATTCGTTTGTGTCCGTAACCGCCTGACGCTGTTCGTCTCGCATCGTGTTTGCACGTTTCATCGCTTTTTCCACTTCTTTTGTTTCTGCACCGACTTCATCCAAAGTGCTTTTGATCTTTCCTGTTGCAGACATGGACTGTTCCGCGAGTTTCCGTACTTCATCGGCAACGACAGCGAACCCTTTTCCATGTTCCCCTGCGCGTGCTGCCTCAATCGACGCATTCAACGCCAGGAGGTTAGTCTGATCGGCAAATTCGGAAATCGTATCCACCACGGTTCCAATGTCGTTGACTTTCGATGTTAGCTGTCCGATCGCTTCATTCACTTCATCAAACAATACCCCTGTGTCTTTTGTCCGGGTCTCCAGGGTCTCCACCTGATGAATGCCGGCTTCATTGGATGCCTTCATATCATGGGAGAGATTCGACATCATTTCCGCCCGATCGGTTGCCTGATTCACCTGTTCGACCAGACCGCTCATTTCCCGATTTGTCTGATCGATGTCCTCTGCCTGCCTGGCAGCACCTTGCGCCACTTCATCCACGGCACCAGCCATATCGTCACTTGTGGCAACAGATTCCTCTGCCACTGCACTGAGGTCTTCAGACATGTCCCGGGTATCTTTGGCAGATTCCTGGATGGACGAAATCAATTCCCGTAATTCCCGGGTCATATCATTGACTGAATGACCCAACTGAGCGAGTTCATCGTTTCCTTCAGCGTTCAGCTGATGACTGAAATCCCCTTTTGCCATGCGCTTTACGTGGGTATGTAAAGACGAGATCGGGCGCGTCAACTTCGCGGCTGCAACGTAGGAGGCGCCAATCGCCACCAGCACGGACACAATTCCGATAACGATGAATGTGTTTCGTGTCGTGACAAGTTCTGAGTAAAGCTCGCTGTCCTCGTAAGACGTTACCAGCTGCCAGTCGAAGGCTTCCACATCCGAATAAAAGAACGATTGACCTGCTGATGTGAATCGTCCGTCTTCCCCTTGGGAACCCGGGATACGCGAGAGCGTGTCACTGTCCATGACATCAAGTCCGACCATGGCTTCATCCGTGTGTGCAATCATCGTCTTGTTCGGAGCTATAATCCCGAGTTCACCGTTAAAAGGGACATCTGCCTGTTGGAGAATCGTGACCATTTCATTCAATGATAAGTCGATTCCCTGCACCCCGGCAATATTGCCTGCCGGGGTCTCGATCGTCCGTGCGACGGTGATGATCAGTTCTTCTGTATCAACGTCCACGTAAGGATCCGTCCAGATCACTTCCCCTTGCGATGCGACGGCATCCTCATACCAGGGACGACCGCGTGGATCAAAGTCCTCTGGCAGATCAACCTCCGGCGACGTCATCATCGTACCGCTTTCGGTGCCTAAGTATACGAGCTGTGCCCCTGGTTCTTCGTCCATAAAGGCCACATGACCCGTCGATATCGCGTTCCATAACGCATTTCCCTCTGAGGGTATGTAATCTTCTTCCGCGTATTCCTGCGTGCGTTCATCTTCCGCAAACAGCGTTGTCGTCACTCCGTATTTCCCCATATAGGCTTCAATAAACCGTTCTGCATCCTCCATGGTTGCCACTGCGGTTTCATCTGCTGATTCTTCGATTCCAGCGCTGAGCTGGAAATAGATCAGCAGTGACGTCAAGACCATGGTCAAAATCACAAGGCCACTGGTGAAAATCACTAGCTTGCCCTTCACTGACTTTATCATTCGCCCACCTCCTAAATCTTTTTATCGACATAACCTCTATTATTGTATAATTCAGTGGGACTTGCAATCTATTTTCAGGATAAAAGCGCATATTTTGTCGATTTTTGTTTTCGCAGCCTTGAGAGAAAATCCTGCCGATTGATGAACGAGCCTGAATCCTGTATTCTTGGAGATACAAGAAAGGAGTCACCCGTTATGAAACCGATTGAACCGATTACCATCCAGCGACAGCTTGATCTGTGGATCGATACCCCCTTATACGTCCACCTCGAAACCACAAATGGGGCCTATGCCAGTCATAAAAATGCCGGAATGCTGTCGGCCGGTGCATTTTTCAGAAATGCCGAAATCCGCTATGAACGAGCCAAAATAACCGGCGAAGGGCCATACCGCGCAGGTCTTGAAACCGAAATGGGCTGGCTCTATGCCGAAGGACTGACCGACTGGACGATGCAAGATGAGGACACGATGCTCCTCGCCGGGCATGATGATGTTGGCAAACTCGCTGTTTCTTTACAGCTAAGCAAGCACCCGTTTGTAAAATAACCCGCACCCGATCAAACAAAGGACGTGATGAATATGGCAGACCAACAGCTGCTGGTGGTTCTTCCGCATCCGGATGATGAAGCATTCGGTGTTGCAGGGACAATCCTGGCACATAAAGCACAAGGAAATGACGTAACCTATATTTGTCTGACACTGGGGGAAATGGGCCGGAACATGGGGAATCCCGTTTTCGCCAATCGTGAAACCCTCCCGGAAGTGAGAAGGCAAGAGCTTGAAGAAGCCTGCAGCCGTCTGGGTATCGAAGACTTAAGACGATTTGGGATGCGGGATAAAACGGTGGAATTCGCGGATCAGAATGCACTGGTCGAACGAATTTTTGATGTCATGGAAGATGTCCGCCCCAGCCGTGTGATTACTTTTTATCCCGGCTTTGCCGTTCACCCGGATCACGATGCTACAGGGCTCGCCACGGCACTGGCGGTGAAAAAGCTTCCAAAACATGAACGCCCGACTGTATGGGCGATCGCCTTCAAGGAAGGGTCTGAAGAGATCATTGGCGAACCGGATAACGTGCGCGATGTCAGCGCCTTTGCAGAGGAAAAACTGCACGTCATCGATGCACATAAATCCCAGACATCCGGGGTGATTGAAGTAATGAAGGCCCAGTATCAGGAAGGTGACGAAGAGATCATCCGCCGCATGACGACGGAACAATTCTGGACATTGGACGTGGATCAATTTTGATCATCCCGTGCCTGAAATCATACAAACATCCCGGGGTTCACGGTGAACCCCGGGATGTTTTTTGGCTTGACCAAGCCTGGTCATGTGCGTTTTCAGCGCAGCTCTTCCGTGTCGATCTCATCGGGAAGATCTGCCCGTTTATCGTATTTATACGGTAACGATGGCCCGACTAATTCGTCGAGCTTCGCCTGCATTTCAGCAGGACGGCTGACATAATAGTGAAAGGAACGATGTTTCTTCGGCATTTTGGCGGTCAAATCCAGTTGCAGGCCATCAAACGTATGACGGACGACACGCGAATTTTCAGTGACAAATTTCACTCGTTTCCATATCGGGACGAATAAAAGGAAATTCTTTGTCACGGTCATGTAGCCTTTCGTGCCACTCGCTACTTTCACACCCGGCATCATCAGTTCAGGGGTTTCATTGACAAGTTTCTTCACTTTTCGTTCAGCCAGCAGCTTTGTACCGGCGTCAAAACCAAAGGTCACAATGAGACCCAGTGCGACAGAGGAGACACTGATTGCAACTGCTACGGACCACGTTACCAACGGAATAAATAAGATCAGAATCAAAATAGCAAGTGCATAACGACGGTATCTACCGCTGAAAGGATGGCCCTGTTTAATCATTGTTCTCACCTCCGAATGATTCTAATCTTATACCCTTTTTTGGAATATTTAAAACATATTACAATGCAGTTCATCCAAAAAACGAACGTGCTCCAGTTGAGAAAGAAGCACGTTCGTTTTAATCATGCCTTGCAGATTACGGGTCCAATTGCTCGGGATCAAAGCGAAGCAAATCCCCATTGATGATCCGATCCGAAAAATCCAGTTCCTTTTGTCCGAACTCAAAGGCCTCCTGACAGTCTTCAAACGGCTTCTCACTGCCGTCCTCTGCATCAAAGCAGATTTCCTTCGTATAGATGACCTCGTCAGTAACCACGTCACCGTTTCTCAGGACAGCAAATTCATCACGATCTTCTGCCAGTAAATCTGAGCCGAACATATACATCTCCTCATCGTCTATCCCCATCAGATTCAGAACGGTCGGTAACACATCCACCTGACCGCCGACCGTTGACGAGTCAAAGGTGACATCTTCTTCACCTGGGATGTGAATAATCACCGGCACCTGATCGAGTTTGACGGCTTCGTCCGGTGTTACTTCATAACCAAGATACGAAGAAAGTTCCTCGTAGTGCGTTTCTGCGATGCCATAATGGTCACCGTAAAGGACAAAGATCGTATCATCATAAAGGCCGGCGTCTTTCATGTCTTCAAAAAAGAGCCGAATGGCTTCATCCGTGTACCGGACGGTTGGAAAGTAGCGGTTGACGATTTCACTGTCCGAGTCATGCCGATCGATGAAATGATTTTCCTCGTTGAGTTCGTACGGGAAATGGTTCGTCAACGTCAGGAACTTGGCAAAAAACGGCTGATCCATATCTTCAAGATACGGCATGGACTGTTCAAAGAAATCAATATCCAGCATACCCCAGCCGACATCGATGTCATCAGTAATGTCATAATCCTCTTCTTCAATATAGAAGTCATAGTACAGCTGCTCATACATCAGATCGCGGTTGTAAAAGGTGATGTCATTGGCATGAAAAGAGGCGGATTCATACCCTCTTTCACCGAGCTGCTTTAACAGCGGGTGAAACTCATTTTCCATTGCCGCATGGAAAACCGCTCCGCGTCCGAGAGGATAAAGGGAATTATGCATCATGAATTCTGCATCGGATGTCTTCCCCTGTCCGGTCTGATCGTAGACATTGTCAAAATAAAAACTGTCTTCAATCAATTCGTTTAAAAACGGCGTGATCTCTTCTCCGTTCAGCGTCTCATTGATCACGAAATCCTCGACGGATTCCAATGAAATCATCACGACGTTGCGCCCTTCGGCAATACCCTGAAATTCCTGGTTCGGTTCAACGTAAGACTCCTCCAGATGCTCCTGGATTTCAGTCCAGTCATCCTTTTCGGAAAAGACCGTCTGGGTAGCCGTCGCGAGATGAATATAAGCGTCGTAGACATAAAAATTATAAAGACCCATTGATTTAATGACATTATCCCGGTTAAAAGAGTGGGCACGTTCTTCCGATTGGACGACCTGGCCGGATGCAACGATGGTCAAAGCGATCACAGCCACAGCAAAGAAAGCTTTTCTTCCTTTTCGAAAGGACACCTGCGTCATCGTAAACCATTCCGTTTTTTTCCTATACAAATAGCCAATCACTGCAAGGTCAATGAAAAATAAAGGATCATACCAATGAAGGAGCTTTGCAATACTGGTGGACAGATCACCCATATTCCCGCCCATCACGAGCATCGGAAGGGTGATGATATCGAGGAATTCCCGGTAATGAACCGCATTCCCGTATAGAATTCCGGAAATCAGGGCACTGGTGATGAAGAAAAACCAAGGTTGCATCTTTTTCGAAAATAAAAGGCCGATACTGAATACTATCAACAAAAACGCCAACGGGTTCACGATAAAGACAACCATCTCCAGGAAACGGTTGATGGGCAGGTCAAAAGTTAATGTGGATACAATAAAGGTTTTTAACCACAGCACAGTCATCAGTGAAACCATCAGCCGGTTATTCGTAATAAATTGTTTCACGTTGATAACTTCCTTTCTTCTAGAGAAAACTCGTATTTTGCCAATTTAATGGAGAAATACTCAGTTGCACGTATACTTCAATCTTTTCGAAAATGTTCCCTTGCCTGTGAGGTATTACTTAAGAAATACTTCCGTGATTCAGACAATAAGTCAGGTAATTAAAGTGTAAATGCAGAACACGGGGTTGCACAATCTTTTCAGGCCGATTTACACCCTTTTGGACATTTTCAACATTTATATGTTACTGTACCCGGTCTTTTCTGCCTGTATGCCCGCTCTTTTCCCCTGTTCGATTGAAGTCCGCACATACAACAGGTAAAATGAAAGGGAATTCTAATTTGGAAAGGAAGATGCAGATGACTTCGTTACATACAAAAATTGATCAGTATGCAGAGTTAGCCGTAAAAATCGGTGTGAATATCCAGGAGGGGCAAACGCTGGTTTTGAACGCTCCGGTCGCTTCTGCGGATTTCGTCCGACTCGTCGCCAAAAAGGCCTATGAAGCCGGCGCGAAAACCGTACATGTCGAGTGGCATGACGATGACCTGACCCGGATCCGCTACGATCTCGCCCCGATGGCATCGTTTCATGAATTCCCCGAATGGAAAGCGCGCGGATTTGAAGAGATGGCCGAGAATGGTGCCGCCTTCATGACGATTAAATCCACAGATCCTGACCTCTTATCAGGCGTTGACGGGGAGAAAATCGCAGCAGCGAACAAGGCGTCGGGTACGGCGATGAACACCTTCCGTACATACATTCAATCCGATAAGGTCAGCTGGCTGGTAATCTCTGCGCCATCCGTTGCCTGGGCAGAGAAAGTCTTCCCGGAGGCCAATGGCGAGGACGCCATCAACAAATTATGGGAAGCGATTCTTGAAACGGTTCGCGTCAATACAGCGGACCCTGTCGCTGCATGGAAGCAGCACGATGAGAATCTTCAGACGAAGGCACGCTTTCTGACGGACAAGAATTACAAGAAACTGCATTATACCGCACCAGGAACGGATCTGGAGATTCAACTGCCGGACAATCACGTCTGGGTTGGCGGTGGCGGACCGAATACTGCCGGCGTTCACTTCGTGGCCAACATGCCGACGGAGGAAGTCTTTACCGCACCGAAAGCCGATGGCGTCAATGGCACGGTCACGAACACAAAACCACTCAACTACGGCGGCAACCTGATCGACGGATTCACCTTGACATTTAAAGACGGAAAGGTCGTTGATTTCACCGCCGAACAAGGGGAAGAAACTTTGAAAAACCTGCTCGATTCCGATGACGGCGCACGCCGCCTCGGTGAAGTTGCCCTCGTTCCGCACGGTTCACCGATTTCCCAGTCAGGGATCCTCTTTTACAATACGCTGTATGACGAAAATGCATCGAATCACATTGCCCTTGGCAGTGCGTATCCGACCAACCTGAAAGGTGGCGCGGATATGAACAAAGAAGAGCTCGAACAGGCAGGTCTGAATGTGAGCATCACCCACGTTGACTTCATGATCGGCTCTGGTGAAATGAATATTGATGGTGTCCTTGAAGACGGCTCGACAGAACCAGTCTTCCGTAACGGAGAATGGGCCGTTTAAGAATAACCATGAAAACCAGGTCTTCGATTTTGAATGCCTGGTTTTTTCGCCTCATTGAAAATAAATATACAATAAAACGATTGATTATTCTTTATTTATACATTAGAATGAGCTTTGCTGAATAATTATCTAGTACAAGAGGTGATCGTTTATGGATACCATGGACCAGAACAAACCGAAATCATTATTGATGTTTCTCATTCCCTCCCTGATCGGCGTGGCGATGTTTATGACGCCAATCCCTTCAGATGACGGGTTCACGATCCCTGTCGCAGTGCTCTCGGGCTGGCTGCAGGGACTGCTTGAAGGAGCACTTCCGTACATCATGACTGCTCTCATCGTGATCAGTTTTCTCGGAAGCCTCGTACAAAAAGGGTTCCGTCCATTGTGGATGGATCAGAACGCCTTTTTGCGAAATCTCTTTGACGTGTCCATCTTCTGGGTGGTTACCCGGCTGTTGGCAGCCGTTTTTGCTGTATTGACGCTCTTTGAACTCGGCGTTCCTGCCATTTACGACCCATATACAGGTGGACTGCTGTTGTATGATTTACTGCCGCTCTTATTTACAATCTTCCTGTTTGCCGGCCTGTTTCTGCCGCTCTTATTGAACTTCGGTCTTCTGGAGTTCTTCGGGGCGCTGCTCACCAAAGTGATGCGGCCCTTATTCACCCTGCCGGGCCGATCGTCCATCGATTCCCTGACATCATGGCTCGGAGACGGAACCATCGGGGTCATCCTGACGAACAAGCAGTATGAAGAAGGCTTCTATTCGAAACGGGAAGCGGCCGTGATTGCAACGACGTTCTCCGTTGTCTCCATTACGTTTTCACTCGTCATTATTGAAGAAGTGGGCTTGTCCCATATGTTCTTCCCGTTTTACCTGACGGTCATCTTAGCCGGTGTGATCGCTGCCTTGATTATGCCACGCATTCCACCCCTTTCCAGAAAACCGCAGACGTATGCGGAAGGGAAGGAACAGCCGGATGAAGCAATTCCTGATGAATACAAGGCGCAATCCTTCGGCTCAGTGAAATTCGGGGTGGATATGGCCGAGAAACGTGCTGCCGGTCAACAGGGTGTTGCAGCCTTCTTCAAATCCGGCGGTAAAAACGTCCTCGATATGTGGCTCGGTGTCGCACCGGTCGTCATGGCTTTCGGTACGATCGCCCTGATTATTGCGGAAAACACCCCGTTCTTTACGTATCTCGGTATGCCGTTTATTCCGCTGTTGGAGCTGATGCAGATCCCTGAAGCAGCTGCAGCATCGGAGACGATGGTGGTCGGTTTTGCGGACATGTTCCTGCCGGCGATTTTCGCAAGCGGCATTGAAAGCGAAATGACACGCTTTATCATCGGCTGTCTGGCCGTCTCCCAGCTCGTGTATTTATCGGAAGTCGGGGGAGTCATCCTCGGGTCCAAGATTCCGCTGAACCTTGGAGAACTGTTCATCATCTTCATCGAGCGAACACTCATCACCCTGCCGGTCATCGTGGTGATCGCGCATATCATTTTTTAAAACATATCCGTACGTATCCCTCACCGAAAAGCCGGTGAGGGATTTTTTATGCCTCATCGGAATGTATGCATGCAAATCAGGTGTTTCGCATTAAGAAAAATCGGCATACCGCCAAGTCAATGGCGAAAGCCTCAGTTGCACTTAGACTTCAATCCCTTGACGAATGTAAACATCACTATGTAGTAGAACGAAAACCCTCCCCTGATGACATCAGAGGCTACTGAAATCAAAAGGGGAGGGTTTCCATCCAGCTGTTTATTATTTCGCGATCACTTCAATTTCCACTTTGGCGCCTTTTGGCAACTTGGCAACTTCAACTGCACTTCTCGCCGGGTAAGGTTCGTTCAGGTAACTGGCATAGATCTCGTTGACCTTGCCGAAATCGTTCATGTCATCGAGGAAGATCATTGCCTTGACGATGTCACTGTAATCACGGTTCGTCGCAGTCAGTATACCTTTTACATTCTTCATCACCTGATGCGTCTGCTCTTCCACATCCTCCGAAACCAGTTCCATCGTTTCCGGAACGAGGGGGATTTGTCCCGAGCAGTAAAGCATGCCATCCACCTCGATCGCTTGTGAATAGGGGCCGATGGCGTCCGGTGCCAGATTTGTTACGATACGATGTTTGTCTGTCATGATTACGTCCTCCTATATTTTTCGCATTTTGATCTCGTTGACGAAATGTTGATTCCCTTTTAAGAGAATCAGGTCCGCCCGGTGCCGGGTCGGTAAAATGTTCTCATGCAGGTTTTTGCGGTTGATGCGCTCCCAAATATCCTGGGCGGTTCTTTCTGCTTCCTCATCTGATAAATCGGCATACTTATGAAAGTAAGATGCCTCGTTTTGAAACGCCGTTTCCCGGAGGGTTTTAAAGCGTTCCACGTACCAGCGCAAAATATTCTCTTCGGCCGCATCGACATAGATGGAGAAATCAAAATAATCGGAAACGGATACCTGATCACTGTCGTCACCGGGTTGAACTTTCGGCGGCTGAAGCACATTAATGCCTTCGATAATCACCACGTCGGGTGACGTCACCACCTGGCTTTCATCCTCGACAATATCATACGTCAGATGGGAATAGACCGGCGCCTTCACCCGGGTTTTCCCTGACTTCAGATCGGACAAAAACGACAGCAGCCGGTGCGCGTCATAGCTTTCCGGAAACCCTTTTTTATTCATGATCCCCCGTCGCTTCAGTTCGGCATTCGGATACAAAAATCCGTCTGTTGTCACCAGTGAAACCCTCGGGTGATTGTCCCAACGCGACAACAGCGTGTGCAGCACACGTGCAATTGTACTTTTGCCCACCGCAACGCTGCCGGCGATCCCGATGATATAAGGCACCTTCTTCTCTTTCGTGTGTAAAAATCGCGAGCGGCTGCGGTATAGCTCCTGAGCTGCATTCGCATGGAGGTTGATCAGTCGCGTCAACGGCAGATAAATATCTGCCACTTCCTGCATATTCAACACATCGTTGAGTCCCTTGAGTTCTTCGATTTCCTCCGGTGTGATTTCCATGGGGTAGGATTGCCTTAATTCTGCCCATTCTTGACGGTCAAACGACATAAAAGGAGAGATCTGTTGTTTCGTTTTCATCAGCCAGCACCTCATTCGTACCTGTCCGCTGCAGGTCACAAATTGTCCATCATTTAAAAAAGATGATGTCATTGTAACACAGGATGGGCCTTTCGCTTAACGAAAAGATTGTTTTTACTGAAAACGGTTTCTCTGAACCGGCATCACGGCATCCAGTTCACCTTTCCCGGCAATCTCATTCCGCCGTCGAGGCGAATGACTTCGCCGTTGAGCATCGGGTTCGAGATGATCGATTTTGCCATCAGCGCATATTCATCCGGTGAACCGATCCGGTCCGGAAACAGCATCTCGCCTTCCATCAGGTCCTGCAGACTCTGCTCCATTGATTGGTACATCGGGGTATAAAAAGGCCCCGGAGCCACTGTCATCACCCGGATGCCAAAGGGTGCCAGTTCTCTGGCAAGTGGCAATGTCATGCTGTTTACGCCCCCCATGGAGGCGGAAAACGCCGCCTGCCCCGGGAGACCTTCGTACGCCGCAATCGCGCTGGTCTGAATGATCACGCCTCGTTCACCGTTTACATCCGCCTGGTTGTCTTTCATGATCTCAGCCGCCAGACGGGTTACATTAAACGCACCCACGAGGTTCACTCTGACGATTTCTGAGAAGACATCCATTGTGTGTGTGCCTTTTTCTTTCAGCACCTTCTCCATGTGAAAGATGCCAGCCGTATTGATGACGCCATGGATGTCACCGTAACGTTCAATCCCCCGGTTCAGACTGTTTCTCACCTGGAATTCCGACGTCACATCCGCTTTTTCGAAGGCGACACGCGACCCGATATCCTCTTGCAGGGCACGACCCTTCAGTTCGTTCTGATCAAGAATCAAAACGAGTGCGCCGTAATGAACGAGCATACGGACCGCCGCCTCACCAAGTCCTGATGCACCGCCTGCCACAATAAACACTGAACCCTTCATATCCATACTGCATTCCCCCTCCGTTTACTCTGTTACCTGTTAACTTAGTCACGATCCCCCGAAAATCCTGCTTCGCTACTCATTTTGCAATTCCTTGAAGAAATCAACCGAGTAGGATACATTGTAAACAGATCGATTTCTATCTTGCAGGGGGTCTTTTATGACAATCGAAGCGATTATACAGGCCGTAGAAGAGCGAAGAGACACGTGGCAGAAGATCAGTCAGGCCATTGGACAGCGCCCCGAACTTGGTAATGAAGAACATTTTGCACAAAAGACACTCGGGGAAAGTCTTCATCAAGAGGGGTTTGAGGTAACATACGGCGTCGCCGATACGCCCACATCGTTCATGGCCGTGTATGATTCCGGAAAACCGGGGGCACGAATCGGTTACATGAGTGAATACGACGCTTTACCGGATATCGGACATGCTTGCGGGCATAACCTCATCGGTACTCAGAGCGCAGCTGCCGCTGTTGCCCTGAAGGATACCGTCAACCAGGCGGGCGGTGCCGTTTACGTATTCGGAACACCGGCAGAAGAAACGAACGGCGCCAAAGTCACCATGGCCAACGCAGGGTTGTTTGATCACCTCGATGCGGCGATGATGGCTCACCCGTCCAGCGACTTTGTCAAAAGCGGCACATCCCTTGCGATGGATGCAATTGAACTGCGGTTTCACGGCAAAACCGCCCATGCTGCAGCGGCACCGGATCAAGGCATCAACGCATTGGATGCGGTCATCCAGACGTTCAACGGGATCAACGCGCTGAGGCAGCACACACCCGATCACGCCAGGATTCACGGCATCATTCCAGAAGGCGGAACGGCAGCGAACGTTGTGCCGGACTATGCCGTCGCCCGTTTCTACGTCCGGGCCGCCACCAGGCAGGATGTGGATGTGCTCGCTGATAAGCTCATGCGCGTCGCCAGAGGTGCAGCCCTTGCCACCGGTACCAGACTCGAATCAGCCAATTATGAATTTTCCTATGATCAAATGGCCACCAACGAACCGCTCTCTGATTTGTTTACCAGTGCACTGCTTCAGCTCGGTATCCCGCAACATGATATCGTAGAAGAAAAAGCCGGCTCCGGGTCCATCGATATGGGCAACGTCAGCCTTCGCTGTCCAGCCATTCACCCGTATGTCCGCATCAGTGATACCCCGGTCAATGGTCATACCCATGAATTTCGTGAAGCATCGTTGAGTGAACGTGGATTTGAAGGCATGATGACTGGTGCCAAGGCACTTGCACTGACCGGCTATCAGCTGTTGAGTGATGCTGAGGCGAAGCAAAAGGTGCAAAAGGCTTTTCAGCGTCTATAACACAGGCTCATTCCAAACCTGACAGGAGGTGCCCGGATCCATGACCAAACGATTCAAACGGGAAGAACCACTGCGCTATGAATTTGCCAGTCCCATTGACACGACGTTTGTCATCAGCCGGCTTCGCGGAGAATCTTATCAATCGAAACCTGCCAAAGGCGTACTGGTAAACATCAGTCCCGGCGGGCTGAAGCTCGTAACAGAACTTGATTTGCCAAAAGGGGATGATCTGTCGCTGACTTTTACAATTCACCTCGCCGGATACGACATTGCCCCGGAAGGTGAAGTCGTCTGGAAAGAAAAACGGGGTACGTCTTTTGTTTACGGGTTGCGTTTCATTGAAGATCCTGAAATGGAAGAAGCGATCTTACGGGGGCTGAAAGCCTATGCAGTTCACGAACGCAACGCTCAAAACGGCGCAGCAAAAAGGCGTCGGAGTTTCGAATAAGAAAGGGGCGATCAGTGTATGAAAACCGTAGGGATCATCGGCGGCATGAGCTTTGAATCATCCACCTTGTATTATGAAACGATGAACCGGTTGGTCCGTGATCATCGCGGAGGCCTCCATTCCCTGCCGATTCTGCTGTCTAGCGTGGACTTCGAACCCTACGCCAGACTGCAGGAGAACGGGAACTGGGCTGCTATAGGTGATGCGCTGCATGAAGAAGCAAAACGCCTTGAAACAGCTGGTGCAGAAGTGATTGTCCTCGCCACTAATACGATGCACGCTGCGGCAGACCGGATTACAGAAGATCTCGAGGTGCCGTTCATTCATATCGGTGAAGCCACGGCGCAAGCCGTGAAAGCCAAGGGAATGAAGAGGATCGCCCTGCTTGGCACACGCTTTACGATGGAATACGCCTTTTACAGGGAGAAATTTGAAGAGGTGGGCATTGAGGTCATGATTCCCGGTGACGCAGACCGTGCGTATATCCACCAGGCTGTTTTCAAAGAACTCTGCCTTGGAACATTGAATCCGGACACGAAACACTCGTTTCTTCAAATCATCGATCAGCTCGTCGATGACGGTGCACAAGGAATCGTGCTCGGCTGTACGGAAATTCCCCTCCTCATTGGAGACGACGATGCGAACGTACCGGTATTCAACACCAGTGACATCCACGCAAAAGCCGCCGTGGCATTTGCACTTGATGAGAACAACCATTGACCGAAAGAAATGACGTCGGGCTTTACTCTGAATCGACTGATCGTCCGGTAGGTCGGCGCGTGTCCTTGTGCCAGCCACATCATTCGAATCCTGTCCTGCAATAAGGCTTCAATTTTCCGTCCTGAAAAAGTCGATTGAGTATACGCACACAGAATCACCTTCATCATCATTATCGGATGATAAGGAGGGCGACCCTGACTCTTATAAAGAGCTGCATAAGCGACATCATTTTTTTGTAATTGAAGCGATCAATCCATCGGCAAAACGAACGGATTCATGTTATAATCAATAAACATAAGGATACCTCCGGTTTTGTTATGACTTGGTCGTTCTAACTTAATCCGGAGGTATCCTTTTTTATGTAAAAATCAGGACCTGACGGTCTTTCAATGCAGTTGATTGTCAAAAATACATGAGACGCCTGCGGCGAATGTAGATACAGTGAGGTAATAACTGATGTCACCCAGGTACCTTCAGGTGGAAAAGCAAGAGCTGAAGATCCACCGGCGGTGGTTTTCCGACGGTTAGCTGAGATCTTCATGCGACGAGCACTGCACAGGAGCAGAAGCCTTGCCCGCGGCAAGCGATTGTATTTTTGCACCATCAACCCTTCTATACAGAAAACCCACACCGTTTGGTGTGGGCCTTTTTATTTACTGGATTTTCTCCTAGCCTCTTTCTGGTTTATCAATCACAGTTTAAATGAACTTTTCAGGCTGACGATGCGGTTGAAAACGAGATGATCTTTCCTGGAGTCCTTTGAATCCACATTGAAATAGCCGTGGCGGAAGAACTGGAACTTGTCCTGCGAAAAGACATGCTTCATATTTTCCTCGACAAAACCGTGCGTCACTTCAAGTGAGTCCGGATTCACGGCTTCGAGGAAATCGTCGCCGCTTTTCTCGTCATCGATCAAGGAGTCGTACAGACGGAATTCTGCCGGTACGGCCTTCGTTGCTTCCACAAAGTGTAGGGTTCCCTTCACTTTTCGCCCCTCAAAGCCGGATCCGCTTTTCGTTTCCGGATCGTAGGTGCAGTGCAGTTCCACGACATTGCCGTCGTCGTCTTTTACAAAGTCGTTGCACTTGATGAAATAGGCGTGCTTCAAGCGGACTTCATTGCCCGGGAAGAGGCGGAAATATTTCTTCGGCGGATCTTCCATAAAGTCTTCCTGCTCGATGTAAATCTCGCGGGAGAACGGGATTTTCCGGGTCCCCATCTCGGGGTTTTCCGGATTGACGTCCGCATCCAGCCATTCCACTTGACCTTCAGGGTAGTTGGTAATGACCACTTTCAGCGGTTTCAACACCGACATCGTTCGTGGCGCATCCATTTTCAGGTCTTCGCGGACGAAATGTTCGAGCATCCGGAAATCGACGAGATTATCTGCTTTTGCCACCCCAATTTCACGACAGAACTGTTTGATGGATTCCGGTGTGAAGCCGCGGCGGCGCAAACCGGAAATCGTCGGCATCCGCGGGTCATCCCACCCATCCACATAGCTCTCATCCACGAGCTGCTTGAGTTTACGCTTACTCATGACCGTGTTCGTTAAATTCAGACGGGCAAACTCAATCTGCTTTGGCTTGGCCGGATGGTCCGCATGTGCCACAACCCAGTCATAAAACGGTCGCTGATCCTGAAACTCCAACGTGCAGATGGAGTGTGTCACTCCTTCAATCACGTCTTCCATCGGATGCGCGTACGTATACATTGGATAGATGCACCATGTGTCTCCCGTATGGTGGTGGGTCGCATGGGAAATCCGGTACATCACCGGATCACGCATATTGATATTTGGTGACGCCATATCAATCTTCGCACGGAGCACTTTCTCCCCGTTGCCGTATTTCCCGTCTTTCATTTCTTCAAACAGCTTCAGATTTTCTTCCACGGAACGGTTCCGGTGCGGACTTTCCTGACCGGGTTCTTCGAACGTCCCGCGCATGTTACGGATTTCATCCTGGTTCAGATCATCCACATACGCGTCGTCCTGACGAATCAGTTTCTTTGCCTGCTCGTACATCTCCTCAAAGTAGTTTGATGCATAGCAAAGGTTTTCCCACTCATACCCAAGCCAAGCGATATCTTCTTTAATCGCATCAATGTACTCCTGGTCTTCCTTAAGCGGATTCGTGTCGTCAAAACGGAGATTCGTCGTTCCATCAAACTCATCCGCCAGTTCAAAATTCAGCACAATGGATTTGGCGTGACCGATATGCAGATACCCGTTCGGCTCCGGTGGAAAGCGTGTCACCACATGATTGTAAGTGCCTTCTGCGAGATCTTTTTTGACGATATGCTTAATGAAATTCGATGAACTGTTCACATCACTCATCGGATTGATCACCCTCTCTTCCTTGAAGTCTATCCTTTTTTATACCATATTACTCAGGAAATTTCACGTCCCGGTCGGTCAGCTGTCTTTTCGCTGCAGTACCAGTACTTTCAAGTATTTCCCCTCTTTAAACGCCTCGTCCGTTTTGAAATCCCCTGGCAAGCCGAAGCTCTCGAGGACCCGAAACGGCACGCCTGCGTTCTGAAAGGCTTCCCCGACGGTTTTTCTGAAGCGCTGGGGGGCGACACCTGCATGGTTCAGGGCTGCGACGATAATCCCGTTGTCCTCAGTCACGTGAATGGCATCGACGAGCAGCTTCGCATAATCCTTTTTGGCACTGAAGGTTGTCTTCTTTGTGCGTGCAAAGCTCGGCGGATCTAGAATGACGAGACCAAACGTCCGGTCCCTTCGCTGGGTACGCTTCAAAAATTGAAATGCGTCGTCGACGATGATGTCATGGTCCTGGTGATCCAGCTGGTTCATGGCGAACTGTTCGGCCGTTTTTTCCTTGCTCCGGTTTGCTGCGTCGACACTCGTCGTCTTCAACGATCCGCCAACAGCTGCAAATACGGAGAAAACGCCCGTGTACGAGAAGGTATTCAACACGGTCCTGCCCTTGGCATACTTCTCGAGGATCGACTTTCTCACTTCTCTTTGATCATGGAAAAAGCCGACCATCGCACCGTCATTCAAGTAAACGGCAATATTCACATTGTTCTCGTTTACGATCAGAGGTGACGGGGCTTCTTCGCCGGTGACGAAATCGTCATCTTCCACATACTGGCCTTCTTTTGCAAAACGTTTCTTTTCATAAATGCCGATGACGTCCGTGTTTCGCAAAAGGCTGTCCACAAACTGCTCTTTGAAGCGGTAGGCGCCTTCACTGTAAAAATGAATCACATAATACTGCTTGTAGTAATCAATGATGACCCCGCCAAAACCGTCGCCTTCGCCGTTGAATACGCGAAAAGCGTCCATTGCCGTGTCCTCATAATACGCCTGTCTGATGCCGACCGCTTTTAAAACGAGCCGGTCAATCAGCTGCTGATTGATTTTATCGGCCGCTTGCCTGGTGACAATCCAGCCAACGCCTTTGTTTTGTTCACCGTAATACCCGTTACCAATAAACTGGCCCCATTCATCGGTGACTTCAAGGAGCTGTCCTTCCTCGGCTAACACTTCAGGATTCACCAAAGCGTCCCTTGTGATCAGCGGAAAGCCTTCCTTGTAGCGTTTGACTTCCCCTTGCTGGATCTTTACTTTTACATCTTTCATTCTATTCCTCCGTTCATCATACCTTCCGCATCCCATCATACCCCGTTTTGAATGGAAAAGAAACCTAAAGAAAACGCGGTTTTTCATTAGCCAATAGCCAAAGTATAAAGAAAACACCCCGCTTTGCCTTTTCTCTCGGAAAAGGTGGCAGGGTGCTTCATTGTAAAAGTTTTACGACGGGTTGGCTGCCTGTTCTTCAGCCAAGGTGCGCAGTTTCGCGTTTCGTTCCCGGAAAAGCCACTTGAAGGTCAGGGTCTGCACAATCAGGAACAGTCCACCGACAGTCCAGTACAGCGGCAGGGCGGCAGAGACGACGAAGGAAAAACCGCCCATCATCACCGGTGTGATATAACCGAACATCGCCATTTGTTTCTGTTGTTTCTCTTCCATTCCGAACATGGACAGGCGGAACTGGAGAAAATAAACGAGCGCTGCCACCAGGGGCAAGATCAAATCCGTTTCGCCCAGACTGAACCAGAGAAACTGGTGCTCGGCAATCTCAGGCGTTCGCATAATTGCCTGGTAAAAACCGATCAATATCGGCAACTGAATCAGCATCGGCAGGCAGCCTACCGAGGTCAGAGGATTGAACTGATGCTTTGAATAGATTGCCATCATTTCCTTTTGCATCGCCTGTTTGTCTTCCTGTTCTTTTTTTTCTTTATATTTTTCATTCAGTGCAGTCAATTCCGGCTGCAGATAAATCATTTTCTCTTTCGTATTCAGCTGGGTCTTTTGCTGCTTCAGCATCAGCGGCATCAATGCAGTGCGGATCAGTACGGTCATCATCACGATCGACCAACCGTAGTTACCACCGAAGAGGTCAGCAAAGAATGTCAGCATAAATGAGAAGGGATAGATCACGTAATGATTAAATAATCCCGTCGTCTCCGCATCAATCGGGTCCATCATCGCAGTCTGGTTGCAGCCGCTGAGTAGTGCAATCAAGGTGATACCCATCAGCAGGATGAGGACGGATTTATTGATTGGTCGGGTGAATCGGTTGATGACAAGTTCCATATTTACCGGCTCCTTTTTTCATCTCAGATTGGCTGTGAAAAAAAGAGCTGTGGTGGGCTTCATCATCGTCATCCGGAGCGATCTTCCGCTGGATCATAGACACCAGGCGGGTCTGCCAGGTGTCTAACGTGGCACCTGAACCGATTAACAGCTGCGGCTTTGTGTGACAGCCCGCTGCTCTATGCTGCATGAGCTGCATATCTTTCCGATGCCCATGCCGCAAAAACAGGATGCCTGCATGCGCCGATGTTACCGACATGATCAGCCCTGCGATCATCAGCACCTGCCATAAATCCTGATACACTTCCATCATCATACCGATTCACCTCCTTTCAAACTAAAATGATTATGCGCCTTGAAAAGTCTCCGGTCAAGGTACTTCCCTGTTTACGGCACGCTGTTCACAAAGGTTTCATAAAACGCTGCATATGATCAGGGAAAACAAATTGTTTTACTTTTTCTGTCAGGCGTTGTTGGAACAGATTGATTAATCGCTCCAAAAAACGAACCTTGTCTAAGCAGACGAGGTTCGTTTTTTGGAGACACATTCATTTATACGGCTCTCTTCTCGGATTGTTCGATTCCTTTTCGTTCCATGTTGCCCCAGTCACGCTTTCTTCTGAAGGCACTGAAAAGGCCGACGATTCGAAACGATACCATCAAAGGACGGTACCAGAAACCTTCCGTAAGTGCGTAGAGAAAGAGAATCGGTAAACTCCTGATGTCCTGATATTTATGGTAGGTCCATTCTTCGAGCATAACGGAGAGCGACGACAACAGTGACGCATACAGAATGGTGACGGCAAACATAACAGCCGCAATCGCCGGGTCAATAAACGCAAAGACCAGACCGAGGATAATGATGAAATACCCGAGGAACTCAGCCACAGAGCTGAGCAGCTCCACAAACGTATAATAAGGGAGTGAAAAGAGCCCGACCCGTTTGTATTTCGGATTAAACATCATTCCTTTGTGGCGCCAGACGGTTTCCGCCAATCCTCTCTGCCAGCGGATCCGCTGGGCCTTCAATGATTGAAAGGTACTCGGTGCTTCCGTCCAGCAGACCGGGTCCTGAATGTACTCGATCCGCTGATCTGATTTTTCATCTTTGATTGAGCGGTGTATCCGGACAATCAGCTCCATGTCTTCGCCTACCGTTTTTTTGTCATAGCCTCCTACTTTTACAACCTGCCTTTTTTCAAAAACCCCGAAAGCGCCAGAGACGATCAACAGCATATTCGTGCGACTGAAGCCAAGACGTCCGATGAGAAAACCACGGAAATATTCAATGATCTGCATGACTTCCAACGGGTTTTTCGGTAAACTGATTTTCTTGATTTCACTTTGCTCCATCTGACAACCGTTCGCAATTCGGACGGTTCCACCGGTCGCCGTGACTTGACCGCCGGAATCAATGATCGGTTTGATTGTTTTTAAGAGTGCATCCTTTTCGAGAATCGAATCCGCATCGATAGAAGCAAAATAAGGATAGGTGGAAAAATTGATCCCCGCATTCAAGGAATCTCCTTTACCCCCATTCTCTTTCTCAATCATGAACAACTGTCCATGAATGGTTGACTGATAGGCAGCAACGACCGCTTCTGTTTCAAAGTGCTTGCGGGTAGCCAGGATGATCGGTTTCATCTGAAAAGCTTCTTTCATCCGTTCTGATGTCTCATCTTCTGAACCATCATTGATCACAATGACCTCATACTCAGGATAATTCAGTGTCATCAGCGACTGGACAGACGGTACAATCCCTACCTCTTCATTAAATGCCGGTACAAGGACAGATATCGGGTACGTATCCTGATTTACCGTCATTTCTTCAATTTGTTCCTTTCTGTTCAATTTCTGTTCGCGACGCACTTTCGGTGTGGCGATAAGGAATAACACCAGGTACAGCACGACGACAAACAGCATATAAATGACGATAATCCAAGCCATGGTTTCAAGTATGGTTACGATCCAGTCGGAATTCACGATGTTACCCCCCATTTGTTGTCAGTGTATACCCTGCCATATCTTTAGCGAATGGATCATTACCGGAATCCGCAATTTTACGGAGCATCCCTTCCCCACCCTCAAGTTGTTTCAGAGCATTGGCTGCCGCAAAACGGACCCACCACTTCGGGTCGGACATCAGTGTTTTCAACTGAATTTGATACTCATCCAAAGCAGCGTTCCCGGTCAATTTAGCGACCATCAACCGCTCTTCCCACAAATCTGAGGTAAAAAGGATTCGATGTGTGATTCATTCAATACTTCTCTGTACCTGCTCATCGCCTTCAGTGTCTTGATGCGGATTTCGTCACGGGGATCCGTGAGACACTCCTCAATCCGTTTCTGATATGGTTTCGCTCTCACATCACCGCAGTGGCTGATAAACGGTCCAAGCAGATGTTCAGGTACCGCTTCATGACTCTTATACTTCGAAAACCAATAATCGACCGCATTCTGATTCAACCGCTGGAATATTTCTTTGAAAAGCGAAACAGGCAAATAATCGTTCGCTTCGATTAATTCAAACACTCTGCGATCCTGCAAAGCAGCCATCGTCCTCAAGCCCTGCCTGAACTCTTCATCCCCGCGATCTTGGCTTTTTACCACGGTGCTGTATACTTCATCCACGAGGTTGTTCATCTTAAAGTCTTCGATAAAGTACAATGCATTGATCCGATTCGCCCAGCCGCCACGTTTCAGACGCCTCCTGTATTCTTTCGTGAGACTTCCTTCTGCCAACTCTCTGATCCGCGCTGTCTGTAAATCATCCGCATCTTCAAGACTGCGTTCCAATATGGCCTCCATCAATTGAACCTTCAGATTATTTTTCTCAGGAAAACGGGGGTGAAGCGGTTTTTTTCCTTGAATATAGTCTTCAAACTCCACGGTGAGTTTTTCGTCCAATACCTTTAATCGCTCTATTAATGTCAGCTCCCGGTGTTTTTTGATCATCATAAACACCAAAAGCAGCACCTGAACAACGAACAACCCGCCAATGGTCCATAAAGCCACAGCCACCATTTTCCCACCTCATTTAGTGATATTTTTAATATAAAGATTAATATCACTATATAACATTTATCTTTTTTGTGTCAAATTTGTGAATTAAAGAATCAAATGAATAACCCCTCCTCAAATGTAAGCGTATACCTTTTGAATTCTTGCTGCACAAGGCTTCAAAGTATTCCGACTTTTTCGGGAAAACGGTTGAGATTGTGACAAAACCTCTCTATAATGTCCATTATATGATGACAAGTGTACACGAATTAAAGACGTAGGGAGTGTAAGCAATGAGTGAAAAAATGATGATTGGTTTACTTGGATTCGGAACAGTCGGAACCGGGGTCCTGCAGATCGTTCGCGATCACCAGGATAAGCTCGTCCATCAGGTAGGCTGCCCCATTGAAATCAGCCGGATCCTGGTGAATGATTTGGATAAAGACCGGGGGATCCATGTCGAAGAAGGCATGCTGACCCTGAATGCAGATGATATACTCGAAGACCCAGAGATCGATGTGGTCATCGAGGTGATGGGGGGCACCGGAGACGCCCGAAAATACATCAGAAAAGCCCTCGAACAGGGAAAGCATGTGGTCACCGCCAATAAAGACGTCATGGCTGAGCACGGCTCGGAACTGTTGACGCTGGCGAACAAAACCGGTACGGACCTCTATTACGAGGCGAGTGTTGCCGGTGGGATCCCGATTCTTCGCACACTGGTGGAAGGCCTTGCCTCAGACCGGATCACGAAAATGATGGGCATCGTCAACGGAACGACCAACTATATCCTCACAAAAATGACCAAAGAAGGCCGTTTGTATGATGAAGTGTTGCAAGAAGCAAAAGCCCTCGGTTATGCAGAGGCAGATCCCACTTCCGATGTGGAAGGCATCGATGCTGCACGGAAGATCTCAATACTGGGTACCCTCGGATTTTCCATGAACCTCGACCTTTCTGACGTATCTGTCACCGGGATGACGGGCATCACCTCAGAAGATATTCAATACGCAGAGCAACTCGGCTATACCATGAAACTGATCGGCCTCGCGAACCGCTGTGAGGATAAGGTCGAAGTGAGTGTCGAACCGACGCTGATTCCAAACGAACACCCTCTCGCTTCAGTGGACGATGAGTTTAACGCCGTGTATGTTTACGGGGAAGCGGTCGGAGAAACGATGTATTATGGTCCGGGCGCGGGGAAATTCCCAACCGCCACTTCGATTGTCTCGGACCTCGTCGCCGTGCTTCGCAATAAGCGTCTCGGTGTAAACGGCAAGAGCCTTGTGATTCCGCAGTTCGATAAGAAACTGAAAACAGATGAGGAGATCTTCTCCAAGTATTTCGTGCGCATTCATGCCAAGGATCAGCCTGGAACCTTCGGCAACCTGACGGACGTTTTCGGGACCTGCGACATCAGCCTTGAAAAGATTCTTCAGGTCCCGTTGAACGAAGGCCGGCTCGCTGAAATCATTGTCGTAACACACGGTGTGTCCCGGAAAAATTATAAAGACGTACTCAAAAAATTAGATGAAATGGATGCGGTGGTCGAAGTGAAAAGCACCTACCGTGTGGAAGGAGTCATGAAACGATGATGTGGCGAGGATTACTTGAAGAATACCGGCAGTATTTGCCAGTCAATGAGCACACCCCCCTGCTTTCCCTTCAGGAGGGGAATACCCCCCTTCTTCCGATGAAGCACCTGTCCGAGAAATTCGGTGTGGAGCTCTACGTAAAGTATGACGGTGCCAATCCGACTGGTTCTTTTAAAGACCGGGGGATGGTCATGGCGGTAGCAAAAGCCAAGGAAGCGGGAAGTGAGGCGATTATGTGTGCCTCAACAGGAAATACGTCTGCTGCAGCTGCCGCGTATGCAGCACAGGCGAGAATGCGCTGCTTTATCGTGATCCCCGACGGCAAAATTGCGATGGGTAAGCTGGCACAGGCTGTCGTCTACGGCGGTGAAATTGTCAGTATCGAAGGAAACTTCGATCAGGCGCTGCAGATGGTGCGTAACCTCGAAGATCAGTCACCGATCACGCTCGTTAACTCCGTCAACCCGTTTCGCATTGAAGGCCAGAAAACGGCAGCGTTTGAAATCGTCGACGTCCTCGGTTCTGCTCCGGATGTCCTGTCCATCCCTGTCGGGAATGCCGGAAACATCACTGCATACTGGAAAGGCTTCAAGGAGTACCATGAAGCAAAAGGAACCGGACTGCCCGAAATGCGTGGCTTCGAAGCAGAAGGCTCGGCATCGATTGCCATGAATAAGATCATCGATCAGCCGGAAACCCTCGCCACAGCGATCCGCATCGGGAATCCCGCCAGCTGGGACTACGCAGTAACCGCTGCAAGAGAGTCCAACGGGAAAATCGATTACGTCACCGATGATGAAATCGTTGAGGCCTATAAGCTGATTGCCCGTGAAGAAGGGGTCTTTGCAGAACCGGCTTCCGCCGCTTCCATTGCCGGCCTCATCAAACAGCTCAAGACCGGTGAAATCAAAAAAGGATCAAGAGTCGTCTGTGTCCTGACAGGAAACGGTCTGAAAGATCCGAATACCGCCATTGATACCGCTCCGGTTCAACCGACCGTCCTGCCAAATGATGAGAAGGTCGTATTTGAACACTTGCTTGGACGTGTGAACGCATGAGCCGCTTTGATTCCTTTGACATCATCGTACCCGCAAGCACCGCAAATTTAGGACCTGGGTTCGATTCTGTCGGCATGGCTTTGAACCGGCATCTCTCCTTGACCATTACCCCGTCCGAGGTGTGGGAAGTTGAACTGATTGCCGGCGATCTCGAAGGAATTCCAACAGATGAGAGCAATTTCATCATCGAAATTGCCAAGTGGCTGGCTGACAAATGGAACGAACCCCTGCCACCGGTTCATATCGGCATGGTGAGCAATATTCCTCTCGCACGCGGTTTTGGAAGCAGCGCAACAGCAATTGTTGCCGGGATTGAGCTGACGAATCAATTATTACATCTGCACCTGACCGATGAGGAAAAAGTGCAGTGGGCCACGCTTTATGAAGGACATCCGGATAATGTTGCCCCTTCCATTTACGGCGGGTTGGTTGTCGGGCACCATGACGAGGAAGGTACCGAGATTGTCCGGGCCGGGATCCCCGCCATCGATTTAGTGGCACTGATCCCTGATTACCCTGTGAGCACTTCCAAATCCAGGGACGCACTGCCTGAAACCTTGAATTATGCTGAAGCGGTAAAAGCGAGCAGTATCAGTAATGTCCAGGTGGCTGCCATGATGCGAAACGACTGGACACTCGCAGGACGGATGATGAAAAAGGACCGTTTCCACCGTCCTTATCGTTATCTGAATATCCCCGAATGGAAACAAGCAGAGGAGATCGCAGATCAACTCCCTGTCTACGGTGCGACATTAAGCGGCGCAGGACCGATTATTTTATTCTTCACGCCTCAGGGCACCGGCGAAGAAATGAAATCGAGGATACAGCGGGCTTTTCCAGAATCCACGATCGAATGTCTTCAACCGGATCCGCACGGCGTCACCGTCAAACACAAACTCACAACGGAATGACAAATCCCCTCCTGGCCAACTCCAGGAGGGGATTTGTCACTTGAAAATACAGTGATTCTGATTATAACAATCCAACGTGTTTCAATCCGTGCACGACACCGTCATCGTTGACATCCTTGGTCACAAAATCCGCCACAGCTTTGGTCTGTGGTACACTGTTGCCCATCGCGATGCCGTGTTTCGAAGACGCGATCATCTCCACATCATTCGGGCCATCGCCAAAGACATAGACATCATCCGGATTCAGGTTCAATTTGGTAATCAGGGCCTCGATCCCTTTTGCCTTGGATCCTTTTGCCGGCAGGATATCGGTGGATTTCTCGTGCCAGCGGATGAAGTCGAACGCATCAAAGCGTGCTTGATAAGGCGCTTCTTCCCCATCTTTACAGAACAAAAGCGTCTGATACAACGCCCGGTTCTGATAATAATCCGGATCAAACGGCGGATAATCAAACTTCAATGAGCCGATCGCCTCGTAAATATAGGCGTGCTCTGTATCATTCGCACGCATGCCTGTGTGGTCCATAAAAACAAGGGGATGATCTTTTTCTTTTGCAAAATCGACCAGTTCCTTCACGGCTTCCGGTGCCAATGCATTCCGCAAAACCGGCTCCTCTTTATGCACCACATACTGACCATTGAAGCTCACAAACGTATCAATCTCCAGCTCCTGGCGCAGTTCTTCAAACATGAATGGTGCGCGACCCGTTGCGATACCGACAAAATGACCAGCCGCTTTCAACGTCGCAATCGCCTCTTTTGTCGAAGCGGGTAACAGCTTATCATGATTGAGCAATGTGCCATCAATATCAAAAAATACAGCTTTATTTTTCATCATTGTCTTCCTTTCTCTACGCTATTCATAGTGAATTCTCTCACAAACCGGCAGTTCATGCAAATCAATTCACACCTTTAGGATTGTAGTTTTCATTGTAACTGTTATAATTAAATTTAGCGAAAATTCTCACATCAACAAGACAACGAGGTGATTCCCATGCCGGTAAATATACCGAAAGACCTTCCTGCAAGAGCCCTGCTCGAAAAAGAAAATATTTTCATCATGGACGATGAACGGGCGACCACTCAGGACATACGTCCGCTGAATATTATTATTCTTAATCTGATGCCGGACAAACAGGCAACGGAAGGCCATATTTTAAGACTGCTCGGTAATACCCCCCTGCAGCTCAATATCACGTTTTTAAAAACAGCCACGTATCAGCCAAAGCATACGAGCCAATCGCATACGGAAAATTTCTATAAAACATTCGATGAAATCCGTCACAAAAAGTTCGATGGGTTGATCATCACCGGTGCACCGATTGAACACTTACAGTTCGAGGAAGTTGCATACTGGGAAGAGATGGCGAAGATCATGGACTGGGCTGAGGATAACGTGACGTCCACCCTGCACATCTGCTGGGGGGCACAGGCAGCACTGTACTATCATTTCAAAATCGACAAGTTTCCGTTGAAGGAAAAATGTTCCGGCATCTTCAGCCACCGGATTTTCAACAGTGACAACATCGAACTGCTGCGGGGCTTTGATGATGAATTTATCGCACCGCATTCGAGGTACACGAACGTTTCCGAGGAAGCCATTAACGAACACCCCGATCTGACGCTTCTTGCCTCTTCACCGGAAGCAGGTCCTTTTCTCATGATTTCCAAAGATGGCCGCCATATTATGGCCACCGGGCACCTGGAGTATGAAACGGATACATTGAAGCAGGAATACGAGCGTGATCTCGACCGGGGATTGACGGTACGGATCCCCGCTCACTATTTTCCGGACAATAATCCGGACGAACAGCCGTTGAACTACTGGCGCTCGCATGCGCATCTGTTGTTTTCCAACTGGCTCAATTACTATGTCTATCAAGCAACACCATACGAGTGGCGCTGATACGGCCATCCTTTAGGGAACTTAAATTTTCTTAAAGCAGAATAAGGAGGGTTCCCGATGAGACGAAATCACACGATGCTGCAGTTTTTTGAGTGGCATATCCCCAATCACGGTAAGCATTGGGAGGACCTCGCCATACTTGCCCATGAATTCAGTATTCACGGCATTGATACCGTCTGGATTCCGCCGGCATGTAAAGGCATGACACAGGCGGATAACGGCTACGGGATTTATGATCACTATGATCTTGGTGAATTTGACCAGAAGGGGACTGTACGAACCAAGTACGGAACCCGCGAGGAACTTCTTAAAGCGATCGCGGTCTGCCGTAAAGAGAATGTGCAGGTCCTGGCAGATGTCGTATTGAACCACAAAGCAGGTGCGGATGATACAGAACGGTTTGAGGTCGTCGAAGTCGACCCCGATAACCGGCTCGATGAGATCAGTGAACCTTTTGAAATCGAAGGCTGGACATCGTTCACATTTCCAGGGCGGAAAGGGAATTATTCTTCGTTCACCTGGACGCACCATCAATTTAACGGCACCGACTATGATGCTGCGCAAAACCGTTCGGGCATCTACCGGATCCTTGGAGAAAACAAGGCGTGGAATGAACAGGTTGACGAAGAATTCGGCAACTATGATTATCTGATGTTTGCCAATATCGATTACCGGAATCCTGAAGTCCAGGACGAAATGATCAACTGGGGCAAATGGTTCATCAAAACTACGGGCTGTCATGGCTTTCGACTCGATGCGATTAAGCACATCAATTATTCATATGTTTCCCGGTTTGCCCACAGTATGAAAGAAGCGTATGAGGATGATTTCTATTTTGTCGGTGAATTCTGGAACCCGGACATCGAAGCAAAAAAGCAATTCCTCGATCAGACCGATTTTGCCATCCACCTGTTTGATGTCGGTCTGCATTACCGGTTTCATCAGGCATCGCTTGAAGGCCGGGATTTCGATTTACGCACACTCTATGATGGAACACTTGTCGCCACTCATCCGACTCATGCCGTCACTTTCGTTGATAATCACGATTCTCAGCCCGGTGAATCGCTTGAATCATGGGTTGAGGACTGGTTCAAACCGATTGCTTATGCGTTTATCCTGCTGAGAGCAGACGGCTTTCCCTGTGTCTTCTTCGGCGATTACCTTGGCATCCGCGGCGATGATCCGATTCCCGCCAAGAAGGAGCTTCTTGATCCGCTTTTGGATGCACGCTATCACCTGGCCTACGGTGAACAGACTGATTACTTCGATCATGCCAACACCGTCGGCTGGATCCGGCACGGAGTCGACGACCTGACTGGTTCCGGATGTGCTGTGGTCATTTCGACCGGAGACGAAGGCTTTAAGGATATGCAGGTCGATCAAACCCTGACCGGCAGCGTCTGGATCGATGTCACAGGGAACCGCACAGACGAAGTCGAAGTCAGTGAGGACGCCATCGGAAGGTTTACTGTCAACGGTGGCAGTGTATCCGTCTGGGCACAGAAAAAATACGGCCTGAGGCGTATCGAAGCTGTGGAAGAACGTTCATAATAACGAAACCCTCGGTCGGTATACCGAGGGCTTCGTTTTGTCTTATTTATCTGGAAAGAATGCCTGATGAAGGCTTTTAACTGCGAGGTCAGCATGCTGATCATCGACCCCGAACATCATGCTCGTCTCAGAAGAACCCTGATTGATCATCTTGATGTTGACCCCTGCATCTGCAAGGGCGGCGGTTGCTTTTGAGGCGACACCAACCGTTCTGGCCATCCCTTCCCCAACGACCATCACCATCGCCAGGTTCCGCTCAATATTGACGTCCTCCACGTTCAGCTCCTGTCGAATTCTTGTCAGAATCCGCTCTTCTTTCCCATTCTCCAGCTGTTCTTCCCTGAGAATAACTGACATATTATCAATCCCGGAAGGGGTGTGTTCAAAAGAAATACCTTCTCCTTCGAGGATTTCCAAAAGATGCCGGCCAAACCCTACTTCCCGGTTCATCAGATACTTGGTCAGATTAATACTGAGGAATCCTGTATCACTGGCAATACCCTGGACCGGAACTTCATCCGGGATGCGTTCTGCGACGATCATCGTACCGGGTAAATCCGGATGATTCGTATTTTTAATGCAAACCGGCACCTTTTTCTCAACAACAGGCAGCAGCGCTTCATCATGAAACACGCCAAACCCTGAGTAAGCAAGTTCCCGCATCTCCCGGTAGGTGATTTCTTTCATCTCATGAGGATGCTCAACGAGGTTCGGATTCACACTGTAGACCGAATCCACATCCGTGAAATTCTCATACATCGAAGCTTCCAACCCGGCTGCCACGATGGAGCCGGTAATATCCGAGCCTCCCCGCGGAAACGTGACGATGTTGTTTTCTTTGGAGTACCCGAAGAACCCCGGGATCACAAGGACTTCTTTTCGTTGCCGAAGACGGTATAATTGACCATAGGCCTCCGGAAGAATGCGCGCGTTACCAGGTTCATCGGTCACCAGCATCCCTGCTTCGTCGGGGCTGACATAACTTGCAGGCGTGCCTGTTTTCGTTAAATAGGCCGCCATCACTTTGGCATTTTCGTTTTCACCACTGGCTTTCAGGGCATCCATCAATCTGTCATCATCATGCCTGTATGTGTCGATCCGTTCTCTGAGCTTCTGTTCGATATCTTTCAGGACCGCCTCTTCGAGTTCAAGATAAGTCACAATTTCAGCATAGCGCGCTACAACATCCTGCAGTGCGTCTTCATATACCTCGTTTGCAATCACCTGATCTGCTAGGCGAATCAAAAGATCCGTCGTCTTGATATCCTCATCAAACCGTTTTCCAGGAGCGGAAACAACCACAACCCGCCTGTCCGGATCACTGGAGACGATTCGCCCCACTTTTTCAAACTGCTCCCCGCTTGCTAAAGAACTGCCGCCAAACTTCACTACTTTCATGTCTATAATTCCTTTCCCATCCCGTTGTCAGTCGAATGTCCGTAATTGATTCAGTCTCTATGCATAGTGTTACTGTGCAGACTAAATGTAGACACCATTATACCGCACACGTTCATTCATGAGCAACGCTTATTTCATGATTTTTCAGAAAAAGCAGGATCGATTTCACGCACATTCGTCCGTCTTGCGCAGACAAAAAAGGCACCCGAAGGAATGATCCTTCGGGCGCCTGACCGTTATTCTTTTACTGAATCTCTACATCCTGAAGCATGTAAAGACCGTTTGGATGCTTCCAGAAGCCTTCCACTTCATCACGAATACCTACGAGGTAGGAAGAATGATAAAGGTAGAGCATTGGTGCTTCTTCAACCAGAATTTCCATCGCATCTTCATACAGTGCCGATCGTGTATCAGGATCCGATTCACGGCGAGCTTCGTCAAGCACCTCGTCGAGTTCGTCATTAGCCATGAATGAACGGTTACCCGGAGCACCCTGCTGGGAAGAGTGGAACAATGCGTACATGCCATAGTCAGCATCGGCAGTCACTGTGACCCACCCGAGGATGAACATGTCATGATTACCTTCAGCTGTCTCGTCGAGGTATGCACCCCACTCGAGTACTTCAATTTCAACGTCTACACCGATCTCAGAAAGCTGATCCTGAACAAGTTCAGCAATATCCATACGCTCTCGGCTGTCGTTTGTCCAAATCGTCGTTTCAAATCCGTCTTCATATCCTGCTTCTGCAAGCAGTTCACGTGCTTCATCCGGATCATAAGGCAGTCCCTCAACATCATCTGAGAATCCGAATACCTGCTCACCAATTGGTCCTACCGCCGGTGTTGCAGTACCTTCCATGACGCCCGTAATGATGTCGTCCTTGTTGATGGCCATCGATACAGCCTGACGGACACGTACATCATCAAACGGTTCGGATTCCATATTGAAACCGATATAAGCAAGAGAAAGGCTTTCCTGCTCATAGAGGCTCACACCGTCTGTCATATCGACTCGACTGGTGTCACTTGGGCTGACAGGGAAAATGATATGCGCAGAACCGGTCTCGAGTTCACCGATACGCGTCAAGTCCTCCGGTACTACCCGGAACGTGACAGAATCAACCTTCGCTTCGTCACCCCAATAGTCTTCGTTCTTGTTCAACACCACATTGTCACCAGGTGTCCAGCTTTCAAATTGGAAGAATCCTGTACCTGATGGGTTTTCATTAATGTAATCACCTGGCTGTCCGCCATCTGCCATTGCTTCATAGTCTGCATCAATGGCTTCTTTACTCATGATACCGCCACCGGAGTGGGCAATATGGGCAGGCAGTGGTGCAAACGGAAACTCGGTCTGGAATTGAACAGTATAGTCATCCACTACGATCACTTCTTCCACTGCATCATAGAGAAATGCTCGTGGAGAACCTACATCTGGATCCATTACCCGGTCGAAGTTGGCTTTCACTGCTTCAGCATTGAATTCTGAACCATCGTGGAATGTTACGTCCTCGCGGAGAGTGAATTCCCAAAGGTCCTCTTCAACGGCTTCCCAGTCTGTCGCGAGAAGCGGCTCAAGTTCTCCGTCTTCTGTCTGATTCAGAAGGGTTTCGTACATGTTGACCTGAATGTTACTTGATGGAACATCATTTGATCCATGAGCGTCCAATGAGTCTGCATCAGAAAGTGTCGCAATCACAAGATCATCATCACCGGCTGCATCCTCTGTTCCTTCATTATTATCGTTGTTGTCGTTGTTGTCCTCGGCGTTGTTCATGTCAGCATTGTTATTGCCGTCGTTCACAGCACCTTCATCATTATTCGGTTCACTTGCACAAGCAGCAAATGTCATGACAGCTGCAGCAGAAAGCAAACCTGCTTTCAAAGTCTTACTCTTTAACATGTCGTATCCCCCTTATTATGATTGTAATTCTTTTGTAACATGCTTAAATACAAATTACACTATATAAAAAAAAATTACAAGCACAAATTTTCTTAAAATTTTCATTTTTCTAATTTAGTATTTTCAAAACCACAATGAGAATCGTCAGAAAGCCTTACATGTATCGCTTTAACGTGCTAAACCGGTTTTGCAGCAGCGATTTTTCCAATAAATCATCCCACTATTTCCAGATAAAAGTTATTCCATTAAAATAAATTCTATAAAATCTCCCGTCTACCCTTGTGTTGTTCGCTTGTCATGGTATAATTTTTTTGTTACTATTTTAAGATTTAATTTTTAGAAAATTACATTAAAATCTGTTTTGCTCAATCATAAATGAAAAGAAAGTGAGGGTATCATTATGTCAGATACGTCATCTGAAAATCGCGCGACGGTTGAACCGAAAAAAATCAATCCGCAACTGGAAAACCTGAAAGACATGTGGCAAAAGATGAGGCAGAACAAACTGGCCATGGCTGGACTTATTTTGATTATCTTCTTTATGATCACTTCCGTAGTTGGACCCTTTATGACCTCGATGGATCCGACGAGTACAGATGTTCAAAGCCGCAACATTCCGCCAAATGCAGACTTCTGGTTTGGCACTGACCACCAGGGCCGGGACATATTTACGCGGATCATTCACGGGATGTGGATCACATTGGCCATTGGATTCAGTTCCGTTATTATGGGCATGATTGTCGGTGTCCTGATCGGTATCACCGCCGGCTATTACGGCAAGAAAATTGATGCTGTACTGATGCGGATCATGGACGTGTTTCTTGCGTTTCCGGGGATCCTGCTTGCTTTAGGGATTGTTGCTGTTCTTGGCGGCAGCATCGTCAACGTCGTCATCGCTATTGCCATCTTCTCGATTCCGGTCTTTGCCCGTATTGTCCGAGGTTCAACACTCGCAGTTAAGAAACTGGAGTACATCGATGCAATCCGCGCTTTGGGAGCGTCAGACTCCCGGATTATTTTCAGGCATATCTTACCGAATATTTTGTCGCCGATTATTGTTCAGGCCACACTATTTATTGCAACTGCCGTATTAACCGCAAGCGGCCTGTCCTTCCTTGGCCTTGGGGCTCAGCCGCCGATGCCTGAATGGGGTGCCATGCTTGCAGGCGGACGAAACTATATGTGGGACTATCCCCACATGGCGTTGTTTCCAGGCCTTGCCATCGTAAGTATCGTGCTTGCGTTCAACTTGCTTGGCGACGGACTACGCGATGCACTGGATCCAAAAATCAAATCATAAAAGAGAGGTGAGCAACTATGCTCGTTTATTCCATACGACGAATATTTCAAACGATACCGGTATTGATCGGCGTCACCCTGGTCGTATTCCTGATGATGCACCTTATACCGGGCGACCCGGCACAGATTATGGCCGGAGAACGTGCAGACGCAGAACAAGTGGAACAGATGCGTGATCGACTTGGTTTGAACGATCCGCTTCATACACAGTACATTGGTTTTGTAACAGACGCGGTTCAGGGCGATTTGGGGAATTCCCTTCGAAGCGGCCGCCCCATTTCTTCAGAGATTTTCGACAATCGCCTCTGGGTCACTGTGGAACTTGCCTTTTACAGTACAATTCTCAGTGTTTTTATGGGCATTATTGCCGGGGTGATTTCCTCCACCCGCAGAGGGACATTCACGGATATGGCGATCATGATCGTCGCACTCTTTGGGCTGTCCATGCCAAACTTCTGGCTGGGCCTCATGCTGATTCAATATTTTGCTCTACCTCCATTACAATGGTTTCCGGTCTCCGGGTGGGGTACACCTGAACAAATTGTGCTGCCGGTGATCACTCTCGGTACAGCAGGTGCTGCCATCATTGCACGGATGACTCGTTCGAGCATGCTGGAGGTCATTCATCAGGATTACATCCGCACAGCTCGTGCCAAAGGGGTTCAGGAGCGTTACGTGGTATACAAACACGCTCTTCGTAATGCATTGATTCCAGTTGTCACCGTTGTAGGGCTTCAGTTTGGTACCCTTCTCGGAGGTGCGGTTCTGACCGAGACGGTTTTCTCCATCAACGGGTTGGGCCGTTACGTCGTTGATTCTATTGCCCGCCGTGATTTCCCGGCTGTACAGGGATCGGTCCTGATACTTGCCATATTGTTTGTGTTTGTTAACTATCTTGTCGATATATCATATCGTGTGCTGAATAAAAGAATCGAACTGGATTAACCGGTTCTTCAACGAAAGGTGGGAGACCCTTGGACGAAAAGAAAACCATAATTTCTGTTAAAGAGCTGCAGACTTCTTTTTATACAAGCAAAAGTGAAGTAAAAGCGGTGGATGGTGTGACATTTGATGTACCTGCCGGCAACACCCTCGGTATCGTAGGAGAATCCGGTTCGGGTAAAAGTATCACTTCGTTGTCCATTATGCGTCTGATTGATGAACCCGGAAAAATCAAAGGCGGTGAAATCCTCTTCAAAGGGGAAAACCTGCTTGATAAAACCGAAGCGGAAATGCGAAAAATTCGTGGTAACAGGATCTCAATGATTTTCCAGGAACCGATGACGTCTCTGAATCCTGTATTCACCATTGGTGATCAGATCAGCGAGGCTGTCATGATCCACCAACAGCTTTCCAAAAAGAAAGCGATGGAAAAATCACTTGAAATGCTGGAACTCGTAGGGATTCCTTCACCAAAAGCGCGCTTAAAAGCGTACCCTCATGAACTATCCGGCGGTATGCGTCAGCGCGCCATGATTGCCATTGCCCTTTCGTGCCGGCCGGAACTGCTGATTGCCGATGAACCTACAACAGCACTCGATGTTACGATTCAGGCTCAAATCCTTAAACTGATCAACGATCTCCAACAGGAACTGGGCATGTCGATGTTGCTCATCACGCACGACCTTGGTGTTGTTGCCGAGACTTGTGATTATGTTGCGGTTATGTATGCGGGTAAAATCGTTGAATATGCTGATGTGAAAACACTTTTCAAAAATCCTAATCATCCCTACACTGTCGGATTATTAAAATCCCTGCCCCGTCATGATATTGACCAGGAATCCCTGGCCGTCATTAAGGGTATGGTGCCAAAACCCGACGAACTTCCGGACGGTTGCTCGTTTGCACCCAGGTGTCCGTTCGCTCGGGATATGTGTCACGAACGACTGCCTGATCTGATTGATTTGAACGATAAAAACCAAGTCCGTTGTTGGATTCATACCGACGAATGGGATGGCCCGGAGGTGAACGTGAAAGATGACTACGGAACTGCTCAAAGTTAAAAATTTAAAGCAACACTTCCCGATTAAAGGCGGAATTTTCGGACGGACAGTAAACCATGTGAAAGCCGTCGATGATATTTCATTCGAAATTAATGAAGGCGAAACGCTCAGTATTGTTGGAGAATCCGGTTGCGGAAAATCCACCACAGGACGTGCGATCCTGCGTTTGGAAGAACCGACAAGCGGCGAGATTGAATTCGACGGCAAAGATTTACTGGCCCTGAACAAACGGCAGATGCGTGAGATGCGTAAAGAACTGCAAATCATTTTTCAGGATCCGTATGCATCCATCAATCCGCGCCAAACGGTTCGACAGATTTTAAACGAAGCGATGCACGTGCAAAATGTCATGCCTCCTGACCAACGGGAAGAACGCATGCTTGAACTGCTTGACATCGTGGGACTCGGGTCTCACCAGCTGGACCGCTTCCCGCACGAATTCTCCGGTGGCCAGCGTCAGCGGATCGGGATTGCGCGCGCACTTTCTGTGGACCCGCGTCTGATCATCTGTGATGAATCTGTATCCGCTCTTGACGTATCCATTCAGGCACAGGTTTTGAACCTGCTGAAGGAACTGCAGCGGGAATTCAATCTGACGTATCTGTTCATCGCCCATGACCTTGGGGTTGTGCGTCATATCTCAGACAGGGTGATCGTCATGTACCTGGGTAAAATTGTCGAAATAGCCGATAAGAAATCCCTCTTCGACAACCCGAAACATCCTTACACGAAAACACTTCTGTCTGCGATTCCATCACCAGATCCGGAAGTCTTAAAAGAAAATGTGATTTTGAAAGGGGATGTACCTTCCCCGATCGATCCACCATCAGGCTGCCGATTCCATACCCGCTGCCCATTTGCTTCAGACAAGTGCAAAGAGGAGGAACCGGAACTCCGTGTCACGGAAACCGGAATGACAGAGGGCCATCAGGCTGCGTGTCATTTTATCGAGGAAATCGAATCCGGTGAACGCCTGCCGAATTAATAATTCAGAAGTTAAAACCCCTTTGAGCGTATTTGCGCTCAAAGGGGTTTTAAGTCGTACTTCATATCATTATTTAAATTTACTATTGGATTGAAGCATAAGTGCAACGAAGGCTTTCGCCATTTGCTTGGCGACAAGCCTGGTTTTCTATATTTCACTGATCGGCGTGTTTCCCGAGAATGACTTTGGCTTCGATCAGGCGTTGCAGCGATGTGATGATCTCTACAGCCAGAAAAATCAGTCCGATCAGTATCAAATGATCCGTAAAGATTATCATCAGCGAGAACAGAATGAAGCCTTCCGTCCGTTCAGCAAGCCCTGACTGATAGTAGAAGCTTTTCACGCCCTGCTTTTCCGATACCGCCCCCACTGTCAGGAAGATCGTCATGCAGTAAATGATGGATACACTCAAGAGCAGCATCACCCACATCGCATCCGGATAGGCAAAAGCAAGCCCAAGGATCACGCTGATTTCAACCAAGCGGTCAAAACTGACGTCAAGAACCGTACCAAAAGACGACGGCTTTGTCTTTCGGGCCATCGTTCCGTCCACGACATCAAGAAAACCGGAAAACCACAGCACCAAAAGCGCCAGTAAGGTTTGTTCAAAATAGATAAACAAACCGGACGTGACACCGATTAAAAACGAAATAATGGTGACATGGTTAGCGGATAAGCCCCATTTTAAAAACGTATCTGCAGACACATTGATCAAAGGCTGTACATACTGTCTGCCTCTTGTATCAAGCATCCTGATCACTCCTTTGCTTTTTGAATACGGCCACTTGTTCATCATCATGAAATGTTCTTTTATCATGAAGTACGATGGACTGCCGGATCTCAGGCAATTCCACATGATAAAACTGCAGTCCGTATTTCATCAAGCAGTATTTCACCCGTCCCTGTGAGACGAAATCGTCCGGCACCAGCGTACTTTGACGATGAACGCTTTCGATGATCAGCTCTCCTGCGGACAGAAAGCGCTCCTGGACGTACAGGCCTTCGGAAAACATTTCTGCGACTTCCTTGTTTTCCGGCCGCTGATACACATCTTCCGGTAGACCGACCTGCTGAAGTTTGCCTGCCTTCATCACGGCTACCTGGTCACCCATAATCATCGCTTCTTCCCGGTCGTGGGTGACAAACAATGCGGTTACCCCTTCTTGTTTCAGGAAATCCCGGACCCATGTGCGAATGGTTACCCGAAGTTCAGGATCGAGACTGGCAAACGGCTCATCCAACAGGACAAGCGACGGGTTCAGAATCAGCGCCCTTGCCAATGACACACGCTGCTGTTGTCCCCCGGACAGCTGGTTCGGATAGCGATCTGCATAGGCCTCAAGCTCCACTTTTTCCAGAAGGGCCATGCCTCGTCGAATCCGTTCATCTTTTTTCACTTTTTGCTTGCCATACTTCAACCCATAAGTCACGTTTTCCAAAATGGTGAAGTGGGGAAACAAGAGAGGCTGTTGAAACATCAGGACAACCGGTCTTTTTTCTGCTTTGATCTGGGTCATATCTTCCCCTTGTATGAAAAGTTGTCCTTCACTGAAGGAAGACAGCCCTGCCACACTCCGCAGTAATGTTGACTTCCCACAGCCAGAGGGACCCACCAGGCTGATGATCGTCCCTTGTTCCGCTTGAAGATCAATCCGATGAAACACTTCCGTTTCGCCGAATGTTTTCGATACACCTTTTAATTCCATAAGTAGCATCAGGCAAGCCTCCTCTCTACGGTCGTTGAATAGTAAACATATACAACCGGATCACACCTTCGAATACAACCAGAAACACAATCGGTAACAGGGCAAACAGTACGGAAAAACCCGCTACCACTGCCTGGTCACCACTGGAAAAGTAAGGGTAATAGATCATCGGGAGGGTCATCACTTTGGCACCACCGATAATCAGCGTCAGCACATATTGACTCAGTGAAATCACAAACACCAATACCGCCATACTGCGGATACTGGGGATAATCTGCGGTACGAGCATCGTCCAGAACAGCCGCCAGCGGTTTACACCCAGGGTTGTACACTGCTCTTCCCAATCAGGGGACAACCGGTCAAATCCCGCTTTCATTACCCGCACAGCGTAAGGAAGTGTCGGCATCAGATGAATCAGAATCACGCCCGTCGCGGAATCTGTCAAGCCGATGCGGATCATCGTGAGGTGCATGCCCATGGCAATCGCCAGAACCGGAATCAGGATCGGCATCATCAGAATCGCCTCAACGAGCGGCTTCCCTTTAAACCGGTAACGGCTCACGCCATAAGCTGCAGGTACGGCCAACAGGAAATTCAACATCACTACCGCCCCAGCGATCAAAACGGTTAAAATCATGGACCAGATGATTTCCGGGTCCCGAAAAATGATCTCCCATGCTCTCCAACTGAACATCATCGGATATACATCCGGCCAGCCCCAGCGGAAGCTGATACTTCTCAAAACCATCAGCACAAGCGGTGCGACAAAAATCGTGAATAGTACGATGATCCAAAACCATCGCGATACATACCGCTGCCACATCACAGCGACTCCCCCCTTCGCGAAGCCCATTGGCTTTTCCAACGGGCTGTAAATCGAAGGACGAAAAACGCCGTCAAAATGGCGAATAACGATATGAGTACCATCATCGCCTGGGCCATCGGACGGTTTACCCAAGCTGACTGATAAAACCACTCATAGGCGAGAATCGGCAGCATCTTTGGAAACGTCACGCCAAGCAGTGCAGGTACTTCAAAGGCACCCAGTACAAACACAAACAAAATCAAAAATGTCTCGAGCGACACCGGAAACACCCACGGAAACTCCACAGTCCGAAATACCGTAAACGAATTTCCCCCGAGCGTCCGGCTCACATCTTCATAGCGCAGGTCCATTTCCTGATAGACCGGCAGCATCATTAACAGAACGAAAGGGATCTCTTTCCAGACATAGGTCAATATCACACCGATGTATAACGGATCATTGACGAGTATCGGGAACTGATTCATCACATCAATCCATCCGATGTGATAGAAAACAGCTGACAACCACCCGGAAGGTGCAAAAATAATGTAAATCAGGTAGCCCGCAACAAAGTGAGGAATAATCATCGGCAGCCAAGCGACGAATTTCCAGTGGTCAAACCGGAAAACCCTTATCAGGCGCCGGGTCATCCAAATCCCGATCACAAGCGATATAAACGTCGAGCTGAAAGCCACCCAGACGCTGATGCCAACAGAACGAAGGAAGGACTCATGGGCGAGGAGCGCCTGGTAATTCACCCAGAAAGCGTCCCCCTCTTCCCGGGAGACGCTTCCTTGTGCCGCCTGGAATAACCCGAAACCGACAAAGAACGCAATCACGACCAATGCCGGTGCCAGAAATCCAAGGCCTTTCAGCCAGGAAGGCATGCCGTTACTGGACAATTTCTCGTTCCCAATGCTCAATCACCCAGTCGAAATAGCGGGCATCGAGCTCCGGAAGCATTTCATCCTGCTCAACCACAGCGGGACCTGTCAGCTCCTCTGCTTCTGCTTGCTGTTCTTCGGTGAGTGTATCAGCATCCAGCACATGTCCCTCGCCCCACATAGCCGGATCCAGCTTCTTGATTTGCGCTTCCGGTGACAGCATGAAGTTGATCGCTACAAGGGCCGCTTCAGGCTCTTGTGTATTAAACGGAACAGACAAATAATGCGTATTGCCAATTGAACCCGGTTCAAGCGAGATGGTTTTGGTATTCTCCGGGAAGATACCATCCTCAATCATCCCGATATCTCTATGCTCATTAAAACCCATCGCAAACGCCACTTCTCCATTGGCAAACATCTGATCGAGCTGTTCACTCGTTTCCGGATAAGTTTCACCTTCTCGCCATAGCGATTCCTTGAAACTCCGGAGTGATTCCCAGACATCATCACCATTGTTTTCGAGCCATTCCTCATCATATTCAGCCAAATCAGCCGGGTCATCCGCCACATGGTACATCACGTGCCGGATAAATGTGTTCCCTGTAAAGTCATTCACATTCGGGTACGTAAACAGTCCTGGGTTATCGATGGACCATTGCATCAGGTCATCGAGGCTCTCGGGAATCTCATCGACCATATCAGGATTGACCTGGAACGTAAATTGTACATTTCCCCATGGCGCCTCGTGGCCTTCGATCGGTGTGCCCGTATCGTAATTGACAAATGGGACATCCGTTCCAATGTATTCCTGCAGATTCGGAAGTGTCCCGGCAAAATCACCGTATAACAGATCATTCTCTTTGGCGGTGCGGAAATTTTCTGCATTAATCCAAAGGAGATCTGCTCCACCTTCAGTCTGACCTGCTTCTTTTTCCGTCATCAGTCGATTCAGAAAGTCCGGTGCATCCATCGGGTAGCGGTTAAACGTAATGTCATACTCTTCCTCCAGACGAGGTTTAACAAAATCATCCATATACTGGTTGACACCTTCGTCGCCACCCCACATATACATGCCAATTTCTTTGCCTTCTGCCTCACTGACAATGTCGTCCCATGACGCTTCTGATAAATCCTGAGCCTGTGTTTCGGTCGCTTCGTCACTGCCGCATGCCGCCAGTGCAGGAAGAATAATCGCGAATGGTAACCACTTCTTCATCTTTTCATCCACTCCCTCACGCTTTATCTGTGTTGATGTTTTTTTATAATTTAATAACCATAATGTATCATATTAACGTTCGCAAGACATAGCATACCATTTCCGAGTTCCTTATACTGTATAATGAATGACAAAATCGCGAATTTCATGTTAAATTCCTGTGAAATTCTTATGTGAAAAGGAAAAGCGTCCGGGAATTCCCGGACGCCCGATAAAATTCGATATACTCGATTTACGAGGTTTCTTTCAACTCTTCTATATCGATCCCCTTTTTCTTTGCCCAGATCTTTGGAACCAGGGAAAGCAGGAAGAGGATAATACCCGCTGCTGCGAATTGCAGCATCAGCGTCATTGACACACCTTCACGTGCAATTTGTCCAGCCATGAATGCGTAAATCATTGCACCTGGTGCCATGGTGATCCCGGAAACGATCGTAAACTTCCAGAAACCGAGACTCGTCAGACCGTAAACGTAGTTTTGGACGTTATACGGGAAGACCGGAACAAATCGTGTCAGGATCAAAAAGCTTCCGCCATTTTCTTCCACGCCTTTATCGATCTTGTCAAAGATCGGATTGCCTTTGAACTTTTTCATGATCATATCACGGGCCAGGTATTTGGCTACGAGGAATGCTGCCGCAGCCCCCAGTGTTGCACCTGCCAATGACAACAGTCCGCCGAGAACCGGTCCGAATGCCACACCGCCGACGATCGGGAAAATCGCGCCCGGTAAGAGGAACACGGCTGAGATCATGAAGACCCCGACGAAAATGACATAACCCAGAACACCAAATCCTTCAATAAACTCCTGCATCGCTGAAATACTTTGAATCTTTTCCAATGCTCCTGTTTGCCATGCGATGACGAACACCGTTGCGATCACGGCGATGAGTCCTAAAAACTTCATGGCCGATTTATTTTTTGCGCTCATGCAATCAACTCCTTCTCAGTTATGATTCTGATTCTTAAAAGTCACCGTTTTCTGTTCGATCAATCACATCTGCATTATCGAGTTCATACGCTTCGTAAGACCACTCAATCCATGAACCGTCATAGTTCAGCGCATTATCGTAGCCCAGGGCTTCGGTGAGAAGCAACCAGGTATAAGACGATCGAACACCGGACTGACAATAAGGAATCAAGGTTTCACCACTTTCAATCATATCACCGTAGAGTGCTTCAAGATCGCTCAAGCTGACGGCTGTTCCGTCTTCTGCAACAGCTTCTGTCCAGTTGATATATTCTGCGCCGGCAATCTTACCCGGGCCAAAAGCGCCTGCAAGTGTTGTGCTGCCATCTTCTTCATCGCCACCGCGCGTATCAATCAGGATGCCTTCTCCATCAACAGCGCCTATCACATCGTCAAGGCCGGCATTGAATGCAGCTTCGTTGTAATCCGGTGCTTCGTACTCTGTTGCTTCACGATCACCTGGCTCCATAGCATTCCCAGTATCATACCCCTGGCCGATCCAGGCGTTGATCCCACCATCAAGGAATCGTACATCGTCATGTCCGAGCATTTTCAGTTGCCAGAAAACGCGGGCCGAGTCGTGCTGCGCATTCGCAGCGTATGTTACAACTGTCGTTTCAGGTGTTACACCAAACGATCCCAGAAGAGCTTCGACTTCTTCTTTTTCATTTGCCATACCATCATACGGATACAGATCAGTTCCAGAGTAATCCGGTCGCCAGATCTCAAAAGACCCGGGGATTGCTCCGCCTCTCTCACTCATCGAACCAATCACGACAACATCTTCATCCGATTCCATCAACTCTTTCAGTTCGGATGCTGTCATAAACACTTCCGGATTTGCGTATTCTGCAATTTTTTCCTGCTGTTCGTCCATATCCACTTCCTGTGCCTCAATACCTGTTACGGAAAAATATACAACAACTGCAATAATTGCTACTGCTAACGTGCTGAAACCTGTGATCATCCATTTTTTACTCATGTTTAACCCCTCCTCATAATTTTAACTTCTTTACTTCTGTGTGCAACGTCACACTTTGTTAAGTGATTCACTTCACAATTGATACGCGAAGTCTCCCCTCCTGATTGAAAAGGAGACCTTGGTCCGTTCTTTTAACTTTTTACGACTTGCTTGACAATTCTTTTTGACTTGTAACGGTTGATCCATGAACCAGCCGGCTTGGAAAGAACATCTTCCGGTGCGTCCATATCGGAATGGACAACCGGTCCCCAGAGCAGATCAAGAATGTGAAATGCTTTCTTGCCGACTTTCATCATGGAAGCTCTGCAGGCCGCGCAGTAAACAACAACGTGATCCGTCGTAAAGTCATCTGCCCTTCGCTGCATGACGCGAGTCGCCAGATCCGGATTTGCCGGTACGATCATGCCGCCAAATCCACAGCATCTTGCATTTTCACGGGAATGTTCGGATTCTTCGACGCGGTAGCCCAGTTCCTGAAGGACCCAGCGGATCCCGTCTTGAATCTCTTTTTCGTAGCGAGTTGAACAGGAATCATGAATTCCGAAAACGACGTCGCTGTCTTTTGCTTTTCCACGAAGCTCTTCCGGGATTCCGATCTTCGGAAGCAGCGTCCAAAGGGATTCCGCTTTCGTTGTTTCACTAGTTTCATTTATGGTTTTGTAGCAGTTTTGACAGGCGACGATGACCGTGTCGATCTCGATATCGTCCATATCCTGCTGAAGACCTGCAAAACGCTCTTTGAATTTTTCTTCCTGACCGAGTGCTTTCGTGCCTTTTCCACAGCACTTTTGCACGCCGCCCAGATCGGGATATACGGTTTTCAAATATTCCATCGTTTTCTTAACGCCGTCCGGAGTGTAGGACGGCAGTGAACATCCTGGCATGAAACCTTTTCGTTCTGCTGTTGCAGTCATGATTATTTGCCCCCTTTTGCTTTGGTCGTGAAGAGCTTCGAGAATCCGAGCATCTGGTGCATTTCAATCGCTTTATGGCCTTCCATTGGTGATTTACCGTCGTTTTCGAGGATAAAGTCTTTACGCATCGCCATGAATGTTTCTCCAATCGGATAGTCATTCGGGCAAACGTGGGAGCAGCCCCCGCATACGTTGCAAGAATAAGGAACAATCGGTTCGATTCCGCCTTTTTCAAGGAATTCAGCGAAGATGTCCTGCGGGCATTCGCCGTAGTCATTCATCATCAGGCATTCATCCATACACAGTTTGCATTCACACTGGAGACAGCGTCCGGCTTCACTTTTGGCCTGTTCCTCGTTGTAACCAAGATCCACGGCTTTGAAGTCACGTTTGCGCTCATCTGCCGGTCTGTGATTACCGGATGTTCTCGGCAGATTTTCCGTTCCTTTTGGAAGTGGTACATCCAGCCGCGTCTGGAAGCTGTATTCATATTTGAAATTTCTTTTCTCTGCAAGATCCACCTGGTTCAAAAAGCGGTCAACGCTCTTCGCTGCCTTTTGACCGTGGGCCATGGCCTGAACGACAATTACGGTTCCGGAAGCGTCACCGGCGACGAATACGTTCGGTACGCTTGTTGCCAAGGTATCTTTGTCGACGACATATCTGCCACCGCCGCTTTGTTCAACTGCACCGTCTGTCACATCCTGGACCCGCTGGCCTGTAGCGAAAATCACCGTGTCCACTTCGATCTCTTTACGCTCATCGCCAAAAGCCGGAGCAAAGTTGCCATCTTTATCAAACACCGAAAGAACATTTTTAAGCATCAGGCCGCGCACTCGACCGTTTTCATCTTTCAGAATTTCATCGGTTGCCCAGCTGTTTAAAAATGCCACTTCCTCTTCTTGTGATTCATCGATTTCCTGCTGGCTTGCCGGAAGTTCTTCCAGGCTTTCCAGGCTGATCAGGCTGACTTCATCTGCACCGATTCTCCAGGAAGATCGTGCACAGTCCATCGCGACGTCTCCCCCACCAATGACGGCGACTTTTTTACCGGCGTTCTCAGATGCGTGGGTCAGGCTGATTTCTTTCAGGTAGTCAACTGCGTGCATTACACCGTCTGCATCAGATCCTGTTACAGGAGGCATGCCACCGAGGTGTGCACCGTTTGCGACAATCACTGCATCAAAATCTGCCTGCAATGAGCTGAAGCTAACGTCTTTCCCGATTTCTACACCCATGCGGAACTTCACACCAAGATCTTCAAGGTAGCTGTATTCAAAATCAATCACTTCTCTTGGCAGCCGGTATTCGGGAATGCCGACACGCATCATCCCGCCAACAACTTCCAGTTTTTCGTAAATCACTACGTCGTGCCCGGCTTTGCGAAGATCAATGGCTGCCTGGGCACCTGCCGGGCCGGCACCAATAATGGCCACTTTCTTACCGGTTGCCGACTTGACTTCATAATCCCATTTGGCTTTATCGTCGGCTTTCTCAGCTGCATATCGCTTCAGCGCTGCAACGGATAACGCTTCATTGAATTCTGTATTTCTTCTGCAATCCACTTCACATGGATGTGCACAGATCCGGCCGAGTGTGTTGGGGAGAAATAATTTTTCACGAATCGTCTCCAGAGCCCCATCAACATCGCCTTCCCCGATTTGACGAACATATTTCTTTACATCTGTATGCATTGGACAGGCAGCAGTACAAAAAGCTTCCTCATGACCCATGCAACCGTCCGTTATATTTTTGGCGTTGTCATAAATCGACTGTCTGAATTCCATTTTCTTCACCTCTTCATTTGGTTTCTTTTGTGACTTAATTCACATAATGGTTCTAAAATCACGCCGTTACGGTGATCAATCCGATAACAGCCCCTGCTCAGTTTTTCACATTTTGTCTGAAAAAAATCAGTTTGTTTGCCTGACCTTTTCTACATCTTCATCATAACAGATACCCATACCAGTGAATGCATTATTTCTGAACAGATTGTGACAGAGATGTAGACATTTTTCAACACATTTCATTCCGATTGGTTTTATATGTATTACTGAATAAGCATGGTTGCACTATTCTCGATTCAAAAGGATGCCTTGTTGAACAAAGCATCCCGGAATGTTCAGTGATCTGTATCACTGTTACAATTTTACTGTTTCAACGATGTTTCTTTTGCCATGCCGTCAGGAGATCCTGAATGTCGGTCTCTGCCTGCCTGAGTCTTCTGGGTACATGGTCCGGGTTGGTGCTGGTTCCTTCGATCCGAATCAAGTCATATGAGGGCACACCAATGAGTTTCATCATTAACCGTAAATAGGAATCTCCGTGTTCAAAAGAGGTCAGCGGACCATCCGAGTAGATCCCCCCGGTACTTTGGATATGCAGGACCTGTTTTTCATTCATCCGGCCCTCTATGCCTTTTTCAGTAAATTCGAATGTATGTCCAGGAACGATGATCCGGTCGATATAAGCCTTCACCTGTGGCGGGAAACTCATATTCCACATCGGGGTCACGAACACGATTCGTTTCGCCCGTTTAAACTGTTCTACATGCGGATTCATTAAAGCGTTCACTTCCTCTTCAGACAAAACCCGCTGCCGTTCCCACATCGCAAGCTCTTCACGCTTTGGCAACGGAAAAGTTTCCTCAAACAGATCGAGCTTTTCCACCCGGCTGTCCGGAAAAGCCGTTCTGTAAGCATCAAGGAACGCTCCCCCCACGGTCAGGCTGACGGATTCCTCCACCGGCTTTCGGTTGGCTGTGATATACAATAACATTCGATCCCCACCTTCGATTTGAATTCACCCGCATGTTTCCTTGTAACAGACCGTCTGATTCCGTCCGCCCCGCTTCGCTTCATACATTGCCTCATCGGCGCGACGGTAAGCCGTTTCAATCGCCCGGGTTTCCTGCATGACTTCCGCTACCCCGATACTCATCGGCACAGCTATCACGTTGTTGTCATGTGTATGAAATGGCTTCACTCTTAAATGCTGCTGAAAATGTTCTGCCTGCCTCACGGCTTCGTGACAGTTTTCATGAATGAATACCCCGAATTCCTCACCGCCGATTCTGCCCACCAGTCCATGAACAAAATATTCCTGAAGCAGCATCGCAAAATAGCACAGCACTTCATCCCCGGTCTGGTGGCCAAATGCATCATTCACTTTTTTAAAATGATCCAGATCAATCAGCATCAGACTGCCGGTTTCACCTTTAGCGGCCATAAGTTTCTGATATTGTTCAATAAAAGACCTGCGATTTGGAATACCTGTCAGATAGTCGATGGTCGCCTGCTTGATCAGGTCTGCTTCATGGTGCTTCTTGTCCGTGATATCATTGAGAATAATCAGCGTCGCTTCATCGCCGGATCTGCTTCTGGCAATGGGGAATGTTCTCGCTTCAAAGTAAATCTTATCTCCCTCATGCTCACCGTTTACCGTCCATTCCGTCTCGAAGGTTTTCTTTTTCTGCACGGCATTCAAAAAAGCTTCATCGGGACGGATCCAGTTATATGCAGCCCGCTCGGCAGAGAATTCTTCATCTTCACTTGTATTTGCCACGCTTGATAGAATCTCCTGGGCTGCACTATTGATTTCAATCAGCCGCCACTCCCGGTCGATCACCAATACGCCTTCTTTCATGGCATCGAAAATTCGATCTTTTGCCACCGGCCAAATCGAGAGAAGTTGATACCGGTAATATAAAATGTACAGCACGATGCCCATCAGAGAAAAACCGAATGCCATCTGTCCAGGAATATTGGCAGGTAAAACCGGAACGAGAATGATATTGACGAGCGGAATTACGTAAGCCAACAGAAACAGGACATGCTGCTTGCGGTGGCTTTTCGAAGAGACCAGTAAATGCTGAAGCATAATGAACCCGCTGATGACGCCGATCACAATCGGGTACGTGCTTAACATAAAGCCCTGCATCGTTTGTGTGACCTGAATCTGAGTCAAGCCCCACACATGTTCAATATGTACAGATTCCCTGAAGAACCCGTGCCACCCTTCAAAGAAAATCAGCCCTGTAAAATACAATGATGGCAAAGCGAGGTACATCAGCCAACGCTTTGTCTTTTCTGAATCATACCCTGTATATTCCCGCGCCAGGGCAAACAGGATGATCGGCGTAAAGAACAACGGGATTTGCTGGAGATTACGAAACAACAGCATCAGCCACCCGTCAGAAACAAACAACTCCAAAGCCGACAGGCTGAGGAGCAAACCACCCAAACATAATATAATCGCCAGATAATTCCTTCCATAAGTACGCGGAGGCCTTAGCAACGGAATCAACAGACTCATGACGAGAACGCCGGTTAATAATAAATAAAACGGATACGGATGGATCCACTGCATCCGGCACACCTCCTACAGCTCCTCACAACCACACGGGACATTTTCATCAGTATACCTGAATCATTTGAAAAATGCAGTATTAATAAGCGTTCAGCCTGATCAGGAATTCCACCCTTTATGCTGGTAGACTTTAATCGCCTCAATGCGATTATCAACTTCGAGTTTATCGAGGATTGTGGAGATATAATTCCGGACTGTCCCGTTCGTCAGAAACAGTGTTTCCGCAATCATCTTTGTACTGAGCCCTTCTGCCATGAGATCCATCACTTCCTTTTCCCTTGCTGTTAGTGGGTTCTCTGAGCGGTAGACCTCATCAATCAGTTCCGGAGCAAAGATTCGCCGCCCCTGCATGATCTGCCGGATGGCATTGGCAAGCTCTTCACTTGGACTGTCCTTGAGCATATACCCATCCACACCGACTGACATCGCTTTTTGAAAATACCCTGAGCGGGCAAAAGTGGTCAGAATGAGCACCTTACACGAATGATCCCGTAATTCGCCGGCCGCATCGAGGCCGTTCATTTCGGGCATTTCAATATCCATGACACAAAGATCCGGCTCTTTTTCTTTTACGGCTTCCACTGCTTCACGTCCATTGTTCACAGTCCCGATGACGTGGATATCGTCTTCCATATCCAAAAGGGAAGCAAGGGCCCCCAGCAGCATCTTCTGATCCTCAGCGATCAAGAGTCTAATCATGGTTATTCCCCCTCTTTCTCCGAACGGATTCCTGTTGGTATACGCATGGTCAGGCTTGTACCGTTGTTCGACTGGATATCCAATGTTCCATCAATCGCCTGCAGCCGTTCCTTCATTCCCTGAAGACCGCCGCCGTACCGGATATCACTGTGACCCGGCAGCCCTTTTCCATTATCCTCTACAATGATCGATACTTCTTCTGGTTCCTGACGAATCGTGATGGCACATTTTTTTGCATGACTGTGCCGGACCACGTTATTGACAGCTTCCTTTAAACACATGCTGATGATGTGATCGCTGCGGGACAGGCTCTCCGGAAAGTCGTGTTCTCCTGTGATTGTGTAGTGTATACCGGCTGCATCAAGAAGCTGCTTCACCCGCTCCACTTCCTCTGTCAAGCGGCTTAATCGCATATCGGCCACCAATTCTCTCAATTCCTTCAAGGCACTTCTCGCTGTCTGCTGAACTTCCTTGATTTCCTCTTCCGCCCGCTCATGGTTTTTTGAAACGAGTTTTGCTGCGAGTTCACTCTTGATGCCGATCATCGAGAGCTTTTGACCAAGTGTGTCATGCAGATCCCTTGAAATTCGCTCCCGTTCCTCAAGCTTGATCAGTTCAGCAATCTTCTGATTCGCAAACGCCAGCTGATCTTCCAGGCGCTCTTCTTTGAGCTTACTGTATGTGTTCACCGGAAGCAGGATGACTGCCACCGTGCTGAGCAGGAGAAACGGCAGCTGAATCTGCAGAATTTCAAACGTAATAAATGCATAATAGCTCGAGATGACCTTCACGGGGATCAGGATACTGTAGAAGGTAATAAAAGCGCTCTTTTGCATCAATTGCCCAATGAAATAAGCGATTAACAGATAAAAATAAACGTATCCGAAAAAAAAGCTTAGTAATACCGAAATACCCAGTTGAATCCCCAAACCGACATAAATCATCCAGCCTCTGGAAGAAAAAGAGAGGACATAGCTTAAGAAAAAGCCAATGACCAGCAAAACGCCAAAAACCCCTTCCAAAACGGCAGGGGTCTGAAAGATGAAATAGAATGGCAGAATGGAGAGAAACATCCAAATGTACGGGCTGAGTCCCGTGCTTTGTCGAAATTGTTTTTGAATCTTCCCCATTCCTGTCAGTCCTTTCATTCGCGCAGGCATTTTCCCATCAGGACACGCTCAGTCGCTGATTTGCCATACGGTCTTTGGCTTGTTTATACGTAATAAATTCCTTTTGATTTTCATCCCACAATCTGTATTTCAATGACTTCACGCTCGTCGCGAGTGTTATTGTCGTTGCGTGATGCAGTGGCGGTGTCGCTTCATGTGCCTCTGAGAGCTTATAGTTTGGTACTCTCGGGCTCAGGTGATGGACATGGTGGTAGCCGATGTTACCTGTTAACCACTGGAGAATTTTTGGAAGTTGATAGTACGAACTGCCATCAATGGCTGCCTGTACATAACTCCATTCTTCATCATGTTCGAAATAGGTCTCTTCAAACTGATGCTGCACATAGAAAAGCCAGATGCCAAGGGTACCTGCCAGCCAGGCAATCGGCATTTGAATCAGGAGGAAGGATTGCCAGCCGAGAAGCAGCATCATCCCGATATAAAAAGAAGCAATCAAGCCATTCGTCAGATACGTATTTATCCGCTCCTTGCGTCTTGCACCTTTCACATTGAAGCGGTACTGGATGAAAAAGACCGCAACCGGACCGATGCCGAACATCATTACAGGGTTTCGGTAAATCCGGTACCAGACACGCTTTAACAAAGATGCTTCCTGGTATTCATCCACCGTCATGATCCACATATCACCCGTTCCGCGTTTATCCAGATTGCTGCTGGATGCGTGGTGAGTGTTGTGTGCATTTTTCCATTGTTCGAATGGTACATGGGTGAGGGCACCGGTTATGGTTCCCATTATAGCATTTGCACGACGACTTTTGAAAAAAGACTGGTGACAGCAATCGTGGCAGATGATAAACGTGCGCACAAGAAAGCCTGCCGCAAGGATCATAATTGGAACGGCCAGCCAGTAAGAGATAGACATCGTCATATAGGCAAGTGCCCAGAGAAGTACGTAAGGCACCAAGGTATTCAGTAATTGTTTGATACTCGTCTGATGGTCGGTGACTTCAAATGGTTTCATGGATTTTTTTAATTCCTGGATTTTCGGATGATGACTCATATATAGGGCCTCCTTCAGATCTTTTGTTCGTTATCTTAAGAGTAACCCCTATCACCATGTTGCATAAGTCATATGCGTCAATGAAAACATATGACATTTGTCATGACTCTTCAGGCATTCGCCCGTTTGAAGCTGATTGTCGCAAATAAAACCAGCACAAGAGCAAATGCGGCAATGAACAAAATCTCTTCCATAATCGTCACCTGACGGCCGAACACTTCAATATTCAGCCCCATCGCCTCGATGACCACCGGGGAGAGGTTCGACGTATCAATCATCAGTTTTTTCATGACGTCAACCCCGTACGTTACCGGGTTGATCTTCACGACCACATCCATCCAGGCTGGCATATTGCTGACCGGGAATAGTGCTCCGGAAAGAAAGATCATCGGCATGATCAGAATCTGCACCGTCATCTGAAACCCCTGAGTGGACCGGATGATGCTCGCAAACAGCAGCCCTAACCCGGACAACGCCGCAGCAAGCAAAAACATAAACGGAATCACCTGCAGGAGATTGACAATCCCGTAAGATAAGCCGAGAAACGGAATCAGAAGAAACAAAATCACACCCTGAATCGTCGCGACCGTTGCCGCGCCGAGCATTTTGCCAATGGCAATACTGACACGTGAGATTGGAGAGACGAGGATCTCTTTCATATACCCTTTATCCTTATCCTCGATGACCGACATGGCTGAGAATACCGAGGTCATCAGAAGGGTCATCGCAACGATGCCTGGAAAGACAAATTCCAGATAGCTGAAACCCTCCGCCCCTTCTGGCATCCGTCCCATCATCATCGATTCCATTGTACCGCTCATGCCCCCACCGAAGATCAGCAGGAACAATACCGGCATGGTAAATGATCCGAACAGCCTTGCACGGTCCCGGAAGAATTTCTTTAAGTCACGCTGCCAGATGGCGATAATACCTTCCATGATTACGCCCCCTCGCTCTTTGCCGCTTCATTGATTTTTCGCCCGGTAAAGGCGAGGAACACATCATTGAGTGTCGGTTTCCGGATATTCAGACGCGTCACCGCCGGCGTCAGCGTCTTCATGATATGCGAGATAAATGCATCACTGCTGGCTACTTTTACATGAATCGTATCATCCTCGAGAGACACTTCAGCGCCTTCAATTTTCTCGTGGATTTCCTGTATGGCCAGTTCATTATCCTGCGTGGAGAGTTCAATGATGTCGCCACCCAATTGATCTTTCAGCGCCTTGGGCGAATCGATCGCAATGATGTCACCCTGGTCCATGATCGCTACGCGGTCACTGATTTCCGCTTCGTCAAGATAGTGGGTGGTCAAAAACATGGTGATGCCTTCTTTTTCCTTCAGTTTCAGAATATATTCCCATAAATGCGCACGGGTTTGCGGATCAAGGCCCACGGTCGGTTCATCCAGGAACAGTACTTTCGGATAATGCAACAGTCCCCTTGCAATCTCAAGACGCCGCTTCATCCCGCCGGAATACGTCTCGACCCGCTTTTTCTGTACATCCACCAGATCCACGATCTGAAGCACCTCCTGAATTCTGTCATGCCGCTTTGCTTTTGGTACCCGGTAAAACCGGCAGTGAAGCATCAGGTTCTCATAGCCTGTCAGTTTCCCATCAAGGGTATTTTCCTGAAAAATGATCCCGATGCTTCCCCGGACTTGATCTTTTTGTTTTTTGACGTTAAATCCATTGATTTCGATGGATCCGGATGTCGGTTTCAACATGGTACAGATCATATTGATCGTCGTGCTTTTTCCAGCACCGTTCGGTCCGAGAAATCCGAAAATTTCCCCTTCCTTCACATCAAAACTGATCCCATTCACCGCCGTGGTATCTTTATACGTTTTCGTCAGATCTTTCACCTCGATGATCGTTTTCATGATGAGAAATCCCCCGACTGTTAAGTAGTTATGATATCATAACTAGTATGTCGCGAATGGTGACCAATGTCAAAAGAAAGGACAGATTCAAAATGACCCATAAACCTCCGTACGTAAAACATGATGCCGATGCTCTCGTCAATCAGCTGCTCACTGTGATGCCGTACCTCCCGAAAAAACTGTTCGGTGATACTCCACTGGTGGAAGCAGCCGACCTGCATCCGACACATTTTCACATCCTGCATATGCTGGAGTATGATGGTGCCCTTAAGATGCGTGACATCGCCGGCAAACTGTCCATCAAAAAATCAAACCTCACCCCGCTGGTTCGTAAGCTCCTGGACAAAGGGCTCGTCAAACGGCTGCAGGATGAGGCAGATAAACGGATCGTTTATATTCAATTAACGGATTCAGGGAAACACTTCCTGTCCGATCAAAAAATGCACCTTGAAAGCGTCCTGGCCCACCGGTTATCACCTTTGGGGAATGATGATCGCAAAGCCCTGTCTGAAGCGATGGATCGACTCTGCCGGATCCTTGACAAGTTACCCGACTGACGGTTCGATCACCACCTTGTTTTTACCGGTACCCTTCGCTTGATATAAAGCCTGATCACTGGTTTTAATCAACATGTCAGAAGTAGCAAACTGACCTGGCTGAATCACTGCTCCTCCAATACTGACGGTGACCCGGTGATCCGTATGAATCCCTTCGTGGGGGATGTTTTCCGTTTCAATCGCCTGACGTAAGTGTTCAGCCATCACAGATGCCCCCTCCTGATCCACACCAGGTAACAGCACCGCAAATTCCTCACCACCGTAGCGGTAAATCGCTCCACCCTGTACCGTTTTGACCGTCTCTTCCAAATGATTCGCGATCGTTTTCAGGCAGTCGTCTCCTTTCAAGTGTCCATAAAAATCGTTATATCCTTTATAATCGTCAACGTCAATCATCAGCAAAGCCATCGGTTGAATCGCTTGCCGGGTCAGAATAAGCTGGGATTCAATTTCTTCATCAAACAGCCGTCGATTCGGGATCCGCGTCAATCCGTCCACTTCCGAAAGCATTTTTAAATGTTTATTGGCCTCTTCGAGCTCATTCGTCCGGCTTTCAACCTCCTCTTCGAGATGGCGATGCCACGCTTGTTGTTTCATGGACAACTCCTCCACTTTCCGATAGGCACTGATCGTCCGTAACGTCAGGATCGATGTCTGACCAAAAATCATGAACAACATGCCAAAGGGTGCCAGTAAGATGGTATCGAATAAACGCAGGTGATAAAAAATATCGTTCATAATCGTGATCGTGAAAAGGCCAAATAGAATCATCGTCAGATGGGCACCCTGAACGTGATCTCGTCCTGCTTGGTACAAAATGAAAAAAGCATAGACAATCAAAACCACCGTAAACGCCTGAAAATAGGCCAGGGATTCGCTGAAGATCCGGATGGGTGCAGCGATTACATAAACGGAAAACAGCGCCGTAATGCCCGCGAGCGTATAGGTCATTTTGTGACTGGCATGATCGATAAACATTTGATGCAGATAAAGAAGCAAGATGCCGGCGCCTGCATAAAACGAGAGATATTCAAGGTGAATACCGACAATCCAACTGAAATCAGGTACCATTTGATACAACACTTTCTGACCGGTGACGGACACCCTGATGGCCAAAATCATGCAGAACAAACTGAAATACAGATTTTCCCTGTCTTTTCGTCTCAGCAGATAAATCAGGAAATGGTGTCCCGCAGATAACATCAGCGCCCCGAATAAGATGACTTCAACCACGAATGTCACCAGCATGTCGTGATGCATGTCTTCGATCGCACCCAACCTCAGACTCGCCATAGGCCCCCCTTCGCGATGATGGTGGTTGGCGATGTGCAGCATGATTTCGATCGTTTCCTCTTCAGCTACAATCTGTTTGATCACTGGCATGACGCTTGGCACTGAGGAGGCTGCTTCATCTGACACGGTACCCTGCTGATGAACCAGTTCCCCGTCAATCCATAACCGGTATGACGTGAGAATATCCGGAACATATAACCCTAACGGCGTACCGACGGACGCTTCATCGATGTTCAATTTCTGATAGTACGTAGCCACGCCCCGGCTGCCCGTAGGCGCATTATTCTCCCAGTGTGCCAGGGACGACAGCTCTTCAGCTTGTCCGCTATGTATCCTGGCATCTTGAAGAGAGAGCAGTTCATCCCATACAAACAGCCAGCCATCTTCAAGCTCTATAGTGCCATCCTTTTGTAAATGCCAGCCCGAATCGTCTGAAGCTGCTGACAGAATCGGTGAAAAGAAAAGAAACAGCAAGACGATCAGAAAACCCAAACACGGCCGCCACTGGCGAACAGGAAGGTACGGGTTTGCACCCATCGTAATCACCCATTTCGATCTATGACTTATGAATCAATTATAACGGGTATGACCTATTATGTGCGGGACTATATTTGAACTCTTTCGCACACTTTCTTGTCAGTACCACCCATTTTAAGACGAGCTCCGGTGCGCACTTTCTCTCTTCTCACTCGAAGGACTTTCTGCTCACTATCGCCGCACTCTCAACGTCTGCATCCCCTCTCACACAAGCTGTTCGTCCCCCACCGGTAAGCGGCATTGCTTGTGCATTCGCCTGGGCTTTAACATAAATAAATCACCGTGACCCAAAGCAGGTCAAAGTGATTTATCGTTCGCACACGCTACGTTTACTTCTGGTTGGATACGGTCTGATGACTGGATTCTTCCTTCAGTTTTAAAATGTCCGCTGTTTCTTGAAACACTTTGTCAAACAGGTCCGGGTGAGCCATCAGCTCTTTCCCGTAGGAAGGAATCATTTCCTTAATTTTCGGTTCCCAATCAGCCATCCGTTCGGGAAAGCACCGCTCGAGCACATCGAGCATGACGGACACGGCTGTGGACGCCCCGGGGGAAGCCCCGAGGAGCGCCGCAACCGAACCATCCGCTGCGCTGACGACTTCCGTCCCGAATTGCAGGGTCCCTTTTCCACCTTCTTCGGTATCCTTGATGACCTGAACCCGTTGACCGGCTGTCACCAGTTTCCAGTCATCACTTTGTGCATCCGGTATAAATTCTCTGAGTTCTTTCATCCGCTGCTCCTTATTCAAAAGAATCTGCTGAATCAGATATTTCGTCAACGGCATCTCCTTGGCTCCTGCTGCGAGCATCGTGAAGACGTTATCCGGATTCACCGAAGTCAATAGATCCAGGTAGGAACCCTGCTTCAGGAATTTCGGAGAGAAGCCCGCATAAGGACCAAACAACAACGCTTTCTTGCCATTCATGTAGCGTGTATCAAGGTGAGGTACCGACATCGGTGGTGCCCCGACTTTTGCCTTCCCGTAAACTTTCGCATGGTGCTGTTCAATAACTTCCTGGTTCTTACACACCATAAACAGCCCACTCACCGGAAAGCCGCCAATTCGCTTCGCTTCCTTGATCCCCGTCTTTTGTAACAGGTGAAGGCTGCCGCCACCCGCTCCAATGAAAACAAACCGGGCACGGTACGTTTTCTGCCGTCCGCTCACTGTATCACGTACGTTGACATTCCACGTCCCATCCGGATTCTGATAGAGGTCGTCCACGCTTTGTCCATACTGGACGCTGCTCTTTTGAGTTTCAAGGTCACTCATTAATTGTCGGGTTAAATCCCCGAAGTTGATGTCCGTTCCGTAATCGATTTTTGTTGCCGCCACTGCTTCACTTTTGTCCCGTCCATTCATCATCAGCGGGAACCAGTCATTGAGTTCCTCATGATCCGTTGAGAAATGCATGTCCTTGAATAACGGATTGAACAACAGCGACTCATAGCGTTTACGTAAGAATGCGACGCCGTCTTCCCCCTGTACAAAACTGATGTGCGGGATCGGACGGATAAAGGATTCCGGATGCCGGAGACGTTCTTTTTTCACCAGATAAGACCAGTATTGACGCGACACCTGGAACTGTTCATTGACGTCTACCGCCTTATCTATGCTGATGGAGCCGTCATCAAGTTCCGTTGTGTAATTTAATTCACACAAAGCAGAATGACCGGTCCCTGCATTGTTCCATTCATTAGAACTTTCCTGCGCTGCGCTGTCCAACTTTTCGAATACATGAACATCCCAGTCGGGCTGCAATTCCTTGATTAACGAACCGAGGGTGGCACTCATCACTCCTGCGCCTATTAACACCACATCTGTTTTCGTTTGCTTCGTAGTCATCGTGACCTTCCTATCTGTTGATTAATTCGCAGCTTGGGCATCCTGATAAAATGAGCTGCGACAACGGTAATGGGTTTCAAAAAATCTGTCTGAATGAACGAAGGTATCTGGCTCCCCAGTCTGTGAAACCGCCAACATAATTCTGTATTTTAAATTCGGCTTGTGAGTATTTTAGCAATGTACTATGATTCATTCCATTGTAGCATCTTTCACATAAAAATTAAAACGTTTTCCACTGTGTTTGTACTGTTTACTGGGAGGGGTTGAAGTTAGGGGTTGCCAAGCAGGACAATCCGAACCTATGCACAGGTACCGGACAGATGGCTTTTGATTGAAACGCTCAAATAAGGTATATTAAACACGCAGAACCACCATTCTTGAATGTAAGGTCGTGATGAACATGCGCATTAATAAATACATCAGCGAATCAGGCAAATCCTCGAGGCGCGGGGCAGATAAGCTCATCGAAGCAGGAAAGGTGACGCTGAACGGAAAACCCGCCAAAATCGGGGATCAGGTTGAACCAGGCGATGAAGTTCTTTTAAACGGCGAACCCGTCCGCGTCGTCGAAGAGAAGGTTTACCTCGCCTTGAACAAACCGGTGGGGATTACCAGTACGACGGAAAGGAATGTAAAGGGAAACATCGTTGACTTTGTGAATCATCCCTTACGGATCTTTCATATCGGCCGCCTCGATAAGGATTCAGAAGGCCTGATCCTGCTCACCAACGACGGGGACATCGTCAACGAAATCCTCCGGGCCGAAAACAGACATGAAAAAGAATACGTCGTCAAAGTCGACAAACCGATCACGCCCGAATTCGTCAAAGCCATGTCTGAAGGTGTGGAAATCCTCGATACGAAAACACTGCCCTGTAAAATCACGCCGCTCTCCAAAAAAGAATTCAACATCACCCTGACACAAGGGCTGAACCGGCAGATCCGGCGCATGTGTGAAGCCCTCGGCTACGAAGTAAAACGACTGCAGCGCATAAGGATCATGAATATTCATCTCGGAAAACTGCCCGTCGGACAGTGGCGGGATTTATCGAAAAAAGAGCTCACAGAACTGTTCAAGGAATTGGACTACACACCGAAGGCTTGATCATTCCGACTGTCTTACACTGAGAAACGTGATCGTAAACAAGATAAGGCCCATCCCCGCAAATTGGATGGCCGATAACTGATTGCCCATGATCAATAAACCGAATAAGGATGCTGTCACCGGTTCGATCATCGCTACCATGGAGGCGGTTGTCGGTGCTGTTCTTCGAAGCCCGAACACATAAAATATAAAAGGGACCCCGGCACCGGCAATACCTACGAGAAGAAACCAGCCGATGTCACTGGACGAAAGTGCATCCAGCGCAACACTTTTGTCCATAAACAGAAACAGGATAAAACAGAATGAAAAGAAAGCGATGGTTAACGTCGTTGGGAGTTTTCCGATCAGTGCCGCATTTCTGAATCCGAATATAAACAAGGCATAGGAAACTCCAGCCAAGAGCCCCGTCGTTGCGCCAAAAAGCGTTACTGAACTGTCACCGGCATTATACGCACCCGTGAGCAGTATAATGCCCGTCACAACACCGGCAATACAAAGCCATTTAAACAAGGTTGACCGCTCGAGTAATAACAAAATCGAGGTGAGCAATACAAAAACCGGAGCCGCATACATCAAGGTTGCTGCAACTGAAATGCTCGAATCCTCGATACTGAGAAAATAGAACGTGAAATTACCAGCTACACCAATTCCTGCAAGAAGGGACCACATCACAAGCCGGGGTGAGATCTCCCATTTCAGCTCTTTGTGAAACAGAAACCAAAGCGAAAAACAAATAAATCCGATCGCTCCCCGATAAAAGGAGATCACAATCGGGTCCCATCCTTTGTTCATCAGAATATCACCGATTCCCCCACTGATCCCCCAGAAAAATGCCGCCAACATTACTAAAATAACACCCGTATACCTCATCATGAACCTCCTCTCGCCTGTTAATAATGGAGACTGGGATTCAAAAGTTTCAAAAACGAATGTGATTTAAGAAAATGATGGCGTCATATACGATATGAACCGCCTGATTTCAATAATAGAGATTCCTATCTTCTTACATTGGTACTTTTTCATTCCGCATTATTCCATTATTATGTAGTGCTAATCCGTCTACTTTTTCCGACCCGATTATAACATCTCGAAAAATCCTGCCGAAACCTTTCACAAAGGAAAAAACCCGGACAATATCTAAAAGATTGTCCGGGTTGAAACGGTTCTCTTTTCACTTTTTCACACATTGACATAGTTTCGCCACTGATGAACCGGCTGCCACTTCAGAAGCTTTTTCGCCTTCTCGTTATTGAGTAACGCCTCAAAGCCTGTAAGCTCTTTTCTGAAGTCTGATACATTGGGAAAGCAGGTTTCCATCAGTTCTTTACTTTTGATGTCCATGCTCGTATCATCCGCTCCGATATTCAAAGCCACCGATCCCAGACCGTCCGCTTCAACAGCCAGGCGATAGGCCGTTGCCGCATCCCGGGTATCGATATAGCTCCACAAGATCGGCTTACGCATTTCAGGCTCATGAATAAACCCTGGGAAATTGGCATACATCTCAGGCGATATGACATTCCCCAACCTGAAGGATACGACCTGCATGCCGGTTCTGCGATTGATCATATCCGCCGTTTTTTCATTGACGATTTTGGAGAAGCCGTAGCTGTCTTCCGGCAACTGCGGGTGTTCCTCGTCCATCGGTACATACTGGGGTTCTAACGGCTGCTTCGAAAAGCAGATCCCATAAGAGGATTCACTGGATGAAATCACGGCTTTTTTAATACCGAGATTTCCCGCTGCTTCTAATATGTTGTATGTGGACATGACATTATTTTGAAAAGTGACTTCGTTCGGGTGGGAGTAAGCCACCGGAATGGCCGCAATATGTACCACTGCGTCTGCTCCTGCCAACACCCCGTGCACCTGTCCGAGATCCGTCAGATCCGTAATCACCGTTTTGCAAAGCGCTTCCTTCGGGTGCTTGACGTCAACATTCACAACGTCATATCCGTGGTCGAGAAACTCCTGAACCACGGCCGGACCTAACAGTCCACTTCCGCCTGTAACCACTACTTTTTTCATTTTGAACCCTCCATTTTTTTCACAACATTTTATTGGATGATATTGGTTCCTAAGGTCAGTCTAAAAACATTGATCTTCATTTATCAAACGGTCTAAGCATAGGTGAATTCATTAATAATTACAAGGAATGACGGTTTTTATTTCAAGTCACTCAGCATTATATCCCAGATGTGTCATGCTCCTCCTGTAAATTGGAAAATGAGTATTTAAATCATCCTTTTTCAATGATCTGAAAATCCATTTCAACTTGATTCTTGAACTTATCCAATACTAGTTTTGAATATTCATTTCCATAAAATCCTTCTAATCCATTTAAATGTTTTGTAATCTTAGGTCTTAACTCAATCATAATTGAATTAAAATCTTGTATTATTAAATAATTATAATCCAAGGTATGATTTTTAATTTCTTTCGAAAACTTATTTGTTAAATCCCCCTGACTTTCATGCCCCGTTAATGGATCAACTATTTTTGGTAAATAAACAATATTCCAAGGTGCGGTAAAAGCAAAAGGATTCTTAGTTTTCCCGAATATATGTGATACTTGATAATTCCTGATTGATTTATACTTTCCTGAACTCTTTTCAGTTCTTCTGACTCCTGTACAACTTTCTAACAGTGCTTTTGGTTTGCTATTATTAGTACCATCTTTCCTAAAGCTGTTGTGACCAAATATTACCTTATACAGATCCATATATAGATCTGTTCCTTTTGCATCCCTTCCATATCCTCTTACATAAGTATCCTCTGAACCGTTATATATTTTGTATTTTAAATTTTCCCACTCAATTTTTATAAATTCTGACTCAATCACTATGGATTCCTCTATACCAAATTTAATAAACTGCTCCTCGCTGATGTTGAATCATCTCATAAAAATTTCATAAGAATCAATCAAATGAATCCTCCTTGTGTATACCTGATCTTGTCCGAGTCCAAATTCATCACCTTGAAAATACACTTGGTTTTGTTAATAACCATAATATTTGTTTATCTGAGCTGCATACAAAATCAGTCCTGATGATTCTGGTCGTTTTTGTCAGAGTGTTCCGCCGGTTTTCTTTTACCCATGGATTTACGTATTGCTTTCGGGGCCTTCGTATTGGAGGCGATTTTATTGATGAAACCAACGATGATCCCAATCCCCGCGAGCGTATAGATGATGGTGAACATCTTCCCGAAATCCGTCTGCGGCGTAAAGTCCCCGTAACCCACCGTCGTCAGTGTCACCACACTGAAGTAAAGAGCATCAATGATTCGGAGTCCCTCCACCTGACTGTAAAAAATCGTGCCGGACAGAAACGTGATAAACGTGAAAAAGAACAGCACCTGAAATTCCTTATCCTTTGATGCACTGATCATGGCTTGCACCATTCGTTTCAAGGTCAGCAAAAAGGAAATCATATTATCCCTCTTTCCCTGTTTGATTGTCCGGCCGGTTTTGGCTGGTTATTTGTGGTACGGTTCGCCCTTTTGGATCTTAAACGCCCGGTAAACCTGCTCAAGTAATATCAGCTTCATCATCTGATGGGGAAAGGTCATTTTCGAGAACGACAACAGCTGATCGGCCCGGTCATATACCGCCTGACTCAGTCCGTTGGAGCCACCGATGATAAACGTAAGCTGACTTTTCCCATACGTCGCCAGCTGATCGAGCTCTTTAGCCAGTTTCTCTGACGACCACATGTCCCCTTCAATCGCCAGGGCAATCACATGATAGTGATCCTTCACCTTCCCGAGAATCTTCTCACCCTCTCGGTTCTTTACCTGTTCGATTTCCTTGTCGCTCAATTGATCGGATGCCTGCTCATCTGGCAATTCATCGAATTTAAGTTTGCAAAAAGGCTTCAAGCGTTTTGTAAACTCTTCAATCCCCAGTTTTAAGTACTTATCTTTAATTTTTCCAACCGTAATGATTTGAATATGCACAGTTATCCCCACTTTCCATTCAATTATTCAGTTTATCCACAGAAGTTATCCACATATACACAAGCAATGGCCGTTTTAATGCGTTAGCTACCGCATTCGACATGTTCTGCACTGTGGATATTCACATATGTAAAAATAAGAGCATACTTTCTCCTGTGAACAATCATGTGGATAAGACGATGTTACCCACAGGTTGTCCACAATTTATTCACTGCTCTGTTTCGGTCGTTCCACCTTATAAACGGCCTGCTTCAAACAGATAAAACAGCGGATTTCACCATGTGCTCCCGGTACAATGTTTTGAAAATCAGGCGGTAAACAGCCGTCCTCAAGGGTTTCTTCCAAAGCTTCTTCAATATGTTCCTCGCAACAATATGTAATCATACTGCGTATACCTCCTCTATAGCCATCCGGACCGTTCCGGTCTTTTCCCATCATAACATAATCACTTATCCACAATCGCTGAAAACCGCATAAAACAGGCAGTGAACCTGACTGTCCACTGCCTGTTGCCTGTTGCCCCATTTCACATGTCGTTAAAATACCTGTCCTTCCAAAATCAACTCAGTTGTCTGTTCTTCACCATCACGGAAATACGTGATGCTCATCGTATCACCGATTTCTACCTCGGTGTATAGATAGCGGCGAAGATCATTGGCATCCTTTATCTCCTCATCATCCAGCATTTTGATCACATCTCGTTCGCGTAAACCCGCTTCGTCTGCAGGGCTTCCAGGTTCCACGTTTTCGATATAAACACCGCCTGCGAAGTCTTCAGGAAGTCCTAATGTGTCCTGCCAGTAGGAGCTCGGAATTTCCTGTAATGAGCGGAGTACGATACCCATTTGCGGGCGCTGCACTTCACCATGCTCTTCGAGATCCTCTATCACCGGCAAAACTACTGAAGTCGGAATCGCAAAGCCAATGCCTTCCACAGCATTTTGTGCGATCTTCATGGAATTGATTCCGATGACTTCGCCCTGGATGTTCAAAAGCGCCCCCCCGCTGTTTCCTGGGTTAATTGCCGCGTCCGTTTGAAGGACTTCTGCGTTCCAGTCGGTCTGCCCGTTTCCTGTCAGATCCACCGGCAAACTGCGGTCAACCGCACTGATGATACCAAGTGTGACTGTTCCTTCAAAAGATAACGGATTCCCAATGGCAATGGCCGGTTCACCTGCCTGAAGTTGATCTGAATCACCAAAGTTGGCCACCGTATCCACTTTGTCAGCACCAATTGTCAAGACGGCCAAGTCGGTCAAGATATCTTCGCCTACGAGCTCCGCCTCCACACGTGCGCCGTCGGATAAGGTCACATCAATATCACTTTGACCTGCAGATGCTCCTTCAATGACATGCTGATTGGTGACAATATATGCGAATTCATCGGTGACTTTATAAACGACTCCTGAACCGGTACCTTCACCGCCGGGGCTCATAAAGCCGGTATTTTCCTGCATGTTCACGACACCTACAACTGCATCGGATACCTGATTCACTGCCTCGATGACTTCGGATGTCGTCTCAAGCTGGATTGACGAGGTCTCTTCAATATCTTCAGGCGACAGACCCTCCCCATCATCACTTTCTTGCAGGATTTCTTCATCTGCTCCCGTCAAGCCGAATGGGAGCCAGCCATTGTCCGCTATATAAGGCAGACTGAAAAGAATCACTACTGCTCCGAGGACAGCCCCGAGAAACCCTGAAATCGCTGTTTTGCTTCCTTTGGACCTGCCTCTCGACTGTCTCGTTTCAGGGCGTGTCACATGATTATCATAATAGCCCATTCGTAACGCCTCCTTTATCTTTCCACAGGGACTAAAAAATCCTCCATACAGCTATTTTACTGTGGGAGGATCGTCATCGTCTATTAAAGAACGTCAGCATCAACAATTTTACTTCTTACTTCACTATTTTCCCATAATCCGCCTTGTTAAACCATTTTCAAAGGTGTCGGCTGATAAGGGTCCGTATCGAAAAGGCGGATCGTATCTCCCACTGGGCGGTCATATTGCTGCAATGTCTGTTCTACCGTCATACGGGCCAGATCCTTCATATTATTATCAAGACTTAAGTGGGCAAGGTAAACATCCGTCTTCACGTCCCGAATAATATCATTCAACGCCACTCCCGCATCCACATTGGATACATGTCCCTCATCTCCGAGAATCCGGCGTTTCACACTCCAGGGATACCGACCGATCCGTAGCATTTCCGTATCGTGATTCGCTTCAAAAATCAGCGTGTGAGACGAGCGGGCCATCCCTGCCATGCGGTCACTGACGTAACCTGTATCAGTCAAAATGGTCAACTTCCGACCATTTTGCATAAAAGAGAAGAACATCGGGTCTGCTGCATCATGACTCACGCCAAAAGATTCTACATCCAGATCACCGAAAGTGACAAGATTGTCTTTCTTAAAATGAAACTTCTGAGCCGGTGCTATTTTTCCTAACATGCCATCCATCGCACGCCAGGTTTTTTCATTGGCATAGATCGGCAGTTCATAACGCCTTGCAAGGATACCGGCACCCTTTATATGATCACTATGTTCATGACTGATGAGCATCGCATCCACATCACTCAGACTTCGACCGATACGGGTCATCGCTGCTTCGATTTTCTTGCCACTCAGTCCAGCGTCTATCAAAAGACGCTGTCCCTTGGTTTCGACATAGATTGCGTTTCCTGTGCTGCCACTTGCCAGTACACTGAATTGTAGACTCATTTGTCCCATCACTCCAACGGTTGAATCTTTTGTATCTCACCTTTTTGTGCATCCACATAAAAATATTGATCATCTGCAAGGATACGCCATACAGGCACATACACTTGAAAGTCTGCTTCTTCCACCTGAAGAGAGCTGTAATAACCCAGTTCCGCTTCCTCTATCACTGTATTGACACGGATCTGATGCTCATTCATCAGCCGCTCAATCACCTTCATCGGCGTTAACAATTCCTGCATACGTCCTTGATCACTCACATTTAACGCTGACTGTTCATAAGCTTCCACAGCAAAATCATCATTCACATGCAAAATCAGATGATAGTTGGTCTCTTCGTACTGGTCGATTTTCCTTCCTTCGTGCGTCTGAAGGAGCCCTATCTTCTGATCTTCTTCATAATAGGTCGCAATGGCATAACGATCTCCCTGAAATACATATTGCTGCAAAAAAGCATTCACACTCGCCGTTAAATTTGCATCAACGAGTTTATAAGGTGAATCCAGCTCAGAATAGAGCGTTAAGTCATCCACCAATTCAGCATTCTGCCGGATCAGTTCACCTGAATTCATGGCGCCCACCATAATACGCGGCGTTACCGTAATTGGACTCGCTTCCACTGCTGCTTCGGGCTCATCCAACTGTACCTCAATCCGATTCGATTCGAGACGTTCCGGCAGTGTTTCTTCACTAAGAATACCCATATGACTTCCAGTCACTTTGGAGTAAAGCTGCGTGCCGAGAAAAATATTCAGCATGAGAAAAGTAATGATGAAGATGGTTTTCGTTTTACTCCAATCCAATGGTCGTTCCTCCATTCGGGTTCGGCGTCAGGTTCTCGAGTTCGATCCACCGGCTACCGACATTGGCATACCAGACCGGTTCGAAAACTGCAAATGAGCGGTGTCGTGTCATATGGTAACCGACCCGGACATCGGTAACATCTCTCAAATCGTATGGTTCATAATCTTCAATTTGATCAAACAGCTGGTCTGCTCCCTGCAATTGGGCTGCCGTATCCATCTCAAACGGTTCTTCAGTCAATTGAAACAATGGCCGCTTGTACTTTGTGATTTGTGTTCCGGATCGGCGGACACTGATACTGAAATGATCGTCTGTCGGCACATTGCCTGAGAGAACCGGGAGGTGGTTCATATGCATGCGGAAAACCGATTCCTGGTATTCATCACCTTCATTTGTATGATCCCAGAAATAATCACCCGTCCAGCCAGCATGACCATTTACATATTGCAACGCATCTTCAAGCACCGGTGATTGGGATTCTGTTCGTCGTTCAAAACTCTCCGGCTGTATAAATTCCAGCACCATGCCTTCATCAAGGATATTCATCATCCGGTTACCGTCCGTATACGATTGGTAGTCGTCTCCCTGATAGTAGTTCTTCACGAACTCAGGGTCTGAAAAAAGCACCTGCCGAAATGATTGCGTGGAAAGATCGATCGTTTCATAGGTGAATCGCTGCATGCCAAACCGTTCAACAGGCAGGTAACGCACCACTTGAAATGCACGATGATCCTGATTCCCGAACACATACCGCTCTGCTTCAATCCGCTGATCTTCGTTCCCTTCAGTCAACAACTCTTCCAACAGACCGATACTCATATCAATATCCGATTCATACACCGCTTCAGCTTCCATATCAATGAATTGAGCCACAACATCTTGACCAATTGCCGAGGGATTATCCACAATTCTCAGCCGGTCGAGGTTTTCAAATGGCAGGTTCTCATCTTCAAAATCGAGGATGTCGTAAACAATCTCCATCGGCAGTGCCTCATTAAAGACAAATTCCAAGCCGGTGAAACGGTGATCCATATGCGGCGCAAAACTTTCTGAACGTTCTGTTAGGTAGTTGAATTCTGTATCCAGCACCTCCTGGAGTATATCTTCATAAAAGGCATCACCCGGGATAAGGTATTCCACTTCATCTCTGTCGTGGGCAATAATCTCTCTTGGGAAAATCACTTCATAGAGACTTTTAGACTCACCAATATCATCAATTTCAATATAGGATGTGCCAGGATCGTCCAACGTTTCGTACTCCGGCTGATAGGTCCAAAGAAACCAGGTTAACACGATACTGGTCAAAATCATCGTAAACAACAGGGTTGTTTTCATCCATTCAATCATGTGTATTCACCACCTCACCGTTCACTGGCAGGCTGAACCAGAAGGTGGTTCCTTTCCCCCAGTCACTCGACACCCAAATACTGCCGCCGTGTATTTCCACAATTTCTTTGGCAATCGCCAGGCCGAGGCCTGTGCCGCCCAAACTTCTTGAACGGGCTTTATCCACCCGATAAAAGCGGTCGAAAACATGCGGAAGATTTTCTTTCGGAATACCAACACCTTCATCTTTCACACTGATGATCACCCGCTGTTTTTCTTTCTTCAGGGCGACTGTAATCACGCCTCCCTCGGGAGAGTATTTCACAGCATTGGAAATCATATTATCCATCAGTTGAACCAGTTTATCCCGATCCCCTGTAATCGAGATGATCTCGTCCGGCAGCTTACGTTTAAATTGAATATTTTCCTGTTTGTTCGACATTTCAAACCGGTCGATGACATGATGCATCAGATTGATCAGATTCACTTCTGACATCACAATGTGATCATCCCGGGCGTCCATTTTCGACAATTGCAATAAATCATTGACCAGGCGGATCATCCGGTCCGTTTCGTTCGATGTCACCTGCAGAAACTGAGGCGCTATATCCGGATCGTTTAACGCGCCGTCAAGCAGGGCTTCGAGATAACTCTTCATGGACGTTAATGGCGTCCTCAGTTCATGTGATACGTTTGCAACAAATTCCCTGCGCTCTCCCTCAATCCGTTCCTGTTCGGTGACATCATGGAGAACGGCAATCAAACCGTTTTTCTTCCCGTTTTCCTTCTCAATGACCGAGAAATTTGCTTCAAGAATCAACTCTTCTTCCTGATGTTCAAAATCAAGCAGGATCGGATCAATCATCTGGTACAAGTCTGACAGTTTCATGAAATGTGAGAGATTAAGCATCCCGACAAGATCATAACCAATGGTATCTTCTTGTGAATACCCTAACAGTTCTTCCGCCCGACGGTTCATGAGAATGATCTGTCCTTCGCGATCCGTTGCGATAACACCATCCGTCATATGTGTCAGTACAGAACTGAGTTTACGCCGCTCCCCTTCCGTTGTTGCGTGCGCATCCTCTAATTTATTGGTTAATTCGTTAAATGTGGCAGACAACTGACCAATTTCATCGTCACCATAGACTTCAACATTCTGGGAAAAATCACCTTTACCGAGGAAATCTGCCTGTCTTCTCATTTCGACAATCGGGCGCGTAATCGTTCTTGACAGGAAAACCCCCAGTGCTGCAGTTAACACCAGTGAGATCATCGTACCTGTGAGGAGAATTTGATTTGTCTGCGCCATTTGCTCATAAATTTCTTCCATGGATGCCTCAATATAAATAGCACCTACAACCTGGTTCTCTTCTGTTTCAACAGGAACAGCAAGTACCCTGGTCCTGTCACCGGTTGTTTCATTTCGAAGCACGGCTTCTTCCGTAGAGCCGCCAAGTGCTCTGATGATCCGGAAATTCGTACTTCGCTGGCCGATGTATATGTCCTCATCCGGATTTGTGACCGTAATGACATTACTGAATTGATCAACCACTCTGGCCTGGGCGTTTTCCATATTGAAGAGTTCACCAAGTACACTATCGGTTCGGACACGAAGTGACCGGTCCGCCTCTTCTTCATCCCGGTCGATTTCCTGCTGCACATTATATGCCAGAAGATTCGCCCGCTCATCTAAGGTTTCATAGAAGTTCTCTACCAGTTGATCTTCCAACTGCTGGGTAAAATAAACACCGATGACCTGCATGGCTATCAATATCAGCAATACATAAATCGTCACTATTTTAACGTGAATCGACTTAAAAAAACGCATTGAAGCCATAGGTCAGTTCTCCAGATCAGGGGTTTTGAAATAGTAGCCGACCCCTCTTCGGGTAACAATCCATATCGGACTTGACGGATTGTCTTCCACCTTCTCCCTCAGACGACGAACAGTCACATCCACGGTTCTTACATCACCGAAGTAGTCGTAGCCCCAGACAGCCTGAAGCAAATGTTCACGTGTCATCACCTGACCAATGTGTCTCGCAAGATAGTGGATCAATTCAAATTCCCGATGGGTCAACTCAATCGGGTCTCCCCGCTTCGTGACAAGATACGCGTCCGGTTGGATTGACAACGCCCCAACATCGATATTTTTTGTGCCGCTGGCATTGGCTGCGTCTTCTGCGGGTCGCTGATTTCTCCGAAGATTCGCCTTGACCCGTGCAATCAATTCACGCGTACTGAACGGCTTCGTCACATAATCATCCGCCCCGAGTTCCAGTCCCAACACTTTGTCGATTTCCGAATCTTTTGCTGTGAGCATGATGATCGGCATATCGTGTTCTTTACGTACTTCACGGCAGACTTCCATACCGTCGAGGTACGGCAGCATAATATCCAACAGAATCAGTGTCGGCACATATTTTTTAGCCTTTTCAACGGCTTCATTTCCGTCATAAGCCACAATCACTTCAAAGCCCTCTTTTTCCAGACCGAATTTTATGATATCTGCAATCGGTTTTTCATCATCTACAACCAGTATCAATTGTTTATCCATGTTACGCCACTCCCTTACATAGACTTATTCTTAGTATATTCTATCACACTCAGAGATGCTCCGAAGTGTATATCCTTCTCATAGCATGTCATGTTTCGAAAAAACTGCGTATTAACAGCGGTTTTGCCTTGAAACACCTCGATCCGCTTATTCTTCAGACGCGTTCAATGCTAATGAATCAAACAGAAAACCCTCCCTGCACGCAGGAAGGGTCGCATCTGAGATGGTTATGGAATCGAACTTATCGGATGTTGGATCAATGAAATCCCCTGCTCATCATGAAGCTGATCGGATCATTTCTTCATCACGCGATGTTTCGTTGTTTCGTGAATTATTTCCCCGGAAATAATTTCATTTCCCCGGCATCTCATTTGCTACCGAGCCGATCGTTTCCTGGTCGATCGCAAGCTGGTAACTTTTCACTTTGATCTCAAGCGTTTCTTTAAGAGCAGCCAGGACCTCTTCGTCCGAATCCCTCACATCAAATACAAGCTCAGGAATGAACTCGAGCATATCCTTCAGACGATGATCAAACACTTTTTCTCCGTCTGCTTGCTTATTTTCAATATAGTTGATGACGGTGTCTCGATTTTGAACCGTTCCCAACCGCTCACCTTCAAAGTAAACATGATAGATCTCTTCGATGTCATGTGCATCACTATGATTGTCCCCTTTGAGAAAAACAAACGGGATGATCAACAACAAAAGAACACTCGCCAGTAAAGTGGTGATTATTTTACGTCTCTTTCGTATCTGTTCCATAGAAAAGGTCTCTCCCCTTATCATCTATCGATGTGAGATTTGATCGATTACTCTACCCACTCTAAGTTTATCATACAGGTTATATAATTAATCAGACCTTCAGAAAACGTAACGTAAATGTAGTATAGCACCCTTTTCTACAACAATGATTCTATTGATCCTTACTATGACAAGGTTTGTCACAAAAAGTCAGATTACATTATTATTTCATTTAGTGGCTTCTGCATCCTTTTGCCTCTCGATGACTGAAGATCAATCGTGTTGGGCCACTTTCTGAGCGCCTAAAGAAAGCCTGTTTTCCAGCCAACGAAATGGCAAGAGATTCAGTTAGACTTATCCTTTAGCGAACGTAAACATTCCGGGTAAGCAAAAAAACATCCACACAATTGTGGATGATCATGGTGCTGGCCAGAGGACTTGAACCCCCAACCTACTGATTACAAGTCAGTTGCTCTACCAATTGAGCTAGGCCAGCACAAATGGTGGCTCAGGACGGAATCGAACCGCCGACACACGGATTTTCAGTCCGTTGCTCTACCGACTGAGCTACTGAGCCTGAATCTATAATGGCGGTCCCGACCGGGATCGAACCGGCGATCTCCTGCGTGACAGGCAGGCATGTTAACCGCTACACCACGGGACCAGTTAATTAAATCAGTTTATTCTAAACAAAAAAAAATAATTGGTTGCGGGGGGCGGATTTGAACCACCGACCTTTGGGTTATGAGCCCAACGAGCTACCAGACTGCTCCACCCCGCGGCAATATAAATGAATCTTGTGTATCTCGGGCAACAGAATTAATACTACATGATCGTCGAAATAAAGTCAAGATTATTTTAAAATGGTGACCCGTACGGGATTCGAACCCGTGTTACCGCCGTGAAAGGGCGGTGTCTTAACCACTTGACCAACGGGCCTTGTGACAATCAAAAATGGTGAGCCATGAAGGATTCGAACCTTCGACCCTCTGATTAAAAGTCAGATGCTCTACCAACTGAGCTAATGGCTCTTAGTTAAACACATAATAATTTTGCGACAAGATTGATAATAGCATGGAGCTGTTCAAAAGGCAATAGCTTTGAGAAAAAAACTTATTTCTTACTGTTAGTATACATCGTTTAAAAGTCATCTGACAATGCTTTTCATAATACACAGAGCATTTAGATTACTCAATTGATTCTGTAAACCGTGTCTTTTGCTTCAGTGGAGAATTTTTCGGTTTACACGACGAATCAGACCGTTATAACATTCCCGCTGCATCTTTTCCTGGAGCACAACACAAAACGGCGCCCGATGGTTTGAGCATCAGACGCCGGCTGTTACGCGATTCCCTGAATTATGAACCGAATACGCCACGAATTTGATTTGTCTGATTCCGGTCCGGTCCAACCGAAAAAATGGACAGTGGAATGCCGGTCAACTGTGAAATACGCTCCACATAGTAAATGGCATTACGGGGCAGATCATGCAGAGAGGTCACACCGGTAATGTCTTCATCCCATCCTGGCATTTCTTCATAGACAGGCTCACATTCAGCGAGCTTTTTCAGACTTGCCGGAAATTCCTCGATGATTTCCCCTTTGTATTTATAGGCCGTACAGATTTTTAATGTTTTTATGCCGGTCAGTACGTCAATGCTGTTGAGTGAAAGGTCCGTGATGCCGCTGACACGTCTCGCATGACGCACAACAACACTGTCAAACCAGCCGACACGGCGAGCCCGTCCGGTCGTGGTCCCGTACTCATTGCCCACCTCACGGATATGATCACCAATGTCATCTGTTAACTCTGTCGGAAAAGGGCCGTCGCCTACACGGGTCGTATACGCTTTGGACACGCCGACCACATGATTAATCCTGGATGGTCCAACACCGGAACCGATCGTTACACCGCCGGCCACAGGGTTGGAAGACGTCACAAATGGATAGGTGCCCTGATCAAGGTCAAGCATGACCCCCTGAGCTCCTTCAAAAAGTACACGCTTGCCATCATCAAGATGATCATTCAACACGACAGACGTGTCGCGCACATACTTCGCAAATTCCTGGCCATATGCATAATATTCCTCAAGCATTTCTTCAAGGTCAAAGCCCTCTGTATCGTAAAGCTTTTCAAGAATACGGTTCTTTTCTTTTAAATTGACTTCCAGCTTTTCACGGAAAACTTCTTTGTCCATTAAATCGCAAATTCGAATCCCGATTCTGGCCGCTTTGTCCATGTAAGCAGGCCCGATTCCTTTTCTTGTTGTTCCAATTTTATTCGTGCCTTTACTATCTTCTTCCATCGCATCCAGCTTTAAGTGATACGGTAAAATAACGTGTGCACGATTGGATATCATCAGATTGTCTGTATTGACTTCGCGATCATGTAAATATTTAAGCTCCGTGACGAGGGCTTTAGGGTCAATCACCATGCCATTGCCAATCACGCAAAGCTTATCTGAATAAAATATCCCGGAAGGAATCAGATGAAGCTTATACGTCGTATCATTGAATACAATCGTATGTCCTGCATTGTTTCCACCTTGATAGCGGGCAATAACTTCCGCCCGTTCGGACAGATAATCGGTGATTTTTCCTTTTCCTTCGTCTCCCCATTGGGTTCCTACAACTACAACTGATGGCATTCGTGCCACACCTCCGCTGGATGATTTATCTGTTACCAGACCAAAGTCAGTTTATCAGTATTCTGCATGATCGTCAATCATTTCCCGAACATTAAATAACATCACCCTTTTAAGTGTTCGTATTTAGTCATTAAGCCCCCGGTGGCATATCCCGCTCATCGTAGCGCCTTTCGAGATTGACAAACTTGTTGAAGTGTTTAACAAAAGCCAATTCCACTGTTCCGACAGGACCATTTCGCTGTTTGGCAATGATGATTTCGATGGTATCCTTATTTTCGCTCTCCTGGTCGTAATAATCGTCACGATATAAAAAGGCAACGATATCCGCATCCTGCTCAATACTTCCGGATTCCCGGATATCGGACATCATCGGCCGTTTATCCTGACGCGATTCGACACCACGGGAAAGTTGAGACAATGCAATAACGGGAACATCAAGCTCTCTGGCAAGCCCTTTCAGTTCACGGGAAATCTCCGAGACTTCCTGTTGCCGCCCTTCACTGCTTCTCGCATCACCGGAAATCAGCTGAAGATAATCAATCATGATCATGCCAAGACCCCGCTCCTGTTTGAGCTTTCGGCATTTGGAACGGATTTCTTTGACTTTGATCCCCGGTGAATCATCAATAAAGATCCCTGCTTTTGACAAGCTTCCCATGGCCATCGTCAGCTTCTGCCAATCTTCATCTTCGAGTTTGCCTGTTCTTAGCCGCTGTGCATCGATGTTACCTTCCGCACACAGCATACGCATAACGAGCTGGTCTGCGCCCATCTCCAGACTGAAGATTGCCACATTCTCGTCCGTCTTTGTCGCTACGTTTTGAGAAATATTCAACGCGAAAGCGGTCTTCCCAACAGACGGCCGGGCTGCCACAATGATCAGGTCACTTCGTTGAAATCCGGCTGTCACGCGGTCGAGCTCTGTAAACCCTGTGGGGATTCCAGTGACGTCACCCGTCTGATGCTGAAGGGTTTCAATCTTATCGAAAGCTTCAACCAGGACGTCTTTAATCTCCACGAATTCGCCGGCATTCTTCTTTTGAGCCACTTCGAGAATTCGTCGTTCTGCATCACTGAGCAGTATATCCACTTCTTCACTGGCTTCAAAGCCTTCGGTGGCAATACTCGTCGCCGTCCGGATCAGGCGTCTTAACAATGACTTCTCTTCGACAATCCGCACATAATAACGGATATTGGCTGCCGTGGGTACAGCATTGGCCAAATCTGTCAGGTAAGCTACACCGCCTGCTTCTTCCAGCCATTCACGGCGATGCATATCATCAGTAACCGTAATGATATCAATCGGTTCACCGCGGTCATTCAGTTCCATCATGACCGTGAAAATCCGCTGGTGAACACCCCGGTAAAAATCTTCGGGCACAATGCTGTCTACCGCAGCAATCATTGCATCTCGATCAATGAAAATGGCCCCCAGAACAGCCTGTTCCGCTTCGATACTGTGAGGTGGCGTTCGTTCGCTGTATGTATCCATTCCTGTATGCCTCCATTTCAACTGCCTCTAAGGTTAAGATGAACCTGCGTGAAGTGTATAGAAAAACTTGGCTTATCGCCAAGTCAAGACGAAAGCCTTAGGTGCACTTATTCTTCGACCCTTTAACAAACTTAAATATTCCCAGGAAGTGTAAAACAAACCATCTGAACACAATCGGGTGCTCAGATGGCTTTTCATCATACCTCTTTCACATGAACCTTCACTGTCGCCGTTACTTCCGGGTGCACTTTGACTACCACATTCGTGTACCCGAGGGCACGGATCGGTTCATTCATGTCGATTTTACGCTTATCGATTTTATAGTTTTTCTTATTCAATTCTTCAGCGATCTGTTTGTTCGTTACTGCTCCGAATAATCGGCCTTTCTCCCCCGCTTTCGCAGACAGCTCTACGGTCATGTTTTCGAGTTCTTCTTTCATCTTGTTCGCTGCTTCAAGTTCTTTCTCTGCCTGACGATTTTCACTTTCTTTTTTCTTCTCGAGCGACTTCATGTTTCCCTTACTCGCTTCGACAGCCAGGTTATTTTTAAACAGGTAATTTCTTGCGTACCCTTCAGGTACATCTTTGACTTCCCCTTTTTGCCCTTTTCCTTTTACATCTTTCAGTAAGATCACTTTCATGATTCATCGCCTCCGTCATTAAAGTACTCATCGATCTTCTTTTTTAACATGCCTTCCACTTCTTCAAGCGAATCGGACTCGATCTGGGTTGCTGCATTGGTTAAATGACCGCCGCCATCGAGTTTTTCCATCATCACCTGAACGTTGACATCCCCCAGCGATCTGGCACTGATGCTCACTCTGCCGTCTTTCAGTTTTGAAATGACAAAAGACGCCACAACATCATTCATGGTTAACAGCGTATCAGCAGCCTGGGCAATGATCACCTGATTATAGGTAGCATCAGGCGCTCCTTTGGCAATGGCCATGCCGTGGCTGTAAATATAAGCGTTCTCCACGAGTTTTGCACGCTTCACATATTCAGCAAGATCTTCCTTCAGCAGCTTCTGAACCAGCACCGTGTCTGCACCCCTGCTTCTCAGGTAGGACGCAGCATCGAACGTTCTCGCTCCCGTGCGGATCGCAAAACTCTTTGTGTCGACGATAATCCCGGCCAGGAGAGCCGTAGATTCCAGAACACCCAGTTTCGGGTTTTTCGTCTGATACTCCAAAAGCTCTGTGACAAGCTCTGCTGCAGAAGATGCATAAGGTTCCATATAAACGAGCACAGCGTCATTAATGAATTCTTCACCCCGCCGATGGTGGTCAATCACAATCGTCCGCTCGACTTCCTCGATCAGTCTCGGTTCGACAACAAGAGAAGGTTTGTGGGTATCCACCACAACTAAGAGCGTATCTTCTGTCACATGTTCTCTTGCTTCAGATGGTTTAATAAAGCGTGGCCATAACTGCTCATTGCCATCCATCTCTCCAAGAAGTTTTCGGATGTTATGGTTCATATCATCCGGATCAATGACAATAAAGGCTTCTTTCCCATTCGTTTCCACGATTTTTGCCATCCCAATCGCTGAACCAATCGAGTCCATGTCGGGATTTTTATGTCCCATGATATATACCTGGTCACTTTCCTTAATAAAATCCCTTATGGCATGCGAAATCACCCTGGCACGGACACGTGTCCGTTTCTCCACGGCATTCGTCTTGCCGCCGTAAAACCGGACTTTCCCTTGTCTTTCTTTAATGGCAACCTGATCTCCCCCACGACCGAGTGCAAGATCCAGACTCGACTGTGCCAGAGCGCCCATTTCACGAAGGCTGTCTTCGCCACTGCCGATGCCAATGCTTAGCGTCAACGCAACTTTTTCCTCATGGGTACGCTCGCGTACTTCATCAAGCAACACAAACTTACTCTCCTCCAGGCTTTCCAGTGTTTCTTCTGTCATGATCGCGATAAAGCGGTCTGAAGATGTCCTGCGGATGAGAATATCATTTGCCTTCGCCCATTTATTGATGCTGTCTGTGACGTGTGACAATAGTTTACTGCGAACCTGATCCTCAAGCCCCCGTGTCACTTCATCCAGATTATCAAGAAAAATCAATCCGATGACCGTCTTATCCATTTCGTACAAAAACTTATATTCGAGCTCCTCGGTTGCATCAAAGAAATACAATAGACGTTCGTTGGGTAAATGTATAATTCGGAAGTCTTTCCCTTGCAGGTCTGAATAGATTTCAGACTCTTGTTCTTTCACCTCTTTAAACACTTCGGAAGACAACTCTTTCAAAGCGGTTCCGGTCAATTGCTCTTTGAGCAGTTCATTCATAAACGGATTGGCCCACTGAATCTGATATTCTTCATTATAGAGAATAATTCCGAGGGGGAGGCGGGTAAATGCCTGCTCTCCTGCTTTATTGACCCGATAGGACAATGTGGAAATATAATCAGATAAATCATGCTCAAATTCATTACGTGCGCGAATCGTCAAAGCAATGATGACAGCTACAGCAATAAATGCTATCAAACCCAGCTGCCATTGATAAAACGTCAGGATCGCTGACAAAATCGAAGTCATCGTTACCAGTGTCACTACGTGGTAACCGTGCCACCGTTTCATTAAAAAATTCGGCATGTGTCACATCTCCTAATCGCTTCCTTGCATTCGCTCTCGCAAGTTAAATCCTAAATCAATTATACCTAATATTCGAATCAGTTGCAGGAAAATCGGCAAAAGGACTGCAAGAATAACAATGATGACAGGCCAGGTGATCGATCGTCCTTTATAATTGAAATAAAAGAAAATAAACGCAAGCCCTTGAATCGTCATGATGATATGCAGTAACGGCAGTAAATTTTCCACTGCGATAAAAACAGCACTGCCCGATTCAAATGTTACAAAACTCAACATTAAAATGACGAGATAATACCAAATAAACTCCTTAGGAAACCCCCAGGTTCGAAAAGGGGGGAATCTGACAATCTCATGACCGCCCTTTCGGAGGATATGTCCTGATGTCAACTGTACCAGAAACGAATAGCTCACGCTGATCATTACCAAAATAAACGGTGCGATCACACTGATGTAATCGATAGACGATTTCATTTCCTCAACGAGCATCCCATTTTGTGGATCCATAACATCAATCATGTTTTCAGAGGTTTCCACGGATTCATACATTGCAGTTTGAAAAGATTGAACCGGATCGATGTTCAAAAAGATGTTCGTTCCTGCATAAAGTAATACGACACCCGCCGTAATACTGAGTCCAACACCGGCAAGCACTGAGAACGCTGAACGTTTCTGTTTGAAGAAATGACCCATCAAGACACCTGGCAATGCAAAGAGAATTGTGAAAATCAACGAAAATGGCCCGAAGATAAATGATAACAATAAAGAAGAGATCAGCGCTGTAATCGTCCCCTGCCGCCAATCATGCCGGTATGTCAGCCAAGCGAGTGGTACAGGAACAAACACCGCAAGTATAATTCCGATAAAGGGGAAGAACAGAACACTGCTCAATAAAACCAAATAAGTCAGTAATGCTTTTATTGTATCTTTCCAAATGGGCGTCATCATGTTTTCCTCATCTCATTGTATGCTTGAACTGCACGCTTCTATCGTAGTAAAAAACCCTCCAGGCATCAAGCCGGAGGGTTAATTGCATTATTCAGTCACAAACGGCAGTAATGCCACTGTTCGTGAACGTTTAATTGCACGAGTCAGCTGACGCTGATATTTTGCTGACGTTCCCGTCACTCGACGAGGAAGAATTTTCCCTCGCTCGGAGATGAATTTCTTCAGCAAATCTGTATCTTTATAGTCAATTTTTGTAATTTTATTTACTGTGAAGTAACAAACCTTACGGCGTTTTGGTCGACCACGACGTGCCATGTTAAATCCTCCTTTAAATTGATGTGTTCAACAACTTTCAGTATCTGAAAGGCGTTGGATCAGAATGGCAAATCATCATCATTGATGTCGATCGGTTTCCCGTCACCGGAAAACGGATCATTATCCTGTTGAGGCTGCTTGTTCTGATTTTGAGAATATCCTTGATTCTGGTTTTGAGGTGGAGCGGATTGTTGTCCGTAACCTTGATTACCCTGGTTCTGAGGTGCTGTACGCTGCTGTTGCTGTCCTTGACCACCGCCGGAAGAGGCGCCTTTTGGTTCTAGGAACTGAACACTATCACCAACGACTTCGGTTACGTAAACACGTCGTCCTTCATTATTTTCATAATTTCTCGTCTGCATCCGTCCATCAACACCGGCGAGGCTTCCTTTGTTCAGGAAATTCGCCACGTTTTCCGCTTGCTTTCGCCAAACAACAATGTTGATGAAATCAGCTTCTCTCTCACCTTGCTGGTTTGAGAATGGCCGATTCACGGCGAGTGTGAATGTGGCAACAGCGATCCCGTTCGCCGTATAGCGAAGTTCAGGATCTTTCGTTAAGCGTCCCACAAGGACAACACGGTTAATCATTCCGATTCCTCCTGACCATGATTCAGGTTTCCCTGTTTATATCGTAAATGAGTGAATCAGTCGTCTTCTCGAACGATGATTGAGCGAATCATGTTATCGTTGATCGAGCTTAATCGTGTAAACTCATCCAACGCATCTTTGTTCGCTTTTAGCTGAAGAAGTACATAGAAACCATCTGTGAAATCATCGATTTCATAAGCAAGACGTTTCTTACCCATCTCCTTCGTTTCAGTTACTTCTGCGCCGTTTGTCGTCAAGATCGTGTTGAATCGCTCGACTGTGTCTTTGACAGCCTGCTCTTCAATATCTGGACGGACAATGTACATAATTTCGTAGTTGCGCATGTTCTGTCACCTCCTTTTGGACTTGGCCCTGACCGCATGGGGAAAGAGCAAGGAGCAAATCGTCTACCCAATTGCTCGCAAGACATAAGTATATCAGACAGAAGCATTTGATACAATAGGAAATCACAAGATTTATGAGCGAATGACGAAAGAAAAATCCGAGCTTCCCATCATCTTCTGAAAGTTATTTTCAAGCTCCCGGCAAAGGGTTTAAACAGATGCAAAACCTCCCGTCATATAAGGACGGGAGGCCGCTTTTACACGTTAAAGCGGAAGTGGACTACGTCGCCATCTTTCATGACATACTCTTTCCCTTCCAATCGTACTTTCCCTGCTTCTTTTGCCGCATTCATAGATCCGTTATCGGTCAAATCCTTATAAGATACGATCTCTGCACGGATAAAGCCGCGTTCGAAATCCGTATGAATAACACCTGCAGCTTGCGGGGCACGCGTCCCTTGACGAATGGTCCACGCGCGGACTTCCTGTTTACCTGCTGTAAAGAACGTCTCAAGGCCGAGAAGGTTATAGGCGGCTTTAATGAGCTGGTCCAGACCGGATTCCTCGATACCGAGATCATCGAGAAATTCCTGTTTTTCGGCCCCCTCGAGTTCGGCAATTTCTTCCTCAATTTTTGCGGAAATGACAATGACTTCAGAATTTTCTTCTTTTGCAAACTCCCTTACTTGTTGAACATAGTCATTTGCATCAACATCCGTAATTTCGTCTTCGCCGACATTTGCAACATACAATACAGGCTTTTGTGTGAGCAGATGCATGCCGTCTACAAGCTTTTCCTGTTCATTTGTAAATTCGACACTGCGTGCAGGCATTTCATTTTCAAAAGCTTCTCTCAGTTTCGTGAGTATCTCATACTCGAACAAGGCATCTTTATCTTTTTGCCGGGCCATTTTTTCAACTTTTCCAATTCGTTTTTCAACGGATTCCATGTCAGCGAGAATCAATTCAAGATTAATGACCTGAATGTCCCGTATGGGGTTCACACTGCCGGAGACGTGGGTCACATTATCATCAGAAAAACATCGTACGACATGCGATATCGCATCTACTTGTCTGATGTGAGATAAAAATTGATTTCCGAGACCTTCCCCTTTACTGGCACCTTCCACAATGCCCGCTATATCTGTAAATTCAAACGCTGTCGGAACTGTTTTGTCCGGTACCACCATTTTTGTTAAGGTATCCAGACGTGGATCCGGCACTTCCACAATACCCACATTCGGATCAATGGTGCAGAACGGATAATTCGCAGATTCCGCCCCTGCTTGTGTTATTGCATTAAATAGAGTTGATTTCCCGACATTCGGCAAACCAACAATTCCTGTAGTTAAAGCCATGCGTATACGACTCCCTTTTATTCAGACTCTTTCGTTATCTATTGCTTTGAATCAACTTAACCATTATAGCCGTCAATTCTCTGATTTGACAACCTTATTTCAAGACTATGCACCTTTTCGAATCAATCGTTTTATTTTTTTCTCAAATTCTTTTCGGGGAATCAATACACTATGTTTACATCCGTTGCACTTTACGCGAATATCCATCCCCATGCGGATGATGGTCCATTCATTTGTGCCACAAGGATGAGCCTTTTTCATTTCAACAACGTCGTGCAGTTCAAACGGTTCTTTTGCCATGTTTATTCCCCTTTCATTGTTATATCAACATATGAGTGCCCAACACAAAAATGATCGCAATGACTAATGCAGGCAGCAAATTGGCTACCCTTATTTTTTCGATTCCCAACAGGTTCAACCCGATTGCCATGATCATGACCCCACCAACCGCCGTGATCTCGGCAATCATTAAATCCAAGAGCTGTTCAGGAATCATCCGGATAATCCACGTGGCCAATAAGGCGATGCTTCCTTGATACAATACGACAGGAATAGCCGAGAACATAACACCTATGCCCATGGCTGCAGCAAACACGATGGATGAGAACCCGTCCAGCATCGATTTCGTCAGCAGAACGGAATGATCCTGCCGAAAACCACTGTCTAATGCGCCGATAATCGCCATCGCGCCAACGACAAACAATAAAGTTGCAGCAACAAACCCTTCTGCAAATCTGCCGTCACCACCATATTTCTTCATGCGTCGTTCCATAACCTGTCCGAGTTGATTCAATTTCCCCTCAAGTTGAAATCTTTCACCGAGTATTGCTCCAACTGCAAGACTTAAGATCACAATTAAAAACGTCTGTCCTTCCAAAGCCATTGTGAAACCAAGTACGATGACGGCCAGACCGATTGCTTTCATAACTGTTTCCTGCATAGAAGTTGAAAATCCTTTGATTTTAACTCCGATCCAGGCACCCACTACAATCGCCAGACCGTTTACAAGTGTCCCGAATAATACCATCTGCGTCCCCTATTCCATCATGTGTTCTGAGATTTCTTTCAACGCTGTAATCAATAGATCGATCTCATTCATTGTATTATACAATCCGAAGCTGAATCTCAACAGTCCGTTTTCTGTCGTGCCGAGATAGTCATGTACCAGAGGAGAACAGTGAAGCCCTGCCCTGCATGCAATGTCGTAGTGTTCATCAAGAATCATGGCAATTTCATGGCTGTTCAAAGGATCTGTTTTCACAGATACGACACCGAGTCGGGTTCCCGCCTGCAGCGGATGAATGACCTCCAAGGCAGAGATCTCTTTTAATTCTGAAACAAGATACTTAGCCAATCCTTCTTCATGACTCGAAATCCTTTCATAACCCTGTTCATTGACGGCTTCCACACCTTTTAGCAGCCCGGCAATACCTGGTGTGTTAAGTGTCCCACTCTCATAACCATAAGGCCATTCCTCCGGTTGTTCAATTGCCTCAGAGTTGGTTCCCGTACCACCAGTTACGATTGGGGTGAGTGACACTTGTTCACTCACCAGCAGCGCCCCAGTCCCCTGTGGGCCAAGTAATCCTTTGTGCCCTGCACATGCCAGAAGATCTATATGATCCTCTTTCATGGAGATGGGCAACACGCCGGCTGTTTGTGCTGCATCCACTGCAAACCACGCCGGGTGATCTTTCAGCAATTGCCCAATCTCCCTGATCGGAATGATATCGCCAGTTACATTTGAGCCGTGCGTGACAATGACCAAGCGTGTATCAGTTCTAAGGTGATTCTTCACTTCTTGCACCCAGCCATCATGCGTATCAGGTGCAATGACAGAAACCTCGATATTCTTTTCTTTTTTCAAGCGTTGCACTGGTCTGCTGACAGAATTGTGTTCATATACGGTCATAATGATATGATCCCCCGGAGCAAATGGAACGCCTTGTATGATTTGATTCAATGCATAAGTCGCATTGTTTGTGAACAGTACTTTTTCTTTTTTGGGCGCATCAAACATGGTTTGAAGCGCCTTTCGCGCCTCATCAATAACTTCTCCTGCCTGCCTCGACAGTTTATGTCCCCCCCTGCCTGGGTTAGCACCAAAATCATTAATAGCCTTTGCCACTGCTGCACTGACTGCCTCCGGTTTAGGAAAACTAGAGGCAGCATGATCAAAGTAAATCATTTTTTCACCTCCCGATCGATATGAGCACTTATTTCGTGTTAAAAAGCGTAAGTATGCTTACAACTTACGCTTCCATCGCTATTCCTCGGTATTTTCGGCTCCCAGTAAAGACACGATTCGTTCAAGATCATCGTCACTGAAATAATCAATTTCGATCTTACTCTTTTTCTTACCCGGTTTAATCAAGACATTCGTACCCAGGTATGATTTTAAAAACGTTTCCCGATCTTTTAAATAAGGATTCATTTTTTCCTTTGGTTGAATTGTTTCACGTGAAACATTCTCATTCATTTCCTGAACCACTGATTCCAGGTGGCGGACACTCCACTGCTCTTTTATCGTTTTTTGTAATAAAGGAGAGAGTTTTTGTTCATCTTTTAACCCAAGCAATGCTCGCGCATGACCCGTTGATATTTTTTCTTCCTGTAAATATTGCTGCACAATTTGTGGTGCTTGAAGCAAACGTAAATAGTTTGCGATATGCGGCCTGCTTTTCCCCAGTTTTGCTGATAACTGATCCTGTGTAAGACTCAAATGTTCCATCAGCTTTTTATAAGCTTTTGCTTCCTCGAGTGGATTCAGATCCTCACGCTGTAAATTTTCAATCAGCGCCAGTTCCATCATTTCATCATCAGTCAGATCACGGACAATGGCTGGGATGGTTTCTAGCTTCGCCAGTTTTGCAGCGCGATAACGCCGTTCACCGACAACAATTTCATAACCTTTAATGCTCTTTCTTACAACAATCGGCTGTAAAACACCATGTTGCTCAATAGATTGTTTAAGTTCATCAATGGCTTCATCATCAAAATGTTTCCTTGGTTGATACGGATTCGGTCGCAGATCCTTCAGCTTTATTTGATCGCTTCCTTTGTCCTGGTGTTCTTCATAACGTTCTGAATCAGGGAAAAATGCTCCAATTCCTTTACCCAGTCCTTTACCCATGAGTAATCACTTCCTTCGCGAGATCAATGTATACTTCCGCACCTCTGGATCGTGGATCATATGAAATGATCGATTCCCCATGGCTCGGTGCTTCACTTAATCTTACATTACGCGGAATGATTGTATGAAAGACCTTTTCGTGAAAGTATTTTTTCACCTCTTCAATGACTTGAATGCCTAAATTAGTCCGTGCATCAAACATGGTTAATAACACACCCTCGATCTCCAACTCGTGGTTTAAATGTTTTTGAACAAGTCGAACTGTATTAAGAAGCTGACTTAATCCTTCAAGTGCATAGTACTCGCACTGTACAGGAATCAAAACTGAATTCGAAGCGGTTAATGAGTTCAAAGTGAGCAAGCCAAGAGATGGCGGACAATCGATAATCACGTAATCATATTGGTCCCGTATGTCATTAATCGCATTTTTCAATCGCACTTCCCTGGATATCGTAGGAACCAGTTCAATTTCAGCGCCAGCAAGCTGAATAGTTGAAGGGACTATGTACAGGTTATCTGTTGAAGTTGGAATAATCACATCGGACGCGTTCATATCTTCAACTAAAATATTATAGATACAGTGATCTACATCTCCTTTTTCTACACCGATCCCGCTGGTCGTATTTCCTTGAGGATCGATATCGATAATTAACACCTTCTTTCCTTGATGAGCCAAACCTGAACTCAGGTTTACAGCAGTCGTTGTCTTACCGACACCGCCTTTTTGATTAGCAATTGAAATAACTTTTCCCATGGGCTTTCACCTGCCTTATCTTACTATGATTTCTGTGCGATACTCGTTGATGATTATTGACAGGCTGTCTTTTATCATTTCAGCCGCCATCAAAGAATTAGCATTCTTTTTGACCATTTTGTTCGGTCAATCCTTTACAAATTAATGTAACTCAATTCCCGGAAATGATTTAACATGTTTCAGCAAGAATTATTTCTATTTCGCTCGCTTGATCTGCTACCACTTATCTTACCATGAAAAAGGAAGACTTCATATTTCAACTTTACTACAACGGGTTATTTCGATGAACGTGCATGAAAAAGCCCTTCCAGATTAGTGGAACGGCTTTTTTCATTCATCACTGGACTTATTTTTTAGGAATGCGTATCGTAAACTGAATGTAATCTTCATGATCTTCTTCATCGGTATCAATACTGAGTCCTGTTTTGGCTACCATATCGACTGATTGGCGAATGGTATTCATTGCTAAACGTGTATCCTTGGAGACACTTTTGACTTTTGGTTTTTTCTTTTTTTTCGGCTTCTGAAGCGCATGTTTCACAGCATCTTCTGTCTGTTTTACATTCCAATCGTATTCGATCAGATTCGCAAGGATTTTAATTTGAAGGGTCTCATCCTTCAAGGCGAGCAAGGCTCTTGCATGCCGTTCCGTAATTTTTCGCTGTTTTAACGCTTCTTGCACTTCCCCGCTTAACTGCAATAGCCGAAGTTTGTTTGCAACGGTGGATTGACCTTTCCCCAGTCGCTGTGCAAGACTTTCCTGAGTTAATCCATGCAGTTCAAGCAGTTTTTGATATGCTGTCGCTTCTTCAATCGAGGTCAATTCTTCCCGTTGAAGGTTTTCAATCAAGGCGATTGATGCCGTTTTCGTATCATTCATTTCTTTGACAACAGCAGAAATGGTTTCCCAGCCCAGTGTTTGAACTGCCCGCCATCGTCTTTCACCTGCAATGATTTCAAAATTATCCTGCCCAGGGCGTACAACAATCGGTTGAATCATGCCGTGTGTATGCAATGTCATCGCTAATTCTTCGATTTTATCTTCATTAAATACCGATCTGGGTTGAAACGGGTTTGGAACAATGTCTTTAACAGGGATCTGCTGTATTTCTTCGTTTTTACTGACAAGCGCATCTTCGACTTTTCCTTCTGTTGTCTCCTCATTTTGTTCATCAAGTCCAAGCCACTTAGAAAATGATTGTTTCAAGGGAGCACCACCTTCATTTACATTACACAATGTCAAACTGAATTGTTTCACGTGAAACAATTCGATCCAGAATTTACTCTACGTATTTCAGTATACGTGAATCGAGCCAATTCATCCAGCTTTCATCAAAAATTGAGTGCGTTCTTTTATCTTTAACCGTTCATTAAAATTTGAACTGCTGCCAGGCTTTAGCATAGCGGATTCCTAAGTACGGGGTTCTAACGAACCCTAATTCATTAGGCTAACCACAAAATCCCTTCGGTTAGAAGTCTTATTGCTTCGGCTTCGATATTTTTACTTGCGTTCAAATCTCCAGCGTAATGGGTGTGACACGTTGGACACGTCCATTCACGCAAAGCAAGATTCTTCATGTCTTTATTGCGATCGCCACAGCATGAACAGAGCTGGTTTGAAGGGAAGGTTTTCCTATTGACACAACCTGTGTTCCGTACCATTTTGCTTTATGTTCAAGCAAAGTAATCAGGGCATACATCCCCTACCCTAAAGGCGTAAGGGTTTTACGCCCCTCATGATAGGGGCTGCTTATTCGGTGTCCCTGGTTTTCTAGGATATTTACGTGGTGTCTTTTTTTCTTTATGCGTCACAATGATGATCCGTTCGCTGTCATCACCCGGAAGAGAAAAAGCATACGATGAAGAAGGAGCACCTCCCAAAGCTTGAACTGCCCGACCGGCCTCTTTCAATTCATCTTCGCCCTGCATGCCTTTCATAGCAATAAATTGACCGCCTTGCTTTACGAAAGGCATACATAACTCAGTCAGGACAGGCATCCTTGCGACAGCTCTTGAGATGGCAATATCGAATTGATCGCGGAGTTCAGGGTTTCGACCTGCAGTTTCGGCACGGTCATGAAGAAATAAAACACGGTCTAGTTTAAGCGCATCTCCTAATGCCTCTAAAAAAGTGATTCGCTTTTTTAAGGAATCAACAATCGTTACCTCCACGTGTGGAAACACAATTTTTAAAGGAATCGAAGGAAACCCTGCACCTGCTCCAATATCAATTAAAGATGAGGCTTGATTGAAGTCGACGTGAAAAGCAGCGGAGATGGAGTCATAAAAGTGTTTCAGATACACGTCTTCTTTATCTGTGATGGCCGTCAAATTCATCCGATTATTCCATTCAATCAGTAATTCATAATAGGTTTTAAACTGATCCATTTGTTCATCATTCAACTGTATCCCTTTTTCAGCTAATGCTTGTCTGAATTCCTTTTCTGTCATCTCTGCACCTCTTTATTGTGAATTGACTTGCTGTAATCTGCCTTGTTCCAAATAGACAAGAAGGACAGATATATCAGAAGGATTCACACCGGACACTCTTGAAGCCTGACCAACAGAAATCGGACGGACTTCGTTCAATTTCTGACGGGCCTCTATGGCCAATCCGCTGATCGACAAGTAATCAATGTCCTCAGGGATTTTACGGTTTTCCATTTTCAACGAACGTTCTACTTGTTCCAACTGCTTTGAAATGTACCCTTCATACTTGATTTGTATTTCCACCTGTTCCTTTACATCATCTGAAAGCGGTGCATCTGAAGGAGCAAGTGCCTGAATATGCTCGTAGGATAATTCCGGTCGCTTAATCAGCACATCTGCACTCAACGCTTCTTTCAACGGGGAGGCTCCTGCACCTTCAACAACCCGGTTTACCTCCGGCGTCGCTTTGATGATTGCTTTACGAAGTCGTTTGATCTCTTTTTGAATCGCTTTTGTTTTTGCTTCATATTCAGCAAATCGATCTTCTGAGATCAAACCGATTTCATATCCTTTTTCCGTAAGACGGAGATCTGCATTATCATGCCTGAGCAATAACCGGTATTCAGCCCGGGATGTAAGCAACCGATACGGTTCGTCCGTTCCCTTCGTTACAAGGTCATCAATCAATACCCCGATATATGCCTGGGAACGATCGAGAATCAATGGTTCCTTCTTCTGTACTTTCAGGGCCGCATTGATCCCTGCCATAACTCCCTGACCGGCTGCCTCTTCATATCCGCTCGTACCATTGATTTGTCCTGCAGTAAATAAACCTGCTACGCGTTTTGTCTCAAGACTTGGCCACAACTGGGTCGGGACGATGGCATCGTATTCGATTGCGTAACCAGGTCGCATCATTTTGACCGACTCAAGCCCTGGTACGGTTTTCAAAATATTATGCTGCACGTCCTCCGGCAGACTGGTGGACAACCCCTGTACATAGACTTCCTGCGTGTTTCGACCTTCTGGTTCCAGGAAAATCTGGTGTCTCGGTTTATCATTAAATCGAACAATTTTATCTTCGATTGATGGACAGTATCTTGGTCCGGTTCCTTCGATCATCCCTGAATACATCGGAGAACGATGCAGATTAGCGTTGATCAGTTCGTGGGTCTCCGGGCTCGTGTAAGTCAACCAGCACGGTAATTGATCTGTGATGAACTTTGTTGTTTCATAAGAAAAGGCTCTTGGAATATCATCACCTGGCTGTATTTCTGTTTTCGTGTAATCAATGGTATTGCCATTCACTCTTGGCGGGGTTCCTGTTTTGAAACGTACCATGTCAAAACCTAATTCTTTCAAATTATGCGATAAATTAACAGATGGTTGCATGTTATTTGGTCCACTATCATAGGAGAGTTCGCCAAGGATCACTTTTCCCCGTAAATACGTCCCAGTAGTAATCACCACCGTCTCCGCTTCATAACGGGCACCTGTCTGCGTAATTACACCCTTCACCTCATCCTCTTCCACGATGAGTTCTTCCACCATACCCTGGCGAAGTAACAGATTCTCGGTCTCTTCGATGACTTGTTTCATCTCATGCTGGTACATAAATTTATCTGCCTGTGCACGAAGTGCTCTCACAGCAGGCCCTTTTCCTGTGTTCAGCATCCGCATTTGGATATGCGTTTTATCAATATTACGAGCCATTTCACCGCCGAGGGCATCAATTTCCCTGACGACAATGCCTTTTGCCGGTCCTCCGACAGACGGGTTACATGGCATAAACGCAACGGCGTCGAGATTCAGTGTCAACATGAGCGTATCCGCACCCATACGGGCAGATGCAAGACCTGCTTCCACACCGGCATGACCGGCACCGATTACAATCACATCATATTTTCCTCCGAAATAACTCATGGTATTTCCTCCTTTAATTCGACAGCTTATTTGCCGAGACAAAACTGAGCAAACAGCTGGTCGATGAGACTTTCATGAACACTATCACCAATCACTTCACCCAACAATTCCCAGGCTTTGGTGATATCAATTTGTACCATATCGACGGGCATCCCGTCGTCTACTGCTGTCAACGCCTCTGTTATTGCCTGATCAGCCTGATGGAGAAGTGCGATATGGCGGGCATTGGAGACGTAGGATAAATCCCCTGAATCCAAATCCCCCTGGAAGAAAAGATCACGGATCGCTTCCTCCAATTCGTCTACTCCCTCATCCATCACTAAAGAAGTGGTGAGAATTGGATGCTCTCCTGCCAATGCCTTCACTTCGTCCATATTGATTTTTTCATCCAGATCCCGCTTATTCACGATGACGATGGTGTCCTGATCCTTCACAAGGTTGAACAATTCCACGTCGGCGTTCGTCAGTTCTTCATTATAGTCTACAACAAACAAGATCAGTTCTGCATCAATCATTAACTGCCTTGACCGTTGTACCCCCAATCGTTCCACTACATCCTCTGTGTCCCGGATCCCTGCTGTATCCAATAATTTTAAAGGGATCCCCCGGATATTCACATATTCTTCAATCACATCCCGTGTCGTTCCTGGTACATCAGTCACAATCGCTTTGTTTTCATGAACCAGGCTATTCAGTAAAGAAGACTTCCCGACATTCGGTCTGCCGATAATGACTGTAGCCAAGCCATCACGGAGAATTTTCCCCTGCTCTGCCGTTCTCAACAGACGTCCGATTTCATTTTGGACCTGCGCGGATTTTTCTTTTAACAGCTCCAGTGTCATTTCATCAGCATCATACTCCGGATAATCGATATTTACCTCCACATTAGCAACTGTCTCCAACAGTGTTTGCCTGAGTATCTGAATACGCTTGGACAGTTTTCCTTCCACCTGTTTCATCGCAACATTCATTGCACGATCAGTCTTCGCCTGGATCAGATCCATCACCGCCTCGGCCTGCGATAAATCAATTCGACCATTCAAGAATGCCCGTTTCGTAAATTCTCCAGGTTCCGCAAGTCGTGCTCCCTGATTCAAAATCAACTGCAAAACCCGGTTCACGCTGGTTAATCCGCCGTGACAGTTGATTTCAACCATATTCTCTTTCGTATACGTTTTTGGTTTCTTCAAAACAGAAACCATCACTTCTTCTACGACCAGACCCGAATCCGGATCCAGAATGTGACCATAATTTATGGTATGACTATCTGCTTCTTTCAGTTGCATTTTACCTCGGTAGAGCCGATCGGCAATCGTCAGTGCCTCTTCCCCGCTGATCCTGACAATGCCAATGGCTCCTTCCCCCATTGGTGTCGATATCGCGGTAATTGTATCCATTTCCATTTGCTATCCCTCCACTGCTGTGCTTTGTCACAGCATGCTATCCACAGCTTTACGTTGTGGATAACGATCATAATACCAGTAAAACAGATTAACACAGTTTTGCGAAAATGAAAAGTATCCACATGTGGACAATGTCATCATAATAGGATCTTTCTTATTGATTGTGGATAACTGTACCAGAGAAAATAAGGTTGATCGCCCATCCAGTATCGAAAGCCTGAGTTTCACTGATTCTTTACTCCTTTAACAAAGTTAAACATTCTTAAAGGATAAAAAAAGAGCCGCTCCCATGTTGGGAACAGCTCCTGAGCTAAGTGAAAAACTGATTTATTTCGGAACGACGACGATTCGGCGGTGTGGCTCTTTACCTTCCGAATACGTAGAAACCGTATCGATCGTTTGAAGTGCCGTATGAATAATCTTTCGCTCATGGGCATTCATCGGTTCAAGTTTTACTTCCCGACGTGTTCTTACCGCTTTTTGACTGAGACGCTCTGCCAATGTTTCCAGGGCTTCTTTGCGCCGCTGTCGGTAGCCTTCAGCATCAAGGTAGATTTTAAAATAGTTCTCAGAATAGCGATTCGCCACCAGATTCACTAAGTACTGTAACGAATCGAGTGTCTGTCCACGTTTTCCAATCAGTACACCAATGTCTGCACCGCTGATGGTTAAATACGTGCCTTCTTCACGTTCTTCTGAATCAATGCTCGCCGTGATCCCCATTTTATCAATGGTGTCTCGCAAAAACATCTTGGCTTCTTTTATCGGATCGGGTTTCAGTGACATCTCAATGACAGCTGGTTTCCCACCCAAAATACCTAAAAACCCTCTTTGAGCTTCTTCGATCACTGCGTAGTCCACTTGACCGGCCTCCGCACTCAGCCGTTCGAGTCCTGCCTGCACTGCTTCCTCAACGGTTTTTCCTGATACAGTCACTTTTTTCACTTTTTCTTCGCTCCCCCTGATTTCGCCTTTTTCTTATTTCCGGAACCCTGGGTATTCTTTTTTTTCGCCTGTTCTTCTTCTTTCTTCTGTTCCTCTGTCTTCCCCACATTCGGTCCGGTAATAAATTGCGTCTGTACGATCATAAAGAGGTTACCAATTACCCAATACAATGCAAGTGCTGCCGGGAAGAATGCTGCAAATGCCATAATCATAAGCGGCATCACATACAGTAAGACTTTCATCTGCGGGTTGTCCTGGATCATCATCATTTTTTGCTGAATGAACGTGGTTGCACCGGCTACAAGCGGTAAAATAAAGTATGGATCCGAACTCCCCAGTTCAAACCATAGAAACTGCTGCGGATCAAATACACCTGTATAACGTTCATCAATACCAGGATTAATCTGCGGCGTCCTGATTATTGCATGATATAGCGCAATCAGAATCGGCATCTGAACAAAAATCGGTAAACAACCGGCCAACGGATTCACTTTATGTTCCTGGAAAAGGGCCATTGTTTCCTGCTGCAGTTTTTCCTGCGTTTTCTTGTCTTTTGCACTGTATTTTTGCTGAAGTTCTTTCATTTGCGGCTGAATCGCCTGCATCGCTTTTGTACTTTTCGTCTGCTTAATCATCAGTGGCAAAATCAAAATACGCAAAATGATTGTGACGATAATAATCGCAATACCGTAGCTGTTATTGAAAAATTCGGCAATGGTTGTCATCAGCCACGATAATGGATAGACGAAAAACGGATCCCAAATCCCGTCTCCTCCATCCGTAATCGGCTGATCGATGTTAAAACACCCCGTCATTAAGAGTGTCATCCCGATTAACAGGGTTATTACACTAAACCTTTTCAACACTTTTCAGGTCCCCCTATCTCTTCTTTTCATTTCAGTTTATTTATCCATGTCAGTCTGAATCAGATTGCTTCTGCCGATCCGGATCTGAACGTAGACATCATTTTTTATGATGATCGTGCTTTTGTTTCTTTTCAGGAACAGGATCAAAACCGCCAGGGTGAAACGGGTTGCACTTCAGCACTCGAAACAGTGTCATGAAACCACCTTTGAAAAAACCGAAACGCTCAATGGACTCCACACCATATTGACTGCAGGTCGGATAGAATCTGCAACTCGGAGGCGTATAGCGTGATATGTACTGCTGGTAGAATCTGATGATCCCGATTGCAATTTGCTTTAGCATCGTACACCTCGTTTTACCGTTTCCTGGAATGATCGATCCGTTTCATCAGACCCGCTATTTGAAACACATGTCTGATGGATTTCTTAATGTCATGAAAATCCATCGCTGCTGCTGGCTTTCTCGCGATAATCACAACATCCATGTCTGATGGCATCTCATGAATCTGCAGCCGGATCACTTCCTTCACGAGCCGCTTGATGCGGTTTCGTGTCACCGCGTTACCGATTTTTTTACTGATCGACAGACCAAAACGGGATGGTCCCTGTCCTGGTTTTGCCAGTGTATAAACGACAAACTGCCGGTTGGCAACAGACTTTCCAGATTTAAATACGCTTTGAAAATCTTCATTCTTTCGAAGACGATGTTCCTTTTTCATGCGTCCATTGCACCTCATTCATCCATGACAGATCTGTCATTCAGTCATCATCCAAATTGACCTTCCGTCAACCTACAGTATAAAGAAACAAGGCCCTGAAGCCAAGTGTATTTCATCATAGAACAGCAAATTGGTTCATTCAAAAAAAGAAAACCAGATCGATACCACTCACTCATAGATGAGGAATGGTGATGATCTGGTTTCTGAACACGCCAATTCCGTTGCCCCATCTGCTTACAACGAACAGAAAGGCAAACTGAATCAGTGGCTTAGATTTACGCAGACAGTACCTTTCTTCCCTTACGGCGACGACTGGCAAGTACGCGACGGCCATTGCTTGTAGACATACGCTGACGGAAACCATGTACCTTTTTTCGTTTACGGTTGTTTGGATTGAACGTTGGTTTACCCATTTATTCCACCTCCTGAAAATTATGTTTATGATTTTTCATCCAAGCTGATCAGATGTATTTTCACCCTGCCTGAACTGATTGACCGATAAGGCCAGAACGGATACAGACATCCTTGTAAATTATATGAGCCAGTATATAAATTGTCAAGTCCGTTTTGTTTTACGGTTCCCTGAAAGAAGAAGTCTTTTTTACGTGAGACTGCTTATACACACGTTAGAAAAAGTAACCTGAATCGCTTGTGATTGAACCTGTGGATAGTTTTACCCGCTGAAACAAATTACTCCACAGCTTGCTGAACAGTTTATACACAATATCATGTGCTGTGGACAACTTTTCACCACAACCTGTTGAATTATGTGGATAACCATGATGAACCGTTGTCTGTTAAGCATTTATCTGTTATTATAATCTTGTTTTTTCCCTGCAATTAACTGTGGTACAATAAATCTATCCACACCTGTGCACAACATTGTGGATAGATTTACACAGCCTCTTACTCGTTTTATCCACACCTGTGTGGATGATGAGGACGGATTGATCTCCTTCTATTATAGGAAAATACATCAATGTCTGGGGATAAATAAATATGTATGAGCATGCAAACGAGTTAAACAAAAGTTGAGCATCCTTCCGTATGTTCAACTTTTTTGTGACTCACGTATAGCAAAGGAGGGGCACTGACTTGGAAAATCTAAACGATCTATGGGATCAGGTATTGACGAAAATCGAAGAGAAAGTAAGTAAACCAAGCTTCGATACCTGGTTCAAATACACCGTGGTCGACTCGATCGATCAGGGGTCAAACACCATTACAGTCATCGCGCCTAATGAATTTGCTCGTGACTGGCTGGAAAATCGGTACTTCAGTATTCTGACGGAAACGTTATATGAATTAACCGGCGCAGAGCTTGAAGCCAAATTTATTTTGCCAAAAGACGAAACCCAGGATCCGGCATTTGAAGAAAAAACAAAACCGCGGGTGATGCCGGAAGATCTTGAAAATGGCGAAACGACAAAACATATGCTCAACACAAAGTATACCTTTGATACATTCGTCATTGGCAGCGGTAACCGCTTTGCCCATGCAGCTTCACTTGCCGTAGCGGAAGCACCGGCAAAAGCTTATAACCCGCTTTTCATTTACGGGGGCGTCGGACTTGGAAAAACACATCTGATGCATGCCATCGGCCATTACGTCGTTGATCACAATCCCGATGCGAAAGTGGTTTATCTCTCATCGGAAAAATTCACAAATGAATTCATTAATTCCATCCGTGATAATAAAGCCGTCGATTTTCGGAACAAATACCGGAATGTCGACGTCCTTCTCATCGATGACATTCAGTTTCTGGCCGGGAAAGAACAGACACAGGAAGAATTCTTTCACACCTTCAATGCACTTCATGAAGAGCGGAAACAAATTATTATTTCCAGTGACCGTCCGCCAAAAGAGATACCTACTCTCGAGGATCGCCTGCGTTCGCGGTTTGAATGGGGACTGATTACCGATATCACACCACCTGATCTCGAAACACGAATTGCGATTCTCAGGAAGAAGGCAAAAGCAGAGAACCTCGATATCCCGAAGGAAGTCATGAATTACATTGCCAATCAGATCGACACCAATATCCGGGAACTCGAAGGTGCGCTCATTCGCGTTGTCGCTTATTCTTCACTTATCAATCAAGACATGAACGCAGATCTTGCAGCAGTTGCTTTGAAAGATATTATTCCAAATGCCAAGCCAAAAAAAGTGACGATTCAATCCGTTCAACAGGCAGTGGCAGATCACTTTGATATCCGGGTTGAGGAAATGAAGGCGAAGAAAAGAACTAAAACCGTTGCTTATCCGAGACAAATTGCCATGTATATGTCGCGGGAAATGACGGAGAGTTCATTGCCGAAGATTGGGGCTGAATTTGGTAAGCGGGATCACACCACTGTGATACATGCGCATGAAAAAATCAGCCGATTATTTGCAGATGATGAAGAACTGCAGCAGCATGTCCGGGAGATCACCGAAAAGCTCCGCAGTTAACCCTGTGGATAACCAGCTGGAAACAACCACAAGTTATGCACACGTTGTCCACACGCTCCAATTCTTTTATATCAAGGTTTTTATTGCACTTATCCACATGTTAACAGCCCCTAGTACTATTACGGGTTAAAAGCATTACTAATAATTAATATATACCGTCACAATCTGACGGCCTACATTTCACAAGAGAATGAAAGCGAGGGAATCAACCATGAAATTCAGTATCCAGCGGGACGTATTTGTGCAAAGCGTACAGGACGTAGCAAAAGCCATTTCCCCAAGAACGACCATTCAGATTCTGAGCGGAATTAAAATCGTAGCTGATCAGGACGGGATCACACTGACGGGAAGTGATTCAGATCTGTCGATCGAAGCGTTTATTCCGAAAGAGAAAGACGGCGATGAACTGGTATCGATACAAGAGGAAGGATCGATTGTCCTTCAGGCCCGCTTTTTCAGCGACATGATCAAGAAACTCCCTGAAAATACGGTAGAGTTGGCGGTGAATGATCAATTTATTGCCCAAGTCACTTCAGGAGGATCCGTTTTTAACCTGAACGGAATTGATCCGAGTGAATACCCAAGACTTCCTGACATCGAAGAAGAAAATATATTCCGCGTACCTAAAAATTTACTAAAAAGCATGATTCGTCAGACGGCGTTTGCCGTTTCCACTGTCGAAACCCGACCTATCTTGACGGGTATTCACTGGAACCTTGAAGATGGCCTTTTAACCTGTACTGCAACAGACAGTCATCGATTGGCCATGCGCCATGCGCAAGTTACCGATAACGAGAATGACGTCACGTTCTCCAATGTTGTCATTCCAGGCAAAACATTGAACGAATTAAATAAAGTCCTTGAAGACAGTGACGAATTGATTGATATCGTCGTGACCGGCAGTCAGATTCTTTTCAAAAGTGAACATTTGCTTCTCTATTCCCGCTTGCTTGAAGGTAATTATCCTGCAACTAAAAATATGATCCCAACGGAGAGTAAAACAGCGGTGAAGCTTGAAGTGAAAAAACTGCTTGATGCGATCGAACGGGCATTACTCCTTTCGAGAGAAGGAAAAAACAATGTCGTACATGTGAAAAACGTGGAAGATGGAAACCTGGAAATTACATCGGTCACCCCGGAGGTAGGAAAGGTCACTGAACAGGTGAGCACACTCAGCTACGAAGGGGATGAACTCCGCATTTCATTCAACGGAAAAAATATGATTGATGCATTGAAAGTCGTTGAAGCGACGGAGATCGTCATCAACTTCACCGGTGCAATGAGTCCGTTTGTTCTGAAACCAGTTGACCGTGATCACATGCTTCACTTGTTCAGTCCGGTCCGTACGTATTGATCTGTTAATATCTGGTTCTATTCGTTCCTCTCTGGGTTTTCCTCAGAGAGGATTTTCCTTTTATGGGATTTTTTAAGATTGATGGAAAGCGGAGATCGTAAGAATCACAAACGCTTTCGACAATCAGTCATCAGTGATTATTCCAGTTCATCAAATCAAGAAGGTGATACTGTAAAACATTGAAAAGTCCATTGGCGTTTTGTGCAGATTTTTAGTACAATATAAAGTGACTTAATTTGTTCGCAATTTCTTTTGGATAAACGACAGATGATTCATACATGATGCTGTATGGCTTTCGCTGATCACTGTGCGAAAGCTATTTTACACGTTGAGAGACAGTAGGAAGACGTTTTTGAATTTTGAAAGGGTCATGATAAAAACAGTAAAGCCTGGGAAGTGAGTGAAGTCGAGTGGAAGAACGGATTACAATTACAACGGAGTATATGACCTTGGGACAGATGCTCAAAGAGACCGCAATGATCAGTTCCGGCGGAGAAGCAAAGTGGTTTTTGAATGATATTCCCGTTTTCATCAATGACGAGAACGAACGGGAAACAAGGCGCGGCAGAAAACTGTATCCCGGTGACCAGATCCTCGTAGACAGTCAATCCACGATCCTGATTGAAGCGTCAAAAGCACCGTGAATGGACATTTGATCCGTGCATATTAACAAATTACTGTTAACGGATTACCGGAATTACGACACCTTGCACCTTGCATTTGAGAACCGGGTAAATGTTTTTATCGGAGAGAACGCCCATGGCAAGACGAACGTGATGGAAGCCATCTATGTTCTGGCGATGGCAAGATCTCACCGTACATCGAAAGATAAAGAACTGATTCGCTGGGATCAGCCGTTTGCACGGGTGGAAGGCGCATTGACAAACCGTTACGGGGCCATGAAAATGGAAATGATGTTCTCGTCACGGGGAAAAAAAGTGAAGCTGAACGGGTTGGAAAAAAAGCGATTGTCCGACTACATTGGCGCATGCACGATCGTCATGTTTGCTCCGGAAGATCTGGCACTTGTGAAAGGGAGTCCGCAGCTCAGACGTCGCTTTCTGGATATGGAAATGGGGCAAATTTACACCGTGTATTTATACTATTTGTCCCAATATTACAAGATATTGAAACAAAGGAATCAATGGCTGAAGCAGGTTCAGCAAAAACAGACTGCTTTTGACGAAGGGATGTGGCATGTGCTGACAGAACAGCTTGTCAATGCAGGCGCAGAAGTTGTTTACAAGCGGTATGGATTTCTTCGTAAACTCGAAGGATGGGCACGACCGGTTCATACTGAAATCAGCAGAGGGGAAGAGACGTTGACCCTTCAGTATGATTCAACGATCAAAACCACTGAAACAGATGAATTAGAGACGATCCGTTCCGTATTTTCGGGTCAGCTTGAAGAGGTGAAGGATCAGGAAGCCCGAAGAGGAACAACCGTTGTCGGACCTCACAGGGATGATCTGATCTTTCTCGTTAACGGCCGCAATGTGCAGACCTACGGTTCACAGGGGCAACAGCGGACGACGGCATTGTCTGTGAAGTTGGCTGAAATTGAACTCATTCACGAAAAGACGGGCGAATATCCAATCCTTTTATTGGACGATGTGCTTTCAGAACTTGATGATCACCGGCAGACACATCTTCTGAACAGCATTCAAGGAAAGGTACAAAC